>CAVZBM010000007.1:7500-350052 GCA_963773525.1 uncultured Alphaproteobacteria bacterium | reverse complement strand
ATAGAAGTCCTGAAGCGTCGGAGTTGGACCGCTAGATCATGCACCTCGCCCACCTCAACATATCGAGACCCCGTTTTGCCCTTCACGATCCGCGGATTGCGGACTTCATAAGCGGGATCAATCGGGTCAACGCCCTTGCGCAAAGGAGCGAAGGCTATGTATGGCGTCTCGGCGAGAGCGGCGGCGAGCCGGCCCCGCAGGTCGGTCCGTGGGGACCGGACACGATCTTCACGTTGAGCGTATGGGAAAGCGTCGAAGCTCTGGAAGGCTTCGTCTGGCGGACCATCCACAAGCGCTTCCATGAGCGCAGGCAGGAATGGTTCGAGACGATCGAGAGCGATCACTTCGTCATGTGGTGGGTGCCGGAGGGCCATCGCCCGACATTGGAAGAGGCGGCCGAACGGCTTGACCATCTCGACGTGCACGGCGATACGGACCGCGCCTTTGGCTGGGGATACGCGCCGCATCTGGCAACTCTGGCGGAGCCGGCGCTGCGGATGAGCGAGAACACGGGATCGATATGAAGACGATCAAGGTCGACGGCAGGGAAGTCGAGGTTCCGGATCACTACACGCTGCTGCAGGCGTGCGAGGAAGCCGGCGCCGAGATTCCGCGCTTCTGTTTTCACGAGCGGCTGTCCATCGCCGGCAATTGCCGCATGTGCCTCGTCGAGGTGAAGGGCGGCCCGCCCAAGCCCGCGGCCTCCTGCGCCATGGGTGTCCGCGATATGCGTCCGGGCCCGAATGGCGAGCCGCCGGAAGTCTACACCAACACGCCGATGGTCAAGAAGGCCCGCGAAGGCGTGATGGAGTTCCTGCTGATCAATCATCCGCTCGACTGCCCGATCTGCGACCAGGGCGGCGAGTGCGACCTGCAGGACCAGGCGATGGCCTTCGGCGTCGATAGCTCCCGCTATCTGGAGAACAAGCGCGCCGTCGAAGACAAATATATCGGCCCGCTCGTCAAGACGATCATGACGCGCTGCATCCACTGCACGCGCTGCGTCCGCTTCACGACCGAGGTTGCCGGCATTTCCGAACTCGGCCTGGTCGGACGCGGTGAGGACGCCGAGATCACGACCTATCTCGAACAGGCGATGACCAGCGAATTGCAGGGCAATGTCATCGACCTCTGCCCGGTCGGCGCGCTGACCAGCCGGCCCTATGCGTTCCAGGCGCGGCCTTGGGAACTGCAGAAGACCGAGACGATCGACGTCATGGATGCCGTTGGCTCGGCGATCCGCGTCGACACGCGCGGCCGCGAAGTCATGCGCATCCTGCCGCGCACCAATGAGGACGTGAACGAGGAGTGGATCTCCGACAAGACTCGCTTCATCTGGGACGGGCTGCGCGCCCAGCGGCTCGACCGGCCCTATGTCAGGGACGGCGGCAGGCTGCGCCCAGCGAGTTGGGCCGAAGCGTTCGAGGTCATTGCCGAAAAGGTCTCCGCGACCTCTGGCGACAAGATCGGCGCAGTCGCCGGCGACCTCTCCGCCGTCGAGGAGATGTACGCCGCGAAGCTGCTGATGGAGAGCCTCGGCTCGGCCAATCTGGACTGCCGCCAGGACGGCGTCCGTCTCGATCCGGCCAAGGGACGCGCCTCCTATCTCTTCAATCCGACGATCGCCGGCATCGAGCAGGCCGACGCGGTTCTCATCGTCGGCGCCAATCCGCGTTGGGAAGCCTCGGTCGTCAATGCCCGCATACGCAAGCACTGGCGTGCGACGGACCTGCCGATCGCGCTGATCGGCGAGCGCCTCGATCTGACATATGAATACGCCCATCTCGGCAGCGGTCCGGCAGCGCTTGGCGACCTCGGCGATTTCGCCAAGGTGCTGGACGAGTCAAAAAGGCCGCTCGTCATCGTCGGCCAGGGCGCCCTGACCGGCGACGGTGCCGAGGCGCTTCTGGCAAAGGCGGCGGAACTCGCCGCCGGTGAAGAGGGTTGGAACGGCCTCGCGGTCTTGCATACGGCCGCGGCCCGAGTCGGCGCGCTCGATATCGGCTTCGTGCCGGGGGAGGGCGGCAAGCCGCTTGCCGAAATGAACGACATGGACGTCGTCTTCCTGCTCGGCGCCGACGAGTTCGACGTCGGCCTGCTCGGCGACGCCTTCACCGTCTATGTCGGCACCCACGGTGATCGCGGCGCCCATCGCGCCGACGTGATCCTGCCGGCAGCGACCTACACTGAAAAGAGCGGCACCTACGTCAACACCGAGGGCCGCGTGCAGATGACCGCCCGCGCCGGCTTCGCCCCGGGCGAGGCGCGCGAAGACTGGGCTGTCCTGCGGGCGCTCTCGGACGTGCTCGGCCACAAGCTGCCCTTCGACAGCCTGGCGCAGCTTCGTGCGCAGCTCTATGAAGCAGTGCCGCATCTGGCGGCGATGGGCGAGATCGAACCGGCCGACGCCGGCGCGCTGTCGGCCCTTTCGTCGGGCGATCTCGGCTCGGGCGGTTTCGTCTCGCCGATCGCCGATTTCTATCTCACCAATCCGATCGCCCGGGCATCGGCGGTCATGGCCGAATGCAGCCAGCGCTTCGTGCAGGGCGCGCTGCCGCAGGCAGCGGAATAACGGGGCAGGGGACCGATGGAATTCTTCACCACCTGGGTGCTGCCGGCGCTGATCATCATCGGCCAGTCTCTGCTGCTGCTGGTCGCGCTGCTGGTCATCCTTGCCTACCTGCTCTACGCCGACCGCAAGGTCTGGGCCGCCGTGCAGCGTCGTCGCGGGCCCAACGTCGTCGGACCGTGGGGCCTGCTGCAGAGCTTCGCCGACCTGCTGAAGTTCGTGTTCAAGGAGCCGATCATCCCGGCCGGCGCCAACAAGGGCGTGTTCCTGCTGGCGCCGCTCGTCTCCTCGGTGCTCGCCATGGGTGCGTGGGCCGTGATCCCGGTCGCCGAGGGCTGGGCCGTCGCCTCCATCAATGTCGGTATTCTCTATGTCTTCGCCATCTCCTCGCTCGAGGTCTACGGCGTGATCATGGGCGGCTGGGCGTCGAACTCGAAATACCCGTTCCTCGGCGCGCTGCGCTCGGCCGCGCAGATGGTGTCCTACGAGGTGTCGATCGGCTTCGTCCTCGTCACGGTGCTGCTCGCCGTCGGCTCGCTCGACCTGTCGCAGATCGTGCTCAGCCAGACCGACGGTCTCGGCACGCGCCTCGGCCTGCCCAACACCTTCCTCGACTGGCACTGGCTGGCGCTGTTCCCGATGTTCATCGTGTTCTTCATCTCGGCGCTGGCCGAGACGAACCGCCCGCCCTTCGACCTGGTCGAGGCGGAAGCGGAGCTGGTCGCCGGCCACATGATCGAATATTCGTCGACACCGTTCCTGCTGTTCTTCCTCGGCGAATATGTCGCCATCGTCCTGATGTGCGCGTTGACGACGATCCTGTTCCTCGGCGGCTGGCTGCCTCCGTTCAACTTCGTGCCCTTCACCTGGGTGCCGGGGGTGATCTGGTTCACGCTGAAGGTGCTTCTGGTGTTCTTCATGTTTGCCATGGTGAAGGCCTTCGTGCCGCGCTACCGCTACGACCAGCTGATGCGCCTCGGCTGGAAGGTCTTCCTGCCGATCTCGCTGGCCATGGTCGTAATCACGGCTTTCGTGCTGAAGCTCCTGGAAGGCGGTGCGGCATGAGCGCGAACCTGATCGGCCTTCTTTGCGGCGTGATCCTTGCGGCCGCCGATTTCGCGCTGCTGACGGTGCTCGGCAGACGCATGGATCTTGCAGGTCCCCGCGGCGTGCTGCGTCTGACGGCCGTCGTCCAGCTGATCGCCTTCCCGATCATCGGCTGGTTCCTCGGCCCCTTTGTGTTCGGAGATATGTGATGGCTGCTCTGGCCCAAGCTGCGAAATCCCTGCTGCTCGTCGAGTTCGTCAAGGCTTTCGGCCTGTCGATGCGACAGTTCTTCGCGCCGAAATACACGATCAACTACCCTTACGAGAAGAACCCGCAATCGCCGCGGTTCCGGGGCGAGCACGCGTTGCGCCGCTATCCGAATGGCGAGGAACGCTGCATCGCCTGCAAGCTCTGCGAGGCCATCTGCCCTGCCCAGGCGATCACCATCGAGGCCGGCCCGCGCAGGAATGACGGCACACGCCGAACGGTGCGCTACGACATCGACATGGTGAAGTGCATCTATTGCGGCTTCTGCCAGGAGGCCTGCCCGGTCGATGCCATCGTCGAGGGGCCGAATTTCGAGTTCTCGACGGAGACCCGCGAGGAACTCTACTACGACAAGGAAAAGCTGCTGGCGAATGGCGATCGCTGGGAAGAGGGCCTGGCGAGGAACATCGCGCTCGACGCGCCCTACCGCTGAAGCGGCGCGCAGAGAGGGGACGGCGTCGCGGATGATTGGCATCCGCCGGCGATTTTGACAGAGGGCGGCACGGGTCGCCGAACCAGGGCCGGCCGAGGAACATCGGTCCGGACGACAGGGAACGAACCATGGAACAGGGCGCATTGCTGACCGGATTGCCGGCCGCGTTCTTCTATCTTTTCTCGATCGTCGCGGTGGCGTCGGCCTTCATGGTCATCGCCGCGCGCAATCCCGTGCACTCGGTCCTCTATCTGATCCTGACCTTCGTCAACGCCGCCGCGCTGTTCCTGCTCACCGGCGCGGAGTTTCTCGCCATGATCCTGCTGATCGTCTATGTCGGCGCGGTCGCGGTGCTGTTCCTCTTCGTCGTGATGATGCTCGACATCGATTTCGCCGAATTCAAGTCCGGAGCGCTGCGATACGCCCCGATCGGCGCCCTGGTCGGACTGGTGCTGCTGGCGGAACTGGCGATCGTGCTCGGCGGCACGACCTTCGGTCCCGAGACGATGGCCCACGCGGTCCAGCCGGTGCCGGACATCGCGGTGCGGCAGAACACGGCGGCGCTCGGCGACGTCCTCTATACCGACTACATCTTCTTCTTCCAGCTCGCGGGCCTCATCCTGCTGGTCGCGATGATCGGCGCGATCGTGCTGACCCTGCACCACCGCGAAGGCTTGAAGCGGCAGTCGATTCCGCAGCAGGTCGCGCGGACGCCGGAGACGGCGATCGAGGTCGTCAGCGTCGAAAGCGGCAAGGGAATCTGATCATGAGCGTCGGCATCGGACACTACCTGACCCTTTCGGCCATCCTCTTCACGCTCGGCGTGTTCGGCATCTTCCTGAACCGCCGCAACATCATCATCATCCTGATGAGCATCGAACTGATCCTGCTGGCGGTGAACATCAACTTCGTTGCCTTCTCCGCCCAGCTCGGCGATCTCGTCGGGCAGATCTTCTCGCTCTTCGTGCTGACCGTCGCGGCGGCCGAGGCGGCGATCGGCCTTGCCATCCTCGTTGTGTTCTTCCGCAACAAGGGCTCGATCGCGGTCGAAGACGTCAACCAGATGAAAGGCTGAGGAAGGACCCCATGTTCCATCTGATCGTCTTCCTGCCGCTCATCGGCTTCCTCATCGCCGGCCTTTTCGGCCGCTCGATCGGCGCCAAGGCCAGCGAGTACATCACGACCGGCCTGCTCTACGTCTCGGCGGTGCTGTCCTGGATCGCCTTCTTCGACTACGGCCTCGGCCACGAGGAGAAGCTGATCGTCCCGGTCATGACGTGGATGAACATCGGCTCGCTTGCGGTCGACTGGTCATTCCGTATCGACACGCTGACGGTGGTCATGCTCGTCGTCGTCAACACGGTGTCTGCGCTGGTTCACACCTATTCGATCGGCTATATGCACCACGACCCGCACCGGCCGCGCTTCTTCGCCTATCTGTCGCTGTTCACCTTCGCCATGCTGATGCTGGTGACCAGCAACAATCTGGTGCAGATGTTCTTCGGCTGGGAGGGCGTCGGCCTCGCCTCCTACCTGCTCATCGGCTTCTGGTTCAAGAAGCCGTCGGCCAACGCCGCCGCCATGAAGGCGTTCATCGTCAACCGCATCGGCGATTTCGGCTTCGCGCTCGGCATCTTCGGCATCTTCCTGATGTTCGGCTCGGTCAATTTCGAGACGATCTTCGCCAATGCCCGCCAGTTCGACCCGGCCGCCGAATTGAGCTTCTTCGGCTACGCGATGTCGGCGGCGACGGCGATTACGGTGACCTGCCTGCTGCTGTTCATGGGCGCCATGGGCAAGAGCGCGCAGGTGCCGCTCCACACCTGGCTGCCGGACGCAATGGAAGGCCCGACGCCCGTCTCCGCGCTGATCCATGCGGCGACGATGGTGACCGCCGGCGTCGTCATGGTGGCGCGTCTGTCACCGATCTTCGAACTGTCGCAGACGGCGCTGGTCGTCGTGACGGTCGTCGGCGCCATCACCGCCTTCTTTGCGGCGACGGTCGGTCTCGTCCAGAACGACATCAAGCGCGTCATCGCCTACTCGACCTGCAGCCAGCTCGGCTACATGTTCGTCGCGCTCGGCATCGGCGCCTATGGCGCGGCCATCTTCCACCTGTTCACCCACGCCTTCTTCAAGGCGCTGCTGTTCCTCGGCGCCGGCTCGGTCATCCACTCGGTGTCCGACGAGCAGGACATGCGCCACATGGGCGGGTTGCGAAAGCACATCCCCGTCACCTACTGGATGATGATCATCGGCACGCTGTCGCTGACCGGCGTCGGCATTCCCTTCACGCTGATCGGCACGGCTGGCTTCTTCAGCAAGGACATCATCATCGAGACGTCCTTCGCCAGCCATAGCATCGTGTCCACCTTCGCTTTCATCATGCTGGTGGTCGCCGCGTGCTTCACTTCCTTCTATTCCTGGCGACTGATCTTCATGACCTTCCATGGCACGCCACGTGCGACGGCGGACGTGATGCACCACGTCCATGAATCGCCCTGGGTGATGCTCGTCCCGCTGATCGTGCTGGCCGCGGGCGCCCTCTTTGCTGGCCTCCTGTTCGAGGGGTTCTTCTACGGCCACGAATATGGCGAGTTCTGGAAGCAGGCGCTCTTCGTCGCCGGCGGCAACGAACTGCTAGAGGCCTTCCACGAAGTGCCGACCTGGGCTGCGCTCTCACCCTTCATCGCCATGCTGCTCGGTCTGGGCATGGCCTACTGGTTCTACATCGTCGATCCGAGCCGGCCCCGGGCGCTGGCGCAGAGCCAGTCCGGCCTCTACGCCTTCCTGCTCAACAAGTGGTATTTCGACGAGCTCTACGACGTCGTCTTCGTTCGCCCCGCCATGCGCCTCGGCCGCTTCCTGTGGAAGCGCGGTGACGGGACCGTGATCGACGGTCTCGGCCCGGACGGCATCTCGGCGCGCGTCATCGACGTCACCAACCGCGTGATCCGCGTACAGACCGGCTACCTCTACCACTACGCCTTTGCGATGCTGATCGGCGTCGCTGCCCTCGTCACCTGGATGATGCTCGGGAGCGCCCTCTGAGATGAATGACTGGCCGATCCTTTCGACGGTAACCTTCCTGCCGCTTGTCGGCGCCCTTCTTATCGCGCTGATCCGCGACGACGAAGAGGGCTATGGCCGCCGCAACATTCGTCACGTCGCGCTGCTGACGACGGTCGTCACCTTCCTCCTGTCGCTGGTCATCTGGATCAATTTCGACAACGCCTATGCCGGCTTCCAGATGGAAGAGGACGTTCCGTGGCTCGGCAGCGACATCGGCTACCGCATGGGCGTCGACGGCATCTCGATGCTGTTCGTCATCCTGACCACCTTCCTGTTGCCGATCTGCGTCATCGCGTCCTGGCGTTCGATTCAGACGCGACTGAAGGACTACATGATCGCCTTTCTCGTGCTCGAGACGCTGATGATCGGCGTCTTCTGCGCGCTCGACCTCGTCCTGTTCTACGTGTTCTTCGAGGCCGGCCTGATCCCGATGTTCATCATCATCGGCGTGTGGGGCGGCAAACGGCGCGTCTACGCGTCGTTCAAGTTCTTTCTTTATACGCTGCTCGGCTCGGTGCTGATGATGCTCGCCATCATGGCGATGTACGGCGTCTCCGGCACGACCGATATCCGCCAGCTCCTTGCCTACGATTTCCCCGTCGGGATGCAGACATGGCTATGGCTCGCCTTCTTCGCCTCCTTCGCCGTGAAGATGCCGATGTGGCCCGTGCACACCTGGCTGCCGGACGCCCACGTGGAGGCGCCCACCGCCGGCTCCGTGCTGCTGGCGGCGATCCTGCTGAAGATGGGCGGCTACGGCTTCCTGCGCTTCTCGCTGCCGATGTTCCCGGACGCCTCGGTCTACTTCCAGCCCTTCGTCATGACGCTGTCGGTCATCGCCATCGTCTACACCTCGCTGGTCGCGCTGATGCAGGAGGACATGAAGAAACTGATCGCCTATTCCTCCGTCGCCCATATGGGCTACGTCACCATGGGCATCTTCGCCTTCAACGAATGGGGCGTGCAGGGCGCGATCTTCCAGATGCTGAGCCACGGCATCGTCTCCGCCGCGCTCTTTCTCTGCGTTGGTGTGATCTATGACCGGATGCACACCCGCGAGATCTCCGCCTATGGCGGCCTCGTCAACAACATGCCGAAATACGCGGTCGCCTTCCTGATCTTCACCATGGCGAATGTCGGTCTGCCCGGCACGTCGGGGTTCGTCGGCGAGTTCCTGACGCTTCTCGGCACCTTCCAGGCGCAGCCCTGGTTCGCCGCGATCGCGACGCTCGGGGTTATCCTGTCGGCCGCCTACGCGCTCTGGCTCTATCGCCGGGTAATCTACGGGAAGCTCGACAAGGACTCGCTGAAGGGCCTCGTCGACCTGTCGTCGCGCGAGCGTTTCATCATCTATCCACTGGTCGCGCTGACGATCCTGTTCGGTATCTGGCCGACGCCGATCTTCGACGTCACCGCCGCCTCGGTCGACCAGCTGCTCAATGAAATCGGGCGCGCGGTTTCTGCCGGCGCGCAACTGTCGGCCTTGCCGCACTAAGGGACGAAATGATGCCGATCGATCTCAATTCGGACCTCATCGCTCTGGCGCCGGAACTGGTCATCGTCCTCGGCGCGGTGGCGCTGCTGATGATCGGCGTGTTCGCAGCCGATAGCGGCGTGCGCATCGTCAACGGGCTGGCCGTGGCGATCCTGATCTTCGCGGGCGCCTTTGTCGTCCTGATGCCGCATGACGGCGTGGCCTTCAACAACGCCTTCATCTCCGACGGCTTCACCCGCTTCATGAAGATACTGACGCTGATCGGCTCGGCGGTCACGCTCGTCATGAGCGTCGGCTTCGCCAAGGCGGAGCGCTTCGACAATTTCGAGTTTCCCGTCCTCATCATGCTGTCGACGCTCGGCATGATGTTCATGATCTCGGCGAACTCGATGCTCAGCCTCTATATGGGTCTGGAACTGCAGAGCCTCGCGCTCTACGTGGTCGCCGCGATCAACCGCTACAGCGTCCGCGCCACCGAGGCGGGGCTGAAATATTTCGTCCTCGGCGCCCTGTCGTCGGGCATGCTGCTCTATGGCATCAGTCTCGTTTACGGCTACACCGGCACGATCGGGTTCGAAGGCATCGCGGCAGCGGTGGCGGGCGGCGAACGTCAGCTTGGCCTGCTCTTCGGCCTTGTCTTCATCCTCGCGGGCCTCGCCTTCAAGATATCGGCCGTGCCGTTTCACATGTGGACGCCCGACGTCTATGAGGGCGCGCCGACACCGGTGACGGCGTTCTTCGCCGCTGCGCCGAAAATGGCTGCCATGGCGCTGCTGGTCCGCGTGGTGATGGAGGCCTTCGAGCCGCTGACGGCGGACTGGCGGCAGATCATCACCTTCATCTCCATCGCTTCGATGGCGCTCGGCAGCTTCGCCGCGATCGGCCAGACCAACATCAAGCGTCTGATGGCCTATTCCTCGATCGGCCACATGGGCTTTGCGCTGGTTGGCCTCGCTGCGGGGACGCAGGCAGGCGTCCGCGGCGTCGCCATCTACATGCTGATCTATCTGGCGATGACGCTCGGCAGCTTCGCCTTCATTCTCGCCATGCGCAGGAAGGGCGGCAATTTCGAGAACATCGGCGATCTCGCCGGCCTCTCCTCGACCAATCCGCTGATGGCGACGGCGCTGACCGTGCTGATGTTCAGCCTGGCGGGCATTCCGCCGCTCGCCGGCTTCTGGGCGAAATGGTACGTCTTCCTCGCTGCGATCGAGGCCAATCTCTACGGTCTCGCCATCATCGGCGTGGTGACGAGCGTCGTCGGCGCCTTCTACTATCTGCGCATCATCAAGATCATGTGGATGGACGAGCCGGTTGGACGACTGGAGCCGGTCCAGGGTGAACTGGGGACCGTTCTCGGCCTCTCCACGGCCTTCACGCTCCTCTACGTGCTCTTCGCCGGTCCGCTGGAAGCGTCGGCCGACATCGCCGCACGCGCCTTCTTCGCCGGGTGACGGGGCCAGCCGACGCCAGCGCGGCCATCCGCGCCGACCGCCTCTGGCCCGAAGGCGTCGGCCTGGTTGTTCTCGGCGATGTCGACAGCACCAATGCAGAGGCGCGGCGGCTAGCGGAGGCGGGCACGTCCGGGCCCTTCTGGGTGACGGCCGAGCGGCAGACGGCGGGCCGTGCCCGGCGCGGAAGAAGCTGGGTCAGCGAACCCGGCAATCTCTACGCCTCGCTGCTGTTTCCCAAAGACGGCGACACTCCCGCCATAAGCACCCTGCCGCTGGTTGCGGCCCTTGCCGTTCATCGCGCCATCGCTCATTTCCTGCCGTATGCCGACCGTCGACTTAGGCTGAAATGGCCGAACGACGTGCTGATCGACGGCGCCAAGGTGAATGGTATCCTGCTGGAATCGACGGACCCCGGTCCCAGTGGCGCGGTCATCATCGGCTGTGGCATCAACTGCGCCCATCATCCGGACAATCCGGCCTATCCGGCGACCCATCTGAACGCCGAGGGCGCCGATGTTCGGCCACGGCAGTTGCTTCCGCGGCTCGCCCGTGAAATGCATGATGCGCTCAATGTCTGGGACCGGGGCAGGGGATTTGCCGCCATCCGGGAACTCTGGCTCGACCGGGCACAGGGTCTCGGCAAGTCGATCCGCGTCAATCTTTCGAACGAGAGCCTCAACGGACTATTTGCCGGACTGGATCCGGATGGCTATCTGATGCTCGAACGGCCCGGTGGCCAGATGACCCGCATCTCGGCGGGCGACCTCTTCTTTGCAAACGAGAACTGAATGAACGACAGCAAGAACGAACTCGTCTTCGTGCCGCTCGGCGGCGTCGGCGAAATCGGCATGAATTTCGGTCTGTACGGCTTTGGCCCGAAGCAGGACCGCAAATGGATCGTCGTCGATTGCGGCGTGACGTTTCCGGGACCCGAGCTTCCGGGTGTCGATCTGGTCCTGCCGGACATTTCCTTCATCGAACGCCAGCGCGAGAACTTGCTGGGCATGGTCATCACCCACGCCCATGAGGACCACTACGGCGCTATCCTCGATCTGTGGCCGCGTCTGCGCTGCCGGGTCCATCTGAGCGCCTTCACGGCGGCGATGCTGGAGGCGAAGCGCGAGCAGAACCAGCGCCTGGATATGGAAATGCGCCTCTTCCAGGCCAACGACACGTTCGAGATCGGCCCGTTCACGATCAAGGCCATCCCGGTCACCCATTCCATTCCCGAGCCTTTCAGCCTCCTGATCGAGACGGAGGCGGGCCGCGTTCTGCATACCGGTGACTGGAAGTTCGATCCGGCCCCGGCGCTCGGCAGCCCGGTCGACGAGGAGCAACTGGCGCGGATCGGACGCGACGGGCTGCTGGCGCTCGTCTGCGACAGCACCAACGCCATGACCGATGGCGAGAGTCCTTCCGAGAAGGCGGTCAATGAGAGCCTGACGGAGCAGATCCGCAAGGCCCCGGGCCGCGTCGTCATCACCACCTTCTCCTCCAATGTCGGCCGTATTCGTTCGATCATGGAGGCGGCGCGCGACAGCGACCGTTCGCTGCTCGTCCTCGGCCGGTCGATGAAGCGCGTCATGAACGTCGCCGACGATCTCGGCTATCTCGACGGGCTGCCCGAGCCGATCTCCGAGGATGATGCGGACACCATTCCCCGGCAGAACCTCGCCATCCTGTGCACCGGCAGTCAGGGAGAACCCCGCGCCGCGCTGGCCAAGCTGGCGCGGCAGGAGATGCGGTCCGTCAGCCTGACCAAGGGCGACATGGTGATCCTCTCCTCGCGCGCCATTCCCGGCAACGAAAAGGCCATCAACGACATCAAGAACGGCCTGATCGAGCAGGGCGTCCGCATCCTGGAGAACAGCGAAGCCCTCGTTCACGTCTCCGGCCACCCGCGCCGCAACGAACTGCGCCGCATGTATGATCTGACGAAGCCGACCATCGCCGTCCCGGTGCATGGCGAGGCGGCGCATCTGGCCGCTCACGCCGCGCTCGCGGCGGAGCAGGGCGTTCCGCAGGTCGCCTCGATCCGCAATGGCGACATGCTGCGGCTCTGGCCGGGCGCCGCGGAGATCGTCGAGCGGGTCGATGTCGGCCGGCACTACAAGGATGGTCTGCTCTATGGCAATGACGAGCAGGTCGGTCTGCGCGATCGCCGCAAGCTCTCATTCGCCGGCGTCGTTTGCCTCAACGTCATTTTGGACGAGCGGCTGCAACTGCTCGATGATCCCGACATCGATGCGATCGGCCTGCCTGCCGCCGACGGGGCCGGCGATGACATGGAGGACCTCCTGCTGGAGGCGGCCATCGGTGCGATCGAGAGCATTCCGGCCAAGCGGCGCAAGGACCTCGATCTCGTCGCCGAAGCGGCCCGCCGGGCGGTCCGGGCGGCGGCCCGTGATGTCTGGGGAAAGAAGCCGGTCGTGACCGTCTTCGTGTCACAGGTCTAAAGGGAGCCTCGCGAAGGATGATCGGACGTCTGAATCATGTCGCCATCGCCGTGCCTGATCTCGCGGCTGGCACGGCGATCTATCGCGACACGCTCGGAGCGCGGGTCAGTTCACCCCAGGCGCTGCCGGACCACGGCGTGACCGTGGTCTTCGTCGAATTGCCCAACACCAAGATCGAGCTGCTGGAGCCGCTCGGGGAAAATTCGCCCATCGCCGCCTTTCTCGCAAAGAACCCCGCCGGCGGAATTCACCACCTTTGCTACGAGGTCGATGACATCACATCCGCCCGCGAGCGGATGACGGCGCAGGGTGCGCGGGTTCTTGGCGACGGTGAGCCCAAGACAGGCGCACACGGAAAGCCGGTGCTGTTCCTGCATCCGAAGGACTTCGCCGGTACGCTCGTGGAGCTCGAGGAGGTCTGACGACTATGGATTGGGTATTCCTGATAGCCGTCTATTTCGTGCTCTGGTGGATCACGCTGTTCGCCGTGCTGCCGTTTTCGATGCGCACCCAGGACGAGAGCGGCGAGGGCGTCACGCTCGGCACGACGGACAGCGCCCCCGAAAGCGGTGCTCGTCACATATTGCGCGCCTTCCTGCGGACGACGCTCGTCTCGGCGGCGCTCCTCGCGCTCTACATCGCGTTGAGCTGGGCGTTCGGATGGTCGATGGATGATCTGCAGGCCATCTTGACCGGCCGCTGAACACAGGCTTGTTCTGCCCGAAAAAGGAAACGGGACCGCAAAGGCGGTCCCGCTGAAGTTCGAACGCGTGATCGTTCCCCGCCAGGCGGGTCGGCAGCGATATTACCGCGCCGCGATCTCATCCTCCCAAGACATATTGCGCGTTCTTCTAGGCCAGGTTGTTGTCCCGGTTCTTACGTGCGGGGCACCCAAGCAGAGGAGCGAACGTTTGTCACCTTAAATTTCACGAGCAGCGCCAAAAACTTATGATGCACTGCAGCAGGAGAGGAGACGCAGTTGAACCGGTTGAAAAGAGCCTGCCAACCTGGCGGATGCCGAGAGTCGGTTGACGGTTCAAATCCCCCACCTTCTGCATTAGAAGACCGCTTGACTGCGGTGCATCGGTTTCGATTCTCGACGTTTCTCACCTCAAAGGCATGTTCATGCGTCTGTCGCACTATTTTCTCCCCATTCTGAAAGAGACGCCGCGCGAGGCGGAGATCGTTTCGCACCGGCTGATGCTGCGGGCTGGCATGATCAAGCAGCAGTCGGCCGGCATCTTCAGCTTCCTGCCGCTCGGCAAGAAGGTGCTCGACAAGGTCTGCACGATCGTGCGGGAGGAGCAGGATCGCTCCGGCGCGATCGAAATCCTTATGCCGACGATCCAGTCGGCCGAGCTCTGGCGCGAGAGCGGCCGCTACGAGGCCTATGGCAAGGAGATGCTGCGCATCGAGGACCGCCACGAGCGCGCCATGCTCTACGGTCCGACCAACGAGGAGATGGTGACGGACATCTTCCGCACCTATGTCCGTTCCTACAAGGATCTTCCGCTCAACCTCTACCACATCCAGTGGAAGTTCCGCGACGAGGTGCGCCCACGCTTCGGGGTGATGCGCGGCCGCGAGTTCCTGATGAAGGACGCCTATTCCTTCGACCTCGACTATGAGAGCGCCAAGATCGCGTATTACCGGATGTTCGTCGCGTATCTGCGGACATTCGAGCGCTGCGGCCTGACCGCCATTCCGATGCGCGCCGACACCGGCCCGATCGGCGGCGATCTGTCGCACGAGTTCATCGTCCTCGCCGAGACCGGTGAATCCGAGGTCTTCTGCGACCGGTCCTTCCTCGAATTCGAGGTGCCGGGGCCGGACACGGATTTCTCCGATGCCGAGGGCCTGACGCGGCTGGTCGAGCAATGGACCACGCCCTACGCCGCGACCGACGAGATGCATGACGAGACGGCGTGGAAGACGATGACGGAATTGGACCGCATCAGCGCCCGCGGCATCGAGGTCGGCCATATCTTCCACTTCGGCACCAAATATTCCGAGCCCATGGGCGCCAAAGTCGCGGGTCCGGACGGTAACCAGGTGCCCGTATCCATGGGCAGCTACGGGATCGGTCCGACCCGCCTGCTCGGGGCAATCATCGAGGCCAGCCACGACGAAGCCGGCATCATCTGGCCAGAGGGCGTGGCGCCCTTCGACGTTTCGATCATCAACATGAAGGTTGGCGATGCGACGTGCGACGAGGCCGCCGAGAAGCTGTATCAGGCGGCCCGGCAGGGCGGCCTCGATCCGCTCCTCGACGACACCGACCAGCGGGCTGGGGCGAAGTTCGCGACTCGACGAACTGATCGGCATTCCGGCGCAGATGGTGTGCGGACCGCGAGGCCTGGCGGACGGCAAGGTGGAGTTGCGCGACCGCGGCAGCGGCGACAAGAGGGAGTTGTCGCTGGACGAGGCGCTCAACATGGTTTCGGCAGGCGCGATCAGATGAACGCCACGGCGGCGGCCCGTCCAGACGGCGGCGGCAGCGCCCGCCCTTTCGGCGCCTTCGAGCGGATGGTGGCGTTCCGCTATCTCCGCGCCCGGCGCAAGGATACGTTCGTCTCGGCCATCGCCTTCATCTCCTTCGTCGGCATCACCCTTGGCGTCGCCACGCTGATCATCGTGATGGCCGTCATGAATGGTTTTCGGGCGGATATGCTCAACAGCATTCTCGGGGTGAACGGGCACCTAGTCGTCCGCGCCGAGGAAGGGCCGGTCACCAATTTCGATGGCCTTTCGAACTGGCTCGGCGAGGTCGCGGGCGTCACCCTCGCCATGCCGGTCGTCGAGGGCGAGGTTCTGGCGTCGGGACCGGGCGGGGCGGGGCAGGGCGCGAAGGTACGGGGTCTCCGCCAGGCCGATCTGGAACGTGTGCCGGCGCTCGCCGACGGGCTGACGGCCGGAACGCTCAACGGTTTCGACGAGTTCGACGGCATTGCCGTCACCGCCGGCCTCGCCTCGCAGATCGGTGTCACCATGGGCGATCTCGTGACGCTGGTCTCGCCGAACGGCGACGATGATGCCTACAGCTTCAATCCCAATATCCGAGCCTTCCCCGTCGTGGCCATCATCACCACGGGCCAGGCGGAGTTCGACCTGACGACGCTCATCATGCCGTTTCGGATGGCGCAGACCTTCTTTGGCGTCGGCGGCGCCAGCGCCATCGACCTCTATGTCGCCGATCCCGAGCGGGTCGGCGAGGTTATGCCGGTGGTCGCTGGCATCGCCGGGCAGGGCAGCCGGCTGACCGACTGGCGCCAAGCCAACCGCTCGCTCTTCGATGCGCTGCAGATTGAGCGCAATTTGATGTTCATGGTGCTGGCCCTGATCCTTATCGTCGCCGCGCTCAATATCATCTCCGGCCTGATCATGCTGGTGAAGGACAAGGGGCCGGACATCGGCATCCTCCGCAGCATCGGCACGTCACGGTTCGGCATCCTTCGGGTTTTCCTGATGACAGGATCCGTGGTCGGCCTTGCCGGCACTCTCGCCGGCTTCCTCATCGGCATCGTCTTCAGCCTCAACATTGATGTGCTGCGCGGCGTCTTCGCCCTGATCGGCGGCGAGAACAATTCGCTTGCCCTCTTCCTGAGCCGGATTCCGGCCGAACTCGACGTCACCGAGACGGCATCAGTGGTGGTGATGGCGCTGCTCCTGACGCTTCTGGCGTCGATCCTGCCGGCATGGCGGGCGGCGAATCTGGACCCGATCGAGGCGTTGCGCGGACAATGAGCGAGATCGCCACGCCCACACCGACACAGACCAGCTTCGGCGCCTTTTCCCGATTCGAGCGGATGATCGCCTTCCGCTACCTGCGGCCAGGCGCCTCGGATCGCTACGTTTCGGTCGTCGCGTCCATTGCCCTGCTCGGCATCGTTATCGGCGTCGCGACGCTCATCGTGGTCTCGTCGGTCTTCACCGGTTTTCGCGAGGAACTGCTGAATCGTCTTCTCGGCATGAACGGCCATGTCTTTGCACAGGCTTACGATTCGCCGCTGACCGATTGGCCCGATGTCGCAGCGCGCATCACCGCCACCGATGGTGTCCGCCAGGCCATTCCGATCGTCGAGGGGCAGGTTCTGGCGACCGGCCGCCGCGGCCCCGGTCTCGGCGTCCTGCTTCGCGGCCTCCGGGCCGAAGATGCTCGCGCCATCCGCATGCTGCCGCCGGCGATCCAGGCTGGCTCGCTGGAGGACTTCGAAAAGGGCGGCGGCGTCGCCATCGGGGCCCGCATGGCCGAGGCGCTCGGCGTCGGCATCGGCGACCAGGTACGGCTGATCTCGCCGGAGGGCGATGTCACACCCTTTGGCACGACGCCGCGCGTCAAGCTCTATCCCGTGACCGCGATCTTCGAAGTGGGCCTCTCGGAATACGACCGTTCGATCGTACTGATGCCGCTGCCCGAAGCCCAACTCTTCCTGAACATGGAGGGTCGCGTCGCGGGCATGGAGATTTTCCTTGATGATCCGGACGGCGCCGACGCCGTCATGCCGGCGATCGAGGCCGCCGCGCGGCGGCCGCTCTACCTGTCGGACTGGCGCAGCCGCAATCAGCCCATCGTCGACCTGATCGACGTGCAGAAGGCCGCCGTCACGCTGATCCTTTCGCTGATCGTCATCATCGCCGCGCTCAACATCGTGTCCAGCCTGATCATCCTGGTGAAGGACAAGGGCCGCTCCATCGCGGTGCTGCGGACGATCGGCGCCTCGCGAGGCGCCATCCTGCGCATCTTCATCATGGCCGGCCTCGCCATCGGCACGCTCGGCACCGTCGTTGGCGTCGCCCTCGGAGCTTTGATGACGGGCCAGGTCGAGCATATCCGCGCGCTCGTCTCGCGGCTGACCGGCACAACCCTTTTCGATCCCGATCTCTATCTGCTCACCAGCATCCCGACCCGGCTCGACGGTGGCCAGATCCTCTTTGTCGCCGGCCTCGCCATCGGCCTGTCCTTCCTTGCCACCCTGCTGCCGGCCTGGCGCGCCGCAACGCTCGATCCGATCGACGCCCTGAGGTACGAATGAGCAGTCCCGTCCTGACCTTCGCCGGCGTCGACCGCGCCTATGAGACCGGCGATCGCCGACTCGTCATCCTGCAGAACGCCGATTTTTCGCTGTTTCCGGGCGAGATGGTCGGCCTCGTCGCGCCGTCCGGCACTGGCAAGTCCACCCTGCTGCACATTGCCGGCCTGCTGGAGCGGCCGGATGGCGGCGAGGTGTCGGTGAATGGCCGCGCCTGCGGCGGCTTGTCGGACAATGAGCGAACCGCGATCCGCCGAAGCGAGATCGGCTTCGTCTATCAGTTTCACCATCTTCTGCCCGAATTCACAGCGCTGGAGAACGTGATGATGCCGCAGCTCGTGCGCGGCACCGATCGCGCCACGTCGAAATCGCGAGCACAGGAGCTCCTGGACTATATGCGCGTCGGCGACAGGGCGAGCCATAGACCCGCCGAGCTGTCGGGTGGCGAACAGCAGCGGGTCGCGATCGCCCGGGCGGTCGCCAACGCGCCGGCTCTGCTCCTTGCCGACGAGCCGACCGGCAACCTCGATCCGAAGACCGCCGCCTACGTCTTCAAGGCGCTCGAGCAGCTCGTTCGCCATGCCGGCCTGTCGGCCCTGATCGCGACCCACAACCTCGAGCTCGCCGCCCGTCTCGACCGGCGGGTGACGCTTTCGGCCGGCAAGGTCGTGGCCGCCTGACATCCTTTTCTCCTTCGCCGATCGCTGCCTGGCTCTCTCGTCTCCGGCCGTTAACCACGCGAACCGGTACTGTCGAAATCGCTTGATAAACGAGAACAAAAGAGGCACATAGAACGAACTGAAAGTAAACATCAGGGGTTTCCGATGAACGGCATTCTTCAGGACGTTGCAGCGCTTCTCTCCGTTGGTACCTTTCTCGTCGCCACGGCCTTCTGGCTCGGAGCGCTATAGGGCGACCCTGTTGAAACCGGGGACGGCCTGCCAAGAAGTGTCTTTAAGAGGCTGTAGCCGCGACGGACCGGATCCCGGAGCCTAGGATGGCGCTCACGATTCTTGAGTTGATGAAGGAGTGGATCATGACCTTGGACGGGCAGACGGCACCGCAATTCGTGCACCTGCGCGTTCATTCGCAATATTCCCTGCTGGAAGGGGCCTTGCCCCTCGGCAAGATCATCAAGCGAGCACTGGCCGACAATCAGCCGGCCATCGCGATTGCCGACACGGGCAATCTGTTCGGAGCGCTCGAATTTTCGGAGAAGGCGTCGAAGGAAGGGCTCCAGCCGATCCTCGGCTGCCAGATCGCCATCGAGTTCGGCGATCACGAACCGGATCCGCGCAACCGTGCTACCGCCTATGTGGTGCGGCCGTCGCTGGTCCTGATCGCGGCGACGGAGGAGGGGTGGACCAATCTCGTCCGCCTCGTCAGCCACTCCTATCTCGGCGTGCCGGCTGGCGAGCCGGCGCATCTGACCGTGGACGATCTGAAGCGGCTTGCGGCCGGGATCATCTGTCTGACCGGCGGCCCCGGCGGGCCGATCGGCGCGGAGATCGCCGCGGACAGGACCGCCAATGCCGAGGCCCGCCTGAAGACGCTGTCGGCCATCTTCGGCGACCGGCTCTATGTCGAACTCCAGCGGCCCGCCGGCTACGACCGCACTGTTGAATATCATTCGGTACGGCTGGCCTATGACCTCGACCTGCCGCTGGTCGCGACCAACGAGGCCTTCTTCCCGACCCGAGACGATTTTGAGGCGCATGACGCCCTGATCGCCATTGCGGAGGGCACGGTCATCTCGGTCGACGAGCGCCGCCGGCTGACGCCCGACCATCATCTCCGCCCCCAGGCAGAGATGATTCAACTTTTCGATGATCTGCCGGAAGCCATTGAGAACACTGTGGAGATTGCCCGTCGCTGCAGCGTCCGCGCGACAACCTGCAAGCCGATCCTACCGCGTTTCGCGGGAGCGGATGTAGACGATCCGGTCGCCGTGGTCGCCGCCGAGGCGGCGGAGCTCGCCCGGCAGGCGCATGAAGGGCTGACCGACAGGTTGCAGCAGCACGGGGTCTGGGGCGACTACGCCGAGCGCGACTATCGCGAGCGTCTCGACTACGAACTCGGCATCATTGAGAGAATGGGCTTTCCCGGCTATTTCCTGATCGTCGCGGACTTCATCCAATACGCCAAGCGCCGGGACATTCCCGTCGGTCCCGGGCGCGGATCCGGCGCCGGCTCGCTGGTCGCCTGGTCGCTGACCATTACCGATCTGGACCCCCTCCGCTTCTCGCTGCTGTTCGAGCGCTTCCTCAATCCCGAGCGCGTCTCGATGCCGGATTTCGACATCGACTTCTGCCAGGAGCGCCGCGAGGAGGTAATCGCCTACGTCCAGGAGAAATACGGCCGCGATCAGGTCGCCCAGATTATCACCTTCGGCTCGCTCCAGGCGCGCGCGGTCCTGCGCGACGTCGGCCGCGTGCTGCAGATGCCCTACGGCCAGGTCGACCGGCTCTGCAAGCTGGTGCCGGCGAACCCCGCCAATCCGGTGACGCTGGCCAAGGCCGTCGAGGACGAGGTCCGTTTCGCCGAGGAGATCGAGAAGGAGCCGGTCGTCGGACGGCTGATCGAGATCGCCAAGAAGCTGGAGGGTCTCTATCGGCACGCCTCCACCCACGCGGCCGGCATCGTCATCGGCGACCGGCCTCTGTCGGAACTGGTTCCGATGTATCGCGATCCGCGCTCCGACATGCCGGTCACGCAGTACAACATGAAGTGGGTGGAGCAGGCCGGCCTCGTCAAGTTCGACTTTCTCGGCCTGAAGACCCTGACGGTGCTCGATACCGCCGTCCGCTTCATCGCACGCCGCGGCGTCGATCTGGATCTCGGTGCGCTGCCGCTGGAGGATGAACCGACCTACGAGATGCTGTCGCGCGGCGAGACGGTCGGCGTCTTCCAGGTGGAAAGCGCCGGCATGCGCAAGGCGCTGATCGGCATGAAGCCCGACTGCATCGAGGACATCATCGCCCTCGTCGCGCTCTACCGGCCCGGGCCGATGGAAAATATTCCGCTTTATAACGACCGAAAGCACGGCCACGCCGAGCTGGAGTCGATTCATCCGAAGATCGACCACCTGGTCGCCGAGACGCAGGGCGTCATCGTCTATCAGGAACAGGTGATGCAGATCGCCCAGGAGCTTGCCGGCTATTCGCTCGGCGAGGCGGACCTCTTGCGCCGCGCCATGGGCAAGAAGATTCGCGCCGAGATGGACAAGCAGCGCGTCCGCTTCGTCGAGGGTGCGGTGGAGCGGGGGGTCGCCAAGGCAAAGGCGAACCAGATCTTCGATCTTCTCGCCAAGTTCGCCGACTACGGCTTCAACAAATCGCACGCCGCCGCCTATGCGATCGTTTCCTACCAGACCGCCTATCTGAAGGCCCATTATCCGGCCGAATTCATCGCCGCTTCCATGTCGTTCGACATGGCGAACACCGACAAGCTCAGCGAGTTCCGCCGCGATGCCGAACGACTGGGCATCGAGGTGCGCGCGCCGGACGTCCGCTATTCGCACCATCTGTTCGAGGTACAGGATGGCGCGATCCTCTATTCGCTGTCGGCGATCAAGGGCGTCGGCGAGGCGGCCGTCCATCACATCGTGGAGCGGCGCGAGGCGCTCGGCGGTTTCGCTTCACTGGCCGATTTCTGCGAAGCGGTCGATCCGCGCGTCGTCGGCAAACGGGTTCTGGAAAGCCTGATCTGCGCCGGCGCTCTCGATGGTTTCGGCGAGCGCCGCGAGGCCATGATCGCCGGGCTCGACCGGATGATCGGCCTGTCCCAGCGGACGCAGGAGAGCGAGGCGAGCGGGCAGGCCGACATCTTCGGCTCCGGTGGCGGCGCCCTCGGCGAACGGCTGCATCTGCCGGCGGCGCAGCAATGGACCAGTGCCGAGAAGCTGCATCGCGAATATCAGGCGGCCGGCTTCTACATCTCCGCCCATCCGCTGGACGAATATCGCGAAGTGCTGGAGCGGATGCGGGTGCAGAGCTGGAGTGACTTCGCCAATGCAGTGCGGCGCGGCGCGACGGCGGGACGGCTGGCCGGAACAGTGACCAGCAAACAGGAGCGCCGGACGCGCACTGGCAGCAAGATGGGCATCGTCATGCTGTCCGATCCGACCGGCACCTATGAGGCCGTGCTCTATTCCGAGCAACTGGTCCAGTATCGCGATCTCCTGGAGCCCGGCAAACCGCTTCTGCTGACCGTGTCGGCCGAGAACCGGCCAGAGGGGCCGAGCGTGCGCATTCAGTCGCTGCGGGCGCTGGACGATGCGGCGGAGAGCCACCACTCGGCGCTGCGGGTGTTCGTTCGCGATGGCAAGGCGCTGGCGCCCCTCCAGCGCAATCTGGTGCCGCGCGGCGAGGGCGAGATCTGCCTTGTCGTGCTGAAGCCGGAGAATGGCGGCGAGGTCGAGGTTTCGCTGCCGGGCCGATACCGCGTCAATCCGTCGATCGCCTCGTCCATGAAGGCGCTGCCCGGCGTGGTGGACGTCGAACTTGTATGATCGGCGGCTCCCGTCCTCCCGGCCGCGCCTGTCGCTCTTTCGTGCCGCTTGCGACGAGTCTTCGACGGCGGACCGCGCATCTTGCGTCACGCCGGCTTGATCGGCTCGCCAATCCGGATTAGCGAACCGCCATGACCACGGTTCGCTTCGCCCCGTCGCCAACGGGCTACATCCACATCGGCAACGCCCGCACGGCGCTTTTCAATTGGCTTCATGCGAAGCGTCAGGGCGGCCGGTTCATCCTGCGGCTCGACGACACGGACCGCGCGCGTTCGCAAGAGCGCTATGCGCAGGCGATCGCGGAGGATCTGCGCTGGCTCGGCATTGTGCCCGACGAGACGGTGCGCCAGTCGGACCGTTTTCCGCTCTACGAGGCGGCAGCGGAGAGGCTGAAGGCGGCGGGCCTTCTTTATCCGTGCTATGACACGCCGGACGAGTTGGAGCGCCGGCGCAAGCTGCGGCTGTCGCGGCGGCTGCCGCCGGTCTATGGCCGCGAGGCGCTGAAGCTCGATGACGACGAGCGTGCGGCGCTGGAGGCGGAAGGTCGTCGCCCGCACTGGCGTTTCCTGCTGCCGAACTTCGCGTCGGATCCCTTTGCGCCGCAGACAACGATCATCGAATGGGACGACCTGATCCGCGGCCACCAGCAGGTCGATCTGGCCTCGCTCTCCGATCCGGTTCTGGTCCGGGCGGACGGCACCTGGCTCTACACGCTGCCTTCCGTCGTCGACGATGGGGAGTTGCGCGTCACCGACATCATTCGCGGCGATGATCACGTGACCAACACCGGCGTGCAATTGGCGCTGTTCGATGCGCTGGGCCTGCAGCGGCCGCGTTTCGGCCATCACAATCTGCTGACCGATCCGTCCGGCGCAGGCCTGTCCAAGCGCACCGGCGCCCAGTCGATCCGCGGGCTCCGCGAGGCCGGCCTCGAACCGATGGCGGTCGCCAGCATGGCTTCGTTGATCGGTACCTCTCAGGCGGTCGAAGCGGTTCGCGACCTGGACACGCTGGCGGAGCGTTTCGAACTTTCGTCCGCCTCGAAAAGCGCCGCGCGCTATGATGAGGGCGAACTGGCGGCGCTGAACCGGTCGATCCTGCACCAACTGTCGTTCGAGGACGTGGCGGCGCGGCTCGAGGCGCGGGGCGTTTCAGGACCCGAGGCTCGGCCCTTCTGGCTGGCCGTCAGGGCCAATCTGGATACGCTCGATGAAGCGCGGGACTGGTGGGAGATCATCCATCAGGGGCCGGACGAGCCGATCGCCTTCGAGAGCGAGGACGACAAGCTTTTCGCTCGCGAGGCGTTCGATCACCTGCCGGAGGGCGACTGGGACGAGACGGTCTGGAAGCGCTGGACGGATGCGGTGAAGGCGGCGAGCGGCCGCAAGGGCCGGGCTCTCTTCATGCCGCTGCGGCTCGCGCTCACCGGGCGCCGCGCGGGCCCGGAACTCGCAGACCTGGTCGTGCTTCTCGGTCGGGAAAGAACGTTGGCCCGACGGCCCTGATCGGTCCCTCCGGCAGCTCGCGCAGCGGCGCGACCTCCCGTTCCGCCGGCACCGGCACGGCAGCGGTCTTGGGCTGTTGCTCGGCGGTCGCAGCACCGGCTGAGTGGCCTCCGGCCACCTCGCCATCCCGTTCCGCCGTTTCTCCAAGCGCTGCCTGGCGTACGGTTGTCAGCGACAGGTCATGAACGACGACGCGGCCGCTAGAAGGCCGGCTCCGCCTGCACGAGGAGCGCGGTCGCGACGAGAGGCGGCAATCCGAGGAGGCCGGCCATGAGACTTGTCAGTCTGGCCATGTTGAAACACCGATCGGGTAGGTTTCGGGTCTGGTCGCCATCATGGCGGATTTTCGAACAGGCCGCGAGGCCGGACCTCTTCCCGATGTGCCACAGGCTTAACGGCGTACTGAATGAGATCGCTATTCCGGCCGCGGCACCCCTTCAGCCCCATAGCTCGGGATCCGGCGGCGAGACCAGCGAGCCTGCATAGTGCAGGGCGGGCTTGCGGTCCCGCTTGAGCAGGAGCGGGCCGTCGAGATCGACATAGTCGGCCGTTTGCGCCAGCAGGACGGCGGGCGCCATCGCCAGCGAGGTGCCGACCATGCAGCCGACCATGACGCCGAAGCCGAGTTCATGCGCCCGCTTCAGCATGATGAGCGCCGGCCGTCAGGCCGCCCGTCTTGTCCAGCTTGATGTTGATGACGTCGTAGAGCCCGACGAGCTTGTCGAGGTCCTCGGCGGTGTGGGCGCTTTCGTCGGCGCAGATCGGCACGGGATGGGGTATCGACCGCAGCACTTCGTCCTGACCCGCCGGCAGCGGTTGTTCGACGAGAACAGCGCGGTATTGCAAGGCAGACAGGAGATATTCGCTGATGTTCTCGCTCGTCCAGGCCTCGTTGGCGTCGATGATGAACCGGGACGTCGTCGCCGCGCCGGCGACCGCGTGGAGGCGAGCATGATCGCCGTCGCCTCCGACCTTGACCTTGATCAGCGGCCGGTGCGACGAGACGCGGGCGTGATCCGCCATCGTTGCGGTATCGTTCATCGATATGGTGAAAGCGGTGGTCACCGGGACCGGCGGCACTGAGCAGATGGACAGATGCGCCGGGCGTCCGCTGAGCTTGGCCTCCAGGTCCCAGAGCGCGCAATCGAGCGCATTGCGGGCCGCGCCGGCCGGCAGCGCCTCGAGCAGGGCGTGCCGGTCCATGCCCGCCTCGATCGCCGGCACGCACATCTTCGATCTGGGCAAGCACGCTCTCGCGGCTCTCGCCGTAGCGGGCATAGGGAACCGATTCGCCCTGGCCCCTTGCGCCGTCCTGCTCGATGCAGACCCGCACCACCGCCGCCTCGGTCTTGGCGCCGCGCGAGATGATGAATGTTCCCGCAATCGGGAAGCGCTTCCGGCGTTGCCGTCAGTATGCGGGGCATGGAGCCTCCTCGGTCGCCATCCGCGCCGATCACGGATGACATGGGTTCGCGAGATGGATATGGAAGAACCCATGGCGAGTGATGACGACAAATCACGAGCGTGCGCGGACGAGGGGCGGCTGCCGGCGTCGAGCGGCAGGGGGGTGCCGGCGGATGACCGAGGAACTGGCGCTGACCGGCAACTGGACGACGCGCGGCATCGCGGGCATCGACGGCTGGATGCGCGAAACTGGCGGCCGGCGCGCCGCAGAATGTCGTCTTCGACTTCGGTCCCGATGGACAATATCGACACGGCGGGCGCCTTCGTCATCCGCCGCACCGTGGAGGATCTGCGAAAGGCCGGAAAGTCGGTCGAGTTCCGCAATGCGAGCGAAAGCGACCGAGGTGCTGCTGGAGACCGTCGCGGATGCGGTGCGCCAGGAGGTGCCGGAACGGCCATCCTCCCATTTCGGCTTTCTCACGCCCTTCAATGCGACGGGGCGCGCCGTCTATGCCGCCCTCGACCAGCTCAAGGATGCCCTCGGCATTCTGGGCTCGGCGATCGCCGGCTCACAGTTCAAGTTTTCCAACGGGCCACGGCATATCCCTGACCGCCATCGTCGCCCAGCTCGACCGGATCGGCGTCGGCGCGGTGCCGGTGGTCCTCCTGATGAACGCCATCATCGGCGCCATCGTCGCCCAGCAGGGCGCTTTCCAGCTGCGCTATTTCGGCGCCGAGATCTTCGTCGTCGATCTGGTCTCGCGTCCTCGTCCTGCGCGAAACCGGCGTGCTGATCACCGCCATCATGATCGCCGGCCGCTCCGGATCCGCCATCACCGCCGAAATCGGCTCCATGAAGATGCGCGAGGAGGTCGATGCGATGAAGGTCATCGGCCTCAATCCCGTCGGCGTTCTGGTCTTCCCGCGTCTGGTGGCGATGATGATCGCGCTGCCGCTGCTTGACGGTCGCCGCCGATGGCGCGGCCCTCGGCGGCGCCATGGTCATCGCCAACTCCTATTCGGACATCAGCTACGACGGCCTTCATCGACCGCATGCACAACTGGATCGACCTCAGCACGATCCTCGTCGGACTGGTCAAGGCGCCGTTCATGGCGCTCGTCATCGGCATCATCGCCTCCATGGAGGGCCTGCGCGTCGGCGGCAGTGCCGAAAGCCTCGGAAAGCGGGTGACCGCATCCGTCGTCAAGTCGATCTTCTGCGTGATCGTCCTCGACGGCATCTTCGCCATCTTCTTCGCCACGGTCGGGTTCTAGCATGGAGGAAGCGCAAACGCTCGGAAGAACGGATTGGCAGCCGCGCAGGATGGCAAGCCGCAGGTGATCCTCGAAGCCGATGACGTTACCGTCCGCTTTGGCACGCAGACGGTGCTCGACGGGCTGGACCTCGACGTCTATGCCGGCGAGGTCCTGGGCTTCATCGGCCCGTCCGGCTCGGGCAAGTGCGTCCTGCTGCGCACCGATCCTCGGTCTCAACCGCAAGGAAAGCGGCACCATCCGCCTCTTCGGCCAGGACATGGACAAGCTGGACGAGGAGGAGCGCACGGCGATCGACATGGCGCATGGGCGTGCTGTTCCAGCACGGCGCGCTGTTTTCCGCGCTGACCGTCCTGGAGAACATCCAGGTGCCGATGCGGGAATATCTCGACCTGCCGAAGGCGCTGATGGACGAACTCGCCATGCTCAAGATCGAGATGGTCGGCCTGTCGCCGGAAGCCGCGTGGAAGTTTCCGGACGAACTGTCCGGCGGCATGATCAAGCGCGCCGCCCTGGCGCGCGCCCTGGCGCTCGATCCCGCGATCGTCTTCCTCGACGAGCCGACCTCGGGTCTCGACCCGATCGGAGCGGCCGAGTTCGACGAACTGGTCCGCCAACTTTCGCGACACGCTCGGCCTCACGGTCTACATGGTGACCCACGATCTCGACAGCCTGTTCTCCGTGTGTGACCGGATTGCAGTACTCGGCAACAAGAAGGTTCTCGTTGCTGGCACGATCGAGGACATGCTGGTATGCGAGGATCCATGGGTCCAATCCTACTTTAACGGAAAGCGGGCGCGGCAGATCAAGCGATGATCGGGCCGACAGTCTCAGCGAAGCGATGAAAGACTGATGGAAACGCGCGCCAACTATGTCGCAGTCGGTATCTTCACCATCGTTCTGATCCTGGCTGCCTTCGGGTTCGTCTTCTGGACGAGCGGCGCCGGCGAACGCGCCGAAATGGTCCCGGTCCAGTTCCAAATTCCCGGCTCTGCAAGCGGCCTTTCGCGCGGCAGCCTCGTTACCTTCAACGGCGTCCGGGTCGGCACCGTCAGCGCCGTCTTCATCGACGGCTCGCGCCCCGGACATGGCGCTCGCCAACGCCGAGATCGACATTGCGACCCCGGTCACCCCGTCGACCAAGGCGGCAGTCGGCCTGTCCGGCCTGACCGGCACCGCCAACATCGAACTTTCCGGCGGCAATCCCGGCGAGGAGAATATCCTTCGCGAAGCGGCTGCGGAGGACCGCCCCGCGATCATCCAGGCAGCGCCGTCGCAATTGTCGACCATGTTGCAGACCGGCGAGAGCATTCTCAAGCGTATCAACGTGGTGGTCGGTCAGCTCGAGGGTTTCACGGCCGAAGCCCGACAGCCGTTGACCTCGTCGCTACAGAATGTGGAGCAGTTCACCGGGGCGCTCGCCGCCAATTCGGACGCGATCGGTGATTTCCTCGCCGCCGCCGGCCAACTCGCCAAGACGATTTCCGATGTTTCAAGCACGGTCAAATCGACCGTCGCCCAATTGGACACTCTACTCTCTGCCGTGAACCCTGACGATCTTGGCAAATCGATGGAGAACGCCCGGACACTGACGGACGATCTCGCCGCGGCCGCCAAGCGTGTCGATGGCGTCCTGTCGCAGGCCGAGGCGTTCGTGGGCGACCTTCAGCCGGGTGCCGGCCAGAAACTGGTGGCGGATGCGAGCGAAACTCTCGCCTCCGTGCGGCAGATCACGGCGAGCATCGGGGAACGCGTCGATCCGATCGTCACGGGCCTCCAGAACTCGGTCCAGAAGGCGGAGACCATCCTGAACGGCCTCAACGCCGAGGATCATACAGCAGACGATCGCCAATGCACGGCAGATATCGGAGCAGCTGAGCGGCGTCGCCGAGCGCGTCGACGGCGTCGTCTCCAAGGCCGACACGTTCATCGGTGATCTTGAGCCCGGCGCGGCGAGCGCGCTGATCGCCGATGCGCGCACGACGCTCTCCTCCGTCCAGCAGATCGCCACCAAGGTGCAGGATCAAATCGACCCGATCGTCACCAACCTGCAGGGAACGGTCGAGAAGACCAACGGCATTCTCGACGGCATCAATGCCGAGGACCTGCAGCAGACGGTCGCCAACGCACGCGAGGTCTCCGAACAGCTCAAGTCGCTCACGACGAAGGTCGATACCGTGGTCGCCAAGGCCGACACCTTCCTCGGCGACGTCGAGCCTGGCGCCGGCAGTGAACTGGTGGCGAATCTGCGAACGACGCTGTCCTCTGTCCAGCAGATCGCCACCAAGGTGCAGGATCGAATCGACCCGATCGTCACCAATCTTGAGGGGACGGTCGAGAAGACCAATGGCCTTCTCGCCGGGGTCGATCCGGAGGACCTGCGGCAGACGGTCGCCAACGCACGCGAGGTCTCCGAGCAGCTCAAGTCGCTTACGACGAAGGTCGACACCGTGGTCGCCAAGGCCGACACCTTCCTCGGCGACGTCGAGCCTGGCGCCGGCAGCGAACTGGTGGCGGATTTGCGAGCGACCCTGTCCTCCGTGCGGGCCATCACCGACGACGTCGGCTCCCGCATCGAACCGATCATGCAGAGCGTGCAGGATTCGGCGCAGCGCGCGGATGCGATCCTTGGAAAAGTCGATCCTGAACAGATCGACCAGACGGTGCAGAACGCGCGCGAAATGGCCGAGCGCCTGAACGCCGCCTCCGTCCGCCTCGACGGCCTGCTCGCCAAGGCCGACGCCTTCATGGGCGGTCTGGACGCCGATTCCGGCAATACGCTGATGGCCGAGGCCCAGAGAGCGCTGGCATCGATACGCGAGGCCGCGGCCAGCATTCAGCAGGCCTCCGCGACGCTCAATGGCCGCATCGGCCCCGTCGCCGGATCGATCCAGAACTTCACCGATCGCGGGCTGACGGAAGTCCGTTCGCTCGTCGGCCAGGCCAGCCGCTCGCTTGATCGGATCGAACGCAGCGTGACCGATCTCGGTCGCAACCCGCAGCGCATCATCACTGGAGGCGAAGGCGAGGTGCGCACCTATGACGGGCGAACGCGTCGCTAGCGCCGGGACGCCGCGGGCACAGACAGGCCGAGCGTGACCTTCCCGCGACACAGACGCGGCCGTGCACACGGTAAAGCGTCCGCAGCGCACCGCTCCGGTTGACAGCGACGACGGCCTTGCCACCTAGTCCGCGACGGGTCGGACGCCGATCCGCCGAGTTGGGGCCGGGGAAAGAAGAACAGATTACGTGACGAATTCGGGCTGGAAGCTGAATAGTGTGGCCGGCGGGGGAGCCGCTCTGCTGCGGATGCTTTTCTGCGGCCGTTTTCCTGTCGGTTGGTCTGGCAGGCTGCGCTTTGGTCGGCGGCGGTACGCCGCGCTCGACACGTTCGGCCTGACCGCCCCCGACACTCAGGCCCGTCGCTCGACCCGCCGCCAGATCCTCATTCCGGAGCCGAGTGCGGTAAAGGCGCTCGATGGCCAGAACATCGTGGTCATGACCAGTCCGACCATGGTCACTTATCTGGACGCGGCGCAGTGGAGCGATCGGCTGCCGCTGCTCGTGCAGGCGAAGCTTCTGCAGGGATTCGAGATTGGCCGGCATCGCCGGTGTCGGCACGCCTGGCGAAGGACTGGCCATCGATTATCAGCTGGTCACCCAGATCCGCGCCTTCGAGATCCGCGCCGAAGGGCCCGAAACGGCCGTCGTGGAAATCTCGGTCCGTCTGCTGAACGATCGCAACGGGCAGGTCGTCCGGCAGGCGGCGTTCGACGCCACCGTTCCTGTCGCGGGAACGGGCAGCGAAGCCTACGCGACCGCCCTCGATCAGCGCCTTCGACGATGTCGCGGCGCGAATGATCGACTGGGTGCTCGACCGCATCTGATTGTCAGGGACTATCGTCGTCGGAGGATCGGCGTGAATCGCGCAATTCTGTTCACGCCTGCCGTTCTGGCACCGTGACGACCATGCCGTCCATCTCGTCGGTGATCGGGACCTGGCAGGACAGCCGCGACGTCGCCCGCGTGTCATAGGCGAGGTCCAGCATGTCCTCCTCCATGATCTCCGGCTCCCCGACCACAGGCATGAAGCTTTCCTCGATATAGACGTGACAGGTCGCGCAGGCGCAGGCGCCGCCGCATTCCGCCTCGACGCCCGGCACTGCGTTGCGCACCGCGGTCTCCATCAGCGTGGCGCCAGTCTCGGCATCGATGTCGAAGCGGGTGCCATCGGGGGCGACGAAGGTAATCTTCGGCATGACGTCCTCAGAGTGGAAGACGGGACGGCCGGACTGGCCCCCGTTTGAAAACCGCGCTGGCTTCGCAAAGGCTGGCGGGGCTGTCAACTCTTACGATGTCGGGGGCAGGCGATCGCTCTCAGCGGAAGATCGAGGCGCAGAAATCGCGAACCTTCTCGATGGCAGCGAGCAGATCATCGAGAGCTTCCTCGTCCTGCCCGTCATGTTCCACGCCGCGCGGCCGCATCCGCCAGTTCGCTTCGGCGCCGACGCCGCGAGCCGAGCCCTTGAGGGCGTGGGCGAGAAACTGGCGTTCCTTGGGATCGGCCTGATCGAAGCTTGAAACCGCCTGCTGGGTCTGTGTGCAAAACAGCCGCAGCACCTCTTCGGCGAGGTCGCGATCACCGAAGGTCTGGTCCGACAGATGGTCCAGATCGATCGGTCGGCCGCTCGAAACCCGGCAGTTCTCGCCTCCCGGTCGGTCGAATGCGACAGTTTCGACTTTGCGCGCTAGGATCATGACACAACTCCTGCGGGCCGACAGCCCATACGTTCCGCGAACATCAACAATGCGATCCTTCCGATTAACCTTGCCTTAACGAGGCCATAGAGCTGTGCCTAAGGGATTTCCCGGCTCCGTCGTCCGTTAACTAAACTTAAAGACAAATGACGAAGCCCGGCTGAAACGGTTTCAAACCGCGCAGCCTGTCTTTACGATAGAGGCTGTAGGATTTCGGGCGCTGTGCCCATCGTTCGTGGCGCTGTTGTGGCGGACGACGACGAGGCACCGGTCGAAACCGCTGGATGAGGGTAATGCGTATGGCCGGTAAGCCGAACGAAAAGGAAAGCTTCGAGGACCTCGATGGTATTCTCGATGGCGATTTCGATCTCGATATTGGTGAACTCGATGCCGAACTGGAAGGCCAGCCGCCCGCGGCGTCCGCCGCCGGCGCCGAGGGCAGCACCTCGTTCAAGTTGGAGGAGTTCGATCTCGACGACTTCGCCGAGCAGATCGAGAATGCCGCGCGTGACCTCAATGCAGAGGACAGCCTCGCTGCTGCAAGCTCCGGAAGTGATCAGGCTGACTGGTTGACTGCTGACGATATGACCGATGAGGAGTTTGCCGTGCAGCCGAGCTTCGAGAAAGAACTCCGATCGTCGGGCGATGAAGCGAGCCACGATGCCGGTCACGGAGTCGAATTCGCAGCCGCCGCCGGCGGCGGCGCTGCAGCCGCCGCAATACCAATTGCGCCGGCTTCCACGCCGCGCAAGGCGCCGCCGGCCGCCTCGCCGCCTTCCGCCCAGGAAGAAGCCGCGACCGAGGCCCGCTTCGCGGCCGCCAATGACGATGACAGGCGAAAGGACTACCGTGCCACCGTGGCATCGCTGCGCCGGCGTGCACCGCTGATCGCCTACTGGTTCGCCACCTTCGTCTCGATCGTCTGGATCGTCGGCGTCCTCGCCGTGGCGGGATTCTTTTTCAAGGCGCCGGTCTGGGAAGCGCGCACGCTCGAGGATGTCGCGTCCTCGCCGGCCCTGCTCGTGACGCTGCTGGTCGCCTTCATTCCCTGTCTGCTGTTCTTCGCGTACGCCTCGCTGATCCGCCGGGCGCAGGAGATGCGCATGGTGGCCCAGTCGATGACCGAGATCGCCTACCGGCTCGTGGAGCCGGAGGAACTGGCGATCGACCGGGTTCACACGGTCGGCTCGGCTGTTCGCCGCGAAGTGCGGGCGATGCAGGAGGGCATCGATTCCGCCATTAATCGCGCCGCGGGTCTCGAAGGGGTGATGCGTGGCGAAATGAGCGAACTCGAGCGCGCCTATGCCGAAAACGAACTTCGCATGCGCGGTCTGCTCGACGGTCTGGCCGCCGAGCGCGATGCGGTCTCCCATCATGCCGAACGGATGCGCGAGACCGTCCGCGTCTCCCATGAGGCGTTCCGCGACGAACTGACCGACTCAGCCAATTTCCTCCGCGACAACATCCTCAAGGCGTCGACGTCTCTGTCCTCGCAGCTTTCGCTGTCGGGCGAGGGCTTGACCAATCTGCTCGATGAACGCGTCGCCGAGATCGGCTCGCTCGCCGAAATCGATCGGCACCCGCCTCGACGAGACCGCTACGCCGCTGCTCCAGCGGATCGCCGAAACGACGACCGACCTCGATCAGTCCGTGGAGCGGATGACCGAGCGTGGCCGCGTCTTCAAAACCGACATCGAGGTGACGCTCAATGAACGGCTGGCTCAGATCGACGAGCGAAGCGACGCCTTTGCTCAGCGCTTCGCCGAGGCGATCGATCACCGTCTCACGAGCCTGGACGACAAGAGTGCCGAGGTCGAGACAAAGGTGACTGGAGCGCTGGACAGCCGCCTCGCCAGCCTCGACGACAAGAGTGCCGAGGTCGAGAAAAGGATTACCGGCGCGCTGGACAGCCGCCTAGCCGTTCTCAATGAGCGGGGCGTCGCGATCACTTCGACGCTGGCGAACACGCTGGACGAACGTCTCAGCGGGTTCGAGAGGAAAGGCGGCGACATCCATGATCGCCTGGCCGCGACGCTCGATGAGCGACTGACTGCCATGGACGAAAAGGGAGGCGCGCTGCAGTCGGGCCTTACGGAGGCCTTCGACCGCCGCCTCACAAGCTTTGAGGAGAGCGGTCAGGCATTCCACGGCTCGATCACCGATGCGCTCGACCAGCGCCTGGCGCGGTTGGAAGAGAAGGGTGCGGCCATTGGTTCCGGCCTTGCCGCGTCGCTCGATGCCCGCATTGCGGAACTTTCGGAAATTCTGGAGGAGCGGTCCGGTGCGCTCGCCACCACGCTCAGCGACGGGACCCGTTCCTTCGCCGAAACGGTCGGCGCCGGCGAAGAGACGTTCATCGGCACGATCGGCGCCCGGCTGGACCAGCTCGACGAGACGCTGCAGAACCACCAGCAGGCATTCGACGAGAAGGTCTCCGGCGCATCGGCCATGCTGGGCGACCGGATGGAGACGCGGACGCGGGATACGATCGACCGCCTCGAGACGTCCGCGAGGGCCATCGACGAGACGCTCGACCGTCGCACGCGCGAGGCCACCGACCGGGTCGATGGCGCCATTTCGAAGCTCGGCGAGGTCTATGAAATCGCGCACGATCGAGACGCTGGAACGCCTCAATGGCGCGACAGGCGAACTCGGTGAACAGTTCGATGCGCGCCTGGAGTCCATCCGCACCAATCTCGACGAGCGCGGACAGATGCTCCTCGGCGAGTTCGACACCCGCGCCGCGACGCTGGAGAAAAACACCGAACGGCTCAACGACGCGCTGCAGACCCGTGCGGACGCAATCAACGCGACGCTGCTCGACCGTACGCGTGAGCTCGTCGGTTCGCTCAACAGCGCCCGCGGAGAACTGGACGCCTCGATCGATCGCGGCAGTGTCGAACTGTCCGAGCGCCTCGGCACTCTGTCCAGCGAAATGAACGCGACGTTGCTCGATCGCACGCGTGAGCTCGTGGGCTCGTTCAACAGCGCCCGCGGAGAGCTGGACGCCTCGATCGATCGCGGCAGTGTCGAACTGTCCGAGCGCCTCGGCACCCTGTCCAGCGAAGTGAGCGCGACGCTGCTCGACCGCACGCGTGAGCTCGTGGGTTCGCTCAACAGCGCCCGCGGAGAGCTGGACGCCTCGATCGATCGCGGCAGTGTCGAACTGTCCGAGCGCCTCGGCACCCTGTCCAGCGAAATGAGCGCGACGCTGCTCGACCGCACGCGTGAACTCGTCGGTTCGCTCAACAGCGCCCGCGGAGACCTGGACGCCTCGATCGATCGCGGCAGTGTCGAATTGTCCGAGCGGCTGGGCGCCTTGTCGGGCGAAATGTCGAAGATGGTCGATGAAAATCTCGACAGGATGGTCGCGCGGCTGGAGGAGGGCCGGGATCGCATCTCGAACGCCATGCGGGACGATGTCGCCGAAGCGGAGCGTCTGCAGAACGAACTGGCCGAGGGTATCGCTGCCGAATTCGCCAAAGGGGAGGACAATCGCAACCGCCTCTCCGATCTCGTCAGTCAGATGCTGGACGAGATCCGGTCGGGCAGCGAACGTCTCGACGGCGTTTTCGCCGAGCGGCTGGGCATGATCGACGAGCGCTCCACGACGATGGAGAACGCTCTCAAGGTCGGCACCGATGGTGTGCGGCGAGCCCTTGAGCAATCGGCCGGGACGGTCGCCACGTCGCTGCGCAGCGTCGTCGTCGAGGCCGGAGAACGTCTGGTCGAGGATGCCGGTCGGGCTGGCGAGGAAGCCGAGCGACGCCTTGCCGAGCGGACGGAGAACCTGCGCGGTCTCTTCCGCGACGTCGACCAGCAGGTCGAGCGGATGGGCGACCGTGTCGAGGGGCTGAAAGGCTCGCTGACAAGCGAGGCGGAATTGGTCGATCGCACCCTGGCCGATCTCGGCGAGCGGTTCGTTGCTTCGGCCGAAAGGGCCGGCGACGCATTGCGTGCGCGGGTCGGCGACATGGAAGGCCTGGTCGACGCCGCCGGACACAATCTCGGCCGCTCCGTCGCCGGATCGGCCGAACAGGTGGCGGAGCGCATCGCTGAACTGCAGGCGCTCCTGGAGACGGCGGAAGGCCGGCTGGCCGACGGCATGACGCAGACCGGCGACCGACTGAACGATCGCGTCGAGGCGATCATGCAGACCATCGCCGCTGCCGACAGCGATTTCGCCAATGTCCTCAACGAGAATCGGGACAAGGTTCGCGAGACGGTCGCTGATGTCGAGAAGGTCTTCGCCGAAGCGGACGACCGCATCCGCGCCCGCACTGCGCTGACCAATAACGATCTGCGCAGCAGGGCCGAATTGATTGCCAAGGCCTTCGGCGAGTTCGACGAACGCCTCGGCGCCGGTGTCGCCGATGTGGAAGCCGCGCTGGCGTCCGGGGCCGACCGGGCGACCGAACGCTTTACCGAAACCATAGGCGCCACACGCGAGGAACTGGAACGCCGTACCCGCGAACTCGGCGACAGCATCACGGCGCGTGCCGCCGAGCTCAACGAAGCGATCGACGCGTCCACCAGCGGTATCGACGAGACGCTTTCGGCCCGCGCCAAGCAGATCGAGGAGACACTCAGCGCCCGCAGCCGCGAGCTCAGCCAGAGCCTCGCCATGCGCGCAACGGACTTCAACCGCATACTCGATGAGACGGCCTCGCCGCTCATCGATCGGCTGGCGGAGCAGGGTTCGAGCCTGCAAGGCCAGCTTGAAGAGGCGAGCCGCGCGGCGACCGAGCATCTGCGGGCGGAAAACGCCAAGTTGGTGAACGCGCTGGCGCACCGCACCGCAGAGACCCTGACGGCGATGGAGAACGCCCGCTCGTCGCTCACGGACGAGGTGGGCGGACTGATCGAGCGGCTATCCGCTTCCAATGCCCGTCTCAACCATCTCGTCGCCGGGGCCCGCGAGAGCCTGACGGAGATCGACGATTCGCTGGCGCAATCCGTCGACCGCCTCTCGAACCGCAGCGAGGAGGCGACCCGCAATTTCGCTGCCTCGGCCCGACTCATGGACGACAATGCGGAGCGGCTGCAGGAAATGTCCGGCGGCACGCTGCGCGACATCACGCAGATCGCGTCCACATTCGACCAGCATGGGCGGATGCTTCGCGAGGCGACCGATCTTCTGAACAGCGCTCAATCCACTCTCTCGTCGACCGTCGACGACCGGCAGGATGCACTGCGCGACCTCGCCGATGGCCTCGTCCTTCGCAGCGAGGAAATCGAACGCTCCATGCGGGGCTTCGAGATGCTCGTCACAGGCGCGATCGCCAATGTCGAGGGTCGTGCGCGGCAGGCGACGGAGACCTTGGCGACCGAGTTGACCGAGAAGACGGATGGGATGGACAGTCGCATCAGTTCGGTGACCGACAGCCTGCGCAGCAAGGTCAGCGAGACGACCGATGGCGTCAACCGCGAGATCAGCGCCGCGGTCGAAGCAGCGACGACTCGCTTCGCCGATGCAACCGAGCAGATGCGCAAGACGGCCGAAGACATTCGGCGCGAGCTGGAGGAGACGCGGAGCGAGTTGAAGCGGGGGATCTTCGATCTGCCGGAAGAGACGCGCGAAAGCACGACGCGGATGCGTCGTGCGGTCGCCGATCAGATCAGCGCGCTCCGTGAACTGTCGCAGATCGTCAGCGAGTTGGGGGCAGCCGTTCAGCCGCAAGCCGCCGAGCAGCCGATGCGGATGGCGGCCGGCGCAAGGGACGCATCACGGGGCCAGTCATCACAACCCGCCGAGGCCCCGCGTCCGCAGATGCCGCAGACGCCGCCGGCGCAGCCGTCGCGTTCGGCGCCGCCTTCGTCGTTCGCGCCCCGTGAGCCCGAGGCCGCTCGCGACACCGGCGTCGAAGGTGATTCCTGGGTGCGTGGTCTTTTGCGCCGCGCCAGCGACGACACCCCGCCGAACCAGCCGGACCCTCGTTCGGCCGGCCAGGTCGTCGACAGCCTCAATTCGCTGTCGGTCGATATCGCCCGGGCGATCGATCAGAACGCGGCGATCGATCTGTGGAAGCGCTACCGCGGCGGCGAGCGCAACGTCTTCACCCGTCGGCTCTACACGCTGAAGGGGCAGCGGACCTTCGACGAAATCCAGAGGAAGTACGACGCCGATCGCGACTTCCGCGACGCCGTCGACCGCTATTGCGAGGACTTCGAGCGGCTGCTCCAGTCGGTCTCTCAAGATACGCAGGCGCTGGACCGCTACCTCGCCAGCGAGCAGGGCAAGGTCTTCACGATGCTCGCTCACGCCAGCGGACGCCTGCGCTAGCGCCGGCAGGCGGGCCCGAAGTAAACGGGAGGGGAGGGTCGCGCGGCTCTCCCCTTTCTCTTTCCGCGGCCGATATGGCAGATGCTGGCGATGCAGCACATTGCAGGAGAAAGACGCGTGAGCAGACCGGCGCCTGACCTGCCGACAATCGGCCGGTGCGATCGGTTCGCGCGGCGGCAGTGGCGGCTCGCGCATGGCCGCAAGCTGACGCTCGGCCCGCGGGCGGTGGTGATGGGGATCGTCAACGTCACCCCCGACAGCTTCTCCGACGGTGGCCTCCACGCCTCCTTCGGAGCGGCTCTCGATCACGCGCTGGCGATGGCGGGCGAGGGGGCGGCGATCATCGACATTGGCGGCGAATCGACCCGCCCGAACGCCGCTCCGGTTTCGGCAGCCGAGGAGCAGGACCGCGTGCTGCCGATCATAGAGGCGCTTGCGGCCCGGTCCGATGTGCTGATTTCCGTCGATAGCTGGCGCGCAGAGACGGCACGGGCGGCCGTCGCCGCCGGCGCGCATATCATCAACGATGTCTGGGGCCTGCAGCGTGATCCGGCGATGGCGGCGACAGTTGTTGAATCCGGCGCAGGCCTCGTCGCCATGCACACGGGCCGCGGCCGTTCCAGGCTCGCCGATCCGCTCGCCGATCAGGAGGTCTTCCTGCGGGAGACGATCCGTCTCGCAGCGGATGCCGGCATTCCGGACGATGGGCTGGTGCTCGACCCCGGTTTCGGCTTCGCCAAGATCTCCGGCTGAGAATTTGGCGCTGATCGCTCGCTTCCCGGAGCTGCATGTGCTCGGCTATCCGCTTCTCGTCGGCACCTCGCGAAAGCGGTTTCTCGGCCACGTCACCGGACGGCAAGCTGCGGATCGTGACATCGCGACCATTTCGTCCCACGTTCTCCTGCGGCGGTCTGGCGCTGCCATCTTTCGTGTGCACGATGTGAGGGCTCATGTTGATGCGCTGGCGGTCTGCGATGCGGTGCGCCAGCCAGAACTGTTCGATCTCACCGGAGAGGCCTGATGCGCTATTCCATCCGCATTGAGAACTGCGCCTTTTTCGCCCGTCACGGCGTCTTCAGGGAGGAGGAAACGCTCGGCCAGCGCTTCTATGTCGACGCGGTGCTGGAGATCGAGGCGGGCGATGCGCTCGAGAATGATGATATTGCCGGTACTGTCGATTATGGCGCCGCTTATGATCTGATTGCGGAGGTCGTGCTGGGGGAGCGCCGCTATCTGATCGAGGCGATCGGGCTGAAGGCGGCGCGGGCATTGGTCGACGGGTTCGAGCCGGTGCGGCGGGCCGAGGTGACGATCAGGAAGCCGAATGCGCCGGTGCGGGGCGTTCTGGATTTCGTGGAGGTGACGGTTGCCTGGCCGCAATGAGGCCGATGTCCGTCTCGCCATCGGCCTCGGCGGCAATCTGGGCGATCCAGCGGCGGCCTTCGTCCGCGCGCTCCGCGGACTTGCCGCCGACGGCTCGCTCCACATCGATGCCGTTTCATCGCTCTGGAAGACCCCGCCCTGGGGCGTCCCCGATCAGCCCGCCTACCTCAATGCCTGCGTGATCGGCCGGACCGGCCTTGGCGCCCGCGCCCTGCTGGAGCGGCTGCTGGCGGCCGAGGCCACCGAGGGTCGGGTCCGCGGCGAGCGCTGGGGACCGCGCCCGATCGATCTCGACCTGCTGTTCCACGGAGAGGGGGCTATCGATGAAGCGGGACTGACGATCCCTCATCCGCGCATTGCGGAACGGGCCTTCGTGCTGCTCCCGCTCGCCGAGATTGCGCCGGACTGGATGCTGGATGGCAGGACGATCGGCGACCTTGCAGCCAAGGCCGATGACGGCGGCATGAAGAGGATCGCCGCGCCAGACGAATGGTGGGCGGGAAGCCCGATCTAGCGGATTGAGCCCGTCTGCACCGGGTCCGTGCGGTTCAGGCCGAGACCGATCACCGGCACCATGCTGTCGCCGACAAGGACGGAGATGGTGACGGTCATGCTGTCGCGGGAGGTCATGCGGGCGATCATCGCGCCGTTGAGCTGCTGGCGCTCCAGCGAGAAGACTGCGCGCCCGCCGCCGACCTGGCCGCCGACCACATCGAGACCCTTGCCTGCCGCGCCGTCCAGAAACGCGCCGCGATAGCCGCTCTTGGCCCAGTCGATCCGCGCTTCCATCTTCTGGGAGAAGATGCCGACGCGGCACATGCCGCCGATCGCCATGACGGTCCGGCCTTCGCTCTCGGCGCCGTCCAGCCTGCAATTGAACTTGGTTCCGGCATATTTCCCGGCGATGATCTCGCCGGCTCCCGCCCAACTGCCCTGCACGGACCGGAAGAAGGCGGTGTCGTCGCGGGGCGGAGCGGCGAGTGCCGAGCCGGAGGAGAAGGCGAAAAGGCAGGCGGCGACCAGGGTCGAACGGAACATGACGGTACTCGGCTCACACGTCGGATGATGGTATGCCGAGTGTTGCCGAAAGCGGTTAACCAATCATGAGCGAGGAGGGCTGTCGCTCGCTTTTTCTGCGCCGCTGAGCCGGGTCAACTCGCCGATGAAATCACTCATCGCCGGTCGCTTTCGGGCGTGGAAGGGCAGCGGCCGGACCGTGTCCATGGCAGCGATGCCGATGCGCACCGTCATCAGCCCATTGACCACCCCTTCACCGAGACGGGCGGAGAGGCGAGCGGCAAGGCCGTGGCCGACGACCTGCTGCACGAGGCTGTCGCCGACCGCGATCGAGCCGGTGACCGCCAGATGTGCCAGGACGTCGCGCGCGAGGCGGATGAAGCCCAGCGTGCCTGGGCGGGCCCCGTAGAGCTCGGCGATCCGGCGGATCAGCCGGCCCGATTCGAACAGCACGAAGGCGAGATCGACGATGGCGCGTGGCGAGACCGCCGTCACCACGCTGACGCGTTTCGCGGAATTGAGGATCATCGGCACCGCCTTGCGGTCGAGCGGGCCGAGCATCTCCCGTTCGGCCAGAGCAAGAAGGTCGGGTGGATCGATGATGTCATCCATCAACCCCGCCATCTCGGAACGTCCGGCCTTGGCCTCGGGCCGGCCGGCCAGCGCCTGCGAGACCTCGCCGATCAGGGCGCGGGCGCCTTCGCGCGTCGGGTGGGCGATCTGCTCGACCCCACGCCGGTGCAGCCGCTCCACCGACGCCAGCCGGCGTAGCGCCCAGATTTCACGCAGGACGCCGAAGACCAGGGCCAGCAGGGCAAGCGCCGCGAGCGCCGCGGCCGTCCAGCCGAGCCAGTCGGAGCGGGTGAAGAGGTCGCGGATCAATTCGTCGGTCCAGAGTCCGATGGCGAGCGAGAGGAGAAGACCGATCGCGCCGAAGAAGAGCTTCGGGAAGGTGATCATCCGCCGCCGGCGCGGCGGCAGGGGCGTGACCTCGTTGGCGCTCTCACCATCGAAGGGATCATCGCTTTCGGCCGTGAAGCTGATCCGCTCCATCTCACGGAAGGCGAGCGGCGTCCGCTGCGGCACCGGATCGGCGGCCTTCTGACGGGGCTCGTCTTCCGGCAGCCGGAAGCTCTGGGGCGGGCGCGGCGTGTCGCTCATGTCAGTCGGTCTCCGAACAGGAACTGCATGGCCCGGTCGAGTTGGATATGCGGCAGCGAGAGCGCTGCGCCGTCGGCCATCGTCTCCACCCTCGGCGGCCGGAAGCGGACGAAGCGGATCGGATGGATCGGCTGGACCCGCCCCGCAGCCCCCTTGCCGAAGATGGCGTTCGGATCGGCGGGCAGGTCGCCCGGAAAGATCGCCGTCCGCGTTTCGCCGTCGAATGTTTCCTCTCCGATCGTCTCGCCGGCGATCGGCACGCCGGAGATCACCGGCAGCTTGTGGCCGTTCTGCTCGACGGTCCCCTCCCGCGTCGCCCGCACGGCGGCCATCGCCAGAGTGCCGACCTCGGCCCCCTGGTAGCGGGCGCGCTTGGCGGCCTCGTCGACCAGCCGCCGGACGATCGCTTCCAGTCGGTCATGGCTTTCGTGATGGATATGGTCGGCCTTGGTCGCAGCGATCAGCAGGCGGTCGATCTTGCGCGAGAAGAGGCCGGTCACTGCGTTGAATCGGCCCTGGCGGAAGCACTCCAGGATTCCGGTCAGCGCCCGCTCCAGATCGGCAACCGCATCTGCCCCCGCATTCATCGCCTGCATCGCGTCGATCAGGACGATCTGGCGGTCGAGCCGTGCGATGTGCTCGCGGAAGAAGGGTCGCACCACATGGCTCTTATAGGCCTCGTAGCGCCGCTCCATCATCGCCCGGAGCGACTGCCGGGCGGACGTCCCCGATCCCGGCGGCAGCGGCGCGAAGGTCAGCGCCGGCGAACCCTCCAGATCGCCCGGCATCAGGAACCGTCCGGGCGGCAGCGTCGACAGCGCCAGATCGTCGGCCCGGCACGCCCTGAGGTAGCCGGTGAAGAGGCCGGCGAGTTCCCGCGCCTCGGTCTCGGTCGTCTCCCTGTCGGCATCGATGCTCTTCAGCCGTTCCAGAAAGGGCGCGGCCAAGGAAGCGCGGATCGGCAGGCGCGCCAGTTCGATCGCCTCGCGGCTGAAGGTCTCGAAATCCTTGCCGAGAAGCGGCAGGTCGAGCAGCCATTCCCCTGGGTAATCGACGATATCGAGGGACAGCCGACCACCGGTGAACATGCGACCCATGAAGCTGGCGGCGTCGTAGTCGATGGTCAGGCGCATCTCGGAGATGGCGCGGGTGGATTGTGGCCAGATGCGTTCGCCGACGAGCGCCTCGACATGATTCTCGTATTGGAAGCGGGGCACCGCATCGTCCGGCTGCGGCTCCAGATAGGCGTGGCGCAGCCGACCGCCCTTCTGCGGCTCGAAGAGCGGCAGCCGCCCACCATGCAGAAGATTGTGGACAAGCGCCGTGATGAACACCGTCTTGCCGGCCCGCGACAGCCCCGTCACTCCAAGGCGGAGGGTCGGATTCGCCAATCCCGTGATTCGATCGACCACGGTGTCGACCGCGATCAGCGCCTCGTCCGCAATTCCTGTCAGTCGCGCCAAACGAAGTTCCCCGGTGGTTTCATCCCAAGGGCTTCTACATAGGGGCCACCGGGTGGAGTGCCTAGGCGGCAAAGAGATCCTGCGGCCGCAGGAAGAGCTTCAGATAGCCCTTGTCCGGACGAGCGCCGTGGATCGGGCCGTCGAAATCGATTGCCGCGAGGCCGCAGGCGGCGAACCCGGCACGCAGCGCCCGACGCGCTTGCGGTTCTCCGTCGCCCGCGAGCGCCAATGCCACGTCCTCGAGCATCGGATTGTGCCCGACGACGAGCAGCGATCCGTCTCCGGCGGCTTCGGTGATCAGATCCGAATAGGTGCCGATGTCGGAATGGTAGAGCTCGTCCGTATAGGTCGCACTGTCGGCGGCCACGCCGAGGCCCTTGGCGATTTCGGCCCAGGTCTGGCGGGCCCGCAATGCGGTCGAGCAGATCGTCCGGTCGGGCAGGAAATGCCGGTTCCGCATGATCGGTCCGAGCCGCCTCGCATCGGCGAACCCCGCGGGCTCCAGCGGTCTGTCGAAGTCCTTCATGCCCGGCTGAGGCCAGGCGGCAGCGGCGTGCCGCATCAGATAGAGCCGGCTCATCTTCCCAGCATCTGCCCCCAAATCAGTGGACGAAAAGCTAAGCGGAACGGCCGCTCGCGCGCAAGCAAGCTTTCCCGCCGTCGCCTCCGCCGCCACCTGAATCGGCTGGCACTTTGGCTCGCAAGGACATTAATCCGAAGCGCTTCCCTACAGAAACCACACTTGTGCCGAATTTGCGGTTTTCGTATACGGCTTTGTGGCTTCATCAAACGACACGCGGGGAGAGTTGTATGCTTGATGCACTGGAACGGGAATCGCTACCTAACGGTTACCACCCCAGCGAGGACGAGCCGTTCATGAATGAACGGCAGAAGACCTATTTTCGCGCTAAGCTCATAGGCTGGAAGAACGAGATCTTGCGAGAAGCGCGCGAGACGCTCGAGAACTTGCAGCAGGAAAGCGCGAATTATCCTGATTTGGCTGATCGGGCCTCGTCGGAGACCGATCGTGCGATCGAGCTGCGCGCCCGTGATCGTCAGCGCAAGCTGATTGCCAAGATCGATGCGGCGCTGCGCCGCCTCGACGAGGGCAGCTATGGCTACTGCGAGGAGACCGGGGAGCCGATTGCGCTGCGCCGTCTCGACGCTCGGCCGATCGCCACGCTTTCGATCGAGGCGCAGGAACGGCACGAACGTCGTGAAAAGGTCTATCGCGACGACTGATCGGCCGATTTGGCGTCTGCCGTTCGACCGCAAGATGACGGGGCATCGGACGATGGCCGATGCCCTTTCGCATTTCGCCGGTGTGCAACATCGCGCGGCGTGGTGACGCTTGGTCCGGGCTGTGGCAAAGAAGACGGAACGGGATTCGCCAGGCGGGGGAGCAGGCCCGGATGGCTGGAGCGGGAAAAGGCGGCGTGGCGGTCAGACAGGAAACGGCGGCGGAGAAGCTCTATCCCGCACCGATGATCGACGAGACCATGCGGCCGGGGCCGGTGGCGCGTCTTCTCATCTTCGCAGCGGTCCTCACGGCGGCGGCCGTCGCCTTCTTCCTGTTCCGCGAACAGCTCGAAGAGCCGGTTCTGCTGGCCTTTCTCGGCCTGCTTGCCATGATCGGCGTCGGCTATCTGTTCGCCACCGTTGTCGGCATCGTCAAGGTTGCCCCGCGATCGGCGAGTGATGAACTTTCGCGCGCCTTCGTCGACACCATGGCCCACGGCCTCGTCGTCACCGACAGCCGTGATCGGATCATCTATGCCAACCGGGCGTGGGCGACGCTGACTGGCGCCGTCGATGCAAGGGACGTGCGCACGATGCGCTCGCTGCTCGGAGACGAGCCGAATGCCGGACCGACGGTCGCGCGCCTCGACAAGCTGTTGGCCGACGGCAAGGCGGGTGAGGGCGAATTCCGTCTGGCGACCGCTCTGGCCCCGGGCGGCGATCCCGTGCCGCACTGGTACCGGCTCCGGGCGCGGATTTTTCAGGTGCCGGGCCAGCGGCGGCCTGCTCATGCCTGGCAATTGATGGACATCACCGAGGAGCGGGCCGAGCAGGAGCGCTTCTTTCAGGAACTGCAGCATGCGATCGATCATCTCGACCATGCGCCCGCCGGCTATTTCTCCACCGATGCCGATGGCCGCCTGACCTATGTGAACGCCACGCTCGCCGAGTGGTTGGGCTTCGATCTCGGCACGTTCCTGCCGGGGCAGACACCGCTCGCGACGATCGTCGCCGGCGACGGAATGGCGCAGATCCGCTCGGTCCGCGCTCCCGCCGGCAACACCCGCGATGCCGTTCTCGACCTCGATCTGGCGACAGTCGACGGCGCTGCCCTGCCGGTCCGCCTGATGCACCGCGTGACAACGGCCCGCGACGGCTCCTTTTCCAATGCCCGCACGATCGTCCTCAATCGCACCTTCGCCCATGATGTAACGGCCGATGGCGGCGCTGCGGAAGCCCGTTTCACACGGTTCTTCAACTCCACGCCGATGGCCATCGCCTCGGTCGACGAGGAAGGACGGATCGTGCGGACCAACGCGCCGTTCCTCCGGCTCTTTTCGGGCCTCGTCGACCAGGCCGCTCTCGATCGCGACGTCAGCTTCGAGAACGTCATCGCCGACAATGATCGGGTGGCATTTCGCCGCGCGTTGGAGTTGGCCCGCGACGGCCAGGCGGACATCTCGCCACTCGAGACGATCATGCCCAATTCGCCCGACCGGCAATTGCGATGCTACATCCACGCGGTGGTCGATGCAGGAGCTGCCGAGGGTGAGGAAGAAGCGCGGCGCGAGGTCGCCATTGTCTATGCCGTGGAGACCACGGAGCAGAAGGCTCTGGAACAGCAGATGGTCCAGAGCCAGAAGATGCAGGCTGTCGGCCAGCTCGCCGGCGGTATCGCGCACGACTTCAACAACGTCCTGACGGCGATCATCATGGCGACGGATCTGCTGCTGATCGATCACCGGCCGACCGATCCGTCCTTCCAGGACATCATGAACATCAAGCAGAACGCCAACCGCGCCGCATCCCTGGTGCGCCAGCTTCTGGCCTTCTCGCGGCGCCAGACGCTGCGGCCGGAGGTGCTCGATCTGACGGATGTCATGGCCGATCTGCGCATGTTGCTCACGCGTCTCGCCGGCACCAGCGTCGACCTCAAGGTCGAGCACGGCCGCGATCTGTGGCGGGTCTTCGCCGATCTCGGCCAGTTCGAACAAGTGATCGTCAATCTCGTCGTCAATGCCCGGGATGCGATGCCGGACGGCGGCGGCGTGACCGTGCGGACCCGCAACGTCACCGAAGCCGAGAGCCGGACTCTGGACTATCGCGAACTGGAGCCGGCCGATTACGTCGCGATCGAGGTCGAGGACACCGGCACCGGCATCGCGCCGGACGTCATCAAGAAGATCTTCGAACCCTTCTTCACCACCAAGGAGGTCGGCAAGGGCACCGGTCTCGGCCTGTCGATGGTCTACGGCTTCGTCAAGCAGTCTGGCGGCTTCATCTATGCCGATTCGGTGGAGGGCAGGGGCACCACCTTCCGCATCTTCCTGCCCCGCTATGTCCCGTCTGCGGCGGCTCTCGTGGCGGAGGAAGAGGAGAGGGCGGCCGCGCACCAGCGGGAGGCAGCTTCCGCGAAGGCCGGCACGGCCGCCGCCCCGCGCGAGGATCTCAGTGGTACGGCCACAGTGCTTCTCGTCGAGGACGAGGACGCCGTGCGCATGGCCAATGTGCGGGCGCTCGCAACCCGCGGCTATGACGTTCACGAGGCCGCGACCGGCGTCGAGGCGCTCGAGGTGTTCGAGGAGACTCGGCGGAAAGGTCGACATCGTGGTCTCGGACGTGGTCATGCCCGAGATGGACGGACCGACGCTCCTGCGCGAACTCCGCAAGCGCAACGACACGGTGAGGTTCATCTTCGTCTCCGGCTATGCCGAGGAGGCCTTCGCCAAGAATTTGCCCGAGGACGCCGACTTCGGCTTCCTCGCCAAGCCGTTTTCTCTCAAGCAGCTCGCCGCCACGGTGAAGGACATGCTTGAGAAAGAGGACTGAGGCGCAGAACGCTTGCGGAACAAAATCTTATAGAACAATGCAAACAACCACTTGACCGTCTTGAAAAACAGGAACAAAAAGGATACAGATAAATGCAGGACAGCCCGATGGGCGGGCTAACGAGCGAAGGGCACGGGTGCTAGAATGGCGCAGAATTCATTGCGATTGGTCGAGGAAAAGACGGTGGACAAATCGAAGGCGCTGGACGCGGCTCTTTCCCAGATTGAGCGTTCTTTCGGCAAGGGCTCCATCATGCGGCTCGGGCGGAACGAGCAGGTTGTGGAGATCGAGACGATCTCGACCGGCTCGCTCGGACTCGACATCGCGCTCGGGATTGGTGGTCTCCCGAAGGGGCGAATCATCGAGATCTATGGCCCGGAAAGCTCCGGCAAGACCACCATGGCGCTGCAGACGGTGGCCGAAGCGCAGAAGAGTGGCGGCATCTGCGCCTTCGTCGATGCGGAGCACGCGCTCGATCCCGTCTATGCCAGGAAGCTCGGCGTCGCGCTGGAAGACCTTCTGATCTCGCAGCCGGACACGGGCGAGCAGGCGCTGGAAATCGCCGATACGCTGGTTCGCTCCGGCGCGATCGATGTGCTGGTGGTCAATTCGGTCGCCGCGCTGACGCCCCGCGCCGAGATCGAGGGCGAGATGGGCGATTCGCTGCCCGGCATGCAGGCCCGCCTGATGAGCCAGGCGCTGCGCAAGCTCACCGCCTCCATCTCGCGTTCCAATACGATGGTGATCTTCATCAACCAGATCCGCATGAAGATCGGCGTGATGTTCGGATCGCCGGAGACCACCACCGGCGGCAACGCGCTGAAATTCTATGCCTCTGTCCGACTCGACATTCGCCGCATCGGCGCCGTCAAGGATCGCGACGAGGTGGTCGGCAACCAGACCCGCGTCAAGGTGGTCAAGAACAAGATGGCGCCGCCCTTCAAGCAGGTCGAGTTCGACATCATGTATGGCGAGGGCGTCTCCAAGACCGGCGAATTGGTCGACCTCGGCGTCAAGGCCGGCATCGTCGAGAAGAGCGGGTCCTGGTTCTCCTATAATTCCCAGCGCCTCGGTCAGGGGCGCGAAAACGCCAAGGAATTCCTGCGCGAGAATCGCGAGATCGCCGACGAGATCGAGACGGCGCTGCGCCAGAATGCCGGCCTGGTCGCCGACGGCCTTCTCGCCGAGGAAGGTGGCGATGAGGATTTCGACGAGGCGGCGAGCAAGTAGCGGCATCATCGCAACGTGACCACATGGCCCGCTTCGGCGGGCCATGTCCGTTTCGAGCGCCAGCCGGTGCCCGGCTCTTTTTGATCCGTCCCTTCTGCGCATGGACAGTTCCGGGCGGGGCGTCTAGAACCGCCGCTGAATTTTAACCCGTGCCGGCCTGTTCGCCGGCACCGCAACAGGGGCAGTCTTCGTATGAGCGGCGTCAACGAGATCCGGTCGACCTTTCTGGATTTCTTCGGGAAGAATGGGCACCAGAAGGTCGCGTCCGCGCCGCTCGTCCCGCGCAACGATCCGACCCTGATGTTCGTCAATGCCGGCATGGTGCCGTTCAAGAACGTCTTCACCGGACTGGAGCAGCGGCCTTACTCCACGAGCCGTCTCTTCGCAGAAATGTGTCCGGGCCGGCGGCAAGCACAATGATCTCGACAATGTCGGCTATACCGCGCGTCACCACACCTTCTTCGAGATGCTCGGCAATTTCTCCTTCGGCGACTACTTCAAGGAGCAGGCGGTCGATCTGGCCTGGACGCTGCTGACGAAGGAGTACGGGCTACCGGCCGACCGGCTGCTCGTGACGGTCTATCATGACGATGACGAGGCTGCCGAACACTGGAAGAAGATCGCCGGCCTGCCGGACGAGCGCATCATCCGCATCGCGACGTCCGACAATTTCTGGTCGATGGGCGATACCGGCCCATGCGGCCCATGTTCCGAAATCTTCTACGACCACGGCGAGGGCATCCCCGGCGGCCCTCCCGGCAGCCCCGACGAGGATGGCGACCGCTTCATCGAGATCTGGAATCTCGTCTTCATGCAATTCGAGCAGATCGAGCCGGGCAACCGCGTGCCGCTTCCGCGTCCGTCGATCGACACCGGCATGGGGCTGGAGCGCATCGCCGCCGTGCTGCAGGGCGTGCATGACAATTACCAGATCGATCTTTTCCGGGCGCTGATCAGCGCCTCGGCGCAACTGACCGGCGTCGATCCGGACGGCCCGCAGAGCGCCAGCCACAAGGTCATCGCCGACCATTTGCGCGCCTCGTCCTTCCTCGTTGCCGACGGCGTCCTGCCGTCCAATGAGGGACGCGGCTACGTGCTGCGCCGGATCATGCGCCGCGCCATGCGCCACGCGCAGCTCCTCGGCGCCGAGGAACCGTTGATGCACCGTCTCGTGCCGGCGCTCGTCCGTGAGATGGGCCAGGCCTATCCGGAACTGGTCCGCGCCGAGCCGCTGATCGCCGAGACGCTGAAGCTGGAGGAGACGCGGTTTCGCAAGACGCTCAGCCGCGGTCTCGGCCTGCTGGAAGAGGCAACCTCCGCCCTCGGCGAGGGCGACGTTCTCTCCGGCGAGACCGCGTTCCGCCTGTACGATACCTATGGCTTCCCGCTGGATCTGACGCAGGATGCGCTGCGCCAGCGGGGCGTCGGCGTCGATACCGAAGGCTTTCAGGCCGCGATGGAGCGCCAGAAGGCCGAGGCGCGAGCAGCCTGGGCCGGCTCCGGCGAGGCGGCCGACGATCAGATCTGGTTCCGGCTGCGCGACGCGGTCGGACCGACGGAATTTCTCGGCTATGAGACCGAGCAGGCGGAAGGGTCCGTGCTGAGGCTCGTGCGGGACGGCGAGGAGGTGGACAGTCTCGGCGCCGGCGAGAGCGGCTTCCTGATCCTCAATCAGACACCCTTTTATGGCGAGTCCGGCGGCCAGGTCGGTGACAGCGGCACCGTCTGCGGGCGACGGCGTCCGCGCCACGGTCACCGACACGCACAAAAAGGCCGATGGTCTGTTCATCCATGCGGTCACCGTCGAGGAGGGTACGCTGAAGCCCGGCATCCCGCTGGAGTTGAAGGTCGATGGCGCGCGCCGCTCGGCGATCCGGCGCAACCACTCGGCCACCCACCTTCTGCACGAGGCGCTGCGGCAGACGCTGGGCACTCACGTCGCGCAGAAGGGCTCGCTGGTCGCGCCGGACCGACTGCGCTTCGACTTCTCGCATCAGAAGCCGATCGGTGAGGACGAGCTGCAGACGATCGAGCGGACGGCCAACGCCGTGATCGATCAGAACAGCCCGGTTTCGACCCGCCTGATGGCCGTCGATGATGCGATCGCGTCCGGCGCCATGGCGCTGTTCGGCGAAAAATACGGCGACGAGGTCCGTGTCGTTTCCATGGGTGATCCCGGGAGCGAAGGCGCCAAGCCATGGTCGGTGGAACTGTGCGGCGGCACCCATGTGAAGGCGACCGGCGACATCGGCGTGGTCCGCGTCGTTTCGGAGGGCGCGGTCGCGTCCGGCGTCCGGCGCATCGAGGCGTTGACCGGCCAGGCCGCGCGCGACTATCTGCGCCAGCAGGAGGAGCGGCTTCGGCAGATCGCCGCGGCGCTCAAGACGTCGCCGGCCGAAGCGCTGGACCGCCTCACCGCCATTCTGGACGAGCGACGGCGGATGGAGCGTGAACTGACCGAGGCGCGGCGCAAGCTGGCGCTGGGCGGAGGCGGCGCCGCCGCGCAGGACGGACCGGAGACGATCGGTGACATCGCCTTTCTCGGCAAGGTGCTCGATGGGGTGTCACCGAAGGATCTCAAACCGCTCGTCGACGAGGCCAAGCAGTCGATCGGCTCCGGCGTCATCACCTTTGTCGGCCGCGGCGAGGACGGCAAGGCGTCGGTCGTCGTCGGCGTCACCAGCGACATGACGGATAGGGCCGACGCGGTGGCGCTTGTGCGCGAGGCCTCTGCGGCACTCGGCGGCAAGGGCGGCGGTGGCCGGCCCGACATGGCCCAGGCCGGCGGACCGGATGCCGCGAAGGCGGAAGAGGCTCTGGAGGCCGTTCGTGCCGCCCTGCGCGGCTGAAAGGGCGGCGTCAGTCGCCGGAATCCTCTTCTTTCGGCGCCAGATTGGCTCCCCGCGAAATTTTGCGGCCGAACGTGTAGCCGGTCTCGACAGCCTGCCCGCCGAAACGGCGGCGCAACGTGTCGATCGTGTCTTCGGCCTTGGCGATCCGCTCGGCCCGCCGGTCGACGAGGTCGGGCGGGTCGGCCGTCGCATCGCTCACCAGTTCCGATAGTCCGACCCCGATCAGCCGGAAGGCCGTGCCGTCGATCTCGCGGCGCAGCAGATCGAGCGCCGTGTCGAAGATGCGGCCGGGCCGGCGGGTCGGATCGGTCAGCGACCGGTTGCGCGTCCGGCCGCGGAAATCGGCGGTCTTCAGCTTGAGGACGACCGTTTGCCCGGCGATCCCTTCGTCCTTCAGCTTGGCCGCGATCGTTTCCGATAGGCTGCGGAGGATCGGTACCAGTTCTTCCAGCGTGCAGAGATCCACGTTGAAGGTGGTTTCGGACGAAAGGCTCTTGCGGTTTCGGTCGGGGGTCACCCGGCGCTCGTCCCGGCCCTCCGCGAGGGCCTTCAGCCGTGTTCCGCTGTTGCCGTAGCGGCGCAGCAAGGTTTCTTCGCTCATCGCCTGCAGATCGGCGATCGTTTCGATGCCGTCCCGCTTCAGCGTGGTCTGGAAGGCCGGACCGACACCGGGCAGGCTGCCGACGCGCTGTCCGGCGAGGAAGGCAAGCGTTTCCGCCCGTCCGATCACCGAGAAGCCGCGCGGCTTGTCGAGATCCGACGCCATCTTGGCCAGGAACTTGTTGTGCGAAAGCCCGACCGAAATCGTGATGCCGAGTTCGTCCTGTACGCGCCTTGCGAACTTCGCCAGCACATAGGCTGCCGCAGAGCCGTGCAATCGCTCCGTACCCGATAGGTCGAGAAAGGCCTCGTCGATCGAGACTGGCTGCACCAGCGGCGTCAGCTCTTCCATCATCGCACGGACCTGCCGCCCGACGGCGGCGTATTTCGCCATTTCCGGCCGGATGACGACAGCCTCGGGGCACAGCCGCAGCGCCTTGAACATCGGCATGGCGGAGCGCACCCCGGAGATTCGCGCCTGATAGCAGGCGGTCGTCACCACGCCGCGCTTGCCGCCACCGACGATCACCGGCAGGCCCGCCAGTTCCGGCCGGTCGCGCTTCTCGATCGAGGCGTAGAAGGCATCGCAGTCGACATGGGCGAGGCTGAGCGAAGTCAGTTCCGGGTGCCGCAGCAGGCGCGGCGAGCCGCAGGCCGGGCAGCGCCTGGCCGGCGTCGTCTGAGGCCGCAGACAGTCGCGGCAGAAGCCGTTTGTGATCGCGATCATCATCGGTGCGCCCGCGCGGATTCGAGTGACTGTCAATCTACCGCGCCCCGCCGGCCTGCGGCAATCGGAGCGGCAGGCGCCCGTTCAGAGGCCGAGCGCTTCGCGCGCACTGCCGGCGGCGGCATACCAGTCTTCCGCCTCGATCACGCCTCTCGGCAATGGCGGCATCAGCTCACGCATTTGCCGGTGCGCCATCAGGTGGATGAGAGTGGCGTCGGGCAAGGCCTTTCCCACCGAAACGAGATTGTAGGCCATGTCGTCGACGAAGGCGACGGGTGCTTCGCGCTCGCCATGCAGAAGGGCGACGGCCGGTCCCTTGGCCCTCTCCGTTGTCACCAGCGGGTAGGGGACCGCAAGCGAGGTCAACAAGGTGGCCCGCGCCTCGAAATGACGATGCGGCATCGCCGTCAGCAGCACGATCTGCGCCTTGCCCGCCAGCGGCTCCAACGCCTCGGGAAAGCCTTCCGCCAGTTCCTGCCACTCATGCTGGATCTCGAAGAAGCGGGCGACCAGTTCGGCGACCTCGGCCTTCGGCACGGCACGGCCACTCTCGTCGAAGATGTTGCCATCGAGGGCGAAGGCGAGCGGCCGAAAGGAAAGCCGTTCCGTGTCCAGCCAGCGCATGAACGGACCAAGAAATTCGAGCACCACCTCGTCGACATCGAGGACGAGCAGTGGGCGATGGTCGCTCGCCAGCGCCTCGATCTGTCTGCGTGTCTGCGGATCGTCGCTCACGCTTGCCGGTCCCAGCTCTCATCGCCGCCCGGCAGCTGTCGCGCCGCCCGCGCGACGCGCTCCGGGGGGATGCCACAATGTTCGGAGAAGTCCAGCAGGGTTGGCTCATGGGCGATCACGAATTGCAGGACGCCGCCGAGAAAACCAGGTTCGCGCGCTGCTGAGCGGATGTCACTCACTGTAATGCCGCTCAGCGACAGGAAGCGTGGCAGCAGAACCTCGTTCGCCGCGATATAGCCGAGCGCGGCGATCGCAATCTCCTCGGCCTGGGCTGGAGCCTTCTCCAATGTCTTCTCCTTGTGCCGCGTTCGGGACGATAGCAATCGTTAACCCCGTTGGAGCAGCCGGTTCCCCGATAACGCCAAGTTTGTCTTTCATCAATGAAATCGCGTTAATCTTCCACGCGAATCATCATATCCGCGCGTCGGGTCCTTCTCGGGAACCCGCCGGAAAGGGATGGAGCACCGATGGCCAAAACCGTCATGATCGTCGAGGACAACGAGCTGAACATGAAGCTCTTTCGCGATCTGATCGAGGCATCGGGCTATGACACCGTGCGTACGCGCAACGGCCAGGACGCGCTGAACCTCGCCCGCGAATACCGCCCGGATCTCATCCTGATGGACATCCAGTTGCCGGGCCTGTCCGGCCTCGAAGTGACGAAATGGCTCAAGCAGGATGACGATCTGCACACCATTCCCGTCATTGCCGTCACGGCATTCGCGATGAAGGGTGACGAGGAACGCATCCGTCAGGGCGGGTGCGAAGCCTATATTTCGAAACCGATCGCCGTTGGTTCCTTCATGGAAACCATCCGGTCCTATCTGGGCGACGGCTGAATGCCCGGTGTCGGCGATCCAACAAGGCACAACCCATGACGGCACGCATTCTCGTGGTGGACGACGTTCCGGCCAATGTCCTGCTGCTGGAGACCCGGCTGACGGCCGAATATTTCGACGTGGTGACTGCCGAGAGCGGGCCGGCTGCGCTGACGGCCTGCGCCGACAACGCCATCGACGTCGTCCTGCTCGACATCATGATGCCCGGCATGGACGGCTATGAGGTCTGTCAGCGGCTGAAGGCCAATCCCGCGACGGCGCACATTCCGGTGGTGATGGTCACGGCGCTCGATCAGCAGAGTGACCGCGTTCGCGGCTTACAGGCGGGCGCGGACGACTTCCTCACCAAGCCGGTCGACACGATGCAGCTTCTGACGCGCGTCAAGAGCCTGGTCCGGCTGAAGAACCTGTCCGACGAACTGCGCCTTCGCGCCGCGACCTCGCGCACGATCGCCATCGAGGCGCTGCTCGCCGGGGCCGACAAGGCCATCGTCCACCCATCGATCCTGCTGATCGACGAGCGCGACCCCTCGTCGGCGTCGATCCAGACATTGCTGCGACGATTTCGCCGCCATCACCCGCCAGCCGGACCCGCAGTCGGGCTTTTTCGATGCGGTCGACGGCGCTCATGACCTCGTGATGATCGCGACCGGCTTCAGCGATTACGACCCGCTTGCGCATCACGGCGCAGCTGCGTTCGGTCGAGCGTACCCGTTTCCTGCCGATCCTTCTTGTCGCCAATCCCGAGGAGGCGGACGTCGTTCAGCGCGGACTGGAGCTCGGCATCAATGATTATGTCATGCGGCCGGTGGACCCGCAGGAGCTGAAGGCGCAGGATCACCACCCAGCTGAAGCGCAGGCACTACCATGAGGGGCTGCGAGCCAGTCTCACCGAGACATTGGAACTCGCGATCACCGATCCGCTGACCGGCCTCCACAATCGACGCTATCTCGAGGGCCACCTGCAGACCCTTTTCGACCGGGCGACCAAGCGCGGCAGCAATCTGTCCGTCATGATGACCGATCTGGACCATTTCAAGCAGGTCAATGACCGCCACGGCCACGACGGCGGCGATTCGGTCCTGCGCGAATTCGCACAGCGTCTTCGGCGCAACGTGCGCGGCATGGATCTCGCCTGCCGCTATGGTGGCGAGGAGTTCATCGTGATCATGCCCGACACCGATCATGACACGGCGCAGCAGATTGCCGAGAGGTTGCGCTCGACGATAGAGCGTACGGCCTTCCCGCTGGGCACCGGAAAACCGGATATCGCCGTCACCGTGTCGATCGGCGTATCGTCGCTGAGCGGTGGTGCCGATACGATCACGGCACTTCTGAAGCGGGCGGATGAAGCGCTCTACGCCGCAAAGGACGCCGGCCGCAATCGTGTCATTGCCCACGCCGCCTGACGTCCCTTTGACCTCCGCCATTAACCAACGGAGTCGGCTTTTTGTGCCCCAGCGTTAAGAAATTGTTGCTTTTGGCGGCCACTTGACGAATCGTATTCTTGTGGAACAGGACGAGTTCGTCGCAAGGCTCCGAGAGAATACCCCATGATGCTCAGGTCCGCCGCATCTCCTGGGTTCTTGGGGTCGGCCGGCCGGCGGCATCCAATCGCGGTTTCCTCGTACCGTGGATGCTGCCGGTCGGCCCCTTTCTTCCTGACGTTGCACTTGAAGGCTTTCCAGTAAGCCATTGAGTCTAACGAAAAAAGCCGGATGCAGAGCATCCGGCCTTCAAGCGCTTGTCACAGCCGCGAAAAGCGGCGACCGGCTGTCTACTTGATCTTCGCTTCGCGAAACTCGACGTGCTTCTTGGCGACCGGATCGTATTTCCGCTTCACCATCTTCTCCGTCATGGTCCGGCTGTTCTTCTTCGTGACGTAGAAAAAGCCGGTGTCCGCGGTTGACTGCAGTTTGATCTTGATGGTCGTGGCCTTCGCCATGGTCTTGCTTCCGCCTGTTAAAGGAATTTCAAACGCGCCAGAGGGCGCGCTGTTCGCCCGGCGACAATCGTGGCCGGACCAATAAGGATCGCTGCGCCAATGTCAAGCGCTCGGCGTCAGAGATGCTCCAGCAGGAAAGAGCCGCGGCGCTCGAAATGCATCGGCACCGGTACCGTCCCGTGCAGATCGGGATCGGCTTTCAGGCGGTCGGCGACATGGGCCACGATGATCCGGGTGATGGCCGGCAGCGCATCACTGCCGACAGCCTCGCCGAGCGGCAGCCAGGTGAGGTCCGACAACTCCTGGGTCGGTCCGCCTTCCGGCAGTTCCATCGCCACCGCTTCGTCGCGCCAGCAGGCGAAGAAGCGAGTGTCGAAACGTCGAACGCGGCCAGGTGGCGTGATGGCCCGCGCGACGAAACGCAGCGAGGACAGATCGGGTGCGACGCCGCTTTGCGAGAAGGCTTGCCAACCCTGGCCGAGCGTCAGCTTTGCGCTCGATCGCTTGCCGATCAGGAGGCCCGCTTCTTCATAAGTCTCGCGCACCGCGGAAAGCGCCGTCGCGACCGCGCGCTTTTCGGTGAAACGCTTCGGCGTATTGGCGCTCAGCTTTTCGGCATCGTCGGCGCGCAGGCCGTGGGCCTCGCCAAGTGGCACGCGCGAATCACCGGGATCGGTGCGGCCGCCGGGAAAGACGTAGCGATCGGCCATGAAGGCGTGCCTGCCGTGTCGCTTTCCCACGAGCACCGACACCTCGCCCCCCGACCTGTCGAGAACGAGGAGTGTGCCGGCGTCCCTTGGCCGCAGGCTCGGGCCCGCCTTGTCCTGCATGTTGCCTGGGTCCGCTTGACGCGGGTCCTTCGGTAGGCCTGACGAGAATGCGCTCACCGGTCACCTCTTGGATCGGATGGATGACTTTCGAGATCGTCGGTATCGCCGCCGAAACCATGCATGTAAAGCGCCCATTGCAGGCCGACGACCGCGCCCTTGACCAAGGGCAGGAGCACGAGGACGGCCAGCAGGGTCAGGACACTCCAGACGATCATGTGCGTCGCCATCGTCCACTCGACCAGCTTTTCCGCGCCCATATAGGCGCCGACCACGACGTGGCCGACGATGAAGACGACGAGATAGGCCGGCAGATCGTCCGCCCGATGGTGGAAGATCGGCTCCTCACAGACCTCGCAGCGATCGACGGTCCGGATGTAGGACGCAAACAGTCTGCCTTCGCCGCAATTGGGGCAGCGCATCAGCAATCCGCGCAGCATGGACCGGCCGACCGGCCGCGCAGGCCGACCGCTCTGGTTCTCGCCGCCGAACCGGGAGAGGTCCTCCTTCATCCGCCCTTGCTCCCGCTGCGGCCCTTGCGAACCGTCCGCTTGCCGCGGCCGCCCTTGGCCTTTCCGGAACGCGGCCGGCGCTGGCCAGGCTTCCCCTTGCCACGCGGACGGCCGACGCCCTCCAGCTTTTGCGGATCACTCTGCATTTCGAGGAGGATGGAGCCGGCGAGGGGCTGCACTTCCAGTAGCTTCACTTCGACGGCATCGCCGATCCGCCAGCCGAGACCGGTGCTGCCGCCGGTCACCGAGAATGTCCCCTCGTCGAAATGGAAATATTCCCGGCCGAGAGACGAGATCGGGACGAAGCCGTCGGCGCCGAACTGGTCGAGTTCGACGAAAAGACCGCTTCTCGTCACGCCGGTGACGCGACCGTCGAACCGTTCGCCGATCCGTTCTGCAAGGAAGGCGGCAGTCAGCCGGTCGACGGTCTCGCGTTCTGCCAGCATCGCCCGCCGCTCCGCACCGGAAATCAACGCGGCAATATCGTCCAGCCGCTGTTCCTTTTCGTCGGAAAGGCCATCGTCTCCCGAGCTTGAGAGCCGAGATCAGCGCACGATGGACGATGAGATCCGCATAGCGCCGGATCGGCGAGGTAAAATGCGCGTAGCGCGACAGCGACAGGCCGAAATGGCCGAGATTGTAGGGGCTGTAGACCGCCTGGCTCTGCGTCCGCAGGACGATCTCCGAGGTCATCGCCTCATAGGGGCCGCCGCGCGTCCGCTCCAGAATGCCGTTGAAGGCGGTGGAATCCAGAGCCGGCCCACGCTGCAGCGATTGGCCGATCGACTTCAGGAACTCGCGCAACACCTCCTGCTTGGCGAGCGAAGGTTCGTCATGCACGCGGTAGATCAGCGGATGCTTCTTGCGCTCCAGCGTTTCGGCCGCGCTGACATTGGCCTGGATCATGAACTCCTCGATCAGCCGATGGGCCTCGAGGCGTGGCGGCACCTCGATCCGGTCGATCGTGCCGTCCTTCTTCAGGCGGATCTTGCGCTCGGGGATGTCGAGGTCCAGCGGCCCGCGACTGGACCGCGCCTGTGACAGCACCCGGTAGGCAGCCCACAGAGGCTTCAGAACTGTTTCCAGCAGCGGTTCGGTCTTGTCGTCCGGCGCACCGTCGATGGCCGCCTGCACCTGCTGGTAGGACAGCCGGGCGGACGACCGCATCAGGATACGGTGGAAGGAGTGGCGCACCTTCCGTCCGCCCGAATCGAAAACCATCCGCACCGCCATCGCCGGCCGGTCCTCGTTCTCCCGCAGCGAGCAGAGATCGTTGGAGATGCGTTCCGGCAGCATCGGCACCACACGGTCGGGAAAATAGACCGAGTTGCCGCGCTTCAGCGCCTCGCGGTCCATGGCCGTATCCGGCCGCACATAGGCCGCGACATCGGCGATCGCGACAGTGACGATCTGGCCGCCGGGATTGCTCTCGTCATCGTCGGGCTCGGCGAAGACGGCGTCGTCATGATCCTTGGCGTCCGCCGGATCGATGGTGATAAGCGGCATCTCGCGCCAGTCCTCGCGATCCTTGGCGGAGACGGGCTCGGCCTTCTCCGCCTCGTCCAGCACTTCGGGCGGGAAGACATGCGGAATGCCATGGGCGTGGATGGCGATCGCGGAGATGGCGCGTTCGGTGCCAAGCTGGCCGATTACCTGCTCGACGGAGCCGCTGGCAAGGCCGTGGCGATTGCCGCGATTGGGCGAAACCTCGACCAGATCGCCAGGCTTCGCGCCAGAAAGCGCGCCCTCCGGCAGTACCAGTTCGTCCTGTGTGCGCTCGACCGGCTCGAGCCGGTAGGAGCCGTCCTTCAACTGGCGGACGACGCCGAGGACGCGGCCCTCATTCTTGTCGAAGACCTTGATGATGCGGGCCGTATAGGAAACGCCATCATCGCCCTTGGCGGGAAAGATCTTGGCCAGCGCCTCGTCGCCGATGCCCGGCGGCCGGCGCTCGTCCTTGCGCAGCTTGACCGCAATTGCTGGCGGAAGGCCGTTGGCCTCCTGGTCCCAATTGCGGGGGCGGGCCATCAGCTCGCCATCGGCGTCGCGGCTCATGATGACGATGGGCGTGACCGGGCGGCAGCGTGCCGGGAACGCGCATCTTGCGCCCTTCGCCCTCCAGCAGACCATCATCCGCCATCGACTGGAGGAGGTCCCGCAGTTCGGCACGTTCGGCGCCCTTGATGCCGAAATGACGGGCGATTTCCCGCCGGCTCGTCGCCTCGGGATTCTCCTTCAGATAGGCGAGGACCGTGTCGCGATCCGGCACGGCTTGCGCCTTCTTCTGCCTCGTGCCGCCGGTCTTCGTTTTCGCCATCAGCTTTTCTTGGCCTTTGCCGTGGTCTTCTTCTTGGCGGACGCTTTGGTCGCCTTGCCGGTTCCACTCCGCGACGTCGATTTCTTGCCGCCGGCCTTGCCGGCCTTGGCGGCGATCAGTTGCAGCGCTTCCTCGGCCGTCACATCGTTGGGATCCTTGCCCTTCGGCAGCGTGGCATTGACCTTTCCCCAATTGACATAGGGGCCATAGCGGCCGTCGCGGACGGTGACGGCGCCGCCATCCGGGTGCTCGCCGAGCTCCTTGATGGCGGCTGGCTTGCCGCCGCCACGTCCGCGCCCGCCCTTGGCCTTCTCCGCAATGATCGAGACCGCGCGGTTGATGCCGATCGAGAAGACATCGTCGACGGTCTCCAGATTAGCGTATTTGCCGTCATGCAGGAGGAACGGCCCGTAGCGACCGATGCCGGCCGAGATCATCTTGCCGCTTTCCGGATGCTGGCCGACATTGCGCGGCAGGTTGACGAGCGCCAGCGCCTTTTCATGATCGATCTCGTCGATCGACCAGCCCTTCGGGATCGAGCCGCGCTTGGCCTCCTTGCCCTCACCGCGCTGGATGTACGGCCCGAAGCGGCCGCTCCTGAGGGTGATTTCCTCACCGGTATGAGGGTCCGTGCCGAGGCTCTTCGGGCCACCTTCGAGACCGGCGGCGGCTTCGTCACCCTCCGCCGGGCCATCGAGCTGACGGGTAAAATTGCAATCCGGATAATTCGAACAGCCGACGAAGGCGCCGAACTTGCCCAGCTTCAGCGATAGTTCGCCGGCGCCGCATTTCGGGCAGGAACGGGGGTCGGTCCCGTCGCCGCGATCGGGGAAGGCGACGGCGGCCAATTCATCGTTCAGCCGCTCCAGCACGTCGCTGACGCGCAATTCCTTGGTGTCGTCGACATGGGCCGAGAAATCACGCCAGAACTGCGCCAGCACCTCTTTCCACTTCGCCTTGCCATCGGAGATCTGGTCCAGTTCCTCTTCGAGGCCGGCCGTGAAATCGTATTCGACATATTTCTCGAAGAAATTTTCCAGAAACGCGGTCACGATGCGGCCCCGCGATTCCGGCACCAGCTTGCGGCTGTCGACCTTGACGTAACTGCGGTCCTGCAGGGTCTGCAGCGTCGACGCGTAGGTCGAGGGCCGGCCGATGCCGAGCTCTTCCATTTTCTTGATCAGGCTGGCTTCGGAGTAGCGCGGCGGCGGCTCGGTCGTGTGCTTGTTGACTTCGATCGCCTCGCGCTTGGCATCCTCGTCTGGGCGAATTTCCGGCAGGCGGCGATCATCGGCCTCCTCATCCTTCGCTTCGTCCTCGTCGCGCTGATCGGTGTAGGCCGCGAGGAAGCCGTCGAAGCGGATGACCTGTCCATTGGCGCGCAACGTCGCCGTCGCCCCGCCGCCCGATGCGACGAGTTCGACCGTCGTCCGCTCCAGATCGGCCGCCGCCATCTGGCTGGCGATCGCCCTCTTCCAGATCAGGTCGTAAAGCCGGAACTGGTCGGGATCGAGGAAGCGCTTGACGCTCGAAGGCGTCCGGGTGAAGTCGGTGGGGCGGATCGCCTCATGGGCTTCCTGTGCGTTCTTGGCCTTGGTCGAATAATGTCGTGCCTGCTCCGGCACATAGCGCTCGCCGAACTCCGCGCCGATGGCCGAGCGCGCGGCGGTGATCGCCTCGGGCGCCATCTGAACGCCATCGGTCCGCATATAGGTGATCAGGCCGGTCGTTTCGCCGCCAATGTCGGTCCCCTCGTAGAGACGCTGGGCGATCTGCATGGTGCGCGATGCGCCGAAGCCCATGCGGGACGAAGCAGCCTGCTGCAAGGTCGACGTCGTGAAGGGCGGGCCGGGATTGCGCTTGCCGGGCTTGGCCTCGACGCTCTCGACACGGAATTGCGAGGCGTTGAGAACCCCTTCGATCCGCTTGGCATAGTCCTCGTCTCGAATGTCGAGCTTGTTGGTGCGCTTGCCGTCGAAACTCGTCAGCCGCGCTGAAAAGCTGTCGCCACGAGGGGTGAGAAAGGTGCCGGCGACCATCCAGTAGTCTTCGCGGATGAAGCGCTCGATCTCGGCCTCGCGGTCGCACACCAGGCGAAGCGCGACCGACTGCACCCGGCCCGCCGAGCGGCTGCCGGGCAGCTTGCGCCAGAGAACCGGAGACAGAGTGAAGCCGAACAGGTAGTCGAGCGCCCGCCGCGCCAGGTACGCGTCCACCAGATCGTCGTCGATCCGCCGCGGGTTGGCCATCGCCTCGAGGATGCTCTTCTTGGTGATGGCGTTGAAGACGACCCGGCTGACCGGCTTGTCCTTCAGCACGCGCTTCTTCTGGAGCACGTCGAGCACATGCCAGGAGATCGCTTCGCCTTCACGGTCCGGGTCGGTCGCCAGGATCAGGCCGTCGGCCTCCTTGAGTGCGTTGGCGATCTCCGACAGTCGCTTGTTTGACGGGCCGTCGACCTGCCAGCTCATGGCGAAGTCCTCATCGGGACGAACCGATCCGTCCTTCGGCGGCAGGTCGCGCACATGGCCGTAGGAGGCCAGGACCTTGTAGTCCTTGCCGAGATATTTGTTGATGGTCTTCGCCTTGGCAGGCAATTCGACGACGACGACGTCCATGAAATTTCCGCAGTTGAAGCACCGCCGCGCGATGCGAGTGGCGCCTCACATGGCCGTGCGGAGACATCCGGTCAAGCCCGGCCGTCGGAATGGCTCCTCCGGGATCATGCGAGGCGAGGGCGTTCGCGACCCGGCTGCAGCCCACGCAGGACACGGCTCCGCAACCCTCGGCTCGATTTTCTAGGAAACTATTCTTTACAATCTAAGAGAGCGATGACAGGATCGGTGCAACTTACATTGACAAAGTGATTGAAGGAGTTGCCATGGGCCATGGGGTCAATCGCACGAGCGGTCTGGACTACATGCAGAATATGCTGCGGGAGTTGCGGAACCTGGCTGAGTTCGAGCGCCACGACATCCTCGCCTATATGATCGAGATGGCCTACATCGAATGCAGCGACGTCATACGTGGCACACGGCCGAAACGGATGGAAGGGTCGGGCGGTGCCGAGACCAAGAGCGATCGGAGCGGATGAGCGGGTGGTCGACAGGCAACCCGGCGGCGTCCCCACAGCTAGTCTGCATCGAGGCGTTGGACCCGATTGCCGGGAAGTCGCTCGATACGACCGGCCAGATCGAGTTCGAGCAGATGGGCGAGGACGGCCGACGCGGGCAGGCCCGTGTGACGAATCAGTTCGTCGATCTCGACCGGCGAGAAGTCCAGAGATTCGATGATCCGGTCGCGATCGCTCTCGCTCGGCTCGTAGCCGCGCTGATCCGGTTCGCCCGCGTCCATGCCGGGGTCGAACGGGGTCAGGGTCTCCTGCGGGCGTAGATCCTCGATGATGTCGGCGGCGGAGGTGACGAGGGTCGCCCCGTTGCGGATCAAGCCGTTGCAGCCCTCGCTTCGAGGGTCGAGCGGCGAGCCGGGCACGGCGAAGACGTCGCGGCCAAGTTCGGTGGCGAGCCGCGCCGAAATAAGCGATCCGGAACGCTTCGCCGCTTCGATCACCACGAGGCCGATGCCCAGCGCCGCCACGATCCTGTTTCGGCGCGGAAAATCGCGGGCGGCGGCCCGCCAGCCGATCGGCATTTCGCTGACGACGGCACCGTTTTGGGCGATGATCGATTCCATCAGCGGGATGTTCTCGGGCGGATAGGGCTGGTCGAGGCCGCCGGCCATCACGGCGACCGTGCCGGAGGGGAGGGCGGCTTCGTGCGCGGCGGCATCGATTCCCCTGGCCAACCCGGAAACGATGCCGTAGCCCGCCTCGCCAAGTTCGCCGGCGATCTTCTTGGCGAGTTTGATGCCGGTGATCGAGGCATTGCGCGCGCCGACGATCCCGACCAGCGGTTGCTGGAAGATCGAAGGCGATCCTCCGAGGCACAGGAGTGGCGGCGACAATTCGGTGCAGGCCAGGATCACGGGATAGTCGGGCTCGCCGATGGCGATGAAGCGGAAGCCGAGCCGCTCCGCCTCGTCCAGTTCGAGGCTCGGCCTCCTCCTCGGTGGCGATGCGCGGCAGCTTCCTGGCGCCACCGCGCACGGCCAGTTCCGGCAGCGCGGCCAGTGCCGTCTCGGCCGACCCGTAGCGATTGATCAGCGCGCGAAAGCTCGCCGGGCCGACATTCTCGCTGCGGATCAGGCGCAGCCAGGCAAGCCGCTGGCGATCCGAAAGCCGCGGCGCCTCCCGCGTGCCGTCGTCAACCGGCCGGTTCACGCTTGCTGCCCATGCGCGGTTCGGTGCCCTTCAGAAGCCGTCGAATGTTGGCGTGATGCTTGGCGTAGACGATCACGCTCATCAGAAGGAAAAAGGCGGCGACGCGTTCGTAGTCGAGAAGGAACAGCACGATCGGAACGACGACCGTGGCGACCAGCGCCGACAGCGAGGAAATGCGGGTGAGCGCGGCCGTGCCGATCCAGGCGACGGCGAAGGCGGCGACGCCCGGCCAGGCAAGGCCGGCGAGGACGCCGAGATAGGTTGCCACGCCCTTGCCGCCCCTGAAGCCGAGCCACACCGGGAAAAGGTGACCGAGAAAGGCGCCGAGCCCGGCCGCCATGGCGGGGTAGGGGCCAAGGCCGCTTGTCCGGCCCCACCACAACGCAATCAATACCGGCACCGTGCCCTTCAGCGCATCGGCGATCAGGGTCAGTGCGGCGAGGCCCTTGTTGCCGGTGCGCAGCACATTGGTCATGCCGATATTGCCGGAGCCGATCGTTCGGATGTCGCCGAGGCCCGCCATGCGCGTGAAGACCAGGCCGAAGGGGATCGAGCCGCAAAGATAGCCGCCGCAAATCGCGGCCAGAAGAACGGCGAGTGTCGTTCCAGAAAGATCCATCGCCGCCCCCTCCAACCCCTCTTGCCGCTTCAGCCGTCGAGCTCGAAGACCGTCCGTCCGGAGACCATCGTGCGGACCACGCGGCCGCTCATGCGGGCATTCTCGAAGCAGCTGTTGCGCGAATGCGAACGGAAATCCTTGTCGGAGACCTCCCACGGCGCGTCAAGGTCGATGACGGCAATATCGGCCTTCGCGCCCGGCTTCAGCGTGCCGTACGGCAGGCCGAAAATGGAGGCCGGTGCGCTCGTCACGACTTCGATGGCGCGCATCAGCGTCAGCGACCCGTCATGGACCCGTCGCAGCAGCGCGGCAAGCAGCGTCTCCAGGCCGATTGCGCCGGGCGCGGCCTCGGCGAAGGGCAGGCGCTTCGTGTCGACATCCTGCGGATCGTGGCTGGAGACGACGATGTCGATCGTCCCGTCGGCGAGCGCGTTGACCATCGCGTGGCGGTCAAGTTCGTCTCGCAGCGGCGGTGTCAGGCGATAGAAGGTGCGGTAGCCCTGAACGTCGTTCTCGTTGAGCGACAGATGATTGATCGAGACGCCGGCAGTGACGTTGTCGCCGTTCTGCTTGGCCCGGCGCACGGCCTCGGCGCTCATGACGCAGGAGATCTTCGCGGCGTGATAGCGCGCGCCCGTGAGCCGTGCGAGCGCGAGGTCGCGTTGCAGGGCGATCAGTTCCGCCTCGCGGGGTATGCCCGGGCAGACCCATCAGCGTCGCCAGCTTGCCCTCGTTCATGACGCCGTCGGCGGCGAGGGTCTCGTCCTGCGTCTCCAGTGCGATCAGCGCGTCGAAGTCCCGCGCATAGCTCATCGCCCGGCGCAGCACGAGCGGGCTGGCGATCGTCCGGCGTCCTTCGGTGAAGGCGACGGCGCCCGCTTCGCGCAGCAGCCCGAATTCGGTCATCTCATGGCCGTCCAGTCCGCGCGTGATGGCGGCTGACGGATGGATCCGCACGAGTGACGTCGCGCGCGCCGTCCGCAGCACGTAGTCGATGAGGGACGGCTGATCGATGACGGGACTGGTCTCCGGCATCATGACGAGGGAGGTGACGCCCCCCGCCGCGGCCGCTTCCGACGCCGAGCGGATCGTCTCGCGATATTCGAAACCCGGTTCGCCGATGAAGACCCGCGCATCGACCAGGCCCGGCGTGACGGCAAGCCCCCGGCAGTCGATGATCGTGGCCCCCTCGGGCGCGCCCTGATTGAGGACTTCCGGGCCGGCGGCAACGATCCGCTCATCCTCGATCAGCACAGCGCCGACCGCATCGATGCCGCGCGACGGGTCGACGATCCGGCCATGGGTGAGAAGCGTCGGGCTCATTGGCTGCCGGTCTCGTTGTGCGAGGGACCGGCCAGCAGTTCCAGCACGGCCATGCGCACGGCGACGCCCATCTCGACCTGCTCCTCGATCACGCTTTGCGGCGCATCCGCCATCAGGCTGGCGATCTCGACCCCCCGGTTCATCGGACCGGGATGCATGACGATGGCATCGCCTTTGGCAAGGGCCAGCTTGTCCGCATCGAGGCCGAAGAAGCGGAAATATTCGCGAACGCTCGGCACGAAGCCGCCGGCCATCCGCTCCCGTTGCAGCCGCAGCATCATGACGACATCGGCGTCGCGCAGACCCTCATCCATCCGATGGAAGACCTCGACGCCGAATTCCTCGATGCCGCTCGGCATCAGCGTAGAGGGACCGACGAGACGAATCCGCGCGCCCATTTTGCCAAGCAGGAAGATGTTGGAACGGGCGACGCGGCTGTGCAGCACGTCACCACAGATCGCGACCGTCAGGCCCTGCAGCGTGCCTTTGTGGCGGCGGATCGTGAGCGCGTCGAGCAGCGCCTGCGTCGGATGTTCATGCTGGCCATCACCCGCATTGATCACCGCGCAATCAACCTTCTGCGACAGCAATGCGGCCGCGCCCGAGCTGCCATGGCGGATCACGAGGATGTCCGGCCGCATGGCGTTCAGCGTCATGGCCGTGTCGATCAGCGTCTCCCCCTTCTTCACCGAGGACGAGGCGACGCTCATGTTCATCACGTCCGCTCCGAGCCGCTTGCCCGCCAGTTCGAACGAGGCCTGCGTGCGCGTCGAGGATTCGAAGAACAGGTTGATCTGGGTGCGGCCGCGCAGCGTCGAGGTCTTCTTGTCCGGCCGGCGGGAGATCTCCACGGCCTTCTCTGCCCGGTCGAGAAGGAACGCGATGTCGGCCTCGGAAAGATCGCGAATGCCGAGCAGATGACGCGATGAAAAGGAGTGCGGGCCGACCACCATGGCTGCGTCTGATAGCCTTGCGGAAGGGGGACGGCAAGCGCCGTTCGCGCCTGATAACAGGACGATCGCCCTTGTGGCACGCTATAGTGGGAGCGATTCGTAAGACCCGCGCGCTCAGAAGGACCGTCCCCGTCATGGCCAGCGATTTCAACCGCACGCCCCCCCTCGCCGGCGCCAATGCCTGGCGTCGCGATCCGCTGCTGGTGCAGCTGACCGAGCCGTTCTCCGCCAATGTCCACGATGGACTCGACAAGATCGGCACCTACGTGCTGGCGCCGGAATCCCTCGACATGGCCCGCCTCGCCAATGAGAACACGCCGCGCCTCGAGACGTTCGACCGCCATGGCGAGCGGATCGACCGGATCGAGTACCATCCAGCCTACCATGCGCTGATGCGCCGGTCCGTCGCCGAAGGGCTGCACGGCTCGTTCTGGGAGGAGGGGGGTGACGAGGCCGGCCAACGGGCCTCGGTTCGCGCCGCGCGCTTCTACCTCATGGCGCAGCTCGAATGCGGCCATCTCTGTCCCATCACCATGACCAACGCCTCGCTTGCCTCGATCGCGACGGAGGAGGGGCTGTTCGACGACTGGCGCGCCCGCGTCACCACCCGCAAATACGATCCGAGCCACCGGCCGCCGTCGCGCAAGAGCGGACTGACGCTAGGCATGGGCATGACCGAGCGGCAGGGCGGCACGGACTTGCGGACCAATCGCAGCGAGGCCACCGCGATCGGCAATGGCTACTGGCGGATCGACGGCGAAAAGTGGTTCTTTTCGGCGGCGATGAGCGACGGTTTCCTCGTGCTTGCCCAGACGTCGGACGGTCCCAGCTGCTTCCTTGTCCAGCGGATCCGCGGCGACGGCCAGAACAATGGCATGCGGTTGCAGCGCTTGAAGGACAAGCTCGGCAACCGATCCAACGCCTCCTCGGAGGTGAAGTTCGAGGGCACGATCGGCCAATTGCTCGGCCAGCCCGGCAAGGGCATCCGGACCATCATGGACATGGTCAGCCTGACACGGCTCGACTGCGCGCTCGCTTCCGCTGGCCTCATGCGTGTTGCGCTGGCCGAAGCCGTCCACCATTGCCGCCACCGCGAGGTATTCGGCCAGAAGCTGTTCGACCAGCCATTGATGAAGCGCGTGCTTGCCGACATGGCGCTCGACGTGGCGGCCGCGACGGCGCTGGCGTTCCGCCTTGCCCGTGCCTTCGACGAGGCGGCGGACGACGAGGTTCAGGCGGCCTGGCTGCGGCTGATGACGCCCGTCGTCAAATACTGGATCTGCAAGATTGCTCCGGCGCTCACCTACGAGGCGATGGAGTGTCTCGGCGGCGACGGCTACTGCGAGAGCTTTCCGATGGCGCGCTACTATCGCGAAGCGCCGGTCAACGCGATCTGGGAAGGATCGGGCAATGTGATGGCGCTCGACCTGCTGCGCGTGCTGCAGCGCGCGCCGAAGGCGCTCGACACGATCCTGGACGATTTGCACGAGGGGCTCGGCCGTTCGGCCGACACAACTCTCGACGTGCTGCGCGCGGCGGCGGAAGTGGTTCGAAACGATGAGGGCAGCGCCAGATTACTCACCGAGCAGTTGGCGCTTGCCGCCGCGGCTGCGGAACTGCGGCGTCTCGGAGCCGGGCGGATCGCCGACGCCTTTGCGGAAAGCCGCCTCGGCGGCGCCTGGCGCAGCACCTATGGCACCATGGACGCGCGCCACGAGCCGACGGCCATTCTCGACACGCTCTATCCCGCCGAGGCATGATGAATCCGTGCTTGCGGCGCGCTTGATAGGCTCCCGATCTGTTAACCTTAACGAATGGTTTACATGGACATGCCCCGCTTCGCATCACAGTTTTCGGGTCATGACAGGGAGACCCCGATGCCGCGGCTGATGCCCGTTCTGACGAGCCTTTTCTGGATGGCGCTGTTCGCCGCCGGCGGGCTGGCCGCGCTGCGCAGCGACCCCGGCGGCGCCCATCCGGCGCCGCTCGCCATGGCGGCTGCGCTTCTGTCGGTGTCGCTGACGCTTGGCTTTGCATGGCTGACGGCCTCTCTTTTCCTCTCGACCGACGATGAGGTGGGTCCGGCAGGTCTGACGCCTCGCCAGAGCGTCTATGGCGCCGCGCTGATCACCGTTGCAGTCACCGCGATTGCAGCTTCTGCGATTCATGGCTTCAATGCACTGACGCACGGCGCAATCGTCGGGTCCGGGCTGATCGCCTCGTTCCAGCTTGGCGAAGTCGCTGTCACTGCGGACGCAGAGCCGGTCCGGGCCGCACTGCCCGCCCGGCGCGCGCGGGAGATCGCGATGCTCGCGCGCCGTTCCCGCCCTGCGTCGGGAGAGGAGGCGCCGACATGATCACGCGGGTCGCCATCATCTTCTGGGTTATCCCGCTGGCGCTCTACAGCGCCTGGTTCATTCTATCGGCCAACGATATCAATTTCGGCACGATCTACCTGTCGCGGCGGATGCATGATGCGATCATGCAGACCTACGCCAACCTGCTGGGCATCGATCCGGCGATCATCCCGGCGCTCCTCATCCGTGCGGTGATCTGGGACGGTGCCGTGATCGCGGCCATTCTCGTCTATCGGCGACGCAAGGCGATCAGCGCCTGGTGGCGGGCCCGCAGGTCCACCGCTCCGGCGGTGGCCGAAGAGGAAGCTTCGGAACTGCCGGTGACGAACAGCCTAACCGCCGCGCAGGGAGACGATCCGGTCCAGCGCCCCTTGTAGGATGAAGGCCGCCGCGGCCGAATCGATCCGCCCGGCCCGCTTCTTCCGAGACATGTCGACCTCGATCAGGGCGCGCTCCGCAGCTACGGTCGACAGACGCTCATCCCAAAAGACGAAGGGCAGCGCGGTGAAGCGCTCCATGTTCCGGGCGAAGGCTCGCGTCGATTGAACGCGCGGCCCTGACGACCCGTCCATATTGCTGGGCAGACCGATCACGAAGCCGGCCAGTTTGTCGCTTGCGAGGGCGGCGAGCAGCGCCTCTGCATCCTTCGTGAACTTCGTCCGCCCGATCACCGGTCTTGGATGGGCGAAGGCGAGGCTGGCGTCGGAGACCGCAAGGCCGATGGTTTTCTCGCCGAGATCGAGACCGGCGAGGACCTCGCCTCGGCCGAGCCTCTGGGCCATCTCCTCGATGGTGATCACATTGGCCATCGGCCGCCTTCCGTTCTTTTCTCGATGCGGCCGCGACCTATCCTCCTGCCAAGGGAAAAGAGGAGATCACCATGAAGCTCACCTGGTACGGCCACGCCACCTATCGTCTCGACACCGGGGACGCCAGAATTTTCATCGACCCGTTCCTGGAGGGCAATCCCGTATGGAGCGGGGGGTGGGAAGAGCCGGCGGAAGGTGTCACGCACATCCTCGTCACCCATGGCCATGACGACCATGTCGGCGTGACGGTCAAGATGGCGAAGCAAACCGGCGCAACCGTCGTCGCGCCCTATGAAATTATCCAGTTTCTCACCGCCGGAGGTCTGCCTGAAGATCAGGGGAGCCCGATCAACCACGGCGGGACCGTCCGCTTCGATCCCTTTTCCGTGACCTGCTGGCAGGCCTTCCACTCCAGTTCGACGTTCCGGGACGGCAAGACCGTCTATCTCGGCAATCCTTCCGGCTACGTGATCGAACCGGCCGCCGGTGACGACGGCCCGATCTATTTCTCCGGCGACACCGGCATCTTCTCCGACATGGCGCTGATCAACGAGATCCACAAGCCGAAGATAGGCATCCTCTGCATCGGCGACCGGCTGACCATGGGACCGAAATTCGCCGCTATGGCCTGCCGTCGTTTCTTCGACTTCGACAAGGTCGTGCCCAGCCATTTCGGCTCGTTCGGGTTCCTGAGCGGCACCGCCGAGGCGTTCGAGAAGGAACTCGAAGGCTCGGGTACGACAATGCTGCTGCCGAAGGTTGGCGAGCCGGTCGAAATCTGATCCGCTCTCCGCTGCCGCAGGACCGCCCCGCATTCTGTTGCGCCGTCGGTGGCGCCTCGCTATAGCGGGCGCAGCAATAGACGGCCAAAACCGGTCGCGGCAATTCCCCAGCGTGCGGAGAGATCCATGAGCGTCGATACCGACACCGTCCATCGCGTCGCCAGCCTGTCGCGGATCGCCCTGAAGGACGGCGAGGCCGAGCGGATGACTGGCGAGCTGAACGCCATACTCGGCTTTGTCGAGCAGCTTTCCGAGGTCGACGTCGAGGGCGTCGAGCCGATGACCTCGGTGCGTCCGATGGCGATGCGCCGCCGCGAGGACAGCATCACTGACGGCCACAAGGCCGACGATATCATGAAGAACGCGCCGGCGAGCGAGGACCACTTCTTCCTGGTGCCGAAGGTGGTGGAGTAGGCCGTGGCATTCGCCATCGAGACCGAGACCGCCTTGCAGGACGATGTCGGCACCATGGTCGCTGCGCTGGGCCCGCATTTGCAGCCCCTATCGCCGCCGGTCGTGCAGTTCCGGGTAACGGTGGAGGAGATGGCCGGCGCCGACTGTACTGTATTTCTGGTGCGCGACGAGGCTGGAGAGCCGGTCGGCATGGGCTGCCTGAAGGGCCATCCCGGCGGGGTCGGCGAGATCAAGCGGATTTGGGCGGCGCCGGAGCTGCGCGGCCAGGGCGTCGGCGCCTCCATTCTCGCCGCGATCGTCGCACGGGCGCGGGCGCAGGGCCTTTCCGAACTCGTTCTGGAAACCGGCGCCTCTCCAGACTACGCGCCCGCCTGGGCTCTCTATGAGCGCGCGGGCTTCAGGCCCTGCGGCGCTGTTCTCGATTACCCGTCCTCCGATCAAAATCGTTACTACCGCAAGGTTCTTTCCGCATGACCGATCTCACCCAGTTGACCCTCGCCGAAGCCCGTGACGGCCTGGCGAAGAAGGTGTTCACCTCCTCGGAGATCACCAATGCCTATCTCGGCGCGATCGATGCCGCCAACAGCGCGCTGAACGCCTTCGTCGCCGTCACCTACGACAAGGCGCGCACCATGGCTGCCGCCTCCGACGAGAAATTGGCGAGCGGCAAGGGCGGACCGCTGGAAGGCGTGCCGCTCGGCATCAAGGACCTGTTCGCGACGCAAGGCGACCACACCCAGGCCTGCAGCCGCATTCTCGACGGCTTCCGGCCGCCCTATGAGAGCACGGTGACGGCCAATCTCTGGGCCGACGGCGCGGTGATGCTCGGCAAGCTCAACATGGATGAGTTCGCCATGGGTTCGTCCAACGAGACCAGCGCCTATGGCCCGGTTCGCAATCCCTGGCGCGCCGATGGCGCCTCGACCGAACTGGTGCCGGGCGGCTCCTCCGGCGGTTCGGCGACAGCGGTAGCTGCAAGTCTTTGCGCCGCGGCGACCGCGACCGACACGGGCGGGTCGATCCGCCAGCCGGCCGCGTTCACCGGCACGGTCGGCATCAAGCCGACCTATGGCCGCTGCTCGCGCTGGGGCGTCGTTGCCTTCGCCTCGTCGCTCGATCAGGCAGGGCCGGTCACGCGCACCGTGCGGGACGCGGCGATCATGCTGACGTCGATGGCCTCGCTCGACCTGAAGGACTCCACCTCGGCGGACGTGCCGGTGCCGGATTTCGAGGCGGCGGTGGAGCGCGGCGTGAAAGGCCTCGTCATCGGCATTCCGAAGGAATACCGGATGGAGCGGCATGAGCGACGAGATCGAGGCGCTCTGGCAGGACGGCATCGCCATGCTGAAGGACGCCGGCGCACAGATCCGTGACATCTCCCTGCCGCACACGAAATATGCGCTGCCAGCCTATTATATCGTCGCGCCGGCCGAGGCGTCGTCCAACCTCGCCCGCTATGACGGCGTCCGCTACGGCCTGCGCGAGACCGGCCGCAACATCACCGAAATGTACGAGAAGACCCGCGCCGCCGGCTTCGGCGACGAGGTCAAGCGCCGCATCATGATCGGCACCTATGTCCTCTCCGCCGGCTATTACGACGCCTACTACCTCCGCGCGCAGAAGGTCCGGACGCTCATCAGGCGCGATTTCGAGAGGGTCTTCGACGACGGCATCGATGCCATCCTGACGCCTGCGACGCCGACCCCGGCCTTCCCGATCGGCGACAATGAGCGCCACACCGATCCGGTCGCGATGTATCTCAACGACATCTTCACGGTCACCGTCAACATGGCGGGCCTCCCCGGCATCGCCGTACCGGCCGGCCTGTCGTCGCAGAAGCTGCCGCTCGGCCTGCAACTGATCGGCAGGCCCTTTGACGAGGAGACGCTGTTCGCCGCCGGCCGCGTCATCGAGGACGCCGCCGGCCGGTTCACCCCGGAGCGCTGGTGGTGAACGGGGACGCACGATCGGCGCTGGCACGGCGGGCGCTGAACCTCCTGATCGAAGGGCGTTGCGCAGTCGGACCAGAATGGACCGCCGCGCATGAAATCGCGCAGGCGCATGAGGGCGATCGGCTCTTCGATCATGTTCACGCGATCGTTCACCGGATCGAAGGCGATCGCGCCAATGCGGCATATTGGTACCGGAAATCGGGCCTGACGATGCCGAACGGGCCCATCACCGATGAGATCGTGGCTCTCCAGCGCGAGATCGCCACCTAGAGCCTTTCATACCTGTCTTAGCCCGCCGTCCGGCCGATCGCCGCCCTTGCCGTGCCGGCACCGGCAAGGGCGGCCGTTCTCGACATGGGCAGCGCCGGAGGGATTCGCGTTGGCCAGGCGATCGGCCAACTGCCGCTGACGCGGTCCCATGCCTCTGTTGAGGCGGCCGCTGACACGGCCGTATACAACCGTAACCTGCAGGAAAATATGCTGGGTACACACGGAGGCTGCTGGACACATGGTTTGAGGCATGTCACTTCGCAAGAAAGAAATCCTGTCGTGGAACTGCGAAAAGTCGATGTGTGCGGTTTGGACTGTCGTTCTTCTTCCTGGCGCGGGCGGTCGTTTGGCCTGGAGCTATGGGTGGACCCGTCATGAAGCCAGCAAAGATCAAGTCTTCGCTTTGGCCTGCAACGACAATTGCTCGCTGATTTCATGCAGCGCCCCGACGAACAAAGCTCCGGGAACGCTTCGTGCTGCGAATTCAATCAAGGAAGCCGCTGTCGAGACGGGCGAAGTCCGGCATCGGATCAACCTCGACCCGGACCCAGTTTTCTTGCTGGGCCGTCGGATCGTCGGCCTTGACCTGAGCGCCGATCGCTTCAGTCCGATCTCCGCAGCGGAAACGATGGTCTTCTATCCGACAGGAATAGGAGGCGACGTCGACTTCAGCGAACAGATGTCAGTTGATGGAGGTCGCCATTGAATCGGATATTCATCGGACATGTTGATGTCATCCTCCTTTTCGGGTTTCTTCTGTTTCCTTTGATGCATCTCACGGGACTATCCCCCGTGATTTACGCTTCGGCCATAGAGAGAATATACGACCATGCGTTCGGGCCGATGTATCGCGGATATCTGGAGCCGTCCGCTGTGGCGTCGTTTCGGGTGAGTGCCGCGGCCTGCCTTGCTTTTCTGGTTGGCGGTCTTGCCGCTGCGGCGCTAGGCCGGTTGCCTGGAAGAAGTGACCAGTTTGGAGTGAGATTGCTATGTTTTGTGACGGGGATCACAATATTGGCGATCTTCATTCTCACCGACGGCTTGGCGCCAATCTATCAGGCTGGGCAAGAGTATAAATACGTGTTTCTGGGAGGACTGGCCGTGTCGTTCGCGGTCGCCCTGATCGGCCACGCGTTCCAGCCGCAATTGAAAGAAGAGTGCCTGTGACGGAAGCTGGTCGCCGCGCTTGATCGGGTGGCCCGGAGGGCTTCGCCCTCGATCCGGCGACCAACGATTTGCCAATGATGCGGCCCACGCCGGCTCCGGTCGTGTCGCAGGGGCTTGCCAGCCGGCCCTCCGCTTCGCCCAGCGACCACCATTAAGCCGCGCGCGGTCATGTCGACGACACGGAAAGCGGAGAGATCGCCCGGTTGTTGAAGTTTATAGGAACTCTCGTAAAGCTCTGCTGGAAGATCATCTCGGGGATCCTCTTGACGGCCCTGGTTTCCGTCGTCTGCGTCATTGGCCTGATCGTGCTCTATGAAATCTACGACGAACTCACCCGACCGGCCGGTCGTAACGGCGCAGGATTGTCTGGTCCTCGAACCCGGCGCACCGGTGACCGAGGCCTCGCCGCCGAACTGGGAGGCGATGAGCGGTCCCGAAGATTTAGAGAAATGCCTTCGGCTGATCGGAGCGGTGCTTCGAACACCAGAGTCGATGAAGGCGTGGCTAGAGAACGCCGGGTCCTACCGTGTCGTCCTGATACAAGATCACTTTCCTGGGGGCGACACTGTCCTGAGCGCGATCTGGAAGACACGGGAGCGCGGCGACCCGTTCAAGAACGCAAGCGTCGTAACCCAATTCCTGCGATCACGGGCGTACAATTTTGGCGGAGTTCTTCGCTACAATCCGTCCAACGAAGTTGTAAGCGTGTCGATGGGCTATACTTACGAATAGGAAGATACCATGAGCAGTCTCTATATTGCCGCAAATCTCGTTGCGCCCACGGAGTGGCTGGAAATTCCTTTCAGCCATCTCCAGCTGGTCGAGGAAGGATGGGAGATTGAGGTTCAAGCGGGTGATTTTTCCGTCCTCGGTGAATGGACCTATTATGCCGTGCGCCCTCAAGAAGACTACACACCCAACTACCAAGTCGATGGCAAATATGAGGTCGCCCTTATTGCCGCTGGCGATGTCGGCGATCAGCTCTGGAAGATACTGAAGGGCTATTCACAGCGTGTTTTCAACATATGGTACGGAGATTTCGTACGATGTCTTCCAAAACAGCAATTCCTATATCAACACGCTTCTCTATATGGTCGGCATCGATCTCGCCGACCATCATCGACGATCTCCGGCCGGCCGACGCGCCGAACTTTCCGGGCTGGGAGACCAATGTCCTGACCAATGGCGCGGTCGATTTCGGCTTCGACCTCGATCTGACGGCGGGCGACGATTTTCTGCGCACCGGCCAGGGCGACGACATCGTCCGCGCCGGCGAAGGCGACGACACGGTCGAGGGCTTTCGAGGGCAACGAGATCCGCTATGCGGGCAGCGCGACGTTGCCCGACGGCTCCAGCCTGGACAGCGGAGCGGTGTTCTTCGCGCACAACACGACCCTGTCGAAATGGGTGGCGCCGGAGGGTTTCGCCCTCGATCCGGCCAGCCGGGACTTGCCGCTCTCGCTCGCCGCTTAAATCAGACAAGCCGCCGCTGCGACGCCCCGAGCACAACCCAAGGATGTAGGAAAATATACAACGACTCAGCCTGCGGCTGCTGGACTGCTCGCACGGGCAATGCATAGTTTCCTATAGCTGCGCGGCTCGGCCATAAGGGTCTGCTCTTGCGTCTCAGGAGGCATCGACCATGATCGTCGAATCTACGCCCTCTCATTCGCTGGCCGTTCGGGCTGCGGAGATGGCGGACAACATCCTCAAAACATAGATCGGACTCGACGCAAAGAAGCACGTTCAGAAGAAGTTTCCGGGACGTGGTTTTCGGCCGCCATTGAGCGAGGCGCGGTCGTGTCAGCGATACGGAAAGCGGAGAGATCGCGCGATTGTTGAAGTTTATAGGAACTCTCGTAAAGCTTTGCTGGAAGATCATCTCGGGGATCCTCTTGACGGCACTGGTTTCCGTCGTCTGCGTCATCGGCCTGATCGTGCTCTATGAAGTCTACGACAAACTGACCGACCGGCCGATCGTAACGGCGCAGGATTGTCTCGTCCTCGAACCCGGCGCACCGGTGACCGAGGCCTCGCCGCCGGACTGGACGACCATGGACGATTCCCGGTGATCTCAAGCTCTGCGCCTTTCTCGTCGCAGAAGCGCTGAAGACGCCGGAGGCGATGAAGACATGGTTCGAGAATGCGGGGTTCGCGCACGTCTATTATGTCGATGTGCGCGTGGGACTTCGGCTGGTGGCTGATTGGTCTCTCAATAAAATGGGTAACCCGGTGGCGGGCGATCTCGTGCATCAGTTGTGGACTTCGCTAATCGCCTACGGATTGACGGTCGGCGTCAATTACGATGCGACGTTCTCTTTAAAAAATACAAATTCCACGTACCTTATTTTGTGAGGATAGAACATGACCACGATGAAACTCGCTGCGAATTTGATTGATGTTACCGTTTTGGCATCTCATCTTCAATTGGTATACAATGACATCGAGTTGGAGGTTCAGGCCCCGGACGAGTTCGAATTTCCCCCGGTTTGGCATTATCCTGGAAAAAGACAACATTCTCTCGATACCGACGACAGGCATTTCACGCCCAATTACGGTGTCGAAGGCAAATATGTATCGGTCGATCTGGATTTAGGCGATGCCGATCCGGCCTTGATCTGGAACACGTTGAACGCAATCTACGACGTATTCGCCAGCGAAGGCACATCCATTTCCTACACGCTTTTTCAAAACAGCAATTCCTTCATCAACACTCTGCTTTACATGGTCGGAATCGATCTGTCGGACCTCATCGAAAGTGTCGCGCCGGCCGACGCGCCGAACTTTCCGGGCTGGGAGACCAATGTCCTGACCAATGGCGCGGTCGATTTCGGCTTCGACCTCGATCTGACGGCGGGCTGCGATTTTCTGCGCACCGGCCAGGGCGACGACATCGTCCGCGCCGGCGAAGGCGACGACACGGTCGAGAGTTTCGAAGGCGATGATAGTCTCTATGGCGGCGAAGGCGCGGATAGTCTCGATGGCGGCGATGGCGGCGACATCCTCTATGGCGGCGAAGGCGCGGATATTCTGCGCGGCGGCGATGGCGATGATTTCCTGTTCGCCAATGGCGGAACCGGGCTCGAATTCATCGGAGCGGGCGATGAGCGCATCTTCGATCCGAATTTCGCGGATGGGAAACCCAGCGCCGCCAGCTATGCGGATGGCGAGACGGACTATCTGTTTGGCGGAGAAGGCAATGACAGTTATTTCGTCGGCAGCCGGGATGGGTTTGAAGATTTCGACGTTATCCGGGATACGGATGGCGTCGGACAGATCTGGCACGGTTGGGGTTACTATGGCAGTCCGGTATTTTTCATGGACGCCGAAGTGCGGGATCATGTCGTAAATGGTTCCTATGAATATTATAAACTTTCAATTGGCGAGCTTGAAGTCGTTTTTCATACGGACGAGGCGACCGGGATCAGCTTCAATCGGTTGGTGTATGTTTGGGAAGTTCCCCATTTCGCAATCGACGGCTTCTTCAATGGATCGTTTGGCCTTTTCCTCGAGGGTTTTCAGAGCGTGTTTGTCGGCGATGAGCGGGATAACGTCATCGAAGGCACCTATGGCGACGATCAGATCGATGCCGGCGGTGGCAATGATGTCATCAACGGCCTGAAGGGCGACGACACGATCGACGCCGGCGATGGCGACGACACGGTGAATGGCGGCGAGGGTGTTGACGTGATGAACGGTGGCGCCGGCAGCGACCGCTATGAATATGCCCGCGGCGACGGCCACGACACCATTTCCGACCCTGGCTCAGGCCAGGCCGGGGACGAAGAGGACACGCTGGTCTTCTCCGACATCAATCCCGGCGATGTCACGCTGGTCCGGCAGGACGCGGGCGTCACGCTGATGATCGGCGAAAGCGCGCCCGGCCGCGACGATGGCGGTTCGATCTGGCTTGACGATGATCTGGACGCCGGCTCCGACGTGGTGTTCGCGCCATTCGTCCTCGCCGAGGATGGCGCGGCGACGGCGTCCGATCCGGTCAGCGGCGCCGGCGCCGGGCTGGAGCGGGTCGTCTTCGCCGATGGCTCCGAGTGGAGCATCGACACGATCAAGCGGACGCTGGTCGACCAGGCCGGCACCGATGATGACGACGTGATCCTCGGCTTCAACTCGATGGATGATCGCTTGGTGGGCCGGGCCGGCGACGACTGGCTCGACGGCCAGGCCGGCAATGACCGCTATATGTACAGTCAGGGCGACGGCCATGACACGATCTGGGATGGCGGTTCCGGCGGGGCCACGGCCGGTGACGATGATCAGCTGATCTTCTCGCGCATTCCGTCCTATCGGGTGCAGGCGGTGCGCGAAAACAACTATGATGTCCGCTTCATCGTCGGCGAAAGCCGGCCGGGCGCGGGCGATGGCGGCTCGGTGCTGGTCATCGACCAGCTCCGCGACGAAGGCGATATGGGCGTGGAGAGGATTGTCTTCGGCGACCGGCGCAGTTGGTCGCGCGACGACCTCCGCGATGCACTGTCGGCGGAAATCGCGACCGGGGGCGACGATCTGATCCGCTTTTCCGGCACGACGGAGGGCTTTGTCGACGCGGGCGCGGGCACCGACACGCTCCGCTTCGACCCGGACCTCGCCGAATTCGAGTTGGGCGGCGCGGGCGATGAGTACACCCTCACCCATAACGCCACCGGCGACACCGTTCAGTTCACCAATGTGGAGTACCTGACCTTCAACGACGCAACGGACATTTCGCTCGACGACCTCGTCGCCAATTCCAATCATGCGCCGGGCGACACCTGGTACGATCCGGAGCCGATCGGCGGGCTGATCTGATCCTTCGGCAAAGGGAGGGCGCCCCGTTTCGCGCCCTTCGATCTCTTTCGGGCGATAGGCGATGAACTCCCCCAAACCCTTCCGGGCGAAGCTCGGCCGAGCGGCGCTGCATCTGGCCGTCTTCTCGGCCGTGACCAATGGTCTGATGCTGGTCATGCCGCTCTATCTGATGCAGGTCTATGACCGCGTGCTGCCCTCGGCCAGCATCGAAACACTGATCTATCTCAGCATCATCGCCGTCTGCGCGCTGGTCTTCCTGGGTCTGTTCGACATCGTCCGTTCCGCGTATGCCCATCACGTCGCCAATGATTTTGTGCGGGTGGAAGGAGGCCAGGCCTTCTTGCGGGTGATCGACCGCGACCGGGGCGACCGCAACGATATCGCCCCGCTTCGCGACCTGCACAAGGTGCGCGGCTTCATCGCGTCGAAGGCGCTGCTGGCGCTGTTCGATCTGCCCTTCGCGCCTTTCTTCGTGGTGCTTCTCTATTTCGTGCACCCGCTTTTGTGCTGGATCACGCTCGCCGGTGTGGCTGTGATGGTGGTCCTCCTGGCCGTCAATCTCCTTCTCGACCGCAAGCGCAGCCGCAAGGCGAACGAGCGATCCGTCCTCGCCGATCTTTCCGCGCAGAGCTTCGGACGCCACGCCGACAGTCTCCATGCGATGGGCATGGCGGCGAACGCACAACTGCACTGGGGGCGTCGCTTCGCGGAAAGCCTGAACGAGCTGACGGGCTCGGCGACCGTCAACAATATCTTCGGCGGCATCTCGCGCGCCTCCCGCATGATCCTGCAACTCGCCATTCTCGGCGTCGGCGGCTGGCTCGTCCTTCGCGGAGACATGACGGGCGGGATGATCTTCGCCTCCTCGATCGTATCCGGCCGCGCCCTGCAGCCGATCGATCAACTGATCGGCGGCTGGCGGCAGATCGACGATGGTTGTCGGGCCTGGAGTCGCCTTAAGGAGCGTGCGCGGCCGCCGACCGTCACGCCGATCGAATTGCCAGCACCCAAGGGCGCGGTCAGTGTCGAGAACCTCCTCTACGGTCGGCCCGGCGCGGGTGTTGGCGGCGCCGCCATCATCAAGCGGGTCAGCTTTGACCTTGAGGCGGGCGGATCGCTCGCCATTATCGGACCCAGTCGCGCCGGCAAGACGACATTGGCGCGCCTGATCGTCGGCGCCATCCGGCCCGGCAGCGGCATCGTCCGTGTCGACGGCGCCGATCTAGAGACCTGGAACGAGACGCAGCGGCAGGGCCTGTTCGGCTATCTGGCGCAGGATGTTCAGCTCTTCCCCGGCACGATCGCGCAGAACATCGCCCGGTTCGACCCCCGCGCGACCGATCAGGAGATCGTGGCCGCTGCCGGGAAGGCCCATGCCCACGAGATGATCGTCGCCCAGCCGAACGGCTATCAAACCGAAATCGCGGCGGTCGGTCCCGTCCTCTCCGGCGGCGAGCGCCAGCGGATCGGTCTGGCGCGGGCCTTCTTCGGCGAGCCGGCCATCCTCGTTCTGGACGAACCCAACGCCAATCTCGATGCCGAGGGCGAGAAGGCGTTTTTGGCGGCCTTGGCGGAAGCAAGGCAGCGCGGCACCACCGTCATCCTGATCACCCACCGCGTGGCCATAGCGCGCCATTGCGGCACGGCGCTGCTGCTCAGCGAGGGCGCGGTCCGGTCGTTCGGACCGATCGGCGAGGTGCTGCAGGCCGTGCAGCCATCGGACTGCAAGCCCGCCACACCTCCGACGCCCCTGCGCCCGGTGCCGGCGGCCAACGCGCCGTCATGGTGAGAGGAAAGGGCGGAATGGCCGATCTTGCCGATCGATCCGATGTGGCATGGCGCGAGCAGGTCTCGGTGCGGCGAGGCGGGTTCGCCGCGCTCGGTTATGGGTTGGTTATCCTCCTTTTCGGCACATTCGGCTATTGGGGCGCGACGGCGCCGATCTCCGGAGCCGCCATTGCACCGGGCCTGATCGCCGCCTCCGGGCGCAATGTCGCGATTCAGCATCTCGAAGGCGGAATCGTCCGCGATCTGCCGGTCGAGGAAGGTGATCGTGTCGAGGCCGGCGACATCCTTCTCCGGCTCGATCCGACGCTCGCCCGCACCAAACTGCAGCGCCTTACCAATCAATGGGAGACCAACGAGGCCATGATCGCCCGGCTCGTCGCGGAGCGCGATGAGCTGGAGACGATGCCGGCCGATGAGCAGGAAGCGAGGACCCCGGCAATCGCCCAGATCCGGTCCGAGCAGGCGAAGGAGTTTCGGGCGCGGCTGGCGCGCTACCGCTCCGAACAGGAAATCCTAAGACAGCGGGTCGCCGCCTATGAACAGGCGCGGGAGGGCCTGTTCGCGCAGCGCGATGCGTTAAACGCCCAACTCGACATCGTTGCCGACGAGCTGGAGCGAAAGAAGAGCCTTGTCGATCGAGGCCTGACCAATCGGTTCGAATATACCCAGATCCAGCGCAACAAGGCCGATCTGGTCGGGCGGCGCAGCGTCATCGTTTCGGAACTGGCGACCAACGGAATCAACCGGATCGAGGCGCTTGAGCAGCGCGAGCGGCTCGCCACGCAGCGGGTCGAGGAAGCGGTGACGAAACTGAACGAGCTGCGCGCGGCGCAGGTCGACATCGCCGACCAGCTGGAGGATGCGCGGTTCATCCTTTCACGCACCGATATCCGCGCGCCGGTCGGCGGCATCGTTGTCGAATCCAGTTTCAACGCGGTCGGCAGCGTCGTGCCGCCGGGCGGCGAGATCATGGAGATCCTGCCCACCGGTGACGGCGTCCTCGTCGAGGCGCGCCTGCGCCCGCAGGATGTCGATGTGATCCAGATCGGCCAGGAAGCGAGGCTGCGCCTTTCGGCTCTCAACATGCGGGTGACGCCCGAAGTTCGCGGATCGGTGATCCACATCTCGGCCGACCGTCTCATCGATCAGGCGACGCAGGAGCCCTTTTATCTGACGCGCCTGAAGATGGCCGACGAACTGCCGCCGCCCGTCACGCGCGAGCAGCTCTATCCCGGCATGCCGGTCGAGGCCCTGATCTCCACCGGCGATCGCACCTTCTTCGAATATCTCGCCAAGCCGATCCTCGACTCCTTCAGCCACGCCTTCACCGAAGATTAGAGCAGAAGCTCAATACCGATAAAGGCTCACCTGCTTCGCGAAGCGAGGCGACCGGCGGGTGGACGGGCAAGCCCTCGGACAATCCGCTCCTGCTGCCGCGGACGGACATCTCAGACGCGACCATTGGCCGTCATGAAAGGCTCTAGATCCCCGCATACCAGTCATAGCCGGTCGAATCCTCCCAATAGCCGCCCTTGCCGCCGCCGAAGCCGGCAAGCGTGTCGGTCACCGTGATGCGGCGGAGATATTTCGCCATCTTGTAGCCGAGCTGCCGCTCGATCCGGACGCGCAGCGGTGCGCCGTTGGAGACGGGCAGGGGCTCCCCATTGAGGCCATAGGCGAGGATCGTCTGCGGGTGGTAGGCATCGGCCAGGTCGACGCTCTCGTAATATTTGGACAGGCCGAACGAATCGAAGCAGTCGAAGACGACGAAGCGGGCCCGATCCTGCACACCGGCTTTGGCCAATACGTCCGAGAGCTTCACACCGGTCCACTGCGCAATGCAGCTCCAGCCCTCGACGCAGTCGTGCCGGGTGATCTGGGTGCGCGACGGCATCGCCCGCAGCGTCTCCAGCGATAGTGAGAGAGGGCTGTCGACGAGACCCGCCACCTCCAGCCGCCAGTCGGAAAAATCATTGGCGGCCAGCCTGCGGTAGTCCCCATCCTGCGGATTGGTGGAGCCGTTCGGCCGCTGCGGCTGGCGAATGTCGGACGACTCATATTCGCGGGCCAGGGCATCCGCATTCAGCAGGAACCGCTGGGCGCGATAGCTGAGCGAATTGGCATAGGCGAGGACATCGCGGACCTTGCTGTCGGTGTCGCCGACAAAATCGAAACAGCCGCCGAGGGGAAGGCTGGCCGCGACGATGCCGCCGGCGCGCAGGAAATTGCGGCGCGACAGACGGGCATCGCCTGAGTGGAGTACCTTGCCGGTCATGGTGCGATCTCCTTCGCCGGCCCTGCCGCGGGCGCTTCACCCGGTTCTTCCGGCAGCCGATACCAACCGGTGATCATCGAGCGCAGTTCGTTGATCGGTCCGGCGAGGATCACCATCACGACGTGCACGACGAAGAACCCGACCAGCACCAGCATCAGCGCGAAATGCAGCGTCCGCGCCGTCTGTCGTCCGCCGAACAGATCCAGCGTGAATGGAAAGCCGGCGTTGAAGCCGGGGCTCATTGTCAGGCCGGTCAGGATCATCAGCGGCAGGACGATGAACAGGATCAGCGCGTAGGACAGCTTCTGCAGCACGTTGTAGTCGCGTCCCTCCGCGTGAAATTTCAGCCGGGCATGGTCGGCGATGTCACGGGGCGAGGCGCTTGATGTCGGAAAGGCTCGGCAAGAGTCGATCGCGCATGGCCGTTGGCGAGGCTCGCGACGAGCCAGAGGAGCAGTGTCCCGACGAGCAGCCAGGCAAAGAAGAAGTGGACGATGCGGCCCGTGGCGAGATCACGATAGCCCGGAATGACGAGCCATGGCGGAAAGCTCTGCCGGACCCGTTCGCCCTTCCGCTCGACCACGCCGAGCCAGCCGGTCGTGTCGAAGCGCTTGCCGAAGACGGTCGTGACGCCACGCGTCGTGCCGTCGACGGTTGTCGACCCGATGCTGAGGACGCGGTTCTCGAACCCGAAACCCGATTGCTGGCCGACATAGAGGTCGGGCCGGGCCATGAAGATATTGAGGCCGGAGCCGAGGAGGAAGGCAAGGCAGGCGACCCAGAGCCAGTGGGTGAGGCGGGTCGCGATCGTCTGGCGATAGATCAGCGGCCTGCCGCCTTCGCCGTTCTCGTTGTCGGTCATCGGCGTCTCCCGGTCGTCGGTTCCATGGCTTTACGAGCGGGTGGATCGGTTTGTTTCACCCTTGCTCGGCATTGTGCCGCAGCCGACCCGCCATCATCGCACGTTTGCTGCCGAAACCACGCAATTTTTCGACCTCGAAGCCGGCGGCCTGGAGATTTCGCCGCACCCCAGCCGGCGGCGGTGTAGGTGGCGAACGTTCCGGCCGCTGCCGTCTTCTCGGCCATGGCGGCCATCAATTCGGTCGACCAGAGATCGGCGTTCCGGGCAGGGGAGAACCCGTCGAGAAACCAGGCGTCGGCGGGCGCTGGCATGTCGCCGATGCGCTCCGCCGCGTCGCCGACCAGGATGTGGAGGCGGACCGGCATGGGTCTCTCGAAAGCGATCTGGACATCCCCTGTGGGTGAATCGGCGAGCGCCTGCAGGAGCGGGTCCGCGAGCGCCAGCAGATGGGGCCAGGGAGACAGCATCCGTTCCATTGCGGCGGGTTCGAGAAGATGCTTCTCGAAACTGAACAGACGAAGCGACGCGCCCGCCGGTGCGCATGAGCGCCAGAGATCGATCGTCGCCAGCACGTTCAGGCCACTCCCGAAACCAAGCTCTCCGACGATGAAGCGGTCGTCCGGCCTCAGGGCCTGGAGCCGTTCGGGCAGCCGGTTGCCGTCGAGAAAGACATGTCGGGTCTCCGCAAGCCCATCCTCACGACTGAAGAAGAGGTCGTCATAGAGGGCCGAACGGGCCTGTCCTGCCTCATCCCAGTCGAGCGGATGCGGTGGCGTCGCCATCAGGATCCGGCGAGATCGTCGAGGTCGCCGGTCAGCGCGTACTGGATTTCGCGGAGCAGCTTCAGGGCCGGCTTGATGATGAAGAAAATCGATCCGATCACGAAGCACCAGATCGCCGGATTTTGAAGATCTCGATAGAAGAACATCCAGGAGCCGATCAGGAACAGCAGCGCCGCGGCGAAGGAGACGAAGGTGTCGGCGATCTCATAGGCAGCATGAATTTCCTTGTTTCGCTTGGAGGCGTGTTTGCTGCGAGGGTCGAATAGGGCCATGGAAACACTCGGGCGGAGGCTGCGGTTCGAGGGGGTCATCCCGCCACATAAAGCCGATCGACGAGGAGACAAACGATCGCGGCGCGTGAGAGAACATTCGATCTCGCCATCATTGGCGGCGGCATCGTCGGCCTGTGGGCCGCGCGCTTCGCGGTCGAGCGAGGCCTCTCCGTCGCGCTGATCGACAAGGGGCGCATCGGTGGCGGCGCGTCTGGCGGGATTCTCGGCGCGCTGATGCCCCACCAGCCCGAGCCGTGGAACCCGAAGAAGCAGCGTCAGTTCGATGCCCTGGTCGAAATGGAGGCGCTATGCGCGGCGCTCGAAGACGAGACCGGTATCGCCACCGGCTACCGCCGGAACGGACGACTGATGCCGGTCGCGACCGAGCACCAGCGCGAGCGGCAGACGCTGTGGGCGGCCGGAGCCGCACGCCATTGGACCGGCGGCGGCTTCCAGCTGGTCGGCAATACCGCTGGGATATGACCGAAGGCCGCGATCCCGGAGGCCTTCTCTCGGACCACGCCACAGCCAATGGCCACGCCTTCGACACGTTGAGCGCCCTCATCATGCCGCGCCGTCTGCTGGCGGCGCTGACCGCGGCCATCCGACCGTTCGCCTGCATTTGCGAGAAGTCCGCCGTGACGACCCTGGATGCCGCATCCGGCAGCCTCGACCTTGGCGGAACGAAGCTCTCGGCCAATCGCATACTGGTCGCCGCGGGGGTCGATACGCCGGAGGTCCTGCGTCGACTGGGCGTGGCGACGGAGGCGGTGCCGACGATCACGGGCGTCAAGGGGCAGGCGGCGCTTCTGAGGCCAGGCCGACCGCTGCCGGCCGACCTGCCGATGGTCTACGGCGATGGCCTCTATCTCGTACCTCATGCGGACGGGACCATCGGCCTTGGCTCGACCAGCGAAAAGAGCTGGGCCGACCCGTTGACGACAGATGCGAGGCTGGATGACCTCGTGGCGAAAGCGCTTGTCCTCTGTCCGCTCCTGAAGGGCGCAGTCATGGTCGAACGCTGGGCGCAACTGCGACCGAAGGGGCCGACGGCAAATCCGGTCGTCGGTCGCGTCGCAGAAGGGATCGCCGCGGCGTCCGGCGGCTACAAGACCGGCCTGGCGCTCGCCCCTTCGATGGCGCGGGAGGCGCTGTCGCTTCTCGCCTAGCCGATCTACCAGCTGCCGGTGTTCTTCATGCTCTTCCAGGGTTCCGCAGCGTCCAGCGCGTCGCCTTCCTGCAGCAGTTCGATCGAGATGCCGTCCGGGCTCCTGACGAAGGCCATGCGGCCGTCCCGGGGTGGCCGATTGATGGTGACGCCGGCATCCATCAATTTCTCGCAGGTGTCGTAGATATCATCGACCTTGTAGGCGACGTGGCCGAAATTGCGTCCATTGGTGTAGGTCTCGGTCTCGCCGTTCCCATCCGGCCAATTATAGGTCAGTTCCAGTTCCGGCGAGCGCATCTCTTTCGCATGAGCCGACATCGGCCGGGGCGGCAAGGAAGATCAGCGTGTAGCGGCCCTCCTCACTGTCCAGGCGCCGGATCTCCTCAAGGCCCAGCTTTCCGACCCAGAAAGCGAGAGCTTCGTCGATGTCGCGAATTCGGATCATACTGTGAAGATAACGCATCTGGGCTCTCTCCTGTCGGACACAAAATCATTGTTGCAGCTGAAAGCTTAGGGTTGGCCAGAGTGCTGCCAAGCGCCGTCAGGCGAAGGAGAAGGGGATATCTGCATCTTATCCGTAACGATAGGGAAGATTTTGCCGAACCGGCCTTGTCAGCCGCCGATTCCGTCATGTTAATCTTGTCCGGAGATTCGCGAGTACGGTTGTTTCGAGGGGTGCGTCTCGCCGATGGACGAAGATTTGACTGGGCAGTATGGCGCGTTGGCCGCGGACCCTTCTCTCGCAACGGATGAAGGCGTTGTCGAAGTTCATGGCCGCATCAAATGGTTTGATGTGGCCAAGGGCTACGGCTTCATTGTTCCTGACGAGGTGGAACTGGGCGATGTCCTCCTGCATGTGACCTGTCTGCGCCGCGACGGACATCAGACCGCGCTGGAATCGGCACGGGTCCATGTTCTTGCCAGGCGCGGCGACCGCGGCTTGCAGAGCTTCAAGATCGTCTCGCTCGACAATTCGCACGGTGTCCACCCGGCCGAGAGTTCGGCGCCGCGGACAAGGGTGGCCGTCGAGCCCGAGACGGGTCTGGAGCGGGCGATCGTCAAATGGTTCAATCGAACCAAGGGCTTCGGTTTCCTGACCCGAGGCGAGGGCACCGAGGACATCTTCATCCATATGGAGACGCTACGCCGCTACGGCCTCACGGAATTGCGTCCGGGACAGACGGTGCTGGTCCGCTACGGCCGCTCCGGCAAGGGGTTGATGGCCGCCGAGATCCATCCCGACGTTGGAACGCCAGCCATTTCCAACTGAGGCGCCAGCCGACCGGCGCATCTCGTCGACTTCGTCGCGCCTGATCCCGCTCGCTTGGCGGCTGAAAGCATGATGATTTCATGCATTTGCCCGTGATCCGCCAAATTGCTGCCGTTTCCGTCCCTCATCTTGGTCTCGCGCGTCGGGTCGACGCGCCTGATCGGACCGGAGCGGGAGAGGCCCATGCGACACGGACGAAAGCGGACTTCGTTCGACTTCCTGTCGATCGTCCTTGCTGCGTTTCTTGTCGTCGGCGGCGTTCTCGCCCTGACCGGCAGCGGCACCGCGCGTTCCGATGTGCCGGAGCCGGGTCAGCCCATGATTCTGTCCGTGGACCCCGTTCCCCTCACGGTCGAGGGTCGCGACGACGTGGCGATCATGGTGGAAATCGCGGACTCACCGGTCGAAGCCGCCGCTGGCCTCATGTGGCGGAAGCAGATGGACGACGATCACGGCATGCTCTTCGCTTTCGACAAGGCGGCCCCTCGCACCTTCTGGATGCGCAACACGATCATGCCGCTCGACATCATCTTCATCGGCGAGGACGGCACCGTCGATACGATTCGGCAAGGCAAACCGCTCGACGACACGCATTTGAACTCGAAGGGGCCCGTCCGCTACGTGCTGGAGTTGAAGGCCGGCCAGGCCGCGGCCCACGGCATCAGGGAAGGCATCGTCCTCCAGCACCCGGTCATCGGCGGCTGACGAGGCAGCCGCGCCGGTGAACGTCAACGGGTGCGGACCGGTCGGTCCGATCTTAGTTCTTGAACGCGCTGGCGCGCCGCCGTAACCAGCGCTCATGGAAACCTTTCAGCATGATGGGCTGCGCCTGGCCTTCACCGATGAGGGCCCGCGCAATGGCGAGCCGGTCCTCCTGATCCATGGCTTTGCCTCCAACAAGCGGATCAACTGGGTCGAGACCGGATGGGTCGGACCACTCACCGACGCCGGCTATCGGGCCATCGCCATCGACAATCGCGGCCATGGCGACAGCGACAAGCTCTACGATCCCGACCAATACACGCCGGTTCTGATGGCTGGCGATGCATTGGCCCTTCTGGCGCATCTCGGAATTGCAAGAGCGCATGTGATGGGTTATTCCATGGGCGCCCGCATTGCCAGTTTCCTTGCCCGCGACCATGGTGAGGCCGTGGCGACCCTCGTCCTCGGCGGACTTGGCCTGAATCTTGTCGAGGGCGTCGGCGACTGGAAGCCGGTGGCGGCGGCGCTGAGCGCCGACGATCCCGGCTCGATAGACGATGCCAGCGCACTGGAATTTCGGACATTCGCCGATCGCACCGGGGCCGACAGGAAGGCGCTTGCCGCCTGCATTTCCACCAACCGCATGCTGATGCCTGCAACCGACCTGGCGCAGATCGGCCAACCGACCCTGATCGCCGTCGGCACCAGGGACGAGATCGCCGGTTCGGCGCAGGACCTGGCGTCACTCATGCCCAATGCCATTGCTTTCGACATCGAAAGGCGCAACCACCTCGTTGCCACGGGCGACAGCAGCTTCAAGGCGCGTACCCTTGCCTTTCTGGAGGAGCATCCGCTGTGAGCGTTGACGGACTGCAGAGCGAGGCCATCGAGATCGAGGGCGCGGACGGCAATCGTCTTGTCGGCGGCCGTGTGGGGCAGGGCCCGCCGGTCTTGATGCTCCACGGCGGTGGCCAGACGCGTCACGCCTGGGAAAAGACGGCGACGGCGATGGCACGCAACGGCTATGCGGCTTACAGCTTCGACATGCGCGGCCATGGCGACAGCGACTGGGTCCCCGAGGCGGGCTACAGTTTCGCGGAATATGCCCGCGACGCCGGCGCCATTGCCGACTGGCTGACGCGGCAAACGGGGCGTCGGCCGATTGGGGTCGGCGCTTCCCTCGGCGGGCTCAGCATGATTGGCGCGGAGGACGAGAAGCCACGCTTCGCCGCGATCGCGCTTGTCGATATCGTGCCCCGCATGCGCCAGGAAGGGGTCATGCGCATCATGAGCTTCATGACGGCCGCCCTGAAGAGCGGCTTCGAATCGCTGGAGGAGGCGGCCGAGACGATTGCCGCCTATATGCCGCACCGCAAACGGCCTCGCTCGCTGGAGGGCCTGCGCAAGAACATGCGCCAGCACGACGATGGCCGCTGGCGCTGGCACTGGGACCCGACCTTCGCCGCGGGCGGCGAAAAGTCCGTCTCCGCGGGGGCGGCGAACCACCTGCTGCGCCTGGACGAAGCCTTGGTACGCCTGAGCCTGCCCGTCCTGATCGTTCGCGGCATGTCGAGCGAACTGGTAGGTGAGGAGGAGGCGCGGGATGCCGCCGACCGCCTGCCTGACGGCCGCTATGTCGACATCGCGCAGGCCGGCCATATGATCGTCGGCGACCGGAACGACGCCTTCACCGAAGCGTTGCTTCAATTCCTTCACGAAATCGGACGATAGCGACCGATCGCGGCGGAGGCGAGGGTAACCATCGCTCCGCGCGATGAGTTGGATTGCAGCGCCGGATGGCATATATGGCCACGACGTATTCGCTACCGCCCGGAGGCAGACCGCCATGGCATTGTCGCAGCGCGCAGATCAATCCGCCACGAACAGCCTCGATCCCATCTGGGACGGATTGCGCGCGGAGGCCGAGGAAGCCGTCGCCCGCGAGCCGATGATGGCGGCGTTCATCTGTGCCAATGTGCTCAACAACAGGGACATGGAAGGCGCCATCGCCCGCCGCGTCGCCGAGCGCCTCGGCCACGAAATGATGGCCCCGGCGCTGATCGAGCAGGCCTTTTCGCAGATGCTGGCCGAGGGCGGCGACTTCTCCGCCTCGCTGCGGGCCGATCTGCAGGCCGTCTACGATCGCGACCCCGCCTGCAGGCGCTATCTCGACGCGTTCCTGTACTTCAAGGGATTCCATGCTCTGCAGGCGCATCGCGTCGCCGCCTGGCTCGCCCGCAACGGGCGCCGCGACTTCGCGCTGTACATTCAGAGCCGCTCGTCTTCCGTCTTCGGCGTCGACATCAATCCTGCCACCGTGATCGGCAAGGGCGTCTTCCTCGACCACGCCACCGGCCTCGTCGTTGGCGAAACGGCTCGCATCGGCGACGATGTCTCGATTCTTCAGGGCGTGACGCTCGGCGGGACGGGCAAGGAGAATGGCGACCGTCATCCGAAGATCGGCAATGGCGTGCTGATCGGCGCCGGCGCCAAGATCCTTGGCAATATCGAAATCGGTCACTGCTCCAAGGTTGCGGCCGGCTCCGTCGTGCTGAGGCCGGTTCCGCCGAACAAGGTGGTGGCCGGGGTGCCGGCGCGAGTGGTGGGTGAAAGCACCTGCAGCGAGCCGGGCCGGGCGATGGACCAGATGCTGTCCATGGATGATTGACCGCATCTGAGGATTGTTTCCCGAGCACCCCTTACGGCCCTCTACTCGGACCGATCGGTCGCGCTAGTTCCTGCCACAGCAGGGATGGGAGCGAACCTTTCGCCGCCATTCGACAAGAAAAACGTTGGAGAAGCTTTTTGAGACCCGAGGAAATCCGCCAGCTCGACGCCTATTTCAAGCGCCTGTTCCGGACCGACAAGATCGAGGTGCGGGCGCGGCCCCGCAAGGAGGATTCCTGCGAACTCTACCTCGACGATGAGTTCCTGGGGGTCATCGACCGGATCGAGGACGAAGGAGAGGTTTCCTACAATCTGGCGATGGCCATTCTCGACATTGACCTGGAGTGAGTGGACGGACTGATACGCGCCTCTTCAGCGGATCATTCTGCTGATCGTCGCCGTCAGCGCCTCGTCCATCGCTTGCCACTGGTCCAGCAGTTCTCTGGGAAAGCGGTAGGTCATCGAGAGGTTCTTGCCGATCCTGACGTCGCGTTCGCAGCCGGCCGGCGATTGCCGGCCTTGCAAGCCTGCAAGGCAGCGAGCTGCGAAGACTCCTCCGTCCTTGCGTTCGCTGGTCGCCAGCAGCTCATTGCCATAGCCGGCTTCGGGCCTGAACCCTCGCAGGCGAAGGCCCGACGGCCCCTCTATCCCCGGCTCCTGGAGCAGCGGCTGGTAGATTTTCTCATAGCGGCCGCTCATATCGCGCGACATGCTCGTCCGTTCGATCGAGACGAAGACGAGCGCGCGCGCAATGCTGCGGCCATTGAATATCTCCGCCGCATCGTCGGAATAGCCGCTTAGCTCCGGCCAGCGCAGATAGAGCTCGAGGTGCTGGAGTTCGCCGCCGCCTCGCTGCGTGCGCTCGCGGATCATGTTCTCCGGGACAGTCAGGACATTGTTGCCGAGGACGATCTCAATCGGCGTCACCCGGTCGCTGTGGCCGCCGAGCGCCAGCGAGTGACCAACGCTCCGCCCGGCGAGAACGATGGCGACGGTTGCCGCCGCGGCGACGAGGCTGGCGATTGCCATGATCCGTCCCAGCCCGGGACCCGACGCTCCGAGCGTCCCGCATTGGTTCATCGCGAGGCTTCGTTTCATCCCGTCCGCCAGTTCCTGCTGCCTTCGGACATCCGGCACGGCTCTTGCAGTGTTGTCTCACGAGACTGGTGCAGACATGGTAAACGAATGGTGACCGATGGCGACGATACTGTTGTTTCTCTTTGCATGGTGCGCCGGAATGACGTTCTCCGGCCTCGCAGCCACCCTGATCATCGCTTGGACAGGGCGTGAAATCTTCTTTGTCGAACTGATCGGTCGCGAGCGCCTGCCGCGCGCCGTCCTGCTGAGCGCGGTGCTCGGCCCTGTCCTTGCACTCAACGAGGGACTGGTCGAGCACCGTTCGCCGATATCGATCGGACTCGCGCTGGTGATAGCCAATGTCTGGGCAGTGGCGAGCGGGATCGCGCTGATCAGCTTCGTCGACTGCCTGACATGATCGCGGACGCCATGAAGCCGGTCTCCAGGGGAAGAGACCGGCTTCCGGTTCAGCCGACAGGGGACGTAGGTGCGGCCGATTTCTGTGATCAGGTCTAGCGTTGGACGGCACCGACCATCGTCGCCCGCTGGTCATTGACGAGCTTCCATCGCGCGCTGTCGTTCGGGCTCTGGAGCTTGAGGAAGGTGTACTCCGTCTTCTCCCACGGCAGCACTTCGTCGCTGAGGTTGTCGAGCACGACGTCGCCCCGATCCGTGCGCACGGTCAGCACCGCATGGCCATCGCCATTAGGCTGCAGCACCACGGTCATGAGAAGGTCGGAGGCCGGTACCCCTAGGTTCATGAGCAGGCGTCGCTTCTCCAGAACATAGTCCTCGCAGTCGCCAACGCCCTGCGGATAGGACCAGAGTTCTTCGCGGCCCCAGATCTGCTGGTCCGTGAGCGGCACGACGTCCGCATTTACGCGCGTGTTGACGTTCAGGATGGTCTGCCATGACTGCGAATTGAGAGGGAACGGCTTCGGCGCGGCGGCGCGATCGGCGCACTCACTCGGCGCGTTCCAGCAGAACTCGGCGTGTCCGATGGGCGGATTGGCCGCTCCGGCCGTCTCGATGAACGGACCGGCCTGCGCAGGACCCGCTATAGACAATAGAATGCCTGCTGTGGCAAGAATAGCTTGAATAAGTTTCCGCATGGCTTGTCTCCCCTGATGGAGGACAAGATGGCAGGTAACATTTTGGATGACGCAAAAGTCGGCGACGGCAATTTAGTCAAAGAATAAACAAATGCGGATCAAATTGGACGAATCCAAATATTACTATCTTAACCACGTTAACGAAGCCATGAGGACTTTGTTAATCTTTGGCCGAGGAAAACCAAGGGTTTTAGGGATCGAGGCGGTTGATTGGCGGCGCCCGTTAACACGCCGTTGCCGGCACGAGCTGAGGCGCGGCAGCGATTCGATGAAGATTCTGGAAGAGACCGGGCAAAAAAAGAGCCGGCGGCGCCGGCTCTTTTTTAGTGTCACGAGGTGGAGGGAGCCTCAGACGACCTTGATGTCGATGAACTCGATGGCGATGCCGTCATTGAAGTGACGGATCACTCGACCCCTCATGGTGCCAAGGACGACCGGCGTGCCGAGGGCGGGACGGACATCGGTGGCGATCGCGGCGCCGGAGAGCGAGAGGTCGATGATGCGGCAATTGTATTTGCGGCCGTCTTCCATCCGCATCGCCGAGATAGGGTTGCGCGGCTCGACGCGGGCATGGCGGCGATCCTCCGGCAGGTCCAACTCGTGCCGGTTCGCCAGCCAGGTCAGTTGCGAGGCGATCTTGTCCTTCTTCCGATCCGAGGCGATGATCGTCACCGCGAAGCCCTCGTCGAGGGTCCGCGTGACCACACCCTCGATACGGCCGATATGGTCGAGATAGCAGATGCACTTTTCGCCCGCTTCGCCGCGAACGTCGGTCCGCAGTGAAGCGCTGCCCGGGCTCATATCCACGACATGGCAGGCGTGTTCGCTGCCGTCCTCAAGCATGAAGCGACCGTAGATTTTTGCCTTCACCCGCTGAAAGGCCCGTCTCTCGGGCTTGTCGGGTATCTGCAGGTCTGGTGCCAGACTCATTCTTCTTTTGCCTTGGTCGGTCCGAGGGAGATTCCGTCTGGGAAATTTGGCCTATCAAAGGTTAAAGTGCGGTAACGCCGGACGGCGAACCTGTGAGTTTGGGATATCCTCGGGAGCGGATTGAGCCGCTCGCCCACCATATCCTTCAGAATATCGTGCCGCCGCCGAAAAGATAGTTCGCTGGCGTATGGTGCTGCGACGCCCCGCAATCCTCCTGACGAATCACGTCACGCGGACGAAAACAGAATCGATCCCGACAGCGCTAGCGGTTGCGGCCGCCCTCCAGAACGGTCAGATGGGCCACTTTCCGTCCTCTTGGGGCGAGGGCCTGCACGGCGCCCCGGGCCGGGACGAGCGGCGGAACGTCGATGGCCGGTCGATTGGCCGCGAATTCCATTTCTCGTTCGGGATCGATGATGCGGACAGCGCGAAGCTTCCACTCGATAATCGGGTCGGAGCCGAACCAGAACATTCGCGCCGCCGGGAGGGCCGAGCCCAGCGCCCGGTCGCCATCCGATTCGCTGGCGAGTGGCAGCAGCAGAAGTTCAAAGCCGACGGTGCGTCCGCTCTTGCTGCGGCCATCCATGGTCAGGACCGATATGGCATCGCCTTGCAGGGCCTGTTCCACCAGTCGCAGCAGCATCCGCCGGTCACGCGGATGGAACAGCATCTGGAAGGGCTGTCCGCGCAGTTCATTGCCGAACTGGGCGCAGAGCCCGGTGCCGGCCAGGCGGAATTCAACAGTTCCGTCGGCCAGCTGCTGCAGAATGAACGTCTGCGGCAGGAGCGTCCGGATATCACTCGGCTCGATCATGTTCCGGTGCGGTGCCTTCTCCGTTCCGCGGAGCCGGCTCCAATAGAGGAACAGATCTCGTGTCTGCTGGTGGCGCATGCGTACCTCCCTCGGTCAGCGCTGTGCCAGTACGGGGCAGAATAGGCCGGTGCACTGGCTTTCGGCCCGTGCGTTGCATCGGCCGTGCCAGCTCGCGCAGACCGGGAAGGCGGCAGTTCCGTTAAGGTTAATGGGTGGTTTCGGTTGTCGGAAAGCGGGTCTCATGAGACAAGAACGTCTGCAACCCGATGGCTCCGGGCTGCAGTACCTCGGTCAGTAAGTCCTTGGAAGGACAGGGGTTCTACGGATCCGTTTCAGGCCGTTCCGACATGAAGTCGGAGCGGCCTCTTTTTCGTCGGGCAGACGCCGGCCCGACGGCTGCCGTCGAAATCCTTGACGCCTGCCGCTTGCGCCGCAGCCATCGAAACCCATTTCTCGACCCAAAAGGGATGAGCGCGTGACAGAGCGGCGATCGAATGCGGATGGCGGGCCGGACGGGAACAAGCCGAAAGTGCCGTCACCGTCCCCCTGGGCTCGTGCGGAGCCGGAGAGCCTGACGGGAGAGCCCGACACGGTTTACGCTGATCGCGCCGAGCCCGCGGACGAACCGGTCGTCAATTTGGCGCCAGCCGTCACGTTCTTCCTCCTTTTGATGGCGGGAATCCAGGCGGTGCGCAGCCTCTTGTTGCCGGTCGCGACGGACAACGAGGTCCTCTACTGGTTCGCCTTCATTCCTGAACTGGCCGCATACGGTCTGTCGGGACTTCTTCACGAACTCCTCGCCGCCATCACCTATTCGCTGCTCCACGGCGGCTGGACACACTTCTTCATGAACGCCGTCTGGTTGGCGATCTTCGGCTCTCCGCTGGCGTTGCGCATCGGAACCGGACCCTTCGTCCTGTTCTGGATCGCGACGTCGTTCGCAGCGGCGCTGCTGCATTTCGTGATCGACCCGTTCGGTCCGTCGATCCTCGTCGGCGCATCGGGAGCGATCAGCGGCATGATGGGCGCCGCAAGCCGCCTCGGCTTTCGAATCGATCGGTCGGGGCGCCGCCGGGCATTCGCAAGCCGGCCTCTGAGCTTTCCGGAAGTGCTGCGATCGCGCACCGTCCTGGGCTTCATCTCGATCTGGCTTCTGGTGAACCTGATCACCGGCCTGTTCGTGTCCGTAGGCGACAGCGCGATTGCCTGGCAGGCCCATATTGGCGGTTTCATCGCCGGCTTCCTGCTTCTGCCGCTATTTCCGGCTAGGCGATAGAAATCGGTGATGCCACTGGAATGACTTGCGAAAGAGAGGACGGCGTCGCACGATAGGATAATAGGCAGGAGAGGTGGAGGTCAGCCATGAACATTCGTCAGATTCTGGAACAGAAGGGGCGGGACGTCGCCACGCTCGGGCCGAACGCAACCCTGCGGGAAGCGGCCTCGCTGCTGGCCGAGAAGCGCATCGGCGCCCTTCTCATCATGTCTGGCGTTCAGATCGCCGGCATCCTGTCCGAACGCGACGTGGTGCGTGCGATAGCGAGGGACAGCGCCGCGGCGCTCGACCGGCCCATCTCGGCCTTCATGACCCGCGAGGTCATGACCTGCCACGAGGGCAGCTCGGTCGAGGAAGTGATGGACCAGATGACCGAGGGCCGGTTCCGCCATCTTCCGGTGGTCGAGGATGCTCGGGTCGTCGGGATCATCTCGATCGGTGACGTGGTCAAGCGGCGCATCCGGCAGGCCCAGGAGGAAGCGGACTCCCTGAAGCAATATATTGCGAGCTAGCCGCACCGGCTCACCGGCCGCCATTGCACGCGTTCGCAAACCTTGAACGGGTGCGGCTTTTGCTCTACCCGAACCTCCGACCATGTCGCGAAGCCGCCGCCGGCACTCCGGCTGACCGGTTTCGATGACGCTTCCACACATTCGCAGGGAACCGTTGCGAAATGGCGATCGTCGATAGCCGCACCCCCGATCCGAAACGTTTTCTTTCCGGCGCCACGGGAGATTGGGAAATCGTGATCGGAATGGAGGTCCACGCCCAGGTCACCTCCCAAAGCAAGCTCTTCTCGGGGGCTTCGACCAGCTTCGGCGCCGCGCCGAACGACAATGTCAGCCTCGTCGATGCCGCCATGCCCGGCATGCTGCCGGTGATCAACGAGGAGTGCGTCCGCCAGGCTGTGCGGACCGGCCTTGGACTGAAGGCCCAGATCAATCATCGCTCGGTCTTCGACCGCAAGAATTACTTCTATCCGGATTTGCCGCAGGGCTACCAGATCAGCCAGTTCGCCCATCCGATCGTCGGCGAGGGGACGGTGACGATTTCGGTCGGGCCGGACCGGCAGGGCAATTTCGAGGATGTCGAGATCGGAATCGAGCGTCTCCATTTGGAGCAGGATGCCGGCAAGAGCCTTCACGACCAGCATCCGACGATGAGCTATGTCGATCTCAACCGCTCCGGCGTGGCGCTGATGGAGATCGTCTCCAAGCCGGATCTGCGCTCGGCCGAAGAGTCCAAGGCCTATCTGACCAAGCTGCGCACGATCCTCCGCTATCTCGGCACCTGCGACGGCAACATGGACGAGGGATCCATGCGTGCCGACGTGAACGTGTCCGTCCGCAAGCCGGGCGGCGATTTCGGCACGCGCTGCGAGATCAAGAACGTCAACTCGATCCGCTTTGTGGGCCAGGCAATCGAATATGAGGCGCGTCGCCAGATCGCAATTCTCGAGGATGGCGGCGCCATCGATCAGGAAACGCGGCTGTTCGATCCGGGCAAGGGCGAGACGCGGTCCATGCGTTCCAAGGAAGAGGCGCATGACTATCGCTACTTCCCCGATCCCGATCTCCTGCCGCTTGAGTTCGACGAGGCGTTCGTGGCGAAGCTGGCCGAGGGCCTGCCGGAACTGCCGGACGACAAGAGGGCGCGGCTGATGGCCGAGACCGGCTTGTCCGCCTATGACGCTTCGATCCTCGTGTCCGAAAAGGCGATCGCCGATTATTACGAGGCGCTGGCGGAGGGCCGGGACGGCAAACAGGCGGCCAATTGGGTGATCAACGACCTGCTCGGCGCCTTGAACAAGGCCGGCCAATCGATCGAAGAGACGCCCGTTTCGCCAGACCAGCTTGGCCAGATCCTCGATTTGATCCGCGAGGGTACGATCAGCGGCAAGATCGCCAAGGATCTCTTCGAGATCGTCTTCAGCGAGGGCGGCGATCCGAAGCGGATCGTCGACGAGCGCGGTATGAAGCAGGTGACCGACACCGCTGCCATCGAGGCGGAGGTCGACAAGGTCATCGCCGCCAATCCCGACAAGGTCGAGCAGGCGAAGGCCAAGCCGTCGATGGCGGGATGGTTCGTCGGGCAGGTGATGAAGGCGACCGGCGGCAAGGCAAATCCGCAGGCGGTGAACGAACTCGTCCGTCAGAAACTCGGCGTTGAATAGCCGTCGGCTGTTGCATTCCGTAGCGAAAGTGCTTCCCTGTCCGACAATTGGATCTGGGAGAAGAATCATGACGCAGCCGGTTGCCGAGCCGTCGTTTCGCGAAAGCGTGGACCTGCATTTCGAGCGCGCAGTCAAGCGCCTCAGCCTCTCACCCGGCCTGTCGCAGAAGATTCGGGTCTGCAACTCCACTTACACGGTTCGTTTCGGCGTCCGGCTGCGCGGCGAGATCCACACCTTCACCGGCTATCGCTCGGTACACTCGGAACATGCCGAGCCGGTCAAGGGCGGCATTCGCTATGCCACCAGCGTCCATCAGGACGAGGTGGAGGCGCTCGCGGCCCTGATGACCTACAAGTGCGCACTGGTGGAGGTGCCGTTCGGCGGGTCCAAGGGAGGCCTTCGCATTGATCCTCATGAATGGACCGAGGACGAACTGGAGCGCATCACCCGCCGTTTCGCCTCGGAACTGATCAAGCGCGATCTGATCAATCCGAGCCAGAACGTGCCAGCGCCGGACATGGGGACAGGCGAACGCGAGATGGCGTGGATTGCCGACCAGTATCGTCGCATCCACACGACCGACATCAATTCGCGCGCCTGCGTCACCGGCAAGCCGCTTGAGGCTGGTGGTATCCGGGGACGCACCGAGGCGACGGGTCGCGGCGTGCAGTACGCCCTGCAGGAATTCTTCCGCCACCCGGCCGACCTCGATGTCGCTCACCTGGAAGGCACGCTGATGGGTCAGCGTGTTGTCGTGCAGGGGCTCGGCAACGTCGGCTATCATGCAGCCAAGTTCCTCCAGCAGGAGGATGGCTGTCGTATTACCGGCCTCGCCGAATTCAATGGCGGCCTGTTCGACGAGACGGGAATCGATGTCGATGCCGCGCGAAATTACTTCGCCGAGCACCGGACCTTCGAGGGCTATCCCAAGGGACTGTTCATCCAGAACTCCGCCGCGCTGCTTGAAGCGGAATGCGACATACTCATTCCGGCAGCCATGGAAGGCGTCATCAACCTGTCCAACGCCGACCGCATCCGGGCGCCGCTCGTCGTGGAGGCGGCGAACGGTCCGGTCACGGCCGGGGCGGATGAACGCCTCCGCGAGCGCGGGATCATCGTCCTTCCGGACCTGTACGTGAATGCCGGCGGTGTCACCGTCTCCTATTTCGAATGGGTCAAGAACCTGTCGCATATCCGCTTCGGACGCATGCAGCGGCGGGGAGAGGAAACGAGGCACCGGCGCCTGATCGAGGAGATCGAGCGGTCGACGGGCATGCAAATGGCCGACGAATTCAAGCAATTCTACATCGACGGATCGGACGAACTGTCGCTCGTCCGATCCGGTCTGGATGACACCATGCGCGTCACCTACGAGGCGATGCGCGAGAAATGGCACGAATTGCGCAAGAATGATTCCGGCATGGACCTCCGCACCAGCGCCTACATGATCGCCGTTCAACGGGTCGCTTCCAGCTATCGTTCACTCGGCCTCTAGGCGGTCCGGAAGGCTGCTTGGACCGAAATGCGGCACCATCCTGCTTGACGGCGGCGGGGTTTTTCGGCTTCCCTTCATCTACGGCGCCCTGAAGCTCCGACGGGAAACGCTGGCCCGACACCCGGCGCCATACGACCGACAGGCCATGTGGATCCGCACCGTCGATCCCGACGACATTTCAGATATTCGGGAACTTCTCACTCGTACCTGGCACGCGACCTATGACGGCATCTACGGCGAGGACCGCGTTGCAGCCCTGACGTCCGGCTGGCATTCGGAGGCTGCGCTCCGCAAGCGGCTGAACAAGCCATATTCGGAGTTCGTCATCGCCGACGATGGCGAGAACATCCTCGGCGTGGCGTTCGCCTCGATGGGCGATGGCGGCGACGAGCGCACCGCGTTCCTCCACCAGCTCTACGTCAATCCGGACGTGCAGGGGCGGGGCGCTGGCACGGCACTGCTGATCGAGATGGAAAGCGCGTTCCCCGCCGCCGCCCGCATGCGGCTGGAGGTGGAGGAAGCCAACGACAAGGCGATCAGCTTCTACGAGAAGCAGGGCTACGAGCGCATCGGCCGGACCGAGAATTGCGGCGTCAAGGACAGCGGCATCCCGGCCCTGATCATGGAAAAGCATCTCGAGTGACGAGCCCCGCCCTTGCCAAGGCAGGCGTGCAGCGCCATAAGCCGCACAAGGCAAATCCCGCGCACGACAGGACGCCATGAGCAGTTTTCTCAAGCAGTTCTTCACCTGGTGGAATGGCAATCAGCTCAATTTCCGCTTCCATCTCTGGCGCAACGGCCGGAGAGGTGGGCGACGACGAGTTCGGCAATGTCTACTATGAGGGCGGCAAGGATTCCGAGGGACGAACGCGCCGCTACGTGGTCTATGCCGATATCTCCGAGGCCTCGCTGATCCCGGCCGGCTGGCATGGCTGGATGCACCACACGACGGACATCGCGCCCCCCCAATCCGATTTCGTGAAGCGCGAATGGCATCGGCCACATCGGCCGAACCTGACGGGAACACCTTTGGCCTATCATCCGAAGGGTTCGCTCTACAACACCGGCGAACGCCCCCGTGTCACAGGCGACTACGACGCCTGGTCGCCGGGGGAATGAACCGCGGGTGGCGCCGGCCGTCCGGGCGCAGCGTTGCCACATTCACTGGTTAGCCAAAGCGGCTGGGGCCTGCGGGCCGCCGTCCGGGGTGGCCAGGGCGCGAGATCGACCCGGCCGATCAAGCGGGAGAGCATCATTGCTACGCAAGGGCATGATTTTGGCGGTTTCGCTCGTTGCGCTGGCCACGGCGCACGAGGCGGGAGCGCAGACGATCCAGCGGCGGCCTCTGCCCGCTCCGGGACAGCCGGCCGATCCGGCCAGAGACTATGAATCGCCCGTTCGTCCTCTTCCCGACGACGAAGCTCAGTTCCCGGATGACGGCAGCTCCGATCCCTTCCTGAGCAATCCCAATCCTCTGCTCGATGATCCGAATGATCCTTTTGCGCAGCAGCAGCCGCCCGAGAACGACACGATCGTCGCGCCCGATGCGACACAGATGGATGCCGAAATCAGCGAGCCGGCGCCGGCCGTCGAGGACAAGCCGGTCAGCAACAAGGTCGCGACCTTCACCGGTATCGACAAGATCACCGGCCGTATCCATCACTTTCGACGTCTATATCGATGAGACGGTGCAGTTCGGCGCGCTGCTCGTCACCCCGCGCGTCTGCATCAGCCGTCCCAAGAGCCTGGAGCCGAAGACCGACAGCTTCGTCGAGATCGACGAAATGACCCTCGACCGGAAAGTCCGCCGCATCTTCACCGGCTGGATGTTCGCTGAAAGCCCGGGCCTGAACGCGGTCGAACATGCCGTCTACGACGTCTGGCTGAAGGGCTGCAAGCAAGACGCCGATGTGACGCCTCCCGACGCGCAGGCAGAAGAGACGTCCGGCGAAGACGAAGACGGGGACGGCAGGCGGCGCGGCCGAGCGCGAAGCGCCGACCGAAACCGCCAAGCAATAGACCCTTTTGCTCAAGTCGTCGAACGCGGCGCGGTGCGCCAGCGCGTCCGCCAGCATCTCCTCATAGCGCATACGATCGATGTCGATCGCGCCGAACCGCTTCAGGTGCTCGGTCGTGAACTGCGTGTCGAGAAGGCGGAAGCCTCGCTCCCGCAGCCGCTCCACCAGATGGACGAGACAGATCTTCGATGCATCGCGCACCCGGCTGAACATGCTTTCGCCGAAGAATGCCGCCCCCAGCGTTACGCCGTAGAGGCCGCCGACCAGCTCGTCGCCCTGCCAGGCCTCGACGCTATGGGCGTGGCCGGTCTGGTGGAGCAGGGTGTAGGCGCGGCGGATCGGGCCGATTGATCCATGTCGTCTCACGACCCGAGCGCGCCTCCGCACAGCCTTCGAGGACGCCTTCGAAGTCGGTATCGAACCGTGATCTCGAACGGCGCACGCCGGGCGATCTTCGCCAGGCTCTTCGGCACATGGAAATCGTTGAGCGGCAGAACGCCGCGAACGTCGGGCCGGACCCAGAACACTTCGTCGTCGTTCGCGTCCTCCGCCATCGGAAAGACCCCGGAGGCATAGGCCCGGAGAAGCAGTTCCGGCGGTATTTCGTTGCCCGGGGCGATGGGACGGCTCATCTGATGACCTGCCGAGATTAGCACGGGCCTAGCCTTCGGCCAGATAGTGCTCCAGCCAATGGATGTCGTAATTGCCGTCGGCGATGTCCTGGTTGCCGACGAGGTCGCGGAACAGCGGCAGCGTGGTATCGATCCCGTCCACGACGAATTCGTCAAGCGCACGCCGCAGTCGCATCAGGCATTCCACCCGATTGCGGCCATGGACGATGAGCTTGCCGATCAGGCTGTCGTAATAGGGCGGGATCCGATAGCCGCTATAGACGCCGGAATCGACGCGCACGCCCAGTCCGCCGGGCGTGTGGAAATGGCTGATCGTGCCGGGCGACGGCACGAAGGTTCGGGCGTTCTCCGCATTGATGCGGCACTCGATCGCGTGGCCCTGGAACTCCACCTCGCTCTGCCGGACGGAAAGTCCGCCGCCGGAGGCGACCCTGATCTGCTCATGGACCAGATCGATGCCGGTGATCGCTTCGGTCACCGGATGCTCCACCTGCAGGCGCGTGTTCATCTCGATGAAGAAGAACTCGCCATCCTCGTAGAGGAACTCGATCGTGCCCGCCCCGCTATAGCCCATCTCCGCGATGGCGTCGGCGCAGACCGAGCCGATCCGCGCCCGCGCATCGGCATTGAGGGCAGGGGAGTTCGCCTCCTCCCAGACCTTCTGGTGACGGCGCTGCAGCGAGCAGTCCCGTTCGCCGAGGTGCACCGCGGCATCCTTGCCGTCGCCGACGACCTGCACCTCGATGTGACGCGGCTTGGCGAGGTATTTTTCGATGTAGACGGCGTCGTCGCCGAAGGCCGCGCCGGCTTCCGAGCGGGCGGTCTGCAACGCCGTCGTCAGCTCCCCCTCGTTCCTCGCGACCTTCATGCCGCGCCCGCCGCCGCCGGCCGCCGCCTTGATGATGACGGGATAACCGATATCGGCGGCGATGCGCTTGGCGTCGTCCGGATCGGTGACGCCACCCTCGGAGCCGGGAACGACCGGAATGCCGAGCCGGGCCGCCGTCCTTTTGGCTTCGATCTTGTCGCCCATGATGCGGATATGCTCCGCCTTCGGACCGATGAAGACGATCTTGTGCGCTTCGAGGATTTCGGCGAACTTGGCGTTTTCCGACAGGAAGCCGTAGCCGGGATGGATTGCATCGGCGCCCGTGATCTCGCAGGCGGCGACGATCTGATGGATGTTCAGATAGGATTCGCGACTGGCGGGGGGCCCGATGCAAACGCTCTCATCGGCAAGCTTCACATGCATGGCTTCGGAGTCCGCCGTCGAATGGACGGCGACCGTCTGGATACCCAGCTCCTTGCAGGCGCGTAGCACGCGGAGCGCGATCTCGCCGCGATTGGCGATGAGGACCTTGTTGAACATCGATACCGCCTTGCGCTTCGAACTTATTCGATGATGACGAGTGGCTCGCCATATTCGACTGGCTGGGCGTCGGATATGAGGATCTGCTTCACCGTACCCGCTCTCGGAGCGGGGATCTGGTTCATCGTCTTCATCGCCTCGATGATCAGCAGCGTCTGACCGGCGGTGACCTTCGTCCCGACGTCGATAAAGGCCCGCGCGCCGGGCTCGGGCGACAGATAGGCGGTGCCGACCATGGGCGACGGCACGGCCTTGGAAAGATCGATCCCGTCTGAGGTGCCGTTGGCCGCTTCCGTTGCACCCGCAACCGGCGTCGGCGCGGGAGCCTGCATCATGGGCGCGTGTGTCTGGACGTAGTTCGACTGCCGCGAGACGCGGATCCGCAGCTTGCCCTGCTCGACCTCGATTTCGGTGAGGTTCGTTTCGTTCAGAATGTCTGCAAGGCTGCGAACCAGTGCTTCGTCAAACGTGTTCTCCGAAGACATCAATTACCTCTTTCTAAAATCCTTTTGCGGCGTCCAATGACCAGGATATGTGGCAGCCGATGAAGAGCTGCCAGCTATAGAGCCCCTTGCCGCAGGCGAAAAGCCCCTTCGCCTGTCCCTTCACATGCTACGCCTAGCCGTCCTGTTGACCCTCCGGCACAGTGCGAGCCATGAGTTGGTCGAACCCGAACGGACCCTCGGCATCGAAATAGGTCGGTGTGCCGTTCACCTGAAGCCCGAGCCCGAGCTGCTGCGTCTCGGCGAGTTGCTGTTCGGTCTCGTCCTCGGCCATGGCGGCCCGTAGCGCGTCTTCCGGGACACCCAGATCCGTTGCCACCTCGATGGCCTTCTCTTCGGTCGCCCGGCCGTCCGTCGTGTACATCTGGTTGTGAAACTCGGCGTAGAGTTCCGGAGCGATCCGCCGCAGCGCCACCGCCACGACATGGGCGTCCTGCGAATCCGGTCCGAGAATCGGATATTCCTTGAGCACGACCTTCAGATCGGGATTGGCGGCGATGGCCTTTTGCACCTCGCCATAGGCCGCCCGGCAATAGCTGCAATTGTAGTCGAAGAACTCGGCGACGACCGTCTTGCCGTCCGGATTGCCGAGAATGGCATCCTTGTCGCTCTCGAAGAGCTTCTGCGCGGCCTGCGCCTGCTGCTTCTGCGAAAGGGCGCGGGAGACCTCCAGCAGGATCTCCGGATTGTCGAGCAGATACTCCTTGACGATCGTCTCGACCTCGGCGCGCGTCATGCGAGCCGTGTCCTCGGCGGTCGCGTTCGAAACCAGGAGGAGGCTCGCCGTCGTGGCGGCAAGGAACAGGCGTGTGATGTTGCGGATCATGTTTGGTCCTTTTCCAGGTGAAGCGCCGTTCAGCGCTTCGGATTCACGATGGGTCGGTAGTCGATGATGTCCTGTGCCTTGAGCCAGAGCGGACCGCCGCGCCTGGTTCTGGTCTGGGCGCGGGCGGCGAAGATCTTGGCCTGCTTGATTTCGCCAGAATAGAAGAGTTCGTTGGCCGTGGCGAGTTCGGCGGCGGCGATGTCGCCGCTCCTGCCATAGGCCAACGCGAGGAAACGCCACCCGATCGGTGTCTCGGGATCGGCCCGCAGCGCCGATTCCAGCACGCCGATCGCAACTTTCGCCTTCTCCGGTTGTCCCGTGGCAACGAGAGCCTGTCCCTGCAGGCTGGCGAGAACCGCCGAATTGGTGCCATCCAGCCTGCGCGCCCGGCCATAGGCATCAGCGGCCTCGGCCGTGCGGTTCAGACGCATCAGCGCGTCGCCTCGCACCTCTTGGAAATAGGCATAGTCGGGCCTGCTCCTGACGAGCGCATCGGCTTTCTGGAGAGCCCGTTGCGGGCTTCCGTTCAGTAGCTCGGTAAGGGTGCTGGCATAGTCGCGGACGAGCGGGGTCATCGCCCGGGCAGGCAGGCGCAGGGAGGAGCGACTGGTATAGGCGGCGATCTTGGCGCGCGCGAGATCGTGGCGCTCCTGCAGAGCGGCGCTGTCGGCCTTGTCGAAATAGGGGCTTTGGGAGGCGAGGGTGCGGAGGGTTTGCAGTCGGTCCTGCGGCAGCGGATGGCTTGTCCTGTAAGGATCGACCCGTACCCCGGCGAGCGCCATCCCCCGCGCCATCCTCTCGAACGTCGCCAGCATGCCGCGCGGCGACTGTCCCGTCGCCTTCAGATAGTCGAGCGCCATCCGGTCGGCCGTCATTTCCTCGGCGCGCTGATAGGACAGGAGCGTGCGATGGGACGCTTCGACGCCACCGGCCGCCGCGCCGGCGCCAACGCCCGCGAGAGACCCCGCTCCGGCCGCCGCACCGGCCGCAGCGACGCCGACGCCCAGCACAGACGCGATGACGGCCATGGTCTGAGCGGCCTTCGCCTGGTCTCGCAGTCGGTCGAGATGGCCGCCGGCCAGATGCGCCGTCTCGTGCGCGATCACGCCGATTACCTCGTTGGGTGTTTCGGCCCGGCCGATCGTGCCGGTGTTGATGAAGAGCCGCTTGCCGTCGACGAAGGCATTGAAGGACGGATCGTTCACGAGGACGATGCGGACGCGCGCTGCATTGATCCCTGCCGCGCGAAAGATCGGCGCGCTGTATTGCGCGATCAGGCTCTCGATCTCCGCATCGCGTATCACGTTGAGGTTTTTTCCGTCGGACCCGGCGAGAACCGGGCGCGGCAGCCCGGCCGCGAGCAAGGCTGCCGGCGCAGATCGCAGCAAGGCAGCGCCTGGCCAGAAGTCAGGGACGCAAGTGGAACATGATCCTCGCCATCTACCGATCTTCTGTCATGGTCGATAGTCCCCGCCTGCGCCCGTCGCCCCGATTGTCCTCCATACAGGAGGCGACTTGTCGCTAGAGAGCCAATCGGGCATTTCTGCGATATTGGCCAAGATGGAGTGCGAATGGCAATGAGTTCACAACTGGCGCGCCAGCGGCCGCTCGACCCGGACCCGCTGCGGGTCTCGCATCGCGCCGGACTGGTCGAACCCTTCCATGCCATGGACGTGTTTGCCGCCGCCAATCGGGCGCGCGCCGCCGGCGTCGATGTCATCTCGCTCGCCGTGGGTCAGCCGGCCGATCCGGCGCCGCAGCGCGTGCGCGACGCCGCCATGGCCAAGGCGGCCGAGGGCCGCGTCAGCTATACCAATGCGCTTGGCCTCGATTCCCTCCGGCAGGCCATCGCCGATCACTACAAGGCCTATTACGGAATTGACATTCCCGCCTCCCGCGTGGCGGTGACGAGCGGTTCGTCGGCGGGGTTCAATCTGGCGTTCCTCACCCTGTTCGACCATGGCGACCGGGTCGCGATCACCCGGCCCGGCTATCCCGCCTATCGTAACATTCTTGGGGCTCTGGGCCTTGAGGTGGAGGAAATTCCGACCGACGCAAGTGGCTATCTGTCCGCTGAATCCCTGCGTGAGGTTCACGCCCGCAAGCCTTTGAAGGGCCTGCTTTTCGCAAGCCCGGCCAATCCGACCGGAGCATCGATGCCGGAGGAGGCGCTGGAGGAACTGGTGCGGGTCGCGAGCGAACTAGGCATCGCCCTGATCTCCGACGAGATCTATCACCGTCTCAACTATGCCGCGGCCCGATGTCACCGCGCTGAAATTCTCGGACGACCTGATCGTCATCAACTCGTTCAGCAAATACTACTGCATGACCGGCTGGCGCATTGGCTGGATGGTGCTGCCGGAACGGCTTGTCCGGCCGATCGAGCGTGTCGCGCAGAGCCTCTACATCAGCGCCTCGGAGATTTCGCAGATCGCGGCCATCGAGGCGTTCCGCTCGGCCGAGGATCTCGATCCGATCCGTGAGCGCTACCAGAAGAGCCGGCAATTGCTGATGGACGCGCTGCCCCGCCTTGGCCTGCCTCTGCTGGCGCCGATGGACGGCGCCTTCTACGCCTATTGCGATATCAGCGCCTATTCCGACGACAGCCTGAACTTCGCCAAGACGATGCTGGAGAAGACCGGTGTCGCCGCCTCGACGGGTCTCGATTTCGATCCGGTCGAAGGCCATCGCTCGCTGCGCTTCTCCTATTGCGAGAGGCCGGAACGTGTGGCCGAAGCGATCCAGCGGCTCGAAAGCTGGCTCGGCACGCTTTGACAGAAAGGAAAAAGCCGGGCGCGATGCCCGGCTTCTTCTTTGCAAGTGAACGCGGCGATCAGAAGAAGCCGCGGTTCCACCAACCCGATCGACGGGGCTTTTTTCGGCGCCTCGACGGTTTCTTCGCCACCCTTCGGCGTCACCGTCGTCACCTTGACCTCGGCCGGTTCGTCATCATTGCCCGCACGCCGCGCGCGGCGCGTCCGCGGCTGGCTTGCTCCCTGATCATCCTCGGATCCGGTGACGTCCTCGTCCTCCGGCGCGGATTGCACCGGCGCTGTTTCGACGACCTGATCGGCGACCTTGGCTTCAGCTTCGGACTCCACCTGCTCGCGGCTCGGCGGCTTCGGACGAAACCGTCTCGGCACTGGCTCCGCTGTCCGCCTCCGCGGCTATGGCCGGCTCGATTCTTCTTCTCGTCGTCAGAGGCATCGGACGGCGATGAATCATCGCCCGAAGACGAGCCGCTATCGGATTCATTTCTCTCGTCTTTGTTGCGATCGCGGTTGCGTCGGCCACCGCGCCTGCCGCGCCGCCGGCGACGGCCGGAACCCTTCTGGTCGTCATTGTCGTCGTCGGAATCGCTGGCGTCGTCGGCTTCGTCCGCATCATCCGACTGGCTCGCAGCCTGATCGGAAGACGTGTTTTCATCGCCATCCTTGCCGCCACCCCGGCGACGGCGTCTGCGCCGGCGACGGCGGCCTGCTTCGCCACTGTCGGTATCGGAATCGGTGTTGGCATCGGCATCGCTCCCACGGTCGGGCGCGGCGTCGACGATATCCTCGTCCTCGTCGTCTTCCTGCTCGAGCAGGGCCGTGCGTCCCGTCGACGGTGGCAGGACACGCTCGGCAACCTCGCTGGCGTCGGCGGCTTCGCCGCGCTGGATGTCGAGGATCTTGGCGCCGAGCGTCTCGTCGGCCTCGATCGAGATCACGACACCGAAGCGACGCTCCAGGTCCATCAGCATCGCGCGCTTCTGGTTCAGCACGTAAAGTGCGATCGGCGCGGCCGTCCGGACCGTCACGTTATAGCGGCTGTCGCGGGTCAGATGCTCCTCGATCGAGCGGACGACGTGCAGCGCCGTCGACGAGTCGGAGCGGATATAGCCCGTCCCATGACAGTGATCGCAGGGCTGCATCGTGCTCTCGAGAACCGACGAGCGGATGCGCTGACGGCTCATCTCCAGAAGGCCGAAGGCCGAGATGCGGCCGACCTGGATGCGGGCCCGGTCGTCCTTCAGGCAGTCCTTGATCTTCTTCTCGACCGAGCGGTTGTTGCGCTTCTCGTCCATGTCGATGAAGTCGATGACGATCAGCCCGGCGAGGTCGCGCAGCCGCAACTGCCGGGCCACTTCCTCCGCCGCTTCCATGTTCGTCGCCAGCGCCGTTTCCTCGATCGAATGCTCGCGGGTGGACCGGCCTGAGTTGACGTCGATGGCGACCAGCGCCTCGGTCTGGTTGATGATCAGATAGCCGCCGCTCTTCAGTGTGACCTGCGGCTGCAGCATCTTGTCGAGCTGCGATTCGATACCGAAGCGGGCAAACAGCGGCTGCGGGTCGCGATAGGGCTGCACGGCCTTGGCCTGGCTGGGCGTGAGCATCCGCATGAAGTCCTTGGCCTCGCGGTAGCCCTCCTCGCCGGAGACGAGAATTTCGCCGATGTCCTTGTTGTAGAGATCGCGCACGCTCCGCTTGATCAGGCTGCCTTCCTCGTAGACCAGGGCCGGCGCACTCGATTCCAGAGTGAGCGAGCGGACATTGTCCCAGAGCCGCATCAGATATTCGTAGTCGCGCTTGATCTCGGGCTTGGTGCGATTGGCGCCGGCGGTCCGCAGGATGACGCCCATGCCCTGAGGCACGTGCAGCTCCTTGACGATGTCCTTGAGACGCTTGCGGTCCGTGGCCTGCGTGATCTTGCGCGAGATGCCGCCGCCTCGGGCGGTATTCGGCATCAGGACGGAGTAGCGGCCGGCGAGCGACAGATAGGTGGTCAGCGCTGCGCCCTTGTTGCCGCGCTCCTCCTTGACGACCTGCACCAGCAGGATCTGGCGGCGCTTGATCACCTCCTGGATCTTGTAGTTCTTGCGGGGCGAGCGTCGGCGGCGCGTTTCTTCGACGGGATCGTCGGAGCCGAGGCTCTCGACCTCGCCATCCTCATCGTCGTCGTCTTCATCGTCGTCGTCCGAGCCGTTCTCATCGCCGGACTTGCCGGCGTCTTTCAGTTCCTCGGAGATGACGTCGCTCTCGACGGCCATGGCGATCGAGGAGGGCTCCTCGTCCTTGCCGTCATCGTCCCCGTCGCCACTCGCGGCGGGCAGGGGCGGCTCGTCGGTGGCATCGTCCGGCGCGACGATCTCCTCGGCGGCCGGGATGTCGGAATCGTCGGCGTTGTTGGCCGGAACGGCTTCCCCGCTCTGCTCGTCCTCCGAAGAGGCCTCCTCGCTCTTGCCCGAGGTGTTGGCCCCCTCCGGCTTCTTACGACCGCGGCTGGAGCGGCGGCGGCGGCGCGAGCGGCCGGCTTCCTCCTGCTCCTCGTCCTCCTCCATGCTCTCGCGCAGAGCCTCCTCGGCCTCCGCGCGGCGAGCGCCTGCCGGTCGGCCAGCGGGATCTGGTAGTAGTCGGGATGAATTTCAGAGAACGCCAGGAAGCCGTGGCGATTGCCGCCATATTCGATGAAGGCGGCCTGCAGCGAGGGCTCGACCCGCGTCACGCGGGCCAGATAGATGTTGCCCTTGAGCTGCTTCTTATTCTGGGATTCGAAGTCGAATTCTTCGATACGATTGCCGCGACACACGACCACGCGGGTTTCTTCCGGGTGGGAGGCGTCGATCAGCATCTTGTTGTTGGACATGAGGTATGAACTCCCCGGACCGTCCCGTTCCGCGGTCCGGTAGCCGTATGATCGGCCCTGGAGGGGAAGGGTGTCCGGTAAATGATGGGTCGCGGGCGGAACCGGGCGGCGCATCGAGCAGAACGTCCGCCGCGCAGAAGATGCGCTTGGCGGGGATTCTGTCGTTTCGCGCGGACAATGCCATGGTTTCGCCGAATTGACCGTTGCAACAAGGAACCGCCATCAAGGACTGGTTCCGACCTAGCTCGTAATGTCGCAGCGCGGGGTGAGCCGTCCCGGCCGCCTTCCTCTGGAACGGCGAATCGTTGGGAGACCGCCGAGAGAATTCTCTTGGATCATGCTTCAGGCGGTTCTCCCGCCGAATTGCTGCGTCGTGAACGAGCGATCGGCAAAGGCCGGCTGGGCCATCGCGAAGGATGGTCTGACCCAACGGCCTTGTAGGTCGTCGCGGGCCATCTTGCAAGACAGCCACGTAACAACGATGGCGCGGGCGAGGTCGGCGGTCGCGATGAAGAAAGGCTTAACGGAGCCCGTGCGATTTGCTGATCGGGATGGTAGGCGGCGGTCGGGAACGATCGGATGGGAAGAGCCGTGCGCAAATCCTTGATATGTGGGCGTTGTGCTGGCGGCTCATGCTGCTGGTCGCTGACGCTCACGCTGCTCAGCCAGGCCTCCGCCTCACCCGCTGAACCGCTGCCGCACCGCCTGATGGCGGTTCGTATCGCGGGGAGCGAGCAGGTCACCGGGTTTCGGCTGACATTCGACCGCCGGCCGGACCTGTCGCTGATGATGCTGCGACGAGCCCTGAGCGTCTCGTCATTGACCTGCCCGCGACGGCCTTCGAAATGCCGAAGGAGGATGTGGCGCCGGCGGGACTCGTCCAGTCGGTCCGCTATGGCGCGATGGATAGCGACCGGTCGCGCATGGTCATCGGCATGCGCGGACCGTTCACGCTCACCGGCCCGACCTATTCCGAGACAGACGACGGCAGGACCATCGTCGCGTTCGACGTGGCGCTGGCCTCGCGCAAAGCGTTCGAAGCCGCTCTTCGCCAGCGGCGATCGCGCCGTTGAAGCCATTGCGGTTTCGACCCCCAAGGAGGATCGCCTCGGCGGCCGCACCGGGGCAGAACGGCCCTTCACTGTGGTCGTCGATGCCGGCCATGGCGGCATCGACAGTGGCGCGCGGGGCCGGCACGGGGTGACGGAGAAGACGATCACGCTCGCCTTCGCTCGCGAACTGAAGGACCAGCTTCAGGCGAAGGGCGACATCCGTGTCGTGCTGACGCGCGACGACGACAGCTTCATCTCGCTGAAGGAGCGGGTGCGAATCGGACGCCAGTCCGGCGCAGCCCTGTTCGTCTCCGATCCACGCCGATTCGGTTTCGCAGCATTATGTGCGCGGCGCCACAGTCTATACGATCTCGAAGCAGGCGTCGGACGCCATGGCCGAGCGTCTGGCCGATTCGGAAAATGCGGTCGACGCGGTCGCCGGCTCTCGATCTGCCGGAGGAAAGCGATGAGGTGACGGACATCCTGCTGGACCTGACCCGCCGCGAGACCAAGAGCTTCTCGCTCCACCTTGCGCGAAAGGTCGTTGATTCGATGAAGAATGTGCTGACGATGATCAACCGTCCGCACCGTCACGCCGGCTTTCGTGTTCTCACCGCGCCGGACGTGCCGTCGATCCTGATCGAGCTCGGCTATTTGTCGAACGCGGAAGATGAAAAGCTGATGCAGGACCCCGCCTGGCAGCGCCGGGCCGCCGGCGCGATCGCCGCGGCGATCGGCGATTATGTCGACGCCCGGAACGCCGCCCTTCGCTGACGTCGCGCCTCGTCGGACCGTCGACTGCTGCGCGGCCGCCCCATTTTGTCCAAGAAGATCAGTCATCAGCAGAACCAATTGATTGGGGAAATGCGGGCTGGCAGGCGCGGTTGCGCGGCCGACGTGCAATGATGGCTCCGATGGCCTTTCACGGGTCAGGCCGTTGGACCTTCCAGAGGCGGGCAATAATGGTTCGGATTATCGGCTACTTTTTCGGGATCGGCGTCGCTCTGGCGCTCGTGGCGGCAGCGGGACTTGCGCTGTTCATCACGAATGTCAGCGCCGATCTCCCGGATTACGAGGTTCTCGCCAGCTACCAGCCGCCGGTGACGACGCGCGTCCACGCTTCCGACGGCACGCTGATGGCGGAATACGCCCGCGAACGTCGCCTCTTCCTGCCGATCGCGGCCGTTCCGGACCGGGTCAAGGCCGCTTTCCTCTCGGCCGAGGACAAGAACTTCTACACCCATCCGGGTCTCGACATTCAGGGTCTGTCCCGGGCGATCGTGAACAATCTGCGCAACGGCACGCGTCAGGGCGCCTCCACCATAACCCAGCAGGTCGCCAAGAACTTCTTCCTGACCAAGGAGCAGACCTACAAGCGCAAGATCAAGGAGGCCATTCTCGCCTTCCGGATCGAGCAGGCCTATTCCAAGGACCGTATCCTCGAACTCTATCTGAACGAGATCTTTCTCGGGTTCGGCTCGTATGGCATCGCCAGCGCCGCGCTCTCCTATTTCGACAAGAGCGTCAACGAGCTGACGGTCGCCGAGGCGGCCTATCTGGCGGCGCTGCCGAAGGCGCCGAACAACTACCATCCCTTCCGCTACCGCGACCGCGCCGTCGACCGACGCAACTGGGTGATCGGCCAGATGCTTGAAAACGGCTACATCACGCAGGAGGAAGCCGACGACGCACGCGCCTCTGATCTTGGGGTTCAGCCGCGCTCGGGCCGCAGCACCTATCTCTTCGCCGGCGAGTATTTCACCGAGGAGGTCCGCCGCGAGATCATCGACCGCTATGGTGTCGATGAGCTCTACGAAGGCGGCCTGTCCGTCCGCACGACGATCGACCCTGACCTGCAGAGGCTGGCGCGCAAGGCCATGCAGCGCGGCCTGATCGATTTCGACACCGAGCGTGGTTTTCGCGGGCCGGTCAAGACGATCGAGATCGGTGAGGATTGGGGCAAGCCTCTTGCCGATGTGGACGGTCTCTACGACGTGCCGGAATGGAAGCTCGCCGTCGTGCTCGAGGCCGGCGACGACAAGGTGAAGATCGGTCTGAAGCCGGATCGCAAGGGCGATGGTTCGGTCGTCGAGGAACGGCAGACCGGCACCATCGCCGAGGCCGACATGAAATGGGCGCTCCGCCACAAGAAGGACGGCAAGCTGCTCACCGCCAAGTCCCCCGCCGGCGTCCTCGAACGTGGCGATGTCGTCTTTGTCGAGAAGACCGAAGAGGGGGAGGACAGCTACCGCCTGCGTCAGCCGCCGGAGGTGGAAGGCGGCCTTGGTCGCTATGGATCCCCATACCGGGCGCGTATTGGCCATGGTGGGTGGATTCTCCTTTGCCGATAGCGAGTTCAATCGGGCGACGCAGGCGATGCGCCAGCCGGGATCCTGCGTTCAAGCCGATCGTCTACGCCGCCGCGCTCGACAACGGATACACGCCGGCTTCGGTGGTCATGGACGCGCCGATCACGATCAAGAGCGGCAACACGATCTGGGAGCCCAAGAACTACGGCGGCAAGTTCGCCGGTCCCTCCACCCTGCGCGTCGGCATCGAGCGCAGCCGCAACCTGATGACCGTGCGTCTCGCGAGGGACATGGGCATCAAGCTGGTCGCGGAGTATGCGGAACGGTTTGGCGTCTACGACAAGATGGGCCTCTATCTTCCCAACGCGCTGGGCTCCTCCGAGACCACCGTTATGAGGATGGCGACGGCGTATTCGGTCATGGCCAATGGCGGCAAGCAGATCCGCCCCTCGCTGATCGACCGCATCCAGGATCGCTATGGCAAGACCGTCTACAAGCACGATCAGCGCGGTTGCGAAGGGTGCAATCCCGATCAATGGAATGGCCAGGCGGAGCCTGAACTGATCGACAATCGCGACCAGATTCTCGATCCGATGACCGCCTATCAGATAACGTCGATGCTGGAGGGTGTGGCCAAGCGCGGCACCGCCGCGAAGCTGTCCGATATCGGCTTCCCCGTCGCCGGCAAGACCGGCACGACCAATGACGAGAAGGATGCGTGGTTCGTCGGTTTCACGCCCGATCTCGTGGTCGCGCTCTATGTCGGCTACGATCAGCCGCGGCCGATGGGCCATGGATCGACCGGTGGCGGTCTCGCCGTCCCGATCTTCAAGGATTTCATGAGCAAGGCCCACGAGGGCAAGCCGAATGTCGACTTCCAGGTGCCCGAGGGCATGCTGATGATTCCGATCGACCGCCGCTCCGGTATGCGCGCCTCGCGTGATGGCGGCGGCAACGTGATCATCGAGGCGTTCAAGCCCGGTACGGGCCCGGCGGACGTCTACAGCGTGATCGGCGCGGAATCGGTCGCCCAGGCCGATGCGCCGAGAAACGTCTCGCAGGAATCGCGCCAGATCATCCAGTCGGCCGGTGGCGGGCTCTACTAGAACCCGGCGGCTTCACCGCGCGCAATGCCTTTACATGGCGGCGTCGCTCACTATGTTGCGCGACGACAGCGAGGCCGCCCATGAGGCGGCCTCCTCGCATTTGAAAACCGACCGGGAAGGGACGCTGACGCCATGCGCGCAGAGACCGAAAATCTCGTTGATGAGATCAAGCAGGCACTCAGCCTGCTGAGGAGGCATCTTTGACTGGGACGCCTCCCAGAAACGCCTCGGCTATCTGAACAGCCGGGCGGAAGATCCCGAGCCTCTGGGACGACCCGTCCGAGGCCCAGAAGCTGATGCGCGAGCGCCAGACGCTCGATGAGAACATCGCCGCTATCACCGGCATGCAGCAGACGCTGGACGACAGCGTCGAACTGATCGAGCTCGGCGAGGCGGAAGACGATGACGAGGTCGTCCGTGACGCCGAGAAGACGATTCGGCAACTGGAGACCCAGATCGACAAGCGTCGCATCGAGACGCTGCTCTCCGGTGAGATGGACCAGTCGGATGCCTTCCTGGAGGTTCACGCTGGCGCCGGTGGCACCGAAAGCCAGGACTGGGCCAACATGCTGCTGCGCATGTACACACGCTGGGCGGAGAAGCGCGGCTTCAAGGTCGAGGTGCAGGACGTCTCCTACGGTGAGGAAGCCGGCATCAAGAGCGCGACGCTTCTGATCAAGGGCGAGAAGGCCAATGGCTGGCTGAAGACCGAGAGCGGCGTCCACCGGCTCGTGCGCATTTCGCCTTACGATTCCAACGCCCGCCGCCACACCTCGTTCTCATCGATCGGCGTCTATCCGGTCATCGATGACAATGTGGAGATCGAGATCCAGGACAAGGACATCCGGATCGATACCTATCGCTCGTCCGGCGCTGGCGGCCAGCACGTCAACACCACCGATTCGGCCGTTCGCATCACGCACCTGCCGACCGGCATCGTCGTCACTTCCTCAGAGAAGAGCCAGCACCAGAACCGCGCCAACGCGATGAAGGCGCTGCGCGCGCGGCTCTACGACCTGGAGATGAAGAAGCGCGAAGACGCCGCCATGGCCGAGCACGACGCCAAGACCGATATCGGCTGGGGCCACCAGATCCGCTCCTATGTCCTGCAGCCCTATCAGTTGGTGAAGGACCTGCGCACCGGCGTGGAGAGCACCAACCCGACCGAGGTGCTCGATGGGTCGCTCGACCCGTTCATGGAGGCCGCTTTGGCCGGCAAGGTGGTCGGCGAGGTAGAAGACGTCGAATAACGAGATGAATGTGATCGCTTGTTAAAGCAGATCAGTTACTTCTTGGCCGGCATTGATAAATTGGATCGGGTTGAGTGCGGTGCCCTTGCGCCGGACCTCGTAATGCAGATGCGGGCCGGTCGACCGACCTGTCGAGCCCACCCTTCCGATGATCTGGCCGCGCTCGACGCGTTGACCCGGTGTGACCTCGATGCGGCTCATATGCCCGTAGCGCGTCGTCAGGCCGTTGTCGTGCTGCAGTTCGACCATTCGTCCATAACCGCCATTGCGCCCCGCCCTGACCACGGTTCCGTCGGCCGTTGCCTGGATCGCCGTTCCGCGCGGGCCGCTGAAGTCGAGGCCTGAATGCATGGCCCGGCGACCGATGAGGGGATCCTCACGGACGCCGAACCGTGAGGAGATCCGGCGGCCAGGCAGAGGATTGGCGAGGGGCACGCCGGCGGCGACCGCTCGCGCCGCGTCGAAGCGGCCCAAGGCCGCGTCCAGCCGGTCGACCGCCGCTTCGAACGGACCGGCAGAAGCCTCCCCGGCCGGTTCGAGCGGTCCGCCCATGCCCGGCATTTCACCGTATCGTCCGCGGTATCCATATCGACCGCCGCCAATGCGTCCGACAGGCGGGACGACGGCGTTCTCCGCCCTCTGCGTCACCGTGACGATCTGCCCGACCTGTTCGCCTTCCATATCTTCGAGCGAATGCTGCAGGGCGACGAAGGCGATGTCGGCCCGGTCCGCAAGCGACAGAGGCTGGGCGGCATCGACGGCAGAACGGCAATCGGCTGCTGTTCCTCACATGCTCGTCCGGCGGACGCGGCCGGAGCCGGTGACGGAGCCGGTGGTCTCGCCGAATTCGCGCAGCAGCGGCGCCAGCCGAGCCGACCGGCTGGCCAGTATGTCCTGACGCGCCATCAGTTCCGACATGCGCGTCTCGACCAGGTGCTGGTCCATCATCTGGCGGCTGGTGATCCGATCCACCTGCCGGCGCAGCGCCGAGATGTGATCCTGATAGGCGTATTCGACCCGTGCCTGGCGCGCCGCCAGCGCGTTGATCAGATCGTCCCGCAGGACGAGATAGCTGGTCGCGGCGATGTAGCCTGTGATCAGCACGCCGCCCAAAGCGGCCAGTCCCGGCCTTGCCCCAGGGGCGGAGCTGAAAATGCCGGATATCGTTGCCGCGGGCGATGATGATCGTGTGCGGCTCCCGCCGACCGAAAGGTTTGGGAGCTGTGAGATGGTCGGGAGGCATGCTGGGCTCCGCCATTGGACGTCGCCCTGATCTCACATCATCAGGGTTAATAATTCGTGCCTTTCAATCAACGCGCGAGAGCCTGGAGCCATTTAATCGGCCCGGTGGTCGCTGTTGGAGACAGAGGTCAATCCACGCCAGAAAGTGGGAGTCAGGCCCGCTGCCGAACGGGCCAGATCGTTGAATGGCGGCTTGACCTCGCCGTGGAAATGCTCGCGAACGAGACGCCGAAATGTAGCGGCCGGATCAAGGTTGCGCCGGGCGCACCCGAAACGGAACCATTTCGCCCCTGTCGCGACGTGACCTTTCTCATCCTCATAGATGATCCGGAGGATGGCGGCGCTTTCGCTGTCGCCGACGTCGGTCAGCTTTTCGATCATCGAGGGGGTGACGTCGAGACCACGCGCTTCGAGCACGAGCGGCACGATTGCGAGCCGCGCGAAGAGATGGCCTTTGGTATCCTGCGCTGCCTGCCACAGCCCGTCATGGGCGGGCAGATCGCCATAGGCGGCGCCCAGATCCAGCAGCCGCTGGCGCAGCAGCGAGAAATGCTTGGCCTCCTCGAAAGCCACCAACATCCAGCCGTCGAAGAAGCTGCGCGGCATGTTTTCGCTGGCGAAGCGCGCAACGATGTCGAGGGCCAGATCGATCGCGTTCAGTTCGATGTGGGCGAGGGCGTGCAGCAGCGCGACCCGTCCGCGAACGGTATGCAGCGAACGCCTTTTGAGAAGCCGAGGTGGAACGAGTTCTGGTCTGTCCGGACGACCGGGCCGGTCGGGCGGCAGCAGGTCGAGGGGACCGTGAAGCGAAAGCCTCCGCTCCATCCAGGAACAGTGGAGCCGCCGCGCCAGCGCGACCTTGGCGTCGAGGTCGGCTTCGGCGACGGCGCGCGAAGCGCCGTCCCGCAGTGAACGGACGATGGGCGCCGTCGCGGCTGGCGAATGATCCAAACCCGGATCTGCCGCTCAGGCTGATTCGACCGCCGCCAGCACAGCGTCGGCGTGGCCGGGCACCTTCACCTTCGACCAGCTCTCGATCACCTTGCCGGTTTCGTCCACGAGTACCGTGCTGCGCTCGACGCCCATATATTTGCGGCCATACATGCTTTTCTCGACCCAGACGCCATAGGTCTGCCAGCACCTTCTTCTCTTCATCGGAGGCGAGGGTGATGCCAAGGCCGTGCTTGTCGCGGAACTTCGCGTGCCTCTTGGTGCTGTCGGGCGAAATGCCGACGACGACCGCGCCCGCAGCCTCGAACTTCTGCTTCAGCCGTGTGAAGTCCAACGCTTCGGCCGTGCAGCCGGACGTGTCGTCCTTCGGGTAGAAAAAGATCACCACCTTCTTGCCGCGCTGGGCGGAAAGGGTGAATTCGCCTTCGGGATCGGTCGGCAGGGTGAAGTCCGGTGCGGTGTCGCCCTTGGCGGGAAGTGTCATAGCTTCGCCTCTCTTTTGACATAGCGCTCGGCTGGTCCGATACAGGAGCGGGTAACAGAGGTCACGGGGCAATCTTGAATTCACGACTCCGAGGAGGCCGTGGCCGCCGACATTCCCATTGCCGGTCGTTCGGGATCTGCGCGCATCGCACGGATTGCCGCTGTCGTTGTGCTCGGCGCCGTCGCTCTTCTGGTCATTGCGATAGCGGGATTGGTCTGGGTCGTCGAAGGCGACTACGGCCGCGAACGGATCGCGGCAGAGACCAATCAGCTCGTCCATCGCGCGCTGGGACGGCCGGTCGTCTCGCGCTTCGGCGCGATCGATCTCGGGACTGCGTCATGGCTGGCAACTCGCGGTCCATCTGCGCGATGTCTCGCTTCTGACACCGAAGAGCCGGTACCGCTGGCCAGCATGAAGACCCTCGATCTGGTGATCTCACCCTGGGCGCTCCTCGAGGGCCGCTTCGAACTGGATAGCATCGCGCTTGAGGGCGCACGCATCGAGGCCGGCCTTCTCGCCGTCGCGGAACCGACCGATCCCTTCGCCGCAATTCGCAACGAGGCGGGGCAGGTCGACCCGGAGCGGATGACCGACTCTGGTGATCGGATCGGCGCGCCTGCTGAACAGGCAGATTGGCAGGCTCGGCATCGACCGCATCGAACTGGAGCACGTGACCATCGCCCAGGGATTGACCGAGGTGCGGGTCGACGATGCGCGGATCAGGCGGGCGATTGGCGACCCCGGGAGCCTCAGCATGGAGGCAGAGGCACGCCTGACCACGCTTGCGACCGACAAGAGCTACGACGTGACCCTCGATGCCGAGGCGAGGTTCACGGGCAGAAATCGCGTTGATTCGCTGATGGCGCGAATGGAACTGCCGGACATCATGCTGCAGCCGACGCCGCGAGGCAAAGCCGAACTGTCGGGAGTGACTCTCGGCTTCGACGCGACGGAAACCGGCGTCGATGCGCCCGGCCGGCTCGACATGACCGATCTCGGTCGCTGACTTCATGGTGACGCCGGATCCCCATGAGCCGGTCGAGGGTTCTCTGACCCTGTCGGTCCGCATGGGCGAGGGAACCGGCAAGGCGGAAATCAATGACGGCCTGCTGCAGATCGGCGCGACCAGCCTGCCGCTGGACGGCGCCGTCGGGCCCAGTCCCGAGCGGAGCGAGGAGGGCGTGCCTCTCTACCGCTTCGAGCTTCTGTCCAACGGGGCGATGATCAATGCGCTCGACACGGGGCTGCCGCCGCTGAGCGCCAATATCCTGCTGCGCGGCGACTACGACCCGCTGCTGAAGATCATATCCGGCCATCGCCTGGCGATGAACATGCCGGAGGGCCGGATGGAGGGATGGGTGGCGCTGGCGCTCGTCGACCCGCTTTCCTTCGGCGCATCGCTGGAAGCCGACTATTTGGCGGCCGAGGATATCAAGCGGCTTTGGCCCTACACGGTCGGCCCAGAGGCGCGGGCCTTCGTGCTCCAGAAACTGCAGGGCGGGGCAGGTCGCAATATCCGTATGGACGTCGCGGCGCCGCTTGCGCAGCTGCTCAACCCGGAAATTCGTCACTCGAAGGACGAGCTGAAGATCACTCTCGCGATGGAGGGCGTTGCGACTGAGCTTCCCGACGACTTGCCGAAGGTCGAGAACGCTGCTGGGACGGTGACGTTGGAAGGCTCCAGCGCCACGATTCGCCTCGCCCGGGGCGTCGGCCGCGTCGATGGAGGAATGGTCGAGCTGCAGCCCAGCACCCTGGAGATTCCGGATACCAAGGCCAAGCCACTGCGCAGCCAGCTTTCGTTGTCGATCAAGAGCGACGCCGCCTCCCTTGCCAAGATTGCGGGCAGCGCGCCGATCAATGCCCCACTGCCCGTTGCGGCCGATCATCTGCACGGCGACGTGCTGGCGAATGTCGAGGCCGATCTCATTCTTGGCCCGACGATGGGAGAAAAGCCCGTCAGCGCCTTTGCCGTCAGCGCACAGTTCGAGCATGCCAAACTCGATGGGACCTTTCAGGATCACACGGTCGCCGACGCCGACGGCACGATGTTCGTCGATCCTGACGGGTTCACCCTGCGACTGGCGGGCCGCCTCGACGACCTCGACGCACGGTTCACCCTCCTGCAGCCGCGGGAAGGACCCATGGATATCGATCTCAAGGCGGTGCTGGACGAAAAAAGCATCGCCAAACTCGCCCCCGCCTTGTCCGACTATGTCAGCGGCACGGTCGATGCACAGGCGAAGTCGACTACGGACGGAGCGCTGGCCGTGTCGCTGGACCTGAAGAACGCCGCGATCACGTTTCCGCCGGTCGGCTGGTCGAAGGGCCTGGGCGTGCCTGGCACGGCGGAGTTCACGCTGCAGACGGGCGGCCGTCGGACGCGCATCTCCGATCTCGAGTTGAAGGCCGGCGCCGCCCGCATCGAAGGCGAGCTCGTGCTGGAGAATGGCCGGCTGGAGTCTGCCGAGTTTCCGGTTCTGGCGCTTACTGAAAAGGACAATGCCCGGCTGTCGCTTCGCCAGGAGGGCAAGACCATGCGGGTCACGGTGCGTGGAAACCGTCTGGACGGCCGCTCCATCATCCGTACGTTGACCCAGCCCGCGGCGGAAAAAGAAAAGACGAAGGTCGACGTTAGTACGCCGCTGACCGAGCGTGTGGAACTCGATGCGATGGTCGGTTCGCTCGGCGGCTTCGGCGGCGAATCCCTACGCAATGCCAAGATCACGTTCAGCGGGACCACCGAAGAGCCCGATCACGCAGTTCTCAGTGCGGTGACCAGAAGCGGCAAGCGGATCGCCTTCACCTATGAACGGGCGGCGGACCGGCGACTGGACGTCACCAGCGGCGATGCCGGCTCGCTGCTCCGTTTCGCGGACCTCTACGACAAGATGGCCGGTGGCCGCATCAAGGCGACGCTTCAGGGCGGGGCCGAACAGCCGATGACGGGCAAGATCGATATCACCGATTTCACCATCGTCGATGAGCCGCGTCTGGACTCCCTGGCGTCGCGTCCCGTCGGCGGCTCCAGCCTGAACGACCAGATGAAGGGCCAACTCGACACCGAATCCGTAACGTTCGACAGCGGCAGCGTCAGCCTCGTCAAGTCGAAGAATCGCCTGGACGTCTCGAACGGCGTGGTGCGCGGCCCGCAGATCGGCATGATGTTCGAGGGGACGGTCTATGACGCCAAGGGGCAGATGAACATGACCGGCACCTTCATGCCGGCCTATGGCCTCAACCGCCTCTTCGGCGAGATACCGCTCGTCGGCGCACTGCTCGGCAACGGTCGCGACAAGGGCCTGATCGGCGTCACCTATCGGCTGTCAGGCGCAGCGAAGGACCCGAAGCTGACGATCAACCCGCTCTCGGTCATCGCGCCGGGAATATTCCGTTCGATCTTCGCTTTCCGCTGATCGCTCGTCGATCAGTTCGGCAGGACGAGGACGTGCTTCTTTCTGCCGACCGAGAGCTTGATATGGCCCTCCGGCCCAACTTCCGCCGGCGTCACCATCGCCCGCTCGTCGGTTACGGTCTGGTCGTTCAGCTTCAATCCGCCGCCCTTGACCTGGCGCCGCGCTTCGCCGTTCGACGCGGCCAGGCCGGCCGTGACGAACAGCGACAGCAGCCCAATACCGTCCTGCAGCTCCGCCGCGGAGATTTCGATGCGCGGAAGAGCGTCACCGGCCTCGCCGTCTTCGAAGGTGCGGCGGGCCGTCTCGGCGGCCTCCACGGCGGCGTCGCGACCATGCAGCATGGCCGTCACCTCGCTGGCCAGCACCTTCTTCGCCTCGTTGATCTCCGCGCCCGACAGCCGGGCGAGCCTCCCGATCTCGTCCAGCGGCAGCGTGGTGTACAGCTTCAGGAACCGCTCCACGTCGGCATCCTCGGTGTTGCGCCAGTACTGCCAGAATTCGTAGGGCGACAGCATGTCGCCATTGAGCCAGATCGCGCCATCGGCCGTCTTGCCCATCTTCGCGCCGGAAGCGGTGGTCAGCAGCGGCGAGGTCAGCGCGTAGAGCTGCGGCGTGCCGAGCCGGTGGCCGAGATCGATGCCGTTGATGATGTTGCCCCACTGATCCGACCCGCCGAGCTGCAGCCGGCAGCCATGCCGCCGATAGAGCTCGACGAAATCATAGGCCTGCAGGATCATGTAGTTGAATTCGAGAAAGGAGAGGCTCTGCTCGCGATCGAGCCGCAGCCGGACCGAATTGAAGGAAAGCATGCGATTGACCGAGAAATGGCGGCCGACGTCTCGCAGAAATTCCACATAGTTCAAACCGAGCAGCCAGTCGGCATTGTTGATCATCATCGCGCCGGCATCGAAGTCGAGATAGGCCGCGAAGGCTTGGCGGATGCCGGCGAGATTGTTCTCGATGTCTTGCGGCGTCAGCATCCTGCGCGCCTCGTCCTTGAAGGACGGATCACCGATCATCGAGGTGCCGCCGCCCATCAGCGCGATCGGCCGGTGCCCGGTCTGCTGCAGCCAGTACAGCATCATGATCTGCATCAGCGAGCCGACGTGAAGGCTCTTGGCCGTGGCGTCGAAACCGATATACGCCGTCACCTCCTCGGTTGCGAAGAGATCGTCGAGGCCGGCTTCGTCGGAGATCTGATGGATGAAGCCGCGCTCGTTCATGATGCGCAGGAAGTCGGACTTGAAGGCCATTGTGTTCGTTCCGGCTCGGGAGGAGGCCGCGCGACGCTGGCGCGGCGTTCGCGGGCGCTTTAACACTGACCCTATGAGCGAAACAAGAATCGGATCGGTGAGAACCGCGATCGGCCTGATGAGCGGCACGTCGATGGACGGGATCGACGTCGCCCTCCTTCGTTCCGACGGCCGGACGATCGCGGAACGGGGACCCCATCTGTTCGTGCCCTACGATGCCGCCCTGCGGAAGCGGCTGATGGCCGGCCTCGAAGACGCACGACTGATCGAACGGCGCGATCAGCGCCCCGGCAGCCTCGCGGATCTGGAAAAGGAGATCACCGAGCGGCATGTCCGGGCAATTGATTCGTTTTGCCAGCGCTTCGGTCTAAGTGCTGGTGAAATCGATCTGATCGGCTTTCATGGTCAGACGGTTCTGCACCGGCCGGAGAAGGCGCTGACGGTGCAGATCGGCGATGGCTTCCGCCTCGCGCAGGATACCGGCATCGCGACCGTCGCTGACATGCGGGCCCACGACGTGACCCATGGCGGACAGGGCGCGCCGCTCGTTCCCGCCTATCATGCGGCACTGGCCGAAGCGATCGGCGCAGCCGATCAGACGATCGCCTTCGTCAATATTGGCGGAATCGCCAATGTCACCTTCGTGCGGCCGAATGAGCCGCCGATCGCCTTCGATTGCGGCCCCGGCAATGCACTGATCGATCAATGGGTGCAGCAGGAGGCGGGAATCGATTTCGACCAGGACGGTCGGATCGCCAGCGAGGGCCGCGTCATCGACAGTGTGCTCGACACTTATCTGGCCGAACCTTTTTTCCTCAGGAAGGGCCCGAAATCGCTCGACCGCAACGATTTTTCATTGAACCGAATGACCGGCAGCGAGCTTCACGACGGTGCGGCGACGCTGGCCAGACTGACGGCGCACGGCGATCCTGCGATCGGCCGCGCTGGCTGAGGTCGACCCGGTTCGGTGGATCATCGCCGGCGGCGGCGCCCGCAACGCGGCCATCATGTATTTCCTGCGCAGCGGCGCCGGTGGCGCGAAAGTCGAGACTGCCGAGGATCTCGGTCTCTCCGGCGACATGATGGAAGCGGAGGCTTGGGCCTATCTCGCGATCCGGAGCGCCGGGGGCCTGCCGCTGACCTGGCCAACCACGACCGGCGTTGCGGAGCCGGTGACGGGCGGCGTGCTCCACCGCCCGAGCGAGATCAGCGAATCCGCTTCGGCTTCGGCTGCGTCAGTTCGCCGTTGAGACGGCGATCCAGATAGTCCGAGCAGCTTTCGATCAGCTCTTCATGATGGTTGGTGAAGAAGTGATTGGCGCCCTCGATCTGCCGCTGGGTGATCGTGATGTGCTTCTGCGTGTGAAGCTTGTCGACCAGCGGTTGCACGTCTTTCGGACTGGAGACGCGGTCCTCGGTGCCATGGACGATCAGGCCGGAGGAGGGGCATGGCGCCAGGAAGGAGAAATCGTAGAGGTTCGGCTGCGGCGACACAGAGATGAAGCCTTCGATTTCCGGCCGCCGCATCAGAAGCTGCATACCGATCCAGGAGCCGAAACTGTAGCCCGCAATCCAGCAGGTCTTCGATTCCGGATGCAGGCTCTGGACCCAGTCGAGTGCCGCTGCCGCATCGGACAACTCGCCGTCGCCATGGTCGAACTGGCCCTGCGACCGGCCGATCGAGCGGAAATTGAAGCGCAGCGTCGTGAAACCGCGCTTCTGAAACATGTAGAACAGGTCGTACACGATCTTGTTGTTCATCGTTCCGCCGAACTGCGGATGGGGATGAAGCACCATGGCGATCGGAGCATTTTTCTCCTTGGCGGGCTGATACCGGCCCTCGAGCCGCCCGGCCGGGCCGGCGAAGATCACCTCTGGCATAGTCAGAACTCTTTCTTGAAACGCACTCTGTCAATCGCGTCAGGCGATCTGTGCCTTGACGCCATCCGACGCGCTTCCTAGAACCACTTAGAACCGTTCTAAGTGGTAGGCAGCGCGTGCCGGACCGCTCGGCTATTAGGACACTCGGCGTCCGTTTTTCAAGGAAATTGCGGTTTTCGTAGCGGATCGTCGCGCAGTGAGTGCAAATGTCAGCGAACACGAAACGCATCTATCTCGATTACAATGCCAGCGCTCCGCTACGCAGCGAGGCGCGGGCGGCGATGCTGGACGCCCTTGATCACGACGCCAATCCGTCTTCGGTTCACGCCGATGGCCGCGCGGCCCGGGCGCTTGTCGAGAAATCTCGGCGTGACGTCGGAGCCCTGTTCGGCGATCGGGCCAAGCAGGTCGTCTTTACCTCCGGCGCCACGGAGACGGCCAGTTTCGTGCTAACGCCGGACTGGTCCATGGGCCGGGCCCCGATACGGTTCTCGAAGCTCTATGTGGCCGCAACCGCGCATCCTTGCCTTCTTTCAGGAGGGCGGTTCGCCAGCGAGGACAGGGTGATCTGCCCCGTGACGCCTCACGGCACGATCGACCTGCCGGCGCTCGAGACATTGCTGGATGGGCACGATGCGACCACGGGAATGCCGCTCGTGGCCATGCCCGCGGCCTGCAACGAAACCGGTGTTCTGCAGCCACTGGCCGAAATCGCGGCGTTGGTTCGCGCGCGTGGCGGAACGCTGGTTGTCGACGCGGTCCAGATCGCCGGCCGGCTGTCGATGGATCGCGCAGAGCCTTTTGGCGACTATTTCATTCTTTCGGCGCACAAGCTGGGCGGCCCCCGGGGCGTCGGCGCTCTGATCGCCCTTTCCGACCTGATGATGCCGCTGCCGCTCGTCAGGGGCGGCGGTCATGAGAAGGGGCATCGCGCCGGCACGGAAAACACGCTCGGCATTGCCGGCTTCGGCGCGGCTGCAGCGGCAGCGCTGGACGATCTCGCCCAAGAGCGTTGGCAGGCCGCTGCGGCGCTGCGCGATCACTTCGAGGCCGAGTTGCAGCGGGTTTGCCCCTCCGCGATCATTCACGGCAGGGCGGCGCCGCGTCTGCCGAACACGAGCTTCTTTACACTGCCCGGCATCAAGGCGGAGACCGCGCAGATCGCGCTCGACCTCGATGGTTTGTCCGTGTCCGCCGGATCGGCCTGCTCGTCGGGGAAGGTCGGGCCGAGCCATGTCCTGCAGGCAATGGGGGCGGATCGCCGGGAAGGCGCCGTCCGTGTGTCTTTCGGCATCAGTACGAAGCCGGCCGACATCGAGCGTCTGCTTGCCTCGCTCGAACGCCTCGTGAAACGGAGCGCATCGGCCCGGGCGGCCTGAAAAGAGGACGGAAACAGTCCGCTCTAGCGCTTTCAATCGGCGCTTGGGGACACTAAATGGGCGGTAGAAACCGTCTGAAAGACCCGGAGCAAAACCGGGACCCAACCGCCGGGCCTTGACCCCGGCGAGGAATGGAGAACGACGATGCCTGCTGTGCAGGAGACGATCGATCAGGTCCGCACTTTGGATGTGGACCAGTACAAATATGGCTTTGAAACCGCCATCGAAAGCGACACCGCGCCGAAGGGTCTGTCCGAAGACACGATCCGCATGATCTCCGAGAAGAAGAACGAGCCGGAGTGGATGCTGCAATGGCGCCTGGACGCCTACAAGCGCTGGCTCACCATGCAGGAGCCGGGCTGGGCGCGGGTCGACTACCCGAAGATCGACTTTCAGGACATCCACTATTATTCCGCGCCGAAGAGCTTCAAGGACGGACCGAAAAGTCTCGACGAGGTGGATCCGGAGATTCTCGCCACCTATGAGAAGCTGGGCATTCCGCTGAAGGAGCAGGAGATCCTGGCCGGTGTCCGCCGGGCGGACGAGCCGAGCGAACTCGGTGAGAGCGACGACACGCCGCCCGCCGGTGCGCCTTACGGCAAAGGCCGCGTCGCCGTCGATGCCGTCTTCGATTCCGTCTCGGTAGCGACGACCTTCAAGAAGGAACTGCAGAAGGCCGGCGTGATCTTCATGCCGATCTCCGAGGCCATCCGCGAGCATCCGGAACTGGTGAAGAAATATCTCGGCTCCGTCGTGCCGCAGGGCGACAATTTCTACGCCGCGCTGAACAGCGCCGTCTTCACCGACGGCTCCTTCGTCTTCGTGCCGAAGGGCGTTCGCTGCCCGATGGAGCTGTCCACCTATTTCCGCATCAACGAGCGCAATACCGGCCAGTTCGAGCGCACGCTGATCATCGCTGAGGACGGTGCCTACGTCTCCTATCTGGAAGGCTGCACGGCGCCGCAGCGCGACGAGAACCAGCTTCATGCCGCGGTCGTCGAACTGATCGCTCTCGACGATGCCGAAATCAAATATTCGACGGTCCAGAACTGGTACCCCGGCGACAAGAACGGCAAGGGCGGCATCTACAATTTCGTCACCAAGCGTGGCGATTGCCGCGGGCGCAACAGCCATATCTCCTGGACGCAGGTCGAAACCGGCTCGGCGATCACCTGGAAATACCCGTCCTGCATTCTTCGCGGCGACGGCAGCATGGGCGAGTTCTATTCGATCGCCGTGTCGAACGGTCACCAGCAGATCGACAGCGGCACCAAGATGATCCACATCGGCAAGAACACCACGAGCCGGATCATCAGCAAGGGCATCTCCGCCGGTAATAGCCAGAACACCTATCGCGGCAAGGTCTCGGTGCTGCGAAAGGCCGAGGACGCGCGCAACTTCACGCAGTGCGACAGCCTGCTGATCGGCAATGAGTGCGGTGCGCACACCGTGCCCTATATCGAGGCCAAGAACGCCTCCGCCCGTCTCGAGCACGAGGCGACGACCTCGAAGATTTCCGAGGACCAGCTCTTCTACGTGATGCAGCGCGGCATTCCCGAAGAAGAGGCGGTCGCACTGATCGTCAACGGCTTCGTCAAGGACGTCATCCAGGAACTGCCGATGGAGTTCGCCGTCGAGGCGCAGAAGCTGATCGGCATCAGCCTGGAGGGGAGCGTCGGGTGAGCACGTTGCAGGATCTTCAACAGCGCCTCGAGGACATCGATCGGCTGATCGAGGAAGCCCGGGCGAATGCGGCGCACATCACGAAGGACAGCGCCGACGACATGATCGAACGCGATCTCGCAAAGCTCGTCGTGGAGCGAAAGGCGCTGGTGGTCGAAATCGAAAAGCGCAACGGCACCAGCATGCGCTGAACAGCGGTGCGGGGACCGCCCGCCGGCAGATGTCAGCCCGCCGACAGATATTGAAACGGAACAGAAATGCTTGAAATCAAGAACTTGCACGCCCGCATCGCCGGGGATGGCACCGAGATTCTGAAGGGTGTCGATCTGACCGTGAAGCGCGGCGAGGTGGCTGCGATCATGGGGCCGAACGGCTCCGGCAAATCGACCCTCTCCTACGTCATCGCGGGTCGCACTGACTATGAGGTGACCGAGGGCGACATCCTCTGGAACGGCGAGAGCATTCTGAAGATGGATCCGGCCGAACGCGCCGCCGCCGGTGTCTTCCTCGCCTTTCAGTATCCGATGGAGATTCCGGGCGTCGCGACGATGGAATTCCTGAAGACCGCGATCAACGCCCAGCGTGCGGCGCGTGGCGAGGACCCGCTCAAGATTCCGGAGTTGATGCGCCGCGTGAAGGAAGCGTCGTCGGAGCTCGACATGGACATGTCCATGCTGAAGCGTCCGCTGAATGTCGGATTCTCCGGTGGCGAGAAGAAGCGCGCGGAGATCCTTCAGATGAAGCTGCTGGAGCCGCAGCTGTGCGTCCTCGACGAGACCGATTCCGGCCTCGACATCGACGCGCTCAAGATCGTCGCCGACGGCGTCAATCAGTTGCGCAGCGAGGACCGCGCCTTCCTCGTCATCACCCATTATCAGCGCCTGCTGAACCACATCGTCCCGGACAGCGTCCACGTCCTCTACAAGGGCCGGGTGATCCGCTCCGGCGGCAAGGAACTGGCGCTGCAGTTGGAAGAGCAGGGCTATGCCGAGCTGATCGGCGAAGCGGCCTGAGGAACGAGTCATGACAGCTCCCACCCTTATCAGGAACACCCAGGCCGAAAGCGCGCTGATCGACGCCTTCCGCCAGCAGGTCGATGCGCTGCCCGGCGTCCAGTCGACGAGGACCGCCCGCAAGACGGCCATTGGCGGTCTGTCGACGCGGGGCCTGCCGACGCGCCGTGTCGAGGCCTGGCACTATACGGACCTGCGCAACCGCCTGAAGGAAGTGCCGACCGGCGATGCGCGAACCCGGGGCGATGCCCCGAATCCGCTCGTGGACAACGTCACGCGGATCGATCTTTTCGCCAGCGATGCGGCCGACGGCCTGCCGGCGGGCGTTCATGTCACGCCTCTTCACCAACTCCTCGAAAGTGGGGCCCTCGACCGATCGCTTGCGGCCGCCGACCCGGATGATGCCGTCGGTGCGCTCAACGCCGCCTTCGTGTCCTACGGCGCCGCGATCACTCTCGACGACGAAACGGTGCTCGAGCGGCCGCTGGAACTGACGGCGTTTCACGGTGAAGGCCAGGCGCATCTGCGTATGCCGGTCAACGTCGGCGCCGGCTCGAAGGCGACGATCATCGAGCGCCAGACCGGCGATGGCCACGCGCTGATCAGTGCGGTGACCGATCTGACGGTCGGCGACGATGCTGAACTGCTGTGGGTGCTCGTCCAGGAGCAGCCGGACGTGACCTCTCAGCTTTCGCAGATGAAGTTCACGCTCGGCCGCAATGCCAGGCTGACGCTCGCGATCCTCAATGCCGGCGGCCAGCTGGTCCGTCACGAGGTGCGCGGCATACTCGACGGCGAGGGCGGCGATTTCCAGATGCGCTGCGTGAACCTCCTTGGCGGCGACAGCCATGTCGACGTGACGATGGTGCTCGACCATCTCGTGCCCAACACGACCGGCACGGAAATCATTCGCAACATCGCCACGGGCACGGCCTCCGGCGTCTTTCAGGGCCAGATCAGAGTCGCGAAGGAAGCGCAGAAGACCGACGCCCGGATGGCCTGCAACACGCTTCTCGTCTCCGACGAGGCCGATTTCTCGGCCAAGCCGGAACTGGAGATCTTCGCCGACGACGTCGCCTGCGGCCACGGCGCGACCGTCGCCGAGATCGACGAGAGCCATCTGTTCTACCTGATGAGCCGCGGAGTTCCGGAGAATCAGGCGCGGGCGCTGTTGGTCAAGGCGTTTGTCGCCGAGATCATCGAGGAGTTGGACGACGAGGCGCTGGCCAGCGCGCTCGTCGCCAAGGTCGATGACTGGTTCGCCGCCAATGGCTGAGATGGCGACGATAGCCGGATCCGCTGGCCGGTTTCGACGTCGAAGCCGTCCGCGCACAGTTTCCGATCCTGTCGCGGCAGATCCACGACAAGCCACTCGTCTATCTGGACAATGGTGCGTCTGCGCAGAAGCCGCGCGTCGTCATCGACGCCATGACCCACATGTATGAAACCAACTATGCCAATGTGCATCGGGGCCTTCATACGCTCTCGAACGAGGCCACCGACGCGTTCGAGAAGGCGCGTGAGACGGTGCGGCGGTTTCTCAACGCCGAGAGCGCCGACGAGATCGTCTTCACCAAGAACGCGACCGAAGCCATCAACCTCGTCGCCTACAGCCACGGCATGGTCGAGATCGGCGAGGGCGACGAGATCGTTCTTTCGATCATGGAGCATCACGCCAATATCGTGCCCTGGCATTTTCTCCGCGAGAGGAAGGGCGCCAAGCTGGTCTGGGTGCCGGTTCGCGAGGACGGCTCGCTCCACGCCGAGGATGTCGAGGCGGCGATCACCGACCGCACGAAGCTGATCGCGATGACGCACATGTCGAATGTCCTCGGCACGGTGACGCCGATGGCGCAGATTTGCGGCATCGCCCGCGAGCGCGGCATTCCGACGCTGGTCGACGGCAGCCAGAGCGCCGTCCACCTTCCGGTCGATGTCCGGGATCTCGGCTGCGACTGGTTCGTCTTCACCGGACACAAGACCTACGGGCCGACCGGGATCGGCGTGCTCTACGGTCGTCGTGAGCGGATGGAGCCGCTGCGGCCGTTCCTCGGCGGTGGCGAGATGATCGAGGAGGTGACGACCGAGAGCGTCACCTATAATCAGCCGCCGCACCGGTTCGAGGCGGGCACCCCCAACATCGTCGAGGCGATCGGCCTGGCGGCCGCGCTGGACTGGATGGACGAGATCGGCCGCGACACGATCGCCGCCCATGAGGCCCGGCTGCGCGACTACGCCCATGAGCGGCTGGGCGGGCTGAACTGGCTGCGCATCTTCGGCAACGCGCCTGACAAGGGCGCGATCATAAGTTTCGAGATGGAGGGCGTTCACGCCCACGACGTCTCGATGCTCATCGACCGCTCCGGCGTCGCCGTACGGGCCGGCACCCACTGCGCACAGCCGCTTCTGCAGCATTACGGCGTCACCAGCACCTGCCGTGCCTCATTTGCGGTCTATAATACGCTGGACGAGGTCGATCGGCTGGCGGAGGCGCTGCAAAAGGCGCATGATTTTTTTGGATAGGCCCATGAACAACGAAACCGAACAATTGCAAGGCGCCCAGAAGGTGTACTCCGCTTCCGCACTACCGCCGGAGGAACTGGCGCGTCTGACCGATGACATCATCACCGCTCTCAAGACGGTCTATGATCCGGAAATTCCGGCCGATATCTACGAACTCGGCCTGATCTACAAGGTCGACATCGAGGACGACCGGACGGTGAAGATCGACATGACGCTGACCGCGCCCGGGCTGCCCCGTCGCCGGCGAAATGCCGGGTTGGGTGCAGGATGCCGTCGCCAATGTCGAGGGCGTGCAAGCGGTCGATGTCAGCATGGTGTTCGATCCCCCGTGGACGCCGGACCGTATGAGCGAGGAAGCGCAGGTGGCGGTCGGCTGGTATTGACGCCGCAGCCTTCGCCGCTTGATCCGCCGCGCGACTTTCACCATCTTTAGGTTGGAATCGAACCGAACCGCCGGACCTTGAATCCGGCCGGGAAGGAGAAGAAAATGGGTCTTTCGCTCGTCAACCTCACCGAAGACGCCGCCGACCGGATCCGCGAGATCGTCGCCGACCGCGAGGAGGCGCGTGGCGTTCGCCTCGGCATCAAGAAGGGCGGCTGCGCCGGGATGGAATATACCGTCGAACTGGTCACGGCGCCCGATCCGAAGGACGATCACGTCGAGTTGGAAGGCGCCCACCTCTGGGTCGCGCCGGAAGCCATGCTGTTCCTGCTCGGCACCGAGATCGGCTTTGAGCGGACGCCGCTGCGCACCGGCTTCACCTTCCGCAATCCGAACGAAAGCAGCGCCTGCGGCTGCGGCGAATCGGTGGAGTTGAAGCCCGCCGACCTGAAGGCGTTGGCCGAAGCGCGCGGCACGGCCTGAGCACGGGAACACGGCGATGGATGACGATCACCTCGCCGACCTGTTTTCCGGGCTCGGACCGATCTCCATCCGCCGCATGTTCGGCGGCAAGGGCATTTATCACCAGGGCCTGATCTTCGCGCTCAAGATGAGCGACGGCAATGTCATGCTGAAGGGCGATGCGGTCAACGCGGCCGATTACGAGGCCGCGGGATGCAGGCGCTGGACGTATCAGCGGCCGGGCAGGAAGCCGACCGCCATGCCCTACTGGACGGCTCCCGACGAGGCGCTGGACGATCCGGAATCGATGACGCCCTGGGCGCTGACCGCTTTTGGGGCCGCCCTGCGGGCCGACGCGAAAAAGGCCGGCTAGCTTACCGGCCTTCTCTGGAGAGCGAAGTGCTCAGCCGAGCCCGTTCATCATGAAGGCGGGTACTTCGTCGCCGAAACCGCGCGGTGCCGAGCCCATATCATCCTTCTTGCGGCCGCGACCTCGATCGTTCCGGTCATTGTCCCTGGCTGGGGCAGGCTTACGGTCGGGAGCCGGCGCAGGCTTGCTCTCCGCACTCTCCGCGGTCTTGGAAGGAGCCTGGTTGGACTGGTCGTCGCCTTTGGCCTTGTCGTCGCTCCTGGCTCTGGACCTGGTCCGTCTCTTCGGTTCGGAAGCTGTCTTGGTCTCGGCCGCGGGCTTGTCGTTCGTCTCGTCGGTGGAGGCGGCCTGAGCGGTGGTTTCCTTGTCGTCGGACGACGCCTTCTGCGAATTGTCGCCGGACGGTGCCTTCTCCGAAGCTCGGCCGCTGCGCTTGCGGCCGGTCGAACGGCCGCGGGGACTCTTCCTGTCATCCTCGCCATCGTCGGCCAGCGAGGACAGGTCGCCGCCGACCCATTCCACGTCCTGCTCGATCAATTTGAGGATCGAGTCGAGATATTTCACGTCCGATTTGGAGACCAGCGTGAAGCTCTTGCCGAGCCGGCCCGCGCGACCGGTCCGGCCGATCCTGTGGACATAGTCCTCGGCGTGGATGTGGCACGTCGAAATTGAAGATGTGACTGACATCCGGGATATCGAGGCCGCGCGCCGCGACATCGGAGGCGACGAGCAGGCGAAGCTTACCGTCGCGGAACGCTTCCAGCGTCGCGGTTCGCGCCCGCTGGTCCATGTCGCCATGCAGCGCGCCGGCATCGTAATCGTGCTTGGCGAGCGAGCGGAACAGGGTCGAGACGTCGACCTTGCGGTTGCAGAAGATGATCGCGTTCTTCAGATCGTCGCCTTCCGCGTCGATCAGCTCGCGCAGCTTGGCGCGCTGGTCGAAGTCCTTGCGGCCGACGGCGACGAGCTTCTGCTGGATCGTGGCGGAGGTGGAGGAGGCGCGGGACACCTCGACCTTCACGGGAGCCTGCAGGAACTGCTCGGTCAGGCGCTGGATTTCCGGCGGCATCGTCGCGGAGAAGAACAGCGTCTGCCGCGTGAACGGGATCAGCTTGCAGATGCGCTCGATATCGGGGATGAAGCCCATGTCGAGCATGCGGTCGGCCTCGTCGATGACGAGAATTTCGACCCCTGTCAGCAGCAGCTTGCCGCGCTCGAAATGATCGAGCAGCCGGCCAGGCGTCGCGATCAGCACGTCGGCGCCGCGCTCCAGCTTCTTCTCCTGCTCGTCGAAGGAGACGCCGCCGATCAGAAGGGCGACGTTCAGGCGGCGGTGGTTCTTGCCGTACCTGGTGAAATTCTCTTCCACCTGCGCGGCGAGTTCGCGCGTCGGCTCGACGATCAGCGTGCGTGGCATCCGGGCGCGGGCGCGGCCCTTTTCCAGCATCGTCAGCATGGGCAGGACGAAGGAGGCAGTCTTGCCGGTGCCGGTCTGGGCGATGCCGAGCACATCCTTGCGTTGCAAGGCGTGCGGGATGGCTCCGGCCTGAATCGGCGTCGGCGTCGTATAGCCGGCGGCCTCGACGGCCTCGAGGACCTTTTTGGAGAGGCCGAGCTCGGCGAAGGAGGGGGTGGTTGCTTGGGAGTCGTCGTTCGTAACGGTCACGGAAATCCGGTCTTGAGAACAAGGGCGCGGACGATCGGTTGTCGTCAAATCGCCAAAAAGGAAAGGGGCTTGCTTGGCAGGCCCCCCATACTGTCTGCGGACCTAGGACTTGCGGCTCGCAAAGTCAAGCCGACGCGGTAGTCCGATCGGCTCGGAATGTTGATTTTGAGAGCGACGAGACCGTTCAATAACGGAACTGTTCCAGAAGAATTCGTTCGTCCCATCCATGGCTGCGATCGAACAATATTGTGGCGGACAGCGAGCGGCTTTCGCGAACCGTGACCGACGTGACGCTCTTGATCTCGACATGATCGGCGACGGCGTTCACCGGCCGCTTCTCCGGCTCCAGGATCTCCAGATCGACGATCGACTGGTTGGGCAGCAGGGCGCCGCGCCAGCGTCGCGGACGAAAGGGGCTGACCGGCGTCAGGGCCAGCAGAGGCGCCGAAAGCGGCAGGATCGGGCCATGCGCGGAAAGATTGTAGGCGGTCGAGCCGGCCGGCGTCGCGACCATCAGTCCGTCGCAGATCAACTCTTCCATCCGCAGTCGGCCGTCGATGAGGATGCGGATCTTCGCGGCCTGGTAGGACTGGCGAAGAAGAGAGACCTCGTTCAACGCCGCTGCATGGTATTCCTTGCCCTGCATATCGGTCGCGGCCATCCGCAGCGGGCGGATGGTCTCGCCCTCGGCCTCCTCGATGCGTTCGATCAGCCCGTCTTCGGAATAGTCGTTCATCAGAAAGCCGACCGACCCTCTGTTCATGCCGAAGATCCTGGAATCGGTATCCATGTGGTCGTGCAGCGTCTGCAACATGAACCCGTCGCCGCCGAGGGCGACGATGACATCGGCCTCGCGGCTATCATGGTCGCCATAGCGGGCGATCAGCCGCTCGGCCGCCGCGGTGGCCTCGTCTGTATCGCTGTGAACGAAGGAAAGCTTCATGTCTGGAAAATGCCGATCAGCCAGTTTGCGCGCAATGGCGGCTATCTCTAGGCGACTGAACCCTTTCCGGCAACGTCTTGCGAAGCGCGACGACGAAGGCTGGTGTCAGTCTGGCAGCACGCGCACGTCGAGCAGCGCCTGGCGCTTCTCTTCCATGACGATACGAATTGCCTCCGCCAGTTCCTCCTCAAGCGTGTCCGGATCGGTCACCTGTCTGGCATAGGCGCGCGAGGCCTGGGCCGTCAGCGTGAAGTCGGGCGAGGGCGTGAGTGCGGTCAGCGGCATCCGGTTGGCCTTGGCGGCATCGCCCTCCGGGATAGAGCCCTTCGACGGAAGCGCGAACCGCGCCCCATTCGGCATTGTTGGCGATCACCGTCAGGAACGGAATGCCCACCGCTTCGGCAACGAGGTGGCAGGCCGTCGGATTGGCGAACATGTAGGAGCCGTCCCCGCAGACGACGACACAGAGCCGCTCCGGGTCGGCGAGGCGGGCGCCCATCGCGGCCGGAACGCTCCATCCCAGCCCGCCGGAATGCGGCTCCTGGAACCAGCCGCGATGCTCCGTCCGCTCCAGCACGCCGAGCTGCGCGCCGAGTTCGGAGAAAACGCTGGAGCGGTCGGTCACGCAGCGCCTCGCCCAGCTTCAGGGAAAGATAGGCCTTGGTGATACCCCGTGGCGCTGTCCCTGGCGGCCCGCCGGCGCGCGTCGCGCGATTCTCCGCGGATTTGGCAGCGATCCGCTCGCGCCGCTCGATCCAGTCCGGCATCGTCGCGCGCAAGCCCTCCATCGCCGCGAACAGCCGCGGCAGAAGTCGTGCTGCTTTCGCCCTGCGAGGGACAGATCGGCGCGGAAACTGCGCATCGGAAAGCGTGAGAAAAGCGGATCGGGCCCGGCATGGATGATCTTGGCGTCGGGATTGACCGGGTGCTTGTCCGGCCACCACGGCGCGAGGCAATCGAGGACAAGCACGACAATCGGCCTCCTCGAGCCAGTCCTTCGGGATCCGGCGCCGACATGCATCGGATGCTCGGTCGAGATGGCGAGCCGGGTCGCCCACCACGAGCAGACGGGCATGGCCCATCTTCGGCCCACCGTGCAAACGCAGCGAACGTCTCGTCATCGCCGGCGCCGCGCTGGGCGATCACCAGCGGGCTTCTTCGCCCCGGCCAGCCATCGCGCGGCCGTCTGCGAGATCGTGATCCGCTCGGGCGCGCCGCTCACGGGCGCCATGGTCGGCGTCTGGTCGAGATCCTCGCTCGATCGTCTCGCAGAGCACTTCGCGGGGCAGCGAAAAGTAGACCGGCCCTTTCGGCGTCGACTTGCGCGATCGCCCAGCCGCGGTCCAGCACCTCGCCGATCTGCTCGGGGAAACGCAGCTCGTAGTCCCACTTGCAGGCCTCGCGCACCAGGGCGGCCTGGTCGCGCATCTCCTGTCCCCAGCCGATCGGCACCGTCCGCGCACCGAACCGCGTGCGCTCGGTCACCGGCGTGCGCCCGCCATCAGCAGCATCGGCACATGTTCGCAGGCCGCGTTGATCGCGCCGATCGCGCCATTGGCGAGGCCGACATTGGTGTGCAGCATCACCGCCTGCGGCCGCCCGCTGATCAGCCAGTGGCCATGTGCCATGCCCATGGCCACATGCTCGTGCGGGATCGTGAGCGCCTCGGGCAGGGCGGTTCCCTCGCGCTGCGCCTGGACCAGTCCCTCGATGATGGGAGGAAAATCCGTGCCGGAATTGGCGAAGACATAATCCACCCCAAGCGCCTTCAGGCGCTGAAAGATCGCCGCGCCGGCCGTGGTTTTGGTCTTGCCGCTCATCGGTCCGCTACCTCGCAGCTCAGAACGGGTAATGCTGGTTCGGATCTTCGATCGTGATCCAGCGCAGATCCGTGAACTCGCCGATCGCGGCCTTGCCCCCGAACCGGCCGTGGCCGGACGCCTTGACGCCGCCGAACGGCATTTGCGGCTCGTCGGAGACCGTCGGGCCGTTGATGTGGCAGATGCCGGTCTGGACGCGCTCGGCGACGGCCATGGCGCGCGTCAGATGTCCTTGCCGAAGACGGCCGCCGACAGGCCGTACTCGGTGTCGTTGGCGACGCGAATGGCCTCGTCGACGCCGCTCACGCGGATGATCGGCTTGACCGGGCCGAAGCTCTCCTCGATGTAGACCCGCATCTGCGGATTGACGTTGTCGAGCAGCGTCGCCTCGACCACGGTCGCCCGTCGCGCCCGCCGCCAGCGACCACCGCGCGCCCTTGTCCTTCGCATCGGCAATCAGATCCCGTCCATCTTCTCGGCCGCCCTCGGGCTGACCAGCGCACCGAGCACGACATGATCCGCGCGGATCGCCGGCCGGCAGCTGGCTCGCCCGCGGCCGCGAGCTTCTTGACGAATTCGTCGGCGATCTTCTCGTCGACGATGATCCGCTCGGTCGACATGCAGATCTGTCCCTGGTTCATGAAGGAGCCGAAGACCGCCGCATTCACCGCGCCGTCGATATCGGCGTCGTCGAGGACGATAAGCGGCGCCTTGCCGCCGAGCTCCAGCAGCACCGGCTTGAGGTTCTCGCCGGCGAGCCGCCCGATGATCCGGCCGACCGACGTCGAGCCGGTGAAATTGACGTGCTTGACGTCCGGATGCGCGATCAGCGCCTCGACGATCTGCGGCGCGTCTTCCGGAGCATTGGTCACGACATTGAGCACGCCCTCCGGCATGCCCGCTTCCGCGAAGCACTGGCCGATCAGCCGGTGCGTTGCGGGGCACATTTCCGACGCCTTCAGCACCACCGTGTTGCCGCAGGCGATCGGCATGGCGACGGCGCGCGTGCCGAGGATGACCGGCGCGTTCCAGGGCGCGATGCCGAGGCAGACGCCGTTCGGCTTGGCCATGGCCATGGCGAGCGTGCCCGGCTTGTTGGAGGGGATGATCTCGCCGCCGATCTGCGTGGTCAGCGAGGCCGCCTCGCGGATCATGCCGGCCGCGAGCATGACGTTGAAGCCGGCCCATGGACCGGTCGCGCCGGTTTCGGCCATCATCGTCCTGGTGAACTCCTCGGCCTTGGAGTCCATGATGTCGGCAGCCTTCATCATCAGCGTCCGTTTTTCGCCGGGGCCCTTGCGGGACCAGATCTCGAACGCCTTGGCGGCGGAGGCCACCGCTGCTCCGGCATCCTCCACGGAGGCCCGGGCGGCCCGAGTCACGACGTCTCCGGACACCGGATTGTGCCGCTCGAACGTCTGTCCGCTTCCGGCGGCGCGCTCTTCATTGTCGATGAGGAAACCGATATCCATGGCTCTTATCCGTCTTTTGGGAACATCACTGAAGAAGTCGCGGCAGCAGCAGCGTGATGGCCGGGAAGGCCAGCAGGATCGCGATGCGGACGATCTCCGAAGCGAAGAAGGGCATCGTCCCCTTGAAGGTCTCGCGCATCGGCACGTCGCGCGCCATCGCATTGATGATGAAGACGTTCAGCCCGACGGGCGGCGTGATCAGGCCGAGCTCCACCACGATCAGGATGATGATGCCGAACCAGATCTTGAGCTCGTCCGGCGACAGCCCGAAATCGAGGCCGGCGATGACCGGCCAGAAGAACGGGATCGCCAGGATCACCATCGACAGGCTGTCCATCAGGCAGCCGAAGATCAGGAACACCACGATGACGAGCAGCATGATCGCCATTGGCGGCCATCCCGTCGACTGCAGGAAGTCGGCTGCCGCCTGCGGCACGCCGGCGCGCGACATGAAGATCTTCAGCAGTTCGGCGCCGAACAGGATCAGATAGATCATGCCCGTCGTGCGCGCCGTCTCCAGCAGCGAATCGCGGCAGCCTCTGAGGGTCAGCTTGCGGGTCACGACGCCATAGAGGCCGACCAGCGCGACGCCGATCGCCGCGGCCGGCGTCGGGCTGTAGATCCCGGCATAGATGCCGCCGATGACGATGCCGAAGATGATCGCCACCGGCACGACCCCGAGCGTCGCCGAACGGAGTTCGGCGCTGGTCACGCGTTCGCCCTCGGGGCCGCTGCCCGGAACGAGACGGACGTAGAGAGCCACCGTCGCCATGAACAGCAGCATGGCGAGGATGCCGGGGATGAGGGCCGCTGCGAACATCTTGACGATGTTGGTCTCGACGATGATCGCATAGACGATCAGGACCACGGAGGGCGGGATCAGGATACCGAGCGTGCCGCCGGCTGCGATGGTCCCGGTGGCGAGGCTCGGGGCGTAGTTGTAGCGCCGCAATTCCGGGAGCGCGACCTGGCCCATGGTCGACGCCGTTGCCGTGGACGAGCCGCACAACGCCCCGAATCCGGCGCATGCCGCGATCGCCGCCATGGCGACGCCCCCGTTGAACCGCCCGAGCCAGGCATTGGCGCCGCGGAAAAGATCGCGCGACAGGCCGCAGCGCGCCGCCAGACCGCCCATCAGGATGAACATCGGCAGAACGGTCAGGTCGTAGTTCGAGAACTGCGAATAGCCGAGATCCTTCAACTGGCTGAGAAGGATCAGCGGGCCGGACATGATGATCGTGCCGGCAATGCCGACGAGGATCATCGTGTAGGCGATCGGCACACGAACCGCGATCAGGCCGATGAGGACGACGAGACCGCCAAGGCCAAGCAGCAGATCGCTCAGCATGCGAAGGTCTCCGACAGGCGGGCGCGGAAGAGGGTGGTATGACGGTTCATGGGCTCACTCGATCGGAATGGTGGACCCATGGGATCCCAGGAAGGTGGGTTTGCGCCGCATGGCGCGCCACCCGTCGAGAGCCGTCAGCACTGCCGCGACCAGAAGCAGCGCCAGCGAGATCAGGATTGGCGGGAAGGCCGTCCATAGAGGTAGCCGCAGCACCGGTGTCGTCTCGCGATAGGTGATGTAGCTCTCCAGGCCGAGTGACATCTGCCGCAGCAGCAGGACCGCGAAGCCAATTGCGAAGATCGCCGCGAGAAGCGCCATGGCCGCCTTGGCCCGCGCGCTGGCGCGCTCGGTGAAGATGTCGACCGTGACGTTGCCGTCGACGAGCTGCGTGTAGGGAAGGAACATGAAGATCGCGATCGCCACGAAATGCTTCACCAACTCGTAATCGCCGGAGAACGGCTTGCCGAAGAAGAGGTTGGAAAGCGCGCTGATCGTGCTCATCAGCGCCAGCGCGACGAGGATCAGGCCACCGAGCAGCGCCCAGAGCCTGATGATCGTCGCCAGAAGGTTGACGAAAGCGTTCGGCTGATGGTCCGTGGAGGGATCACCCTCCTCCGGACCACCAAAGCTTCGGCTTCGGAGCGACGCCTCTTCCATCAGCTGTTTTCAGCAATGGCCTTGCGCGCGGCATCGACCAGCCCGGCTGCGTCGAAGTCGTTCTTGTGCTCCTCGATCCACTGATCGACCACCGGAGCCAGTGCCTTGTCGAACGTCTGCATCTCCTCCACGGAGAGCACGATGTGCTCGTTGCCGGCATTCGTCGCGACTTCGATGCCGTGATTGTCAGCCTCCCGCCAGATCTGACCGACGTGACGCAGCCATGCCTCGTCACACGCCTCGTTGAACACCTGCTGAAGGTCCTCCGGCAGGCTCTCCCAGCGATCCTTGTTCATCGAGACCTGGAAGGTCGTTGTGCCGAACCGCCTCTTGTCCGGTCCTTCGATCTGATACTTCGTCACTTCCTGGAGCTGCAGCGCGGGAATGATCTCCCAGGGAATGAGCGCCCCGTCGACCGCATTGGTCGACAGCGCCTGCGGAAGATCGGGAACCGGCATCGTCACCGGGGTGGCGCCCATCGCCTCGACGACGGCATTGCCGGTCGGGCCGGGGACGCGCAGCTTCTTGCCCTGCGTGTCGGCGACCGTGTGCACCGGCGTGTTCGCCATGTGGATCGCCTGACCGGCATGGACGTGGTTGAAGAGCACGTGCACCGCCTTGTACTCCGGCGCCAGCCACTCGTCGAAGATCTGGCGCATCGCCAGGTTGGTCGCGGCGATGTCGTTGACGAAGACGCTGGGCAGTTCGAATACCTCGGAGCGTGGGAAGAGGCCCGGCGCATAGCCGTTCACCATCCACACGATGTCGACCACGCCGTCGGCGACCTGCCGGAAGAGCTGGGGCGGCGAGCCGCCAAGCGTCATCGACGGGTAGATCTCGATCTTGACGCGACCGCCGGACTTCTCGGCGATCGTCTCCGCCAGGGGGATGAACATGTTTGTGTTCGCGGGCGATTTCGGCCCAAGGAAATGGTGGAGCTTGAGCGTGAACTCCGGCTCCTGCGCCCATGCCTTGCGCATCAGGGCCGGCATGGCGAGCGCGCCCGCGGCGGCTGCAGTCAGAAACTGGCGTCGTTGCATCGTCGAATTCCTCCCGTTGATCGGCACGACCGCAGCATGAGCAGCGGCAGGCCGGTTCTGTTTCCATTCGTTCGGGACCCGCAATCCCTCCCGACCGATATCTTATGCCTTCGGGCCGATATCTTATGCCTTCCGAATGATATCAGATCCAATCTACCGGTCACGCCTCTAGCCGATAGGCATTTTTCAGCTAGAGAATAGCATTTCTGGCGGAGCCGCTATGGCCAAGCGGCGAAGCTTGTCTGCTGCTCCGGCGGCGGCCTGTTGCTCTCCTGTCGGAACCGGGCCGGTGTCTCTCCCGTCATGCGGCGGAAGAACCGGCTGAAATAGGATGCATCGGAAAAGCCGAGGGCGAAGGCGATTTCCGCGGTTTGCATACCCGAGCCGGCCAGAAGGCGCCGGGCTTCGTCGAGCGTCGCCGCATGGATGATCTGAAGCGGCGATTGGCCGGATGCGCGCCGGACCGCCGAATTCAGGCGATCGCGTGAGACGCCGATCTCATTCGCGTAATCCTGCACGGTCCAATGGTCGCGAAAATGATCCTGCACCAGTGCATGGAAGCGGCTGACGATCGTCCGCGGCGCTGATTGCCGGAGCAACTGGTCCGGCATGGCGTGGCGGTGAATCTCGGCAAGGAGCAGTGCGATGGACAGCCGCGCACTGTCTGACTTGCCCGCTTCCGGCGAAGAGAGGTCCCTTTCCAGGTGGGAGGCAACCGAAGCCAGAAGCGCGGCGGCCTCGACAGACATGTCGGAGATCAGGACGCGCGCGAGTTCGGTGAGATCCAGATGCCGGCAGGTCGTCAACGCGTCGAGCAGGATCGTCATTGGGATGGCGAGGATCGTTCCACGGGCGCCCGCACTCAGACTCAGCCGGTGGGCGCCGTGGCGCGGCAGGATGGCAGCCGCCGGCGCTTTCAGACTTTCGCGGCCCGCGCAGGTCTCGGTCGGCTGCAACGCCTGTAATTGCATCTGGCCGGACCGCAGGACAACCACGGAGGCGCGGCCTTCCGGCAGTGTCAGGTCCTCCGCAGACAGGCTCGAGCGGATGGGCCAAGCCTCGAGGACATCGCTGTTGATGGGGGGAGCGGCCATGGGTCGATCGTCGTCCGGATCCGTCAAATATGCAATTCTCCCCTACAAAAAGCACTTCAAAGGGTTTTTCAATAGCCTAGTCTGGGGAAGGTGGCTCATGATGAGCGCCATACGGTCTCGGGGTAGAGGAACGAGCGCCGTGTCACGACAGGGAGGATTGCAATGAGCAGATTGATGCGCAGGCACGTCTTGCAACTCGCGCTTGCCGCGAGCGTGGTCGCCGGACTTGGCGGCCAGGCCGCCGCACAGGACGACTCCGATCCCGTCAGGATCGGCTACGCGGTGTCCAAGACCGGCCCAAGCGCCGCCGGCGCCGGCGTCACCACGATTCCCAACTACGAGCTTTGGGTGAAGGAAGTGAACGAGGCCGGCGGGCTGAAGATGCCCGACGGCAGCCGACGGAAGATCGAGGTCGTCGAATATGACGATCGCTCCGCATCCGACGAGGTCGTGCGCGCCGTCGAGAGACTGGCGACGCAGGACAAGGTGGATTTCATCCTGCCGCCCTGGGGCACGGGGTTCAACCTCGCAATCGCACCGCTGATGGACCGTCTCGGCTATCCGCAGCTTGCGGTGACGGCGGTGACCGACAAGGCGCCCGAGTTCGCCAAGCGCTGGAACAAGAGCTTCTGGTTGCTCGGCGGCGGCAAGGACTACGCCGAGGCGCTTGCGAAGGTCGTGTCGGACGCCAAGGCCGCCGGCAAGGTGGAGGGCAAGGTGGCCTTTCTCTCGGTCGCCGACGGCTTCGGGATCGATCTGATCAACGCCGCGCGTCCGGCTTTCGAAGAGGCTGGTCTCGAGGTCGTGCTGGACAAGACCTACCCGCTCGGCACCAGCGATTTCGCGACGCTGATCAACGACGCCAAATCCGCCGGCGCGGACGTCTTTGCCGCGTTTTCCTACCCGCCCGGCACCTTCGCCATGACCAAGGCGGCGCAGGTCGCGGGCTACAACCCGGCGATCTTCTATGTCGGTGTCGGCACGGCCTTCCCGATCTACCCGCAGGTTGCGGGGACGGATGTGACCGGCGTCATGGGCATCGGTGGCGTCAACGCATCCGATCCGAAAATCGCCGACTATTTCGAGCGTCACACCGACTCGGCGGGCCAGCCGCCGGACTCCTGGGCCAGCGCCATTACTTATGTGTCGCTGCAGATGCTCGAGCAGGCGATCGAGCGGGTCGGCCTCGATCGGGATGCGGTTGCCAAGGAATTGTCGACGGGCACGTTCGACACGATCCTGGGTGAGACGAAGCTCGAGGACAATCAGCTGCGCAAGCTCTGGTGGGTTGGACAGTGGCAGGACGGGCACTTTGTCGCTGTCGCGCCGGCGGACAATGAAGGCGCATCGGAACCGGTCATTCCGAAGCCTGACTGGAAGCAGTAGAGTGAAGGTTCTGGCGGGCGCCGGCTGAAGATCATGTTTCTTTCCACCCTCATCTTCGGCCTGGTGCTCGGCGGAACCTACGCTCTCGTCGCCTTGGGGCTGACCCTTCAATACGGCATCAGCCGCATCATGAACCTGGCCTACGGCGACCTTCTGATCGCCGCGGCCTTTCTCACCCTGATCGGGTTCACCGGCTACTCGGCGTTGCCACCTGTCGCCATGCTGCTCATCGTCCCGGTCGGATTCGTCTTCTCCTATCTGCTCTACCGGTTCGTGCTGCGCCTGCTGGTCCGGCGGGCGCAGACGAGGGCGGCGCTGGAGATCGATTCGATCCTCGCCACCTTCGGCCTTCTCTTCGTGATGCAGGGCGTCATGCTGCTGATTTTCGGCGGTAACATCTTCGGCTATTCCTGGTTCGACAGTGCCGTCGATCTGTTTGGTGTGCGGATCGCGGCCAACCGCCTGCTGGCCCTGGCGCTGGCGATCGTTCTGGCGAGCGGGCTCTACCTCGTCGTGAAACGGACGCGTGTCGGTCTTGCCCTTCAGGCCGTCGCCAATCGTCCTGAATCGGCGCCGCTTGTCGGCATCGATGTCGAGCGCGTGGCGGCCTACGCCTTTGCACTCGGCGGAGCGGTGGCGGCGGCCGGCGGCGTCGCCTATTCGATGGTCCAGACCTTTACCGCAACGAGCGGCACCGCGCTGACGCTCAAGGCGCTTGTCATCGTGATCATGGGCGGCGTCGGCAATCTGCCGGGCGCGCTGATGGCCGGGCTGGCGCTTGGCGTGACCGAAACCTTCGTCGCCGCCTATATCGATCCCGGCCTGACGCTCGCCGCCACCTACGGCATCTTCCTCCTCGTCCTGCTGATCCGGCCGAACGGCCTGTTCGGAAAGGCGGCGGGATGACGATGGATCGGTTTCGCCTGCCGATAGCCGTCATTGTCGCCGCCGCCGCTCTGGCGCTGCTGCCGCCCTATCTGGACGATTACGGCGTCGGCATCATGATCGGCCTGCTCAACGCCGTGATCCTGGCGACCGCATGGGCGCTCTTCTCCGGTCCGACCGGCTACATCTCCCTTGCGACGGCTGCCTTCTTCGGCGTCGGCGCCTACACCGTCGCCGTCCTCAACGAAAGCACCGCCTATCCGCTCATCCTCGTCGCGGCCGCCATGATCGGCGCCGTCGTCTCGCTGACCATCGGCTTTGCCACCCTGCGGCTCGCGGGCATCTATTTCGTCATTTTCACCTTCGGACTGTCTGAGATGGTCCGCCAGTTGATCACCTGGTTCGAGGTCAACATCACCGGCACGCTCGGCCGCTATGTCTTCCTGCCGATCGAACCTCGCCACATCGCCTGGCAATTGCTGGCGCTTGCCGCGCTGACCCTCGTCGTCGGCTGGCTGATCCGCCGAAGCCGCATCGGACTGGCGCTGCGCGTGATCGGCGACGACGAGGTCGTCGCCGCCCATTGCGGCATCAACATCGCCCGCGTGAAAGTGATGCTCTTCGCCGTCAGCGCGACACTACTGACGCTGGCGGGTGCGATCCAGGCGCCGCGCTACGTCTATGTGGAGCCGGCGATCGTCTTCAATCCGGCGCTGTCCTTCCTGCCGGTGATCATGGCGCTGCTCGGTGGTGCGCGCTCCCTCGTCGGACCGGCGCTCGGTGCGATCCCGCTCTTCCTTCTGTTCGAATGGCTGTCGGCCCGCTATCCGGACGCTTATTCAATCCTCCTCGGCGTGGTGTTCATCGTCATCGTCTACGCCCTGCCGCAGGGCGTGACGGGGCTCGCCGCACGCTGGCAGCGTCGGCGGAAAGCAGGCGACGCGACGGAGAGAACGGCATGAGCGCTCTCCTGCAGGTCGAGGGTCTGACGAAGCGGTTCGGCGGCCTCACGGCCGTTCGCGACATGAGCTTGGAGATCAGGGAGGGCGAAGCGGTCGCGCTGCTTGGCCCGAACGGTTCGGGCAAGACGACCGTCCTCAACATGATCTCCGGTGCGCTGGAGCCGACCGACGGAGCCATCCGCTTCGAGGGCCAACGGATCGACGGCGACGGGCCGCACGACATCGCCAATCTCGGCATCTCACGCACCTTCCAACTCGTCCGTATCCTGCCCTCGCTGTCGCTGCGGGAGAACGTGGTCGCCGCGCTGGCGTTCGGCCGCGCGGGCCTTTGGGGCAAGGCGGCGGGCGACGAGGCCGATCGGCTCCTTGCTCAGGTCGGGCTTCCCGCTGGGGCAAGGGCCGCGGACCTCACCTATCTCGATCAGAAGCGGCTGGAGATGGCGCGAGCGCTGGCGGGGCGGCCCCGGCTGCTTCTCCTGGACGAATGGTTGTCGGGGCTGAACCCGACGGAACTCCGAGAAGGGGTCGCGCTCGTCCGCCGCATCGTCGACGCCGGCACGACGGTTCTGCTCGTCGAGCACATCATGGACGCCGTCCGCGCGCTCTGTCCCCGCTCCATCGTCATGAAGGCCGGAGCGCTGCTGGCCGAAGGGCCGACGAAGGACGTTCTCGCCGATCCGGCCGTGATCGAGGCCTATCTCGGTGACGTCCATGCTTGAGGTGAGGGATCTCTCGCTCCGCTACGGCCGGCATGAGGCCCTGCACGACGTGTCGATCGACGTCGGCGAGGGCGAGACGGTCGTCATCCTTGGCGCCAATGGCGCGGGCAAGACCTCGCTGATGAACGCCATAGCGGGCCGCGTGAAGCCGCTCGGCGGAACGGTCCGCTTCGGTGGCGGCGATCTAGTCAACACGCCGGCGCATGAGCGTGTCGAGAAAGGGATCGCCCTAGTGCCGGAGGGCAGGGGCATTTTCCCCGGCCTGACGGTAGTGGAAAATCTCAGGCTCGGGGCCTATCCGAGACGGGCCCGCGATGGTTCCGGTGCCGCAATGGAGCGCGTTCTGACGCTGTTCCCGCGGCTGGCGGAGCGCAGGCAGCAACTGGCGGGAACCATGAGCGGCGGCGAACAGCAGATGGTCGCGATCGGCCGCGCGCTGATGAGCGCGCCGCGCCTGCTGATGCTCGACGAGCCGAGTCTCGGCCTGGCGCCGATAGTGACCCAGCAGCTGTTCGACGATCTGGAGGTAATCCGGCGAGCGGGGACCGCCATGCTCGTTGTGGAGCAGAACGTACGTGCCGGTCTGAAACTGGCCGACAGAGGATATCTGTTGACCGCAGGTCGCATTGTCCGCGAAGCTCCCGCCGCCGATCTATGGGACGATCCCGACGTCAATCGGGCGTTTCTGGGCGGGCTGGAGGACGTCGGCCTTTGATACTTGCCATTCGGCAGCACGAAGGGGTGCGATTCGCTTCCTTCCTGGTCGGAGGGGAAGAGCGGGTGGCGGCCGACGGCCGTACCTTCACCCGGACAAGCCCGTTTGACGGCAGGGTGGTCACAGAAGCCGCCGCGGCCACGTCAAACGATGCGATCGACGCGGTCGATGCGGCCGCGATGGCGTTTCCGGAATGGTCGCAGACACCGCCCCGCGCCCGCCGCCGGGTGCTGCTGAAGGCCGCGCAGGCGATGCTTGCGCGTCGCGAGGAGTTGGTCGAGGTGATGTGCGCCGAGACCGGCGCCGGGCGCGCTTGGGCGGATCACAACGTGGATCTAGCGGCCGATATGCTGACTGAGGCCGCAGCCATGACGAGTCAGGTGGTCGGCGAGGTTCTCGCTTCCGACCGGCCCGCGACGACCGCGATGGCGGTCCGCCAGCCGGCCGGCGTCGTCCTTTCCATCGCGCCTTGGAATGCGCCGATCATTCTCGGCGTTCGTTCGATCGCGATGCCACTCGCCTGCGGCAATACGGTTGTGTTGAAGAGTTCGGAGATTTGCCCGGCGACCCACCGGCTCGCCGCCGCCGTCATCCACGAGGCGGGTCTGCCGGACGGCGCGCTCAACGTCATCTCGCACGCGCCCGAGGACGCGGCGACTATTCTCGAGACGATCGTTGCCGAGCGCGCGGTGCGGCGGGTCAATTTCACGGGTTCGACCCGGGTGGGACGGATCGTCGCCGAGATCGCTGCCAAATATCTCAAGCGGCCGCTTCTGGAGTTGGGGGGCAAGGCGCCGCTGATCATTTTGGACGACGCCGATCTGGATGCCGTGGTGGAGGCGGCGCTGTTTGGGGCCTTCACAAATCGCGGCCAGATCTGCATGGGGACCGAACGCCTGCTCGTCGACGCGACCGTGGCCGACGCCCTGATGGAGAAGCTGATTCCCCGGGTGAAGGCGCTCGCGAGCGCGACGGACGCCGCCGGCCTGCTCGCGCCGGGTCCGTTGATCGATCTGGCGGCCGCCCGCCGAATGGCCGAACTGGTCGAGGACGCAAGGCGGCACGGTGCGTCCATCATCACCGGGGGTACGTCCACGGGCAACTTCTATCCGCCCACGCTGATCGATGGTGTCGTTCCGGCCATGCGCTTCTACGCGGAAGAAAGCTTTGGTCCGCTGCTCGGCGTCATCCGGTTCGATACCGTCAACGAGGCGATCCGCATCGCCAACGACACCGAATATGGCCTGTCGGCCGCGGTCTTCGGCCGTGATACGACGCGCGCGATGCAGGTCGCTCGCCGTGTCGAAAGCGGCATCTGCCATATCAACCGTCCGACCGTGGACGATGAACCGCACATGCCGTTCGGCGGCGTCAAGGAAAGCGGCTATGGCCGGTTCGGCGGACGGGGCGCAATCGACGAGTTCACCGAACTGCGCTGGATGACCGTTCGCGACGACTGACCGCGAAACGAACGGTGCGTTTGCTCTCTCTCAGCTTTCCCGGTCCGCCGGCTTCGGCGTCTTCACTTTGGCCATTCCGTCATGGCCAATCGGCCAGAAGGCGTTGTAAGTGAGGATCGTCTCCGTCCGTTCGATGCCGTCAATATCGAGCAGATGATCGTGAATGTAGCGGCCGACATCCTCTTCATCGGGCACCTGCAGCATGAGGAGCAGGTCGAATCGCCCGCTGGTCGAATAGAGCTGGGCGTAGATCTCACGGTCGGCGATTCGGTTGGCAACGCTGTAGGCGGTGCCGGGCCGGCAGCGGATCTGGACGAAGACACGGGTCACGGCGAACTCCTTCGATTGCTGGTCGGGCGCGGCAACGTCCTTCGCCCATTCTCTGGAAGACATCTTAGAGATGCCGGCCGTCGCGGCAATCGCGCCGGTGGATTCGTGATACTCAAGAGTGGAAGACGAGATTTGGTGCCCTCGGACGGGATCGAACCGCCGACCTTCGGTTTACAAAACCGCTGCTCTACCAGCTGAGCTACAAGGGCGCACCAGGACCCGCTCTGATTATGCCGCAAGCGGTGCTCTGGCAAGAGGCAACAACTGCTTCAGCGGTCAGTTTACAATCTGAGGTTGATCGCCCCAACCGCCCGGAAATCTCCTCAGGCCGCCCTGTTCATCCCGTCGCAGCCGACTTGCTGGCTGAACCATGTGAGCAGGCGGACCTCTCCGGCGTCGAGCCATTCCTCGTCCTCCGCATCGATCGCGGCAAGCTCGTCGCAGAGATCGTTGCGGCGCCAGCAATCGATGACGGTCGGGTGGATGTACTGACTTCGACAGACGGCACGAGTATTGCCCAGCACGGAGGCCACCTCGTCAATGGCGGAATTGAGCGCGATGGCCTGCTGGCGCTTCGATTCCGGCAGCTCGATGCCCTGCAATGCATCGGCGGCGAGCACCGTCGCCGTCCATGTCCGGAAATCCTTGGCCGAGAAATCCTGCTCCATCGTCTCGCGAATATAGTCGTTCACGTCCTGGCTCCGGATCGGATGGCGCTTTCCATCGTCGCCGAGATATTTGAACAGGTGCTGGCCGGGCAGGTCCGAGATGGTGCGGATGATGCGGGCGATGCGCCGGTCGCTCAGCGACAGGTCCCACTCCTTGCCGCTCTTGCCGGTGAAAGTGAAGCGGACGCGTGAGTGGCCGACATCGAGGTGACGCTTCTTCAGCGTCGTCAGGCCGAAGCTGCGGTTCTTCTTGGCGTAGCGCACATTGCCGATGCGGATCATCGTGTTGTCGAGCAGCCAGACAACGAGCGCGACGACCTTCTCCTTCGGCATGCCGCGCTTGCGCAGATCCGTGTCCACCTTCTGGCGTAGCGGCGGCAGCGACGCACCGAACAGCGGCAGCGTCTCGAATTTCAGCTGATTCTGCTGCTCGAGCCATTCCGGGTGATAGCGATACTGCTTGCGGCCTTTTGCGTCGCGGCCAGTCGCCTGGATGTGGCCCCGCGGGTCCGGACACAGCCAGACGTCGTTCCAGGCGGGCGGGATGGCAAGGGCGTCGAGGCGCTTGCGCACCGCCTTGTCGGCAATTCGCTGGCCGTCTTCGTCCCGATAGACGAACCCTTTGCCGGCGCCGCGTCTGCTCCAGCCCGGCGCCTCGTCATTGACATAGACGAGACGGGCGCGGTCGGCGAGCTGCTTGTAATAATCCTCGGCCTCGGCGTCCGGCAAGTCCGGACCGAATGGGGCATCAGAGACCGGATCAAGCATCCTGCACGCACTCCACAGACCGCGAACGGCGGCGACACACGTTCAAACGGGAGTGGGACGCGCTGGTTCCCCGAGAGGGGTCACTCGCTCTTGGGCGGAAAGACGCGGCTGACGTCGCGGGGCAGCCGCTGCTCGGCTTCCTCCGTCGGCTGATCGGTGAAGCCGGTCGTATCGGTCCGCTTGTAGAAGTCGCGTTCGATGGCCACCGGCGAGATGCAGAAGGCCGTGACGAGTTCGGCCACCGATCGCAGCGCATGGAGGTGGATGCGCTCATAGCCATGGCTGGAGTCGACGCCAAAGGCCGCGAGCGCCGTCCTGACGTCCGCACCCGCCTCGAGGGCCGAAGCCGAATCGGAGCGGTAATAGCGGAAAACGTCCTTCTGGTACCGGATGTCGTTTTCGATGCAGAGATCGACCAGCTTCTTCGTCAAATGATAGTCGAACGGTCCCGTCTGATCCGCCATGGCGATCGTCACGCCGAACTCGTCGGAGTTCTGCCCCGGCGCGGTCGTGCCATTGTCGATGGCGAGCAGGGATGCAATGTCGCTCGAGATCATCGATGCGGCGCCGACCCCGACCTCCTCGGCGATCGTGAAGAGCCAATGGATGTCGACGGGCGTCTCGACCTGTTCCTTCTGCATGGCTTTCAGAGCAGCCAGCGACGCCGCCACGCCCGCCTTGTTGTCGAGATGACGCGAAACGATGAAGCCGTTGGGCATGAGTTCGGGCTGTGGATCGATGGCGACGATATCGCCGATCTCGATGCCGAGCCGTCCCGTCTCCTCCGGCGTCCGGGTCAGCGCGTCGATACGCATTTCGACATTGTCCCAGGCGACCGGCTGAGTGTCGATCTCTTCGTCGAAAGTGTGGCCGGAGGACTTCAGGGGCAGGATCGTGCCGCGATATCCGCCCTTGCGGGAAAAGACGGTGGCGCGGGCGCCTTCCGCGAAACGCGCCGACCAGGTGCCGATCGGCACGAGGGCAGGGCGCCCGTTGGGACGGATCGATTTCACCTGCGCCCCGAGCGTGTCGACGTGGGTGACGATTGCGCGCGCGCCACGAATGTCCCGGCCACGGCGGATCGCCCGGATCGCGCCCCGCCGCGTCAGTTCCACGTCGAGGCCGAGGTCGTTGATCATGGCCGCGACCCGCAGCGTGATCGTATCGGTGTAGCCGGTCGGGCTCGGAATGTGCAGCAGTTCGGAGAGCACCTCTGACAGATATGCGGAATCGATCGGCAGTCGGTTCATGCAGTCGTCTCCGATTGGTATGCGCGTAGCGCTTCCCGCGCTGCATAGGGCATGGAAAGCGGAAAGAGTAGGTCGACGAACCGTTCCGCCGTCGGTTGCGGCTCGTGATTGGCCAGACCCGGCCGCTCGTTTGCCTCGATGAACGCGTAGTCCGAGCCATGCGGACTGCGGACCATCAGGTCGATCCCGGTCACCGGAATATCGATCGCGCGCGCTGCCCTGATAGCCGCATCGATCAAGGTCGGATGCACTTCACCCGTCACATCGTGAATCGTCCCGCCAGTATGCAGATTCGCGGTGCGTCGGACCTGCAGCATCTTTCCGTCGGGCAGGACATCGGAGAAATCATAGCCTCCGGCCCTGCAGCTCGCCCGCGTGTCGTCGTCGAGCGGAATACGCGATTCCCCGCCGGTGGCCGCGCTGCGCCGGCGGCTCTGGAGTTCGATCAGCGTCTTCACCGTCGATTCGCCGTCACCGATGATCTGGGCGGGCTTCCGTATTGCCGCCGCCACCATCTTGAAATTGATGATGACGAGCCGCAGGTCTTCGCCCTCGACCAGTTCTTCAATCAGGACATCGTCGGCGACCTTGCGGGCCGCTTCAATCGCCTGCTGCAGCTCGTTTTCGGTCTGCACGCCCACGGTGATGCCACGGCCCTGTTCACCGCGGGACGGCTTGACGACCAGATATTTGTGCCTGGCGAGAAAGTCGGCGATCTCCTCGTCGGACGCATCGGCGGTGATCTGCTCCGGAACCCGCACGCCCGCCTTCCCGACGATCCGCCGGGTGACCGACTTGTCGTCGCAGATGCTCATCGCGATGGCGGAGGTGAATTCGGTCAGGCTTTCCCGGCACTGGATGGTGCGCCCGCCATAGGAGAGGCGGAAAAAGCCGCCCTCGGCGTCCATGACCTCGACATGAATGCCGCGCCGGCGTGCCTCGTCGACGATGATCTTCGCATAGGGATTGAGACCGGCATCGTCCGCCGGGCCGCTGAAGAGCTGTTCGTTGATCGCGTTCTTGCGCTTGACGTTGAAATAGGGAACCCGATGGAACCCGAGCTTTCCGTAGAGGGCGATCGCGCTTTTGTTGTCGTGCAGGACGGTCAGGTCCATGAAGGCCGCTTTGCGTTCGGCGAAGTGCAGGATGAGGCGATGCACGAGCGCCTGCCCGATCCCGCTCTGGCGCGCTTGTGGATCGACGGCGAGGCACCAGAGCGACGATCCCCGCTCCGGGTCGCCGAAAGCCTGGAAATGATCGACTCCGGTGACCGTGCCGATGATCGATCCGGTCTGGCTGTCCTCGGCGACGAAATAGGTCAGCGCCCGGGCGTTGCGGTGCGACCAGAAGAATTCGGGCGGTACCGGCACCATGCCGCGCGTCTGGTAAATCCGGTTCACCTCCTCCGCATCGCTCTGCGATGACAGGCGGCGGATGAAGAATCCCGGCTGGGAGGGCTCATTCTGCTCATAGCTGGCGATATCGATGCGGAACGTGTGCGAGGGATCGAGGAACAGTTCGTGCGGCGCGAGAGACAGCAGGACGTGGGGATCATCCACATAAACCGCGATGTCGCGCGCATCCGCCCGTTCGCCCCGCAGCGTTTCGATCAGCGCTTGTCCGTCGTCGAAGGTCTGGCCGAAGACGAGGCGCCCCCAGCCGCAATCCAGGCTGTAATTCTTGATCGGTCCGTCGGACGCGGACATCGTCAGGCGCTCCCGATATTGTGGGATTGCAGCCACATCTCCAGGAGCGCCACCTGCCATAGTTCCGAGCCGCGCAGCGGCGTGATGTGATCGGTCGGATTGACAAACAGATCGTCGAGATAGCTCTGGCGGAACAGACCGCGATCCTTGGCCGACTGGCTGGAGAGGGCGTCCTGGACCATCTCCAGGTAGGGACCCGAGATGTATTTGAGTGCCGGCACGGGGAAATAGCCCTTTTTCCGGTCGATCACCTCGGACGGAATGACGAGCCGTGCCGCTTCCTTGAGGACGCCCTTTCCGCCTTGCGCGAGCTTGTGCTCGGGCGGGATCGTCGCCGCCAGTTCGACCAGTTCGTGGTCGAGGAACGGCACGCGGGCTTCCAGCCCCCACGCCATGGTCATGTTGTCGACCCGCTTGACGGGATCGTCGACCAGCATGACCTGGCTGTCGAGGCGCAGCGCGCGGTCGACCGGCGTATCCGCGTCTGGCGCCATCAAATGCGCGGCGACGAGTTCGCGGCTGGCGTCGGTGTCGGCCAGCCATTCGTCGGCGAGGTGCGTCGCCATCTTCTGGTGGTCGCGATCGAAGAACACCTTGGCGTAGTCCGAGACGACGTCGTTGGAGTTCATCAGCGGCGGATACCAGTGATAGCCGGCGAAGACCTCGTCGGCGCCCTGGCCCGACTGAACCACCCGAATCTGCTTGGAGACCTCCCGCGACAGCAGGTAGAAGCCGACATTGTCGTAGGAGACCATCGGCTCGCTCATTGCATGTATGGTGGCGGGCAGTTCGCCGATCAGATCGGCCGAGGGCACGAAGATCTTGTTGTGATCGGTGCCGAAATGGCTGGCGATGAGGTCGGAATACTCGAATTCGTCGCCCTTCTCGCCATGCGCCTCCTCGAAGCCGATCGAGAAGGTCTTCAGGTCGTGCTGGCCCTGTTCGGCGAGGAGGCCGACAATGACGGAACTGTCGACGCCGCCGGACAGCAGCACGCCGACCGGAACGTCGGCGACCATGCGCCGCTGGACCGACAGGCGCAGCGCCTCCAGCACCCGGTCACGCCAGTCGTCGAAGGAAAGACCGCTATCCTCGGGCCGGCGCCGGTAGGGCGGCTGCCAATAGATGCGGTCGGCCTCGTTGCCTTGCGCATCGATGCGGCGAATGGTCGCCGGCGGCAGCTTCCGAACGCCGTTGAGGATCGTTCGCGGTGGCGGCACGACGGCGTGGAAGCTCATATAATTGTGCAGCGCGTCCCGATCGATCGTGGTGTCGACATCGCCGGCGTCGAGCAGGGCGGGCAGGGTCGAGGCGAAGCGCAGGCGCTTGCCCTGGCGGCTGAAATAGAGTGGCTTGATGCCGAAACGATCACGCGCGAGGACGGCTTCGCCAGTATCTCGATTATAGATGCAGAAGGCGAACATGCCGTGGAAGCGGTTGACGCAGTCATCCCCCCAGGCATGGAAGGCCTTGAGGATTACCTCGGTGTCGCCGGTCGAGAAGAAGCTGTAACCGAGCGCTTCCAGTTCCATGCGCAGCTCGGGATAGTTGTAGATGCAGCCGTTGAAGACGATCGTCAGTCCGAGCTGCGGATCGACCATCGGTTGCTGCGCCTTTTCCGTAAGATCGATGATCTTGAGGCGTCGGTGACCGAAGGCGGCGCGTCCGTGGCCGACCAGCCCCGCGCCGTTCGGACCGCGGCGTTCCATGCAGGATACCATCCGGCCCACCGCGGCGGTGTCGGCCCATTCACCGTCGAATTGTATTTCTCCGGCAATGCCGCACATTTGTTGTCCTTCCAACTGGTTGGCGAGAGCACCGGCCGCCGGGCGCGGTTGCTCCTCACATGGTCCTCCGCCCCCGCGATGCAAGGCGCGCGCGACCCCGGGGGTAATGGGCTTCTATTCCTCGATCGTCAGATCGGGCAGGCGGGTGAAAGCATGTTTGAGCGCATCGGACCAGCCGTCCGATATCGCGCGGAAGTCCTCGTCATTCTCTTCGAAGCGGCGGAAGGGGCCGATCTTGAAGCTGTCCCGCGTGTAGATGACCATGTCGATCGGCAGCCCGACGGACAGGTTCGACCGCAAGGTCGAGTTGAAGGAGATGAGCATCAGCTTGGCTGCGTGGGCGAAATCCATTGTCGAAACGTAGGCGCGGCTGAGGATCGGCCGGCCATATTTGATCTCCCCGATCTGGAAGAATGGATTGTCGGCCTGCGCCTCGATGAAATTGCCCTCGGGATAGATCATGAAGAGGCGGGGATCGCTGCCCGCGATCTGGCCGCCGAGAATCATCGTGGCGGAAAAGGCATGGGCCGTCGGCTCGTCCTCGCGGACCCGCATCGTCGCGACCACCTCCTTCAGCGTCTCGCCGATCAGCTTCGCCGTCTGGAACATCGAATGCGTCCGGAAGATGGAGGGATCCCGCTCGTCAGGCGCCTTGACGCGTTCTTCCAGCAGGCCGATCACGGCCTGCGTCGACGCAAGGTTCCCCGACGACAGCAGCACCATGGAGCGCTCGCCGGGCACCTCGAACGTGTGCATCTTCTTGATGCGGGATACATTGTCGACGCCAGCATTGGTGCGCGTGTCGCTCATGAAGATGAGGCCGCGATCCAGCATCATCGCCACGCAATAGGTCAAGGATTATGCCTCCCACGGGCGCCTGCACCGGACGCCCCTCGAGCCTATTGCTGCTCGACGGAGAGCGTCACGGTCAGCCGTTCGCCTTCCGCGCCGACCCGCACCCCGCTGATCGGACTGGCGTCAGTATAGTCGCGACCGACCGCGATTTGCACGTATCGTTCGTCCGGACATTTGCGATTGGTGGGGTCGAAACCGACCCAGCCGAGCGACGGTACGTAAGCTTCCGCCCAGCCATGCGACGCATCACCGCCGAGATCGTTGCCGGAAACGAAATAGCCGGAGGTGTAGCGGGTCGGCACGTCGAGATGCCGGGCAGCGGCCAGAAAGATGTGGGTAAAGTCCTGGCAGACGCCCTTTCCGGCCACGATGGCTTCGGCCGCCGTGGTGCCGACATGGGTCGATCCCGGCTCGTAGATCAATCGCTCTGCGATCGCGTCCATCAGCCTGTGGAGCATGTCGACCGTGTCTTCGCGTCGGACGCCGTCGGCGAGCTCGGTGATGGTATCGTCGGAGCGGGCCAGACGACTTGGCTGCAGGTAGACGTAGAGGGGCATCGATCCCTTGTCGCGCTGCATGATGCCTTGCGAATTTTTCGTCTCGACCGTCCCCTCCGCCGTGACCTCGATCAGATTGGCTCCGACATCCGCCTTGAGAAGCGTGCAGCGATTGCCGAACGCGTCGATGCTCTCCAGCTGAGAGGTCGCGCCTTTCAGGTCCAGCCGCCATTCCTTGACGGTCTGGCGATCGCTGTCGGACGGCGTCAGCTGCACCCTCTGCAGGGCGAAGTCCGGCGGTCTCCGGTATTTGTATCGGCTTGTGTGCTGGATGGTGATGCGCATGTCAGTCGAAATTGTAGTCGAACGCGATCTGCGCCGAAAGTGCGTTGTTCTGCTGGATCATCTCCTGCAGGAAGTCGTGCAGGCCGATTTCGAAGATTTCTTCCATGTCGAGGGTCCGTAGTCTGGTGAAGAGGGCGTGCGCCGCCTCGTCGCACGTGTGGCTGCGGCTGTAGTGTTCCGCCAGATAGCCGAGGGTGCGGTCCAACTCTTCGGCGCAGAAGATGAGCGACCGCGGCATGATCCGGTTGAGAATCAGGAATTCGGCGATCCGCTGGGCGTTGTATTCGCTCCCGTAGACCGAACTGAACGATCGGTGCGCCGAGACCGAGCGGAGCAGGGAACGCCACTGGTGATTGTCCAGCGAACTGCCGACCCATGACGAGCTCGGCAAGAGGACGAAATATTTGACGTCCATGATCCGGGCCGTGTTGTCGAGCCGCTCCGAATAGGTGCCGAGGCGGCAGAACGCGAACCGGTCGTCGCGCAGCATCGTGCCGTGGAAGGCGCCACGGATCTGGGCTGCCTGCCGCTTGGTCTCGTCGAGCCGATCGACGAGATCGTCCAGGTTGATCGGTCGGGCGAGCGTGTTCTTCAGCGTCATCCACGTCTCGTTGAGCCCTTCCCAGACCTCGCGTGTCAGCGCCGTGCGGACCATGCGACCATTCAACCGCGCATTGTCGATGCAGGACAGCACGGAGGAGGGGTTGTGCCGGTCGCGCAGAAGGTAGTCGGCTACCTCCGCCTCGCTCGCCTGGTCGACGTCGCCCGGATAGGTCTTGTCGACGCCGGCGCTGCGCAGCACCGAGGGCCACACGTCGCTCTTGTCGGCGTCACCCGTCAGCGCGACATGGGCGCCCGTGTCGACGATGCGGGCGACGTTTTCGGCGCGTTCGATGTAGCGAAACAGCCAATAGAGGCCGCTGGCCGTGCGTCCTAAGAGCATGGAGAGATCCTGTCTTGGGTCTTGGGAGGGCGGCGGTCAGTCATCATCGAGCACCCAGGTGTCCTTGGTTCCCCCGCCCTGCGAAGAGTTGACCACGAGGGACCCCTCCTTGAGCGCGACCCGCGTCAGACCGCCGGGCACGATGCGAACGCCGTCTCCGCCCATCAGCGCGAACGGCCGCAGGTCGACATGGCGCGGCGCAAGGCCCGATTCGGTGAAGATCGGACAGGTGGAGAGCGAAAGTGTCGGTTGCGCGATATAATTCTCCGGGCGCTTGCGCAGCTTGGCCGCGAACGCCTCCCTTTCGTCCTTCGTCGCCGTCGGCCCGACCAGCATGCCATAGCCGCCGGAGCCATGGACCTCCTTCACCACGAGTTCATCCAGGTGCTCAAGCACATAGGAGAGGCTGTCCTTCTCCACGCAGCGCCAGGTCGGCACGTTCTTCAGGATCGGTCTGGAGCCGGTGTAGAACTCCACGATGTCCGGCATGTAGGTGTAAAGCGCCTTGTCGTCCGCGATGCCGGTGCCCGGCGCATTGGCGATCGTGATGCGGCCGGCGCGATAGACGTCCATGATCCCGGGGACGCCGAGCACGCTGTCCGGATTGAAGGTGAGGGGATCGAGGAAGTCGTCGTCGACGCGCCGATAGATCACGTCGACCGGCTTCATCCCCTCGGTGGTCCGCATATGGATGCGGCCCTCGTGGACCTGCAGGTCGGAGCCTTCGACCAGGTCGACGCCCATGCTGTCGGCGAGAAAGGCATGCTCGAAATAGGCCGAGTTGAAGATGCCGGGCGTCAGGACGGCGACGGTCGGCTTGCCCGGGCACTCCGGCGGAGCGACGGTCTCCAGCGATTGGCGGAGCAATTGCGGATAATTCTCCACGTTGCGGATCCGGTTGGTGCGGAACAGTTCCGGGAACAGCCGCAGCATGGCGGAACGATTCTCCAGCATGTAGGAGACGCCCGACGGCGTGCGCGCATTGTCCTCCAGAACGTAGAATTCTTCGGGCCCGGTCCGCACGATGTCCGTGCCGATAATGTGCGTATAGACGCCCTTTGGTGGTCGGAAATTCATCATCTCCGGCAGGAAGGCGTCGTTCTTGGCGATGATCGAAGCGGGCAGCCGCCCGGCCCTGACGATCTCCTGCTTGGAATAGATGTCTTCGAGGAACGCATTGATCGCGACCACGCGCTGCTCGATGCCCTGCGACAGTCGACGCCACTCCCGCGCCGAGATGATGCGCGGCACCAGGTCGAAGGGGATCAGCCTCTCCTCGGCTTCTTCCTGTCCATAGACGGCGAAGGTGATTCCGGTCCGCCGGAAGACCTGCTCGGCATCCTGATGCTTGCGGATCAGGGCCTCGCTGTCCTGCTGCTGCATCCAGTCCGCATAGGTCCTGTACGGCGGACGGATCGTATCAGCTGTACCCATCTCGTCGAAATGCGTCATGCAACGTGACCCTTCTTCCGTACCCGTCAGGACCGGCCTCTGGTCGTCAGACATCTCGTTTGGGATCGGTCCCCAGAAGCCGAATTCGCTAAAGTAGATGCAAGGCTCTGCGGATCGGACAAGGGAGAATGGCCGTTTTTAGCCATTTAAGGGGCGATTCCCGGTCACGTCCGGCAGAGCCGGCCACAGGCCGACAGACCCTCAGCGGCTCGCCGAAATGTGCCGATGAGCGGCGTAGAGCGAGATGGCGGCGGCGTTGCTGACATTCAGGGAGCGGATGACGCCCGGCACATCGAGACGGGCGAGGGCACTGACGGTCGCGCGGGTCTTCTGGCGCAGCCCCTTGCCTTCCGCGCCCAATACCAGAGCGATGGGGGCCGACAGAAACGTCTCCTCCAGCGCGGCCGCACCGTCCGAATCAAGGCCGATCGTCTGGAATCCGAGGCCCTGGAGCTCGACGATTGCGTCCGCCAGATTTCGCACCGTGACGTGGTCGATATGTTCCAGCGCTCCCGACGCGGCCTTGGCGAGGACACCGCTTTCGGTTGGCGAGTGACGGTTGGTCGTGATCAGCGCGCCCGCGCCGAACGCGACCGCCGAGCGCATGATCGCCCCCACATTGTGAGGATCGGTGACCTGGTCGAGGATCAGGATGAGTGAGGTCTCCGCCATCTTCGAAAGCGGCTTGGGCGACAGCGGATCTGTTTCGAGACAGATCCCCTGATGAACGGCATCGCCGCCGAGCAGGGCATCGATATCCTTCGGTTCGACCGTCTCGACCTCGAGACCTGCCAGCGCCTCCGCCGCCAGATCGAGCCGCGGCAGGGCATTGCGCGTGACCAGAAGCCGCCTTTTCCTGCGCGCCGGGTTGAGAATCGCCTCGCGGACCGTGTGCAGGCCGTAAAGATGAAGGGGGCCATCGTCGGAGGAGCCGCCCTGCGCCGCGTTCCTGTCGCGATGGGCGCGCCGCAACCGGGCATAATGGCTGTCCTTGGGCGTTCCGCCGGCGTCGTTTTGTTGCTTGCTCATGGCTCTGATCTAGCCGGGTCCGGACCATCCCGCAATCATCCATCAGGCCCGGTTGCGCCTGCCCGGGATCGAACGGTTGACAGAATTATCGGCGCTCTCCATAAGGCGCTCCGGTTCGGATGGCGCAGCTGTCGCCCGGGCCGCCGCGTGCTCTGTGCCGGTGTTGTCCGGAGGGGTGTCCGAGTGGTTAAAGGAGACGGACTGTAAATCCGTTGGCTATGCCTACGCTGGTTCGAATCCAGCCCCCTCCACCATCGGTCCGGCCGGTCGCGTGCAATAACCCTCGCGGGTATAGCTCAATGGTAGAGCAGCAGCCTTCCAAGCTGAATATGCGGGTTCGATTCCCGCTACCCGCTCCAGCCTGACACGACATCGCCTGCGCTCGGCAGAATGTTCACGACCTCGCGCAACGAGGTGGTCGCAGCACCCATTCCGGCCGCCAGCCATTCGCCCGAAGGTTGTAGACTTGCAAATCCACGGCGATTGTCAAAAGTTTACCTTAATATGTCAAACTTGAATAAGCTGGCGTTTGGGCAATGGACTTTTTTCCTCATTCCCTTAACCTTTTGTAAACCACAACGTCTCGGCAATTAGGGCTCCGCATATGGCTACCGCAGCGTTACGACTCGCAGAAACCGCAGGCATTGAAGGTCAGTTCGGGACAGTCTTCGACATTCTGGACCGGATGACCGTGCGGCGCCCGCTGACAGGCGAGGACTGGGAGGACATCTTCCGCTTGCGGTATCGCGCCTACCGGGCTTACGGCTATATCCGGCCGAATGACGAAGGCCTGGATCAGGACAAGTTCGATTTCGCCGGCAACACCTGGGTCTTCGGCTTCTACTATGACGACGAGCTCGTCATGTGCTTCCGGGTGCACAAGCTGGACAAGGACAACCCAGAGGGCGGGCCGTCGCCGATTGCCTATCCCGAGGTCCTGCTTCCGCGGATCGCGCTGGGACAGACCTTCATCGACTGCAGCAGGCTCGTGGTCGATCCCGACCTGGATCCCGCACTCAATCGGATCGCAATGCGGTTCATACCATTCCGGATCGCCGCGGCGGCGGCCTTCTACTTCAAATCCGACTACATCCTGCAGTTGATCCGGCCGAGCCACCAGGCCTTCTACCGCCGCTATTTCCTCGCCGAGAACTGGGGGCGCAACAAGACATACAGCACCGTCACCTTCTCGATCGATCTCAGCGCCACCCGAATGGGGCTCAACGATGAGCGGATCCTGCGCCGGTTGCCGTTCCTCCGCTCGTTGAAGTCTGAGCAGGCAATGCTGTTCGACGAAGAGACGGCGCGGCGCTGCTGCTACAGCGTCCGCTCAACGGCACATTTGGCGCTGCGTGCGATGCAGGCCAATGCCAATGCCGATCTGCGACAGCAACAGCAGGCAGCCACTGGTGCGGCAGCGTAGGCAGTTAAGATCCTAGCCGACTTTTTTTGAATGGGATCGTGACTGGTCTGCGTCTGTCGCTGCCGCCCGATCCGTGTCGCTCTCTCGCGGTTCGGCGACCACGAAGCCGGGATCTTCGAGACGCCAGCGAATATCCGTACCGCTGGCAAGCGGCTTGCTGAGTAGCCAGCCCTGGACGCGGTCGATCGACCCCAGCGCCCGCAGTGCCTGGAACTGCTCGACGGTCTCCACGCCCTCGGCAACGACGCAGAGGCCGAGATCCTTGGCGGTTCGCGACAGACCTTCGATCAGCTTCGAGGCTCGCTTGTCCGTGTAGACCTGAACGATGAGCGAGCGGTCGAGCTTCAGCTGATTGAAGTCGTATTCGATCAGGTAGCCGAAATTGGCGTATCCCGTCCCGAAATCGTCGAGGGAGACCTGCACACCGAGTGACCTCAGGCCTTTCAGGATCTGGCGCGTCATCTCCGGCTCGTCGGTGATCGCCGTCTCGGTCAACTCCAGCGTCAGCCTGCCGGGCTGCAGGCCGTAGCGGACAAGGACCTCGAAAACGTAGTCGACGAGTTCACGGGATTTGAGATCGCGCGCGGAGAGGTTGACCGAAACGCCGATATGGTCCGGCCATCTGGTGCATTCCCTCACCGCCGTCTCGATGGCCCAGCGGGTGAAATCGCGCATCAGGTTGGCCGATTCCGCGAGGGGAATGAACTCGTCCGGGGGGATCGTGCCAAGATCGGGATGGTCCCAGCGGATGAGCGCTTCGCATGAACGGATCGACTGGCTGTGCACGTCGCCGAGGGGCTGGTACACCAGACGCAACTGATTGGCGGCGACGGCCGTACGCAGATCGCGCCGCAAGGTTTCCCGCCGCTCGAAATCGCTCCTGCATCTGGTCCCGATAGATGCTGAGGCCGTTCCGCCCGGCCTGCTTGGTCTCGTAGAGCGCCAGGTCGGCCCAGATCATCAGAGAGTGCTCGTCGATATCGAGCTTCTCAGACGCTGCGGCTCCGAGGCTTCCTGTCACCGACAAGGAGACGCCTCGGCAATCGAACCGGTCGTTGAAGCACGCATTCACTCGATCGCCGATCGCTTCGATCGCCTTTTCAGGCTCGCAAGCCCGCGCGAAAATCACAAATTCGTCGCCGGCCAGCCGCGCCACCCACAGCGTCTCGCTCTGGAGCGAACGAAGCCGCTGGGCGATTTGAACCAGCAGCGCGTCGCCGACCGTGTGGCCATAAGTGTCGTTGACCGCCTTGAAGTGATCGATGTCGATGATGATCGCGATGTAGCTGCCGCGTTCCGGCAAAGCCTGTTCGGTTTCGAGCAGATCGTAGAAGCCCTTGCGATTCAGCAGTCCCGTTAGGCTGTCTCGAACGGCTGCCGCGTGCAGCGCTTCATAGGCATTCCGCTGACCATCCATGATGTTGCGGATGCCGGCGGCAAGTGTCCGGGCGCTAAGGAAGAAGGGCACGAAGAAGATGGCGGTCAGGACGAACCAGGGTTCCGGATGCAACCACCAGCCAACCGCGCACGGCACGCCCATCACGAAAGCCTGTGTGTTGACCAGCACTGGCGACGCGAAGTTCCGCCCCACGACGGCGACCATTTGCGCCAGACAGAAGCCGACCGCCAGCATGATGACGAAGGGCTCGTCGGTCAGAACCAGCGCCTGCAGTGCAAACATGCCGTGCGCTGCAGCCGTCATGATGCTGCAGATCAGGAATGTCTGCGACCATGACGCGAGGGAATGGGCTCCATTGCCCTTCGAGCGATATTCGAACATGCGCATCAGCCGCAGGATGCCGAACGGCAGCAGCAGCACCGACGGAAGCAGGAAAGACATGTTACCGGTATAGATGGTCGCCATAACGAAAGCGGCGAAGCTGGTGACAAGCCCGTACAGCGCCGTAGACGGCTTGCTATGCAGTGCTCCCAACGCTTCTATTTCGGCTCGCAGTGGCTGACCCGCGTCTGTCATGCGACGTCTTTCTCGTTCCCGTCCGTGGACCAGCACGATCCATGTACACACGCAATTATTGCAAACAGAAGTTAATGAAGCGCCAAGGCGTTGCTCTACCTGCGCTTTCAGGCCGCTGTGGGCTTGCGCCGGACGGCTTGCGTCGGCGCCCCCAAGGCTTTATGTCGCGCCCCATTGTTTCGAGCTCGCCGCAGCGCGAGGAAAGGACAGGGCAAGAGAGAGATGGCGAAGGGTAAATTCGAGCGCAACAAGCCGCATGTGAACATCGGGACGATCGGCCATGTCGACCATGGCAAGACGTCTTTGACGGCGGCGATCACGAAGTATTTCGGCGACTACAAGGCCTATGACCAGATCGATGCGGCGCCGGAAGAGCGGGCCCGCGGCATCACGATCTCGACGGCGCATGTGGAGTACGAGACCGAAGCGCGTCACTACGCCCATGTCGACTGCCCCGGCCATGCCGACTATGTGAAGAACATGATCACCGGTGCGGCGCAGATGGACGGCGCGATCCTGGTTGTGTCGGCGGCCGACGGCCCGATGCCTCAGACCCGCGAGCACATTCTTCTGGCGCGCCAGGTTGGCGTTCCGGCGATCGTCGTGTTCCTGAACAAGGTCGACCAGGTCGACGACGAGGAGCTTCTGGAACTGGTCGAGCTTGAGGTTCGCGAGCTTCTGTCGAGCTACGAGTTTCCTGGTGACGACATTCCGATCGTCAAGGGTTCGGCGCTGGCGGCGCTGGAGGACACCAACAAGGAGATCGGCGAAGACGCGGTGCGCGAGCTGATGAAGGAGGTCGACGCCTACATTCCGACGCCGGAGCGTCCGATCGACCAGCCGTTCCTGATGCCGATCGAGGACGTGTTCTCGATTTCGGGCCGCGGCACGGTTGTGACGGGGCGCGTCGAGCGTGGCGTGATCAATGTCGGCGACGAGATCGAGATCGTCGGCATCCGTCCGACGTCGAAGACGACCTGCACGGGCGTCGAGATGTTCCGGAAGCTTCTGGACCAGGGGCGTGCGGGCGACAATATCGGTGCGCTGCTGCGCGGTGTCGACCGCGAGGGCGTGGAGCGCGGCCAGGTTCTGGCCAAGCCCGGCACGGTGATGCCGCACCGGAAGTTCAAGGCCGAGGCCTACATCCTGACCAAGGAGGAGGGCGGCCGCCATACCCCGTTCTTCACCAATTACCGTCCGCAGTTCTATTTCCGCACGACCGATGTGACCGGCATCGTGACGCTGCCGGAAGGCACCGAGATGGTGATGCCGGGCGACAATGTGACGGTCGACGTGGAACTGATCGTGCCGATCGCCATGGAGGAGAAGCTGCGCTTCGCCATCCGCGAGGGCGGCCGCACCGTCGGCGCCGGCATCGTCGCCTCCATCACCGAGTAAGCCTCTTTTCGGCCATCAGCGCCGCGGGAGCTTGATTTAAAGGGGCGGGTGGTTCATCCCGCCCCTTTTATTCTAGGCTCAAGCTCGGCGCGCGGGACAACGGAGGCACATTGGTCGATTACCAATTCGAGGGGGGACACGCCGCCCACGCCTACCGGGATATCCAGCGCGGCAGACTGCGAAAGGCCGGCCTGCTGGACCGTGGCTGGGCCATTCTCGGGGCTGCGCCGGACCCGACGATCCCGTCCGACTTGCTGCGGACGCACGACCGGATCGATATCAACGATGCCGGCCGCATCGCGCAGGAGCGGGGTTTCGGCAGAGCCGGCCTGACCGTCCGCTCCGACATCAAGCCCTGGAAGGATCATCTGCAGACCGACACGAGTGCAATGATCATGTTCAAGAAGCGCCGCGTTCTGTTTCCTCGTGCGCTTCTGTTCGGCAAGCCTTACCGCCACATCGGCGCGTTCTGGGTGATCCAGTCTTCCGACATCAGGCGGGTGACCGATGGGATCACCGGCTTCTCCCTCAAGAACATCGGCGATGTCGGCAAGGTCAGCAGCACCGTTTCGACGACTTGCTACGGCCTGTTCGTCGGCGTCCCGCAAATCGTTGTCATGGGCATCTCGCTGACACGCAACGGTTATGCGTACCAGTCGGAGAAGGGCAAGCGCCGCCACATCGCGGAGGATGAGGCGGTACTTCGTGCTCTCGCCACCACTGGAAAGGTGTTGACGACGGAGCCGGAGGTCGCGGACATAACGGGCCTTCCGTTGTGGCAGTCCGCCGGAGCGAAGGAGGAGACCCGATGAAGCTCTGGTTGCATCACGTCAACATCGTCTCGCATGATGTCGAGGAACTGCGGACGTTCTATTCCGATGTCCTCGGCATGGGCGAGCAGACCGAAGACATCCCTGCCCGCAGCCCCGGCTACAGCGCCCCCGTCGCGTTCGTCGGCGACGGAACCGTTCAGATGCATCTCGCGTGCCGAGACCTCGGCCTCGGGTTTCGCTCGGGCAATGCCATCAACCCAGTCGAAAGGGGCCATATCGCCTTCCGGACCGACGACCTCGCCGCCTTCCGCCGCCTCCTGGACGAACGCGGCATCGCCTATTCCGACTATGGCGGCGTGGCGACCGACAGCTGGCACCAGATCTTCTTTCACGATCCTGTCGGCACCGTCATCGAGGTCCACCAAATCATGCAAGAGGAAGCGGCCGATGATGAGGCCTGATCCTACCTGCGAACGCCGTGGAGGCTGGTGAGCATGCAGCGAATCGATCCGGCCAATCCGCTGATCGACAGACTGCAGGAGTTCGATTCAGCGGTGCTGTTCGCCAACAGCACGACCGCCGGTCCGGCCCCGTTATGCGGCCGATCCCGATCCGAAGCGGTTGCACGTCTTCTTCGGTCCCGTCTGGAAGATTCTCGGCGAGCGCTTCGAAGGCGCGAGCCTGCTGTGCCAGCCCATGCGCAAGCATGACGGGCTAGTCCAGTCCCCCGAGAATCGTGAGGCCGCACGAACTCTTCTCGGCAGGGAGGGGTTCGTCGGCGCCGCTGCCGTTCGCAGCGGCAAGGATCATCTTGACCAGCGTGCAGAAGACCCGGAGACGCAGCGGCCGGATGGCGCCGACTTCGTTATCGATGGCCGACCGCTGGCCCGCGGCTGGTACACCCAGGGACGCGCGCCCTCGACCGGCTTTCTCGTGACGCTCTGGCTGCTGGAGAACTGCCCGCATATGCAGCTGACGCTGGACGGGTTCACCGGCGTTCCTGACGGCGCCAACAGTATGCTGAACACCCATGACTGGCTCCTGGAGCAGAGTGTTCTGGAGATCGAGCGCCGGGCTGGGCGCCTCACGCGCCGTCCCGAACCGTGGCGCCACCACGATCGATGCTCTGCGTCAACGCTATCCGGAGCTCGGCGAAAGCGAGTTGATGTCGACCGTCCAGGGAAGGATGGAGGTCACCGTTCGCGCCGCCACCGCCTTGGCCTCAAAGGCGGTCTACCGCAAGAGCGTCGCATCTCACTGGCGCAAGCTCAGCGCCCGGTTGCGCTTCGCCTTCGCCGGCCGGTCGCGGGATCCGGACGGACACGCGGGGTAGTCTGCCGCTCGCGCGGCGGGGGCTCAGGAGTTTTTCAGTAGCGGTAGGCCGGTGTCGTTGGCCAGATCGGGCTCGGACGTGGAAACCCGGCCCGTCCCGATCAGATGTTGCAGGATGTAGCGATCCTCTTCGACATGATATCGGCGGCGGCCCTGCTGGTCGTAGCTGTGGCCGGTCTTGCTGAGCGAGATGCCGGCGAGGACGATGTTCGGCACATCGAGCAGAAGCCCATAGCAGGTGGCGAAAATGCCGTTCGAAACCCGTCCCATTTCCCCCACCTCGCCGGGGAGGACGCCACTTGCCTTCCTGATCACCGCTTCACGATCCTCCCTGGCGAAGCCGAGACAGGAGCCGATGTGGCGGTAGGGCTTGCGGAACGCGAAGCGGCGCGGGAAGCCGACAAAGCGTCCCTTGACGAGGAAGAGGACGCAGTCGGTGTCGATTTCGGGATGCTCGCTCCAGGTCTTGTTCTGATTCCGGATGGTCAGCCCCGCTCGCCCGAGGCCCATCTGCTGCGCCGTGCGCCCGGCATTGTTGATGTCGACCCGGATAAACGCGTTCCGCGGTTGTTCCGGGATGGTCGGATCGGGCGCCGCTCCGAAAACGAGCCACGGTTGGGACAGAAGCCCGCGCTTCGATAGAAATCGCCGGTTTCTCTCGATCAGGCGGCTGAGATTTGTGTCGTTCACTTCTTCCCCTAACGCACCTGCTCTACCCGCCGACGCTCCGGTGCGCTCTCCTGATACGTGCATTATCTTCTCTTATCTCCCTTGATGCGTGCATTTTCTGTGCCTTATAGGAACCGATCGATGGGCAAGGACAGGGAACGAGTTGATGGACGATGTTGCGCGTGTCTTCATAGGCTTCGATACCAAGGAGGTGGTCGCTTACCATGTCCTGGTGCAGAGCATCCTGGAAAAGAGCAGCATTCCGGTCACCTTCACCCCCATCGTTCTGGATCAGTTGGGGGGCATCTTTACCCGCGAACGCAATCCACTGCAGTCGACCGAATTCTCGTTCAGCCGTTTTCTGGTCCCTTACCTCTCCGATTACGACGGCTGGAGCCTCTTCATGGACTGCGACATGCTGATGCGGGCCGACATCGAGGAACTGTGGGCGCTGCGCGATGAGTCCAAATCGGTGATGTGCGTCAAACACGATTACGTGCCGAAGATCGATACCAAATTCCTCGGCCAGGCCCAAACCAAATACGAGAAGAAGAACTGGTCAAGTGTCATCCTGTTCAATAACGCGCGCTGCCGCGCCCTCACGAAGGACTATGTGAACGAGGCCAGCGGCCTGCAACTCCATCAGTTCAAATGGCTGGACTCCGACGATCAGATCGGTGAACTGCCGGTGGTCTGGAACTATCTGGTCAACGAATACGAGAGGCGCGACGACGCCAAGAACGTGCACTTCACCGATGGCGGCCCCTATTTCGACGACTATGCCGGCGACGATTATGCCGATGAATGGTTCGCCTGCCGGGACCGGACCTTTTCGGCGGCGCAGCGCGCCTGAAGCCATTCAGCCCTTTCGGCCGGCCATTGCGATCCGAACGCGCTCCAGATCCGTCGGGGTGTCGACCGGAATGTCGTCGCCCGGCGCCACCTCCACCATCTTCACCTTGTGACCGTGCTCGACGAAGCGGAGCATCTCCACACTTTCCGCCCGCTCCAGCGGACCCGGTTTCAGCGAGCTGAACAGCTTCAGCGCATCGCGGCGGAAGGCGTAGAGGCCGAGCTGGCGCAGGTGGCGCACGGCGCCGCCCTTCGGATAGGGGATCGGCAGGCGCGAATAGGCGAGCGCATTGCCTGCAATGTCGCAGACGACCTTGACGTTGTTGGTGTCGATGGCGTCGCCCGAATCGGTGATGACGTGACAGCCATTGGTCACCAGGACGTCGTCCGAACTGGCGATCAGCGCCTGCACGACGGCGTCGATCGCGGCCGGATCGATCATCGGCTCGTCGCCCTGCACGTTGACGATGATTTCGGCCTCGACGGTCCTCACCGCCTCTGCGATCCGATCGGTTCCGGTCGGATGGCTCGACCGGGTCCGGATGACCGGCATGTCGAGCACTTCGCACTGCTGGGCGATGCGGTCGTCATCGGTGGCGATGAAGATGGTTTCGACGAGCCTTGTCTCGCGGGCGCGCTGGAAGACGTGCCACATCATGGGCTTTCCATTGATGTCGGCGAGCGGTTTGCCCGGAAAGCGCGTCGCGCCATAGCGGCAGGGGATGATGGCAGCCACGTTCGGCATGGGTCACTCCAGTCCGAGAAGGGTGAGAAGCTCTTGCGGTTCGGACAGGCGATCGCAATCTCCGTCTGCCGGATCGCCATAGCCCCAGTCGACATGAGCATAGGCGATACCGGCGCGCTTGGCGGCCTCGTGATCGCTGACCATGTCGCCGATGAAGACGGTGTGCGCCGGATCGGTGTGAAGCAGCGCCATCGCATACAGAAGTGCGTCCGGAGCTGGTTTGCCACGCAGCTCGGAACGCGGGGTCAGGACAATGTCGAAACGGCAGTCGAGCCGCTCCAGAACAAGGCGCGCCCGAATCTCGTCCTTCGACGTGACGATGCCTGTTTTCACGGAAGAGCCGGCGATGCGGATCATGATGTCCGGCATGCCGTCGAAGAAGGCGGTGCGGCCAATGGTCTCCGCCGAACTGCGCCGGAAGGTCGAATTCGATCGCGTCTGCGCGATCGGCGAGTCCGAGCCGCACCATGATGTCGCCGAAGGGCCGCCCGATTTCGGCGAAATAGGCCTCGAACGGCACCGATAGACCGTGCTCGTCGCGGACCGCCTGCCAGGCCTGTTCCATGTTGGATCGGGAATCGAGGATGACGCCATCGAGGTCGAACAGGATGAGATCGAATCGGCGGGACGACATCGCGCGCGTTTTTGCCTCGCATCTTTCGGTTTGGAATCCGGCATTAGCCGCGGCTGGTCTATAGTGACCCAGGCGGACGCGCAACCGGCTTGCGCTGCAGGGAGAGCGCTCTCGGCTTGCGTTCATTTGGCCGAACACGCATTTTCTATTGCGTTTCGCCGGCCCCTTCGCTTAAGAGGCAGCCGGACATGCTAGGGGTATAGCTCAGTTGGTAGAGCGGCGGTCTCCAAAACCGCAGGTCGCAGGTTCGAGCCCTGCTGCCCCTGCCACCACGACGTGCTTTTGCCTGTCCCGGCACTTGCCAAGACGCGATCGACGGGTTAGATCAGGACGACTTGGCGCGGAGCGTTGCTTTCGCGCCTTCGATGCATGGACAGGTCACTTCGAAAGAGGTAGGCACGCGTCCGTCGGTTTCGACGATGACGATTGGATGGTCATCGCGAGTTCCCGAAACGAATGAAGGATGAGGGCGCTTTGGCGCCCGATTGCGTTGGGATCAGGGCAGGGACCTTTGGCCTCTTGCTTGTAACCGCCGGCAAGGCGCGGATCCCGGGCATTGAGCGGCGGAACGGCAGTCAGGCTGGTAATGGCGACGACACGAACGAAGAATCCTTTCGTATACCTGCAGCAGGTGCGCGACGAAGCCCGCAAGGTAGTCTGGCCGAGTTGGCGCGAGACCGTGATCTCGACGATCATGGTGCTCGTGATGGCAGCGCTGGCGGCGGTCTTCTTTTTCGCTGCCGATCAGCTCTTCGCCATCGCGATCGAACTGATTCTGAATATCGGCGGCTGATGCCGCCCGCACGCTTTTTCGAGGATAGCTAACTGATCATGGCCGCACGCTGGTACATCGTCCACGCCTACGCCAACTTCGAGAAGAAGGTGAAGGAATCGATCGAGGAACAGGCCAAGCAGAAGGGCCTGTGGGATCATTTCGAGGACATCGTGGTTCCGACCGAAAAGGTCACCGAGGTGCGACGCGGCCGCAAGGTCGACACCGAGCGCAAGTTCTTTCCGGGCTACGTCATGGTGCGCGCCGATCTGACCGACGACGTCTTCCACCTGATCAAGAACACGCCCAAGGTCTCCGGCTTCCTCGGCACCGATTCCAAGCCGATTCCGATCCCGGACCGCGAGGCGGATCAGATCCTGACCCAGGTTCAGGAGGGCGTCGAACGGCCGAAGCCGTCGGTGATCTTCGAGATCGGTGAGAATGTCCGCGTTTCCGATGGCCCGTTCGCCTCCTTCAACGGCGTCGTCCAGGAGGTCGACGCCGAGCGCTCCCGCCTGAAGGTGGAAGTGTCCATCTTCGGCCGCGCAACGCCGGTCGATCTGGAATTCGGTCAGGTCGAGAAGGGCTGACCGGTAAGGCCGTCGTTTGGCGGTCCCATCGGCGGCTCTTCGGAGCTGCCAACCCGGTGGGAGGGTGAGGGCGCTTTTGCCGGCGTCGTCGCAAAGCCCGCACCACCAAGTTGCAACCGCCGCGGACAGTCGCGGCACAGACTAAGGACAGGCAACATGGCTAAGAAAGTTGCTGGCGAACTGAAGCTGCAGGTGGCCGCTGGCTCCGCTGCTCCGGCTCCGCCCATCGGCCCCGCGCTCGGTCAGCGCGGCATCAACATCATGGAGTTCTGCAAGGCGTTCAATGCGCGCACGCAGGAGCTCGAAAAGGGCATGCCGATCCCGACGATCATCACCTACTACCAGGACAAGAGCTTCACCTTCGTCACCAAGCAGCCGCCGGTGAGCTACTTCATCAAGAAGGCCGCCAATCTGAAGTCCGGTTCCAAGGCGCCGGGCACGGAAAGCGCCGGCAAGATCAGCTCTGCGCAGGTTCGCGAAATCGCCGAAGCCAAGATGAGCGATCTTAACGCCAACAACGTGGAAGCGGCCATGCGCATGGTGGAGGGCTCCGCCCGCTCCATGGGCCTGCAGGTGGAGGGCTGACCTGATGGCGAAGCTTGCAAAGCGCACGGAGAAGTCCCGCGAGGGCGTCAGCCGGACCAAGACCTACGACCTGGCCGAAGCGGTCTCCATGATCAAGGAGCGCGCCACGGCCAAGTTTGACGAGACGATCGAGGTGGCGCTGAATCTCGGCGTTGATCCGCGCCATGCGGACCAGATGGTCCGGGGCGTCGTCAGCCTGCCGAATGGCACCGGCCGTGACGTCCGCGTTGCCGTCTTCGCGCGCGGCGACAAGGCCGACGAGGCCAAGGCGGCGGGCGCTGATATCGTCGGCGCCGAAGATCTGGTCGAGCAGGTCCAGAGCGGCAACATCAACTTCGACCGCGTGATCGCGACCCCGGACATGATGCCGCTCGTCGGTCGCCTCGGTAAGGTGCTCGGTCCGCGCGGCATGATGCCGAACCCGAAGGTCGGAACGGTGACGCCGGACGTCACGGCAGCCGTCAAGGCTTCCAAGGGCGGCGCGGTGGAGTTCCGCGTCGAGAAGGCGGGCATCGTGCATGCCGGCGTCGGCAAGGCCTCGTTCGAGGCCGACAAGCTGGTCGAGAACGTCCGCGCCTTCACCGACGCGGTCACCAAGGCGAGGCCGACGGGCGCCAAGGGCACCTATCTGAAGCGCCTGAGCATCACCTCGACCATGGGCCCCGGCATCAAGGTCGATCTCGGTACGCTCAGCGCCGAGTAAACGGTTTCCGGCGGCGGGCAAGAATCCGTCGCCGGATTGAAATCCCGGACGTTTCAAAGCGGCCGGGTCGGATGGAAACATCCGGACTATCCTGTCCGAGATTGCGGGCGGCTTTGCCTTAATCGCATGGCCCGCATGAGACGGGGTGAGGCCGGAAGCCGGCGATGCCGGCGGATGGTTCGAACCGTATTCCGCGCCAAAAGGGCGCCGCCTCGGCGGTGTCGGCTCGGGGGCAGGATCATCGCTGTCGCGTCTTCGCACCGGAGGCGCCGCATCGGAAGCCCTGCTTCGGATCGGCGCGGAAGAATGGGAAGGGCGGCGAACTGCCAACCGATCGGCGAGAGATCGCCGGTCAAACGGAGAGACGAAGTGGATAGAGCGGAAAAACGCGAATTCGTCACCGAACTGAACGGCGTCTTCAAGAGCGCCGGCTCGGTCGTGGTGGCCCACTACACCGGTCTCAGCGTCGCGCAGATGAGCGATCTTCGCTCGAAGATGCGCCAGGCTGGCGGCACGGTGAAAGTCGCGAAGAACCGCCTCGCCAAAATCGCTCTTGAGGGCACGGATTCCGAAGGCATGTCTGACCTTTTTCAGGGTCAGACGCTGATTGCCTATTCGGAGGATCCGGTTACGGCACCGAAGGTGGCGGCCGACTTCGCCAAGGGGAACGACAAGCTCGTGATCCTCGGCGGGGCGATGGGCCCCACGATGCTCGACCAGTCCGGCGTGAAGCAGCTTGCTGATCTGCCGTCGCTGGATGAGCTGCGCGCCAGGATCGTCGGCATGATCACCACGCCGGCCACGCGCATCGCAGGTGTCACCCAGGCTCCGGCGGGTCAGTTGGCCCGCGTCCTCGGCGCCTATGCCCGGAAGAGTGAGGAAGCGTGAGGCTTTCTTCACCCAACCATTCAACAAATTGTTCGAACTATCTGACAAGGAACTGAGAAAATGGCTGATCTAGAAAAGATCGTCGACGACCTGTCGAACCTGACTGTGATGGAAGCTGCCGAGCTTTCCAAGATGCTTGAAGAGAAGTGGGGCGTTTCCGCCGCCGCTCCGGTGGCCGTTGCGGCCGCTGGCGGTGCTGGTGGTGGCGATGCCGCCGACGCTGTCGAGGAAAAGACCGAGTTCGACGTCGTCCTCACCGCAGCTGGTGACAAGAAGATCAACGTCATCAAGGAAGTCCGCGCCATCACCGGTCTTGGCCTGAAGGAAGCCAAGGACCTGGTCGAGAGCGCGCCCAAGCCTGTCAAGGAAGGCGTTGCCAAGGCCGAGGCCGAGGAAATGAAGAAGAAGCTCGAGGACGCCGGTGCGAAGGTCGAGCTGAAGTAATCCGTCCCGACGGATTGGCTGCCCGGTTCGCCGGGCAGCCTTGTCGGGGCAGGCGAGGGCGATGAAGCCCCTGCCCGAACCCATTTCCTGAAGCCCTGCGGCGCAGGGCTTCAGGAAACGGGTTTTACCCGTTAGAGGCCAGGCTCATCGACTGAATGGATGAGAAGGCTCTAGAGGACCCGCCACGAATGGATGGTGGCGGTTATGGCCCGGTCCGGGGCCACGATGGACGACGAGGATTTTGACCTATGGCGCAGACCCAGACATTCAACGGTCGCCGGCGCGTACGAAAGTTTTTCGGACACATTCCGGAAGTTGCGGAGATGCCGAACCTGATCGAGGTTCAGAAGGCCTCCTATGATCAGTTCCTGATGGTGGACGAGCCGAAGGGCGGCCGTCCGGAAGAAGGCCTTCAGGCTGTCTTCAAGAGCGTGTTTCCGATCTCCGACTTTTCGGGCACGGCGATGCTCGAATTCGTGCGCTACGAGTTCGAGGCGCCGAAATTCGACGTGGAAGAGTGCCGCCAGCGAGACCTCACCTATGCCGCGCCGCTCAAGGTGACGCTTCGGCTGATCGTGTTCGATGTCGACGAGGACACCGGCGCGAAATCGATCAAGGACATCAAGGAGCAGGACGTCTACATGGGCGACATGCCCCTGATGACGGGCAACGGCACCTTCATCGTCAACGGCACCGAGCGCGTCATCGTCTCGCAGATGCACCGCTCGCCGGGCGTCTTCTTCGATCACGACAAGGGCAAGAGCCATTCGTCTGGCAAGTTGCTCTTCGCCGCGCGCGTCATCCCCTATCGCGGCTCCTGGCTCGATATCGAGTTCGACGCCAAGGACATCGTCCATGCGCGCATCGACCGTCGCCGCAAGCTGCCGGCCACGAGCCTGCTGATGGCGCTCGGCCTCGACAGCGAGGAGATCCTGGAGTTCTTCTACGAGAAAAGCGCCTACAGCCGTGACAAGGATGGCTGGCGCATTCCCTATTCGCCCGAGCGCTTCCGCGGCATGAAGACCGTCACCGACCTCGTCAACGCCGACACCGGCGAAGTTGTCGTCGAGGCTGGCAAGAAGATCACCCCGCGCCAGGCCAAGAAGCTGTCGGAAGCGGGTCTCACCCACATCCGCGCGACCGACGAGGATTTGAACGGCTCCTATCTGGCCGAGGACGTTGTCGATCTGAAGACCGGTGAGATCTGGGCCGAGGCTGGCGACGAACTGACCGTCGAGATCGACGCCAAGAGCGGCCAGAAGAAGGGCACGCTGATCGATCTGCTCAAGAACGGCGTCGACGAGCTGCAGATCCTCGACATCGACCACGTCAATGTCGGCGCCTACATCCGCAACACGCTCGCCGCGGACAAGAACGAGAGCCGCCAGGACGCGCTGTTCGATATATACCGCGTCATGCGTCCCGGCGAACCGCCCACCATCGACACCGCCGAAGCGATGTTCAAGTCGCTGTTCTTCGACCCGGAGCGCTACGACCTGTCGGCCGTCGGCCGTGTCAAGATGAACATGCGCCTCGGTCAGGACGCCGAGGACACGGTCCGCACGCTGCGCAAGGAGGACATCCTCGCCATCGTCAAGACGCTGGTCGAGATGCGCGACGGCCGCGGCGAAATCGACGACATCGACAATCTCGGCAACCGCCGGGTGCGTTCCGTCGGTGAGCTGATGGAGAACCAGTACCGCGTCGGCCTGCTGCGCATGGAGCGGGCGATCAAGGAGCGCATGAGCTCCATCGAGATCGACACGGTGATGCCGCAGGACCTGATCAACGCCAAGCCCGCCGCGGCCGCGGTGCGCGAGTTCTTCGGATCGTCCCAGCTTTCGCAGTTCATGGACCAGACCAACCCGCTCTCCGAGATCACCCACAAGCGTCGTCTCTCGGCGCTTGGCCCGGGTGGCCTGACGCGTGAGCGTGCCGGCTTCGAGGTCCGTGACGTTCACCCGACCCACTATGGCCGCATCTGCCCGATCGAGACGCCGGAAGGCCCGAACATCGGTCTGATCAACTCGCTGGCGACCTTCGCGCGGGTCAACAAATACGGCTTCATCGAGAGCCCGTACCGCTCGATCCGCGACGGCAAGGTCACCCATGAGGTGCACTATCTGTCGGCGATGGAGGAATCCAAGCACTACGTCGCGCAGGCCAACGCCCAGCTGAACGAGGACGGCTCCTTCACCGAGGAATTCGTCGTCTGCCGTCACGCCGGCGAGGTGATGCTTGCCCCGCGTGAGAACGTCGACCTGATGGACGTCTCGCCGAAGCAGCTCGTCTCGGTGGCCGCGGCGCTGATCCCGTTCCTCGAGAACGATGACGCCAACCGCGCGCTGATGGGCTCGAACATGCAGCGTCAGGCCGTGCCCCTGGTGCGCGCCGAAGCGCCCTTCGTCGGCACCGGCATGGAGCCGATCGTCGCCCGCGATTCCGGAGCGGCCATTGCGGCGCGCCGGACCGGGATCGTCGACCAGGTCGATGCGACCCGTATCGTCATCCGCGCGACCGAGGATCTCCATCCGGGCAAGTCGGGCGTCGACATCTACCGGCTGATGAAGTTCCAGCGTTCCAACCAGAACACCTGCATCAACCAGCGTCCGCTGGTTCGCGTCGGCGACAGGATCACCAAGGGCGACATCATCGCCGACGGTCCCTCCACCGATCTCGGCGATCTGGCGCTTGGCCGCAACGTGCTGGTCGCGTTCATGCCCTGGAACGGCTACAACTACGAGGACTCCATCCTGCTGTCCGAGCGGATCGTCCGCGACGACGTCTTCACCTCGATCCATCTGGAAGAATTCGAGGTGATGGCGCGCGACACCAAGCTCGGTCCGGAAGAGATCACCCGCGACATCCCGAATGTCTCCGAAGAGGGCCTGAAGAACCTCGACGAGGCCGGTATCGTCTATATCGGCGCCGAGGTCGGGCCGGGCGACATCCTCGTCGGCAAGATCACGCCGAAGGGCGAAAGCCCGATGACGCCGGAAGAGAAGCTTCTGCGCGCCATCTTCGGCGAGAAGGCGTCCGACGTCCGCGACACCTCGATGCGCATGCCCCCCGGCACCTTCGGCACCGTCGTCGAGGTTCGCGTCTTCAACCGCCACGGCGTGGAGAAGGACGAGCGCGCCATGGCGATCGAGCGCGAGGAGATCGAGCGTCTCGCCAAGGACCGTGACGACGAGCAGGCTATCCTCGACCGCAACGTCTATGGCCGCCTGGAAGAGATGCTTCTCGGCCAGAAGGCGATCGCCGGGCCGAAGGGCTTCAAGAAGAACGCCGAAGTGACGGCCGACATTCTCGGCAACACGCCGCGCAGCCAGTGGTGGCAGTTCGCCGTCGAGGACGAGGAACTGCAGACCTCGCTGGAAGCGCTTCGTGGCCAGTATGACGAGTCAAAGAAGGCGCTCGAGCAGCGCTTCATGGACAAGGTCGAGAAGGTCCAGCGCGGCGACGAGATGCCTCCGGGCGTCATGAAGATGGTCAAGGTCTTCGTCGCGGTGAAGCGCAAGATCCAGCCGGGCGACAAGATGGCCGGCCGTCACGGCAACAAGGGTGTGGTCTCCCGCATCCTGCCGAGCGAGGACATGCCGTTCCTCGAGGACGGCACCCATGTCGACATCGTGCTCAACCCGCTCGGCGTGCCGAGCCGCATGAATGTCGGGCAGATCCTTGAGACACATCTCGGCTGGGCCTGCGCGGGCATGGGCCGGCAGATCGGCGACCTTCTCGAGGCCTATCAGGAAGGCGGCGACATCAAGCCGCTTCGCAAGGCGATCGAGGCCGTCGTGCCGGAAAACGACCGCAACGAGCCGGTGCGCCGCTATGACGACGATTCCGTCGTCGAACTGGCCAGCCAGATGAAGCGCGGCGTCTCCATCGCGACCCCGGTCTTCGACGGCGCGATCGAACCGCAGATCAACGAGATGCTGGAACAGGCGGGCCTGTCGACCAGTGGCCAGAGCACGCTCTATGACGGCCGCACCGGCGAGACCTTCGACCGGCAGGTGACCGTCGGCTACATCTATATGTTGAAGCTGCACCACCTGGTGGACGACAAGATCCACGCCCGTTCGATCGGACCGTACTCGCTCGTGACCCAGCAGCCGCTGGGCGGCAAGGCGCAGTTCGGTGGCCAGCGCTTCGGCGAGATGGAGGTCTGGGCCCTCGAAGCTTACGGCGCGGCCTACACGCTGCAGGAAATGCTCACGGTGAAGTCGGACGACGTGGCCGGCCGCACCAAGGTCTACGAGGCGATCGTCCGTGGCGACGACACCTTCGAGGCCGGCATTCCGGAAAGCTTCAACGTTCTGGTCAAGGAGATGCGGTCTCTCGGCCTCAATGTCGAGCTGGAGAACAGCATCGTCGAGACCGACGAGGTCAGGCATCAGCAATTGCCGGACGCGGCAGAGTAGCAGACGCCAGCCGCGCGGGTCCGTCTCGGCCCGCGCGGCACGCTTCTGATGGCGGGAGCGGCAATCCTTCCGCCATCACAATGCCGGCGCGCGGTGCACGAGGATGAGCACCCGCCGGTACACGGTATTGGGCCCGACGGCCCCGAAAGGAGAATGGCATGAACCAGGAAGTCATGAACCTGTTCAACTCACAGGCTCCGGCTCCAACGTTCGACAGCATCCGTATCTCGCTGGCGAGCCCCGAGAAGATCCTGTCCTGGTCCTACGGCGAGGTGAAGAAGCCGGAGACCATCAACTACCGCACGTTCAAGCCCGAGCGTGACGGCCTGTTCTGCGCGCGCATCTTCGGTCCGCAGAAGGACTATGAGTGCCTGTGCGGCAAGTACAAGCGCATGAAGTACAAGGGCATCATCTGCGAGAAGTGCGGCGTGGAAGTCACCCTTTCGCGCGTCCGCCGCGAGCGGATGGGCCATATCGAGTTGGCTGCGCCGGTCGCCCATATCTGGTTCCTGAAGAGCCTGCCGAGCCGCATCGCGACGCTGCTCGACATGACGCTGAAGGATATCGAGCGCGTCCTCTATTTCGAGAACTACATCGTCACCGAGCCGGGCCTCACCAGCCTGCAGGACCGTCAGCTTCTCTCCGAGGAAGAGTATCTGACGGCCGTCGACGAGTTCGGCGAGGATTCCTTCACCGCGATGATCGGCGCCGAGGCCATCCGCGACATGCTGGGCGGCCTGGAGCTCGCCAAGATCGCGGTCGAGCTGCGCGACGAACTGGCCCAGACGACGTCGGAATTGAAGCAGAAGAAGCTTCTCAAGCGGCTGAAGGTGGTCGAGAACTTCATCGAATCCGGCAACAAGCCGGAATGGATGATCCTCACCGTCGTGCCGGTCATCCCGCCGGACCTGCGTCCGCTGGTGCCGCTCGATGGCGGCCGCTTCGCCACGTCGGATCTGAACGATCTCTACCGCCGCGTCATCAACCGTAACAACCGTCTCAAGCGGCTGATCGAGTTGCGCGCGCCGGGCATCATCATCCGCAACGAGAAGCGCATGCTGCAGGAGGCCGTCGACGCGCTGTTCGACAATGGCCGCCGCGGCCGCGTCATCACCGGCGCCAACAAGCGTCCGCTGAAGTCGCTTGTCCGACATGCTGAAGGGCAAGCAGGGCCGGTTCCGTCAGAACCTGCTCGGCAAGCGCGTCGACTATTCCGGCCGCTCGGTCATCGTGACCGGCCCGGAGCTGAAGCTGCACCAGTGCGGCCTGCCGAAGAAGATGGCGCTGGAGCTGTTCAAGCCGTTCATCTATGCGCGGCTCGACGCCAAGGGCTACTCCTCGACCGTCAAGCAGTCCAAGAAGCTGGTCGAGAAGGAAAAGCCCGAGGTCTGGGACATCCTCGACGAGGTCATCCGCGAGCACCCGGTTCTGCTGAACCGCGCGCCGACGCTTCACCGCCTCGGCATCCAGGCGTTCGAGCCGGTCCTGATCGAGGGCAAGGCGATCCAGCTTCATCCGCTGGTCTGCACCGCCTTCAACGCCGACTTCGACGGTGACCAGATGGCCGTTCACGTGCCGCTCTCGCTGGAAGCCCAGCTGGAAGCCCGCGTGCTGATGATGTCGACCAACAACATCCTGCACCCGGCCAACGGCGCGCCGATCATCGTGCCGTCGCAGGACATGGTGCTCGGCCTCTATTACCTGTCGATCGTCAACGAGAACGAGCCGGGCGAGGGCATGGCCTTCGCCGATATGGGCGAGCTGCATCACGCGCTCTACACCGGCGCGGTGACCCTGCATGCCAAGATCAAGGGCCGTTTCCGGACGCGTCGACGCAGAGGGCAACGAGGTCTCCGAGATCTTCGACACGACGCCGGGCCGGATGATCGTCGGCGAATTGCTGCCGAAGAACGTCAACGTGCCCTTCGACACCGTCAACCAGGAGATGACCAAGAAGAACATCTCCCGGATGATCGACACGGTCTATCGCCACTGCGGTCAGAAGGAGACGGTGATCTTCTGCGACCGGATCATGTCGCTCGGCTTCCGAGAGGCCTGCCGCGCAGGCATCTCGTTCGGCAAGGACGACATGCTGGTGCCGGATAGCAAGGCGAAGATCATCGACGAGACCGACACGATCGCCAAGGAATACGAGCAGCAGTACAATGACGGCCTGATCACCTTCGGCGAGAAGTACAACAAGATCGTCGACGCCTGGGCGCGTTGTGACGACCGTCTCACCGAGGAGGTCATGAAGGGCCTGCAGGAGGTCAAGTTCGACGACGATGGCCGCCAGAAGCCGATGAACTCCATCTACATGATGGCCCGTTCCGGTGCTCGTGGCTCGACCCGCCAGATGAAGCAGCTCGCCGGCATGCGTGGCCTGATGGCCAAGCCGTCGGGCGAGATCATCGAGACGCCGATCATCTCGAACTTCAAGGAAGGCCTGACCGTTCTGGAGTACTTCAACTCCACCCACGGCGCCCGCAAGGGCCTGGCAGATACGGCGCTGAAGACCGCGAACTCGGGTTATCTGACGCGTCGTCTCGTCGACGTCGCGCAGGACTGCATCGTGGTGAAGTCCGACTGCGGCACCGACAGGGGTCTGACCATGACTCCGATCGTCGATGCCGGCCAGGTCGTCGCTTCGATCGGTCAGCGTGTTTTGGGCCGCACGTCGCTCGACGATATCGTCGATCCGAAGACCGGCGAGACCATCGTCGCCGCCGGCCGGATGATTGACGAACGCGATGTCGATGCCATTGAGAAGGCCGGCGTCCAGTCGGTCCGCATTCGCTCGGCGCTGACCTGCGACGTCAAGATCGGCGTCTGTGCGGTCTGCTACGGGCGCGATCTTGCCCGCGGGACGCCGGTGAACCTCGGCGAGGCTGTCGGCGTCATCGCCGCGCAGTCGATCGGCGAGCCGGGCACGCAGCTCACCATGCGGACGTTCCACATGGGCGGCACCGCGCAGGTCGTGGATACCTCCTTCATCGAGGCGTCCTACGAAGGCACGGTGCAGTTGAAGAACCGCTCGGTGGTCCGCAACTCCGCCGGCGATCTCATCGCCATGGGCCGCAACATGGCCGTCGCGATCCTCGACGAAAAGGGCGAGGAGCGCGCCAGCCACCGCATCACCTACGGCTCGCGTCTCTTCGTCGACGACGGCGACATCGATCAAGCGCGGTCAGCGCCTCGCGGAGTGGGATCCGTACACCCGTCCGCTGCTGACCGAGGTCGAAGGCCGGGCCCGCTACGAGGACCTGATCGACGGCGTCTCGATGGCGGTCTCCGAGGACGAGGCAACCGGTATCACCAAGCGCGAGGTCATCGACTGGCGGTCGACCCCGCGTGGAACGGACCTCAAGCCTGCGTTGGTCCTCGAAGGCAAGGATGGCAAGCCGGCCAAGCTCGAGCGTGGCGGCGACGCCCGCTACATGTTGAGCGTGGAGGCCGTGCTGTCGGTCGAGCCGGGCGCCAAGGTCAAGGCGGGCGACGTGCTCGCGCGTATCCCGATGGAAAGCGCCAAGACCAAGGACATCACCGGTGGTCTGCCGCGTGTCGCCGAGCTGTTCGAGGCCCGTCGTCCGAAGGATCATGCGGTGATCGCCGAGATCTCCGGAACGATCCGCTTCGGCCGCGACTACAAGAACAAGCGACGCATCATGATCGAGCCGAGCGAAGAGGGCGTCGAGCCGGCGGAATATCTCATTCCGAAGGGCAAGCCGTTCTACCTTCAGGATGGCGATGCGATCGAGAAAGGCGACTACATCCTCGACGGCAATCCCGCGCCGCACGACATCCTTGCGATCAAGGGCGTGGAGGCGCTTGCGTCCTACCTCGTCAACGAGATCCAGGAGGTCTACCGGCTGCAGGGCGTGCTGATCAACGACAAGCACATCGAGGTCATTGTCCGGCAGATGCTGCAGAAGGTCGAGGTCACGGAGCAGGGCGACTCGCTCTACATCCCGGGCGACAATGTCGACCAGATCGAGTTCGACGAGGTCAACCAGAAGCTGGTCGAGGAAGGGAAGAAGCCGGCCAAGAGCCAGCCGGTCCTGCTTGGCATCACCAAGGCGTCGCTGCACACGCCGTCCTTCTTCTCGGCGGCTTCCTTCCAGGAGACCACCCGCGTGCTGACGGAGGCGGCCGTGGCCGGCAAGACCGACACGCTGCAGGGCCTGAAGGAGAACGTGATCGTGGGCCGACTCATCCCCGCCGGCACCGGCGGCGCGATGAACAAGATCCGCCGCGTGGCATCCTCGCGCGACGATCTCATCCTGGAGGCGCGCCGAAAGGAAGCCGCCAGCGAGGACAATGCGGCCATGATCGCCGATATGAGCGAAACGCCGGCCGAATAGGCCGCTCCTCGACCGAAGCTATGAAAGGGCCGCCCATGGGCGGCCCTTTTTTGCTACTCCGCGAGCATCGTCCGGTTCGCTGGGGCGAGGGGACAGGCCAGCAGGGATCGCCGGAAGGCCATCCCGTGGCCAAGGCCGCCCGCTACTGGTCTTCATCCTCATCGACGATGATGATTGAGACCTCTCCCTCCATCGCGCCCTGATAGGCCGATGCGTGCGGCTCCTCGTCGGGATCGTCGAGAATCTCTCCGATCTGCTCGAATTCGACCTCGGCGAATCCCTCCTTCTGCAAAGCCTGCGCCGCCCGACTCACCGCAGTATCGTCGTCGGGTGCGCACAGCAGTATATGGACCCGTTCCGCTGGCCCATCCTTCTCGCGCCAGACACGGCCTGTGATGATCTGGACAGTGTCGGCCGATTCGTCGCTCATACCGTTGATTTCCTTCTATTTGAGTACCTGATGGCGCGGTCTGGGGCTGGCCAACATATAGATCGGGACGGCGAAACCGCCATGCGCCGGGGCAATGGCAGCCCCGCGTATCCTTTCGTCAGGGAGATTCCTCGGACCTGCCTGTTGACTTGCCGGGGGGCACCGGTTACATGCGCCCGGTCTGAGCCGATGTGAGGCCGTTTTTCGCGAACGACGCGTTCGTCGAAGTGAAGCCTCAAACAGGGTTCGAACAGCGAGCGAAGACATTTTCGTGTTGCACGAAGGGGTTGGTCAGCCATCCCTTTCCTCTGCGTTTTCGGGGCAGGCCGCACATCGGTGCGGCGCAGGCCCTGTTTTGTGCACGGCGATGACTGCTTGAACCGGCCCTGAACAGGGCGACAGACACGGAATTTGAATAGGAAGGTTGTGATGCCGACCATCAACCAGCTGATCCGCAAGCCGCGCAAGGCGCCCGTAAAGCGCAACAAGGTGCCGGCCATGGAGCAGAACCCGCAGAAGCGCGGCGTATGTACGCGCGTCTACACGACCACGCCGAAGAAGCCGAACTCGGCGCTCCGCAAGGTCGCCAAGATTCGCCTGACCAATGGCTTCGAAGTGATCGGTTATATCCCGGGTGAGGGGCATAACCTGCAGGAACACTCCGTCGTCATGATCCGCGGCGGCCGCGTCAAGGACCTCCCGGGTGTGCGCTACCACATCATTCGTGGCGTGCTCGACACCCAGGGCGTCAAGGACCGCAGGCAGCGCCGTTCGAAATACGGCGCCAAGCGTCCGAAGTAAAAGATTGACTGAGAGGACGTCCGGCTGTTCGGACGTCTCTTTCGAGGTTTGAGACACAGGAAAAGCGATGTCCCGTCGTCACCGCGCAGAAAAACGAGAGATCAACCCGGACCCGAAGTTCGGCGATCTTGTCGTCACCAAATTCATGAACGCCATCATGTATGACGGCAAGAAGTCCGCCGCCGAGCGGATCGTCTACGGCGCGTTCGATCAGGTCGAGACAAAGGCCAAGAGCGACCCGCTGGCCCTGTTCCATGAGGCGCTGGACAATGTTGCGCCGCATGTCGAGGTGCGCTCGCGCCGGGTCGGCGGCGCCACCTATCAGGTGCCGGTCGAGGTCCGCGTGGAGCGCCGTCAGGCGCTCGCCATCCGCTGGCTCATCACCGCAGCACGCGGCAGGAACGAGACGACGATGGTCGATCGTCTTTCGGGCGAACTTATGGACGCTGCCAACAACCGCGGGACCGCCGTGAAGAAGCGCGAAGACACGCACCGCATGGCGGAAGCGAACCGCGCCTTCTCGCACTACCGCTGGTAACGCCGCACCGAATGCACGGAGGTCACCGATGACCCGCGAATACAAGATCGAAGATTACCGCAATTTCGGCATCATGGCGCACATCGACGCCGGCAAGACGACGATGACCGAGCGGATTCTGTTCTACACCGGCAAGTCCCATAAGATCGGCGAAGTCCATGACGGCGCCGCGACGATGGACTGGATGGAGCAGGAGCAGGAGCGCGGAATCACGATCACCTCCGCCGCGACGACCACGTTCTGGCAAGGCCGCGACGGCAAGAAGCGGCGCTTCAACATCATCGACACCCCCGGCCACGTCGACTTCACGATCGAGGTCGAGCGTTCGCTGCGCGTGCTCGACGGCGCCGTTGCGCTGCTCGACGCCAATGCCGGTGTCGAGCCGCAGACCGAGACGGTCTGGCGCCAGGCCGACAAGTACCACGTGCCGCGCATGATCTTCGCCAACAAGATGGACAAGACCGGCGCCGACTTCTTCCGCTGCGTCGAGATGGTCAAGAGCCGTCTCGGTGGGAAGCCTGTCGTTCTGCAGTTGCCGATCGGGGCGGAGAACGACTTCGCGGGCATTGTCGATCTCATCGAGATGAACGCGCTGATCTGGAAGTCCGAAAATCTCGGCGCCGACTGGGATGTGGTCGAGATTCCGGACGATCTGCGGGCGCAGGCCGAGGAATATCGCGAGGCGCTGATCGAAGCCGTGTGCGAGATCGACGACGAGTGGACCGAGAAGTATCTCGAAGGCGAGATGCCCGACAACGACACGATCCGCGCCTTGGTCCGCAAGGGCACGCTGGCGGTCGAGTTCTTTCCGATGATGTGCGGCACCGCCTTCAAGAACAAGGGCGTGCAGCCGCTTCTGAATGCGGTCGTCGACTATTTGCCATCGCCCGTCGAGGTTCGCGCCATCAAGGGCATCGATCCGAAGACGGAGGGCGAGATCGTCCGCAAGTCGTCCGATGACGAGCCGCTGTCCATGCTGGCCTTCAAGATCATGAACGATCCGTTCGTTGGATCGCTCACCTTCGCCCGCATCTATTCCGGTGTTCTGAACAAGGGCACCTCGGTGATGAATACGGTCAAGGAGAATCGGGAGCGCATCGGCCGCATGCTGCAGATGCACTCCAACAGCCGCGAGGACATCGAGGTCGCCTATGCGGGCGACATCGTGGCGCTGGCCGGCCTGAAGGACACGACGACCGGCGATACGCTCTGCGATCCGTTGAAGCCGGTCATTCTCGAGCGCATGGAATTCCCCGATCCGGTCATTCAGATCGCGATCGAGCCGAAGACCAAGGCCGATCAGGAGAAGATGGGCGTCGCGCTCAACCGTCTGGCGGCCGAGGATCCCTCGTTCCGCGTCAAGAGCGACGAGGAAAGCGGCCAGACCATCATCGCCGGCATGGGCGAGCTTCACCTCGACATCATCGTCGACCGCATGAAGCGCGAGTTCAAGGTCGAGGCCAATGTCGGTGCGCCGCAGGTGGCCTATCGCGAGACGATTACCCGTGCCGCCGATATCGACTACACGCACAAGAAGCAGTCCGGCGGTTCGGGCCAGTTCGCCCGCGTCAAGATCACCTTCGAGCCGAACCCGGAAGGCGAGGATTTCGTCTTCGAAAGCAAGATCGTCGGCGGTTCGGTGCCGAAGGAATACATCCCGGGTGTCCAGAAGGGCATCGAGAGCGTTCTGTCCTCCGGTCCGGTGGCGGGCTTCCCGATGCTCGGCGTCAAGGCGACGCTGACCGACGGCGCTTTCCACGACGTCGACTCTTCGGTTCTCGCCTTCGAGATCGCGGCTCGCGCTGCCTTCCGCGAGGGCGCCCAGAAGGCCGGCGCGCAGCTTCTCGAGCCGATCATGCGGGTCGAGGTCGTGACGCCGGAAGACTATATGGGTGACGTGATCGGCGACCTGAACAGCCGCCGCGGGCAGATCCAGGGCACCGAGAGCCGGGGCATCGCCCAGGTCATCAACGCCTATGTGCCGCTGGCGAACATGTTCAAATATGTCGACAGCCTGCGCTCTTCGACGCAGGGCCGCGCCCAGTACACGATGCATTTCGATCACTACGAGCCAGTGCCGTCGAACGTGGCACAGGAAATCCAGGCGAAATTCGCCTCGTAGGATCGCAGAACCGACAATTGATTACGGCCGCTCGGCGGCCAGGAATGGAAATGGAGGCCTAGCATGGCGAAGGGTAAATTCGAGCGCAACAAGCCGCATGTGAACATCGGGACGATCGGCCATGTCGACCATGGCAAGACGTCTTTGACGGCGGCGATCACGAAGTATTTCGGCGACTACAAGGCCTATGACCAGATCGATGCGGCGCCGGAAGAGCGGGCCCGCGGCATCACGATCTCGACGGCGCATGTGGAGTACGAGACCGAAGCGCGTCACTACGCCCATGTCGACTGCCCCGGCCATGCCGACTATGTGAAGAACATGATCACCGGTGCGGCGCAGATGGACGGCGCGATCCTGGTTGTTTCGGCGGCCGACGGCCCGATGCCTCAGACCCGCGAGCACATTCTTCTGGCGCGCCAGGTTGGCGTTCCGGCGATCGTCGTGTTCCTGAACAAGGTCGACCAGGTCGACGACGAGGAGCTTCTGGAACTGGTCGAGCTTGAGGTTCGCGAGCTTCTGTCGAGCTACGAGTTTCCTGGTGACGACATTCCGATCGTCAAGGGTTCGGCGCTGGCGGCGCTGGAGGACACCAACAAGGAGATCGGCGAAGACGCGGTGCGCGAGCTGATGAAGGAGGTCGACGCCTACATTCCGACGCCGGAGCGTCCGATCGACCAGCCGTTCCTGATGCCGATCGAGGACGTGTTCTCGATTTCGGGCCGCGGCACGGTTGTGACGGGGCGCGTGGAGCGCGGCGTGATCAATGTCGGCGACGAGATCGAGATCGTCGGCATCCGTCCGACGTCGAAGACGACCTGCACGGGCGTCGAGATGTTCCGGAAGCTTCTGGACCAGGGGCGTGCGGGCGACAATATCGGTGCGCTGCTGCGCGGTGTCGACCGCGAGGGCGTGGAGCGCGGCCAGGTTCTGGCCAAGCCCGGCACGGTGATGCCGCACCGGAAGTTCAAGGCCGAGGCCTACATCCTGACCAAGGAGGAGGGCGGCCGCCATACCCCGTTCTTCACCAATTACCGTCCGCAGTTCTATTTCCGCACGACCGATGTGACCGGCATCGTGACGCTGCCGGAAGGCACCGAGATGGTGATGCCGGGCGACAATGTGACGGTCGACGTGGAACTGATCGTGCCGATCGCCATGGAGGAGAAGCTGCGCTTCGCCATCCGCGAGGGCGGCCGCACCGTCGGCGCCGGCATCGTCGCCTCCATCACCGAGTAAGCCTCTTTTCGGCGGCGGGCGGATCCCCGCCCGTCACCACCGAGTAAGGAATTGCTTCCATGAACGGACAGAATATCAGGATCCGCCTCAAGGCGTTCGATCACCGCATTCTGGATACGTCGACCCGAGAGATCGTGTCGACGGCCAAGCGGACCGGCGCCAATGTGCGTGGTCCGATCCCGCTGCCGACTCGGATCGAGAAGTTCACGGTCAACCGTGGTCCGCACATCGACAAGAAGAGCCGCGAACAGTTCGAGATGCGCACGCATAAGCGCCTACTCGACATCGTGGATCCGACGCCGCAGACCGTCGATGCGCTGATGAAGCTCGATCTTGCCGCCGGCGTGGATGTCGAGATCAAGCTCTGATGAGCTTTCATGACTGTCGTGAGGCAGTCCTCTGAAACGAATTCGCGAGCAGGCAGGAAATGGCCGCTTTGCGAGAGAATGTAAGGATTGAACCGATGCGTTCAGGTGTCATTGCACAGAAGCTGGGCATGACCCGCGTCTATAACGGCGCGGGAGAGCATGTGCCGGTGACGGTTCTTCGCATGGAGAACTGTCAGGTTGTCGCGCAGCGCACCACGGAAAAGAACGGCTACAGCGCCGTTCAGCTCGGCGTTGGCTTGCGCAAGGTGAAGAATGTGGCCAAGCCACAGCGCGGCCAGTTCGCCTTGGCTTCCGTGGAGCCGAAGGCCAAGCTCTGTGAATTCCGCGTCTCCGACGACAACATGATCGATATCGGCGCCGAGATCACGGCCGAGCATTTTGTGCCCGGCCAGCTGGTCGACGTGTCCGGCATCACGATCGGTAAGGGCTTCGCGGGCTCGATGAAGCGCCACAATTTCGGTGGTGGCCGCGCGACCCACGGCAACTCGGTCAGCCACCGTTCGCACGGTTCGACCGGTCAGTGCCAGGATCCCGGCAAGGTCTTCAAGAACAAGAAGATGGCCGGTCATATGGGCCAGACCCGCGTGACCACGCAAAATCTGCAGATCGTCTCGACCGACGTCGATCGGGGGCTGATCCTGATCCGCGGCGCGGTACCGGGCTCCAAGGGCGCCTGGATCGAGGTCCGCGATGCGGTCAAGGGCAGTCTTCCCGACAATGCGCCGAAGCCGGCGGCCATCCGCGGCAACGGTTCTGCCGCTGCCGAAGCCGAAGCTCCGGCGACTGAAGGAGCGGAATGATGGACGTTAAGGTCAGCACCATGGCCGGCGATGAGGCCGGCACGATTTCGCTCGACGATGCGATCTTCGGCCTTGAGCCGCGCGACGACATCCTTTACCGGGTTGTTCGCTGGCAGCGGGCCAAGAAGCAGCAGGGCACGCACAAGGCACTGCAGCGGAGTGAAATCTCCCGCACCGGCGCAAAGATGTACCGCCAGAAGGGTACGGGCCGCGCCCGTCACTCCTCGGCCCGCGCCCCGCAGTTCCGTGGCGGCGGCAAGGCCCATGGGCCGGTTGTTCGCAGCCACGCCCATGACCTGCCGAAGAAGGTCCGCGCGCTCGGTCTGAAGCACGCGCTTTCGGCCAAGGCCAAGAGCGACAGTCTGATCGTCATCGACGAGCTGAAGCTGTCGGAGGCCAAGACCAAGGCGCTGCTCGGCTCGTTCGGCAAGCTCGGCATCGCCGACGCGCTGTTCATCGGTGGTTCGGAGGTCGATCAGGGCTTTGCCCGCGCGGCGTCCAACATCCCGCATGTGGATGTGCTGCCTGTTCAGGGCATCAACGTTTACGACATCCTGCGGCGCGGCAAGCTCGTGCTTTCCCGCGCGGCGGTCGAAGCTCTCGAGGAGCGGTTCAAATGAGCGACCTCAGCCACTACGACGTGATCGTCAGCCCGGTCATCACCGAGAAGTCGACGACGGCGTCGGAGCACAACCAGGTGGTCTTCAACGTCGCCAGGACCGCCACGAAGCCGGAAATCAAGGCTGCCGTCGAAGCGCTCTTCGGCGTCAAGGTTACCGGCGTCAACACGCTTGTCCGCAAGGGCAAGGTCAAGCGCTTCCGCGGCCGCATCGGCCGTCAGAGCGACGTCAAGAAGGCCATCGTGACGCTTGCGGACGGACAGTCCATCGACGTCACGAGCGGGCTTTGAGAACGAGCCGGAAGGACGGATAGACAATGGCACTGAAGAAATTCAATCCGGTCACGCCCGGCCTGCGCCAGCTGGTGCTCGTCGACCGCGAAGGCCTTCACAAGGGCAAGCCCGTCAAGGCGCTGACGGAAGGCCTGACCAAGAGCGGCGGCCGCAACAATCATGGCCGCATCACCGCCCGCTATATCGGCGGCGGTCACAAGCGGACCTATCGCCGCATCGACTTCAAGCGTCGCAAGTTCGACGTCGAGGCGACGGTCGAGCGGCTGGAGTACGATCCGAATCGGACCGCCTTCATCGCGCTGATCCGCTATGATGATGGGGAGCTGTCCTACATCCTCGCGCCGCAGCGTCTCGCTGCCGGTGACAAGGTCATCGCCTCGCAGAAGGCGGTCGACGTCAAGCCTGGCAATACGATGCCGCTTGAACGGATGCCGGTCGGCACCATCGTCCACAATGTGGAGATGAAGATCGGCAAGGGTGGTCAGATCGCCCGCTCCGCCGGCGGCTATGCCCAGCTCGTCGGCCGCGATGCCGGTCTGGCGATCCTGCGCCTCAACTCCGGCGAACAGCGTCTCGTCCATGGCGGTTGCCTGGCGACGGTCGGCGCGGTGTCCAATCCGGACCACGCCAACATCAATTTGGGCAAGGCCGGCCGCAAGCGCTGGCTCGGCAAGAGCCCGCACGTTCGCGGCGTCGTCATGAACCCGGTCGACCACCCCCATGGTGGTGGCGAAGGCCGCACCTCCGGTGGCCGTCATCCGGTCACGCCGTGGGGCAAGCCGACCAAGGGCAAGCGGACGCGTTCGAACAAGGCGACCGACAAATACATCATGCGTTCGCGCCATGCGCGGAAGAAATAAGGGAAGGGCAGCCAAGTGACCCGTTCAGTCTGGAAAGGCCCGTTTGTCGACGGCTACCTCCTGAAGAAGGCCGACAAGGTCCGCGAAGGTGGTCGCAACGAGGTGATCAAGACCTGGAGCCGCCGCTCCACGATCCTGCCGCAGTTCGTCGGCCTCACCTTCGGCGTCTACAACGGCCAGAAGCATATTCCGGTCTCCGTGTCGGAAGACATGGTCGGCCACAAGCTCGGCGAATTCTCGCCGACGCGCACCTATTACGGCCACGGCGCCGACAAGAAGGCGAAGAGGAAGTAATCATGGGTAAGGCCAAGGCCCCCCGCCGCCTGGCGGACAATGAGGCGCGCGCGGTCACCCGCACGATCCGGGTGAGCCCGCAGAAGCTCAACCTTGTTGCTGCCATGATTCGCGGCAAGAAGGCGCAGACCGCGCTTGCCGATCTCGAATTCTCGCGCAAGCGCATCGCCGGCACTGTCAAGAAGACGCTGGAAAGCGCCATCGCCAATGCCGAGAACAATCATGATCTGGATGTCGACGCGCTCGTCGTTGCCGAAGCTTTTGTCGGCAAGTCGATCGTCATGAAGCGCTTCCATGCCCGCGGCCGCGGCCGCGCCAGCCGGATCGAGAAGCCGTTCTCGCATCTGACGATCGTCGTGCGCGAAGTCGAAGAGGAGACGGCCTGATGGGTCACAAGATCAATCCAGTCGGGCTTCGTCTCGGCATCAACAAGACCTGGGACAGCCGCTGGTTCGCCGCGTCCGGCGAATATGCGGAGCTGCTCCACGAGGACATCAAGATTCGGACCTATCTGGAGAAGGAGCTGAAGCAGGCTGCCGTCTCCAAGATCGTGATCGAGCGTCCTCACAAGAAGTGCCGCATCACCATTCATGCGGCGCGCCCCGGCCTGATCATCGGCAAGAAGGGCGCGGACATCGAAAAGCTGCGCCGCAAGCTGTCCTCCATGACCGCCAGCGACGTGCATCTGAACATCGTCGAGGTTCGGAAGCCCGAGGTCGACGCGACGCTCGTCGCCCAGTCGATCGCCCAGCAGCTGGAGCGCCGTGTCGCGTTCCGCCGCGCCATGAAGCGGGCCGTGCAGAGTGCGATGCGCCTCGGCGCCGAGGGGATCCGCATCAACTGTGCGGGCCGTCTGGGTGGGGCCGAAATCGCGCGTGTGGAATGGTATCGCGAGGGCCGCGTGCCGCTGCACACGCTTCGCGCCGATGTCGATTACGGCACGGCCGAGGCCGTCACCGCCTACGGCATCTGCGGCGTCAAGGTCTGGATCTTCAAGGGCGAAATCCTTGAGCATGATCCGATGGCCTCGGAGCGCCGTGCGACCGAGGGCGACAACAAGGGTGGCGGTGGCCGCCGCCGCGAGCACGCCTGACCGGCGCCCGCTGAACGATTGGAGTAAAGACCGATGCTGCAGCCGAAGCGCACGAAGTATCGCAAGCAGTTCAAGGGCCGTATCAGCAACCGTGCCAAGGGTGGCACCGCGCTGAACTTCGGTTCCTATGGCATCAAGGCCCTCGAGCCGGAGCGCGTCACTGCGCGCCAGATCGAGGCTGCCCGCCGTGCCATCACCCGCCACATGAAGCGCCAGGGCCGCGTCTGGATCCGGATTTTCCCGGATCTGCCGGTCACGTCGAAGCCGACCGAGGTGCGCATGGGTAAGGGCAAGGGGTCCGTCGACTATTGGGCCGCCCGCGTTGCGCCGGGCCGGATCATGTTCGAGATCGACGGCGTGAACGAAGAAATCGCGCGCGAAGCGCTGCGTCTCGGAGCGGCCAAGCTGCCGGTCCGGACGCGCTTCGTGCAGCGCATCGCCGAGTAAGAGGAAGAGGCCATGAAAGCCGCCGACGTCCGGGCGATGAGCCCCGACCAGCTGAACGACAAGCTGGCAGAGCTGAAGAAGGAGCAGTTCAACCTGCGCTTCCAGGCCGCCAGTGGTCAGCTGGAGAAAACCGACCGTGTGCGCGTCGTGCGCCGCGATATCGCCCGCATCAAGACAATTGCCCGCCTGAAGGCGGCCGAGAACAAGGGCTGAGAGATATGCCGAAGCGCATCCTTCAGGGCACCGTGGTGTCAGACAAGAACGACAAGACGGTTGTCGTCCGCGTCGAACGCCGCTTTACCCATCCGCTGTTCAAGAAGACGGTCCGCTCCTCCAAGAAGTACAAGGCGCATGACGAGTCCAATGCCTGCAAGGTAGGAGACCGCGTGCTGATCCAGGAGAGCCGACCGATTTCGAAGGACAAGTGCTGGATCGTCGTCAATGACGGCCAGCCGGCCTGACCCGGACAGGTCAAGAACTGTTGAATTTCCATCTGGGGGCAGGGCGGTCCCGCCCGGTCCCCCGCAATTTTGAAGGCGGTCAGTCATGATTCAGATGCAGACTAACCTCGACGTCGCCGACAACTCGGGCGCGCGCCGGGTCCAGTGCATCAAGGTGCTGGGCGGCTCCAAGCGGAAATACGCTTCCGTGGGCGACATCATCGTCGTCTCCGTCAAGGAAGCCATTCCGCGCGGCCGCGTGAAGAAGGGCGATGTGATGAAGGCGGTCGTGGTTCGCACGGCCAAGGACATCCGTCGCGCGGACGGCAGCGTCATCCGCTTCGACAAGAACGCGGCCGTTCTGGTCGATAACAAGAAAGAGCCCGTCGGCACCCGCATCTTCGGACCGGTTCCGCGCGAACTTCGCGCCAAGAGCCATATGAAGATCATTTCGCTGGCTCCGGAAGTGCTCTGAGGAGAACGGACCATGCAGAAGATCCGCAAAGGCGATACGGTCATGGTGCTGACCGGCAAGGACAAGGGCCGTACCGGCGAAGTCCTCCAGGTCATGCCGAAGGACGATCGCGCCCTGGTGCGCGGCGTCAACATGATCCGACGCCATCAGCGTCAGACACAGACGCAAGAAGCCGGCATCGTCGCCAAGGAAGCGGCGATCCATTTGTCCAACCTGGCCCTTGTCGACAAGGACGGAAAGGCGACTCGCGTCGGCTTCGATGTCCGTGACGGCAAGAAGGTCCGCATTGCCAAGCGTTCGGGAGAAGTGATCGATGGCTGAGGCATCTTACACGCCGCGGCTGAAGTCCGAATACGAGGACTCGATCCGCGGCATCATGACCGAGCAGTTCAACTACCAGAACCGGCACCAGGTGCCACGTCTGGAGAAGATCGTGCTGAACATGGGCGTCGGTGAAGCGACGGCTGATTCCAAGAAGCCGACCGTGGCGGCCGAGGATCTCGCGCCGGATCACCGGCCAAAAGCCGGTCGTCACCCGCGCCCGCAACTCCATCGCCGGCTTCAAGGTCCGCGAAGGAATGCCGATCGGCGCCAAGGTCACGCTGCGTCGTGACCGCATGTACGAGTTTCTGGACCGCCTCATCACCATCGCGCTGCCGCGCGTGCGTGACTTCCGCGGCCTGAATCCGAAGAGCTTCGATGGCCGTGGCAACTTCGCCATGGGTCTGAAGGAGCATATCGTCTTCCCCGAGATCAACTACGACAAGGTCGACCAGATCTGGGGCATGGACATCATCGTCTGTACGACTGCCAAGTCGGATGATGAAGCCCGCGCGCTGCTGCGGGGCTTCAACTTCCCCTTCCGGCAGTAACGGCAAGCGAAAAGGAGCCTGGAATGGCAAAAGTCTCTGCTGTCGAGAAGAACGAGAAGCGCCGCCGCATGGCGAAGCAGTACGCCAACAAGCGTGCCGCGCTGAAGAAGATCATCATGGACCGGTCCGCCCCGCTGGACGAGCGTTTCTCCGCTCAGCTCAAGCTGGCCGCCCTGCCGCGCAATTCGGCCAAGAACCGCATCCGCAATCGTTGCGGCGTCACCGGCCGTCCTCGCGCTTACTATCGCAAGCTCAACATGAGCCGTATCGCGCTGCGCGAACTTGGCTCCATCGGCCTGATCCCAGGTCTCAAGAAGTCAAGCTGGTAAGGGAGCATTGACATGTCCGTGAATGATCCTCTTGGCGATATGCTGACCCGCATCCGCAACGGCGCCCTGCGCCGCAAGACCTCGGTCTCGACGCCTGGCAGCAAGCTGCGGGCGCGCGTCCTCGATGTTCTGAAGGAAGAAGGCTACATTCGCGACTACGCCGTCACGGAATATGAGAATGGCCGCTCCGACATCGAGATCGAACTGAAGTACTACGAAGGCCAGCCGGTCATTCGTAAGATCGAGCGCGTCAGCAAGCCTGGCCGCCGCGTCTACGCTTCGGTCCGCAATATTCCGCAGGTCGCCAACGGCCTCGGCATTTCCATCCTGTCGACGCCCAAGGGCGTGCTGGCGGACCACTCGGCTCGTGAACAGAATGTCGGCGGAGAAGTTCTCTGCCAGATCTTCTAAGCCGCGCCCAACGGAAACGTAAGAAACAGGGATACGATCATGTCTCGTATCGGTAAAAAACCGGTCGCTGTGCCGGATGGCGTCACCGCCACCGTCGACGGCCAGACCGTCAAGGCCAAAGGCCCGAAGGGTGAACTTCAGTTCACCGCCGGCGAAGAGGTTGCCGTTTCGATGCAGGACGGCGCCGTTGCCGTCGAGCCGCGCAACGACAGCAAGGACGCCCGCTCCAAATGGGGCATGAGCCGCACCATGATCGCCAATATCATGGAAGGCGTGAAGAACGGCTTCGAGCGCAAGCTCGAGATCAACGGCGTCGGCTATCGTGCTGCGATGCGTGGCACGGACCTGCAGCTGTCACTCGGCTTCTCGCACGAAGTCGTCTACAGCCCGCCCGAAGGTGTCACCATCGCGGTGCCGAAGCCGACCGAGATCACCGTCACCGGCATCGACAAGCAGGTGGTGGGCGAGACCGCGGCGAAGATCCGCGAATACCGTCCGCCGGAGCCCTACAAGGGCAAGGGTGTGAAATATGCCTCTGAGCGGATCGTCCGCAAAGAAGGCAAGAAGAAGTAAGGAACGGAAGATCATGGCTCACAAGACTCCCGTCCAGAAGCGCGCCTTTCGCGTTCGCAAGAAGCTCCGCAAGGTGGCCGATGGCCGACCGCGCCTTTCCGTCTATCGTTCGGGTCAGAACATCTACGCGCAAATCATTGATGACCTAAGGGCCACACGGTGGCCGCGGCCTCGACCCTCGACAAGGACCTGCGGAGCAAGTCCGGCGCCAATGTCGATGCGGCTGCCACGGTCGGCAAGATGATTGCCGAGCGCGCAAAGGAAGCCGGCGTGACCGAGGTCGTCTTCGACCGCGGCCCGTACATCTATCACGGCCGCGTCAAGGCACTCGCCGATGCGGCCCGCGAGGGTGGTCTCACCTTCTGAATTGCTGTAAGGACCGGCCGCCGCTGCTTCGTGAAAACGAAGCGGCGGCCGGTCATATCGAGAAGCCAATCGCCAGATTTCCGGAAAAGAACAAGGATAGGAACATGGCACAGAACCGCAGGGACGACCGCCGCGATCGCGATGACCGCGACAGCGAATTCGTCGACAAGCTCGTTCACATCAACCGTGTCGCCAAGGTCGTGAAGGGTGGTCGCCGCTTCGGCTTCGCCGCGCTCGTCGTCGTCGGCGACCAGAAGGGCCGCGTCGGCTTTGGCCACGGCAAGGCGCGTGAAGTGCCGGAGGCGATCCGCAAGGCGACCGAAAGCGCCAAGCGCGACCTGATCTTCGTGCCACTGCGCGACGGCCGTACGCTTCACCACGACGTCAAGGGCCGCCACGGCGCGGGCAAGGTCATCCTGCGTACCGCCAAGCCCGGTACCGGCATCATCGCCGGCGGCCCGATGCGCGCCGTTTTCGAAACGCTCGGCATCCACGATGTGGTCGCCAAGTCGCTGGGCACGTCGAACCCCTACAACATGATCCGCGCGACCTTCGATGCCCTGAAGAACCAGATGCATCCGAAGGATGTCGCCGCCGCCCGCGGCATCAAATACGCCGAACTGCAGGATCGCCGCATCGACACGGCCAAGGCCGAGGAAAGCCGCGTGACGGAGGAAGCCCATGGCTGACAAGATTACGGTCGAGCAGATCGGCAGTCCGATCCGCCGTTCGAAGGACCAGCGGGCGACGCTCGTCGGTCTCGGTCTCAACAAGATGCATCGCCGCCGTGAGCTGGAGGACACTCCGGCCGTTCGCGGCATGATCGCCAAGGTTTCCCACCTGGTTCGCGTCGTGGACGGAGAGTGAGGATAATAAGATGAAACTCAACGATCTTTCTCCGAAGGAAGGCTCCGTCAAGGACCGCAAGCGCGTTGGTCGGGGCATCGGTTCCGGCAAGGGCAAGACCGGCGGCCGCGGCGTCAAGGGCCAGAAGTCCCGTTCGGGCGTCTCCGTCGCTGGCTTCGAAGGCGGTCAGATGCCGATCTACCGCCGCTTGCCGAAGCGCGGCTTCACCAACATCTTCGCCAAGGACTTCAATGAGGTCTCCGTCGAGCGTCTGCAGAAGGCGGTCGACGCGGGCAAGCTCGACAAGAGCGCCACGGTCGACGCCGAGGCTCTCCTCCAGGCTGGCGTGATCCGCCGCAAGAAGGATGGCGTCCGCCTGCTCGGCAATGGCGACATCGAGGTCAAGCTCACGATCGAGGTTGACTACGCCACCAAGGGCGCGGCCGAGAAGGTCGAAAAGGCCGGCGGCTCCGTGAAGCTGCTCAAGCCCAAGGCGGAAACCGCCGAATAGCTTTCGGTGGGGCCGCTTCCGAACAGGGAGCGGCCCTTTCGCTATTCGAGGGTGCGGTGGCCCGCTTGCACTGAAGCGTTCTCCGGCTTATTTCCGAACCCGCACTTCGACTCTGCCACACGGCACATCGTCCTTTGGATCGGCGACAACACGCGCCCGGGACGGTTCCGACGCGAGGACTCCCATGCCATCAGCTGCCGAACAGCTTGCCTCCAATCTGAATTTCTCTGCCTTCGCCAAGGCCGACGATCTCAAGAAACGACTCTGGTTCACCCTCGGCGCGCTGCTCGTCTACCGGTTCGGAACCTTCGTCCCGATGCCGGGCATTGATCCCGACGCCTTCGCCCAGGCGTTTCAGCAACAGTCCGGCGGCGTGCTCGGCATGTTCAACATGTTCTCCGGTGGCGCCGTGCAACGCATGGCGATCTTCGCGCTCGGCATCATGCCCTACATTTCCGCCTCGATCATCGTGCAGCTGATGACCAGCGTGATCCCCTCCCTTGAGGCGCTCAAGAAGGAGGGCGAGCAGGGCCGCAAGATCATCAACCAGTATACCCGTTACGGCACGGTGTTCCTCGCCACGATTCAGGCCTACGGCATATCCGTCGGCTTGGAAGGCGGCGGCAACATCGTCGTCGATCCGGGCTGGTTCTTCCGCATGTCGACCGTCGTCACGCTGGTCGGCGGCACCATGTTCCTGATGTGGCTCGGCGAGCAGATCACCGCGCGGGGCATTGGCAACGGCATTTCGCTGATCATCTTCTCCGGCATCGTCGCCGGCCTGCCGAGCGCCATCGGCGGCACGCTGGAACTGGGCCGCACGGGCGCCCTGTCCACGGGCATCATCCTGGCGATCATCGCCCTTGCGGTGATCGTCATCGCCGTCATCGTCTTCTTCGAGCGCGCACAGCGGCGGCTGCTGATCCAGTATCCGAAGCGACAGGTGGGCAACCGCATGTTCCAGGGCGACACGTCGCACCTGCCGCTGAAGCTCAACACCGCCGGCGTCATTCCGCCGATCTTCGCCTCCTCGCTGCTGCTGCTGCCGGCGACGGTCGCCGGTTTCGCAAATACCGAGAACATGCCGACCTGGGCGGCGTCGATCCTGGCTGCACTCGGCCATGGCCAGCCGATCTACATGGCGTTCTATGCCTTCATGATCGCCTTCTTCGCCTTCTTCTACACCGCCATCGTCTTTAATCCGAAAGACACCGCCGACCAGTTGAAGAAGCATTCCGGCTTCATTCCCGGCTACCGTCCCGGCGAACGGACCGCCGATTACATCGACTATGTCCTGACACGCATCACGCTCATCGGAGCGGTCTATCTGGTCGTCATCTGTCTGTTACCCGAATTTCTCATTTCGGCGACCGGCGTGCCCTTCTACCTGGGCGGCACGTCGCTGCTGATCGTGGTCTCGGTCACGCTCGATACCGTCGCGCAGGTTCAGGGTCACCTGATCGCCCACCAATATGAGGGCCTGATCAAGAAATCGAAGCTGCGTGGAGGCAAGAGGGGCCGATGAGACTGATACTTCTTGGACCGCCCGGGGCCGGCAAGGGGACGCAGGCACAGCGGCTCGTGAAGCTGTATGACATTCCGCAGCTCTCGACGGGCGACATGCTTCGGGCTGCCGTCCAGCAGGGCACTGAGGTTGGCCGTCGGGCCAAGGCGGTGATGGAGTCCGGTGAACTGGTCTCCGACGAGATCGTCAACCAGATCGTCTCGGACCGCCTGGACGAACCGGATTGTCGGAACGGCTTTATTCTTGACGGCTATCCGCGCACGCTCGTGCAGGCCGACAGGGTCGAGGCGATGCTGGCGGAAAAGGACATGCCGCTGGATGCGGTGGTGGAGTTGCGTGTCGACGACGAATCGCTGGTCGATCGTGTCTCCGGTCGTTTCACCTGCGCCAATTGCGGCGCGGTCTATCACGAAACGCAGAAGCCGCCGAAGCAGGAAGGCGTCTGTGACGTCTGCGGCTCGACGGAATTCAAGCGCCGTGCCGACGACAATGCCGAGACGATGCGGACACGTCTGCGCGCCTACTACAAGGAGACGTCGCCGCTGATCGGCTACTATCACGCCAAGGGCCTGCTGAAGCCGGTCGACGGCATGGCCGGCATCGACGAGGTCACCAGCGCGATCAGGTCCGTTCTGGACCGCTGAACATGCGTCCGCCGTCTGGCGGACGAGTCTCGTGCTCTAGGGCTTGACTTCAAGCGCTGGGTCCGCTACCGCCCCACCGTCCTCCCGGAAAAGGAATTGGATGAGGCCCATCTGGGCCTTTCGTCATTTCCAGCCGAGGAACCCGCAAGGGCCGGCCTCCACCGGACGCGGGTGAAGAACAACGCGCCGGTTGAAGACCGGCCCAAATGGAGAGAGCAAATGGCTCGTATCGCCGGTGTCAACATTCCGACGAACAAGCGCGTGGTCATCGCGCTTCAGTATATTCACGGCATTGGTCCGAAGCTCGCAAGGGACATCGTGGAGAAGGTGGGCATTCCCGCCGAGCGTCGTGTCGCCGAACTGACCGATGCCGAGGTCCTGCAGATCCGCGAGACCATCGACCGCGACTATCACGTCGAGGGCGACCTGCGCCGCGAGACCGCGATGAACATCAAGCGTCTGATGGACCTTGGCGCCTATCGTGGCCTGCGTCATCGCCGCAGCCTGCCTGTTCGTGGCCAGCGCACCCATACCAATGCCCGCACCCGCAAGGGCCCGGCCAAGGCCATCGCAGGCAAGAAAAAGTAATTTGTCGTCCATCTTCGGCTAGCCGTCATTCGACCAAAGCGGATGGCGGCGTTCCGATGGTGGTCGGCCCCGGTGTAGCCGCCGGTCCTACGGCGGCGCTGATATCGATCGAAAGGAAATGGAATGGCCAAGGAAGCCACTCGCGTTCGCCGCCGCGAACGCAAGAATATCTCGTCGGGCGTCGCGCATGTAAACTCGACGTTCAACAACACGATGATCACCATCACCGACGCCCAGGGCAACACGATTGCCTGGTCGAGCGCTGGTGCGCAGGGCTTCAAGGGCTCCCGCAAATCGACACCGTTCGCAGCCCAGATCGCCGCCGAGGATTGCGCCAAGAAGGCGATGGACCACGGCATGAACACGCTCGAGGTCGAGGTTCGCGGTCCGGGCTCCGGCCGTGAGTCGGCCCTCCGCGCCCTTCAGGCCGCGGGATTCACGATCACCTCGATCCGTGACGTGACGCCGATCCCGCACAACGGTGTGCGCGCCAAGAAGAAGCGCCGCGTCTGATCCGTTTCCGCCATCGGCCGCAGCGAGCCATTGCGCGCGGCCATGAACGTTTCCTCCCAGCCTGCCACGAATGGATGGTGGCCGGCCCATTGAAGGAAGACACTGAATGATCCAGAAAAATTGGCAGGAACTGATCAAGCCGAACAAGATCGAGGTCGCCTCCAAGAAGGGCAATGTGACGACGCTCGTCGCCGAACCCCTGGAGCGTGGTTTTGGCCTGACGCTCGGCAATGCCCTGCGTCGCGTGCTGTTGTCGTCGCTGCGCGGCGCCGCCGTCACCGCCGTCCAGATCGACGGTGTGCTGCATGAATTCTCGTCCGTCGCCGGCGTCCGCGAGGACGTCACCGATATCGTGCTGAACATCAAGGAAATCGCCATCAAGATGGAAGGCGAGGGTCCCAAGCGCATGGTTGTGCGCAAGGCCGGCCCGGGCACCGTCACCGCAGGCGATATCCAGACCGTGGGCGACGTCGAGATCCTCAATCCGGACCACGTCATCTGCACGCTCGACCGCGACGCGGAAGTGCGCATGGAATTCACCGTCGACACCGGCAAGGGCTACGAGCCGGCCGATCGCAACCGCTCCGAAGACAGTCCGATCGGCCTGATCCTGGTGGATGCGCTGTTCTCGCCGGTCCGCAAGGTCTCCTACAAGGTCGAAAACACCCGCGAGGGCCAGGTTCTCGACTATGACAAGCTGACGCTGAGCATCGAGACGGACGGCTCCATTTCCGGCGAAGACGCGGTCGCCTACGCCGCACGCATCGTTCAGGATCAGCTGTCGATCTTCGTCAACTTCGAGGAGCCGCAGCGCGAGACCGGGGCCGAGCAGGCCAGCGAACTGGCATTCAACCCTGCGCTTCTGAAGAAGGTGGACGAGCTGGAGCTCTCCGTGCGGTCTGCCAACTGCCTGAAGAACGACAACATCGTCTATATTGGCGATCTCATTCAGAAGACCGAGGCGGAGATGCTCCGCACGCCGAATTTCGGCCGCAAGTCGCTGAACGAGATCAAGGAAGTCCTGGCCTCCATGGGTCTGCATCTCGGCATGGAAGTGCCGGATTGGCCGCCGGAGAACATCGACGAACTGGCCAAGCGCTACGAAGACCAATACTGAGGCGCTGCAATCGCGCGTCCTCTCGATTGAAACGAAAGGAACAGGCTCATGCGTCACGGTAACCGGGGCCGGAAATTCAACCGCACGCACGAACATCGCAAAGCGATGTTCGCCAATATGGCTGCTTCGCTCATCACCCATGAGCAGATCGTCACGACCCTTCCGAAGGCGAAGGATTTGCGGCCGATCGTGGAGAAGCTGGTTACCCTCGGCAAGCGCGGCGATCAGCATGCTCGCCGCATGGTTGCTTCGCAGATCCGCGATGAGGCAGCAGCCAAGCGCCTCTTCGAGGAGGTTGCACCGCGCTATTCCGAGCGCAATGGCGGCTATCTGCGCATCATGAAGGCCGGCTTTCGCCATGGTGACAATGCGCCCATGGCCGTGATCGAGTTCGTCGATCGCGACGAGGACGCCAAGGGCAAGGCTGATCGCGAGCGGATGGAAGCCGAGGCAGAGGTCGAGACCGAAGAGGCATGAGCCGCTCGGTGCAGGCGAAATAAGAAGGGGTCGGCCTTGTGCCGGCCCTTTTTGTTTTCCGCCCCGTCACCCCTTCACCATGGTTCCTGACTATCCGAAACTCACAGCCTACAACAGGATGATGACGATGATTCGCTTCGGTCGCCTTGCCCTGATCGCCAGTTTGTCTCTGCTTCTCTCCGCGCCGGTTCAGGCCGAAGAGGGGCCGCTGAAAAGCCTTTTGGACAAGTTGACGGGGGAGGCGTCGCCACCGCCTCAGGTCGAACGGCAGGTTCCAAGAGACGCAGCGACGATCAAGCAATCCTTTGCGCCGCTGGTCCGCGAAACGGCGCCGGCCGTCGTCAACGTCTACGCGACGAAAATGGCGCGCGCCCAGCGCTCGCCCTTCGAGGGCGATCCCTTCTTCGAGCAGTTCTTCGGGCACAGTCCACGCCGCTCCAATCGACAGTCGTCCTCCCTTGGCTCCGGCGTCATCGTGGATCCGTCTGGGCTGATCGTGACCAACAATCACGTCATTGACGGTGCGGATGAGGTGAAGGTGGCGATGAATGACGGGCGCGAGCTGGAGGCTTCGATCCTGCTGCGCGACGAAAGCGTCGATCTCGCGATCCTCAGGGTGAAGACCGCCTCGCCGCTGCCTTTTCTCCAGTTCGCCGACAGCGATGCGCTCGAGGTTGGCGACCTCGTCCTGGCGATCGGCAACCCGTTCGGCGTCGGCCAGACCGTCACCAGCGGCATCGTCTCGGCGCTCGCGCGGAATCATGTCGGGGTCTCGGATTTCAACTTCTTCATCCAGACCGACGCCGCCATCAATCCGGGCAATTCCGGCGGCGCCCTCGTTGACACGGACGGCCGACTGGCCGGGATCAACACCGCGATCTTCTCGCGTTCCGGCGGTTCCAACGGGATCGGCTTCTCCATTCCCGCGAACATGGTCCGGGCGTTCCTCGCCGCGGCAAAGGCCGGCGAGACCCAATTCGAGCGTCCCTGGCTCGGCGCGGCCTTCTCGCCGGTGACGCCGGACATGGCGGACGCTCTGGGGTTGGACCGGCCGCGCGGCGCCATGGTGACGGATGTTATCGAGGACAGCCCGGCCGATGCATGCCGCATGGAAGCGGGAGACGCCATTCTCGCAATGGATGGACGGCCGATCGAGCATCCGGACGCGCTCGGCTACCGGCTGGCGACGCATCCGATCGGCGAGCGAGCGAACTTCACCGTCCTGAGGCGTGGCGATCAGGTCGAGATTGCTTGCACGCCGACGAAAGCGCCCGATCTTTCCGCTAACGCCATTCTCCTTGGCAGGCAGGCAGCCGCTTTCGGGCGCGCGTGTCGCCGATCTGACGGCGGCTCTGTCGCAGCGGATGCGTCTGCCGGGACGGCCATCCAGCGGCGCGGTGATCGTCGACATCGAATCGGGCTCCATTGCAGAGAATTATGGCTTCCGCCCTGGCGACGCCATCGTCGAACTCAATGGCGACCGGATCGACGGGGCCGCCACTTTGCAGCGTGTTACGGGCGAGGGTGCGCGCTTCTGGCGGATTGCCCTCGTCCGGGACGGACACACCTACCGTCAGATGTTCAACTTCTGACGGGACAACATGGCCGACCTCTTCGCCAAGGATGATGAAGCGGTCAATTCCGCAGGCGGTTCGCCATCGCCGGACCGGCCGCTGGCCGACCGGCTGCGCCCGACCGCGCTGTCCGATGTCGTCGGTCAGGAGCACCTGACCGGCCAGAACGGCGCGCTGACGCGGATGCTGGCCTCCGGCTCGGTCGGATCGATGATCTTCTGGGGGCCGCCCGGCACCGGCAAGACGACCGTCGCCCGTCTTCTGGCCGGTCAGACCGATCTTTCATTCGAGCAGATCTCGGCGATCTTTTCCGGTGTGGCCGATCTGAAGAAGGTGTTCGAGGCGGCGCGCCTTCGCCGCTCCCAAGGGCGGCGGACGCTCCTCTTCGTCGACGAGATCCACCGCTTCAACCGTGCCCAGCAGGACAGTTTCCTGCCCGTCATGGAAGATGGCACGGTGATCCTCGTCGGCGCGACCACTGAGAATCCAAGTTTCGAACTCAATGCCGCCCTGCTGTCGCGAGCACGGGTTCTGTCCTTTCATCCGCTGCAGGCCGACGACATCGAGAAGCTGCTCGGTCGGGCCGAGACCGCGGAGGGCCGATCGCTGCCGCTCGATGACGAGGCGCGCGCCGTGCTGATCCGCATGGCCGATGGCGACGGGCGGGCGGCGCTGACGCTGGCTGAAGAGGTCTGGCGCGCGGCGAAGGGCGGCGAGACACTCGATGCGGAAGCCCTGCAGGCGATCCTTCAACGCCGGGCGCCGGTCTACGACAAGGGCCAAGACGGCCACTACAATCTGATCTCCGCTCTGCACAAGGCGGTGCGGGGATCGGACCCCGATGCGGCGCTCTACTATCTCTGCCGAATGCTCGATGCGGGCGAGGAGCCGCTTTATCTCGGCCGGCGCCTGGTGCGGATGGCGAGCGAGGACATCGGGCTGGCCGATCCACAGGCGCTTGCCGTCGCCAATGCCGCCAAGGACGCCTATGACTACCTCGGCAGTCCGGAAGGCGAGCTGGCTTTGGCCGAGGCGACTGTCTATCTCGCCACCGCGCCGAAATCCAACGCACTCTACACGGCCTACAAGGCGGCCATGCGCAGCGCCAAGGAGAATGGCTCGCTGCTGCCGCCCCGTCACATCCTGAACGCGCCGACCAAGCTGATGAAGCAGGAGGGCTACGGCGAGGGCTACCGCTATGATCATGACGAGCCGGACGCGTTTTCCGGCCAGGACTACTTCCCCGAGGCGATGGGACGGCAGAGCTATTACCGTCCCGTCGATCGCGGATTTCGAGCGCGAGATCGGCAAGCGGCTCGATTATTGGGCGAAGCGCCGTCGCGAGCGCTCCGAAAGCTGACCCGGGCGCTGTAGCGCCGGGGCAGGACCGCTGCTAGATCGGTCAAGTGACGAGCGGAGCGACAGGCGGGGTAACGAGAATGCAGCAATTTGTAGTGGTCATGGCAGGCGGCGCGATCGGGGCCGGTTTCCGTCATCTCGTCGGCATGGGCACGCTGCGCGCTTTCGGCTCCGGATTTCCCTACGGCACCCTGGCCGTCAACATCCTGGGCTCGTTCCTGATGGGTATTCTGGTAAGCGCGCTGCTGCCCCGCCTGCCGGGAATCGAATGGCGGCTTTTCCTGGCGACCGGCATCCTCGGCGGGTTCACCACCTTTTCCTCCTTCAGCCTCGACGTCGCTGAGCTGTGGGAGCGGGGTGCATCGGCCTCGGCAGCGGCCTATATCGCGATCAGCGTCGTCGTCTCCATCGCCGCAATCTTCGCGGGACTGGCATTGGGACGCATGGCCGGTTAGACCGTGGCGCGAGCGGCTGGTCCGCGCCCAAGACACACCGACAGGCAGGGTTTCCATGGCTGGCGTCGAACAGATCACCGTCGATTCCGACGAAGGCGGCATGCGCCTCGACCGCTGGTTCAAGTCGCACTACCCGGGGCTTGGCTTTGGCGCCCTGCAGAAGCTGCTTCGCAGCGGGCAGGTGCGGGTCGATGGCGGCCGGGTCAAATCTGACACGCGGCTGCAGCCGGGGCAGACGGTCCGCGTGCCGCCGCTCGGTGCGGACCGCAACGTCAAGGGGCCGCTGACGCCAAAGACGATGCGGGGCAAGGGCGATGGCGATCTGCTGTCGGCCATGCTGCTCCACGAGGACAAGAAGGTGCTGGTCTTCAACAAGCCGGCGGGCCTGGCCGTCCAGGGCGGATCGGGCATCATGCGTTCGGTCGACTCCATGCTGGAATCCTGGCGCAGCCCGAAAGGCGAAAAGCCGCGCCTCGTCCACCGCCTCGACCGCGACACCTCTGGTGTCCTTGTCGTTGCGAGGACCCGTGGCGCCGCGCAGAAGCTGACGGAAGCCTTTCGGCATCGGACGACGGAAAAGACATATTGGGCCTTGGTGAAGGGCCTGCCGAAGCCGCTCGCGGGCCGCATCTCGACCTGGATGATCAAGGTGGAGACCCCCGACGGCGACCGTATGCGCAATGTGCGGCAGTCGAAGGAAGCCGACCATGCGATCTCCACCTACAAGGTGGTCGAGCACGCCGGCCAGGAGCTCGCATGGCTGAAGATGGAGCCGGAGACCGGTCGCACCCATCAGCTCCGCGTCCACGCGCTGCATATCGGTCACCCCATCATCGGCGACCCGAAATATTTCGAGGCGGACCAGAACTGGGATTTTCCAGGGGGTATGCAGAAAAAGCTCCATCTGCACGCCCGCCGCATCCGCGTCCCTCATCCCGATGGGGGTGTTGTCGACGTCACGGCGCCTCTGCCGCCGCACATGGTGCAGAGCTGGAACCTGCTGGGCTTCGACGAGGCCACGGCCGAGAAGATCGACGAAGACGAAGAATGAAGCTGGTCCTTTTCGACTGCGACGGAACGCTGGTCGATGGCGCCGGCCTGATCTGCGCGGCCATGGACCACACTTTCGACGAGGCCGGTCTGGCCGCGCCCGATCCACACCGAACGCGCGGGGTCATCGGGCGTAGCCTCGATCTCGCAATCGCCGAGTTGTTGCCGCCAGACCGGCATCCGGAACTGCCGCACCTGGTGCAGCGCTACAAGGATCATTACGCGGCCTGCAGGGCGACCGGCCGCTATGACGACCCGATCTATGACGGCATCGCCGAGCTTGTTGCCATGATCGCAGGGCGCCCCGATGTCCTGCTCGGGATCGTAACCGGAAAGAGCCGACGCGGCGTCGCCAGTATCTTTGAGGCGCACGGCTTCGGCGGTCACTTCGTGACCGTCCGGACGGCCGACGATTGCCCGAGCAAGCCTCACCCGGCCATGGTTCTCGAATGCTGCGCAGAGACCGGCATCGCGCCGGAAGAGGCGGTTGTGGTCGGCGACACCGTTTACGATATGGAGATGGCGGTGAGCGCCGGCGCCGCCGCCATCGGCGTCGACTGGGGCTATGGTGAGCCGGAGGCGCTGTGCGGGGCAGGGGCGCGGGCGGTCCTGTCGCACCCGCGACAATTGCTGGACCACCTGCCCAATATTAAGATGATGCAAGGAGCGTGTGATGCGTGATCAGCTGGAATTGGTCGAGCGCGGAGGCCGCGATCTCAAAAGCGATCCGACCGAGCGTGCGCGGGAGCGGATGCGCCGACCGCTGCCGAAGCGCTTCTACGACGAGGCCACCGCAGGGACAGTCGAGGGTGTCGATGGCTACGCGGTGCTGCTCGACGGGCGTGTCGTCAAGACGCCCGGCCGCAAGGTGCTCGCCTTCCCGACCCGGGCGATGGCCGAACTGGTGGCGGCGGAATTCGCGGCGCAGCAGAAGGTGCTGGATCCGGCACGAATGCCCGTTTTCCGTCTTGCCAACAGTGCTGCCGAGGGCGTCGCCGAGAACAGGGCGGCGGTCGCCGAGGACCTCGTCAGATTCGCGGGCTCCGACCTTCTCTGCTATCGCGCCGAAACGCCTGCCGGGCTGGTCGCCAGTCAGCAGCGTCACTGGGGCCCGGTGTTAGACTGGATTCGGGAAGAAACGGGGGCGGAGCTCCTCACCACCTGCGGCATCGTCTTCGAGGAGCAGCCTGAGGAGGCGATCGCCGCCATGGCCGCCCACATCTCCCGCTACGAAGACCCATTCCAGCTCGCCGCGCTGCATTCGATGACGACCCTGACCGGTTCGGTGCTTCTGGCCCTGGCCGTGGCGGAGAGGCGCCTGTCGGCCGAGGAGGCCTGGGCCGCCGCCCATGTGGACGAGGACTGGAACATCGACCAGTGGGGCGAGGACTACGAGGCGCGCAAGCGCCGCGACGCGCGGTGGACGGAGATGAAGGCCGCGGCCGATCTGTTCGAAGCCGCGAGGCAATAGCCTTGCCGAGCATGTTTGAAACGGGAAGTGCCAAGGGCCGACGATCTTGAGGCTTTGCGGCGGGGACGGTAGAGAGTGTTTCGGATCACGGCGTCTTTGATCAGCTCTCGGCGGAACAGGCAATGACCGCGATCGGCATCTATCTTGCGGCGGCACTGGCAGAGATCGCCGGTTGCTTCGCCTTCTGGGCCTGGTTCCGCCTTGGCCAATCCCCGCTCTGGCTGCTTCCCGGTCTGGTGTCGCTCGCGGGCTTCGCCTGGCTCTTGACGCTGAGTCCCGTTGACCATGCCGGACGCGCCTACGCCGTCTATGGCGGAATTCTACATCGCTTCGTCGCTTCTTTGGCTCTGTTTCATCGAGAACCATCGTCCGGATCGGTGGGATCTGACCGGGGCCGCAGTCTGCCTGATCGGAGCGGCGATCATCCTATGGGCGCCCCGAGGGGCTTGAAGCGGGCACGAGGAGGAGTTCGTACAAGAAAAAGGGCCGGCGATCGTCGCCGGCCCTTTCCATTTCCGCTGACCGGACGATCAGACCGAGTAGTACATGTCGAACTCGACCGGATGCGGCGTGTGCTCGAAACGGATGACTTCCCGCATTTTCAGATCGATGTAGGCGTCGATCTGGTCGTCGTCGAAGACGCCGCCGGCGGTCAGGTAGGACCGGTCGGCATCGAGGCTGTCGAGCGCTTCGCGCAGCGAGGCGCAGACAGTCGGGATGTCCCTCAGTTCCTCGGCCGGCAGGTCGTAGAGGTCCTTGTCCATCGCTTCGCCGGGGTGAAGCTTGTTCTTGATGCCGTCGAGGCCGGCCATCAGCATTGAGGCGAAGCCGAGATAGGGGTTCTGCGTCGGATCGGGGAAACGCACCTCGACGCGCTTCGACTTCGGCGATGAGCCAAAGGGGATGCGGCAGGAGGCAGAGCGATTGCGGGCCGAATAGGCCAGCAGCACCGGCGCTTCGAAGCCCGGCACCAGACGCTTGTAAGAGTTGGTCGACGGGTTGGTGAAGGCGTTGATCGACTTGGCGTGTTTGATGATGCCGCCGATATAGTAGAGGCAGCTGTCCGACAGGCCGGCATAGAGGTCGCCGGCGAAGGTCGGCTGCCCACCCTTCCAGATCGATTGATGGCAGTGCATGCCGGTGCCGTTGTCGCCATAGACGGGCTTCGGCATGAAGGTTGCCGTCTTGCCATAGGCATTGGCGACCTGGTGCACGACGTATTTGTAGATCTGCATCTTGTCGGCGTTGACGACCATCTCGTCGAACATGATGCCGAGCTCGTGCTGGGCGGCCGCCACTTCGTGGTGGTGCTTCTCGACCTTGACGCCCATCTCGGTGAGCACGGTCAGCATCTCGGAGCGCATGTCCTGCGCGCTATCGACCGGCGGCACCGGGAAATAGCCGCCCTTGTTACGGACGCGGTGGCCGAGGTTTCCGGTCTCGTAATCGGTCCCCGTATTGGTCGGCAGCTCGATATTGTCGAGCTGGAACCCCGTATTGTAGGGATCGGTGCTGAACTTGACGTCGTCGAAGACGAAGAATTCGGCCTCGGGGCCGAAATAGATCGTGTCGCCGATCCCTTCGCCCTTCATGTAGGCTTCCGCCTTCTTGGCGGTGCCACGCGGGTCGCGATTGTAGGATTTACCGGAGACCGGATCGAGAATGTCGCAGAAGATCGCCATGGTCGACTGGGCGAAGAACGGGTCGACATGCGACGTTTCGGTGTCCGGCATCAGCAGCATGTCGGATTCATTGATGGCCTTCCAGCCGGCGATCGAGGAGCCGTCGAACATCACGCCTTCGGCGAAGAGGTCTTCGTCGCAAAGGCTGGCGTCCATGGTGACGTGCTGCATCTTGCCGAGCGGGTCGGTGAAGCGGAGATCGACGAATTTAACGTCATTGTCCTTGATCTGCTTTGCGATATCGCTAGCCGAAGTCATTCTATGCGTTCCCCTTGGGTTCGTGACGCGTTGTTGGATGCGTTCTGGCGCGCGGCCAGCTGCGGGAGTGGGTGGAGGTGTCTCTTGGTCAGACGGCGTCCGCGCCGGTCTCGCCGGTACGGATTCGGATCACTTCCTCGATGTTGGAGACGAAGATCTTGCCGTCGCCGATCCGCCCGGTCTGGGCGGCGTTGCGAATGGCGTCGACCGCCGCTTCCAGACTTTCGTCGGGCAGGACGACCTCAACTTTCACCTTTGGAAGAAAATCGACCACATATTCAGCGCCGCGATAGAGCTCGGTGTGGCCCTTCTGGCGGCCGAAACCCTTGGCCTCGGTCACGGTGATGCCCTGCAGGCCAACGTCCTGCAGCGCTTCCTTGACCTCGTCCAGCTTGAAGGGCTTGATGATCGCTTCGATCTTTTTCATGAAACTTGGAGGCCTCCCCTGATGAAGTGACCGAGCCGGAAGACTGCCCGCCCGCCCTTGTTTAAGCATGTTCCGTGCCAGTTCACGCCCGGAGGTGAAACGCCAGCCATATCGTCGCATCTCATGGGGGACGCGTGATCGATATCCGGGCCAACGCCTAATCCATAAGCAACCTGCATTCAAGTTGGGCAGGTGCTCGGCGCCCCGGCCGCCTGCCGCGCGGTTGATTTATATCCGATGCCGCGCATCTACACTCCTCTGAAAGGACCGTCGCAAACATGCATCTTCTGACAGTGGATGAAATGGCGCAGGCCGACCGGCTGACAATGGAGGGTGGCCTGTCCGGCGAGACGTTGATGGCCAATGCGGCAGAAGCCGTGGCGGCGGTGGTCCGGCGGATCGCCTCGCCCGACCAGCCCGTTCAGATCATCTGTGGGCCGGGCAACAATGGCGGCGATGGCTACGCGGCGGGCGCGATCCTGGCCCGCGAATGGCGTGACGTGCGGATCTTCGCCCTCGGCACGCCGAAGGAGGGAAGCGACGCAGCCTGGGCGCGCACCGAATGGGGCAGGGACGTCCAGCCGCTCGGGGAATTCGATCCGGACCCGTCCGTCCTGATCGTCGATGCGCTGTTCGGAGCGGGGCTTTCGCGACCGCTGGCCGGCGAAACGGCGGCGGCCGTCGAACGCGCCAACGCCGCAGGCGCGACGATCGTCGCTGTGGACATCCCAAGCGGAATTGGCGGCGACGACGGACATATCCACGGCGCCGCCATCGAAGCCGGCCAGACCGTCACCTTCTTTCGCCCGAAGCCCGGCCACTATCTTCTGCCGGGCGCCAGGATGCGAGGCGAGTTGCACGTCGCCGATATTGGCATCTCGCCAGAGGTGCTCGATCGGATCGAGCCGCGTCATCGGTTGAACGGTCCGTCCCTTTGGCAGGCCAGCCTTCCCGTCTTGAAACCCGACACGCACAAATATGCACGCGGGGCGGTGGCGGTGCTGTCCGGCGCAGCCCTGTCCACCGGGGCGACGCGTCTGTCCGCCCGCGCCGCAGCGAGGATCGGCGCCGGCGCGGTGACCGTGATCGCACCACCGGAGGCGGCACGGATCCACGCCGCGCATCTCACGGCCATCATGGTCGGCGAGGCCACCTCGCCGAAGGCTGTGGTCAAGCGCCTGGCCGAAGGAAAGGAGCGGGCGGCGGTGCTGGGTCCCGGCTACGGCGTCGGTGACGAATTGCGGAGCCTGGTGCTCGATCTCCTTGCGCTGACGACAGATGGAGAAAGCGCGCTCCGCACCCTCGTCCTCGACGCCGATGCGCTGACGAGCTTTTCGGACGATCCGGATGCACTGTTCGATGCGATCGACCGTTCCGACGCAGCTGTGTTCCTGACGCCCCATCAGGGCGAATTCGGCCGTATCTTCCCAGATCTCGCACACGCCGAAGCGGCCAAGACCGAAAGGGCCGCCCTGGCGGCGCAGCGGTCCGGCGCGATCGTTCTCTACAAGGGGTCGGACACGGTCATCGCTTCGCCCGGCGGGCCGGTCGCGATCAACCCGAACGGCACACCGCTGCTCGCCACGGCAGGGGCCGGGGATGTGCTGGCGGGCATGATTGCGGGTCTCGCCGCGCAAGCCATGTCGCCTTTCGAGGCTGCCTGCGCGGCCACCTGGATCCACGCCGAGGCGGCCGCCCGTTTCGGTGCCGGCCTCACAGCCGACGATCTGCCGGAAGCGCTGCCGGCGATCCTGCAGCGGCTGGATGGGACGGGGGGACCATCATGAAGATTTGGCTCAAGCGGTTCTGGCGCTGGCTGAAGGGCCGGCTATGGGTGCGCCCGGCGATCTACTGCATCGTCGCCATCGGAACGGTGACACTGGCGACGACCACCGACAGTTTCTTTCCGGAGATTGGCTTTCTCGACGTCTCGGTGGAGACGATCAAGAGCTTGCTGACCATCATCGCCTCGTCCATGCTGGCCGTTGCGACCTTCGCCGTCTCCGTCATGGTGTCGACCTACAACGCCGCTCTGCGCAGCACGACGCCGCGAGCCTTCGAGATCGTCGTGTCCGACACCTCCACGCGGCAGGCGATTTCCAGCTTCATCGGCGCCTTCATCTTCGCCATGATCGGGCTCATCGGCGTGAACTTCAGCTATTTCGGTTCGCCCGGCCGGGTCGTGCTCTTCATGATGGCCCTGGCCGTGTTTCTCTGGGTCGTCGGCACCTTCGTCTACTGGATCGACCACGTCACCCGCATGGGTCAGTTGCGGCATACCATCGAGAGAGTGGCAGACCGCGTCACCCAGATCGTCGCACGCTACCTCGCCAATCCCGGAAGGGGCGGGGTTGCTGGCAGAAATCGGCGAGGAGCCGCCGCGTGACGGCAGGCCCGTCTATCCAAAGAAGGCGGGGGTTGTCCTGACCTTCAGCTGTCCCGACATCGTAGACGTCATGCCGGAGACAGCTGGCAGGTCTTCGTTCCGGCACGGCCGGGCGAGAGCGTCTCGCCCACCGTGCCGCTGCTCTGGGTGCGAGGGATCGAGATCGACGAAGATCTTGCCGATCGCCTCCGCAACTGCTTCGACATGTCGGCGGTCCGCTCCCTTGACGAGGATCCCGTCATGGGGATGCGCATTCTCGGCGAAATTGCCGATCGCGCCCTGTCGCCCGGCGTCAACGACCCCGGCACGGCCATCGACATCGTGTCGACGACGGTTGCAGTCTACAACAATGCCCGGATCCGGGCGGGCAACATCGACGAAATTCAGCCGGACGATCGCATTCGGGTCGCCCCCGTGACCGGTGAGGAAATGATTGGCGCGGTGTTCGATCCCATCGCACGCGACGGTGCGGCGATGGTCGAGGTTGCCGAGGCGGTACAGACCGGCCTCAGGATGCTCTACCCGATTCTTCCAGCCGGCTACGGAAAGGCGGTCCGGGACAAGGCAAGGCAGGCCTTCGACTACGCCAGTGACAGCTTGAAATACGAATGGGAGGTCGAGCGCGTCCGTGAGGCGGCGGGATTTCTTCTCGACGAAGACGTCAATGACGATCCGAGCGCCGAGATCGCCGCCCAATCCCTGCATTTTTCCCGGTTCCGGCCCGGAGGGCAGTAGGGCGGGCGGGTCCGCTCAGGCCTCGATCGCCTTCTGCAGCCTCCGTGCGCCTTCGGGCGCGTTGACCTTGCCGCCGGAGATGAAGAAGGCAAAAACGTCCCGCGGCGTCTTACGGACCGTCCTGCCGGACGCGACCAGATCGAGATCATCTGGCACTTCGCCTCTCGCATAGGTCTTGAACCGCTTTGCCCATTCCTCGATTTCAGCGGGCGGATAACAGGTCCTGGTTATCGTCGGACCCTCTTTGCAGCCGGGCGTAGACGAAATCCGCCGTCACGTCGGGAAACATCGGATAGTCGTCGTGATCGGCCAGGACCGCGGCGATGTCGTGTCTTGCGATCATCTCGACGAAGTCCGGCGTCCGGAAACTGCCATGACGCGGCTCGACGACATGCCGCAGCGCGATGCCATCCTGCGTCTTCGGAAGCAGCTTCAGAAAGGCTTCGAAATCATCCGGGTCGAAGGCCTTTGTGGCCATGAACTGCCAAAGGATCGGCCCGAGCCGATCGCCGAGTTCGGTAATACCCTGCGTCACGAATTTCCCGATCGACTTGCCGGCCTCCGCCAGGATCTTTCGATTTGTGCAGTAGCGGCTGGCCTTGAGCGAAAAAACGAAGCCCTCCGGCGTCTCCGACCGCCACTTGGCGAAGGTCTGCGGCTTTTGTCCGCGGTAATAGGTGCCGTTGATCTCGATGGTGCGGAGCTGCCGGCTCGCATATTCCAGCTGCCTTTTCCTGACGAGGTCGTCCGGGTAGAACGAGGCTTCCCAGGGCTCGAAGGTCCAGCCGCCAATGCCGGCCCGGATCACACCGCTATCAGCCATCTTCAACCTCCCAACGTTCCGATGGTTCAGGGACCGGCGAGGATGGCGATGGCGATCTTGCTTCCGCGCCCATCCGCACCGACGACGAGCGCCATGTTTTCGAGTTCCCCCGATCGGAGAACCGACTTGTACCTCGGATTCTCGCTCCACTCACCGATGAAATAGCGGATGTCGGCAGCGGTGACCTTGGCGCCGCAGCCGGTACAACGTCCGGCCAGCACCTGGAACTGGCGCCATTGCGAGGTCGCGGCGAGTTCCTCCAGCGGATCGACCGACTCTAGGACATTCCTGTCGAAGTCTTTACGCGGCAGCTTTTCAGCGATTTGGTCCTGCAACCGACGTGAGGCGGAGACGGCGTCTGCCTGGCCTCGCAGATCGTTGACCAGGGATACCGCGAGACGCGTCTGCTCGTCGGGATCGATGGCTGCGTCACCATCTGCATCAGCCGGCAAAGCTCCCGGCCCGGAGAACGTCTCGACGGCGTATCGGCGGCTGCCCTCGTGCACGACTGCGAAGCCATAGTGGCTGAGGCCGCGCGCGAGAATGTTGGCACGGTGGCCGGGGCTGTTCATCCAGCCCTCATGAAGATCGCCGACCGCGGAAGGATCGGCCGGGCGGCAGCCGCTGCAGGTTGCGATGTTCTCGCGGACGATGTGGCTTTCCTCTCCTCCGGCCGCCAGATAGCGGTCGCGGGCGGTTCCGCCATCGGGCGCGACATGCGCGAAATAGTCCTTCCGCAACATGTCACGGGCGTGGACCAAGGCAGCCTCATTGAGGGGCCGACTCAAAATCAGTGCCGGCAGATCGTGCTCCGCGCGGGAGGCGTTCACCAGGTCGAGGCTGTGAGCCCGCAACCGGTCCAGCTTCTCGTCGCCGGTCTCCGCGGCAAGAGCCCCGACTGGCAGAAGCGCGAGGAGACCCGCGACGAGCGAAAGAACGAGACGCACGCCGATGCGACTGCCTCCTTGCAGCCGGATCACGGCCATCACTCCGCTGCTTCGGGCGCCCTCGCCGCCGAGCGTCCGGCGAGCAGGGGCTGCAGATATTGGCCGGTATAGGAACGCTTGTTGCCGGCGACATCCTCGGGGGTGCCGGAGGCGACCAGTTCGCCGCCGCCCGTCCCGCCTTCGGGGCCGAGATCGAGCAGATAATCCGCAGTCTTGATGACTTCGAGATTGTGCTCGATCACGACGACCGTGTTGCCCTGTTCCACCAGTTCCTGCAGCACGTCGAGCAGCTTGGCGACATCGGCGAAATGCAGGCCCGTGGTCGGCTCGTCGAGAATGTAGAGCGTCCGCCCCGTGGCCCTGCGCGACAGCTCCTTGGCGAGCTTGATGCGCTGCGCCTCGCCGCCCGACAGGGTGGTCGCCTGCTGACCGATCTTCACATAGCCAAGCCCGACCTTCGCCAGCGTTTCAAGCTTGTCGCGAACGGCCGGTACGGCCGCGAAGAACTCCACCCCTTCCTCGACCGTCATATCCAGTACCTCGGCGATCGACTTGCCCTTGAAAGTGACCTCCAGCGTCTCGCGATTGTAGCGCTTGCCGTCGCAGACGTCGCAGGTGACGTAGACGTCGGGCAGGAAGTGCATCTCGATCTTGATCACGCCATCGCCCTGGCAGGCTTCGCAGCGCCCACCCTTCACGTTGAACGAGAAGCGGCCGGGCTGGTAGCCGCGCGCCTTCGATTCCGGCAGGGCGGCGAACCAGTCGCGGATCGGCGTGAAGGCGCCCGTGTAGGTGGCCGGGTTCGAGCGAGGCGTCCGGCCGATCGGCGACTGGTCGATGTCGATCACCTTGTCGATGAACTCCAGCCCTTCGATGCGGTCGTGCGGGGCAGGATGGTCGCGGCTGCCCATCACCTTTCGGCTGGCGGCCTTGAACAGCGTCTCGATCAAAAGGGTCGACTTGCCGCCGCCCGACACACCCGTGATGCAGGCGAACGTGCCGAGCGGCAGTTCCGCCGTCACGTCCTTCAGATTGTTGCCGCGCGCGCCGACGATCTTGATACGGCGGCCCTTCTGGCCCTTGCGGCGGTTCTTCGGCACCGGGATTTCGCGCGCGCCGGAGAGATACTGCCCCGTCAGCGAGTGCGGGTTCGCCATGATTTCGCCCGGCGTACCCTGCGCGACGATCTCGCCGCCATGAACCCCTGCGGCGGGACCGATATCGACGACGTAGTCTGCCGTCCGGATGGCGTCCTCGTCATGCTCCACGACGATGACCGTGTTGCCGAGGTCGCGCAGATGCTTCAGCGTGTCCAGCAGCCGGTCATTGTCACGCTGGTGCAGACCGATGGACGGCTCGTCGAGGACATACAGCACGCCCGTCAGGCCAGAGCCGATCTGGCTGGCCAGCCGGATGCGCTGGCTCTCGCCACCCGACAGCGTCCCGGAATTGCGCGACAGCGTCAGATAGTCGAGGCCGACATCGTTGAGGAAGCGCAGCCGCTCGCGGATTTCCTTGAGTATCCGGTAGGCGATCTCGCGATCCTTCTCGTTCAGCCGCTGATCGAGCTCGCTGAACCATTCATCGGCTGCCCGGATCGACTTTTCCGTCACCTCGCCGATGTGGAGCCCGTCGACCCTGACTGCCAGCGCCTCCTGCTTCAACCGGTAACCGTTGCAGGTCGGGCAGGGGGTGGCGGCCATGTAGCGCTCGATTTCCTCGCGCGACCATGCACTCTCGGTCTCTTTCCATCGGCGCTGGAGATTTGGAATGACGCCTTCAAAGGTCTTCGAGGTTCGGTAGGAGCGCATTCCGTCATCATAGGTGAAGGCCACCTTGTTCCGGCCGGTGCCGTAGAGGATCGCCTTTTGCGCCTCTGCCGGCACCTCCCGCCACCGGTCGGAGACGTCGAAATCATAGGCGTGGCCGAGACCGATCAGGGTCTGGAGGTAGTAGGGAGAGGACGAGCGCGCCCAGGGCGCGATGGCGCCTTCGCGCAGCACGGCGTCCTTGTCCGGGACCACCAGTTCCTCATCGATCGCCTGCTGATGTCCGATCCCGTCGCAGCCCGGACACGCGCCGGCTGGATTGTTGAACGAGAACAGGCGCGGCTCGATCTCGGTGATCGTGAAGCCGGAGACGGGGCAGGCGAAATTCTCCGAGAACATGATGCGCTCATGCGTCTCGTTCTTGCTTCGATTGGCGCCCGCATCGGCGCGCTTGTCCTCCGGCAGGGGACGATCGGCGAATTCGGCAACGGCGAGCCCATCGGCGAGGCGCAGCGCCGTCTCGATCGAATTGGCGAGCCGCGGGCCGATATCGTCGCGGACGACGAGGCGGTCGACCACCACATCGATGTCGTGCTTGTACTTCTTGTCGAGCGTGGGCGCGTCGGCGATCTCGTAATAGTCGCCATTGACCTTCACGCGCTGGAATCCCTTGCGCTGCAGCTCCGCCAGTTCCTTGCGATATTCGCCCTTGCGGCCGCGCACGATCGGCGCGAGCAGGTAAAGCCGTGTGCCTTCCTCCAGCGCCAGAACACGGTCGACCATCTGACTGACCGTCTGGCTCTCGATCGGCAGGCCCGTCGCCGGAGAATAGGGCACGCCCACCCGCGCGAAGAGAAGGCGCATATAGTCGTAGATCTCGGTGACGGTGCCGACCGTCGAACGCGGATTGCGGCTGGTGGTCTTCTGCTCGATCGAGATCGCCGGCGACAGCCCGTCGATCTGGTCGACATCAGGCTTCTGCATCATCTCCAGGAACTGCCGGGCATAGGCCGAGAGCGACTTCGACATAGCGGCGTTGACCCTCGGCATAGATCGTGTCGAAGGCGAGAGACGACTTGCCGGAACCCGACAGGCCGGTCATGACGATCAGGCTGTCGCGCGGCAGGTCCACGTCGACATTCTTGAGATTATGTTCGCGCGCACCGCGCACGGATATGAACTTGCTTTCGGCCATCAACCTTTGCCGTCTCTTATCGGAGCGATGAAAAGCCGCGACGTTCTTCGTCCCCGCGCGGCGGATTTACCGTTTCCCATATGGGCAGCGTCGAAGGCAAAGTGAAGGCGGCCAAGGGTGGCAAATCCAGCTGCCGATCTTTTCCTGCGAACGACGAATTCGACAAGAACATAAAAAGAACATAAGGCAGAGACTGTCAAGCTTGAGGATCGCCTTTGGCGCCGTCCGACGGAAATCGCTCCCTTCCATCCCGCCGCCCGCGCCACCGGCGCTCGGCGATTGACGTCGTGGAGGAAGAATGTCTCATTTGGGGTGCCGGAAAAAGGAGAGCCACATGAAGAGCCTTGTCCCGTCGTTGATCGCCGCCGCCGCCGTTCTGGCAGCGGCCCCGACGCGCCCCGCGCTTGCCGCGGAGAATCTGGACGATACCCCGCGCATCGCGGTCATATCGGCTTTTGCGCCGGAATGGATGACCCTGCAGGAGGCGCTGACAGACCGCGAAGACCACACGCTCAACGGCGTGAAATTCGTGGCCGGCCGGATCGAGGAACGGGACGTCGTGCTGTTCCTCAGCGGGGTCAGCATGGTCAATGCGGCGATGACGACGCAACTGGCGCTCGACCATTTCGAGATCAACACCATCATTTTCTCCGGCATTGCAGGCGGGGTCGATCCGTCGCTCAACATCGGCGACGTGGTGGTCGCCGATCAGTGGGGCGGGTATCTCGAACTGGTCATGGCGCGCGAGGTCAGTGGCGAGTTTGAGATCCCATCCTTCATGACGGCCGCCTTTCCTGGCTACGGCATGATGGTGCCACGAAACGTTTCCGTTGCCGTGGATGGGGAGGACAAGCCAGTCAGCAAGTTCTGGTTTGATGTCGACCCGGTTCTGCTGACGACGGCGGAGCGCGTCGCCGGCGAAATCGATCTGGAAGACTGCAACCCCGACAATGCCTGCCTCAGCGAGCCGCCGAAGATCGTCGTCGGCGGCCATGGTGTCTCGGGCTCGGCCTTCGTCGACAATGCGAAGTTCCGGCAATATGTCTTTGATACCTATGACGCGAAGGTGCTCGACATGGAGAGCGCGGCCGTCGCCCAGGTCGCCTTCGCCAATAGCGTTCCTTTTATCGCCTTCCGCTCGCTGTCCGATCTGGCGGGCGGTGGCGCGGGCGAGAACGAGATGGGCACGTTCTTCAGCCTGGCCGCGACCAATTCGGCGAAGTTCGTGGAAGCGGTTCTGGCGAGCCTGGACGATGAAGATTACGACTAGCCGGAGCCGACGGCGCATCCGGCATGAAACGATCGGACGATCGATGGTTGACGTCCATCGATGTCTTGTGTGAACGTAAACAGAACAAAATCTGCTGTGGGGACCCGATTGAAGGGGTGGTGATGGACCCGCGGATTGAATAGGGTCCCGCCAAAATCTGGGCGCCGGCCGTAAGGGCGCTCGTCTGAGGAAGGAACGAATTCATGGCAGGTAGCGTCAACAAGGTCATTCTGGTCGGCAATCTCGGCACCGATCCCGAGGTTCGGACGCTCAACAATGGCGGACGCGTCGTCAACATGCGCATCGCCACCTCCGAGAACTGGCGAGACAAGAACAGCGGCGAGCGGCGCGAGCGTACCGAATGGCACAATGTGGTGATCTTCAACGAGAACCTCGCCAAGGTCGCCGAGCAGTATCTCAAGAAAGGTGCCAAGGTTTACGTCGAGGGCCAGTTGCAGACCCGCAAATGGCAGGACCAGTCGGGCCAGGACCGCTACACGACCGAAGTGGTGCTCCAGAATTTCCGCGGCGAATTGCAGATGCTCGACAGCCGTGGCGAAGGCGGCGGCGGTGGCCGCGATGTGAGCCGCGGCGGCGGCTCGGACTTTGGCAGCAGCCGCGCCGGCGATGACTATGGCGGCGGCGGCAGTGGGGGTGGCCGTGGCGGCTCCGGCGGTGGCGGCGGCAATTATTCGGATATGGACGACGAGATTCCGTTCTGACGTCTCTCTCACGCTGACCTTCATCGAGGCCGGAGGGCCGATCCTGCCGCAACGCATCCCGTTGCGTCGTTCTGTCCGCCCGGAGAAGTTTGGCGTCGTGAACCGCCTCAGCCGCCGGCGACGATGAGGTCGCGCACGCCATCGGCCATGAACTGCACCGAGAGGGCCGACAGGATGACGCCCAGAAGGCGCGTCAGGACGGAGCGGCCGGTTTCGCCGAGATAGGCGTCGACCCGGTCGGCGAGGCGGAAGAACAGGTAGCAGAGGCCGACCACGACCAGGATGATGCCGATCAGGAGGGGCCGCTGGCTGGCGCTGGCGAACCGCTCCGAGAGCAGGATGGTCGCCGAGATCGCGCCCGGTCCCGCAATCAGCGGGATCGCCAGCGGGAAGACGGCCAGATTGTGCAGTTCCGAGCGGCTGCGCGCCCGTTTCACATTGTCGGATTTCCGATCCTCGCGCTTGCCGAAGATCATCTCGAAGGCGATCCAGAACAGCAGCAGCCCGCCGGCGACGCGAAAGGCCGGAAGCGTGATGCCGAAGAGGTTCAGGATCGCCGGGCCGGCGATCGCGAACAGCAGGAGGATGGCGAGGCCGATCACTGCTCCGCGTAGTGCGACGACGTTGCGTTCCGACCGGTCCATGCCGGCCGTCAGCGCCAGGAAGAGCGGCGCCAGGCCCGACCGGATCGATGGTCACGAAAAGTGTGGCGAAGGGTTCGAGAAGCCGTTCCGGTTCCAAAGCTGCGAAATTCCTTCAAAAGACGTTGGAAAAGACCCTTCGGCGGGCGGGTCGCCCGCGCAATCTGTGGCCAGAGCCCCTATATAGGCAAGAGAATGATTCTAGCAGGAAACGTGAAACCGCGTGACTGATCAGACTATTCCGCCCGGCGGCCCCAAGGGTGAGGGCTTCGAGCCGATCTCGATCATCGAGGAGATGCAGCGCTCCTATCTCGATTACGCGATGAGCGTGATCGTCAGCCGTGCGCTGCCAGACGTGCGCGACGGCCTGAAGCCGGTCCACCGCCGCATCCTCTACGCGATGAACGAGAGCGGTTATCACTGGAACCGCAAATATGTGAAATCGTCCCGCATCGTCGGTGACGTCATGGGTAAATACCATCCCCATGGCGACGCAGCGATCTACGATTCCATGGTCCGCATGGCGCAGGACTGGAGCCTGCGCAATCCGCTGATCGACGGCCAGGGCAATTTCGGCTCGATCGACAACGATCCGCCGGCGGCGATGCGCTACACCGAGAGCCGTCTGGCCAAACTGGCGCACGAGCTGCTGGAGGATATCGACAAGGACACGGTCGATTTCCAGGACAATTACGACGGATCGGAGCGCGAGCCGAAGGTTCTGCCGGCCCGCTTTCCGAATCTGCTGGTCAACGGCTCCGGCGGCATCGCGGTCGGCATGGCGACCAATATCCCGCCGCACAACCTTCGCGAGGTCGTCGATGGCTGCATCGCGCTGATCGACGATCCGGCGATCGACATCGACCGGATGATCGAGATCATCCCGGGCCCGGACTATCCGACCGGCGGGTTGATCCTCGGCCGCGCCGGCATTCGCGCCGCCTATGAGAGCGGTCGCGGATCCATTCCCATGCGCGGCCGCGCGGCGATCGAGCAGCTGCGCGGCGACCGCGAACTGATCGCCATCACCGAGATGCCGTATCAGGTCAACAAGGCGGGCATGATCGAGAAGATGGCGGAACTCGTTCGCGACAAGCGGATCGAGGGCATCGCCGACATCCGCGACGAGAGCGACCGCTCCGGCTACCGCGTCGTCGTCGAACTGAAGCGCGACGCCGCGGCGGACGTCGTCCTCAACCAGCTTTACCGGTTCACGCCGCTGCAGACCTCCTTCGGCGCCAACATGGTGGCGCTGAACGGCGGCAAGCCGGAGCAGATGACGCTGCTCGACATGCTGCGAGCCTTTGTCGCATTCCGCGAAGAGGTTGTCACACGTCGCACGAAGTTCCTCCTGAACAAGGCGCGCGACCGCGCCCATGTCCTCGTCGGCCTCGCCATCGCGGTCGCCAATATCGACGAAGTGATCGCGCTCATCCGCAGCGCGCCGAACCCGCAGACCGCCCGCGAACAGCTGATGGAGCGGAACTGGCCGGCTCATGATGTCGCACCGCTGATTCGGCTGATCGACGATCCGCGCCACAAGCTCAACGAGGACGGCACCTACAACCTGTCCGAAGAGCAGGCCCGCGCGATCCTCGAGCTCCGCCTGCAGCGCCTGACCGCGCTTGGCCGCGACGAGATCGCCGACGAGCTGGAGACCATCGCCAGCGAGATCCGCGACTATCTCGACATCCTTTCCTCCCGCGCCCGCGTCCAGCAGATCGTCAAGGACGAACTGCTGGCGGTGAAGGAGGAATTCGGCACCCCGCGCCGCACCGAGATCTGCGACTACGTCGCCGATATGGACGACGAGGACCTGATCGCCCGCGAGGACATGGTCGTCACGGTCAGCCACGCCGGCTACATCAAGCGCGTGCCGCTCTCGGTCTACCGGGCGCAGCGGCGGGGCGGCAAGGGCCGCGCGGGCATGTCGACGCGGGACGAGGACTTCGTCACGCGGCTCTTCGTGGCGAACACCCACACGCCGGTCCTGTTCTTCTCCTCGCGCGGCATCGTCTACAAGGAGAAGGTCTGGCGACTGCCGATCGGCACGCCCCAGTCGCGCGGAAAGTTCCTGCGCAACATGCTGCCCCTGCAGGACAATGAGCGCATCACCTCAATCATGCCGCTGCCGGAGGACGAGGACAGCTGGGCGAATCTGGACGTGATGTTCGCGACGACGCGCGGCACCGTTCGCCGTAACAAGCTGTCCGACTTCACGCAGGTGAACCGCAACGGCAAGATCGCGATGAAGTTCGAGCAGGGCGACGATACCGAGATCCTCGGCGTCGAGACCTGCACCGAGCATGACGACGTGATGATGACGACCTCCGGCGGCCAGTGCATCCGCTTCCGCGTCGACGATGTGCGCGTCTTCGGCGGCCGCTCGAGCCAGGGTGTCCGCGGCATCAATCTTGCCAGTGACGACACGGTCATCTCCATGGCGATCCTGTCCGGCACCGATGCGACGCCTGAGGAGCGCGCCTCCTATCTGCGCCAGTCGATGGCGGAGCGCCGCCTCGGCGAAATCGAAGAGGCCGACGCATCGATGGACGAGGAAGCCGTCTCCGCCGATCTCATCCTCGATCCGGACCGCTATCGCGAATTGGCGGATCGGGAGCAGTGGGTCCTCACGGTCTCGAGCAGGGGCTTCGGCAAGCTCTCCTCCTCGCATGATTTCCGCGTCACCGGCCGCGGCGGCAAGGGCATCCGCGCGACGGCCGCGGGGCGCGACAAGGAGATCGGCAAGCTGGTCGCCTGCTTCCCCGTCGAGGTCGCCGACCAGATCATGCTGGTCACCAATGGCGGCCAGGTCATCCGCGTGCCGGTCGGCGGCATCCGCATCGCCGGGCGCGCGACCAAGGGCGTCACGATTTTCCGTACTGCCGATGAGGAGAAAGTCGTCTCGGTCGAGCGCATTCCCGAACCGGAAGAGGAAGAGGCGCTGGACGATACCATCGAATCGGCTGCGGTCGACGAGGTCGACGACGATGGGCCGCCCTCGGAGGAATAGCAGTTCCGACGTAAAAAGTGGGGCCCGCCGAGAAATTCGGCGGGCCCTCTTTGATCTTGGGGCCGAAAACAGGCCCGGTCGTCATCAATACTATTGGGTGCTGTAAATGCTTGCCGTCGGGATCAGAAGCGGCGGTTGCCGCCGAAGGAGGCCGTCCGCACACGAAGCTCGACGCTGCGCCTCTTCTCGGCCTCCCGATGGGCCGACACGAGGGTCGCGATCATCATGGCGATCATCATGGTCAGTGCGAGCATCAGAATAAGCATGTCGTTTCTCCTTGCGCTTCCAGAACGAAGCAACGGGAGAAAGGTTGCACATTCCTGCATGAACTGCCGATGAACCTGCCGTTCAGCAGACAGTTGCCCGTTCGCCTCAGCCCTTCTAAAAGGCGGCCATGACAAAGCGCGTAGCGATCTACCCCGGCAGCTTCGATCCGGTTACCAACGGCCATATCGATATCATCGGCCGCTCGATGACCCTCTGCGACCGCCTCGTCGTGGCGATCGGCACCCATCCGGCCAAGAAGCCGCTCTTCTCCTTCGAGGAGCGGCGAGACCTGATCCATGCTTGCGCGGCCTCCCGATTCGAGGGGCAGCTTGATGTCGTCGCCTTCGATGGCCTTGTCGTCGATGCGGCGAGGGAGTGCGGCGCGACCATCCTCGTCCGCGGGCTGCGCAACGGCACCGACCTCGATTACGAGATGCCGATGGCCGGCATGAACGGTTCGATGGCGCCCGATGTCCAGACGGTTTTTCTGCCGGCCTCTCCTGACGTCGCCTTCATCACCGCTACATTGGTCCGGCAGATCGCAGCGATGGGAGGCGATGTTTCGTCTTTCGTGCCATCGGAAACAGCCGGGGCGCTGCGGCAGAAATTCTGACAGATCGAGGACCTTCAATGACATATCGGATAGCAGGCCTTGCGGCGTGCCTTTCTGTACTCTTGCTTTCTCAAGCGGCCGATGCGGCCGAGCCGGACGCCACGCTGGTTCTGACACTGCCGGCCGGCGAGGTGCGCATTGCGCTCCGCCCCGACCTGGCGCCACAACATGTCGAACGAATCCGGACGCTGGCCTGCGAGGGCGCATACGACAACGTCGCGTTTCACCGAGTGATCGACGGTTTCATGGCGCAGACCGGCGATGTGCAGTTTGGCGACATGGAGGATGGATATCAGCAGGAGCGCGCCGGGACGGGCGGATCGGACCTGCCGGACCTGCCGGCGGAGTTCTCCGACGAGCCCTTTGATCGTGGCACGGTCGGGATGGCGCGTTCCGCCGCTCCGGATTCGGCCAACAGCCAGTTCTTCATCGATCTGGCGCCCGCGCCGTTCCTCAATGGCCAGTACACCGTGGTCGGCGAAGTCGAGAGCGGCATGGAGGCCGTCGACGCCCTCGCGAAGGGAGACGGACCCAATGGTTCCGTTTCTTCGCCCGACAGGATCGAGAAGGCCACCATGGCCGGCGGCTGCTGATACAGCGCCGAAAGAATTGAACTCAACGAAGGACGAGGAAAGAATGGCCGAACTGGAAATCAAGGACCCGGAAAACACCCTGCTCGTGGAGACGACGCAGGGGCTGGTGGTGATCGAGATGAAGCCCGATCTTGCACCGGGGCACGTCTCGCGCATCAAGGAACTGGCGCGGGAAGGGGCCTATGACGGCGTCGTCTTCCATCGCGTGATCGATGGCTTCATGGCCCAGACCGGCGATGTGCAATACGGCAAGAAGGGCGGCCCCAAATTCGATGAGCGGCTGGCCGGACGCGGCGCCTCCGACAAGCCGGATCTGAAGGCCGAGTTCAACGACGCCAATCATGGCCGGGGCGCTTGCTCGATGGCGCGCGCTCAGGACCCGAATTCGGCCAACAGCCAGTTCTTCATCGTTTTTGATGATGCCGGCTTCCTCAACCGCCAGTACACGGTCTGGGGCCAGGTCATCGAAGGCATGGAGAATGTCGACCGCCTCAAGCGCGGCGAACCGGTGCGTGATCCCGATTCGATCGTTTCGATGAAGGTCGCGGCTGACGCCTGATCGCGCGACGGCAGAGAATTCGGGCAGGGCGGGGCTTCGGCGCCGCCCTGTTGCGCTTGAGCAGCAGGTTCGTGGAATTGCGGTAAAGGCGACAGCGGCCGGTTGATGGCCGATGTGTGGCGGCTTTATGGTCGTGTTGAACTTCTTTCCCTTCGCCGAATTGGATTCTCATGAGAGCGGTCATCTCGCTGCGCGCGACCATCCTGGCTACAGTGATCGCGCTGACGCCGGTTCTTGCTGCATGCTCGACCCAGGCAGTTCTTCAGCCGCTTCCCGCCGCCGCGCGAGAGCCGCTTTCGGAACGCTATGCGGCACACGTCGTCGATGTCGGCAGCGGCCGGACCATCCTCAGCCAGAACGCGACCGCGCCGCGCTATCCGGCCTCTCTCACCAAGATGATGACGCTCTACATGCTGTTCGACGCCATCGAGTCGGGCCGGGTGGACCGCAATGGCTCCATTGCGATCAGCGCCTACGCGGCGGCGCGGCCGCCCAGTAAGTTGCGACTGCAGGCGGGCGACGCAGATCACCGTCGACACCGCCATCCGGGCGCTGGCGGTCAAGAGTGCCAACGATGTTGCCGCGGCGGTCGGCGAATTTCTCTATGGCAGCGAAGACGCCTTCGCCCGGGCGATGAACGTGCGGGCCCAGCAGCTTGGTCTCCGCTCGACGCGTTTCGTCAACGCATCCGGACTGCCCGATCCCGGCCAGGTCACGACAGCGGCCGACATGAGCCGACTCGGCCTGCTGCTGATGAACAACCATCGCCGCTATTTCCCCTATTTCAGCCAAAAGGAGTTCACCTTTCGTGGCCGCACGATCAGGGGCCACAACCGGCTGCTCGAACGATCCGGGCGTCGACGGCATCAAGACCGGCTATATCCGCGCATCCGGCTACAACATCGTCGTCTCCGTCAAAAAGGGCCCCCGGCGTTACATCGTCACCGTGATGGGCGGCGACAGCGGTCGAGAAAGAGACGAACGCGTCCGCCAGATCATCGCCTCGCTGCGTTGACGCTCGGGCAGGCCGGCCGATCGCCGAAACGCGAGATTGGCGGTTGACCGCTCAAGCCGCCAAAACTATGGTCCGCGCGGCTCGTCAAGGGTGATCCCGCCTGCCGTGAACGAGCGCGTAGCTCAGCTGGTAGAGCAACTGACTTTTAATCAGTAGGTCCAGGGTTCGACCCCCTGCGCGCTCACCATTCGTAACGTCTAGCCGGCGACGGCCGATGACGGGGCAGGTGGCGGCGCACAAAACCTCGCCCGAGGCCTCAGAGAGTGGACGGATCAGATGGCGGTCGATATCGGCTATGCAACGGCTCTCGGGGCAGGGGCCATATCGTTCCTGTCGCCCTGCGTGCTGCCGCTCGTGCCGCCCTATCTCTGCTACATGGCCGGCGTCTCGGTCGACGAGTTCCGCGGCGAGAGGCTGGCGGGCGAGGAAACCGGACGAGGCCGAGCGCTCATCGCGCCGGGCGCTTCTGATCGCCGCCTTCGCATTCGTGCTCGGCTTTTCCACCGTCTTCGTCCTTCTCGGTGCCGGCGCGTCGACGATCGGTCGGCTGCTGCGCGTCTGGCAGGAGCCGCTGGCCATTGCGGCCGGTCTCCTGATCATCTTGATGGGTCTGAATTTCCTCGGCGTGATCCGCCTGCCGTTCCTGTCGCAGGAGGCGCGGCTCAATCACTCCGGCCGGCCGGCCAGCGCCGTCGCCGCCTATCTGATGGGCCTTGCCTTCGCCTTCGGCTGGACACCGTGCATCGGACCGGTTCTCGGCTCGATCCTGACGCTGGCGGCCGGACGCGACACGGCCGGCGAGGGTGCGGCGATGCTCGCCGTCTATTCCTTCGGCCTCGGCATTCCGTTTCTCATCGCCGCGCTGTTCTCCGGCGCCTTCATGGCGTTCCTGCAGCGCTTCCGAGTGCATCTCGGCCGCGTCGAGAAGGTGATGGGCGCGCTCCTGGTCCTGGCGGGCATTGCGTTCCTGACGGGCGGCATCCAGTACACCTCGAACCTGCTGCTCGAACTCTTCCCGGCTTTCTCGCGGATCGGCTAGGGCCGTCGCGTTCGCTTGGCGTCTCACGCGCCGTTTGCTAGACGATCCTCTCTCGGGGCCGCGTCGGATTCACGCGCCCCGGTTTTCTCGAGCGCAAGGCCCGTCATGTCCGAACGAAGCTGTCTATCGATCGTCCTCGCCGCCGGCGAGGGCACGCGCATGAAGAGCGCCCGTTCCAAGGTGCTGCATGAGATTGCCGGACTGCCGCTGGTCGCCCATGTCGTCCGCGCCGCGGCAGGAGCGGGAAGCGACCGCGTCGCGCTCGTCGTCGGACGCGACGCCGACGAGGTGGAAGCCGTCGCGACCCCGCACGCGCCGAAGGTCTCGACCCATCTGCAGAAGGAGCGGCTCGGCACGGCCCATGCCGTGCTCGCGGCAGCCGACGCGATCGGGGAAGGACACGACGACGTCCTCGTCCTGTTCGGCGACACGCCGCTGGTCCGGCCCGAGGATCTTGCGGCCGCGCGGCAGGCCCTGGCCGATGGCGCCACGGTCGCGGTGATGGGCTTCTACACCGAGAGCCCCTTCGGCTATGGCCGTCTGGTCGAGGAAGACGGCCAGCTCGTGGCGATCCGCGAGGAGAAGGATGCGAGCTTCCTCGAAAAGCAGATCCAGTTCTGCAATGGCGGACTGATGGCGATCGCGGGCGAGCACGCCCTGTCCCTGCTGCGCCGGATCGGCAACGACAACGCCAAGGGCGAATACTACCTCACCGACATCGTGTCGCTGGCCCGCGAGGCCGGGCACAAGGTGGTGGCGCGGGAGATCGGCTTCGATGTCGGTGCTCGGCATCAACAACCGGGTCGAACTCGCCGAAGCGGAAGCGATCTGGCAAGCGTCGCGCCCGCCGGCAGATGATGCTCGACGGCGTGACGCTCCTGCAGCCGGCGAGCGTACATTTCGCCTGGGACACGGCGATCGGCGAGGACACGCTGATCGAGCCCGATGTCGTCTTCGGCCCGGGTGTGACGATCAGCAAGGGCGTCACGATCCACGCCTTCAGCCATATCGCCGGGGCGACCGTCGCCGACGGCGCCGAGATCGGGCCATTCGCACGCCTACGCCCCGGGGCGGATCTGGCCGAAAAGGCCAAGGTCGGCAATTTCTGCGAGGTCAAGAACGCCAGGATCGGCGAGGGCGCCAAGGTCAACCATCTGACCTATATCGGCGATGCCGAGATCGGAGCGCGCAGCAATATCGGCGCCGGAACCGTCACCTGCAATTACGATGGCTATTCGAAACACCGGACCGTGATCGGCGAGGATGTCTTCATCGGCACGCATACCTCCCTGGTCGCCCCGGTTTTCGTCGGCAATGGCGCCTATGTCGCGACCGGTTCGGTCCTGACCGAGGATGTGCCCGACGATGCGCTGGCGATCGCGCGCGGACGGCAGGTGACCAAGGACGGCCGCGGCCGGGAGCTGCGCGAGCGGCTGAAGGACGCGAAGGAACGTCACCGCTGACGCATCGTGCAGGCAGCTCCTCGCGGCAGGCGGCGGGGCATTACCGACGACGATTCGGAAATTTATTTTGTCCTTGACGATCAGCCTGTTAGGCAAGGACGAGAGCTGATCTGAGAGGCGCCATGTGCGGCATTGTGGGAATTATCGGTAACCGGCCCGTCGCGCCGCTTCTTGTCGACGCGCTGAAGCGCCTCGAATATCGGGGTTACGATTCCGCCGGCGTCGCGACACTGGAAGACGGCCATCTGGATCGCCGCAGGGCGCAGGGCAAATTGGCGAACCTCGAGGCGAAATTGGCCGAATCGCCGCTCATGGGCCGGATTGGTGTCGGCCATACGCGCTGGGCGACTCATGGCGTGCCCAACGAGACCAACGCCCATCCGCATTTTTCCAACCGCGTCGCCGTGGTCCACAACGGCATCATCGAAAACTTCGCTGAGCTGCGCCAGGAACTGAAGGCCGCCGGCTACGATTTCGTGACCCAGACCGACACCGAGGTCGTCGCCCATCTCGTCGCGTCGATGATGAAGGAGGGCCGCGAGCCCGCGGACGCCGCCCGCGAGGCGGTCAAGCGCCTGCGCGGCGCCTTTGCGCTCGCCATTCTCTTCGACGGCGAAACCGACCTCCTCGTCGCCGCCCGCAATGGCCCGCCGCTGGCGATCGGCCACGGCGAAGGGGAGATGTATGTCGGCTCCGACGCCATTGCCCTGTCGCCCTTCACCAATTCCATCACCTATCTGGAAGATGGCGATTGCGCCGTCCTCCATGCCGGCGGCGTCGAAATCTACGACGCCGAGGGCAAGATCGCCGCGCGCCAGCCGCAAAAGAGTTCGACCGGCGCGATCCTGGTCGATCGCGGCAATTACCGGCACTTCATGCAGAAGGAGATCCTGGAACAGCCGGAAGTCGTCGCCCACACGCTCGCCCACTATCTCGATCTCGCCAATGGCGTCCCCAGGAGCTCTCGAACAAGACGATCGATTTCGCAACGATCCGGCGTCTGTCGGTCAGCGCTTGCGGCACCGCCTATTATGCCGGCCTGATCGGCAAGTACTGGCTGGAGCGCTACGCCCGCCTGCCGGTCGACATCGATATCGCCTCGGAATTCCGCTATCGCGAAATGCCGCTCGAAAAGGGCGATGCCGCGCTCTTCATCTCGCAGTCCGGCGAAACCGCCGACACGCTGGCCTCGCTCCGCTACTGCAAGGGCGAGGGCCTGACCATCGGCGCCGTCGTCAACGTCCAGGAATCGACCATCGCCCGCGAGGCGGACACGGTCTTTCCGACATTGGCCGGACCGGAGATCGGCGTCGCCTCGACCAAGGCCTTCACCTGCCAGCTTGCTTCGCTGGCTTCGCTGACGGTGCATGCCGCCAAGGCGCGTGGGACCCTCTCCGACGAGACCGATCGCCAAGATGGTGCACGACCTGATGGAGCTGCCCCGCCTGATGAATGACGCGCTGAAGGTCGAGCAGGAGATCGTCGGCCTGTCGCGCGAACTCGCCCACGCCTCGGACGTGCTCTATCTTGGCCGCGACACCGCCTTTCCCTCTGGCCATGGAAGGCGCGTTAAAATTGAAAGAGATCAGCTATATACACGCAGAAGGTTATGCAGCAGGTGAACTGAAGCACGGCCCGATCGCGCTGATCGACGAGGACCTTCCGGTCATCGTCATCGCGCCATACGACGCGATCTTCGAGAAGACGGTCTCGAACATGCAGGAGGTCGCGGCGCGCGGCGGCCGGATCATCCTGATCACCGACGCAAAGGGCGCTGGCGCGGCGAGCGTCGACACACTGAAGACGATCGTGATGCCGGATGTCCCGCCTTTCATCGCGCCGATCGTCTACGCCCTGCCGATCCAGCTTCTGGCCTATCACACCGCCGTCTTCATGGGCACCGATGTCGATCAGCCGAGAAATCTCGCAAAAAGCGTGACGGTCGAGTAGCGCCGCCTACTGGAAGGTTCGCGAGAAAAGTCCTAAGTCCTGCGCTGCTGCAAAGAGCGACAGGTCGGTAAAAACATGAGTCGACTGCGAAATTATTTTCTGACGGGTTTTATCGTGCTGGCGCCGATCGCCATCACGGCATGGCTCGTTCTCGCCTTCGTGGAGTGGGTCGACGGGCTCATCAAGCCGCTGATCCCCAGCGTCTACAATCCCGATACCTATCTGCCGTTTCCAGTGCCTGGCTTCGGCCTGATCCTGGCGCTCGTCGGAATCACCCTGGTCGGGTTCCTGACCGCCAATTTCATCGGCAAGGCGATCCTCCGCATGGGCGAGCGGCTCGTCAACCGCATGCCGCTCGTGCGCAACGTCTATCGGGCGCTGAAGCAGATCCTGGAGACGGTGCTGAGCGAGAAGACCAACTCGTTCCAGAAGGCCGCACTGATCCAATATCCCCGCACGGGCCTATGGGCGCTCTGCTTCGTCGCGACCGAGGCCAAGGGCGAGGTGAGGGAGATTACCAGAGGACCAGAGGGATCGCTGGCGGTGTTCGTGCCGACGACGCCCAATCCGACCTCCGGCTTCCTGCTATACGTGCCGCATGAGGAGGTGCATGTCCTCGACATGAGCGTCGAGGATGCGGCCAAGCTGATCATCTCCGGCGGCCTTGTTTCGCCCGGCGATCTGGAGACGACGCCAGCGCTGGAAGCGATCGCCGATCTTTCGGAGGATCCGGAGAGGAAACGCTCGGCCGACGCGGCCTGAGCCTTCATCCGGCCCTCAGGAGCCGCACCGCCTCGTCACGACCGAACAGATAGAGCAGGATGCGCAGCGCTTTCGCCTCTCACGCCCCGGAGGTCCGGGTCGGTGGCGAGGATCAGCCGGGCCTCCTCGCGCGCTTCCGCCAGTAGATCGCCATGATGCTCCAGACGCGCGACCCGGAAACCTGGCGCGCCGGATTGCTTGGTGCCGAGCAGATCGCCTTCGCCCCGCAGTCGCAAATCCTCTTCCGCGATCCGGAATCCATCCTCGGTCTCGCGCATCACCTTCAGCCGCGCCTCGGCGATATCGTTGAGGGGCCCGGAGAACAGCAGCACGCAAGAGGAATCTTCGGCCCCGCGCCCGACCCGCCCGCGCAACTGGTGTAGCTGCGACAGGCCGAAACGCTCCGCATGCTCGATCACCATGATCGACGCGTCGGGCACATCGACGCCGACCTCGATGACGGTGGTGCCGACCAGCAGCCGCGTCTCGCCGGACTTGAAGGCGGCCATCGCCGCGTCCTTTTCCGGCCCGCTCATCCGCCCGTGAATGAGGCCGACGTGATTCTCTCCGAGTCGCTTCGCGAGCCACTCATGCCGCTCCGTCGCGCTGACCAGGTCGCTCTGCTCCGATTCCTCCACCAAGGGACAGATCCAATAGACCTTTCGTCCTTCAGCAAGGGCTCTTTCGATACGGGCGGCAAGCGCATCAAGCCGCTCGATCGGCAGGCTCACGGTCTGGATCGGCCGGCGGCCGGCAGGCTTTTCCGTCAGTTGCGAGACATCCATGTCGCCGAAAGCCGTCAGCACCAGTGTTCGCGGAATGGGTGTCGCGGTCATCACCAGCAGGTCGGGGTTCAGCCCCTTGGCGGACAACGCCAGCCGCTGGTGAACGCCGAACCGGTGCTGCTCGTCGACGACCGCGAGACCAAGATCGTGAAACGTGACGCCTTCCTGGAACAGGGCGTGCGTGCCGACGCAGATGTCGATGGCGCCGCTCTTGAGGCCTTCGAGAACCGGCCGCCGCGCAGCAGCATTGTCGCGCCCGGTGAGGATGGCGATCGTCAGTCCCGCCGCTTCGGCGATCGGCGCGATGGTGCTGAAATGCTGGCGGGCGAGAATCTCGGTCGGCGCCATCAGAACGGACTGCGCGCCGGCATCGGCGGCATGCGCCATCGCCATCAGCGCAACGACGGTCTTGCCGCTGCCGACATCGCCCTGCAGGAGCCGCAGCATCCGCTCCGCCCGCGCCAGGTCGTCGCGGATCTCGGCGATGGCGGCCCGCTGACCATCCGTCAGCGTAAAGGGCAGGGCGGCTTCAACGGCCTCGACGTGCGAGCCGTCGCTCTCGAGGGCGCGCCCGCCCCGCCGCCGCAGCCGTGCCCGAACCAGAGCGATGGCCAGCTGCCCGGCCAGAAATTCGTCGCGGGCCAGCCGCCGCCAAGCGGCGCTGTCGGGCGAGATGTCCTGCGGCTCCTGTGGATCGTGCAACTGCCGCAGCGCATCGGCGAAGGATGGCGGGGTCGTGGACAGATCGCCGCGATTTACCGACGGATCGCGCCATTCGGGCAGGGCTGGCAGACGTTCCAACGCAGCGTCGATTGCCTTTCGCAGTGTCTTAGGCGCCAGTCCCGCCGTGCCGGGATAGACCGTTTCGAGGGCGGCAGGCCGCCGGCCTCCTCCGCGCGCCATGGCGTCGGGATGAACCATGGAAGGCCGGCCGTTGAACCAGTCGATCTTGCCGGAGACCATGACGAACTCGCCCTCGGGCAATTGCTTGGCCAGCCACTCGCCATGGGCGCGGAAGAAGGTGAGGGCGATCTCGCCCGTCTCGTCCTGGCAAAACACCCGATAGGGCGACATTGCCGGCCGCGCGCGGCGGCGGCTGGTGCCGATCGACCCGTAGGCGCAGTGTCACGATCGTGCTTCGGGACCGCATCGGTTATGGTGGTGACGTCCCGCCGGTCGATCACGCGCGTCGGCAGACAGAAGAGCAGATCGACAATTCTCGCCACTCCTCCGGCCCTGCCGCGGGACGATGCGGGCGATGCCTTCGGCGACCTTCGGCCCGACGCCGGGCAGGCTCGTCACGGGCGCAAACAGGGGATCGAGAAGGGTTGGCCGCATGGCGGCGATTATAGCGGTGCGGCTCGGTCGAGAAAGCGCGTGCGGTTCTTTGCCTGGGGACATCGAATATCGAACGGAATGGCTGACAGCGGGCGCCGTGGCGCCTATATGGCGACCGTTACCCCCACGAGGACGACAGATGAGCGGGACGACGGTCAGCAGCGCGACGATTGACGACCCCCGGCGCAGGAAGCTGCTGTTCCGCGCCTGGCATCGGGGCATGCGCGAGATGGACCTGATCCTCGGTCCCTATGCGGATGATCATGTCGCCACAATGGACGCCGAGACGCTCGACCGCTTTGAGGAACTGATGAATATCAACGATCAGGAGCTTTATCGCTGGATCCTCGGCGAGAAGACGATCCCGGCGGAGTGGGAAGGCCCCATGCTGCGCTCGATCATCGCCCATCGCCGCACACGGATCGGCTGACACCAATGAGTTTTCCTTCGCCGATCAAGCTGCCTGCAGGCACCGCGCCCGTCATTGTCGATGGCGTTCCCGACGGCTATGAGCCTTTCGCCCTCGCGCGTCTCCTCGCGGCCGCGCGGGGACGGCCGCTCCTCTATGTCGCACCGGACGGCAATCGCCTGCCGGATCTGGCGACCACCCTGTCTTTCGCTGCACCGAAGGCCAGAGTGATCACGCTGCCTGCCTGGGACTGTCTGCCTTACGATCGCGTTTCCCCGAGTTCCGACGCCGCCGCCCGCCGACTGGATGCGCTCGGGGCCATCACCAATGTCTCGGTCTCGAAAGGCCCTGCCATCGTCCTCGCCTCGGCCAATGCGATTCTGCAGAGGATGCCGTCTGCTTCGGTGCTTGCTGAGCAGATGTTCGACGCCCGGCCGGGTTCCTCGCTCGACATGAACGTGCTGGTCCGCCGGCTGGAATCGGACGGATTCGAACGCGTCGCGACGGTGCGCGAAGTTGGCGAATATGCCGTGCGCGGCGGCATTCTCGACCTGTTCGTGCCGGGCGCGGACGAGCCGGTGCGGCTCGACTTCTTCGGCGATGAGCTGGAGACCGTCCGCAGCTTCGATCCGGCGACGCAGCGGACGACGCGGCAGCTTGACCGCTTTTCGATGCAGCCGGTCTCCGAGGTGATGCTGACCCCGGAGACGGTCGCCCGTTTCCGTCGCGGCTATATCGAGGCCTTCGGCGCGCCGCGTCGCGACGATGCGCTCTACCAGTCGATTTCGGAAGGCAGGCGCTTCGCCGGGATGGAGCACTGGCTGCCGCTGTTCCACGACAAGCTGGAGACGATCTTCGACATCCTGCCGGATGCGATGGTGGTCTTCGATCATCTGGCGGCAGACGCCATGGAGGAGCGCCAGAAGCAGGTCGCCGACCACTTCGAGAGCCGCAATTCCTCTGCGCGAGGACGCCTCCGGCCAGTCGGTTCCATACAATCCGCTGCCGCCCGAGCGCCTTTACATGACGCCGGGCGAAGTGGCGGAACGCTGCTCCGCCCGCGAAACGATCGATCTAACGCCCTTCGATCAGCCCTTCACAGAAGGCCGGCGCATCGGTCATGCCGGCGCGAAGAGGGGCCGCAACTTTGCCGAGGAACGCGCCCAGCCGGATGCCAATGTCTTCGATGCAGCGGTGAAGCATCTGGCGGAGTTGCGGGGCCGCAGCAAGCGCGTCGTCGTCGCCGCCTGGACGGACGGATCGCTCGACCGCCTGACGCGGCATTCTCAGCGAACACGGCCTCGGAGGCACGAAGGGGGTCGCGAGCCTGGACGAGGCGGCGGACCTGAAGGGGCAGACGATCGGGCTGGCGGTCCTGCCGATGGAGCATGGTTTCGAGAGCGACGACCTGTCGATCGTCGCCGAGCAGGACATGCTGGGCGACCGCCTGGTTCGCCGCAGTCGGCGGAAGGGCAAGGCCGCCGACTTCATTTCGGAGCTCTCATCGCTGTCCGCGGGCGACCTTGTCGTCCACCAGGAGCACGGCATCGGCCGCTTCATCGGTTTGAAGACGATCGAGGCCGCAGGCGCCCCGCACGATTGCCTTGAACTGCACTATGCAAATGATGGCCGCCTGTTCCTGCCTGTCGAGAACATCGAGCTTCTTTCGCGCTATGGCGGCGAGGGGACCGATGCGGCGCTCGACCGCCTTGGGGGAGGCGCCTGGCAGGCCCGCAAGGCGCGGCTGAAGAAGCGCCTCCTCGACATGGCGGACAAGCTGATCCGGATCGCCGCCGAACGCCAGATGAAGACCGCCCCGCGTTTCGCGCCGCCGGAAGGCCTCTACGGCGAATTCGCGGCCCGCTTCCCCTATGAGGAGACCGAGGACCAGCAGAACGCCATCGACGCCGTCATGGACGATCTGGCCTCAGGACAGGCCATGGATCGGCTGATCTGCGGCGATGTCGGCTTCGGCAAGACCGAGGTGGCGCTGCGCGCCGCCTTCGCCGCAGGCGCTGGAGGGATTCCAGGTCGCCGTCGTGGTGCCGACGACGCTGCTCGCCCGCCAGCATTTCAAGACCTTCAGCCAGCGCTTCTCCGGCCTTCCGGTGACGGTGCGCCAGGCCAGCCGTCTCGTCGGCAGCAAGGCGCTGGCGGAGACCAAGAAGGGCCTCGCCGACGGCAGCGTCGACATCGTGATCGGCACGCACGCGCTGCTGGGCACCAGCGTGACCTTCAAGCGCCTCGGCCTCCTGATCATCGACGAGGAGCAGCATTTCGGCGTCAAGCACAAGGAGCGGCTGAAGGAACTGCGCTCCGACGTCCACGTCCTGACGCTTTCGGCGACGCCGATCCCCCGGACGCTGCAGCTGGCGCTGTCCGGTGTTCGCGAATTGTCGCTGATCACCACGGCGCCGGTCGACCGCATGGCCGTTAGGACCTTCATCTCGCCCTTCGATTCCATGGTGGTGCGCGAGACGCTGCTGCGCGAGCGCTATCGCGGCGGCCAGAGCTTCTATGTCGTGCCGCGTATCAGCGACCTGCCGGACGTCAAGCAGTTCCTCGACGAACAGGTGCCGGAACTGAAGGTCGCCGTCGCGCATGGCCAGATGCCGCCGACGGAACTCGACGACATCATGAACGCCTTCTATGACGGCCAATATGATGTGCTGCTGTCGACCACCATCGTCGAGAGCGGTCTGGACGTGCCGACGGCCAACACCCTCATCGTGCACCGCGCGGACATGTTCGGGCTTGCGCAGCTCTACCAGATCCGGGGCCGCGTCGGCCGTTCCAAGCAGCGCGCCTATGCGCTGATGACGCTGCCCGTCCGCAAGAAGCTGACGGCACCCGCCGAGCGCCGTCTGAAGGTCCTGCAGAGCCTCGACACGCTCGGCGCGGGATTCCAGCTTGCCAGCCACGACCTCGATCTACGCGGCGCCGGAAATCTGCTCGGCGAGGAGCAGTCCGGCCATATCCGCGAGGTCGGCTACGAGCTCTACCAGCAGATGCTGGAGGAAGCGGTGGCGGAGATCCGGGGCGAGGAGGATGCCGGCTCCGGCAGCTGGTCGCCGCAGATCACCATCGGCACCGCCGTGCTTATTCCGGAAGAGCTACGTCGCGGATCTCAATCTGCGCCTGAGCCTCTACCGGCGTCTGGCGGAACTGACCGAGCCGCAGGAGATCGACGCCTTCGGTGCAGAACTGATCGACCGCTTCGGCCCCCTGCCGGAAGAGGTCCAGCACCTTCTCAAGGTCGTCTACATCAAGGCGCTCTGTCGGAAAGCCAATGTCGAGAAGCTTGAGGCGGGGCCGAAGGGCGTTGTCGTTTCCTTCCGCAACCAGGAATTCGCCAATCCCGCCGCGCTGGTGCAGCACATCGGCCGGCAGGGCGCCATGGCCAAGCTGCGCCCCGACCAGTCGATCGTCTTTGTCCGCGACATGGCGACCCCGGAGAAGCGCCTCTCGGGCAGCGCGGTGATCATGTCGCAACTGGCGAAGATGGCGGAAGCGGACGCCGAAGCAGCCTGAGCAGCTAGAATTCGCCCTGCGTTCTCGCCTGAGCGACCTGCTGCAGAGCATCCGCCAGCACCTCCGGCGGCTGCGCGCCGGGCAACCCGTAGCGCTGCTCGATCAGGGTGAAGGGTACTCCCTGCACACCCATCTCGCTGGCTTGCGCGATCTCCTCCTGCACCAGTTCCTTATCGGCATCGGTGCCGAGAAGCCGCTGCACGATCGCCTTCTCGAGGCCGGCATCCTCGGCTGCGCTCGCCAGCACCTCATGGTCGGAGAGATCGGCGCCTTCCTCGAAATAGAGGACGAAAAGCCGCTCGACGAGCTTGTGCTGGACGGCGAGATCCTGCGTCCCCGCCCAATGGATGACGCGATGGGCGTCGAGCGTGTTGGGCGAGACGGCGATCTTGTCGAAGGCGAAGTCGATGCCAGCAGACTTCCCCTCATTGGTGACGGCTTCGTTCAACTGCGCGATCCGCTCACGCGATCCGAACTTCTTGATCATGTACTCGTTCCGGTCCACCCCGTCCTCCGGAATGGTCGGATCGAGCTGAAAGGGCCGCCAGCGGATCGCCAGCGGAAGCTCGCCGAGCGCTCTGCGTGCTTCTTCAAGGCGCCGGAAATGGATGTAGCACCAGGGGCAGACGACGTCGGAAACCACGTCGAGAACCAGCGGATTGGCGGCGTTGGGCGGGGTCTGCTCCATGATGGTCTCCCAGGCACTCTCAATCGGTTGGCGCGGCGCTCTTTCGCCACCAGGTCGGCAGTTGGACGCCGTAGAGCGACGTCCTCTCCGGATAGGCAAGATCGGCGTCATGAGCGACGCGCTGTTCCTCCAGATAGTAGAAAGGCACGACATAGAAACCCGACAGCAGCACACGGTCATAGGCTCGCACCGCCGTCCGGAACGCCTCTTCGGTCTTCGCCGTCAGCATCGCATCGATCAGGGCGTCGATGGCCGGGTTCTTTGCGCCGGCGAAATTGAACGAGCCCTCGGCGTCGGCGGCTTGCGACGACCAGCGGCCGAGTTGTTCGGCGCCGGGAGACAGCGACGAGGAATAGAAATGGACGATCGCGTCATAGTCGAAGCGCTTGCGCCGCTCGAAATATTGCGCCGTGTCGACCTTGCGGAGGTTGAGCTCCACGCCGAGCAGCGCCAGCGTCTTCTGCCAGGCGAGGCCGATCATCTCGCCATCATTGCCGTCGATCATGAATTCGAACGTCAGGGGCGTTCCGTCGGGACCGACGAGCCGGCGACCCTCGAGCTTGTAACCGGCTTCCTCGAACAGATCGAGCGCGTGCCGGATGAACTCGCGGTCGCGCCCGGTGCCATCGGATGAGGGCGGTCGCCATTCGCCCTCCATGATTTCGGGCAGCAGACGGTCCGCATAGGGCGCCAGAAGCGCCTTTTCCGGCTCGGTCGCCGGCGCGCGCTGCGAGTTCAGCACGGAATTGTCGAAATAGCTGCCGATCCGCGTATAGGCGTTGTCGAAGATGTTGCGGTTGATCCAGTCGAAATCGAACAGATTGACCAACGCGCGCCGTACCTTCGGATCGTCGAAGGGCGCCCGGCGAGTGTTGAAGACGACGCCGCGCATGCCGGACGGCAGGTCGGATTGGAAGACGGACTTCTTGACCTCGCCGGAGACGGCCCGCGGGAAATCATAGCGCTTTGTCCACCGCGCCGGATCCGCGCTGGCGTACGGGCTCGCCTCGATCTGCACGTCGATGTCGCCCTTCTTGAAGGATTCGAACCGGGCCGTCTGATCGCGGAAATAGGCGATGCGGATCTTGTCGAAATTGTCGAAGCCGCGCTTGGAAGGGAGGTCCTTGCCCCAATAGTCCGGGTCTCGGGTGAGTGTGATCCGCTCGCCCGGCCGCACGTCGCTGAGGATGTAGGGTCCGGTGCCGATGATCGGCTCGAGCGTCGATTTGCCGAAGCTCTCCGGGTCGATCGCGTGCTCCGGCAGGACCGCCATCATCGCGATGATGAGCGGCAGTTCGCGGTCGCGTAGCGTCGGATCGAGCGTGAAGCGCACGCCGTGCTCGCCCGTCTTTTCGATCTTTGTGATTTTCTCGCGCAGGCGCTTGTAGCGCGGGCTTCCTTTCTCCGCGAGCAGATCGAAGGTGAAGATGACATCTTCCGGACGCACGGGCTCGCCGTCGGAGAAGGCGGCGCGGGGATCGAGTTCGAACGCGACGAAGCTCCGCTCCTCGTCGGTGTCGATCGATTTGGCGATCAGCGGGTAGAGCGTGAACGGCTCGTCGTATGACCGCGCCATCAGCGGCTCATAGACGTTCATGCCAAGCTCCAGATCGTTCAGGCCGCGGACCCCGTCGCCCTGGATGATGAAGGGATTGACCGAATTGAAGGCGCCCGGCAGACCATAGGTGATGGTCCCGCCCTTCGGAGCGTCCGGATTGGCATAGGGAAAATGGGAGAAATCAGGTGGCAGCGCCGGCTCTCCATGCATGGCGATCGCATGGGCAGGCGCGGCTTCGACCGGCACCGCCGCAGCCGCCATGGCCGCCGCGATCGTCGCCAGACCGACGGACTGACGCACGCGCGACACGGAAAAGAACTTGCCTATGGTGCAAATCGACATCACTAAGCCTTGCCATCGTGGATTCGTTCGGGATCAACGTATCAGCGTATTGACGCGGCACAAATTGGGCGAAGACCACGTCATTGTATCGCCCTAATTGATCGGGAAACACAGGATCAACCGGCGGCTACCGTTGTTGCGGGGCCCAAAGAGCCCGGTATGAAATTTCAGAGGGATTACACATGACAGCACTGACCAATGCGGCGCTGGGCATCCTGCTCGCGGCTGGCGCGCTGGGACTTCCGGCCATCGCCATGGCGCAGGACGCGCCGAAGGCGCCGGGACCGAACCAGTGGACCAAGCTCTGCCGCAACGTCGAGGATCAGAAGCGGTGCCAGACGCAGTTTGCGAAGGTCGCTGCCGGCAGTGGCCAGACCGTCGCCGCTATCTCGATCGAGGAACTCACCCAGGGCGACGAGACGAAGAAGGCGCTGAGCGTCGTTCTCCCGCCGGAGCGTCTTCTCTCCGCTGGGGTCGGCCTTCAGGTCGACAACGGTCAGATGCAGAAGCTCGACTACACGATCTGCCCCCTGCGTCCGTCCCCGATCTGCATCGCCCAGGCGCCGATCAACGATAAGCAGCTCGACGCTTTTCGCAAGGGCGGCAAGCTGACGGTCCTTTCGCTCAACCCGATGGGTCAGAAGACGCCGATCGAGGTCACGCTTAGTGGCTTCGCCGCAGCCTATGATGGCGAGCCGGTCGATGCGTCGACCTACTCTGCCGAGCAGAATGCCCAGAGCGAAGAGCTGAAGAAGAAGCGCGAGGAATGGGTCAAGAAGTTCCGCGAAAAGCAGCAGAGCACCAGCGAATCGAACTGACCACCAACGCTTGCGTCTCACATGAACGGGGCCGTCTTGGCCCCGTTTTCGTGTCTGGCTTCAATTGATCGGTACGTCCCGCGGGCGCAATTGCCCATCGGTACCGATCTCGAAATAATCCGCCACCTGCGGATGACGGAGTGGCGCACCGCTTTCGTCCGGCAGGAGATTCTGCTCCGAGACATAGGCGACATATTCCGATTCATCGTTCTCCGCGAACAAATGATAGAAGGGCTGGTCGCGTCGCGGCCGAAGCGCCGTCGGGATCGCCTCGTACCACTCCTCCGTATTCGCAAAGACGGGATCGACGTCGAAGATGACGCCGCGAAACGGAAAGATCCGGTGCCTGACAATTTGGCCGATGTGAAAGCGTGCGTCTCGCTGCACCACGTTGAAACCTCTTGTTCTGACGGAAATATCTGGGGCGAAGCGGTCGCGTTTGCAATGGCGGGGATCGCCGCACTTGCTCCACCGCCACGATCTGGTGCAGTGCAAATGACAGGATTCGATCCCGCCTGCATCAACCTTTCGGCGTCGTGAGACATGGCAGATATCTTCGCTCTCGTTTTGCCCTTCTTCGGCCTTATCATTCTCGGCTACGCCGCAGGCAAGATCGTTCGCCAGCCGGTCGAGGCGCTGGGCTGGATGAACATTTTCATCATCTACATCGCGTTGCCGGCGCTGTTCTTTCAACTCCTGTCGAAGACGCCGATCGAGAAGCTGACCGAGTGGAGCTACATATTCGGCTCGACCGCCAGCACCTATGCCATCTTCGTTCTGATGTTCGCATACTCCATGCTACGGGAGCGGCCCATCCCGCAGGCGACGATCACTGCGCTGGCGGCGGCCTACGGCAATATCGGCTATATGGGACCCGGCCTCGCGCTATTGGCGTTCGGTTCCAGCGCGGCCGTTCCGGTGGCGTTGATCTTTGCCTTCGAGAATGCCTTGCACTTCGCCGTGGTGCCGGCCCTGATGGCGCTTGCGGGGACCGGTGAGCGGGCGCCCGGCGGTCTGGTCTTCGATGTCGTCAAGCGAATTCTGCTGCACCCCTTCATCCTCGCGACGATCATCGGTGTCGGCGCGGCGGCGCTGGAGGTCTCGCCGCCCCTCGCCGTGGAGCGTCTGCTCGACTACCTCGCCAACGCGGCGGCACCCTGCGCCTTGTTCGTCATGGGCGTCACGCTTGCCCTGCGGCCACTTCGCCGGGTCCCGCGTGAACTCTCCCTGATCGTGCCGCTCAAGCTGATCGTCCATCCGCTGCTCTGCTGGGTGGTGCTGAGCGCGCTCGGCAATTTCGATCCGGTCTGGACACAGTCGGCCATCCTGCTGGCGGCGTTGCCGACGGCGACCAATGTCTTCGTTCTCGCCCAGCAATATCACGTCTGGGCGGAGCGGGCTTCGGCCACAGTGCTGGTGACGACGGCCGCTTCAGTCGTGACGGTGACCGCGATCCTCTGGCTGATGCGAACGGGCGCTGTACCGGTCGACCTGTTCCCGTAGGGCGGCTCTTGCCTCCCGGCGGATCGCGCGAAAGCCGCTGCCGGGGGCCATGCCCTCCCGCATGAAGAACTCGCGCAGCGGCCCGAACCGGCGAAGCGTGTCCATGCCGATCGCACGCGCCATCTGGGCCGGCAGCATGTCCGATAGCAGCGACCGGTTGAGCGACCGGACGGCGGCCGAGCGCAGGGCGACATCGGCCCGCCGCGCCCGGTCGTAGGCTCTCAATATACCGGCCGTGCCGGGATCGGCAGGCGCTGGCGGTAGAATGCGGGCGAGGTCGGCAGCGTCGCGAATGGCGAGATTCAGCCCCTGCGCGCCGATTGGGGGGAAGACATGGGCGGCTTCCCCCACCAGGGCGATGCGGCGGTCGGCGAAACGGGGCGGCAGAGCGGTCGCGAGCGGAAAAGTGGCGCGGGGCCCATCCACCGTCACCGCGCCCAGCATCGACTGCATCCGCCGCTCGATCAGTCGGCTAAGCCCATCGACATCCGTCTCCACAAGCCGTTTCGCCTCGTGTGGCGCGACAACCCAGACGAGACTGGACCGGTTCGGGTCCGGTAGCGGCACCTGCGTGAACGGGCCGCTTTCCGTGTGAATTTCGGTGGAGACGAATTCGTGCGGCGCCTCGTGTCGGAACGTCAGGACAAGGGCCGCTTGCGGCAGCGGGGCCGGATCCCGTTGAATGCCGGCTGCCTTGCGGGCGTCCGATCGCCGTCCGTCGGCTCCGACCACGAGCTGCGCCACGATCGTTTCATCGTTGTCGAGCCGAACCCGCACCGCCGTCTCGCCGACCGAATAGTGCTCGACCCGCGCGACCATGCGCGTGATGGAGGGCTGCGCGGCCACGGCATCGTCGAGCAGTCCGTTGAGAGTCGCGTTCGCGACGTTGAAGCCGAACGCGATTTCGCCGATGTCCGAGGCATGAAACGAAACCGCCGGCGCCCGGATCAGCCGATCGGTGCCGTCGACGATCCGCATGACTCGCAGGGGAGCGCCGGCCTCTTCGACGGCGCTGCGCAACCCGATCTTGCCGAGGATGGAAAGGCTCGGCTGCATGATCGCCGTGGTGCGCGGATCCTGCCGATCGACCTCCGGTCCGACGAGCCGGACATCGTGACCCGCCCGGGCCAGGCAGAGCGCCGTGATAAGCCCTGCGGGTCCGGTCCCGACGACGGCGATACGAGTGCTCGATTCCATCTGCTTTTCGTCCTCGTGAATCCTGCCGGTGACATATCGCGTTCCACTATTGTGCCAATGGCTTTCTTGAACTGGCGCGGTCCGACGCTAGCTCGGCGGCGAAGAGGGAGTGACGATATGGCCAATCATGCGATCGTGGTGCAGGAGACGGGCGGACCGGAGGTGATGCGGTGGCAGGAGGTTCCCGCCGACGAACCGAAAGCCGATGAAATCCGTATCCGCCATCACGCCGTGGGATTGAACTTCATCGACACCTATTTCCGCACCGGCCTTTATCCGACGCAAACGCCCTTTGTTCCAGGTAGTGAAGGAGCAGGCGAGGTGATCGCCGCCGGCAAGGACGTCACGCGCTTTTCGGTCGGCGACCGCGTCGCCTACACGATCGGCCTCGGCGCATATGCCGAAGAACGCAATCTGCAGGCCGACCGCGCCGTGGCGATTCCCGACGGCCTATCTTACGAACTGGCCGCAGTAGCGATGCTGAAGGGTCTGACCGCCCGCTATCTCCTGCGCGAAACTCATCGGCTGGAGCCGGACGAGACGATCCTCTTCCACGCGGCCTCGGGGGGCGTCGGCCTGATCGCCGGGCAGATCGCCAGCCATGTCGGCGCACGCGTCATCGGTACTGCCTCGGCCGCCAAGCACGAACTGGCCCGCAGTCACGGCTATGACGATCTCATCGACTACAACAACGAGGATTTTGCCGAGCGGGTGAAGGAACTGACCGGCGGCGGGCTGTGCGATGTCGTCTATGACAGCGTCGGCAGGACGACCCTGATGAAGTCGCTGGATTGCCTGCGCCCACGCGGTCTTCTCGTCAGCTTCGGCCAGTCCTCCGGCAAGGTCGATCCGCTCGACCTCGGAATCCTCTCGCAGAAAGGCTCGCTCTATCTGACGCGGCCGACCCTCTTTCACTACATTGCCAATCGCGCCTCACTGGAAGAGGCGGCGAGCGAAATGTTCGGCTGGCTCGCCGACGGAACCGTCAAGATCGAGATCGGCCAGCGTTTCGCTCTGAAGGACGCGGCCGAGGCCCACCGGGCGCTCGAGGGCCGACAAACGACCGGCGCGACAGTCCTGCTGCCGGATTAGGAACCGCTCTTCACCGCTTCCATCGCCACATAGGTCGAAGTGGAAGCGACATGGGGCAGGGCGGAGATCCGTTCACCCATGACGAGGCGATAATCATTGATATCGGTCGTCCGGACCTTCAGCAGGTAATCGAACCCGCCGGCGATCATGTGGCATTCCTCGACCTCGGCAATGGCGGCCGCCGCCGCGTTGAAGGCTTCCAGCGCCTTCTGCCTCGTATCGTTCAGCCGCACCTCGACGAAGCAGATATGACCGAGCCCGAGCTTCTGCCAGGAAAGCCGAGCCTGGTAGCCGGTGATGATTCCCGCCTCCTCGAGATGCCTGACCCGGGCCGCGACAGGCGTCTTGGACAGGCCGACCCGCTTCGCCAATTCGGTCATGCTCATCCGCCCATCGCGCGACAGTTCGGAAAGGATCGCCTGGTCCACCTGATCGAGCGCCGGCAGCCTCTTCTGCTTGAATTCTGGCATATTCTCCATCCGAACGATCTGCTGATCCCGACATTTTAGTCACATCGACCAGACGCGAAAGGCTATTCTTTGCCAAACGGTGAAGGGATCACGCGATGCACGGCCCATCCATCAGCCTGACGGATATCGAAAAAGCGAAATTCGCGCCCGAAGCGCCACTGGTTGAACATCTTGTCAACGAAGCCGATCTGACCGGCGAGGAGAGGGCGGCGGTCGCACGGGACGCGGCCGAACTTGTCCGCAGGATCCGCAAGAGCGGACGGCCCGGTCTGATGGAGGTCTTCCTCGCCGAGTATGGCCTGTCGACCGAGGAGGGCATCGCGCTGATGTGCCTCGCTGAGGCGCTGCTACGCGTTCCGGATGTCCAGACGATCGAGGACCTGATCGAGGACAAGATCGCGCCGTCAGACTGGGGCCAGCATCTCGGCCATTCGGCGTCCAGCCTCGTCAACGCATCGACATGGGCGCTGCTTATCACGGGCCGCGTGCTGGACGATCGCGGCCCGGGCATGGCGAGCCGTCTGCGCGGCGCGATCCGGCGCCTTGGCGAGCCGGTGATCCGCACTGCCGTCGCCCGCGCCATGAAGGAGATGGGCCATCAGTTCGTGCTCGGCGAGACGATCGGCAAGGCGCTGGAGCGCGCAAAGAAGGCGGAAGCCGCCGGCTACACCTATTCCTACGACATGCTGGGCGAGGCGGCGATGACCGAAGCCGACGCGATCGCCTACCGGAAGAGCTACGAGCACGCCATCGCGCGCCATCGCGGGGCAGGCGAAGACGAGCGACTTTCGCCGCAATCCCGGCATCTCGATCAAGCTTTCGGCGCTGCATCCGCGCTATGAGGTCGCCAAGGCCGAGCGCGTGATGGCCGAACTGGTGCCGGTGGTCCGCGATCTGGCCCGCCAGGCTGCCTCCGCCGGAATGAATCTGCAACGTCGACGCCGAAGAGGCCGATCGGCTGGAACTGTCGTTGAAGGTGATCGAGGCCGTCCTCGCCGACGAGGAGCTTGCCGGCTGGGACGGCTTCGGCGTCGTCGTGCAGGCCTATGGCCGTCGGGCCGGCGCGGTCATCGATTGGCTCTACCAGCTTGCCGGCCGCCTCGACCGCCGGATCACCGTGCGCCTCGTCAAGGGCGCCTATTGGGATACCGAGATCAAGCGCGCCCAGGTCGCCGGCCTCGACGACTTTCCCGTCTTCACCTGCAAGATCTCGACCGATATCAGCTATCTCGGACTTCGCCCGTCGGCTTCTGGCGATGCGTGACCGCATCTATCCGCAATTCGCGACACATAACGCCCACACGGTGGCGGCGGTGCTGCACATGACGGAAGGGCTGCCGAAGGACACGTTCGAGTTCCAGCGCCTGCACGGCATGGGCGACAGGCTGCACGACATCGTCAAGCGCGCGAACGGCACGCACTGCCGCATCTACGCACCCGTCGGCGCCTATCGCGACCTGCTCGCCTATCTCGTCCGCCGGCTTCTGGAAAACGGCGCCAATTCCTCCTTCGTCAACCAGATCGTCGACGAGCGGCGTTGCCGCCGGAAATCGTCGCGGCGTGCCCGTTCGACGACGCTCGCGAAGGCTGGCCCGATCGCCAATCCGACATATCCGAAGCGGTCCGGACCTGTTCGCCCCCGCCCGACAAAATTCGCATGGGCTTTGATATCAGTCGCAGCGATCGACCTCGCAGCGATCGACGCGGAACGGCGCGCAAGGCGCCATTGATGCATGCCGGCCCGATACTGGCCGGCGAAGCATCGGGACATGAGCCGACAGAGCGCCGCAATCCAGCGACCGGCGAGGTAATCGGCAGGGCGGCGGACGCCAGCCCGGCAGACGTCGAGGCCGCCCTTGCCGCGGCGCGGCCCTGGAGCGCCCCTGCCGAGGAGACGCGCCGCCATCCTGCGGCGCGCCTCGGATCTCTACGAGCGCGATTTCGGAGCGATCTTCGCGATCCTTCACAAGGAGGCCGGCAAGACGCTTCTCGACGCCGATCGGCGAACTGCGCGAAGCAGTCGATTTCCTGCGCTATTACGCCTCGCAGGCCGCGAACTCTCGACCAACCCGCCGCGCGGCGTCTTCACCTGCATCAGCCCCTGGAACTTTCCGCTCGCCATCTTCACCGGCCAGATCGGCGCGGCGCTCGCGGCTGGCAATGCGGTCCTGGCGAAACCGGCCGAGCAGACGCCGCTGATCGCTGCGCATGCCGTTCGCCTTCTGCACGAGGCGGGCGTGCCGCGCGAAGCGCTTCAGCTTCTGCCGGGCGAGGGCGCGACCGTCGGCGCTGCGCTCACCTCCGACCCGCGCATCGATGGCGTCGCCTTCACCGGCTCGACCGACACTGCCCTCGCGATCCGGCGGGCGATGGCGAAGAACCTCGCCCCTGACACTCCGCTCATCGCCGAAACCGGCGGCCTCAATGCCATGATCGTCGACAGCACGGCGCTGCCGGAACAGGCGGTGCGCGACATCGTCGCGTCGGCTTTCCAGTCAGCCGGCCAGCGCTGCTCGGCGCTGCGCTGCCTCTATTTGCAGGAGGATATCGCCGACAGACTTCATGAAGATGCTGCAGGGCGCGATGGACGAACTGTCCGTCGGCGACCCTTGGGACTTCTCGACCGATGTCGGCCCTGTGATCGACGCAACGGCGCGGGACGAGATCGCGGCCTATGTCGAAAAGGCCGCCGACGAGGGGCGGCTGATCCACCAATTGCCTGCGCCGGGGGAGGGCTTCTTCGTTGGTCCGGCGCTGATCCGGGTCGACGGGATCGCCGATCTCGAACGCGAGGTGTTCGGGCCGGTCCTGCAGTCTGCACCTTCGCCGCCGAGGATATCGACCGGGCCGATCGACGCCATCAACGCGACCGGCTACGGGCTGACCTTCGGCCTGCACACGCGCATCGACGGCCGCGTGCAGGCCGTCACCGACCGGATCGAGGCGGGCAACGCCTATGTCAACCGCAACCAGATCGGCGCCATCGTCGGCAGCCAGCCATTTGGCGGGGAGGGGCTGTCGGGCACCGGCCCCAAGGCGGGCGGGCCGAACTACCTCCCGCGCTTCACCCGCAGCGCGCCGCCGCTGGAATCCGGCTCCTGGTCGGCACCTGCCGATCTCCGCCGGCTTCGAGCAGCGATTGCCAGAGCGCCGCATGGTCAGGCGGTCGGCGTCGTCGACATGCCGGGGCCGACGGGCGAGAGCAACCGGCTGCGTTACGTCGCGCGGGCGCCGCTCCTCTGCCTGGGTCCGGGCGAGACAGCCGCGCGGGAACAGGCTGAGGCCATTGCCCGCCTCGGCGGAAATGCGGTTTTCGCCGACGGCTCGGTCGGGCCGGACGTGCTGGCGGCGCTTGATGGAATCTCCGGCGTCGTCTGGTGGGGCGATGGGGACACGGGGTGCGCCTATGCGGTAGCTCTGTCCAGACGAGAAGGCCCAATCGTGCCCCTTATCGGCGGCCTGCCGGATCTCGGTCATGTGGTGCACGAACGCCACCTCTGCGTCGACACCACGGCCGCCGGCGGCAATGCCCAGCTATTGGTCGAGACGGGCAACTGAGGTCGCAGGTTGTCGGATCGGAGAAATCTGAGAATGGCTCTTCCACGGTGGCCTGCGGCAAATCGTGGCGATAGCGCAAAGTTGGCGCCGCTTGATCCACATCAGCGACTGCCGAGTTCTGCCGATTGAAGCTTTCGCCGGGCCCCTCCGGTCCCCGGAGTTTCCCGATGCCAACTCGACCAATCTCCAGCCCAGCGTCGACGATACCGACTTCTGCGCTCGCTGCTTTCCTCGGCATCACTTTTCTTGTCACCTGGGGACTGATCGGCATCTATGTCCTCGCCCCTGAAACGGCCGCCCGCGCCTTCGGCGATATCAGCGGATCGCATCCGTTTTTCTTCCTCGCCACCTGGTCTCCCGCGTTCGCGGCTTTCGCGCTCGTGTGTTGGCGTGCCGGCCCATCCGGCCTCCGCGCCTTCCTGTCCCGGCTCCTGCTGTGGCGGTGCTCTGTCGGCTGGGCAGCCTTCGTTTTGATCGTCCTTCCGCTCGTCTTCATGGCGGGCTCGCTGATAAAGGGCGGCCCCGTTCTGGCGCCGTTGCCGCCCGAGGGGGTCGCCCCGCTCATCGCGACCCTGTTCATGATGCTGTTTCTCGGCCCCGTGGAGGAGTTCGGCTGGCGCGGCGTCATGCAGCCGCTGCTTCAGCGGTGGATGGCGCCATTCTGGGCCGGCCTCGTCATCGGGACGACGTGGGGTTTGTGGCACCTGCCGGCTTTCTTCCTGTCGAGCACCGTCTACGCCGACTGGAACTTTGTTCCGTTCTTCATTGGCAACTTGACGCTGGCGGTTCTGGTGACGCCGATCTTCAACAGCACACGGGGAAGTCTGCTCTGGCCGATGCTGTTTCACTGGCAACTGATCAATCCGTTCTGGCCCGACGCGCAGCCCTGGGACACCATCATCCTGGTTGTCGTCACGATCATTGTCGTCTGGTGGAACCGCGGGACGATGTTTACCCGTTTGGCAGCGGTCACCGAGGTGGTGCCCATGTCGCTTAGGTGAAACTCCAAAGGAACGGAGCAAAGTTGGCCTGGCGTCCACGACGGCGCCGGCTTGGGGCAAGCGCAGCAGCGAACCGCCGGTTGTTACTCGGCCTGCCCGGCCAGGCGGTCGCCGCGCACCAGAAATCGCCCGTCGATTCGAAGCGCCAACGGCTCGCCCGAGATCGGCGGGGCACCCTCGGGCGCTGGACGTTGCGCGTGGATGTGCAGATGCGGCTCGCTCGAAGCGCCGGAATTGCCAACCTCGCCCAGGCGTTCGCCAATCGATACCGTGTCGCCCGGGGCGACCCGGATGCTGCCTTGTCGCATATGGGCGAAGACGATTTCGGCTGATCCGCAAAGCAGGATGACATGGTTGCCGAGGCGGTTGACCGTGTCTTCCTTCGGCACCTGATGATCCGGCTTCACGCTTTCGGCGGCGACCACGGTGCCGTCGCAGGGCGCGCGCAGGGGCGCGCCGAAGATCACGTAGGCTGAGGGCTCGGCGGGATGCCATCCGCTGGCGCGCAGGCCGAGGGAGCCGATGCCGAAGAAGTCGACAGCGTAGGATTGTCCCCGCCAGGGCAAGAAGCGTGCGACGCTGCGGTCCAGTGTCCGCATGTGCCCGTTCACCAGCGTGTTCGAGCCGCCATGTCCGACGAGGTAGCGGCCGCTCTCGAACGGATTGGCAATATCCACCACCTCCACCGGCGGCGGCCTTCGTCCCATCATCGCAAGCGTACCGAACCATACGCCAGCAGCCAGCAGCGCCACGGAGAGAGCCAAGGCCAGCCATTGTGACATCCCGCTTGGAAGCAGCGGCCGGCCGCGAAGACGATATCTCAGCGGCCACGACACAACACCGGCGAGCCAGAGGCCGCCATAGACCCACGGCAGCCACCAGACAGGGACCGCCCACTGCGCCACCCGCGCCAGCGCGAACAGGAAAGCGCCGATACCGGCAGCCTGCAATGCGAAGCCGGCAAGGCTGGGACCGGGCAGGACGATCAGCCAGCCGATCAGCAACAGTGGCAGCGCCACCTGAACAGCGAGGATCGCGGCAGTCATAGCCGTCATGGCTGTCTCCCGGGAAACGGATGTCGGTGACATCGGCTATGAAGAAGGGAAAATAGGCATCGGTGCCGAACATATTGCCCGCCTCGACACGGAAGGGCAGGCAATAGCCACGGACGTCCCGGAAATCCGACAGGACAGCGCCGAAGGGCTGCAACCGGTACTCCTTTTCCGGGTTGGCATTGCTCCAGCGTTGGAACGAACAGACGACAGGCCTGCCCTCGTCGTCGACCGTCACATCAATGGCCTGTTCGAGGTCGCCGTGCCGAAGCGTTACCCGAGCCGTGTCACTGTCGACGGTCTCCCATGTAACACCGGGCCCGGGCAGCAGCGCCGCTGGCGTCCAGACCACCGCCTCAGCGGCATAGCGTCCAAAAGCGGAGCGGGCATGGTCCCGATCACCGCCCATCCGCGCGACGGGGATAAGGCCGAAGATCCGGAAGCGGGTCCACTTTCCTGAGTCCGATCCCGAGAGTGGCATGCCCCCGCGCGTGCGCATTGCCCAAAGAAATCCTTCCGGCGCGGCGAGGATCTGCCTCGCTTCCATCGGCTGGTAAGCCGGGCGCTCCTTGGTCCCGAGGCTGAACTGGCCGGTCATCTCGATTTGCGCCACAGGCAGAAGCGGCGTCCCGGGCCGGATCGCATAGGCGAAATATCGACGGGCCGGTTCGGGCAGGCTGGCAATCATGTTCTGCTCGAAGCGACGGGGCGCGGCCGGCTGAAGGGCGGCCAGCCTGTCCCACTCGGCGCGATCCGCCCGGCGGTCCGAAAGACGAAGGACCGCCAGCGCGAGCAGCCCGAGAACGAGCGCGAGCAGAATTCCGATGGCGTAGATCATGGCGGCCATTCTTCTCGATTATCGGAGCTGCCAAACACCCGCAGCGAACCGAGCGCGATGATGTGGATCAAATCGGACGCAGCGGCCGTGAAGCGTCGAAGCTGCGAAAACGTCGGTCCCGACCCGCTGCGCCCGCTAGAATTCGTCGCTCACACATTATCCGATCAGCGCCTTCCGTAGCGCCGGGATATCCTCCAGCACCTGATCGACGAAGGCCGCCATGCGCGGCGTCTTGCGCAGGTCGGGCGCCGTAAGGAGATACCAGCTCCGGGTCAGTTCCTCGACCGGCGGAAGAACCTGGACGAGGCTTTCCTCCGCGTCGCCGAGCGTGGTTGGCAGCGGCGCGACACCGACCCCGGCCTTCACGGCCGAAAGTGTCCCGAGCATGCTGTTGCTGCGGCTGACGATCCGTCCGTCCGGAACAGCGATGGGAAGCCATTTCGCCACGCGGTGATTTTCCATGATGCCGTCGAAGCCGATCAGAGCGTGTTCGGCGAGGTCGGCGATGCTGGCCGGGCCGACCATTCTGCTGGACGTAGCTCTTGCTCGCATAGATCGCCCAGATCGAGTTGCAGATCTTGCGGCCCATGAGCTCTCGTCCGCCGGTTCCCCGGAGCGGAACGCGACATCTGCTTCTCCCTTGTTCAGATCGAGATAGCGGTCACTGGTCACGAACTCGACCTGAAGGTCGGGATAATGCGCGTGGAACCGGTCGAGTAGTCCGGTGGCAACGATGCGCGGTACAGTCGGTTCCGGGCAGGTGAGGCGTACGACGCCCTTCAGATCGAGCTTCAATGTCCGGATCCTTTGCTCCAGGGTCTCGACCGCTGTTTCCACAGCGAGGACATGGTCGATCAGCGCCTCTCCCAGTTCCGGAGGCGATAGCCGCTCGGAGTGCCGCTTCATCAGCGTCAGCCCCACCGCCCTTCTCCAGTTCCGTCAAACGGCGATGCACCGTCGACTGGTTCACGCCGAGCGCCGCGCTGCAGCGAGGGTGCTTCCCTGCCGCGAGACGGCGATGAGGTGGCGCAGGTCGTCCCAGTCGAACATCCAGCCATTATGCATTTTTGCAGAGCGCTTACCAGAGCTTGCTGCTGCCGCCGCTCGAACACCCTGCTAGTCTCGGCCGCGATGGAATGGAGGCAGACATGCACGAGAAGACCGACGTTCGAACGATGACGGCCGGCCTGAATGTCGGCGTGACTCGGAGCGCGCAAGACAGCGGCATGGCCAAGCTGACGCCGCTTCACCGCGAAGTCCTGGCAGGCCTGCCGCAGACAACCGAACAGGAAGTACGCGTGCTGCTTGCGACCCTGTTGCCAGGCGATGTGACCCCGTACCATTCGCACCGGTTTCCGGTGACGGTCTACATGCTCCAGGGCGCGTTCACGCTCGAACTGGACGATCGGGAGCCGGTCCTGATCGAGGCGGGCAAGACCTACGTCGAACCTGCCGGGGTGAACATGACCGGGCGCAACGACGGCAAAGGCCCCGCGCGGATGGCGCTATTCTATGTCTGCGAACCCGACGCCCCTTTCGCCGATCCGATCGAACGGGACGGAAGATAGGGCGGGGGTCAGGGTAATTCCGCCGGACCTGGCGCCAAGGGCCAGGCCGGCGACCGTCACCGATTGGGACGTCGGGAACTTTGGGACCCTGCGGCTGTTAGGCTGTCGATGTCCCAGTCGCGTCATCCATCGAATCCCCTCGCGACGTGCGGACGCGGTCGTCGTCTCGAAGGGAGCAGAAATGTTTTATCATGCGAAGGAACTTCAGTTTAACGCGCGGGTCTCTGAGCCCGATCCCAAATTCGCGGCTCTCCTGCTGGAGCAGTTCGGCGGGGCGAACGGCGAACTGGCTGCCGCCATGCAGTACTTCACTCAGTCCTTTGCCACTCGCAAACCCTATCCGGACAAGTACGACATGCTGATGGACATCGCGTCCGAGGAGTTCAGCCACCTCGAGATCGTCGGCGCAACGATCACGATGCTGCTGGATGGCGTCAATGGCGAGTTGAAGGACGCCGCCTCCGCCAGCCCGATCACCGGCCTCGGAAGCCACTCCGGCAAGGAAGATCTGATGCACGAGGCGCTGACGAACCCGCAGTTCCTTGTTCTGACAGGTGGTGCTCCGGGCCTGACCAACAGCCAGGGTATTCCCTTCTCGGGCACCTATATCAACGCCAATGGTGATCTGACGGTGGACCTCCGCTCCGACATGGCGGCCGAGAGCCGCGCGAAGATCGTCTATGAGTATCTGATGAAATTCACGGACGATCCTTACGTCAAGGACACGCTTCGGTTCCTGATGACGCGGGAGATCGCGCATTTCCAGATGTTCGGCGCAGCACTGGAGACGATCCAGCCCAACTTCCCGCCGGGCATCCTGCAGGGCGATCCGCGCCACACGCACACCTATTTCAACCTGTCGAACGGCGGCGAGGCGCGCGGGCCCTGGAACCAGGGGCAGGGGCCCTGGGGCGAGAACGAGGAGTGGGAATACGTCGAGGATCCCCGCAAGCACGTCGTCGACACGGAAGGCGAGATCAATCATCAGCCGTCCGCTTCAAAAATGTCTGAGGAGGAGGTCGAGAAAAAGAACCGTGACCTGTCCGACAAGCGCAGCAAGGAGGTGAAGGCGAAGACCAGCACGCCCGCGCAGTGGTCAGCCTATCCGCAGACGGACCTCGAATCCCCGAGTTCGCCCACGACGGACCAGATCTGATCCGTGACGGATAGAACTGTCGAGCGCGGGCCGGAGGCGGCCGAACCTGTCCGCGCCGCCACGCCGCTGCTGGAGATCGAATATTTCACCGATCCGCTTTGCTGCTGGAGTTGGGGCCTCGAGCCTCAGCTCCGCCGGCTGCGTTTCGGCTTCGCGGGCCGCATCGCCTGGCGGCTTCGCATGGGCGGCATGATCGGAAATTGGGAGCAGTTCGACGACCCGATCAACTCGGTCCACAGACCGTCTCAGATGGGGCCTCTCTGGATCCAGGCGGGCGCCGTCACGGGCATGCCCATTGACGCCATGCTGTGGGTGGAGGACCCGCCGGCTTCGTCCTGGCCGGCCTGCGTCGCGGTTCGGGCCGCGGCCCTGCAATCGCCTGCGGCGGGCGATCTCCTTCTCCGCCGCATCCGCGAAGCGGTGATGATCGACGGACGCAACATCTCGCGTCAGGAGGTCCTGTCCGAGATTGCGGGAGACCTTGCCGATAGCCGTCCCGACCTGATCGACAGCGAGCGGTTCGAGGCCGCGTTCGCCGGCGGGGCAGCGCGAGCGGCATTCGAGGACGACGTCCGCGAGGCACGCTATCAAGGGATTGCTCGTTATCCGTGCCTCGTCATGCGGCGCTCCGGTGCGCCCCCGAAGAGTCTCGTCGGCTGGCGGCCTGGCGGAGCGCTTCTTGATGCCGTGCGCGCTTATGCGCCCGAGCTCGGTCGGGAACGGCAGGTCGAAGACGCGGAGGCCTATCGAAGGTACTGGAGTGGCGCCACGGACCGAGAGATCGCCGAGGCCATCGACTCTGCCGTTGGATCACCTGCAACGCCAGCGGAAACCTATTCCTCGGGAGCCGGTCGTGACATGACGCCCCTCTGATGGAGCTGCGCCCTGTCCGGCCCTCGATGCTCGGTTGGCCTGTGGTTCGACGGTTGGGGGTGGTCTGTCACGTCCTGAGCTACAGGTCTGGAACACGCAAGACAAAGGCAATTCGAAGGAGACGAAGGAATGGCGCTTCTGACCGGATTCCTGCTGGTCGCGATTCTCGGCATCGCTCACAATTACGGCCTTCTGGCCGTTCGCGCGCTGAAGCCGGATCCGGACGACCTGCCCTGGGGGGCCATCGTGGTCGCGTTTCTCGGGCTGCTCGTGCTCCACACCGCGGAGATCGTGGCGTTCGCCGCCGTCTACAAAGTGCTGCTGCTCTGGGGCGGATTTGGAGAGTTTGCAGGGGCCTACGACACGAGCTGGGGCGGCCTGATCTATTTCTCGGGCATCAACTTCGCCACGCTTGGCTACACTCAGATCGAGACAAGCGGCGCGATACGGATGATCAATATGATGCAATCGCTCGGCGGCTTCATGCTGCTGACCTGGTCGGCCACGTTCCTCTACTCGGTCTGCGAACGCGCTTGGCAGGAGTGACCGACGACGTCTGTGCTTCGGACGAAGTGGCGGCAGTCGCGTCACGCTCTCGTAAAATTGGCGGGCGGGCCGTACACAAACTGCAGTGGCGGATGGGGTGGGATTCGAACCCACGGTACGGTCGCCCGTACGCCGGTTTTCAAGACCGGTGCCTTAAACCGCTCGGCCACCCATCCTCGCGACCGGTCTAATAGGCGCGGTCCGTCTGGCCTGCAAGCGTGTCCGTTCGGCCACAGCCCTGCCACTCGAACGCCTTATTCTGCCTGCAAACCGGAATCGTCGAGAACGATGGCGGTGGTTCGCCACCGGCAGACGAGGCGAGGGGCCAGACGATGAGACGCCTGTTTGGCTGCGGCACGGCGATTGCCCTGATCTTTTGCGGCAGCCTGGTCGCAGGATGCACGTCCACCCGGCAGGTCGCGTCGACGCATCAGGCGGCGAAATCGCTGACACCGGTCGAGACGGACCTGGATGGAGAGACCGACGCGGCTTCAATGGCCGCGGAGGCCGACGGTCTCGACGGAACCAGGCTCGCACTGCTCGGTCCACAGACGGATCCGGCGGCAGGCCCGTTGGAAGAGGCGGTGGCGACCCCGGTCGCACCTGCAGGGGAACCCCGCACGCGCCTGCGGCGTGGCAGCGGCAGCTACAAGATCGGCAAGCCCTACAAGATCAGGGGCGAACTCTACGTTCCGAAGGACGAGCCCGGCTATAGCGAGGTCGGCCGCGCCTCCTGGTACGGCCCCGGCTTCAATGGCCGCCGGACCGCCAACGGCGAAGTCTTCGACGAGAACAAGCTGACCGCTGCCCATACGACGCTGCCCTTGCCCAGCTATGCCCGCGTCACCAATCTCGAAAATGGCCATTCGGTCGTGGTCCGGATCAATGACCGCGGACCCTATGCGCGCGACCGGCTCGCCGACCTGTCGAAGGGCGCGGCGGTCATGCTCGGTTTCCATCAGGCCGGCCGTGCCGACGTCAAGCTGGAATATCTCGGTCGTGCGCCGCTGCAAGGTGGCGATCGCGAGCAACTTGCGGCGAGCTATAGCGACGATGCCGATAATCCGGCAGTGCTGCCTGGCACGCAGTTTGCGATGATGGACCAGGTCCGGAAGGGCGTCGAGACCATCGGCAACGGCGTGTCGAGCCTGCAGAAGGAGGCGGCGAAGCTGCTGCCCGTGGCGCAGGCGGACGCTGCCGAGATCGCCGAGGACGTACCCGCCCCCATGGCGCGGCCCGACCATGCGCGACCGATCCCGATCGACCGGTCCCGTTTTGATCGACGCAGGGCGCCAATGCCGCTCGGCTACGCAGCGACATCGGCTGTGCAAATTCGTGCATTCGATCTGATCATCAAAGACGGAACTGTCGGCAGACGATGAACCGGACTGCGTTCGCCGCCGCCCTTTGCGTCCTGTCTGCACTGATGGCTTGTGCATCCGCCGAGGCCGCTCCCGTCGAGACCGCCGCCAAGCAGGTGCTCCTGATCGATGATGCCGACGGCACCGTGCTGCTGTCCCGCAACCCCCACGAGAAGGTAGAGCCGGCATCGCTGACCAAGCTGATGACGGCCGAAATCCTTCTGTCGGAGCTGAAGGCGGGCAAGGTCCAGGACGATACGATCTTCACCGTGTCGGTGCACGCCTGGCGGACGGGCGGCGCCCCGAGCGGGTCCGTCGCGATGTTCCTCAAGCCGAAGGAGGAGGTGCGCGTCATCGACCTCCTCCGCGGCATTGTCGTGCAGAGCGGCAATGATGCCGCCATCACCATCGCCGAGAACCTCGAAGGATCAGAGGAGGCCTTTGCCGAGCGGATGAATCGCCGCGCGGCCGAACTCGGCCTTTCCGAGTTCGAGCTTCCGCAATCCCTCCGGTCTGAGCGATCCGGAGCAGAAGGTCTCGATGGCCGATCTGATCAAGCTGGCCCGCCACATCCACAGCACCTATCCGGATTACTGGCCGATCTTCGCCGAGCCGGCATTCGAGTGGAACAAGATCTACCAGCGCAACCGGAACCCCGCCGTTTCCGACGCGATCGGCGGCGACGGGCTCAAGACGGGTCAGAACGAATCGCTCGGCTTCGGCGTCGTCGCGACGAAGGTGCAGGATGACCGGCGTGTCTTTCTCGCGATGGGGGGGCTGGAGAGCGCCAACGAGCGCACCCAGGAGACGCGGAGGCTGCTGGACTGGGCCTTGAACGACTTCGCTCGTCGGCCGCTCTACAAGCCCGGCGGACATCGTCGCGACGATCCCGGTTTATGGGGGCACGAGCGAAAGCGTGACGGTCCATCCAGGCGAAACCTTCCGTCCGCTGATCCCGGTGGACGGGGAGGGGGTCGTCGCAGAGGTGATCTATGCCGGCCCCGTCGCGGCCCCGGTGGAACAGGGCCGGACACTGGCGCGGCTGGTGATTACGGTGAATGAGCAGGAAACCGTCAGCGTGCCGCTTCTGGCGACGACGACGGTACCTAGCAAAGGGCTCTTCGCGCGCGCCGCCGACGCAATCGAAGAACTGGCATTCGGTTGGCTGCGCAATGTGCAACTGCCGTGGACGACGGCGTCCTGATCGCTTGATCAGCAGCTATCCCATTGCCATGGCGGGTAATGCCGCTCTAAGCCTTTGACATGGAAACAACGGCTTTTTTCGTGACCTTCGAAGGCGGAGAGGGGTCCGGCAAGACGACGCAACTGCGCCGGCTGGCCAAGGCCATGCAGCAGGCCGGACGAACAGTGCGCGTCACCCGCGAGCCGGGCGGCACGCCGGCGGCCGAGGCGCTGCGCGAAGTCCTGCTCGCCGGGAGGGCAAAGGAACTGGGACCCTTAGCCGAGGCCTGCCTGTTCGCCAGCGCCCGCTCCGACCATGTCCGCCGGCTGATAAGACCCGCCCTGGCGGAGGGCCGCGACGTGCTGTGCGATCGCTTTGCCGATTCCACGCGCGCCTATCAGGGCGGGGCAGAGGTCGACCCGGACCTGCTGGACCTCCTTCAGGAGGTCGCGCTCGGCGATCTGCGGCCCGATCTGACCCTGCTGCTGGATATCGATGTCGAGAAAGGGATGAAGCGTGCCCACGCGCGGCGTCAATCAGGCGAAGCAGACCGGTTCGAAGCGGATCATCACGCGGAACAGGAGCAGCGGCGCAAAGCTTTTCTGGCCATGGCTGAAATGGAACCAGATCGATTCGTCGTCATCGACGCGGCAGCGCCTGCCGATGCCGTGGAAGAGGCTGTACGAAAGGCCGTCCAGGAACGCCTCGGCCTCGATCTCCAGCCAGTTGGGAAGCAGGTTTCCCCGTGATCGAGGACGACGAGCGACTGGCCCAGCCGGGTCACGACGATCTGGAGGGTATTCCCGGTCCCGCCGAATCCGGCCCACCGATCGGTCACGACGAGGCATGGGCCGCGATGCAGGCCGCCTATCGCCGAAGCCGTCTGCCGCACGGGTTGATCCTGTCGGGACCAGCGGGGATCGGCAAGGCGACCTTCGCCTATCAATTCGCCCGTTATGTGCTTGCGCACCCGAAGCCGGACGCGGCACCCGAGGCTGGTCCGAAGTTTCCTGTGCCGGAAAGCCTGTTCCGGCAGGTGGCAAGCGGCGCTCATCCTGGTCTGCTGCACCTCACTCGCCCCTTCAATGCCCGTTCCAAGACGTTCCGCACGCGGATCACGGCGGAGGAGGTGAGGGCGGTCGGCCGGTTCCTTAGCCATACGAGCGGGGACGGAGGCTACCGGATTATCATCGTCGATCCGGCCGAGGACATGAACATCCACGCGGCGAACGCGCTTCTGAAGATCCTCGAGGAGCCGCCGAAGAACACGCTGTTCATGCTGACCAGCCACGCGCCCGGACGGTTGCTGCCGACGATCCGCTCGCGCTGCCAGATCCAGCGGCTGTCGCCGCTGCCGTCCCCCGATCTTCAGGCGGTACTGGACCGGCTCGGCGTGCAAAGGCCGCCGGATGCGGACATGCGGCGCATCGCGGAACTGACGGAGGGCAGTGTCCGCCGCGCCATCCTCTTGCTGGCCTTTGGCGGCCTCGAGATCGTCGAGGCGGTGGACGGTGTCCTCGCCGGAGCTCCGTTCGATCTCGCCACCGCCCGCGCCACGGCGGCGGCCGTCGGCGGACGCGGCGGCGACGACGCCTTCGACCAGTTCAACCGCCACGTCGACGACCGGGTCACGGCCCTCGCCAATGAACGCGCCGTGACGGGGGAGGCGGAGGTTGCGAATCTCGATTTCCGTCTTCCACCAGACGCTGAACGCGAACGTCGAGGACGTGCGGACGTACAATCTCGACCGTCGCCACCATGTGGTGAAGACGCTGCGCGAACTGCACGGCCTGCTTCACGACCATTGAGCCGAAATCCCGCTGCGCGCCTTTCCAGTTCGGCAGCCATGTATTATCTGACGCGAGCCGACGATCGGCACGGCAATCGAGAGAGAGAATGAGCGACGACCGCTTCTATATCACCACGCCGATCTTCTATCCGAACGGCGTGCCGCATATCGGTCATGCCTATACGGCGGTCGCGACCGATGTGCTGGCCCGTTTCCAGCGCCTCGACGGCAAGGACGTGCTGTTCCTGACGGGGACCGACGAGCACGGGCAGAAGATGCAGCAAACGGCGGCGGCCGAAGGCATCGCGCCGATCGAACTCGCCGACCGAAACTCGGCCGTCTTTCGCCGGATGGTGGAGATCCTTGGCTGCTCCAACGACGATTTCATCCGCACGACCGAGCCCCGCCACCGCGAGGCCTGCCAGGCCCTCTGGCAGCGGATGGAGGAGCGAGGCGACATCTATCTCGACACCTATGGCGGCTGGTATTCGGTCCGACAGGAGGCGTTCTTCGACGAAAAGGAGACGACGCTCGGCGAGGACGGCATCCGCCGCGAGCCGCTCGGCTCGCCGGTCGAATGGGTCGAGGAGGAAAGCTACTATTTTCGCCTCTCCGCCTATGGCGACAGACTGCTGGAGCACTATCGCGACAATCCCGAGTTCATCGGACCGGGAGAACGCCGCAACGAGGTCGTCAGCTTCGTCAAGGGCGGCCTGAAGGACCTTTCGATCAGCCGCACCACCTTCGACTGGGGGATTCCGGTGCCCGGCAATCCGGAACACGTGATGTATGTCTGGGTCGACGCGCTGACCAACTACATCACCGCCGCAGGCTATCCGGCTGAAGACGCCGCGAACTGGTCCTACTGGCCGGCGAACGTCCACATCATCGGCAAGGACATCATCCGCTTCCACGCCGTCTACTGGCCGGCCTTCCTGATGAGCGCCGGTGTCGAGCTGCCGCAGCGCGTCTTCGCTCACGGCTTCCTGCTCAACAAGGGCGAGAAGATGAGCAAGAGCGTCGGCAACGTCGTCGACCCGTTCGATCTCGTCGAGGGTTATGGCCGCGATCAGCTCCGTTATTTCCTGATGCGGGAGACGGTGTTCGGGCAAGACGGTTCCTACAGTCACGAGGCAATCGTCGCCCGCATCAATGCCGATCTCGCCAATGATCTCGGCAATCTGGCGCAGCGCTCGCTCTCCATGATCGGCAAAAACTGCGGCGGGACTGTCCCGAAGCGTGGTGAACTGACAACCGCCGACACGGCGATGCTCGAACGGGCGAGGGGGGCGCTGAAGGAAGCGCGCGAAGCGATGGCGCACCAGCGCATCCATGTCGCGCTCGCCGCCATCTTCGGCGCCGTTTCCGAAGCCAACCGCTATTTCGCCGGCCAGGAGCCGTGGGCGCTCAAGAAGACCGATCCCGACCGGATGGAGACGGTGCTCTGGACGACGGCCGAGACGCTTCGTATCGCGGCGATCCTGGCGCAGCCGGTCATTCCGGAAGCCGCCGGTAAACTACTCGATCTGCTGGCCGTACCGGCAGATGAGCGAAACTTTGCCCATGTCGACGTCCGCTATGAGTTGAAGTCCGGCATCGCCCTGCCACCGCCGGCGCCTGTTTTCCCTCGGTTTGTCGAGAAGGAGGAAGAGGCCGGGAAGGGGGCGGCATGACGCTGATCGACAGCCACTGCCATCTCGACTTCCCGCAGTTCCAGGATGATTTCGCCGGGGTGCTGGCGCGCGCTGCCGAAGCCGGCGTCCAGCGGATGGTCACCATTTCGACCCGTGTCCGCAAGATCGATGCGCTCAAGAGAATTGCCGAGGCGAACGAGAACATATTTTTCTCGGTTGGCACCCATCCGCATCAGGCGGCCGAGGAAACCGATATCACCGTGGAGGATCTGCTCGACCACGCCGCGCACGAAAAATGCGTCGCGATCGGCGAAGCCGGGCTGGACTATTTCTACGACAACGCGCCAAGAGACAATCAGGAGCGGGGATTCCGTACCCACATCGCCGCAGCGCGGCGCACCGGGCTGCCGCTCGTCATCCATGCCCGCAATGCCGATGACGACGTCGCCGCGATCCTGCGGGAGGAGCAAGGGAAGGGCGTCTTTCCCTTCATCATGCACTGCTTCTCCTCGGGACGGGCGCTGGCGGAGACAGCGATCGAACTCGGCGGCTACGTCTCGTTTTCCGGCATCCTGACCTTCAAGCGCTCCGACGAATTGCGGGCCATCGCGGCAGACCTGCCGCAGGACCGGGTGCTGGTCGAGACCGACGCACCCTATCTGGCGCCCCAGCCATGGCGCGGCCAGACGAATGAACCGGCCTACGTCGCTGAAACCAATCGTATTCTGGCGGAGTGCCACGGTGTGGAGCCAGAACGCATGGCCGCATTGACGACAGCCAACTGCCTGCGCTGTTTCAGGAAAATGCCGCCGATGCCGGAGGACGCGTAGTCGCTGTGCCTATTCTGCGGTTCACCATGCTTGGTTGCGGCTCGTCACCGGGCGTGCCACGCATCACCGGCGATTGGGGAAAGTGCGATCCGGAGCAGCCAAGGAACCGCCGCCTGCGCGCCTCGGCGCTGATCCAGCGGATCGACGACGACGGCCGGATGACGACTGTCGTGATCGATACGGGTCCGGATTTCCGCCATCAGATGATCAAGGCGGGCGTCGAGACGATCGACGGGGTCGTCTACACGCATGCCCATGCGGACCACCTGCACGGCATCGACGATCTGCGCGGCTACTGGCTCACGCAGCGAGCCTTGGTCGACACCTATGCCGATACAGCAACCTTCGAACGCATTCTCGACGGCTTTCTCTATGTCTATGAGACGCCGCCCAATTCCGGCTATCCTCCGATCCTCCGTCGCAACGATATCACCGTCGCCGTGCCGTTCGAGATCGATGGGGATGGGGGACCGATTTCCTTGCTGCCGCTCCATCAGGAGCACGGGTCGATCCATTCGCTGGCGTTCCGCATCGGATCCATGGCCTACTGCACCGACGTCTCGGCCTGGCCGGACGAGACGGCGGCGCAACTTGCCGGCCTCGATCTGCTCGTGATCGACGCGCTCCAGTACCGACGCCACCCGAGCCATTTCAGCCTTGAGGAAGCGCTCGAATGGATCGAACGCTTGAAGCCGAAGCACGCCGTGCTGACCCACATGCACACACCGCTCGACTATGACACGGTGATGGCGAATACGCCGGATCACGTCGTGCCCGGCCATGACGGTCTTGTCATCGAGCTGCCGCACGACGACTGACCAGGCCTGCAATCGATGACATCGACCGCCGTGGGGCCGACTACCGGTTCAACGATATCCCGCATGTTGTTTCACTTTCAGTTCCATAATCAATATTATGCAACTTTAGCATATGATAGAGCCCGTCTCCCCTCGGTGCGCCATGGGCTGGCGCGGCGGCTGTGAATGATTACATTCGATCCTGACGATATGTTCCCATGCAGGAAGGATCACCCAATGGCCTACACGATCGACCGCACGTTTCCGGACTCCAGTTTCGCCGCGATTGTCGAGCGCACACGCGAAGCGCTGCAGGCGCAAGGCTTCGGGGTGCTCACCGAGATCAACGTCAAGGCGACGATGAAAAAGAAGATCGACAAGGATGTCGACGACTATCTCATCCTCGGCGCCTGTAACCCGACTATGGCTTACCAGGCCATCGGCATGGAACCACGCATCGGCGCGATGCTGCCGTGCAATGTCATCGTGCGCCGTGTTGGTCAGGACGAGATCCAGGTCAGCGCCGTTGATCCCGTCGCCTCGATGGCGACGGTCGACAATGATGCGCTTCATGGCGTCGCTGGGCAGGTTCGCGACATGCTGGGCAAGGCGGTCGCCGCCATCTGACGAAAATATTGATCGCCTGCACGACTTCGCCGAACGTCCGGAGCTTGCACCGGGATTTTCTGGCCGGCCCCTACCCGTCCAATTCGATTGGCAGCGCGGTGCGAGCCAGCTCGACCCAGTATCGCACGCCATGCGCGATCGCGTCGTCGTTGAAGTCGTAGTTCGGGCTGTGCAAGCCGGCGCTGTCGCCATTGCCGAGGAAGACATAGGCGCCGGGCCGCGCCTCCAGCATATAGGCGAAATCCTCCGCGCCCATCAGCGGCGGGTAGTCCGTAAAGACGCCGTCGTCGCCAGCGATCTTGCGCGCGGCGGCAGCCGCGACTGCTACGGCGTCCGCGTCATTGACGGTGACCGGATAACCGCGCCGATAGCGGAAATTCGCCTTCACGCCATGCGCCGCGGCAACGCCGTCGACCACACGGCGAATGGCCGCCTCGGTCTCGTCGCGTACCTGCGGCGACAGCGTGCGCACGGTGCCGCCGAGTTTCACCTTTTCCGGAATGACATTGAAGGCGGAGCTGTCGGCGCTCAGCTTCGTGATCGAAACCACATTGGCTTGCAGCGGGTCCGTGTTTCGCGACACCACTGTCTGCAGCGACAGGATCATCTGGGCGGCGGCGACCAGCGGGTCGACCGTTTCGTGCGGCATGGCGGCGTGCCCGCCCCTCCCGCAGATTTCGATCTCCGGATAGTCCGCCGCGGCCATGATACCGCCGGCGCGCATGCCGAACTGGCCGACGGGCAGGCCCGGCAGATTGTGGACGCCGAACACCTGGCTGATGGAGAAGCGCTCCATGAGCCCGTCTTCGACCATGACGCGGCCGCCCGCACCGCCCTCCTCCGCCGGCTGAAAGATGACGGCGACGGTGCCGTCGAAATGCCGCCCATTGCAGAGTTCTCGCGTTGCCCCGAGGAGCATCGCCGTATGGCCGTCATGGCCGCAGGCGTGCATCTTGCCACCGGTCGTCGACGCCCAGGGCACGCCCGTCGTCTCCCGGATCGGCAGCGCATCCATGTCGGCGCGAAACCCGATCACCCTTCCGCCCGGTCCGTTTCGGCCGTGCACCAGGCCGACGACCCCGGTCCGCCCGATGCCGGTCAGAACCTCGTCGCAGCCAAAGGATCGGAGTTGGTCGGCCACGAAGCCGGCGGTCCGGTGGACGTCGAACAGCAATTCAGGATGCGCATGCAGATCACGGCGCCAGGTGGCAATCTCGGCGACACGATTGGCGAGGTCTTGAGTGAGGGCCATCAGGAGACTCTTGGATCAAAAGATGAGGCTAACAGATCAGCCGCGTCGAACAAAACCGATGATGATCACCACCAGCCAGCCTGCCATGAGCAGGAATCCGCCGGTCGGCGCGGCGCGGGCGAACAACCCTGCCCGTCCAACCGCCTTCAGCATGACATCGCCGCTGAAGAGCGCCGCACCGAGGACGATCAGGAGAACCGCAAGGCCGACCAGCTTCGACCGTGGCAGGTGTCCTGCTAGCGCAACCAGGGCCGGACCGTGCGCCAGCAGGATCAGCGCGACGGCGGATGACAGGCGATTGTCTGCGGCGCCATGGGCGGCATAGGCAGCCGCGGCAACGCCAAGCAATCCGAACACGCCGCCGATCGAAACAATCAGTCCTGCCACGAAAACGTCCCTCAATAGCTGTGGATGGCCACGATCTAGGGCAGAAACGCCTTCCGGTCAGCACCGCTGGCGTTACCACTTGGCAACTTCACCGACAGGCGAACCCATGAAACCCACCAAAGAAATCGGCGATCTCCTCGAGATCATGGCGCGGCTGCGGGAACCGGAGACGGGTTGCCCTTGGGACATTCGTCAGGATTTCCGCTCAATCGCCCCCTACACGATCGAGGAGGCCTACGAGGTGGCCGACGCGATCGAGCGCGGGGACATGGTGGACCTGAAGGACGAGCTGGGCGACCTCCTCCTGCAGGTGGTCTACCACTCTCGCATGGCCGAGGAGGCCGGCCATTTTGTCTTCGGCGACGTGATAGAGGCCGTCTCCCGCAAGATGATCCGGCGCCATCCGCATGTGTTCGGCGACGCTGGCCCTCGCCCGGTGGAGGAGGTCAACCGGGTCTGGGACGCCATCAAGGCCGAGGAACGAGCCGAAAAGCGTGAGGCGAAGCGGCAGGCCGGCCTGCCGCTGGAGGCGGACAATGGCCCGCTCGGCGAGGTGCCTGTCGCCCTGCCCGCGCTTGTTCGCGCGGAGAAATTGCAGAAGCGCGCGGCCGCCTTCGGCTTCGACTGGCCGGAAGCGACCCAGGTGCTCGACAAGATCGAGGAAGAGATCGACGAACTCCGGTCGGCGCTCGAAGCCAACGAAGCAGCTGAAATGAAGGACGAGCTCGGTGACGTACTCTTCGCCATCGCCAATCTCGCCCGGCATCTGAAGATCGACCCCGAAGATGCGCTGCGCGGCACGAACCGCAAATTCGTCAGGCGGCTCGGAACGGTCGTCGAAATGCTGACCGAGGCCGGACGATCGGTCGAGGAAGCGAGTTTGGAGGAAATGGAAGCGGCGTGGCAGGCGGCCAAGGAAGAGGAGCACCGGCAGAAGATCCGGCGAGACTGACACCGGCTCTGCACGCCGTCTCCGGTCCACCGGCTCCTCAGAGAGCCCGGCCAAGCCTTCGCTGCAGCGTCGTGATCGCGTCAGCGGTCAGCGAGAGTTTCAACCTCACGCTTCCATCCTCTTCGTCCTCGCGATCCAGGACGTCGCCATTGGAATAGATCCAGTCGAGATGACGCAGTTCGGTCGGTGCGAGATCGAGTTCGATCTCGCGTATCGCTCCGGCGACCCGGCCCTCGATGACGGCCAGAAGGTCGTCGATCCCCTCGCCCGTGGCGGCGGATATGGCGACGAAACCGGCTGCTTTCGCTTGCTCGCGGCGTTTCTCGCGTACATCCGGCGTGAGCCGATCCATCTTGTTCCAGACCTCCAGCACCAGGTCCGGATCCCCGGTCTCCACCCCGAGATCGGTGAGAATCGCTTCGACATCCTCGGCCTGCGCCGCGGCATCGGGATCCGACATGTCGCGCAGGTGCAGGACGAGGTCGGCCTCGACGACCTCTTCCAACGTGGCGCGGAAGGCAGCGACCAGGTGCGTGGGGAGATCAGAGATGAACCCGACGGTGTCGGAGATGATCACCTCCGTCCCGTGCGGCAATTTCAGCCGGCGCAGGGTCGGATCGAGCGTCGCGAAGAGCATGTCCTGTACCAGCACCCCCGCCCCGGTCAGCCGGTTGAAGAGCGTCGACTTGCCGGCATTGGTGTAGCCGACGATCGCGACGATCGGGTACGGCACCTTGCGGCGTTTGGCGCGGTGCAATTCGCGCGTCCGCCGAACCTGCTCCAGTTCCCGCTTCAGCTTGGCGATCTTTTCACGGAGGATGCGGCGGTCGGCCTCGATCTGCGTTTCGCCGGGCCCGCCGAGGAAGCCGGCGCCGCCCCGCTGGCGCTCAAGGTGTGTCCAGGAGCGCACAAGCCGCCCGCGCTGATATTCCAGATGGGCGAGCTCGACCTGGAGAGTACCCTCCTTCGTGCGGGCCCGTTCACCAAAAATCTCGAGGATCAACCCGGTTCGGTCCAGCACCTTTGCGTTCAGTTCGCGCTCCAGATTGCGCTGCTGAACCGGCGACAGGGGATGGTCGATAATGACCAACTCCGAACCCGTTTCCTTGACGATTGCGGCAAACTGCTCGATCTTACCGGTACCGAGCAGCGTACCGGGGCGCGGCTTGTTGATGGTGACAATCTCTTCGTGGCGGACATCGAGACCGATCGCCTCTGCCAGCCCCAGTGTCTCCGCAAGCCGGGCGGCCGGCTCCCGCGAGCTGCCATCGCCGTCACCGGCGGCGTCCTTGCCATGGTGGGGCAGAATGGGCGTGATCGCGATCGCGCCCGTCGGCTCCTGCTCGTTGACGATCTGGAACGCCACCGGGCCCTTGCGGGTCTTCTCGTCAGGATCGTCGTTGCTGTGGTCGGTCAATCAGTTTTCGTCCGTCTCGCCGGAGAACAGCTGAACCGGCTGGCTCGGCATGATCGTTGAAATGGCGTGCTTGTAGACGAGCTGCGAATGCCCGTCGCGGCGCAGAAACACGCAGAAATTATCGAAGGACGTGACCACGCCCGTCAGCTTTACTCCGTTGACAAGGAAGATCGTCAGCGACGTCTTGTTCTTGCGGACGGTGTTTAAGAAAAGATCCTGTAGGTTCTGCGATTTGTCTGCCATATCATTCACTGCACCTCTGCGAGCGACCCCTCGGTCATATCAACCACGCTGCTTTTCTGCCTGCCAACAGAAATGCCTCTGTGATCGGCGGTTATCAAACTCCCGTCGCATCCGCAACTACTCAGGCTGACGCCCTTGCAAGCGCAATCGTGGCTGCCGAATGGAGCCGGCAATATTTTCATTTCGCCGCTTTGGCCTTCTCCCTGAGCCTCAACGAGTTCAGAAGAATTCGAGGCTGACACGGAAAACCTGTTCGACGTCCCGCACCGCCTCCTGCATGGCCAGGATAACAATCCGGTCCGATGGTCTGATCTTGATATCCCCAGCCGGTCGTATGACTTTGCCGTCGCGATAGATGGCGCCGATGCGGGCTCCCGGCGGCAGGTTCGCCTCCCGCAGCGGCGTGCCCACCAGCGGCGACGTCTCAAGCGCTTCCGCCTCGATGATTTCGGCGGCGCCCTTCTGCACAGAATGAACGGCGCGGATGCGCCCGCGGCGCACGTGCTGAAGCACCCGGCTGATCGTCACGGTGCGCGGATTGACGAAGGCATCGATGCCGAGAAGCCGCGAGAATTCGTGATAGGACGGGTTGTTCATCAGGACGAGGTTTGACCGGCAGCCGACGCGTTTCGCCATCACCGCCGACAGGATGTTCACCTGGTCGTCATTGGTAAGCGCCACGAAAAGATCGGCGTCGGCGACATCGGCCTCCAGCAGCAGATTTCTGGTCAAGCGCACTGCCATGCAGCACGACGGTGCGGCGCAACTGGTCGGCGATGAAGGCGGCGCGGTCGCGGTCCGGCTCCATGATCTTGACCCGCGCCCCGGTGCCACGGGTCTCGATCGCCTTGGCGACGTAGAGGCCGATATTGCCGCCGCCGCCGATGACGATCCGCCGCGCCGACGGCTCCTCGTGGCCGAACAGGGCAAGCGTCCGCTTCACCTGCGTCGCGTCGGCCACGACATAGGCCGTGTCGCCGGCATACATCTGGTCGGAAGAGTGCGGGATGAACAACCGCTCGCCGCGCTGGATGCCGACCACCGTGCTGCGCAGATCGGGGAACAGGTCGGAGAGCTGGCTGAGCGGCGTGTTGACGACGGGGCACTCCTCGGCACACTCGATCGCGACCATCACCACCTTCTCATTGGCGAAGCGCACGACGTCCGTGGCGCCCGGTATCGCAATGCGCCGCAGCACCATCTCGCCGACTTCCTGTTCGGGCGAAATGATTACGTCGATCGGCATGTGATCGCGCGAGAACAGGTCCTGATAGGGGCCCTGGCGGTAGGATTGGGCGCGGATGCGGGCAATCTTGGTCGGCACGTCGAACAGCGAATGGGCGACCTGGCAGGCCACCATGTTGACCTCGTCATGGAGGGTGACGGCGATCAGCATATCGGCGTCGGCCGCACCGGACTGTTCGAGGATATCGGGATGTGAGCCATGACCGACGACACCGCGCGCGTCGAGCGTGTCGCGCACCTGACGCACCAGATCAGCGGACTTGTCGATCACGGTGACGTCGTGCTCCTCGGAGGCGAGTCTTTCGGCAATGCCGTAGCCCACCCGTCCCGCGCCGCAGATGATGATCCGCATGAGCCTGCTCTGCCCTAGACGCCGAGGGACTTCAGCTTGCGGTGCAACGCCGAACGTTCCATGCCGATAAACTCCGCTGTGCGAGAAATATTGCCGCCGAACCGTTTGATCTGGGCGACGAGGTAGTCTCGCTCGAACATTTCACGCGCTTCGCGAAGCGGCAAGGTCATGATGTGCGTTTCCGACGAGGACGGCGTGCTCGGCAGCATCTCCCCGATTTCCGAGGGCAGCATCTCGGCGGTTACGGCCTCGTGGCCATTATTGCCCCGGGCGTGGATCATCAATCGCTCGACATTGTTGCGCAGTTGGCGGACATTGCCCGGCCAGTCATGGCTCTGCAGCACCGCCATGGCGTCGTCGCCGATGCGACGCGGCTTGATCCCGGTCTGCCGCGCGATCTGTCCCATGAAATACTCCGCCAGATAGGGGATGTCCTCGCGCCGCTGGGCGAGCGCCGGCACTTGAACCGGCACGACGGCAAGGCGGTGGAAGAGGTCTTCCCGAAACCGGCCCTCGGCGATCATCGCCTCCAGATTTCTGCGACGTCGAGGAGATGATCCGGACATCGACCTTGACCCTGCGCGTGCCGCCGACCCGTTCGAACTGCTGATGGGTGAGGACCGAAAGGATCTTTGTCTGCGTCTCGCGCGGCATGTCCGCCACTTCGTCGATATAGAGCGTGCCCCGATGGGCCTCCTCCAGCGCGCCGACCTTGCGCTCGCCGCCATTGCTCTCCGTGCCGAACAGTTCGATTTCCATCCGCTCCGGCGTCATCGCCGCGGCGTTGATGGTGACGAAAGGTCCACCTGCACGGGTCGACGCGGCGTGGATGGCGCGGGCGGTCTTTTCCTTGCCGGCGCCGGACGGACCGATGATCATGATGCGGCTGTTGGTGGGACCGACGCGCTCGATCGTCGCCCGGAGCGCATTCATGGCCGAGGACTGCCCGATCAGTTCGACGGTCTCTCCCGAACGCCTCTGCAACTGGTCGACCTCGCTGCGCAGCTTGGAGGCCTCGAGCGCACGCTCCGCTATCAACAGCAGCCGATCGGCCTTGAAGGGCTTCTCGATGAAATCATAGGCGCCGCGCTTGATCGCCGAAACGGCCGTCTCGATATTGCCGTGACCCGAGATCATCACCACCGGAAGGTTCGGGTGAAGCTTCTTGATCTCGTCGAGCAGCGCCAGCCCGTCAAGCTTCGATCCTTGCAGCCAGATGTCGAGAAACACCAGTCGGGGCACGCGCTCATTGACCGCGGCAAGTGCGCTGTCGCTATCGTGTGCCTGGCGGGTGTCGTGGCCCTCGTCGTCGAGTATGCCCGCGACCAGCCCGCGAATGTCCTGTTCGTCGTCCACCACGAGAATATCAGATTGCATCATTCACCTCGGCATTCTTCCGGACGGGGGGCGGTTCGGCATCCCGTGCGGGTAACTCGATTACGATCATGGCCCCCCGGCCGCCGTGGAACCGCTGCGGGGCATCGTGCAGGCCGATCCGTCCAGCATGTTCCTCGACAATCTTTCTTACGATGGCCAGCCCGAGCCCCGTCCCCTTGTCACGGGTGGTCATATACGGCTCGAGCAGCTTTTGACGATCCGTGCTGGGCAGACCACAGCCATTGTCCAGCACGCGAACCTCGATCATGCCGCCGTTCTGCTCCGCCTCGACACGGATTGCGCCCTTCAGATCCGGTTCCAGCGCGCGGGCCGTATCAATCGCCTCGGCCGCATTCTTGATGAGGTTACCAAACACCTGGCCGAGAAGACGACGATCGAACGTGCCGATCAGAGGCTCCTCACCAAGCGCGAGATCGAACGCGATCTCGTCCCGGCTGACCTCCACCAGGAACGCCGCCTCCCGCAGGACCTCGCGCAGATCGGATTCCTCCATCTGCGGCTTGGGCATCCGCGCGAAGGCCGAGAACTCGTCCACCATGCGCTTGATGTCGTCGACCTGCCGGATGATCGTCTCCGTGCACTGATCGAACACCTCGCGGTCTTCGGTCAGCTTGCGACCGTAGCGCCGCTGGATCCGTTCCGTCGACAACTGGATCGGAGTGAGGGGATTCTTGATCTCGTGCGCAATCCGCCGCGCGACGTCTGCCCATGCGGTCGAGCGCTGTGCCTGCACAAGGTCCGATATGTCGTCCACCGTGACGACCCAGGAATGACCCCTGCCCTCGCCCGCCTCTTCCATTGTGATCTGCACGTTGTAGGTGCGCTCTGTCCCTTCTCTGATGAAGGTGACCGTGTCGCGGAAGACGGGGCGGCCGGAACGGCGGGCAATCTCGAACACCCGGCCGATCCTCGGCAGGATCTGCGACAGGCTTTCGCCGATCGCGTCGCTGCCGATCGTCAGGTTCTGCTGGGCTGCGCGGTTGGCAATAGTGACGTTACCGTCTTCGTCGACACCGATGACGCCCGCCGTCACGCCGGCCAGGACAGCCTCGGAGAATTGCCGGCGTTCGTCCACCTGATGGCTGGCGTCCAGCAGTTCGTTGCGCTGCCTGTCGAGCCGGAAGACCATCTCGTTGAAGGTCTGGCTCAGACTGGCGATATCGCCGTCCTCGGGTTGCACGGGAACGGAAACCCGCAGATTGCCGGCCTTGACCTCGTCCGCTGCGCCGATCAGTTGGCGGATCGGGCGGACCAGGCGGTCGGCCACGGCGATGCCGGTCCAGATGGCCGAGAGGATCACCACCAGCGTCACGCCGAGATAAAGTAGCCCGAAGGCGATCTGCGTCGTCGCGCGACTGGCCTCCAGCGTGCGGTATTCGCCGACATTGCTGCCGACGATCTGTCGCGCTCGTATGACCTGCGGATCGACGAGACGCACAGTGAACAGATAGAGTCCCTCCAGATCCCGAAGCTTGATGATCGCCCCGACGATGTTGCGCAGACGCGGCTCGATCATCACCGGCATGCCGTCGGCGGCGCGATCCACCGCCTCCTGCGGCGGGATCGGCATCGCGAAATTGGCTGTGGTGTCGGCCTGCATCACGAAGGCGCCGGTCGAGTTGATCAGGGCCGCATGGGCGAGCGCGCGTCCGCGCGCCTGCCGGGTCATCAACGATCGGAATCCCGTCTTGTCGAGGATGAAGCTGGTCCGGTTGGCGTCCAGCGCTTCGGCCATGGCGAGCGTCGTGCCCTGAAGATTGGCCGCGCTCTCGCGAACATAGGCGTCGGCGATCGCCAGCGAGGAATTGATGATGGTGCGCGTCCTGATCTCGAACCAGCGGTCGAGGCCGATGTTCAGTGTGACCGAGGCGAAGACGGCGATCATGATCGCCGGCAGCGCGGCGACGAGGGCGAACAGTCCAACCAGCCGGACGTGAAGCCGGGCGGCTGCCCTGCCCCGCCGGCGTGCGGCGATGATGCGCGCGAGCTCCCGTCCGATCAGCCAGACAAGGAGGCCGACCAGCACCGAATTGACGAGGATGAGGATCATCGTCGTGCGGCGGTCCGGGTCGATGGGCGTCAGGCCGGTCAGCATCGTGAAGCTGGTCAGCGCCACGATCAGCGTCAGCACGATCAGCGCCCCGCCGCGCCGCACGCTGATGCGCCGCCGGTCGGTCAGACGGTCCGAACCGTCAACAGTGTAGCTCGCATCCGCTGCCGTCATTGCACCCTCATGCCGATGTGTCGATCGTGCAACATCTGTTGCTCAATGGCAACGGAATCCCTCCGTACCCGACTAGGGTGCGCTCGTGACCGAAATGCGGCGTGGGTCAGTTCGATGGGCGATTGGTGCGATAGACGTTGACGCCCAGATCGCGGATCTTTTTTCGAAGCGTGTTGCGGTTGAGTCCGAGCAGTTCGGCGGCCCTGATCTGGTTGCCGCGCGTCGCCGTCATGGCGACCAGGATCAGCGGATATTCCACCTCCTGCAGAATGCGCTGATAGAGGCCGGGCGGGGGCAGGTTGTCCTCGAACCCGTCGAAATAGTGGTGGAGATAGTGTTCGACGGCCATTCCAAGGGTCGGATTCTCGCCCAGTTCGGGCGGCGACGCTTTTGACTGATTGTCCTGGCGCATCGGCGCCAGTTCGGCCTCGACGATCTCCGGCCCGACCGTCTCCTCGGGATAGAGCGCCGCCAGCCGGCGAACGAGGTTCTCCAATTCGCGCACATTCCCCGGCCACGCGTAGCGCTTCAGCCGTTCCATCGCATCATTGGCGACCCGCTTCTCTCCAAGGCCTTCCTTCGCCGCTTGCCGAAAGAAATGGCGAACGAGATCCGGAATGTCCTCCGCGCGCTCCCGCAGGGGCGGCAGCCGCATCGGCACGACATTCAGGCGATAGAACAGATCCTCGCGGAAATGCCCATGGGCGATCGCCTGGCGCAGATCCTTGTTGGTGGCGGCGACGATGCGGACATTGGTCTTCAGCGGCGTCCGGCCACCGACTGTCGTATACTCGCCCTGCTGCAGGACACGCAGCAGCCGCGTCTGCGCCTCCATCGGCATGTCGCCGATCTCGTCGAGGAAGAGCGTGCCGCCCTCCGCCTGCTCAAACCGGCCCCTGGCCTTGTTGTGCGCGCCGGTGAAGGCGCCCTTCTCATGGCCGAACAGCTCCGACTCGATCAGTTCGCGCGGGATCGCCGCCATATTGACGGCGACGAATGGTCCATTCCTTCGGCGACCATATTCGTGAAGCGCCCGCGCGACGAGCTCCTTGCCGGTCCCCGATTCGCCGGTGATCATCACCGTCAGATCGGTCTGCATCATCCGCGCCAGCATCCGGTAGATGTCCTGCATGGCCGCGCTGCGCCCGACCAGCGGCATCGATTCGCTCGGCTCGTCCCCTCGCTCGGTGACCTTCTTCGGCTCGGCCAGGGCACGCTTGACGATGGTCAGCATCTCGGTGAGGTCGAACGGCTTCGGCAGGTAGTCATACGCGCCCTTCTCCGATGCGCGTATCGCCGTCATGAAGGTGTTCTGAGCACTCATGACCAGCACCGGCAGGTCGGGCCGGGCGTTGCGGATGCGGGGCAGCAGATCGAAGGCATTTTCGTCCGGCATCACCACGTCGGTAATGACCAGATCGCCCTCGCCTCCCGAAACCCACCGCCACAGCGTCGCCGCGTTCGATGTCACCCGCACCTCGTAGCCGGCGCGACCGAGTGCCTGGCTGAGGACCGTGCGAATGGCGGCGTCGTCATCGGCGACAAGGATCGTCTGGGTCATCGAGCGGGCTCCGCCTTGGCGACGTCTGGTGGGGTCTTTTCCTTCCATGCCGGCATCAGCACCCGGAAGGTTGTTCCGCTGGACGAACTGTCGCACTCGACGACGCCGCCATGCTCCCCGACGAGCTTGGCGACCAGCGCGAGGCCAAGCCCGGACCCGTTGATCTTTGAGGTGATGAACGGATCGAAAATATAGGGAAACATGTCATCCGGAACGCCGGGGCCATTGTCGTGCACACAGAACTCCATCGGCAGCGAAACCTTTTCGCGGCTGCCGGGCACCGACAGCCGGATGCCCGGACGAAAGGCGGTGGTCAGCGTGATCCGTCCGTCCCGTCCCCTGCTCGCCGCCGCCTCGGCCGCATTCTTCACTAGGTTTAGGAAGATCTGGACGAGCTGATCGCGATTGGCGAAGACTGGCGGCAGCGATGGATCGTAGAAATCCTCGAAGGCGATGTCGCGTGCGAAGCCGCTTTCTGCAATCGCCTGCACATGGTCCAGAACGACGTGGATATTGACCGGCGTCTTCTCCACCGGCCGTTCATCGGAAAATATCTCCATTCGGTCGACGAGGCCGACGATGCGGTCGGTCTCCTCCATGATGAGGCGGGTCAGCGAGCGATCCTCCTCGCCGACGGAGCTCTCCAGAAGCTGCGCCGCACCGCGGATGCCGGACAGCGGGTTCTTGATCTCGTGAGCGAGCATCGCAGCGAGACCCGTCACCGACCTTGCCGCGCCACGATGCGTCATCTGCCGATCGATCTTGTCGGCCATGGATCGCTCCTGGAAAACGACCACCACCGCATCGCCCCTGTCGGGGATCGGCCCGACATAGAGATCGACGAGACGGTCGGCGCCGATACGCGGAGAGGAAATGTCGACCCGATATTCCGTCACCGGCGCACCATACTGGCGAACCTGTCCGATCAACGCCATCAGCGGGCTGTCATAGGGCACGAAATCCGAGAGCTTCATGCGCTGCAGCACGGAGGCGCTGCTGCGGAAGAGGGCCTCGGCGTCGCTGTTGGCATAGGCGATCGTGCCGTCGCCATCGATCAGCGTGATCGGCTGCTGGATCGCATTGAGGAGACTGTCGGCGAGCGTCGTCTCCAGGGCGGGCGTAGCCTTCTTGCTCATGCGGCCTCTTCGAGACGCGCCGACGCAAAGGCCTCGGCGAGGGCGTCGAGGGATTCGGCCGGCTCCGGGGCCGTCATGATCGTCCGACGCAAGGCCGCGGGCGTTGCCGGGCGAAAGCGGTCGAGATACCAGCCGAGATGCTTTCGCGCATGCCGGCTGCCGCGCACGACGCCGTATTCGTCCAGCATCTCGCGATAGTGCTCGGCGATGTAGTCGGCGAGTTGCTTCGGGGCAGGCCCGACCCGACTGCCGAGGATCGCTGCGGCGAGGAACGGCTGGCCGTAATGCGCCCGGCCGATCATCACGGCATCCGCGCCGGTTCTCTCCAGTAGATCCCTCGCGCCCTGGCCGTTGGCCACATCGCCATTGGCGACGAACGGAATGTCCGGAACCGACCGGCGCACCGCGGCGATCGCGTCCGGATCGACGGTCCCGCTGTAGCGCTGCTCACGCGTGCGGCCATGAACGGTGATCATCCTCGCCCCGGCGTCGACGAGGCGCCGCGCCAGCGCCGGTGCATTGATGGAGCCCTCGTCCCAGCCGAGCCGCATCTTGACGGTGACGAGAGCGGGCGGTGCTGCGGCGACAACGGCTTCGACGATACGCGCCGCCCGGTCTGGCTCGGTCATCAGCGCCGCGCCGCAGGCGCCGCCGGTCACCTTCTTGGCCGGACATCCCATATTGATGTCGATGATATCGACACCCGCCTCGGCAAGCGACCTCGCGGCTTCGGCCATGGAGGCGGGCTCGCGCCCGACGAGCTGCACGGCACGGATGCCGGTGTCGCCGCTTCTGATCCGCCGGAACGATTCGGCGCGGCCGCGCTCCAGCTCACCGCTTGCCACCATCTCGGCAAACGCCAGACCAATCCCCGACTCCAACGCACGACGCCGGAACGGCAGATCCGTCACGCCGCTCATCGGTGCGAGAAGCAGCCGGTTGGGCAGCGTCAGGTGCGCGATCCGCAGCGGCGCATCGAGTTCGAAATCGGATCGGGACGCGGCCACGGCCATCGGGGGTAACCTTCACGTTTTGCCTAATTTATAGACAGTCAGAATTCCTGCTACAAGACGTAGCAGCGACAGTTTTTCCTTTTCATGGGCGGGGCCTCCGCCTAGAGCGAAACGACCACGAGGGAAAGCCGAATTGGCCCATGAACATCGACGCATCGCTGCGCTGATCGTCGCCGCTGGCCGGGGCGAGCGGGCCGGCACGTCGGACGGACCCAAGCAGTACCGCCTCCTCGGCGGCGAGCCGATCCTGCGACGGACCGCGCGGCTGTTCCTCTCTCATCGAGAGATCGGTCAGGTGGGCATTGTCATCCACCCGGACGACGAATCGCTGGCGCACAAAACCCTCGCCCCGCTCGACCGCGATCGGGTGACGCTGATCGAGGGTGGCCCGACACGGCAGCTCTCGGTGCGCGCCGGCCTTCTTGGCCTCGCCGGTGAGCGGCCGGACTTCGTCCTCATCCACGACGCCGCCCGCCCTCTCCTCGCCCGTACAACGCTCGACGCCGTCATTGAGGCACTTGATCCCGCCATCGGCATCGTTGTCGGCCTCCCCGTGACCGATACGGTGAAGCGGACCGACCAGAGCGGGCGGATCATCGACACGCCGGACAGGCGCAACCTCTTTCGCGCCCAGACGCCACAGGCCTTTGCGTTTCCTTCCATCCTCGCCGCCCACGAGGCGGCTGTCGCCGCCGGCGTCGACGGCCTGACCGATGATGCCGCCATTGCCGAGCGGGCGGGCCTCACGGTACGGCTTGTCGTCGGCGCTTCCGCCAATCCGAAGATCACGTTCCCGGAGGACATCGCCTTGGCCGAGCACGCACTTGCCGCCTTTCCCGATGTCCGCGTCGGCAATGGCTACGACGTTCATCGCTTCGAAGACGGCGAGGCAGTGATACTCTGCGGCGTCGCAATCCCCCATCACAAGAAGCTTTCGGGCCACTCCGACGCCGATGTCGGCCTCCACGCCTTGACCGACGCGCTGTTGGCGACAATCGGCGCCGGCGATATCGGAACCCATTTTCCGCCCTCCGAGGCGCAGTGGCGCGGCGCCGCTTCCTCGATCTTCGTGGAACACGCCGTGAAGCTGATCCGCGAGAAGGGTGGTCGCATCGCCAACGCGGACATCACCCTGATCGCGGAAGAGCCGAAGATCGGACCGCACCGTCCGGCGATGACATCCCGTCTGTCGGAACTTGTCGGGATCGATTCGTCCCGTATCTCCATCAAGGCGACCACCAATGAGAAGATGGGCTTCGTCGGCCGTGGCGAAGGCATTGCCGCCATCGCGACCGTCAGCATCGCCTATCCCGGAGGCCTTCCGAATGAGTGACGAGGTGACCGAACTGGTCGAGGAAATCCTCCGGCGCGCGGAGAAGCGGCGACTGATGATCGGCACCGCCGAAAGCTGCACGGGCGGGCTCGTCGCCGCTGCGCTGACCTCGGTTCCCGGGGCATCCGTCGTCGTCGACAGGGCCTTCATCTCTTATTCCAACGCGGCCAAGATGGACATGCTGGGCGTCGATCCTGCGACATTGCGCCGATGCGGCGCGGTGTCGGGCGAAACGGCGCGTGAGATGGCCCGCGGCGCCAAGAGACAGTCGGCCGCCCGCCTCGTCGTCTCGACCACCGGCATAGCAGGTCCGGGCGGCGGCACCCCCGAAAAGCCCGTCGGCCTCGTCTGCTTCGGCCTCGCCGCACCGGGCGGCATCATCCGCAGCGAGCAATGCATCTTTGAAGATGAAGGCCGCGAAGCGATTCGCCAGCGGGCGGTGACGCACGCCCTCCAGATGTTGCTGAACGCGCTCAAGGCGCACTGAGCGTCATGCACTCGCGCAGAAACTGGATTGTCATGCGCTGGCGTAGAGCCTGTCCGCCCGCCTCTCGAAGGCCTCGGCAAAGGCGCGGAAGGCCCGGTCGAACACCGATCCCATCACTGCGCCAAGAATCCGGCTCTTGAATTCGTAGTCGATGGAGAAGTGGACGGCGCTCTTGCCGTCGCCCCGATCCTCGAACAGCCAGCGATTGTCGAGATAGCGGAACGGCCCGTCCACGTAGGAGACGTCGATGGCGTTCTCCTCGGGTTTGAGCAGCACCTGGCTCGTGAAAGTCTCGTGGACGGCCTTGTAGCCGACCGTCATGTCGGCAAGCAGCAGAGTCTTGCCGTCCCGCTCCCGGCGCGACCGGACATTGAGCGCTTCGCACATCGGCAGAAATTCTGGATAGGCCTCCACATCGGCGACGAGGTCGAACATCTCCCTGGCGGTATGATCGACGATGCGGGTCGTCTTGAAGTGCGGCATGAGCAGGCTTGCCTAACCTCTCAGACTGACAGCAAAGTGCTGCTGCGCTCGCGCTCGGCCCGAGCAGCCCGCAGCCTGGCGAAATCCTCGCCGGCATGGTGGGAGGAACGGGTCAGCGGGCTGGCGGAAACCATCAGGAAACCCTTGGCGCGGGCGCTCGTCTCGAAGACTCCTGAACTCATCAGGCGGCACGAAGCGGATCACCGGATGATGCTTGCGAGTTGGCGCGAGATATTGGCCGATGGTCAGGAAATCGACTTCCGCGCTGCGCAGATCGTCCATGAGTTGAAGCACCTCGTTTCGTTCCTCGCCGAGACCGACCATGATGCCGCTCTTGGTGAAAAGCGTCGGATCGAGCTCCTTGACCCGCTGCAGCAGCCGGATCGAATGGAAGTACCGCGCGCCGGGCCGCACTGTCAGATAGTTGGAGGGAACGGTCTCCAGATTGTGGTTGAAGACGTCCGGCTTCGCCGCGACCACGATTTCCAGCGCCCCGTCCTTGCGAAGGAAGTCGGGCGTCAGGATCTCGATCGTCGTGCCAGGCGCATGGGAGCGGATGGCGGCGATGGTTTCAGCGAAGTGCTGCGCACCACCATCGTCGAGGTCGTCGCGATCGACGGACGTGATCACGACATGCTGCAGACCCATCTTGGCGACCGCCTCGCCGACGCTGGTCGGCTCTCTGACGTCGAGAGGCAGCGGCCGTCCTGTGGTCACATTGCAGAAGGCGCAGGCGCGGGTGCAGATCTCGCCCATGATCATGAAGGTGGCGTGCTTCTTCTCCCAGCACTCGCCGATATTCGGGCAGCCGGCCTCCTCGCAAACGGTCACCAGATTGTGCTCGCGGACGATCGCCTGCGTTTCGCGATAGCCTTCCGAGACCGGTGCCTTGACCCGGATCCAGTCCGGCTTTTTCTGCACCTCATTGTCGGGCCGCTTCATCTTCTCCGGATGGCGGGGACGCGGCGTCATGTTGTCGAGGACTGTGACCATGAACCTCTGCTCGTCTGGCGCGGTACGATCTGGCCGCGGCTCCTGAACCCACATAGCAAGGGCCGGGCGGGATTTTAAGCCCGCCCGGCCCCATTCATCTCAGATATGCAGCCCTGCACTAACGGCGGAAGAGCCGCGCGACGAATATCAGGATGCAGGCGCCGATGAAGCCGGTGATCAGATAAGCGATCCAGCCTGTCCCGATCAGGTCTGGCGCCACCAGGCCAAGGATGAAGTTCAGCACGATGGCGCCGATGATGCCGAGGATGATGTTCATGAGCACGCCCATATTGCTCTTCATCACCATCTCGGCGAGCCAGCCGGCGATACCGCCGATGATAATGGCTGCGATCCAGCCCACTCCGTTTGTCATTACTCCCCTCCGTCAATCTGTTCGAGGCATTGAACTAAGTACTGGGAACGAATGCGGATAATGCGCCTTTGGTTCCATTCCGTCAAAAGGGTGGGGTCGATTTTCGGCGAAACGGCGAAAATGCGGGCACATTCTAGGCGTTGATGACGCGTCCATAGGCGTCCAGCACGCTCTCCTTCATCATCTCCGACAGGGTCGGATGCGGGAAGACGGTGTGCATCAGTTCTTCCTCGGTGGTTTCCAGTCCCATCGCGATCACGAACCCCTGGATGAGTTCGGTCACCTCCGCGCCCACCATGTGAGCACCCAGCAGTTGCCCGGTCTTCTTGTCGAAGATGGTCTTGATCAGTCCCTCATCCTCGCCAAGCGCGATCGCCTTGCCATTGGCGCCGAAGGAGAAGCGGCCGACCCGCACATCGTGGCCGGCCGCCTTGGCCGCCGCTTCCGTCAGCCCGACGGAGGCAATCTGAGGATGGCAGTAGGTGCAGCCCGGGATCTTCGACTTGTCGAGGCCATGGACGCCCTTGACGCCGGCAATCTTCTCCACACAGACCGTTCCCTCGTGCTCAGCCTTGTGCGCCAGCATGGGCGGACCGGCGACATCGCCGATCGCATAGATGCCCTCCACATTGGTCCGGCCATAGCCATCGACGACGATGGAGCCGCGATCCGTCTTCACGCCAAGTTCCTCAAGGCCGAGATTCTCGGTGTTGCTCTGCACGCCGACGGCGGAGATGAGCCGATCGACCTCTACCGTCTCGGCCTTGCCGCCTTTCGCCTCCAGCGTCGCCTTGAGACCGCTCTTGGTCTTCTCGACCTTGGTGACCTTGGTCCCGATCCGGAACTTGATGCCCTGCTTCTCGAGCTGCTTCTGCGCGATCTTGGAGATCTCGGCATCCTCGACCGGCAGGATCCGGTCGACCACTTCGACCACCGTAACGTCGCAGCCCATGGCATTGTAGAAGCTGGCGAACTCGACGCCGATCGCACCGGATCCCATGACCAGCAGGCTCTTCGGCAGGGTCTTCGGCACCATCGCCTCGAAATAGGTCCAGATGCGCTCGCCATCGGGTTCGATGCCGGGCAGGATGCGCGGCCGCGCTCCGGTCGCCACGATGATGTGCTTGGCGGAGTAGTCGCCCTCGCCCTTGACGCCCTTCGGCGGCGCTGGCTGCGGCTCCATCGGCTTCTTGTCGGTCTTGCCGACCCGGATCTTGCCCTTGCCGGTCAGCCTGGCCTCGCCCCAGATCACGTCAACCTTGTTCTTCTTCATCAGGAACCCGACGCCGTTGTTCAGACGTTTCGAAACCGCGCGAGAGCGATCGACGACCGCCGTGACGTCGGCATTGACCGAGCCATCGAGCGTCAAGCCATAGTCCTTGATATGCTTTGCGTAGTGCATGATCTCGGCGCTCCGCAGCAGCGCCTTGGTCGGAATGCACCCCCAGTTGAGGCAGATACCGCCAAGATGCTCGCGTTCGACGATTGCGGTCTTCAGCCCGAGCTGCGAGGAGCGGATGGCGGTGACATAGCCTCCCGGTCCGGACCCGATAATAATCACGTCGTAATCGGCCATGGTTCAGATCCTCAATTGGTCGTTTTGTTCAGGATGGCGTGGACGGGCGCGACAAGGGCGCGGCCCAGCGCGGCGGTCTTTTCGGCACCCAGATGAATGCCGTCATGTTCGTCGGTCTCGACGACGCTGCCAGCGTCGAAGAAGCCGCAACCCCACTTCTTCGCCAGGTCTGCGTAGCGCCGGGCGAAGCTCTGTCGAAGTCCTCGATCGTATCGGCGAAGGTATCGCCATAGTCCGGGTCGTTCGGCCTTCTGATCGGCGGCGGGGCGACGATCAGGATTTGCGGAGCGGCGACGTCACCGCCGGACCAGGCGTGATGGCGAACCAGCTCGATCAGTCGCTCCATGCCCATCGCCGCGCCACGCGCCCCAGCCCCGGTGAACGGCTTGAGGTCGTTGGTGCCAAGAAACAGGATCACGAGGTCGAGCGGGCCGTGCGTGTGCAGCAGCGTGGGCAGGACACGAGCGCCATTCCTGTCGCAATCGGCGAGGTGATCATCATAGCCGGTCGTCCGCCCGTTGAGCCCTTCGGAGATGACATGGTAGCCATCGCCAAGCGCCGCCTGCAGCACGTTCGGCCAGCGCTGGTCGAACGGGTGGCGGGCCCGCGTCGGCCCGTCGAACCCCCAGGTCAGAGAGTCGCCGAAAGCGAGGATGGTCCGTGGATCGGCCATGCCGGACCGTTCACACCAGCATGCTCATCGGATTTTCGACGAGGCGGTGGAAGGCGTCCAGCAGTTCGGCCCCGAGCGCCCCGTCGACCGCACGGTGATCGACCGACAGCGTGACCGTCATCATGTTGGCGATGACCGACTGCGTCATCCTTGACGATCGGCCGTTTTTCTCCGGCGCCGATGGCGAGGATCGTGCCGTGCGGCGGGTTGATGACCGCCGAGAAATGCTTGACGCCGAACATGCCGAGATTGGAGACGGCTGTCGTGCCGCCCTGATACTCTTCGGGTTTTAGTTTGCGGTTGCGCGCGCGCTTCGCAAGGTCCTTCATCTCGTTCGAGATCGCCGACAGCGTCTTCTGCTCCGCCTTACGGATGATCGGCGTGATCAGACCGCCGGGAATGGCGACCGCGACGCCGACATCGGCGTGCTTGTGCTTGACCATCGCCTCCTCGGTCCATGAGGCGTTGGCGTCCGGAACCGCCATCAGCGCCATCGCCATCGCCTTGATGATCATGTCGTTGACCGACAGCTTGTAGGCCGGCTTCTCGCCCGCCTCGACCTTGATCATCGGCGCGGCCTTGTTGATCTCGGTCCGCAGCGCGAGCAGCGCGTCGATATTGCAGTCGCGCGTCAGGTAGAAATGCGGGACCGTCTGCTTGGCCTGCACCAGACGCTTGGCAATCGTCTTCCGCATGCCGTCATGCTTGACGAGCTCGTAGGACCCCTCCTCGAACAGCTTGAGCACGGCGTCGTCCGCCATTGGCGCGGCAGCCGCGGCGGCTGGGGCACCAGCCCTTGGCGCCTCGGCGGCCTTCGCGGCGCCGCCGGCGGAGGCCTTTTCGACATCGGCGAGTACGATCCGCCCATGCGGCCCCGAGCCCGTGACCGCGGTCAGATCGATGCCCTGCTGCTGAGCGACGCGGCGCGCCAGCGGCGTCGAGACGATTCGCTCTCCGTTCTTCGTCGGCGCGGGTCCGGCCTTGACGCTGTCCGGCATCGCGGTCTTCGCCGCACCGCGTTCATGAGACGCGGCCTCCGGTTGCCGCTGGCCATTCCCGGCGCCGCCATCGCTGGATGGCGCGGCCGCTTTCGCATCGTCGACGCTCGATTCTTTCTCGGCCTTAGCCTGAGCGTCCTTCGGCTCTCCGCCACCCGCCTTCACGGCGGCAGGGTCTTCGCCCTCCTCGGCGAGCAGCGCAATCACGGCATTGACCTTGACGCCCTCCGTGCCCTCCTCGACGAGGATCCGCGCGACGGTGCCCTCGTCGACGGCCTCGACCTCCATCGTCGCCTTGTCGGTTTCGATCTCGGCGATGACGTCACCCGGCGCGACCTTGTCGCCAACCTTGACGTGCCAACTGGCCAGATTGCCCTCCTCCATCGTCGGCGAGAGCGCAGGCATAGTAATTTCGATGGGCATTGAGGGGCCTCCGGCGGACTATCGGCTCGGCCCGTCGGCATCCTCGGCCGGCGGATCGAACGGGAACAAAATATCGAATGAAAAGGAAATGGCATCGAAAGGCGGCAGCGAGATTTCCTCGCCCCGGCCCGCCGTGCCCATAAGCAGCCATTGATTGGCAGTCAGCGCGAACGCTTCGAGCTGCGTTGCCTCGACGTCGAGCAGCCAAAGAAAATTCACGCCGGCGTCGCGATAAATTCGTCTCTTCGGGCCACGATCATAGCTTGCTGTCGATGGCGACAGAACCTCGCACACCCAGTCCGGAGCGGTCTCGATCCACGGGGTCTCCGGCAGGGCGGATAGATGCTCCCGCCGCCATCCGGCGATGGCCGGCACCACCACATCCGGCTCGAGATGCAGTTCCGCCTCGTCCATGAATATCCATCCGCCCGGCCCGCCACGGCCCTTCTGGAAGGGCGGACCGATTTCGCCGCTCAGAGAGTTCGAGGCTGTGGCGTGCCGCGGTGCCGGGCGTGGGTGCGTCACAAGCGCGCCGTCGATCAGTTCCGCGACCCGGTTGGGCGGCACGGCCTGAAGGTCGGCGTAGGTCGCCTTTTGGTGCGCGGCGTCGCCCAAGCGCTCAGTCCTTGTACGTCACGGCCTTCACGGCCTCGATCACTTCGCCGACATTCGGCAGGGCCAGCTTTTCCAGATTGGCCGCATAAGGCATCGGAACATCCTTGCCGGCAATGGTGATGACCGGCGCGTCGAGATGGTCGAAGGCGCGGCGCTGCACCTGATTGGCGATGAAGTCACCGACGGAGCTTTGCGGGAATCCCTCCTCGATCGTGACCAGTCGATTGGTCTTCTTCACGCTCTCGATCACCGTATCGAGATCCATCGGCCGGATCGTCCTGAGGTCGATCACCTCGGCCTCGATTCCCATGCCCGCCAGTTCGTCGGCGGCCTTGATGGCATAGGTCATGCCGATGCCGAAACTGACCAGCGTCACATCCTCGCCGGAACGATGGATGCGCGCCTTGCCGATCGGCAGGGTGAAATCGTCGAGCTTCGGCACCTGGAAGGTCTGGCCGTACAGGATCTCATTTTCGAGGAAGATAACCGGATTTGGGTCTCGGATCGCCGCTTTCAGGAGGCCCTTGGCATCGGCCGCGCTGTATGGCTGGATCACCTTCAGGCCCGGCACGTGGGAATACCACGCTGCATAGTCCTGGCTATGCTGCGCCGCGACGCGCGCCGCCGCGCCGTTCGGGCCGCGGAAGACGATCGGCGAACCCATCTGCCCGCCCGCCATGTAGCGTGTCTTCGCAGCCGAATTGACGATCTGGTCGATCGCCTGCATGGCGAAGTTGAAGGTCATGAATTCGACGATCGGGCGGAGGCCCGCCATCGCCGCGCCGACACCGATGCCGGCGAAGCCGTGTTCCGTGATCGGCGTGTCGACCACGCGCCTGGAGCCGAACTCGTCGAGAAGGCCCTGCGTCACCTTGTAGGCGCCCTGATATTCCGCGACCTCCTCGCCCATCACGAAGACGCGGTCATCGCTGCGCATTTCCTCGGCCATCGCGTCGCGCAATGCATCACGCACCGTCGTCTCCACCATTTCCGTCCCCTCGGGGATTTCGGCGAGCTGCGATGGATCCGTTCTCTTCGGTTCCGGATGAACCTTGCCCTCGGCGGGGACGCGGCGGGCCTCGATGTCGCTGACGGGATCGCCTTCCGAAGCCTTGCCTTCGCCGCCGGCCCCATCCGAACCGCGTGCGGAATGGGGATCGCTTTCGCCGGATGTCTCGGAACCTGCCCCGGCCTTTCCATTGGTCGCGCCGGCGCGACCGAGCGCGCTCTCGTCCTCGCCCTCTTCGAGCAGAATGGCGATGGGCGAGTTCACCTTGACGTTCTCGGTGCCCGCGTCGACCAGGATCTTGCCCAGCGTCCCTTCGTCGGCCGATTCCACTTCCATCGTTGCCTTGTCGGTTTCGATCTCGGCAATCACCTCACCGGGTTCGATCTTGTCGCCGACCGATTTCAGCCATTTGGCAAGCGTGCCCTCCTCCATCGTCGGCGAAAGGGCGGGCATGGTCACTTCAATGGTCATCGGCGTTCCTCCCCTGCAATCCCGGCTTCGGTCCGGGCCACCTGCAGGAATGACTGAAAGGGCTTGAAAGAAAATGGCTAGCGGCGGCACGGCGCGCCATCATGCGGCCTCGTGCTCGTCTTCGGCATAGACGTCCGTCCACAGTTCCGAGGGATCGGGCTCTGCGTCGTTCTGGGCGAAATCGGCCGCCTCGTTGATGACCGCGCGGATGTCCTTGTCGATCGCCTTGACGTCCTCCTCGCTCATGCCGTGCTGGTCGACGAGCCGCGTCTTGACCCGCTCGATCGGGTCGTGCTCGCGGTCCTTCATCTTGTCGACCTCTTCCTTGGACCGGTATTTGGCCGGGTCACTCATGGAGTGGCCACGATAACGGTAAGTCTTCATCTCCAGGATGATCGGCCCGTTGCCGCCGCGTACGAACCCGGCTGCCTCGTCGGCCGCCGCCTTCACCGCCCGCACGTCCATCCCGTCAACTTCCATGCCGGGGATGCGGAACGAGACGCCGCGCTGGTTGAAGTGGGTCTCGGCCGAGGAGCGGGTCACCGAAGTGCCCATGGCGTACTGGTTGTTCTCGATAATGTAGATCACCGGCAGATCCCAGAGCGAAGCCATGTTGAAGCTCTCGTAGACCTGGCCCTGATTGGAAGCGCCATCGCCGAAATAGGTGCAGCAGAGATTGCCGTTGTCGCGGTAGCGGTTGGCGAAGGCGATGCCGGTGCCGAGCGAGACCTGTGCGCCGACGATGCCGTGCCCGCCATAGAAATGCTTGTCGCGGCTGAACATGTGCATTGACCCGCCCTTGCCCCGCGAATAACCGCCCCGCCGGCCGGTTAGCTCGGCCATCACACCTTTCGGTTCCATGCCGGTCGCCAGCATGTGGCCATGGTCGCGATAGGCGGTGATGACCTGGTCGCCTTCCTTGAGCGCCATCTGCACGCCGGTCACTACGGCTTCCTGGCCAATATAGAGATGGCAGAAGCCGCCGATCAGACCGCGGCCATAGAGCTGACCCGCCTTCTCCTCGAACCGGCGGATAAGAAGCATGTCGCGATAGGCCCGCTGATCGTCATCCTTGTCGAACTTGGCGGGCGCCGGAGGCTTGCGCACCAGTTCCGGACTACCGTCATTGGCCGCTGTGCTCTTTTCGGCGGACTGGCGCGCCGATGCCGGCTTGCTGGACGAACGTTTGTTGCTTGCCGTCTGGCGACTGGTTGCCATTGCCTCTCCCTTCGCCGGCGCGTGGCGCGCCGATCCCTTTGCGATAGCCCCGTATAGACCAGATCGTCCAATCCTCCCATTCGGCCATCGAATAGGAGCTATGCTGGCGTTTTTTGCGGAACTGGCAAGAGTCAGGGACGAATAATCAACTCGTTTGGCCCGAGAACGCCAAGCTGGCGTCTCGCCATCTCGTCCAGCATGTCGCGGGAGATGGTGCCGTCCTGCAGTTGTACGGCCCGCTTTTCCAGATCGGCGTGCCGTTGTGTCAGCAGCGCCAACTCCTCGCGCAGCTCGGCCAGCCGCGCTTCATGGTGCGCATTGGCCTCGGTGCCAAAGTCGCCCTGGACCGTCTGGTGAGAAAAATAAGCGAGGCAGAGCCCGGTCAGGACCGGCAGGATCAGCCCCTTCCAGCGTTTGCGTCTATATTGCCGGGTCCACATGCCGGCTCCTCACCTTGATCGATTGATGAACCCACGAAAGCCAAGTCGCGCTTAATGTGACGTTAATTGCAACGAAGAGCCGGCCTTTCAGGAACCGCCTATCCGATGGCGGGTCCCTTCCCTCAACTCTTGAGGACGGAGCGGCCTGCGTATTTTGCCGCCCCGTCAAGCTGCTCCTCGATGCGGATCAGCTGGTTGTACTTCGCGAGCCGGTCCGATCTAGCGAGCGAGCCGGTCTTGATCTGCCCGCAATTGGTGGCGACGGCGAGATCGGCGATGGTGCAATCCTCGGTCTCGCCGGAACGGTGGCTCATCACGGCTGTATAGCCGGCGCGGTGAGCGATCTCGACCGCGTCCAGCGTTTCCGAAAGCGAACCGATCTGGTTCACCTTGACGAGGATCGAATTGGCGGCCCCCTTCGCGATACCGTCGCGCAGCCGCTTCGAGTTGGTGACGAAGAGATCGTCGCCGACGAGTTGGACCCGCTCGCCGAGAGCTTTCGTCAGGGCGACCCAGCCGTCCCAATCGTCTTCGTCCATGCCGTCCTCGATCGAAATGATCGGATAGGTGCCGCAGAGCTTCGCCAGATAGTCCGCCTGCTCTTCCGGCGAGCGGGTCGTGCCCTCGCCGGCATAGACATAGTTGCCGTCTTTCGAAGAACTCGGTCGCCGCGCAGTCGAGCGCGAGGAACATGTCTTCGCCTGCCTTGTAGCCGGCCTTCTCGATGCTCTTGACGATGAAGTCGAGCGCATCCTCGGCGCTCTTCAGGTTCGGCGCGAAGCCGCCCTCATCGCCGACGGAGGTACTGTGGCCGGCGGCGGAAAGGTCCTTCTTCAGCGTGTGGAAGACCTCCGATCCCATCCGCACGGCGTCGGCCAGCGTCTCCGCGCCGACCGGCATGATCATGAATTCCTGGAAGTCGATGGGATTGTCGGCATGTTCGCCACCATTGATGATGTTCATCATCGGCACCGGCAGCACATGGGCATTCGGCCCACCCAAATAGCGGTAGAGCGGCATGCCGGCGGCATCGGCTGCCGCCTTGGCCACAGCCAGCGAGACGCCGAGAATGGCGTTGGCGCCGAGCTTGCCCTTGTTGTCGGTCCCGTCGAGTTCGATCATAGCCGCGTCGATGGCGAGTTGTTCCTCCGCGTCCATTCCGCCGATCGCGTCGAAGATCGGACCGTTGACCGCTTCGACGGCCTTGCGAACGCCCTTGCCGAGATAGCGGTCACCGCCGTCGCGCAATTCGACCGCCTCATAGGCGCCCGTCGAGGCGCCCGAAGGGACGGCGGCACGTCCGAAGGAGCCGTCCTCGAGGATGACGTCGACCTCCACGGTCGGATTGCCACGGCTGTCCAGTATTTCGCGGGCGACGATGTCGATGATCTCGGTCATGAAAGTCCTCGGAGGGCGATGATGGAAGGCACTTCGGTCTCCTTAGGGGAAGCCCCCACGCCTTTCAACGCGCGATAAGCGCGGCGCAAAGAAAACCCGGCGATGCGCCATCGCCGGGTTCGGGTCATGAAGCTGACGAGACTGGATCAAACGATGCCATAATGGGAAAGCGCCGCCGTGCGGGCGCGATTGCCATCGTCCCTCGTCAGTTCGTGAATGCTGTCCTGCGGCGCGCTCTCCAGTTGCTCCTTGGTGAAGGGAACGACATAGCCGCCCCGGCTGTCCTCGTAGTTCAGCGATGCCCACGGCACCGCGTGATATTTTTCCCCGATGCCGAGGAAGCCTCCGAAGCCGACGACGGCGAATTTGATCGTATCGGAGACCTTGTCCAGAATGACGTCCTCGACCTCGCCGATCTTTTCGCCGGTGGCGTTGTAGACGGCTGTGCCGATGACGCGCGAGGCGCGAATGGCGGTGGTATGTCCTGTAGCGGTAGGCATGGGCATCTCCTGTTTGGTTGCTCAGGAGGGAAACGCCCGACCACCCGCCGCCGTTGCGTCGTCGATCCGGATTGGTCGTGCGCCGGCCGCCCCGCCCCAAACGATCAGGTGATGACGTCCGGTTCCATCCGCGCGATAGCGCGGCGATAGCCGACAAGGGCGTCGGCGGCCTCGACCAGCGGCTCCAGCATCTCGCCGACGTCTCGGTCGAGCCCATCGGGGCCGGGCGCGAAACGCTCCAGATAGACGCGCAGGGTCGCACCCACCGTGCCGGTGCCGGAGAGGCGGAACACGACGCGGCTGCCATCCTCGAAGCGGATGCGGATTCCCTGATGCTCCACAATCGAGCCGTCCACCGGGTCCTTGTAGGCGAAGTCCGTCGCCGACTGCACCTGGAACCCTTCGGCGCTCTTTCCTGCGAGCTGCGGCAGCATGTTGCGCAGATCGGCCATGAACCGCTCCGCGGCCGCCTTGTCGATCTCCTCGAAGTCGTGGCGGGCATAATAGTTGCGGCCGAATTCCCGCCAGTGCTCCTCGACGACCTCCCGGACGCTTTGCCGGCGCGCCGCAAGAATCGCGAGCCAGAGCAGGACCGCCCAGAGCCCGTCTTTCTCGCGTACATGATCCGCGCCCGTCCCGGCGCTCTCCTCGCCGCAGATCGTGACCCGCCCGTCATCGAGCAGATTGCCGAAGAACTTCCACCCGGTCGGCGTCTCGTAGAGGGGAAGGCCGCTGCTTTTCGGCGACGCGGTCCGCCGCCGCGCTGGTCGGCATCGACCGGGCAATGCCCTTCAACCCGCTGGCATAGGCCCTGGCGCAGGAGGCATTGGCGGCGAGAATGGCGAGGCTGTCCGATGGCGCGACATAGATGCCCTTGCCGATGATCAGATTGCGGTCGCCATCGCCATCCGAGGCGGCGCCGAAATCCGGGCCTTCCTTCGTCATCAGATCATCGTACAGCGTCTTGGCGTGAACGAGATTGGGATCGGGATGGTGGCCGCCGAAATCCTCCAGCGGCGTTCCGTTGCGGACGGTCCCCTCTGCCGCTCCGAGGCGCCGCTCGAAGATCTCGTGCGCGTAGGGCCCCGTCACCGCGTGCATGGCGTCGAACGCCATGGTGAAGCCGGAGGAGAACAGTGTCCTGATCTCGTCGAAGTCGAACAGCTCTTCCATCAGCGCCGCATAATCGGCAACGGGATCGATCACCTCGACCGTCAGATGATCGAGCCTGGTCTCGCCGATCACGTCGATGTCGGCTGTCGCATCCGTGTCGATGCAAAATTCGCTGATCGACATCGTCCGCTCGAAGATCGCGTCCGTGACGCTCTCCGGTGCCGGGCCGCCATTGGCGGTATTGAACTTGATGCCGAAATCCTCGTTCGGACCGCCCGGATTGTGGCTGGCCGAGAGGATGATGCCGCCGAACGCGTTGCGCTTGCGAATCAGGTTCGACGCTGCGGGCGTGGAGAGAATGCCGCCCTGTCCAACGACGATCCGCTCGACATCATTGGCCGCCGCCATGGCGATCACCCGGTCGATCACCGCGCGGTTGAAGTAGCGCCCGTCGCCGCCGAGGATCAGCGTCTTTGACGGCTCCTTCGGCGCGACGTCGAAGATCGCCTGAATGAAGTTCTCGACGTAGTGTTCCTGTTGGAAATGCGGCACCCGCTTGCGCAGGCCCGACGTGCCGGGCTTCTGGTCCTCGTAAGGCGTGGTGGGCCGCGTCTCGGTGGTCACTCTCGCATCTCCGGTTCGTATTGCTGCTCAAGGCTTTCGAAGATGCGGCAGCCGCCGGAAATGAAAAGGCCGGTCCCTGGGACCGGCCCTTTTGTCTCCTGCGCAACTCTGTAAGTCCCGCCGATCGGTCAGTCCTCGACGACGCGGACCGCTCCCTTCGAGGCGCTGGTCGTCAGCGCGGCATAGGCCTTCAGCGCGGTGGTGATCTTCCGCGTGCGCTTCTCGACAGGCTTCCAGCCCTTCTCGTCCTGCTCCTGCCGGCGGGCGGCCATCTCGGAATCGTCGATGGCAAGATGGATGGTCCGGTTCGGGATATCGATTTCGATCCTGTCGCCTTCGCGGACGAGGCCGATCGCGCCGCCTTCCGCCGCCTCGGGCGAGCAGTGGCCGATCGACAGACCCGACGTGCCGCCGGAGAACCGCCCGTCCGTGATCAGCGCGCAGGCCTTTCCGAGGCCTTTCGACTTCAAGTAGCTGGTCGGGTAGAGCATTTCCTGCATGCCGGGGCCGCCACGCGGCCCCTCGTAGCGGATGACGACGACGTCACCCTCGACGATCTTGCCGGTCAGGATGTCGGAAACGGCGCTGTCCTGGCTCTCGAAGACGCGGGCGCGGCCGGTGAACTTCAGGATGCTCTCGTCGACGCCCGCCGTCTTCACGATGCAGCCGTCCTCGGCGATGTTGCCGAACAGCACGGCGAGGCCGCCATCCTGGCTGAAGGCATGGTCCCTGGCGCGGATGACCCCGGCTTCGCGGTCCGTGTCGACGGCGTCGTAGCGGCGGTCCTGGCTGAACGCGACCTGCGTCGGCACCCCGCCCGGCGCAGCGCGATAGAAGTCGTGGACGTTCGTCGCATCGGTGCGGACGACGTCCCAGCGGTCCAGCGCATCGCCCATCGTCTCCGAATGCACCGTCACGCAATCGGAACGGATCAGTCCCGCCCGGTCCAGTTCGCCGAGAATGCCCATGATGCCGCCGGCGCGATGCACGTCTTCCATGTGCACCGTCGGAATCGACGGCGCGACCTTGCACAGCACCGGCACCTTGCGGGAGAGCCGGTCGATGTCGGCCATGGTGAAATCGACCTGCCCCTCATAGGCGGCCGCCAGAAGGTGCAGGACCGTGTTGGTCGAACCGCCCATGGCGATGTCCAGCGTCATCGCGTTGCAGAACGCATCGAAACTGGCGATCTCGCGCGGCAGGACCCGTTCGTCGCCCTGCTCGTAATAGCGACGCGCCAGATCGACGATCAGATGCCCGGCTTCGACGAAGAGGCGCTTGCGGTCGGCATGGGTCGCGAGCGTCGAGCCATTGCCCGGCAGGGCGAGGCCGAGCGCTTCGGTCAGGCAGTTCATCGAATTGGCGGTGAACATGCCCGAGCAGGAGCCGCAGGTCGGACAGGCGCTGCGCTCGATCACCTCGACATCGGCATCGGAAACGGCGTCGTCGGCCGCGGCGACCATTGCGTCGACGAGGTCGAGCGCCTGCACCTTGCCATCCTCCCAGACCACCTTGCCGGCTTCCATCGGTCCGCCGGAAACGAAGACGACCGGAATGTTCAGCCGCAGCGCCGCCATCAGCATGCCGGGCGTGATCTTGTCGCAGTTGGAGATGCAGACCATGGCGTCGGCGCAATGGGCGTTGACCATGTATTCGACGCTGTCGGCGATGATCTCGCGGCTCGGCAGGCTGTAGAGCATCCCGTCATGGCCCATCGCGATTCCGTCGTCCACGGCGATCGTGTTGAACTCCTTGGCGATGCCGCCGGCGCTCTCGATCTCGCGCGCGACCATCTGGCCGAGATCCTTCAGATGGACATGGCCTGGAACGAACTGCGTGAACGAATTGACCACGGCGATGATCGGCTTGCCGAAATCGCCATCCTTGACGCCCGTGGCGCGCCATAGGCCGCGGGCGCCGGCCATGTTGCGGCCATGGGTGGTGGTGCGTGAGCGATAGGTCGGCATGGGATATCTCCCGCTTTTCTTCATGAGCCGGGCGTTGTGCGGTCTGGTCGCCCACAATGCAAGGGGGCGTCAGCGCCTGCCGGTGCTCTCGAGCCGGATCAGCCACAGATTGCGCGCGTAGATGAAGACGCCAAGCGACTGACCGAGGATGAAGATAGGATCCCTGCGCCAGATGGCGTAGAGAAGCAGCATCATGCCGCCGCCGATGGAAAACCACCAGAAAGTGACCGGTACCACGGACTTGTGAACCCGCTCGGAGGCCAGCCATTGAACAAGGAACCGGCCGGTGAACATCAACTGCCCGACCAGGCCGACGCCAATCCACCAGAACTCTCCCCAACTGGTGAGATTGAGGTAGTGGAGAAGATCGTCGCCGCTCATCCTTCCGGCTCCGTCCGGGGCTGCGAGGCAAGGATGTCGGCCATCGTTCTGTAAGTCTTGCGCCGCCTGATCAGCCAGGCCACCGCCATCAGATCGGGGATACCGACCAGCGCCCGCTGCAGGTTGGAATAGTTCGACTGCCCTTCCCCGCGCGAGCGGTGCACCACGTCGACATGACCGACCTCCCATCCGTCCCGGGTGAACAGCGCCGGCAGGTAGCGGTGCATGTGATTGAAGTAGGGCAGCGCGAGGAAAGCATCCCGGCGGAAAGCCTTCAGCCCGCACCCGGTGTCGCGCGTGCCGTCATTCAGGACGCGCGCCCTGAGGCCATTGGCGAAGCGCGAACCGAGCTTCTTCGACCAGCTGTCCTGACGTCCGACGCGCTGCCCGGCGACGAGCGCCAGGCGTGGCGAACAATCCGGCGCCAGCATCGGCGCGACCAGCTTCGGGATCTCCGATGGCGGATTTTGCCCGTCCCCGTCGAGCGTCGCGATCAGACGCCCCTTCGCCCCCTCAACCCCGGTATGGATGGCGGCGCTCTGGCCGGCGCTGGCCTCGTGGCGCAGGACCCGGACCGGACGACCGCCGGCGCTGAGCGCCCCCGCGATGGCGGCCGTGTCGTCATCGGACCCGTCGTCGACGATAACCACCTCGTAGGGCGGCAGATCACGACAGGCCGCGTCGATTTCCTCGACGAGCCCCCGGACATTGCCGGCTTCGTTCTTCATCGGAATCACGATGGAAATGACAGTCACGGCGCTCACTTGTCCGATTCCGTGGATCCGCCCGGGCAGATCCAGCGTATGTAAAACTCCAGCCGCCTGCGGTCCGGTTCGGTCTTCGCGGTGTCGATCCTCAGGGCCGGTCGGCCGGCGCAGGCCTCGTATTCCGGCCCGAGACGTTCGGACCACCGGCGCACGTCATTAGTGTCGTTGTCGAGAACGAGCAAGAAGCGATCGCTCGGGCCGTCGCCGAAATGCATCAGCCGATAGTCATCGACGATCCAGTCCGGACGACGATGTTTGAGGTTGCCGGCGTTCCACTGGAACGGCGCAATCACATAGGTACCGGGTCCGGCGCCGATTTTATCCATCGCTGCGACCACTTGTCCGAAGGGGGCATTGCCTCGATCCTTCCAGAACCGACTCTCCAGCGGATGACCGATCAGTACGGCAAGGGCTATGAGACCGCACACCGCCAGGAGGATCGCCTTGCCAGCATGGGAAATGCGGTGCCAGATCAGCAGAACAGCAGTCGGACCGACGATGCTGAACACGGGCAGCAGCCAGCGGTCTCTCACATTGCCGATCCCGGCGAACAAAAGGCCGATGGTGAGAATCGCCGAAAAGCAGATGAGGTAACGCAGAAGGAACCCACCGAGCCTTTGGCACCGCGCTGCCTCCACTTCCTCGTCAGACTCCGCCAGCGCGATCTTCGGTGCAAACCGTACCAGCAGGAGCGCCAGCACTGCGCCGATCGCGGCATTCGACAAAAGCGCCTGAACCAGTTCGAACAGCCCGCTCAGTCGCGCGGCGACGGGGTTGCCATCCGCAAGATCCAGCGAGCCTGACGCCCCGGTCGCCAGCCTCAGATGATCGGCAATCCATTGATAGGGAAGCGCGACCATGGCCGCCGCCAGCGCGAACGCCGCGACGATCCGCAACCAGGGAAGCGTCGGCCGGAGGTTACGGTCCGTGAAAGCGGCGATGACCAGCGTGAACGGAACGAAGAGAAAATTGTACTTCGACAGCAGGCCGAGCCCGCTGACGGCACCGAAGAGCAGCCAGCGCGTCCAGGAATGGGGCCTTTCCAGCGCCAGCCAGAACACGAAGACGGCGAGCAGCCCGAACAGGATCGCAGAATTGTTATGCGAGAAGGCGCGTTGCGCATACCAGGCGAAGTGGATGTTGAGCTCCAGGCCTAGCGTCACCGCAGCGGCAGTCGCTGGCCGGGCCACCTGTCGCGCCAGACAATAGACCACCACCGCCGACAGAAGGCGGATCAGATCCCGGCCAAGCGAGATGCTGAAGACGGAAATGCCGAAGAGTTCGAAAAGGCCGTTCTGGAACCAGTGATAGATCGGCAGTTGCGGGCCGTAGCCGGGGCGATAGAGACCGGCCGCGACGGGCAGTTCCGCATCGTCCCAGTTCAGCGAGGCTCCCCCAAACGCAACGCGGCCAATCAACAGCGCGGCGAAATAGAGCGCGAAACAGCCGATCCAGATGGCGTCGGCCCTGAAACGAACAGCCGCACTTTCGTGCGGCTGTCTCACGCTATTGGTCGGGAAGGACATTCAGACGGTCATCAGTCGACGATCTTCGCCTCGGTCGCGGCGCGCAGCTCGTCTTCGCTGACACCATCGGCCAATTCGACGATCTTCAGGCCACCATCGACCACGTCCAGGACGCCGAGATTGGTGATGATGCGATCGACCACGCCCGCTCCTGTCAGCGGCAGGCTGCATTCCTTCAGGACCTTGGATTCGCCCTTCTTGTTCTGATGGTCCATCACGACGATCACGCGGCCGACGCCGGCGACGAGATCCATCGCGCCGCCCATGCCCTTGACCAGCTTGCCGGGGATCATCCAGTTGGCCAGATCGCCGTTCTCGGCAACCTCCATGGCGCCGAGGATCGCCATCGCGATCTTGCCGCCCCGGATCATGCCGAAGCTGGTGGCGCTGTCGAAATAGACGCTGTGCGGCAGCTCCGTGATGGTCTGCTTTCCCGCATTTATCAGGTCGGGATCTTCCTCGCCCTCATAGGGGAACGGCCCCATGCCGAGCATGCCGTTCTCGCTCTGCAGCGTGACGTTGACGCCGTCCGGAATGTAATTCGCGACCAGCGTCGGAATGCCGATGCCGAGATTCACATACATGCCGTCCTGCAGTTCCTTCGCCGCCCGCGCGGCCATCTTGTTCCGGTCCCAGGCCATCTCAAACCTCCTCGCCTGCCGCTGCGGGCGTCGCCGCCTCGTCGCGCTTGCGCGTGGTGCGCTGTTCGATCCGCTTCTCGTGCTCGCCCTGGATCAGCCGGTGCACGTAGATGCCGGGCAGATGAATGCAGTCCGGGTCGAGCGATCCCGTTGGGACGATCTCTTCGACTTCCGCGGCACAGACCTTGCCGCACATCGCAGCCGGCACGTTGAAGTTGCGGGCGGTCTTGCGGAAGATCAGATTGCCGGTCTCGTCGGCCTTCCACGCCTTGACGATGGCAAGATCGGCGAAGATGCCGCGTTCGAGAATGTAGGTCTCGCCGTCGAAGTCCTTGTGCTCCTTGCCTTCCGCGACGAGCGTGCCCACGCCGGTCTTGGTATAGAAGCCCGGAATGCCGGCGCCGCCGGCCCGCATCCGCTCGGCGAGCGTGCCCTGCGGGTTGAACTCGACCTCCAGCTCGCCGTCGAGATATTGTCGCATGAACTCGGCATTCTCGCCGACATATGATGACATCATCTTCTTGACCTGCCGCGTGTGCAGCAGCCGGCCAATGCCGAAATCGTCGACCCCGGCATTGTTGGAGGCGAAGGTGAGATCCTTCGCGCCGTTCTCGCGGATCGCTTCGATCAGCAGTTCCGGGATGCCGCACAGGCCAAAACCGCCGGCGGCGATGAGCATTCCGTCGTGAAGCAGGCCGTCGAGAGCCTCGCTTGCCGAACCGTAGATCTTCTTCACCAACTCCTCCTTCGCATTTGCGAACTGGCCTCGCCTAATGACCCGAAAACCTGTCCGACGCAAGTTGGTTTCCCGCTTCGTCCAGCGCCGTCGACGTGGGCATGGCAGTTGCGGAACCGGTCGATCGGCTCCATGCTTTCGTGCCGCACGAGTCACGATGGAACGCCGATGACGATCAAAGCGCTCGACGAGGCGGCGACCAAAGCCGCCCTGCCCTTTCCGCGCCTTATCGAAGCTCTCGACGAGGGCTTTCGGGCGACGGTGGAGGCGCCGCTACGCCATCACCACACGCTGTCCAATCCGGATGCCGAGGATGACACCCTGCTGCTCATGCCGGCCTGGACGAACGAGGAATGGGGCGGCGTCAAGATCGTCAACGTCGTGCCGGGCAATCGCAGCCGCGGCCTGCCAGCCATCTCGTCGAGCTACATCCTTTTCGATCGACGGACGGGCGAGCACAAGCTGCTGCTCGATGGCGGCGAACTGACGGCGCGACGGACAGCGGCGGCTTCCGCCCTCGCCGCCAGTCGTCTGGCACGGCCGGACAGCGAACGCCTGCTGGTCGTCGGGGCGGGCCGCGTCGCCAGCAATATTCCGCTCGCCTACCGTGCCGCGCTGCCGATCAAGTCGATCGCCGTCTACAATCGGACCCGCGCGGGCGCCGAGCGCTTGGTCGACGCGCTTCGCAAGGACGGCTTCGAGGCCGAGGTCGCGGCCGATCTGCAGACAGCCGTCGCGGCGGCCGACATCATCAGTTCCGCAACGCTGTCACGCGAGCCGATCCTCGAGGGCGACTGGCTCAAGCCCGGTCAGCATGTCGATCTGATCGGTAGTTTCACGCCGCAAATGCGCGAAGCCGACGACAGGGTGCTGCAGCGCTCGCGCATCTTCGTCGATACCGATCATGCGACCGTCGAAAGCGGCGAGCTGGTCATCCCCCTCAAGAGCGGCGCGATCGGCCAAGGCGACATTGCGGGCACGCTGGTGGATCTGTGCCGAACCGGCGGCCATGGCCGAACGTCCGACGAAGAGATCACGCTGTTCAAATCCGTTGGCAGCGCCATCGAGGATCTGAGCGCGGCGATCGCGGCATTCAAGGCGAGCGACGAGTAAAGGAGCGGATGCCGATCCTCTCCAGATGATCGAGGATCATCCGCGCCGCCTCGTCGGGATCAGGATCGACAACGACACTGTCACCTCCCCCGGAAGACGGACCTGCTTGGCGCATCAGCTTGGGACGCACCCGGCGGGCTCGTTGCTCGAAGGCAGAGGGTGTGCGCGGTATCGATAGACCTTCGTGCCTGCGGATCATCCCGCGCCTCGCCTTGCCGAAGGCAAAGGGAAATGGTGGCGGCGCGAGCGGATGCACCGTGACCAGCGCCGGCAGTCGCATCGTCACCCGACGCTTTGCGCCCTTCGTCAGCGCCTGGTCCAATCGGGCGACGGAAGGGTCACCGGCGGACGCGATGGCCACCACGTCGGCCAGGATCGGCAGGCCCAGCCTCTCGGCCAGCGTGTAGGGCAGCAAACCAGTCTCTTCGCCGCCCTGGCCGCGCCGCCCCGCCACGATCAGGTCTGGCGGATGGGCCGATTAGATGCTCGGCGAGCGCCGGCAGCGGATCGGCATCATCGGCGATGATGAGCCGGTCTATGGTTTCGAGCCCGCAGCCGAGTGCGTCGGCGATACCGTCTTCGTCCGGCCCGGCATGCAGGCCGGCAACGTCGCCGCCGAGACCCACCGCGAGCGCGATCGCCTGCGCCTCCAGGCGAGGCAGGACGGCCTTGCCGCTGACCGGATGACGCCCCCGCGAAAGCAGAACCACCGCTCTCATCGCTGACGCTCCTTCAGAAGCCGCAGAAGCGCCGGCATGACCTTCTGCGCATCCTGTATGATGGCCAGGCCCGCTCGCTCGACCATCGCGGCATGGAGGTCGGTGTTGACGGCGATGACATGCTCGCAGCCGGCGATCCCCTGCAGATGCTGCGGCGCCCCGGCAATGCCAAGTGCGAAGTAGCAGTCGGCCGACAGCACGGTGCCGGATGCGCCGACCTGGCTCTCCCGCGGCATCAGTCCCGCATCGCAGACGACCCGGCTCGCGCCGGGCGTGGCGCCGAGGGCCGCCGCCACTTCTCGGAAGGCCTCGAAGTCGCTGACGCCATTGCCGGCCGAGACGACGAAATCAGCCTCGGCGAGCGACATGGTCGCGGGATCGGCGGCAATGATTTCGCTGGCAAGAATGGCTGATGCTGCGCCCATTGCCGGTGCCTCGATGCCCATCACTCGTGCCTCGCACGGCCGCTCGTCATAGGCCGGAACGCGATCCTCGCCGAGGCTCATCAGCCGTGGCGGCGTGCCGCCCTGCTCCCGTCGACCGCACTCGATTGCCCGCACCGCCTGCTTGGCCGTCAGATGTTCGACATCGGAAAGCAGCGGTAGGCCGAGCTTGACGGCCAGCCGCCGCGCCAGATCACCGCCCCGCCCGTTCTCTGCAAAAAGGACATGGCGCGGCTGATGCAGCCCGACGAGTTGGGCGAGCCGTTGCGCCTCGGCGGCGGCGGCGTCCACTGCCTCGACCAGCATCAAGCGATCGGCGCCCGCATCGCCCAGCCCCTCCGCCTCGTGCGCGACGACCGCCACCACCGCACCGCCGCCGTCTCCTGCGTCGGCCAGACGTCTCGCCGCGCCGAGCACCTGCCGGTCGAAGCGGGAGAGCCGGCCGGCCTCGGCATCCATGATTGCAAAGACGAGAAAGGTCGGGCTTTCAATGGTCCGGATCGCCCGCTCTGCTGTCTCCGTGCCCTCTAAGACCGGCACGGCAAGCACCACGGATCCTCCGTTTCGGCCGCGTTCGATCCGCAGGCGCATCGGGCCCGCGACACGCGAAGCGGCGAAGGCGGCCCGTGGATCGCGGCGGGGCCGGAGGGTCGCCGACCGTTTTCTCGCACGATCGAAACGTGGGCGCCCGCTCGCGCAAGAGACGGAATGGGTCATCCTGTCTGCTCGCGGATCGTGACGCGCGCGCTTCATGCTGGAACCGGGGTTGGTCTGGCCGCGATGCCCTCCGAAGCGGATCCCTCCGCCTCGACCGCATCGAGCAACAGTTCGGCAATGTCACGGACCTCCGGTCGGTCGCCGACGACACCCTCCAGCATTGCCGTGCAGCCGGGGCAGGCCACCGCCACAATGGAGGCGCCGGTCTCGCCGACCTGCGCCATCCGCAGATCGGGAATCCGCGTCTCGCCGGCAATATCGGTCACCGGAGCGCCTCCCCCGCCGCCGCAGCACATGGCTCTCCGCCCGCTGCGCACCATCTCCCGCCGCTCGATGCCAATACGGTCGAGCACCGCGCGCGGCGCGTCGTATTCGCCATTGTAGCGTCCCAGATAGCAGGGATCGTGGTAGGTCACGGCGATTTCCGGCAACCGCCGCGCCTGCAATTGCCCGCTAGCCATCAGTTCGTCCAGCAGCGCCGTGTGGTGGATCACCTCGAACCTGCCGCCGAACGCAGGGTACTCGTTGCGCAGGACGTGCAGCGCATGTGGATCGGCGGTGACGATCCGGTTGAACCGGTATCGAGACAGCCTGACGACATTCTCGCGTGCGAGCCGCTGGAAGGTCGCTTCGTCCCCCAGCCGGCGCGCGAGATCGCCGCAGTCGCGTTCCTCTTCTCCGAGCACCGCGAAGCGGACGCCGGCAATGGTCAGCAGACGGATCAGCGCTCGGAGCGTCCGCTGGTAGCGAAGATCATAGGCCCCCTGCCCCAGCCAGAGCAGCAAATCCGCCTCGCCCACATCGGCCATCACCGGCACGCCGAGGCCGGCCGCGAAATCCGTGCGGGCGTCCAGCGGCTGGCCATGCTGCTCGTCGCAGCCGCGCAAATGATCGAGAGGCTCCGCCGCCTTGGCGGGGACCGCGCCAAGCTCCAGCGTCTGGAACCGCCGCAGATCGACGATCGCGTCGACATGCTCGATCATCATCGGGCATTCCTCGACGCAGGCGCGGCAGGTGGTGCAGGACCAGAGCGTATCGGGATGGATCAGGGAGTCCGGGCCGATCAGCCTCTGGTCCGGCCCGCCCTTCCCCGCCACCGGTCGCGCATTCGGATAGGGCGCGCCATGATAGGGCATCGCAGGTCCACTGGCCTGAGCGCGGGCGAGATCGGCGATCAGATGTTTCGGGCTGAGCGGCTGACCGGCGGCGAAGGCCGGGCAAGCGGCCTCGCAGCGGCCGCACTGGACGCAGGCATCGAAGGAGAGCAGTCGGTTCCACGCGAAATCGGCCGGCGTCTCGATCCCCAGCTTCGGCCCATCGAGATCGAGTGGACGCAGTGCGGTTTCGCGGCCGCCGGCAAAGCGCCCTGGCCTCGGATGGGCGGCCAGATGTAGCGCCCCCGCCGCGGCATGGCGCATCGGCCCGCGCGCGACCTCCAGCGAAAGCCCGATGCCGCCCAGCGCGGCGGCGAGGAGGGCCAGATCGGAGAGCGGCGGCAGCGGATCACCGAGAGCCGCGAGCCCGGCCACGAGCGCGCCCCCCACCGCGAAGGCCGCCACCATCAGGGGCAGCCGCTGATAACGCCCGGCGGAGAGACGCGGCAGCTTCACCGGATAGCGCCGTGCCGCGACCAGTCCAGCACCGATCAGCATGACGGCGAACGCCATCGCGGCCAGTGCCCACCAGACGCGCGACGAGCCGAGCGCGGGAATCAGTCCGAGAAGCGACAGACAGCAGGCCCCGAGCAGGCCACTCGCAACCGGCACATGCATCCGTGACGCGCCCCTGTCCCGATTCACGACATGATGAACGTCGACGAGATAGCGTTTCGGCAGGGCCGCGATACCGGCGATCCAGTCGATTTTCGCTGGCTTCCCCTTCCGCCAGAGCACAACGCGGCGGCGGAGTTGGACGGCGGCGATCACGATCATCGCGATGATCAGCCACGGCAGAAGATGTGCCGCGCCCATGGTGCTCAGAGATCCTTGCAGAGCCGCAGCGCGTCGTAGATCGCGGCGTGGATGTTGCGGCCGGCGACAGCATCGCCGATCCGATAGAGCGCATAGCCCGAACCGCTGGCCGACTGGGGCCTGCCCTCGACCAGCGCCGCCTGGTCAATAAGGCCCCGGTTCGACGCGCCATCCTTCAGCGCGAAGTGCAGATCGTCCTCCGGCAGCGTCCCGTACTCCACCACCACATGATCGACGACGCGTTCCTCCTCGGCATTGGTCATCGTGTTGCGCAGCGCCGCGATCAGCCGATTGCCTTCCGGATAGATCTCGATCAGTTCCATGTTGGGCGTCAGCACCACGCCGAGCTTGTAGAGTTCGCGCAGATGGACCGGTTGATTGGTGGTGCCAACCTCCTGCGCGATCATCCTGTCATGCGTCGCCATTTCGACCAGGCAGCCGCGCTTCGCCAGCACCTCGGCGGTCGAGGCGGCATTGTGCTGGCCCATTTCGTCGTAGAGCAGCACCGAACCGGAGGGCTCGACCGCGCCGGTCAGGATGTCCCATGTCGTGACCGCGTGCTCCGCCGCCCCCGGGACATATCCCTTGCTCGGCAGGCCGCCCGTCGCGACGATCACGATATCCGGCTGAAGCGCCGCCACCACCGCCTCGTCCGCGATGGTCCCGAGACGGATATCGACGCCGAGTTTCTCGACCTGCCCGACCAGCCAGCGGGGAATACCGGCGAGCGCCTCGCGCCACGTGGCCTTCGCGGCAATATTGACCTGACCGCCGAGACGCTCGCCCTGTTCGAACAGCGTCACCGCATGCCCACGCGAAGCCAGCACGCGGGCCGCTTCGAGACCGGCGACGCCGCCGCCGATGACGACGGCCTTCCTGACCGCCTCGGCCTTCGGGATGACATGCGGCATGGTGGCTTCGCGCCCCGTCGCCGCGTTCTGGATGCAGAGCGCGTCGTTTCCGACATAGATCCGGTCGATGCAGTAACCGGCGCCGACGCATTGGCGGATGTCGTCTGCGCGGCCGTCGGCCAGCTTCCGTACCAGATGCGGATCGGCGATGTGGGCCCGCGTCATCGCCACCAGGTCGACATGGCCTTCATGCACCGCCCGCGCCGCTGTGGCGAGATCCGTGATCCGCTGCGCGTGAAAGATCGGCACGTCCACCTCGCGCTTGATGGCCGAAGGCAGCGGCAGAAACGGCGCCACCGGGAACGCCATGTTCGGGATCGAAATCGCATGGGCGATGTCGTCCCGCGCCTGACCGCCGATGATGTTCAGGAAATCGACGAGCCCGCGGCTTGCGTATTCCGCGGCGATCGTCACGCAGTCCTCATGCGTCAGCCCGCCCTTCAGCATCTCGTCGCCGGACATGCGGATGCCGATCACATAGTCGTCTCCGGCGGCCTCCCGCATGGCGGTCAGCACCTCGATCCCGAATCGCATGCGGTTTTCGAGGCTGCCGCCATATTTGTCGGTCCGGTGGTTGACCGACGGCGACCAGAACTGATCGACCAGATGGCCATGCGCCGCCGAAATCTCGCAGCCGTCGAGCCCCCCTCCTTGCAGCGCCGCGCGGCGGCAGCGAAGTCGGAGACGATCCGCGCGATCTCCTCGTCCTCCAGCTCCTTCGGGATCGAACGGGACGCCGGCTCGCGCCAGGGCGAGGGCGATTTAACCGGGAGCCAGTTGTCGGTATCCCATCGCGTCCGCCGGCCCATATGGGTGAGCTGGATCATCAGCTTGGCGCCATGCCGATGGATTCTGTCGGCGAATTGCTGGAAGTGCGGCACGACGCTGTCGTCGGCGACGGAGATCTGGTTCCAGGGCGTGGCGGGGCTGTCCAGCGCCACCGAGGACGAACCTCCGAACATGGTGAGGCCGATGCCGCCCTTCGCCTTCTCCTCGTGATAGAGCTGATAGCGCTCCTGCGGCTTGCCGTCTCTGCCATAGGCTGGCGCGTGGGCCGTCGACATCACCCGATTGCGGATGGTCAGCCCCTTGATCGTCAGCGGCTTCAGCAGCGCTTCGGCATGAGCGATCATTCGCGGTCCCTCTCCTCTCCTAGCGCTCGACGACGAGATCACTCGCCGGCTTTGCGCAGCATAGCAGCGTCAGGCCCGCGTCGATCTCGCGCTGCCGAATCCCGCCGCCGTGCTCCAGTTGAACCAAGCCGGAGACGAGCCTGGACTTGCAGGTGCCGCAGAGACCCTTGGCGCAGGAGAAGGGCAGCCGCATACCCGCCCGCCGCGCCGCCTCGAGCACCGTGACACCCTCGGGACAGTACACGGTACGGCCGGTCTTGGTGAATTCGATCCGGTAGCGCTTGGCGTCGGAGTCGAGATCGCCCACCGCCTCGGTGATCGTCTCCTGCGCCGCCTCGCTGAAGTCGTCGAAGTCGAAGCTCTCCTGATGGTAGCGTTCCATGTCGAAGCCGGCATCGACGAGCATCTGCCGGATCGCGGTCATGAACGGCCGCGGCCCGCAGACGAAAATTTCCCGTTCCAGTAAATCGGGGCAGATGACCTCCAGCATCGCGCGCGACAGACGTCCGCGATGACCGGACCAGCCATGCCCCGGCGCATTGTCCTCCACGGTGAAGAAGGGCCGGATCGAGCGATTTCGCCGCGCCATGAACTCCAACTCGTCGCGAAAGATGATGTCGGCCGGCGTGCGAGCGGCGTGAACGAAGCAGATATCCGCGATCAGCGCCAGATCATAGGCGCTGCGCGTCATCGACATCAGCGGCGTGATGCCCGACCCGCCGGAGAGAAAGAGATAGTTCGGCGCCTGCATGCCGGCCCAGGAGAAATCTCCCATGGGCACGGTCGCCTTCAGCATCATCCCAGGCCGGAAGTGGTCGTGGAGCCAGTTCGAGACGGGTCCGCCCGGCACCCGCTTGACCGTAATGCTCACCGTATCCGGCCGGCTTGGCGGCGACGAAATCGTGTAGCAGCGGTGGATGGTCTCGCCGTCGATCTCGAATTCCAGCGTCAGGAATTGGCCGGAGACGAAATCGAACTGCCTGCGGAAGCGTGGTGCGAAGATGAAGCTCTTGACGTCGGGCGTCTCGTCGCGGACCGCCCGGCAGATCAGGACGTCGTCTTCATCCGGTTCCCAGCGGAAATAGCCGGTGGGAACCGGACTGGGTGCAGGCAGTTCGCTGATGGTCATTCGGCCCTCTCGCCTATGCGACGGCGCGGGTCTCGGACAGATGCGCAAGCATCCGGCCGACATACCAGTTGCAGAATTTCTCCACGAGCATCTCGGTGTGCGGCGAATAGGGTCCTGGCACGTAACCGTCGCTGGAGACGCCCTGCTGGCAGTAGCCGACAAGATCGGAATCCTGCTGATTGGTGGCCATCCAAACTCCGATCAGGTTCTGCAGATCGTAGTCGACACCCTCGACAGCGTCCTTGTGGACCAGCCATTTGGTCCGCAGGAGCGAGTGGTTCCGCGTCGAGCGGCAGCACCGAGAAGACGACCGCATGGTCGCCGAGGAAATGGTGCCAGGAATTGGGCTGCGTCCAGAAGTGCAGCCCCCCGGCTCTCGCATTCGTCAGGTTTCCGAGCAGCTTTCGGCAGGCGCGCTTCGTGTCGATCGTGTGGCTTTCACCGTCACCGGCGAGCGGCAGGCGCTCGGTCCGAAAGCCGGTGATCATGTCGTCCAGCCGGTCGATCTCCCGCGACGGCAGGCCGATCGATTCCCAGTCCCGGTGATTGTCCTTCAGCATGCAGGTGTAATTGTCGGCATGCGCCCTCTCGTCCTCGCTGAGTTCCTCCGGTGCGAAGCCAAATCCGTAGGCGAACAGCGGCACGGTCAACTCCGGATGGTTCGCCCCGCAATGGTAGCACTCGCGGTTGTTCTCCATCGTCAGCTTCCAGTTGCCGGGCTCGATCAGGTCGTGCTGATAGGCGACCTTGGTATTCCGGATGTTGTGAGGCGCGATGTACGGCGCCATCTGCGCTGCCATGTCGTCGAAGTCGGCCGGCGGCTCGTCGGCGAGGCAGATGAAGAGCAGACCTTCGAGTGAACGGACATGGACCGGCTTCAGACCGTGGCACGAGCGGTCGAATGCCTCGCCCATATGCTCGGTGTGGATCAGTTCACCGGCCGTGTTGTAGATCCACGAATGGTAGCGGCACATGATGTTGCCAACCATGGTCTTCTCGTCGTGGATCAGCCGCGCGCCCCGGTGACGGCAGACATTGTGGAAGGCCCGCACCTCTCCATCGTCGTCGCGCAGGATCATCACCGAGTTCTTGCCGATGTCGACGACCATGACGTCGCCCGGCTCCGGCACGTCCGGCTCGACCCCGACGAACAGCCAGTGACGGCCGAAGATGACGTCCATATCGGCATCGAAGATGCTGGGATCGGTGTAGAACGGTGCCTCCAGCGTATGACCCTTGCGGCGATGCGTCAGCTCGGAGATCAGATCGACCATGTGGACCTCTGGAAGCCGGTGAGCGCCGGCCGCGCAACACGTCTCTTTTCCAACCGGGCCCGCAGGCCATGAACGCTCACGGCCAATCAAACCTTTCGCGACGCTGACGACCATGCGCTCCACGAATCCCGGCCGCTAGTCTCGTGGCGACGGATTCGAGGACGAAAGCGACATTTCCGCCCGATTTCGCCAACCTGGGAGGCGGCACCCGCAAAAAACTTGAAAACGAGCTGAGCGCGATCATCGCCACCATCGTCCTGCGCGTCACTGTCGGACATGATTCGCGTCGGCTTTGTCCTGCTCCCGCGGAAATCATCCGCTGGCGACGCTGTCCGGTTCTTCCTCGCAAAGCCGACGCGCACGCCTTGGCGGCTCGTCGAACTGCGACCGGAACTGCCGCGCGAAATGCGCGGCGTCGCAGAAGCCTGTCTCGACCGCGATGTCCGTGATGCTCTTTTGCGTGGTCAGCAGAAGTCGCCGCGCATGACGCAGGCGGATCTGCCGGTACATCGACGCGGGCGAGACGCCCATCGTTTCCCTGAACAGGCGCTCCAGCTGGCGACCCGATATCTGCAGTCGCATCGCGATGGCGTCGACCGTCAGAGGGTTCGAGACATGTTGCTCCATCAACAGGATGGCGCGCCGCACGCGGCTGTCGTCGCCGATCGCGCCTGCCATCGAATGCGGCTGAGCCTCGCTGCCCGAACGGGCCGACTGGAGCTGCAGGATATGGAGGCTCTTCTGTGCCGCCGCCGAGTCCAGATGACGGCCTATCAGGTAAGCCGCAAGATCGGCGACGCCACCGCCGCCAGCGCAAGTGATGCGATCGCCATCATCGATGAAGAGGCGATCGGCATCGACCTTGTGATCCGGGAATTCGGCAGTGAAATCCTCATGGTGAAACCAGCTGACGCAGGTTCGCCGGTCGGCCATCAGGCCCGCGCGGGCAAGGATGAACGAGCCGGTGCAGACGCCGACGAGCGGAACGCCGACCGTCGCACATTGTCGCAGATAGGCGAGGCCTGCGCTGTCCATCTGCTCCCTGATGTGGAGCAGCCCGCCGACGACGACGACATAGTCGAGATCATGTGGCGGCAGAAACGGCGCCGTCGGCGCGATGGAGAGACCGGCGCTGGAACGGATGGGATCGCGCTGCGGAGCCATGACCTGCCAGGTGCAGCGAACCGGTCTGGAACGGTCGGCCTCGTCGCCGGCGAGGCGCAGCGCGTCGATGAAGAGCGACAGGGCCGACAGCGTGAAACTGTCGGCGAGGAGAAAGCCGACGCGCAGGGTCGGCGCTGTCGCCGACTTCCGGATCGCCATGCTCTCGCCCATCATCCGAACTCCGGCCGAAGCGTTGCTGCCGGCTCACATCACGGCACAGGCAGCGCGACCCGTCAACACGATTGGTCTGCGAACGACCCGAGTGGCGGACGGGCTCAGGGAAAGACGCGGCCCTCGAACAGCTTCCGCGCGGTTCGGAGCGTCCCGGCAGCGATCACCGATCCGCTTTCGTCCCGTTCGATCAGCACCTCGGCGGCGCCGCTCGGATGTTCGATCAGGAAGCGCGGTCCGTCGGGCAGATGCGCCAGCCGTCCCGCCGGCGAGTCTGCCAAGGTGCAGGCGGTTGCCGCCGAAACCGCCGCGAAAACTCCGATCGAGGCGTGGCATCGATGCGGAATGAAGCTCCTCGTGCTGATGACGCCACCATTTCGGGGCGCAGAGACCAGCGTCATCTTCGGCACCGATTTCTTCGTCACATCGCCTAGATTCATCAGCGGCCCGGCCTTCAGCCGGATCGCCTCGATACGGGCCTTGAGCGGCTCATTGCTCTCGAGGTCGTCGCGGCTCTCCGCACCGCCGATCCCGAGATCCGATGCGGCCATGACGACGATCGGCATGCCATTGTCGATCAGGGTGCAGGCGACGCCGTCGATCTCGTCGAGCGGATTGCCGGTTGGCAGCAGCGCGCCCGTCATCGAACCGGCGATGTTCTGGAACATCAGCGGGATCGGCGCATGCCGACCCGGCACGCCGTCGATCTCCGCGTCCCCTTCGTAGGTCACCCTGCCGCCCGGCGTCCGGACCGTGGCGCGCGAGACTTCGCCGGTATTCAGCATGTGGATGCGGACGTCGGTTGCATCGCCAGCCGAAGCCACGAGGCCGCGCTCGATCGCCGCCGGTCCCACTCCGGCGAGGATGTTGCCACACGGCTGCGCGTCCGAAACGAGCGGCTGGTCGACGAAGACCTGCAAGAAGAGATAGTCGACATCGGCATCGTCGCGGGTCGACGGCGACAGGATGGCGACTTTCGAAGTGAGCGGGTCGGCCCCGCCGATCCCGTCGATCTGACGCGGATCCGGCGAACCCATTATCCGAAGGAGAAGCTGGTTTCGCTCCTGCTCGTCTGCCGGCAGGTCCGCTGCGAGGAAGTAGGCGCCCTTGGAGGTGCCGCCCCGCATCCATAGGCACGGAATTCCGTCGTCCGCGCGATCCGCGCCGGATCGGTCAGACATATTTAAGGCCCTTCTCCTTCAGGCGCTGGCGCATCCCGTAGATGTCGAGGCCGAGTTCGCCGGCCGCCAGCCGTCGCCGCTTGGCGTCCTCGTTGGCGAGGCGGTCATTGGCCTTTGCGAGGACATCGGCGGCATGGTCCCGCCGGACCACACAGACCCCGTCATCATCGGCGATGATCACGTCGCCGGCCTCGATCAGTTGTCCGCCGCAGACGATCGGCACGTTGACGCTCCCGAGGGTCTCCTTGACGGTCCCCTGCGACGAGACGGCCCTGCTCCAGACCGGAAATCCCATCTCGGCCAGATCCCTCGTGTCGCGGACACCGGCCTCGATGATCAGGCCGCGGCAGCCGCGCGCCATGGCGCTGGTCGCCAGCAGATCGCCGAAATACCCATTGTCGCACGGGCTTGTCGGCGACAGGACGAGAATGTCGCCCGCCTTCAGCTGTTCGATCGCGACATGGATCATCCAGTTGTCCCCGGGCGGGGCGGAGATTGTTACCGCCGACCCCGCGATCTGCGCGCCCGGATAGATCGGTCGGAGATGCGATGCGAGGCAGCCCGTTCGCCCCTGCGCTTCATGGACGGTCGCGACGCCGGCCTTGCCGAGGCCGTCAATGACCGCCGCATCGGCGCGCGGAATGTCTTGCACGACGTAGCCGGGCGTGTGCGGAGCAAGGCTGCGGGGGTCGAAGCGCATCGGCTCACTCCTCGCCCTTGGCTGGCGGCGTGCCGTGCGTGTGGAAGCTCTCGATCGTCTTCAGTCCCCAGGCCTGGCCCTTCTTCCGATCGGCCTCGGTCCAGACCACCGGCTCCCAGTCCGGCGCGAGGATCAGCCGCGCCCCGGCATTGGCCAGCTCGACCCGGTTTCCGGCAGGCTCCCACACGTAGAGGAAGAAGGTGTTCTGGATCGCGTGCTTGTGTGGCCCGGTCTCGATATAGACTCCGTTCTCGAGCATGATGTCGGCAGCGCGCAGAATGTCCTCGCGCTGATCGCAGGCATAGGTGACGTGGTGCAGGCGCCCTTGGCCGCCGCCATGTTCCTCCGTGCATGCCAGATCGTAGCCCTTGTTGTTGACGGTGAACCAGCAGCCGCCGATCCGGCCATTGTCGAGCTGGATCATCTCCGTCACGCGGCTGCCGAGGCAGGTTTCCATGAACCGGCGAAATTCGGAGACATCGTCGGCGAGGAGGTTGAGGTGGTCGATCCGGCGCGGATGGCAGCCGATCCCGTGAAATCGGCTGGCATTGTTCTTCAGCGCCGGGCGGTCACGCTCGCCCGGCTTGTAGCGAACCGTATCGTAGTAGATTTCGAAGACGTGGCCGAAGGGATCCTCGAAGCGAAAGGCGCGTCCATGGCCGAGGTCGCCATCGTTCCAGCCGATGACCTTGAAACCGCTCTCCTCGATCGCCCGGACACGGCGCTCCAGCGCCTCGGGCGAGCTCGCCCGGTAGCCGATATGGCCGACGCCCGTGGTATCCGAGCGGGTCAGCTTGAGCGTGTGGAACTCGTAATCGTCCCAGGCGCGCAGATAGGCGGAGCTGTCGTCCTGGCCGGAGACGGTCAGGCCATAGACCTCGGTGAAGAAGGCGAGGCTCTCGTCGAACTTGTTGGTATACATCTCGACATGGCCGAGATGAGCAATGTCGGTCATGGGCCTCGCTCCTCCTAGAGTTCGTCCACCGTACGCGGGAAGATCGACTGGAATCCCTCCGGCGTACTTGCAGTCGCGGCCGCCGGACTGTCCGCCGCTATTGCGCTTGAAATGATTGGCCCGGTTCTGCGCGACGCGGGTGTAATACTCCCACAGATGCTCCTGGCCTTCCATGCACTCGATGGCCGCGCGCTTGCTGTCCCAGACCTCGGTGATGTCGAGGAAGACGTCCGGCTTCCAGCCCATCTGCTCGGTCTGGTGCGGCTCGAAAAGGTAGAGTTGCGGCGCGCCGAGCACCTTCTCGCCCGGATTGTGACCCCAAGCCTGGGCGATCATCCGGCATTCGAGCGCCACCTGCGTCGTGTACATATGATCGGTGTTGTAGGGGTCGTACTGGCTGTGGCTGAGCATGAAGGACGGCTGCACCTTGCGGATGATTTCGACCAGCTGATCCTTGTCCGTCCGCTGCAACTCCAGCGGGTAGTCGCCGAGATCCATGCAGACCAGATCGTGCACGCCGAGCGCCTCCGCCGCTTTCTCTGCTTCTTGCCGCCGCGCCGCCTTGACCCGCTCCAGCGTCATGCCGTCCAGTTTCCAGAGTTTCGCGCTCTCGCCCCGCTCGCCGAATGACAGGCAGACCACCGTCACGGCGTACCCTTTCTTCGCGTGCAGTGCGATGGCGCCGCCGCAGCGCCAGACGAAATCGGCGGCGTGGGCGCTGATGACGAGGGCGCTCTTGTTCGTGGCCATGAGATCTTCCGCTCCGGGTTTCGCTCTTGAGAAGATGGCGCAGCGAACCGTCAGCGGCCAATCGGAAGGAGCCCGTCCACCATAAGTTCATGCTATAGAGGCTCGCCACGCTTTCCCGGTCCCGCTATCGTCGGCGATGGCAGCGCAAGGAGAATCGAGATGGCGCAAGGCAAAGGCACCATCGGCGCCTTGATCCGCGACGATGAGGCAGTCCGCACGTTCGTTGCACGCTGGCTAAGTGGCGGGTCCGGGTCTCGAAGCGGCTTGCATTGATGACGTTCAACCTCCGTCACCTGCGGATCTTCGCCGCCGTGGTCGACGCCGGCTCCATCACTCAGGCCGCAGCGCGGGTCGGCCTCTCCCAGCCGGCGGTGACACAGGCGATTGCGCGGTTGGAGGAACAGCTCAGCTCGGAACTGCTCAAACGGACGCGGCAGGGCGTCTTTCCAACCGAAGCCGGCAAGACCTTCGCCGCCCGGACGATCCGCGCGCTGGGCATCCTGGATGCGGCGGCGTCGGTTGTCGGGCCCCGCCTGTCACTCACCGCGACGGCAGCCCAACTGACCGCCTTCGCCGCGCTGGAGGGCACTGGCAGTTCCGTCGCGGCGGCGCAGAGCCTCGGCATCGCGCAGCCGACGCTTCATCGGGCGGCGGGCGCGATTCAAAAGGAGGCGACCGTGCCCCTCCTGGAGCGCACGTCGCGCGGCCTTGTCCCGACCCGCAGCGGCGCCGCCTTCGCGCGCGCCATCCGCCTGACCTTCGCGGAAATGGAACAGGCACGGATGGAACTGGCGGACATGCAAGGCCACGAGGTCGGCGTGATTACGATCGGCGCGCTGCCCCTGTCGCGCGCAACATGTCTTCCGGCCGCCATCGCGCACTTTCGTGTTCACAGACCCCGCCTCGAATTGCGCATCATCGACGGCCCCTATGGTGAATTGCTCGACGGCCTGCTGTCCGGCTCGATCGATTTCATCGTCGGCGCTCTGCGTGATCCGCCGCCCTCACCCGGCGTGAACCAGACGCCGCTGTTCTCCGACGACCTCGTCCTCGTCGCCGGAACGGACCATCCGCTGACGCGCCGCGACGCCATCGATCGGGCCGACCTCCTGCCCTACCCCTTCGTCGTCGCCGCAGCCGGCACCCCTACGCGCCAGCATTTCAGGCGTCTGGTCGCGCTGCACAGCGATTGGGAAGCGGGGGTGGTTGAAAGCGGCTCGATGATCTTCATGCGCGAACTGCTTCGCGCCAGCCATCACCTCGGCTGTGTCTCGCGGCTGCAGGCGGAGGCGGAGGTCCGGATTGGCAGCCTTGCCATTCTGCCCTTCTCGATGAACGGAACCGCGCGCTCGATCGGCATCACGACGCGCAAGGATTGGCAGCCGACCCGGAACCAGGCGGAGTTGATCGCGCTCATCGGCACCGCAAGATCCGACGGCTGTCAGCTGACATAGAAATCAATCCTGCCGTCTTGAAAGACGATATATCGAGATACATATCGGATGCATGAGACACAGAGACCATCCAGGCGGGGATCATGGCCCCGATCATAACCATATCGGCGGCCATCGGGCCGGCCGCAGGGGAGAGCACGGACATGGCAGGCGGGGACGCGCCCGCCTGTTCGACTATGGCGAGATGCGGCTCCTGCTGCTGTCGCTGATCGCCGACAAGCCGAGCCACGGCTACGAGTTGATCAAGGCCGTCGAAGAGCTGACCGGCGGCAGCTACACGCCAAGCCCCGGCCTCATCTATCCGACGCTCTCCTGGCTGGACGACATGGACTACGTCTATGTCGAAACCAGAGACAGCGGGCGCAAATCCTATCGTCTGTCGGCGGAGGGCCAGGAGTATCTGGCCGGGCAGGCAAGCGCCCTCGAAGAGTTGCGTGCTCGTCTTCAAGCCGAACCCGCCACAGGACGCCACCGCATGAATTCGGCCGTACTCCGGGCGATGGAAAACCTGAAGACCGCCTTGCGGCTTCGCCTTCGCGAAGGACCGATCGACGAGGAGGAAGCCGGGCGGATCGCGGACACGATCGACGCGGCCGCGAAGGCGGTCGAGAAGGGCCGCTGAGTCGGCGGCCGCCTTGACGGCCACCTACTCGATCCGGTCACCGCCTTCGTCGGTGGGCGTCCCGACTTCGATATCCGCCAGCACCTGGTCGACCAGCGACTCCACCGGAAATGCCACATCGAGAACCATGCCCGCCTCGTCGCTTGCGAGTGGTTCGAGAACTGCCAGTTGGCTGTCCAGCAGCGACAGGCCGACGAAGTGGTCGCGCCGGCTGGCAAGCCGTCTTGCGATCAGGTCGCGCTCGCCCGTGAGAAACAGGAAACGCGCCGCCGGCAGATAATCCCGCAATCGGTCGCGATAGAACTCGGCGCAGCGCCGAGCACGCGATGACGAGGCCGTCTCCCTGCCGCAGTGCCTCGGTGGCGGCCTCGCCGATGCGGTCGAGCCAGGGCAGACGCTGTTCATCGGTCAGGCCTTGGCCGCGCGACATCAGAAGCCGGGCCTCCTCGGAGTGATAGTCATCTCCTTCGATGAGCGGGAAACCGAGGCGGTCGGCCAATCGGGCGGCGAAGGCGCTCTTGCCGGCGCCGCAGACGCCCATCACCACCAGAACCGGTTCCGATTGCTTCACGTTGACCGCTCCTCGCTCAAGGCTACTGCAGATCAGTCGCGACCGATCATCCAAGCCGCACCGGGGGATCGTGCCGCCCGCGAAACCCGCCCTCGATGATGAAAGTGTGGCCTGCGTGGGGGTCGGAAGCCAGCGCATCGGGCTTCAGGCCCTGCCGCGCCGACGTGACGATCATATGCGAGGCATCGCGGCCGGCAAAGGCGGGGCAGGAAGGCTGCCGCGCGGGGATCGGGATCGGCTCCAGCCATGTCCCGCCCGTTGCGATCCGGTCGACCCGGCCGCCGCCCCAGACGGCGACGTGAAGCACGTCGTCGGCATCCATGATCGCGCCGTCGGGCCAGCCCTTCCTCGATCGATAGTCGGCGAATAGTCGTCTATCCCCAACCGGCAGCCCCGTTTCCGGATCGAGGCGCATCCGCCAGATCTCGCCCTTCACCGTCTCGGCCAGATAGCCGAACCGGCCGTCGGCGGAGAAGCTCAGCGAATTGGGGATCGTCCAGCGCGGCTCGACCGTGTGCAGCGTCCCGCCTGACCAGACATAGACCGCGCCGGCATCCTTTTCCCCGCCAAGCCCCATCGTGCCGATCCAGAGCGCGCCGCTCGGATGGACGCGGCCGTCATTGCTGCGCGTGCGGGGATCATCCGCCTCGATCGGGCAGAGCATTTCGAGGCGCCCGGTCGCCAGGTCGAAGAGCTGGAGGCCAGTCTCCGTCGCGAGCAGGTATCGGCCGGCGGGATCGTTCGTCCGGGCGATCACCGACGCCATCAGCGGCAGTTCGTGGACCTTCTCCGCACCATCGCACAGACGGTGCTCGCAAAGCTTGCGATTCACGATGTCGAACCAGAACGCCTTGTCCGTCTCGGCGTCGCAGGCCGGTCCCTCCCCCAGCGTGAAGCCGCAGGCCGAAAGGATCGAAACCGTCGGATCAGCCACTCGTTTCCCTCCCTTCGACTGCCTCTCGTGCCTGCCGCGCCGCCTGATCGGAAGGCACCCCGACCTGAAGACGACGATGCCGCGCATCGAACGGTTCGCCGTCCATTATCCGGCAAGGTCGGCAGGCAGGAGCGCCGTCGGGATGTTCTGGTAGCAGACGGGCCGGAGGAAACGCCGGATCGCCATCGTGCCGACGGATGTCGTGCCATTCATCGTCGTCGCCGGATAGGGACCGCCATGCATCATGGCCGGCGAGACCTCGACGCCGGTCGGCCAACCATTGGCCAAAAGCCGCCCCGCCTTACGCTCCAGCACCGGCAGAAGTCGGCCCGCGAGTTGATGATCTCCCTCCTCCAGCTGGATCGTGGCCGTCAGCTGGCCCTCGAATCCCTTGGCGACCTCGACCATCTGGTCTTCGTCCTTGGCCGCGACGGCAATCCCCATCGGCCCGAACACCTCGTGATGCAAGTTCGGGCTGCCCAGCCACTGCTCGGCCGTGACGCGCAGCAGGTCCGGTGCGGCGTTGCGGCCGTCGGCGGCCGACCGGCGGCATCCGGTGGCGCCCTCCGCGAGAGCCGCGTCACGGCCCTTGCGATAGGACTGTGCGATGCCGCTGGTCAGCATCGGCGTTACACTGACCCCGCCAAGCGCGCTGTCGGCCGCCGCGATCAGCGTCTCCAGTCCCTCGCCTTCGATCGCCACCAGCACACCGGGATTGGTGCAGAACTGGCCGACGCCCATGGTTAGTGAACCGGCCCAGCCGGTGCCAATCGCCTCCGCCCTCCGAGCCATGGCCTCGGGCAGGCAAAACACCGGATTGACCGAGCCGAGCTCGCCATAGAACGGGATCGGCACCTCACGCGCAGCCGCCATGTCGTAGAGCGCCCTGCCCGCCCCGAGCGAACCGGTGAAGCCGATCGCCGTGATGAGCGGATGGCTGACCAGCGCTTCGCCTGCCTCGCGGCTGTTCGACTGCACCAGCTGGAAGGTCCCGCCGGGCAAGCCGAATTGTTCAGTGGCGACACTGATTGCTTCGGCGACGATTTCCGCCGTGCCGGGATGCGCGGGGTGTCCCTTTACGATGACCGGGCAGCCGGCGGCCAGGGCCGAGGCCGTGTCGCCGCCCGCCGTTGAGAAGGCCAGCGGAAAGTTCGAGGCTCCGAATACGCCGACCGGCCCGAACGGTCGCTGGATCAGCCGCAGATCCGGTTTCGGCAGCGGCTGACGATCCGGATCGGCCGGATCATGGCGACGATCGAGAAAATCGCCGTCGCCGAGGACCTTCGCGAACAGCCGGAGCTGCCCAGTCGTTCTGCCCCGTTCGCCCTGCAGCCGCGCTTCGGGCAGGCCAGTCTCGGCACAGCCGATCGCGGTGATTTCCTCGCCGCGCGCCTCGATCTCGTCGGCAATCGCGTCGAGAAAGGCAGCGCGATCGTCCCGGCTTGTCCATCCATAGGTGGTGAAGGCGCTCTCGGCGGCCTGTGCAGCGCGATCGATCTCGGCGTGCCCGCCATTGAAGACGGTCATCGGCTCCCCGGAAACCGGGTCGGAGCGGAACGTTTCTCCACCGTCCACCCAGCGGCCGTCGATCAGATGCTTGCCTGTGAAGTTCATTTGAAGCCTCTTTCCCGGCACGGGGCGCGCGCCGTCTATCGGTCGGGCAGAATGCGAACGGCGCCGCCTGCTCTCTTTTCGCCACCATCATGGCGTCGGCAAAGATCGGCAAGGGGCCGATGTCGACGTCGCATCGTCGTCTTTCGATGCGCCGAGCGAAATCGACATACAGTGCGGCCTGATCCGTTGTCCTCCTGCGCCGCTCAGACGAGCTCGACCGCGACGGCCGTCGCCTCCCCACCGCCGATGCAGAGTGATGCGACGCCTCGTTTCAGCCCGCGCGCCTTCAGCGCGGCAATGAGCGTGACGATGATCCGTGCGCCCGAGCAGCCGATCGGATGGCCGAGCGCGCAGGCGCCGCCATTGACGTTCACCTTGTCGTGCGGCAGGTCGAGGTCCCGCATCGCGGCCATGGCGACGACGGCGAAGGCCTCGTTGATTTCGAAAAGATCGATATCGGCGACGGACCAGCCCACCTTGTCGAGCAATTTCCGGATAGCGAAGACGGGCGCCGTCGTGAACCAGGCCGGCTCCTGTGCGTGATAGGCCTGGCCAAGGATCACGGCCAGTGGCTCAAGACCCTTCGCTTCGGCCCGCGAGCGGCTCGTCAGAACGAGAGCGGCAGCGCCGTCGGAAATGGACGAGGCATTGGCCGCCGTCACCGTGCCGTTCTCGCGAAAGGCGGGCTTGAGTTGGGGAATCTTCTCCGGCTTCACGCGGCCCGGCGTCTCGTCGGCGGAAACCTCACCGACAGCGGTGATCTCGCCATCGAACCGGCCTTCCTTGACCGCCGCCTGCGCCCGCTCGACCGAGGCCAGCGCGTAGGCGTCCTGTGCGTCCCGGGTGAACTGATAGTGCTGCGCGGTGTCCTCGGCGAAGGTGCCCATCGCCCGACCCTTGTCATAGGCGTCCTCGAGCCCGTCGAGGAACATGTGATCGAAGATGCGGCCATGACCGGCGCGATAGCCGCCCCGCGCCTTCTCGAGCAGATAAGGCGCGTTGGTCATGCTCTCCATGCCCCCGGCGACCACGATCCCGGCGTCGCCGGCACGAATAGCGTTGGCGGCCATCATCGTCGTCTTCATGCCCGAGCCACAGACCTTGTTGATGGTCGTGCAATGGACGTCCTTCGGCAGGCCCGCTCCGATCGCCGCCTGGCGCGCCGGCGCCTGGCCAAGGCCGGCCGCCAGCACGCACCCCATCAGCGCTTCGTCGATATCGTCCGGCTGCAGGCCAGCCCGTTCGACCGCGGCGGCGATGGCGGCGGCGCCGAGTTCGGTGGCCGTTGTTTTCGAGAACACGCCCTGGAACGCGCCGATGGGGGTGCGGCACGCCGAGACGATCACGACCGGATCATTGTTCGCAGTCATCGACGCATCTCCTCCTGTTGGGTTGTCGTGCCTGGATCGGTAGCCCGTTCCAGTGCTCCCGCCAAGGCTGAACCCCGGCAGCGGAGGAGCTGTGCCCGCATAGACATTATGCGCCGCGGGTCGGAACGGTCGCTCGAACCCGCGATCGGCGCCGCCTCCGGCCCTACCCGCTGAAAATCAGCAGAGCGGCGTATATCGCGCCGCCGAGCATAAACGGCAGGAACCGGCTCTCGCGCTCTTCGGGCAGTTCCTCCTTCAGCACGTTCAGCACGACGCCGCCCGCGAGGAACGCAAACAGGAAGCCGATGACGATCGGCGGCAACGTCGTGACGAGACCGATGCCCCAGCCGAGCAGGACCGCCCCGGCGATCACCCAGCGGCCGGAACGGTCGTACTGCTCCTTCTGGTCCTGACGCAGACCGAAATCGTTCGTCATGAAGTGCAGCGCCATCGCGACGAAGTAGATGATGAGCGGCCACAGACCGGTCTCCTCGCGGTGGAGCAACAGATAACCGATCAGTATGTTGTAGAGCGCGAAGGAGCCGATGTGCAGCCACAGGATTTCGGCCTCGATGCGATCCTTCCCGCTCCGCTCGCGGAATTTCCGCCGCGAGGTCTTCGCCGCCCGCTCAAGCCCGTAGAAGGTTGCGAGGCCGGCGAGCGCCACCAGATAGACCCAACTTTCCGCGGCACGGTCGGACAGGCCGAGTTCCTGCGCGAAGGTCTGCTGATGGGCGCTGAGTTCGGGAAGGATGTGCAGAAAGATATAGGAGACGGCGACGCCGCCGGCCAGCGAAAGCCAGCGGCTTCGGGGCACGCCCCCAAGAAAGGTCAGCCTGCCGATAAAGATGTGGATCAGGGCGAAAGCCAGCGCGAAGAGGCCGGCGAGCGCCGGCAAGCCGTTCGTCATGGTGTTGCGCCCGTTTCCTCGATCTCGGCGACGAGGCGGCACCGCGCATCGGCGCAGTGTTCCTCCGGCGCTACAGCGTCGGAGGCCTGTCCGGGAGATCGAGATGCACCGTCTGCCATGCCTGTTCAACCAAGATCGGTTGGACAGGTTCCTTCGGCGGTGCGACGGCTGTGCGAGCGAGCCAGCGCCGTCCTCAGATCCCGATCGCCTCGTAGGCGGCCGCGATTTCGGCGATCGAGGCGACATAGGCGGCGGTCCGATAGTCGCCGAGCGCCGGCTTCGAACTCCAGCAGATCGGCGATACGCCTCCAGGTCGAGCGCATGACGTCCTCGAGGCCGGAGCGGACGAGGTCGATCTCGTCGCCGCCTTCGAGGAACCCTTCGCGCATATCGTCGGGGAAATTGCGGCCCGTCATCCTCTCCAGCGCCTCGGCGATGGCGTGGTTGCGCCGCTCGCGCCGGCGCCGTTCCATCAGCCCGAAAGGGATGTGCGTCAGGTTCTTCACCCACTCGAAATAGCTGACGACCACGCCGCCCGCATTGACGTAGAGGTCCGGCAGGATGATCGCCCCGCGCTCGCGCAGCATGCCGTCGGCCTCGAAGCTGAGCGGGCCGTTCGCCGCCTCGACGATCAGCTTCGCCTGGATCCGTGCGGCATTGTCGGCGCGGATCGCGTTTTCCATGGCCGCCGGGACCAGGATGTCGCAGGCCTGCTCGATCCCGTCCATCGCATCGGAGTGGCTCGTGCCGCCGGCGAAGCCGAGAATGCTGCCGGTCCTGATCTGGTGCTGTTTCAGATCCTCGATCGCGAGCCCCTCGGGATTGGCGACATAGCCGTCGCGCTCGGCGATGACGATGACCTTTGCCCCGTCATCCTCCGACAGGAACTTCGCCGCATGATAGCCGACATTGCCGAAGCCCTGGACGATGACGCTCATGCCCTTCAGGTCGCGCTGGCCCTCGACGCCGGGACTGCGTTCATCCTGCAGATAGCTCTGGATGGCGTATTGCACGCCCCGGCCGGTCGCTTCCGTGCGGCCGGCGATGCCGCCCTTCGACAAGGGCTTTCCGGTGACGCAGGCTCTCGCATTGATCACGTCGGTCGGATTGGCGCGGCGGTATTCGTCGACCATCCACGCCATTTCCCGCTCACCCGTGCCCATGTCGGGAGCGGGTACGTTGACACCGGCGCCGATCAGATTGCGCTTGGTCAGTTCCTGCGTGAAACGACGCGTGATCCGCTCCAGCTCGACCTGCGTCCACTCGGCGGGATCGATCTTGAGCGCGCCCTTGGAGCCGCCGAACGGCAGGTCGGTCAGTGAACACTTCAGCGTCATCAGCGCCGCCAGCGCCTCCACCTCCTCCGCATCGGCATTGGGCACGAAACGGATACCACCCTTGACCGGCTCGCGATGTTCCGAATGCACCGAGCGCCAGCCGGTGAAGGAATACATCCGCCCGCGCAGCCGAACGCCGAAGCGAACCGTGTAGGTGGAATTGCACTGGATGATGCGTTCGGCCAGGCCCTCGGGCAGGTCGAGAAAGCTCATTGCGTGAGAGAAATAACGGTCGACGGACTGCAGGAAGCTCGAGGGGTTTGCAGACATGGGGCGGTCTCCGGAGGACTAGAAAAAAGCCGGCGGGTGGCGGGAGGACCCACCCGCCGGCGCCGCACGGATACTTTAGTAAGAAACCGCGCGGTAGGAAAACATTGCCTCAGATGCCGCCAAGGCAGAGATATTTGATCTCCAGATAGTCCTCCGTGCCGTAATGGGAGCCTTCGCGGCCCTGGCCGGACTGCTTGATCCCGCCGAACGGCGCCAGCTCCGTCGAGATCAGGCCGGTATTGATGCCGACCATGCCGTATTCCAGCGCCTCGGCGACCTTCCAGACGCGGGCGAGATCGCATGCGTAGAAATAGGCGGCGAGGCCGAATTCGGTGTCGTTGGCCTGGGCGATGACCTCTTCGACCGTCTTGAATTTGAACAGTGGCGCGACGGGACCGAACGTCTCCTCACGGGCGACCTTCATCGTCCGGGTCACGCCGGTTAGAACCGTCGGCTCGTAATAGAGCTGGCCCACATCGGACCGGCGCCCGCCGATCGCCACCTTCGCGCCCTGCGCCAGAGCGTCCGCGACGTGATCCTCGACCTTCTCGACAGCCTTGGCGTCGATCAGCGGGCCGGTGGTCACGCCCTCGCCGAAGCCGTCGCCCAGCCGCAGGGCACCGACCTTGGCGGCAAGCTTCTCGGCGAACTCGTCATAGACGCCGTCCTGCACGTAGAGCCGGTTGGCGCAGACGCAGGTCTGGCCGGCATTGCGGTATTTGGAGATCATCGCGCCTTCGACGGCGGCGTCCACATCGGCATCGTCGAACACGATGAAGGGCGCGTTTCCGCCAAGTTCCATGCTCATGCGCAGGATCTTGTCGGCGCCCTGCCGCATCAGGATGCGCCCGACCTCGGTCGAGCCGGTGAACGAGATCTTGCGCAGCTTGTCACTGGCGCACATCGCCTTGCCGATCGCGGCGCTGTCCGTCCCGGTGATCAGATTGAAGAGCCCCGCCGGAAGTCCCGCCCGCTCCGCCAGCACCGCGAGCGCAATCGCGGAAAGCGGCGTCTCGGCCGCGGGCTTGGCAACCACGGCGCAGCCGACGGCGAGGGCGGGGGCCATCTTGCGGGCGAGCATTGCGTTGGGGAAGTTCCACGGGGTGATCATGCCGACCACGCCGACCGGCTGCTTCAGCACGACGATCCGCTTGTCCGCCTGGTGGCCCGGAATGACATCGCCATAGATGCGCTTGGCCTCCTCGGCGAACCATTCGACATAGGAAGCGCCGTAGAGGATCTCACCCTTCGCCTCGGCGAGCGGCTTGCCCATCTCCATCGTCAGGATGGTGGCGAGGTCGTCGGCATTGGCGACCATCAGTTCGTAGAGCTTGCGCAGAACCGCGCCGCGCTCCTTGCCGGTCCATGCGGCCCACTGCTTCTGGGCTGCATGGGCCGCGTCGATCGCGGCGACCGTTTCGTCCGCGCCCATGCGTGCCAGTTCGGCGATGGCTCCGCCATTCGCCGGGTTGGTGACGGTGAAGCTGGAGGCCCCGTCTTCGGCCCAGACGCCGTCCACGACGCCGCCGGATCTGAGGAGCGATGGGTCGGAGAGCTTGTCGAGCAGTGATGGCTGGATCATCGGTCAGCCCTCCCTTGCTTCACGAATGGACGCTTCGAGCGTGTCGAGCGCTTCGGAGAACTGCTCGTCCGGTATGGTGAGCGGCGACAGGAAGCGGATGACATTGCCGTAGACGCCGCAGGTCAGGAGGATCAGGCCCTTTGTCAGCGCGATCTCTCGGACGCGGCCGGCAAACCCGGCATCGGGCGTCTTCGTGTCGGGATCGGCGAACTCGACCGCATTCATGAAGCCAGGTCCGCGAATGTCGGAAATCTCGGGCACATCGGCGCGCAGCCCTTCGAGCCGCTGCTTCAGCCGCTGACCGAGCCGCTCGGCCCGTTCGCAAAGATTCTCTTCCTCGATGACGTCGAGGACGGCATGGGCGGCGGCGATACCGATCGGATTGCCGCCATAGGTGCCGCCGAGGCCGCCGGGATTGGCAGCATCCATGATGTCGGCGCGGCCGGTGACGGCGGCCAGCGGAAAGCCGCCGGCAAGCCCCTTGGCCATCGTGACCAGATCGGCCGCGACGCCGTAGCGCTCCATCGCGAACAGCCGGCCGGTCCGCGCGAAGCCCGTCTGAACCTCATCGGCGATCAGCAGGATGCCGTGCTGGTCGCAAAGGCCGCGCAGCGCCTTCATGAAACCGAGGGGCGTCTCGTAGAAACCGCCCTCGCCCTGAACGGGCTCGATCACGATGGCCGCGACGCGTGCCGGATCGACGTCGGCCTTGAACAGCCGTTCCAGACCCGCCAGCGCGTCCGCTTCGCTCACCCCGTGCAGATCGACCGGAAAGGGCGCGTGGTAGACGTCGCCGGGCATGGTGCCGAAGCCGAGCTTGTACGGCGCCACCTTGCCGGTCATCGCCATGCCCATGAATGTGCGACCGTGGAAGCCGCCCGAAAAGGCGACGACCGCGTTTCGGCCGGTCGCGACGCGTGCGATCTTCACTGCGTTCTCCAGCGCTTCGGCGCCCGTCGTCACGAAGATCGTCTTCTTGTCGAAATCGCCGGGAACCAGCGTGTTGAGGCGTTCGGCCAGATGCACGTAGTTTTCGTAGGGCACCACCTGGTGACAGGTGTGACTGAACCGGTCGAGCTGCGCCTTGACGGCCTCGATGACCTTCGGATGGCGGTGGCCGGTATTGACGACGGCGATGCCGGCTGCGAAGTCGATATAGCGGTTGCCTTCGACGTCCCAGATCTCCGCATTTTCCGCACGGTCGACAAACACCTGCGTCATCACGCCGACGCCGCGCGCGATCGCTCCGCTCTTCCGCTTCTGGATCTCGGAATTCGCTACCATTTTCTCACCCGTTCCTGTCGGCTGTTCCCTTCCGGGAACCACGAAGCCGCGGCGGACCGCACATCCGCCGCGTAGTGGACGAATGCTAGGCGAATGGTCAGGATGGGGGAATATATCCAAGGGGATATTGGGTGAGGCCGTCTCTTCTCTCATCGAGACCAGGACCGGTGCGAGCCGCCGCCAATTCCCGACCAAGCTCGCGCCCGACAACCTATTGAACCTGAACGTAATTGAATGACAAACCGCAGTACTGACGAGATATTCACAAGGTGGAACAGATCGATGGCCACCCTGTTGGGCGAGCCCCCAAGCGGCGAAGCCGTTCTCGCGCTCCTGTCGGGCATCATCGACTTCGACGTTCTGATGATATTCCAGTACCGGGAAGGCGAGGCCGTTTCGATCTTCCACAGTCTCGATGACGAGAGACGCTGCGTCGTGATCGACGACTATATGGCCGGCCCGTTCCTCCTCGACCCGTTCCACACCCACTCTCTTGGCCTGCGGACGCCGGCCATGCTGGACATGCGCAGATCCTCCCCCGACCAGTTTCAGAAAAGTGAGTTCTACCGCCGGCACTATCATCTGACCGGGATCGCCGACGAGATCGGCATCGCGGTTCCGATCGAACCCGGCGTCGCCATCGTCGTCAGCATCACTCGACGTATCGACGACCCGCGGTTCAGCAGGCGTGAGAAGAAGCTGTTCGAAACGACCAAACCGGTCGTCTCCGCGCTGGCGGAATTGCTCTGGGCGCAGGAACGGCCCGTCGCCGAGGCCGAGCGGACCAAGAAGATCGAGCACGCATTCGACGAGTTCGGGAAGGGTTATCTCTCGCCGAGGGAGATCGAGATCGTCTCCCTGATCCTGAAGGGCCACTCCTCCCTGTCGATCGGCGAGCGGCTCGGGATCGCGCCCGGCACCGTGAAGATCCACCGGAAGAACATCTACGCGAAGCTGAACATCTCGTCCCAGGCCGAACTCTTCAGCCGCTTCATCACCCATTTCACCGAATCCTGATCCAGACCGCGGTCAGCTGCGGCCGGACGAACGGCCAAGCCGCCGACGTGCGGTGCCGGAGCACCGGAGTCGTCAGCGCAGGAACTCGATCTCGACGAAGGCGCAGGCGAAGTCGTTGCCGTTCAGCACATCGTGCTCGACACCGGCGCGCCGAAAATAGGGTTCCCCATTGCGCATCGGGGCGGGCGTGCGCTGGCCGTCCGCCCCGATGATCTCGAGCTGTCCGTCGAAGAGCGGCACGACCAGATAGTCGGACGCATGGCGGTGCCAGCCCGTATTGTCGCCCCGGACGGCGAAGTCCCATCGAGTGACGCGGGTGGCGTCATTGTCGACGAGGAGCGTCGGAACGGCCGAGCCCGCTTCATGGTTCGGACCCACGGTCAGCCTCCGACAGCGTCGCGGATCCTGTCCATAGTTCCGGCACGATCCTTCCGCGCCGCGAGCGCCTGCTCCATATCCACCCGCACGAACCGGGTCGGCGTGTTCGGCTGCAACTGCCCGATCAGGTCCATGTCCGCGGATATCACGGTTCCGACCATGAAATAGCCGCCGCCGGACACCGCATCGCGATGAAGGATGATCGGTTCCGTCCCGCCCGGCACCTGGATCGAGCCGTAGGGATAGCAGGCATCGGTGATGTTGGAGGGATCGCTGCCGGCGCCGAACGGCTGCTCGCGCTCGACGAATTCGAGTTTGCGCCCGCCCTGGAACCGGTAGCCCATCCGGTCCGCCTCGTTGGCGACCTTCCAGGTATCGTCGAAGAAGCTCTGGTGAGCAGCTTCGGTGATGCGATGCCAGTAGAGCCCGGGAAGCACCCGCAGCTCGGCGGGGTTGCCAGGTACGCGACGAAGATCGACTGGAACCGATCGGCCGGCCATGCCGGACTTGCTGTTCGGCCCGAGTCGGAAGACAGTCGCCGGGCTGGACCGCACGACCGTCGACGCCGCCGAGGGCGCCGATCGCGTAGGTCGAGCGGCTTCCGAGCGACGGCTTGGTGTTGATGCCGCCGGAGATCGCGATGTAGGCGCGCGCGCCGGACTTCAGGAAATCGAATGAAAGGAACTGGCCCTTCTTGACCGGAAAGGAGGTCCAGGTTTCCATCTCCTTGCCGTCCAGCTTTGGCGGCAGGTCGGCGCCGGTGACGGCGACGACGGCGTCTTCGGTGAATTCGAGCTCCGGTCCGACGAATACCGTCTCAAGGCACGCCGCTCCTTCATCGTTGCCGACCAGAAGATTGGCCGCGCGCAAGGCCAGCCGGTCCATCGCACCGCCCATCGGAATGCCGAGATGGAAATAGCCCGGCCGCCCGAGATCCTGAATGGTCGTCGCGATACCCGCGGAAATGACATTAACCGGCATTGAGCGCCTCCATCAGTCTGGCATTGGTGCCGTCGATATCCGCCTTGTAGTCGTCGAGCGAAAATCGAACGTTGCGAATGCGCGGCTCGAACGTGCCGGCCTGGACCGCCGCGACCGCCTCGTCGTACTCGTCGCGATTGATCGGCTTCCATTTGACGATGTCGCCCGGCTTGAAGAAGACCATGAAGTCGCGAAGGTAGCGAGACCTTCTGCTCCGGATCGTAGATCGGCATCGGCGTGATGCCGAACATCTGGTAGCCGCCGGCGCCGCGCACCGAATAGACGCAGGAGAAGCAGCCGCCATAGCCGACCGTCAGGCGCGGCGTGTCGGTGCGCGGCCGCAGATATTTCGGCACCTGGATCTGCCGTGAGCGGTCGACCATCTGGTAGAGGAACGGCAGCCCCGAGACGAAGCCGACCATCGAGACGAACCACGGCGAGCCCGAATGCGCCGTGATGAAGTCCTCCACGCTGTCGAACCCGTTGATCGAGGCGGCATATTCGATGTCCGTCGCGTTCGGATCCTGGTGACGGTCGCGAAAGCGCATCAGCGTCTCATGCGTCCACGGGTCCTGATAGTAGACCGGAATTTCGACGATGCGGGTGTCGAGCGCCGCCTCGGCCTGTTCGGACGTCTCCTCCAGCCGCTTCAGCTTCGCCAGCATGTCGTTGGGGTGGATCACGTCGGGATCGAACTTGATCTGGAAGGAGGCGTTCGCCGGGCAGATCTCCGTCACGCCCTTGATCTTCGCCTCCCGGACCGCATTGGTCATCGACAGGCTGACGAAGAACGCGTCGAGCGACATCGCTTCGTCCACCTCGACGAAGATGTGCTCGTCCCCTCCGAATGAATATCGGCATTCCATCGTCATTCTCCTCCCTTCCCGCTGAGTTCTCCCTGGTTGTTCGACCAGCCAGGACTCCAGCCATTTGGTATGGAAATCGCTTTGTCGCACCTCTTCCGATGACAACAGCGCCTTGAACAGCGGCGCCGTGGTGGCCACTCCGCCGATCTCCAGTTCGTCCAGCGCACGCCCGAGGCGCATGCAGCGCCCTGTCGCGCGATCTCGGCCCAGACGATCAGCTTGCCGAGAAGCGAGTCGTAGAAGGGCGGGATCGTGTAGCCCTGATACAGGAAATGGTCGAAGCGGACGCCGGGCCCGCCGGGAACCGTCAGTGCAATCGATCGTCCCCGGGAACGGCATGAAGTTCTGCGCCGGATCCTCGGCGTTCAGTCGAACCTCGATCGCGTGGCCGGACCGATGGACGTCCTCCTGGCGAAGCCCCAGAGGCGCTCCGCCGGCGATCTCGATCATGCGTTCGACGAGCCCGATACCGCAGATCATCTCCGTCACCGGATGTTCGACCTGAATGCGGGTGTTCATCTCGATGAAGTAGAATGTCACCGGTCTTGTCGTCATAGAGATATTCGACCGTGCCTGCGCCTTTGTAGCCCACCGACTTCGCCAGAGAGACGGCGGAGGCGCAGAGCTCTTCGCGCACCTCCTCGGACAGGGCCGCGGACGGCGCCTCCTCCCACACCTTCTGGCGGCGGCGCTGCAGCGAGCACTCGCGCTCGAAGAAGTGCACGACGTCCTCGCCGTCGCCGAGCACCTGGACCTCGATATGGCGGGCCCGCTCGATCACCTTCTCCAGGTAGATGCCGCCGTCGCCGAACGCCGCCTTCGCTTCCGAAGAGGCCTGCGGCGCCAGTTTGCGAACTCGTCGGCCGTCTCGGCGACGCGGATGCCGCGTCCGCCGCCGCCGGCGGACGCCTTGATCATCACCGGATAGCCGATATCCGCGGCAAGCCGCTCGTGCCGCCTCCATGTCCGTGATGACCCGTCGGAGCCGGGCACGGTGGGGACGCCGGCCTTGCATCGCCTGCGCACGCGCGGCGGCCTTGTCGCCCATCAGCCGGATCGTGTCGCCGCTCGGCCCGACGAAGATCAGTCCGGCCGACGCGACCGCGTCGGCGAAGCCGGCGCTCTCGGCAAGAAAGCCGTAGCCGGGATGGATCGCATCCGCACCGGTCTGCGGCCGCCGCCGCCAGGATCTTGTCCTTGTCCAGATAGGATTTGGCGGCTTGCGGTGGACCGATATTGACCGCCTCGTCGGCCAGCCTGACGGCCAGGCTGTCGGCGTCGGCATCGCTGAAGACCTGGACCGTGCGCGATGCCGAGATCCTGGGCCGCCCGAATGATACGAACCGCGATCTCGCCGCGGTTGGCGATCAGTAGCTTCTTGATTTGGCTGCTCACTATCGTGCCTCAGTCAAGTTCGACAAGGACCTGGCCGGCCATCACGGGTTCGGAATCGTCGACCTGGAACGAGGCGATCGTTCCGTCCGCCCCGGCCTTGATCTCATGGAAGGTCTTCATGACCTCGACCAGCCCGATGGTTTCCCCGGAGGTCACGTCGTCGCCGACCTCCTTGAAGTTGCGGCTGGTCTGGGCGCGGGCTTGCGGTAGAACGTGCCCGGAATCGGTGATTTGACTTCGTGCTTTGCCATTCAATTCTCTCCCAGCTTTTCAAGCGGCTTTCAGTCCGTCGAGCGCGCCGCGCACGGCTTTGGCGATCTCGACTGCATTGGGTGTATCGGAGTGGATGCAGACCGTCTCCGCACGCACCGGAATGGTCTTCCCGTTGATGCTCGTCGCGGCGCCCTCCTCGACGGCTGCGACGACGCGTTCGGCGGCGACGGCGGGATCGACGGCGTGGTGCTCGCGCGTGATGATCAGCGTGCCATCGTCGTCATAGTCGAGGTCCGCGAAGAACTCGGCGAGAAATTCCACCCCGCGCGCCGTGTAGACGCTTTCATGCAGCGTGCCGGCGAGGCCCATGACCGGAAGCTCGTAGAGCACCGCCGCATCGGCGACGGCCTCCGCCATGGGCTCCTGCCGGGCCGCCATGCCGTACAAGCGCGCCATGCGGCTTCAGATGCGAAAGCCGCATCCCTCCAGGTCGAGAAACGCCTTGCAGCGCGCCGATCTGGTAGAGAATGATGTTGGTCATCTCCTCGCGCTCGATCTTCATCTCTCGCCGACCGAAGCCGGCCAGATCCGGAAGCGAGAAATGAGCGCCGACCGAAACGCCGTGATCCTTGGCAAGCGCCACGGTGGCGCGCATGTGGTTCGGATCGGAGCCGTGAAAGCCGCACGCGACGTTTGCCTGTGTGATGAAGGGCATGATCGCGGTGTCTTCGCCCATCTTGTAGAGGCCGAAGCTCTCGCCCATGTCGCAGTTCAGACCGACATTCATCGCCTTGTTCCTTCAGTCCTTGAGGGTAGCGACGTAGCGGAGCCGCACCTGATCGGCGATCACCGCGAGGATCAGCAACGCGCCGAGGACAACCGTCTGCAGATAGGATTCGATGCGGGCGAGGTTCATGCCGTTCTGGACCAGGCCGATGAACAGCGCGCCGAGCACGACATTTTCCATGCGCCCGACGCCGCCGCGCAGGCTGACGCCGGCGATGACGCAGGCGGCGATCAATTCGAGCGGCATGGAGGCGCCGATATTGGCCTCGCCCGTGTCCAGGCGCGCCGTCAGCAGCATGCCCGGCGATGCGCGGCGAAGCCGGCAGCACAGGACATAGGTCCAGAACAGCGTCGCCCGCGTGTTGATGCCCGACAGCGAGGCCGCCTTGATGTTGCCGCCGACCGCGTAGAAATAGCGGCCATACGGCGTCTAGTAGAGGAAGACGAACAAGCAGCACGATCAGCAGGGCCGCCACGTAGACCGGCGCCGGAATGCCGAACAAGCGAGCCGAAGCCGAAGACGTCGCCGAACGCCTGCGGCATGCCGTAGACCGGCACGCCGCCGGTCAGATAGAGGGCGATGCCGAAGCCGACCGAGGCCATGCCGAGGGTCATCATGAAGGGCGAGACGTTGAACAAGGCGATCGCCGATGCCGTTGACGACGCCGACCGATGCGCCGGCCAGGACGCCGGCGACACAGCCGAGAGCGATGGCGAGCGACACCATGTCGGGGTAGGCCGCAGAACAAGGTCGCCATGACCAGAGCGCCGACGACCGAGGTGAGCGCCAGCATCGTGCCGACCGAGAGGTCGAAGCCGCCGGTCAGCAGCGCAAGCATCTGCCCCAGCGAGACGATGGTGAGATAGACCGACTGGCGCAGCACGTTCATCAGGTTGCGCGACGTCAGGAAGTTGTCCGACATCAACGAGAAGACGATGATCGCGACGACCAGCAGGAACGGCAGGACGCCGAGTCGCACGAAAAGCCGCTTCAGCCAGATCGGCGAAGCGCGCTGGTCTGTTTTTGGCTGTCTGGGCTCGCTTGAGTAGACATCACGCCGCCTCTTTTTCGAAGAAATGGCCGAGCACGTTTTCCTCCGTGAGTTGGTCCTGCCCGCAGCTCCGCCTGCACGCGGCCCCGATAGAAGACGTAGGCACGGTGCGTGAGGTGGAGGATCTCGGGCAGGTCGGAGGAGATCAAGAGATGCGCGGCTCCTTGCCTCGCACAGTTCCACGATGAAGCCGTAGATCGCAGCGCGGGTGCCGACATCGACGCCGACGGTCGGCTCGTCGAAGACGATCAGCTATGACCTCGCGGCGACAGGCCTTCGCGCCAGCATCACCTTCTGCTGGTTGCCGCCGGAGAAATGGTCGACCGGCGCGCTCGATCTTGCGCGGCGTGCAGGTTCAGCCGCTCGGCCAGCTGCCGCACCGCCTCGCGTTCTCCGCCGCGGCGTCAGAAAGAACGCCGCGTGAAAAGGGCGAGGTGTCGAGCGAGGCCAGCGACATGTTCTCGCGCACCGACCGCATCATCATCAGACCCTCGTTGCGCCGGTCGGACGGCAGTAGAGAAAGCCGCGCCGGATGCATGTCGCGCAGCGATTTGCCGGCTGATGTCCTCGCCGTCGAAGCGTCACCGTGCCGCCGACGATCGGCCCGCGCGCCGAAACAGGCGCTGCATGACCTCGCGACTTGCCGGAACCGACGAGGCCGGCGATGCCGACGATCTCGCCGCCTCGCACACTCGATCGACACGTCGCTGACCGCGTTCCGCCATAGGCGCTGACAGTTCTCGACCTCGCAGCACGTGTCCTTGCCGGGTCGTAGTCGCACCTGCGGGAAGATCTGCGCCGACGACCCGGCCGGTCATCAGCTCGACCAGCTCGTCCTCCGACGCCGTCTTGGCATCGACGGTGGCGATGTAGCGGCCGTCGCGCAGAACGGTGATGCGGTCGCCGATGCGCCGGATCTCCGCCATGCGGTGGGTGATGTAGATGATGCCGACGCCCTGCGCCTTAGACTGCTCGATGAGGGCGAACAGCTGGTCGGTCTCGCGGTTCGTCAGCGAGGCGGTCGGCTCGTCGAGGATCAGGACCGACAGGTCGGAGCGGAATGCCTTGGCGATCTCGACCATCTGCTGTTCGGCGCGGGTCAGCTGGTCGACGCGCTGTCCGCGGCATCGAGCGGAAAGCCGAGATCTGTCGAGGATCTCGCCGGCGCCCGGCGGATGCAACGCGGCCTTGTTCGAGGAACCCGCCGCTTGGCGAGTTCGGCGCCGAGGAACATGTTCTCCTCGACCGTCAGCTGCGGCACCAGGGAGAATTCCTGGAACACCGCGCGAGATGCCGAGTTCGCGCGCATCGTGGACCGAATCCGAGCTCGACCTCGCTCGCCGCTGAAGATCATCCGTCCCGGCGCGTCGGCGGATCGGCGCCGGCGATGATCGAGATCAGCGTCGACTTGCCGGCGCCGTTCTCGCCGAACAGCACGTGCGACCTCGCCGGCTTGCAGATCGAAATCGACGCCGATCCAGCGCATCGACGCCCGGGAAATCGCTTGGTGATCCCCTCCAGCCTCGAAAGCAGCGCGGCGCCGGCCGGTGTCCGGTCCCCGACGCTCGCTGCGTTCGCGTGCATCGCCGCTGTCATGGCATCAGCCAGTCCCGTCGCTGTCAGTTCGACGCTGAAGACCGGCGGAAGCCGTCGGGCGCCAGTGTCGAAGCCGGATCGAAGTCGTCGATGTTGTCCTGAGTCGACCACCTACAGCTCCGGACCCACGTGCTTCATGTAGTCCTTGCCTTCGAGGATGCGGACCGCCTGGTCGACCGCGATGCGGCCCTGGATGACCGTCGAGTCGGTCGGCGCGGCGAGGATCTGGCCCGCGCGTGATGCCCTGGTCGACGCCCGGCGTGAAGTAGTAGGAGACGATCTTGATCTTGTCGGTCAGCCCGCGCGACACGCAGGATCGGCACCGCCGCCTCGGCGGTCACGGCCGTGCCGACGATGTAGTCGATGTCGGGATGGGCCTCCAGCGTGTCCTCGACCAGCTTGAACTGCGCCTCCTTGCCGGTGTCGCCGTACTTGGTTTCGACCACCTCGATGGCGCTGTCCTTGATGGCTTCTGGAAGCCCTTGTTGCCGGCTTCGACCCAGCCTGCGCCGGCCGGTCCGGGGAACCAGGCCGACCTTGACCGGGTCGCTGCCCTTCGGGATGCAGCTTGGCGAGGTACTCGCCGGCCTTCGCGCCCATCTCGCCGAACGAGACGAGCGACTTGGCGGAGATCTTCGTCGCGACGACATGCCGTTGATCACGTCGATGACCGGGATGTCCTTTGCCGCGGATCTCGCTGCACCAGGTTGTTGAGGCCGTCATAGGAGATCGCGCCGATGATGACGGCGTCGGCGCCGGCGACGACGCAATCCTCGATCTGCGAGATCTGCTTGTTCAGCTTCGGTGTAGCCGCCGGCTTCGACGAGCGTCATCTTCACGCCGAGACCTTGGCTTCTTCGGCCACGCCGTAGTCGACGCGCCAGCCAGTAGGCGTCCTTCATGTGCGGGAAGGACACGCAGATCTCCCACGCTTCTTGGCGGCCTTTTCGAGCGGCACGTAGTCGATGCTGGTCCGCGCGCTCTCCATGTCGAAGGATTCCCACTGCTCGACGGGAAGGGATACCAGGCTTCGTCGGCCGCGTACGCCGACGAGGCTAGTACGAATGAGGTGGTCGCCGCGAGTGCGGCAATTCGTAGTGATATATGCGTATCCTCCCAGGTGGTGAAGTTCATGCGAGTGCACGCTTGTGTCCGAGCACCGCCACCTGGGAGAGTAATCGACGGCGCCGCGATATGTAAAATATCGATATTTAGGGATGTGAATTTCGATAAATTATTCGATGAAAATAGGGCATCCGAAATGGTTCGCGGCTCTGGCCGAAACGTTGAAAAACGGTTTCAAATCCGCGATATGGCACTCCTATCCGGAGACGTTGACGCCCGCGAGGTAGGGCGGTCACACTTGCTAACGCCGTGAACAATTGTTCATCAGTGTACGTGCGAAAAATCGATATGAGGTATCTGAAAAAAGTGAAGGAACCCACGCTGCGGCAGATCCGCTACTTCATTGCCGTCGCCAATCTCGGCCAGTTTTCGCGCGCCGCAAAGGAGCTGAACGTCTCGCAGTCGGCGCTGACCACAGCGATCAAGCAGCTCGAAGAGATGATCGGCAGCGAACTGTTCAGGCGGTCGGCGAGCGGCGTCACGCTCACGCTACGAGGGCAATATCTTCATGGACCATGCCCGGCGGATCATGGTCGCCGTGGAAGATGCGATGCGCAGTCCCGCGCGGCGCCGCGAGGACGTAAAGGGCCGCGTACGCCTGGCCATGACCTACACCGTGGCCGGCTATTTCCTGCCGCCCTTCATCGAGGATTTCACGCGAACCTTTCCCAATGTCGAGCTGCAGTTGACCGAGGCGCCCCGCGCCGAGGTCGAGGACGGTCTGGTGTCCGGATCCTACGACATCGCCGTCCTGCTGACATCGAACATCGCCGACCAGGAAGGGCCTGACCTACGAGACATTACTGCGTTCACGGCGGCGCCTTTGGCTGTCCATGCACCATCCGCTGTTTCGCGAACAGAACATCTCGCTGCACGACGTGTCCCAATTTCCCTACGTCATGCTGACAGTCGACGAGGCGAGCAACACGACCCAGCGCTACTGGAACAAGACCCCCTACCGGCCGAGAACCCTCTTTCGGACGAGTTCGGTCGAGGCGGTCCGGTCGATGGTCGCCAACGGAATGGGCATCACCATCCTCTCCGACATGGTCTATCGGCCTTGGTCGCTTGATGGTCGCAGGGTCGAGGCGGTGCAGCTCACCGATCCGATCCCGACCATGGATGTCGGGCTTGCCTGGGCGCGCGACGTGGAGCTGGGGCCGGCTTGCGTGGCCTTTCAGAATTTCATGCACAATGGCCGCGCGAGCAGCTGAGCGGAAAATGATTGCGGTATCCGACCCGTCGCCACACGACACTTGGCTTCGACGCGGCACGGACTGCCGCGTTCGCCGGCGACCAGCATGTGTCCGGCCTCTCCCGCGCCCTGCTCCTGACCTGGCAGCGTCTGGCGCGCAAATCCGCGTCCGCTGACATCGCCGGCCTGATGGTGCGGACCGGCCTTCGGGATGTCTCGATGATCCCGTTGCTCGATGGAATGGTGGCCGCCGTTTCTGGATGCAACAACGCAAGGTGAACGCAGCGGGCTCCACGAGCGCATGCTCGGCGACTGAGCGTTCCGTCTGCGGCGGCTGGCCGATCGACGGCGGATATCTTGCCGAAACACCAACCGAGCTAGGATCCCGGACGCAGCGCCGCCATCTCCTCTCCCGGCCCAGGGGCGGAATCCCGCCTGCTGAGGATCAGCTTGGTTGCCTCCGGGATCGTCAGGATCGGCAGGAGCAGCAGGGCGATCCAGACCCAAATCTGCGGCGGCGGCATCTGCACGCCGAGAAGCAGCATCAGTGGCGGCCAGAGCAGTGCGGCGATCTGCAGCAGAACGGAGAGTGCTGCCGCCACCAGCAGGGCGGGATTGGAAAAAGGCCGACGTACGAGGATCGGTGCGTGAAACGAACGGAAGGCGAAGACGGTCGCGATTTCGATAAAAATGAGGGCGGTGAAGGCCGCACTCCGCGCCAGCTGCGTTTCGTCCTGCAGAAGCGTTCCATAGAGCCACAGTACGGCGACCCCGCTATAGGTGCCGAATGCCAGCAGCAGCAACAGACCGAACCGGTCCAGAATCCGGTCCTCGCGCCCCCGCGGCGGGCGACGCATCTGGTGGGGTTCACCCCGCTCCAGCCCGAGCGCCAGCGCCACGAGCGAATCCGTCACCAGGTTGATCCAAAGCAGCTGGGCGACCGAGAACATCAGCGGCCAGCCGAGCACCAGGCTTCCCGTCAGTGCGATCACCTCGCCGAGGTTCGAGGCCAGAAGAAAGATCGTGAACTTGCGGATATTGTCGAATTGCCGGCGTCCTTCTGCGATGCCCGCGACGATGGTGGCAAAATTGTCGTCCAGTAGAACCAGGTCGGCCGCCTGCCGCGCCACTTCGGTGCCCCGCTCTCCCATGGCGATGCCGATGTCGGCGGCCTTCAAGGCGGGCGCGTCGTTGACGCCGTCTCCGGTCATCCCCACTACGTGCCCTCGCGACTGAAGCGCCCGCACGATCCGCTGCTTGTCCTCCGGTTTTGTCCGAGCGAAGATGACGTCGCCTTCGAGCCGACGCGCCAGCGCTTCCTCGGATAGCCGCCCGATCTCATCGCTTGTCAGGACCGGTAGCGCGCCGAGCCCGACGCCGCGGCCGATGGCTGCGGCCGTCTCCGGTCCGTCTCCCGTGATCATCAGGACCCGCACGCCGGCTGCCCGGCATTGCGCCACGGCGCCCGGCACTTCCGACCGTGGCGGATCGATCAGCCCGACGAGGCCGATCAGCGTCATGTTCGTTTCGGCCGTGTCCTCGGCAGCGGCAGGGCGACTGGCGAGCGCGATCACTCTGAGGCCATCGCGGGCCATCTCCTGATAGGCGTCGATCGCCGCCTCCCGCGCCTCATCGTCGAGCCGGGCAATCCCCTCCTCCGTCTGGTGGGTGTCCGAGATGGAGACGATGCTCTCCGGCGCGCCTTTGGCATGAAGCACATGATCGTCGCCCTGGCGAACCAGCACGCTCATCCGCTTGCGCTCGGATGAAAAGGGCGTCTCCGCCACGGCGGCATCGGCAGCGGGCTCCGGATACCGTCCCTTGAGCGCCAGGGTCAGCAGCGCCGCTTCCGTCGGCGAACCCGAGGCGCGCCAGACCTCACCGTCCTGCTCCAGCCGCGAGGCATTGCAGAGCCGGGAGGTGGCGAGCACCCGTTCCAGCATCGGATCGTCGGTCGCCCTCCGCTCCTCGCCATCGGCCTCGATGGTGCCCTCCGGACCATAGCCGACGCCGCTGACCTCATAGCTGCCCGCCGGTGTCCAGATGCGGACAGCGGTCATCCGGTTTCCCGTCAACGTCCCGGTCTTGTCGGTACAGATCACCGTCGCCGCCCCCAGCGTCTCCAGGGCGGGCAGTCGGCGCACCAGCGCCTTTCGCCGAACCAGCATGGCGGCGCCGAGCGCCAGGGTGACGGTCAGCACGGCCGGCAACCCCTCCGGCACGATCGACACGGCAAGCGCCGTCGCCGTCATGATCATTGTCGTGATCGCCTCGCCGCCGGCAATGCCAAGGCCGAGAACCAGCAGGGCGATCAGAAGGGCGGCAATGCCGATCTGCCGGCTGAGACGGCCGATACGCGATTGGAGGACGCTGCGGCCGCCCTCTGCCGCCCGTGTCAGTGCCGCGATCCGCCCGAAACGTGTCGCTTCGCCCGTCGCCGTCACCTGGCCATAGGCGCGCCCGGTGAGAACCAGCGTGCCCTGGCTGACCTCGTCCCCGCCCGTCCGGTCCACCGGAACCGATTCGCCGGTCAGCGCGCTCTCGTCGACCTGCACACCCGGTCCGGGCAGTAGCCGCATGTCGGCCGTCACGCTGTCGCCGGCGATAAGCCGCGCCAGGTCCCCGGGCACGAGCTCTTCCGCTGGGATGGCCTGTTCCCTGCCGTCGCGGATCACCCGCGTCATCGGATCGAGCATGGTGCCAAGCGCCGCCAGCGCCGTTTCGGCCCGCCACTCCTGAACGAATCCCAGCGCCGCATTGACCAATACCACCGCCACGATGGCAAGAGCGTCGATTCGTTCGCCGATCATCAGCGCCACGAACGCTGCCACTGCGAGAAGCAGGACCATCGGGTTGGCGAATTGATGAGCAAGCAGACCCGTCCAGCGCGGTCCGGCGCGTCCGGCGATGCGGTTGGCGCCGTAGCGGGCCCGGAGTTGCAGCACCTCGTCGGCGCTCAGCCCCGGTCCCATCCGCATCTCGGCATGGTTCATTGGGTGTCTCCGCTCATCGCCCGACAATGGCATCCATGGCTTCGTCTGCCTTGATCCAAATCATGCCGCCATCAGACGGCCGGGCGGGGCGGCGCTTTCGGCATCACCGGTCGAGCGGCTTCAGACGCCCGCCGCTGTCTTCAAGCCAACGCCGCGACGGATGAATTCAGCCTGGGCGCACTCAAATTCGAACGGCTGATGGTTGCGCAGGATCTTCGGTCGCAAGGATTCCACTCAAGTTCCAACGCCACGTTCCACGTCGAGTTGTGGCTTCTCATGGTAGCACGGCTGACCGTCGTCAATGAGAGGACGGCCCGGAGCGATCTGCCGCGCTGAAGCCGGTAAGACAGCTCCCGCTATTGGCGAACAAGGCGTTCGTCGCCCCAGCAGAAGGAAGACGAAACATGCTTCGCAGATCCGTCAGCTCCACACTCGCCATAGCGATCCTCGCAACATCGGCCATCGCTGGCGCCACAGCCGCCGAAAACCGGGGCCGCGCGAAGTCGCATACCACCAGCAACGTCATGACGAGCAAGGCTGTGAAAAAGGCTCAGCCGCAGGCCGCTGCCGTTTCGTTTGCGATCGACAAGGCCATGCGTGGCAAGTTGAACACGATGCAATGGACCATGGTCGCCGGCTCGACCGGCCGACCTGTGCTCAGCGGCAACCAGTACCGTCTCGTGAATGCGGTCACTGAAGCCGGGCTGAAGCGGCAACCGAGAACCGTGGCCGCGAATCTCGGTTGGCTGTCGAAGAGTTCCAACGCGTTCAACGTGAGGATCAAGCGCCAGGCGGGCGACGGCCAGGTGCGGTACGGCGACGTCGTCGCGCTCGAACTGCAAAATTACGGCTGGCTGCGCTACAAGAAGCAGGGCCATGGCATCAATCTCAGCGACGACGACAACAAGCCGCACTACATCTGGATCGTCGCGGGTGGAGCCAAGGGCACGAAGTTCGTGTCGGGCATGCCCTTTGCGCTCTACAACACCACAGCCAAGGCTGAGATGACCCAATGTACCCGCACATGGGGCATCGACCTTGGCTGGCACGGCAAGAGCCAATGCGACAGCCCCCTGGGATCGCTGTCGGCGACAGTTTTCGGCGCCAACGGCCTTTTCGCCCGCGATGGGCTGAGCGCGAAAGGCTTCGTATTGCTGAAGGACCATCTCTGCGGCACGGGTGTGGGTGCGGCATCGGCCGCTCTTACCGGTGGTCTCGCACCGAAGGAGGTCACCGACGCCGCTATCGCGAAATGCAAGCAAGTGTAGGACGCGCAGCCAGTATTGCGCTCCGCACACGACCAATCAGCCGCGCCGAACGCGGTCGGTGTCAATGGCCTCGCTGGAAAGGAACGGCTGTGGAATTCGATTTCGTTGACACGGGACACGGACCGGTCGTGCTGTTTCTGCCAGGCTCCTACAGCAACCACGGAGCCTGGCGCGAAGTGCGAAAGGCCTTGAACGGCTCCTACCGGACCATCCTCACCAGTCTGCCGGGTTATGGCGAGACGCCTGAGATCCGGATGGGCAAGAATGGCGATCTCGGCTTGATGACCGACTTCGTGGCCGAGGTCGTCGAAAGGACTGGCGCGCCGGTGCACCTGATCGGGCATTCCTATGGCGGCCTGTGCATCTATGCCTCGGTATTGATCGGCAAGGTGAAGCCGCTCAGCATCGTCACCTTCGAAGGCAATCCCGTCTATTGCAGACGCGGCAACACTCCGTTCTCCTGGGCGATCGACATGCAACGACATGATCGCGCATTTTCGAGCCGCGATCGAGGTTGATGACCCGGAAGCCGCAGGCATAATCATTGATTTCTGGAGCCATCCCGGCAACTTCGGGTCAATGTCGAAATCGTTCCGCGCCTTTTGTCGGACAAAGGCAGCAACCAACCTGCTGGATTGGCAGGTTGCAGCAGATTTTGCCTTCGATTTTGAAGACTTCGTTCGCCTCGACATGCCCTGCACCGTGGCACGGGGCGAAATGGCAAATCAGGCCATCGTCGACGTGTCCGACCACATCGCCGCCAATGCCCGCAACGCGACATTGCACGTCGAACCGGGCGCCGGGCATTTTCTGATTTCGACCCATCCGGCAGAGTGCGCTGCAATCATAGAGCGACATCTGCACGATTTCGCCTCGGCCACCTCACACTGACGTCATCGCGGCTCAGAACCACGACGAGCCACGATCATCGTGCATTTCAGCATAGGTGGCTTGACCATCAGCCGGTATCGACCGCCGGCGCCTGCAGGTGAGGCAGCGGACGCATCGTGATGGCGGCAGCCCTCCGACCTGTCGCCCCAGCGCCTTGAACTTGTCGGCCGGTACACCGACCGGACGTACGCAAACGTCTCCATCGGCCATGCTTTCCGTCGCGCTTGATTTACAAACTGCCACCGACGCAGGGGACGAGGAGACGAGGGTCGCCTGCTCCTCCTGCGCCCCAAGATCGATCGCCGCCAGCGGCTTCCGCGGCGCTACCCGCCTCAGTGGTACGCACAAACGCAAAGGCCGCCCCGAAGGGCGGCGTTTTAGCGGTTGATATGGTGTCACGATCTGGTTGCGGGGGTAGGATTTGAACCTACGACCTTCAGGTTATGAGCCTGACGAGCTACCGGGCTGCTCCACCCCGCGTCACCATTTTCCCGGGCATTGAAGACAGCCCGGTATTCCTTGTCTGCCCGTCCTCGCCGGCCTTCCCGTTTCGGGCGGCCGGGCTGCGGGCGGTGCGGGGCGGCTCCTCGCCCGCGTCACCATTTTCCCGGGCATTGAAGACAGCCCGGTATTCCTTGTCTGCCCGTCCTCGCCGGCCTTCCCGTTTCGGGCGGCC
>CAVZBM010000006.1:0-81128 GCA_963773525.1 uncultured Alphaproteobacteria bacterium | reverse complement strand
TTGTTCATTTCGGGCCAACGCGGCGACCGCACCATCGGTTCACGATTGCCCACGAAATTGGCCACTTCGCCCTACAGCATGGCGGCCAGCGGCGATCCGTCTTCCTCAACACATACCCAGCGCCCGAGAGGAGGAAGGAAGGGAACCGAGGCACACCGATTTGCGGCTGAAACTTGCTCCAATCGAAGGTCTGTTTAAGGGAGGCACCGCCGAAGAAATGGCGGGCTAATTTTCAATATCTTTGTAGCAGACCGCTATCCAACTCGCTGAAGCGGCGAAAACAAACAGGTGCGGTCGGTACAAAGCGGAGACTTCCACCGGGCGTGGTCGATTTGCTTCTAGAGAGAAAACGTCGCGACTATCCAACAAGAACCGACCTGTCGGAGTATGAATGGATGCGCTACGCCGTCACATGGGGAGGCAGAGACCGACTCGCCGCCTACGTCCCGGACCTGCCCGGCTGCATCGCGACCGGCGACACGATCGAGGAGACCGAGCGCGAGATCGCCGAAGCGATCAGGTTTCACATGTGAGGGCTCTACGCCGAAGACGGCCCGCCGTTCCCGGAACCCGTCAGCCGCGCCGGAGTATGTGGAGACCGTGACAGCGCTCTTGCCAATTGGTTTCATACGTCAGCATGCTCGCCCCTGCGACTGGTCCTGACCTCTTGCAGCGGACACATCGAACCCAGCACCTCAGCAGAAGACCACTAGCTCTAGCCACCTCTGCCGATCTCGTACTGTAACATGAGCTCTCTGTGAACGAAGGAGACAGCCCACAGATGAATGATCGGCCCGAATATCTTCAGTCTTGGTGAGGCAGCGCGCCTTCTTCCCCGTCCTCGCCGACACTTCAAGGGAGGGTCGAATAAACCTCATTCGGGCGCTTCTGCGTTTCTCGCCAACGTCCGGGAGTGCGCAGAGAGTTTGCTAGGAGCTATTGGCCGACCGATCGATAGAGGCCCCCGCACGAATATATTGCTACAAGCGATATGTTTCGATAGGAAGTCCCGATCAGAGGCGCATCGGCCCGACGATCTCGATTGTCGCATGCGATTTCTGGCAAGCGGAGAGTGGCGCGCCCTCGTCGAGACAAAGATCGGCAATGGAAAACTGAACTTCGGACAGGTAACGAATTATCTGAAGCTAGCCGAAGCCAACGAGATGATGCCGTGATTACGATCTCGAATCAATTACGCCTCACCTATCCAGCGGCCCAGCCCATACCAATACCTACGAAACTAACGCAGGCGGTTTCGCTTTACCGTTGTCCTGGATTCATATTTTGACATTCGACTTTACTTCTTCACGACGACGAAATCGAAGCTGGTGATCAAAGACGCATTTTGAATGAGTTTGTACAGCTTCTTGGCCAACGACGATATGAGTGTTAAAAATTCGATACAATGCCTGCATCGTGGATTGATCTCTACCGAAAATTAAATGTCGTGCAAAAATTACAGCAAAAAATCCTATGGTACAGAGGCTATCGAAGCGTGGCACCACGAGAGCCGGGACTTATGCCTCAAGTTGAGCAAAAGTTTGGCCAAGAAAATGGAAATTTCGCTACCCAGGTCCCATTACAGAGTTACCGAGAGAGTTTAAAGGCAGACGTCAAGCGTTTACTAGAGGATAACAAATACATAACGATATTCAAAATACAAATGCTGCATCGGAATCGCATCTTTGCGCGGACATTCGCGGAAAAACATCTCGATTCCGCAAAAATTCGTGCCCCCGAGGATCGGAAGGCACCAGCGCTCGGGTAAACTGGCTTCTGCCAGATTAGCTCTGTGGAAGTCAGCCGATGTTTAAGTTGTTTATTCTGGCCGGGCCATGGTCAGCATACGAAGCAAGCCTAGCGGAACTTCGGAACGAACCGAAAGTCGCTGGTGCCGAGAAGCCGGGTATGACGCCTCATTCCTTCGAGATATGCGTAGTGAAGCAGCTCGGTGAGCGTTTCGGGCAGGCCAGAAATTTCATCGCCGACCTGGAGACCATTGTACCGGAGTTCTATAAGAGCATTGGTCAGAACTTGACGGCTTGGCAGCCTGCAGCCCCCAAAATCCGATATGATCAATCGTCTGCGCAGAGTGATATCGAGTACATTCGAGAGGTTGCCGAGGAAGAATCCCGCCGCCCTAGAACTGATTAGCTTCTGCTAATTGGCCTCAGCTTCGGCCTTTGCCTTGGGATCGTGAATTAACTCGGGTTCGAGGGCATGGCTATGCCGACGGTTTTCCTCACTCTTCCGATTCATCGAGCAGCCGCGCCTGTTCGGCAACCATCTCACGGGTGATGAGACTGTTTTCGAAAGCCGTGTTTCCGTAGGCGAAGCTGCGCCGCTGCTCTTCCCGATGCTCGGCGGAGGGACTGGCCTTGCGGGCGGCTTCAATCAGATATTTGAGATCGTCGCTCATTACATCACTCCGGAATTAGGCTCGTACTCGACGCTATCACGAATAGCGCCATTCGTGTCTCGACGTGCGCGCCGCACAATCATCGGCACCCGACCGTTCCAATCCTGCAACAGCGCAAAGGAAGCACCGTCAACGGCGTCACCGTACTCATAGATGGGGAGGTTCAAAGACAGAGTAAACCGCTTCTCCCTATCCACCCCCCCTCCAACCTCTCTTATCCTCATCGCATTCGCCTTCCATGGGAGTGTGCCCTTCGCTTGCGCTACGGGCGTTTGTCGCTCTGAAAGCCAAATCGTTGGCTTTCAGCCGCGCTTCGCGCGACCGCTCCGCACGGTCGCGAACCGGAGGTCTGGTCGGGGGCGGGGCCAGCCCTCCGCTAGGGCTCCGGGCGTTCGTCGCTCCAATCGACAAATCGTTGTCGATTGGCCGGCTTCGCCGACCTCTCCTCACCGTGGCGGGGCGGGCGCAGCCGGTGCGTTCGCCCGTGGATACAGCATTTCCTTTGGCCATCGCGCTGTTGGCAAGTTGATTGGTGGGCTTTGAAAACTGCCGGGCGACCGGAGGCCAAACCACACCTTTTTCGTCGCCACGGGTCGGGTGCCGCAAGGCGTCGGCCGGGAAGGCGGCGGGATCGAAGATTCGGAGACAAATGGTAAGGCGCGGTTCGCGCAGCGAATTGAGAGTGAACGATTTCACTCTCGAAGCGACGAACGGCTGGCGGAAAGCTGCCGCTCCTACGCGTCTAAACAGGAAAAATGGCGTCAAGCGCCGTCAGCCCTGAACTCCCCTTTCATTGGTCAGACGGCTTTGCCGGGCGTGGCGGCGATGAGGCGTGCTTGGACGGCCGCGACCATCAAACATCGTCGTCATCCTCCGGCTTGACCCGAGGATCCATTCCAGAGCCCTTCAACGAGGTGGCGGCGGTGGAGGGACCGGCCCACCTCCCCCTTGAGGGGAGGTTGGGCGCCCACGGACCCCCAATCCACCCCTTCCCTTCACGGCGAATTTTCCCTATACCCATGCTGGGCCGGAAAATATTCCGGTCTGGGGCGTGGAAACCCCGGCTATTTGGCCGGTATCGTGCCGGCCGATACTCTTCTCGACCAATTGGGCCGGGGAGGCCTCGGCGTATGTCCAGGGTGCAAACCTAAAGGCCGGGGCGGCCGTGTAGCCGGTTTTCCAACTCCCCTGGCCACCAGAGTTTCTCTGGTGGCCCCTTTTCCAATGATTTCAGACGCTTGCCGGCATCGGCGGACCTGAAGACGATGGGAGTTGGACCATGGACGCACTACGATTTCCGCGCCGACCTGCTCGACACGTTCCAGTCCGCGCCGGACGTCATCAAGGCGCTGATGCTGATCCTGCCCACGGGCGGCTTCATAACGCTGTGCCTCGGCACACTGGTGCTGCTGCTGCACCATCGGCGGCTCGCCCGGCAGATGGAGCAGGAGTTCGAGGATCTGCGCGAGGCCCGGCGGATCCAGCGCGAGCGCTGGCTGCAGGTCGGCGACAAGGACTTCCGCCGCCGCCTGACGGAGGCGTTCGAGGCCCGCCCGCCGGAGCGTTTGCCGGATCGCCCGGAGGAAGGCTTGACCATGCGTCGCGGTCTGCTCGGCAAATGGCCGAAGGATGGGGAGGAGGAGCACTAGCGTTGCCGCCCAAACCGGGAGGCGATGCCAACGACGCTTCGTCATCCTCGGGCTCGACCCGAGGATCCATGCCTGAACGGCGACGCTGCGCCTGCGGTCGACCGGCAAGCGCCGGGCCGGTCCCTCCACCGCCGTCACCTCGTTGAAGGGCTCTGGAATGGATCCTCGGGTCAAGCCCGAGGATGACGACCACGTTTGATGGGCGTCGTCGAAGCTGGAATTGGAGTGGCGCAACGCCGTTTCTTCGCCCCGACGGGGAGAAGGATACGGAGACTTGCGGAGCGCAGCGATGCGTGGTCGACGATGGATGAGGGGGCGCAGGGGCCGGTGAGGAAGCGAGCGCCCCACCTCTTTCTTGAGGGGAGGTCGAAAGCGCGAAGCGTCTTTCGGGTGGGGGTGATCAGGAAGGCGCCGTTTGGAAACCCCCACCCGGATCGACTGCGCTACGCTTGTCTCTCCGACCTCCCCTCAAGGGGGAGGTGGGCGCCCCAGCCCCTTACGGCTTCAGCCGGTAGCCGGTCCGGAAGATCCACCAGACGATGGCGAGGCAGACCACCATGAAGACGAGCGGTCATGCCGAGACTGATCGCCGACGCTGACGTCGGCGCTGCCGTAGAAGCTCCAGCGGAAGCCGCTGACCAGATAGACCACGGGGTTGAACAGGCTGACGCTTCTGCCAGAACGGCGGCAGCATGTCGATCGAGTAGAAGCTGCCGCCGAGGAAGGCCAGCGGCGTGACGACCAGCAGCGGCATGATCTGCAGCTTCTCGAAGCTGTCCGCCCAGATGCCGATGATGAAGCCGAACAGCGCGAAGGTCGACCGCCGTCAGCACCAGAAACAGCACCATCCAGCACGCGGATGCTCGATCGCGAAATCGCACGAACAGCACGGCGGTGGCGAGGATGATCAGGCCGAGCGACGATCGACTTGGTCGCCGCCGCGCCGACATAGCCGAGCACGATCTCGAAGGCCGAGACCGGCGCCGACAGCACCTCGTAGATCGTGCCCGATGAACTTCGGGAAGTAGATGCCGAACGAGGCGTTGGTGATGCTCTGCGTCAGCAGCGACAGCATGATCAGCCCCGGCACGATGAACGCGCCGTAGGCGACGCCGTCGACCTGGTCGATGCGCGAGCCGATCGCCGCGCCGAAGACGACGAAATAGAGCGAGGTCGAGATCACCGGCGAGACGACGCTCTGCAGCAGCGTGCGCAGCGTGCGCGCCATCTCGAAGCGGTAGATCGCCCAGACGGCGTGCCAGTTCATGCGGTTCTGCTCTCACCAGGCTGACGAAGATCTCCTCGAGCGAGCGCTGCTGGGTCTGCGAGATCGCGGAAGCGCGAGGCCGCTGCTCGGCGAGGTCGCGCAGCAGCCCGGCGATGCCGGTGCGCTCCGCCTGCGTGTCGTAGGTGTAGCGAGCGTCGCGGCCGTCGTCCGAGAGGCTCAGCCCGTAGCCGCGCGAGCGCCGCCGGCAGCGCTGCGAGCGGCTCCTGCAGCATGGAGCATCAGCTCCTTGCGGCCGAGCCTGCGCATCAGCTCGCGCCTTCTCCTCGACCAGGATCAGCTCGCCCCTGGTGATCACGCCGACCCGGTCGGCCATCTCCTCGGCCTCCTCGATGTAGTGGGTGGTCAGGATGATGGTGACGCCGCCCTGCGCGCAGGTCGCGCACGACGCCCCACATGTCCCGCCGCAGCTCGACGTCGACGCCGGCGGTCGGCTCGTCGAGGAACAGGATCTTCGGCTCGTGCGCCAGCGCCTTGGCGATCAGCACGCGGCGCTTCATCCCGCCCGAGAGCGTGCGGATGGTCGTCGCGCTTGTCCCAGAGCGACAGCGTCGTGCAGCACCTTCTCGATATAGGCCTCGTTCGCCGGCTTGCCGAACAGGCCGCGGCTGAAGGAAACGGTGTCCCAGACCGTCTCGAAGGCGTCCGTCGTCAGTTCCTGCGGCACGAGGCCGATCTGGCGCGCGCGGCGCGGTAATCGCGCGACGATGTCGTGGCCATCGACGGTGATCGTGCCCGTCGCTCGCTCACGATGCCGCAGATCGATGCGGATCAGCGTCGTCTTGCCCGCGCCGTTCGGCCCGAGCAGCGCGAAGATCTCGCCCCGGCCGATCTGAGGTCGATGTCCTGAAGCGCCTGGAAGCCGCCCTCATAGGTCTTGGAGACATTGCGGATGTCGAGGATCGGCTGGGCGGATGGCATGGCGGGTCCGGGCATACAGGGAAAGGATCGGCCTGCATAGCTGGGGCGGGAAGTCGGAAAATCGAGAGCGCCGGCGGAAAGGGCGCCATCATCTCGCCCCATCGCCCCGCCAGAGCCTCCGCGCGACACCGGAAGCGATCGAACCATGCCGTTCCGCCCTGCCCTCCTCGGCCTCCTCATGGCCGTCCTCTCGGCCTGCACGAGCAGCGTCGATCCGTCCCTGCTGGCGCTGTCGGGCGATCAGGCCGTCAACCGGTTGCGCGATGACAAGGGCCTGCCGCCGCTGACCCGCGACGCCGGCCTCGCTCGCGCCGCGCAGAAACAGGCCGATGCCATGGCGGCGCAGGAACGGATGAGCCATGCCGCCGGCGGCGCCTTCGCGGCGCGCGTGCGGCCTTTCTACCACGGCCGGTATTATGCCGAGAACATCGCCGCGGGACAGGCCGATCTCGGCGGCGCCGTCGCCGCCTGGATCCAGTCGCCGCCGCATCGGCGCAACATCCTCGACCGCCACATGCATGCCTACGGTACGGCCTCGTCCGTCGGCGCCAGCGGCCGCCGCTACTGGGCGATGGTGCTCGGCGGCTAGCCGTGCCATGGTCGGTCGCGGCGAACCTGCGTCGCGGGGCGACGAGGATTGGCCGGGTGAACGACAATTTCGAGATCATCCGGGACGAGACCGAGACCAAGGGCCGCTACCTCGTGCGCCTGGACGGACGCGAGGCGGAGATGACCTATTCCCGGCTCGGCACGGGCACCATCATCATCGACCACACGGAAGTCGCCGACGAACTGCGCGGCCGGGGGATCGCCGAAGCGCTGGTGCGGCGGGGCGTCGAGGATGCGCGCGCCGAACACCGGTCGATCATCCCGCTCTGCCCTGTCGCCAAGGCGCTCATTGCCCGCAGACCCGAATGGCATGATATCCTGAAGAAATGATCCGGCCCCGCCGCAACGAGAGAAGAGCCGATGTCGTTCTCGCCCTCCCCGATCCTATCCCCGGCGACGCCGCCAGCGTCGATTCGATCAAGATGCTGATCGTGCCGCGCGCCGTCGATCTCGGCGGCATGGAGGTCCGGCGCGCTCTGCCGTCCACCAAACGGCAGATGGTCGGCCCCTTCATCTTCTTCGACCAGATGGGCCCGGCCGAGTTCCTGACCGACCAGGGCATCGACGTCCGCCCCCACCCGCACATCAACCTCGCCACGGTGACCTATCTGTTCGAAGGCGAGATCCGTCACCGCGACTCCCTCGGCACGGACATCGCCATCCGCCCCGGCGCGGTGAACTGGATGATGGCGGGCCGCGGCATCGTCCATTCCGAACGGACGGGCGAGGAACGCCGCCGGACGGGCCAGAGACTGTTCGGCATCCAGACCTGGGTCGCGCTGCCCGAGGATGCGGAGGAGCGCGATCCGGCCTTCATCCATCATGGCGATCGCGAGCTTCCGGTGGTCTCCGATCACGGCGTCGAGGCGCGTCTGATCGCCGGCGAGTGGCTGGGCGCCTCATCACCGCTCGAAACGCTGTCCGAGACGCTCTATGCCGATGTCCAGCTTCGCGCCGGTCACCATGTGCCGGTCGACCCGGACGCGGAAGAGCGGGCGATCTACACGATCAGCGGCACGATCGGGATCGCGGGCCAGCGCTTCGGGCCCAACCAGCTTCTCGTCCTGCGGCCCGGCGACGCCATCACCGTTGCCGCGGATGAGGACGCGCGCTTCATGCTGTTCGGCGGCGCGCCGATGGGCGGCCCGCGCTACATCTGGTGGAACTTCGTTTCATCGAGGCCGGAGCGCATCGAACAGGCGCGGGAAGAGTGGCGGCAAGGGCGCTTTCAGACGGTGCCGGGCGATGAGGCCGACTTCATTCCCCTGCCCGGAGAAGGCCGGCAAGCCTCGCCAGGCCTTTGGCGGCGTCCGCTATCCCTGACTCCAGCTACTCCTCGTCCGCAACGAGCGGCACGAACGAGACACCGCCGAGAACCTGCTCCGTGACCTCTCCGCCGCTATCCTTGGACAGGCGCCGCAGTTCCTGCACGGCTCCGAGCTTTCCGACGGGCACGATCAGCCGGCCGCCCGGCGCCAGTTGTTCGATGAGGGGAGGAGGAACGGCCTGCCCCGCCGCGGCGACCAGGATCGCGTCGAACGGAGCCTCCTCGGGCCAGCCCTTGGTGCCGTCGCCTGTCCGCAGCGTGACGTTGTCGTAGCCGAGTTCGGCCAGCGTCGCCGTGGCCTGCTCCGTCAGGCCCGCATGGCGTTCGATCCCATAGACGTGACGGGCGATGCGGCTCGCGACGGCTGCGCCATAGCCGGAACCGGCGCCGACATCGAGCACCCGGTCCTCGGGCTTCAGATCCGCGGCCGCCATCATCCACGCCACCATGAAAGGCTGCGAGATCGTCTGGCCGTGACCGATCGGCAGCGGATGATCATCATAGGCCTCGGCACGGTCCGCCGCCGGCACGAACGACTCCGCGGGGCACGCTCTCCATCGCGGCCAGAACAGCCGGGTCCTGTACGCCTCGCGCCCTGATCTGCCGCTCCACCATGTGGTGGCGCTGCTCGTCATGGTCTTCCCGGGCGGAATCGTCTGTCATAAGATAGCAAGGCACGGTGGCGCAGAAGGTTCCGGTGGCGCACCGACCAGCAACACGACCGTCGATCTCGATAGTGAAAACGGCGGCTAACCCCGCGTGAGATGAGTGCCCTACACCGGCCTCAATTGACTGCCACCCCTTCTGCGATTTCAAGACGCCGGAGGGGAACCGCGTTGGCAATTACGGTGGATTTCGCGACACGCTGGGCTGACCGCACGTGAGAACCGTCTTCTGGCGATGGAGATCGAGGGGGGCGGCCGCTGGATCTTTTCGCTGGTCGCCTTCCTGATCGCCTTCGTTGTGCGCTATGCGATCAATCTGGACCTGCCCATCGGTTTTCCTTTCCTGACCTTCTTTCCAGCGGTGATCATCACCACCTTCGTCGCCGGCCTCTGGCCAGGCATTGCCAATGCAGCTTTAAGCGGCCTTGCCGCCTGGTACTTCTTCATCGCGCCCTATGGCAGTTTCGCATTGAACGGCAATTCGGCCCTGGCGCTCGGCTTCTATATCTTCATCGTCGGGACCGACATCGCCATCCTCTACGTGATGAGCAGGGCCCTGCATCGCCTGGCTGAAGAGCGTCAGCGCAGCGCCGAGCTGGCTCGGAGCCGGGAGTTCATGTTCAGCGAGTTGCAGCATCGGGTGTCGAACAATCTGCAGATCGTCGCTTCGCTTATGCAGATGCAGAAGCGGAAGGTGAACGATCCGGCGGCGCTGAAGATCATCGACGAGGCCATTCGCCGCCTCCAGCTTGTCAGCAAGGTTCAGCGGGCGCTGCATAATCCTTCGGGCCAGCGTATGCCACTCAACGACTTCCTCAGGGAGATGGTGGCCGATGTGATCGAGGCGTCCGGCGCGCCGTCCGGCATCACCCATTCCGTGACGGCCGACCGCGACGCCGGCGACGTCATTCTGACGAACACCCAATCGGTGCCGGTTGGTCTGATCGCGGCGGAGCTTGTCGCCAACTGTCTCGAGCACGGCTTTGCCAATCGCCGGGAAGGTCACGTGGCGGTCCACGTCGCAAGGGACGCGCAGGGCGCGGTTCTTCTTTCGATCGCCGATGACGGCCATGGCATTCCCGACGGTTTCGACCTCGCCACGGCTCGGTCCCTCGGGCTTCAGATCGCCCGCTCCTTCGCGATGCAACTCGGGGGCGAGCTCACCATGGTCAGGAACGAGGGCACCGTCGCGACGCTGCGGTTCCAGGAAGCCGAGGTGGAAGGCGAACTTGCGGCTGAGCCGCTTCTACCGGAGGATGTACCCCAGCATGGCTGACTTGATCGCCATGCGTCATGTGCAATGCTGCTGCGCAACATGGCCCCTACCTCCACCTCTGCCGAGAGCCCACATTGCTGTCGATACAAGACGACAACAGAGGTAAACGACCATGGCAAACCGGTTTTTCCGTTTCCGCAGCCGCCGCGAGCGCGAGGAGGAATATCTGTCCCACGCCACCGATCTCATCGATCTGGAGCACCGCATGCGCCTTCTGGACCGCAATGGCGGCCAGATCCCGAACTACTGATCGGGCGAAACCAGCGTCCACTCGGCACGAGCGGCCCGCAGCGATGCGGGCCTTCTTTTATCCGCCGCCGTCAGCCGAAGCCCGGCCCGCCTTCCTTCGGCTCAGTGCGGATCAGCCGCGACGTCAGGACCGCGGCCTGGCGATACTTGACCGCCTCCCGATAGACGGGGTCGCGAACCATCTCCACGAAGGCGTCGAGGTTCGGATATTCGGCGATGAAGCAGTGATCCCAGCGCTCGTCCTTCGGGCCGATCAGCATGAACTCAAAACGCCCGCGCCAGACGATCCGGCCGCCGAGGCGCTGGAAGACGGGGCCGCTTTCCCGGCCATAGGCGGCGTAGGCCTCCGCACCGCTCGCCTCGCGTCCATCCTCGTATTTCGCCTTCTCCCTTAGCCGCACCAGGTTCAGCATGTGCAGCTTGCCCGGCCGCTCCATCTCGCGGAAAGCCCGAAACGTCTCCTTGTCCGGATCGACATGATGTTCGGCCATTTCATTCCCCTATTGCGCTAGTATCCAATTGATCACGGACCGCCAGTCCACCATGCGGATCGGTGTGCCGTGATTGCCCGTCTCGTAGCGGCTCATGCGCACCGGGTAGCTCCGGGCGCTGTCGCGCAGGCCGGCGTAGAATGCCTCGGCGTCGCCAATCGCGAAGACAGGATCGCGACTGCCATGGCCGATGAAGACCGGCAAACGCGCCCGATAGGCAGCACTACCAACAAACTCTGCGCTGGCCGGTGCTCCGAGATAGATCAGTCCGGCGAGACGGCCAACGGTCTCCGGCCGATCGGCGAGGCTGTGGCAGATATAACCGCCCATCGAGGCGCAGGCCAGAATGACCGGCGCGCCGGGTGACCGCGCTTCCAGAACTCTCGATCAGCGCCGCCACCTGCCTTGCGCCGCTGTCGCCGAAATCGCGGAAGGTGGGCGTGACGTAGAGCCCGTTATTCCGTGCCATCAGATTGCGAATCCGGTTGAAATTGCCGCCGAAGATCATATCGCGGCTGCCGAGCTTCTCGTCCCCGCCCTGCCCGTGCAGGAAGATCGTGATCAAGGAAGCGTGGTCCAGCCGACCGGTCGCGACGAAGGGCACCGCCCCCGCCTCCGTCTTCAGCGTCGCCCGGGTCTCCCGGCGCTTCACCGACATGTCGACATATTTCCGCTGGACGCGCCGTTCGGGAACAGCGTCGCGACCATTGATGTCGCGAAGCTCCTGATAGTCCACGATCCGGTAAGCGCCGCCGTCACGCTGCTCGATGACGTGGTTGGCGAAGAGTTCGTCCTTGAACGGCGACAGTTGATGATCGGCCGCATGGGCACCCTGGCCCACGAGTGCCAAGGCAAGGCCGAGGCCCATCAGTATGAGTCGTAGCGTCCGCATTGCCTCAACCATCTAAGCAGCGCGGCGCGATGGCAAGGCCGAAGGCGTAGCCCACAGGGCCTGCGCACGATCAGCCGGCGAAACGTCCGCCGGCTGCCGCCAGCGCGTCCGGTGTGTCGATGTCCGTCATCGCCGCCTCGCCGATCTCGACCAGCGCCGTCGGCGCCCCGCTCGCCTCAATGAGATGGCGCGCGCCGGTATCACCGCTCAGACGTGCCGCCTCCCGCACGATACCGGCCGGCAGGATCACCGGATTGCCGGCCCGGCCGCCGCTGCCGCCACGGATCACTGCGCGGCCGCCCTGTCGGCGGAACTCCTCGATCATGCGGTCGATATGCTCCGCCGTCACTTTGGGCATGTCGCCGAGGAGAACCATCGCGCCATGTCCGGCGCCGATGCACTCCAGACCCTTGCGAAGCGAACCCGCCATGCCGTCGGCGAAATCGCCATTGTGCACGATCGACAAGGGCAGGTCCGCCACCGCCTCGCCGATCCGTTCGGCCTCGTGCCCGGTCACCAGGATTGTCTCGGCCACACTGCTCTCCACGGCCTGGCAGGCCACACGCCGGATGGCGGGTTCGCCGTCGAACAGGGCCATCAGCTTGTTGTTCTCGCCCATCCGGCGCGACCGTCCGGCCGCGAGGATGATTGCGGATACGGAAACGTCCTGCTGATTGGCTTCTCGCGGCCGCGGGCGGGTCTCGATCTCCTGTAGAAGGCCGCCGACACCCATCGCCGCAATATCGGCGGACGATGGTGGCCGGCCGACGAGGATGCGATCGAGCACCCAGTCGAAACCGTTCTCCTTGGGGCTGCGGGCGCAGCCAGGCGCGCCCACCACCGGCTTGCCATCAAGCGAGCCGAGCACCAGCAGATTGCCGGGATCGACAGGCATGCCGACGCGCTCGACCGAACCGCCCGACCGGCGGATCGCGGCGGGGATCACATCGTCGAAATCACAAACGGCGCTGGCGCCGAAGACGATCAGCATGTCGTAGTCCGCTATGAGCCGACTGAGCGCCTCTGTCACCGCGCCGGTCTCGTGCGGCACCCGCATCTCGCGCGCAATCGCGCTGCCGGCGCGGGCAAGGCGGGCGGCGGTCACGGCCGCCGTCTTGTCGAGCATCTTGTTCGCCGTGCCATCCACGTTCGTCTGGATCAGTGCAACGCGCATCGGCCTGAACGGCGACAACCTCACCGCAGGCCCCTCGGTATCCAGAACCTTCACAGCCTCCTCGACCGCGTGCTCCGATACGAAGAACGGGATGATCTTCACCGTCGCGACCATCTGCCGTTCGCGGACCATCGCGCCGTTCGGCAGCGTCGCGATCGTCAGCGCCGGATCCACGGCGTTGAACGCATTGATCCGGTCGATGTCGATCGAAAGTAGACCCGGTCGGCCTGCATGGAGATTGACGCGTCCCGTCGCCGCGTCGCCGAGCGAGAGGTCCGGAGCCGTCAGCGGCAGGGCGAGCCGCCGCGCCGCTTCGTCCTCGGAAAGATCACCGGCCTCGCCACGGGCGACGATAATCTCGCCATGGCCGGCTTCGGCGATTTTGGCCGCCATGGCAGCATCCAGCACGGTGCCCTTCGGCAGCCGTTTGCCGTCGATCCTGATCGAATGGGCGAGCGTCGCGCCTGCCGCCTCCCCGGCCGGCACCGGACCGAACTGCATCAGGCTACGGCCTCCATCCCTCGCCGGCGAAACGCCGCGATCATCTGCGCCAGCGTCGCAACGGCGATTTCGCCGGGATTGGCGGCGCCGATATCGAGCCCGATCGGTGCGTCGATGCGGCCGATGGCGTCTTCGTCGAACCCAGCTTCCCTCAAGCGCTCGACCCTTCGGCCATGCGTCTTCCTGCTGCCAAGGGCGCCGATGTAGAAACAGTTTGCCCTGAGCGCGGCGATCAGCGCGGGATCGTCGATCTTTGGATCATGTGTGATGGCCGCGAGCGCAGTGTAGGCGTCGAGAGGCCTTTCCGCGAGCACATCCTGCGGCCAGTCCGCGTGCAACTCCACATCGGGAAAGCGTTCGGGTGTGGCGAAGGCTCCGCGCGGATCGATGATCTCGATTGCATAACCGGCCGCCTTGGCCATCGGAACAAGGGCCTGCGAGATGTGGACCGCGCCAATGACGACGAACCGCACAGGCGGAACGTAGGCGTTGAGGAACACCGTCTCGCCGTCGACTTCGACCGTCATCGCCTTGCCTGTGCGCAGCGCCTTGCCGGCGGCTTCGCCGAGCGCCCCTCCCGGTATTTCCCCCTCGAGCAGCAATTGGCGGACTCCCGGCCTCCTCGGTGGAGACAGTGACGGCGCCTCGCCTTACCGCTCGCGCTTCGTTCAGTTGTTTAAGTGTCGCCGCGTCCATGGCCATCAGCCGAGGGGTTCGACGAGGACGCGGATACGCCCGCCGCAGGACAGGCCGACCTTCCAGGCCGTCTCGTCGGCCACGCCGAACTCCAGCGTCTTCGGCTTTGCCGTCTCGATCACGTCGATGGCCTCGGCGACGACGGCGCCTTCGACACAGCCGCCCGAGACGGAGCCCTCGAAATCTCCGTCTGCAGTGATGACGAGGTGGCTGCCGATCGGACGGGGCGCCGAACCCCATGTTTCGATGACGGTGGCAAGGGCGATCGTCTTGCCTTCGGCAAGCCAGCCCTCCGCCGCCTGCAGCGGATCATGCGATGGGAATGCGGCGTCTTGGGCCATGAGTATTCTCCTTGCCTGCGATGGAATAGCGGTTGGGTTCGACCGGCCGGCCCTCGCTCAGCCAGCGCCGTGGGTCGGCGGCCTTGGCGTCCAAATCGACCGACAGCGCGGCGCAAAGCTCCGCCAGGACTCTCCAGATTATGCACCGGTCGGAACTCGTCCACAAACGGCAGCATCGCGCGGACACCGGCGGCCCTCGCCTCGAAGCCGTCGAAGCGCAGCAGCGGGTTGAGCCAGATCAGACGGCGGCAACTCTTCTGCAGCCGCTCCATCTCGCGCGCCAGCAGTTCGCTGCCCTCGCGCTCGAGCCCGTCGGTGATCATCAGAACGACCGCCCCCTGCCCCAGCACGCGGCGCGACCAGTCGCGGTTGAAATTATGCAGCGTCTCGCCGATGCGGGTGCCGCCGGACCAGTCTTTCACGGTCGTCGCGACATCGGCCAGCGCCTCGTCTGGATCCTTGTGGCGCAACTGCCGCGTCAGATTGGTCAGCCGCGTGCCGAAGACGAAGGAATGAACCGTCCGCTGATGACCGAGTGCGTGCAGGAAATGCAGCACCACGCGGCTGTACTGGCTCATCGAGCCGGAGATGTCGCAGAGCGCGACAAGCGGCGGATGAACGCGCCGCCTCTTGCGGTAGCGCGGCAGGATGATATCGCCGCCACTGCGCATGGCGCTGCGCAGCGTGGCGCGGCCGTCGAAGCGCCGGCCGCGCGCATCGGGCCGGTAGCGACGTGTCGGCACCTCGTCCATCGAAAACCGCAGACTGGCGATCAGCCGCCGCGCTTCAGCGAGTTCGGCGGCGGACATCTGCGCAAAGTCCTTTTCGCGCAGCACCTCGTTGCCCGAAACGGTGTGACGCGCATCGACCTCGACCTCCGGCTTGTCGCGTTTCGGCCGGGCACTGTGATGCCTGTCGAAGAGAGCCTCGCTGACCCGCTGCTCGGCCGCCTTGGGCTTCTGCCGCTCATGCTCCTTCTGCATGGTCGGCGAGAACATCGCGATCATCTTTTCCATCAGCTCGCGTGAGCGCCAGTAGAGACGGAATGCCTCGTCGAATGTGGCGTGATCCTCGCGTCGCTTCACGAAGACCGCATGCAGCGTCCAATAGAAATCGTCGCGGCTGCCGATGCCGGCCGCCATCACCGCCTCGATCGCCGTCACCACCGTGGAGGGACCGACCTTGATGCCGGCCTTACGCAGCGTCCGGCCGAAATGGACGATGTTTTCCGCCAGCCGACTTTCGTCGGGTGACGACGCCAGCGCGCGATCGATCGACGGACCAAAGGTCTCAGTCCCGCGCTCGGATCCGCCGGCGTCCTCCTTCGGTCGCGGATCGATCAGATCGGCGGCCTTGCCGAAACCTCGCCGTTGATCGGATCCGGCCAAGGCATCTACTCCGCTGCCGCGAGATCGCGCTTGACGTCAGTCAGAATTTCGGCGGCCTCGCCCTCGGACAGCCGCTGGATGTCGTCCTGGTATTTCAGCAGGACGCCGAGCGTGTCGGACACGGTCTCGGGATCGATCGCCATCTTGTCCAGTTCGATCAGCGCCGTCGCCCAGTCGATCGTCTCGGCAACGCCGGGGACCTTGAAGAGGTCCATCCCGCGCAGGCGCTGCACAAAGGCAACGACCTCCGCCGACAGCGTCTCGGAGGCCTGCGGCACCCGCCGTGCGACGATCTCCAGTTCGCGCTCGGCGGTCGGATAGTCGACCCAGTGGTAGAGGCAGCGCCGCTTCAGCGCGTCATGGATTTCGCGCGTCCGGTTCGTGGTGATGATGACGATCGGCGGCTGCTCCGCCCTGATCGTCCCAAGCTCCGGCACGGTGACCTGGAAGTCCGACAGGATCTCGAGCAGGAACGCCTCGAAGGCCTCGTCCGTGCGGTCCAACTCGTCGATCAGGAAGACCGGCGCCCCGCCCTCATGCGGTTCCAGCGCCTCGAGCACGGGACGGCGGATCAGATAACGTTCGGAGAACACGTTCTCCTCCAGATCGCCGCTCCTCGCCGTGCCGCTCGCCTCCGCCGCCCGGATCGCGATCATCTGTGCGGCGTGGTTCCACTCGTAGACGGCCGAAGCGACGTCGAGCCCCTCATAGCACTGCAACCGGATCAGCTTGCGTCCGAGCGCCGCCGACAGAACCTTGGCGATTTCGGTCTTGCCGACACCGGCTTCGCCTTCGAGAAAGAGCGGCCGCCCCATCCGCAGCGACAGGAAGAGGACGGTCGCGAGCGACCGGTCCGCCACATAGTCCTGGCTTGAGAGAAGCTGAAGCGTCTCGTCGATGGATTGCGGCAGGGCCGTCATGCGTTTCAGGCTCCCCCCGCGGCGCGCTGTCTCTCTTCTTCGGCGTCGAGCAGACGATAGCTGCGATTGTAGTACATCAGGGGATCGAGGCTAGGGCCGACGGCCAGCGCTTTGACACGGCCGAACAGGACCCGATGAGTGGCGTGGTCATGCGTATGTTCGACTGTGCAGTCAAAGACCGAGGCGGCCCGGGTCAGCACCGGTGCGCCCGTTTCAAGCGTCGTCCACTCCGCCCGCTTGAAACGTTCGTCCTGCGATTGTTGCGGAAAGCCGGCAAAGGCGTCCGCCAGATCCATCTCGTCCGCATGATAGCGTGTTGAGCGCGAAGCAGCCGTTCCGCACGAACAGATCGTTCTGCAGATTGTGGCGATTGAGGCAGACCAGAACCGTCGGCGGATCGTCGGAGACCGAGCAGCCGGCGATGACCGTCACCCCTCGGCGTCCGGCCTCTCCGTCGGTCGTGACGACATGGACGGCGCCGGCAAAGCGGGCCATCGCGTCGCGATAGGACTGCGGATCGGCATCGAGACTGACGAGCAAACGGGCACCTTCTGGACTGGCACTTAAGGGGTCGGCCACACGACTGGCGCGCACCGGTTCTCATGCTCGGCATATAGGTTGGGCCAAGGTGCGCGCAATCCCGCCGCGCCAGGAGCAGGACGAGACCACCGCTGGCCCGGGGCGGCGGCAGCGTTTAGGCTGACGATCTCGATGACCGGGAGAACGACATGAAGCGCGGCCCGCGAAACACGATTGCCGACGTTCGGGGCATCAGCGTCGGTCATGCCACCGACACGAAGGCGAAGACGGGGGTCACTGTCATAAGGCCCGCGCAACCCGCGGTGGCCGCCGTTCACGTCATGGGCGGCGCGCCGGGGACGCGCGAGACCGATCTGCTGGCCCCGCAGAACACGGTGGAGCGCGTGCATGCGGTGATCCTCTCCGGAGGTTCCGCGTTCGGATTGGCGGCGGCCGATGGCGTGATGGCGGCCCTGGCCGAATCCGGCGAAGGTTTCGCCGTGGGCCCGCACCGTGTACCGATCGTGCCGGCGGCGATCCTGTTCGACCTGATCGCCGGCGGCAACGGCAAGCGTCCCGACTTCGCTGCCCTGGGCCGGGAGGCTATCACCAACGCCTCGGACGTAGTCGGCCTCGGCTCGGTCGGCGCAGGCACGGGCGCGATGACGGCGACGGTCCGCGGCGGTATCGGTTCGGCATCTGCGGTTCTCGAAGGGATCGGCACGATTGGCAGCCTCGCCGCCGTCAACGCGCTCGGCAGCCCTCTGATCGGCTCGACAACCCACTTCTGGGCAGCCCCGTTCGAGCAGCATGGGGAGTTCGGCGCTCGCGGATGGCCGGAGGACATCCCGGCGGACGCGGCGCGAGTGCGCCTGAAGCATCGACCGGTGCCAGCCAACAGCAACACGACGATCGCCGTCGTCGCCACCGACGCACCGCTGACCAAGGCGCAGTGCCAGCGACTCGCCATCGCCGCCCATGACGGCTTTGCCCGCGCCCTGTGGCCGGCTCATACGCCAATGGATGGCGACGTGGTCTTTGCGCTGTCGACAGCCGATCCCGATCGTGCGCCGGTCGACGGAGAAGCGATGATCGATCTCTGCGCTGCGGCCGCCGCGACCATGACGAGGGCGATTGCCCGCGCCGTCTTCGAAGCGGCGCCTCTTCCGGGCGACCCGAAGCCCGCGTTCCGCGATCTCTAGGAGGCGAGGATGGCCGTCCTGCGCATCAATGCCAACATCCTGGCGGACGATCCGAAGAGAGCGGAGCAATTCTATGCCGGCATCGTCGGCATGGACACTGCATTCGACATGGGCTGGATCCGGACCTACCAGTCGGACCAGACTGGCCATCCCCAGTTGACCTTCGCGACGGAGGGCGGCAACGGCACCCCTCTCCCAGCCATCTCCATCGAAGTGGATAATCTGGAGGAGGTCCTTCAGCGCGTGCGATCGGCCGGCATCCCCATCGAATACGGACCGGTGGACGAGCCTTGGGGGCTACGGCGATTCTTCGTCCGTGACCCGTTTGGAACGCTGGTGAACATCCTCCAACATTGAAGCGGCGCGCTTGTGACGACGAAAAGGCTCTGCTAGCGAGGCCTGACAGTGCTTGCGAGCGAGGCCCCATGACTGCCGGTCCCATCCTGATTGCCCCCTCCATCCTTTCCGCCGATTTCTCCCGGATCGGCGAAGAGGTGAAGGATGTCATCGAAGCCGGCGCCGACTGGGTGCATCTCGACGTCATGGACGGCCATTTCGTGCCCAACATCACCTTTGGTCCGCCCGTGGTGAAGGCCCTGCGGCGCTGGACCGACGCCACCTTCGACTGCCATCTCATGATCGCCCCGGCCGATCCCTACCTCGCGGCCTTTGCCGATGCGGGTTGTGACATCATCACCGTTCATGCCGAGGCAGGACCACATCTCCACCGGTCGCTGCAGACGATCCGCGGCCTCGGCAAGAAGGCCGGCGTCTCGCTCAATCCCTCGACGCCGGAAAATGTCATCGAATACTGCCTCGATCTCATCGATCTGGTGCTGGTCATGAGCGTCAATCCGGGCTTCGGCGGCCAGAAATTCATCGAGAGCCAGATCGACAAGGTCCGCCGCATCAGGCAGATGATCGGCGATCGGCCGATCGACATCGAGGTCGATGGCGGCGTCTCTCCCGAGACCGTCGCCGCACTCGTCAAGGCAGGCGCCAACGCTTTCGTCGCCGGCTCCGCCGTCTTCCGTGACGTCGGCGGGAAGACCGGCCGCGAGGCCTACTCTCGCAATATCGCCGCCATCCGCTCGGCGGCGGAGAGCCAACGGGACGCATGACGGGCGATCGCGCCTCACCCATTGTCCGCGCTGCCTCCTCCGCCAGGGCAACGCGCTTCTCCGCAGCCGACAGGTACGACTTTCTCTTTGCCGCCATCACGCTCGTCGCATGGCCGCTCGCCTGCGGCGCCAGCGCCGCTGTCCTCGTCAAGCTTCACCAGTTCCAATCGGTCGGGGCTGCCCGACCGATCATCCTTCTGCATTCGCTGGGCGGCGTTTTCGCGATCGTCATTTGGCTCCCGCTGCATCACTGGTGGATCAGCCGGCTGCAGCAATCCGTCGCACGCTTCGCTGTTGCCTTCGTACTTCTTGCAGCGCTGACCGCCGCCGCCTGCGCCGCTCTCTTCGCCCTCGATTTCTGGTTCTACTTCAGCCAGTGGCACGAACCCTTCTTCTCCAGGATCGGCGTGTACCAAGCCGTCTTCACCGCCATATCGGCCGTCTTTCAGTATGCCGTGCTCGGAGCGCGATACCTTGTGCCCGTCGCTTTGCCCGCCGGCCTGTTGATCGGCCTTGCCGCCGCGCGCCGTTCGCATTGAAGCTGACGCTGCGATGGTCTAACGACCCCGCATAGGAATTCTGCCTCACGTCTTGAAAAGGCTTTGCCGATGATCCCGCGCTATTCGCGTCCCGACATGGTCGCCATCTGGTCCCAGGAAACGAAGTTCCGCATCTGGTTCGAGATTGAGGCCCATGCTTGCGATGCGCTGGCCGATCTCGGCGTCATTCCGAAGGAGGCGGCCCAAACCATCTGGGAGAAAGGCGGCTCGGCCACCTTCAGCGTCGAGCGGATCGACGAGATCGAGCGCGAGACGAGGCACGACGTCATCGCCTTCCTGACCCATCTGGCGGAATTCGTCGGGGCCGACTCGCGCTTCGTCCATCAGGGCATGACCTCTTCCGACGTCCTCGACACCTGCTTCAACGTCCAACTGGTTCGTGCCACCGACATCCTGCTCGATGACATGGACGCGCTTCTCAAGGCGCTGAAAAAGCGCGCGTTCGAGCACAAGGACACGATCACGATCGGTCGCTCGCATGGCATTCACGCCGAGCCGACGACCTTCGGCCTGAAGCTGGCCCAGGCCTATGCCGAGTTCGATCGTTGCCGCAGGCGCCTGGAAAATGCCCGCGAAGAGGTCGCCACCGTCGCCATATCCGGCGCCGTCGGCACCTTCGCCAACATCGATCCCCGCGTCGAGGAGCATGTCGCCGAGCGGATGGGCCTGAAGGCGGAGCCGGTGTCGACGCAGGTTATCCCGCGCGATCGGCACGCAATGTATTTTGCGACGCTTGCCGTCGTTGCCTCGTCGGTCGAACGTCTCGCGACGGAAATCCGGCACCTGCAGCGGACCGAGGTGCTGGAGGCGGAAGAGTTCTTCTCCAAGGGTCAGAAGGGCTCGTCGGCCATGCCGCACAAGCGCAACCCTGTACTGACCGAGAACCTGACCGGCCTTGCCCGGATGGTGCGCAGTTACGCGATGCCGGCGATGGAGAACGTCGCCCTCTGGCACGAGCGCGACATCTCTCACTCGTCCGTCGAGAGGATGATCGGGCCGGACGCCACGATCACGCTGGATTTTGCCTTGGCCCGGCTGACCAACGTCGTCCAGAATTCTGCTCGTCTACCCGGAGCGGATGGAAGCCAACATGAACCGCCTCGGCGGCCTGATCCACAGCCAGCGCATCCTGCTGGCCCTGACGCAGGCCGGCGTGTCGCGAGAAGAAGCGTATCGGCTCGTGCAACGGAACGCGATGAAGGTCTGGGACAGCTACCAGCGTTCAGGCGCCGCGAGCGTCGATTTCCTCGACCAGTTGCTGGCCGACGAGGAGGTGCGCGAGCATCTTTCCGAGACGGCGATCCGTTCGCGCTTCGACCTCGGCTATCACACCAGGCATGTCGACACGATCTTCAAGCGGGTGTTCGGCGAAAGCTGACCAGATCAGCCGGGCCGTCCGAAGACCAGCCGCAGCTTTCGCCCTGTCGCGCCACCGAAGACGTTGACGGCGAGGCCGGCGAAGATCAGTCCAATGCCGATGACCGCGAGCGCCTGAAGCTCCTCGCCAAAGGCGATGGCGGCGCCGGAGAGCCCGAAGACGGGGATCAGCAGGGCGAACGGCGTGACCTTTGCCGCCGAATGCGCGCGCAGCAGGAACACCCAGGCCGTGAAGGCATAGACCGTGGTCGGCCAGGCGAGGAAGACGATCGAAGCGATCGCCGGCCAGCTCGGCACGTGATCCGGCAGACCGAACCGGGTGCCTTCGAACAGTGCCGACGCGACAAACAGCGGAACCGGCGCCGCCAGCGACGACCAGGCGACGAAGGGGAGCGGCTCGGCCGGGGGCATCACCTTCGCGATCATGTTGGCGACGCCCCAGGCAGACGCCGAAGCGAGGCACAGCAGGAACGGCAAGAGCGGCGCGACGCTGGCTCGCGCGTATCCGATCGCGACGATGCCGACGAACGCGATAATGGCCCCCATGGCCTGGGCCGGCAGGATCCGCTCCTTCATGAAGATCGCGGCAAAGACGATGGTGAAGAACACCTGCATCTGGACCACCACCGACGCCAGTCCGGCGGGCAGGCCGAGAGCGATGGAGGTAAAGAGGAGGCCGAACATGATCGCGCCCTGCGTGAAGCCGAACGCAGCCAGCCATCCCCAACCGGTCTTCGGCCGCGATACGAAGAAGACGAGCGGAATGGCGGCGAAGAGATAACGATAGCCAGTCAGCAGCAGCGGCGGCATCTCGTCGACGCCGATGCGTATGGCGACGAAGGCGAGGCCGTAGATCGCCGCGACGCTGATTGCTAGAAGAATGTGACGGACGGGCATCGGGCTGTTCCGGCAGCAGTAGACAGAAAACCGCTCTTGGCCGTTCCGGCCTCGCCGGGCAAGGGCTGAAACATCACCGTGACGCGAAGCCACCCGCAATCCGAGCAAGCGGCTCAGCCACAGGGCCGCGCGCTTCCAGTTGACAGTGCTGCGGCGGACCCTTCCGCGCCCCGACATCTGCTTGACCGCATTTGAGCATTATGATGATTTCCGCACGTGACCAACGTTCATCCCCACGAATGGCCGGACGGAATCGGCAAGGAGCACTTCCCCGGCCGGAACGACATTCGCAGATATACCACCATCTTTTCGGTCCTCCTGCTCGGTGCTTTTCTGGCTGTCGCGCTTTCCGGTATCCTCGGCGGTGGACCCAAGGCGAGTTGCAGTGCCGAAAACGATCAGGTCGCGCTGACCTTTGTCGCCCCTCGCTTCATCCGCAACGGCATGTTTTTCGAATTGCAGATCCACGTGATGGCGAAGAGCCGGATCGACGAGCTTGTGATCGCGATCAGCGAGCCGTTGATCCGCGACATCACCATGAACACGACGGTGCCGACTGCGGCCGAAGAGAGTTTCGAGGACGGCGAGTTCCGCTTTTCCTTCGATGAGCTCGAGGCGGACGAGGATTTCATGTTCAAGCTCGACTTCCAGATCAACCCGTCCCTGCTGGCCGGTACCGCCGGTCACGTCGCGGTCTATGACGGCAAGAGCAAGCTGGCCGAAGTCGCCGCCGAGATAACGGTCTATCCCTGATGGATATCGTCCTTCGCGCCACCGTGATGTTTGCCATCCTCTATTTGCTGATTCGCTTGCTCGGCAAACGCGAACTGAGCAAGCTGACGCCGTTCGAGATGGTGGTGCTGGTGGTGATGGGCGACCTCATTCAGCAGGGCGTCACCCACAACGACTTCTCGATCACCGGGTCGATGCTTGCCATCTTCACATTCGCCTTTTGGGCGCTCGTCCTGAGTTGGGTGACCTATCTGTCGCCGCGTGCGGAAAAGATGCTCGAAGGGTACCCGACGGTTATCATCCGCGACGGCGAGTTGCTGGAGAAGGGGCTGCGGCGCGACCGTCTAACTCGCTCCGAGGTCGAGTCGGAGATGCGGCTCGCCGGCATCGCCTCGATGAGGGAGGTCGCCTGGGCCATTCTAGAGCCGCAGGGAAAGATCAGCTTCATTCGAGCGGACGACCAGGAATCCTCTGACCAGAAGGACGAGCCGGGCATCGATTGAATCCCGGCAGCTTGCGCGCAGCCGGGCCGCTCGCTACATCGCGCACCATGAAAGCGAAGGATGCGACGATCCTCTTCGTGCCCGACAGGGGCGAAACGGGAGACGGCCACTGGCTCCGCCGATGGCAAACCAGGTTGTCCACCGGCCGGCGCGTGGATTTCGAGGATGCTGACAACCCGCGGGCCGGTCTTTGGCTGGATCGGCTCCGCCAGGAGATCGATCGTGCCGACGGCGCGGTTGTTCTGGTGGGCCACGGCCTCGGCGCGGGTCTTGTGGCTCTCGCAGCGCCCGAGCTGCCCGATCGGGTGCGCGGCGCCTTTCTCGTCGCGCCGCCGGATCTTGGTGACAGCGGCCCGGACGATCCTTCGGCGTTCGGCCGCTACGGCCGTGACCCCTTCCCGTTCCCTTCGATCGTGATCGCCAGCAGAACCGATCCCCATTGCTCGTTCGAGACAGCCGAGGATCTTGCGGCGGCGTGGGGATCGCTCCTGATCGACGGCGGCGACATCGGCCGCATCAACGAAGAGAGCGGCCATGGTCCCTGGCCCGAGGGCTCGCTGACCTTCGCCCGATTCGTCTCCCGGCTACCGGAATAGACGCCGGCGACCTTTCGCAAGCGCCCTTCCGACCTTCGGATCGGCCGCGGCCGATCCGAACCTAGTCGTCCTGGTCCAGGCCGGTCCCCGTCCCGTCATCGTCGCCGGAATCCAGCCGCCCTGCTTTGTCGCCGCGCTTGCGTCTGCTCTTCTCGATGACCTCAAGAATGACAGCATCGGCTTCTTCGGACTCGGCCCAGCGACGAAGCACGTCCAAGGTCGCCTGAACGTCCTCCGGTCGGCATTTGACGACCGCGCCCGATCCCACTCTGATCTCGGAGGGTTTGTTCGCTATCCGAAACGTAATGTAGGCGAAATCGCCGACATACTTGACCCAGCTCCGAGGCCTGCGCTCTTTGGTCGCTGTGGTCCCATCACGCTTGTTCACGGTCTTGCGAAGCACGAAGTCCGGCTCCTGAAGCAACTGCACCTGAATGTCGATCTCGCCAAGCAGGTTTTGCCGGGCCATCTCCAACGGCGTCGCATCCGCCCTCGCCGCTCCGGCCGGAACGCGTTTCACAAACTCAATTTCATCCAGCACCGACATATGTGCTCTCTCCTATGAACGCTGATGTTGTTCTGGCTACTTGCGAGGCCAGCCATTCCCTCAGTCAGAATCGGCCTCTTGGTCGGTCATTCAGATTGCAGTACTGAACGACAGGTGTCGGCTCCCCCAGGATCGCCATTGACGCCGCTGCACTGATATCCTCCACCGTCTTGCGAAGACCAAAGGCCCTGATGAGGCGCGAAAACGCCAAAATCTCGCGGCTGCAATCATAGCAGCGGCAATATCCTTTCACGAGCTTCGTCGACAGGTAAACGGTGGGACGGGTGTAGGCGTTGAAGTAAGCCATCCGGTTCCGGTAGTCCGCAGTATAAACCCGGTCGGCCCCGGGCTCCGGAACCAGGCGGGTCTCGGTGGTGTTTCGGGGCCCCCAGACGGGAAGAAAAATTCGACCCGCCACATACCGATACTGGTCGCAACCGAAGGGCAGACGAAATTTGAAGAGCGATTGCACCGGGCGCATGATCCGATGGCATTCGAGCTGAAGGCGGTTATCCGCATCGACGCTGGCATCATCCGTCTCGCGCCGGATGTCCGAAATGAAGAACGCATTCTTGAGGCGGGCGAACTCTCGCGCCGTTTCGACCGTGAAATACTCGTGATGGATGCGGACGTTCTTGAAAGCGAGAAGGCGTTGGTCGAACGGCGTCATGTCGAAAAGATGGAACGTCACGCCCGGCAGCAGACCCGCGAGAAACCCGAGATGCGATCCCATGGCCGCGCCCGCATAGACGATGTGTGCCGGTTCCGATGCGTCGAGGAGATGGCCATAGTCGAGGAGGAAATCCAGTTCCGCGAGCAGCAGTTTGCGCTGTCCCCAATGGCATGTTGTGCGGGTGCCTCCTTGGCCGGGACCAAAGACGGTCCGATGGGGGTGCTGGGATAGAAAGCGCACGGGGTGGCGGTGTGTCGTCCGGGGCTGCGCGAGTTGGCCACAGTGGACGTCGGCCTCCGCCGACAGGCTCAAACGGAGATTTCGACGTCCGTGGCTTGGGCCGAATGATCCGGGTGATTCTAGCATATCGGTTCCATAGAGCGAATCGGTGGCAATCGCGGATCACCTGCAGTATTGAGCGGTGCCGGCGTAGAAACCGAAGCCTGCATCGCCATGAAAGAGTTTTCCGTGGCACACAAATCCATCTATCTCATCCAACCATTTCTCTGCCTGATCGGCGTAGTTCCGCAATCGAGCTGCTGATCGAACTTCTTTGACCTTCGACCTCCAGTACTCTTTGCGTTTGAAGCGCACTGTGTAAAGAATGTACCCTCCCGGCCTCAGCAACCGCACGGCAGTCCGAAAGACGGCGATGAGCGACGACAAATCGGTGTCGATCAAGATGCGGTCGTAGACTTCCTGCTTCCCCCCAGGGGATAGGCTATTGAAGAAGTTGTCAGAGAGATAAACGCAGGAAGACGGAACATTCTCCGGCTGCTGGCGAAGTGGCGCCGTTTCTCTGATTCTCAGTACATGAACGCCGTCTGCGCCCTTGGAAAGGCACATGTCGGCTATCGGGGGAACCTGATCCTGATGGCCGACGACCAGGGCGAGGCCCTTTGTCAGGCTGATATGGGCTGCGCCGAGCAATCCTTCGAAGGCACTTGCCGATTGGCTCTGCCATGGGCAAACGCCAGTGCCCAGCGCAAACGGCCCCCGATAGCTGTCGGCGGCCGTGAATAGCTGTGGCGGCGTCCGGTAACCGAACAGGTTTCCACCGGCGTCGGTGTCCTTCAGGAAGCCGGCGCCAATGAAGGAACGCAACGGCTGGAGGCCCCGATGACCATTGAAGTAGGCTGATATCTCCGGCAAGCGAGGCTTTACCAGGACGATGTGACGAGGCGCGATCAGGCCGCTCTTCAGCAGTTCCTGTTCGGCGATCGCCTGCAACACGATGTCGCGCGCGATCGACTGGTGGGTGGTGTGACACAGTTTTCGATAGAGGGACCTCCCATCTTCACCTGCCGTCAGAAGGCTCGGCAGGTGATCGGGAACAACCGTGCAAAGCGCAAAGAACTGCCTTTCGCCCGCGGCGGCCGTCCAGTTCGCAGCCTGCACTCTCAAGCGGTCGAGAAGAGGCGCGACCGACGACGGCAGCTTTTGCTCAGCTACCTGCCAAAAGCTGGCGACGATCCGTCCGCCGGGGCCAATGCGATTGGCGAGGTAGCCGAAAAGGGCCTCAAACCGGACGTGCGCTGCCAAAGTGTTGAGCGGTTGGCAGATGACGACGAGGTCGAACAGCCGCGAACGCTCCTTGGTTGTGTCTGCAGCGTCCGAACCTGTCTCGGCCGCGTAACGAAGTTCGGGCTCCGACACCCATTGAACGGTACAGCTCTGGCCAAGAACCTTGCGAATTTGGGCATCGGCTCCTTTCGGGCGGCGCCCTATGAGCAAGACGCGGCGATAGGGCCGAAGATTGTTCCTCAGGAGGATGCGCAGATCGCGCTGAGAGACGTTCTCGAAGTCCAGTCGGGCCGAATGGATGGAGCTGGAAAGGAAGATATCGCTGTGGACCGTCGCCTCAGGTAGCGACTGGATGGACTCTCTCAAGATGTCGGGCATCGTCCGTGAGCACAAACGGGATGTAACGGCGGCGAGATCCGAAACAAATCCGTCGACCCCTCGGACGGTCCAGGGATGGGTATTATGCAACCTCTTCCCTCTCCTCTGCCCCATAGCGAAAGGCTTGGACACAGTACATTTGATCGCGAGCAAGATTGACGCCGGCGGGGATGGCGATCTGGGCGTCGGCGGCGACGGACGACGATCCCTCCGAACGGACGAGATGAAATCCGTGTCGTCTCAGCATGTGATGGAGGCTCACGGGATTGACGATATATTCTTTCTGAACCATTCCCGGCACGGATGAGTGGGAAAGACCCACAGCCTGCCCCGCATCCAACAGAACGGACTCAGGATAGAGGCGGACACAGGATTGTGTCTTATCGTCCGTCCTGTTTTCGGACCATGCAGAACCGAAGGCGACCCCGCGAAGACCGAATTCCCGGTGTAGCAGATCGCCGCGGATATAGGAGATGACGAGGTGGCCGCCTGGCTTGATGAGCGCCCTGAAGAGGCGGACCAGATGTTCGAGATCGAAGCGGTCGCGGGCGAAATACTGGAGAGTCATGTCGCAACTCACCACATCGGCACCGTCGGCACCCTGGCTCAATTCTCTGATCCTATGGACAAGATCCAGATGAGCGTCGCGGAGATCACAGGTGAGAACGTGACAGGAGGTGCCATTGTAGCGCTTCCTCTCCAACGGAATCTGATGTTTTCGATCGATAAGAAGCGTGAGGGCGAACGGATCGCGGTCGACGCAGACGAGATTGCGTGCGCCGGTCGCATAGAAGAAGGGAAGCAGGTTTCCGCAGCCGCTTCCGAGATCGACCACCCAGTCGGCATCCTTGAAGATGTCCATCAGGTAACCGTGTATATCTAGAGATCGACGATAGCGGCTGGTTGCGAAGACACTGTTGGCGAATTGCAGGGATTGTTGTTTTGCAGTCGTGAGATCGTTCCTGCTCAGATTGAGCAGCGCCTCCCTGGTCAGTGGCGTCAGAAATTCGCGCCATATGTTCTCCGCATGGGCGATGTAGTTGCCGTAGCTTCGTCCGCTCTCTGTCTCGCGTTTGCGGTCGGGCCGTTGCCGTAATAATTTCCATCGAACCTCGCCGCTTTCGTCGCAGACCGGCTCGTCAACGGTTAGCTCGATGATCTGTCCATCAAGATCCTCTTCGCCAGTATGACGGTATCGGTAAGCCGTTGGATGATCGGAAGGGCAGAACGGCACCGGCAGGATTGCGCTGGAGGGCGAAAATTCGTCGCTGCCGAAGGCGGATCGGGTCAGCGCGTGATCGATCAACTTATGGGTGCGGGCCGCGTGCCGGTCTGCCGATACAAACAGGTGGTAGAGCACGGTGGCATCCGGACCGGGCGCAGCTTCCTCTGACGCCCGTCTGGCCAGGAAGTCGATCGATAGATGCGCCCTCGGCTTCCATTTGAAGCTCTGCGTCTCCCGATGGACCGTCTTCCCCGAAGTCAAGATGATACCGTCCGGGTCCGGCGTGGCCGGGGCCGATGTCGTGGCGTCCAGCACCTGGCTGAGATGGGCGGCCGCAGGCAGGAAGGGTATCTCGCCCACCTTCAGTCCATAGCTTCTGAATATCTCGCTCGCCCGCGGCAGAAAAGCCAGTCGCTCCTGATAGGGCCTGTCCCGAATGTCCTCCCCCTCCATCAGCAGAACGTCCAGCAGGTAGAGCCCGACACCTTCGATCCATTCCGCTTCGGCAAGCGTTGTCGCGACCGGTCGGAGGGAAGCCGTGCGACGGTCCCTTGCGGCTTTCCAATTAGAGTGGAACTCGATCTTGTCCGTTAGAACGTAACAAGCGTCCGGGCGAGCAAGACAGCACGCGTGCCAACCATTCGGCTTTTCATGTGCGATGTAGTCCGATATTGGCCCGATTTCCCGATGGTTGGCCCAGGTGAGTGCTTTGGCCTGCCGGAGAAGAGAGCGAAGACCGACGGGTTCCCCATCGTCCCCTCCGAGATGTCGGGTTTGCAGAAACCGGCCAATCTGAGTGAGAATTTCCTGATATCGCTGCCGTTCATGGAACGTCGGATCGAGATTTTCCAGCAGCAGGCCGAGCACTCCCGAAATCGGCGAACCGGCGGGACCGGTTAGCGATTCCAGACCCAGTCGTCGCGCATCGCCGAGATAGGTCCCCTCCACCCGTCCCCTCGCATCGCGGCGGATGGGCGGCCCCCCTGCTGTCTCTGGAGCCAGCCCGGCCACCACCCGCCAATTCGTGTCGAGGAAAATGGAACGGTCTTCGAACGTGGGCGATCGGCTTTGTGTCGTCACCCGTCGTCGATCAGCGATAGGAAGTTGGCTTGCATAAAACTGGATGCGCGCTCGACGATCGCCGACGACATGGTTCGACGATCCGCAGAAATGTGTGACCCGATCAGCGGCTTGGAGAACATGGAGATTGCCACCGCAGGGCAACCCCTTTGTCGTTGGGGTCGGTTTCTCCCGCGTGGAGCGTCGCAGGAAGCCGGCGACATTCTCCTCGGTCAGATGATCAATTCCGAGGTGCAGAACATTTTGAACTCCGGCCGGTGCGGGCGGCAATAATCGCACCGCTTCGAGAGCAGCCGAAGCGGCCAGGTGCACGTTGGGATAATCTTCGATACGGCCCCGCATCGATCAGGTTGCCTCGTGAGAACGATTTCCTGACAGGGTTACGGAAAGCCCGCGGACATGACAGTGGCACATCTGCCCGCCAATCTCGTTTCTGGTGGCAGATCTGCCCGTACACCTCCGCCGCGACAGCCTCTATCGGTATGCACCGTCCGCTAACCTGCGTCGGGCGCCGCCCGCACCGGTTTTCATGTCCCAAAAAGGAGGAATGATTATGCCACATCAGAAGTTCAAGGACGCCATGCAGGGTCAGCCGCTTCGCGTCGCGGCAATGGCGGCCGTGTTTATGCCGCTGCTCACCGGGGCGAGCTTTGCTCAGACCACCACCGATTATTCCGGAACGCATTTGGCAGACCAAACGAGCTCGACCGTGAGCGTCATGAGCGAGCTCGTAGACTTTGCGTCGTCGGCAGGCGGATACGTCGTTGCGGCGATCGCCTTGTTTGCCGGCCTGAAGATGATGAAGAGCCTCATGGGCTACGGCAAGGGGACAGGCGCAAGCGGCTGACGGCCAACCTATCAACCGGCGCCACGGCGCCGGTTGATCCCGACCGATTCATGACAGTCACGGCCCAGGCCGAAGGGTGCGACATGCAATGGCGCGATGGAAAACGAACTGCTGTCTCCTGGCTCGGGGCGATACTGCTCTCCGTCCTTCTCGCCACACCTGCGGCCGTGGCACAGCAGAATGTGACACCGATTCCCGAGGCGGACGTCGCTGCGTCTGATACGACCTGTACGTCCTCCGAGGTCTGTGCCGACACCTTCGATGCGGATGCACTGTTCGATGCGCTCGACGATACGGTGAGCGAAATCCAGACGGTCCTCTACACCGTGATGGGATCGTTGATCGCCATCGCCGCTATCTTTGCAAGTCTGCGCATCGCCAGAAAACTGTTGCTGGGGATGAGTTGAGAAGGACGATACGAATTATGGGACATTCGGCAATAATATGGTTCCGGCTGGCGTGCCTGTTGCTACTGTCAACCCAGATTTTGCCAACTGAAGCCACTGCAGCGAGTATCTATGGCGCCACAGGCTCGGGAGCCGTTCCGTATAATTGTACACTATACCAAAATTATGTACTTCAATGTTCGGCCGATATTCAAGGGCTCGGCTATACTGCAATTTTACCGAGCGTCAAAACTCTACAAAATTGGCAGGCGGCGGACTGGGACGCATATCTTCCCTATTTCAGTGAGACTTACCTCACGCAGACGGCCATGGAATCCTACGTCAACGACTACGTAACCACCGCCATCGCTGCGGCTCAAGCGGCGGACGACAGCTCGACGGACTCGCTGTCGATCGGGGACACAATCGATGAAGCGGCGGCCCAGAAGGCATTCGCGTTCGGATTTTTCGCCGTGCTCTCGGTTTGGATCATCGGATTTGCCGCCGGTTCGGTCCGCAGGTTGCTCTTCATAATGAGCAGATAGCAAGCGACGCAAGGGATCGAGTGTGTCGCGGTTCAGGCACAGCAACAGAGGGAACATGCGATGGAACTTTTGATCGGTGGGTTGGTCGGGCTGACCTACGTCTTCATCGTCGCCATCGGTGCGATGGCGGCCATGGCGTTCATCCAGGGCTACTCGTCACAGTGATCGATGACCGATGAAGATCGCCGTGCCCCCTAGGAAGGTTGCCTGCCGGCTACGGCCCAATGCACGCTCGACCGCCGACGGCGTTCAGGCAGCCAATCTCATCTTGCGGTCGCGGCCATGGTGGAGGCCCAAAGGCCAGTTGGCCGGCCTTTGTCTGCTCGGATTGTCGTGCAGCCCCGGCTTCGCGGACAATCTCGACGATCTGGCTGCGGAGTTCGAAGCGACCGTGGGCGATCTGGCGGCAGAGTCGAATATCCAGACCCTGATGAACGACACCATCCTTCTGGCGGCCGACGTGGACTTCGAGAGCCTGGTCTCGGCGTCGATGCTGGTTCAACTTCGGAAGATCGAGTCTCAGATCACGAGTATTCGAGGAACGGCGACTCCGGCCGATCTCAGCGACATTCTTGGCGAGATCTCCGCTCTGCGCGGCTCCAGCACGACCGGCGAACAGTACGATCTGGGCGACCTGATCGACGCGATCAACGGAGTGAAGACCTCCTCCGACAGCAGCGCAACGGTGAGTGCGATCGAGAGCAGCCAGGGGACCAGTTCAGCCACCGGAAACAAGTTCACCTATGAACATATCCTCGCCAGCCAGGCGGTCACCGCGAGCCACGTCACCGACCTGACGGCGGAGGACTTTACGGAGGCGGATGACTCCACGGCGACCTACGATGAGGGCGATTACGAGGTCGACACGTCCACCTATTCCAGCGAGGCGACGGACTCGGAATCGTCCACCGGCCTGTCATCTTTGGAGTCGCTGACCAACTCCTCGACATCGAGTGCCGTAACCGACCAGATGAGCAGCATGTTTTCGGTGCCGGATGCGAACTCCAGCTATTCCTCCTACCAGGACTGGGGCTGCGTCACGATCCCGACGAGCATGCTGCCGGCTGGCGGCTTCGGCGATAGCAGCGTGTGCCTCGGCTCCTCCAGTTACACGGACACCGTCGTCACGTTCATTCGACTGCTGATCCTGTGCACATCGTTCTTCTTCGCGTTTCGGATCGTAACTGGTTAGGGGGCATCAAATGAGCGTTTTTGACGACATTGGCGACATATTCGCCGGGGGCGCCTCCGCAGTAGGAAGCGCGCTGGGCGGCGCGACGTCGGGCCTTTTCAGTGTCTTCGAAAAGGCCATAAAGACCGCCGGAAAGCAAATATTGCAGCCAGTCATTTCATTTATTGGCGGCCTCCTTTCCGTCTACCTCGCTTCATCGTTCGACATTTTGAAAGTCATAATATTCTGGATCATCAGTTTATTATCAACCATATTTGGTGAAATTCTTGATTCCCTGGGATTTGGTGATCTCGACCCCGAAGGCCTTTGGGACGCCGTCAACGACCATGAGTGGGGCGGCGATCTCATCTATGCGATGAATGACATCGGCATCGTTGACGGGCTGGAAATCCTTCTCGTCGCGCTCATCATCCGGTTCTTTATTATGATCATTCCAATGATTGGCTGAACCACGACGTCCCTCCGTAAGGTGTGTGAAATGTACAGCGTATCGCCAGCCTTCTATGCTCTGCAGGGAATCAGTGTGTTCGGACTGATGCTTCTGACAGCCTGCTCCACGCAGGCCGTCCCCGTCGCTTCCCATCCAATGCTCAATACTGTGCAGAACAATGTGTCGCCGGAGGTGGCCGATCCGGCCTTGTCCGCCTCCCCACAGATGAAGTTCTCCGACTTTCATAGTGGGAAGAGAATTCGAACAGACAAAAGGCCGGTTAACGCGATCGCTCCCGATACGGAGCGGCATCAGGTCTCCCTGAACAAGGTACCCATCGAAACGGCGGCACAGATCATCCTCCACGACAAGCTCGGCTATGCGGTTCTGATGGACACGAAACTGGAGGGCCGGATTTCGCTGGAAGCGCGGCAGGGAATATCGAAACAGGACCTGCTTCGCCTCTTCGGCAGCGCTTTGAGGGACAGTGGCGCGAATTTGACGATTTCCGGCGGCACGGCAGTCATCAAGGTCGGCGACGTCTTCCCCCTTCCGCGACATGAGAGCGGCGCCGGCATCTCGTTTCTGCAGCTCGAACACTTCGCCGCCAATGATTTCGTCGAACTGGCCTCCTCAATGGTGGGACAATCCGTTCAGTTGAGATCCGACCCGGGCTCCAACACCATCATCGTCTCGGGACCCTCCCTGAATGTGGATGGAATCCTCGAACTGGCGCACGAGATGGACCGACCCGAATGGCGGTTTGCTTCGTTCGCGTTCATTCCGGTTCACGATTCCAGCGGCGAGGCGGCTGCAAATCTCGTCGAGGAAGTCTTTGCAGGCTCGTCGGCGCCGACGGTCAAGGCGCGCTACGTCGCAGGGCTCGAGGCGCTCTGGGTGATTGGCATTTCCGAGAACGCAATCGCGCGCGCGCGGCAGGTCGTTGCACAGTTCGAAAGCTTCGCGGAACAGAGCCGGCCGAGACAGATTGTTTGGCCACTGAAAAGCGCGACAGCGACGAAGCTGGCGCCCCTCCTCACATCGATCCTGTCGGCCTCGAAAAGCGGCGCCAGGCTTGCCTCGCTGAACTCGGACACCGCTATGACGATCGGAACCGTCTCCCGGTCTCAGAGCAACACGCCCGGTAGTCGACGCGCGTCCGGCAACAGTATATTCTCCAATAGCCAGGATCAGCAGGACCGTTCGCAAGGTGGCAGCAATGATGGAGCTGCTCCGACACTCGCCGGCCCCCTTGATATTGCCGATGAGATACAGAACCCGACAAGCAGGGGCGGCTCGGATCAGATCTTCGCGGACCCCGAAACAAATAGCCTGATCTTCAACCTGTCTCCCAAGAAGTGGCGTCAGATACTGCCCGTCCTCGTCGAACTGGATCGCCCGGTGACCCAGGTACACATCGCCGTCGACATATTCGAAATCACCCTCACCGATACGATGAGCTACGGCCTGCAGCACGCCATCAGCTTCGGGAATTTGAGTTGGGTCCTCTCCAACACGGCGAGTTCGGTGCTGACGCCGGCGCTCCCCGGACTGGCCATCGCAATGGAGTTCGAGCAAGCTCGACCTCTTTCTCGACCAACTCGCCAAAACGACCACCCTGTCCATGCTGAGCACGCCAAACCTGATGATCCAGAATGGCGAGGAGGGTGAAATCCGGGTCGGCGATCAGGTGCCCACCCTCCTGAGCAGATCGGTTTCCGAGGGAGGCACGTCCGTCACCAGCATAGACTACCGCAGCACTGGCCTGACAATGAAGGTAAAACCATTCGTCGACGGCCGCGAACAGGTGCGTCTGCAAATCAGTGCCTCGATCGAAAGCGCCAGCGAAAACGACACATCCGGTATCGACAGCCCGATCGTTTCCCAGCGTTCGGTCGACACGACGATAACCTCGCGCGACCGTCAGACGATCATCCTGGGGGGCCTGCGTCGACAATCGCAGGACACCAGCAAGACAGGTCTTCCGATCGTCCGGAACATCCCCTTCCTGAAGGAGATCACCGGTCGGCACGCCAAGGGGGCTGAGGAGACCGAGTTGGTAATCCTGCTGACGCCCCGGATCGTGAGCGGCATGGCCGATCTCAGCAAGATCTCCAACGAGGCGCTATCGCGGGTCGTCGCCGCGCAGGAGCGTCTGGGCAGGTTTCAATGATCGTCGTGATTCAGGGCACGCCGGGTTCGGGAAAGTCCTACGAGGCGACGGTCTATCACGCGCTGCGGTCAGTGCAGCGGGGGCGGCGCGTCATCACCAATCTTCCTTTGAACATCGATGAGTTCATCAAGATCGATCCCGCCTATGAAGACCTGATCGAGATCAGGGAAGACAACGATCCGGAAGCGCCGCAATTCAGCATCATCGAACATTATGAAACGCATTGGACGGGCCAAGACCCGAAGACGGGCAAGGAGATGGGGCCGATCTTCATTATCGACGAGTGCCACAGGGCCGTCGGCGGCCATGTCGACAAGGAGGTGGCAGACTGGTTCGCAACCCATCGTCACCGTGGCGTCGATGTCGTCTTGTTGACGCAGAACCATTCGGACATCGCGCGCACGATCACCAACCGCGTCGACCATCTCGTTGAGGTCGAAAACCTCAAACGAAAGGGCATGGGCAGGCTCTACATGAGACGGGTCTATTCGGACTGCGGCTTTCGCCCGCGTCTGGAAGGCCAGATGAGCCGCACCTACAACCCGCAATATTTCGGTCTCTACAACTCCTATACTCAGGGCGGAAGCGGTCTTGAGATCGGCTCCTCCGACATTCGCCCCTGGTATCGGGAGCCTCGCCTTATGGGCGTGGCTCTCGTGCTCGTCTGCTCACTGGGCGTCGCACTGTATGGAACCTATAGGATGATCGTGAACGGCGGCACTCCACTGTCGGGGAAGGTCCGTACGGCCGAGGCAAAACATGTCGCCAGCGCGCCCGATAAGGTCGCGCCCGCCAGCAGCCAGCAAAGTGCCGCTCCGGCCCGCGCTCGTGTTTCCAGCGCATTGGTCATAAATGGCATCGAGGACCTCAGTACCCTCCACTACTACGGCGTCGTCTCGGGAGGAGAAGGCAACACCTTCCTTTTTCATGGGGATGACGGAAACGTCATGGCCTACAGCTCGTCCGACCTGCAGGAGGCCGGCGTCTACGTAACATCGGTCGGCTACTGCCGTATCCGCGTCAAACGTGGCTCCATCACCACCATCATCGGCTGTTCCGAATGACCCGCGGCCAATCGGAAAGCGTGTGGAGCATCAGGGGCGTTCCTTTTGAACTGAGGGAGATCGCGAAAACGGAGAGCATCGACAAGGGCGTCACTTTGGGCGTCTTGCTCACCGACATTCTCGCGGCCCATTTTGAAGGCCGGTCCGCCGATGAAGATGATATCATGAGCGGCAACGCAGGGTGTGCGCTCGAGCGAAGGCCAAAACAGGAGGATGAACATGAAGGCGAGCCGGGCGCTCTGATGGCCCTGGGAACAGCGCCCGCGGCGCGAGGCCAGGAGGGTTTCCACGACGACATGCTGTTGTCGGAAAGCGAGTTGCAGCGGCTGGTTCAAACTCATGAGCAGACCAAACGACCGATTTTGACGCTGCCGCGACAGGTGGACGACCAGTACGCGGCCCGGCCGGGATCTCTCCGTCAAGCATTCGACGACATGCTCGATGACGAGGATGACGGCTTTGCAGCGGGCTTCCCCGACAGAAAGCAGAAGGACAAGGATGCCGTGTCCGCCACCCACCGGTTCCACTGGAGCAAGATCGTCGGATTGCTGCTGCTCGCCGGGGGCGTATATTTTGGCGGTCAGTTTGCCTTGAAGGGGATGTGGTCCAAGGAAGCACCCACGGTCGCTGCAGCCGTCGACGGGCATGAATCAGCCGCTACCAGCGGAACCGGGGAATCTCCAGCTGGCATGATCGCGGCAACGGCGCCCCAACCGGGCCTCCGCAGCGACCTCTCTGCTGGCTCCGGAGAGGCACCAAGAGCGAAGAGGGAGCCGCCAGGCAAGGCCGACAGAACGTACCGGCTTGCTTTGACGCTCCTCTCGAACTCGCCGAAAGCCAAACAGGAAAAGATTGCTGTCGATCTGCTGCGAGCCGCCGCGTTGGAGGAGCACGCCGGGGCCCAGTTGCTGCTCGGTGTCTACCACTACAAGGGGGTCCACGTTGAACGCGATGAGAAAAAGGGCTTCGCGTGGGTCTTTCAAGCTGCCAAGAACGGTGAAGCCCGAGCGGTCTACATCATGAGCCTGGCGATGGCGCTCGGCCGCGGGGTGCAGGAAGAGAGGGTGGCGGCCTTCAGTCTCTTGCAGGGGCTGGAAACCACCGTCAACGACGACCGCGTTGGCCGAGCCCTTGACAGCCTATATCCCACGCTCCCGCCAGCTGATCTGGACAAACTGAAATGGAAATGAAGTCAGAGCAAGGCCAATCGGGTCAATACTGGCATGTCAGAAGCGTGTCCAAGGACACGCGGGACTGGGTCAAGAGGGAGGGGGCGAAAATCGGGATCCGAAATGGGTCCGTCATCAATCTTGTTCTTTCACTATATCTTTTGCGCACCATGAATTGATCGATTTCGAAATCCGGATGAAAGGTCGAAATGAAAATTTTTGATCATCCCTTTAAAAATGTCTATGTCGTGAATGGACTTGCCCGGTCCGGCAATCATCTACTGTTGTCTTGGATCATATCACAAATTTCCACCGGCACCGTCTATTATCTCAATAATGTGAAACCGTTTCGGACCCGAATACTGCCGTGCGATGGTGCTCCCTGTCCGCCAATCTCTCTAGCGAATTCCATCATTGACCGGACAAAAGCCGCCCGAAAGTTCATTGATCCCCGCATCGCGAACAGGATCGCCACCGGCCCGCAGTACAGCCGATGGCTTCACGAGGGGCGAATCGAGCACGACGCGACTCTGATTGTCAGCATGGAAGACCGGGCGGCCTCGATCCACGACCGCGTCGCGGATCAGTTCTGCAATGCGGGACGGATCTACAAAGTGGTCGTGATGCGGGATATTCTGAACCTGCTGACGTCCCGCATCGAGTTCTCAGTCCCATGTGCGCGACAAATCCTTTAGAATATCGGCAAATAGCACGCTGACCATATCCTGTTGGTGGAACAATCTGCAGTGTTTTTTTGCCAGCGACTACGCGGTCTTCAACTATAACCGCTTCATTCTGAGCGGGCACGAGCGCTGTGTCCTCGCTCGCCGCCTGGACTTGAACGATCCGCTCTGCGCTTTGCCAAACAACAAGTTTGGGAGGACCGAAGGCAGTTCCTTTGGCGCCGGCCCAGCCAGCAGCAGAGTGTATAACCTACGGTTCGTCCAATCGGCGCCTCCCCCTCTTGTCAGATTCGCCCTGGGACAGAGAAAGCTGCGCTCGGCCTGCCGGCGGTGCTTCGACCTGCCGCTGGAGCCGGATGAACCACAGCGGGCCCGGCCCGATCAAGATCCAGGCGGATTTATTTCCCAGAATTGGTGGGACGAATCGATCACGGATGGCGCAATCGGATCCGTTTTTCAACGGGTGGACCGTGCACAGCACGTCTTCAATTTACAGTCTTAAGTTGTGTCATCAGTATAAATTCTATTTATTGTTGCTATTGGTGCAGAAGGAGAGAAAACCTGAATCGTATGAGAGAAAAAAATCGATCTTTTAGTTGGTATTGTTGAGTTGTTAACGGCGCGTTAGCGAAGTCCTGAGCAAATTTAGCTTTTGCATCTGTTGCGAATGGAAAGGCTTGTCGTGAACATCGCTCTTGGACCCATCGTCAGGATACCGATTTATGAGACGCAGCCGCAGCGGCGAAGTTGGGCCGAGATCAGGCGCGACTTGATGGTGCGGTTCACCGATGAGCGGATGTTGAGCGCCCTGCTGATTGTCGTGAGACGGTCGCCGGAACGACCGACAGAGCTTTCGGCGCGCCTCTTCATGGATAATTTGGGTGAGAAGCATGGGATGTTTGCCGGCATGGTCCGCGATGACGTGTCGCGTCAGCTTCGACGGGAAAAGTCGATCTTCGACAAGATCCTGCGCCACGACGGCATCCAACTCTGGATGACGCGGGTCGCCTCGCCGGCACAGACTGCGGGCCTCCTCACCTCCCGACCCTATGCAGGTTTCCGCCCTCTCCGCTCGGCCGTCACGTCCTCTTTCACGGGCGGGAGAACGCAGTATTTCCTTGTTCTGATGTCTGAGGAGATTCCGGACCTCGAGGACGTTCAGAAAATGGTGCTCGATATCCGCCAGCTCCAGAATCGGATTGCGGAGGCCACCGAAAAGCGGGTTGTCCTGCATGGCAGTCGGACGGTGACGGCAACCTCATTGAAGAACCGGGAGTTGGATTGCCTGCGGTGGCTGGCCGCCGGAAAAACCCTCTCCGAAATCTCCGAAATCCTCGGTTTGACCTATAAATCCGTCCGATACAACATCGATTCAGCGCGCAGGAAATATGGATACTCCACGCTCAATCAGACGCTCGTGCAATCGGTGATAGAGTATAATCTTACTCCGATGGGCAACCTCGGTTCCCCCTGACCGTCACGCGGAACGAGACGCCGGGATGGCCGCCGCCCCCGACCGGATGCAACGGCCGAAGGGCCGGCTGCGGATCGCGGTTATGCAGGCACAAGCCGCAAATTGGCCTCGTCGAACGATACGAAAACGGGCTCGCCCGTCGCGACCGGCTGCGCTTCGGCCCTGCTGGTCACGAACAAATGACCGAGTGCGCCTTCGACCGTGTATTGAATCTGATTGCCGAGATAGGCGGCATAGGTCACCTCCGCGGGGAACGATCGCGCATTCCGCTTCGTCGAGATGGCGATCTGATGCGGGCGCAGGACGAGTTTTGCGGCTCCTTTCTGGATACCGGAACTCGGCACCTTGAAACTCATGTCATCGAGCCTGACCGTCGACTCCGCCTCGCCGACCTCAAGGACTTCGCAGTCGACGAGATTGGCATCGCCGATGAAGTCCGCGATGAATGAAGAGTTCGGGTGCTCGTAGAGTTCGTGGGGCGCGCCCTGCTGTGCGATCTCCGCGTTCTTCATCACGATGATCTGGTCCGACACCGCCATGGCCTCCTCCTGATCGTGCGTGACGTAGACAGCGGTCAGGCCGAGCTTCTGCTGGATCTGCCGGATCTCTTCCCTGACATGGCGCCTCAGCTTCGCATCCAGATTCGACAGCGGCTCGTCCAGAAGCAGGACCTCGGGCTCAAGGACGATAGCCCGCGCGACGGCAACGCGCTGCTGCTGGCCACCGGACAACTCGCTTGGCAGCCGTTCACCGTAGCCGGCCAACCCCACCATTGCGAGGCCTTCCTCGGCCCTGGCATAAGCCGCCTTCTTCCGAACGCCCTTCACCGTGAGCCCATAGGCGACATTCTCGATCACCCTCATGTGAGGGAAAAGCGCATAGGACTGAAAGACCATCGAGACCTTCCGGTAGGTGGCGGACAGATGGGTGACGTCCTCGCCTCCGATCAGGATCGACCCCTTGGTTGCGCTTTCCAGGCCCGCGATCAGGCGCAAGGTCGTCGTCTTTCCGCATCCACTCGGCCCAAGAAGCGTCACCAGCTGTCCGCGTTCGATCGACAGCGACAGCTCCTTCAGGGCCACCACCGAACCATAATGCTTGGCGACATTGCGGAATTCGACGCTTCCTGCAGCCGATGGCACCGCGTGAAAGTCCAGCTTGTTCATGCCCTGATGGCTCCCTCAACCCTTGTTTGACGACGAAGCTTGCGCGTTCCGATCAGGGCCTGCAGCAGCAGGATCGCGAACAGCATGGTGACGATGAGCACCGTCGAATAGGCAATGGCGAAACCGAATTCACCGTTCTCGACCCGGCCGACGATAAAGGCGGTCGCCATGTTGTACTTGGCGCTGACGAGAAAGATCACTGCGCTGACCGAGGTGATTGCACGGACGAAGCTGTAGGTTAGCGCAGCCATCATGGCTGGCCCCATCAGCGGCATGATCACTCGACGCAGAGTGGTGAAGCTGTTGGCTCCAAGGGTGATCGAGGCTTCGTCGAGGCTCTTGTCGAGTTGCGACATGGCCGCGATGCCGCCCCGCACACCCACCGGCATGTTCCGGAAGATGAAGACGATAACGAGAATGATGCCCGTCCCAGTCAGCTCGACCGGCGGGAAGTTGAACGCCATGATATAGCTGACGCCGATCACCGTCCCCGGAATTGCGAAGCTGAGCATGGTGCCGAACTCGAAGGCGTTCTTTCCGGCAAAGTTCTGTCGCACCAGAAGGTAGGCTGTCGCAAGGCCGATGGCGGCAGTAAGGGGTGCGGCGATGGTGGAAATGGCCAGAGTTGTGAAATAGCTATCCCAGGCGGCGCCGGTCAGATGAAAGCCATCGGAGGAGTCGATGCCGAACGCGCGGATGTAATGGGCGAGAGTGAAGCTGTTGTCATAGCCCCAGAGCTTCACGAAACTGCCGAAGAAGATCATTGAATAGACGGCAGCGGTCAGCGTGGCCCATGGCAGGGTGATGACATAGCACAGCCGCTTCACCATCGGACTGAGGGCCGCATGCTGCCCCGAATCCGCCTTGCCGGTCACCGTTGCGTACGACCTCTTGCCGACCCAGCTGCGCTGAACGAGGAACCCGCCGAGAGTGAGCAGCAAGAGGGTTAGCGCCAGTATGGCCGCTCTTGCGGGATCGGCCACGGAACCGACGATGGCGAAGTAGATGTCGGTGGAGAGGAGGTCAAGGTTACCGCCGAGCACCAGCGGGTTGCCGAAATCGGCCAGGCTCTCGATGAAGCCAAGCAGGAAGGCGTTGGCGAGACCCGGCCGCATCAACGGCAGCGACACGTAGCGGAACGTCTGCCACCGATCCGCATTCAGCGTCTGCGAGGCCTCCTCCATCGAGGGGCTGACGCCTTCGACGACACCGATGAGCACCAGAAACGCGATCGGCGTGAATGACAGCAACTGGGCGAAATAGATCCCCCAGAACCCGTAGAGCCAGCGAGAGCCCTCCAGGCCCAGAAGATCGGCCACGAACTCGGTAACGGTTCCGGTCCGGCCGAACAGCAGGATCAGCGCCAGTCCGATCACGAAGGGGGGCGTGATAATCGGTATGATCGTCAGCAAGCGAAGCAGCTTCTTCGCCGGGAAATCCGTTCGGGTGAAGACGAGAGCGAAGGCGAGTCCGAGAACGGTGGTGCCGAGACCGGTGGCCGCCGCAAGCAGGATCGAGTTGATCGCGACGCCGCAGGCACGGCCGCCGGTCAGGCAGGACAGCCCCCACAGGTCCGAAGAGAAGAAGCCGTTCAGGAACACCACGATCGAATAGCCGCCCTCGCTGGTCTGGAAGGCGTGCGCGAGGATGTGGAGGACCGGATAGAAGACGAACAGGGCGACAAGCGCCACGATCAGACCGATCAGACCGACGATGAAGGCGTCGCCGCGTCCGCGCCCCATTTGGGAGATGCCGGTCGTCATGGTGATGAGGGCGCCGAGGGCGAACAATGCCGCGCCAATCCCCATTCCCGCCTGCCCATGGAGCGCGGCCGGCGTATCGAACAGCCACTCGAGGAAGCGAGGGCCGGTTCTTGTTATCGCAAGTCCCTGCAGGCTGAGGAGGAAGATCGCCACCGCCCCGCAAAGAGCCGTCAGCCGTGCACGCAGTACCGGATTGCGACGCATTGCCATGAGAGGGACTGCGCAAAACAGTGCAAGAGCAGGCGGCAACAGCCACCAGTGATCATGGTAAAGAGCGTTGACAAGACCGGACGCGCTCTGCTGGGCCAGCGGCTCGGAGAAGGTCTTGCTCGTCCAGAATCCGTCACCGGTAAGGTACCAGGGAAAGAGGCAAAATCCGAGGAAACCGACGGCCAGCCACAATGCGGTCGTTCGCTGCATCACAACATCCGGATCTGTTTGAAGAGGGGCGAGACGGGCGGTCACGTACCGTCATCCGACGGCAGGCACCCGCCCGTCTCCGGGAGGACGGCCTAGTGCGAAGCCGGCTTGACTTCCGCGTCCCAACGCTCGAGCAGGCGCTTACGCGTATCGGTCGATCCGTAAGTCGCGAAGTCGTAGTCGATCAGCTTGATGGTCGAAAGCTGCGGCGATTCCGGCGCCAGCTCGGCGTTCGAATTGGACGGCACCTGAAACTGGCCCACCGTCGCGCCCAGCGCCTGGACGTCGTCCCGCAACGCGAATTCAACCCATTTCTTGGCTGCTTCCGGATTGCGGGCGCCTTTGATCACACTGACGGCCCCGACCTCGTATCCCGTCCCTTCGCAGGGCGCGACGACTTTGAGGGGAAAGCCCTGCTTCGCCAGCGAGACCATGTCATGCATGAATGAGATCGCAATTCCCGTCTCTCCGCGGGCCGCGGCCTTCGCCGGCGCGGAGCCCGATTTGGTGTAGTTGTTCACGTTCTTGCCGATCTCCGACAGCAAGCGGAAAGCCTCGTCTTCGCCAAAGAGCTGAACGAATGTGGCAAGCTCGGTATAGGCGGTGCCGGAACTGTTGGGATTGGCGACCTGGATTTCTCCGCGATACATCGGGTCGGTCAGGTCCTTCCAGCACGAAGGCGGCTTGATGCCCTTCTTCTCCAGGATGTCTGCATTGTAGCCAATCCCAAGCGCGCCAGCATAGATCCCGACGGTCTTCCCATCAGAGATGTCGCTCATATTCTTGGCCCAGCCGAGAAGCTCGCCGGTATCCACGCCGGTCGCCTCAGAAAGATCCTCTTCCGCGGCAATCAGGTGCGGATCGCCGGTTCCGCCCCACCAGACGTCGATCTTCGAATTGCCTTTCTCGGCACGCACCTGGGCCAGTGTCTCGCCGGTGCTCTTGCGGACCATCAGGACCTTTGTGTCGGGATTTTCATTTTCGAAAGTGTTCGCCATCAGGTCGCACCAAGGCTGCTCGGTGCTGCAGACGACATTGACTTCGTCCGCGAGGACCGGCCCGGCCATCGCCCCCGCGAAAACGGATGCGAGCAAGACGCTGAGCTTGCTTGACTTCATATTCTTCTCCTCCGCTAGGTCATGCCGGCAAACAGGGACGAGCGCCGGTAGACCATCAAGCTAGCAAGAGGACGCCTCCTCTCCCAATCCCGAAGCGTTAACAGTGCTTCAGGAGACGCGCGATCCGATGAATAAAATTACAAACGTGATGCCGAGCCGTCATTTTTGAAACGCGAAACCGGAAACGACGTCCTCGAAAACCGGAAGACGCCGCCCGCAATGTCCGCTATTGTCGCACGGTCCAGGAAATAGCCAGTAGAAATTCTGTGCAAGCGCGACTTAGAGTTGCAATCATTGATGATGACGCCGATTTCCGTGAGTCCGTTGCGGCCTTGCTGGACGATAACGGCTTTGAAGCGGTCGCCTGGGAGCGAGGCCATGATTTTCTGGCCTGCGCCGATGCTGCGGACACGGCCCTCGTTCTGATCGATCTGAAGCTCAAGGGCGAGTTGGGACTGGTGGTGGCCCAGCAGGTCCGGCAGACCCTTGATCTGCCAATCGTGATGCTGACGGGTACAGGCGATGAGGTCGACAAGGTCATCGGCCTGGAGAGCGGTGCTGACGACTACGTCATGAAGCCGTTCAATCCCCGGGAACTGATCGCCCGCATCCGGGCCGTGTTGCGTCGCTACGGTCGTCAGAAGCCCGGTCCGAGACAGCAGAGCGCGCGCGGCTCCGACGCTCATCTGTTCTCGGGCCACGTTCTCGATGCCGAAGCCCGGGAATTGTTCAACCCGGAGGGGGAACCGGTGCCGCTGACGAACGCTGAATATCGGATCCTTCAGTACTTCGTCCTGAACGCGGGCCGCATCATCACACGTGCTGAAATGTTGGAGGCGCTCGGAGCGGACCTCTCGCGCTTCATGGACCGTACGATTGACGTGATGATCCTGCGACTCCGTCGCAAGATCGAGAAGGTGCCGTCGAAGCCGAAACACATCCAGACGCGACGTGGCGCGGGTTACATCTTCTTGGCCGATGAGGACGGGGTGCAGTGAAGCTCTCCAATCCCGCCAGGGCGATGTCGATTCGGACGCGGTTATGGGCGGCGTTGATCCTGCTGACGCTTGTGACGGCGATCGTTGGCCTCACGGCCTGGCTCGCCCTGGAGAAGGCGGCGTCGGAACTGGATGTGCTGCATCGCCAAACTCTGACGAGCGTCGCCGAGGCTCTCGGCCTCTCCAAGAAAATCCGCGGATCTCGCGACGGCCGCTCCATTTCTCCTGAACCTCAGTTCCTCCCAACGGGTCAGGAACGAAGGCGATGCCCTTGTTGCCATCATCGATGAATCCATCGATCTCTGGGAGCAGCACGGTCCTCGCAATGCGGCTCTTCAGCAGTGGAGCCCGGCCTTTCTCGAGGCCATGACATCCATGCGGCATTCGATTGCGGACCTTGTCGAGTCGGCGATCCGGCTCGACCGTGCAGCCGACGACGTCAATCGGGCCAATGAAAGAATGTCCGATCTACGAAGCCGTATCGCCTCCGAGATGGAGAGCGATGCGGTGAGTGACTCCGATCGGACGCGCTGGCTCGCCCTGCAGTCGATGGCCAATTCGGCCATTTCGGCTGCCTATTCAGGCAATCATTTGGGACTGGGCGAACATCAGCGCGATTTTAAGGAGCAACTACGCTCGGTCGCGTTGGCGCAGTTGAACCCTGAGCAGGAGCGGATGCTTGCGGCGGTCCGCGAGATTACAGAGGGCCCGGAAAGCATCTTTGAACGTCGGCGGCAAAGACTGAACCTTGCGTTGAGCGCTGAAAACGCGCTGTTTCGAATTCGCTTCAACGCCAACGTCCTGACCGATCTCGTTACCCGCTTCGCAAAGCAGACCGAGGCGTTCCTCGACGCACGGCGCCAGGAGACCCAGGCGTCGATCACGCTAACCAAGATGACGATCCTCGTCCTGGGACTTGCCAGCGTCGGTCTGGCGCTGGCTTCCGCCAGTTTCGTCTCATCCCATGTAACACGCAACATCAGCCGGGTGTCCGCGGCGATGACACGGCTGGCCGCAGGCGATCTGCGATCGCGGCTGCCGCGGAATGGCACCAGCCCCGACGAGATTGGAGAGTTGTTCCGGGCTTTCCGGACATTTCGCGCCAACGCTCTGCGCCTCAATAGGACCCACCAGCAACTGCGCCAACGCAGCGCACTGCTGGAGACGATGTTCGAGAACATGACCGACGGAATCGTCGTGACCGATGAGGCAGGCAAGGTCACGTTCTCGAACGGCCATGTCGCCCGGATGCTTCGTATCGGGGAGAATACTCCAAAGAACTCCGCGACCCTCGCCGAACCGGCGACGGGACGTTCCCCTTCGCCGCGATCATCCTGGCTCGAAATCTGGACCACCACTTTGAGGGTATCACCGAATTGACCAGCGATGACGGTCGGATGCTTGAGGTGAGAGTGAACCGCCTGCCGGGCGGCGGGCGCGTCTGGTTCCTGACCGATGTGACCGAGCGTCGAAAGATGGATGAACGGCTGAACCAGATCAGGAAGATCGAGGCGCTCGGTAAGGTCACCGGCGAAGTGGCACACGACTTCGGCAACATTCTCTCGACCATCTCAACCAATGTCTTCCTGCTCGAAAAGGAACGCAGCAGTCTTGCCGTCGAGCAGGTCCGCCAGCGGATCGCCAATGCGGTCGAAATTGGGACCTCGCTGACCGAGCGCCTCCTCGCCTTCGCTCGCAAGCAACATCTGGCGCCCGAGATCGTGGAACTCAACGCGCTCGTGGAGGGGCTGGTTGATCTGATCAGCGTCGGCCTCAAGGACGGCGTCTGCCTCCGGACCGAGCTTGCTAGGCAGCCGGTCCATGTGCAGGCCGACCCCGGTCAGTTGGAAAGCGCCATCTTGAACCTCTGCCTGAACGCGAACCAGGCCATTGCCGAAACGGGTCGCATATGCATCGGCATCAGGAAGGGTGCTCCCGATACAGTGACCATAACAGTGTCGGACAATGGCAACGGCATGGACGAAATCACGCTCAGCCACGCAATGGAGCCCTTCTTCTCGGCGCGCTCCGACGGCCAGGGAACCGGCCTGGGACTTTCAATGGTTTATGGATTCATCAAGCAGACGGGCGGAGACATGCAGATCGTCAGCCGCAGCGGCGAAGGCACCTCCGTTGAGCTCAGCCTTCCGACCTGCGATCCGGCGGAGATGGAAAGGGCACGCCCCGGCGCTCTCCGTACCGCTCTCGTGGTCGACGATGACAGCAGGATTCTGAATGACATCGCCGCCGATCTTGCCGATCTGTCATTCGAAGTGACCCAGGCGGCATCCTATGCCGAGGGTATGGCGCTGCTCTCCACAAACACTCCCTACGACCTGGTCAGCACTGACATTCACCTGGAAGAGGACAAGTCCGGCTGGCACCTTGCCGAGGAGGCACTGAAGCGCAGCGAGACGACGCGCGTCCTCGTCATTTCGGGGCGTCTGCCGTCGACCCACCCCTTGCTGCAGCACGAGGGAGATCGGATTTCGTGCCTCTCCAAGCCGGTCACGCGGCAAAATCTCGCCGCGTCGGTGGGCACGACCGGCCTGGTCGAAGACCCGGCGTGATCTGTTGAAGGCGCAGCCGACGGCGACCCCAGCTCGGCCGGCGGGCTTCAGCCCTTTTCGACGTCGGTCACCGCCTGAGCCAGCAACTCGCTCATCTTGGCGCGAATGTCGGCGTCGCTGACGCTCTCGGGGAGGTCCGCCCGCACCTTTCGAAACACATCCTCGTCGCCGACTTCCTCGAAATCGGAAGCAACGACCTCCTTCGCATATGCCTCCCGTTCGGCAGCGTCCTTGCCGATCTGGTCGGCGACCCAATAGCCGAGCAGTCGGTTGCGTCGGACAGTGGCCTTGAACCGCAAATCCTCGTCATGAACAAACTTGGCTTCGTAGCCCTTTTCGCGATCGCTCATCTTGACCATGGACTGATCCTTGTACTGTGAGGTCGATAGGTTCGACCCCTTCCCTCACTCCTGAAGGTAGTTGCCACGGCGGGCTCCGAAAAGCCATGTCGGCACAGAAAGATCGTTCTGTCCCGTAGAATGGCGAAAGCCGGTTTCGAAGTGCGATTGAGCCCCATGTCAGATTGCGCTAAGGGGAGCGCGAGAAAGACCGAAAGCGAAGGCTGGTATCGCCATCGCCTGCGGGTCTGTTTGCAAAGGCCAGATTCATGAACCGTCGCCGCCGTATCTACGAGGGCAAGGCCAAGATTTTTATGAGGGGCCGGAGCCCGGGACCCTCGTGCAGTTCTTCAAGGACGACGCGACCGCCTTCAACGCCAAGAAGCACGAGGTGATCGATGGCAAGGGCGTGCTCAACAACCGGATCAGCGAATACATCTTCACCCATCTGAACCGGATCGGCGTGCCGACTCATTTCATCAAGCGGCTCAACATGCGTGAGCAGTTGATCCGCGAGGTTGAGATCATTCCGATCGAAATCGTCATCCGCAACGTCGCCGCCGGCTCGCTTGCCAAGCGCCTCGGCATCGACGAAGGCACGGTGCTGCCCCGCTCGATCATCGAGTTCTACTACAAGAACGATGCGCTCGACGATCCGATGGTATCCGAGGAGCACATCACCGCCTTCGGATGGGCCAGTCCGCAGGAACTCGATGACGTCATGGCGCTTTCCATCCGCATCAACGACTTCCTGACGGGCATGTTTCTTGGCGTCGGTATCCAGCTCGTCGACTTCAAGATCGAGATGGGCCGCCTCTGGGAAAACGACATGATGCGAATCGTCCTCGCCGACGAGATCTCCCCGGACAGCTGCCGGCTGTGGGACATCGCGACCCAGGACAAGCTGGACAAGGACCGCTTCCGACGCGATCTCGGCGGCTTGCTCGATGCCTATCGCGAGGTCGCGAAGCGGCTCGGTATTCTGACCGAGGAGAATGGCAATCGCGGTTCCGGCCCTGTCCTCGTCTCGTCCAATGACGGCACGCCGGGCGACTCCATTCACTGAACGATCCTCTCAGTCACGGAAACAAGCATGAAGGCCCGCGTCACCGTCACTCTCAAGAACGGCGTTCTGGACCCGCAGGGCAAGGCCATAGAGGGCGCGCTCGGCACCCTCGGTTTCGAGGGGGTCGGAGGAGTACGCCAAGGCAAGGTGTTCGATCTGGAACTGCGACACGATGACCGCGGCAGGGCCGAGACGGAATTGACGGCCATGTGCGAGCAGTTGCTGGCCAACACGGTGATCGAGAATTATTCTATCGACGTGGAATAGCGGAGCGAACGATGGGCAAGGAAACGCCGGAGCTGATGTATGAGCTTCTGAAGCGCATGCAGGGCGATCTTTCCCAGCTTAAGGAAGGTCAGGCTGAACTTCGGCGCGAATTCCATTCCATTCGTGGCACAATGGTGGCCATGCAGAGCGACGTCCATAATATCTACGGAATTCTGGGCCGGCACGATCAAAGACGCGAGCGAATCAAGCTGCCGCCTGGATCTGCATGAACTGGCCGAGCCGCACACTCCTTTCAATCGCGAAAATTCGTGAGCTGATCACGTGAAACCTGCCGTCGTCCTGCTCCCCGGCCTGAACCGCGACCGCGACATGATCGCGGCGCTGACCAAAATCTCTGGCACGGCGCCCGTCACGGTCTGGCAGACCGAAACGACCATCCCGCCGGACATCGACCTGATCGTCATTCCCGGCGGCTTCTCCTATGGCGACTACCTGCGCTGCGGGGCCATCGCCGCCCGTATGCCGGTCATGCGGGCCGTCATCGAGCGGGCGAAGGCGGGCATCCGGGTCATGGGGGTCTGCAACGGCTTCCAGATCCTGCTGGAGATGGGTCTCCTGCCTGGCGCGCTGATGCGCAACGCCCATCTCAACTTCGTCTGCAAGGAGGTCGAACTGGACGTCGCCAATGAGCGGACGGCCTTCACGCACCTCTATGCCAGGGGCGAGATCATCCGCTGCCCGGTCGCCCATCATGACGGCAACTATTTCGCCGATGGCGAGACGCTCGCGCGCCTCGAAGGCGAAAACCGTGTGGTCTTCCGCTACGCCAATGGCACCAATCCGAACGGGTCGGTCAATGACATCGCCGGCATCGTCAACGAAGCGGGCAACGTGCTTGGTATGATGCCGCATCCGGAGAACCTGATCGAGCCGGCCCATGGCGGGGACCATGGCCGCCGCATATTTGAGAGTGCGCTGGATATGGCCCTCGCCTGACTGCCCGGTCCGCGATAGGATCCGGCGATGAATCAGGCGCATTTCACTCTGGCGATTCTTGCGGCGCTCTGCGGTTGCACCACGGCTGTCGAACCGCCCGCCGGGGGAGGAGAAGTCGCGGTCCTCCAGCGGATCAACGATGCCGCCCAGCGATGCTGGATCAAGAGCGGTGATCCGGCATTCAGCGCCTACCGGATTATTCCCGAACTGGACACGCACAGCGGCAAGCCGCGAATTCTGATGCTCCGCGCCGGCAGGACGGCAGGCTTGCCCGAACTGGTGATCGAGGTGGACGCGCGCCAGATCAACACCTACGGACCGGCCCAGAGGACCGGTCTGGCGGCGAGGATCAATCGGGACATTGTACGGTGGGGGACCGGCGGCACGGACTGCTAGAGCCATCCACGCCGCCCTTGTCTTCTATGCGTACCAGTCGCCCCGCCAGAGAACCCGTTCCGCCTCACGCAGTGCCTGGTCGCGGGTGACGCCGATATCCGTGAGGTGAGCGTCGCTCAGCCGGGCCAACGCCCGGCGGCTGCGGCGTTTCGCCGCCCAGGTCGTGAAGATGGCGACCACGGCATAGGGGTGCAGCCAGCGCGGGTCGAACCGGCTTGCGCTGCGAACGACTGCGCTCCTCTCCTGCTCTCTAATTGATCTCCGCGTGATCGTGACCGTGGTCATCTTCCAGTTCCTCTACCTCATCGGGACTTGACGTAACGAACGGGACAATACACAGATACAATATACGGACAATCGTGGAATTTGTCCCCGTAACATGGATGATTGTATCTGTAACAGGGAGATCGCGCCCATGATCGACTGGATTCCCGAGCTGTCGCAAAGCCGTCAGCCCATCTATCTGCGGCTGGCCGACGCAATCGAGGAAGCGATCGTTTCGGGTGAACTGCCCCCGGGCGAGAAATTGCCGCCGCAGCGCAACCTTGCCTTCGACCTCGGCGTGACGCTCGGAACGGTGACCCGGGCCTATCAGACGGCCCGCGAACGCGGACTGCTGACGGGCGAAGTCGGGCGCGGAACATTCGTACGCAATGGCGAGTTGCTGGACGGCAACGGGCTGGGTCACAATTCCGACCCCATCTTCTCGACGGCGGGACGGGACCCGGCCGACGCGCAATCGTCGGGCCCGCTCATCTTTTCATCGACCTCGGCGCCCAATGTCGGCCAGATGGCGGCGATCAAGCCGACGCTGGAGCGGATTCTCGCCAAGGACGAACATCGGTCGATCGATTATGTCCGACGTCTGCCGCGCGCATGGTCGGAGGCCGGGGCGAAGTGGCTTTCGGTCGGCGGCTGGGAGCCCAATCCGGCCTCGACCTTCGCGACCCAGGGGGCCGACGCGGCCATTCTCGCCGCCATGGCGACGGTTGCCGCACCGGGCGAGCGGATCGTCATGGAGACGCCGACCTATAAATGCGCCGCTCAGGCGATCGGGCTCATCGGCCGAATTCCGATTGCCGGCGAGTGCGACGAGGAAGGTCTCCGACCGGACGAGTTCGACCGCTTGTGCGCCCGCCAGCACCCGCGCGCCGTCTTCCTCATGCCCGCCGTGCAGAACCCGACCCATGCGAAGATGGGCGACGCCCGGCGCCGCGACATCGCCGACATTGCTCGAAGGCACAATGTCTGGATCATTGAGGACAATGTCTACGGTACGCTGCTCGACGACCATCTGACACCGTTGGTTGCACTGGCGCCGGAACGGACGTTCCATCTGTCGAGCCTTTCGAAGGCCGTTGCCGCCGGTCTGCGGGTCGGCTGGATGAATTGCCCGCCGGGTCAGGCGCCCCGCGCCGCGTCCGCCCATAAACTGCTGGCGGGGCCCAATCCGTTTCTTCTCGCGCAACTTGGCGCCGAGCTGGTCCTGTCCGGTGCGGCCAACGACATTCGCCAGAAGGTTCACGTTGAACTGGAGGCCCGTCACGAGATCGTCTGCCGCCATTTCGAGGGCCTCGAATTCACGTCGAACCCACGCCTGCCCTTCGTCTGGCTGAAGCTGCCCGAACAGTGGAGTTCGGCGAGCTTCGTCAAGGCGGCGGAGGCCAGCGGCGTCCGCGTCGACGGCGAGGACGAGTACAAGCCCGTCCGCTCCGAAACCCAGTTGCACCGCGTCCGGATCGGCCTTTCCGCCGTGCCGACCCGTGACAAGGTTGAACATGGGCTGTCCCTGCTCGCGGGCCTCCTGAGGCACGGCGGAGCGGCCTATGAAACCTTTGCGTAAGTCCTGAATTCGGCCGCTTCGGACACTGGCCCCGTCTTGTTCCCTGCCGCATCGCGATGTAGCAGGGACCAACGCTTGCCGCAGGCCGGAGAACCGCCCGATGACCGCCCCGAACGATGTTCCAATCACTCCAGAACTGGTCGCGGCGCACGGTCTGAAGCCGGACGAATACCAGCACATTCTCGACCTGATCGCTCGCGTCCCGACGCTGACCGAACTCGGCATTTTCTCGGCCATGTGGAACGAGCACTGCTCGTACAAATCGTCGAAGAAATGGCTGCGCACCCTGCCGACATCCGGCGCCCGCGTGATCCAGGGTCCCGGCGAGAATGCCGGAATCGTCGACATCGGGGACGGCGACGTCGTGGTCTTCAAGATGGAGAGCCACAATCATCCGTCTTATATCGAACCATATCAGGGTGCGGCGACGGGTGTCGGCGGCATCCTGCGCGACGTCTTCACCATGGGCGCCCGTCCGATCGCGGCAATGAACGCCCTGCGCTTCGGCGCCCCGGACCATCCGAAAACCCGCCATCTCGTGTCGGGCGTCGTTTCCGGCATCGGAGGCTACGGCAATTCCTTCGGCGTTCCGACCGTCGGGGGCGAGGTCGAGTTCGACCCTCGCTACAATGGCAACATTCTCGTCAACGCCTTCGCGGCCGGCCTCGCAAAGGCTGACGCGATCTTCTACTCCAAGGCCGAGGGCGTCGGCCTGCCGGTCGTCTATCTCGGCGCAAAGACGGGCCGCGACGGCGTCGGCGGGGCCACCATGGCGTCCGCGGAGTTCGATGAATTCGATCGAAGAAAAGCGGCCGACCGTGCAGGTCGGCGACCCCTTTACCGAGAAATGTCTGCTCGAAGCCTGCCTCGAACTGATGCAGACGGGGGCGGTTATCGCTATCCAGGATATGGGCGCCGCAGGCCTCACCTGCTCGGCGGTCGAGATGGGCGCCAAGGGCAATCTGGGCATCGAACTCAACCTCGATGACGTGCCGGTCCGCGAGGACGCCATGAGCGCCTACGAGATGATGCTCTCGGAGAGCCAGGAACGCATGCTGATGGTGCTGCGCCCGGAAATGGAGGATCAGGCGGCGGCGATCTTCCGCAAATGGGGCCTCGACTTCGCAATCGTTGGTCGGACGACCGACGATCTGCGCTTTCGGGTCAACATCGGCGGCGTAGAGGTCGCCAACCTGCCGATCAAGGAGCTCGGCGATGACGCCCCGGAATATGATCGGCCCTACGTCGCGGCCACGGCCATTCCTCCGCTCGATGCCGAAGCGGTGACGCCGCCCGCCGACTATAATAAGGCGCTGCTCACGCTGATCGGCGGCCCGAACGGCGCATCCCGCCGCTGGGTCTGGGAGCAGTACGACACGATGATCCAGGGCAATACGCTGGTCCGACCGGGCGGCGATGCCGGCGTCGTTCGTGTCGAGGGGCACGAGACGAAGGCGCTCGCCTTTTCCTCCGACGTCACGCCTCGCTATGTCGAGGCGGATCCGCTCGAGGGCGGCAAGCAGGCCGTTGCCGAATGCTGGCGCAACATCAACGCGACCGGCGCCGAGCCGCTTGCGGCAACAGACAACCTGAATTTCGGCAACCCGGAAAAGCCGGAGATCATGGGCCAGCTTGTCGGCGCCATCAAAGGCATTGGCGAGGCCTGCGCGGCGCTGGAATTCCCGATCGTCTCGGGCAATGTCAGCCTCTACAACGAGACCAACGGCGTTGCGATCCTGCCAACGCCCACCATAGCCGGCGTCGGTCTCTTGCCGGACTGGAACCGAATGGCGCGCATCGACACGATGGGCGACGGAGACGTGCTGTTTCTCGTCGGCGGAGACGGCGCCCATCTCGGCCGCTCGGCCTTCCTGCGCGATGTAGCCGGAAAGCCCGATGGTCCGCCGCCTTCCGTCGATCTCCAGAAAGAGAAGCGGCACGGCCTCTTCGTCCGTGAGACGATCCGCGCCGGACATGTCTCGGCCTGTCACGACATCTCGTCAGGCGGCCTCGCCGTCGCCTTGGCGGAGATGGCGATCGGCGCGAAGCGCGGCACCAAGATCGACAACCTTGGAGAGCAGGCTCCCCATGCCCTGCTTTTCGGAGAGGATCAGGCGCGCTATGTGATCGCCGTGCCGCCAGGCCTCGCGGCGGCCGTCACCGAAGGCGCCAGCGAGGCGGGCGTGCAGCTACGCCGGCTCGGGACCGTCGGCGGCGACAGGCTGGCGATCGGCGGTCTCGTCGATCTGCCGGTGGCGGACGTGACCGATCGATACGAGCAGTGGTTCCCGAATTACATGGCCGGCCAGCCGACCCACGAAACCATTGCGGCCGAATAGAATGTCGGGCCGATTGCAAAGCCACCCCCACGATGGTCTGCTCGACACCCGACGGAAGGAGATATTTCACCCATGCCGATGAACGCCAGCGACATTCAGCGCCTGATCAAGGAGGCCTTGCCTGACGCGCAGGTCACGATCCGCGACCTGGCGGGGGACGGTGACCATTTCGCGGCCGAAGTGGTCTCGGAGACCTTTCGCGGCAAGAGTCGCGTCGCGCAGCACCAGATCGTCTACCAGGCGCTCAAGGGAAACATGGGCGGGGAACTCCACGCCCTCGCCCTGCAGACCAGCGTGCCCGAATCGCAAGACTGACGGCTGCTCTGCCGAGCATGAAAGGCACAAAAGCCGGCGGCGCGAGCACCTGGCGTCACTGCCCCGGAGCCGGGAAGAGAAACGTCGGCGCGTTCTGATGGAAGGCGCGGCGTCGACTTGAGTCCGGCCCGCCGAAGGTCTATCTCATGCCAAACATTCAGCGGCGACGCCGCCAATCGTAAGGAGCCTGCAATGGCCGAGATCAATGACTGGATCGATAGCGAGGTCAAGAACAACGACGTGTTGCTCTTCATGAAGGGCACGCCGGGCTTTCCGCAATGCGGGTTTTCCGGCCAGGTCGTGCAGATCCTCGACTATCTCGGGGTCGAGTACAAGGGAATCAACGTCTTGTCGTCCGACGAACTGCGTCAGGGCATCAAGGAATATTCATCCTGGCCGACCATTCCGCAGCTCTACGTCAAGGGCGAGTTCGTCGGTGGATGCGACATTATCCGCGAGATGTTCCAGGCGGGCGAACTGCAGAATCATCTCGCCGAGAACAGCATTGCGGTGAAGGGCGCCGCCTGACGGCCGGCGACTCTCAGACCTCGGCAGGTGGAAAGCGGGCGCCGGAATTTCCGGCGCCTCTTTCGTTCGAAGGAATTTCGGGATGTCTTCTCCAGAGAAGAAGGACTGGACGCTCGCGATGCCGCGTTCCGAGTTCATCGCCATCATGGCCTGCCTGATGGCGATCAATGCGCTGGCGATCGACGTCATGCTCCCCGGGCTCCAGATGATCGGCGAAGCGCTCGGCGAAGCCGACGAAAATCGCCGCCAACTCGTCATCGGGGGCTACCTCCTGGGGTTTGGCGCGGGCCAGATCCTGTTCGGGCCACTGGCGGACCGGTTCGGCCGCAGGGGGCCGCTCATGATCGGCGTCGGCATCTATGTGCTGGCGGCGATCGGCAGCCTCTTCGCGCCCGACTTCAACACGCTGCTGATCCTGCGCCTGGTCCAGGGCTTCGCCGCAGCCAGTTCGCGCGTTCTTGTCGTCGCCATCGTCCGCGACGTCGCCAGCGGCCGTCAGATGGCAAGGATCATGTCACTCGTCATGATGATCTTTCTCATCATGCCGGTCGTTGCGCCGACAGTCGGCCAGCTCATCCTCTTTACCGGCCACTGGCAGGGAGTGTTCCTTTTCATGGCGCTTCTCGGCGGCATTGTGCTGGTGTGGACGGCGCTCCGTCTGCCGGAAACACTCCACGTCGAAGACCGGATTGACCTCTCTCTCGGCGACGTGGCGCGCGGTTTCCGAACCGTTCTCACCACTCGCGTGGCGATCTGGTACACGCTTGCCCTGACAGCCATGATGAGCGCCCTTTTCGGCTTCATCAGTTCGGTTCAGCAAATCGCGGTCGGCCTCTACCATCTCGGCGACTGGTTCCCACTGATCTTCGCCTCCATCGCGCTGGTCGGATCGGCCGCCGCGCTGACCAACGCCAGCCTCGTCGAGCGATTGGGCATGCGTAGACTGAGCCATGCCGGCATCGTCGCCTTCATCGGCACCTCCTTTCTGCTGAGCCTTGTCAGCCAGCTGGGCTTGCCGCCCTTCATGGTGCTCTATCTACTGTTCGCGCTATCCTTCTTCGCTTTGAATATCATGATGGCGAATTTCGGCGCCATCGCCATCGAACCGCTGGGCGCCATTGCCGGCTCCGCTTCTTCCGTACAGGGCTTCATTCAGTTGACGATCGCTTCTCTTCTTGGCGCACGTATCGGCCTCTCTTTCGACGGCACGGTTGTGCCCATATCGATCGCCTTCCTGTCCTGCGGTCTGGCCGCGCTGGTCTTCTGCCTCATCGCCGAACGCGGTCGACTCTTTCAGGAAGGGGCCGGAGCGCCTCCGGCACCGGCGGCCGTCGAGGGTGTCTGAGCGAATGGCGATAGCCGGGACGCGGAAGCGCGAGGTTCAGGACGCGGGTAGCGAGGCTGCGGCGGAAGCCGGCAGCCGCTCATCCCTTCTCGAGGGGATCGGCCGTGTCGAGTTCATCGCCATCGTCGCCCTGCTGATGGCGCTCAACGCGCTCGCCATGGACATTCTGATACCCGCCTTTCCGGATATCGCCGAAACCTACGAATTGGCGTATGTCACCGACTCCCAGTTCACCATCCTTGCCTATTTGATCGGCTTCGGCAGTTCGCAACTGATCTTCGGACCCCTCGCCGACCGTTTCGGCCGAAAGCCGCCGCTGGTCATTGGCATCGGCATCTACGTCATATGCGCCGGACTGGGTGTCTTCGCTCCGACCTATCCGCTTCTGCTGGCGAGCCGCGTCGTCCAGGGGATCGGCGCAGCGGCGACGCGGGTCATTGCGATTTCGGTCGTCCGCGACACCCATCAGGGCCGCGCCATGGCGTCGACCATGAGCTTCGTGATGATGGTGTTCATGATCATGCCGATCGCCAGCCCGGTCTTCGGGCAACTCATGATGCTCGTTGCGCCGTGGCACTACATTTTCGTGGCAATGGCGGTCGTCGCCTTGGCGAGCCTTCTGTGGACCTGGCAGCGCCTTCCGGAAACCCTGCCGGAGAGCAGGCGCCGACCCTTCCATTTGAAAGGCATCGGTCGGGCGTTTCGGATCGTCCTGTCGACCCACTCGGCGCTCTACTACACGCTGGCCTCGGCTGGAGCCTTCAGCATTCTGTTCGCCTATATCAACATCGCCCAGCCGATCTTCGGCGAGCACTATGGCCTGGGCGGCTATTTTCTGGTCCCTTTCGCCGCGATCAGCGCCGTGCTTGCCCTCACCTCGTTCGTCAACGCGCATCTGGTGCATCGTCTCGGTGAAAAGCTGATATCGCACGGGGCGCTCCTGGTGCAGGTGATCGCCGCGCTGGCAATGGTCGCCTTCGCCTGGGCGAACTACATGCCGCTCTGGCTGTTCAGCGTCCTTCTGCTGATCCTGATGGTCGGCTTCAACCTGATGGGATCGAACTTCAACTCCCTCGCCATGGACGAGGTCGGCGAGGTTGCCGGCTCCGCCTCCTCGGTACTCGGCTTCAGTCAGACTGTCTTCGGCGGGATCCTCGGCACCATCGTCGGCCAGCTCTGGTACGGCGAGATGCTGCCGGTCGCCGCCGGCTTTCTCGGCGTCTCACTGCTAACGCTCGCGATCGTCCTGATCGGCGAGAAGGGCCGGTTGTTCGGCTCCTGAGCGAACGCAGCCTACTCGGCTGCCTCCGCCACCCCGCCGGAGGAGCCTGCAATCAAGCCGGCAAAGTCAAAGAGATTGCGGTCCAGCATCTGGCTTGGCCGGACATTGGCGAGCGCGCGGATCATCGTCTCCTTGCGGCCCGGCATACGGCGCTCGATATCGTCGAGCATCGCCTTCATCGCGTTCCGCTGCAGCCCCTCCTGGGAGCCGCAGAGATCGCAGGGGATGATGGGAAAGGCCAGCGCCTCGGCCAGCTTCGTCATGTCGGCTTCGGCGCAGAAAGCCAGTGGCCGCAACACTTCGATGTCGCGCTCGTCGTTTAGCAGTTTCGGCGGCATCGCGGCGAGACGCCCGCCATGGAAAAGGTTCATGAGAAACGTTTCGAGGATGTCCTCGCGGTGATGGCCAAGGACCAGCGCCGAACATCCCTCTTCCCGCGCGATGCGGTAGAGGTGGCCCCGTCGCAATCGTGAACAGAGGGAGCAATAGGTGGCATTTTCCGGCAGTTTCTCCGTCACCACCGAATAGGTGTCCTGATAGTCGATCCGGTGAGCGATACCGTTCGCATCCAGCCAGTCCGGCAGGATGTGCTTCGGAAAGTTCGGCTGGCCCTGATCCAGATTGCAGGCAAGGAGTTCCACCGGCAGCAGCCCGCGCCACTTGAGGTCGAGCAGCAGCGCCAGCAGACCGTAGGAGTCCTTGCCGCCGGACAACGCCACCAGCCAGCGCTCGCCCGGCCGGATCATGGCGTAATTGTCCATTGTCTGCCGGACCTGCCGGATCAGGCGCTTGCGAAGCTTGTTGAATTCGACTGTCGGCGGGGCGGATCGCCAGAGAGGGTGGCATCCATCGGCGGGTTCGGCTTCACTTGGTCCGTTCGATGCGATCATAGCCATGCCCGAGGTGTCTCCGTGCCGCCTTTCCCATAGCGAAAGGGGCCACCGGTTGGCAGCCCCTGAACCGGATTTCGAATGGCGGGTCGCTTAGCGCGAATAGAACTCGACGACCAGGTTCGGCTCCATCACGACCGCATAGGGCACATCCGTGAGGGTCGGCACCCGGCTGAAGGTCGCGCTCATTTTGTTGTGGTCGGCCTCGATATAGTCCGGCACGTCGCGCTCTGCGAGCTGAATCGCCTCGAGCACGGCGACGTTCTGCTTGGACTTCTCACGGATTTCGATGACGTCGCCGGCGCGGCAGCGGTACGACGGCACGTTCACCCGCTTGCCGTTCACCAGCACATGGCCGTGATTGACGAACTGGCGGGCGGCGAAGATCGTCGGCACGAACTTCGCGCGATAGACGACAGCGTCGAGGCGGCTTTCCAGCAGGCCGATCAGGTTGTCCGGCGTGTCGCCCTTGCGGCGCACGGCTTCCTCATAAGTGTGGCGGAACTGCTTTTCGGAGATGTCGCCGTAATGGCCCTTCAGCTTCTGCTTGGCGCGCAGCTGAATACCGAAGTCGGACAGCTTGCCCTTGCGGCGCTGGCCGTGCTGGCCGGGGCCGTATTCGCGGCGATTGACCGGGGACTTCGGACGACCCCAGATGTTCTCGCCCATGCGGCGATCGAGTTTGTACTTCGCGGATTCGCGCTTGCTCATCGCATTTCCTTTCAACGCGTTGCAACCACCACTTCACGTGATAGTTGAAGGAAACGCGCCCTCCTCTGCCCGGTCTCCCGGACTGACAGGCCAGCCCACGCACGCTTTGCGGATGCTGGCCACGGGACACGTCAAAATGCCCAGGCCGCTTCCGGTCTGGGCTGCGGCGCTTCTATGAGAGGTGAAGGCGCTTGTCAACGCCCGCCGCACCGCGCGAACCTGACCCCGGGACGACCCCCGCGAACCAGGCCGGCTACGTACAATGGCTAGCTCTCGCCGCTCTCGTAATCGACGGCCTCGACCGGCTCCAGCCAGTCGACCGCCTTCCCGTCCAGCCTTTCGTGGACGGCGATGTGAGCCATGGCCGTGGTCGATGTCGCCCCGTGCCAGTGCTTCTCGCCGGGCGCGAACCAGACGACGTCCCCCGGCGTGACGGTCTCCACCGGGCCGCCCTCGCGCTGGATCCAGCCGCATCCCCCCGTGACGATCAGCGTCTGGCCGAGCGGATGAGTGTGCCAGTTCGTCCGCGCACCGGGCTCGAACGTCACGAGTGCCATCGCGACGCGCGCGGGATCGGGCGCCTCGTGCAACGGGTCGAGCCGGACCCGCCCCGTAAACCAGTCTTCCGGTCCAGCGTTCGACGGTCGCGATCCGCTTTTGAAGATCTGCATCTGACTTTCCCTCACCTGCTCGTTTCAGAAGATTTCGCACATACCTATCGCAGCGAATGGCCCGGAAAACACCGGTCTGCCGATCGAGCCATTCGCGCGCCCCTCGTCAGGGACCGCCTCCGCAATCGTGAAGCGATCGCACCGGCCTCTCGCGCCGGTGGGAAAGAGAATTCGGTAGACATTCGCCCCTCACCTGTCGTTGAAGCGGCGGATTGAAACACGACGATGATTCTCGTTGGGACGCGCGGGATGATCTACGAACTCGCCGCGCTCGGCGCGGCACTCTGCTGGGCGTTTTCCGCAGTCATCTCGCACGCTCCCTCTGTGCGGCTCGGCGCCGTGGCCTTCGTGCGGCTGCGGCTCGTCATCGTCGCCGCGCTACTCGGCACGTGGGTTCTCATCGCGGGCAGCCTCTCGACGATGGACGCATCGTCGGTTGCCGCGCTCATCCTGTCCGGCCTGATCGGCATCTTTCTCGGCGACTGGGCGCTGTTCGTGACGCTGAACCGGCTCGGCCCCCGCCTCGCCAACATCCTCTTCTCAATGAACGCGCCGATGGCCGTGCTGCTCGGCTGGCTCTTTCTCGACGAGGAATTGCTGCCACAGGCCATGGTCGGAATAGCGCTCACTCTTGCCGGCGTGCTTCTCGCCATCGTGTTCGGACGGCGCACCCGCAACAAGCACATATTCGAGACCACGCACGGCAAGTTGTGGGTTGGCGTGACGCTCGGCCTGATCGCCGGCTTCTGTCAGGCAACGGCCTCGATGATCGCCCGTCCCGTCATGGAGACCGGCGTCGATCCGGTCGCCGCCTCGCTCATCCGCATCACGACAGGCGGCCTCGCGCTTAGCATCCTCATGGCCAGCATCCGCTCGACGCGGCAGGTCGCGCGGCTCGATCGCAGGACCCTGATCGTGACCGTCGTCTCGGCCATTCTGGCGATGGCGGTCGGCATGACGCTCGTTCTGTTCGCGCTCGTCGGCGGTAAGGTCGGCGTCGTCTCGACGCTGACGGCGACAACGCCGGCGATGATCCTGCCGCTGCTCTGGATCAGCACGAGACAAAGGCCGGCGGCCGGCGCCTTCGCCGGCGCGGCGCTCGTTGTCATCGGCACGGCCCTGCTCTTCAGCCGCTAGAAGCCTTCAGACCACCAGTCCGAAGCCCTGCGCCAGCCGCCGCAGCTCCGGCGGCGTCCTGCCCGAGGTGAAGACCGCCCGGTCCGGTTCAGCGGACAGATTGCGCGGCTCCATCCGAACGATCAGGTCGAGCGCGCGCCGGGCGATCGCTTCCGACGTGTCGATCCAGTCGACCGGCCACGGCGCGACCTTGCGCATCCGGTTGGCCAGAAACGGGTAGTGCGTGCAGGCAAGGACAACGATATCCGTTCGCCTGCCATCCTGTTCGACAAAGCAGTGCTCGATCTCCGCACGCACCGCCGCTTCGTCGACAAAGCCGGTGCGCATGTAGGATTCGGCCAGCGCGGCGAGGTTCTGGCTGCCGACGAGACGGACATGCACCTGCGCCGCATGGCGCTCGATCAGATCGCGCGTGTATTGCCGCTTCACCGTGCCGGGCGTCGCAAGCACCGAGACGAGGCCCGAGACCGTGCGCTCCGCCGCCGGCTTGATCGCCGGCACGGTGCCGACGAAGGCCTGACGGGGAAACGTCCTGCGCAGCACATCGATGGCCAGCGTGGAGGCCGTATTGCAGGCGATCACGATCAGGTCCGGCCCATGCTCGCCGATCAGTCGGCCGAACAGATCGATCATGCGCTCCAGCAGCGCCGTCTCTTCCCACGCGCCGTAAGGAAACGCGGCATCGTCGGCGACGTAGATCGAACGGTAGTCCGGCAACAGGATGCGCGCCTCCTTGACGACGGAGAGGCCGCCTATGCCGCTGTCGAAATAGAGGATCGTCCCGCGCGATGTCATCGGCCCTCGCCGGTCCCGCGTTCGCCGCGCGGCCGGAACCGGTCGAGAGCGGTGAACACGCCTCGAAGGACCGCGATCTCGTCGGCCGTGAAGCCCGGCCGCGTCAGCACCGCCCGCAGATTCTCCATCATCTTCGGCTTCTTCTGCTCGGTTCGGAAATAGCCGCGGGCATCGAGCGCCGGCTCCAGCCATTCAAACATGGCGTTGATCACCTGTTTCTCGGCCGGTTGGCGCTCTGGGGCCGCGAAATGGGTCTCGGCGCTCCGGCCACGCGACAGCTCGTAGGCCATCAGCAGCACCGCCTGCGCGATATTCAGCGAGGCAAAGGCAGGATCGACCGGGAATGTGACGATGACGTCGGCGAGACCGACCTCCTCATTGCTGAGCCCCCAGCGCTCCCGCCCGAAGAGAATGCCGCTCTGCGATCCCCCCTCCCCGAGCGAATGAATCCGCTGGCAGGCCTCGACGGGACCCAGCACCTCCTTGAAGCCGTCTCGCTGTCGCGCGGTCGTCGCCAGCACGAAACGAAGATCTGCGGTGGCAGCGGCAAGATCGTCGAAGACGCGGGTCGCGTCGATCACATGATCGGCCTTGGAGGCGGTCGCCCGCGCCCGTTCGTTGGGCCAGCCGTCGCGCGGCGTCACGAGGCGCAGATCGGTGAGGCCGAAATTGGCCATGGCCCGCGCCACCATGCCGATATTGTCGCCGAGCTGCGGCTCGACGAGAACAATGGCGGGCTTCGCTGCAGCGGCACCGGCCGTGGAAAAGGCCATGATCGGTCTCCGGTTGATGGATGCAGGCGATACAGGAAGCGGCGGCAAAGGCAAGGCGGCGGGGCGGAAAGAAGCCTCGTTAGCGGCTTCTACGAGCTGTCCTGACACCGATCCAGCACTGCCGACGCGGCCGCTTGCGCCGCACCGACGACGGGGCCAGGCCGTTGAGCGTCAGGTACCCTCCAGTAGAAACGCCTCCATCAGTTCGGCGACCTTCTGCGGCTTTTCGTGCAGCACCCAGTGTCCGGCGCCCGGAACGAAAACCTTGCGTAGATCGTCGACATGATCGCCGAGCCCCTCCAGCACGGAGGGGCGAAGCGCGGCGTCCTCTTCGCCCCAGATGACGAGGTGCGGCATCCGCACCCGCACCGCCTCAGGATCGATCTGCAGGAGCGGCACCTCGTCCGGCTTTTCGCCCTCTGCCGGCACGACGACCGGCGAGGTCCGGTACCAGTTCAGCATCGCCGTCAGCGCGCCCGGCCTGCTCCACGCCGCGCGATAGGCCGCCCGCTTGTCGTCATCCATGAAAGGGCAAGCCGAAAAGCCCTCCATCATGTTGAGAAGGCGTGCATAATCATCTTCAGCCAGTCGCTCCTCCGCACCTTCGGCCTTCAGCTTCGGGATATAGGCGCTCGCCTTCCGCTGCGCCGGATCCTCGATGATGGCGCGCTGAAAGGTCACCGGATGCGGCCCGTTGACGATCACCAGCCGGTCGATCAGCTCGGGCTTCGCGAACGCCATTGCATAGGCGACGGACGCGCCCCAGTCATGCCCCGCAAGGAAGAAGGCTGCGCCCGGCGCGATCGCCTCCATCAGGCCGAACATATCCTGCGCCAGGAGCTTCGTCCGGTAGGCGACCACGCCCCCCGGCTTGTCGCTCTCGCCATAGCCACGCTGATCCGGGCGAACGATCCGAAACCGGTCCCGCAGCCGCGCCGCCACATCCGCCCACGCCGCCCGATACTCCGGAAAACCGTGCAGGCAGAGCAGGAGCGGCGCGTTCTCCGGGCCCTCGATTTCGTAGGCGATTCGGATTCCGTTCGCCTCGACGCTGCGCGGATCTGTCATATCTGTCCTTTCGACCAAAGGCCCAGCGAATCCTCGCCGATAGCCGCGTTCAAAGCCTTTGCACCTGCGTGCATCGCTGCTATGGGGCCACCATGAAGAGCCACGGGCTCCAAAGCATCGCTAGATAGAGGGATCGAAACTGATGGCGAAGATCAAGGTGGACAACCCGGTCGTCGAGCTCGACGGCGACGAGATGACCCGGATCATCTGGCAGTTCATCAAGGACAAGCTCATCCACCCCTATCTCGACATCGACCTGCTCTACTACGATCTCGGCATCGAGAAGCGCGACGAGACGGACGACCAGATCACGGTCGACGCTGCCAACGCGATCAAGGAGCACGGCGTCGGCGTCAAATGCGCCACGATCACGCCTGACGAGGCCCGGGTGGAGGAGTTCGGCCTGAAGCGCATGTACCGCTCACCGAACGGCACCATCCGCAACATCCTCGGCGGCGTCATCTTCCGCGAGCCGATCATCTGCAAGAACGTGCCGCGTCTCGTGCCGGGCTGGACCGAGCCGATCATCGTCGGCCGCCATGCCTTCGGCGACCAGTATCGCGCCACCGATTTCCGATTTCCGGGCAAGGGCAAGCTGACAATCAAATTCGTCGGCGAGGATGGCACCACCATCGAGCACGAGGTGTTCGACGCGCCGGAATCCGGCGTCGCCATGGCGATGTACAATCTCGACGAATCGATCCGGGACTTCGCCCGCGCCTCGTTGAACTACGGCCTGCAGCGCCGCTATCCGGTCTACCTCTCCACCAAGAACACGATCCTTAAGGCCTATGACGGCCGCTTCAAGGACATCTTCCAGGAAATCTATGAGAGCGAGTTCGTGGACAGGTTCAAGGAAGCCGGCATCACCTACGAGCATCGTCTCATCGACGACATGGTCGCGGCGAGCCTGAAATGGTCGGGCGGCTATGTCTGGGCCTGCAAGAACTACGACGGCGACGTGCAGTCCGACACGGTCGCGCAGGGGTTCGGCTCGCTCGGCCTGATGACCTCGGTCCTGATGTCGCCCGACGGCAGGACGGTCGAGGCCGAAGCGGCCCACGGCACGGTGACGCGTCACTATCGGCAGCATCAGAAGGGCGAGGAAACCTCCACAAATTCGATCGCCTCGATCTTCGCCTGGACGCGCGGCCTCGCCCATCGCGCCAAGCTGGATGGCAATGAGGAATTGAAGAAGTTCGCCCAGACGCTGGAGAAAGTCTGCGTCGCGACCGTCGAAAGCGGCTACATGACGAAGGATCTCGCCCTTCTCATCGGCCCCGACCAGCCCTGGCTCTCCACCACCGGCTTTCTGGACAAGGTTGACGAGAACCTGCAGAAGGCGATGGCGTAGTCGCGACGGCCAAGCTGGCGACTATCACTGCAGATGCTGAATTCGCGGCCCTTCGGGGCCGCTTTTTCGTTCAGGCGGCGAGCAGCCAATCGACGACAGCCAGCCCCCAGGTCCAAGCCGCGATGATCGACGCGATCAGGACAGCCAGCGATCCACAATCCTTGGCGATCTTGATGCGCTCGTCGAACTCCGTGGAAAGGGCGTCGCAGGCCTTCTCGATTCCCGTATTGAGCGCTTCCACGAGCATCAGGATCAAAAGGACGGAGATCAGCAGCGCATAGCCGCGCCAGTCCTGCGAGATCGGTAGCGCGACGAAGAGCGCGAGAACCAGCAGATAGCACTCCTCCCGGAACGCCTTCTCATGCGTAACGAGGAAACGGAGCCCGGCCATCGAGTTCCAGAACGCATCGATGAGCCGCTTCATTGGATAGCCCGCTTCCCTGCAACGGGCGAAGTTGCCCACCCGCAGGCCAATAGCTAGTCGAAGCGGTAGACGTCAAATGTCAGTGCGCCGCCTGTCCGGGAATGGTGAACGCGCCTGCCGACGGCGCCCTCGCCTGCTGCGGCATGGGCGAAGAAGATCGGCATCAGGTGCTCGTCGGTCGGATGATTGTCGGCGACGTGGGGCGCCTCGCCCTTCCAGCCGAGCAGCGCATCGCCGCCGCGCGTTTCGATGGCATCGGCGAACCAGTCGGTAAAGGCGTCGACCCGCGCCGTGAAAGCCGATGGCACGGACTGCCCGGTGCTGAGCTCGGTAAAAACGGCGCGCAGATTGTGGGTGATATGCCCTGAGCCGATCAGCAGCACGCCCTCCTTACGAAGCGGCGCCAGCGCTTCACCGATCCGGTGGTGCCAGGCCGCGTCGCGGCGAGGATCGACCGACACTTGAACGATCGGGATCGAAGCATCCGGGAAAATCAGCCGCATCATCGTCCAGGTGCCGTGATCGTAGCCGCGGCGCGGCAGGCGCTGCGGCTCGAGACCGGCCTGCTCCAGAATGTCGGCGACGCGTTCCGCAAGCGCCGGCGCGCCAGGCGCCGCATAGACCATTTCGAACAGTTCCGGCGCGAAGCCGCGGCCGAAATCGTAGATCATCTCCGGGCGTTCGTCGGTGACGACGGCGACGCCTTCAGCCTCGAAATGAGCGCTCATGATCACGATCGCCTTCGGCCTTGGCAGCGCCTCGGCCAGCCCCTCGTAGAAATGCCGGGCCGGCAAATCGTCGATGACCACGTTCGGTCCGCCATGGGACAGGAACAGGGTCGGCATCGTCGCAATTTCGTGACTGGTTTCGGACATGGTATTTCTCCTGTCCGTTACATGGCACCCTGCGGCGGGGGCCGTAACCGCGCCCGCGAGAACGCACTATCTTCATCAGGTGAACGAAAACGCCCGCTCTGTTCAACCAAGAACAGAGCGGGCGTCAGCAGTCGGTCAGGCTCTGGAGGTCAGCCCGCCGCAGCCATCTTCTGGTCGGCCTGGTTGCGGCGCAGAAGCTCGGCGACCATGAAGGCCAGTTCGAGCGCCTGCTCCGCATTCAGCCGCGGATCGCAATGGGTGTGGTAGCGGCTGGCGAGATCGGCCTCGCTGATCGCCCGCGCGCCACCCATGCATTCCGTCACGTCCTTGCCGGTCATCTCGATATGGATACCGCCGGGATAGGTTCCCTCGGCGCGATGGATGTCGAAGAAGGCCTGGACCTCGCGGGTGATCCGCTCGAATGGACGGGTCTTGTAGCTGCCGGCCGAAATCGTGTTGCCGTGCATCGGATCGCACGACCAGACGACGGTGCGGCCTTCCTGCTCGACACGGCGGATCAGGCGCGGCAGATATTCGCCGACCTTGTCGCTGCCGAACCGGCCGATCAGCGTCAATCGGCCCGGCTGATCCTCCGGATTGAGACGGTCGATCAGGCGGATCAAATCGTCTTCGTCGGTCGACGGACCGCACTTCAGGCCGATCGGATTCTTCACGCCACGGCAGAATTCGATATGCGCGTGGTCGTACTGGCGTGTCCGGTCGCCGATCCAGATCATGTGACCTGACGTGGCATAATAGTCACCGGTGATGGAATCGGTCCGCGTCAGCGCCTCTTCATAGCCGAGCAGCAGCGCCTCGTGGCTGGTGTACATGTCGGTTTCGCGCAGCCGGCGATAGCTGTCGGAATTGATGCCGATGGCCGCCATGAAGTCCATGGTTTCCGAAATCCGCGCCGCCAGCGCCTCGTAACGGTTGCGCTGCGGGCTGTCGGTCACGAATCCGAGCATCCATTTGTGGACGTTTTCAAGGCTCGCATAGCCGCCCTGCGCGAAGGCGCGAAGCAGGTTCAGCGTGGCCGCCGACTGCCGATAGGCCATCTCCTGGCGCATCGGATCGGGTATGCGGGAGACGTCGTCGAACTCGATGCCGTTGATGATGTCGCCGCGATAGGACGGCAGCGCCTTGCCGTCGATCGTTTCCGTATCGGACGAGCGCGGCTTGGCGAACTGGCCAGCGATGCGGCCGACCTTCACCACAGGTTTTCCGCCCGCGAAGGTCAACACCACCGCCATCTGCAGAAAGGCGCGGAAGAAGTCGCGAATATTGTCGGCGCCATGCTCCGCGAAGCTCTCGGCGCAGTCGCCGCCCTGCAGCAGGAAGGCTCGCCCGGCGGCGACCTCCGCCAGCTTTTCGCGCAGCGCCCGCACCTCGCCGGCGAAGACCAGCGGCGGGTAGGAGCGCAGCCGCTCTTCGACTTCGGTCAGTGCCAATTCATCCGGAAACACCGGCACCTGCTTGATCGGCTTGTCCCGCCAGGATGATGGCGACCATGCTTCGGTGGTCATGGATTGGCCCCTCCCTTCAACTGCCCGGTGGCTTGTATTGTCGACCGCGACGCGCGGCCGGGCCGGCGCGTGACGGGGGTCGGCGAAAGCCGCCTGTGCGGGAACGGCCAGCGCAGCCTCATCGGCCAGGGCACGAATCTTCATCGCGGCGATCGTTTCGAACGCACGATCCGGATCGGCTTCCATCCGATTGATGGTGGGCTGTGAAACCCCCGTCCGCCGGGCCATCTCGCTCTGGCTGATGTCGAGCATGGCACGAATGTAGCGGATCTGGCGGCCGGTCAGGCTCGGAATGTCGACCATGGTCTCGGGGTCCCTCTAATCTCGGAGCGGACACCTACGCCGGGATGAAAAACTATTCAACCCGAAAAACGAAATGAATAAAAAATTCAGGCGGCGATACGCTCGCCATTCAGCAGGCGGTAGCTCGGCTCGTACATCGTCACCAGTTCTTCGGCCGCCGAGGGGTGAAGCGCCATGGTCGCGTCGAAGTCCTCCTTGGTCAGCCCGGCCTTGACCGAAATGGCGAGGATCTGCGCCAATTCGCCCGCATCCGGCCCGAGGATGTGACATCCGAGCACGCGGCGTGTTTTCCCATCCACAACGAGCTTGACCATCATCCTCTCGTCCCGCTTGGCTAGCGTGTTGCGCATCGGACGGAACGAAGAGCGGTAGATCTCAAGCTCTTCATGCTCCTCGCATGCATCGTCTTCCGACAGGCCGACTGTTCCGATCTCCGGCTGCGAGAAGACGGCTGTCGGAATGCAGTCGTAGTCCGGCTTCGTCGGATTGTCGTGATAGAGCGTCTGGATCAGGCACATGGCCTCGTGAATGGCCACCGGCGTCAGCTGCACGCGGTCCGTCACATCACCGAGCGCCCATATATTCTCGACATTGGTGCGGGAATAGTCGTCGACGCGGACGGCACCCTTCTTGGTACATTCGACGCCCGCCGCCTCCAGACCCAGTCCCGCCGTGTTGGGCGTTCGGCCTATCGCCATCATGACCCGATCGAAGGGCAGAGCTTCGTCCGCATTATGGAGACAGGCGTCGATGCGGCCATCGCTCCGCTTCTCGAGCTTCCGCAGATTGTCGCGCGTGATGATGCGAATGCCCTTGCGGGACATGGCGTCGTGCAGGCCGCGCCGAAGGTCCTGGTCGAAATGGCCGAGGATTTCGACACCCCGGTAAAGCAGTGTGGTATCGACGCCGAGCCCGTGGAAGATGTTGGCGAATTCGACCGATATGTAGCCGCCGCCATAGATCAGGATCGATTTCGGCAGTTCGTCGAGATGAAACGCGTCATTGCTGTCGATGGCGAGGTCGAAGCCCGGCAGCGCGATATGCTCGCTCGGCTTGCCTCCGGTGGCGATCGACGATCTGATCCGCCGTCACGGTCATGTCCTGACAGGACAGGCGGATCGTGTGCGGGTCTTCCAGAACGGCCCGACCACAGAAGATGTCGGCGCCCGCCTCCTCCAGCCCGTTGGAGTAGAGACGCTCGAGCCGGTCGATCTCCTCGTCCTTGTTCTTGACCAGCGTCGGCCAGTCGAAGGACGTTTCGCCGACGGTCCAGCCATAGCCGACCGCATCCTCGAAGTGCTCGTGGAACTGGCTTGCATAGACGAACAGCTTTTTCGGAACGCAGCCCCTGATGACGCATGTTCCGCCGAGACGGTATTCTTCGGCGATCGCGACCTTCTTGCCAAACTTCGCCGCCAGACGAGCCGCCCTCACCCCGCCGGAGCCGCCGCCGATGACGAAGAGGTCGTAGTCGTAGCGCTGCATCAGAAAATCCTACCGGCTCGTTCGCAGGGGGTCGTCGCAAAAAGAAAGGTCGGCGCGGAAACTGGGTCCGCGCCGACCGAAATCAAGCAGCCGTGCTGCTCCGCTCAATTGTCGGCTTTACCCGAATCCGTCTCGTCGGCCGCGTCGGCCGCGTCGTCTCCGGCGTTCGTGCCTGGAATGTCGGAGATCTCTTCGATTCGCTTCTGCACCGCCGCGGCAAGATCCTTGCGGAAGCCTTCACGCCAGATCTCGGCCGCACGGCCCACTTCGCGGAACATGATCTCCTGCTCGTTCAGCATCTTCTGCCCGACGTCGGTGGAAAAGAAATCGGCGAGCTTCTTGAGCTCCTCCTCAGTGAAGGCCTTGGCGTAGATCAGAGCGGCTTCGCCCTTGAAGGCACGGTAGCGGTCGGCAAGATTCAGTGCCTCTTCCTGAACGATCGCGTTCACGCGGTCGGCGAGGTTCGGATAGGCGGCGACGATTTGCGTTTCGATGGCGATCGCATCCTTGATCGGTGCGTCGGCGAAGGCGTCGGTCACGTGAATCGCTTCGACCAGCCGCTCTGCCTGCGCCTTCTGACCGTCCGTCACGCCCTGCGCATAGGAGGAACCGGCCATCACCATGCCAAGTGCTGCTAGGAGAAGGGCGAACCTACGAATTATCGGCATAGAAAGACTCCATCATTGTACTGAAAGCGGCGTGAAGCGCCTTACTCCGTTGGAACCGGCAATGATTGCAAGATCGGCCATGTCGAGAAACAGGCCGTGTTCAACCACGCCGGGGATGTCATGAAGTGACCTGGAAAGGGCTCTTGAATCCGGAATGCGGCCAAATGATGCATCGATGATGAGATGGCCGCCATCCGTCACGAATGGTTCGTCCTCCCCTCCTCTCAGCGTCAGCGCCCCCGACAGACCCAGATTCGTCGCCACGGCGCCTATCGCCGCCCGCGTCGCCGCAAGTCCGAACCGATTCACCTCGATTGGCAGCGGAAAGCTCCCGAGCGTGTCCACCATCTTGCTCTCGTCGGCGATGACGATCATCCGGCCACTGGCCGCGGCCACGATCTTTTCGCGGAGCAGCGCGCCCCCGCCACCCTTGATCAAGCCGAGCGAAGGATCGATCTCATCGGCGCCGTCAATAGTGAGATCGAGCGCCGGGGTCTCTTCAAGGGTCGACAGCGGCACGTCGAGTTTTCGGCACAGCGTCGCCGTCCGCTCCGACGTCGGGACCCCGATGACGGAAAAGCCTTCCGCGACCTGTTCGGCGAGCAGCCGCACGAACGCCTCCGCCGTGGAGCCGGTACCGATGCCGAGCTTCATGCCATCCCGCACCTCGGCCAGCGCCTCTCGTGCCGCTTCGGTTTTCAGCGCTGCTGCATCCATCTGCGATTTCCGCCCGCTTGAGATGGTGACCGCTTAACAGCTTTGATCGGGCCGTCAAAGCCCCGGCTTGACGGGGGCCGGGCAAGCGGCGAGTAAGGCGCGCCCTCTGAAACAGGTTCGACAGGTCCGGAGAACGCCTTGCGCCCTACGATTGTGTTTGATCTCGACGGCACGCTCGTCGACACGGCGCCGGACCTGTCCGATTCCCTCAACCATTGCCTCGCCTCCTGCGGGCTCGATGTGGTCCGGGAAGCGGACATCCGGCGCTATGCGGGCCTCGGAGCGCGGGTCATGCTGGAGCGGGCGTTCGAGGCGCAGGGCCGGCTGGATGCGCTGACCGAGCAAACCATCAAGACGCTGCTCGACCGTTTTATCGACCACTACCGCGATAACATTCCCGGTCGAAGCCGCCCCTTCGAAGGAGCGGAAGCGGCCATGGGACGCTTTGCCGAGCAAGGCTGGGCGCTTGCCATCTGCACCAACAAGTTCGAAGGGCTCGCCGTGCCGCTGCTGGAAGGCTTGGGTCTTCGCGCGCACTTCGCGACCATCGCCGGCTCGGACACGTTTGCCTTTCGCAAGCCGGATCCACGCCATCTGCTGGAAACCATCGCGGCTGCGAGCGGCGACCCGCGCAGGAGTCTGCTGATCGGGGATTCCCGCACCGATATCGCCACGGCCAGGGCGGCGGGTGTTCCGGTCGTCGCCGTCAGCTTCGGCTATAGCGAGGTGCCGATCGCCGATCTGGGTCCCGATCGCATTATCGACCATTTCGACGAACTGACGACGGCCCTCGCTGCCGAATTGACCGGACGCAATGACTGAATTGGAAGCTGCAGGATGGTGGGCGGTACTGGGATTGAACCAGTGACCCCTCGCGTGTGAAGCGAGTGCTCTCCCGCTGAGCTAACCGCCCATCCGCCAAGGCTGCCGCGAAGCAGCCAATCGTGGAACGCGCGTCCTATACGGGCGGCAGCTTCCTTTCGTCAAGCAGGCGACGCGGTGATGTGGCCTGCCGTCGCCGGCGCGCCTCAGACGGCCCGCGACGCGCTGACCTTTTCCAGCGAATCGAGCAGATGCTCGTCCCGACCGTAGACATCGTCGAAGATGTTGATTCTCCCGTCGGCCGCCGGCCAAGCCGTGAAGTAGCCGAGATAGACCGGCATCGTCGACGGAACCTTCTCGTGCTCGCCGTCCCTGGCGCGCCGCAGATGGGCATCGATCTCGGTCTCGTCCACCCCGAGCACCTTGGCCGCCATCAGCCGCGGATTCGCCAGACGGACACAGCCATGCGAATAGGCCCGGTCGGTACGGGAGAAGAGATACTTGGACGGCGTGTCGTGCATGTAGATGTTGTGCCGGTTGGGGAACAGGATCTTCAGTTCACCGAGGGCATTCTCCGGGCCCGGCTTCTGGCGGACACCGACATTCAGACTGGAAGGCGATGACCACCAATCGACGGATCGCGACGACACCTCCCGTCCGCCGCTGACGACCTCGTAGCCGTTCCTGTCGAAATAGCTCGGATCGGCACGCAGCTTGGCAAGATACTCATTGATGATGATCGAGCGCGGAACGCCCCAATAAGGCCGGAAAACCACTGTTTCGATTTCGTCGTAGAAGAAGCTCGTCTGGTTGGTCTTCGTGCCGACGACAATGTCCATCTTCATGTCTTCCACGCCGTTCTCATAGTAGCGCGCGACGAATTCGGGCTGATTGATGAAGACGCGGCGCGGACCCAGCTCGCGCGGCAGCCAGCGCAGCCGCTCCAGCGACAGCTCGATCTTTTCGATCTTCTCGGCCGGGCTGTCAGGCACGAGACCGGCGATCGTCCGAGGGCCGATGATCCCGTCCTGGCTGAGGCCCTGGCTCTTCTGAAGCGCCTTGATCAGCGGAACGAGCTCGGGCGCATAGGTGTCGCCGCGATAGGTGGCAAGCGACGCTTGATAGTCATTCAGTATGTCGGCTGGAGCAGTCGCCTCGACGATCGTCAGGAAGTCCGGAAAACGCTCGTCCGAGGTACCGGGCTTCCAGAGCACCTTGCCTTCGATACGCGGCAGGTGCGTCGTCTCGCCTCGAAGATCGGCAAGCTCCGCCAGCAATCGATCATAGGCCGGATCCTTGGGAGCAAGCGCCCTGACGGCGGCAGCAGGCGTCTGGCCCTCTGCCACGGCGTTCATCAGCGCGACGCCGTCAAAGCTCTGGCGTGGCAGGTCGTGAAAGCCGGAAAGGGCGTCGGGATCGAGCCGGCCGATCGCGAGGTCGCGGCCGTAGCGCAGCAGGCGAGCGGACAGCGCCATCTCGAACCGGATGGCGAGGTCGCGCACGCCGTCGGCGGCTGCCCGTGGATCGATGGCGCCCGTCGTCTCGGCGCTTGTCGCAAGCGCCGGTGCCAAGACTTTCCGCCTGTCCGAGGCGGCGACGGGGATGGCTAGCGACGGCTCCGCGATCTGCGGCCCGGCTGGCACAGCTGTACCGAGTGCGTAATCGGCCGGATCGAGACCGTCATCCTCGGCGGCGGCGAGCAGGGCGAGAGCGGCCCGACCCTGCGCGTTCGGCTCCAATCCATCGAGCCAGAGCGGCGACGGATGGGCGGCGTAGAACTTGGCGAGCGCGGCCGCGACATCCTTTTCCGCCATCAGGGTGAACGTTTCGAGGCGCGGCAGAAGCGAAAGGAACAGCCCGCTCGATACAAGCTGTGGCTGTTCGGGCCGGAGCGCCAGCAGGGGGCCGAAATCCACGGTGATCAGCGGCTCCGCCCTGAATGTCTTGAAGGTCGGGGGAGCGACCTTCTCGACCGGATCGATGTCGCGCCGAACCGGCGACTCGTTCGTAGAACGCCGGACGACGCCGTTGTTGTGATTTTCCCGGGACCGGAAAAGCCGCCGCTCGTCCCTGCGCCGAAGGATGCGAAAACCGCTCCGGCGGGGCGTGCTACGCTTCATCGCTTCGGGCACGCCGGTGGCGCCATAGATGAATTTCATGTCCGCCCGCTCGGCCAAGCTTGGCTGGACCGGCAGCACCATGCCGAAAGCGATCAAGGCAAGCGAAACAGACTTCAACGAGCGCCGGCGAACTGACATGAGGTCTCCATTCTAGACCAGACGCGTCTCGTGCCCGGTTTCTTCTAGGTTACGCCAACGACCAGCCGGCGGTTCCCGATTCATCGGCACAACCTAATGGAATTGGCCCTGATCGGGGGAACTATGTAGCACCCGGCGGTAAATGGTTTCTAAGTCGTGACATTCCCGCAACCGTCACGTGCATCGGCGAGAGACGCTCTCAACGCATTGGCAACCGGCGGGCCTGAAGCTAAAGGAGCCAGCAGCCAATTCGCCGATCGACAGTCCGCAAGGAGCCTTTCCATGGCCGACGACGCCCTGACCGACATGTTTCCCCTTGCCAAGGACGAAACACCCTGGCGCAAGCTGTCCGGCGACCATGTGTCGATCGATACGTTCCGCGGTGAGGACATCCTTACGGTCGAGCCGGAGGCGCTGCGCCTTCTATCCGAGACCGCCTTTGCCGACATCAATCATCTCCTGCGCCCCGGCCATCTGGCGCAGCTCCGCAAGATCCTCGATGATCCGGAAGCGACCGAGAACGACCGCTTCGTTGCCTTCGACCTTCTGAAGAACGCCAACATTGCCGCCGGCGGCATCCTGCCGATGTGCCAGGACACCGGCACCGCCATCATCATGGGCAAGAAGGGCCGCCGCGTCTGGACCGAAGGCGGCGATGCCGCAGCGCTCGGCAAGGGCGTGCTCGACGCTTACGAAAAGAAGAACCTGCGCTATTCGCAACTCGCCCCGCTGAAGATGTTCGAGGAGAAGAACACGCGCAACAATCTGCCGGCGCAGATCGACATCTACGAAGAGGGCGAGGACGCCTACAAGTTCCTGTTCATCGCGAAGGGCGGCGGTTCGGCCAACAAGACATTCCTCTACCAGGGCACGCCGTCCCTGCTGACACACGACCGGATGATCGACTTCCTGAAGGAGAAGATCCTGACGCTGGGCACCGCCGCCTGCCCGCCCTATCACCTCGCCATCGTCATCGGCGGCACCAGCGCGGAGATGAACCTGAAGACGGTCAAGCTCGCCTCGACACGCTATCTCGACGAACTGCCGACCGAGGGCTCCGAAGCCGGCCACGCGTTCCGCGACCTGGAGATGGAGGCGGAAGTCCACAAGCTGACGCAGCAGATGGGCGTCGGCGCCCAGTTCGGCGGCAAGTATTTCTGCCATGACGTTCGGGTGATCCGGCTGCCGCGTCACGGCGCCTCCCTGCCGATCGGCATTGGCGTCTCCTGCTCCGCCGACCGCCAGGCGAAGGGCAAGATCACCAGGGATGGCGTCTTCATCGAGGCGCTGGAGCGCGATCCGGGGAAATATCTGCCGGAGGTGACGGACGCCCATCTCGACGATGATGCGGTCCGGATCGATCTCAACCAGCCGATGGAGCAGATCCTCAAGACGCTGTCGCAATATCCTGTGAAGACTCGCCTTTCCCTCTCCGGACCGATCATCGTGGCGCGCGACCTGGCGCACGCGAAGATCCGCGCCCGGCTGGAAGCGGGCGAAGCGATGCCTGATTATTTCAAGAACCATCCGATCTATTATGCCGGCCCGGCCAAGACCCCGGAAGGCTACGCCTCCGGCTCGTTCGGCCCGACCACTGCCGGCCGCATGGACTCCTATGTCGACCAGTTCCAGAGCTTCGGCGGCTCGATGGTGATGCTGGCCAAGGGCAACCGCTCCGCGCAGGTGCGCCAGGCGTGCGGGCGTCACGGCGGTTTCTATCTCGGCTCGATCGGCGGCCCGGCGGCCCGGCTGGCCCAGGACTGCATCAAGAGCGTCGAAGTGGTGGAATATCCCGAACTCGGCATGGAAGCGATCTGGAAGATCGAGGTCGAGGACTTTCCCGCCTTCATCGTCATCGATGACAAGGGCAACGACTTCTTCAAGGAGCTCAATCTGAGCTGAACCGGACGATCAGGCAGGAGGACTCCCGTGGACGAGCAATCGAACAAGCGACGCGGCTACAAGGACTATCTGGCGGAAGCCAATGCCGAGGTAAAAGCGATTTCTCCGCAGGAGGCTGCCGCGCTCGACCCGGAGTCCTCCCTTATCGTCGACATCCGTGATCCGCGTGAACTGGAGCGCGAAGGCCGCATCCCCGGCAGCTTTCATGCGCCGCGCGGCATGCTGGAGTTCTGGATCGACCCGGAAAGCCCCTATCACAAGCCCGTTTTCGCGGAAGACAGGACCTTCTGCTTCCATTGCGCCAGCGGCTGGCGTTCGGCGCTGGCGGCCAAGCTGGCGCAGGACATGGGCATCCGTAACGTCGTTCATGTCGAGGGCGGCTTCTCGGCCTGGCGCGAGAGCGGCCTTCCAGTCGAAGAGGGACGAGGGACCAAGGGATAGAGCCGATCGCGGCTATGGCCGAATAGCAACGCTCACCCGGCAGGGACGCTTGCTCACGCAAATGTGATGCGCCGCGATTTGACCAGCGCGCGTCTCACCCGAAAGCTGACGACTGATATTGAACGGGGACACTGCAATCATGAAATCGATTCTTCGCGCCGTAGCGGTCTGCCTTCTCGTCGCCGCGATAGGCATGCCCGGCATGACGGCGATCGCGACGCCTGCCTCGGCGGACAGCTTCCTGCGCAATCTTCTGATTGGGCGGCGACAAGCCCGTTCGCCACGGCAAGTACCGTTCGGACAAGAGCCCGATCCCGCGCAAGAAGGTTCGGTTCGAGAAATATCCGCCGAACACGATCTTCATCGATACCGCGGAGCGGCGGCTCTACTACACCCTCGGGGACGGAAAGGCGATCCGCTACGGGATCGGCGTCGGCCGCGACGGCTTCCGCTGGTCCGGCGCCCATACGGTCAGCCGCAAGGCCGAATGGCCGGGCTGGACGCCTCCCGATGTCATGCGCGCCCGCGTCAAGCGGCAGACGGGCCAGAGCCTGCCGGCCTACATGCCAGGCGGTCCCGACAATCCCCTCGGCGCCCGCGCCCTCTATATCGGCTCGACGATCTACCGCATCCACGGCACCAATCAGCCCTGGACCATTGGCAAGGCGATGAGCTCCGGCTGCATCCGGATGGCCAATGACGACGTCATCGATCTCTATGAACGCGCCGGCGTCGGCACGCGCGTGGTCGTGCAGCAGTAGCAATCGGACGAATTTCGGAAGGCGGGCGGAGCGCGCTCAGAACAAGGTCTGCCGCGCCCGTTTCGGCCATTGGTCATCATAAACCGGGCCCCTCTCGGCGCCATTGCTGGTCTTCGCCAGGATTTATAGACTATCGCCCCTGGCGTCGGCCGCGTCGCGGACCGGCTTCCAATTCATCGGCTCAGCCCCTTCGCCTCGAGTTCGGCCAGATAGGCCGACCAGCGCTCTTCCATCGACAGGGCGAGGTCGGCGAAGAACGCCCAGGTATAGAGCCCGGTGTCGTGCAAATCGTCGAAGCCGATCCGGACGGCATAGTTGCCCACCGGGCTGACGGAGATGATCAGAACGTCGCGTTTGCCGGACGGCGTCCGCCGCTGGTCCGGCGTATGGCCCTGCACCTCCGCGGAAGGACTGAAGACCCGCAGCATCTCAGCGGGAAAGCGGGCGCTGCTGCCCTCGGCCCAGTCGACACTGAGCGATCGCCGGTCCGGCGAAACGCGGATCGCTTTCGGGGCGCTGGCCAAACCCGTATGTCCTTTGCATCGGTTGCGAGGCGAAGAAAAGTAGCCATATTGAGACCACGCGGCCAGTGCAAAAGACCGCTGCGGCTGCGGAGGGCGAAATGACCAGCATTATCGGACAGACAGAACAGAATCGACCGGCCATGATCGATCCGTTTGGCCGGCATGTGAGTTATCTGCGCGTCTCGGTCACCGACCGCTGCGACTTCCGCTGCACCTATTGCATGGCGGAGGACATGACGTTCCTGCCGAGGAAGGATCTGCTCACTCTCGAGGAATTGGACCGGCTCTGTTCGGCCTTCATCGCCAAGGGCGTCCGCAAGCTGCGGCTGACCGGCGGTGAGCCGCTCGTCCGCAGGAACATCATGAGCCTGATCCGCGATCTGTCCCGCCATCTGGACGGCGGCACGCTCGACGAACTGACCTTGACCACCAATGGCAGTCAGCTGGCCAAGTTTGCCGACGAACTGGCCGACTGCGGCGTGCGCCGCGTCAACGTCTCCGTCGATACGCTCGATCACGACAAGTTCCGCCAGATCACCCGTCGGGGCGAACTCGCGAAGGTGATGGAGGGAATCGCGGCCGCGCGGGACGCCGGCATCCGCGTCAAGATCAATGCGGTGGCGCTCAAGGATTTCAATGAGCATGAGCTGCCATCGATGATCGAGTGGGCGCACGGACAGGGCATGGATTTCACCGTTATCGAAACCATGCCGATGGGCGAGATCGACGAGGACCGGACCCATCAGTATCTTCCGCTTTCGGTTCTTCGCGAACGGCTGGAGCAGCGTTGGACGCTGAAAGACATTCCCTACAAGACCGGCGGCCCGGCCCGCTATGTCGAACTCGCCGAGACCGGCGGCAGACTGGGCTTCATCACGCCGCTGACCCACAATTTCTGCGAAGGCTGCAATCGGGTTCGGCTGACCTGTACCGGCACGCTCTACATGTGCCTCGGCCAGGACGACGCCGCCGATCTGCGTGCACCGTTGCGCGGCTCCGAGAGCGACGAGGTTCTGCATCGCGCGATCGACGAGGCGATCAGCCGCAAGCCGAAGGGCCACGATTTCGTCATCGACCGGGCCTCCCGCCCTGCCGTCGGCCGCCATATGAGCGTTACCGGCGGCTGATCGGAACCGGCGCGGCAATTCGCGACGCATCCATTTCCATCCCGGCGCATTGGCTTCTCGACGAAAATGGGAGGCTACGATGCAATTTCGTTGGAAATCCAGACTGGCGCAATGCCGGGAACCGGTAACTGGTCTTCGACTAATGGTCGCGTTTCTGGCGCTCTGTCTCGCATCACCGGTCCTCGCCGACAGCCTCACCTATCGCAATGAGCGCTTCGGAACGACGATCCGCTTTCCGACGACGCTGTTCGACACGCTTGCACCGCCACCGACCAATGGCGACGGCCAGACCTTCCTTGGGCGCGAAGATGCGGCGCTCATGGTCTATGCCAGCCGCGGCGAAGGCTTGCGCGATCTTGCAGCAAGGGTACGCCAACAGCTAAAAAGATCACGCTGGACCGCGTGACGGACAACTGGATGGCGATCTCCGGTTTCGACGAGAACGGCGACGTCTATTACCAGCGCACGGAGCGTGGCGGCGATGGCGTTCTGCACACGGCGATCCTGCGCTATCCGCGCTCGCAGAAGGAGCGGATCGATCCCTGGGTTGGCAAGATCGTGCGGACGCTCTCCGGCCCTTGAACCTTGCGATTTCGCGATAGCAGGACTTCCGCCTTTGCCGATCCCGGCCGCTTTCCAGCGACCCCAAACTGGAGTACCGCTGCGACGAATGCCGCGATGCGGCGCGATTCTTCGCGGATCCCACGGTGCAGACTTCAGGAATTCGTTCGGCGTCTTTCGCCCAATGTGAAAGCGGCGCTGCTCACCCTGCTCGGCGTCAGCGCCTTCGTCGTCAATGACGCGTTGACGCGGGTCGCCGGCGAGACATTGCCAGTCAGTCAGGTGATGCTGGTCCGCGGCGCGTTCGCTGCGCTGACGCTGTATCTCTGGCTGAGAAGCCGCGGCCCCCTTCCCTCTCTCCGGGATATGCTGGACCGTCGGCTGTTCGCGCGGAACATCCTCGACGGCACGACGACGATCCTGTTCCTGATCGCTCTTGCCCACATGCCGCTGGCGAACGTGTTCGCCATTCTGCAGGGAATACCGCTCGCGGTGACGGCAGCGGCGGCGCTTCTGCTTCGCGAGCCGGTTGGCTGGCGTCGTTGGTCGGCGATCTCCATCGGGCTCGTCGGCGTCCTGATCTGCCTTCGGCCGGGGCCGGAAGGTTTCAGCATCTATGCGGTCTGCCTCGTCGGCAGCATCGTCTGCACGGCTCTGCGAGAGATCGTGACCCGCACGATCCGTCCCGAGCTCCCGATCACCGTGGTCTCCTTCGTCACCTCGATCGCCGTCGGCCTGTTCGGTCTCCTGATCGTGCCATTCGAGACACGGCCGTGGCAGGTCCCGGGTGGGCCGGAACTTCTTCAACTGTTCCTGGCCGGCGTCTTCGTCATCCTTGGCCTTCTCGCGATGACGGCGGCGATCAGGCGGGGCGATGTCTCGTTCTCCGCACCTTTCCGTTATGGAATTTCTACCGGTGCGCAG
>CAVZBM010000005.1:0-517008 GCA_963773525.1 uncultured Alphaproteobacteria bacterium | reverse complement strand
GTGCGTTGAGGATGCCGAGATTGAACTGGCTGTCACGGATGCCGTAGCCGGCGGCGTCCATGAACAGGTTGCGGGCCTGCTGGTTGTCCGGCTCGCCCACTGCCCCCTGCGCATAGAGGACGCCGAGATTGTGCATGGCGCTGGCGTTGCCTGCATCGGCGGCCTTGCGATACCACTCCGCCGCCGCCTCGACGTCCCGCTCCACGCCGATCGCCTTCTCGTAGGAGAGGGCGATGCGGTATTGCGCCGGCACGTAGCCAGCTTTCGCACTCGCGAGGAACCACTCGGCGGCCGTCTCGCTGTCGGCGGTGACGCCGCGCCCTTCGGCATAGCGGGATCCGGCCTCGTACCAGGCTGCCGGATCGCCGTCGGCCACGGCCCGCTTGAAGGCGGCTGTTGCCGAATTCGACGAAGCGGCTCTCGACAGGGGCGTCCGACGGAGGCTGCCTGCTCGGTATCGGCGGCATGAGCGGTGGCGTCGTCCGGGAACCTCGGCCGTGGGCGGCAGGCGCTCTCGCGACGGCGGCCGGAGCGGTCGTCGCGCCGTCGCCCGCCGCCATTTCCGAAGGCGCGAACTCCTGTTCGTCCGGGGCGTCTCTCGGAATAGTCGCCTCGGCGGCGGCTGGCCAGAAGAGCTTCCTCCGCCGCGACGCGAAGCCTCGACATCGTCTGCAGGCGCAGCCGCCTGATCGGGTGCGGTAAGCGGCTCTGGCCTGTCTGGACGATCTCGCTGTCTCCGCCGAAGAAGGCGCCATAGATCTGTGTGCCGGCGATACCGACCAGAATGACGGCTACGGCGATGATCAGCGGGCGCTTCAGCCGCGCCAGCAGTCCGCCGCCGCGGACGGATCTGTCGTGGCCGCCGCTGACTCTCCGTTTCGGCGTCGGCGGCGGCGGCCTGTGCGGCGCGTCGCGCGGCGGCGACGAAATCCGCCTTGGCGCTCCCGGACCGGCTTGCCGGCTCCTCGTCATCCATAACGGTCGTCGCGCTCGGCCCGGATCTTGCCGATGACGGCGTCGAGGTCGGGCGCGCCGGATCCCGGCTCCATCGGCTCGCCGGGGACGTCCGGCTCCGGCGGTGCCTCGCCGCCTCGGCGGGGTATCCGCCTCAGGAAGATGCGGCCCGTCCATGCTCGTCGTCGACGAACTGCTGGAGAAATTCGGCATCCTCGGCGGCCTGCTGGCGAAGGCCGGCTCTTGCGACGAGCGTCCGCAAGGGCGGTTTCGCCGAGTGGCGGCGTGACCGCCTCGTCGAGTCGCATGCGACCGGCTCCGGCCGACGCCATTGCCGGCGCGGCGTCCGTGCGCGAACGCGCAACGCTGCCCGCGGCAACGTCGGTCCTGGTTTCCTCGATGGTCGCCAGCCGGTCGACGATCTTCAACATCGTCTCGTGAATGGCCTCGAAGGTACGCGCATTGCGCTCCTCCGTGCGCCGCGAAAGTTCCTCCAGCGTGCGCAGATCCTCGTTGAGGCCGCCAACATCGCCAGCCGATCCGGAGCCGTCGATCTGCAGCCTCTCCAGCGTGCTTTCGACCACCCGGCGGGCGGCCTCCATCATCTGGTCCTGGCTGCGCTGCAGCCCGCGCTCGATCTCCGTCAGGCGCGGACCAAGCTCCGCTGCCGCGCCGCCGGCCTTGTCTCCGCTCCGAGAGCAGCGCCGAGAGTTCGGCGATCTGGAACTCCAGATGGGCGATGGCTTCCGCCTGACGCCGAACCGGCTTCGCCCGATCCGCCCTGCTCGACCTGCTCACTGAGATCGGAAAGCCGGCCTTGAAGGACCTCGAAGCTCTGACGCCCCTCCGCGCTGACGCCGCTGATCGAATCGTGCATGCGCTCCGACAAGTCGCTGAAGCGCTGGTCGATCGTTTCGAGCAGCACCTGCCGCTCAGTCTCGCCATGGCTGTCGCTGGCGTTCATCCGTTCCGTGATCCGCGACAGCCGTTCCTCGATCTCGCCGAGCGCACGCTCCGTCGCTTCGTTGGCCAACGCCGGATTCGCCGGCTCTGCTCGAACTTGGCGTCCAGTTCCCGAAAGAGCGCCTCGGAATGGTCGCGTGCTTGCCGTTGACCGTGCTCGAGCGAGGCCACGACCGATTCGATCCGCTCCTCCACGGCTGTCAGGATCGGCGAAAGGTCGATCTGCGGCGGCGTCTTATCAAGATGCTCCGTCAGCGTGCCGAGTTGCTGGGCGATGCGCTCGATCGCACTGTCCGCGGCTTCGGAGCGGCCGGCAAGTCCTTCGACCCGCTCCGCCAGAAATTCCATCCGTTGGGCAAGCTCTCCGCCGTCGAAGGGCTGCGGCTGCCGGACCTCCTTGGCGAGCTTGGTAAGGCGCGCTTCGATCCGCTCCAGTGGCGTCGGTATCGATTTCGGCTGGTCGCGACTGGGCCGACACGAGGGCGCGCGACAATTCGTCCAACCGGTCTTCGATCATTCCCATGGCATTGCCGGGAAATCCACGATCGGTCTGTTCGCGAACCGCGGCGACGAGCGAGCGGATTTCGTCCTGAAGTGCACCGATGGATTGTGATTGGGGCAGGTCGGCAACGGACTTGCCGATTGTCTCCATCCGCTCCTGAAGGGCCGCCAGCGTCGCCGAATTGGCGCCGCGCGATTCGGCATCGCGATTCATCTGGCGCTCGAAGTTCGACCAGCGCCGGTCGAAATTATCCCACCGGGTGGAGGTCTCCCGCAGCGTCTCCTCGCGCGCCAGCTCGTCGATTGCCTGCTTCATCTCCGCCATTTCGCGGTGAAGCGTATCGATGCCCTGTGATTCGCCGATCGATGACAGGTCGGAGACGGCCTTGTTCAGGCGCGACAGTTCGGTCGGCACATCCCGGACACGCCCCGCTTCCAGATCGTCGAGCAATGAGCCGAGACGCTGGCGCAGGGTCTGGAATTCCTCGTTGATCGCCCGCCGCAACTCGGCCCGGAGCTGCCCGCGCAGATCGTCGAGATCGGTGGCTGTGCTTCTGCCCGGATAGCGCTTGAGCGGCTGGCCGTGATTCGCGCATGCCGAGGCGGTCCTCGATGGCTGCCAGCTTGTCGCTGAGATTGCCGAGCGCGGACGGCTCACGTCGGCTGCGGCCGGCGTTCACCAGATCGAAGGGGTTTCGTCTCGTCTCCATCGGCGCGCCTACTCCTTGCGATGGTTGAGCCACTCTGACCGTGATCGGCAACGTTCGAAACGTGCGCTGGCCGATCCGGTCATGCTGAGAGCCCGACCCGGCACCACCATTCGGCGACTATGGTAAACAGCAGGTTAAGAAGTCTTAATCGATGCGGCGGGGTTGAAGGGTCGCTGTTGCACTTCCAACGATTTTTTGATCGATTGGTAAAAATTTCCCACCGAGGGCTGCCGACACGCTTGATCCTACCTTAGGAGAGGCTTATACGCACTTTTACGTAAGCGGAAGCGCACCGGACGGCCGATGGCTCTCGTATGTCTTCCGCACAGCCCACCAAAGTCTCTCCCGACCAGAAAGGCGCAGGCCGGTCATTGAGGTCTGACGAAGTGGGTTGTTGGGGTGACGCCTTGCGCGCCCCTGCTCTGAAACCTGTCAACAAGAATATTCGAGGGGCTGAAGATCCCATGACAACAGCAAATTCGGTGGCGCTCTCGTCTCACGAAAGCGTCGGCCAGGACATTGATGCCCGCCCCGAGGGCGAACGCTACATGCGTATCGGTGAGGTGGCGGAAGAACTGGGCGTGACGCTGCGGGCATTGCGCTTCTATGAAGACAAGGGCCTGGTCGCACCCAAGCGGGTCGGCACCACCCGTCTCTACGGCCGCCGTGACTTCTCGCGCCTCAAACTCATCATGCTGGGCCGCCGCGTCGGCTTCTCGCTGCGCGAGGTCAAGCAGATGATGGATCTGTACGATCCGGAAGGCTCCAACTACCGCCAGATGAAGGTGGCCATGGAGAAGGGGACGCGTCAGCTGGCTCGCCTGGAGAAGCAGCGCGAGGAAATCGAGGGCGCCATCGGCGAACTGCAACAGGCGCTCGGCCACGTCCGTGGCTCACTGGAAAAGTCGGGCTGCTGAACGATTGGTTCCGGGAGCCTTGGCGCCCGGAACCGCGGCCGAATACAAGGCCCGTCGCCGATCGCGGCGGCGGGCTTTTCTTCATGCGCATATGCTCCAACTATCGGGATCTGCCGTCACGTCATTCTGCAAAACTTTGACGTTTACGGAAACGTAAAAGGACGCTATGAGGGGCGCCACCAGGTTTGCGGCTGTTCAAGCCGCTGATTTCCGTTTTCGGAGGAGACTCGATGCCGACCTACCAGGCGCCTGTTCAGGATACGCTTTTCGTTCTTAACGATGTGCTGAAGTTCCACCAATACAACAACTTGCCCGGTTTTGCCGAGGCCGATCCCGACATGATCGAGGCTATTCTCGGTGAGGCCGGCCGCATGGCCGAGGAAATCATCCTGCCGACCAACCAGGTCGGCGACCAGGAAGGGTGCGCCCACCACGGCGACGGCTCGGTGACGACGCCCGATGCGTTCAAGGACGCCTTCCAGGCCTATCGCGAAGCGGGCTGGATGGGCGTTTCCGTACCCGAGGAGTTTGGCGGCCAAGGCCTGCCCTTCACGCTGCACACGGCCATCAGTGAATATTTCAATTCCGCCAATCTCGCGCTGATGATGTATCCCGGCCTGACGCAGGGCGCCATCGCCGCGTTGATCGCTCACGGAACGGACGAGCAGAAGCAGACCTATCTGCCGAAGATGACGACCGGCGAGTGGACCGGCACGATGAACCTGACCGAGCCGCATTGCGGCACCGATCTCGGCCTGCTCCGCACCAAGGCCGTGCCGCAGGATGACGGCAGCTACAGGATCAGCGGGCAGAAGATCTTCATTTCGGCGGGCGAGCACGATCTCGCCGCGAACATCGTCCACCTCGTCATCGCCCGCATCGAAGGTGCGCCGGAAGGGGTGAAGGGCATCTCGCTCTTCGTCGTTCCGAAATTCTTCGTCAACGAGGATGGGACGCTCGGCGACCGCAACGCCGTCAGTTGCGGCTCGATCGAGGAAAAGATGGGCATCCACGGCAACGCCACCTGCGTCATGAACTATGACGAGGCCAAGGGCTGGCTCGTGGGCGAGGAGAACAAGGGCCTGAAAGCCATGTTCACCATGATGAACGAGGCGCGTCTCGGTGTGGCGCTCCAGGGACTGTCCGTCTCGGAAATCGCCTATCAGAATGCCGCCAGCTACGCCAAGGAAAGGCTCCAGGGCCGCGCGTTGACGGGTGCCGAGGCGCCGGACCAGAAGGCCGATCCGATCATCGTGCATCCGGACGTCCGGCGTACCCTTCTGACCGTCCGCGCCTTCAATGAGGGGGCTCGCGCCCTGATGCTCTGGGCGTCGCTCAAGGCGGACATGCATACACGTTCGCAGCAGGAGGCGCAGGCCGCGTTCGCCGACGACATGCTGTCGCTGCTGACGCCCGTTCTGAAGGGTGTCTTTACTGACAAGGGCTACGAGAACGCCACCAACGCCCAGCAGATATATGGCGGCCACGGCTATATCGAGGAATGGGGCATGAGCCAGTTCGTGCGCGACGCTCGTATCGCCATGATCTACGAGGGCGCCAACGGCATCCAGGCTCTCGATCTCGTCGGCCGCAAGCTCGGCATGAAGGGCGGCAAGCCGGTCATGGCGTTCTTCGAGGAGGTCGGTGAGTTCTGCCAGGCCAATCGCGATGACGAGACGCTCTCCTTCTTGACCAAGCATATCAAGAAGGGCCTGAACGACATGCAGACCGCGGCGATGTGGCTGATGCAGAACGGCGTGAAGAATCCGAACGATGCCGGTGCGGCATCGACCGATTTCATGCACCTCTTCGGCCTCGTCTCGATCGGCTATATGTGGGGGCTGATGGCGAAGGCCGCGAAGCAGAAGCTCGACGCCGGCGAGGGCGACAAGGCCTTCTATGAAGCCAAGCTGCAGTTCGCGCGCTTCTACATGGAGCGCCTGATGCCGGAGACGGCGACGCGTCTGGCGCGTATCCAGACCGGATCGGAAACGATGATGGCTGTCCCGGTCGAGGCATTCTGAGCTGATCGAGGACCGGAGGAGACGACGACCATGGCCGAATTCACGCTGCATTGCTTCTACGAGAGCGGCAACGCCTATAAGCCGGCGCTGATGCTCGCGCTGAACGAGGCGGACTGGGAGCCGGTCAAGGTCGACTTCTTCAAGGGCCAGACCCGCCAGGACGCCTGGCGCGCCGATACCAACGTGATGGGCGAGGTGCCGGTCCTGACCCATCACCGCGAGGATGGCGACTTCACCGTCACCCAGTCCGGCGCGATCCTGACCTATCTGTCGCGCCGGTTCGGCACCTTCGGCCCGAAGACCGAGGCCGAGGAGTACGAGGTGATGCGCTGGCTGCTCTTCGACAGCCAGAAGGTCTCCGGCTATGCCGGGCCGCTGCGTTTCCTCCGCCATCTGAAGAAGACCGGCGAGACGGGGGCCACGGAGTTCCTCCACGGCCGCCTCGTCGGCGCGCTGGACGTTATGAACAAGCGGCTCGATGGCCGCGACTGGCTGGCGGCCGACGGCCCGACGATCGCCGACCTTGCATGTTTCGGATACTTTAACTGGCCTTCCGAGATCGGCGTGGACTTCGCCGATTATCCCAACGTCGCGGCATGGATCGGTCGCATCAAGGCGCTGCCGGGCTGGCAGCCGCCGGAAGCACTGATGCCGCGGGCGTTCGAGGGCTGAGATTGGGGGCTTCGGTCCGCTGGGCCGCAAGCCGCTTGTGACAGGGAGAAAGAAATGGCTGACGCCTATATTTACGATGCCGTGCGCACCCCGCGCGGACGCGGCAAAAAGGACGGAGCGCTGCACGAGGTGCCCTCCGTCCGCCTTGCCAGCCATGTTCTGGAAGAGGTTCGCGACAGGAACGGTCTCGATACCTCGACGGTCGACGACATCATCTTCGGCTGCGTCGATCCCGTCGGCGAGGCCGGCGGCGTCATTCCGCGCGGCCGCGGCGTTCGAGGCCGGCTACGATTTTGGAGCCCCCGGCATCCAGATTTCGCGCTTCTGCGCTTCGGGCCTCGACGCGGTCAATCTCGGCGCGGCGAAGATTGCCGGCGGTTCGGACGACATCGTCGTCGCGCGGCGGCGTCGAGAGCATGAGCCGCGTCGGCATGGGCATGAGCGGCGGCGCCTGGATCTTCGACCCTTCGGTCGGCCTGCCTGCCTATTTCATGCCGCAGGGCGTCTCGGCCGACCTGATCGCGACCAAATACGGCTTTTCCCGCGATGACGTCGACGCCTATGCCGTCGAGAGCCAGAAGCGCGCGGAGCAGGCCTGGAAGGACCGCCGCTTCGACAAGTCGATCGTGCCGGTCAAGGACCAGAATGGCCTCACCATCCTCGACAGGGACGAGCACATGCGGCCGGGCACCGACATGCAGTCGCTGGCTTCCCTCAACCCCTCCTTCGTCATGCCGGGCGAAATGGGCGGCTTCGATGCCGTCGGCATCCAGGCCCATCCGGAGATCGAGGCGGTCAACCACGTCCATCACGCCGGCAATTCGTCGGGCATCGTCGACGGCGCCGCCGCCCTGCTGCTCGGCTCGCAAGAGGCCGGCAAGGCGATCGGCAGCAAGCCTCGCGCGCGGATCCGCGCCTTCACCAATATCGGCTCGGACCCGGCGCTGATGCTGACCGGCCCGGTCGACGTGACGGAAAAGCTCCTGAAGCGCTCCGGCATGACGCTCGGAGGACATCGACCTGTTCGAGCTGAACGAGGCCTTCGCGGCCGTCGTCCTGCGCTACATGCAGGCGCTCGACATCGACCACGACAAGATAAACGTCAATGGCGGCGCGATCGCGATGGGCCATCCGCTCGGCGCGACCGGCGCGATGATCCTCGGCACGCTGCTCGACGAGATGGAGCGGCGCGACGTCAATGTCGGCCTTTGCACGCTGTGCATCGGCGCCGGCATGGGCACCGCCACCATCATCGAGCGCGTCTGATCGAGCCGGAGGAGTAGAGAAATGGCTGATTACAAGAACTTCACCGTCGAGACCGACAGCGACGGCATCGCCCTCGTCACCTGGAACATGCTCGGACAAGTCGATGAACGTCTTCACCGAAGAGGTGATGAACGAGATCGAGGCGATCTGCGACGCGACCAGCGGCGACGACGCCGTCAAGGGCGTCGTCTTCACCTCCGGCAAGGAAGGCTCGTTCTCCGGCGGCGCCGATCTGTCGATGCTGAACGGCCGCATGGAACGGATTCGCGAGCTGAAGGACAACCCGACCGAAGAGGGCATGAAGGAACTCTTCGAGGGCGCGCGGCCGCATGTCCTGGCTCTGGCGCAAGATCGAGACCAACGGCAAGCCCTGGGTCGCCGCGATCAACGGCACCTGCATGGGCGGCGCGACCGAACTGGCGCTCGCATCGCACTACCGGATCGCCGCCGATAGCGACAGGGTGAAGATCGGCCTGCCGGAAGTGAAGGTCGGCATCTTCCCCGGCGCCGGCGGCACCCAGCGCGTGCCGCGCCTGATCGATACGCAGGAAGCCCTGCAATTCATGACCACCGGCTCGGCCTACGGCGCCGCAAAGGCGCAGAAGGTGGGCCTGATCCACGAGGTCGTTCCCGCCGAACAACTGGTCGAGGCGGCGAAGGCCAAGCTGAAGGCCGGCGAGGTCGATCCCGAAGCGCCGTGGGACAAGAAGAAGTTCCGCGCCCCCGGCACGCCGGTCTTTTCGGCCGCGGGCAGTCAGCTCTGGCCGCCGGCGATCGCCATCCTGCGCAAGACCACCTATGGCAATTATCCGGCTGCCGAAGCGATCGTGAAGTGCGTCTTCGAAGGTCTGCAGGTGCCGATCGAAACCGGCCTGACCATCGAGCAGCGCTATTTCACCGAGATCCTGCGGACGACCGAAGCGGCCATGATGGTACGCTCGCTCTTCATCTCGTTGCAGGAGTTGAACAAGGGCGCACGCCGCCCTGCCGGCGTCGACAAGAGCCGGTTCAAGAAGGTAGGCATTCTCGGCGGCGGCGGCTTCATGGGCGCCGGCATCGGCTACGTCACCGCGAAAGCCGGCATCGAGGTCGTGCTGCTCGATCGAGACGCCGAGAGCGCCGGTAAGGGCCGGGCGCACGCCGAAAGGCTGATGGACGAGCGTATCAAGAAGCGCCGCGCGACAGAGGAAGAGAAGCAGGCAGCTTCTCTCCCGCATCACGACCACCGCGGACTATGCCGATCTGCAAGGCTGCGACCTGATTGTAGAGGCGGTGTTCGAGGATAGCGGCGTCAAGAAAAACGCGACCGAGAGCGCCGAGGCCGTCATTCCCGAAGGAACCGTCTTTGCGTCCAACACGTCGACGATCCCGATCACGTCGCTGGCCGAAAACTCGAAGCGGCCGGACCAGTTCATCGGCATCCACTTCTTCTCGCCCGTCGACAAGATGATGCTGGTCGAGATCATCCTCGGCGAGAAGACGGGCGACAAGGCGCTGGCGACGGCCATCGACTATGTCCGCGCCATCGGCAAGACGCCGATCGTCGTCAACGACACGCGCGGCTTCTACGTGAATCGCTGCGTGCTGCGCTACATCTCCGAAGCCTACAACATGCTGGTCGAGGGCGTACCGCCGGCGATGATCGAAAATGCGGCGAAGATGGCCGGCATGCCGGTCGGTCCGCTCGCGCTCAACGACGAAACGGCCATCGACCTGTCGCAGAAGATCATGAAGCAGACGGCCCGCGACCTCGGCGACGACGCCGTCGACCCGCGCCACATGAAGATGGTCGACGAACTGGTCGAGAAGGGCCGGCTTGGCCGGAAGTCCGGCAAGGGCTTCTACGACTATCCCGAGAAGCCCGCCAAAAAGCGTCTGTGGCCCGGCCTCAAGGAGATGTTCGATCAGAAGAATGCCGACGAGATCGATGTCGAGACGCTCGAGCAGCGCTTCCTCTTCACGATCGCCATCGAAGCGGCGCGTGTCATGGAAGAGGGGATCGTCGAGGATCCGCGCGAGGCCGATGTCGGCTCCATTCTGGCATTCGGCTTCGCGCCCTATACGGGCGGCGCCTTGTCCTACATCGACGGCTTTGGGGCAAAGGCCTTCGTGGAGCGGGCCGATGCGCTGAAGGCCGACTATGGCGACCAGTTCGCGGTGCCCCAGCTGCTGCGCGACATGGCCGCCAAGGACCAGACCTTCTACGAACGGTTCCCGGCGGAGCAGAAGGCGGCCGCCTGATTTTGCTCCCGACCAATATGGCTCGGCCGATATTCGGCCGGGCCACTACAAGCATGCGCGAATCTTCGAACACTATAGCTGGATTATGCACGCAGGTTCAGCGTATGCTGGCGAATTCTGGGATGTGCTGCACTCCCAGCAGGAGTTGGACAGCTTGCGCATGAGAGTCGATTTTGTCCCGATCATTCCGCCGTTTACGGAGCGCAGTTCCTCGACCGGAACACGCTGGTGCCGAGCTGGCAGCCGAATGAGGATGCGTTTTGCGGGGGAAGCTGGCTTCGGCCACGGGCTTCCGTCACATAGGAAAAAATGAGTATGGACAGTTGACCTCACGCAACTTACACAATGCAAAGGTTGTAATGTCAAAGGTGATGCGCGTGACGACGCATTCGAATGTTTGGAAGGCGCTGGATCGTCTCGCGGCCGAGGCCGGCCTTAGCCCTTCGGCTTTGGCGCGCCGAGCCGGCCTTGATCCGACGACCTTCAATCCCAGCAAGCGGGTCAGCAAGGATGGTCGGAATTGATGGCCGTCGACGGAGTTGATTTTCAAGGTGCTGACGGCGACGGATCGCAGCATTTTCGATTTCGCCACTTTCGTCTCCGATGAGCCCGAGGCGGCTGGCGGCCTGTCGGACCGCAGTCAGGCGCCACTCGAGGTGCCTCTGGTCGGCTTCGCGCAGGCGGGCGCCGGTGGCTGGTTCGACGATGCCGGATACCCGGCGGGCAAGGGCCTAGAAACGATCCCTTTCCCTGCCACGCCGCAGCAGACCTATGTGGCGCTCGAGGTCCAGGGTAATAGCATGCAGCCCGTCTATCGCGACGGTGACCGGCTGATCGTCGCGCCGGGTGCAGCGATCCGCAAGGGCGACCGGGTGGTCGCCAGGACGAAGGACGGCGAAGTCATGGCCAAGGTCCTCGTCCGCAAGGATGCTAAGGGCGTTGACCTCGCTTCGCTGAATGCGGATCATCCGACACGCAGTTTCGCTTCGGATGAGATCGAGTGGCTGTCACGCATCGTCTGGGCGAGCCAGTAATCCATCGGCGCGGCCGGCTGGCGTCGTTCTTCGGCAGGGTCGGCCCGGTGCCGCTCCGCTGTGCGGCGGCCCTTGCATTTCTTGGCGACGGCGTTGGCTCAAGCGCGGCATGCTCCTCCGCCGACGCTTTGCGCTGAAGCCGCTCGGCCGACCTCCTTCACATCCGCGCGCAGACGCACCATATGCGTCCAAGCCGCCGCTGGAAGCGGCCCCGATCGGAACCAGGAGTCCCCCCGCCATGGCGAAGCCGCTCACCATGACCCTCTCGCATGATTTGTCCAAGGAGGAGGCTCTGACGCGCATCAAGGGCGGCTTCGACCGCTATGCCGGCGACATCGGCATGGGCGTCTCCGTCAACAGCCGCTGGGATGACGACACCTGCCACTTCGATGCGAAGGCGCTGGGTCAGACGATCGACGGCGAAATCGAGGTGCGCGAGAACGATGTGCGCCTGGAGTTACGGGTGCCGACGCTTCTGGCCGGTATGGCCGACAAGATTCTCGGCAAGCTGAAGAAGGACACCAGCCTGCTTCTCGAGAAGAAGTAGCCTTGTTCAGGCGGCGGAGCCGACCAGGTCTCCCGCCAGCGCCTCATCGATCAGGGTCGCCGTTCGCTCGGTACCGTAAAGGGCGACGAACGAACCGAATCGCGGCCCGCGCTCCTGTCCGAGCAGCACCTCGTAAAGCATCTGGAAGAAACTGACCGAGACGCCGGGCCCGCCCCTCGGGCTCTGCTTCCTGTGATCCTGATAACGCTCGATCTCCCGCGCGACATCCAGCGCGGCATCCTGCAGCGTGGCGCCGTCGGCATCGGTTGGCTGGGTGCGCAGGCTGTCGCGCAATTGCATCAGCGCATTCCGCTCGACCTCGTCCGGAGCCCGGAACCGCTTGGCCGGCTTGACGAAATCGTCGTAGTAGCGGAGCGCGAAGCCGACCAGCCTGTCGAGGTCCGGATGGGTCGTTGCAGTGGTTCCGGGCGCATAGGCCGAAATGAAACCCCACATCACGGCGCGGTTTTCGGCGTTCGAAGCCGAAACGAGGTTGAGCAGCATGGAGAACGGCACCGGCGTTTCCACCTGCGGCACTCGGCCATTGTGGATGTGATAGACCGGGTTGGCGAGACGCTGCTTGATGTCCTGCCGTTCGTAGGCCGCAAGGAACTGGTAGTACTCCTCGACTGCTCGGGGGATCACGTCGAAATAGAGCCGCTTCGCCGTTTTGGGCTTGCTGAACATGTAGAGCGCGAGGCTCTCGGTCGGCGCATAGGCAAGCCATTGATCGATGGAGATGCCGTTGCCCTTCGACTTGGAGATCTTCTCCCCCTTCTCGTCGAGGAAAAGCTCGTAGACGAAGTGCTCCGGAGCCCGCCCGCCGAGGATGCGGCAGATCTTGTCGTAGATCACCGCATTGGTCTGGTGATCCTTGCCGAACATCTCGAAATCGACGTCGAGAGCCGCCCAGCGCATGCCGAAGTCCGGCTTCCACTGCAGCTTCACATGTCCGGCGGTGATTGGAAGCGTCGTCTCCTCGCCATCCTCGTCATCGAAAGTGACGGTGCCGCCCTCCGCGTCGATCCGCTTCATCGGCACGTAGAGCACGCGTCCCGTCTTCGGGCTGATCGGCAGGAACGGGCTGTAGGTCGCCTGCCGCTCCTCGCCGAGCGTCGGCAGCATGACGTCCATGATCTTGTCGTACCGCCGCGCCGCTTCGCGCAGCACCGCATCGAAGCGGCCTGACCGGTAGTAGTCCGTGGCCGAGGCGAAATCATAGTCGAAGCCGAACGTGTCGAGGAAGCTCCGCAGTTTGGCGTTGTTGTGAGCGCCGAAACTGTCGTGCTCTTCGCAGAACGGGTCCGGCACCTCGGTCAGCGGCTTCTGCAGGTGCGGCCGCAGCGCGTCGATGTTCGGGACGTTGTCGGGGATCTTCCGCATGCCGTCCATGTCGTCGGAGAAGCAGATCAGACGCGTCTGGACCTCGTCGCCGGTGAGCACCCGAAACGCGTGCCGCACCATCGACGTTCGCGCCACCTCGCCGAACGTGCCGATATGCGGCAGCCCGGACGGACCATATCCCGTTTCGAACAGGACCCCGTCCGCTGGATAGGCGGAACCGGCGTAGCGCCTGATGATCTTGCGCGCTTCCTCGAATGGCCACGCCTTGCTGACTTCGGCCTCCGCACGGAAGGCGGCGGACAGTTCCTCATCTGTCAGGGGCGGCAGGCTCATTGGGTGTCTCGTCGTCACGTATCGGCGGGCCGCGGGCGGCCGGGCGGCTGGGCGGTGAAGCCGGGACTGGTATGATGGCATGGAGGCAAGGTCAACGCCCGCGCCCCCTCGCGAGGGCTAATAGATGCCGAGCGGGAAATACCGCAGGACGATCTGCTCGAACCTCTGGTCGTTCGACAGGGCGCGGAGCGCCGCGTTGAGCGCATCGGCCAGCGTCTGGTCGCGGCCCGAGACGGCGATCCTCCAGCCATGGCCGAACAATTCCGGCACGAGATAGGGGCCGGAGGCGAAGGTGCAGCAGCCATCGGCGCCCGGTCCCGCCAGCCAGATCGAGTAGCGCGTCGTATCGCCCAGCACCGCATCGATCCTGCCACGCTTCAGATCCTCCAGCATCCACTCCTCGCGCGTGTAGATGACGGGCTCGACCTCCTTCATGTCGCGGCGCAGGAAGCGCTCATGCGCCGAGCCGGCGAGCACTCCCACCTTGCGACCGGCAAAGGAGGAGGGGGAGGCGTCGACGAGATTCGTCGCCCTTCGTGTCACCAGCCGCGCGGCCGGCAGCAGATAGGGCCGCGTGAATATGAGCGACTTGCGGTTTTCGGCGCTGGCGGGAACGCCGGCGATGATGGCGTCGCCATTGCCTTCGTCGAGGGCCGGCACGAGTTCATCATAGGGCAGCGCCTGGATCTGGCAGCGATCAGCGATGCCAAGCTCGTCGCAGATCGCGCGCACGAGATCGATATTGAGGCCCGCGAGCTTGCCGTACTCATCCAGGAAGGCGAAGGGAGGATCATCGAGAACCGTCAGGAAGCGGAGGCGCTGTACGGTCGAAGTGTCGACGCGGTCGACCCGCTCCGTTTCATCCCATAGCCGGGGCTGGGTCGGCGTCTTGTCCTGCGCTTCGGCGATCCCGGCTTGTTTGACGGCGAGCAGGGCGAGAAGCACCACCCAACGCATCGAATTTCGAATGAGACGCATCCAATCGGCACCAGACTTCGAACCTTGAAGCAGTCCCCTTAGCAGGTCGCGCAGAAGCCTGCCACCGAACCAGCCTTGACTCCCTTGCGGATTGTTCAGCAAGGTAGGAAAATTTACCGTGACAGACAAACGCGGCGCGGACGTCGATCCGTGGAGGGGGCGCGAACATGATCGCAGGAATCCGACGACTCGGGTCGGTCGGGAAAGGCGCGCGCCGCATATCCGCAGATGGGACGGCGGTCGGCGCCGAGGCCCCGGCGGCGGAACCTGCCGCGGCGGAGCGGCGCGCCTCGCGCCGGCCTTTCGAAGCGTGCTGCGAGACCGACAGGCTGATCATCCGAGTGCTTATCCGCATGGGCTGGCGGCCCGGCGATCTCCACGCGGCGATCCGCCGGGCGCGCCGGGACGGCCTTCAGCTGGAGGACGCGGTCCTGGCGGTATCCAGCGTCGAGCGGCCGCGCTGGACCTCGGCTCTGGCTGCCGAGAGCGGTCTCCCCGTGCTGCAGGACATCGACCCTGCGCGGCTGATCCTGCCGTCGGAAGACGGCGCGACGCTGTTGCGCCGGCCTTGGCAGGAGATATCGGTTGGCTATCGGCTGGCGGATGGACGGTACCGACGCCTCGTCCCCGACAGTGTTGGCTGCGCCTATAGCCTGCCGGAGGAGCGGCGGGATGAGGCTCGTCTCGTCAGTGGACCCGTCCTACGCCGTGCATTGATCGCGCGACTGTCGCCGCAGATGGAAAGCGAGGCGCGCAATGCCTTGTTCGTCTCCTCCCCCGACCTGTCCGCGCGGCACATGACCAACGCCTGGCAGGCTTTTGCCATCGGCGCTATCGGCGTGCTGGTGACGGTGGGGCTGATTCTCGCGCCGGCACTGGTCCTTTTGGCGGTCCACCTGTTCTCCTCCTCCTTCTTCCTGAGCTGCATGATATTGCGGCTTCGTGCATTGCCCCATGCCGGTACCCGGAAGCCGCAGGTGGCGCCCATCGACGATCCGGCGGACCTGCCGGTCTACACGGTGCTCGTGGCCCTTTACCGGGAGGCGGACATGACCGGCCAGCTTCTCGCTGCACTGGGACGGCTGCGCTGGCCGCACGGCAAGCTTGAGATCCGGCTGATCTGTGAGGCCGACGATCGGGAGACAATCGATGCCATCCACGTTTTGCGTCCGCCGGCAAATGTCGAGGTGCTGGAAGTGCCGCCAGGCGAGCTGCGGACCAAGCCGAGGGCGCTGAACTTCGCCCTTCAGACGTGCCACGGCGACTATGTCTGCCTGTTCGATGCCGAAGACCGTCCCCATCCAGATCAGCTGATCGAGGCCTATCGGACCTTCCGCGCCAGTCCGCCGGAAATCGCCTGCCTGCAGGCGCCGCTGATCGTCGCCAACGGCGACGACCACTGGCTCGCCCACCAGTTCGCCTTTGAATATACCGCCCTGTTCAGGGGCGTGCTGCGCTATCTGTCGGCCCGCGGCGCCATGCTGCCGCTCGGTGGCACGTCCAACCATTTTCGGCGCGAAGTGCTCGATCGGGTCGGAGCCTGGGACCCCTACAACGTCACCGAGGATGCCGATCTCGGCATCCGGATGGCGCGGGCCGGATACCGCAGCGCCACAATCGACGCGCCGACATGGGAGGACGCACCGACGAGCTTCTCCGACTGGCTGCCTCAGCGGACGCGCTGGCTGAAGGGGTGGATGGTTTGCTGGCTCGTCCACAATCGGCATCCCCTGCGCCTCTGGCGGGAACTTGGGCCGCGATCCTTTCTGGTGACCCAGATCCTGATCGCCGGCATTCCGGGCGCAGCCCTGCTGCTGCCGGTCATGCTGAGCGGGTTCACATGGTTCATTCTCCGCCTCGCGTGGCAGCCCTTGGCGGCCACGCCGATCGATCTCCTGCTCCATGGGCTTGATTTCATCAATATGGCGCTGTGCCTGCTGGCCTATCTGCGGCTGGGCAGGCAGGCTTCGGGCGGCGGCGAGACAGGCGCCGCCGCGGGGGATGCGTTCGCCATCCTGCTCTATTGGCTGCTACAGTCCGTCGCCGCTTGGCGCGCGGTCACCCACCTTGTCACGCAGAAGCCGCATCAGTGGGAGAAGACCAACCACCTTCCGACGCGGGCGTGGCGGCCGCCGGCCTATGCGCGCCGCTTCGATTCAAGAAACGCATCGCCGCCCATCACGATCTCCGCGTCCGCCTCGCCGATGACGTCGAGATCTCGGCCGGCATAATCGATCGACAGCAGGACGCGGCGGATCGCCTCGATCCGCGCCCGCCTCTTGTCGTTGGCGCGGATGACCGTCCATGGCGCGTGCGGCGTGTTCGTTTGCTCGAACATCCGGTTGCGGTAGTCCGTGTAGCGGTCCCACAGGCCGATGCCCTTGAGGTCGATATCGGAGAACTTCCAGTATTTCAGCGGATCGTTGACCCGGTCGTGAAACCGCTTGAGCTGCATCTCGCGGCCGATGTTCAGCCAGATCTTGAACAGCCTGATGCCGTCTTCGGTGAGCAATTTCTCGAACGGGTTCACCGCCTCCATGAAGGCGGCGTATTCGTCTTCGTCACAGAATCCCATCACCGGCTCGACGACCGCGCGGTTGTACCAGGACCGGTCGAACAGGACGATCTCTCCTGCCGTCGGCAGATGCGTCACGTAGCGCTGGAAATACCATTGGCCCGCCTCGGTCTCCGTCGGCTTGTCCAGTGCGACGGTGCGGGTGTGCCGTGGATTGAGGTTGGCCCGGAAGCGGGAGATCGTCCCGCCCTTTCCCGCCGCGTCGCGCCCTTCGAACAGCACCACCAGCCGCTCCCCGATCCGCTGCATGTGGCCATGCAGCTTGACCAGTTCCGCCTGCAGGCTCTCGAGCCTGTCCTTGTAGATCGAGTGCTTCAGCTTCTCGTCATGCGGATAGTTTCCCGACGAGAAGGCCGCGTCCGCTTTCGCCCAGTCGGGCATTTCGGGATCGGCGATATCGAACAGCCTCGGGCGGCCATCGATCCAGACCTCCACCGGCTTCAGGTTCATGCGGCTGACATGCGGTGCGGCGTTGCCATCGTCGCTCATGGCGGCGGTACTCCTCGAACCTGCGATCCGAAAGCCTCAACACGAATGCGGCGAAGCGGCAAGTCCCTTCCCGGCACGGAAAAGGGCGCCCCATCGAGCGCCCTTCAACGGTGATAGCGGCCCTTCAGCGGATACGCTTCTTATCCGCGTTCTGATAGGCGAGCTGCGAATGGCCCTTGCAATAGGGTGTGCTGTCGCCGCTCTCATTGCCGCAGAAGTGGAACTCCTCGGTCAGCGGATCGCCGATGGGCCATTTGCAGGTCCGCTCGCTCAATTCCAGAAGCGACAGGCGCCGGCTCATCGGCACGACGACTTCCTCGGCGCGCTGGTAAATCGGCTCGGCGACCTCATCGATGGCATAGTCCGCCTTGAGCGCGGTCGCGCCGGCGGAACTGGTGCGCGGCATGGACCGGCTACCGATCGCCGCCGACAGGCCGGGCCTCGCCGTTGCGGAACGAACGCTCGGCTGGCGCGGCGCCGAAGGCTTTTTCGGCCGAGGCGTCTTCTGGCTCGCCCGCCCCCGGGCCGACAGCTTCAGCCTGTGGACCTTGCCGATCACGGCATTCCGGCTGACCCCGCCCAACTGGTTCGCGATCTGGCTTGCGCTCAGGCCCTCGGCCCAAAGCTTCTTGAGCAGTTCCACCCGCTCGTCTGTCCAACTCATATGGTGATCTCCCCGTTTGCCGCATCGGTTCACGAATCCCGTGGCCCTGCGCGCAAATACTTCGCCGCAGTCGGATAGACTTTCCGTATTGGGTTCGCAGCCAGAGATTTACTATCTCAACTGGCCTGAATTTACGCTGCCCGTGGACTCGCTGTCTAGCGCAAGCCCGCAACGATGATTTGCTTTTGACTGTTTTCCCCAAATTTGGGACGGAAATGAGTTCGGAGCCGGATGAGGAGGCGGAGGTCGCCGCGAAAGTCGGCGCCGCTGCTCAAGAAAAGTGCGGCCAAGCCTCTGGCTCAGGCCTGGAAGTTGACTTTTCACGGCGATCCTTCGATAAGGATCCGATAGCCGCCTCGGCGAACGAGGCGGCTTTTCTCTTTTGGGCAATCGGACGCCGGGCATGCCGAGTCCGCCCACATGCCCAGCTGTTTCGGGAGATGCGACCATGAGCAGTTCGGCGCTCTTCGATACGTTCGCCCGCGCCCCTCTCGCCTTCGACCGCGGCCAGGGCGCCTGGGTCTGGACGACCGATGGCGAGAAGTATCTCGACTTCGCGTCGGGCGTGGCGGTCAACGCGCTTGGCCATGCCAATCCACGTCTTCGTGAGGCGCTCGCCGCCCAGGCGGACAAGCTCTGGCACGTCTCCAATCTCTACGAAATTCCGGTCCAGCGCGAACTGGCGGAACTGCTCTGCGCCAACTCCTTCGCCGACCGCGTCTTCTTCTGCAACTCCGGCGCCGAGGCGATCGAGGCCGCCATCAAGACTGCGCGCCGCTACCACTATGCCAAAGGCGACGAGGACCGGGTCGACATCATCACCTTCGAGGGCGCCTTTCACGGACGGACCCTGGCGACCATCGCGGCAGGCGGCCAGGCCAAATATCTGGAAGGTTTCGGACCAAAGGCCGCCGGTTTCGTGCAACTGCCATTCGACGATCGCGACGCGGCGAAGGCCGCCATGGCCGCGCCGACGACGGCCGCCATCCTGATCGAGCCCGTGCAGGGCGAGGGCGGCGTCCGCCCCGTCAGCCATGGCTGGCTGAAGGAGCTGCGCGACCTCTGCGACGACAATGGCGTCCTTTTGATCTTCGATGAGGTGCAGACCGGAATCGGCCGGACCGGCCGGCTCTTCGCCCATGAATGGGCGGATGTGACGCCTGATATCCTTGCGGTCGCGAAGGGTCTCGGCGGCGGCTTTCCGGTCGGGGCATGCCTCGCCACCGACGAAGCGGCAGCGGCGATGACCGCCGGCACGCACGGCTCCACCTTCGGCGGCAATCCACTGGCGATGGCCGTTGGCAAGGCGGTGCTGGAAACCGTGCTCGAGGATGGCTTCCTGGACGAGGTCAACCGCAAGGCTCTGCTTCTCAAGCAGGGGCTGGCGGCGGTCGTCGACACCTATCCCGACCTGTTCGAGACGGTGCGCGGCCTGGGCCTGCTGATCGGCATAAAGTGCCGGCTGCCGGCGGCGATGATCCTCTCCGCCGTTCGCGACGAGCATCTCCTGCTCGTGCCGGCTGGTGATAATGTGCTGCGTTTCCTGCCGCCGCTGAACGTCAGCGATGAAGAAATTCACGCGGCCCTCGATGCGCTGGATCGCGCGGCACGCGCCCTCACTCTCGACGGCAACACGAACTGACGGAATTCGATTTGAGCCCCCGCCATTTTCTTGATCTCGCCGAAACGCCTGCCGAAACCTTGCGGGCCATTCTCGATCATGCCCGCATGGTCAAGAACGGCCATCGCGACGGCCGCAACCACACCCCGCTCACCGGCAAGACGCTCGCCATGGTGTTCGAGAAGCCGTCGACCCGCACGCGCGTCTCCTTCGAGGTGGGCATGCGCCAGCTCGGCGGTGAGACGGTGGTGCTGACGGGCGCGGAAATGCAGCTCGGCCGATCCGAGACGATCGCCGACACGGCCCGCGTGCTGTCACGTTATGTCGACATCATCATGGTGCGGACGCTCGAGCACGAGCGGCTGCTGGAACTGGCGAGCGCCGCTACCGTGCCGGTCATCAACGGTCTGACCGACGACACCCATCCCTGCCAGATCATGGCCGACATCATGACGTTCGAGGAGCATCGCGGGCCGGTGCAGGGCAAGAAGCTGGCCTGGACCGGCGACGGCAACAACGTCACCCATTCCCTGATCGAGGGCGCGGCGCGCTTCGGCTACAGCCTGTCGATCGCGACGCCGGAGGGTTCGGCCCCGGAGGCGCGCTTCGTCGACTGGGCGCGCGGCGAGGGCGCCGAGATCGAGCTGACCGGCGATCCCGAAAGGGCGGTCGCCGACGCCGACTGCGTCTTCACCGACACCTGGGTGTCGATGAACCAGGAGCACCGCGCGCGGGGCCAGAACGTCTTCTTGCCCTATCAGGTCAACAGCAAACTTATGGCGAGGGCCAAGGGTGACGCGCTGTTCATGCACTGCCTGCCGGCCCATCGCGGTGAAGAGGTCACCGACGAGGTGCTGGACGGGCTCCAGAGCGTCGTCTTCGACGAGGCCGAGAACCGGATGCACGCGCAGAAGGCGATCCTCCACTGGTGTCTCGGCGGAGTCGCCTGACGTGTCGGATATGGACCAGCCTGCCCTTGGCGAATTCGGCCATGCCGGAGACGATCATGTCGTGCCGTTCCAGGTGGAGAGCCTCGATGCGCGCGGCCGCGTCGTGCAGATGGGCGATGAGCTCGACGCGATCCTGTCGCGCCACGCCTATCCGGAGCCGGTCAGCCGCCTCTTGGCGGAGGTGGTCGTGCTTGTCGCGCTGCTCGGCACCTCGCTGAAGTTCAATGGCAAGTTCATCGTCCAGACCCAGACGGATGGGCCGGTGGACATGCTGGTTGCGGATCTGAACGTGCCGGGTTCCCTGCGCGCCTATGCGCGGTTCGACGCCGAGCGACTCGCGGCGGCGGTCGAGGCGGGCGAAACGCAACCCGAGCAGCTGCTCGGCGATGGCGTTCTAGCGCTGACCATCGATCAGGGTTCGCAGATGCAGCGCTACCAGGGCATCGTGCCGCTCGACGGCTCGTCGCTCGAAGAGGTGGCACGCACCTATTTCCGCCAGTCCGAGCAGATCCCGACCGATCTGCGCCTCGCGGCCGGCCAGCAGATATTGCCCGGCGGCGAGAGGGTCTGGCGCGCCGGCGGCCTGATCGCCCAGTTCCTTCCGGACTCGCCGGAGCGCATGCGCATGAGCGACCTGCCCGGAGGCGATGGCGACGAGACCGATCCGGACGAAGCGGTGGACGATGCCTGGCGCGAGACGCGGCTTCTGGTCGCGACCGTCGAGGACCTCGAACTGCTCGACCCGACCGTCGGCTCCGAGCGCCTGCTGAACCGCCTGTTCCACGAGCACGGCGTGCGCGTCTACGAAGGCGTCGCTTTGAAGGATGATTGCTCCTGCTCGCGCGAAAAGATCGAGACGGTCCTGAAGAGCCTCTCGGACGACGAGCGCGCCGAGACGGTCGAGGACGGCCGGATCAGCGTGCGCTGCGAATTCTGCGGCGAGACCTACGCGTTCGACCCGGCGGAGATCTCGTCCGAACGCTGAACCGAATCGGCACCTGTTCCGACGTGCCCGCGAAGGTCCGCTTTACCGCGTCCTTCTGAAAGCGCCCGAAGCGTGATTCCCAACCGCGCGCCCACCCAGCTTTCGCGTCGCCAGGACCGATCGCGCGAGGCTCAGCCTCGCCGGTAGGTCAGCAGGCGACTGATCAGGAAGATCGGCACCACCACCACAGCGCCGATGATGAAATAGGAGGCGAAGCCGGAGAGCGCCTCGAAGCCGTTCTGCCAGGCCCATTCGATCATCCCGACGATGCGGTCGATCACCTCCAGCGGGGTAATGCCGAAATAGCGCATGAAGACGCCGACGATGAAGGAGATGACGATCAGCTTCAGCGCCACGCGAAGCGGGGAATCGCCGAGGAAGCGGTGGACCGAACCAATCATCGTCTGGATGTCTCCGTCTGTCAGGGCGTCCGTTCATGCCCGCCCCGCAGATACGTCGTGCCGGACCTGCGTGCAAGCCGGCGCCGGCCCAATCCAGTGCGTCAGGCAGGGCCGATGCCGTCAACCGATGTCGGCTTCCATACGAAAAGGAACCAACGCGGCGGGCGAGAATTGAACCCCGACAGCACGGAGAGTCTGATGTTCCATCATGAAGAAGACAATCGCGGCCGATCCAGGGATATGGTGGTTGCGCTGGGCGCCTCCCTCGCTCTTGGCGCGGTGGCCTACGCGTTTGCCTCGCAGAGGCGGCGCCAGATCCTGGAGCGCCCCCGCGACGACGCACCGCGCCTGGCGCGCAGATATCTTCCGGACGAGCCGCGGGCCGTTGTCGGACGGACCGTGACGATCGGCAAACCGAGAGACGAGGTCTATCGCTTTTACCGCGACTTCTCGAACCTGCCGTCCTTCATGAGCAATGTGAAGGCGATCGAGGAACTGCCGGACGAGACCACCCGCTGGACGATCAAGGCGCCTCTGGGCACGGAAGTGCAACTGGTCACGCGGATCGTCGCCGACCGGGCCGGCGAGGAGATCGCCTGGCAATCGACCGAAGATTCGGACATCGAAACCTCCGGACACGTCACCTTCAAGGACGCTCCGGCCAATCGCGGCACCGAGGTGGAGGCTCGGATCGCCTATTCGCCGCCGGCCGGCGAGCTCGGCCGCTGGGTCGCCAAGGCCTTCCAGCGCGAGCCCGGCCTGCAGGGTCGCCGCGAACTGAAACGCCTCAAGATGCTGCTCGAGGCCGGTGAAGTCGCCACCTCGGCCAATCGCCGCGCCGACGCCTGAAAGGATCAAGACCATGCGAGCACTTACCTGGCACGGCAAGCACGACGTGCGCGTCGACACTGTACCCGACCCCGAAATCGTCAATCCCCGCGACGCAGTCATTGAAGTCACCTCCACGGCGATCTGCGGTTCGGATCTGCATCTCTATGACGCCGTCATTCCCGGAATGCGGTCCGGCGATATCCTCGGCCATGAATTCATGGGGCGGGTCGTCGAGACCGGCCCGAAGTCGACCCTGAAGAAGGGCCAGCGGGTCGTCGTGCCCTTCACAATATCCTGCGGCGAGTGCTTCCACTGCAAGAAGCTGCAGTACTCCGCCTGCGACAACTCCAATCCGGCCGAGAAACAGGACCTGACCGAACCGCTCTACGGTCATGCGGTGTCGGGCCTGTTCGGCTACTCGCACCTGACCGGCGGCTATTCCGGTGGTCAGGCCGAGTATGTCCGCGTTCCCTTCTCCGATGTTGGTCCGATCGTCATTCCGGACGGGCTCGACGACGATCAGGTGCTGTTTCTGTCGGACATTCTGCCGACCGGTTGGATGGCGGCCGAGAACGCCGAGATCGAGGAGGGCGACACCGTCGCCGTCTGGGGTTGCGGGCCCGTCGGCCTGTTCGCCATCCAGAGCGCCCTGATCAAGGGCGCGGGCAAGGTCATCGGGATCGATCACTATCCCGGCCGCCTTGCGCTTGCAAAGCAACTCGGCGCCGAGGTGATCGACTTCAAGCAGACCCATGTGCTGGAAGCCTTGATGGAGATGAGCGGCGGTTTCGGTCCGGACGCCGTCATCGACGCAGTCGGCATGGAGGCGCACGGTCTCGCGCCGGACACGCTGATGGACAATTTCAAGCAGACCGTTGGGATCGGAGCCGATAGCGGCCATGCGCTGCGCGAGGCGATCATGGCCTGCCGCAAGGGCGGTCGCATCTCGATGCCCGGCGTCTATGGCGGATTTCTCGACAAGTTCCCGCTTGGCGCCTTCATGGAAAAGGGGCTCCAGCTCAAGACGGGGCAGACCCACGTCCAGCGCTACCTCAAGGACCTTCTGGAGCGGATCGGCAATGGCGAGATCGACACCACCTTCCTGATCAGCCATCGGCTTCCACTGGAGGAAGGTCCCCGCGGCTACGATAATTTCAAGTACAATCAGGACGACTGGACGAAGGTCGTGCTCAAGACGGACGCGGCCAAAGCCGCGTGAGGCGGCGGCCCCGTTTTCCCCGCGTCACGGGCTTCGACGGGGCATCGGATGTGACAGGGAGAGGAAAAAAGCCGGCGGCGCAATGGAGCGGGTGAAGGGAATCGAACCCTCGTCGTTAGCTTGGGAAGCTACTGCTCTACCATTGAGCTACACCCGCCGGCGGCGGTGATTGATCATCGCAGAGGCGGCGCTGTCAAGCGCTCCTTCAGCGGAAGTGCTTGCTGAGCTTCAGTCCCTGGCCCTGATAGTTGCTGGAAAGATCCTGGCCATAGAGGGCGTTGGGCAGGCCCTTCATGTGCTCATAGACGAGGCGGCCGACGATCTGGCCATGCTCCAGGATGAACGGCACCTCGTGGCTGCGCACTTCCAGCACGGCGCGGGCGCCTTTGCCACCGGCATGGGCATGGCCGAAACCAGGATCGAAGAATCCGGCATAATGGACGCGAAATTCGCCGACCAGCGGGTCGAAGGGCGTCATCTCGGCGGCATGGCGCGGCGGCACGTGGACCGCCTCTCGGCTGACGAGAATGTAGAACTCGTCCGGGTCGAGCACCAGTTCCCCTGGGCCGGCCATGCGCAGCGGCTCCCAGAAATCGCCTCGGTCGTAGCCGCCGGCATTGTCGACGTCGACGAGGCCGGTGTGATGTTTGGCGCGATAGCCGATTGGCCCGTCCGCCTCTCCCCGCAAATCGACGGAGAGCGCGATGCCGCCGCCGGAAATGTTGGCGCGATCGGCGGCGACCAGCATCTCGGTCTCGTGCAACTCCTGAAGCTCACTCTCCGAAAGCAGCGCCTGACCTTGCCGGAAGCGGATCTGCGACAGCCGGGAGCCGGTCCGCACCACGATCGGGAAGGTGCGCGGCGAGACCTCCATCCAGAGCGGCCCGCTATAGCCGGCGGGAACCTTGTCGAATTCCGGCCCCCGGTCGACCAGGACGCGGGTGAAGATGTCGAGCCGGCCGGTCGAACTCTTCGGATTGGCCGAGGCTGAAATCGTCTCCGGCAGTTCCAGCCGCTCAAGCAGCGGGACGATGTAGACGCAACCGGTTTCCAGCACCGCGCCTTTCGTGAGGTCGATCTCGTGCAGGACGAGGCGGTGCAGCTTGTCCTCCACCGTCGCCTCCGGACCGGGCAGGAAGGAGGCGCGGACGCGATAAGCGGTTCGGCCGAGCCGCAGATCGAGGCTGGCCGGCTGTAGCTGGCGCTCGGCCATGTCCTGCGCCAGTTGCAGACCACCGCTCTCCATCAGCGCGAAGATGTCCCGGTCGGGCAGGATGCCCGTCTGACGTTCCGCCATAGGTCGCTTCCCCTTGCGTCTCCTTCACATGCCCGTCACAGCCCGGCGTTACAAGCGCGAATAAGGCTTGTCCAAGGCGAAGGGATATGCTGCGCTGGCCGCATGTGAGATCCCTCATGAAACGGAGTCCGCCAATGTCTCTCCTGTCCCTTACCCGGCGCACGCTGCTCGGCCTCGTCGCGGCGACGCTGCTTCCGGCCGGCTTCGCCCTTGCCGACGAAGTGAAGCTGACCTTCGTTCTGGCCAACGACACATACGAGATGGGTCCGGAGCGCGATGGCCGCGGCGGCTTCCCGAAGATGGCGAAGGTCTTCGCCGATGAGCGGGCGGCCAACCCCAACACGATCGTCGTCCACGCCGGCGATCTCCTCTCGCCGTCGCTGCTCTCGGGCATCGATCAGGGTGAGCACATGATCGTGCTCTCCAACATGGCGAAGTACGATTATTTCGTGCCCGGCAACCACGAATATGATTTCGGCGCCGACGTCGCCAAGACCCGCATGGGCGAATCCGAATTTCCGTGGCTCGCCGCCAATGTGACCGATGCCGACGGCAATGCGATCGAGGGCATGGAGCCATCCGCGATCAAGGAGATCGCCGGCGTCAAGGTGGGGTTCATCGGCCTGGCGCTGGAAAATACCGCCGAGCTGTCGAGCCCGGGTGACCTGAAGTTCTCCCCGGCCATCGAGGCGGCGAAGACGGAAGCTGAGAAGCTGCGCGGCGAGGGTGCAGAGTTCCTCGTCGCGATCAATCACAACACCCGCGAGGTTGGACAGACGCTGGTCGACGAGGGGACGGTCGATCTCGTCCTGAACGGCCACAACCACGACCTCTGGGCCTTCTACAACGGCCGCAGCGCGGCCATGGAAGCCGGCCATGACGGCATGTGGATCGGCGCCATCGACATCATGCTCGATATTTCGGAAAAGGACGGCAAGCGGAAGATCGCCTGGTCGCCGGATTTCCGCTTCATCGACACCCAGGATGTCGAGGGCGATGCCACCGTCCAGGCCAGGGTCGAGGACTATGAGAAGGTGCTCGACGAGGAACTGGGCGTGGAACTCGGCTCGACCGGCATCGAACTGGACAGCCGCCGTGCCTCGGTCCGCAGCCAGGAAACGGCGATGGGCGACATCATCGCCGATGCGATGAGAAAGGCCGTCGGCGCCGACATCGCGATCACCAATGGCGGCGGCATAAGGGGCGACAAGACATATGAGGCCGGCAGCAAACTGACCCGCCGGGACGTCCTGACCGAACTGCCCTTCGGCAACAAGACCGTGCTGCTGGAAATGACCGGTGCGCAGGTGAAGGAGGCGCTGGAGAACGGCGTCAGCCAGATCGAGGACGGCGCCGGTCGTTTTCCGCAGGTCTCGGGCGTGACCTTCAGCGTCGACAAGAGCGCCGCGGCCGGATCGCGTGTCTCCGACGTAATGGTCGATGGCAAGCCGCTTGACGAAGGCAAGTCCTACAAGGTCGCCACCAATGACTACATGGCCAATGGCGGCGACGGCTACGCCGTGATGAAGGACGGTAAGGTGCTGATCGACGCCTCGGGCGCGAAGCTGATGGCCAATGACGTGATGGTCTACATCCGCGGGATGGGCGAAGTGAAGGCGCCCGAGGGCAGCCGCATCACGATCAACTGAACAGATTTGGTCTTGCGCCCCGCGACGGCGGGGCGTAAGGCACCATCCATCGTGGTGATTTGGCCGGCCGGCTTGCAGCCACGTTAAACAAGTCGCTAAAGGGCCGAATTTACGGACCGGGCGCGACTTATCGCGGCCGGTTTTTTGTTTGGACGGCAGGATATGGTCGATTTTTCGAAGCTCCACCCCGACACCCAGCTCGTTCAGGGCGGCATCAACCGGAGCGCCTATGGCGAAACCTCCGAGGCGCTCTTCCTGACGCAGGGCTTCGTCTATGACAGCGCGGAAGCAGCCGAGGCCCGCTTCAAGGGCGAGGAGCCGGGCTTCATCTATTCGCGCTACGCCAATCCCACCGTCGACATGTTCGAAAAGCGGATGTGTCTGCTTGAGGGCGCGGAGGAGGCGCGCGCCATGGCGTCGGGCATGGCGGCGGTCGCGGCGGCGCTGCTCTGCCAGCTCCGCGCAGGCGACCACATCGTCGCGGCGAAGCAGCTCTTCGGCTCCTGCCGCTGGGTGGTGGAGACGCTGGCGCCTCGCTACGGCATCGAGACGACGCTGATTGACGGCACCAAGAGCGAGGAGTGGGAGGCGGCTTGCAGACCCAACACGAAGGTCTTCTTCTTCGAGAGCCCGACCAATCCGACACTGGCGCTGATCGACATCGCGGCCGTCGCGGACCTTGCGAGGGCCAAAGGCATCACCACCGTCATCGACAATGTCTTTGCGACGCCGGTGCTGCAGAAGCCGCTCGAACTCGGCATCGACGTCGTCTGCTATTCCGCAACCAAGCACATTGACGGCCAGGGCCGCTGTCTCGGCGGCGTCGTGCTGTCGTCAAAGCAGTGGATCGCCGAGAACCTGCACGATTATTTCCGCCATACCGGTCCGTCGATGAGCCCCTTCAACGCGTGGACGCTGCTGAAGGGCCTGGAGACGCTGACGCTGCGCGTCGAGAAGCAGACCGCCAGCGCCGGCAGGATTGCCGACTGGCTGGCCGATCATGGCGCGATCGTCCGCGTCCTCTATCCCGGCCGTGACGATCATCCGCAGGCCGCGCTCGTGAAGCGGCAGATGAAGGGCGGCTCGACGATGGTCAGCTTCGACCTGAAGGGCGGCAAGGCGGCAGCGTTCGCTTTCGAGAATGCGCTCCGGATCATCCGCATCTCCAACAATCTCGGGGATGCAAAGAGCCTGATCACCCATCCGGCGACGACGACGCACAAGAACCTGACCGAGGAGGCGCGGATGGAGCAGGGCATCGAGCCCGGCTCGGTCCGCCTGTCGATCGGGCTGGAGCATCCGGACGACCTGATCGCCGACCTAGAGCAGGCGCTGACCAAGGCTGCCGCCTAACGAAAAATCCGTCGTGCCAGGAGAATTCGGCTCAGTGTCGTATAGGCGGTGATGCCGGCGAAGAGCGCGGCGAGGATCGGAAACCACGCCGGAAAGAGGCAGGCGAGCACGAACACGATGAGTGTCTCGCCCGCCTCGGCGAGGCCGGTGGTGAAGAACAGCGACTTGTCGCCGCGCGCCGTGCTCGCTTCGCCGCGTTTCTCGGCCATCACGGCATAGGCGAGGAAGCTCGCGCCATTGACGTAGAAGGCGAGCAGCAGGATCGCGCCGGCGACGCCGTTGCGGCCGGGATCGAGAATGATGAAGGCGAGCGGCATGGCGCCGTAGAACGCGAAATCGAGAACGATATCGAGAAAGCCGCCGAAATCGGTGTTCGCCGTTCGTGCTGGCGATCGCGCCGTCGAGCCCGTCGCCGAGCCGCGACAGCAGCAGAAGAGGGATCGCAACGAGCGTCTGTCCGGCAAGGATGCAGCCGGCGGCCGCCAGCCCGACAGCGAAGGCGAGCAGCGTCATCCTGTTGGCGGAAATGCTGGCGGCGACGGCGCGATCCGCCAGACCGTCGATCAGCGGCGCAAGTTTGCGCCGGCCCCATTCGTCGATCATGCCGCCCCCGTTTGACCCGCCGCCTGCCGCACCCAGATATGGCTGCCTGTCAGGAGAACGCCAACATGTACCGCGCCGTTACGGACGATATCGCAGTCGAGGTGCAGCCCTTCTTCCTGCCGGACCATTCGGAGCCGGAGAACGATCATTTCGTGTGGGCTTACCGGATCACCATCGAGAACGGCTCGAAAAGGCCCGTCCAGCTACGCCGCCGCTATTGGAAGATCACCGACGGTGCGGGCCATGTCGAGGAGGTGGAGGGGGCGGGCGTGATCGGTGAAGAGCCGCGCCTCCTGCCGGGCGAGAGCTACACCTACACCTCTGGCTGTCCGCTGACCGTTCCGTCCGGCGTGATGCAGGGCTATTACACGATGCAGCTCGACACGGGCGAGCGCTTCAGGATCGCCATTCCCGCCTTCTCGCTGGACCTGCCGGAAGAGAAGCGGACGTTGAACTGAGGCCTGAAGGGTTGCCGGCGCGCGCATCGAACGTCTGCCGCATCATCCATCCGCAGACCGGGTGCGCAGCTTCGGGTTGGGAAAATAGCCGGGACCGATCGTCAGCGGCTCGTCGCCGATCAGGCTTGCGTCGAGATGGGTGCGATAGGTCAGTTCCTTGCCCCAGAGCTTTTCGCCGGTGCGGGCTCTGCAGGCGCAGCGAGACGTGATAGGGGCGGTCCTTGACGACGCCGCGCACCTTGCCGCTCGACAGGAACACGCGTGTCCGCCGGACTTCCAGCTTTTCCTCGCGACGGATCGCAGGTCCGCCCCGGGATCTTCGAAAGTGGCGACGAGACGTGAGCCGACGGGGATGGCGCGGGCGACGCCGGCCGTCAGGCCATAGGAGATTTCGCTGATCCGGTAGTTGAAGAGGAAGCCGCCGCCCATCACGACGATCGGGTCCTTCTCGCGCTCGTCATGCAGCGCCCAGCGCATGACGAATGTCAGCAACAGGCAGAGCCCGACGCCGGCGCTCATCCAGCCGATGACGGACGGCTCACCGCTGATCCGCTTGACCATGACCGCTTCTCCCGGCCGATCCGATGCGCGATTGTGCCGCTTCGGCGATCGGCCCGCAAGCTTGCCTTTCACGTCGCCTTCCGGGCTGCTTTCCGATATCGCAAACATGGGCGAACCGAACCACGAGGCGGACGTGGCCGAAAATCACGATCGAACAGGACTTGCGGCCGGCGTGGCAGCGGCGGCCGGGGGACCGGGAAATGTCGCCCCGCCGCTGACCCACCGGGCGGTCTTTGCCATCGCCCTGCCGACGACGCTCGCCTTCATGACGACGCCCCTGATCGGCATCGTCGACACTGCCGTCGTCGGACGGCTGGGAGAGGCGGCGCCGCTCGGCGGTCTGGCGGCGGGCGCCATCGTCTTCGATCTGGTCTTCGGCTCGTTCAACTTCCTGCGCTCCGGCACGACCGGTCTCGTAGCGCAGGCGAGTGGCCGGGACGATCCGACGGGCGAGCAGGCGGTGCTGGCGCGGGCGCTGCTGATCGGTCTCGCCTGCGGTCTTTTGATCGCGCTCGTTGCGCCGGCGATCGCGTGGGCAGGCCGCAGCTTCATGGCCGCCGAACCCGCCGTCTCGGCGGCAATGACCGCAGTACATCCTGATCCGCGCGATCTCGACGCCCTTCGCGCTTGGCAACTACGCCCTCCTCGGCGCGCTGCTCGGGCGCGGTCAGTCCGGCGCGGCGCTCGGCCTGCAGATCATCGTCAATGGCGGCAACATGGTCCTGTCCATCTATCTTGGCCTCACCCTTGGCTGGGGGCTGGAGGGCGTCGCCTGGGGCACGGTCGCCGGCGAGGCGATCGGCTTCTTCGCCGGACTCCTGCTGATGGGGTGGATCTACCGCACCGATAGCCGTCCATCGCTGGCCCGGATCATGGATCGGGCGGCGTTCGGCCGGCTCCTGGCGCTCAATCGCGACATCATGATCCGCACCTTCGCGCTGCTCACCGCATTTGCCCTCTTCACCCGCGCCGGCGCCGGCATCGGCACCGTTCAACTCGCCGCCAATGCGGTGCTGCTGAATTTCTTCATGCTGGGCAGTTATCTGCTCGATGGCTTCGCCACGGCGGCGGAGCGTTTCGTCGGCCATGCCGTCGGCCGCGGCGCCGCGCGAACCTTTCCTGCGGGCGGTGAAGCTGACGGCGCTCTGGGGGTTCGTCTTCGCCTTCGCGCTCGCCGCCCTCTTCTATCTGCTGGGGGAGAGACTGATCGCCCTGATGACGACCGCGCCGCAGGTCCGGACCGTAGCGGGTGCGTGGCTGCCATTGGCGGCGCTGACACCGGTGACCGGGGTCCTCGCCTTCCAGATGGACGGCGTCTTCATCGGCGCCACCTGGGGTGCGGCGATGCGCAACATGATGCTCGTCTCGCTGGCCCTGTTCGTCATGGCGCTGCTGGTGCTCGTGCCATCCGTTTGGCAACGCCGCCCTATGGGCGGCGCTTCATCTGTTCCTGCTGGCGCGGGGCCTGCTGCTGCTGGCGGCGCTGCCGACGATGATGAACCGTCAGTTCACCCCGCCAGCGGCCGTGCCGCCCAGTCCGCCATCGTCTGGTCCCTGATCGACCGCACGGTTTCGCCCTGCGCCTTCAGCGCCTTGTCCATTCCGGTGAGGATCCGGATCGGAAAGCGCGGCCCCTCATAGATCATGACCGAATAGAGCTGCACCAGATCGGCGCCTGCGCGGATCTTCTCCAGCGCGCTTTCGGAATCGTGGACGCCGCCGACGCCGACGATCGGCAATTGCGGACCGACCCGCTGGCGCATCTTCGCCAGCACCGTCGTCGAGAGGCGAAAGAGCGGCTTGCCGGAGAGGCCTCCCGCCTCGGCCGCCTTCTGCTGGTCGAGAACGCTGGCGCGCGACAGGGTAGTGTTGGAGACGATCAGCCCGTCCAGCCGATGGCTCTTGCGCCGCGCGGGCGATGTGGTCGAGATCGGCCTCCTGAAGGTCCGGTGCGATCTTGAGGAAGACGGGGACGCGGCGGCCCGCCTCTTCCGCCGCGGCGTCACGCGCCGCCATGATGCGCGACAGGAGCTCCGTCAGGTTTTCCGCACTCTGCAGGTCGCGAAGGCCGGGCGTGTTCGGCGACGAGATGTTGGCGGTGAAAAAGGAGGCGTAGGAGGCGAAGGTGCGGATGCCGGCCACGTAGTCGGCGGCGCGGTCGACGCTATCCTTGTTGGCGCCGATATTGACGCCGACGATGCCGCCGCGATGGCGCCGCTTCATCAGGCGCAGAAGCGCGGCTTCATGGCCCTCATTGTTGAAGCCGAGGCGGTTGATCACGCCCTTCTCCGCCGGCAGGCGGAAGATCCGCGGCTTCGGATTGCCGTCCTGCGGCAGGGGCGTCACCGTGCCCACCTCGACGAAGCCGAAGCCGAGCGCCAGAAGCGGATCGGGCACCTCGGCATTCTTGTCGTAGCCGGCGGCGATACCGAGCGGGTTGGGAAAATCGAGCCCGGCGATCGAGAGGCGCAGTCGCTCCGTCGCCAACGGCTTGCCCGGGCCGAACAGCTCGCCCGGCGCCGGCTTTCAGTGCAGCGAGGGAGAGACTGTGCGCTTCCTCTGCCTCGAAGGCCATCATCGGCGTCGTGGTCAGATCGCTATTCAGCTTCACCGGACTTGCTCCGGCAGCACGTGGCGACCTTCTGCATCAAGCGGCAGCGGCTCGATCCAGGCGACGTCATCCCTGCAAAGCGGGGCATAGAGGTGGGGAAACTTCGCGCCGCCCTCGCGATACCTCCCAGCGCAGCGCATCGCCTAGAACCGCTTCGTCGACCGCGATGAGCAGAAGATCACCTTGTCCGGCGAAATGTTTGGCGAGAGTCTCGGCGAGCTGATCCGCGGCGGAGAAATGAATGTAGCCATCGGCAAGATCGACGGGCGCGCCGCGCCAGCGCCGCTCTGTTTCCGTCTCGCGCCACAATTGCGCGGGCACGGCCTTGTAGATCAATCGTCCCATGGCACCGGCCTAGCGAAATTCACGTTCGTTGACTAGCTGATGCGATGCCGTCATCAGCCAGTGTAGGCCGGTTTCTTTAACGTCCATTGGAGGCTGCCATGCGAACCATTCTCCCCGTTGCGACACTTGTTCTCCTGGCGACGCCCGCTGCCGCGCAGGACACCACCGGCCGCTACGTGATGGACCGCACCGAGGATGGCTGGGTGCGGATGGATAGCGACACCGGCGAAATCACCCTCTGCCGCCGCGTTGGCGACCATCTCAACTGCGAGAGCGATCGGCCGGGCAAGGCCGCGCCGGCCGATGCAAACCGGCTCGCGGCCCTGGAACAGCGGATCGAGGCGCTCGAGAAGCGGCTCGATGACAGCGGCAATGACCGACGGGCGTTGCCTTCCGACCAGGAGTTCGACAAGGCGCTTGGCTATATGCGCCGCTTCTTCGAATCATTTCGCGACATGGTGCGCGATCTTGGAGGACGAGGAAGAACCGCGGGAGAAGCTTTAGACCACCGCCTTGGCCGCTTTGCCCCTCTTCGGGTCGTGTAAGCCGGTCCGTTGTGCCTCGGCGGAGAAGGCGCCGTCCTGCGTCGATCGAAGACGACTTCTCCGTCTCCGCCATTCGCCCTCGCCGTTAGCCGTACGCTGGCTCGCGGCGGCATGAGCAGGCTGACCGCGACGGCCGCGACGAGCCCGAAGAGGCCGCCGACGAGCCCGTCCGACAGGCCAGGCGGCGGCTCGATCGGGATCGCCTCCATCTCGATGAGGAGGAGGACGATCTGGCCAGACTCCCGCTATCGCCATGCCGGCCAGCGCCCCGGCGCCGCTGGTGCCGCGCCAGAGGAGCGTCGGCAGCATGGTTGCGATCGCCATGGCGAGGAAGATCGGCAGCGCCGCATGATCGATCATGGCCGCCATCGCGCCCATGCGGGGGGCGAGGAAGAGCGACCCGCCGAGGCGATGATGGCGACGATCGCCGCGAATCGGAGCCAGGCGAGGTGGCGTCCTCCGACCAGCCGGTCCTCGCGGACGAAGCCGAGGAGGAGATCGTCCACGAGGCAGAGCGCCAGCGACAGCAGCATGCAGAGAGCCGCCGACCGCCAGCGCCGCCAGCGCCGCCACATTACCCAGCACGGGCGCCATTGCGCTTGCCGCCAGCGCGTCCATTTCCCGATCCGCGGTCGCCGAAACGCCCCCCGCCGCCCAGGCCATGCCGATGATCGCGACGAGAGCGAGTAGCCCGAACCATCCGCCGAGCCGCAGCGAGGAGAGGGGAGTGGAAAGACTGGCGAGCAGTGGCAGGAGCGCGGGCAGCAGAAATGCGGCGACGAAGCCGTAGCGGGCACCATCGACCGTCGCTGCAGCCCAGAGATCGAGCGACAGGTCCAGCCTCGGCAGTGCAAGGCTCGGCGCTGGCGGGCATCAGTTCGCCGATAAGGATCGCGGTGACGATCGCGGCGAAGCCGAAAGCGAGGCCGATCCGCGCCAGCCGGAGGACGGTCGTGATCCCGCCCGCCCAGCCAGGCAGGAAAACCAGAAGCGCGGCGAGGACGATGGAGATGCTGGGCCCGAGCCCGGTTTCCGTCTCGATGCGCATGGTGAGCAGGCCGAGGATGCGATGGAGCAGGCCCGCGAGGACCACGCTGGCGGCGAGACCAAGAAGGATGCGCAGCGGCAGCCCCTCGCGGCCGGGGAACCGCAGATGCAGCATCCGACCCGGACTGGCGGCGCCGATCCGCCGCAGCCGCGCACCCAGCAGAAGCGTGGTGACGAACAGTGCCGCGAGCGTGCCGACGATGATTGCTGCCCGGTCCGGCATCGGTGGTCAGCGATGCGCCCCACCCGACGACGAGGCCGGCAAGGAGGAGCGCCGGCGTGGCGCTGACGCCGCGCACGCCGCGCCGGGCGTAGATCCAGTGCTCCGGCTCAACGATCAGCGCAGAGATGCTGTAGGCCAGGAGGCCGCCCAACAGGCCGACGGTGAACAGGAAGCGAAGTATCCGCAGAAGGCACGCCCGCCCGCTCGGCAATCAGCGCAAGAGCGCCGAGGCCGAAGGTCGACAGGCCGACAAGCAGCGCGGCCCATGCGCTGCCGAATGCCCTTCGCCTTGTCGGCACTGTCCGTCTCCCTGGCTACGAAAATCGCTTGGGTTGTCATAAAAACACGCGCGCTTTACAAGCGAAAAAGCGCGGACCGGCGGGAGATGGAAGAGGTTCTGCCCCCGCGCGGGGGAGAGACGATGCAGCCGGTGGGCACGCCGCTCAATATTCTGATCGCGGACGATCATCCATTGTTCCGCGGGGCCTTGCGCCAGGTTCTGTCCGGCCTTTCGTCCCCCTGCGAGATCCTCGAGGCGGGCGATTTCGCGAGCGCCAAATCGCTTGTCGAGCAGGGCGAAGATGTCGACCTGATCCTGCTTGACCTCAACATGCCCGGCGCGTCCGGCCATTCCGCCATCGTCGGGCTGAGCGCCGTGCAGGCGAGCATTCCGATCATCGTCGTTTCGGCATCCGAATCGCCCGAGACGATCCGCCGCGCGATCGAGCTTGGCGCTGTCGGCTACATCGCCAAATCGGCGTCGATGGAGACGATCCGCGAAGCGATCGAGAAGGTGCTCGACGGAGAGGTCTGGGTTCCGCCCGACATCGATCTCGGCACCGAGACCGACCCGGAGATCTCCGACCTCATCGAACGTCTCGGGACGCTGACCCCGCAGCAGACGCGTGTCCTGACGATGATCGGCGAAGGCCTTCTCAACAAGCAGATCGCCTATGAACTCGGTGTGTCGGAAGCCACCATCAAGGCGCATGTCTCCGCCGTCCTGACGAAGCTCAACGTCGACAGCCGCACCCAGGCGGTCATCCTGCTGTCGAAGCTCGGCTCGTCCAGGGGGGCAAGTCTGGCGGCCCGCTGAGGTCTATTCGGCGGCGGTCCGCAGCGCGTTGCGGTGACGGCTGATGAGCAGCCGCAGCCGCGCCGGCTTGATCGGCTTGTTGAGTACGGCGATATCCCGTGCTGCGGCCTCCGCCAACACTTCCTTGGACCGGTCGGCGGTAATGAGGACGGTGGGGATGGCGACGCCGAAATGTTCGCAGGCGACGCCGATCGCGTCAAACCCGGTTTCATGATCGAGATGGTAGTCGGCGAGGAGGAGATCCGGAATCGGAGCCGGCCGGCAGTTCGCCGGATGTCGGCCGAACCGGTGGCCCGAAGCACCTCGCAGCCCCAGCCCGACAGCAGCATCTCCATGCCGTCCAGGATGTCCGCCTCATTGTCGATGGCGAGGATGGTCAGGCCCCGCAGGTCGCTGGCGAGCCGCGTTGGCTTCGGCCGCGCGAGCGTCTCGTCGGCCTCGCTCGCCTTGCTGACACGCAGGCGGACGGTGAAGAGCGTGCCATGTCCCGGCTCCGATTGCACGGCGATGCTGGCGCCGAGAACGCGGGCGATGCGGTCGACGATGGAGAGCCCGAGGCCCAGCCCTTCGGCTTCCAGAGCGCCTTCCTCCAGCCGCGCGAACTCATCGAAGATGCCCGTGAGATTGGCCTGTGCAATGCCGATGCCGGTATCGAGGACCTGGATTTCGGCGTGATCGCCGCGCCGCCGCACGCCGACGACGACCCGGCCCCGTCGGGTGTATTTGACGGCGTTGGAGACGAGGTTCTGCACCAGCCGACGCAACAGGTTGGGATCGGTGTCCACGAGGACGCTGGAGCGGCAGCACATGCAGATCGAGGCCCTTGGCTTCAGCCAGCGGCGACAGGGCCGTTCCTCAACGGCTCGAGGATGTCGCCGAGACGGAATGTGCCGATATTCGGCGTCATCGCCCCGGTGTCGAGCCTTGATATGTCGAGAACCGCCGACAGGATGTTTTCCACGGCGTCGAGGGAGGCGTCGATGCGCTGGACCGTCTCCGGAAAAACCTCCGGTATCTGCTGGCCGGCCAGCGTCGCCTGTTCGCCGACGGCCGAGCAATATAGCCGCGCCGCGTTCAGCGGCTGCAGGATGTCGTGGCCGACAGCCGCGAGAAACCGGGTCTTGCCGAGATTGGCTTCCTCGGCGGCGCGCCGCGCATCGCTCAGTTCACCATTGACGTCGAGCAGCTTGCGGGTGCGGTCGGCGACGGCAGCCTCGAGACCCTCGTTTGCCCGTTTCAGCGCCCGATCCGCTTCGACCTGTGCGGTGATGTCCGTATAGGTGCCGACGATGCCGCCATCGGGCATCGGCTGGGTCCGCATCTCGACGATCCGGCCCGACCTCCGCAACTCCAGCGGCCAGGCCGGTTGGGGCCGCGCCAGGTTCTTGATGATCGCTTCGATGCGGTCCTTGTCGATCTCGCCGCGGCTCGCCAGATGCTCGATGACAGCGGATAGCGGCGTGCCGACCTGGCCCAGCGCTTCCGGCAGGTCGAACAGCGTCCGGAAGCGGCGGTTCCAGCAGGTCAGGCGCAGATCGTCATCGAAGACCGTGATGCCCTGCTCCATCTGGTCGAGCGCGATCTGCAGCAGGCCGCGGTTCTGCTGCAGGGCCTCCGTGGCGTCGTCGAGCAGCGAATAGGCGAAGCTGGCATTGGTGTCGTAACGCTCCAGCAGCAGCGACAGGATCAGCCGCGCTGAGGACGAGCCGACGGCGCTGCCGAGAAGACCTTCCGCGAACCGCAGGATCTGCCCATCGGCGATGTCGGTTGGCGTCAGCACCCGATTTTCGCGCTGCTGCCAGGATTCAAAGCTGCGCGCCGTCCGCTCATGGCCGAGATAGCGGCCGATCGTCGTCTGCAGTTCGCCGACGCTGAGCTGGGTCCTGATCTTGCGCGGAAAGGGCGGCCGTCCCGCCTCGCGCGGCACGAACAGCGCCGCCTGAATGCGCTCGCGGGGGGTGGGTTCCCGCGAAGCGGAGCCGACGACGAAGGCCACCGTGTTGATCAGCAGCGAGACGAGCGCTCCGTGCTCGAGCGCCGGCAGGTCGAGGCCGAACAGCGCCTGCGGGTGGAGAAGCGCGATGCCGAACGGTCCGTCGGCGAGAAGGCCATTGTCGGGGGAGAGTATGCTCGGTAGCAGAAGCGTATAGGCCCAGGTGGCGAAACCCGCCACCATGCCGGCGACGGCCCCGCGTCCATTGGCTCCGCGCCAGAGGAGGCCGCCGAGGAAAGCCGGCAGGAACTGCGCGATGGCCGCGAAGGACAGAAGCCCGATCGAGGCGAGCAGCGCCGAGTTCTGGATCGACCGGTAGTAGAGATAGCCGGCGGCGAGGAGCCCGGCGATGGCGAGGCGTCGGATGAACAGGATCGTCCGCGACCAGTCCTCGTGATCGGCCCAGCGCATGCCGAGCGTCCGGTGCAGCACGACCGGCATGACGAGATCGTTGGAGATCATGATGGAGAGCGCCACCGAGGCCATGATCACCATGGCGGTTGCGGCGGAAAGGCCGCCGACCAGCGCGACGATCGACAGCCACTCATTGCCGGCCAGCAGCGGGATCGCCAGGACGTAGAGGTCAGCGTTGGTCTGGCCGCCGACGGTCGTCAGGCCGACCAGCGCGATCGGCAGCACGAAAATGTTGATGGCGACGAGATAGAGGGGAAACAGCCAGCGCGCTCGCTCCACTTCCTTCTCGGAGCGGTTCTCCACGACCATCACGTAGAACTGCCGCGGCAGGAGCAGGATCGCCGCCCCGGAAAGCAGTGTCATCGTGAACCAGCCGATCGGCCGGGTGGGGCTGGTCAGGCTCTCCCAGACAGCGGGGTGGTTGCGCACCTGTTCCCAAAGGCTTGTCGGCTGGAACATCACGAAGGAGACGCAGAAGCCGACGATCAGGAAGGCGGCGAGCTTGACGACCGATTCGATGGCGATCGCCAGCACCAGACCGTCCTGATGTTCCGTCGCATCGGTCTGGCGGGTGCCGAACAGCATGGCGAAGGCGGCCAGCAACACGGTGACCCACAGCGATATGCCGCCGACCCCGAACGGCATCGGCAACGCCGCCGCGCCGACGCCGCGGGCCTCCGCCATCAGTGTCATCGCATCGGAAATCGCTTTCAGTTGCAGCGCGATGTACGGCACGACGCCGATGGTCGCGATCAGAGTGGCGATCGATGCGACGGTGAAGCTCTTGCCGTAGCGTGAGGCGAGGAAGTCGGCGACCGAGGTGATCCGCTCCGCCTTCGACAGCCGCGTCACCTTCTTCAGAAACGGCGTTGCGAGAATGAACACCAGCGCCGGGCCGATATAGATCGTCAGGAACTGCAGGCCGCTGCTGGCGGCGACGCCGACCGATCCGAAGAAGGTCCAGGAGGTACAATAGACAGCAAGCGAAAGAGCGTAGCGGATAGGGCGGGGCCGCCGGTCGTGGCCCTTTCTGCGGTCGCCGAGCGCCGCCACCACGAACAGGACGGTGAGGTAGCTGAGCGCGACGAGCGAGATGACCCAGCCATTCATCGCATCATTCCTCCCGGCCCTCCCAAGCCGTTGCCCGCGCGATCCTATCGCACGCCCGGGGCGACCGAAAGCCGGCCATGGTTGACCATTGCGGAAAAATCGAATGGATTTGGCGGCAGCGCGCGAGGATAACCAACTTGCCGGCGCGACGGAGGGTCATTTGAGCATTCATCAGGAATTCCGCGAATTCATCGCCAAGGGCAATGTGATGGATCTCGCGGTCGGCGTCATCATTGGCGCGGCGTTCAGCGGGATCGTCAAGGCGCTCACCGACGACATCATCATGCCGATCGTCGGCGCGATCTTCGGCGGCTTCGACTTCTCCAACTACTTCATTCCGCTGGCGCCGGGCATCGACGCCGCGACGTTGGCAGCGGCCCGCGAGCAGGGCGCCGTGCTGGCCTATGGCAGCTTCGTCACGGTGATCCTGAACTTCCTGATCCTCGCCTTCATCGTCTTCCTGATGGTCAAGGGCGTCAACAATCTGCGCCGCAAGGAGAACAAGGAGAAGGAGGTGGCCTCGCCCGCGCCTCCCGCCGACATCCAGTTGCTGACCGAGATCAGGGACGCACTCGTGGCACGGCGGGCATAGCGGGTCCGGATCCGGCATCGCGAACGAAAGGCGTCCTCGCCGGGACTGGCATTGGCCTCCAACGCGCGGAGCGGCAGGACGATTCCGGAGCGCCGGCGTTCCAGTCCGGCCCTCCATTGACGCTTGCCTTCGCGGCGGTGCAACACAGTTGCTCCGACGAACCGGTTCGAACCGGCGACAGCGATGGAGTGGAACGGATGGCAGGCGAACGATCTCTCGACGGCAATGTGGCGGTCATCACCGGGGCGGGTTCCGGCATCGGCCGCGCCATCGCCAGGGGCATGGCGGCCGAGGGCGCCAGAATCGCGATCTGCGACATCGACATGAAGGGCGCCGAGGACACCGCCACGATGCTGAGGGACGAGTTCGGCACCGAAAGCCTGATTGTCGAGATGAACGTCACCGACGAAGAGGCCGTCAATGCCGGAATGGACAAGGTCGCCGACAGCTTCGGCCGGATCGACACTCTCGTCTCCAATGCCGGCGTGCAGATCGTCCACTGGATCGAGGATTTTCCCTATGAGCAGTTCAGGAAGGTGGTCTCCATCCATCTCGACGGCTCGTTCCTGACGACCAAGGCGGCGGTGAAATACATGTATCCGCAGAAGAGCGGCTCGCTGATCTATATGGGATCCGTCCACAGCCACGAGGCGTCGACGCAGAAGGCCGCCTATGTCGCGGCCAAGCACGGCATCCTCGGTCTCGCCCGCGTAATGGCCAAGGAAGGCGCTCGCCATGGCGTCCGCTCCAACGTGATCAGCCCCGGTTTCGTCAAGACACCGCTGGTCGAGAAGCAGATTCCAGAGCAGGCGAGGAACCTCGGCATTTCGGAGGAGGAGGTCGTCAGCAACATCATGCTGGGACAGACCGTGGACAAGGAGTTCACGACCATGGAGGACGTCGCCGATGTGGCGACCTTCCTGGCATCGTTCCGGTCGAACGCGCTGACGGGCCAGTCGATCATCGTCAGCCATGGCTGGAGCATGAAGTAGGCCGGGGATGGACGAATTCGGCGCCGATGAGCCTTCCAGGTTGAAAGACCCGCGGCTTATTGCCTATGCCGTCATAGCACCAGATTTGAGGGAATATCATCGTGAAGACACGCGCCGCCGTAGCGTTCGAGGCCAAGAAGCCGCTGGAGATCGTCGAACTGGACCTCGAGGGCCCGAAGGCCGGCGAGGTACTGGTCGAGATCAAGGCGACCGGCATCTGCCACACCGACGCCTACACGCTGGACGGGCTCGACAGCGAGGGGCTGTTTCCCTCGATCCTCGGCCATGAGGGCTGCGGCATCGTCCGCGAGGTCGGTCCGGGGGTGACCTCGGTCAAGGCCGGCGACCACGTCATTCCGCTCTACACGCCGGAATGCCGGCAGTGCAAAAGCTGCCTGTCGCGGAAGACCAATCTGTGCACCGCGATCCGCGCCACGCAAGGGCGGGGCGTGATGCCGGACGGCACCTCGCGCTTCTCCTACAAGGGCGAGACGATCTACCATTATATGGGCTGCTCGACCTTCTCCAACTTCACCGTCCTGCCGGAGATCGCGGTGGCGAAGATTCGCGAGGACGCCCCCTTCGACACCGCCTGCTATATCGGCTGCGGCGTGACGACGGGGGTCGGCGCGGTGGTCAACACGGCGAAGATCGAGCCCGGCGCCAATGTCGTCGTGTTCGGCCTCGGCGGCATCGGCCTCAATGTCGTGCAGGGCGCCCGCATGGTCGGCGCCAACCGGATCGTCGGCGTCGACCTCAATGACGACAAGGAAGAATGGGGCCGGAAGTTCGGCATGACCGACTTCGTCAATCCGAAGGCGATCGACGGCGACATCGTCTCCCATCTGGTGCGGATGCTCGATGGCGGCGCCGACTACACCTTCGACTGCACCGGCAACACGACCGTGATGCGCCAGGCGCTGGAGGCCTGCCATCGCGGCTGGGGCGTCTCGGTGGTGATCGGCGTGGCGGAAGCCGGCAGGGAGATCTCGACCCGGCCGTTCCAGCTGGTCACCGGCCGCGTCTGGAAGGGCACCGCCTTCGGCGGCGCGCGCGGCCGCACCGATGTGCCGACCATCGTCGACTGGTACATGGACGGCAAGATCGAGATCGACCCGATGATCACCCACCGCCTCGGCCTCGAAGACATCAACAAGGCCTTCGACCTGATGCACGAGGGCAAGAGCATCCGTTCGGTGGTGGTGTACTGATCGATGCCGGAGCGCGACGCACCTCTCCTGGCCGTTCTGATCGACGCCGACAACACCTCGTCGAAAGCCGCGCAGGCGATCTTCACGGAGATCGCGACGCTGGGCGAGGCGGGCGTGCGGCGCATCTATGGCGATTTCTCCTCGCCCCGGCTGAAATCATGGTCCGACCAGCTGGCGGGTCTTGCGATCGTCGCGCATCAGCAATTCGCCAACACCACCGGCAAGAACGCCTCCGATATTGCGCTCGTCATCGACGCGATGGATCTTCTGCACTCCGACCGTTTCGACGGCTTTGTCCTTGTCTCCTCCGACAGCGACTTCACCCGACTGGCGAGCCGGATCCGCGAACAGGGCCTCGACGTCTATGGCATCGGCGAGCGCAAGACCCCTGAGGCCTTCCGCCGGGCGTGCAAGCGCTTCATCTTTATCGAGAACCTGCTGGCGGCCCCGCGTAGCGCGGAGGGCGGCGAAGGGGCCGGCGAAACCGGTTCGCCGCAAGGCGCAATGGAGGCCTTGCCGCTCATCGAAAAGGCGATCGCCGCGTTGGGCGAGGATACCGAGTGGCACAATCTCGGCCGCATCGGCCAGCAACTCATCGCGAGCAATCCCGACTTCGACCCCCGCAATTTCGGCAGCAGCAAGCTCGGCCAGCTGATCGAACAGACCGGGCAATTCGAGGTCGATCGGCAGGCCTCGCCCGCCCGCGTCCGAAGGGCGCCACAGAAAGAACGGCGGGGGCCGCGAAAGGCGTCCCGGCCGACGAAAGGAAGCCGTTGATGGACATCGTCAGCAAGAATCGGAGCCATGGCGGCACGCAATATGTCTGCCGTCACGCGAGCGCCGAGACCAAGACGGAGATGACATTCGCCATCTTCGTCCCGGACCATCCGAAAGGCGCCCTGTTGCCTGCCGTCTGGTACCTGTCCGGCCTCACCTGCACCCATGCCAACGTCATGGAGAAGGGCGAGTATCGGCAAGCCTGTGCGGAACATGGGCTGATCTTCGTGGCCCCGGACACTTCGCCTCGCGGCGAGGGCGTCCCGGACGATCCGGAAGGCGCCTACGATATGGGCCTCGGCGCCGGCTTCTACGTCGATGCGACCGAGGAGCCCTATGCGGAGAACTACCGCATGTGGAGCTATGTCACGAAGGAGCTGCCCCGGCTCGTCGCCGCGCACTTTCCGGTCGACGTGTCGAGCCAGTCGATCATGGGCCATTCGATGGGCGGCCACGGCGCCCTCACCATCGGTCTGTCGCACCCCGATCGGTTCCGCGCCGTCTCGGCTTTTGCCCCGATCGTCGCGCCGGGCGCCGTGCCCTGGGGGCAGAAGGCGCTGCCTGCCTATCTCGGCGCCGACCGGTCCCGCTGGCGGCGCCACGATGCCGTCGCGCTGATCGAGGATGGTGCGCGGCTGCCGGCGCTGCTCGTCGACCAGGGCACGGACGATGATTTCCTGGAAGAGCAGTTGCAGCCGGAAAGGCTGGCGAAAGCGTGCGAGGCGGCGGGAATCGATCTGACGCTTCGCCTGCAGCCGGGCTACGACCACAGCTACTTCTTCATCTCGACATTCATGGGCGACCATCTGCGCTGGCATGCCCAGCGGCTGGCCGGTGTCTGAGCCGATGGTCGTCGGCAAGGGCGACGATTTCACGCCGGAGGAGCCCTATCCGTTCCAGGCCCATATAGGCTTCCGCCATGTCGAATGGGAAAGGGACCGGGCCGTTTTCGAACTCGATCTCGCCCCCTGCCACATGAATCGCTACGGCATCCCGCATGGTGGGCTCTATGGCGTCCTGATCGACACGGCCATGGGCTTCGCCGGCTGCTACACCGGCGATCCCGACGACCCCATCATGGCGATGACGCTGTCGCTGACCACCAACTTCCTCTCACAGCCGACCGGAGACAGGCTGATCGTGGAAGGCCGCCGCACCGGCGGCGGACGCAGGACCTTCTTCGCCGAAGCCGAGATTCGCGACGAGAACGCCACCGTCGTCGCTCGCGGCAGCGGTGTGTTCCGATATCGCCAGTCGCCAGCCGCGTCGGGGGCCTGCGTTTAGACACTCAAGCCACGCCGGATGACGGTGCTGTCCGTTCGGCGGCAATCGTCATCGAAGGCGTCGGATATCTCCATCCGGATTTGCGGGCATGGGCGTTCCTTGTGCCCGTCCGCCGGAAACGCGAACCCTCCGGGACGCGCCGTACCACAAGGTGGCCAGATCCAGAGCGACGATGACGGCGAACCCGGAGGCGAAGAGCAGCTTCTGGTCGCTGACGTGGACGTCCCATGCCATCACCGCGGCGTTGGCGTAGGTGCGCAGAATGTTGATGCGGCTGGCGCCGAGAGGCAAAGGCCTCGTTCGCACGGCCTCCAAGAGCTTCCAGCCGCTGATCTGGAGCAGACAGAAATAGCCCGTCGCGGTGCCGATGATGTACATCGAGCTGTGCGTTGCCAGGACGATCTGCAAGAACAGAAGATTGGCGGCAGCAACAGTCGCGATACGCAGAATGCTGACGATAGGGCCGGCGACGCGGGCGGAATCGATCAGCGCTATCGCCAGCAGCGGAACGCTCAGGCACGCCCATCCGACGAGAGCGAAGCTTGAATAATGAAAGCGATACGCGTCTCCATACGACAGCCAAAGAACCAGAAAGGCGACTTCCCAGGTCACGCACGCAGTAATCGGTTCGAGGGTAAAGTAGAGATGGCCGTTAATAAAACGCAGAAACAGAGCAAAAAGATAACATAGAAGCCAAGAAGTCAATCCGGACAGAAACAAAAGAGCCATTAAATCGCCAAAAAGGGCTGTCCCCAAGGTGTCTTTCGCCTTTGCGGATGAATGAGACATGGTCCCATTAAGTGTCGAAGCATACATGCACAGTCGGTGCGGGCCGGGGTTGACAGGTAACAGTAAGGTAACTACCAAATTAGGTTAAAGACTATGCCAGATGTGGAACTGAAGATCCAGCGACAGGTTTGGAGAAGCCATGGGAAGCCTAACGCGAAGGCGAATGATTTGCTCTGCAATCGGTCTGTCGGCGCCGCTCTTGTTGGCTGCGTCTGCCAGGGGATGGGCGCGATCAACGGTTGAGGACGAGGATGCGGGACTTCTCACCGGACAATCGGATGAGGCCAAGAAAAAGCGCTGCAAATCTGGATATGAATGGGATGACATCCGCCAGCGGTGCGTGCCGGACGGTGACGCGCTCCCCTGTTTCGTCACGACCGCCTGCTGCAGCGCGGTCGGATTGCCTGATGATTGCTTCGAATTGGCCGAACTGCGGCGGTTTCGCGAAGCCGTGATGCGCCCCACCGACCTCGGCAGGCGTGTCATCGACGAGTACGCCGTGGTTGGGCCTGAAATTCTGAAGAACATTCCCGACGAGGTTCGCCACCTCGTCTTGTGCAACTTCTACGTCGTCTATGTCCTGCCGTGCGTTCTCCTTGCCCGGCTCGGATCCAGACGGACGGTGATGAAAATCTACGCCTATGGCGCGGCTCGCATCCTCAAGAAATATGCGCCTGAGGTCTATGCCGCACGGGCGAGTCATTGGGCGCGTATCCCAGCTTGACCATGAGGCCCCTGAACGGGCCGGCCATGTTCGGCACGTTTGGGCATGGCCGGCGGTCTCCGTCGCTGGATCACGCATGAGGCTCTCTCCAGTTCGAGTGCTGACGTGAGCCTTGTTGTTGCCCTTGCGACGGCCGCGGGCCTGTTCTTGCTCGGATCGGCCGCGGAGAGACTGGCCAGCCGCGCCAGTGGCGATTTTCGCCGCACGGCGTATGGCCTGACCTATGCAGTGCTCGAGGCGGCGACCAACGCGGCCGCCATTTTCCTGTGCGTGCGGATCGTCGAGACGACCGGGCTCTATCGGCTGATCGATATCCCGATCGCGGCATCGGGCTTCTTCGGCTCCGTGGCGAGCCTCCTTCTGCTGATGTTCTTCGCAGACTTTCTGCTCTACTGGATGCACCGCATGCAACATGCATCGTCACTGCTGTGGCGCGGCCATGCATTGCACCACTCCGATCGCGATGTCGGCGTCACCTCCACGACCAGGTTGCACCTGATGGACCTCGTCGGCCGCCATGCGTTCTTCACCATACCGTTTCCGATTCTTTTCGGTCTGCCACGGCCCGAATATTCAATCATCCTGCTGCTTCCCACGGCATGGCTTTACTTCATTCACCTCAACATCAACATCGGCTTTGGACGGGGCTGGTGGTTGATGACGTCTCCGCAATACCACCGCATCCATCATTCGCTGGTGGCCGAACACCGCGACAAGAACTTTGCCGCCTTTTTTCCGTTCTGGGACATTTGCTTCGGCACGGCCTATCGCGCGCCACGGGATGTGTTTCCTGAGGTCGGCACGGGACAACCCGACGTCAGCAGCTTTTCCGACTATTTCACCTATCCGCTCCTGCCCTTCTGGAAGACGACCAATGGGAGCCCCGACGGGTGACGGAGGGCGGCGGGGCCAGGGGCGGTCCACCGGGTCGGCCGCCATTTGCCGTGCCGGATCATGTCGGCTTCGTCATGGATGGCAACCGCCGCTGGGGACAGCGGCGTGGCCTGACTGCGGGTCAGGCCTATCAGGAAGGCTGCCGCGTTTTCGAGAAAGTCCTGCTCCACAGTGCTCGCCGCGGGGTTCCTGTCCTGACGTTCTTTGCGTTTTCGACCGAGAACTGGTCGAGGCCGGCGGCGGAGACGGTCGGCCTCTACGAGACATTCAGTGACTACATCGCCGGTTTCATGGAAAGGCGCGGGGTCGAGCCACAGCTGCGTCGCATCCGTCTGCGCGTGATCGGGAATATCGGGAACACCGGGCCGCAGTTCAGGCGCCTCGCCGAGCAGTTGAACGGGCTGCCGGAATCGTCCGAGACGACGTGTGTCGCCAACGTCGCCATCAACTACGGCAGCAGGTCCGACATCACGGCAGCGGTCCGCGCTCTGGTCCGCGAAGACACGCGCCCGGTGGACGAAACGGCCATTGCGGATCGTCTCGTCACCGCCGGTCTTCCTGACATCGACTTGATGATCCGCACCGGCGGCGAGAAGCGGTTGTCGAACTTCCTGCTGTGGGAAGCCGCGTTCGCCGAGCTCCTTTTTGAGGATTGCCTTTGGCCGGACTTCGACGAATCTCGGCTCGAGACATGCCTCGCGCTCCATGCGCATCGCTGTTCCGGAAGCGTTGATGCCGCTTTCGTTCGGACGCGACAGGGTTTCTAAATCCTCCGATGTCTCTGGCGCGGCACCCGAATACGGCGAAACCCGGCCTCGAAACGCTTCGCTGTCGGCAGAGAGATGGTGCTGCGAGAGAGGATCGAAGTCGGGTCCTCATGATCGTAGCGGCGTTTGCGACATGTAATCGAGGCAACGAGCATGCTGCGAGAAGCCGGATCATGGATTCTGCCTCTTGAGGCAGACGGTCGTCAGGGCCGTCTGGCGGAATGGTGAGAGCGCCGGGGCCTGGCAAGTCGCGCCTCTTTGCGATCGCGTAAAGCTTCGGCAGACGGCGCCGAAGATGACGAGCGGCAAACCGGAACCGTGCCTGATCGCGACCGTTGGCGAAAGACAAGGCCATTCGTCGACCGGAGGTTCCAGATGAGCGATGATCCCGAAGAGCCGTCACTGCGTCGGTCTGAAGCCCTATCGATCAGCGACTATGTGACCCGTGTTCTGATCGTCATCGGACTCGCGGCATTGGCCTTTCTACTCTGGAAGCTGCGGCAGGCGTTTCTTATCAGCTTTGCGTCCGTCCTTGTCGCCGTCTTGCTGCTGAGTGCCGCCCGGCCGCTCGAACACAGGACGCCCCTCTCCCTCCGCTGGTCCCTCACTGCCGTGGGATTGCTTGTCCTCGCCGGAATAGCCCTTCTTTCCTGGCTGATCGGCTCTCATCTGCAGTTTCAGGTCTCGGACCTGATCAGCGGGGTCACGCAGGCATGGGAGGACTTGCAGCAGCGGCTGGGAGTCTCGATTTCGTTGTCACAGGTGCTCGGCTCTGGCGGCGAGGGGGCGGGGCAGGGCGGAGTGGTGGGGGCCATCGCCCACACTGCCCGCGCGTGGGCCGGTCAGTTTCTTTCTTACGGCTACATAGCGTTTGAGGTCGTCACCACCTTCATACTGGTCGTGATCGGTGGTGCATTCCTCGCATCGAACCCCAGGCTTTACCGCCGTGGCTTCGTGAAGCTCTTTCCGCCCGCTCGGCACCGTCAGATCGACAGGACGCTACTCGCCAGCGGCGAAGCCTTGCGCGGATGGCTGCTCGCGCAACTGGTTTCCATGACCATTGTCGGGGTGTTGACCGGCATAGGCGTCTGGGCGATCGGGTTGCCAGCTCCCTTGGCCCTCGGTCTGCTTGCCTGGCTGGCGGAGTTCGTGCCGGTCGTGGGTCCAATCGTGAGCGCGATTCCGGCATTGCTTCTCGCCTCGACGGAAGGCGCGACCACGGTCCTGTGGACCTTGCTGCTCTACATCGCGATTCAGCAACTCGAGTCGGATGTCATTACGCCTATGGTGCAGCAGCGCATCGTCGCCCTTCCCGCGGGCCTGGTGCTCCTTTCGGTTCTGGCTATGGGAATCCTCTTCGGGCCCATCGGAATTGTGGTCGCCTCGCCCCTGGGTGTCGTCATTTACGTCTCCGTGAAGAAGCTGTATGTCCGGGACGTTCTCGATGAGGACACCGACATACCCGGTCAGACGTAACGTATGCCGCCGCGCAAGCGCGGAGCGGAAGAACGGGCAGGCGTGATCTGCGGCCGGGGCCGCGAGGGCGGGCAGGCACCTTTGAGGACTGAACAACAAGGCCCACCGACTTCTTTTTGAAGGTCCAGACAAGCCAAACGGCGTCTCTGCGTACGATGCCACGCAGACCCGAGGAACGCTAAAGCGCGATTTCCAGAAAACCAGACAATCAACGGCTTGATGGTGCTGCGAGAGAGGATTGAACTCTCGACCTCTCCCTTACCAAGGGAGTGCTCTACCACTGAGCTACCGCAGCCAATGTCCGCGAGCAGAGGACCGTCGCGAAAGACGGCGCGCGAACGCGGCGGGTATTGCCATAACGACCTTGCCTTGGCAAGCAGTTCGGATCGCAAAATAGCCGGCCAGGGAAAGCCCGGCGCAACGGGAACGGCAGGAATTGTCGGAGAAGGAAAGGAAGGAACGGCTGGCCGAACAATTGCGCGCCAACATCAGGCGGCGCAAGGGCCAGTCCCATGCCACGCGCGGCGGCAAGGCCGACCGCCGCTCCGGGCTTCCAACGCTGGAGGAGGATCGACAGCCCGGACAACCGGAACGCGAGGGCGAGCCGCCCGATTCTTGAACGGCTGCTAAAGTTCGTCTAGGGATCGCGCTCTTTGACCTCACGCAGACCGGCTGGGCGGATGCAACCGATAGGGGTCGAGCCGCGCAAGCTTGAGGGTTTTTGATGGATCGCATTCGTATCGTCGGCGGCAAGCCGCTCGTCGGCACCATTCCCATTTCCGGCGCAAAGAACGCGGCCCTGCCGCTGATGATCGCCTCGCTGCTGACCGACGACACGCTGACGCTGGAAAACGTACCCTATCTCGACGATGTCGAGCAGCTGATCCGGATCCTCGGCAATCACGGCGTCGACTATTCCGTCACCGGAAAGCGCCGCGGCCAGGACGAAAATCACGCCCGCACGATCCATTTCACCGCGCGCAACATCGTCGATACGACCGCGCCCTACGATCTGGTGTCACGGATGCGTGCGAGCTTCTGGGTCATCGGTCCGCTGCTGGCGCGCATGCACCGTGCGAAGGTATCGCTGCCCGGCGGCTGCGCCATCGGCACCCGGCCGGTCGACCTCTTCATCGACGGCCTGCGCCATCTCGGCGCCGACATCGACATTGACGGCGGCTATGTGAACGCCAGCAGCGACGGCCGCCTGAAGGGCGCGCGCTACGTCTTTCCCAAGGTCTCTGTCGGCGCGACCCACGTCTTGATGATGGCGGCGACGCTGGCGCGCGGCACGACCGAACTGGACAATGCGGCGCGCGAGCCCGAGGTCGTCAATCTGGCCGAATGCCTGATCGCCATGGGGGCCCGCATCACCGGCCATGGCACATCGACCATTCTGATCGAGGGCGTCGACCAGCTTGCCGGTGCACGCCACGCCGTCGTGCCGGACAGGATCGAGACCGGCACCTATGCCATGGCCGTCGCGATGACCGGCGGCGACGTGCTGCTCGCCGGGGCGAAGTCCGATCTTCTGCAGTCGGCGCTGGAGAAAATTCGCGAGAGCGGCGCGGAGGTGATGGAGGAGGAAAAGGGAATCCGCATCCGCAAGGATGGCGGCCCCATCCATCCGGTCGACGTCACGACGGAGGTCTTCCCCGGCTTCCCGACCGACCTGCAGGCGCAGTTCATGGGGCTGATGACCCGCGCCAGCGGCACGTCGCGCATCGTCGAGACCATCTTCGAGAACCGCTTCATGCATGTGCAGGAACTGGCGCGGCTCGGCGCCCGCATCAGCCTTTCGGGCCAGTCGGCGGTCGTCGAGGGCGTGCCCCATTTGCGCGGCGCGCCGGTCATGGCCACCGACCTGCGCGCCTCCTCCGCCCTCGTCATCGCCGGTCTTGCCGCCGAGGGCATGACCGAGGTCAACCGGGTCTATCATCTGGATCGCGGCTTTGAACGCCTCGAGGCCAAGCTGGCCGCCTGCGGCGCGGACATCGAACGCGTCGCCGGTTGATCGAAGGCAAACGATCGGCGAGGGCACTCCTGAGGCTTGACACCGGCTCGCGCTTTTGCAGTGCAGGATGCGGATCCGATCTCTCGCAACCCTTGCCAGGCTCTGCTCATGCGCCAACCGAAAATCCTGACGACGATCCGAACCTACAGCTGGTCGCTTTTCGCGGCGGACATCGTCGCCGGCCTGACGGTCGCGATGGTCGCCCTGCCGCTCAGCCTCGCCATTGCCATCGCTTCAGGCGCCGATCCCGCCAAGGGACTCGTCACGGCCATCGTCGGCGGCTTTTTCATCTCGCTGCTCGGCGGCAGCCGGGTGCAGATCGGCGGGCCGACAGGCGCCTTCATCGTCGTGGTCTATGGCGTGATCGCCGATCATGGCTATGATGGGCTCGTCATCGCCACCTTCATGGCCGGCTTCATCCTGCTCGTCGCCGGCTATTTCCGCGCCGGCAATCTCATCGCCTTCATACCGGAAGCAGTGGTCAACGGCTTCACGATCGGCATCGCCGTCATCATTGCGACGAGTCAGTTGAAGGATTTCTTCGGCCTCACCGCCGAGGACCTTCCCGCCGATTTCCTGGAGAAGCTGCCGGTCCTCTGGCAAGCGCGCGATACCTTCGTCTGGCAGGCTCTCGCCGTTGCGCTGGCCGCTCTCGTGCTGATCGTCGTCCTGCGCCGCCTGGCGCCCCGCTTTCCAGGCCTGCTGGTCGCCGTCGGCGCGACGTCGGCGGCCGTCGCCCTGTTCGGCCTGCCGGTCGACACGCTCGGCTCCCGTTTCGGCGAATTGCCGAACCAGCTTCCATGGCCCGCGCTTCCGTCGGGGCTGTCCTGGTGGCGCTTCGTGGAACTGTTTCCATCGGCCATGATCATCGCCTTTCTGGCCGGCGTGGAATCGCTGCTGTCGGCCATGGTCGCGGACCGGATGATCGAGGGCCGTCACCGGCCGAACGCCGAGCTGACGGCTCAGGGCGCCGCCAATATCGCCTCGGCGCTGTTCGGCGGCCTGCCGGCAACGGGCGCGATCGCCCGCACGGCGACCAATATCCGAGCAGGTGGCCGCACGCCGGTCGCCGGCCTCGTCCATGCATTGGCGATCCTGGTCCTGATGGTTCTGGCCGCCTCGTCCGCCGGCTATCTCGCAATGCCGGCGCTTGCGGCGCTCCTCGTCATCACCGCGTGGAACATGAGCGAACCGCACAAATGGGGTGACTACGTCCGAGCCGGCAATGCGGACCGCCTGCTGCTGCTCGTCACGCTGATTCTGACCGTGCTCGTCGATCTGACCGTGGCCATCGGTGTGGGTGTCTCGATCGGCCTTGCCCTGCGGCTGTCGCGGCGGCGTTCCGAAGATAGTGACTGGACACCGCCCGAACGATGACAATCTTCAGAGGGTCTTTCATGACTCTTTCGGTTTGCACCAATGAATGAATTGAAACTCGCCGCCCTCGATGCCGACGATCTCCTCATCATCTCGGCTTATGTCCAGGATGCCGTCGTCAAGCCGATCGAGATTTCATATGACGGGCGGAGCCGGACGCTGATCGTGCCGCTGCGCCGCTATGTGTGGGAGAAGAAGCGGCGCTTCCTGTCGCGCGGCGAAAGACGGCTTGCCGCGCTGTCGGTCGCGCGCGTTTCCAGCCTTCGCTCCACCGGCATCGATCGAAGCGCCGAGGATGCGGTGCTCAATCTGCTGGCGCTGCGCTTCGTACCGGCGACGGGCGAGGCGGACCCCTCCGGCACGATCGAACTGACATTCTCGGGCGGCGCCGCCATCGCCGCCGATGTCGAGTGTATCGAACTGCGCCTTGCCGATCTGGGCGCAGCGTGGCAGACGGAGAACCGTCCCGCCCACGATCTGTGAGCGGAACCGGCCCGAGCGCCGGTGACCACCCACACGAACCCGTCGCAGACGCCGGCCATGGCCCTCTTCCTTTCGACAGAAGCGCCCGACTTCGAGGAGCGATTTGCCGCGCTCCTCGCCATGAAGCGCGAGTCGTCCGCCGATGTCGACAAGGCCGTGGCCGACATCATCGAGGCCGTCCGGACACGCGGCGACGAGGCGCTGATCGACCTGACGCGGCGGTTCGACCGGTTCGAGATCGAAAGTGCCGGCGGCCTTGCCTTCACCTCCGCGGAAATCGACGAGGCCTGCGACGCCGTCGATCAGCAGACCCTCGACGCGCTGACACTGGCGCGGGACCGCATCCGCGCCCATCACGAACGCCAACTGCCGAAGGACGACCGCTACGTCGATGACCTTGGCGTCGAACTCGGCAGCCGCTGGACGGCGATCGAGGCCGTCGGCCTCTATGTCCCCGGCGGCACGGCTTCATACCCCTCCTCGGTGCTGATGAACGCGCTCCCGGCGGTGGTCGCCGGCGTCGGGCGCCTGGTGATGGTCGTGCCGACGCCGGACGGCGTCGTCAATCCGCTGGTGCTGGCCGCCGCCCGCCTCGCGGGCGTGTCGGAGATTTATCGCATCGGCGGCGCCCAGGCGGTGGCCGCGCTGGCGCATGGCACCGCGACCATCGCTCCGGTGTCCAAGATCGTCGGGCCAGGCAACGCCTACGTGGCGGCCGCCAAGCGGCGCGTCTTCGGAACGGTCGGCATCGACATGATCGCCGGCCCGTCGGAGGTGCTGGTGCTGGCCGACGGCGCCAACAACCCGGACTGGATAGCCGCGGACCTGCTGGCTCAGGCCGAACACGACGCTGCCGCGCAGTCGATCCTGATGACGAACGATCGAGGTTTCGGCGAGACCGTTGCCGCGGCGGTCGAGCGCCAGTTGACGACCCTGCCGCGGGGCGAGATCGCCCGGCAGTCCTGGGAAACGTTCGGCGCGGTGATCGAAGTCGAGGATTTCGACGCGGCGCTGCCGCTCGTCGACCGCCTCGCGCCGGAACATCTGGAACTCGCCTTCGACGGCGCGGATGCCTACGCCGCCAAGGTTCGGAATGCCGGCGCCATTTTCATCGGCGCCCACACACCGGAGGCGATCGGCGACTATGTCGGCGGCTCCAACCATGTGCTGCCGACGGCGCGCTCGGCGCGCTTCTCCTCCGGCCTTGGCGTCCTCGACTACATGAAGCGGACGAGCATTCTGAAATGCGGCCCCGATCAGTTGCGCCGGCTTGGTCCGGCAGCCATGGTCCTCGCCGAAGCGGAAGGACTTGGCGCCCATGCGCGGTCCGTCTCGATCCGCCTCAATCCCGGAGAGGCGGATGGCTGAGCAGCCAAAGGGTCGGCTGATCGATGTCGTGCTCGACGAGTCCATCGGCCGCTCGACACCCGATGTCGAACATGAGCGCGAAGTGGCGATCTTCGATCTGATCGAGGAGAACAGCTTCCAACCCGTCGGTGATGCCGATGGCGGGCCCTACAGGCTGCGGCTCGGCGTCCGCGACAACAAGCTGATCTTCGAGATCAGCCGCGATAACGGAGAGGCGGTCGTCACACATATCCTTTCGCTGACGCCGTTCCGGCGCATCGTGAAGGAGTACTTCATGATCTGCGAAAGCTACTACGAGGCCATCCGCAGTGCCACGACGGCGCAGATCGAGGCGATCGACATGGGCCGGCGCGGACTGCACAACGAGGGTAGCCAGACGCTGCAGGATCGGCTGGCCGGAAAGATCGCCGTGGATTTCGACACGGCACGGCGTCTGTTCACGCTTGTCTGCGTCTTGCACTGGCGCGGATAGGACGCGTGCCCATCTAATGGACGAACCCCCACCGGAGGTGGTTTCCTTCCTTCCGCTCTTCCTATAGGTTCCGCGCGCGCTGCGGCGGGACTGACCGTACATTGAAAGTGAAAAAGGCGAAGAATGGCCAAAGAAGAAGTTCTCGAATTCCCCGGCGTCGTGGTCGAACTGCTGCCGAATGCGATGTTCAGGGTCAAGCTGGAGAATGATCACGAGATCATTGCCCACACTGCGGGCCGCATGCGCAAGAACCGCATCCGCGTCCTGACCGGCGATAAGGTCCTGGTCGAGATGACGCCCTACGACCTGACCAAGGGTCGCATCACCTACCGATTCAAATAAACCGGTCCATCGCGGCCGGGGGCGCGGAAAATCATGAGCGTGTTGCAGAAACTTGTGCTGGCGTCCGGTTCGCCACGCCGTGTCGAACTGCTGCAGCAGGCCGGTATCGAGCCGGACGCGCTGCTGCCCGCCGATATCGACGAAACGCCGCGCCGGGCCGAACATCCGCGTTCGCTGTCCAAGCGGCTTGCCGTGGAGAAGGCCGAGAGCGCATTCGCGACGGTGAAGCAGACCCCCGAACGGCAGCGTCCCTTCATCCTCGCCGCCGACACCGTCGTCTCCGTCGGTCAGCGCATTCTGCCGAAGACGGAGATGGTCGATGAGGCGTCGGCCGCATTGCGCCTTCTTTCCGGCCGCAATCACAGGGTTCACACCGGCATCTGTCTGGTGACGCCGAAGGGCGCCTTTCGCCAGCGGATCGTCGAGAGCCGGGTTCGCTTCAAGCGTCTGGGCGCCGAGGAACTGGACGCCTATCTGGCCAGCGGCGAATGGCGCGGCAAGGCCGGCGGCTATGCCATCCAGGGCCTCGCCGGGACCTTCGTGGTCAAGCTGATCGGCAGCTACACCAATGTCGTTGGTCTGCCGCTTCATGAGACGGTCACACTTCTCATCGGCGAGGGGTTCCACGTTTACCAGTCCTGGCTCGGGCGTCCCGGCCGGATTTGATCGCCGCGCCGTCTTGATCGGCGGCCCTGCCGTGACAAGATGATAGGGACACCGTGCCGATCCCCGATCACGCCAAGATGGAGCCGCGAATGGCCACCGCCGACAATGTCACACCGTTGCGCCCGGCGCGGCCCTGCCCCGAATGCGGAAGGGCGAGCGCGCGCGAATATTTCCCGTTCTGCTCGCCGCGATGCAAGGATGTCGACCTCTCCCGCTGGCTCACCGGCGCCTATGCGATCCCGGTGACCGAGGAGGAGGAGAATGTCGAGGAAACCGCCGAGCGCGGCGACTGACGGCGGTGCTCGGAAAAAGACCAAAAAGCCGGCGCCGATCGCTTGCCACGTCGAGGGCCCCTCGCTATAACCCGCCCGTTTCCGGGATGCGGGTCACCAAGCCGCGTCGGTCCCCGCGCCGTTTCTTCCGGGAATGCCCAGGTAGCTCAGTTGGTAGAGCATGCGACTGAAAATCGCAGTGTCGGTGGTTCGATTCCGCCCCTGGGCACCAGTTTTACCCGCTGGCCTGACCAACTATCCCCTTACGGCCACGTCTGGCTGTCCTGCGAGACCGAGGATCTGGCCGAAGCGCTCGCCGCCCGCCAGCGACTTAACGCGGAGACTGAGATCTTCTGGAGCAATCTGGCGGCCGGCCGGTCCGGCAACGCCCATGCCCGCTACGAGGCGGCTGTCCTGCGGGCGCGGATGGAAGGCTTCGTCTATCGGCCGGTGCCGCAATTGGCCGAAGACGCCTCGACGTCGGAACTGCTGGCGCGGACCGACAGGCTGGAGGAGATGCTGCGGGCGGGCACGGGTGATCGACATTGCCTTATCACCGTTGGTTAGGTGACACCTATCCGGATTTCCGAATAAGGGCGCGGTCGCGGCAACGAGGCCAGGAGAGCTACACTGGTCATAGGCGAGATACTTGCGGCTCATGCGGGTCTCGATGCGGTCGCCCTTCGGGTTCGGGATGCGTGACAAGACAAGGTCGAAGTCGATGGCGCTCATGATGCCGTCGCCGAACTTCTCGTGGATCAGTTCCTTGTCGTCTCGCCGTGGACGCCGGAGACCTCGTAGAGCCGTTAGATGCACGGGGTCGGTCGCTGTATCGCCGTCAACTTCTTCTTCTGCGGCTAGGCCAGTACGACAGCGGCCTCCTACGGCAGGCCGAGCGCCTTCACCAGGAGATCGCCCTTCTCGCGCGGCAACGGGACCGCCGAGACGCTCTCAGTTCGTGGTGGACGGGACGGGTTGCCGAGTGACAGAGTATCGGCGCTTCCAACCGCGAGGCAGGGAATGAGAGTCGAAATCAAGTATGCAATCTTGACGACCGCTATCCTTTGCGGCGCGAAAAACGGCATTGCGCAGGCAGATCCGATATTCGGCAGTTATCCTTTGCGGCGCAAAAAACGGCATTGCGCAGGCAGATCCGGTATTCGGCAGTTTCCGAGTAACAGGAGTGGCAGCAACCGACAGGCTGAACGCCCGCCAGTTCGCTCCCGATGCCGGATCGATCTCACAGGCACCGATCGTGATCACGCTTCCGTCGGACGCATCCGGCATTCTTTCGACCGGACGAACCGCGATGGTCGGAGACCGGGAGTGGCGCGAGATCTACTTCGGCGGGATGACAGGCTGGGTGAATGCGCAATTTTTGGCGCAGGCAACTTCGCCGCGCCCCGATCTGCTGCCGGAGCGGATGTCCTGTACAGGGACCGAGCCGTTCTGGTCGCTTCAATTCCAGGCAGGCGATGTCCGGATCGAGACGGCGGACGACACCCGAAGTTTCACCGCCGCGCCCCCACGGACGCCGGTCATGAACCGCAACCGCAAGGTCATGGAAATGAGTGACGACTCCGGCGGGGAAGCCGTCGCCATGCTGATGACCGGAGGCATCTGTTGGGACGGCATGTCTGACATAAACTATCCGATCGAAATCCTCTGGGTCGATACGAGCCGCGGCGACCTGCCGCTTTCGGGCTGCTGCTACGGCGGATAACGGCGTAGGCGTAATGAGGGTGCCGCGCTCCGGTTAGGATATGCAGACGGCGGCCTCCACGGCATGATCGCTACCGCTCCCGACAGCGCAGGCCGCGCCCTCTTGCTTTGCATTTTGTTGTCTTCTCAATTTCCGCCACCTCATTTCCCTGCGTAATGCGGTTTTATGAGACAGAAAGATCGGTTACCTTTTGCAAGCAGCGGGCACTTTCCATTCCGGCAGACGATCGAGGGCGGCATGCTGAATAGATATTTACTACCGGGATTCCTTGCTGCGCTTTGGCTCGGTGCTGGGTCTGTGTCTTCGGCGAATGCGACGACAGTCACGGTCGTCGAGGTAAAGGTCGTCTCAACGACATTCGGTTTCCTTGGGGACGAAGTGTTTCTCGCCACTCCAAATGGCGGGCGGTCGCCGGCCGGGGCAGTGAACGCGGTGTCAATCGATGCGGGTGAGACGTGGTCTCCGCAGGCCACGTTCAACGCCGATGGCCCTCTGACGGTCCAGCTTCTCGAGCAGGATCTACTGGGCAGTGATGACCTGGTCGGGCAGTTCACCGTGGAGCCGGCACGCCCCGGCGGCAGGTACGTCTATCGGATGGAAGGTGGCGGCGCCGTCTACGACATCGTCTTCGATGTCGCCGCCAGTTCGAATGACGGTGACATCGGCCGCGATACTTCCTCCCCGGCAGGGACGGAGCGCATCTGGGGTTCCGCCGGTTCGGGGATTGCGGTCACCGCCTTTGATTGCGCCGATGAAGAATGCGCCGGGGACCTCGGCGTGGTGGTTGTGTGCCAGGGCGCCGGATTGCCGCTGCGCATGGAGGTGCCCTGGCTTGCGACCGATGGCGGCGTCGAGGGCGATCGCGGGCCGTTGACCATCAACATCGAAGGGCAGCGTTTCACCTACACCGCGACGAAGGGCCCGGATGGCATGGTCGGGCATGTTCCCGGTTTCCAACTCTATCACGACGATCCGCTCATCGAGGCGATGCAGGCGGGTCATGCGATGGAGTTGGGTTTCGAGGGGCAATCGACTTCGATCGGGCTGACCAGCTCGCGCGCGGCGCTGGATCGCGTCAAGGCCGAGTGTCCTGCTGATGCCGGATCGAACGAGGCATATTGGTTCTCCGCGTCCGGGAGAGATCCGGCCACGGGGGCACAGACGGCGACGCTGACCCTCGGCATCCCCGAAACGGACGCCGTCGGCTTCTATGCAGAGTGCCCTGCCCGCGGCAATGGCAATGTCACTATCAATCTGATTGGTTTTGGCGATCCGGTCCGTGGTGCGAATGTCAACGTGACGCTGACGGCTGGTGGGCGGGACTATCGCTATCAGGGCGAAGGGTTCATCGAAAGCAGCGAATGGTCGGGCGTCAAGGCAAAGACCAATATTGACGATCCCGTCTGGCAGGCCATCGCGAATTCTGAAAGCCGCCTTACCTATGGTGTCGACGGCATCGGCAGTCGTCTCGCGAGCGAACGCGGCGCATCTGTTGCTGTCCCATCCTTCGTCAACCAGTGTCGGCAATTGTCCCGGCCGGAATCGGACAAGAAAGCGTTCCGTCCGGTGGGCGGCGTGCAGCCTGTGCAACCAACGCAGCGGAATGGCGGGCAGACGACCAACCCCGGAATACAGCCCGTCCAGCCCGGGTCCGGAGGCATCCAGCCAGTCCAGCCACCAGAGCGAGAGGGGGCGATGCCCCGTCGTTCAGGTTCGGGCGGTATCCAGCCTGTTCAGCCGGGTTCCGACGGTATCCAGCCGGTAACGCCGAACGTCAACCGGCCTGCCCGGCAAGACACGGCCGGATATGTTGGCGGCTCAAATGGCTCGGCCAGCTTCCGCTACGTGTGCGACCGCAACTGGGTGTTTGACGTCACACGCACGGCAAATGGCATAATCCTGAAGACGAACGGCTACCCGGACGCCACCTTGATCACACAGGCGCCGCGCAACGGCGCCAATGTTTTCTCCGATGGAACCACCACCGTCGTGGCAAGCGGCAATTCTTTCCAACTGACAAGCGGTGACCTGCAATTGAACTGCCAGGTGCAGTAGCCACTCGCTCCGTTCGAAGGTCACCTGAAAAGAAACCGCGCCGATCGGCGCGGTTTTTTTGATTTGGATCGGCGCTTGGTCGAATGCATCTGGCGCCAGGGTGTCGCAAGCCTTCGTCAATCGAGGGGGCTGCCGACATCATCGTATTGCGGCGGGCCCACGGGCAGGTTCTGGTATCCATCACCCCCGGCATTGGCGGGCAGGTCCTGGTTCCCTTCGCCGATCGGCAGAGATTGATAACCGTCATTGCCGCGTTCGCCCCTGCCGATATTCAGATCCTGGTAGTTCGGATCGTCTGGGAGAGCCCGCCCGGCATTCTGATAGACTGGCCGATATTGCCCGACATCCGGCCTATTCCCATAGACCGGCCGGACGCCTTCGGGCGGCAGCGGTTGCAAAGGACCGTAGCCTTCTCCTGCTGGCGGAGCGAGGGGGAGTGCCGCATAGCCGTCGTTTCCTGCGTTGCCGAGCGCCAGCGGCTGCTTGTTCTCGCGCGGCGGTTTGGGCGGCCTCACATTGAGCGCGCCATAATTTGGATCGTTGGGCAGCGCCTGACCGGCATTCTGGTAGACTGGCCGATATTGCCCGACATCCGGCGCGTTGCCGTAAACAGGCCGAACGCCTTCGGGCGCCAGTGGCCGCAATGGCTGATAGCCATCGCCGCCGGCGTGATTTGCCCAGTGCTGAGCGGCTGATAGCCGTCGCCGCCGGCGTTTGCAGGCAGCGGCTGATAGCCGTCGCCGCCGGCGTTTGCAGGAAGAGGCTGATAGCCATCGCCGCCAGTGGCTGCGTCTGCCGGGAGCGGTTGATAGCCATTGTTGAGCGGAGGTCGGCCATCTCGCGAGGGGACCGGAGGCGGCGGCAATATCACGCCGCCATCGGTCCCCTGCGCGCCATACGCGACCAGCCCGCCCCGCGCAGCGTCCTGGCGAACGATCGGCGGACGTCCGATGGTCAGCGTACCGTAATCGTCGGCCGCGGGCGGCGCGTCGTACTGGTTCCGACTGCCGGACGCCGTCAGCCCGCGCACAGCGTCCTGACGAACCAGCGGCGGACGCCCGAGGGGAAGTGTACCGTAATCATCGGCCGCCGGCGGCGCGTCGTACTGGTTCCGACCGCCGGACGCCGTCAGTCCGCGCACAGCGTCCTGACGAACCAGCGGCGGACGTCCGATGGTAAGCTTACCGTAATCATCGGCCGCCGGCGGCGCGTCGTACTGGTTCCGACCGCCGGACGCCGTCAGCCCGCCCCGCACAGCGTCCTGACGAACCAGCGGCGGACGCCCGAGGGTAAGCTTACCGTAATTGTCGGCCACTGGGGGCGCGTCGTACTGGTTTCGACCGCCGGACGCCGTCAGTCCGCCCTGCCCAGCGTCCTGACGAACCAGCGGCGGTTGAGGATTGCCGGCTACGTCGTCTCTATCGCCTTCGCCGGCCGGAGGCGGAGGCCGGTCATAGCCACCGGCATCGGGCACCCTGTCATAGGCTCCGACTTCCGGAGGCGCCGGTCCATATTGTCCTTCCCCGGTACGGTGTCATATCCGCCCGCATTGCCTCGCGGGATGTTGCCATATTGGCCGCCGTCGCTTCCGCCAGAGGCCCCGGCATCGCTGCCGAAGCGACCGGAGTTGGCGTCCCCGTAACTGCCATTGCTGACGCCGCCATAGGCCCCGCCCGAAGTGCCGGATCTGCCACTGCCAAATGTGCCGCCGGAAGTGTCGGAATTGCGGCCGCCAAACGTACCGCCCGATGAGTCTGACCGGCTGCCGCCCGGATTATTGTACCCGCCTCCAGTTTGGGACCTCCTTCTCCCATGGTATTGCGGCCGGCGTCCGATGAGCCGCCGCCGAAAGTGCCCGTCGAGCCGCCAAAATTGGCGCCGCCGGAGTTCGAGCCGGATGACCCGAACCCTCCCGGGTCCTTGTCGCGCGCGGCACGTTGCGCCGGTGTCAATTGTGCGAGCCGGACGTTCGCACCGGAAGGCGTGGAGTGCGTGACGGCCTTGCCGCTCCCGTCAGAATCCGGCCAGCCGGATTCTGCAGGTACGCTCAGTGCGAGTGCGCTCAGACCGGCGCTGCCGGCGAGCAGAACGGTTCGTGATGCAATTCGGCGCATGCGTTTCTCCTCGACAGAGCGGCTTCACGGACGGGCGGTTTGCGCCCCCGCGACCCAGGCGTGCCCGGCGCGGCGGGAGTGCGCTAGAGTTCTCGAACCGCACTCATCAGAGGGCGAATATCGAGCCCGATACCGATCTTGAAGCTTGAGGTGGTATGTATCGACTTGACTTCCTCCAGCAGCCTCTCGTTGCTGAAAGCTGTGCCGTCGGCGATGCTGTCATGTCCTTCGCTGGTGAAAATCGTCTTGAAGAACGCCTTGAAGCCAATGCCGAACTCCTCCGCACCGGATGTATCCTTGCGGCCCCGATAGGGGGCAACCGTGTCCAGCCCGACAATGATCGATCAGGTCGATATGATCGACGATGATCGAATCGACATGGCCGATACGAAAGATCGTGTCGGTCTCCATAAGAGGCATCGTCGTTGCGATCGGGCGCAGAGGTTTGAAACTCAGCGAGCGTTCGTCGAATAAGTCGGCCGCCGACCGATAGAGGCAATCGTCGGTCGTCGCGACGACAGCGGCGATGCCGCAGGCCGTCCAGCCGTAGGATGCCCCCCGGTTTTCTCCCGAGCGCGGATCCGAAACCGCCTGGCTGGAAATGGTGTAGTCCAGCACCGCCCGGTTCGAACTCACGCCACTCGAGACGCCGAAATTGCCGCCAACGTCCTGCAGGGAGACATTGAGACCGGAATTTCGTTCGGAATTCCTGCCGAGATCGGAAACCGTGTTCGCATTGAGAGGTGAATAGTTCTCAACGATACCGCTATGACTCCAAACCGAAAGCCGAGCGGATTCGAGGTAGAAGGTCTTCGCCGTCCCCCGGTCCGAACTCGATACGCCGCCGGCCTTGAAGTTCAATCCGCTCGGCTGCTCTGTTCGGACGCGCACAAACATTATGTCGTCCTCAACATATGCAAAGAGCTTCGGACGGAGGACGAGTTCCACGCTCTGGGGCGAATCGCCTTCGAAACGGGGCAGGCTGTTCTCGAATTTCGGCGTGTTGTCGGATTGGAAGATGTACTCGACGCCGATCACGCCCCTCTCATTTCGAAAGGCCGGTTTTTGTCCCGTGCTGACGAAGGGGTAAACCTCGCCACGCATGCCGGAGAGTTTGCCCCAACTGACCCGCCTGAGGATTTCCTCCTTGCGGAGTTTCTCCTGGCGTTCCGCCTCCAGACGGGCCTCCTCCTGACTGCGGGCAAAGTCGGCTTCAAGCTGCGCGAAATTTTCCGACATCTCCTGGAAGGCCGGCACTAGCTCAAGGATTTTATTGAAGAATTTCTTGAAATCCGGGACGTCTGTTACGATCCAGCTTTTCTGGGTGGCAGCCTTGGCAAGGTCCGGGATGTGCTCTGCCTTGACATAGGTCGAGCCGTCCGCCGTCAGCGCGTAACCCTCGGCGCTCTCGTTCATGATGTAGAAAATGCCGTCCGAGTAAAAGGGATGGTTGACCAGCCTCCATTTTCCGGTCGGCACGTCGATCCCTTGCGGGCCAAAAAGCACCTCTCCGCTCGTTGGATTATCGGGGTCAAGATAAACGTAGGAATCCACCTGTGCGGCGTTGCGCAGGTAGAAGACCTGATCGTCATCGTCCGCCCGGCCGCCAACCGGCTCGAAATACCAGTTGGCATGGCTTGTTGCTGTCTTCGGGCCCTCGACGACGACTTCGCCATGCGGGTTGACGGTAAGGAAGCCAGAGCCTTGGTTGACGATCGCCGCACGCATCTGATTGGAGCCGGCCGCCCAGGTGGCGGCATTCCAGTTGGCACGCGGCGGAACCTTGCGTTCAGCAACTTGTTCGAGCTCCGCCGAAACGTCTGGGGCGGCGGGCGCGGAACGCAAATCGTCGATCGCCGAACTGTCGACGGGCGGCGGCGCCGCTGGCGGCGGGGCGTCATCGGCCCCGGCCGTTTTTTCGGCTCCCCCGCTTCCGGGTGTTGACTGGTCCGCGGGGCCAGGTTGGGTCTGCGTGGTGGATCCGAGCAGTCCGGGATTGAGCACGAGCGGCTGGCTCGGCGAGTCGTTGACCTGGTATTGACCGAAGACCTGATCGTTGGCTCCGAAATACCAGACCAGGCCGACATTGGACGGAACATCGGCGCGCTGCCCCGACGGTATCTGCCGATATACCTGATAGGTGCCGTTCCGGTCGGCATAAAGCAGGTCGACCTGGACGCCCGTCTGGTTGTCAAAACTCACCACCGGCAGGTTCTGATCCTGTGGCCGCGCCTGGCCTCCATTTTCCACCTGCTGCGGGTTCTGTCCCTGTGCGTCCTGCGGCGGAATACCGGCCTCGGCGAGCAGTTCAGGCGTAACTGTGATCGATTGCTGCGGCTGTTCCGTGATTTGGTACTGGCCGACTATGGCGTTGTTGTTCACTCCGAAGAAGATGACGAAACCGGGCGCGGCCGAAGCCGAAACCTGACCGCCGGGCGGGACCTGTGCGTAAATTTTGTAATTATTATCCTCGACGTAGAGAATATCGATCCTCAGCGAGCTGCTGTTGCCTACAGTCACCACCGGCTGCTGCGCTTGTTGTTGCTGCGATTGGGCGACCTCAATCGACGGCTCGCCGGCTTCGGACTGAACCTCCAACACGTCCGCAAGCGCGTGGCCCAAAGGTTGATCGTAAGGTAAGCTGGATTCGTTCGCGGGCCCCGCCTCCGAAGCGCTGAGGGCCGGACCGGCAAGGCCTCCGAAGGCTGTAAGGACACACATCAAGCCGGCTACAAACGGCAACCGACGCTGCTTAACAGGCTTGTTCATTGCGTCCTCCAAGCCAAAGCGGGATGCATGCGCCCGCCACGTTACCGCAATTAGAACGTTGTTCTCCAGGGCGTGTCTACCCCACAGCACAATATTCGTGTCGTAAGGGAATAGCGTGGTCCTTGATGTGTGGGGCCCCGATCCATCAGTTCCGCGGCAGCGACTTTCGCAATCCAGGGACACGCTGACTTGCGATCAGTAGCCGGTCCATACATAGTACGGGCGGCACGATCAGGTTGGGGAATGATGAGACCGCCCGCCCACATGTTTGCTGTCGCCATCTTGGTTCTGGGCCTTGTTGCGCCTGCTTCGGGGCACGACTCCCGCGCCGGTTGGTCGCTTGACTTTACTCAGAGCGAGGACGCGAGAAGCACGGATGTCCATCTGAGCTTCGGCGGCCCCGAACCGGTCGCGAGCCCCTTTAACGCCTTCTGCAAGGCAGGCGTACAGGGTCCGGCAGTGTCGGTAAGGTTGGACCTTGGCGTAGACGGCCGCTCGAACGGCGAGACGATCGTCGTAGAGTTCGTCAGCAACGGCTTCGATGCCGACTATTCGGGCACGGTCAGTGGCTCGGAACGTGCTGAAACCGTTCTCAACGTCGGAATTGACGATCCGCTTTGGGACGTGCTCGCCAGAAACGACACCATTGCGTTCGGCGGCACCGGTCAGCCGATGACGGCAATATCGCTCAAAGGCTCAGCGGATCCCGTTCGCGCGTTCGTGGACGCCTGTCGGACCCGCTTCGCTGCCTATGACTCCAGTGTTGGCCCGACGGATCTGCAGATCGTCGACTACGCCTGCGAGGACGGCACGGCACTCAAGGTCACCTACGACAATTCGCGTTCCTATTCGGTCGCGCAGGTCACATATGGCACGATGAGCCAAGTGCCTCTTATCCAGGTGGTTTCCGGATCTGGAGCGCGCTACTCCAACGGTGATGCGACGCTTCACACAAAAGCCGATAGTGCGTTCATTTCGGTGGGAGGCGAAGAGCACCGATGCACCGAGGGATGAAGACTGTGCGTTAGTCGCCGCGGCCAGGCTCGATATCGGCTTCAGTCTTCAGGAAATCCAGCATGGCGCGTCCCAGTTCCTCCTCGCCGGAGTTGAAATGGGCAACGATGGAAAAGTGATTGTGCTCGGGCAATTGCAGCACACGCGGCACCCGGCCTGTCCGCGAGGCCAGCGCATGGGCGAATTCCAACGAATAAACGTCCAGATGGCGGTTCTCGCATCCGGCGAAGGCGATCATGGTCGGCCATCGGCACCGATCGGCGAGCGAGACAGGCGAGTGCGCCGCGCAGAATGCCGGGTCGGGACCGAAATAGTCCTCCACGTTCTGCCGCATCGGATTGTCGGGCCGCAGATCCGCCCGCAACCGCGCACTGACCACGATGGCCGCGCGGACACCTTCCGGCACAGGCCGTCCCGCCTCCTCCGAGAGGAGGTAGGTCTCCACATGGGTGCCGCCGGCCGAATGGCCGAACAGGACGATCCGGTCCGGATCGCCGCCATAATCCTCGATATTCTCGGCAATCCATTGCACGGCATCGCCAATATCGCGTCCGCCGTCGGGAAACTTTGCCTCCGGCGCCAGCCGATATTCTACGTTGATGCCGACAAATCCCTGCCGGGCGAACCAGTGCAGCACATTGTCGTAGAAGACGCCGTCCTTACTCTTCTGGCCGTGGACGAACGCCCCGCCATGGACATAGACGATCACCGGCGCCTTGCCGTTCGCATGCGGCGTGAAGACGTCGAGGACCTGGCGCGGATGGTCGCCATAGGGCAATTCGCGCGTCAGCGAGGCTGCGCCCTCCGAGCAGCGCACGAGCGGCTCGTAAATCTCCCGCACGGCCGCCAGATTGGCATCCACCTCCTCGTTCCAGCGCGCCGGCATGGCGGCGAGGCGCTGGATCTGATCCTCGGTCAGATGGGCAAATCGATCCGAACTCACCAATGGTTTCCTTTATTCACTGTGCGAACAGGCCGGTATCGTGCACCGGCACGCCGGACAACAGCGTCGAGACGGCATGGCATTCGAGAATGCGGTCGCGCTCGATCGTCATGATGTCGTCGGAAAGCACAACGAGATCCGCCGCTTTTCCGGGTTCAATGGAACCGGTCAGCCGTTCCCAGAAGGCGGCCCGCGCCGCGTTCAGCGTCGACAGGCGCAGAGCCTCTGCCCGCGTCAGGGTTTGATCTGGGCGTTCATAGCTGCGGCCGCTGACGCCGTCGCGCCGCGCCAGCATCTGCCAGAAGGAGAAGATCGGGTCGTAGGGCCGGCCGTCCGAGCCTTGGGAAATATCGACGCCGGCATCGATCCAAGCACGAAAGGGGATCGAGGAGGCGGTTGCGTCCAAGCCGAACATGCGTTCATAGACCGATCCGTAATTCCAGAGAAAATTGGTGGTGGTCGTCGCGATCAGGCCGAGCCGCCGGCAGGTTTCCATGTTGCGCGCGCTCGGAAACTGGCAATGCTCGATCGCCCAGCGCCGGCCGCGGATGGGGATCGTCCTGTCGACCTCCTCGAAGACGTCGAGGACCTTGTCGATCGCCGCGCCGCCCGAACATTGCACCTGTACGCGAAGACCGGCCCTTGCCGCCTCTTCCACGACGAAACGGAAGCCCTCGTCCGGGGTGAGCTGCACGCCGGTCCAATCGTGGCCCTGCGCACCGGGATATGGCTCGCGCATCAGCGAAGCGCCGATCGCCGTCGCACTGTCGAAGGAAAAGCCGAGACCGCCGAAGCGCAGGAGATCGTCGCCGAACCCTTCGCCGGAGGCATAGAGGGCGGTCTGCCGGACGAATTCGGCGGCCGCCTCGCGATCGGCATAGAGGTGGGCGGGAAAGGCGATGACGAAATAGGTCCGCACCGCAAGCTCGCCCCGCGCCCACAGATCGAGATAGGCGCGCTGCTGCGGCTGCGGGATGCCGTGCCCCTCATAGATCGCGGTGACGCCGGCCCGGCTGAAGGCCTCGTTGCCGGTCCGCACGCAACGAACCATGTCCTCATGGGTCATCGGTGGGATCATCGGAAAGAGCGCGCGGTTCGGCTTTGAGGTCCCGTATGTATCCGGCAGACGCTTCGGAAAATTATAGTCCTCGATCACGCCGCTCGGCGCGCCGGATGGGTCCTTGAGAATGCGGACGCCTTCCGGAACGCTGGTCTCGCCGGTAATGCCGGCGATCCTGAGCGCCTCGGAATTGACGATTGCGACACCCGGCGCGACTAGCGCTTCCGGCTCGATATAGACGGGATTGGCCGGCGCCGCCCGGTCCAGATCGTGGCGGTCCGGCCACCGGCCCTCCGCGAGGGCGGCGGGATAGTTGAAGGCGTCGGGTTCGCTGGCGATCGGATTGCAGACGATCCAGTCGCCCGGCTGCTGCCGCGCCGCTTCCCGCCGGATCACGGTGCAGATGTCCTCGATCGTCGTCGGTGAACCGAAGGATGGCTTGTCGTGGCGGATGCCGACCGCGTCCATATGCGGATGGGAATCGACGAAACCGGGTACAACGGCCCGCTGCTCCAGGTCGATCCGGCGAACCCGCTCGCCGGCGCTCGCCGCCAGCGCCTCCGACGATCCGACAGCGCGGATGCGACCATCACGAATCAAGACGCCTTCGGCGACGCTGTCGCGCGCGTCGACCGTGTGGATCCGACCGTTGACGAGCAGAAGGTCATCGCCGCTGTCGCGCTCTGCGGACATCAGACGCCCGTCGCTTTCGCTTCGACGGCCCCGCCGCCGCGAAACTCAACGAAGAGGAGAGCGGCCGCGATCAGGATCGCCGCCAGATTGACGTAGAGGGCATAGGGGGCGATGTCGCCGGGCAGCAGAAGACCGAGGCCGAGTATGGTGAAGCCGAGGCGTTTGATCGGACCGATAGCCGTCTTGAGCGTCCCCATCAGGGCCGCCGAAACGCAGACCACCCCGAAAGTCGCCGTAACGAAGCTGAACAGGATGTTACCCACATCACCCTGCATCAGCAGGCTTGGCGAATAGACGAAGAGAAACGGGATGATGTAGGCGACCCAGCTGAAGCGCATCGCCGTCCAGCCGGTCTGCATTGGCGGTGCGTTCGCGAGATTGGCCGCGGCGAAAGCGGCAAAGGCAACCGGCGGCGTCACGAAGGAGAGCATGCCGAAATAGAAGACGAAGAAATGGGCGGCGACCGGCACCGCGCCGAGATCAGTCAGCGACGGCACGACGAGTGTCGCGAGCAGGATATAGAGGCCGGTGGTCGGCATGCTCATGCCGAGAACGATGCAGATCGCCGCTGTCAGGATGAGAAGCAGCAGCAGGCTGCTCTCGCCAACGACGGTCAGCAAGAGGCTGAGCGCGAAGCCGAGGCCAGTCACGTTCAGGATGGCAATGATCATCCCAGCCACGCCGCAAATGACGAGAATCTGGACGGAGGTCTTGCCCGTCTCCACCACCGCGTCCCAGAGCGCGCTGGGCTTGAGCCGGTCGACACCGTAGCCCTTGACGAAGCCGAACAGAAGGATCGTCCCCGCCGCGAACAGCGCCGCCGCCTCCGGGCTCATATTGTAGTTGAACATAAGCGTCAGCAGCACGGCGAAGGGGATGAGGAAGAACCAGCCTTCCTTCAGCACCGTGCGCAGGCGCGGCCGGTCCTCCTCGGCCGTCTTGGTGATTCCGGCTTTCGCCGCCTCCAGATCGATCAGCATGAAGACGGCGAAGAAATAGAGAAGCGCGGGAATGAGGGCGGCGAGTATGACCTGCGTATAGGAAATCGCCAGAAAATCCGCCATCAGGAAGGCTGCCGCGCCCATCACAGGAGGCATGAGCTGACCTCCGTTCGAGGCGACCGCCTCGATCGCGCCGGCAACATGCGGCTTGAACCCGTCCCGCTTCATCATCGGAATGGTGATGATGCCGGTCGAGGTGACATTGGCGACGACGCTCCCGGAGATCGAGCCGAAGAAGGCGGAAGCGACGACCGCGATCTTGGCCGCCCCGCCCCGCGTATTGCCCATCAACGCCTTGGCAAGATCGGTGAAGAAATTGCCTCCGCCCGCTGCGAAGAGCAGGCGCCCCATCAGGATGAAGGCGATGACGATGGTGCCGACGACGGTGATCGGCGTTCCGAGAAGGGCGGTGCTGTCGAGTCCGAGAATGGGCGCCAGGCGGAAGACGGCGATGCTGCGGCCCTGCAGCTGGCCCGGTACAAGATCGGCGAAAAGAGCGTAGACGAAAAAGACGGCGAAAACGATGACGAGCGCGTTGCCTGATACGCGCCGGAGCGCCTCCAGCGTCAGCAGGGAAAACAGGCTGCCGACAATGAAGGTTTCAACCGGATTGAAGTAGAAATCCTGCGACAAGCGTGAATAGTCGAAGGCGACGAAGAGCGACACACCGAGCGAGACCAGCGCCAGCAGCACCGAAACCGGATCGGGCCTGGCGACCCCGGTGCCCGACCAGCCGCGGGTGAGGAAGACCACGAAGATCGAAAGCCCCAGCATCGCGGCGAGGGGCTGTTCGGTGTAGATGGGAATGCCCATCCGCCAGAAGAAGCCGAGCGCCCAGGCGACGGCGACCGCCGTGATGGCGGCCGCCGCGATCGACACTGTCGCTTCGACGAAGAAAGGACGTCCGTCCTGCGGCATGGCTCACTCAATCCGTTTCGAGTGCGCCGGCTACGGTGGGGCCGGCGGGCTGAACCGGAAGTCTCAGTTCGGCCAGACGCCGATTTCCTTGTAGTAGCGGATGGCGCCGGGATGGTATTCCACATTCTGCTCGGCAGCCATTTTCGGAGCCCACTCGGCGACCGAGTTCTTCAACTCCGCCTCCTGCTCATGGATGGCCTTGACGACCTTGTAGACCGTGTCGTCGTCGACCTCGGTGCTGGTGAAGAGCACGAAGTCATAGGCCAGCGCATTCACGTCCTCGCCGGATTCCTCGGCGGTCACGGCCTGAACATAGGCGCCCGGCAAAATCTCCTGAAGCCGCGTCACCGCCTCTTCACTGTCGTCGAGAGGGAAGTAGCGCAGACCGCCGACCTTGGTCTCGATCTCCTGCAGCACGGCCCCGTTCATGACCCCGAGACCGAAGTCGAGCTGGCCCTGTCCGAAGAGCTCCCACATCTGGCGCAGGCCGGTCACCGGCACGGGGCGGACATCGTCATAGGACAGGCCGCGATTGGCGAAGAAGCCCTCGAACAGGTATTCGCCAAGACGCTGCGAGCTCCAGCCGGTCGGCACACGTTTGCCGGCCAGATCCTCGGCCGACTGGATGTCCGAATTCTCCGGCACGTAATAGGTGATCGGCGTCGGGAAGAGTGTCATCGCCAGGCGAAGATTGGGATTGGCCCGCCCTTCGAACATCCCCTTGCCATTCTGCGAATAGGTGACTTCGATAATATTGGAGACGCCAAATTCCAGATCGCCCGCATTGACGCGCGGCGCATACTGGCCGGTGCCCGCCAGCGGCTGGGGCCGCATCTGCCGGTCCGTGCCCAGCGAAACGGCCTTGCCGATCGCCGTGGCGATCTGAACGGTTATGCCGGCCTGCGCCGAACCGATGCCCAATGCGTTCTGGGCCAATGCGGCGCCCGGCGCCAGGAAACTTGCTGTGATGGCCGCCGCGAAGGGCAGAAGTAGCTGTCTCAACATTTTTTTCTCGCTCCCAAAATTTCGAATTTTGAGGATCGTATCACGAAAATCACTGTTGGCAACTTATTCGGGAATTTAACTACACACCTTGCTCTGAAAGGAAAGTCCACTGCCCGCCCATCATCGTCGCCAGACACCGAATTTCTAAGATCTCGTCGCCGTCAGCTTCGACGGGATCGCCGGAGAGCACCGCGAGGTCGGCGAGGAAGCCCGGCAGGAGCCGCCCCTTCACCGCTTCTTCGAAGGAAAACCATGCCCCCGCAGATGTCATGAGCCTCAGGCCGGATTCGCGGTCGAGGACCCCGCCCGGGCCGATCACCCGCCCCCCCTCCCGCTGCTTGCGCTCGCAAAGGGCCCACAAGCAGAAGAGCGGATCGTTCGGCACCGCATCCGTGCCGGCGGCGACGGGCACGCCCCGATCGAGGAGAGCGCGGGCCGGCGATAGAAGGTCGAGTTCCTCGGCCTCCAGATGGGCGAACTTGTCCGCTGTCTTCCAGAGATAGTGGATGGGGATGAGCGTGACGCCAATGCCAAGTCGGGCGAGGGCATCGAGATCGGCCGGCCGTGCCCGGCTGACATGCTCGACGACCCAGCGCCGGCGGCCGATCGGAAAACGCGCAGCGATCCGCTGGAAGATCGGTACCAGTTCATGGAGCCGGTCGGAAGCCAGCGTATGGACCCGCAGATTGGCATTGCCCGCCGCCATGCAGATCGCCTCGAATTCTGCCGGCGAATTGGCATGACGGATGCTGGCGCCCCAGCCCAGTTCCTCCGGCTGCGCGTTGACGAGGTCGCGAATGACGGGATCTCCCCCGAAGACGACGAAGATGCCGGAGACCCGCAGCACATCGTCGCCGAGCCCCGCGCCGCCCGCATAGGCCAGCCAGTCCCGCATGGCGGCCGGCGCCTCTCGTGGATCCTTCCAGGGCGGGCTGACTACCAGATGGGTCCGGACTGTCAGCTTCTTCTTCTCGTGGAGAGAACGGAAACCGTCGATGATGGCCGGCGCGCATCCATGCCCCTCATAGATGCTGGTCGTTCCCCGCGCCGCATAGAGCGGCAGCGCTCGGGCGATGGCGCAAACCCTCTGCTCGGCGCTGAAGCTCGGCACGGCGGGCAGGATGTCGAGTTCGAGCAGGTTCAGCGGCCCCCGCTCCACCAATACGCCGGTCGGCTCCCCTGCATCGTCACGCTCGATGGAGACCGAACCGACGCGCGGCACGGTGTCCTTGTCGATGCCGTTGAGGGCCAGACCACGGCTGTTCAGCACGCTGTAGCAGGGCGGCGCGCCCCAGAAACCGTGCGGGCTGCTGAGATAGACCGGATGGTCGGGCGCGGCGCGGTCCAGATCGTGCCGGTCGGGCAGGCGACCCTCGTCCAGCGCGCCGGGCGGGTTGAAATAATAGGGCGGCTGGCCGAGGGGCATTGTGACGACCCATTCGCCTTTTGGCGTGCCGGCGGCGATCTCCTTTACCCGTTCCACCACCGCCTCCACGGAGGACGCGTCCGAAAGCGAATGCCGCATCGTCACCAATCCGGCGCTGTCGAGATGGGCATGGGCGTCGTTGAAGCCGGGAACGATGGTGGCGCCGCCGAAATCGGCGATCGCGGTATCGGCGCCCTTCATCGACAGCACCGTATCCCGCCTGCCGGCCATGACGATGCGCCCGCCCGCAATGGCGATGGCCTCCACCAGCGATCCCCGCGCTTCCAGCGTCCGGCATTTGCCCAGAACGATGGTATCGATCTTCACGTTTGTCCCTCCTGTCATCGCTGCGTTAGATGGAACGGCAAACCGGTTCGAAAACCGCAGCGGATGGAGGGGCCGTGAACGGGCTACATAGGGCTGACGCGATACCGGACTACGCCAAGGCCGCAGGCGAACCAGACACCCTCGGCGGCTCAATCGGTGCACGTCTTCGGCGCTATAGCCAATCTCGAAATTTCGTAAAAGATGCTCTGACCCGCCTCTGCCCCTGCACTTCGGACCTCTACCCGGAGGTCTCGAGGCGCGTCTTGTCCCAGAGGATCCTTGAGCGAGCGCTACCCCCGCCAAAAATAGTAGCCGGCGAGGAACAGGCCGACGGCGATGACGAACAGGCGGACCGCCGCCTGCGGTACGCGCTTGGCCCCCCAGACGCCGCCATAGCCTCCGAGCGCCACGCCCGGGATCATCGCCAGCGCGCCGGGCCATGAAATCACGCCGCCGGAGACGAAGACGACGATCGCGACAATGGCGATGACGTTGGAGAGCAGGTTCTTCAGGGCGTTGAGGCGGTGATAGTCGCCGCCCTGCGTCAGGCCCAGCGTCGCCAGCATCATGATACCCATGCCGGCGCCGAAGAACCCGCCATAGATCGCCGTGACGAACTGCACCAGCGGTCCCGTGACGCCGCGTCCCTCCGCCTCGTCGGCGGCTTCCCGGGGGGCCGGTTTCAGCCATGGCCCGGCGGCGAAGAGTGCCGTCGCGGCGAGAAGCAGCCAGGGGACCAGCGCCGCGAAACGCGCGTTTGAGAGCCAGAGCAGGAACAGCGCGCCCGCGAGTGAACCGAGGATGGAGACGAAGGCGAGCACGAGAGCGCCGCGCCAGACCCGCCGGATCGACGTCCAGTAGGCGAGGGTCGAGGTCACATAGCCCGGCAGTTGCGCGATGGAGGACGTCGCATTGGCGGAAATCGGCGGCACGCCAAGCACCGACAGCGCGCCGAAGGAGATGAAGGTGCCGCCGCCTGCCACGGCATTGATGGCGCCGGAGAGGAAGCCGGCGACGAACAGAAGGGCGATTTCGATAAGCGTCACGGGTGACCTCTCGTCTGATCTTGCCAGACACCCATGCCTCACTCAGCGGCGTGCCGCAAGGCGACAGGATGAAAGGGAAAATCGGTGCGGCCGAGCGCGCTGCGCAGACGAAATCGCTCGAAGGCGTCTTCCAGCGCTGCTGCCAGATCGGGGACGCCGGATCAGCGGGAACATCGAGGCGGAGCCTCCAAATTCCGTCTGATAGTGCTCTGATACGAGCGCCTGCGGCAGTCGCAGGAGCAGCAGAAGGAGTCCGCAAGTTAGCCCTGTTCACGTTGCGGTCCGATCTGGACCGGGTTGCGAACTCGTTCGGGGCGAGAGCCCGTTGAGGCTCGTAGCAGTCGACTCAATTTCTAGTCGCCCCTCCATTCTTCAATGATTTCGGGAGCGTGGCGGTAGTTGCGGAACAGATGCTGGTTGAGGCGCTCGTGCCGAAGCCGGCCATTGAAGCTCTCCACGAAGCCATACGGACCCGGCGCCGGCAGTGGCCGCACTACTCGTTGCCGACGGCATTTGACAAAGGCGAACGTGATGCTAGGCTGTTCATATGTATAAACAAAGTTCATATATATGAACGTCAAGTCGGCCGAGCGGGTCATGCAGATCCTTGAGCTTATTGCGGAGGAGCCGCGCTCCCATGTCGAGCTTGCGTCCAGCCTTGGGATTCCGAAAAGCAGCCTGACCGGCCTTCTCGGCACGCTCGTCAATGGTCGCTTTCTGGCCTTCGACGGCGTCAGCCGGACATATCGGATCGGATCGGCAATGATGCTGATCGCCCAGAAATACTTGGCCGGGATGGATATCGCGGCACTGTCGCGCGAGCCGGTCGAGGCGATCACCGCGGAAACCGGCGAAGCAACCGCCATGGTCATTTCGGCGGGCGAGGAAATTCTGGTCGTAGCCAAGGCCATGGGCAGCCATCCGATCCGACGCACGATGCAGGTCGGTGAGCGGGCGCCGATGGCGCTTTCCGCCGCAGGCAGGGTCTTCCTCGCCTTCATGGCCAAATCGGCGCGTGACGAGATCGTCGCCAGACAGCTGACGGAGTCCGGCAAGAACCCGGACGACGGCCGCATCGACCGGATGCTGGACGACATCGCCGAGGGTGCCGTCGCATACAGCTACGAAGAACTCATCCCCGGCATCATCGCAATGGCCGTTCCCGTCTTCGGACGCGACGAACGGCTCGTCGGTTCGCTGAGCGTCTCTGCTCCAGTCTCCCGTTTCAGCGAAACCCTCGACGGAAGGATCACCGACAGTCTTCGTAAACACGCGCAGCGCCTCGGAATGACCCTTGGCGCCGAACAGAAGACCCGCGCCGCATGAGCGCACCAATCAGCCAGTAGAACTCGGGAGGAAATGAAATGTCTAATAGACTGAAAACACTCGGTATGGCCGCTGCCCTCTGGGCCGCGTCAACAGCGATGAGCCATGCGCAGACGGAAGTCGTCCTCGCGCATGTTTTCCCGGCCAACAGCCAGGAGCAGGAGACGGCGCAGTTCTTTGCCGACAAGGTCGATGAACTGAGCAAGGGCGAGCTGAAGGTCAGCCTCTTTCCGGCGAGCCAGCTCGGCGGCTGGTCGCAGATCTCCAATCAGCTGCAGTCCGGCGCGGTCAATGTGACCTTCATCTCGACCACGGCACTCGGCGGATTCACGCCGATCGCGACGGTCGACAGCTGGCCCTACCTATTTACGGAGAGAGAGCAGTTCGAGCGCGCTTACAACAGCGAGGACGGCAGGGCATTCTTCGATGCGATCGAGGAGGAGTCCGGTTATCGCGTCCTCGCGCCGGTCTATAAGGGCTTCCGCTATGTCTATCTCCGCGACGAGGCCGACAGCGTCGAAGGCAAGAAAATCCGGGTTCCTGGCCTGCCGCTGGTGCTGACGGCCTTCGAATCCTGGGGCGCCAGCCCGACGCCGATGGACGTCGCCGAAATCTACACCGCCATGCAGCAGGGGGTCGTGGACGGCATCGAGATCGAAGCCCAGACGGCGGATTCGCTGGGCGTGGACGAGGTGGCGAAGACCGTACTTCTCACCCGGCACATGATGCCGAACTACGCCTTCATTTTCTGGGGCGACTGGCTCGACAGCCTCCCGGAGGACCAGCGCAAGGCCATCGAGGAGGCCGCCAGCGCGGCATCGGCCCATTTCGGTGAGGAAATCGGCGCATCGGAAGAAGCGGCTCTTGAGAACTTCAAGAAGGCCGGCGCCAACCTGACCGAGGTGGATACCGAGAAGATGCGCAAGCAGTCGGAAGATGCCCTGTCGAAGAAGTTCCCCGACCTCGTGCCGTGGGTGGAGCGTCTTCGCGCTGCTGGTCAGGGCTCCAACTAGAGCCGGTCATCACCAGAATGGTTCGATCTGATCCTGAAAGGCTCTGAGGCCATGAAGGGACCGCTGATGCGGGGTGTCCGCCTTGTCGCGGGCGCCGGGGCAGCTTTGCTGAATCTGGCGCTCGGACTCGGCATGATCGTCCTCGTCATTTCCGTGATCACCCAGGTCACGGGCCGCTACGTCTTCGACTGGTCGCCGCCCTGGACGGAAGTGATGGCCGGTCTTCTGCTCACCTGGATGACGTTCCTCGGCGCCGCGCTGGCGATCCGCAGCAACGAAAACCTGTCGGTGACGCTCCTGCCGGATCGTCTGCAGGGGGCCGCCTCGGTGGCGTTGACCGTCCTGATCGCCTTTTTCGGCGGGCTTTTCGCCTGGGTTCTGCTCAGCGCCGGCTATGACCAGGTCCATCTCGTTCACAGGGGGCGCATCATCGGCCTGAACCTCTCCGCCGGCTGGCTCTATGCCAGTGCTCCGGTCGCGGCGGTCTTCATGCTGATCTTTCATGTCGAGGCCGCGCTCGCCGCCATTTTCGAACGGCCCGCCCGATGACCGGTCTGATTGTCTTCATCGTCACCCTCGGAATCGGCGTGCCGATCTTTATCTGCATCGGCCTGACAGCGTGGGTCTCGATGGGTCGCTTTCCCTTGACCGTCATGGTCGAGCAGATGGTCTCCTCGCTCAATTCCTTCCCGCTCGTCGCCCTGCCGCTCTTCCTGCTGATGGGCAATCTGATGGGCGCGGCCGGTATCACCCGTTCGCTGGTCTCGTTCGCCAACGTGCTGGTCGGCCGCCTCCGTGGCGGCCTCTCCGTCGGCGCGATCGGTTCGGGCGTCTTCTTCGCCTCCATTTCCGGATCGGCCGCGGCGGACACCTCGGCGCTGGCCTCCGTTCTGGTGCCGGCGATGAAGGAGGAAGGCTATTCGGCCGGCTATTCCGGAGCGGTCGTCGCCGCCGCCGGCACGCTCGGCTCCATCATCCCGCCCTCGATCCTTCTGGTGATCTACGGGGTCCAGACCGGCACCTCGATCGGCAGCCTGTTTCTGGCCGGTGTCATACCGGGTCTGATCGTGGCGGCTGGCATGATCTTCCTTGCCATCTACATCGCCCATCGCCGCGGCTACCCACTCCACCCGGGACTGGGACTTCGCGACAGCGCGCTGACCACCCTCCGCGCGATCCCGGTTCTCATCCTGCCGGCCATCGTCGTTCTTGGCATTATCGCCGGCATCTTCACGATCACCGAAAGCGCTGCCGTCGCAGTCGCCTACGCGCTTCTCCTGACCCTGCTGAGCCGCCGGCTGGGCCTTCGCCGGCTGGCTGTCCTGCTGGTAGAGACGGCCAAGGAGACCGCCAGCGTCACGGCGGTCATTGCGGCCTCCGCAGCCCTGGCGTGGCCGCTGACGCGCAGCCAGATCCCGGCCCACCTGGCAGACATGATCACGGCGAACATCTCCAGCCCGTTCCTGATCCTGCTCCTGGTCAATCTGCTCCTTCTCTTCCTCGGCATGTTCCTGGCGCCGGCTGCAGCGCTGATCCTCGTGACGCCGCTATTGCTGCCGATCGGCGCCGACCTCGGCCTGAATGCCCTTCAACTGGGACTGCTGACGGTCTTCAATCTGAATCTCGGCCTGCTCACGCCGCCGGTCGGCCTTGGCCTGTTCATCACCGCCCGGATCGCCGGCACCTCCTATCTGGAGCAGGTGCGCGAGTGTCTGCCATTCCTGGCGGTCAACTTCGTGGTGTTGGCGCTCATCACCTATCTCCCGCTCACCACGACCGCTCTACCCCAATGGCTTGGACAGTAACGACATGACGGATCAGCTTCTGACAGAGAGACGCGGGCAGACGCTTCTACTTACTCTCGATCGCCCGGAGCGGGAGAACCGGATCACGGGTGCGATGTGCCGGACGATCATCGACGCCATCGGCAAAGCCAGGAGCACGGGCTGCCGTTCGATCGTCATCACCGGTACTGGCGACTGCTTCTCGAAAGGCGGCGATTTCGCCTCCGAAGGCAATGTCACCGAAGCCTACCTCGTCTTCTCCAAGGCCTTTGCCGACCTGAACCATGCCATCCTTCAGAGTCCGGTGCCGGTGCTCGCTGCGGTGAACGGCGACGCCCATGCCGGCGGGTTCAGCTTCCTGACCGCATCCGATATCGCCATTGCCGAGGACGGGGCCACCTTCGCCCTGCCGGAACTGCTGCACGGCCTGTTCCCGCTCCTTGCAATGGCGACGGTGCAGCGCACCGTTCCCCGCAAGATCTTCTTCGACATGGTCTATCGCGGCCGCGAGTTGACGGCCGGGGAGGCCATGGACTTCGGCCTCGTCAATGAGGTGGTGCCGAAGGGCCGGGCGCTGGCCCGCACGCTGGAGATCGCCGGAACACTCGACAGCCTCGATCCGACGGCGATCAGGATCGGTCGCCAGAGCTACCACACGATGAGCGCCATGACGGCGGACGCGGCCGTGGAGCATGCGCGCTACGTGCTGCCAACGCTTCTCGCCGCGGTCGGCAAAGACGAACTATCGAAAGAAAAAGATGAAGAAAAAGAGCATGACGATGACAACCGATCGTGACCTGAAATCACTGATTTCCGCCGACCGCACCACCGTCGCCATGGGTGCCTACGATCCCCTGAGCGCCCGACTGGTTGAGCAGTGCGGCTATGATCTCGTCTATCTCGGCGGGTTTGCGGCGGTCGGTTCGATGCTGGGCCTGCCCGATTTGGGCCTGATGACGGCGACCGAAATGTGCGACCACATCCGCCGCACCGCCGCAGTCACGACCAAGCCGCTCCTCGTTGACGCCGACAATGGGCACGGAAGTGCCTTGAACACGGCGCGGACCATCGCCTCCTTCGAGGCGGCCGGCGCTTCCGGCGTTCATATGGAAGATCAGGTTCTGCCGAAGAAGTGCGGGCATATGGGTGGCAAGCGCCTCGTTCCCGTGCAGGACATGGTTTCGAAGATCGGTGCGCTGAGATCGGCGGCCAGCGACGATTTCGTTCTTCTGGCCCGAACGGACGCCATCGCGGTCGACGGTCTCGACGCCGCCATCGAGCGCGCCAAGCGCTATGCCGAGGCCGGCGCCGATGCGCTCTTTCTCGACGCGCCGGAATTGATGGAGCATCTTGAGCGGATCGGAACCGAGCTCGGGGGTCTCGGTCTGCCGCTGGTCTTCAATGCGGCCAGCACGGGAAAGACGCCGACGCTCTCGGTGCAGGAGGCGGAAGGCCTCGGCTTCCGCGTCCAGCTTTATCCGATCGAAGCGCTTCTCGGCGCGCTACACGGCGCCCGCGAGATCATGCAGACCCTGAAGCGCGACGGCGCTCTTGACGCCGTCCGCTCCCGCATGGCCACCTTCGCCGAGATCAACGAGCTTCTCGATACCGCCGGCTACGAGGCGCTCGACGCGGAGTATCCGACATCATGAACGGCCGATTTCACGTTCCCGTCACCGGTACGATCGCCATCATCGGCGCCGGCACGATCGGTGCGAGCTGGACGGCACTGTTCCTCGCCGCCGGCTATCGGGTTCGGGTGTATGATCCCGATCCGGAGGCCGACAGCAAGCTGCGCGCGTTCGTCGGCCGCGCCTGGCAGGACCTCGTCGCCCTTGGCAGGGCGGCGGCCGAGGGTCTGGACGAGGCCCTGAAACGGATCGAATCCTGCGAGACGCCCGAGGAGGCGGTGACGGACGCCGATTTCGTGCAGGAGAATGCGCCAGAAAGGCTGGAAGCCAAGCAGGCGCTCCTCGCTCGCATCGAGGCGGTTCTTCAGCCGGATACGCTGATCGCCTCTTCGACATCGGGCCTGATGCCGAGCAACATCCAGGCGCGGATGAGCCATCCGGAGCGCCTGCTGGTCGGCCACCCCTTCAATCCGCCTCATCTGCTGCCGCTCGTCGAGATCGTGCCCGGCCGCAAGACCAGCGCCGAAGCGGTGGAGGCCGCCATGGCGTTCTACCGCGCCACCGGAAAATATCCGATCCGGCTGCGGAAGGAGGTGCCGGGCCATATCGCCAACCGCCTGCAGGCCGCCCTCTTTCGGGAGGCCGTTCATCTGGTAGCTGAAGGGGTCGCCGATCTGGACGATATCGACGCGGCGGTCGTGCAGGGACCGGGACAGCGGTGGGCCATCATGGGCCAGTGCCTGACCTTCCATCTGGCCGGCGGCGAGGGCGGCATCGCTCAATTCCTCGATCACCTCGGCCCGGCGGTCCAGTCCTGGTGGGACGATCTCGGCGCTCCGGATGTCGACAATCGCACTGTCGAAGTGCTGAAAGACGGCTTGTCCGCCGAGAAATACGGCGACCACGCCGCTTTGGTGAAATGGCGGGATGAAAAGCTGCTCCGACAGCTTATGTGATCGGATCACGCCCCGGCGGATGGCCGGTTACAACTTGCCGACCGGCGGCTCTCATTCAATGCGACCAAGTGTAGATTTGTCTTCGGTCAGTAATTGCTTCAGCACAGCAAGTTCCGATACATCAGACGGAGCAAACTAGCGACAGGGTATTTCCCCCCTATCAAAGGTGGGTTTCGGCAGATTCGGCTATCCGCGCCATGACGTTGCGCACGTTGGTTACCTGCCAGCGGCCGCCCCGCGCCGTGCGGACGCCGCGGCTGTTGAGCCCCTCGCCGATGCCGCGATAGCTGGTGATGCCGGAATGTTGCAGCGTCTCGATGTGCGGCATGATCGAAGCGGCAAAGCGAACGGCCCCGGCGATGGCAACGGCACGGCCTCGCGAAGCTGCCTCGGCGGGATTGGATGAATTGCCCAGCTGCCGTCATCTGGCCTTTGCGAGAGGCGAGGGCGGCTTTGGTTCGCTCCGAGATCAGGCGGCGTTCCTTTTCGGCCAGCGCCGCATGGAGGTGCAGCATGATCGGATCGGCACCGAGTTCGGCGACAATGAACGGCACGCGCTGGGCCATCACCTCGGTCGACTGGTTCACAACCGCAGGCTGCTGGAGCCATCGGCGACATTCCGCCAGCGGAAGGCGAGGAACGCGACTACGCAACGCCGGAGGAACCGGTGCTTGCAGCGTGACTTAAAACAACGGCCCCGGGCAAGACAGCAATTCAACGGAAGTTCCCACGCTGCCTCCCACGTGAGGATGTCGCTTCCCATGATAGCTTGCTCGAGAAGGCACGGCGATCACCGGGAGGAAGCATGCCACGCGACGGACGGACCAGGGCTACGGAGGGGCCCAGCGTCTCTATGACTCGATCCTCGATGCCATCGGAGAGACGCCGACGGTACCGATCAACAGTCTCGGCACCAATATGGCGACGATCTACCTGAAGGCCGAGTTCTTCAAGGCCGGAGCCTACGTGAAGGATCGGCTGATGAAGGTGATCCCCGCATCGGTTGCGGCATTTCTTTTCATTTTGGCGCTCGGCATGCCAGTCCATGCCGAGCAGGTCGGAAGTGGTGGGGGCGGGTCAGGAGCCAGCTACACCTGCAACAGCGAGGGTCAGATTTGTAGGTGCCACGGATATTTCGACTGTCAAAGGATGCGAGACAAGGTATGCGCGCCGTTTGATGATGGCACGTTGATCAGCTGCAAGGCAGGCACGGCGGACTGCACCTGCAAATGGAAGCAGAAGAACCTCGACAGGGACAGCCGACCTTCAGCTACCGCACCCAGCACAATGGCCCCGACGGACCCGGTGGCGCGTGATCAGCGAACTCGGCCCCTCGTGCGCGACCACCGTCAGCCGACGGTTCGCGATCAGCAGAAGACCCGCTGACGCCAAACAGGCGCATGTCGATCCTCGTGGAAATGGAGATGGTAATGGTCAAGGTCCCCCTAGCATCGGTTGCCGCACTTTCTCTCATCTTCACCCTTGATCAGCCTGTCCAGGCGGAGCAGGCAGGAAGTGGCGGCGGCGGGTCGGGAGTCAGCTACTCCTGCGACAGCGAGACCGGCCTGTGTAAGTGCCAAGGGTTCCACGACTGCGAAGGAATGAGAAAGAAGGTTTGTATCGCGACATCGGACGGCGGGATCTTCGTTTGTGACACTGGCAGTGCGGATTGTGCGTGTGAGTGGAAGGACCTGCCCCGGAACACCCGTGGCAGGGACGGCCGAGCTTCAACCACCGCGCCAGTCCAGATGGCGCCGAAAGACACGGTGGTGCGTGATCACCGAACTCGGCCAGCTGTGCGCGATCACCGGCAGCCGACGAGTTGCGATCGCCTGACCCGCTAGCTCATCAACAGCCAAGGCCTCCTCGACAGCTTCTCGGGACAGCGCGCTTGGCGAGTGGTCGTGGTAGGTCGATGGGCGATCGGCAGCACCTTGCAAATCGGCTCGCCCCCATGCGCCTCTCGGTGATCGTCGACGAAGGTGATGATGGTTTGAATAGGTGGTCGAGCTCCGCCTAGCCAGAATGTGCGCTCGCCTTGCGCAGGATCTCATCAATCTGCCGAAGCTCCGGGTTCTCCGCTCCAGGGCTTTCAGCCTGACCGCCAAGTCTGTCGGCAAACCGCCCCTCCTGCCGGCATCGACCTCGGCCTTCTTCACCCACCCGTTCAGCGTCTGGCGGGTGCAGCCGATCTTGGTCGAAATCAACATGATGGTCGCCCAGCGCGAGGGATGTTCATGTTGGTGATTCAGCAACAACCGCACGGCTCGCTGGCGCACTTACGGGGAAAACTTGTTCGTCGTCTTGCTCATGATGGCTGCATCTTCTCGGGAGTTAAAGCCTTCGGCAAAAGCCGGGGCGGTTCAAACGCTTCCAGTTCCATTCGTACAGCAGCACCTAAAGCGGTGGCTCGACGTATTCCCTCCAGTCACTTCTGGATCCTCTTCAAGGGCCGGTCGGCAACGGGCCCAGATCCTGAAAATACGGACCACAATTCCACCAAACATCGAAATTCTGGATGCAGGATCCATTCTTTGTCCACCCGCGTCTCTAGTTGAAACTCACGGTTTGGCGCACCTGTAGACAATCTCTTGACAGTCCACGGCCTGGCACATAGCGTCAAATTTCGAAATTAAATCCGGGAATTTACTCTTGAACCTTTCTTCTGGAAGCTGCTGCTTTTCTCCTGCCGAAGCGTCTGGCGCTCGCGCTGTTGCGCAGCCATCGGGAGTTGGGCAGAGGGACGAGACCGCTCCGAAGAGAGGACGAGCCGCTCGAAGATCTGGTTTTCTTCGGGCTGCGAGGGCGCCGAAATGAGTCTGTGGATTTCAGAGCGCAATGGCACATTGGCGAAATAGGCGTCGCCCGGGTTGAGGAGAGTGTCGGCTTCACGAGTAAGCCGCCGGATGTTTTCTTTCGGCCGTTCAATCGCAGCCGGTTCGAGCAGCACGTCCACTGGATGGCTCCGGTCCACTACGATCCTGGAACCGATCAGCTGGTCTCGAGCGTCCATTCGTGGGTCATCCGAACCGCAGAGCACACCATCTTGCTGGATGGCTGTGGCGGCAATCACCGCAATCGCCCTTGGGCGCCGCGGTGGCACATGCAGGACATTCCGTGGCTCGATCGGCTGCGGAATACCGGCGTCTCGCCGGAAGATGTCGACATCGTGCTCTGCAGCCATCTTCACACCGACCATTGCGGCTGGAACACAAGACTTCTGGACGGTCGTTGGGTGCCAACCTTTCCGAATGCGCGCTATCTGACCCATCGCCTCGAGAACGAATTCTGGAACCCAGAAAGCCCGACCCGCGGCAAACGAGCGGATACCGTGGCGCCTCTCTGGCAAGACAGCGTTCTTCCGGTGCTCGAGGCCGGGCTCATGGAGTTCGTCGACGGTAGCTATGAGATAGAGCCCGGCGTGGTCATCGAAGAGGCAGGGGGGCACACCCCGGGTCTGGTGGTGCTGCGGGTGGAAAACGGCGGAGAACACGCCGTCTTCGCCTCAGACGTGGTGCACCACCCGGTGCAGATCTGCGAGCCGGACTGGAACACCGTCTTTTGCGAGATGCCGGATCAGGCGCTGACGACTCGGCAACGGTTGCTGGAAAGCTGCCTGCACTTCGACGCTACGCTGTTTCCGGCGCATTTTGCGACGCCTCATGTCACGAAGCTCAGGGAGACCAGCTCTGGCCTGATGCCGGATTTTGCTCGGTGAGGCGGCAAACGGCGCCGGATCTCCGGCGAAATGGAACTGTAACCAGGGAGGAATTTGACATGATGAAAACCGTGGCAACGTTGCTGACAGGGGGGCTGGCTGCCGCCGCGCTAGCGTTTTTCGCCGCCAATGCACAGGCGCAGGATCTGGATATCGATCTGCCGGGATCGATGACCTGGACGTGCTGGTCGCAGGGGACCGGTTCCTACAATCTGGCGGTGTCCATAGGCACGACCGTCAAGGAAAAGCTCGGAACGAACATCCAGTTCATTCCCGCTCAGACCGATCTGGCACGGCAGTTGCCGCTTAAGCAGGGCCGGGTCAACTTTTCGTGCAGCGGCGGCGGTTCCTACCTATCGCAGGAAGGGCTGGCCGACTTCGCCGTCCCTGAATGGGGGCCGCAGCCGGTGCGGCTAATGGCCCTCAACGTCGCGCCGATACATGCGGCCATTCTCGTCGGCGCCGATACCGGAGTGACTGAGGTTGCAGGGCTGAAGGGGAAGCGGGTGGCCTCTGTACTCGGCACGCCCTCGCTGAACCAGTTGATGGAGGCCAACCTCGCCTTCGGCGGGCTCACCTGGGACGATGTCGAAAAGGTTGAGGTTCCGGGCTTCATGGCCGCAGTCAACGCACTGATGGAGGATCGGGTCGACGCGATCATCCTATCCTCGTCCACTGGGCAGGCAACGCAGGTGGAGGCATCGCAGCGGGGCGCGCACTATCTTCCCTTTCCGGCCTCGGACAAGGAAGGCTGGGCTCGGCTCAAGAAGATCGCGCCTTACGCACTGCCGATCTCGCAGCCGATCGGAGCGATGATCCCCGAGGGTTTCGAGGGCCTCGCGCTGCCGCTCCCCTTCATGATCACCTATGACGATGCCGAGACGGACCTTGTCTACAACATGACGAAGGCGCTCTTCGAACTGCACGACGATTATGCGGCCTCGTTGGCCAAGGGATTCGATGGCATGGCCCTGGAAGATCAGGTCCTGGAGTTCATCATGCCGTATCACGAGGGCGCCATCCGCTACTTCAAGGAAGAGGGCGTCTGGACGGACGAACATCAGGCGCACAACGACATGCTTATCAAGCGCCAGAACGTGTTGAAGGCGGCTTGGGATCAATATCTTACCTCCGATCCGGCCGAAGCGGACTTTGCCGAAGGCTGGGCCGCTGCACGAAAAGCAGCGCTGCAGGCAGCCAACCTTTGAGGATACGGAGCGCGCTCTGCGCTCCGTCACCTGATGCAGTCCGGTGGAGCTTCCGCCGAAGGTCGGAGATCCTGCATGTCCGAGCCCGCCACTTTTGGCGCCCGAACCGGCACCGTGCTTGGCGTGCTCTCGTCCGCGATCGCGCTGACGGTCATCGTCGTGGCCTTCACTCAGATAGCCGGCTACTCACTCGCCGGCTATCTGATGCTCGAGAACCGCTATGTGATCTTTGTCTGCGGCTTGCCGTTCGGGTTGATATTTCTGTATTTTCCGCGCGGAAAGCGCTTCACTCCCGTTACATTCTGGCGTGACGTCTTGCTGACGCTCACTGCCTGGGCGTGCTTCGCCGTGATCTTCAGCCAAGCAGACCGTTCGCTGGCCATGGGATACGAGTTCGGCGCGCCGCCAGAAATGGCTGCTGTAGCGGTGCTGCTATGCGCGCTCGTGCTGGAAGGCGCGAGGCGTGCGGCAGGGCTGCCGGTCTTGCTGGTCGTTGGCCTGGCCGCGCTGTATCCGCTCTTCAATCACGTCTTCTTTCCCAACGGGATCACATTCGACGTGACTGCGGCCGCGAGCTACTACGTCTATGGGGTCGAGGCGATTTTCGGCGTGCCCGCCCGCACCTTCGCGTTCACGATCATCGGCTACCTGATGTTCGGCGTCGCCCTGCAGAAGAGCGGCGCGTCAGCTTTCTTCATGGCGCTCTCTTTCAGCCTTCTGGGCCGGTACCGCGGCGGGGCGGGCAAGGTCAGCGTGATATCGAGCGCGCTTCTGGGCAGCATGAGCGGCTCGGTCGTGTCGAACGTGCTGACGACGGGGGCCATGACCATTCCGGCGATGCGCAAGTCCGGCCTGTCTGGATCGTTCGCGGGCGGTGTCGAGGCTTGCGCATCGACCGGAGCCGTCCTCATGCCCCCGGTGATGGGAGCCACCGCCTTCGTGATGGCCTCCTTCATCGGGCTGCCTTATCGCGACGTGGTCATTGCGGCCATCATCCCCTCGGCACTCTACTACTTGTCTCTCTTCTTTCAGATCGACGCCTACTCCGCCCGCAACAACGTTCATGGACTGGAGGACGCGGAGTTGCCGGAGGCCATATCGGTACTGCGGAGTGGCTGGCATTTCCTCGTCGCTTTCGCCCTGCTGATCTATCTGATCCTGACCCTCCCCAACGAGGGCCTTGCCCCTTTCTACGCCACCGCGTTCCTGCTGTTGTGGACCCAGCTTTTCCAGCGCCGCCTGTGGAGCTTGATGGAATGGCAGGATTTTTTGGAGGGCGTGGTCAAGCTCTTCGCCGAGATCACAGGAGCGCTGCTGGGCATCGGGATCCTGATCGGCGCCGTCGGAATGACCGGCCTTGCCGCCACGATCACCAGCCAACTGACGTTCTTCGCAGGTGACAGCCTGATCCTGCTGCTGATTCTCGCTGCATGCGCGAGTTTTCTTCTGGGCTTCGGCATGCCGTCGACGCCGGCCTATATCTTTGTGGCTATTATCGTGGCGCCGGCGCTCGTTCGGCAGGGCATCGACGAACTGGCGGCGCACATGTTTCTTTATTATTGGGGCACGATTTCGTTCATCACGCCGCCTGTGGCCATTGCCGCCTACGCAGCCGCTGGACTGGCAGGCGCGTCGGCCACCGCTGTAGGCCTGCAGGCGGTACGGATCGCGGCAACGATCTATTTCGTGCCGTTCTTTTTCGTCCTTAACCCGGTGTTGATCATGAAGGGGGAGGTCGAAGTGATCGTGCTGACGTGCCTTACGGCCACCTTGGGCATCTCATTGCTGGTCGGCGGCCTGCAGGGATATCTCATCGGGGCCGGTCAGCTGATCGGCGACACCTTGGGTGCCTGGGCTTTGCCGGCGCGAGCCGTGCTGGTGGCGGCGGGCCTCTGCCTGATGGCACCCGGATGGACGATCGACGGCTTGCACGTGTCACAGGGGCTCCTGGCCCTGCTCGCTCTGATTCTCGCGACGCCAGTCTTCCTGTTGACGCGAATGAGGTCCCGAGTCTTGCGCAATGCGCCCCAATAGGTCCGGAGACGTTCGATGTCACAACCTTCCGCGGATATCAGGTTTCGAGCGTGGTCGGGATATGCAGCCGGAGAGCGGCATCGCTCCCTCTGGATCGATGAGGCATTTGCCGAGGACGCAGCGGATCCGGCCGCGAGGCTGGAAGGATCCCAACGCTGCGACGTCGGCATTGTGGGCGGCGGTCTCAGCGGCCTTTGGACTGCGATCCGCCTGAAGCAGGCCGATCCTTCCCTTTCGGTTGCGATCGTTGAGGCGGACCTGATCGGGACCGGCGCGTCTGGGCGCAATTCCGGCGCGCTTGGCCATTACTGGTCCCGCCTGCCGGCTCTCGTCGGATATTTCGGTGCGGAGGACGCCCGGCGACTGGTGCTGGCAAGCGTCGAAGCGATTTCGAATACAGAGCGATTCCTGAACGACAACCGGCTGGACGTGCAATGGCGCCGCGGTCCCTCGGTCTGGAGCTCCAACGTGCCAGGGCAGGAGGGGCGTTGGGGCGGCGTCATGCGCATGGCCGACAAGCTCGGTATCGAGGCGCCCTACAAGCCGCTCACATCCGAGGATCTGAAGCAGATGTTCGGCAGGGGGCCGTACTATTCCGGTGTTCTGGACCCGGATGCCGTTCGTCTGCAGCCCGCCAAGCTATGCCGAGCGCTGCGCAAGGCGGCCCTCGATCGCGGGGTGGTGGTACACGAAAACAGCCCTGTGACACGCGTCGCCTCGCACGCTGCGGACGTGCGGATCGAGACGGAGCATGGCAGCCTTGGCTGCGGCAAGGTCTTGCTGGCGGCCAACGCCTGGATGGCTCATCTCGATGAATTCAAGCGCACCATCATGGTGCTGTCGAGCGATATGGTCGTCACTCCGCCCATTCCGGACGTGCTGGAGCGTCTGGGCATGCGGGACCGACCCGGCGGCGTCAATTCGCGGCAGATGCTGAATTACGGCGGACTGACCCCTGATGGCCGGGTCTATTTGGGCCGCGGCGCGGGAACGCAAGCCTACGGTGCGCGCGTCACTTCAGCCTTCGACTATGCGCCCGACCAGGCCAGGGAGGTGGAAGAAGATTTCCGCTTCCTCTATCCGGAACTCGCCGAGGTGCCGATTGAACGCGCCTGGGCCGGACCAATCGACCGCTCCACAACCGGGCTGCCGCGCTTTGGCGCGATGCGCGACGATCCGCGCATACACTATGCCGTCGGCTATACTGGTCATGGCTTGGGGGCCACCGAAATGGCGGGGCACATCCTGACCTCGCTGCTGCTCGGTCGGCAGGACGAATGGGCCGAGCTCGGAGCCATTTTCGCCCGAGCCAGCAACGGCGTTTTCCCCCCTGAGCCGCTGCGCTATGTTGTCGGCCGCATCGTACGAGGGGCGGTTCTGCGCAAGGAGACCAGGGAACGGATGGGCAGGGTACCGTCGCCGATCGATCGGGCGCTGTCGCAGATGGCGATGGCGACGCTGCCGGGGCGCGCCATGCGGTGAGGTTGAAACTGGCGGTGTGATCAGACGCAGGCGCTTCACCAAGTTCCCATGGCCGTGAAAGAGGGTTCCGGTCGGACGAGGCGGGGCCTCCTGCGTGGACGGAGGAGGACGGGATTCGCCTACTGTGTTGGCGCGGCTGCGAAGCGCCGATCCGCGACTTTCCCTTGCTGGATCAGCGAATGCGCGACGGGCCGGTTGCCGTCAGCGAATGCCACGGCGACGAAAACTTGTTAATCTTCCGAAAATTGCGCAATGTCACTGTGACTGCTGGCCGGACGTGATATGTTCAGGGCCTAGAGCTTCCTGTGTCGCGGAGCCGTATCGCTCATGTGGCTATGGTTCTCTCCACTTCGCCCGAGACGGGAACTGGCTGACCTGCACGTAGAGTGACCGGACGTGCCGGGAAGGTCAGCCAAAGGCCAGTGAACTCGATATTGGTGGTAGATGAACGGATCAAGCCGATCAAGTCGATCAAAGAGGAGAGGGGACAGCGAATGTCACTGCGGGGCAGCGTGTCGCCACTGAAGCCGGGAACAGGGGAAGCCGAGCCGGAAACGGAGGTCTACGCCACGCAGTCTGAGGCAGCCTTCGTGGCGTTGCGCAACGACATCTTGTCTGCCTCCTTCTCTCCCGGGGAGAAACTGCTGCTGGACAGACTGCGGGAGCGATACGGCTTCGGGTCCAGTCCCCTACGCGAGGCGCTGTCACGCTTGGCCGCCGATCGGTTGGTCATCGGCCAAGGGCAGCGCGGCTATTGGGTGGCGTCGACCAGCGCCGCCGAGTTCCACGACATCACCGACATCCGGCTCTCGCTGGAACCAATGGCTCTGGAACGCTCGATCGCCAACGCGACGCTGGACTGGGAAGCCCGCCTGGCGGCCGCCTTCCATCGGCTTCAGCGCGTTGAGTTGCGGCTCGATACCGATCCGGCCCGTCTGAGCGGCGATTGGGAGAAGGAGAACCGTGCCTTTCACCTTGCGCTGATCGACAATTGCGGATCGGCGTGGCTGATGCACTTCGTTCAGGCGCTTTCGGAACATTCCGAGCGTTACCGTCGCCAGGCCGTGGCGCTGCAGGCGGTTCCCAAGGAGAGACTCCAGCGCGAGCACCGAGAGATTTTCGAGGCGGCGCTCGGACGCAATGGGCGCCTGGCGGCCGAACTGCTGAAAGTTCACATTCGCAATGCGGCGGCGAGCCTGGAGAGCGTGATCTTTGGCGACAACGCTCCCTGAGGGATGATCCGCATCTCGGCGCAAGTCGGGGTCAGGCCTCTCCGATACCATCAGGCTCACAGAAGTCGACTGCGAAACCGCCGCCCTCGGCCCGGATAGCGGCGACATGAGGCGCGGTGAAATGGGTAGGAAAGAGAAGGGCCTGCCGATGCGCACAGAAGTCGAGCACGCGGCGGCGCGTCGCGCGCGCCTGTTCGGGCAGTTCGCAGAAGCGCGTGTTCCAGCCCGGTTCGTAGACCTGTATCGGATGATGAACGACATCGCCGCAGAACACCGCGTCCCTGCCCCCTTCGTGAAACTTCATGATGACGTGACCCGGCGTGTGCCCTGGCGCCGGCTCCACCAGCATCTGGTCGGTCATCATGTGCTCTCCGTCGAGAAGCACAGCCTGGCCTGAACGGATCACCGGCAGGACGCTGTCATCATAGACCCCTGCACGCCCTGGATTGAGGGCGCGGCGGTTTTCGAGCTCGGGGTCCCAATGGTCGTTCTCGATCCGGGAGAAGAGGTAGCGGGCGTTGGGAAAGGTGGGAACCCATTGCCCGTTCTCCAGCCGGGTGTTCCATCCGACATGATCGGCATGCAAGTGTGTGCACAGCACGATGTCGATGTCTGCCGGTTCGACGCCCGCTGTCCGCAGTCGTTGCAGAAACGGCGTCTGAAGCTGGTGGAAGCGCGGCAGCCACGGGCGCTCCTTGTGATTGCCGGCACAACTGTCCAGCAGGATCGTGTGTTCGCCGTTGCGGATCAGCCAGGAATGGTTGCTGGTGATGAGCTTGTTGGTTGCGGCATCGTAATGGTTCGGCGCGAGCCAGTGCATGTGGCGCTCGAAGCGCTCACGCGAGAGATCGGGAAGAAAGGCGTCCGCCTCCAGATCGTTCGGGCCGACCTGCTCCTCGATACGGGTGAAGCTGGTCGAACCGACGGTCCAGGTCATGGATTTTTCAGTTTGCATTTCGGCCGCCGGTCACGAGACGTAGTTGGAACCGTGGGACTGCTTCCACGGGACGAGCAGATGCTCGGCACCCCTCATCGCCTGCTGCGACAGATAGCCGAGCATCGCGACGACAACCAGTCCGACATACATCCTGCCGACCTCGAAGACCTGCCATGAACTCCAGATAATGTAGCCGAGCCCGTGGCTGGTGCCGAAATTCTCGGCGATGACGACGACGATCAGCGCCATTCCGAGGCCGAGCTGAAAGCCGGTGAAGATGAAGGGCAGGGCGGCGGGGAAGGCGATCGTACGATAGGCCTGCCAGCGCGTGGCCCGGAAATCGGCGGCTACATCCAGATACACGCGCTCAATGTTGACGACGCCGGCCAGAGTGCTGAGCAGCACCTGGAAGAAGACGGCGACGGCCACGATCACCCATTTGGACGTTTCACCAATACCGAACAGCATCATGGCCAGCGGAAAGAGCGCGATCTTCGGCACCGGATAGAGCGAGGCGATGGCCGGCTGCAGGAATGCCCGGAGCATCGGCGACAGGCCCATCATCAGCCCCAGCATGACCGCTGGAATGGCGCCGAGCAGAAAGCCCATGAACACGCGGCTCAGCGTGTAGGCGGTGTGAACGAGCAGCTCTCCGGTGCCGAGCATCCCGACGAGGATGGTCACGACCTCGCTCGGCGCCGGGAAGAATCTCCGGTCCAGAAGCCCGGTCCGGACCAGCAGTTCCCATAGCAGCAGGATAATCAGGGGCGAGGCGAGCGCCATCAGGACGTGGGATCGCGACAGGCGCGAAAGGGTCCCGTCGCGTCGTTCCGAATCCGGACGAATGTGAACTTCCGTTGTGGGGGTGTCTGTCATTGGCCCTGCACCTCGTCCCGTAGCAGCACCCATACCTCGCGACTGAGCCGCCCGTATTCGGCGTTCGTCTTGAGCTCATACACGGCGCGGGGACGTTCGAAACGAACCGGTATGTCCGCCTTGAGCCGGCCGGGGCGGGCGCTCATCACGATGACACGGTCGCCCAGCACCAGCGCTTCGTCGATTGAGTGCGTGATGAAGACGACAGTCTTGCGGGTCTTGCTCCAGATTCGCAGGAGTTCCTGCTGAAGAAGGATCTTGTTCTGCTCGTCCAGGGCCGCGAACGGCTCGTCCATGAGCAGGATCTCGGGATCGTTGGCGAAAGCGCGCGCCACGCTGACGCGCTGCTTCATGCCGCCGGAGAGCTGATGCGGATAGGCATTGGCAAAGGCGCTCAGCCCGGTCAGATCCAGAAAGTGGTCAACCGCCTCGTCGATCGACTTCTTCTGCACGCCGCGCAGCTTCAGACCGTAGGCGACGTTCGACCTGACGCTCATCCACGGGAAGATCGAGGCCTCCTGAAAGATCATGCTCGTCAGCGGACGCCGGGGATCGTCGCGCTGAAGCACCACCTCGCCTTCCGAGGGCGTCTCCAGGCCGGCAAGGATGCGCAGTAGGGTGGTCTTGCCGCAGCCGGACGGGCCAACAATGCAGATGAACTCGCCGGCGCCGATATCGAGACTGCAGTCGTCAAGCGCGAGAACCCGCCCCTTCTTGACCGCGAATTCCTTGCGCAGGTTCTTGACGGAGATCTTGACCGCCGATTCGTCAGCCGCCAGGGGCGGACCAGAGGTCTGGTCCGCCGTGGAGGGCTGCATTTGCGTTGGCATCGTCACTTGTTCTGTTCGTATGGCCCGAGGTTCTCGACCGCTTTTTCGGCATAGGACGAATTGACCACATCTTCGACAGGCACGGGCTCGGACATCAGCCCCGCATCGTGCCACCAAGCGGAGTCATGGCGCATGCCTTCAATGTTGAGCTTGCCGTTCGGATTGATGCCCGGCAAGGCCATCTTCTGGTAGAGGTCGGGATCCTTGACGCTGGTGTTGGCCGCGAGGATCTCGACCAGTTCCGGCGACGGCTGCCCGTCCGCCAGAGCATCATTGTAGAAGCGCGCGCCCTTGATATAGGCATTCATGAAACGCTGGGCGACGTCGGGCCGATTGATGATGCCGGGGCCGTACATCAACGCTCCATATTGCTGGTTGGGATAGATTTCGTCCGACCGTTTCCAGATTTTGCCGACATCGCGCACCTCGGCGAGCGTGACCAGCGGCTCGACGAGAACGCCGACATCCACGGCGCCGGTGCCGAGACCGGCCAGGATATCGCTGAAGCCCATGTCGGTGATCTTGATATCAGCGGGATCGACGTCGGCCGACTCGAGCAGCTTTCCGATGGTCACCTCGCTGCTGGCGCCCCGCCGGAAGCCGGTCACGGCCAGCACCTTGCCCCGCAGGTCTTCGGCGGACTTGATCTGATCGACAAGGTCATTGCGAACCACGAAGGCAAAATAGCCGTGCCCCGGAGGCGTGCTCCCCTTGTCGGCGACGATCTCCATCGGCAGGCCCTGGCGGACGGCGTTATAGACGCCGACGCTGGGCGAGCCGCCGGAGACGTCGATGTTCTCACTGGCGAGCTGCGACACCATCACGCCGCCGGAACTGATCTTGACGAACGAGACGTCCAGGCCCTCTTCTTCGAAATAGCCCTTGTCTTTCGCGATGTACAACGGCGCGTCGGAAACGGATTCATAGGCCCCAACCACCACCTTGTCGGCGGCCGCAGCCATTCCGGACGACAGCAGCAGGGCGGCCCCGCCAGCAATCGTCTTTCGCAAGATCTGTCTCATTCCTCACTCCCTTTTTAGGCTCGACGCGAGCGATTGCCGCAGTCGAACTCAAGGGAAGGTATCATGATCGCTAATTATTACCAATATCGACATTTTCCGTGATCGTGGTAATTTCACGGAATTGGTAGGTCTGATGCAGGAGGCAACGAATGGGCCGCGTACGGATACCTTCCCCCATTGCCTGGTTGGCTCCAGAAATGCAGGCGTCGAAGCGCTGGCTCTACGAACTTTCCGCGGCCGATCGCGAAGAACTGTGGGATGCGCTGACGGTCGTCCGCGAGCGCGGCCTGTCGATCCCGTTCACTCGGCAGGACTTTCCGCTGAAGACGTTCGGTGAGACGCTGCGCCGTCTGTGGGACGAGGTGGAGAACGGGTCGGGCGTCCTGTTGTTGCGCGGTCTGGATGTCGACCGCTACGGGCTGGACGGCACGCGACTGGTCTATTGGGGGATCGGCGCTCATGTCGGTACGGCGCTGGCGCAGAACCCGCAGGGGGCCTTGCTGGTGGACGTTCGCAACGAGGGTGGCGATCCGTATCGCGACGTAAAGGCGCGCGGCTATCACACCAGTCAATACCTGCCGTTCCACAACGACCAGGGCGATGTCGTCGGGCTGCTGTGCTTTCGAGCCGCCAAGGAGGGCGGCGAAAGTTGCATCGCCAGTTCGGCGGCCGTCTACAACGAGATCCTGCGGACGCGGCCGGACCTTCTGGAGGAACTGTTCAAGCCCTACTGCGTCGACATTCGTGACGAACAGCCGGCGGGCCGGGCGCCGTATTATGTCGAGCCCCGCTTTGCCTTCCATAATGGAAGGTTTTACGCCCAACACGGCCCGACCTACGTGAAGTCGGCCCAGCGTTTCGACGAAGTACCTCGCCTGACGGACGCGCAGCTGGAAGCGATGGATCTGGTGGATGAACTGGTCCGCACCGACGAATTCCGTCTCGACATGGGCTTTCGGCCCGGCGACATTCAGTTTCTGAACAATCACACCGTACTGCATTCGCGCACCAGCTTCGAGGACTACGAAGAGCCCGAGCGCCGTCGCCACCTCTTGCGGCTCTGGCTGCGCACGCCAGCTTATCGGGACGTGCCGCCGTTCTTCCGCCAGCGTTTCGAGGACATGGACATTTGGCTGAAGAACCCGGTCCCGCCCGTCGGGAACGGTCTGTCCGTCTGACCGATCGCGCCCGCCCGACCTTCACAGCGAAGAGCCGCCGCCGCCGGACGGCCGTTCGCGCACGTGAAAGACGACCGTCGGAATGTTGCCGACAACCGTCGAGACTACTCGTTGATGACCGCCATCTTTTCCAGCGTCTCGTCGATTTCGAGGATGTAGGGAACCCCCTTGCGCAATTCGATGACGCTGCCGGGGCCGATCTCGGATACGCTGCCATGCATGCGCACGCGGCCGCGGCCCTTGTAGACCACGAAGATTTCATCCCAGGGCATGCCGTTCTGCCGGTCATACGTGCCCGGCTCACCCCTCCACTTGGCGAGACGGTAGGGTTGTTCGCCTCGTTCGGTCGGGATTGGCTGTGCGAACGTGCCGGCGCCGCCAGCGGGCGGCTGTTTCCAGGCTCCTTCGGAGCCGGAGAGATCGTAGGTGGTTTTGTCCATCGTGTTGTTCCTTGATTCGACATTGTTTGTGGGATGGTGGGGCGTTGCAATCGCGACCAGGCTTTGGTGCTGCCGGACTCGCCTGTCAGCGAACAATTCGGCCTCGGCTACTTCCGAGACAAGGGCAAGTTCGATCAGGCAAGGCCGCCTGGGCGCCCGCCGAAATGCAAGACATTTCATAACGAACCCGCTAATGATTTTTCACGGTCAGCATGAGCAAACTATTGCAGTTACCAACTACATGTAGATATTCGATTCCGCCCTGGCACCAGTTTTTCCCGCTGGCCTGGCCGACGATCACCAAAAGTCCTTTACATGGCGGCGATGGACATGGCCGCACGCAACAATGCCCATTTCAAGGCCTTCTATCAACGCCTGGTCGACGCCGGAAAGCCAAGGAAACGGGCGCTCGTCGCCGTCATGCGCAAGCTGATCGTCACCCTCAACGCCATGATCCGCGACGACCGCGAATGGGCAGCTCCAGCCCAATGATCGCTGGATGCCAGGCACAGCCGCTCCCCGATTGCTTTTTCTTATAGCGGCTACAGCGGTTGCCGCGGCGATCTGCGACCTGACTGGGCCAAACCCGATTCCCACGCCATTACCAACGTCTAGGACCGCGGTCACACCCACGGCCGCCGGCTATCAGGGAAGCCGGCTGTCTAGAAACTGCCGCAAACCGATTGTCGAACGGAGAAACCGACGAGATGTTTTCCCTGCAACTTCTGATCTTTGGGATTTCGCCATCGCCACGACGCTTGCCGCCTGTCTCGACCGAAGGAGCCGGCCTGAAGCAGCGGCGCAAGACTGTCATGGGACGATGCGACGTCATGATTCGATTGCTCGCCATCATGGCGCTGCTGCCCGTGACACAATTGATCTCAACGACGGCACACGCAGAAAGAATCTCGGTGAGTTCGGCTGTAGGAGATAGCCTGATTGATGCGTGCTTTGATTCCCCGGGAGGCGAGTATGTCAAGACCAATAAGGGCAACTATGTTGGCTGCTGCTCAAAAGCATTGGGCTACTGCATTCTTTGCGAAATGTCCGCAGACGGTAAGTGCTACAAGTTCTCCCACATAGTTTCCTCCAATGGGTTTTTGAAGGACTTTGCGCCACACGGCAGCGTCGCTGTCGATGACAAGCCTGTTCGGCCGTCTCGTCGCATCAAAAGATCGGCGCCCAGCAACAGCAGTGTGATCGAGTAGTCGCTGCACGGGCGCGTTTGGACGAGCGAAACCTGGTGGCGGCTGGAGCAACGCCGGAGCGGCAATCTTCGATCAGCGGCGTTCCAGCAGACCAGGAAGGCCGGACATGAAGCGTGACGTCACGCCACGTCCGCGCCTGACCCAATCGCATCGAATGGAGCTTCAGACACTTTGAATTGAACTGGAGGTCGAACTCAATATCCAACAAGGGAGTGAGATCATGGACATTCTCGTCGGTCGGCTCATCGTAATGGCCGCTGCATCGGCATTCTGCGCTGTAACGACGTCTTCTACCGCCTCAATGGCCGACGGTTTGCTAGACTTCAACCTTGCAGACACTCATCTTTGCGCCGGAACAGACGCTTGCGGGTTCAAGCACCAACAAGCCGCCGACAGAGATCCGGCGGGTAGCAAGGACCACCGGAATGCAGTCAGAGATCACCGCACACAAACCCAAACACGGGATCATAGGATAGAGCGAAAAAATGAGGTCGTTCCGATAACGAGAGAGAAGCTGGATTGCGGCCTGGGCACGGTGCAGCTTCTGAAGATGGGATATGTTTCAGTGGTCGTGAACGAGTGCGATGGCCCCGTCTATCATTACACGGCGATGCAGGACGCATCGCTATTCCGTGCGGCGATGAGCGCCTACACGGGCAAGATGACCGTTACTTTCGTCGGGCTCGCAAGCCGCTGATGATCGGGACGGTTCAACGCGGATGAGGCCTCTGGAGCCGATCTACCGGATGAGTACCATCTCAAGGAGACAGGCATGCTGAAGCAGCTTCTAATCACATGCTCTTTGGCTTTGTTCGCTTGCTGCGCTGCATCCACTCAAAGCAAGGCGGCCGACGATACTGATGTACCTTGGACCGACGACGAATTTGCGGGTGACTGCGAATTGGCCGGAGGTGAACCCGATGTCAACGACGGCTACGCCATCTGCGTCTTTCCCGACGGCGAGGATCTCTACTGCGAGGCCGGTGATGGGGAAATCGGCGAGTGCGTTCTTAGCGACGGCTTCAGGCGGATCAAAAGAGCGGAAAACAGAGCGCCAGCAGGTGGTGTTGTTGCACAGTCGCCAAAGCGCCGTGATCATCGCACTGCACCCGAAGCCGGTGTAGTAAAACAGCTCAGGAAGCCCGCGCGTCGATAGGCTGAACGGCCAGTTGGGTGATGGTGAGCCGAACCGGCCCATCCGATGGCTGGGGCGGCCGTCGGAGCCATTGGTGGAGCTTTGTCGTGTGCGCTATGTCTACCGCCGATCGGCTCCGGCACCGCAACTGATGAGGCCCCAATGAAGACCGCCTGTGGCGAACTGCCTGAGATCGGCGCGGCGATCGGCAATAGCGGCTGCGATCTCGTGAATGCGAGAACGATCGTCTACAACCTTGCCTACAATCTTCGCGCCTCCGATGTCTCGCCTGCCGCGGACTGATGCCGCTCCGCCTTGCCGGCGTGGGCCCGGCTGTTCAAGCGGCGCGGGCTCCTGTGCCAGCTGGCGGAAGAGTAGATTTAGACTGTGTAGCGACCATGCCTGCTCTCCACGGAACCGAAGCGGGCAGTGAGGCCTTTCCAGGCGGTTATGCTGTCGCTTCCTTGGAGACGAAGCGGACGACGCTATCGGCGATCTGGCGGCGCAGTCCGCTCTGGCCCTCTTCATCGAAGAGCTCGCCACCGAACAACTGCGAAAACGTCATCTTGTTGGAGACGTTGAAGAAACTGAGAGCAGAGATCTGCCAGTGAATGGCGACCGGCATAATGCCCTCGCGAAACAATCCCATGGCGACGCCCTTGTTGTAGATCGTCTCGATCCGCGAAATCGCGGTCCGGTTCCGGCGCCGTATCAGGTCCGATTGGCGGAGATAATCGCCATTGTGGATGTTTTCGATCATCACGAGACGGATAAAGTCTGGGTTTCTGCGGTGATGCTCGAAGGTGAAGTCGACGAGCTGCCGCAGTGCGTCGACCGGCGTCAGATCCTCCAGATGGAGCTCTTCCTCACCCTCCCGGACATGACCGTATGCTTTCTCCAGGACCTTCCGATAGAGGCCTTCCTTGTCGCCGAAGTAGTAGTAGATCATGCGCTTGGACGTCCGGGTCTTGGCGGCGATTTCGTCTATCCGGGCGCCGGAAAGCCCGTGCTCGGCGAATTCCTTCAGTGCGACGGCGAGAATGTTCGCGCGGACGCCTTCTGGATCCTGCTTCCAGCGCGCGCGTTGCGGTTCCTTGGCCAGATGTGGGTCCTGCTGCGATTCCATGCCGCGTTCTTACCTGCCGCATTCCGCCGTGCCAAGCAGCGCATTTAACTGTCCAGTACAATCTGATGGAAAATTAACGATACGGTACAGAGTAGTCGCCTACACGGTGCCGGAGAGCGACATCCGGTCCACGACGCTGAAAAGGGAATTCGGCGAGTGTCTCGGCGACGAGTTCGATTTCAAGCCCTATTTCGGCGTAGGCCGGCTGGCCTGCTCTGATCGAGACCGGCTCTAGACTGCCGATCCAGGGAGGGCGAGCGACAGGATCGGGAAGAGCAGGATCAGCAGCAGCACCACCGCATCGAGGATCAGGAACGTGCTGGCGCCACGGAACACGGTCGAAAGTGTTACTTCCTTCGGCGTGACCCCCTTGATGACGAAGATGTTGAGTCCGATCGGCGGGGTGATCAGCCCGATCTCCAGCAGCTTGATGACAACCACGCCGAACCAGATCAGATCGACGCCATAGCCGTTCATGAGCGGCACGGTGAAGGGCAGGGTCAGGACCAGGATGCCGATCGAATCCAGGAACATGCCGATCACCAGGTAGAACAGCACGATGCCGATCATGATCAGGGCGAAGGGCGGATCGAGGTCCTGCAGCCAGGTCAGTATGGCGGGCGTGATCCGCGTCAGCGAGATGAAAACCGTGAACAGCTTGGCCGCCATGGCGATCATGAAGATCATGGTGGTCTGGCGCACCGTGTCGCTGCCGGCCTCCATCAGTCTCGTCCAGTTCAGCCGCCGGCGGGCGACACCGATGATGATGGCGACCACCAGGCTGACGGCCGCCGCCTCGGTCGGCGTGAAGATCCCGAAATAGATGCCGCCGACGACGATGCCGAAGAGCAGCGCGGCGGGCCACAGGCCTTGCAGCGCTTCGGTTCGCGTGCCGGTCTCGTCCGCCGCCGGATTGTCCGTCGCAGTCGGCGCATCGGCGGGACGCAGGCGCGTCCAGATATAGATCGTCAGCAGGAAACCGCCGAGCGAGAGAAGTCCCGGAACGATCCCCGCGAGGAAGAGGCCGTTCACCGACTGCTCGGTGAAGATCGCGTAGATGATGAAGAGCAGGCTCGGCGGGATCAGTGAGCCGAGCGTGCCGCCGGCCGCCACCGCTCCGGAGGCGAGCTTCGGATCGTAGCCGTAGCGGAGCATCTCCGGCACCGCGATGCGCCCCATCGCCGCGGCACAGGCGACGCTCGAGCCGGTGATCGCCGAAAAGCCGGCGCAGCCCGTGACCGACGCCATGGCGAGGCCGCCCGGCAGCCGCCGGAGGAGGATGCGCATCGACCGGTAGAGATCGGTCGTGATGTCGGCGTGAAAGGCGACATGGCCGAGGCCGATGAACAGCGGAATCATGCTCAGCGGGTAATTATGGACGAACGAGTAGGTGTTCGAGCCGATCAGCTTGATCGCTGGCACCATGCCGCGGCCAAGATCCAGTTCACCGCCGGGACGCCAGGAGAAGAAGACGATCAGCCCGATCGACGCGGCGGCGCCGAGGCTGTAGGCGATCGGCACCCTCATGGCCAGCATGAGCAGCACCGCCGCGACGACGAGGGCGGCAAGAAGCGTTGGATCCACCGGTCAGCTCGTTTCGAAGAGGCGTTGCAGATCCCGCACCAGCATGGCGCCGAGGCGCAGCAGGAAGATCGCGATGCCGAAAAAGAAGGCGAAGTGGCCGATGAAGGTCGGCACGTTGAGTTCGCCCGGCGTGTATTCGTTGATCCTCCAGGCATCCGTGGCCGACTGCCAGGCCGCATAGGCAACGAGGCCGATGAACAGCAGGCCGATCAGGTGCTGCAGGACGGCGAGGACGAGCTGTCCCCGCCGCGTTGCCCAGTTCGTCAGGACGTCGACGGAGATGTGCTCGCGCAGTGCGGTGACGATGCCCACCGGCAGCAGGATGACGAAGACCATCAGTTCCCGCACGATCACCACGTCGTCCGGGATGATCGCCCCGCCGAGGAAGCGTGTCGCGACGTTTACCGCGACGAGGATCGCCATCGCGTAGAGCGCGACGATGGCGATCCTGCCGAACAGCCGTTCCGGCCCGCTCGGGTGGGCCGGCTCCAGCTCATGTTCATTCTCGTTCACGGATCGGTCGCCTGCGACTACTGCGCGGACCGGTACTTGTCGAGCAGGTCGCGATAGTTCGACAGCACTGCTTCGCCATCGGCGCCGCTCTCCGAGACCCGCTTGACCCATTCATCGATCGACGGCTGGCTCGCCTCCGCCAGGCGCTTGCGATCCTCATCGCTGATCTCGGTCACGGTGATGGACTTGCCGTCGATCCCGTTGACCATCGCCTCGCGCGCGCTCTCGTCGCTCGCCTGCATGGCCTCCGCCAGGTGATCGACAAATTCGGCCGAAACCTCGTCCAGCACCTTCTTGTTCTCGTCCGAAAGCGCATCGTAGCTGGCAGGATTCATCACGATGCCGAAGGACATGTTCTGTCCCCAGTCCATGCCGAAGACATGCTGCGCGACCTCGAACTGCCGGTAGGCCTGCATGGCGTAGTAGTAGTTCTGGTTGCAGTCGAGCAGCCCGGAATCGAGCGCCTGGTAGACGTCCGCCTGGCTCATCGAGGTGACCTCGGCGCCGAGTCGCTTCAGCGTCTCGCCATAGGGCCCGGAGCCACGGATGCGCAGCCCCTTGAGATCGTCGAGAGACTTGACGGGCTCCTTGCAGATGAGCTGGACCGGGCCCGTCGTGTAGTTGGTCACGTAGCGGACGCCCGCCTTGTCCATCTCCTCGGAGATCGCCTCTCCGTGCGACAGGTCGAACATTGCGTGCAGACCGACCGACGGGTCGCTCTCCAGCGGCAGGTCGCCGATATTGTATAGCTGCAGTTCCTGCGGCGTGAAGAAGCCGACGACCGTTCCCATGTCGGCGACGCCGCTCGCGACACCACCGAGCGTGTCGCGCCCGCCGAGCAGCGAACCGCCCCAGAAGAACTCGATCTCGAGGTCGTCGTTGGACCGGCTCTTCACCTCATCGGCAAACCACTCCATCGCCTTGGCGCGGGTGCCGCGGTTCGGTCCGTAGTCGGAAAAGCGCAGCACCGTCTGTGCGCTGGCCATCATGGTGCCGCAGAGCAGGGCGCCCATTGTCAGGGTCAGGACTTTTGAGATTCTGGTCTTCATGGTCGGTCTCCTCCTTCTCGCAAGATCGATTGATTCAGTCTTGCCGTTTCGTCGTGGCGAAATCTACTACTGGTTGTGGCTTCGGCACCGATCATCCGCTTCTCCGGACGTCAATGATCAGCACAGTCGCAGGCGAAACAGTCTGCTCGGCTGGGACAGCCGGTGTCGACCGTTCCCCATCGGCACTGCCAGTCGCTCAAAACGCTTCTCGGCTTCTGCGCGGATGGATGGCTTGCCGACTGCCGAGGCGCGCGCCGGATCGACGAGGACGATCCCCTGCAGGAAATCGTCGAAGCCGGTGAAGTCGCGTTCGATCGCGTATTCGCGCTCGTCCACGCAAGCCAGCGGCGCCGGCGGATCGGCAAGAAGCCTCTGCGCCTCCGTGCGGACCGCCGTCTCATCCTCGATCGGCTTCAGCACCTCGCTCAGCGCGCCTTCGGGGCGCGGTTCGAAGGCGATCATCTCGCCATTCGACTTCAACACGCGCGCGACGTCCTCCAGCATGGTCCGGCGGCTTTCGCCCGGCACGTGATGAAAACTGAAGGTGAACAGGACGATGTCGAAGCTGCCGGTGTCGGACGGCAGACGATGTCCGTCGAACAGGGCGAGCCGCTCGCCGGCGACGCCATTCGCGGCGGCCTTGCGGAGCGGCGCCTCCTGCACGTCGATGCCATGCGCGTCGGCGCCCCGTTCGAGAAGCGCCCGCACCATGCCGCCGGAGCCGCAACCGACGTCCAGGACCCGACGACTGTCGAAATCATCGAGCCCTTCCAGCATCGCAAGATGCTGCTGGGGAACGGGCAGTGCGGCCTCCATCGTTCGGCTTTCGGCCGGTTGCGTCACGTCAGCCGCCGCAGCAGTTCGACTTGAACTCGGCCGGCTCGACGCCGCTATGGCCGCAGCAGCCGCCCGCCCAGAACCGCGCGCCCTCGCCGTGGCAATACTTGCCGTCCGCACCCACCATTTCCATGAAGCGGGGGTGGTCGGTGCGGCAGATCTCCAGTTCCTTCTTCACCCAGGCCAGGGGATCGGCCCCGTAATCGTTCCAGTAGTCGCCCTTCATGTTGAGCCCGGGCACCGCCGGGTTCCACGATTCGTCCAGCCAAAGGTCGACATCGCCATACTGGGCGGCGAGCTTCCTGATCTTCGGATCATCGAGCGCCAGCAGGCGACCGTTCTCGATCAGCAGTTCGTTGTCGCCCTCCATCTCCAACTCGTAGGTGGGGAAATAGAGGTGCAGGTGCCAGTGGCCGACCGGCAGGCCCTGCCTGGCCGCACGCCGCTCGTCCATGGACGAGATGATGGTGCCGAAGCCCATGTGGATCACCCCGGACCGCACCCTTTCATAGAGGCAGTTGACGAAGCCGGACGGGAAGTCCTTGCGGGGCCGGTGAATGTGGGGGTTCGTGCCGATCGAGGCTTCCCACCAGTAGAACAGGCCCTTGCCGGGAAAGCCCGGATATTGCAGATCGTCGGTCTGCGCTTTCATGGCGCGCAGCTGGTCGCCGAAGTCGCCGCCGGCATTGATCTGCGTGATCTTTGAATTCTCGACGATGAGCTGCGTCCAGTCGCACGGCGCGATATGATTGGTGGTGCCGGCGATCACGCCGTTGCCGTCTTCCTTGCCCTTCAGATACATCCACGGCCGGCCGGTGATGTGGCCGGGCAGATAGGTCGCTCCGAACTTCGGATTGCCTTCCCACGTGCTGTTGACGAGCTCGGGATTGTAGAACTCGCGCCGGCTGTCCCAGTAGCCGTCATGGTTCGTGAACTCGATGTCGGTGCCTTCCGGATCGACGATGCGGGCGCGCCTGGAGGCGCGGATCCGGTCCCAGGTCCACTTGTCCATCGCGTTGAGAAGCTCGATCGGCATCGCATGGGCCGGGGAGGCGAGGATTTCCGGCGTAATGAACGGCATGCGCTGGATCTTGACGAACTTGTCGGTCAGGACCGGGCCGCCATAGCCCATGAAGATCTTGTCGAATTCCTGCTTGCGGGACGCCTCTTCCCACTCGTCCATCCATTCGGCCAGTTCCTTGGTGCGGAACAGGTAGTAATCGACCTCGTCGGCGCCGACCCACTGCGGAATCGCGCCGCGGTCGATGTACCGGATCTCGTATTTCACGCCGTATTTCTCGAGGATCTTCTTGCAGGCGTCGATCACCATCTGGCTGTGCCAGTTGTCGACACGCAACAGCACCCGCTCACCGGGCTTGAGATCCCAGCAGGCGTTCAGGCCGTGATTGTACGGGCGGCGGGCGACATGCTCCAGATAGGGCAGCAACTGGTCCGGATTGGTGACCTCGACGAAGGGCGGGCATCGCGGGGGACGCGCTGCCGAAAGCGGAGGCTGCTCGAAACTCGGAGCGAGAGCGTGGCCCGTTTGCGGTGAGAGGGGGATGTTCATGCTGGCCTCCATTTCTTGTTTGCATGCATAATTGCCGCTCTGACGGGGGTCAACCCGCACAATCGGCATGAAGTGCATGCAAATTATGCCATACGAGGAGCCTTGTTCTCGACAGGCTCATCCCGGGCTATTAGCTTCGACCACCATCGTTCTTCACTCGGAGCATCCATGAGCCTGGCGCTCGACGACGTCATCACCACCCTCCGGCAGCAGATCCTCCGCGGTGAATACGAACCGGGGACGAAGCTGCGCGAAGTGAGCGTCTCCGCGAAGCTGGGGGTCTCGCGCACGCTCTCGCGTCTGGCAATGAGCGCGCTGGAGCACGAGGGGCTTCTGACGCGCGCCCCGAACAGGGGCTCGCGGGTGCGGACCTTTGGAATCGGTGAAATTGCCGACGCCATCGAAGTGCGCGGCGAACTGGAGGCGATGGCGGTCCGGCTGGCGGCAGAACAGGGACTGTCGCAACAGGTTCACGACCGGCTGCGGTCGGCGATCGCCCGCTCGGAGGAACTTTTGGCAGACGGCGTTAGCACGGACGAAGCGCGGCAGAACTGGATCGAGCTGAACGAAACGATCCATACGGCACTCATCTCAGCTGCCTCCAACTGGGCGCTTGCGACGGCCATCGACCAGATGTCCAGTCTGCCGCTGGTTTCCGCCCGGGCGATCATCTTCGACAGGCACGATCTAGAGCGCGGTCTGCGGCAACTTGCCAGCGCCCATGCCGACCATGTGGCGATCGTCGAGGCCGTGCGGACGCGTCAGGGACACCGGGCGGAGGGGCTGATGCGGGAACACGCCTACCGCAACGCTCAGAACAAGCGCGCCAACCTGTCCAACCCAAAGACGATGGCGCTCGCCCGGCAATTGCCCGGTGGCTGGCTGATTGCTCCCGGCACCGAGGCTGGCGAAGCACTGTGAACCTGGTCCACCGGTGGGTCGCCATCGGTGGTCTTCGTTTCGCCGGTCATGCGCTGGAGCAGGGCGCATCGGCGATGACCGCTCATTCCGCCGCTTCCACTTGTGCGGCGGCTTTCGCGGCGAGCGCGACGAACTGTTCGTATTCGGCTGCGAGAGGCCGGGCAGGATGTCCCTCTGAAGCTGCTGGACGAGTGGCATCAGCCGCGAAAGGTTCCGCTCGCCATCGGCGGTGAGGCGCAACTGGCGGGCCCGCTTGTCCGTCCGGCTCACCTTCCGGACGATCAGCCCCTTTCGTTCCAGCCGGTCGACCACGGCGCCGATCGTTGCCCTGTCCTTGGCGATGATCGAAGCGAGCTTTGCCTGGTCGATGTCCGGATTGACCTGCAGGGCGTCCAGCGCCGCGAACTGGACCGGCGTCAGGTCGAAGCCGGCTGCCTTCATTTCTCTCGTGAAGACCAGCGTCGAAAGCTGATGCAGGCGACGGATCAGGTGTCCGGGCATGAAGGTGCTGGCCGGCTGCTTCTCGCTCATCTCGTGCATTCCTCGTTGGCAGGCCCAGCTCTTACCAGAAATTCGTAAGTCGACATACTTTTTCTTTGACGCCATGGCCGCAGACATATAGTATGTCGACATATCATTTCCTCGGAGGCGTGCGATGCAGTACCATCTCAACGGGTTCCGGCCGCGGCGACCCGGAGCTTTCCGACGCGGCGCCGGGAGCGGCGAAAAATCCCGGCGAACTGCCGGAGATCGGTCGATGTTCTGATCGTCGGCTGCGGCCCCGCCGGTCTCACCCTCGCGGCCTATCTTTCGCAGTTTCCCGAAATCTCGACGGCCATCGTCGAGCGCAAGCCGGGCCCGATGGAGAAGGGGCAGGCGGACGGCATCTCCTGCCGCTCGATGGAGATGTTCGCTGCCTATGGCTTTGCCCACAAGGTCCTGAAGCAGGGCTACCAGGTCAACGAGACGACCTTCTGGCGGCCTGATCCCGAGAAGCCCGGCCACATCCGCCGAAACGGCCGTGTTCAGGACGTCGAGGATGGCCTCTCCGAAATGCCGCACATGATCCTCAACCAGGCGCGCATCCACGACATGTATCTCGATGTGATGCGCATGTCGCCGACGCGCCTGGAGCCGTCCTACGGCCTGGAGTTCGTCGACCTGGCGGTCGGTGACGAGGCCGAGGACTATCCCGTCTCCGTCCGCCTCCGCCCGGTCGGGAGCGAGAACCCGGCAGGCGATGTCAGGACGGTACGGGCGCGCTACGTCGTCGGCTGCGACGGCGCGCGGAGCGACGTCCGCAAGGCGATCGGCCGCCAACTGGCCGGCGATTCGGCCAATCAGGCCTGGGGCGTGATGGATGTTCTCGCGGTGACCGATTTCCCGGACATCCGCTTCAAGTCGCTGATCCAGTCCGCCGACCGCGGCAATATCCTGATCATCCCGCGCGAGGGCGGTTACCTCGCCCGCTTCTATGTCGAGCTGGACGAACTCGAGCCGGGCGAGCGCGTCGCCGGCCGCAACATCACGGTCGATCAGCTCGTCGCGACGGTGCAGCACACGATCCGGCCCTATTCCTTCGAGGTGAAGGATGTCGTCTGGTGGTCGGTCTACGAGATCGGCCAGCGGCTGACGGACAAGTTCGACGACGTGCCGCTGGTAGGGGCGGGCGACGACCGGCCTCCCCGGGTGTTCATTGCGGGAGACGCCTGCCACACGCACAGCCCGAAGGCCGGCCAGGGCATGAACGTCTCCATGGGCGATGCCTTCAATCTCGGCTGGAAGCTGGTCTCCGTGCTCAAGGGCCGGGCGGGGCCGGATCTGCTGCATAGCTATTCGTCAGAGCGCCAGGCAGTGGCTGCGGATCTGATCGCCTTCGATCGCGAATGGTCGAGGATCATCGGTGAGCGGCCGGAGGACGAGGCCGGATCGGCCGAGCAGACGCCGCGCTTCCAGCGCGCCTTCATCGAAAACGGCCGCTACACCGCCGGCATGTCGGTCCACTATCGGCCATCCGCCCTGACCGGTGAAGGCAGATGGCAATCCGCTCGCCAGCGGCTTTCCCGTCGGCGCCCGGTTCCATTCCGCGCCCGTGGTCAGGCTCGCCGATGCCAAAAGAATGCAACTCGGTCACGTCGTCGGCATCGATGCAAGCTGGCGCCTGTTTGCCTTCTGCCCCGCCGAAGAACCGGCAGCGGATGACTCCGCGATTCGCCGGCTCTGCGCGTTTCTGGGGAGCGCTGAGGCTTCTCCGATCGTGCGCCACACGGCGAAGGGCGAAGAATCGGACGCTGTCATCGATGTCCGGGCGATCTTCCAGCAGAGCCACCGGGACCTCTCCGTCTCGGCGCTGCCGGACCTGCTCCTGCCGCGCAAGGGTCGGTTCGGCCTGATCGACTATGAGAAAGCGTTCTGCGCCGAGGCGGGTGATGATGACATATTCGACCTGCGGAGCATCGATCGCGAGAAGGGCTGCGTCGTCATCGTCCGGCCCGACCAGCACGTTGCCGATGTCCTTCCCATCGACGACCATGACGCGATCGCCGATTTCTTCGGCCGCTTCATGCGCTCCTGATGGGCAAACATTGGGATTCGGCCAACCCACCTCATCCGGCGGCTGATGGCCGCATTTTGGATTTGTAAACATCTCTCGGCGTAGCCTTTCGGTTTGTGAGAATGCCGGAGATGACGAGATCCTGCGATGAAACGCGAGTTTTTCCGTCTGGCCGTGACTGTCCTGACATCGTGGCGGTCCCTGCGTAACATCCTGTTCGTCACCATCATCTCGGCCGCCTTTTCCGTCTTGGTTGGCAATCTGATCCTGCCCCTCTTTGTCGATTTCGATCTGGTTGGCCCGCAAAAGGCTCGCTCCGCGATCATGATCACCACGGTCCTGAGCGGAGGCATCCCGCTTTTCGCCACACCTGTAACGGTCCTCGTCTTCGAGGTCGCGATGCAGCAGTTGAAGCAATCGCAGGCGGCGCTGGTGGAGATGGCGCAGTCCGATTTCCTGACCGGTCTCCTGAACCGTCATGGCTTCTATGAGAAGGGTGGCGAACTCGTCCGGACCGCCCGGACGCGGCGGCAGCCGGTGGCGATGATGATCCTCGACATCGATCACTTCAAGAAGGTGAACGACCGCTTCGGGCACGGCGGCGGCGATGCGGCGATCCGCCATATCGCCACCCTGATCAGCCGGTTCTCCGAGGCAGGAATTGCCGCACGCATCGGCGGCGAGGAGTTCGCGGTCCTCCTGCCGGGCGTGCCGATCCGCGAGGCACTCGCCATTGCCGAGAACATCCGTGCCGCTTGCGAATGGTCATCGCTCGATTATGACGGTTCGCGTATCGCGATGACGATCAGCGTCGGCACGGCTGTCGACGCCCATGACGAGATCGAACTCGAAAACCTCCTCAAGCGGGCTGATCTCGCGCTCTATCGCGCCAAGGATTCCGGACGCAACCAAATCGCCAGCGCCGCCTGAGGGCTGCAGGAGGCGCGTCCCTGCAACGGCCGTGCGGCCAGCACCGGGCCGCCACCCCGTTTTCTCGACTTAATTTGGAAGGTTTCCAGATTTCCGCCTTTGACTTGCCGCGCCGCGGCGGCGTATCTGCGCCCATGCTGCAAAGGAAGGCACATCCCCGCAAATCGATCGCGGCGCGCGCACCCCTGCTGGGCGGGGGCATGGTGGGCGCGCTCGCGGCCCTGGCGGTTGCATGCCGTTCGGTCTGGCAATCGCGGCGGACGACGCGGTCCCGGCGCCGGACGGGGGCCAGTTCCCGCCCTATGCCAACGTCACCGGCAGCATGACCGAGCGGGACGATCTCTCGCCGAAGGACCGCAAGAGGGTCGCCAAGGTCACCGCGCCGGCCAGTGATTTTACCACGCCCGAGACCTTCGAGGTGATGAGCGGCGGCGCGGCGACGTCGACCAAGCTCGTAAACCGCGACGCCTTCTCTCATCCTTCGGCCAATCTGACCTTTGCCGAGGAGGAGCAGTTCAAGCTCGGCAATGCGCTGTTCACGAAGCTTTGGGTTCCGGCGCCTTCCTCGACACAGGCGTCCGACGGTCTCGGCCCGCTCTTCAACGCGCGCGCCTGCCAGAACTGTCATCTGAAGGATGGCCGCGGCCATCCGCCCGCGCCCGGCGAGCCCGCCGTTTCCATGCTGGTTCGTCTCGGCAAGCCGGCGGTGACGGCCGATGAACGGCACATGCTGGAGAATTTTCTGGCGCCCGCCATTCCCGACGACACCTATGGCGGCCAGATCCAGACGGCGGCGGTGCAGGGTCTCCGGCCGGAAGCGCAGGTGGTGATCGACTACGAGGACCAGCCGGTCACGCTCGGCGACGGTACGGTCGTTACCCTTCGCAAACCGCACTACGGCCTTTCCGACCTCGCCTATGGACCGCTCGACTGAAGGCATCAGCCTCTCGCCGCGCATCGCCAATCCGATGATCGGCATGGGCCTGATCCAGGCGATTTACCCGGCGGACCTGGTGAAACTGGCCGACCCCGACGACGAGGATGGCGACGGCATCTCGGGCCGCATGGCCTGGGCGCGTGGCAGCATTGCAGTCGCATATCATCCCGGGCCGATTCGGCTGGAAGGCTCAGAACGCGACTATTCATGAGCAATCGGCCGAGGCGCTGGCCGGCGATATAGGCGTCTCCTCGCCGCCCGTGCCACGCTCCTACGGCGATTGCACCGAGGCGCAGACCGATTGCCTGGCGCAGCAGAATGGGGAGCAGGAGCGTCTTGGCCCGACCGAGGCGCCCGACCCCGTCATCGGCCTGATCACCTTCTACGCCGAGAACCTGGCCGTTCCCGCGCGGCGCGATGTCCAGGACGAGCAGGTGCTGGCCGGCAAGAAGGCCTTCTACGGGGCAGGCTGCGCGAGCTGCCATAACCCGAAATTCGTCACGCGTCGCGACGCCTCCAACAAGGCCCACGCCTTCCAGTTGATCTGGCCCTATTCGGACTTCCTGCTGCACGACATGGGCGAAGGGCTTGCGGACGGTCAGCAAGTCGGGATCGCCAATGGTCGCGAATGGCGCACCCAGCCGCTTTGGGGCATCGGACTTACCGGGGAGGTTTCGGGCCAGATGACCTTCCTGCACGACGGACGGGCGCAAAGCCTGGAAGAGGCTATCCTCTGGCATGGCGGTGAGGCGCAGCCGGCTCGCGAGGCCTATGCGGCGCTGGCAAAGCCGGAGCGTGACGCGCTGATCACCTTTCTGGAGTCGCTATGAACCCCCGTCTGACCATCGCATCCGCCCTGCTGGCGCTGCTGACAATCGCGCCCGATCTGGCTGCCGCGCAGGCCTCCAAACCGGAAGCTAGCGAGATCCGCAGCGTCCTTGCCGACGCGGTGGACGATTTCATACGTCCGGCCTATGCCCGCCTCGAGGACAGTGCCGGCCGCCTGAGGAAAACGGTCGGCGAATTGTGCGATGCGCCGGACCGGCCTCGACTGACATCAGCGCGGGAGACGTTCGGCGTCACGCTCGAGGCATGGTCGCGGGTGGAGCCGATCCGCTTCGGGCCGATCCTTGGCGCCAATGCGGCGGAACGGCTCTATTTCTTCCCCGATCGGCGCGGCATCGGCCTGCGCCAGGTCCAGGCCGTCCTCGCCGAAAAAGATGAGGCGGCCGCTTCGCCGGAAAGCCTGGCAGCCAAGAGCGTGGCGCTGCAGGGGCTTGGCGCGCTGGAATTCCTGCTCTTCGGCACGGATGCCGACGAACTGGCCGCCGACAGCGGCGCATTCCGCTGCCGTTTCGCCGAGGCGGTGAGCACGCGCGTCGAGGCGACGGCTGGAGAGGTGGCCGATCAATGGGCCGCGCCGGAAGGCGTCGCCCACCGCTTCGTCGATCCCGACCCGTCAAACGCCGACTTCAAGACGGAGGAGGATTCGCTGCGCGCGCTCCTCGGCGTCTTCACCAACGGACTCGAAATGGTGGCGGACACCCGGATCGCGCCGTTTCTCGGCAAGGACGCCGCCTCGGCCCGACCGAAAGTGGCTCCATGGTGGCGGTCCGGCCTGACCGGCCGGGCGCTTGCCGCCAATCTTGCGGGCCTCTCCGACCTCTTCGAGCGGTCCGGCATGGAGCGCCTCCTGCCGCAAGCGAACGAGAACCTGCCGGCAGAGATTCGTTTTGAGTTCGCCAACGCCCAACGCGCGATCGAGACGGCAGGGGCGCCGCTACCGGAGGTGGCGGCGAAGCCGGAGAGCCGCTCTCCGGTCGACTATCTCCTGATCGTCACCCGCAGCCTGCGCAGCCTCTTCGCGGACCGCCTCGCCGGTGCGATGGGGCTCGCCGCCGGCTTCTCCTCGCTGGACGGGGACTGACGGCGATGGCAGACATTTCACGCCGATCGGTTCTGCATGGTTTCGGCGCGGTCCTTGCGTCGATCGGTCTTCCCGAGGCGGTCCTGGCCGACGTGGCGGGCGATCCCCTGTTCGCCACCGCCCTGATGGAGGGCGACACCCATGCCATGGCGATTCTCGATCGGGACGGATCGATCCTCCGCCGGATCGCCTTGCCCGGCCGTGGACACGACGTCACCTGCGATGCGGGCGGCCGCCATCTTGTCGCCTTCGCCCGGCGGCCCGGGACCTTCGCAGTCGCGCTTGACCGGCGCGGCGAGGCCGAGCCGGTGGTGTTCCACTCGCCGGCCGACCGGCACTTCTACGGCCATGGCGTCTTTCTCGACGGCGACCGGCTGCTGGCGGCGACCGAGAACGATTACGAGAACGGCCGGGGCGTCCTAGGCCTCTACGACGCGACGGACAATTTTCGGCGGGTCGGCGAATGGTCGAGCCATGGCGTCGGCCCGCACGATCTGTCCCTGTCGCCCGACGGCAGCAGCCTGATCATCGCCAATGGCGGCATGGACACCCATCCCGATTATGGCCGCGAGGTCCTGAACCTGGCGAGCATGGAGCCGTCGCTGGTTTTTCTCGATGCCGCCGACGGCTCGCTGAAGGAGAAGCACGTTCTGCCGGCGGACTGGTCGCGCCTGTCGACGCGTCACATGGACGTCACCGCCGACGGCACCGTCTTCGTCGGTTGCCAATGGCAGGGCGCGGCGGCCGAATGTCCGCCGCTTCTCCTGTCGTTCCGTGCCGGCGAGGACCGGCGCGACTACGAACTCGGCCCGCTCGGCCACCGATTGTCCGGCTATGTCGGCTCGGTCTGCGTCAACCGCCGTTCGGACCGTGTCGCCATCACTTCGCCCCATGGCGATCTCGCCATCATCCTCGATGCGGCGGACGGACGGATCATCGGTTCGGAAGAGGACGTCGACCTCTGCGGCGTCGCGCCGCTGGCCGGCGGTTTCGTCACCTCGACCGGCACCGGCCGCTTCGCGGGCCAGCCCCACCCGCGCATCGCATTCGACAATCATATCCTGGCGCTCTGAGCGGCCAGACTGGAAGGATTGTAAACTAGACTCTTTGAACTCCACTCAAAGGCGATTCTAGGGATTGGCGCAGTGTCGCTCTCTGACGGGGACTATCCATGCCGCCTTTCGACGAATATCGGCCGGGCCGTGCCTGCCCCGCTCAGAGCTATCTTGCCCGTCCGGCGGAGCGGCTCGTTGTGGAGGGCTATCGCGGCAGTCTCTCCGGATGCGCCTCGGGCGGCGTGGGGGCCTGGCGGATCGCTTGGGCGCTCTATCGCGACGAACTCGGCCTCACCGATGGCAGGATCGCCTTCGACGGTCTGTTGGAACTGATCGGCACGCTCGGCCGCTGCGCCCGGTGCCCGCTTCGCTTCTTCAACCGCAACATGCATCATCTGTGCCGCGACGAAGGCCTGATCCTCGCCCTGGTAGCCAGCGCACAGCATGGTGACGACGAGACCGGGCGGATTGCAGCCGAGGCGCTGTCGTGCCCCTTGCGCTGCGCCGAGCTTGGCCTCTCCGCCGCGGACTACGCCCTGCGCCTGAGGATGGTCGGCCGCACGCTGCTGCCGGTGACCGCCGAATTCACTGCGTCCCTCGCCGATACCGACGACCCTGTCCGTGCCGCAGAATCTGCGCCGGTCCGAACACTTCACTGATCCACGCAACAGACAAAAGGCCTGTCATGAACCACCGTCATTCGATCCACGCTGCGCTGCTGGCCGGACTTCTCGCCAGCACGGCCGCACCGGCCTTTGCCGACCAGAGTGTCGACCGCTCGGCGATCATCTCGAACTACGCGGATATCGCCCGGGCGGAATATTCCGATGCGCTCGATCTGGCCCGGCAACTCGATGCCAGAATCGATGCGCTGATAGCAAACCCGACGGAAGAGTCGCTGCAGGCCGCGAGGGAGGCCTGGCTCGCCGCCCGCAAGCCCTATCAGCAGACGGAAGCCTATCGGTTCGGCAATCCGATCGTCGATGACTGGGAAGGGCGGGTGAACGCCTGGCCGCTCGATGAGGGCCTGATCGACTATGTCGACGCGTCCTATGGCGCGCGAGAGCGACGCCAATACCCTCTACACCGCCAACGTCATCGCCAATCCGAGCCTTTCGCTCGAATGGCGAGACGATCGACGCCGCCGAGATCACGCCGGCGCTGCTTCAGGACGAACTGCAGGAAGCGGGTGGCGTCGAGGCGAATGTCGCCACCGGCTACCATGCCATCGAGTTTCTGCTCTGGGGGCAGGATCTGAACGGCACCGAAGCCGGCGCCGGCAAACGCCCCGCGACCGACTACGCCAGGGGCGAGGCCTGCACGGGCGGCCATTGCGACCGCCGCGGCGACTATCTGAAGGCGGCATCGGAGCTTCTGGTTTCCGATCTGGAGGAGATGGTCGCTCACTGGAAACAGGATGGCGATGCACGCACGGCGCTGACCGAAGGATCACCGGAGGATGCGCTCCGCGCCATGCTGACCGGCTCGGCTCGCTCTCCTACGGCGAACTGGCGGGCGAGCGCATGAAGCTCGGCCTGCTGTTGCACGATCCTGAGGAAGAGCATGACTGCTTCTCCGACAACACCCACAATTCGCACCTCTACGACGTGCTCGGCATCCGCAACGTCTATCTCGGCTCCTATGAGGCCTCCGACGGCGAAACGACCGCCGGGCCTTCGCTCTCCGATCTTGTGAAGGCGAACGATCCCGCGCTGGACGAGGAGATGCGCACGAGGCTGAATGAGACGATCGCCGCCATGCGCGCCGTCGCCGAGGCCGCCGAGGGCGGCGAGGCTTACGATCAGCAGATCGGCGAAGGCAACGAGGAAGGCAATGCGCGTGTGCAGGCCGCGATCGACGGTCTCATTTCGCAGACCCGGACCATCGAGCGGATCATTGCGGCGCTTGATCTACAGGGCATCGAGTTGGAAGGCTCCGACAGTCTCGACAAGGCAAGCGCCGTCTTCCAATAGGTGGAGATCCGGCCGGCCCCGAGGGGGCGGACCTCACGCGGCCGGCCAGTCCAGGCCCGGCCGCGTGTCCTCATCGGGAAAGGAGTGGTTACCTAGACAGCTCGACCGAGCGTCGCCGGGCCGCCTCCGTCACCTCCCTCATCATCTCGATGAGGCGGTCGTCCTGCATCATGACGGCGAGGCCGGCGGCGGTCGTGCCGTTCGGGCTGGTCACCTGCTGGCGAAGCGTGGCGGGATCGGTCTCGCCGTCGCCGGCCAGCTTCGCAGCACCGAGCACGGTCTGCCGTGCGAGCAGCGCGGCGGTCTCGCTCGGCAGGCCGAGCGCCTCACCGGCTGCCGAAAGCGCCTCGATGAAGTGGAAGAGATAGGCCGGTCCGCTTCCGGAGACGGCCGTCACCGCATCCATCTGGTCCTCGCTCTCGAGCCCGACCACGGCACCGTTCGATTTCAGGAGCCTGTTGATCTCGGCAATCGTTTCGGCCGGCGTCGCATCATTGGCGATGTAGGCCAACATACCCTCACCGATCGAGGCTGGCGTGTTCGGCATCAGGCGAATGATCGGCACGTCCTTGCCGAACACGCCTTCATAGAAGCCGATCGAGAGACCTGCGGCGATGGTCATGACCGCCGCGCCCTTCTCGGTGAATGGACGGTAGGCCGGCGCGATGTCGGCCATCACCTGCGGCTTGACCGCCAGCACGATAAGGTCGGCGGCGAATTCGTCGGGCGAGGGCGCCTCGGCGAACGCCTTGACGTTGAGCGCCACAACCCGACCCCGGCTGGTCTCCCCGGGTTCGACCACGGCAGCGTCAGCGGGAGCGAGGGCGCCCGAATGGAGCCACGCCTTCAGCAGGGCGAAGCCCATATTGCCGCAACCGACCATCAGGACATGCATGTTCGCCCTCTCTTTCACCGTTGGAGAGCGCTTTTCGCAAAGCGCCGGAACGGGCGCAAGAGGGCGATCAGCGGGGAGGGCCGTCCTCGTGAAGCGAGAAGCGGGCGGGAATACGTAGGCCGAAGCAGCCGATCAGCAGGTACATCCAGACGGGATCGGTCCTGTTGAAGAAGAAGGTCTCCAGGAAGGCGTTGAATGTCGTGAAGACGACGATCATCACCAGCAGATCGGCAAATAAAATGTTCTGCCTCAGCCGCGGCGTCCGCAGGAAATCGGCCATCGGTGCGAACCAGAACGCAAGTGTTCCCAGCACGAGCGCCGGGATGCCGCCGGTTACCATCAGGTCCAGATAGCCATTGTGCGAATCGCCGATCTTCCGAAAGTCCCACAATTCGTCGAAATGGGGCTCGGCGTCGCGCACCAGCGACGTTCCCCAGAAATTGCCGTAGCCGTAGCCGGTCCAGGGCTTTTCCAACACCTTGCGGCCGGCGAAGTCCCAGAGCTGGGTGCGGCCGGTATAGGTGAAGTGCGGCCAGTTCGTATTCACCCATTCCCTCAGCGGATCGATATAGACGATGCCGAGGGTGGCGACGGCGAGTGCGGCGAGGCCGGCGAAGAAGACGAGGGGCAGCAGCGCTCGCATGCCGGCCCAGGACATCGTCAGGACGATCGTCGCCGTCAGGCCGATCAGCGCCAGCGTGGTCTTCGAGCCGGTATTGTAGACGAAGATCGCGGCCAGCAGGAAAATGGCGGCGCCGATGGCGATCCGCCGCAGCCTCATCAGATAGAGACCGACGAAACACGAGCAGGCCGCGACGGGCCCCGCCACGTTCTTGTGAGGATAGACGCCTCGCCAGAGGCCCGCATGTTCGCTCTCGAAGCCACCCGCCTGATGGACGCCGGAGGCGGGAAAGGCGAAGACGGTGACATAACTCAGCAGCAGGAGGCTGAGCGCCGCGAAAGCGAAGACGCTCGCCATCTGCATTTGCGTACGCGGCAGCGCGAGCACCACCACGACGGTGGTCATGCCGATGAAGGTGAACATCGTTCCGCGGAAGGCGTCGAAAGGATCGGGCGTTCGCAGGACGCTCAGCAGGATGAGGCCGATCAGCAAGATCCACCATGGCGACAGAAGGGCGTAGAGCCGGCGGGCGTCGGCCATGATCAGGCCGGCGACGCTGCATAGCAGCAGCATCCCGCCCCAACCGATCTGGTTGACCCGGTCGCCGTCCGTCAGCTGGTCCGGATTGAACTCCGACGCGAACGGATGAAATCCGATCAGCGCCACCGCCAGCATGAAGCAGGCAAGCGCGGTTGCGACCGTGCCATCCCGCCACGCTCCGGTGAAAATCGCCGATATGATCGGGCCGTCAGTTCTTCTCGGCCTGGCGGTACTGATCATTCATATATCCGAATTCGCCGAGGACCCGGCCTGCGCCAACGAGAACCGGATAAAGCCCCACCGCGAGCGATCGGGCGGCGAGCCCGGCCTGTAAGCCACGCACGGGCGAGGCGGCCAGCAGGGCCAGGCTCTTCATCAGCACCTTGCCGCGCGCGAAAGCCTGTCCCTTGCGGCTTTGCCGGTCAACCAGGGCGGAAATGACGCCATTGCGCAGCGAGCGAGCAGTAATCCAGTCGCTCTCGAGGCGTCGGCTGGGAATGCTTTCGAAGACCGGCGCCTCTGCGCACCAGCCGAGATCGTAGCCGGCCCTGCGCGCCCGCACCAGGAAATCAGAATCGCCGCCGCCCATGAAGTTGAAGCGCAGGTCCAGGAACTCCGGCCCGAAGCGTTCCAGGACGGGACGCTGAATGAGGAGGTTGCCCGACGAGTAGAGCGTCGGCACCGGCCCGGTGTCCCGGTAAGGAGCCCGGAAAACCGGATGGCGTCGCCAAATATCCTGATCGGGGCTCTCGAAGACCGGCGTCTGTGGTCCGCCGACAATGTCGGCGTCCAGCGTCTCGGCGGTTCCGCACATCCGCGCTAGCCAGCGCGGATGTGCGGTCTCGTCGTCGTCGATCACGAGGAGGTGGCGGAAGTTCGGAAAGGTGTCCAGCGCCATTTGCCAGCCGGCATTGTAGGCGGCGCAGTTGCCGCGCCGATGCGCGGCAATGACGAGGCCTCTCAATTCGGCACTCTCGAAGATCGGTGCGGCGGCGGCCGCGCCGGCTCGCTCCTCGTTCTCGTTCTCCATCACGATGACGGCGAAGCGGCGGCTCGTCTGCTGGGAGGCGAGGCTCTGAAGGGTCCGGATCAGATGCTCGGGGCGTTTGTAGGTCGGCAGCGTGACGACGACCTCCACTGCGTCGGCGTCGAGGCCAGGCGTGCGGGTGAGGACGGTCGAGACGCGATCGGCTTTCTGGTCGTCCATCCGGCTGGCACCCTGCCCATGGTTCCTGCAATCCCTCCGCCGTGACAGAAGAAATACACCGCAGTAAAGCAAGCCAAGGTTAAGAAAGGATTTGCGTCCTTCGTCCGGAGCGCATGTTAACGGCACTTTCATCCGGATGGTGCATTGCATGGACCAGGTCGACCTTTTTGTCCGCATGTAGCGGGTATGGCAGCTTTCATGCATCTGGTTCTCGTTACATCGCTGGTGCCGCACGGCGTGTTGGAAAGCGGCTTCGATATTGCCAACGCCGCCCTTCTCTGGCGCGCTTCGCGATCGGGTCGACCGGCTGACGGTCCTTGGCTATGGCTGGCCCGGCTGTGCGGAGCAGAGTGATGATACCATCGTGCTCGGGGAACTCGACGCCCGCACCGCAAGCGCTCCTCTGGCGAAGAGGCTGGCGTGGCTTGGCAAGGCCGTGAGGACCGGCAGCACCTTCGCCAGTGCCAAGTTCAGGATTGTCGATCCGCAGACCGTGGAAGCCAGATTGCGCTCCCTGCCGCCGATCGACGCCTATGTCTGGAATTCCGTTCAGATGGTGGGCGCCTATCCTGAGCTGTTTCGCGATAGGCCGGCTCTCTTCGTCGCCCACAACGTCGAGCACCGATCCGCCGAACAGAACGCCGCGGCAGCCGGCGGCAGCTTTGAGAGCTCTTCTCTACAGGCGTGAGGCGGCGCTCCTGAAGAGGCTGGAGGATCAGCTGTGCCGGCTGGCGCGCCATGTCGTCACGCTGACGGCGGAAGATCGTGATGAACTCGGCCTGACGCCGGACGAGGCGACGGTCCTGCCGCTTGTGACGCCGGCGGTTGCCGATGCTTTGAGTGTCGAGCCACATGTCGATGCCGCCCTGATAGGGTCCTGGAGCTGGACGCCCAATCGGATCGGTCTGCAATGGTTTCTCCATGACGTCGTCCCGCATCTGCCGGATGACTTCACGATCCAGGTCGCCGGAACCATGCCGCACGGGATTCAGCCGCCGAGGCCGTCCGTTCGCTTCGTTGGCCGGGTCCCGGATGCAACCGCCTTCCTGCTGGGGGGCAGGGTCGTGCCGCTCGCCAGCCGTGCCGGCACCGGCGTCCAGTTGAAGACGCTGGAGACGTTTCAATTGGGAATGCCGGCGGTGGCGACGACGAGTTCGCTTCGAGGCATTGCGCATCTGCCGGAAAACGTTGTCGTCGCCGACGATGCCGCTGGCTTCGCTTCGGCGCTTGTTCGTCAGGCGCGGCAGGGGCAGCGCGTCGATGGCTCCCATTTTCGGGCCGCACAGGAAAAGGCGCTCGGTGCCGCGATGGATCGCGCGCTTGCCGCACTCGTCTCCCCGGCCGCCGGTATGGAGGTCGCCTGATGCTGGATTCTAACGCGCAAGAAGGATTTGACGCCGCCGCCCAGTTTCCGTCTCCTTGGTCATTCGGTCGCGGCGCTTTCCACCGACGATGCGATCGCGGAGATGCAACGCCGCCTCGACGCCCGCGACTTCACCGCCGTGGCGTTTCTCAACAGTCACGTCGCCAATGTCGCAGCGGATGATCCCGCTTTCGCCGAACTGCTTCGCAGGTTCCTCGTCCTGCCTGACGGGATCGGAATCGACATCGCCGCCTGGATGAAGCACGGCCGCTCGTTTCCGGCCAATCTCAATGGCACGGACTTCATCCCAATTCTTCTGGAGCGGTTGCAGACGCCGCTCCACGTCGGGCTGATCGGCGCGCACAAGGCCAATCTGGCTCGCGCATGTGCGACGCTGGCGGACTGCTATCCGAGACACCGCTTTACCGCCTACGCCGACGGCTATTCGACCGCGCTGACCGACGGATCGCTGATTGCGCGGCTGTGGCAGGACAGACCGGACATCCTGATGGTCGCGACGGGCGTGCCGGCTCAGGAAAAATGGATCGCCGGCCATCTCGACCAGCGCGCCTGCACGCTGGCTTTCGGCGTGGGCGCCCTTTTCGACTTTCTTTCCGGCGCGACGCCGCGTGCGCCCTGGCTCGTTCGCCGCCTGCGCAGCGAATGGTTGTGGCGGCTGGCGCTGGAGCCGCGCCGCCTTTTCGGCCGGTACGTGCTTGGTAATCCGCTTTTTCTCTACCGCGTCTGGAAAGACCGGAAGAAGGCCTGAACGCGATGATCTCACCCGACATCGGCGCCGGCCCGTCCATTGCGATCGCGACCGCCAGCTATGCCGGCGATATCGGACGCTTCCGCCTTCTCTGCGAGACGCTCGACCGGCGTGTGACGGGCCACTCGCGCCATCTCGTTCTGGTGTCTCATCACGACGTGGCAGCCTTTCGCGAGTTCGAAGGACCGAACCGCGAAATCATCGACGAGCGCGACATTTTGCCTTCATGGCTGCATGATGTGCCCGATCCGATCAGCCTGGAGGGCCGCCGCCTCTGGATCTCCGCCCGGGGCTGGCCGCTTCGTGGCTGGCACGTCCAGCAACTGCGGAAGATCGCCATCGCGCGTCACGTGTCCGAGCAGGCGCTGCTGTTTGTCGACAGTGATGTCGCCTTCGTGCGCCCGTTCGATGCGACGCGAGTGATAAACGGCGAGGGCGCGGTCCGACTGTTCCGACGCCGGTTCGAGCTGATGCGGCGTCCGCGGTCCGAGCAGCATGTCTGGAGCCGCAATGCGGGCCATCTGCTCGGCCTCGATCCGGGGGGCTCGGTTCATGATTACGTCGCAACCCTGATCGCCTGGCGAACGGCCTCCGTCCGGACCATGATCGAGCGGATCGAGACGATCACCGAACGGGAGTGGGTCGAGGCGCTGGCGCGCCAGCGCAACTACTCCGAATGCATGATCTACGGCCGCTATTGCGACGAGGTCGACGATGCCGCCCACCATTTTCACGACAAGACCGAATGGTGCCACACTTATTGGAACGGCCCGAGCCTCAGCGAGGTTGGGATCCGCGAATTCCTCGAGGCGATGAGCGAAAGCCAGGTGGCGATCGCGCTGCAGAGCTTCACCAACTCCGACATCGGCGATCTTCGCCGGGTGCTCGGCTGAACGCCGTTCGCCGGGGAATGCTCACATCTAGAAGGCGCGGCTCGTGCGGCCCAGCGCCCGATAGGTCAGGACCAGCGAAATGCCGTAGAGCAGGAAGAAGACCAGGTTCAGGCTGAGCATGATCGTCGTCGCCTCGCTGATGCGCAGCAGCACGTTTGCCAGAAAGGCGGCCTTGGCGATGCCGAGAATGGCGAGGTTGCCCATGCGGCGACCACTCTGGCCCCGTCCATAAAGCAGTTCGGCGTGATATTCGACGAGGTTGCGGGCTGCGGGGACAGCGAGAACGAGCAGCACGAGTGGCGCCGCCTCGGCCACATTGTCCCCGAGCAGTGTCGGCGACAGCCAGAGGATGAGCGCCAGAGCGGCGATGCCGGCGGTCGACACGGCGGCCACCAGGCTCTCGAAGGCGATCTTGCGGATTCGCGAGGCGATGGCCTGGCCGCTGCCCATCAGCTTCTGGATCAGCATCATCGTGAAGCTTCGGACGGGGAGCGCGGTCAAGTCGACGAGCCGCATCACGACGGCATAGAGGCCGGCGAGTTGCGGCCCCCCGAGATAGAGCACGAGCAGCTTGTCCAGTTCCGACTGCAGGTAGAACAGGACTTCCGCGCCACAGACGGAAAGGGCATCGGACATTCGCCGCCGCCAGGCGCCGGAATGCCAGCGCAGCCGCTGGCGCGGCCAGTAGAAAAGGAGGGCGACGGCCAGAGCGACGCCGTTCGCGACCAGATAGAGCAGGGACCAGCTTTCCAGGTCGGGCTGGGCGACCAGCGTCAGCGCGAGGGCGGCGAGCGCTCGAAGCGCCGTTCCGAGGATGGTCAGCGTGGCGCCGCGGCCGAAACGGCCAAGGCCGTTATTGACGATGATGACGATCTCTGTGCTGCGCCAGAGCAGCGCCTCGGTGCCGATGATCAGCGCGAACGGGCCGAGAGCGACGTCGCGCGAGAAGATTAGCGTCCATGTCAGCCAGCCTGCGAGGGCGAGCACCGGCAGCGACAGCGCGCCGGCGAACAGGAAGCCGCTCGCATAGAGGCCAATGAGCCGCGGCCGGACCGTCGCAGCGCGATAGAGCGGCGACGACATGCCGAAGCCGACGATCCGCGACAGCATGACGCCGGCTGCGCTGGCCGTGGCGAAGATACCGAATTCCGGGAGTGACAGCGTATTGGCAAGCAGTACGAAATAGGCGAGCGAGAACACCAGCCGACCGAGCGATCCGCCGGTCGCCGCCAGGTAACCGCCGGCAAGCGCCAGCATTCCCTCCGGAAGCCGGGCGGCAAGGCGGCTGAAACGGCGATCGGCGAACCGGGCGGGCCCGCTCTGCATCCGACTGTCTGTCATCACGGCAACCATGCCGCAAAGGCCTTAATGTCCGGTTCGCACACCAGGTCGTCGCGCAGTGGCGACCCTCCGGCCATTTACCTTTTATTTGCCATAGCTGTTTAGGGTTCGAAAAGAATTGCGGCTTCGGCTTCACAGCCGACCGGTAGAACAGGGCGCATCATGGCAAGCGGACAGAAGCAGATGGCAAGAGGCGCGTTTCTGTCGCGCGAGGCGACGCCGGACGATGGGTCGGGCGCTCCGTACGAGAGCGATGTTCGGGATACCTTTGCCAAGGCCAGGTCGCGCCGGCGCGCCGAGCGCGGCAACAGCGTCCTTTCCATGATGGGCGGCCGCCCGGCCGGGCCGGGGCCGGAGCGGTGGTCTGCCGCACCGTCGTCCGAGCAGAAGCCGGTCTCCCGGCCGGCCCACGGACACGAGCGGACGCCGCACGAGGCGCGGACCGCGGCGACCGATACGCCGACCGATGCAGATACCACGACCGTCACCGCTGCCATCCGCCGCTGGCTGCGCGACGGCGAGACCGCGAATGGTGACAAGGACGTCGGCCGAAGCGACGGAATTCCTCCGGCCAATCCCGTCGATGCGGAGCGGGCGGAACCGGCCAGCCGATCGTCCCGGCGTCCGGCGAGCCGCACGCCCGTCGCGGCGCGGCGCTACGAAAGCGAGGCCTGGCGGCCGGCGATCGATCCGCTGGTGGTCTGGAACGGCGTCTGCAACGCCAAGACCATCATCGTCGCGATGACCCTCATCGGCGCCGTCCTCGGGATCGTCATCGCCCTCTCCATACCGAAGACATACGTCGCCATTGCCGAGGTTCTCGTCGATCCGCGCGACATCAAGGTGTCCGACCGCGACTTGACGGCGCAGGGCCTGCCTTCCGACGCCACGCTTGCACTGATCGAGAATCAGGTGCGGTTGATGTATGCGCCGCAGGTGATGAGCGAGGTCGTGCGCGAGTTGGATCTTTCCAATGATCCGCGATTCATCGCCCGGCCCCAAGGTATCTTCGCGGTGGCCGATTTGTTGAAGTCGCTCAACCCGCTGCGTGCCGACAGGGGGAAAGCGGTAGCGTCGCGGCGGCGGCCGGCAAACTTGCGGAATCTCTGCGCATCGTCCGGGCCGATCGGACCTTTGTCATCACCGTTGCGGCCGAAACCCGCGATCCGAACCTCTCTGCCAGGATCGCCAACGCGGTGGTCGAGGCCTTTATCGACGAATCGCGCCGCCTGTCGGCGGCCACTGCCGGCCGTGCCGAGAATGAGTTCTCCGGTCGGCTCGACAGTCTCCGAGAGGAACTGAACCAGGCCGAGCGGGCGGTCGAGGCCTTCCGGGCGGAGAACGATCTCGTCGAATCGCAGGGTCGGCTGATCACCGACGAGGATATGCTGCGTCTGAACGACCAGCTTGCCAGCGCCAGGGCGCAGGTGATCGAGTTGGAGGCCAAGGCCAGGTCCATCCGCGAGGCCAGCACGGACGCCGTCCTCGGCGGTGGTTTGCCGGAAGCGATCAACTCGCCTGTCATCGGCGAATTGCGGGCACAATACGCCCAGCTTCGCCAGCAGGCTGAAAGCCTCGGCTCCCGTCTCGGTCCGCGTCATCCACAGCGCATCGCCATCGAGTCTCAGTTGCGGAGCGCCCGCGAACAGATGGCGGCCGAGCTCCGTAGGATCGCCGCCTCCGCCGAAGCCGAATTGCGCCGGGCGCAACAGCAGGCGCAGCAACTCGCCGATCGTCTGGCGCAGATGAAAGTGCGCCAGGGCGACATTTCGGGCGAGCTCGTCACGCTTCGACAGCTCGAACGCGAGGCCGGCGCCAAGCGCAACGTTTATGAAACCTATCTCCTTCGCGCCCGCGATGCCGGCGAGCAGAAGGACATCGACACCAGCAATATTTCGGTGATCGGCAAGGCCCAGCCGCCTCTCGAACCGGAAGGGCCCTCACGCACGATGATCGTGGTCCTCTTCACGATCCTCGGCTTCGTCGCCGGCGTTCTGGTCGGGGCCGTACGAGGCATCTGGTGGGACATGAAGTTGCGGCGCGACGATCCGGGCGCGGTCGTCGCCACGTCGAACAGAAGCGAGACCATTGCGGAAACCAACGCTGACGAGGACGCCGAAGGCGCTTCCGAAGAGAAACAGGACGAGGACACCATGTTCAAATTCGACGCACACGACCATCCATCGCAGCACGACGACCTTCAGCAGCAGACGCCGCAGCGCTTTGCCGACGAGCCCGCAGACGCCTATCGGGTGCCACCGGCTCACTCATCCGGCTATGGGCATCGCCCGCCGCAGCCGCAGCCGCAGCACTGGCAGGCTCACCACCAGCCCCAGCCCCAGCACTGGCAGGCTCATCATCAGCCGGTCGCGCCCTTCTACGCCCAGCCGCAGGCGTTTTATGGGAATTATGGCCCCGCGCCCCAGTACCAGCCTCCCATGCCCCCGGCGGGCTATGGTAACCCGCGTCCCTCCTACGCCGCGGCGCCCTACCCCTACGAGGCTCCGCCGGCCCCGCACTATCCGGCTCCGATGCCGGACTGGCAGGCCGGCCCGTCGCCCTATCAGTCAGCTCAGATGGAAATGGAGCGCCGCCAGCACGACGAGGAACGCCGCCAGCGTGACGACGATCGCCGGGAACTGGACGAGATGCGCGAGACGGTCCGGTCCCTGCGCGAGGTTCTGGATGGGCTGGCGGCGCGCCAGGGCTAAGCGCGAATCAATCCTGCCTTCGGTGCGGCAAGACGCTTGTAGCGAGGCCCGACGAGAGCGTCGGGCCGACAAGCGTCCCCGTCTTCCGCCTCAGCCGTTAAAGACGGTGGCGCCCTGATCGGCGGGGCCGACGGCTCGGCGGAAGACGGTGAACAGCTCCCGGCCGAGACCATACTGATTGGGAGCCATGTCCACCCGCGCGCTCTCCCGCGCTGCGAACTCCACCCCGTCGACCAGAACCTCCAGCGTCCCCTTTTCGCCATCGAGGCGGATCATGTCGCCATTGCGGATCTTGCTGATCGGTCCGCCGTCCAGCGCCTCCGGGGTGACGTGGATCGCCGCCGGCACCTTGCCCGACGCACCGCTCATCCGGCCATCCGTGACGAGCGCCACCCGATAGCCGCGATCCTGCAGCACGCCGAGCGGCGGCGTCAGCTTATGCAGTTCCGGCATTCCATTAGCCTGCGGCCCCTGGAAACGGACCACCGCGACGAAATCCTTGTCCAGCTCTCCGGCGCGGAAGGCGTCCTGCAACCCGGCCTGGTCATCGAAGACGATGGCGGGCGCCTCGATGACCCGGTTCTCCGGCTTCACCGCCGAGATCTTGATGATCGATTCGCCGATATTGCCGGTCAGCATCTCAAGGCCGCCGGTTGGCTGGAAAGGCTTGTCGGCGGTCGTCAGGATTTTCGGCTGGTGACTGATTTCGGGCGCCGGCTCGCGGACCACCATGCCGTCCGCACCGAGTTTCACCTCAATGCTGTAGGCGTCCATGCCCTCGCCAAAGACCGTGCGGATATCGTCATGGATCAGGCCGGCCTTCGCCAGCTCCTTTATCAGGAAACCCATGCCCCCGGCGGCATGGAAATGGTTCACGTCCGCCAGACCGTTGGGATAGACCCGCGCCAGCAGCGGCACATGGTCCGAAATGTCCGAGATGTCCTGCCAGGTGAGGACGATGCCTGCCGCCGCCGCCATCGCGATGAGGTGAATCGTATGGTTGGTCGAGCCGCCCGTCGCGTTGAGGCCGACCGCTGCATTGACGATCGACCGCTCGTCGATCATCCGCCCGACCGGGGTGAACGCGTTGCCGGCCCGCGTGATCTGGAAGGCGCGGCTCACCGCCTCCCGTGTCAGCGCGTCACGCAGCGGCGTGTTGGGATTGATGAAGGACGCGCCCGGCATGTGCAGGCCCATCATCTCCATCATCATCTGGTTCGAGTTGGCAGTACCGTAGAATGTGCAGGTGCCGGGGCTGTGATAGCTCTTGCTTTCCGCCTCCAGCAGCTTGTCGCGCCCCACCTTGCCTTCCGCGTAGAGCTGGCGGATCCGGGACTTCTCGTCGTTCGGCAGGCCGGAGGGCATCGGCCCCGCCGGCACGAAGATGCTGGGCAAATGGCCGAAGGTGAGGGCGGCAATGAAGAGTCCGGGCACGATCTTGTCGCAGACACCGAGATAGACGGCGGCGTCGAACATGTTGTGCGACAGCCCGACCGCGGCGGCCAACGCGATCACGTCGCGCGAGAACAGCGACAGCTCCATCCCGGGCTGGCCCTGCGTCACCCCGTCGCACATGGCGGGGACGCCGCCAGCCACCTGGGCGACGCCGCCGACGTCCCGTGCCGCCTCGCGGATGATGTCCGGGAAGCGCTCGAAGGGCTGATGGGCCGACAGCATGTCGTTATAGGCGGTGATGATGCCGAGATTGGGGACGACGTCTCCGGCCAGATCGTTCTTCTCCCCCACCGAACAGGCTGCGAAGCCGTGGGCGAGGTTGGAGCAGGACAGCGTCGAACGGTTCACGCCCTGCGACACAGCGGCGTCGAGCCGCTGCAGATAGGCCTCGCGGGTCGGCTTGCTGCGCTCGACAAGACGCTGGGTGATTTGTGTGATGTCTGCGGTGGGCATGGGTCTATCCTTCGGCTGGCGCGTACCAGATGGTGATCGGCCGTTCGCTATTGTCGAAGACGGCCCGGATCGGATCCGGTGAAGTGTTGTCCGACAATGCGTCGAACAGCACGCTCTTCTTTTCGACGCCTTCGATCTGCAGATGTATCGCGCGCGCCCGAGCGATGGCGGGCATGGTCCAGGACAGACGCGGCTCGCCGGCTCCTGGCGCTTCAATGGCGATGATGCGCGGCTCGCCGCGCGGGTCCATCGCCTCTTCGAGCCGGTCGCCTCCAGCAAAAAACGATGCGGTGTGCCCGTCCGTTCCCATGCCGAGATGAACGACATCAAGGGGCAGCGGCAGTCCCGCCAGCCGCGCTGTCGCCACCTCTGCCGCCTCCTGCGCCGTCGCGACAGGCTCGTACAGCGGTTCGAAGCCGGCATCGGCGGCGTTCTTCTGAAGCAGCCGCTGAACGACGAGCGCGGCGTTGGAACGGGGCGAGGAGGTGTCGACGAAGCGTTCGTCCACCAACGTCACGATCACCTTGTCCCACGCGATCTCCTGCTCCGACAGGGCGGTGAAGAACCGTTCCGGCGTACGCCCGCCAGAGACGGCGAGCGTGCCGATGCCGCGTTCCTTGATGGCGTCGGCCAACTGCTCGGCCACCGTGCGGGCGAGCCTTTGGGCGAGGCGCCCGCTGCTCGCAAGCTCCTGCCACTTGGCCCGGCCGGGCGCGGTCGCCAGAAGTTTCTGCGGATCGCGGTTCTCAGAACGACTCATGCCAGCTCCGTCCGTCGCGTTCGATCAGCCCGATCGACGCTGCCGGACCCCATGATCCGGCCGTATAGCCCGCGACCTCTCGCGGCTTTTCGCTCCATTCGTTCAGGATGGGGTCGATCCAGCGCCACGCCGCCTCGACCTCGTCGCCGCGCATGAACAGCGTCTGGTTGCCGCGAACGACGTCGGTGAGCAGCCGCTCATAGGCGTCCGGATTGCGGACGTTGAAGGCGTCGGCGAAATACATGTCGAGCGGCACGTGGCGCAGCCGCATCCCGCCGGGGCCGGGATCCTTGACCATCATCCACTGCTTGACCGCCTCGTCCGGCTGCAGGCGGATCACGAGCTGGTTGGCGACCACGTCGCCGGCGCTCTCGTCGAAGATCGAGTGCGGGATCGGCTTGAACTGCACCACGATCTCCGAGGCGCGCACGGCCAGGCGCTTGCCGGTCCGCAGGTAAAACGGAACGCCGGCCCAGCGCCAATTGCCGATCTCGGCTTTCAGGGCGACGAACGTCTCGGTGTCGCTCTCGCCACTCTCCAACTCTTCCAGATAGCCCTTCACCGCCCCGCCCAGCGAGGCGCCGGCGCGGTACTGGCCGCGCACGGTCCGGCGATGGACGGCATCACCGGTCAGCGGATCGAGCGCCCGCAGGACTTTCAGCTTTTCGTCACGGACCGCATCGGCGTCGAGCGAGTAGGGCGGCTCCATCGCCACCAGGCAGAGCAGCTGCAGCATATGGTTCTGCACCATGTCGCGCATCGCTCCGGACTTGTCGTAATAATCGGCGCGGCTTTCCAGCCCGACGCTCTCGGCCACGGTGATCTGAACGTGGTCGATATGGGCGCTGTTCCACAACGGCTCGAAGAGGGCGTTTCCGAATCGCAGCACCATCAGGTTCTGCACCGTCTCCTTGCCGAGATAATGGTCGATGCGGAAGATCTGGTCCTCGCGGAACACGGAGGACAAAGTGCGGTTGAGTTCGACCGCCGAGGCCAGATCTCGACCAAGCGGCTTCTCCACGACGATTCGCGCATCGTCGTTCATGAGGCCGTGGTCACGGATGTGCTCCGCGATCGGGCCGAACAGCGAAGGTCCGACGGCCAGGTAGAAGGCGCGCACCGCGTCGCTGTCGCCGAGCTTCTCGCGAAGCCGATCCCAGCCCTCCTCGCTCTTCGCATCGACGGAAACGTAGGAGATGCCGCTCCAGGAAGGCGTCGATCTGGCCATTGTCCTTTTCGCCATCGTCGACGAATTCGATCAGCGCCTTTCGTGCATGCTCGCGAAACTCCTCGTCGGTGAACTCCGAGCGTGAAGCGCCGATGATCCGCGTCGGCTCGGTGAATTGACCGGCGCACTGCCGATGGTAGAGCGCGGGAAGCAGTTTCCGCTCGGCCAGATCGCCGGTCGCGCCGAAGATGACGAAATCGCAGGAGGCGACGGGAATGATGGTGCTGCTCATGAAAGGGGCGTTCTCCAATAGACGGCGGGAACCTATATAAATCGATTTAGTTCGGCAATGGCGTTGAAGCGAAGCTGCCGCGCGACAACACCGTTCGTAACAGGATCCTATAGAGGGCGCGCCGCCCGGTCGGACCAGCGACGCGACTTCAGAGGCGGTCCAGCATGGCGTACCAGGTGAGCGCCAGGAACAGCAGCGGCTTGCGCAGGGCGGCGCCGCCGGGAAAGGCGGGAATGTCGAGGTCCTGGAGCAGTCGCAGATCTTCCCGGTGGCCGGTAACGGCATCCGCCCAGAGCCGCCCTGTATGCGTCGCCATCATCACGCCATGGCCGGAAAAGCCGCCGATCGAGGTGACGTTCGGCATGATCTGCCGCACGAAAGGCAGCCGCGGCAGCGTGATCCCGACCGAGCCGCCCCAGGTGTAGTCGATGTCGGAATCGGAGAGGGCCGGAAAGATCTCGGCGATCTGCCGCCGGATATGACCGGCGACGTCGGTCGGGGTCTTTGCGGTGTAGGCTTCCCGACCGCCGAACATCAGCCGGTTGTCGGGCGTCTTCCGAAAGTAGCGGACCATGAAGCGGCTATCGTCCACGGCTTCGCCACCGGGCAGGATCGGCGTGTCGTCCGGAAGCGGCGCAGTCGCGCCGACGAAGGAGCGGATCGGCATGATGTGGCGCGGCGTGACCGGCTCGGCGTCGAATGCATCGCCATGGGCATTGGTCGCGATCAGGCATCGATCCGCCCGAATCGCGCCGTGCTCGGTGGATATCGTAACCCCGCCATTTTCGGGCGTGATGTCGAGGGCCGGGCTGTCCTCGAAGAGTCGCGCCCCGGCCCGGGCGGCGGCACGGGCGAGGCCAACGACCAGCTTGAGCGGATGAATATGCCCTGTTCCTGCGTCGCGGATCGCGGCGTGGTAACGCTCCGAGCCGACCGCCGCCACGGTCTCCTCGTGGTCCAGAAAGCTGATATGCGGATAGTCGTAGCGCTCGGCCATGGCCCTGGCGTGAGCACGATAGCCTTTGACCCAGCGCTTCTTGTGCACGGCGCTGATCTGCCCCCGCCGACAGTCGATGTCGATCTCGTGATCGGTCGCCATGGCGAACAGTTCGGCCTTTGCGTCCTCGGCGATGCGAAACAGCGCACGAGACCGCTCCAGTCCAAGCTCGCTCTCCATTTCCGTTGGCCAGGCGCGCTGGCCGGTGCCGATCTGTCCGCCGTTGCGGCCCGATGCGCCGTCGCCGAAGCGGTGCGCATCGACCAGCACGACATCCGTTCCCTGGTCGGCGAGCCGGAGCGCCGCCGACAGCCCCGTATAGCCGCCGCCGACGATCGCGATGTCGGCGCGGACGTCGCCGTCCATGGACGAATAGGAGGGACGCTCGGCAAGGCTGGCCTCGTACCATGAGAGGCCAGGGGAGATCGGGCTGCGATAGGTCATGCCCGCTGGTATCTCACCCGCATGGCGGACGGCAAGTCCCGGCCTGTGCCGGCTCTGCGGATCAGACGTTCAGCAGCAGGAACTCTCGCTCCCAGGGGCTGATGACCTGCATGAAAGTCTCGAACTCGCCGCGTTTGACACCGCAGTAATTGGTGATGAATTCACGGCCGAGGATCGGGTGGAAATCGGCCTCGCTCTCGAACAGCGAAACGGCGTCCAGGAGGCTGCGGGGCAAGTCGATCGCCCCCTCGTTGACGCTCTCCTGTGTCGGCTGGTCGGGCTCGATCCGGCTGCGGATTCCGAGGAGCCCAGCCGCCAGCGAGGCGGCGAGCGCCAGATAGGGATTGGCGTCGGAGGACGGCAATCTGTTTTCGACCCGCCGTGCCTGCGGCTCCGAACTGGGCACACGGAACGCCGTGGTGCGGTTGTCGTAACCCCATTTGTTGTTGAGCGGACACGCCATGTCCGGCGCGAGCCGGCGATAGGAGTTGACGTAGGGCGCCATGGTCAGGAGCGCACGCGGCACGTAGCGCTGCATGCCGCCGATATAGTGGAAGAACAGCGGCGTCGCCGTTCCGTCCGGACCGGTGAAGATATTGCGGCCGGTCTCGATGTCGATGACGCTCTGGTGGATGTGCATGGCGCTGCCGGGCAGGCCTTCCATCGGTTTGGCCATGAAGGTCGCGTAGATGCCATGCTTCATCGCCGCTTCGCGAATCGTGCGCTTGAACAGGAAGACCTGATCGGCCAGTTCGAGCGGATCGCCATGGCGCAGATTGATCTCGAGCTGCGCCGGTCCGCTCTCGTGGATCAGCGTGTCGATCTCGAGGCCCTGCGCCTCCGAGAAATGGTAGATGTCGTCGACCAGATCGTCGAATTCGTTGATGCCGGAGATCGAATAGCCCTGGCCGCCGAGAATCGAGCGGCCCGAGCGGCCCTTCGGCGGCTCGAGCGGATAGTCCGGATCGACATTCTGCGCGACGAGATAGAACTCGATCTCCGGCGCGACGACGGGCTGGTAACCGTCCCTGGCATATTCCTCGACGACGCGGCGCAGGACGTTGCGCGGCGTGTAGCGAACCGGCTCACGATTGATGTCGACGATGTCGCAGATAACCTGCGCCGTCGGATCGCTCTCCCACGGCACCACGCAAAGGGTCGAGAGATCGGGCAGCAGTTTGAGGTCGCCATCGTTCGGATCGTAGCGGAATTCGCCGATCTCCTCCGGATACTCGCCCGAAATGGTTTGCCGGAAGATCGAAGAGGGTAGCGACAGCGCGGTATTCGAGGTGAACTTGCTGGTCGGCATCATCTTGCCGCGCGGCACGCCGGCAAGGTCGGGCGTGATGCATTCGATGTCCTCGATGCTGCGCGCTCGGAGCCAGACCGCCGCCTCCGGCCAGCCGGGGACCCCCCGCAAATGCTCGATCATGGCGGCGGACTGATCATCGCTGTACTGCGTGGCGCCCTCCGTCTTCGGGGGTCGCTCATGGGTGGTCATCGCATCCTGCCACTGTTTCTTCGCTGCGACCGATATAGATTCGAATGTCCGCGGAGAGAAGTGGTTGCCAAGAATGCGACGGGAGGACTGAGTGCGGAATCGGATCAGCAAGCCGGTCTACAACCTGTTGAGCGAGCTGCGGGAGGGCCGCATCGGGCTCGCGCCTGTCATTGTCGGCGCCATCGCATCAGGCGCTCTCTTCGCTTTTCTCAGGATTGCCCACGAAATGGGAGAGGGCGAGACGGAGCGGCTCGATCAGGCAATCCTTCTGGCCTTGCGGGCGCCCGGGGACCCACAGCAGACGATCGGTCCGGAGTGGGTGCGGGAATCGGCGATCGAATTTACGGCGCTCGGCGGCATTCCCGTCGTGACCTTGCTGGTCTTGACCGTTCTGGGGTTTCTGCTCATCGAGCGACGCTGGGGTGCCGCGATCTTCGCCTCGATCGGCATTCTCGGGGGAATGTTGATCTCGACCACCCTCAAACTCATCTACAGCCGGCCGCGGCCCGACCTCGTCACACAGCTCGATATCATCCATACCAAGAGCTTCCCCTCCGGCCATGCCACCATCACGACCTGCGTGGTCCTGACCTTGGCGGTGATGATGATGCGGCTGACCGATGATCGGCGGGGCCGCGCCTACATCCTCGTCATGGCGATCATCTATGCTCTGTTGATCGGCGTGACGCGCGTCTATCTCGGCGTCCATTGGCCAACCGACGTGCTGGCGGGCTGGGCGATCGGAACGTTCTGGGCGTGCCTCTGCTGGGCCGGCATGACCATGCTCCAGCGCTGGCGGGACACTGGCCAGGTCGCCAAGCCGACCGACGCACAAGAAAAGCGCTAGCCTCCTCCGGCGCCCTCGAACCGCTCCGCGGCGACAATGGGTCCCGGTGCGCCCTTGGGACTGTAGGCCTGAAGCAGGACCGCCAGACCACCTCCGGCATCGGGACCGTCGAGCAAGAGCGTCTCGCCCTGCGTCGGCAGCGGCCGCGCCGCCACCGAACGGACAGCATTAACATAGGTGATCGCCTCGCCGGCGTTCTCGCCGCGTTCGATGGGAACGAACGTCTCCCGGCTGTACCGGATGATCGTGAGCCGGAGCGACGGATCGTCCTGATCCGCGGCGTCGACGACCACCTGCACCGTGCCGTCGCCACCGGGCCGAAGCTCAAGGCTCGGTCTCTCCGCCCGCCCGCCTTCGGCGAGCAGCGCTTCGACCGTACCTCGGTCGGAACCGATGGCCTGGCTACGACCGTCCACCACCGCCTGAGGCGTATAGACGCCGCTTCGCTGGAGTGTCCCGGCATAACCATACTGCCGTGCGGTGAAGGACGGATCGCCGAGCGTGTCACGCCAGCCGAGGCGATCCCAGTAATCGACGTGGAAGCCGAGGGCGAGGACATCGTCCCGCTGGACGAGATCCTCCAGATAGGCGTCGGCGGGCGGACACGAATTGCAGCCCTGGCTCGTGAACAGTTCGACGACCGTGAGCGGCTTGTCCTGGCTCCACGCAGGGGCCACGGCGATGAGCAACAGGATCAGCCCGGCAAGTTGTCTCATGGTCGATCCAGTCCTTCGCTGATCCGTCTGTTCCTTTGTCGGTGGAACCTTCGGCAATGTTACAGCTTCAAGTAAGGAGACTGGAACGGAAGGGAGAACGGCCGATGGATCGCAGCGACATGCAACGCGTTTTCCGACCATTCGCGCGCACGGGCTACGCCGCCAGGGGGCTGGTCTTCCTCGTAATCGGTATTTTCGCCGCCTATTTCGCGATCGGTGACGGCCAGATATTGAACACCAAGGGCGCTCTTCAGAAACTGCTCGGCAGCGGCTTCGGCTCGATCGTCGCCATCGTTCTGATCGTCGGGCTGGTCGCCTATTCCGTCTGGCGCTTCATCCAGGCCGTCTTCGACCCCGATCAGCACGGGATGGATTTCAAGGGGGCGGCGATCCGGGCCGGGCTGCTCGGCTCGTGCTTCACCTACGCGGCGTTGACGCTCTACACCTTCTCGCTCTGGCGCGGCGGGGCCAGCAGCGACAGCGACAGCGGCGGGATCGCTCAGTCCATGTCGAACTTCATCGGATCGACGCTGGCCTCCACGATCCTCGCGGCGATTTTTCTGGGCGTGGCGGTTGCCCATTTCGTCAAGGCCTACAAGCGCGGCTACCTCAAATATATGAGGCCCGGCCCGGCGGCGAGGAGCATCGTGGACCCGGTTTCGCGCACCGGCCTGACCGCCCGCGGCATTGTCTTTCTCGTCATCGCCTATCTGTTCGGCTGGCGCGCCGTGAGCAGCAGCGGCGGCGGCGATGTCGGCCTTGGCGATGCGTTGAGCTATATCGCCGGCCTCCCGGCCGGCCGCTGGCTGATCGGCGCGATCGGCGTCGGCCTGATCTGCTTTGCCGCCTATTCCTTCGCTGAAGCGATCTGGCGCCGCATCAACATCGAGAACGCCGACGCGCCAGGCTGAACCCCAGCCGAGCAGCGGCGCGTCCGGCCATCGGACGCGCCCAAGGCCGCAGTGACGAGCGCTAGCTCGCCTTCTGCGCGATGATCACCGGGACCAGCAGATCGCCCCAATTGCCGTCGCCACCATGATGGCGGGCCGAGCGGACGAGTTCCACCGAAACGCCGGCCTCGACTGCCTTCATCACGCTCTGGTTCAGGCGGTGAAGGTCGTTGGCGACCATCCGGATAGCTGCCTGCTGGTCGCTATCCATGGCGGAGGATTGCTCCTCGGCGCGTTCCTTGACGGGTGGTTTCATCGTCGGCTCTCCATACGATCCATTGTCTCCGGTCCGATTATCCTCTGGCTCCCTGCCTTGGCAAGCGCACCGTCGGCGAAATGTGCCGGACTGTCATCGATTGTAAAGGCAACGATGCATTTCGAAAGGGGCCGGTCGGCATCTTTCGATACTATGGCGAACCCCTACTCAAAAAAGGGGTCAAGCTGTCTTGTGCGGCGGCGATGGCAATCGTAAATTTGTAAAGACTTTTACTCCCTCTTCGCCTTCTTCGACGGGACAGTAGACCATGGCCGACCGCAAGATATTCGCCGGACCGCGCATCCGTCGCATCCGTCATGCGGAGAAGCTGACGCAGACGGCGATGGCGGAGCGTCTCGGAATTTCGCCCTCCTATCTCAACCTGATCGAGCGCAACCAGCGACCGCTGACCGTGCAGATCATTCTGAAGCTCGCTTCGGTGTTCCGGATCGATCCCGACCAGTTGCAGGGCGAATCCGACGTCACGGTCGGCGAGATACGGCAGGTCTTCTCCGATCCGCTTCTGTCCGATGACGTGCCGAGTGAGACGGAACTGCTGGAGGTCGCCGAGGCGGCCCCGAACGTGGCGGCTTCGATCGTCAAGCTGCACCGCGCCTATGTCGAACAGGGCGAGCGCCTGTCGGACCTCTCCTCCATCCTCGCCCGTGAAGGGCGGGTGACGGCCGTTGCCGGCAAGCGGATGCCGATCGACGAGGTTCGCGAGTTGCTGGAGGCGCGGCCGAACCATTTGCCGGCCATCGAGGAGGCGGCGGAAGATTTCTACGCGCGCCTGTCGCCGGGCGACAGCCTGCTTCCGGCCTTGAAGGACTGGTTCCGGGCCGAGCAGGGCTTGTCGGTTCGGGTCCTGCCGGTCGCGACGATGCCGCTCTGGCGACGCCGTTTCGACCGGCACAGCCAGCGCCTTTTCATTTCCGAACGCCTGTCGCCTTTCGACCAGTTGCGCGAGATCGCGATGGAGGCGGCGATGATCGCCTTCGCCAAACCCATCGCCGATCAGATCGAGGCGTTTGCGCTGACCGGCGAGGAGGCGCGGCGGATCGCCCGATTCGAACTGGCGCGCTATGCCGCGCATGCGCTGATGATGCCCTATGAGCGTTTCGCGACGGCGGCGCCGCCGGGCGCCGCTACGACATTGACGTGCTTCGCAGCCGGTTCTCCGTCAGCTTCGAACAGGCGGCAAACCGGCTGACGACGCTGCGGCGGGAGGGAGCGGAGGGCGTCCCCTTCTTCATGCTGGAGATCGACAATGCCGGCAACCGGTTTCGCCGCGCCGGTGCGACGGGCTTTCCCCAGCAGCGCTTCGGTGGCCATTGCCCGAAACTGGCGATCCACGCCGCCTTTACCCAGCCCGGCCAGCTCTTCGTCGAGGCCGTCGAGATGCCCGATGGCGCGGCCTTCCTGACGATCAGCCGCACGCTTGAAGGACCGCAGGGCGCATTTTCGGAGAGGCCCCGGCGCACGGCGATCCTGCTCGGCTGTGATCTCGCTCACAAGGACGAGATCGTCTATGGCGATGGCCTGCCCGGCGTCGAGGGCCGCGGCACAAGGGAAGCGTCTTGTGCCGGCGACGCCGATTGGCCCGGCGTGCCGCCTCTGCGAACGGCAGGCTTGCCTCGCCCGGGCGGAGCCTCCGGTCACCCGCCCGCTCGGCCTTGACGAGATGGTCACCGGCATTTCCGCCTTCGATTTCCGCTGAAATTTGACGGTCAGCGACCGCGCGAAGCGGTGATGAAGGGATCGGAGAAGGAGCCGCCGATGAAGAACCGCGTCAGGACCCGCGCCTCGGCGTCTGCGGAAACCTCACCGGTCAGTCCCGATACCGGCACGGCGATGAGCCGGCCGGAAAGCGCCAGACTGTTGCTGATATAGGGGACGCGGCCGTTGAGCTCGATCCTGTAGCGACCGGCATTGATCGTTGCTTCGTCGAGACTGGCGACCCCGCCGCGCATCGTGCCGGAAAATGTCGCGTCGTCATATTCGAGTGCATTGCCGGCGAGGCGCGACAGGCTGAAGAAGCCGTCGCCCAGCTCTTCCTCGAGGATGGGACCGAGGTCTAGCCGTGTCAGCTTGCCCGCCCCGAAACGCGCGTCGAACCGGCCTTCGCCGGCAAACAGCAGCCGGCGAAGCGAGGTCGGGCCGGCGAGTTCGATGTCGATGTCCGCCGTGCCGCCGGGAAGGACGCCCGGGATACCGAGCGCTTCCGACAATCCCGTGCCGGATACGTCCGTCAGATGGAGGTCGAGCCGGCTCTGCCGGCCGTCTTCGCCGACCCGCCGGCGCCAGCTGCCCTGGAGCGTCCCGCCGAGAAGTTGCGCATTGTTGATGTCGAGCGCGCTGTCCTGACCACCGAAGCGCCCGCTGATTGCAAGATCCGACAGTCCGACATTCCCGTAACTCGCCTTTTCGGCGGAGAGCCGCAGGTCGATCTGCATCGGACCGTCGGAGGCGTCGCCTTGCGCGACGCCCGATGGCGGGCGTAGGCGCTCTGTCCGGACACTGTTCCCGGCGTCGAACCGCTCGATGAAGGACTGTAGGTCGAGTGACCGGAAGCCGAGCGTCGCCGAAATGAGTGTCGGCTGCTCATCGCTGGGCGCAATGATGGCGACGTTGCCGGTACCGCTCTGGTCGCCAATGGCAATGTCCGTCAGGCTCAGTGTCACGCGATCGGCGGCCTGGGCAATGGTCTCCCTTCATCGAGATGTCGTCGGGCAGGGCTTCGGGCAGGCTGAATGGACAGCAACTGCCCGGCGCGGCGCAATTGCGTTCGAAGTCGACGGCAAATTCGCCGGTCAGCGCACGCAGCCAGTTGCGGTGAGCCGGGTCGAACGTTCCCTGAAAGGAGACCTCGGCGAGATTGGATCGCAAACCGGCGCTGACGCTGGTCGGTATCCTCTGCGCCAGGTTGCGGATCTGGCCGATCTCCAGGCTGCCGCTGACCGGCGTGTTCCGCCATATGGCGCCGCCCTCGAAATGAAGCGGCGCATCGGCGTCGAGGCCGGTCAGCCGGCCTTCGATGTTCGCGACGAGTGGTGGAGCGTTGTCATCAAAGGTGACCACGCGCCCGTCGCGCAGCTCCAGATAGGCGGGGCCGCGGGGGGATGGCTCGCTCCCGGTGCCGATCCATCTCCGGAGAATATCGTCCAGAATGGCTGGGCCGTCGCCGTCCATGTCGGCCGAACGGACACGGAGCAGAGGCCGCACGAGAACGACCGACGACAGGCGCGCTTCGCCGAACAGCGCATCGATCAGCGAAAGCTGGATGCTGGCCTGGCTGACCTCCAGCGGCGGCGCCTCGCCGGGGCGAGCGACGCCGATGCGCAGATCGTTCACATCCGCCGACAATCCGGGAAAGTACCGGATGGTGAGATCGTCGCCGAGACGGACCGGCTGACCCGTCCATCGGGACAGTGAGCTTTCGATCCTGTCGCGGAGCAGGACCTGCGAAGCGACGTAGGAGAGTGTCGGCACGATGATCGCGACAGCGATGACGATCAGCGTGCTGAGGATGGCGAGCGTGCGGAGTCGCGATTTCATGAACGAACTTTGACTTGAATCGACCGGGCCTTTTCGACCTTCTTCATGGCTGACAAGGCCGCCATGGTAAAGAAATCGTTACCCGGTAATTTACCTTGGCCTCATGGATCCTAGCGAATCGTAAAGTTTGCACGTCGGCGGCAAGGTTCCGTTAAGAGGTCCATAACGATTATGGGGGCGTTCTGAGGAGCGCTTATTCGTCCCTCACAGGAGAGATTTCAGGCTCTCTGACGTTCGGTTCACAGATCTTGCCCCGGCCCACCAGCCGGGGCTTTTTTTGTTCTCAGACCGGCCGGTCACGGCCAAGGGCGCGCGACAGCAGCAGCACCGGAACTGTCGCGACCAGCAGGATCAGGAGCGCGGCCGCGGCGCCGTCCTCCACCGCCCCGCGTGAAGCGTTCTCGTAGACATGCGTCGCCAGCGTATTGAATCCGAAGGGCCGAAGCAGGATCGTCGCGGACAACTCCTTGACCGTATCGACGAAGACCAGGACCGCGGCGGTGCCAAGCGCCGGTTTGAGAAGCGGCAGCAGGATCGTCAGCAGGGACCGCCTCGCACCGGCCCCGAGCGAGCGCGCAGCGTGATCGATGTGGGGCGGCAGCTTCTGCATGCCGGCCCGCAGATTGGCGTCGGCAAGGGCCAGGAAGCGCGCCGTGCAGGCATAGCCGACGGCGACCGCCGTTCCGGACAGCAGCAAACCCGTCGACAGGTCGAACTGCGCACGCATCAACCTATCGATCCCATTGTCGAAGGAGGTCAGGGCGAACAAAAGGCCGATGCCCAGGATCGTGCCGGGCATGGCGTATCCGAGCGTGGCCAAGCGTGAAAACGACGCCAGCAGACGTGATTTCTCCAGCCGGCTCGCCGCGAGCATGGCGAAGGCGAGCACCACGGTCACCGCCGCGACGCCCGCGCCGAGACCGATCGAATGGATGATCGCGTCGCGCATGTCCGGGCTAGCGAACTGCTCGGTCCTGTTCAGTGCGTAGCGTCCAAGCACGGTGACCGGAATGCCGAAGCCGAGCACGATCGGCAGCGCACACGCCAGGCCTGCAGCGAGTGCCGGTGCGGAGGCAAGACGCTGGCGGGACGGCTGCGCCATGATCTGCGTTGCGCGGCCCGCATGGAAGGTTTGCCGCCGCCGTGCCCAGTTTTCGGCGAGGATGAGCGCGAAGACGATCATCATCATCACCACGGCCAACTGCGCCGCCCCCGACAGACTGCCGCGCGACAGCCACGTGTCGTAGATCGCGAAGGTGAGTGTTCGGACGCCGAGATACTCGACCGCGCCAATATCGTTGAGCGTCTCCATCATCACCAGCGCCAGTCCCGCGACGATGGCCGGTCGTGCCGCTGGTAGAAGGACCCGGCCGAGGACCTTGGCCGTACCTGCGCCGAGCGTCCGGGCGACGTCGGCCATGTTGCGGCCCTGCATCAGGAAGACGACGCGCGCGGCCAGATAGAGATAGGGATAGAGCACCGCCGTCATGACCAGCGCCGCCCCGCCGACCGATCGGACGTCGGGAAACCAGTAGTCGCGGGCGCTCTGCCAGCCGAAGATGGCGCGCAAAGCCCCCTGCACCGGCCCGGTATAGGTGAGGAACTCGACGAAGGCGTAAGCGGCCAGATAGGGCGGCACCGCAATCGGCAGGACCAGCATCCAGGCGAAGGCGCGCCGGCCGGGGAAGTCGAAGGTGGCGATCAGCCACGCTGTTCCGACGCCGACGACCGCCGTACCCATGCGCGACCAGCAAAAGCAGCAGGGCCGTCGTCATGAGCGCGTCCGGCAGGACGTTCTGCGCCAGGTGCTGCCATTGCGAACCGTCAGTGGCGCCGCCGAGCGCGATGAGCAGAACGGTTCCGATCGGCAGCAGCGCGAGAAGGGCGATCAGGCCGACAGCGGCCAGCGCAGCCTTTCCGCGCGGCCGCGAGACGAGCCGACGTCGCGGCCCGACCCGCAGCCACCATTCTGAAAGAAACGCTTCCATCAGCGTTCAGGCGGCGTCGGCGACGACACCGGCGATGGCGCGGTCGCCGGTGATTTCGCGCCTGTGGCTGGTCGGGCCCCGCTCAGTTGGTCGGGCCTTGGTTGAGACCGACGCGGTCCACCATTTCCGAGGCCGCCTTGCGGTTGGCGGCGACTTTGGAAAGCGGCAGGTCGTCGGCGTGCAACTCGCCGAAGCCGGCGACGACGTCGGACACGGCGACGCCTTCCTTTACCGGATATTCGAAGACCTGGCCGGCATAGATATGCTGCGCTTCGTCCGACGTCAGGAACGACATCAGCTTCTTCGCGGCCTCCGGATGCGGTGCGTGTTTGGCAAGCGCCACGCCGGAGATGTTCACGTGGGTGCCATATCGCCCATCGTCGGAAAGATGATCTTGGTGGCGGCCGCCCAGTCCTTCTGCTCCGGCTCCTTCTCGTTCGTCTTCATCAGGCCGACATAGTAGGTGTTGCCGAGCGCGAGGTCGCATTCGCCGGAAAGATGCCCTGCGCCTGCGCCCGGTCGTCGCCGTTCGGGCCGCCGCGCCAGATTGTCGCGCAGACCGGTCATCCATTTCTCGGTCTCCTCGGCGCCCCAGCGCTCGATCAGGCTGCCGAACAGGCCCAGATTGTACGAATGCTGGCCGTCGCGGATGCAGACCCGCCCCCCATTGCGGATCGGCGAGATCGGCATAATCCATTTCGTCCGCCGCCACGCGATCCTTGCTGGCGTAGATGACCCGGCCACGCCGGGTGAGTCCGTACCAGTGGCCCTCTTCATCGCGGTACTGGGGCGGGATGGCGCTCTGCAGCTCTCGCTCTGGACAGGCTGCGTGATGCCCATCTCCTTGGCGTTGACCAGCCGCGAGATGTCCGTCGACAGGATGAGGTCGACCGGCGAATTGGGGCCTTCGGCCTTCACGCGCTCCTCCAGTCCCTTGTTGATGAAGAGAAGCTGCGTTTCGATGCCGGTTTCCTCGGTGAAGGCGTCGAGCACCGGCTTGATCAGGTCCGGCTGCCGGTAGCTGTAGATGTTGACGGTCTCGGCGGCCTCGGCGGAGAGAGCGCCCGTAGACCGCCGTTGCCAGCGCCAGCGCAATGCCCGCGAGCCTCTTCGAGAAGTATGTCATGCCTCACTCCTTGCTGAGAGGCCGTGGCCTCCGGAAACCGATCTGCCGTTCGGCGGGGATGCCGCGGCGCGTAAGCGACTTCTCGGAAAGTCGACGCTGCAGGTCAAGGATTCGGACCGTTGGCTGGAACGATTCCAGTCTTGGGTCGGCTGCTGTCAGCTGAGGACGCGGCCGGGCGGGAAGGTGACTTCGACGAGCGTTCCCACATTCGGTTCGCTCTCGATGGAAAAGCGCGCCTTGTTGGCCTCGACGAGGGCCTTGGTCAGCGGCAGGCCGAGCCCGGTGCCGTCGCGGCGGCTGCGGTGCAGCGTGCTGATCTGCTTGAATGGCTTGAGCGCCTGGGAGATGTCGTCCTGGCTCATGCCGATGCCGCTGTCGCGAACGCGCAGCGCGATCGATCCGTCGCGGTTGCGGCTTGTGGAGGCGATGACCTGGCCGCCCGCGGCGGTGAATTTCACGGCATTGGTCAGCAGGTTGATCGCCACCTGCTTGATCGAGCGTGGATCCGCGACGATGTCAGGCAGGCCCGAATGCAGGGAGGTGCGGACGATCACCCGCTCGGCATTGGCCTGCGGCTGCAGCATCGCCACCGCCTCCGCCACCAGTTCGTTGAGGCCGACGGCCTCGTATTCCATCTCCTGATGGCCACCCTCGATCTTGGAGATGTCGAGCAGGTCGTTGACGAGATCCAGCACGTGGTTGCCCGATTTCTGGATGTCGCGCAGATAGTCGCGGTAGCGCGGATTGCCGACCGGCCCGAACCGCTCCGAGATCATCAGTTCGGAGAAGCCGATGATCGCATTGAGCGGCGTCCGCACTTCGTGGCTGACCCGCGCCAGGAACTCGGTCTTCTGCGCCGAGGCGTCTTCCGCGGCCCGGCGCGCCTGGCGCAGTTCGTTCTCCACCCTCTTCCAGGGCGTGATGTCGCGCAGGACGACGCAGTAGCCGCTACTGGCCGGCAGTTTGCCAAGGGTGATGAAGAGCGGGATGAAGCCGCCGCTCTTTTCCTTGCCGATCACCTCGCGCCCGTCATTGAGGACGCTGGCCCGTTCGCTCTCGCGCAGCGATGCCAGGTAGCTGTCGATCGTCAGCCGGCTCTCATAGGCGAAGAGCTGGCGGAAGGGCTGCCCGGCGAGCGTTTCGGAATCATCGCCGAACAGCGCTTCGCCCGACCGGTTCATCGAGCGGATCACCCCTTCCGGCGTCAGCAGCACCACCCCGTCGGTGGCGGTATCGAGGATCGCCGTCAGTTCCTCGATGTGGCGACGCAGCGGCTCGGCCGCCTCCTCGGCAAGCCGCTCGGCGTCTTCGCTCGAGACTTGCGAAACAGTCTCTTCAGATGCCGGCTCGGGCTCTTCCGATGCGGCCGCGGCGATATGGCCGGCCGTTTCGTCCACTGCGGCATCACGCCGCTCGACCACCGGCAGCGGCGTGAAGGCGAACAGCAGAGCGCTGCCGCCATTCCAGCCGACGGCCTGCATCTGGGCGTCGACGCCGATGACGTGGCCATCGGCATGCACGACCCGCATCGGCCGTCGGCCGGCGGTTTGCGCCGGCGCCGGCATCCTGCTCGCCGAAGAGGCTGGCGAAACCGCCCGCCGCTTCCAGCGAGGCGACGTCGCGATGGCCGGTCATGTCCAGCAGCGAGCGGGAGGCGTAGGCGATCCGCCCATGGTCGTAGACCAGCGCGGCGACGGGAAGACGCGCCAGCACCGAGGGGGTCAGCTGCGTGCTGCGCCGCGTTTCAGTAAGTGCAAGGTCGGCATCGTCGCCTTCGGCCGAATCAGGCAGGCCCATCGCGTCGATATCGGCCCCACTATCGTTCTCGTCCTCCGCCTCCGCTGGCTCCGGTCCGGCTCGGTCTGTCTCTGCCGGATTTGCCTCGGCGGCGGCGGCTTGCGCCTGGGTCATCGCCGGTGCCGGTCCGGCGAACGACTCCGGCTCGCCATCCTCGGTGGTGGCGGCAGGTCTGTCGGCTGCTTCCTCCTCGCCGACCTCGGCTGGTTGCGGCTCGTCGCCAGTCCCGCCCGGGACCTGGTTGCCGGCATCTTCATTCCGCGCCGCGACCTGATCCTCACGCAGGCGCGCGGCGACGGCCGGCGCAAGCGCTCTTGTCCGTCGCCAGCCGATGCTCTCGATCGCCAGACGGGCGGCTTCGTCGTCATTCTCCACCGGGGCCTCGGCGGGCGCTGGGTCGGCTTCGGCATCGACGAGTTCGGCCTCGGTCTCGACGGCCGGCTCGTCGGAGGAGCTGTCGTAAACAGTAGGCGCGGCACGCTCCGCCTCCGCCTCCGCCTCATCGGACACTGCCGTCGCTGCGCGCTCGACCTCCTTCAGCGCCTCGCGCTCGTCGTCTCCGATGTCTCCGCCGCCATTCTCTTCCAGCAGGCGCTCGCCGATGCTGCGAAATGCCAGCGTTTCCGCATCGGTCAGCCTCTTGCGCCGCCGCTCCCGCTCGTCCGACCGGTCGGACCGGCGCCGCAGCGGCGAAGGCGTCAGCGCCGGAGGCTCCATCAGGAAATCCGCCACGGCTTTCTCTTCGGAGGCAGCGTGAGGAACCGCACTGTCTTCGCGATCATCGGCCTGGCTGTGCGGCCATCCATCGGCGAATACGAGGCCTCGCGCTTGCTCATCGGGTGCGATGTCGGTGCAGTGGGCGACGCCGTAGCCGCGATAGCCGACGAAGCGGCGATAGCGATCGTAGAGCGGCAGGGCGGCGAGATCGACCGGGACCATGGTCTCCGTGCCGGCGATCGGCCAGTTGACCGAACGGCCCGACCACGTTTCCTGTCGCTTGACGAGCGCTACGAGCCGCCCCTCCGGATCGAGCGCCAGCCGCCCCACAACGTCGGCGAAGTATCGTCCCTCGATCGCCGCCGTGGTGCCGACGATTGCCTTGAAGGCCTCCGAAATATTTGTGAACCGGTCGTCCTCGTCGGTCTCCCAGGAGAACCGGAGCGGCCGCGTCTCCGACTCGTCCTCGCTCGCCGCCTTCCCGGCCGCCACGGGCGGCTCATCGACGGCCGGTTCAAGGAACATGAAGAGGATGAAGCGTTGCGGATCGCCGCCGAGATCCCCGAGGGCGGCGGGTACGAGCCCCTGCGCGGTGTGGATGCGCTGCTTGACGGACGCCGCGCCCTCCTTCTCCAGCCGGTTGCGCATCATCAGTAGGTCTTCGGGAGACGGATCGATCGCCGCCAGGCGGTCATCGGCGGCGAGCCTCCGGCCCGAACCGTCGAGAAGGGCGGCAACCGCCTTCTCGTCGGAAAAACCGGTCACCGCCTGCGCTTCGCCCGCTTCCGGCCCGATCAGAAGAATCGCGCCCTCGCCGTCCGGCAGCACCAGCCGGCCCGCCTTCACCGGAACCTGTCGCTGACCGATGCCACGATCCATGCGCAGAAGCAGCGGGCGCGGCGTCCGGCCACCTGCCGCGGCGCATATCTGGCGGCGCGCCTGCGCGCCGAGCGGCAGTGCCTCGCCGATCAGATCCTCGACCGAGCCGGCGCCGAAGAACGCCGCACCGGGTCCGTTGACCCAGACGACCTCCGTCGCATCGGCGCTGATGACGGCCAGCGCCTCGCCGCGCCCGAAACTTTCGCGCAGCTCTGGCAGAACGGCGATGTCGATGTAGGGGTAGAGGCGCATGAAGTGTCCTGTTGCGGCGCGCGGAGCTCCGTTTACACTTCATTAAATAGTCGATGCGAAGGCGTTACGTAAACCGCATAGGCTGAGCGATGCCAAGCCACGGTTAATGGTGTCTATGCTGCAACGCAAAATTCATGTTGCAACGCACAAATAGAGCACCTATATTCGTGTTGAGAACGAAACGAAGAGGTTTCCCTGCCGTTGCGGTATAAAGGGTAAGCCTTTGGAACGAAAGGATATATTAAATGGCTCGCACAACGAACAAGATCAACGAAGCGCAGGATGCCGCTGCCAACACCGCAGCCGATGCGACTGCCGAAGCGGCCGAACAGACCAGCGATGCGACGAGGGCGACGATCGATCAGGCCAACGCCGCGATGGCGAACTTCCATCCGGAAGCCATGACCGAGCAGTTCCGCAACTTCGCCGAGAAGGGCATCGCCCAGAGCCAGGAGGCTTATGCCCGGTTCAAATCGCAGGCCGAGGAAAACCAGAAGGCTATGGAAGAGTCCCTGGAGACGGTCCGTGGCGCGGTGCAGAACGTGTCGAAGAAGAGCATCGAGAACGCCCGCAGACAGTCCGAATCGGCTTTCGACCATGTCGAAAGGTTGATGGGCGTCAGCTCCCTGAGCGAGTTCGTCGAGGTGCAGACCGCGTTCCTGCGCAAGCAGGCCGAGATGAACATCGAACAGGCCAAGCAGATGCAGGCCGTCACCACCGGTGCGATGGAAGACGTCGCCAAGCCGGCGCGGCAGGCTTTCACCAAGGCCTTCGACGGCATGACCCACTGAATACTGCTTGACGAGGCCTTCGCGGCCTTGCGTCGACGAAGCCGCCGCATCGACCGATGCGGCGGTTTTGCGTTGGGCGGACGCGCTCGGCGAAGACGCCTCGCCTTCAAAACCCCTTGAAAGCCAAAGCGCCCGGCTGTATGGAGCCTTCGCCGGGCGCAATCGACGTCCCCGGCAATGGATGTGCGGTCGTAGCTCAGTTGGTTAGAGCGCAGGATTGTGGCTCCTGAGGTCGGTGGTTCAACTCCACCCGACCGTACCATTCCACACCAGGTCCGGCTGAAGCACCGAATACCACTACACCCTGCCCATTGATGTGTATCGGCGGCAGCGGACCTTTCGTCCCCGGTGCCTCCCGTGGCAGATTCGTCCCTTCCGAATCGCATGGATTGCAACCGCCTTGTCCAGCTTCTCCTTCGTCCACGCCGCCGATCTTCACCTTGGGACCCAGTTCCTGGGGCTGGCGATGCGCGATGAGGATGCCGCCCTTCATTTCGCCGCCGCGACGCGCCGGGCGTTGGAGCGGCTGGTCGACCGGACACTGGAATCGGGCGCCGCCTTCCTGTTGATTGCCGGCGATATTTACGACGGCGAATGGCGCGATGCCGCGGCGGGGCTGCATTTCGCCGCGCAGATGGCGCGCCTCGATCGGGCCGGCATTCCCGTGGTGATGCTGCGCGGCAATCATGATGCGGCCAGTGTCGTGCGCGGTCGCATCACGCTGCCGGACAACACCACCGAACTTGCGACGGCGCGGCCGCAAAGCCTTGAGATGGAAACCGTGCGCACCGTCATCCACGGCCAGGGCTTCACCGACCGGTCCTGTTCGGAGAACCTCGCCAGCCGCTATCCTGGGCCTCGGGCCGGCTGGTTCAATATCGGCCTGCTGCACACGTCTCTGGACGGCCGGCCCGGCCACGGCAGCTACGCTCCCTGCACGGTTGAAGACCTGAAGGCGCGCGGCTACGACTATTGGGCGCTGGGCCACAGCCACACTTACGAAATCGTCCACGAGGCCGATCCGCTGATCGTCTATCCCGGCAACCTCCAGGGCCGTTCGATCCGTGAAATCGGCCCAAAGGGAGCGGTGCTGGTGAGAGTGGATGACGGTCGCGTCGCCGCCCCGCCCGAACGGCTTCTCGTCGATGTCGGTCAGTTTGCGGAACTGGGGCTCTCCATCGACGGGTTCGACGAACTGCCCCAACTGTGGGCCGCGCTGAGCGATCGGTTGGCCGATTGCGTCGAGGCCGCAGACGGCGCGCTGCACGCTGTTCGCATCGTTCTGACGGGGCAGGGGCCGCTTCACGGACGGTTGGCGGCGATGGGCGATGCCGAGCGCGTCGCCGAGGCGCAGGCCGCCGCCGACCGCCGCCGCGAGGATCTCCGGATCGAGAAGGTCAAGCTGCGGACCGGCCCCCTGCCGCAATCCCGGCGACTGGCCGACAATGACGACACCGTCGATCTCCAGAGCCTTCTGGACGCCGCCGCCGGTGATCCGGCCGTCCGCGAAAGATTGGCGGAAGCGATGGGCCAGGTCGGCGCCCGCATGACGGGCGGCGCCGACCATTTCGCCGATGCCGATCTCGCTGAAATCCTGTCGGAGGGGCTGGCGACGGCAATGCAGCGCGCAGGGCGGGAGGGCTGATCCGGCTTTGCATTTTCTCCATCTCGACCTGATCGCCTATGGCGCTTTCACCAACCGCCGGCTGGAGTTCCGGTCCGGTGCGCGGCTGCACGTGGTCTATGGTCCCAACGAGGCCGGCAAGTCGACGACCCTGCAGGCGATCGGCGACCTGCTGTTCGGATTTCCGGCGCGAAAGGCCATGGATTTTCGTCATGACGCCTCGGCGCTCCGCGTCGGGGCGGCGCTGCGAATGGAGGATGGACGGCAGCTTTCGGTTGCGCGGCGGCGCGGCAACAAGGCGACGCTTCGCGATCCGGAAGACGACGAGCCGCTCGACGACGAACTATTGCTGCCTTTCCTCGGCGGGATCGATCGCCCGCGCTTCGAACGGGAATTGGGGCTGACGGCGGAAGCGATGCGGGCGGGCGGCGAAACCCTCGCTGGCCTCGGCGGCGATCTCGGCGGAAGTCTTCTGGCCGCCTCCTCGGGTCTTGGCAGCGTCCGCCAGCTCCGCGAAACGATCGAGGCCGAGGCCGATGCGATCTTCTCGCGCCGCAAATCCAAGGATCGCGCCTTCTGGATCGCGACCGACGAGCGTGATGCTGCTCGCGCCGAGGAACGCGACACCGACCTCGCCCTGAGCGCACAGGAGTGGCGGGAGACCGAAAAGGCGATCCGCGACACCGCCGACGCGCAGAAAGAGGCCAATGCCAATCTCGCCGCTGCCGAGATGGCGCTGGCCTCTGCCGAACGGCGGCTGGCCTTGCGGCCGGCCCTGCGCCATCTGGACCAGGCACGTCGCAGAGTGGCGGAATTCGAGGACCTCTCGGCGCTGGCCGACGATCTGCCGGAGAGGATCGAAAGGGCTTTGGGGGAACGCGAGGCGGCAAGACAGGCGTTGCGACAGAGCGCAGAGCGTCAAAGCAGCCTCAAGACGAGGCGGGAGACGCTGACGCCGTATCCAGAGCGGGCCGAGGCGGCCGAGGCGGTGCGCGCGCTTGCCGAGAACCTCGGTCGGTACCGCAAGGATGTCGACGATGTGCCGAAGGTCCGGACGCAGCTGCGGGAGCGGCAGGAAGCGATCCGACACCGGCTCGCCGATCTCGGCATCGAGGCGAAGGTTTCGCCGACGATCGATCTCAGCCTGGCCGAAAGGACCGACCTGCGCACCCGCGCCCTGCGCCTTCAGGAGGCGGAACGTGAAGGGGCGCGGCTGGGCAAGGAGAAGGAGGCCGCGGCACGTCGTCTTCAGAATGAAGTCGCCGGGGATGAGGGCGACGCCCTGCCGGAGATCGCTGATCTCGAACGAGCTGTCGCTGCCCTCGCGCCTGTCTTCGAAGCGGCGGGCGAAGCGGTTGCCCAGATGGGCCGCTCGGAACGGGCTCTGCAGGACAGCCTTCTGGCGGCGGCGCGGTTCGACCCGCCGGTCGATGATCTCGAGACGCATGTGGATCAGGCGCTGCCGTCCGAGAGTAGGATCGAAGCGGCTCTGTCGCAATGGCGAGGGCATCGCGACAGCCGTGAGCATCTGGCGCGGCGAATGAGGGACCGACAGGAGCGAATGGAGGCGATACACGATCGAATCGCGCGCGCCGAACGCTCCGGCTCCTTGGCCGATCCTGCCGAGCTTGGAGAAGCGCGCGGCACCCGCGATGAACGGCTCGCCGCCCTGCGCAGCGGCGCCTCCATCGAATGGAAAGGGCTTGAAGATGCGATCGCTCGGTCCGATCGCATTGCCGATCGACTTCTCGCCGAGGCCGAGCAGGGCGGCGAACTGCGCCGCGATCGTGCCGACCTCGACGATCTTGCGGCGGCGGACGAGAAGGATCGGGCGGCCCTGGCGGATCTCGACGAGACGATCGCCGGTTGGCAGGAAGGATGGGGCAGGCTGTTCCGTCCGTTCTCTGTCGCCGCGCCCGCTCCGGAGAGGGCCGAGGGCTGGATCGCCCGCCTCTCCGACCTTGTCGACGATGCGGCGCAGGCGAAGCGGGAACTGGCGGCGGCCCACCGTGTCCTCGATGAGGCGGAGAAGCGGTCGGCGCCATTGCGTAAACTGTCGGCGCAGATCGGTCTTTCCGCCCTCGCCGAACTGGACCCGCTCGCACTCTGGAATGCTGTCGGAAGGCGCCTGTCCGAGGTCCGTGCTGAGCACCAGGAACGGGCCGCGGCCGATGCGCTTCGCCGAGAGCATGAGCGGTCGCTGGCGGATCTGGAGAACCGGATCGAGCGGTCCGGCGAGATGATCGCCGCCGACAGGCGGGAACTCGACCGGCTGCTGAAGAAGGCCGGCCTGCGCGAAGGCCATGGCGCGGAGGCCGTGCTGGCCCTGCTGGAAGGCGTCGCGACACTGACCACCATGCGCGAGGAAGCGGCGCGGCTTTTGGCCCGTTTCGAAGGCCTCGAAGCGGACGTGACGAATTATCGCGAAGCGGTGGGCGCAATGCTGGAACGGCTGGCGCCCGATCTCACCGACGCGCCCCTCGAGGCTGCCGTGTCCCAGCTCTGGCAGCGATGCGAGGCGGCGGTCTCGACGGCCGCGCGCCTTGCGGAGATGGACGCGGAACTGGCCGACGCGGCAACCGATCTGGCCAATATTGAACGGCGCGCGGAGGCGGCGGAGGGCGAGGCGCAGCGCCTGCTGGAGCAACTGCCGGAGGGCGCAGAGCCGGCCTCGATCGTTGCCAGGCTGCGTGAGAGGCGGTCAGCGGCGAAAGCCTGCGCCGACCAGGAGAGGCAGTTCGCGGACATTGCGCAGGAACTGACCGAGGACGAGGTGCGGACCACCGTCGAGACGATGGATGAGGAGGCCGCCCGCGCCGAAATGCACCGGCTGACGGATGCCAAGACCGCCGCCCAGGATCGCAAGCAGAACCTGGCTCAGGAAATGGGCCGTCTTGGCCAGCAGCTGGAAACCCTGCGCCAGAAGAAGGGATCCGATCTGGCAGCCTTTCGTCGACGGGCCGCCGAGGAGCGGATGGAAATCGCCGCTCGCGAATGGGGCCGCCTGCGCGCGGCCTCCATTCTCCTGGATGCGGCCATGGAACGCTACGCGCGCTGCGTGCCGAACACGACGCTCGACAAGGCGGGTGAGCTCTTCGCGACCCTGACGGACGGAGCGTTTTCGGGTCTTGCCGAGGATCTCGACGCCGAAGGACAGCCGATCCTGCTGGTCGTCCGGCCAGACGGCGCCCGCATGTCCGTGTCCGGAACCCTGTCGGAGGGGACGCGAGACCAGCTCTATCTGGCCCTGCGCCTGGCTGCGCTCGGCACGCGCGCGGAAAAGGCGGATTTGCCGCCTTTCATCGGCGATGACCTCTTCGCTAGCTTCGATGACCGGCGGACGAAGGCCGGGCTGACGGCGCTGGCGCAGATGGCACCGCGCATCCAGCCAATCCTCTTCACCCACCACCGGGCGGTGGTGGAGTCGGCCGGCGATGCGCTCGGTGAAGGTCTCGACCTGATCGAGCTGTGATCAGTCGAACAGATCGTTCTGGCGTGCGGGAGCGGATGCGTCTTGCGGAGGACGTTTGGGACGCCGTGTGACCGGCTCGCGCTTCTGAGCCGTCCGCCCCCCAGAGCGCGGCGCTGCCGCTTCGCCGCCCTCGGCACCATCCGCCGTGGCGCCCACCGTTCCACCGGTCATCTCGATGGCGAGATCCGCACCCGGTTTCACGTCCGCTGCCTTGGTCAGCACCGCACCGTCGGTCCCGCGCACAACCGCGTAGCCGCGCGCCAAAACCTTGTGGTGCGACAGCACCTCGATCAGCCGAACCGCGGCCGCGAGGCTTTCGCGACGGCGCTTCAGCAACCGTTCGACGGCCGGTCGCAGCCGATCCTGTGTGCCGGCCAGCCGACGCCGTTCCGATCGGACCTGCCGGTCGAGAACCGCCGGGGACAGCCGCTCGCGCAGATGGGTGAACCGGTTCCGGCGGAGATCAATGCCCGATTGAAGCGCCCGCCCCAGCCGGCCGGACGCTTCGTCGTGGCGCCTTCGCGGCAGGGCGAGCAGCGCATCGGCGGCGGGGAGGGCCCGTGCCAGTCCTCGAAGATCGTTGGCTCGACGGTCGAGCAGCCGGCGCTGGCCCGCGTGCAGCCGGGCCGCGAGCGTCGCGACGGCGGCCTCCAGTTCCATCCGCACCGGAACCGCCATCTCGGCGGCGCCGGTCGGTGTCGGCGCGCGGCGGTCGGCGGCGTGGTCGAGCAGCGTCCAGTCGGTTTCGTGGCCGACGGCGGAGATGATGGGTATCGAACAGGCCGCCGCGGCGCGCACCACGGCTTCATCGTTGAAGCCCCAGAGATCCTCCAGTGAGCCCCCGCCGCGCGCGACGATCAGCAAATCGGGCCGCGGCACCGGACCGTCATCCGTCAGCGCATCGAAGCCCGCAATGGCGCGCGCCACCTCGTCGCCGCTGGTCTCGCCCTGCACCCGCACCGGCCAGACGATCACGTGCATCGGCCAGCGGTCGGTGATGCGGTGGCAGATGTCGCGGATCACGGCGCCGGTCGGCGAGGTTATCACGCCGATCCGGAACGGCAGGAAGGGCAATGGCTTCTTGCGCGCGTCATCGAACAGCCCCTCGGCCGCGAGCGCCTTGCGCCGCGCTTCCAGCAGCGCCATCAGCGCGCCTTCGCCCGCCGGTTCGAGCCGGTCGATGACGATCTGGTATTTGGACGAACCGGGATAGGTGCTGAGCTTGCCGGTGGCGATCACCTCCAGCCCTTCTTCCGGCTTGAACGGCAATTGGGCGAAGGTGGTGCGCCAGATCACCGCCTCGAGCCGCGCACGGTCGTCCTTAAGGCAGAAATAGGCATGGCCGGACGAGTGGGGCCCGCGATAGCCGGAGACTTCACCGCGCACCCGGATATGACCGAAGCGATCCTCGACCACGCGCCGCAGCGCCGCCGATAGATCGCTGACCGAAAACTCTTCCGCGTTGGATTTTACCGCAGCCAACGCCGCCTCCTCGAAAGCCGCAGGGGCTCCTCGCTCAGTCCTGCTTGGTGCCGACGCCGAACTGGTCGAACAGCTTTTCCATCGTCTCGATCTGCTGGCGACTGATCGCTTCGCCGGCCGCGAACATCGGACCGAAGGGCGAATTCTCCTTCGGCTCGTCCGCCGGTTGGTCGAACGGCTGGTCCGGATCGGCGGCCTGGTCGACCAGGTCGGGCTCCGGTTCTCGCGAGAACCCGGGAGGGACGGTGCCGATGCCGTCGGCGGTATGGTTCTTCTCCGGCGCCGGGCGCGCCGCACCGAGGAACACCTCCATCAGATCGCCCAATCCCCCCATGCCGCGGGTCGACCCCTCGGACGTCTTGGCGCTCGGCAGGAACGGCGCCCACATCTCGTCTAGGATGCGCCCACCGGGGCCATAGATCGCTTCCATGAGCCCACCCGGCTTGGTCGCGTGATCCTGCTTTGACGGCTCGGATTTCGGCGGTGGCGACGACGCGCCGGGAAACGGGTCGGCGAACTGCGGCGCGGCCTCGCTGGCGGCGACGAAGAACTCCATCATCTGACGCGTGACCGCCCCCATCACGACGCTCGCGATCACCGGCAGCATGCGTTGCACCGTCTCGCGCGGAACGCCGGTCTCGTTGGCGACCTGGTCGGTGATCGCCCGCATCAGTCCCGCCGAACGGAACAGCTGGTTGAGGATGTTCTGCGCCTGGGCGATCGCGCCGGGCTCGAACGCCTTCGTGACATCGAAGCCGAACGGCGCATGCCGGCCCGAACTGAGCGCGGCCATGAAGTCGGTCGCGTCGGCACGCGTCGCCGTCTGGCGGCGAAGCCCCTCGCTGAAGGCAGGCGTGACGGCGGCAAGCACCTTCGTCGCCTGCTGCTGATTGATGGCGAACTGTTCGGCCAGCTGTTTCTGAAGCGCACCGTCATTCATCGATGACAGCATGGTGTAGAGCGGAATCATGGGTCGCCTCGTTGCTTTCTAGAGGCAACCATAGCGGCTTCCTTGCAGATTGCGACCGCTCGTGAACCGATCAATAGGCATAGGCCTCGAAGAGCGGCTCGATGGAGCGTCCCCAGCGCAGATGGTAGGCGCGCAGCATCTCCTCCGCTTCCGTGGTGCCCGCGGGCGACGATCTCTTCGAGCGGTGCGAGGAAATGGGCCTCGTCGAATCCGTCCGGATTGAGCCTTGCCCGCCGCTTCAGGCCGTCACGGGCGATCTGCAGCGCCCGATAGCCGAGATCGCGGACCGTGCCGTCGCGGAACGCCGTCGCCAGCGCTTTTTCCGGCACGGTGTCGCGCATCGCCTGCACCTCGTCCACCGTCCAGTCGCCCGTCCAATCCAGGCACTCGGCCAGCGCGTCCTCGTCGTAGAGAAGCCCGACCCAGAACGCCGGCAGCGCGCAGATGCGCCGCCACGGTCCGCCATCCGCGCCGCGCATCTCCAGGAACTGCTTCAGGCGGACGTCCGGGAAGAGGGTGGAGAGATGGTTTATCCAGTCGCCGAGATTGGGGCGTGGATCGGGAATGTCGTTGGCTCAGCGCGCCGTCGAGGAACTGCCTGAAGGTCACATGGGTGGCGCGGTGGTAGTGGCCCTCCCGCATGACGAAATACATCGGCACGTCGAGCGCCCACTCGGCATAGTCGGCGAAGCCGAAATCGGCTGCGAAGGTAAAGGGCAGGATGCCGGCGCGATTATTGTCGACGTCGCGCCAGATGTCGCCGCGCCAGGACAGCAGCCCGTTCGGCTCGCCTTCCGTGAAGGGCGAAGAGGCGAACAGCGCCGTCGCCAGCGGCTGCAGCTTCATGCCGACCTGCATCTTGTGACGCATGTCGGCTTCCGACGAGAAATCCAGATTGGTCTGGATCGTGCAGGTGCGGAACATCATGTCATGGCCCTGCGTGCCGACCTCCGGCATATAGGAGGCCATGATCTGGTAACGCGATTTCGGCATCATTGGTGTCTGCTCGAGCGTCCATTTGGGACTGGCGCCCATGCCGAGGAACCGGATGCCGAGCGGCTCCGCGATCTGCCGAAGCTGCGACAGGTGGACGTTTGATTCGCGGCACGTCTGGTGGATCGTCTCCAGCGGCGCACCGGACAGTTCGAACTGCCCGCCGGGCTCCAGGCTGATCGCGCCGCGCCCGATCGGCGAGGCGAGGCCGATAATGTTGTTGCCGTCGACGATCGGCTCCCAGCCGAGCTTGTCCTGCATGCCTTCCAGCAGCACCCGGATACCCGCCGGACCCTCATAGGGGACAGGCCGATTGCCGTCGGTGTAGAAGACCAGCTTCTCGTGCTCGGTTCCGATCTTCCAATCCTCGCACGGCCGGCAGCCGGCGGCGAGATAGGCGACGAGGTCGTCGAAGCGTTCGATAGGGGTGGTGTTGCTGGTGTCGCGCGCCATGGCTGTCCCGTGTTTCCGGCGCGCAGACACGCCATGCTTCGGCGCATAGATGGCGGAGTGAGGCCCGAAGATCAATCGCCGCGAATATTATCCGGACGATACGTCCCGCCGCCAGTCGCCGCGGACCGCCTGGACGAGCGCCAGCGCGGCGACGGCGGCCGTATCGGCACGCAGGATGCGCGGACCGAGCGGTATGGCCGTTACGAAGGACAGGGCCCGCAGCATCGCACGCTCGTCCTCCGAAAATCCGCCTTCCGGACCGATCAGCACCGCCATCTTCTCCTCGGTCAGCGCGGCGAGGATCGGCAGCGGATCGTCGCCCGCCGCGTCCTCGTCGCAGAAGACGATACGGCGCGAGACGTCCCATCCCTCCAGCAGCGTCGCCGATCTTCTGCATCGGCCTCAGATCGGGCAGGGCGAGAACGCCGCACTGCTCCGCCGCCTCGCGAATGTTCGCTTGCAGCCGCTCCTCGTTGATCTTCGGCATCTGCGTGTGCTGGGTCCGCACGGGCTGTAGGATCGCCGGCGCCCATCTCGACGGCCTTCTGCACCATGTAGTCCAGACGGCCGACCTTCAGCGGCGCGAACAGATAGTGCAGATCTGGAGCGACAGGCTGAGGCCGCGTCTGCTCGCCGATCACGCAGCGCCGCGCCCTTCTTGCCGTGCCGCTCGACGGACGTGCGCCATTCGCCGTCGCGGCCGTTGAAGACGAGCAGCGTGTCTCCGTCCTTCAGCCGCATGACGTTCAGGAGGTAGTTCGCTTGATTCCTGTCGAGCTCGACCGAACGCTCCGGGGCGAGATCATCGGCAGTGAAGAGGCGGGGCAGGCGGTAATCGGCGCGCATGGTTTCTCTTCGGTTAAGGGCAAGGGCGGTGGCGGCCTGTGGCCGCCGGGACACGGTCGCAAAGTAGCGCAGGGGAGAAGCGAGTTTCCGCCTTTCTCTTGCGAACGTTTGGGATCATAAGCCGCCGGCGCCTCTTACAGGCGCTCCGCTCCGATGACGACAATGTGAGCAGATTTGTGTTCCTTCCCGGAACCAGATTCGCCAGAGTCCGTTAGCTTGTCGAACGGAGCGACCCAGCCGGCGGGAACGTTTCAGAAAGCAATTTGAGCTAAACTCGAACAAGATAGAGATTTTGCGAAATGAACGCCGTGAAAGCTGCCCTCTTTTCCATCTTTACGCTGACTGCCGCTGGTATCTGGTATGTCGGAATGACCGCGACCGAGGCCGAGGCCAGCAACGGCGCCGCCATTGGCTATGGCGTGGTGTCATCGATCGATTAGTCCGGCTCCCCCTCCTCCCTGCCGGACACACAAAGCGCCTCGCTCCCAGCGGGGCGCTTTTTCCTTTGAGATTCAGGATGCCGAGCAAGAGAGGCTTCGCTCACGCCGCCTTCTGCGATATCAGTCGGAATCTTCTGACCGAACGGAAACCGCGATGAGCCACGAGAACTCGATGCCGAACGGCCAGCGCGAAGCGTCTCCTGCGGCCGATCCCGGATCCCACGACGCCGATGCCGGAAGCCGGCGGCGCGAGGCCAATGTCGCGGGGTTTCCAGCCCATCACCTTCGCAACGAGGCGATCGGCGAAGTGCATTCTCGGCCCAACCCGATCGTCCACACGCCGGCGATCATTACGGCCATCGCCTTCATGTCCGACGGCGGCGCCAGCGCGGCATGGGCGGCTTTCGCCTCGCAGTGCCGGGCTCTCGGCGCGGCCGTGCCGGATCGCAGCGTGCGGCACAGTGCGGTCCCCATGGCGCATGGCGAACTGCGTTGGGAGCGGCATACCGAGTTCTCGACCTATCTGTGGCATGCGGCGCTGGACACCGAGAGCAACAGGCCGCTGGGCGAAAGCCCGTTCGGCAGTTCGTTCAACCTGCCGGGAACAGTGATCTCGGGTGTCCGGCTGGAGGTGCGCCTTCGCAACGCACAGAGTGAAAAGCTGATCAGGAATTTCGATCCGGCTTCGCTCTGCGATTTGCTGGTCGAGAACGGCCGGGCGAGGGCGATCACCGATTTTCGGCAGGACGCCGACGGCTTCACCCATATTCTCGTTTTGCACGACGGATTGTCGCCGGCCCGGGCGGGGGTACTCGCGCAGCGGCTGATCGAGATCGAGTTCTACCGGACGCTGGCGATGCTCGCCCTGCCGCTGGCCTACGAGCTGTCGCCAAGGATCGGCCAGGTGGAGACAAAACTCGCCGATATCACCAACCGCATGCGGGCCGGCGGACCGCGCGACGCCGAGGAACTGCTCGCCGCGACGACCGATCTCGCCGCCGATCTGGAGGCCGATGCGACCTCCAGCCTCTACCGTTTCGGTGCGTCACGGGCCTATAGCGGCATCGTCGAGGAACGGCTTGGTTCGCTGGGCGAAGTCCCCGTGTCGGGCTCCGACAGCTGGGCGGCATTCCTGGAACGCCGCCTGGCGCCGGCGATGCGCACGGTCCGTTCGGTGGAAGAGCGTCAGGCCAATATGAGCCGCAAGCTGACGCGGACGTCAGCGCTCATCCGTTCATGGGTCGAGATCGACCTTCAGCGGCAGAACGCCTCGCTCCTGACGTCGATGAACCGGCGGACGGCGGCCCAGCTCCGTCTGCAGCAGACGGTCGAGGGCCTGTCGGTCGCCGCCATTTCCTACTATGTTGTCGGCCTCGTCGGCTATCTGGCGAAGGGTCTTTCGCAATTCGGCGCCGACATCGATCCGGCCCACGTCACGGCCCTGTCGGTCCCATTCGTCATTGTCGGTGTCGCCCTGATCGTCTGGCGCATCCGCAAATCGCATGACGGGCCATGATCCCATCTACTCGGCGGCTTCGGTGAACTGCTCCTTTCCCGGACGATCCCAATACGGCTCCGGGCCGTAGAGATCGGCGAGGAAGTCGATGAAGAGACGAACCTTCATCGGCAGGAAGCGTTTCGACGGATAGACGGCGTGCAGGCCGACATGGCGCGACGCCGTCCATTCCGGCAGCACCTGCACCAGATCGCCGCGCGCCAGTTCCGGGCCGATGTCCCAGGTCGAGCGCAGCGCGATCCCCATGCCGGAGATGACCGCCTCGCGCAGCACCTCGGACGAGTTCGTGGCCAGCGGCCCGTCCGGCCGCACCGTCGTCACCACTTCGTCGGGCCCCTCGAGCCGCCACACCTCGCCATTGTGGGGGGGCAGGCAGACATGGTCGCCGAGATCGTCGAGCGTCTTCGGATCGCCGTGACTCGGCAATGTAGGACGGCGCGGCGACCAGCAGGCGCTTGACCGGCGCAAGACGCCGCGCGACCAGCGAACTGTCCGCAAGTTCCGCGATCCGGACCGCCAGGTCGAACCCTTCTCCGACGATGTCGACGAACTCGTCCGACAGGACCAGGTTGATCGACAGATTCGGGATGGGCGCCGAGAAAGGCCGTCAGGTGCGGCGCGATGTGCATGCGTGCGAAGGATGTTGGCGCCGATATCTTCAGCGTGCCCTTGGCCTGCGCCGACCGCCGCGAAACGAAGGCTTCGGCCTCTTCCACGGCGGCGAGGACGGCGACGATGCGCTCATAGAAGCCCTGGCCCGCCTCGGTCAATGCGATCTGCCGCGTTGTCCGTTGCAGCAGGCGCGTGCCGAGCCGGTCTTCCAGCTTGCGCAGGCGCTTCGAAACGACCGCCGGCGACAGGCCCAGTTCGCGCCCGGCCGCCGACAGCGAGCCGGCTGAGACGACATGGGCGAAAATTTCGAGTTCGGCCGTTGGCGTCATGGCGGGCCCCATCTGGCAGGCCGACTTGCCGGGGGCTGTCGGGAGGCCCACTTTCGGATATGAAAACCGCGCCGGTGCACACGGCCGATGCACCGTCTCGAGGGAGGACCCAAAATGTCGAGCATCCAGTTCCTCAAGCCCGATACCTCCATTCTGGCCCGTCGCGACCAGATCATCGCCAGTCTTCGGTCGATCCTGTCGGGCGAGGCGGTCATTTCCGATCCGGTGGAGCTGCGGGCCTTCGAGACCGATGGGTTCACGGCCTATCGTCGCGTGCCACTGGCCGTTGTCCTGCCGTCGACCACCGAAGAGGTGGCGGCAGTGATGAAAGCGCTGGCCCGGCAAAAGGTTCCGGTTGTCGCCCGCGGCGCCGGCACCTCGCTATGCGGCGGCGCCATCCCGCAGGAGGACGCGGTCGATCGTCGGCCTGACCCGGATGAACCGCATTCTGGAGATCGACTACCCGAACCGCCTGGCGCGTGTCCAGGCGGGCGTCACCAACCTCTCGATCTCCGAGGCGGTCGTCGCCGACGGCTTCTTCTATGCGCCCGATCCCTCAAGCCAGCTCGCCTGCACGATCGGCGGCAATATCGGCATGAACTCCGGCGGCGCGCATTGCCTCAAATATGGCGTCACCACCAACAATCTGCTGGGCGTGACGCTGGTCCTCTACGACGGCACGGTGGTCCGGCTCGGCGCGGGCGAACTGGACGCGGCGGGGCTCGACCTTCTCGGCCTCGTCTGCGGCTCCGAAGGCCAGCTCGGCATGGTCACCGAGGCGACCGTCCGGCTGATCGCCAGGCCCGCCGGCGCGCAGCCCGTGCTGTTCGGCTTTCCGACCTCGGAGAAGGCCGGCGACTGCGTCGCCGAAATCATCGCCGCGGGCATCATCCCCGTCGCCATCGAATTCATGGACAGGCAGGCGATCGCGATCTGCGAGGCCTTCGCCAAGGCCGGCTATCCGCTCGACGTCGAGGCGTTGCTGATCGTCGAGGTCGAAGGCTCCGACAGCGAGATGGCCGATCAGCTCGGCCGGATCGTCGAGATCGCCAGGCGCCACGACGTCCAGACCATCAAGGAAAGCCAGAGCGCGCAGGAGGCGGCACTGATCTGGAAGGGCCGCAAATCGCGCCTTCGGCGCCACCGGCCGGATCGCCGACTATATCTGCATGGACGGCACGGTGCCGCTCGGCCAGCTTGCCCACGTGCTCCGCGAGACGGGCGAGATCGTCGAGCGCTACGGCCTGCGCGTCGCCAATGTCTTCCATGCCGGCGACGGCAACATGCATCCGCTGATCCTCTACGACGTCAACGACCCGGCCGAGCGGGAGAAGGCCGAGGCGGCCGGCATGGACATCCTTCAGCCTCTGCGTCGATGCCGGCGGCTGCCTGACCGGCGAGCATGGCGTCGGCATCGAGAAGCGCGAGCTGATGCCGCACCAGTACGCGACGGTCGATCTCGACCAGCATGATGGCGGTGCGCGCCGCCTTCGATCCGGACTGGATCCTCAACCCGTCCAAGGTGTTCCCGCTCGAGGGCCGGGGCGAGGGCGACGGCGGCGAACCGCTGACCGCGCCGCTCGGCGACGCCGCGCCGATGGAAGCCGCGCAATGAGTGTGGGCGGGCAGGAGACGATCCGATCGTGCCGGCGGACGAGGCTGAACTCGCCGCCGCCGTCGCCGAGGCGGCCGAGAACGGCACCCCGCTGGCCATCGTCGGTGGCGGCACGCGACCGATCGGCCGACCCGTCGACGCGCTCGCCACCGTGTCGACATCCGGCCTCTCCGGCATCACCGCCTATTCGCCGACCGAGATGGTGGTGACCGTCCGCGCCGGCACGCCGCTGTCCGAACTGCAAGCGGCGCTGGACGATGCGGATCAGCTGCTGGTCTTCGAGCCGATCGATCACCGGCCATTGCTGGGCACGCGAGGGCGAGCCCACGATGGGCGGCATGGTGGCCGTCAATGCGTCGGGACCGCGCCGCTTCGTCGCCGGGGCCGCGCGCGACAGCCTGCTCGGCGTCCGCTTCGTCAATGGCAGGGGCGAGATCGTCAAGAATGGCGGCCGGGTGATGAAGAACGTCACCGGCCTCGATCTCGTCAAGCCGATGGCCGGCAGCCACGGCACGCTCGGCATCCTGACGGAGGTGACGCTGAAAGTGCAGCCGAAGCCGCAGACCGAGACCACGCTCGCGCTGCGCGGCCTGCTGGAGGCCGATGCGATCACGCGTTCTCGCCCATGCCATGGCGACGTCGAACGAGGTGACGGGCGCCGCGCATCTGCCGGAACTGCGTCGCCGGCAGCGTCCTCGACGGCCAATTGGGCACCGATCCTGCGACGGTCCTCCGCCTGGAGGGCTTCGAGTCCTCCGTCAAGGAGCGGGCGGACAAGCTGCGGACGCTCTTCGGCAAACTCGGCGAGGTCGAGGAGATCGATGCCGACAGGCAGTCGGCGGCTCTGGGCCGAAATTCGCGACGTCCAGCCTTTTGCCGACCACCGCGACCGGCCCGTCTGGCGCATCTCGATGAAACCGTCCGACGCCCACGAGGCGGTGATGGCGCTGCGCATGGAAGCCGGCGCCTCCGCCTTCTACGACTGGCAGGGCGGCCTCGCCTGGGTCCGCATGGAGGGCGGCAACACCGATGACGGGCCTCGTCCGCAAGGCCGTGCGAGAGCAATGGCGGCGGCCATGCCACGCTGATCCGCGCCAGCGAGAGCGAACGCCGCTTCGCCGTGCCGTTTCCGCCGCAGGCCAAGCCGCTGGCGATCCTTGAAGGTCGCATCCGCAAGGCCTTCGACCCGACGGGATCCTCAATCCGCGGCCGATATGGTGGCCTGAGAAGAACGTCAATGCAGACCAACTTCACCGCCGAGCAACTTGCCGACCCCGCCACCGCGCATCCGGAGACGATCCTTCGCAAATGCGTCCATTGCGGCTTCTGCACGGCGACCTGTCCGACCTATGTCACGCTCGGCAACGAGCTCGACAGCCCGCGCGGGCGCATCTACCTGATCAAGGACATGCTGGAGAACGGCCGCGACGCCGATGAGCGGACCGTCACGCATATCGACCGCTGCCTGTCCTGCCTCTCCTGCATGACCACCTGTCCGTCCGGCGTCGACTACATGCATCTGGTCGACCATGCCCGCGTCCATATCGAGAAGACCTACACGCGTCCCTGGCACCAGCGCGCGCTCCGCCAGATGCTGGCGATGGTGCTGCCTTATCCGGCGCGGTTCCGGGCGGCGCTCGCGCGGCGCAACTGGGCCGACCCTTCGCACCGGCCTTCTCGGCCGCTCCGACTGACGAAGCCGTTGATCGTCGATGCTGGCGCTGGCCCCCGAGACGATCCCGCCGAAGAGCGACAGCGCCCGGCCCGGCATTCGTGAGGCCGACCCCGCGCGTCGAACGGCGCGGCCGTGTCGCGATCCTCACCGGATGCGCGCAAAGCCGGTGCTGGATGCCGAGATCAACGAGGCGACGATCCGCCTTCTGAACCGGCTCGGCGTCGAGGTCGTCGTGCCGCGCGGCGAGACCTGCTGCGGCGCGCTGGTCCACCATATGGGCCGCGAGGAGGCGGCGCTGTCCTTTGCGCGGCAGAATGTCGACGCCTGGAGCCGGCAGATCGAGGGCGGCGGCCTCGATGCCATCATCATCACCGCCAGCGGCTGCGGCACCACGATCAAGGACTACGGCTTCATGCTGCGGCTCGACGATGCCTATGCGAAACGCGCCACCAGGGTTTCGGCTCTCGCCCGAGGACATCACCGAATATCTCGCCGGCCTCGACCTGCCGTCGCCGGCCAACGAGACTGGCCTCGAAGTGACCTATCATTCGGCCTGCTCGATGCAGCATGGCCAGCAGATCACTGAGGCGCCGAAGGACTGCTGCGCAAGGCCGGATTTACTGTCGCCGAACCGGCCGAGAAGCACCTCTGCTGCGGCTCGGCCGGCACCTACAACATCATGCAGCCGGACATCTCTGCCCGCCTCAAGGAGCGCAAGCTGAATAACATGAAAGCGACCGCGCCGGAGGTGATCGCAACGGGCAATATCGGCTGCATCATGCAATTGGCGGATGGAGCGGCCGTGCCCGTCCTCCACACGGTCAAGCTGCTGGACTGGGCCTATGGCGGTCCGAAGCCGACGGGCGTGCCCGAGGGCCGTAGGCCAGCGCCTGCCGGCAAGACCAAGGCGCTGCTGTCTGCGCTCTCTTGAATTTCCGCAGAAATGGCGCAGATCAGTGGGCAACCGGAAGGTTCATCCCGGCAGCGCCAATTGCAGCATTGCCCGGCGCGCCTTGATACCGGTTGACGATACGTTGTAAGCAGCTGCGAAATCAATTTTTTGCACTGCGAAAGCCGGCGTTCGAACCCAGGGTCGTCCGGCAATGGCTGACGACGGGCGATAGAGACAAAGTGAAGACTTGTGCGCACTGGCGGTTCGTCCTCGCGACGGATCTCGATGGAACCTTTCTAGGCGGCTCGGAGGCGGATCGCCTGGCGCTGTATGAGTGGATCGAGGCGCGACGGGACGAGGTCGGGCTGATCTTCGTGACCGGCCGCGATCCGCGCTTTATCGCCTCGCTCTGCGACGAGACGCCCGTGCCCTGGCCCGACTTCGTCGTCGGCGATGTCGGCACGACGATCGCCGAGGTTCGCGACGGCGAGGGAGAAGAGCGTATCGCCTTCATGCTCGACCTGGAGCGGCACATCGCCGCGCGCTGGGACGATGCGGCCGAACGGGTTCGAACGGCTCTGGCCGAGGCGCCGGGCCTGACCGAACAGCAGACCGAATTCCGTCACCGCCTGTCGTTCGATTTCGATCCCGAGGCCTACCATCCGTCGGCGCGCGAGACGGTCGAGGCGATGGGCTTCGACGTCATCATCTCCGACGACCGCTTCTTCGACGTGCTGCCGAAGGGCATTTCGAAGGGTCCGAGCCTGCTGCGCCTGATCGATTATCTGGAGATCGGGCGTGACCGGGTTCTCGTCGCCGGCGACACGCTGAACGATCTGTCGATGTTCCACACCGGCCTTCACGGCGCCGTCGTCGGCGGAGCGGAAAACTCTCTGATCGAAAAGACGCGCGGGATCGGGAAGGTCCGGCAGTGCGCGCGCATCGGCGCCGGCGGTATCGCCGAGGCGATCGAGGCGTTCGGCCTGCACCCTGATCCCGTCGGAAAGAAGAACAAGCAGGAGCACGCCGAATGAAATCCGATCTTGTCATCGTCTACCACCGCCAGCCCTATGAAGAAGTGGAACGCGAGGACGGCACGATCGAACTGGTCGAGAACAAGAGCCCGAACGGCATCGTGCCGACACTGAAGGGCTTCCTCGGTCGGGCCGAGCATGCTTCCTGGGTGGCCTGGAAATATGCCGACGATCCCGTCAATCCGCAGTTCGAGCGGACGGTGGAGATCAGCGACAGCTACGGCGACTACAGCGTCACGCGCCTGCCGCTCACCCGCCAGCAGGTCTCCAGCTTTTATCATGTGTCGTCGAAGGAGGCCTTCTGGCCGATCCTCCACGGCTTCAAGGAACGCTACAATTACGATCCGGTCGACTGGCCGACCTTTCGGGAGGTCAACTGGGCCTTCGCCGAAGCGGCCGCCGAGGAGGCCTCCGACGACGCCGTGATCTGGGTGCACGACTACAATCTGTGGCTGGTGCCGGCCTATCTGCGCCAGTTGAAGCCCAGCGCCAAGATCGCCTTCTTTCACCACACGCCGTTCCCGGCGCCGGACATGTTCAACGTCCTGCCCTGGCGCGAGGAGATCATCCGGAGCCTGCTGGAATGTGATGCGGTGGGCTTTCACATTCCGCGCTACGCCCGTAATTTCCTCGCCTGTTGCCGCTCGCAGACCAGCGCCAAGACCGGCGAGGAGAAGCCGACGGAGCCGGCGCTGGTGAAGAAGGATTCCACGGCTCTGTCGGAGCGGGTGACGCCCGTTTCGATCGACTTCAAGGGCCGCACGATCCTCGTCGACGTCAATCCGGTCGGCGTCAATTACGAATACATTTCCGACCTGGCCCAGCGCCCGGAGGTGGAGAAAAAGGTTGCGGAAATTCGCAAGAATCTCGGCGATTGCAAGCTCGTTGTCTCGATTTCCCGCACGGACTACACCAAGGGCAATATCGAGCAGCTCGAAACCTTCGAGCGGCTGCTGCGCGACCATCCCGAATGGCGTGGCAAGGTCCGGCTGATGCTGGTTTCCGTCGCCTCCAACCGCAGCATGGCGGCCTATGAGGAGATCCAGGGGCGCATCGAGAACCTGACCGGTCGCATCAACGGCACCTTCGGCAATTTCGAGTGGCAGCCGGTCTCCCTGATCTCGACGGCGATCCCGCTGGAGGATCTGGTTGCCTATTACCGCGCTGCCGATGTCGCCTCCATCACGCCGCTGGCGGATGGGCTGAACCTCGTCTGTTCGGAATATTGCGTGGCGCAGGACGAGGAGCGGCCCGGCGTCCTGATCCTGTCCGAGTTCGCCGGCGCGGCCGTGCTGCTGAACGGCGCGATTCCGGTCAACCCGTTCTCGCACCGTTCGATGGACCGCGGTCTGGAGCAGGCGCTCGCGATGGGGCCGACCGAACGGTGCGAGCGCATGAAGCAGCTCAAGGAATGCGCCGCGCGCTTCACCAACGCGAAATGGACGGACAAGGAACTCGAACTGTTCGCCAAGATGCGCGGCATGAACCGGTCGGCGGCCGCCTGATCCCAGAAACGCCGGTGGCCGTGGTTTTGTATACTCTTCGGCGTTAGCGGACCACGACTTTCGTGCCGACACCGACCCTGGCGTAGAGCTCCATCACGTCTTCGTTGCGCATCCGGATACAGCCGGACGAGACGTTCTGACCGATCGTCCAGGGGGCGTTCGTGCCGTGGATGCGGTAGAGGGTCGAGCCGAGATAGAGAGCCCGCGCGCCGAGCGGATTGGACGGCCCGCCGGCCATCCAGACCGGCAGCTCGCGGCCCTTGGCGCGTTCGCGATCGATCATTTCCGCCGGTGGCCGCCATTCCGGCCACTCCTTCTTCAGGCTGACCTTGTGCGTGCCGCTCCACTCGAAGCCGGGCTTGCCGACGCCGACGCCGTAGCGCTTGGCCTTGCCGCCGGCCATCACGTAGTAGAGGAAGCGGTTGGTCGTATCGATATCGATCGTCCCGGGCCCCTGTTTGCCGTGATACTCGACGATCTGCGGCAGGTAGCGCGGGTCGAGCGCCCGCTTGGCCGGCGGCACCGATGCCGCGGCGATCGACGAACGCTGGGTGGGGATGGCAAGGGCGGTGCGCCGCTCATAGACGCGGTCCGGCTGGCCGGCGCTGCGCCGGGTCGCGCTCGGCAGCGTCGCGCGGCGCGTCGGGCTTGCCGGGCGCATGACGTAGCCGCGCGGCAACTGGCCCGCGGACCGGCTGGTCTGGCCGGGCAGGGCCCTCGGTTGCAACTGCATCACCCATGGCTCGGCAACGCTGCGGCTGACCATCACCGGCTGCTGGGCCTGCGCGCCGATAGGCAGCGCGACAACGATAGCGAGGGACGCCAGAAGGGCGGGGAAGGGGATTGTCTTGAACATCAGCAAACTCTTTGACTTGAACCGTCCTGTGACAGTCGGACCGCACGCGCTCCCGATAGGCGGGAGCCCGATCCGTTGCGTTGGAGGGTGCTGCCATCGGCGCAACAAAGGCGTTAAAATCATTGGCTAAAATGCCTGCGAAGACGCAAACCGATTCGCAGGGTTAGGGCCGGGTTGCGGCGCGCGGTAAATGGCGGGTTAAGACGCAGGCCGCCTGTGCCAGGACGGGACGAAACGGAGGGTCGGGTATGGGGGCAGTCGAACGGGAGGGCCTGCGAGATACCGGTGACGGCTTCTGCCGTTGCGCCTGGGCGGGCACCGATCCGCTCTACCAGCGCTACCATGATGGCGAATGGGGCCGCCCGGTCACGGATGATGTGCGGCTGTTCGAGAAGATCGTTCTGGAGGGCTTCCAGTCGGGGCTCTCCTGGCTGACCATTCTGCGCAAGCGGGAAAACTTTCGCTCGGCCTTCGCCGGCTTCGATCCGGCCCTGATCGCCACCTTCGGCGAGGACGACGTGGCGCGGCTGCTCGCCGATAGCGGCATCGTCCGCCACCAAGGCAAGATCCGCTCGGCGATCAACAATGCGCGCCGCGCCGTCGAACTGCGGGAGGAGACAGGCAGCCTTGCCGCCTTTTTCTGGTCATTCGAGCCGGCAGCCGACGAACGGCCTGAAACCGTCACCTGGGACTGGATCCGGCGAAATCCGATCAGCCCGACCTCGAAGCGGATGGCGAAGGAGCTGAAGAAGCGCGGCTGGAGTTTCGTCGGCCCGACGACCGCCTATGCCTTCATGCAGGCCATGGGGCTCGTCAACGATCATGTCGATGGTTGCGTTGCGCGGGAAGGTTGCACCGAACTGCGCCAGCGCCTCGATCCGCCTGCCCTTTAGCGCTTGAGATCGGAACACGACCGGTAACGATTTGGTGACGAGGTATGGAACTACCGGGCACCACCTATAGTTTAGATGGCGAAGGGCCCTATGGAGGATGATCCATGAAGAAGCTTGTGACGAGCGTCGCATTGTCTATTGCAATGGCCTTCGCTACGGCCGCGCCCGCCGTGTCCGCGCCGCTTTCTGTGCCCTCGGCGCCCGAGGTCACGGCCATGAAGGACCTGCAGAACGTCAGGAGCCGGCGTGGCCATCGTGGTGGCATCTATCGGCGGGGCGGTGTGCATTACTATAATGGGCATCGCGGCTATCGCCATCGCCCGAGCCGCCGATACCAGAGATATAATGGCTTCTGGTTTCCGCTCGCGGCATTCGGTCTCGGCGCTGCGATAGCGTCCCAACCCCGCTATGTCCGCCCGGCGCCGCGTTACTACTACCATCGGCGCAACTATCTTCCGGCGGCCCACTACCGCTGGTGCTACAATCGCTACCGGTCCTATCGGGACTATGACAATACGTTCCAGCCCTATCACGGGCCGCGCCGCCAGTGCTATTCGCCCTATAGCTGATCGCGTCCCGCCGATGATCCGGAGAGCCCCGCCACCCGGCGGGGCTTTTTGCGCTGGGCCAGCGCGCCTTGCCGGGGCAGGGGCTTTTCGATAGGGGGAGAGCGCGCCCGGCAGACACCCGCTTGCCGCGCTTTTTGCTGCCGCCGAACCCCACATGTGAGCCTATGGCCGACAAGAAGAACAAGAAGCCGCAAAAGCTGAAGGCGCGCCTGCCGCGCGGCTTCGCCGACCGTGCGCCGGAGGACATCCGCGCCACCGACCGTATGATGGCCGCTATCCGCCGCGTCTATGAGAGCTATGGCTTCCAGCCGGTCGAGACGCCGATGTTCGAATATACCGACGCGCTCGGCAAGTTCCTGCCTGACCAGGACCGGCCGAACGAGGGCGTCTTTTCGCTGCAGGATGATGACGAGCAGTGGATGAGCCTGCGCTATGATCTGACGGCGCCGCTCGCCCGCCATGTCGCCGAGAATTTCCAGACCATCAACCTGCCCTACCGCACCTATCGCGCCGGCTGGGTGTTCAGGAACGAGAAGCCCGGTCCCGGCCGATTCCGACAGTTCATGCAGTTCGACGCCGATGTGGTCGGCGCGCCGAGCGTCCAGACCGACGCCGAAATGTGCATGATGATGGCCGACACGATGGAGGCGCTCGGCATCCCGCGCGGCCAATATGTGATCCGGGTCAACAACCGGAAGGTGCTGGACGGCATGATGGACGGCCGCCGGCATACCTGATGACAAATGCCGCCTACGGTGTTGCGTGCGCTGGATAAGCTTGATCGGCTGGGCGTTGACGGCGTTCTTCAACTGATGGGTAGCGGGAGAGTCGACGAAAGTGGGGATCGTACGGAGGGAGCCGGACTTGACTCTGAGACGATTGAGCTGTCACTGAAATACAGCGAAATCGCGGTCCGCCAAGGGTCTGGCTGGATGGAGCAGCCTGTCCGTCGGTCCCTGGCGAGCGGCGAAACCAATGTCAGACTATCTTGAGAAATGGGCGGCGCTCTTTCCCGCCGACGAGCTGCCGGAAGAAGCCTTCGCCGAAATGATAGCTATCGCCAGCCTATGCGAGCAAGCTGGGTATGGCCGTGACCGCATCCGCATCGACGCCTCCGTTGTCCGCGGCCTCGAATATTACACCGGGCCGGTCTATGAGGCCGAGCTGCTCTTCGATGTCGTCAACGAAAAGGGCGAGAAGGTGCAGTTCGGCTCGGTCGGCGGCGGCGGCCGCTATGATGGCCTCGTCAAGCGCTTCACCGGGCAGGACGTGCCCGCGACCGGCTTCTCCATCGGCGTCTCGCGGCTGATGACGGCGCTCAAGAATCTCGGCAAGCTGGACGTTTCCGACGTGCTCGCCCCGGTGCTGGTCACCGTGATGGATGGCGAACGGATGGGCGATTATGCCGCGCTGACGAAGGCGCTGCGCGACGGCCTCCGTACCGAAGACGGCTTCGTCCCGGTCGAGATGTATCAGGGCAACTGGAAGAAATTCGGCAACCAGCTCCGCTATGCCGACCGGCGCGGCTGCCCCCTCGCCATCATCCAGGGCAGCGACGAGATGGAGCGCGGCATCGTCCAGGTGAAGGATCTGATCGAGGGCCGGAAACAGGCCGCGGCGATCGAGAGCAATGAGGAATGGCGCGAGGCCCGGCCGGGGCAATTTGAAGTCCCTGTTCGGGACGAAGAGGGAAAACTCGACTACACGGTGCTGATCGACGCCATCCGCACCCGCCTCGACGAGCAGGCGGCGGAACGGGCCGCCGACCGCGCGGGCGCGGCGGGCTGAGCGGGGCAGGGCCATGAGCTTTCGCCGGACGCTGGAGGCTGCCGAGGCCTATCTGGAGGAGGTCGGCGCGCGTCGCATCGTGCTGCCGATGATCCAGCCGGCCGACCCCTTTCTCGACATGGCCGGCGAGGATCTGCGCCGCCGCATCTTCCTGACCGAGAGCGAGACCGGCGAGGCCCTTTGCCTCCGTCCCGAATTCACCATCCCCGTCTGCCTGTCCCATCTGGAAGACCGGCCGCCCGAGCCGATCCGCTACGGCGTCTGCGGCGAGGTCTTCCGCCAGCGGCGCGACGGCGAGAGCGAGTTCTTTCAGGCCGGAATCGAGGACCTTGGCGACCCCGACCGGATCGCCGCCGATTCCCGCGCGCTGGCGGATGCGGCGGGGCTGGTCGCGCGGCTGCGCGGCAGCGATGCCGGCCTCCATGCGACGCTCGGCGATCAGGCCGTCTTCGCCGCCATCCTCGACGCCCTCGGCCTGCCGCAGGGCTGGCAGATGCGCCTGCTGCGCGCATTCGGGCAGCCGGAGGCACTGGCCAATGCGCTGAATGTGCTCTCCGGCCGGCAGGCGCCCGTGGTCACCGAGGACCAGCGCGTCCGGGATCTGCTTCACTCGGGCGACGAGGAGGCACTCCGCGCTCATGTCGAGGAGGCGATGGCCGGCTCCGGCATCTCGCCGACGGCCGGGCGGCGGCCCGAAGAGATCGTCGCGCGGCTGAAGGAGCGGGCCGAGCTTGCGGCGATCCGCCTGCCGGAGGAAGAAATGGTGGCGCTGGAACGCTTCATGGCCGTTCGCGTCCCGCTGACCGAGGCGGTGGAGACGCTGGCTGCCTTCGAGGCGGAGACGGGCCTCGACGTCACCGAACGGATCGAACTGTTCGCGGCGCGGATCGAGGCGATCCGTCTCGCCGGCCTCGATCCGGCGACGGTCACCTACGACGCCGCCTTCGGTCGCCCGCTGGACTACTACACCGGCCTTGTCTTCGAGATCGGCCTCGACGGTCATGACAGGCCGCTCGCGGCCGGCGGCCGTTACGATCGTTTGTTGACGCTGCTGGGCGCGGACCGGCCGATCCCCGGCGTCGGCTTCGTCGTCTGGCTGGACCGGATCGAGACGCCGGAGGCGCACCGTTGACGAAGACCATCACCCTCGCGCTGCCGTCCAAGGGGCGGCTGAAGGAGCAGGCCCTCGGTGTCCTCCGCGCCGCCGGCTACGATGTCCGTGAGCCGGAGGATGCTCGCCAGTATCGCGCGCGTGTCGAGGGGGCCGAGGGGCTGGAGATCGCCTTTCTGTCGGCCTCGGAGATCGCCCGCGAACTCGGCGCCGGCACGGTCGATCTTGGCGTGACGGGCGAGGATCTCATTCGCGAAAGTCTGCCGGCCTGGGACGAGAAGGTGTCGATCGCCGCGCCGCTCGGCTTCGGTCGCGCCGACGTCGTGGTCGCGGTTCCCGATTGCTGGTTCGATGTCCGCACCATGGCGGACCTCGACGATGTCGCCGCCCATTTCCGCGCCGGCCATGGCCGCCGTCTCCGTATCGCGACGAAATACTGGCGGCTGACGCAGGAATTTTTCTCGCGCCGCCACGGCATCCAGGTCTATCGCATCGTCGAAAGCCTCGGCGCCACCGAGGGGGCTCCGGCCGCCGGCAGCGCCGATGTCATCGTCGACATTACCTCGACCGGCTCGACCCTGCGCGCCAATGATCTGCGCGTGCTGGACGACGGAGTGATCCTGCAAAGTCAGGCCTGCCTCGTCGCCAATCTCGCGGCTCTGGACGGTCGCAAGGGCGAGACGATGCGGCAGCTCGGAGCGTCGATCCGCGCCTCGCTGCCGGCAAACAGCTAGCCCCGGTCGATGGAGAACCGGCCGGCGCCGACGGCGGCGAAGGCGAGATAGCCGCCGGCCAGGGCCAGGTTCTTCATGAAATTGATCATCTGCTGCTGGTTGTCCGGCTGGTAGTGAAAAACGATTGCGGTGAAGATGCAGAAGGCGGCCAGTCCCAGCGCAGCCGATCGGGTGAAGAAGCCGATCAGCAGAAGAATACCCGCCAGCGTCTCGAAGATCGCCACCACCCAGGCCAGCACGTAGGGATAGGGCAGGCCCACCGAATAGACGTAGCCGGCGACGCCCTCGATCCCCATCAGCTTCTGGACGCCCGACATGATGAACAGGCTTGCCGCGAGGATCCGGCCGATCAGCAGGAAAACGTCGTTGTTGGCGCGGGTCGTTGCGAGCGTATCGGCCATGGTGGGTCAGTCCTTAATGTGTTGAACCGGCGTTGAAACGGGCTGCCGGGATACTTCGTCCGTCGGCCCGGCGCAAGGCTCGCCGGTGGATCCGCCCTGTCGGTCCGCAGCGGGTTGGGACGTTTGCCGCGTCGACGCGGCCAATTCACGGGATCTGCCTGGCATGGGCTGGAAAAGGCGGGGCCGCCAACCGGCTTTCAACAGGTCAGGGAATGGCGATGAACGGATTGGACGCCGGGTGCGGAGGAGGTGCTGACAGCCATCGGCCCGCTGGACAGCAAAAAGGGCGGTCCGGAGACCGCCCTCTGTTCGTTTTGCCTCAGGCGGTGGACGTCCTTAGAAGTCCATGCCGCCAGTCGAAGCCCCGGAAGGGGACTTCGACCAACTTGGATGATGGGCGTGCGTTGGACTTCCTTAGAAGTCCATGCCGCCCATACCGCCCATGCCGCCACCAGGCATGGCCGGAGCTTCCTTCTTCGGAATCTCGGCGACCATGGCTTCGGTGGTGACCAGCAGGCCCGCAACGGAGGCGGCGTCCTGAAGGGCCGTACGCACGACCTTGACCGGGTCGACGATGCCCATCTGGATCATCTCGCCATACTCGCCGGTCTGGGCGTTGTAGCCCCAGGTGCTGGAAGCGTTTTCCAGAACCTTGCCGGCGACGATCGAGGCTTCGTCGCCCGCATTGGACGCGATCTGACGAAGCGGCGACTGCAGGGCGCGGCGCACGATCGCGATACCGGCGGTCTGGTCGCTGTTTTCGCCTTCCAGGCCTTCCAGCGCGGAGGTGGCGCGAAGCAGGGCAACGCCACCGCCGGCCACGATGCCTTCCTCGACCGCGGCGCGGGTGGCGTTCAGCGCATCGTCCACACGGTCCTTCTTTTCCTTGACCTCGACCTCGGTCGAGCCGCCGACGCGGATCACGGCAACGCCACCGGCGAGCTTCGCGAGACGCTCCTGCAGCTTCTCACGGTCGTAATCGGAGGTGGTGTCCTCGATCTGCGCCTTGATCTGGCCGACGCGGCCCTGGATGTCGTCCTGCGAACCGGCGCCATCGATGATGGTGGTGTTCTCCTTGGTGATGGAGACCTTCTTCGCCGTGCCGAGCATGTCGAGCGTGACGTTTTCCAGCTTGATGCCGACATCTTCGGAGATCACGGTGCCGCCGGTGAGGATCGCGATGTCCTCGAGCATCGCCTTGCGGCGATCGCCGAAGCCCGGAGCCTTGACGGCGGCGATCTTCAGGCCGCCACGCAGCTTGTTGACGACCAGCGTGGCCAGAGCCTCGCCTTCGACGTCTTCAGCAATGATCAGCAGCGGACGCGAGGACTGCACGACGGCTTCGAGAACCGGGAGCATGGCCTGCAGGTTGGAGAGCTTCTTCTCGTGCAGAAGGATGTAGGGCTCTTCCAGATCGGCGATCATCTTCTCCGTGTTGGTCACGAAGTAAGGCGACAGGTAGCCGCGGTCGAACTGCATGCCTTCGACGGTTTCCAGTTCGGTCTCGGCGGTCTTCGATTCCTCGACCGTGATGACGCCTTCATTGCCGACCTTCTGCATCGCCTGGGCGATCATCTGGCCGATTTCCTTCTCGCCATTGGCGGAGATGGTGCCGACCTGGGCGACCTCGTCGGAGGTCGAGATGTCGGCGGCGCTGTTCTTCAGGTGCTCGACGACCTTGGTGACGGCCAGATCGATGCCGCGCTTCAGATCCATCGGGTTCATGCCGGCGGCGACGGCCTTGGCGCCTTCCTGGACGATCGACTGGGCCAGAACGGTGGCGGTGGTGGTGCCGTCACCGGCGAGGTCGTTCGTCTTCGAAGCGACTTCGCGGAGCATCTGCGCGCCCATGTTCTCGAACTTGTCTTCCAGTTCGATTTCCTTGGCGACGGTGACGCCGTCCTTGGTGATGCGCGGAGCGCCGAACGACTTGTCGATGACGACGTTGCGGCCCTTCGGGCCGAGCGTGACCTTCACTGCGTCGGCGAGGATGTTGACACCCTTGAGCATGCGCTCGCGGGCATCGCGACTGAATTTGACTTCCTTGGCTGCCATTTTCTTCTCCTGGGCTCAGGGCCCTTTAGATCAGGATGGTTGAACGGTGGGGGAGCGTCGTCGGATCAGGCGACGACACCCATGATGTCGCTCTCCTTCATGATGAGGAGATCCTGACCGTTCAGCTTGACTTCGGTGCCGCTCCACTTGCCGAAAAGGACGCGGTCGCCGACCTTCACGTCGAGGGCGTTGAGCTTGCCGCTATCGTCGCGGGCGCCGGGACCGACGGCGACGACTTCGCCTTCCTGCGGCTTTTCCTTGGCGGTGTCGGGGATGATGATGCCGCCGGCGGTCTTTTCCTCGGATTCGACGCGCTTGACCACGACCCGGTCATGCAGCGGACGGAATTTGGTATCGGCCATGTTATTCAAACCCTTGGCTTGTTACGTCTCTGCGAAACGATGAAACCCCGGCTGGGCCGAGGCTGTTTTAGCACTCCCATGTGGTGAGTGCTAACGGCTGCGGACGTAAGCGGGCGGAGCGGCGCTGTCAAGAATTCGCCGGCGAAATTTTGATCTCTGTGACGATCTGTTCGCAGATGGTTACCGGGGATCGGATGCGCCAGCGGCATCCTCGGTGCGAAGCGGGCGCGGAATGCCGAAATGAGGGCCGCTCATGAAGCGGAAGCCCCGGTCCAGCAGTGAGACGGCGTCGTCCTTGTCGTGCACATGCGTCACGATCACGTCGATGCCGAGCGGCTCGCAAAAATAGCGGTAGCGCTCGCATTCCCCATCGGCAAGCACCGATTTGGCGGGCATTTTCAACCAGCGAATATGCGCGTTGGCAAGCGATTGCAGATCGGCATCCGGAAAGGCGTTCGCCTCGCATGCCAGCGTCGGCCGCCAGCCATTGATCGGCTGCGGCATCGGTCCCTCCAGAAGGGCCGCGAGCGGCAGGGAAAGCGTCAGGTCGTCCGGGAAGCCCTTCCGGCCGCCGGCGCTCGTCAGGATCGCGGCAAGGTCGCCTTCGACGAGAAAGGCCTGCGAGAGCGGCACGTGGATCGGATGGCCGATGGCGTTCTCGCTGCCGGCAAGGCGCCTGGCGACCCGGACGGATTCCTCCAGAAGCGCGGTTGCGAGCCGCGATTGCGCCACGCTCGGCAGTTCGCTTGCGCGCTGGATGTCGATCGTCTGGTCCCCGCTGTGGTAGGAGGCGAAGGCCTCGAAGGCGATAGGACGGGATTTCGATGACGTCGACAATCGGCTGCAGGCTCAGTCGCGGCTCCATGCCTTCGATCATCTGGCGGAGGGTGCCGGCGCTCGCGGCCGTCGCCGAAACGCCGGGACGCGGCAACGGTTCGCCCTTGATCCGGAGGTCCCTGCCGGGTTTGCCCTCGGCTGGGTCCCCTGAATGAGCCTTTTGTCTATCGGCTTCCTCGGGGGCGATTCGCTGCTGCATGGTGACGATGTCGCGATGCGTGGCGCGGGCCAGATCTTCCATGGAAAGGGCCGCGACGCTGGCTCGGTTCGCGAAGTCGGACAGCGCGAGATCGATGGCGATCAGCCGGTCCTCAGTCTGTTTCTGGATACGGCTCGCTCGGAACAGCGCAATGAGGGCGATGATGAAGGCGAGAGCCGCGATCAGCAGGCTCACCACGAGCACATCGCGCACGACGAGCGTGGAGAAGCTGGGGTTGGAGGAGAGGATCGGCGTCAACACCTGATAGATCGCGACGAATAGCGCGATGACGAACAGGGTCATGAGGACTTTCCGCATCAACTCTTTCCGATACTGGTCGCGTCTCGGCCCTTCTAAGGCCGAATGAAGGGCAAGGCCACAGCGATGGTGACTTGTTCGTGCGCATCGTCTAGATGCACCGCGAACAAACGGACCACAAGGGAACCAATGGCCTGGCAGCCCCCGCCCATGATCGACTCGCTGGACGAGGTGTCCGCCGCATATTCGCTTCTGCTGTGCGACGTCTGGGGCGTCGTCCATGATGGCGTGCGGCCTTACCGTCCTGCCTGTGAGGCCCTTGCGCGGGCACGACGGGGCGGCAAGACCGTCGTGCTGATCACCAACTCGCCGCGCCGCGCCGGCGCCGTCGAGAGCCAGATGGCGCAGATCGGCGTCCCCGACGATGCCTGGGACGGCGTGGTGACCTCCGGCGATGTGACGCGGCGGCTGATCGAAGAGGGGCCGAAGACGATCTTTCACATCGGCACGGACGCCGAACTGCATCTCTACGAGAACATTGCGGTCGAACGTGTGGAAAAGGAGATGGCCGCCGCGATCGTCTGTACGGGGCTCTTCCGCGACGAATGTGAAACGGTCGACGATTACGATGCGCTGCTGACGGATCTGGCCGCGCGTGATCTGCCGATGATCTGCGCCAACCCCGACCTGAAGGTGAGGCGCGGCGATCGGGTGGTTCCCTGCGCCGGTGCGCTCGCCAGCGCCTACGCCGAACGCGGCGGCACCGTCCGCGTCGCCGGCAAGCCGCACGGGCCGATCTACGACGCCGCGCTCGAAATTGCCGCGGAGATCGCCGGCCGCCGCTTCGACAAGGCGGAGACGCTGGCGATCGGTGACGGCATTCCGACGGATGTCCGTGGCGCGATCGGCCAGGGCATCGACTGCCTCTTCATCACCGGTGGCGCGGCCGGCATCGAAGGTGATGCCGATACGTTCAGCATACTGCGAGAAGAGGGTCTTTCGCCCGTCGCCGCGATGGTCGAACTGGCGTGACGGCATGACCATCGCCCGTTTCGACCATTGCAAGGATGTGCCGCGGGACCTGCGCGGCGGCGTCGTCGCCATCGGCAATTTCGACGGCGTTCATCGCGGCCATCAAGCCGTCCTCACCATGGCGCGCGAGGAAGCCGAGAAGGCCGGCGCGCCGCTCGTCGTCCTCACCTTCGAGCCTCATCCGCGAGCCTTCTTCTCCGGCCGGCCGGTCTACCGCCTGACGCCGCCGCCGCTGCGCGCGCGTCTGCTGGAGGAGATCGGTGTCGCCGCCGTCGTCGAACAGCGTTTCGACGCGGACTTCGCCTCCCGATCACCGGAAACCTTCATTCAGCGAGATGCTCTGCGAAGCGCTCGGCGTGCGCGCCGTCATCGTCGGTCATGACTTCCATTTTGGCCACAAGCGCGCCGGAACGCCGGATATGCTTGCCGCCGAGGGCAAGAGGCGGGGATTTCGAGGTCGACATCGTTGAGCCGGAAATGGCCGAAAACGGCGTCTCGTCTCCTCCAGCACGATCCGCGAGGCACTGGCCGACGACGATCTGGCGCTGGCCAACGGTCTGCTCGGCTATCGTCATACGGTCATCGCCGACCGTCGAGCATGGTCAGCAGCTCGGTCGCACGCTGGGCTACCCGACAGCGAACATGTCGCTGCCGCCCGAGACGGAGCTTGGTCTCGGCATCTATGCCGTGCGCTTCCGCCGCGCCGACGGCTCGCTTCACAACGGCGTCGCCAGCTTCGGCCGCCGCCCGACCGTGACCGACGAAGGCGCCCCGCTGCTGGAAACCTTCCTCTTCGACTTCTCCGGCGATCTCTACGGCGAAACCTGCGCGGTCAGCCTGTTCTCCTACCTCCGCGGCGAGGTGAAGTTCGACGGCCTCGATCCGCTCATCGCCCAGATGAAGCGCGACGAGGAGGAGGCCCGTGCGGTGCTCGCCGGTGTCGCTCCGCTTGGCCCGCTCGACCGGCCGATCAGCTTCAATGGGCTGGTCGGCGAGGGGAACTAGCGCCGCAGCCGTTCATCATATTCATATTGCTTGTTAGCGAGAACAGTAATCATTCTAGCGTCAGGATGCAGCGGGTTGATCAGGTAGTTCCTGTCTTCTGGAACGATTGCACTTGGAGCACGCATAATCGCAGCGCTTCCCAAAACGCAGAATTCCTCGAACACCGTCCGGGAGATCGAAACATCCTGCTGCCACTCATCCGGCAACTCCGGCTCGAAAACCGTCATCTCGTCGGGAAGCTCGATCGTCAGTAGCCGATAGCTGTCGGGTATCAGCTCGCGCTCCACATGAACCAGCATTTCCATCTGGCAAAGAGCGACGCTGCTGCTGCAATAGACGATCCGGCGACCGAGACTGTTCCAGCGGCCCGGTGCGCGCAGCCCCCCGGCCCCGGAGAGATCGGCGTGATTGGAGATCCGATAGACGATCAACGCTCAGGCGAACATGCCGTGGTCGATCCGGATCAATTCGTCCTGAACGAGATAGCCGCCACTTTCGGTGGAAAGCAGATCGACTGGCTTGCGGTCGTCGAAGACGGCGTTTGAACGACCCAACCAAAGCTCGGCTTTCTCTGCTGAGCCGAAGACGCCAGTCGCCATTTCAATGACTCGTTCGTAGCGCAGACGCTTCTCACGATCTCGGCGAACGCGGGTGGACGACACATTCGAGGCCGCGGCATTCCTGGCGGCGCTCGACGCTTTCGTTGCAGGGGCCTTCAGCAGAGCGCTCGCCATGTCCTTCGTACTCGGCCGCGAGACATAGCGCCCTGTTGCCGACTGCCTTTTTGCACTTTTAGCCATTTGATTGCTGCCAATGGTGGTTCTCCATAAAAGATGGCACCGGGGCCGGCACAAGACAAGCCACAAGCCCCTTTCCACTCCTGACACCTTCCGCTAGAAGCGCGGCAATGACCGAACGGCGCGATCTCCCGGCCCATGCCGGCATACGAATTAGCCGCCCGGCCTTCGCCCGCGCCTGAACCGCGCAACGAAGGTCCGGGATGTTTCGCTTGCGGCCATCCGATCCTGCGGCCGCGTGATTTTCCTACCAATGGCGCGCCCGTTTCACTGCCCGATGGCGCGGCCAGGCTGATCAGACATCATGACCGACGACACCAAGACCGAAACCGGCATCGACTATTCCACGACCCTGTACCTGCCGAAGACCGACTTTCCGATGCGCGCGGGCCTGCCGAAGAAGGAGCCCGAGATCGTCGCCCGCTGGAACGAGATCGATCTCTACCGGAAGCTGCGCGAGGACGGCAAGGACCGGCCGCTGCACGTGCTGCATGACGGCCCGCCCTACGCCAATGGCAACATCCATATCGGCCATGCGCTCAACAAGATCCTGAAGGACGTCATCACGCGCTCCTTCCAGATGCGCGGCTACAATTCCAACTACGTGCCGGGCTGGGACTGCCATGGCCTGCCGATCGAATGGAAGATCGAGGAGCAGTATCGCGCCAAGGGCCAGAACAAGGACGAGGTGCCGATCAACGAATTCCGCAAGGAATGCCGCGACTTCGCCGCCCACTGGATCGAGGTGCAGACCGAGGAGTTCAAGCGGCTCGGCATCGTCGGCGATTTCGACCAGCCCTATACGACGATGAACTATCACGCCGAGGCGCGCATCGCCGGCGAACTGCTGAAATTCGCCATGAGCGGCCAGCTCTATCGCGGCTCCAAGCCCGTCATGTGGAGCGTCGTCGAGCGCACCGCCCTGGCCGAGGCCGAGGTCGAATATCAGGACTACGAGTGCGACACGATCTGGGTGAAGTTTCCTGTCACGCACATGTCGTTCGTCGGTCCCGAAGACAGAGGTGCACCGACGAAGTTCACGACGGCCTTCGTCGTCATCTGGACGACCACGCCCTGGACGATCCCCGGCAACCGCGCCATCGCCTTCTCGCCGCGCATCGCCTACGGCCTCTACGAGGTCACGAGCGCCGAGAACGACTTCGGCCCGCAGCCGGGCGAGAAGCTGATCTTCGCCGATGCGCTGGCCGAGGAAAGCTTCGCCAAGGCGAAGCTCGACTATGAGCGCAAGATGCGACGTCACCGCCGACATGCTGGAGGGTATCACCTGCGCCCATCCGCTCGCCGGCTCTGCGGCTACGATTTCGACGTGCCGCTCCTCGCCGGCGACCACGTCACCGACGACGCCGGCACCGGCTTCGTCCACACCGCGCCGAGCCACGGCCGCGAGGACTTCGACGCCTGGATGGACGCGAAGCGCCGAGCTCGAGGCGCGCGGCATCCCGACCGACATCCCGTTCCCGGTCGACGACGCCGGCTTCTACACCAAGGACGCGCCCGGCTTCGGCCCGGACCGCGAGGGCGGACCCGCACGCGTCATCGACGACAAGGGCAAGAAGGGCGACGCCAACAAGGCCGTCATCGAGGCGCTGATCGCGGCCGACGCGCTCTTCGCCCGCGGCCGCCTGAAGCACACCTATCCGCATTCCTGGCGGTCCAAGAAGCCGGTCATCTTCCGCAACACGCCGCAATGGTTCGTGGCGATGGACAGGGACCTGCACGGCTACGGCCTTTCCGGCGAAGAGCCGGCGGGCGCCGATACGCTGCGCAGCCGCGCGCTCGCGGCGATCGACGCGACGCGCTTCGTGCCGGGCGCCGGCCAGAACCGCCTGCGCGCCATGATCGCCGACCGGCCCGACTGGGTCCTCTCGCGCCAGCGCGCCTGGGGCGTGCCGATCTGCGTCTTCGTCAATGAGGACGGCGAGGTCCTGAAGGACGAGGACGGTCAACGCCCGCATCCTCGAAGCTTTCGAGGCGGAAGGGGCGGATGCCTGGTTCGCCGACGGCGCGCGCGAACGCTTCCTCGGCTCACGCGCCAACGAGCCCTGGAAAATGGTCCGCGACATCCTCGACGTCTGGTTCGATTCCGGCTCGACCCACACCTTCACGCTGGAAGACCGTGACGACATGAAATGGCCGGCGGACATCTATCTCGAAGGCTCCGACCAGCATCGCGGCTGGTTCCATTCCTCGCTGCTGGAAAGCTGCGGCACGCGCGGCCGCGCGCCCTACGAGACGGTCATCACCCACGGCTTCACCATGGCCGAGGACGGCCGCAAGATGAGCAAGAGCCTCGGCAACACGGTCGACGCCGCAGGACGTCATGGCCCAGTCCGGCGCCGACATCCTGCGTCTTTGGGTGATGACGACCGACTATTGGGAAGACCAGCGGCTCGGCAAGTCGATCATCCAGACCAATATCGACACCTACCGCAAGGTCCGCAACACGATCCGCTGGATGCTCGGCACGCTTGCCCATGACGAGGGCGTGGAAGTGCCGTTCGCCGACATGCCCGAGCTGGAGCGGCTGATGCTGCACCGGCTGGCCGAACTCGACCAGCTCGTACGCACCGGCTACGACAATTTCGACTTCAAGCGGATCAGCCGCGCGCTGACCGATTTCATGGTGCTCGACCTGTCGGCCTTCTATTTCGACATCAGGAAGGACGCGCTCTACTGCGACGCGCCGAGCTCGACGCGGCGCCTTGCTGCGCTGCAGGTGGTGCGGACGCGTGTTCGACGCCTGCGTGAAATGGCTTGCGCCGATGCTGTGCTTCACCTGCGAGGAAGCTTGGCTGGAGCGCCATCCGGACTCCGTCTCCGTACATCTGGAGCAGTTTCCGGCGATTCCCGCCGAGTGGCGCGATGCCGAACTCGCCGCAAAATGGCGGAAGGTGCGCCAGGTGCGCCGCGTCGTCACCGGCGCGCTGGAGATCGAGCGCAAGGACAAGCGCATCGGCTCCTCTCTGGAGGCCGCGCCGATCGTGCACGTCGCGGACATGGCGCTGGCCGAGGCGATCGCCGGGCTCGACATGGCGGAGATCTGCATCACGAGCGACATCGTGATCAGCCCGACCGTCGGTCCGGACGACGCATTCCGCATGGCCGAAGTGCCGGGCGTGGCCGTCGAGCCGACGCTGGCGGAGGGGCGCAAATGCGCCCGTTCCTGGAAGGTCTCGCCGCAGGTCGGCCGCGATCCGGAGTTTCCGGACGTGACGCCACGCGACGCCGAGGCGCTGCGCGAGATTGAAGGCGGCGGGCCGTCTGCCCGCCTGAGCGCGACCGTTGCATCGCTGCAACGTCGACTGTATCGAGGGGCGGCGCCGGATCGTGTCGCCCTTCCCGTCGACATGATCTTGCCGGATTGTTCCGTCAGGACAACCGCCTGTTGAAGGGCGTTCGTGGCGGCTGGGCGTCTGTGGGGAACATGAGGGACGATCGATGAACCGTATCGCTTGCATCCGATCGGCCGGAGCACTGGTCGCACTGGCCGCACTGACCGGTTGCGGCCTGCAGGGGCCGACCTACGGCACCGGCAAGGCCGCCAATGTGCAGTTGCTGGAGGACGTCGCCTCGATCGTCGATCTCGCGCCGGACAAGGGCGAGCCCATCGCCTATCAGCCGCGACCGGAACTCGTCGTCCCGCCGGCTGGCGCGGAGGGTGCGGCCTTGCCGCCGCCTCAGCAGAGTGCGACCGAATCCGCCGGCTGGGTCGAATCGCCGGAGGAGCGCCGCAAGCGCTATCGCGACTATGCCACCGCAAATCGCGACGAGCCGGGATTCCAGCCCGTCGTCGCAACGCCCGACGATTATTCCGCGCAATCGGCCGATGTTCGCCGCACGCAGGAGATCATCCGCAGCCGCGGCGGCATCCCGCCTGCGGAGGCGACCGCCGAGCAACGCGCGGAATACCAGCGCCGCAAGCGTCTCTCCACCGTCGGCGATGCCGATCAGCGTCGCTACCTGTCCGAGCCGCCCACCGACTATCGCGTACCGGCCTCGACAGCGCCGACGGACGATCTCGGCGAGGACGAAAAGGAGAAGGCGGCTCGCCTGGCCAAGGAAGCCGGCGTGAAGAAGAAGAAGTTCATCTTCTTCTGATCGGCGAGACCAGCGAGCGTCAGTCGCGCCGCGCGGCGAAGAATCGGCGCAGAAGCACGCCGCTCTCGTTCTCCGCCATGCCCGAATAGACCTCCGGCGCGTGATGGCAGATCGCCGAACGGTAATAGGCCGGTCCGCTCTCCACCGCCCCGCCTTTCGGATCCTGCGCCCCATAATAGAGCCGCGCGATCCGCGCGAAGGAGATCGCGGCGGCGCACATCGGACAGGGTTCGAGCGTGACATAGAGATCGGCGCCGGTAAGCCGCTCCTGGCCCAGCTCGGCGCAGGCGCGGCGGATGACGACGATCTCGGCATGGGCGGTCGGATCGTTGAGTGGCCCGGGTCTCGTTGCCGGCGGCGGCGATGATGCGTTCGCCGAGAACGAGGCAGGCGCCGATCGGCACTTCGCCACGTTCCGCGGCCTTTCGCGCTTCGTCGAGCGCGACGCCCATCGGTGTTTCCCGGCTGGCGCTCTGGCCCATATCCCACCTCTATCGCATGGCCTGCCTTCCTGTTAGGGGAAGCGCCGCACACAGGAAAGGTCCGTTCGCGGATGAAAGACCGAAACGACGACCGGCGGTCCGCCGGCAAAGGCAGGAAACCCGCCGAGGCCAAGCCGGAGCGACCGGATGAGGGCAGGGGCCCGAAGCGGGAGATGAAGCGGCCCGGCGGCGGCAGGGACGGTGCCCCGTCGAGATCGGGTGGCCCTCGGACATCGCCGCGCGAAAGGCCGGTGCAGGAGCGGATCGAGGAAGGCGAGCGGATCGCCAAGCGCCTGGCCCGCGCCGGCATCGCCTCGCGCCGCGACGCCGAAGCGCTGATCATGGCGGGCCGGATTGCCGTCAATGGCAAGGTGCTCGACAGCCCGGCCTTCAACGTCATGGCGGACGACAGGATTACCCTCGACGGGGAGCCGATCCCGCAGAAGGAGCGCACCAGGCTCTGGCTGTTCCACAAGCCCGCCGGCCTCGTCACCACCAACAATGATCCGGAAGGCCGGCCGACGGTCTTCGACGCCCTGCCGGAGGAGATGCCGCGCGTCGTCACGGTCGGCCGTCTCGACATCAACACCGAGGGCCTGCTGCTGCTGACCAATGATGGCGGCCTGGCGCGTGCGCTCGAACTGCCGTCGACCGGCTGGCTGCGCCGCTATCGCGTCCGCGTCCATGGCAAGGTCGACGAGAATCGTCTCGCCGAACTGAAGGACGGCATCGCCGTCGACGGCGTCTTCTATGGCGGCGTCGAGGCCGTGCTGGAGCGGACGCAGGGCACCAATGCCTGGCTCGAGATCGGCCTGCGCGAGGGCAAGAACCGCGAGGTCAAGAACATCATGGGCGCGCTGGGGCTCGAGGTGACGCGGCTGATCCGTATCTCCTACGGGCCTTTCCAGCTGACTGACCTGCCCGAGCGGGCGGTGCGCGAATTGAAGGGCCGGACGCTGCGCGACCAGCTTGGCGCGCGACTGATCGAGGAGTCCGGCGCCGATTTCGAAGCGCCGATCCTCAATGCTTTCAGCAACAAGCCGGTGCGCGCCGAGAAACAGAAGGACGAGACGAATGAGCGGCCGTCGCGGGGAATGAGCCGCGACGAGCGGCGGTCCGACGCGCTCGACCGGCTGTCGACGTCCCGCGATAATGGCTGGGTGCGTAGCACCGGCTCCGATCGTCGGGACGCGAAGGACGGTGGCAAGGACCAGCAGAGCCGCGAGGTCGAGCCGCTCCGCTCGCGCCAGCGCAACACCCATGTCTGGCTGGGCGAGGGCGCGCGCCCGCTGAGCAAGAAGGAAAAGGAAGCCGCCAAGCGCCGCGAGGCCAACAAGGCCGCCGTCTTCGCCCGCGACGCCGATAGCGAGCGCAAGGAAAAGGCCGGCGGCGACCGCAAGCCCCGCCGCGATGGCGATGCAACTCGCAGGGGTCGCGACGCCGGCCGCCCCGGCCCTTCGTCTCGTGACAGGGACAGCGGATCGGCAGAGCGCGGCAGCCGACCCCGGCCCGCGAGGGACGATCGCCGTGCGGACAGTGACAGGCCGGCCCGCTCCGCACGCGACGAAGGCAGCAGAGCCGCAAGGGGGGATGCTCCTTCGCGGCCTCGTTCCGGCGCCGCCGCCTCCGCCCGCGATGGCGAGAGCAACCGCGCCGATCGCAGCGGCCGCGATCGGCCGAAACGGGACGATCGACGATCTGCGGAGGGTCGGCCGTCTCGCCCCGCCCGTGAGGGAAATCGTGACGCGAAGAGCGACGGCGCCCCAGAGCGCCGCGCCCGTCCCGCCGAAGGCAGGCGCAGCGACGTCCCCGATCGCCGTCCGGACGATCGCGGTGGAAGCCGTGATGGCCGCAAGCCCGGACCCTCGCGCGACAGGGGACGGCCATCAGCGGGCGGGGAACGTTCGGGTGGCGGTGCAGGGCGTGCCGGCGGAAGCCGCGACGACCGCAAGCCGAATTCTCCAAGGGGCGGCGGCAAACCGTCTGGCGGCGGCAAACCTTCTGGCGGTGGCAGATCCGGCGGTCCCCGTAGCGGCGGCAGGCCGGGCGGCAAGAAGAGCTGATGCGGATCGTCGGCGGAGCATTTCGTGGCCGTCCGCTGAAGGGGCCGGCCAGCGATGCGACCCGGCCGACCACCGACCGGACGCGCGAATCCCTGTTCAACATCCTCGCCCATCGCGACGATGTCGACGCTGGAAGACGCTCGCATCCTGGATCTTTTCGCCGGCACCGGCGCGCTCGGCCTGGAAGCGCTCTCGCGCGGTGCGGCCTTCGCGCTGTTCGTCGAGGAGGCCGGTGCGGCGCGCGCGCTGATCCGCTCGAACGTCGAGGCGCTGGGCCTCACGGGCCGCACGAAAATCTTCCGCCGCGACGCCACCCGGATCGGCGAGGTCGGCACGATGAGACCGTTCGATCTCGTCTTCGCTGATCCGCCCTATCGCAAGGGCCTTGGGGAGAAGGCGCTCGCGGCCTGCCTTGCCGGCGGCTGGCTGTCGCCGAACGCCTCTGCGTCCTGGAAGAGGCGGCCGACGCGCCTTTCGCCTTGCCGGACGGCTTTATCCTTTCCGACGAGCGCCGGATGGGCGACAGCGTGCTGCGCCTCCTGCGGGCCGTCGGATAGGCTCGCCTTACGATCTTTTCATGGTGTCGGCGCGTTTCCGCCTCAATCACACGTCCTATCTGGCGGCCATCGATTTAAAAACGGATCATTGCATGACCTTTCGTCTGGCGAGCGCCTTCTGGCACTTTCACTGCTTCTTCCAGCGACCGGAATGGCGGCCGCGAAGGACGAAGCGGCCAACGCGGCCGCGGCGGAGCCGTCGGCGGCCGACGAGGCGCCTGACGTCACCCATTTCACGCTCGACAATGGCCTTGAGGTCGTCGTCATCCCGGACAGGCGCGCCCCGGTCGTCACGCACATGCTGTGGTACAAGGTCGGCAGCGCCGATGAGGCTCCCGGCAAGAGCGGCATCGCCCACTTCTTCGAGCATCTGATGTTCAAGGGCACCAAGGCCCATCCGGCTGGCGAGTTCTCCGCCGCGGTGGCGGCGATCGGTGGCGAGGAGAACGCCTTCACCTCCTATGACTACACCGCCTTCTACCAGAAGATCCCGCCTTCGGCCCTGAAGGAGATGATGGCGCTGGAGGCGGACCGCATGACAATCTTGTGCTTACCGACGAGGTCATCGGCCCCGAGCGCGATGTCATCCTGGAAGAGCGCAACAGCCGCGTGGAGAACGATCCCGGCGCGCTGCTCCGCGAGGAACACTCGGCAACGCTCTGGCAGAACAGTCCCTACGGCATTCCCGTGATCGGCTGGAAGCACGAGATCGAGCAGCTCAACCGCAAGGACGCCATCGATTTCTATACGCGCTACTATGCGCCGAACAACGCCGTATTGGTGGTTGCAGGCGACGTGTCGCCGGAGGAGGTCCGCGCCGACGCCGAGGCGACTTACGGCAAGGTGCCGCGCGGCCCCGATCTTCCGCCGCGCATTCGTCCGCAGGAGCCCGAGCAGAACACCGCCCGCACCGTCACGCTACGCGACGAGCGGGTCAGCGTCCCGTCCTTCTATTCGGAGTGGATCACGCCCAGCTACCGGACGGCGAAGGATCAGTCGGAGACGGCTGCTCTGGAAATGCTGGCGGAAGTCCTCGGCGGCGGCTTTCGCTCCCGCCTCTATGAGCGGCTGGTCGTCAGCGACGGCAGCGCCCGCAGCGTCGGCGCCTCCTATGACGCTTCGGCCTGGGACGATGGCAGCTTCACCGTCTGGGGCTCGCCCCGAGGCGATGGCGACATCGACACGATGCGCGCGGCGATCCGTGAAGAGATCGACCGGATTGCCAGGGACGGCGTGCCGGACGACGAGTTGGAGAAGGCCAAGAACCGGTCCATCAAATCGCTGGTCTTTGCCCGCGACGCCCAGTCGACCATGGCCCGGATCTATGGCGCGACGCTGACCACCGGCGGCACCGTCGAGGACATCGCCGAATGGCCCGAGCGAATCCGCGCGGTGACGAGCGATCAGATCGAGGCGGCGGCGACGAAATGGCTCGACCAGGACCACTCGACCACCGGCTTCCTTCTGCCGCCGGAGGGTGCCGAAAGCGCCGCGGCCCCGGCCGAGGGCGCCGCCAACGACAACGCCCCGCCGTCCGATCAGCCTGCCGAGGATGTCCCGGCCGCCGGAGAGAGCAAGTGATGATGATGATTGGGAAACTCAGCGACGCGATCCGCAGCGCCACGATTGCGACACTGGTGGTGGCCGCGGCAATCGCCGGAACCGGCAGGGCCGAGGCGGCCGTGGAAATTCAGGAGGTGGTCTCGCCCGGCGGCATCAAGGCCTGGCTGGTCGAGGATTATACGGTTCCCCTCGTCTCGCTCAAATTCGCTTTCAAGGGCGGCGCCTCGCAGGATCCGGAGGGCAAGAGCGGTCTTGCCAAGCTGATGACGGGCCTGTTCGACGAGGGCGCCGGCGACATGGACCGCGAGGCCTTTCAGGACGCTCTCGACGTCTCGGGCGCGGAGATGGGCTTCTCCGCCGGGATCGACGAGATCACCGGCTCGATGACCTGGCTTACCGAGCGCCAGGACGAGGCGGTTCACCTCCTCAAGCTGGCGGTCAATGCGCCGCGCTTCGACCCCGAACCTGTTCAGCGCATGAAGAGCCAGTTCCTGACGAGCCTGATCGCCGAGGAACGCGATCCCAACACGCTCGCTGGTCGCAAGTGGCGCCAGGCGATCTACGGCGATCACCCCTATGCGCGCGACAGCGATGGCACGCAGGAAACCATGCAGGGTCTGACGGCTGACGATCTGCGCGCCTTTCACAGGAGCCAGTTCGCTCGCGACAATCTCATGATCGCGGCAGTCGGCGCCATTTCGCCGGAAGAGCTTGGCAAGCGACTCGACGAGATCTTCGGCGACCTGCCGGACGAGGCCCAACTGCGCAAAGTGCCGGATGTGGAGCCGAAGCTCGGCCTCGACGTCCATTACGACTATCCTTTGCCGCAGACTCGCCTCTCGCTGCTCTATCCGGGGATCAGACGAGAGGATGAGCGCTTCTTCGCGGCCTATCTCGCCAACCAGATCCTTGGCGGCGGCACCTTCTCATCGCGGCTCTACGACGAAGTGAGGGAGAAGCGGGGCCTTGCCTACGGAGTTGGCTCCGATCTCTCCAATTACGACCATGCGAGCAATTGGGGCATCGGCACGGCGACCCGCTCCGACCGGGCCGCCGAAACGCTGGGCATCATTCGCGACGAGGTCCGGAAGATCGCCGAGAACGGCGTCACGCAGGACGAACTGGACAGGGCCAAGGACTATGTCGTCGGCGCCTATGCGATCGCCAATTTCGATTCGTCCTCGGCCATCGCCAGCACCGTGCTCGGCCTGCAACTCGCCGACCTGCCGCGCGATTATATTCAGACGCGCGAAGAAACGATCCGCTCGGTCACCCTCGATCAGGTGAACGAGGAGGCGAAGCGGCTGCTCTCCGTGACGCCCTCGGTGCTGGTGATCGGTCCGCCGCTTCAGCGCGAGGCCGCTGTGTCGCGCGATCCGGATGCTGAACCGGGGGATGCCACGCCACAGCCCTCGCCGACCGATGTTCGGCCGACGACGAGCGTTGGAGCCGCACCGGCCACTGCCAGTGAAGGCGGCCCGACGGCGCGTCTTCCGGAACAGGACGAACAGGGTAGCGCTGGCGACGAGACGGCGACCGCTGTTGACAACGACAACGTGGCGGCGGAGCCTTCGGGAACACCGCCAGCAGCCACGGCCGGCGGCGACTGACAGGAACAGGATCGATGGCGGCACCGGATGCGCCGGCACCCTTGGAGACCGACAAGCGCTCCGAACGGGAGCAGCCGCGGATAGGGCTCGCTCTCGGCGGCGGCGGCGCCCGCGGCCTTGCTCATATTCATGTCCTGGAGGAACTGGACGCGCTCGGCATTCGTCCGACCGTCATCGCCGGCTCGTCGATCGGCGCGCTGATCGGCGCGGGCTATGCCGCCGGAATGAGCGGTGCGGAAATCCGCGACTATGCCGTCGCCGTGTTCGGCCGAAAAATGGACGCGGTCCGGCGGATCCTCCAGGTCCGTCCGTCACGGACGGGCAGTGCCATCTCCGGCAATTTCCATTTCGGTCAGTTCAACATCGAGAACCTCCTCGCCGCCTTCCTGCCGGACCGGCTCCACACCAGCTTCGAAAAACTGGAAATTCCGCTGCTGGTGACGGCGACGGACTATTTCGGGCATCGGCTGCAGGTGCTGCAGGAGGGTGATCTTCTCAGCGCGCTGGCCGCGTCGGCTGCCATCCCCGCGCTGTTCGCGCCGGTGAAGCGCGGAGGCACCCTCTATATCGACGGCGGCATCAGTTCGCCGGTCCCGTTCGATATCTTCGGCGATCGGGTCGATTTCGTGATTGCCGTCGACGTCGTCGGCGTCCCTCGCCGAGGTCCGAAGGGCCCGTCATCGATCGATCTGCTTTTCGGCGCGACGCAGATCATGATGCAGTCCATCATTGCGGGCAAACTGGCCAACAAGCGGCCCGACGTTCTGGTTCGTCCCGCGATCGATCGTTTCCGTGTGCTCGATTTCGCGCGGATCGATCAGGTGCTCGAGGAAAGCCGCAACGTTCGTCTCGACCTGCGCGAGGCGCTGTTGCGCCAGCGGCCGGACCTGGTGGCCGACAAGATCGTCCAGCGTCTCGCCCGCGGCTGATCCCTATTCGGCCGCTTCGCCTTTTTCGGCCTTGGCGGCGTCCTTCTCCCGAACCGGATTTGTCGCGTCCCGCCGCTTCTTCGGCTCGATCAGCGGTTCCGGCACAGGCCGGGTCAGAACCTTTTCGCGGCCCGCGAACAGCCCCTCCACCTGCTGGATCGCCAGTCGCTCCTCGTCGCGCTGGCGTACATCTTTTTCGATCTCGTGGGCGAGCCGGTCCTCCATGCCGAGGGCGTGCAGCGTCTGGCGGCCGAAGACGAGCGCGCTTTCGACCGTTTCGCGCAGTTCGTAGTCGACATTCTTCTTCCGGAGAGCGATCGAATGCGCCCGATCCCACGCCCGGGCAAAGATCTTGGCGTTCGGATATTCCGACGAGACCAGATCGACGATTTTGTCGGTGACCGACGGCAGATGAGTGCAGACGAGGACGATCTTCGCCCGGCGGATGCCGGCCGCCTCCAGCACGTCCTTGCGGCAGCCGTCGCCATAATAGATGCGAAAGCCGAACTTGCCGGCCTGCGTGACGCGCTCGGCGGAGAGGTCGATCACCGTCACCTCAACACCCCCCGCGAGCAGCATCTGCGCGGTGATGTGGCCGAAACGGGAAAAGCCGATCATCAGCACGTCGCTGCCGGCGTCCGCGAAGTCCTCCTCCATGGAATCGTCGTCCCACGTCCCGCCGCCGATGATCCATTCCCCGAGCCGTCGGCTGAGCGGGGTCAGCGCCATCGAAATGGTGACAATCGCAACGAGAATGGAGGCCAACCGGTCGGGGAAGATGCCGCTGCCTGCCGCCGCCGAGAACAGCACGAAGCCGAATTCGCCGCCCTGTGGCAGGAGGCTTGCCATCCGGATCGAATCGTCCCTGCTGGAGCCGAAAAAACGTGCCAGCACATAGATCGCCAGCGCCTTGACCACCAGCAGCGCCGGCACCGCCATCAGGATCAGCAGCAGATTGTTTCGGATCACGGTGAGATCCAGCGACAGCCCGACCGCCATGAAGAACAGGCCGAGCAGGATGCCGCGAAACGGCTCGATATCCGCCTCGAGCTCGTGCCGGTAGCGCGATTCGGCGAGCAGGACACCGGCGATGAAGGCGCCCATGGCCATGGAAAGTCCCGCCCATTGCATGGCGAGGCCCGCTCCGATCACGAGCAGCAGTGCAGCGGCGATCATCACCTCGCGCGCGCCGGTATTGCCGAGCACGCGGAAGACCGGGTTGAGGAGATAGCGGCCGGCGGCGACGAGTACCGCGACCGTGCCCACGGCAAGGACGATGGACAGCATTGGCGAGCGCGCCTCTTCGCTCCCGAAGGGCGCAAGGAAGGTTGCGAGCACCAGCAGCGGGGCGATCGCCAGATCCTGGAAGAGCAGGATTGAAAAGGCGCGCTGGCCATACTGGCGGTTGGTGTCGCCGGAATCCTCAAGGATCTGCATGCCGAACGCCGTCGAGGACAGCGCCAGACCAAAACCGGCGATCACAGAAGCGGCGGGGTCGAGGAACATCAGGAGCAGCAGCGATAGTGCGCCTCCCGTCACCAGCACCTGCGACAGGCCGAGGCCGAAAATGTCGCGCCGCAGCGCCCAGAGGCGTGACGGCTTCAGTTCCAGGCCGATGAGGAACAGCAGGAACACGACGCCGAGTTCGGCGATGTGCAGGATCGCTTCTCCCTCGGCGATCAGCCGCGCGACCGGTCCGATCAGTATGCCGGCGGCGATGTAGCCGAGTACGGTGCCGAGGCCGATTCGCTTGAAAAGCGGTGCCGCGATGACTGCGCCCGCCAGCAGCAGGACAGCTTCACTGTAAAGGGATGGCTCTGGCGTCGCCAAGCTGACCTTTCCTCTCCGCTGGACATCCCGTCGTGGCGTTCGCGCTTGTCACGACGGCTCCCGCTTCATAAATGGTGCGCAGCAATAATGAGAGAAGAGAAGCCTTTGGCGTCCGCGATGCAAGAGCCTTCCATGCAGGGCACAACGGATCAATCCGCACGGCTCGATCGTGTGACCGCGCTGGTCGAGGCGGCGTTGCGGGGCGGCGCCGATGCGGCCGACGCAGCTTGCGCGCGCAGCCAGTCCGTGAGTGTTTCGGTGCGAGAGGGAAAGGTTGAGAACAGCGAAGCGTCCGAGAGCGATGACGTGTCGCTGCGGGTCTTTGTCGGTGGCCGCGTCGCCTCCGTCAGCGCAACGACTGGCTATGAAGTCGATCGGCTCGCCGAACGCGCTGTCGCCATGGCGAGGGTCGCTCCCGTCGACGAGAGCCGCGCCCTTGCGGATCCCGATCGTTTGGCGACCTCGATCGCCGATCTCGATCTCTACGACGAAAAATGGCTCGATGCCGAAGCCATGGTCGAAGCGGCACTGCAGATGGAAGCCTCGGCCCTTGCGGTCGACGGGGTCGCCCAGATCATGGGCGCGGGCGTCTCGTGCGGCCGCAGCGGGCTGACGCTCGCGACGTCGGGCGGCTTTGCCGGGTCCTACAGCGGCAGTCGCTTCTCCCGCTCCGTCTCCGCGCTTGCCGGGGAGGGCACGGCGATGGAGCGCGATTACGACTTTTCCGCTGCCCGCCATCTGGCCGACCTGCGCGGCCCGGCGGAGATCGGGCGCGAGGCGGGCGAGCGCGCGGTGCGCAGGCTCGGCGGCCGCAAGGCGCCGACCGGTCCCGTCACGGTGATCTTCGATCCCCGCGTGGCAAGAGGCCTTGCCGGAACGATGGGCCAGGCGATCAACGGCGCCGCCGTTTCGCGCAAGACGAGCTTCTGGCGCGACAGGATGGGCCAGCAGGTCGCCAGCGCAGGCATCAGTCTGACCGACGATCCCACCCGGCGGCGCGGTCCTGGCTCCCGACCCTTCGACGGCGAGGGTGTCGAAGGCGAGCCCCTGATCATGATCGAGGAAGGTGTGCTGCGTCACTGGTTCCTCTCGACCTCCACGGCGCGGGAACTCGGTCTGGAGACCAACGGTCGCGGCGTCCGCAGCGGCGCCCAGGTCTTGCCGTCCAGCACCAATCTTGCCATCGAACCGGGGGAGGTCTCGCCGGAGGAGATGATCGGCGGGACGTCGCGCGGCTTCTACGTGACCGAAGTGATCGGGCAGGGCGTCAATATGGTGACCGGCGACTATTCCCGCGGCGCATCCGGCTTCTGGATCGAGAACGGTGAACTGACCTATCCCGTCACGGAAGTGACGATTGCCGCCAATCTGAAGGACATGTTTCGCAATATGACGGCGGCCAACGATATCGACCGATCGTTTGCAACCGCCGCACCCACACTTCTCGTGGAGGGAATGACCCTTGCCGGAGAGTGAGACACTTTCGTCACTGGCCGACGATCTGGCTTTGATAAAGGAAGCTGCGGCCGAGGGCGGCCGGATCGCCATGCGTCATTTCCGGCGCAATCCCGATGTGTGGCAAAAGGCGAACGACAGCCCCGTCACAGAGGCGGACCTCGCGGTCGATCGCTTTCTGAGTCACGAACTTCTCGCCGCCCGGCCCGACTATGGCTGGCTGTCGGAGGAGACCGAGGACGATCCCGCACGATTCGCCCGCAGGCGCTGCTTCGTCGTCGATCCGATCGATGGCACGCGAGCCTTCATCGACGGCCGGACGACCTGGTGTGTCTCGATCGCCATTGTCGAGGATGGCGCGTCGCTGGCGGGGACGCTCGACTGCCCGGCACTCGGCGAGATTTACCACGCGATTGCGGGCGAGGGCGCCTACCGTGATGGAAGGCGGCTGACGGGTCCCGGCGATGACGGCACGATTTCAATCGCCGGGCCGGCGTATCTCTTGCACGAATTGCCGGACCGTTTTGCCGCCGCCAACAGGAAGCCGAAGCACATTCCCTCGCTCGCCTATCGGATCGCGATGGTGGCCGACGGTCGTCTCGATGCGACCTTCGTCAAGGCCGACGCGCATGATTGGGATATTGCCGCCGCCGGTCTTCTTCTGTCGGAGACTGGCGGGCGGCTCCTCGATGCGGCGGGAGAGGACATTCGCGTCGGCCGATCGTCCTCCAGACACGGTCCCATGCTGGCCAGCCGGCGCGATCTGGCGGCCGACTTGCTGCCGGTCCTGCAGCGGTCCGCCCACAAGAGATCATGATCGGACGATAGTCATTGGGGATCCATCCACGACCCTTGCACGGGGACGGCATTGATAGTCTATACCGGTGCTCCAATCGCACCCGATCACGAAATCGCAGGAGTCAGTCTTGGCCGAACCAGCCCATAGCCAGGAGCCGGAACAGCTTCTCCATCTCGTCTTTGGCGGCGAACTGACGAGTCTCGACGGGATCACCTTCCGCGATCTCGACGATCTCGACATCGTCGGCATCTACCCGAACTTCGCCAGTGCCGAGAAGGCGTGGCGCAGGAAGGCGCAGCAGACGGTCGATAACGCCCATATGCGCTATTTCATCGTTCATCTGCACCGCCTTCTGTCCCCGAAGGACGTCTAGAGCCCGATGTGGCGCGCGCATGCTTCGTCGATCAACGGCCCGATCTGCGGCAGGAGCCAGCGCGAGCCCTGCCGCACCGAGCGACGCAGCCGACCGGCTCGGCGTCCCGTCTGATGGCCCGCACCTTCCCCCGTCTCGCCTTTGGCGCCTACCGCGTCGCCGGGCAGGTCTTTCGGCCGGTTTCCGGCTTCTACCTCGCCGCTCGGACGCTGGCCGGGAAGGAAGAGCGAGGCCGCCGCCGCGAGCGCTATGGCCGCGCATCGGCAGAGCGGCCGGCCAAGCCGCTGGTCTGGATTCATGCCGCCAGCGTCGGCGAACTGAATGCCGTGGCGGGACTCGTCGATCATCTGGCGCGCCATGACGTGCACGTGCTCGTCACGACATCGACGGTCACCGCGGCGGCCATTGCGGTTCACCGGTTTGCCGGACCTGTCACCCATCAGTACCGCCCGCTCGACATTCCGGCGATGATGCGCCGGTTTCTCGACCATTGGCGGCCCGATCTGGTGATCAGCTGCGAATCGGAAATCTGGCCCACGACGATCCATCTCCTCGCCGAGCGCCGCATCCCGCATGCGTTGGTCAATGCGCGGATGTCCGACCGGAGCTTCGCGCGCTGGCGCAAACGCCCGGGCCTCGCCGCCGCACTGCTCGACAGCTACGCGATGATCCTCGCCCAGTCGGACGAGCAGGCGACGCGTTTCAGCGAATTGTCCGGCCGACGGGTGGTCTCGACCGGTAATCTGAAAGCCGATGCGCAGATTCCGTCCGCCGATCCGGAGGAGGTGCGGCGCCTCGGCGCGGCGCTCGGCGAACGGGCGACCTGGGCGGCCATCTCGACGCATGCCGGGGAAGAACGGATGGCCGCCGAGGTGCACCAGATGCTGGCAAGGCGCCACCCCGATATCCTGACGCTGATCGTGCCCCGCCACGCCGAACGTGGCGACGCGATCGCCAGCGAACTGGAGGCGGCCGGATTGCACGTCGCGCGTCGCAGTCGTGATGAGATGCCGGACCGCCACACGGACATATGGCTCGGCGATACCATGGGAGAACTGGGCCTCTATCTGCGTTTGACTGGCATCGCTTTCATCGGCCGTTCACTGGCGGACGAAGCCACGGGCGGGCAGAATCCGCTCGAAGCGGCCATGCTCGACACGGCGATCCTGACTGGGCCGGCGGCGACGAATTTTCGCGACGCGTTCGAGCAGCTGCGCAAGAGCGGCGGCGCCAAGCTTGTGAAGGATCGCGAGACGCTCGCGGGGGCCGTCAACTTCCTCCTGATGCGGCCGTCCATGCGCAACCGCATGGCCGCCGCAGCGGCGGATGCGGCCGGCAAGATGCGCGGTGCGCTCGACGCGACGCTGCGCGAGCTTGATCGTTACATCCATCCTCTCATAGTGGACGCGACGTTCCGCAGCGAGAGCGACGATTATCAATAGGCCGGAGCTTTGAAATCATGGCGAGCGAGGCGCCTCCCTTCTGGTGGCTGAAAGGCGATTGGCGCGGCTATGCGCTGGCGCCGTTCGGCTGGGCCTATGGCGCCGTCTCCGGCTATCGTCAGGACAACGCGCCCCGCCGACCGGTCGATGCGCCCGTCCTCTGCGTCGGCAATTTCACCGTCGGCGGTGCCGGCAAGACACCGGTGGCGATCGAACTCGCCAAGGCCGCTTCGCGGCTAGGGCGCAAGCCTGGCGTTCTGTCCAGGGGCTATGGCGGCAATCTCGATCGTCCGCGGCTCGTCGATCGGAATCACGACCTCGCCCGTCATGTCGGCGATGAACCGCTGCTGCTGGCGCGCGTCGCGCCCGTCGCCGTGACGCCCAACCGGCTCGCCGGCGCTCGCATGCTGATCGAAGAGAAGGGCTGCGATCTGCTGATCATGGACGACGGATTCCAGAGCGCGCGGATCGCGATCGACCATGCGCTGCTGGTCGTCGACGCACGGCACGGTTTCGGCAACGGCCACATTATCCCGGCGGGCCCGCTCCGCGCCCCGCTCCGCACGCAAATGCGACATACCGACAGCCTTCTCGTCATCGGTGACGGGAGCGCCGCCGACCAAATCATCCGTCATGCGGCGCGGGCGGCCCGGCCGATCTACCGGGCCGTCATCCGGCCGCTCGATCCGGGGCGCTGGCCGGCAGGCAGTGCCTCGCCTATGCCGGGATCGGGGTTCCGGAGAAGTTCTACGACACGCTGCGCCGAAGCGGGGCCGAACTGATCGAGACCCGCTCCTTCGCCGATCATCATGTCTTCAGCGAGGACGATGCGACCGATCTTCTGGAGGACGCCAGGCGCGGCTATCTGACCCTGGTCACGACGGAGAAGGACGCCATCCGGCTCCGCGGCGGCTCCGGCGTTCTGCAGACGCTGTACGAGAAGAGCGAGGTCCTCGCCGTCGAAGCGACGATTCGACGATCCGACCGCGCCTGCCCGGATCATCGAGGCGACAATCGAGGCCTATAACCGCCGCCGTCTGAAGAAGAGCTAGGACTTCTTCGGCGCCCGGGTCCGGAGCGCCGGATTGACTTCCAACTCGCGCTGCAGCGAGGCGGCGCAGTCGCGATAGGCTTCCTGGCGATCGACGCTCCAATATTTCAGCTCTTCGAGCGGGATCGGATCGCCGGTCACCGCGCAGCGCACGAAGCTGCCGTTCCGCTTGATGCGGAAATCGCCATCGAGATACTGGACCTCGGCCTCGCGGCTGGAGAGAAGGTCGAGATGGTTCATGGCAGGTCCTGCGGGCGTTCGGGTCGGATAGGGTCGGGTTCTGCCGCGATGGCCTCTTGCGGTCAAGGACCGCCTCTCAGCGGCGGCCGAACAGCTTCTCGATATCGGCGAGCTTGAGCTCGATATAGGTAGGCCGGCCGTGATTGCACGTGCCGGACCCCGGCGTCGCCTCCATCTGCCGCAGCAGCGCGTCCATCTCCTCGATCCGCAGCCGCCGGCCCGACCGCACGGAGCCATGGCATGCCATCGTCGCCGCGACGTGGTTGAGCCTGAGACGAAGGCCGTCGGCGCGCTCGTCTTCAGCGAGTTCGTCCGACCAGATCGCGCAGCAGCGCACCGGCATCGATTTCGCCCAGCATGGCGGGCGTCGCCTGCACGGCGATTGCGCCGGGGCCGAACCGTTCGACCACGAGCCCGAAGCGGGAGAGCTCCTCGCCAACTTCGGCCAGCCGGTTCACGTCGTCCATCGGCAGGTCGACGATCTCCGGAATGAGAAGGTGCTGGGCCGCCAGCGGCTTGCCCTCCAGGGCAGTCTTCAGCCGCTCATAGACCAGCCTTTCATGGGCTGCGTGCTGGTCGACGAGGACCAGCGAATCGGCGGTCTGGGCGACGATGTAGTTCTCATGGATCTGCGCCCGCGCCGCGCCGAGCGGATAATCCTCGCTCTGTCTCATTGCTTGCGGGCGCATCACGCGGCAGGGCGCCTGGGCCCCTTCCGCAAAGCCGGCGGCCGTGCTCTCCAGCGGCCGATAGGGCGAGGCGGCAATGGCGGCTCACGGCGCCGTCATGGCCCCTCGCCGAGGGGCTGAAGGCGAAACTCCCGCTCCGTGCGGCACGGTCGTCCGGAAACCGCTGCCGCCGCAATGGGCGTCTGCGCAGCCACCGAGCCGGGGCGGAAAGCGGCGGCCATCGAGGCGGCGGCGTCGGTGGAGGGACGGATGCCGGCCTGCGCCAGCGCCTGGCGGATCGCGCCGACCATCAGGCCGGAGATCAGTCCGCTGTCGCGGAAGCGCACATCGGCCTTCTGCGGATGGACGTTCACATCGACCAGCGCCGGGTCGAGATCGAGGAACAGAACCGCGGCGGCGTGACGGTCGCGCGGCAGCGTGTCGGCATAGGCGCCGCGCAATGCTCCCGGCGAGCCGCTTGTCGCGAACTGGCCGGCCATTGACCATGATGAACTGGTGCTGCGCATTGCCCCGGCTGTAGGAGGGCACCGAGATGCGGCCGGTGAGCCGGACGCCCGTCGCGCGTCGCGTCGATGGGCAGCGAATTCTCGGCGAAGGCGTCGCCGAGGATGGCGGCCATCCGAGCGCAGGCGGCCTCTTCGGGCGAACCGTGGCAGGCCGGCCAGTTCCAGGGCGGAGCGATCGGGGCCCGTCAGGATGAAGCGGATCGGCGGGAAAGGCCAGCGCGATCCGCCGCATCTGGTCGGTAATCGCGGCGCTCTCGGCCCGCTCGCTCTTCATGAATTTCAGTCGCGCGGGGGTGGCGAAGAAGAGGTCGCGCACCTCGACGATCGTGCCGCGATTGCAGGGCGCCGGCCGCACCGCCGATGCGACACCGCCCTCGACCGCGATCTCCGCGCCATCGCCCGCTTCCATGGCCGAACGGATGGTGAGCCGGGCGACCGAACCGATCGACGGCAGTGCTTCGCCGCGAAAGCCGAGCGAGCGGATGTCGAAAATGTCATCGCTGAGCTTGCTGGTGCAGTGGCGCGAGATGGCGAGAGGCAGTTCGTCGGCGGCCATGCCGCATCCATTGTCGATCACCCGCAGCAGCGACAGTCCGCCGCCGGCCGTCGCGACCTCGATGCGCGTCGCGCCGGCGTCGATGGCATTCTCGACCAGTTCCTTGACCACGGAGGCCGGCCGCTCCACGACTTCGCCGGCGGCGATTCGGTTGACGATCGTTTCTGGAAGCTGGCGGATGGTCATTGAGACGATCTTACGCCAGATCGGCTGGCAAATCGAAAGCGGCCGGAGAGCTTTCCACCGGCTTCTTCGGCAGCGGCCTGGTTCAGCCGCGGCCGCGATAGGGCGGCACGCCCTGGTCCGGGATCCAGACGTCCTCGGGAATCGGTCCCGTCTGCCAGAAAACGTCGATCGGGATGCCGCCCCGCGGATACCAGTAGCCGCCGATGCGCAGCCAGCGGCACTCGGTGGCCTCGGCGATCCGCCGCCCCACCATCCGCGTGCAGTCCTCGTGAAAGGCGCCGTGATTGCGGAACGAGGTCAGGAACAGCTTCAGGCTCTTGCTTTCGACGAGCTTCGGGCCGGGCACGTAGTCGATGACGAGATGGGCGAAATCCGGCTGCCCGGTCATCGGGCAGAGCGAGGTGAACTCCGGACAGGTGAACCGGACGACGCACGGCGCCTCCGCCGTTCCCGAATAGGGCACGGTTTCCAGGACCGCTTCGTCCGGGTTCTGCGGCTGCTTCACTTCGCTGCCGAGCATGGTGAGATGGGAGGTATCCGTCACCGCCGGCTCCGTCGTTATCGTTGCGTGTCTTTCGGACGTGGCTGTAGTGCCTTGCGGACCGGCCTTCAAGCCGTTCGATTATTTTCCGTAAGGTCATCAAGAAGTCGTTTACATGACCGGCTGGTCGGTCTTTAATAGATTGGCCTGCGTGCAGGCGTCGCTCGGAGTGCGGACGCCGCGCGGCCCCGTCCTGTCGGGCGGCCGGCGCAGCGCCTTCGGCCGGATCGGCAGCGGATCGCAAAAGGAGGAATGGGATGTCGAAACTATTCTTTGCGCCGCCTGGCCATCGGCACCGTGATGGGTGTGGCCGCATTGCTGGGCTCGTCGGTGGCGTCGAACGCCGCAGGAAGTTCTGCTCAGGCTGGAGCATTTCCTGCCTGCCCAGGCCAATGTGCCGAAGCTGGTTCTTGAGCCGTGGGCAAAGGCCGTCGAGAAGGAATCCGATGGACGCATCAAGGTCGAGCTCTACCCGAGCATGCAACTGGGCGGCACGCCGCCCGAGCTGATCAACCAGGTTCGCGACGGGGCGATCGACGTGACCTGGTACGTGATCGGCTACAATCCCGGCCTTTTCCCGCGGACCGAGGTGTTCGAGCAGCCCTTCCTGATGGAGAACGCGGAAGCCACCTCGCGCGCTTTCTGGCGCCTGTTCGAAAAGGAAATGACGACACCGAGTTCAAGGATTTCAAGATCCTCGCCACCTGGGTGCATGGCCCCGGCCTGCTTCATACCGACAGGCCGGTCGAAGACCGTCGACGACCTGAAGGGCATGAAGATCCGCGGCGGCTCGCGCACCGTCAACGCTTTGCTGACCCAGCTCGGCGCCGAACCTGTCGGCCTTCCGGTTCCGGCCGTATCGGAGGCGCTCTCGAAGGGCGTGATCAACGGAACGACGATTCCCTGGGAGGTCGTGCCGTCGCTGAAAGTGTCGGAACTGGTCCATAACCACACCGAATTCGGCACGCCGGCGCTCTACACGCTGACCTTCGTCCTCGCGATGAACAAGGACAAGTATGAGAGCCTGCCCGATGACCTCAAGAAGGTGATCGACGACAATTCCGGTATCGAGATGTCCGGCTTCGCCGGCAGGATGCAGGCCGGCGCCGACGCTCCCGCCCGCAAGCAGGCCGAGGAGATGGGCAACAATATCATTGTCCTGGAAGGGCGATGCGCTGCAGGGCTTCAAGGATGCCGCAGATCCGGTTCTGAACGCCTGGTTCGCCGATATGGAATCCAAGGACATCGACGGCAAGGCGCTGTTCGAGGAGGCCAAGTCCCTCATCAAGGAAGAGAACGCAGTGGCTGGCCGAGGGCAACAGCTCGAAGGGTCCTGGCGAAATCGGCCGCAGGGCGATGGGCGACAAGGCCGACGGCGAGATGAAGAAGGCCGAGTAGGCCTTTTCGTTTCACTCACCGGTTGAGAGCTTGCCCAATTTCGGTGTACTGCCGAATGATGGGCTTGCACGGCAATGCGGCTGGCCGCAGCGACTTGCGGCCGGTCGCAGGCCTTGGGGGAGACACGAATGGAGAGATCTGGTCGAGCGCCTGGCCCGCTACACCGCCATGATCGGCGGCGTCGTGCTCGTTCTGCTGACGATCATGACCTGCATCAGCATCGTCGGTCGAGCCGGCCTGACGATCGGTCTGAGGCCGGTGAAGGGCGACTTCGAACTGATCGAGGCGGGCGTCGCCTTCGCCATCTTCGCCTTCCTGCCGTGGTGCCAGTTCACCCGGTCGCCACGCCACGGTCGACCTCTTCACCTCGGGTTTGCCGCCGCGCGTCAACCGGTGTGATCGACCTCGTCAGCGAAATCATCATGACCATCGCGCTGATCATCATCACCTGGCGACTCTATCACGGCATGCTCGACAAGCACGCGCTATGGCGAAACCACCTTCATCCTGCAGTTTCCGGTCTGGTGGGGCTATCTGGCCGCGCTGATCCCGGCCATCATCGCCTGCATCATTTCCGTCTACATGGTCTTCGTCCGTATCGGCGAACTTGGCAGCGACAAGCCCGTCGAAACCGGGGGGACCATCCATTGACCAATCTCGAACTCGGCCTCTGGTCGTTCCCGGTCCTCCTGCTGCTGATCTTCCTGCGCATGCCGATCGGCCTCGCAATGCTGGTCGTCGGCTTCTGCGGCACCTGGATGGTCGGCGGATCGACCATGATGATCCTCGCCAAGCTGAAGAGCGAGACCTACACGACCTTCTCGTCCTACTCGCTCTCGATCGTGCCGCTGTTCCTGCTGATGGGGCAGTTCGCGACGCTCGGCGGCATGAGCCAGAGCCTCTTCAAGGCCGCCGAGGTGTGGCTCGGCCATCGCAAGGGCGGCGTCGCGATGGCGGCGGTCGGCGCCTGCGCCGGCTTCGGCGCCATTTGCGGCTCCTCGCTTGCCACCGCGGCCACCATGGCCCAGGTCGCCCTGCCGGAACTGCGGCGCTATGGCTATAGCGGCGCACTGGCCTCCGGCACCCTGGCCGCAGGCGGCACGCTCGGCATCCTGATCCCGCCCTCGGTCATTCTCGTCATCTACGCCATCCTGACCGAACAGAACATCGCCAAGCTTTTCCTCGCCGCCTTCATTCCCGGGCTGCTGGCGGCGATCGGCTACATGATCACGATCTCGATCTACGTGCGGGTGAAGCCGGGCAGCGCCGGCATTCGCGAACGCGTCCCCTACCGCGAGCGCTTCCTGGTCATTGGTGAAGTGTGGCCGGTCCTGCTGATCTTCATCCTGGTCGTCGGCGGCATCTACGCCGGCTGGTTCACGCCGACGGAGGGCGCCGCCGTCGGTGCTGCCGGCACTGGCCTCGTCGCTCTGTTCAGCGGCGGCATGAGCTGGAAAGGCTTCTCGGAGAGCATCCTGGCGACGGCGTCCGCAACGGCGATGATCTTCCTGATCGTGCTCGGCGCGGGCATCTATAACGGCTTTCTGGCGCTGACCCAGGTTCCGCAGGAGGCGGCGAGCTGGGTGACGGAGCAGGGTTTCGAGCCGATGGTGGTGCTGATCATCATCCTGGCGTTCTATCTGCTGATGGGCTGCGTCATGGATTCGCTCTCCATGATCCTGCTGACGATCCCGATCTTCTATCCGATCCTTATCAATCTCGATTTCGGCATGAGCATCGAGGACTTCTCGATCTGGTTCGGCATTCTGGCGCTGATCGTCGTGGAGGTGGGGCTGATCACGCCGCCCGTCGGCATGAACCTCTTCATCATCAATTCGATGGCGAAGCAGGACATTCCGATGCGTCAGACCTTCAATGGCGTGGTGCCCTTCGTCGCCTCCGACCTGATCCGCGTGACGATCCTCGTCCTGTTCCCGATCCTGACGCTGGGCTTGTTGCAGGTCTTCTGACCGTCGTTCATCCGGAAAAGGGGCCGCATCGTCGATGCGGCCCTTTTTCGTCGGTGCGGCCGAGATTTCGGGGTCAGCCGCCGGACTGCTGGGTCAGGGCGAAGAGACTGGTGCAGCGGGCGCCGGAGCGGCAATAGGCAAGCACCGGCTTCGGCAGCAGTCGGAGCGCCTCGGCCATGTCCGTCACATCCTCCGGCGTGATCGCGCCTGAGACCACCGGGATGTAGCGGAACTCCAGACCGGCCTTCAGCGCCGCGCTCTGCACCGTATCGTGTGAGATCGCGCCCGGTTCGCTGTCGGGCCGGTTGCAGACAACCGCCCTGAAGCCTTCTTCGGCGATCGTCGGAATGTCGTCGGCCGAAATCTGTCCGGCAACGGCCAGTTCGTCGTTCAGATAGCGCAGGTCCATGAGTGTGAGGTCCTTCGGGATCGAGAAAGTTGCGCGATTCTGTCGTCTTATCCGCTGGCCGGCAAGCCTTTCCCGCTGGATGCTCCGCCAAATCGCGGCGCGATCAGCAGACGCGCCGTCAGGCCGCCGACGAGAAGCGAGGCGATGAAGATCAGCGTCGGCTCCGGGTTGAGCAGGATCGCTGGCGCCGCACCGCCCGGACAGAAGCCGGCAATGCCCCAGCCGACGCCGAAGATCGCGGCGCCGGCCATGAGCCTCGTGTCGATCGCCGTCGTGTGCGGCATGTGAAACTTCGTGTCGAACAGCGGATGCGTCCAGCTGCCGAAGATCAGGCGGTAGCCGATGAAGGTCGTCACAAGCGCACCGGCCATGACGAAGGCGAGCGAGGGATCCCAGCTCCCCGTGATGTCGAAGAAGCTGATGACCTTGGCAGGATTGATCATCCCCGACAGGGCGATGCCGAGACCGAAGAGCAAGGCCGGCGGCCGCGCCGGCGATGATCTGACGGAAATTCATGATCAGGCTCCCACGATAAGTCGGATGACGAAGACGGTGACGATCGCAGAGGCGAGGAAGGTCACGGTCGCGACGATCGAACGCGGCGAAAGGCGCGCCATGCCGCAGACGCCGTGACCCGAGGTGCAGCCGCTGCCGAGCATGGTTCCGACGCCGACGAGAAGGCCGCCCGCCACCAGCAGACCGGTGGAGGCGGGGACCTGGACCGGCACGGTCATGCCCAGTGCGATCAGGATCAGCGGCGCAAGCACCGCCGCGACAAGAAACGCGAACTTCCACGGCTCGATGGCCCACTCGCGGGGCTTCGTCAGGATCGACAGAATGCCCGTCATTCCGGCGATGCGGCCGTTCAGAGCCATCAGCAGGACGGCGGAGAGCCCGATCAGGACGCCGCCGGCCAGCGAGGCCCATGGCGTAAAGGCGGTCGGTATGAAGTTCATGAGTGATCCCGGCGGTCCGATAAAACATATGAAAATTTCATATATATGAGGATCACCGAATTTTCAAGACGCTTCGAACATCCAGGCACAACGAAAAAGCGCGACCCTAAAGGCCGCGCTTTCGCAGTATCCTTCAGCCCTTGTGGCGGACTATTCGTCCAGCAGGGAGCCTACTTCCGACAGCCGTTCAATGTGATGGTCGGCATTGCCGAACAGCATGTCGTCGACCGTCATGCGCTTGAAATAGTGGCTGATGGCGTATTCCATCGTCACGCCCACCCCGCCATGAAGCTGAATTGCCGTCTCGGCCGCTTTTCGGCCCTCCTGGCCCAACATCACCTTGGCGGCCGAGGCTGCCTGGGCGCGCGTCGTTCTGTCGTCGCCGTCGGCTTCGGACGTGGCGTACATGGCGATGGACCGCATCTGCTCCAGTGCGACGAAGATGTCGACGCTGTCGTGCTGCAGCACCTGGAACTTTGCGATCGGCACGCCGAATTGCTTGCGCGTCTTCAGATATTCCGTCGTCAGGCCGAGGATGCGGGTCAGAAGACCGACCGCTTCGGCGCTCAGCGCGGCGATTGCCTGGTCATGGACCTTCGCCAGCACCTCATGGCCGTCGCCCTCTGCACCGACCAGCGCCGAGTTCGGCACTTTGACGTCGGACAGGGTGATCTCGGCCGCCGGTCGATCGTCCTGCAGCCTGTAGCCCCGCCGCGAAATACCGTCGGCACCGGCATCGACGAGAAAGAGGCTGATGCCGTCGCTGGCCGCCGCGTCTCCGCTGGTGCGGGCCGAGACGATGAACTTGTCCGCGTCGGCACCGTGCAGGACGATGCTCTTCTCGCCGTTGAGGACATAGCCGTCGCCGTCCTTCCCGGCCGTGGTCTCGACATGGCTCAGCGTGTAGCGCGCCCCGCGCTCGCCATGGGCGAGGGCCATGACCAGTTCGCCGCCGACGATCTGCGGCACAAGCTCGCCGCGCTGGGCGTCCGATCCCGCTTCACGCAAGGCGCCCCCCGCAAGGACGATGGTCGCCAGGAACGGCTCCAGCGACAGGGCGCCGCCGAGGCTCTCCATCGCGATCATCACGTCCTCCGGGCCGCCCCCATAGCCGCCATCCTCTTCCGCGAAGGGCAGCATCAGAAGCCCGAGCTCGGCGAGCTGCGACCAGACGTCCTTCGACCAGCCCGGCTCCGCCTTGCGGATCTTCTCGCGCGCCTCAAAGCCGTATTTGTCGGAGAGCAGCCGGTCGAGGCTGTCCTTGAGCATGGATTGTTCTTGGCTGAGATCGAAATCCATCCGATCCGTCCTCCTGTCGTGGTCGCTCCGAAGCCGGCTCAGAAGCCGAGAACGGCCTTGGCGATGATGTTCTTCTGGATTTCGTTGGAGCCGCCGTAGATCGACACCTTGCGGTAGTTGAAATAGTTCGGCGCCGCGTGCGCCGCGTAGTCCGGACCGATCGGCGGCTCGTTGTGACCGAGATAGTCGTCGTGCTGGCGCGGCGCGGCAAACGGGCCCATCACCTCCATCAGAAGATCGGTGCAGCGCTGCTGAATCTCGCTGCCCTTGATCTTGAGAATGGAGGAGGCCGGGTTCGGCGTCTTCGCATTCGGGTTCTTGGCGTCGTCGGCGACGACGCGCATCTGCGTGATCTCCAGCGCCTTAAGGTCGATCTCGAGCGCCGCCAGCTTCTCGGCGAAGCGGCGGTCCTCGATCAGCGGCCGTCCGGCGGACTGCTCGATCCCGGCGAGTTCGCGGATGCGTCTGGCCGCATGCTTGCTCATGCCGATCCGGGCGATGTTGGTGCGTTCATTGCCGAGCAGGAACTTGGCGTAGTCCCAGCCCTTGTTCTCCTCGCCGACCAGGTTCTCGACGGGCACCTTCACATCGTCGAGGAAGACCTCGTTGACTTCCACGCCGCCATCGACGGTCTGGATCGGCCGCACCGTGATGCCTTCGCTCTTCATGTCGATCAGGAGGAAGGAGATACCGGTCTGCGGTTTGGCGGCATCGGGATCGGTGCGCACGAGGCAGAAGATCCAGTCGGCGTACTGGGCAAGCGTCGTCCAGGTCTTCTGGCCATTGACGATGTAGTGGTCGCCTTCCTTCACTGCCCGCGTCTTCAGCGAGGCGAGATCGGATCCCGCGCCGGGTTCCGAAAAGCCCTGGCACCACCAGTCGGTGAGGTCGAGGATGCGTGGCAGGTAGGTCTGCTTCTGTTCCTCACTGCCGAACGTGTAGATCACCGGCCCGACCATGTTGACGCCGAAGGGCAGCGGCGCGGGAGCCGGATAGGCCTGCAACTCCTCCAGGAAGATGTACTGCTGGACCGGACCCCAGCCCGTGCCGCCATACGTCTCCGGCCAGTGCGGAGCACCCCAGCCCTTTTCGGCCAGGATCTTGGTCCAGCGCTGCATCTGCTCCTTGTCAGGATGGCCGCTGTCGATCATCGTCTCGTGGATGTCGTCCGGCACGTTCTCCTTGAAGAAGGACCGCACCTCATCACGGAAGGCGCGCTGCTCGTCGCTCAGTTTCAGCTCCATCTGACAACTCCCTCAGACGATCTCGATCAGGCCGGCTGCGCCCATGCCGCCGCCGACGCACATGGTGATGACGGCATATCTGGCGTTGCGGCGCTTGCCCTCAATGAGGGCATGGCCGATCATGCGGCTGCCGCTCATGCCGTAGGGATGGCCGACGGCGACGGAGCCGCCATTGACGTTGAGCTTCTCGTCCGGGATGCCGAGCTTGTCGCGGCAGTAGATCACCTGCACGGCGAAGGCTTCGTTCAGTTCCCAGAGATCGATGTCGTCGACCGTCAGGCCGTGGCGCTCGAGGAGGCGGGGCACGGCGAAGACGGGGCCGATGCCCATCTCGTCGGGTGCGCAGCCGGCCACGTTGAAGCCGCGGAAGATGCCCATCGGCTCGATGCCGCGCTTTTCGGCCTCCTTGCTGCTCATCAGGACCTGCGCCGAAGCGCCGTCGGAAAGCTGCGACGCATTGCCCGCCGTGATGGTGCCGCCCTCGCGCACCGGCTTCAGTCCGCCAATGCTCTCCGCCGTGGTGCCGGGGCGAACGCCTTCATCCTTGCTGACCGTGACGTCCTTGAAGGAGATCTCCTTGGTTTCCTTGTCCATCACCCCCATCGTCGTCTCGATCGGGGCGATCTCGTCATCGAACTTTCCGGCCTCGTAGGCCGCGGCCGTTCGCTGCTGGCTGCGTGCGCCGTACTCGTCCTGCGCCTCGCGCGAGATGTTGTAGCGCTTGGCGACGTTCTCCGCGGTGTCGATCATCGGCATGTAGACGTCGGCCGCATCACCGGAGAGCGACTTGTCGAGAAGGTGAAACGTGTTGCGGTGGTCGTTCTGCACGAGGCTTATCGATTCCACGCCGCCGGAAATCCCGGCGACGACGCCGTCATTGCGGATCGAATTGGCGAGGACCGCCATCGACTGCAGGCCCGACGAGCACTGCCTGTCGATGGTCGCGCCGCCGACCGTGTTGGGCAGGCCGGCCGATAGCAGCGCACGGCGCGCGATGTTGAGACCGGTGGTGCCCTCCTGCATGGCGCAGCCGAGGATCACGTCCTCCATCTGGCCGCCATCGAGACCGGAACGCTGCAGGGCGTGCCGGATGGCGTGGCCGGCCAGCTTATGGCCATCGGTGTTGTTCAGGCTGCCGCGATAGGCTTTGCCGATCGGCGTGCGGGCAGTGGAGACGATGACGGCATCGACCATGACGGTCCTCCCTTCGGAAACGGTTTGCGCTCAGGCGCTCTTCTTCTGGTATTCGGCAAAGCTGCGGCCCTCACTGGCCAGCTTCTTCAGCAGCGGCGAGACGTCGTAGACCGATTTGCCGGTCTCCTTGCCCCAGTGCTCCAGCCGCTCGACGATGGTCGACAGGCCATGGCGGTCGGCCCAGTGCATCGGGCCGCCTTTGCCCACGGGGAAGCCGTAGCCATAGACCCAGACGACGTCGATGTCGGACGGACGCGTCGCGATGCCCTCTTCGAGAATGCGCGCGCCCTCGTTGATCATCGGATAGAGCGTCCGCTCCATGATCTCGTCTTCGGAGATGTCGCGCCGTTCGACGCCCTTCTCCTTCGCGACGCGCTCGATGATCGCCTGCGTCTCGTCGCGAGGGACGGGCGTGCGCCCGTCTTCGTAGGTGTAGTAGCCCTTGCCGGTCTTCTGGCCGAAATCGCCCTGTTCGGCGAGGCTGTCGGCGATCTCGGCGCGCTGATTGTTGGCCTTGCGCTTGCGCCAGCCAATGTCGATGCCGGCCAGGTCGCTCATCTGATAGGGGCCCATCGGCCAGCCGAAATCGCGGAACGCCTTGTCGACCTGCGCCGGCGTTGCCCCCTCGAGCAGCAGGTCCTCGGCCTCGGCCGAGCGCGATTCGAGCATGCGATTGCCGACGAAGCCGTGGCAGACGCCGACCACGACCGGCACCTTGCCGGCCCGCTTGCCGACTTCCAGAGCGGTGGCGATGACGTCCGGCGCGGTTTTCTCGCCGCGCACGATCTCCAGCAGCTTCATCACGTTGGCGGGTGAGAAGAAGTGCATGCCGAGCACGTCGGCCGGCCGCTTGGTGAAGCTCGCGATCTTGTCGACGTCGAGATAGGAGGTATTGGAGGCGAGGATCGCGCCCTCCTTGGCAATGCCGTCCAGCTTGCCGAACACGTCTTCCTTGACCCCGATCTCCTCGAAAACCGCCTCGATGATGAGGTCGCAATCCTTCAGATCGTCATAGGAGGTCGTGCCGGTCAGGCGGCTCATCCGTTCGGCCTTCGCGTCCTCGCTCATCGAGCCGCGCTTGACCGAGATGTCGTAGGTTTTCGAGATGCGGTCGAGACCCTTGTCGAGGGCGGCCGGGTTCATCTCCAGGATGGACACCGAATAGCCGCCATTGGCCATCGCCATGGAGATGCCGCCGCCCATCGTGCCGGCGCCGATGACGCCGATTGTCTTGACCTCGCGCGGTTTCACATCCTTTCCGACGCCGGGCACCTTCGTCGCCTCGCGCTGGGCGAAGAAGATGTGGCGCTGGGCGATCGACTGCTGGCCCTGCATCAGGCGCATGAACTCTTCGCGCTCGAAGAGCTGGCCCTTGTCGACATCCATCGTCAGGGCGGCCTTGACGGCCCTGCCGGCCGCGAGCGGCGCCTCGAGACCACGGTTCTTCCTGGTCTTCGCAGCGATAACCTCGTCGAACCGGTTGGGGTTATCCTTCCACTCGGCGATCTTGTCGTCGCGGTCCCGGATGTGAGGAACCGTTTCGCCGCTTGCGGCCTTTCCGCGAATGAAGGAGACGGCGTTGCCGACGAGATCGTCCTCGAAGACCTCGTCGATGATGCCGTCCTTCTGTGCGGCCTTCACCGGGATCGGCTTGCCGCTGAGGATCACGTCGAGGGCGCGCTCCGGACCCATCAGGCGCGGCATGCGCTGTGTGCCGCCCGCGCCGGGGATCAGCCCGAGATGGATCTCGGGAAGACCGACCTTCGCGCCGGCGACCGCCACCCTGTAATGGCATCCGAAGGAGAGTTCGAGGCCGCCGCCCAGCGCCGTGCCGTGAATGGCGGCGACGGTCGGCTTGTGGATGCTTTCCAGAAGCGCGATCAGGTCCGGCAGGCTCGGCTTCGCGACGGCCTTGTCCGTGCCGAATTCCTTGATCTCGGCGCCAGCAACGAAGGTCCGGCCCGTGCAGGTCAGCACGATCGCCTTGATCACTTGATCGCTCCTTGCCGCCTGCAGCGCATCGTTCAGGTCCGACCGCATTGCGTGACTGAGTGCGTTGACCGGCGGATTGTCGATCGTGACGATGGCGATATCGCCATCCATGCGGGTTGAGACGATATCGCCCATGAAAGCTCCTCTGAACGCAATCGGGCAGCCAGTTCTCTCGACCGCCGGAAACCTGCGGCTTCGCCTCGGCGAAACCCTCCTCTTGCCCGACATACTACTCGGTATGTTGGGCGACGCAAGACACTTTAGCCAGCCGCCGGACGGGCGGCATCGAGACCGCGGCGCAGGTCGCCGATCAGGTCCGCCGGATCCTCCAGCCCGATCTGAAGCCGGATCAGCGGCCCGCCATAATCGGTCCGTGTCACCGTGCGGTCGCCCAGGGTGACGAGGACGGCAAGGCTCTCGTGACCGCCCCAGCTGTAGCCGAGGCCGAAAATCCTTAGCGCATCGAGAAACGCCGCGCCCGCGCTCGGGCCGCCACCGTCGAGAGCGATTGAAAAGAGGCCGGATGAACCAGAAAAGTCGCGCTTCCAGATCGAGTGGCCGCGATGGCTGTCGAGCGCCGGATGAAGCACTGCCCCGATCCCGTCCTGCTTCTCGCACCAGCGGGCGATCTCGAGCGCGCTCTGCTGATGGCGGGCGAGGCGGATGCCCATCGTCTTCAGCCCGCGCTGGATCTGGTAGACGTCGTCGGGTCCGGCGCAGCAACCCATCGTGATGAACGTCTCGTGGAGCTGCTCCCAGCAGCGTTCATTGGCCGAGACGAGGCCGAGCAGCACGTCCGAATGGCCGCCGGGATATTTCGTTGCCGCGTGGACCGAGATGTCGACGCCGAAATCGAGCGGCCGGAAAAAGAGCGGTGTCGCCCAGGTATTGTCCATCATGACCACCGCGCCATGCCGGTGCGCGACCTCGCAGATCGCCGGAATGTCCTGCATCTCGAATGTGTTGGAGCCGGGGCTCTCGGTCCAGATGACCTTGGTGTTCGGCCGGATCAGCGTCTCGATATCCGCGCCGATCTCCGGATCGTAATAGGTCGTTTCGACTCCCATGCGGTTGAGCATCGTTTCGGCGAACCGGCGGGTCGGATGATAGACGCTGTCGACGCAAAGAAGATGATCCCCGGCCGATAGGAAGGCGAGGAGAGGGAGCGTGACCGCGGCGAGCCCGCTCGGTACGCGACACGGTGCCCGCCGATCCTTCAAGCGTGTCGATCGCCTGCGCCAGCGCATCGGTGGTCGGGGTGCCGCGCGTGCCGTAGGTGTAGCGCTGCTTTCGGGCGAGCATCGTCTCGACATCAGGGAAAAGAACCGTCGAGGCATGCACGACAGGGGGATTGACGAAGCCATGAAACGTGCGCGGATCATGGCCGGCATGGGCCAGGATAGTATTGATTCCGGCATCGTCCGGCAGTTTCGTCATCGCTCGTCTCTCCGTTGGTGCATGGTTGGTGGTCTAAGGACAGCGCTCGGTCGCGGCAAGGTTCGCCGCAAGGATCAGGCGCCGGCGTCGAAACCGTAGAGCCAGTCGAAATCGGCGAGGAGGCTTTCGCCCCGCCGCACCCGCAGCACGACATCGCGCCCGAGCGAGACCGGAAAGCGGGCGTGCCAGACGAAATGGTTGAAGGCCCCTCGGCGCCGGACGCGCGCGATCCGTGGCCGCCGCTCCGCTTCGTATTGCAGCAGGGCCGCCCGCCGGTCGTCGCGCCAGCTTGCAAGGCAGCGGCCGAGGACGGCGGCGTCCTCGATCGCCATGGCCGCGCCCTGAGCCGCGAACGGTGTCATCGCGTGGGCCGCGTCGCCGATAAGTGCGACTCCCGCCGGTTCCACGAATGGGTTGCGCGGCGGCACGATGTGAAGTCCCCAAGCCGACCAATGCGCCTGCGCGGCGAGTTCGCCGAGGCGGGGCGAAATGCGAAGCAGCGCGCTCCGTGCGGCGTCGGACGAGACGTCGTGGCTCCAGCCGGGGCCGGGGTCGCGGCCGGCGATGTTCGCGAGCAGATTGATCCCCTGGCCGTCGCCGAGCGGATAGGCGACCAGATGCACCGACGGTGCCAGGAAGGCGGTGACGGTGCGCGTGTCGATCCCCGCACGGGCCGCGGATTCAACCGCCCTTTCGCCTTGGAGCAGGGCGCGGAACGCGATCTGTCCGGTGAAGCGCGACGGTCGGCTGCCCGCGACCGATCTCCGCACCGTCGAGCGGACGCCATCGGCGCCGACGAGGAGGTGGCACCAGCGCTCCTCGTCGCCATGCGGACCACCCAGCGTGACTCGTGGACCGACCACCTCGAAACCGGCGCTCTCCACCGGCCTTCCGGTCTCGAGGCTGATGTTCGGCTCCGACTTCACCGCTTCCCATAGAAGGGCGTGGAGACGTCCGCGATGGATCGTCAGGTAGGGAGCGCCCCAGCGCTCTTCGGCTGCCGTGCCGAGTGGCAGCGTTGCCACCACGCGTCCGCCGCCGACCAGTCGAACGGCCTCGGGCCGATGCGACTGCGCGCGCAGCTTTTCCTCAAGGCCGAGCCGGAAAAGGATTCGCGTCGCGTTGGGCGACAGCTGAAGCCCGGCGCCGATCTCGCCCGGTTCATCGAAGCGTTCGAGAATCCGGATCGGGCGCCCTTGCCGTGCAAGCACGAGCGCCGTGACGAGCCCGCCAATGCCGGCGCCGGCGATGATGATCGAGCGAGGCGGTTCCAACGTTGTCGCCTCGTTTCGCTCAGACGGTTTCCGCCGTGTAGCTGCAGCCGGCGGGCCGGGTTTCGTCCGGGGCAAGAGCCGGATTGAGAATATAGAGCGTCGAGCAGTAGGGGCAGACCTTCTCGTTGTCGCGCCCCATGTCCAGGAACACATGCGGGTGATCGAAGGGCGGATTGGCCCCGACGCACATGAATTCGCCGACGCCGACCTCGATCCGGTCGTATCCGGCGCTGTTCTGGAAGTGTGCGATATGGCTGGCCATGCTATCCCTCCGGTGAGCCGTCACGCCGGGCCGCGCGAGATGCCACGCCGGCGCGGTGCCGGTTTGTATCATCGGACAGCGCATTGCAAGCGCACATTGGCTGTTGCCGGGTGTCGCGGGGCTGTTACCTATTTGAGATAGTCGGCCACCGAATCAAACGGTACCGCAGGAAAATTCAGGGACTGACCATGGAGACGATCAAGGACACGGGGCGGATCGATTTCGCCGCCAACGGCACGATGGTCGACCCCGTGCCCGAGTCCGGCGAAGTGCCGCTGAGCGAGCGGCCGGAACGGTTCGTCAATCGCGAACTGTCATGGCTGCAGTTCAACCGGCGCGTTCTGGAGGAAGCGACGAACGAGCGCCATCCGTTGCTGGAACGGCTCCGCTTCCTGTCCATCTCGGCCGATAATCTGGACGAGTTCTTCATGGTTCGCGTGGCCGGTCTGGCCGGACAGGTCAAGGCGGGCATCACAGTCCGGTCGGCCGACGGCCGCTCGCCCGCCCAGCAGTTGGACGTGATCCTCAAGGAGGCCTCCCGTCTCCAGGGCGAGCAGCAGATCGTCCTGGTCGGCCTGCTGCAGGATTTGAAAAAGGAGAAGATCGAACTCGTTTCGCCGTCGGAGCTGACTCAGTCGGAACGGAAATGGGTGGCGGAGCATTTCGAGACGTCCGTCTTCCCGATCCTGACGCCGCTCTCGATCGATCCGGCCCATCCCTTCCCGTTCATCCCCAATCTCGGCTTCTCGGTCGCCCTGCAGGTCAATCGCAAGGCGACCCGCGAGCAGATGACGGCGCTGCTCCGCCTGCCGCAGGCGCTGACGCGCTTCATTCAGTTGCCCGAACGGACCGGTCGACCGCTCAGGCTGATCGCCCTGGAGGATGTGATCGAGCTCTTCGTGCCGAAGCTGTTTCCCGGCTTCGAACTGATCGGATCGGGAACGTTCCGCGTCATTCGCGACAGCGATATCGAGGTGGAGGAGGAGTCCGAGGACCTCGTGCGCTACTTCGAGACGGCGCTCAAACGCCGCCGAAAGGGATCGGTGGTGCGCCTGGAGATTTCATCATCCATGCCGCAGCCCCTGCAGGGTTTCGTGGCCGATCACCTGGGCGTCTCAGGCAACCGCATCACGGTCATCGACGGCCCGCTCGCGGTGAACCAGATTTCCGAGATCGTCGCTCTGCCCCGCGAGGATCTGAAGTTCGAATCCTATTCCGCCCGCTTTCCCGAACGCATCCGCGAGCATGACGGCGACTGCTTCGCCGCGATCCAGGAAAAGGACATCATCGTCCACCACCCCTATGAGAGCTTCGACGTGGTGGTGCAGTTTTTGCGCCAGGCGGCACAGGACCCCGATGTCGTCGCCATCAAGGGCACCCTCTACCGAACCTCCAACGACAGCCCCATCATCCGCGCCCTGATCGACGCCGCCGAGGCCGGCAAGAGCGTGACCGCACTCGTCGAACTGAAGGCCCGCTTCGACGAGGAGGCCAACATTCGCTGGGCGCGGGATCTGGAGCGCGCCGGCGTGCAGGTGGTGTTCGGCTTCCTGGAGATGAAGACCCACGCCAAGCTGACGACGGTCGTGCGCAAGGAAGAGAAGGGTCTCGTCACCTATTGTCACGTCGGCACGGGCAACTACCATCCGATCACGGCGAAGATCTATACCGACCTCTCCTATTTCACCGTAAACGAGACGATCGCCCACGATGTCGCGCAGATCTTCAATTTCGTGACCGGCTACGCCGAACCCGCCGAGGAGATCGAACTGGCCTATTCGCCCTTCAACATGCGGGATCGGATGATCGGTCATATCGAGAACGAGACCGCCCACGCCAAGGCGGGCCGCCCGGCTCAGATATGGATGAAGCTCAACAGCCTTCTCGACCCGGCGATCATCGATGCGCTCTACCGCGCCAGCCAGGCCGGCGTCGACATCGACCTCATCATTCGCGGCATCTGTTCACTGCGGCCGGGCGTGCCGGGCCTGTCGGAGAACATCTCGGTCAAGTCCATCGTCGGCCGCTTCCTGGAGCACAGCCGCATCATCTGCTTCGGCAACGGCCACGGCCTGCCGAGCGACAAGGCCATCGTCTATATCGGCAGCGCCGACATGATGCCGCGCAACCTCGACCGGCGGGTCGAGGTTCATGTGCCGATCAGGAATTCCACGGTCCATGACCAGATTCTGGACCAGATCATGGTCGCCAACATCATCGACAATCAGCAGAGCTGGGAAATCCTCTCCGACGGCAGTTCCCGCCGTATCGTGCGGGAAAAGGGCGAAGAGGCATTCAGTGCCCAGGAATACTTCATGAACAATCCCTCTCTCTCCGGCCGCGGCGCCTCGATCAAGAAGCACGCCCCGAAACGTCTCGCCAATTATCGCCGCCGGCGTCAGAGCAGTGTTTCCGCCAAAGAGGCGGAATCCGCCGCGACATGAGGTTGCAGTCCCAGGGCCGCCTGCCGGGACGCGAGCCCGTCGCGATCGTCGATATCGGTTCGAATTCCGTCCGCCTCGTCATCTTCGAAGGCATCACGCGCGCCCCGACGCTCTTCTTCAACGAAAAGCTTTTGGCCGGGCTCGGCCGTTCGCTGTTCGACACCGGTCGGCTCAACGAGGAGGGTGTCGCGGCCGCGCTGGAATCCTTTGGCCGGTTCCGCGCGCTTGCCGATCAGGCCGGCGTCCAGCAGATCTATGTCATCGCGACCGCCGCGGCCCGGGAGGCCGAGAATGGAGAGGAGTTCATCGCGGAGGCCCAGCGCCGCCTCGGCACCTCCATCCGCCTGCTGAGCGGGCGCGAGGAAGCCCATTTCGCCGCCCTGGCCGTCCGGGCGCATTTCTACAAGCCGTGCGGGATTGTCGGCGATCTCGGCGGCGGATCGCTGGAACTGGTCCGTCTGGACGACGATCAGCCAGATCAGGGCATCACCCTGCCTCTCGGCGGATTGCGGCTCGCGGACATGACGAGCGGCGATCCGGCCAAGGCCCGCAAGCTGGCCGATGACGAACTGGCCCGCGCCTCGTTCCTCAAAGACGCGGAAGGAGCCGATTTTTATGCCGTCGGCGGCACCTGGCGAAACCTTGCCCGTCTGCATATGAGCACGGTCGACTACCCGCTCCACGTCCTGCACGAATATGCGATCGATGCCGGGAAAAAGGAGACGGTGACATTTCTTCAGGACGTCGCATCGGGCGATCTCGACCGCTTTGCCGGCCTCGGCGACGTGTCGAAGAACCGCCGGGTTCTCTTGCCCTACGGCGCCGCCGTGCTGCTCGAAGTGCTCGAGGCGATGAAGCCGAGCCGGATCGTCATCTCCGGTGTCGGCGTGCGTGAAGGCTATCTTTTCTCGCTGCTCGACGAGGAGGAGCAGCGTGAGGATTCGCTGATCGTCGGCGCGCGCGAACTGGCCGTCCTGCGAGCGCGTTCGGTCCGCCACGCCGAGGAACTGGCGGAGTGGACCGGCCCGGCCTTCGCCGTTCTCGGCCTCGACGAGACGGAGGAGGAGGCGCGTCTTCGCCGTGCATCGTGCCTCATCGCCGATCTCGGCTGGCGCGCCCATCCCGATTATCGCGGACTGCAGTCGATGAACGTGATCGCCCATTCCTCCTTCACCGCGATCGGTCATGCCGGCCGCGCCTTCCTGGCGCTCGCCAATTTCTATCGTCACAACGGCCTTCAGGAGGAGGGGTGGGCCGGTGAGCTGCTGACGCTGATGGACGAGCGGATGATCCGGCGGGCCCAGGCGCTCGGCCTGCTGATGCGCGTCCTCTACGTCCTGTCGGCCTCGATGCCGGGCGTCCTGCCCCGGCTCCGGATCAGGCGCGCCGAGGATGGCGCGGTCGAGATCAGCATTCCCGCTGCGTTGAGCGCGCTGCACGGCTCACGGCCCGAAGGCCGGCTGGTGAAGCTCGCGAAGTTCCTCGAACAGCCGATGCGGCTGGTGGTGGACTAGAGTCTGTTCCGACCGCAGCCTCGAACTGGAACTGTCAGGAAGCCTCTTGCTTGGCGTCGGCCTCGCCATCCGGTCCATTGTCGACGGGCGGGGTGATCAGCAGCTTGTCGACCCGGCGACCGTCGAGGTCCACCACTTCGAATCTCCAGTCGGAGATGGCGAAGACCTCGCCGACCGCCGGCATGTGCCCGAGGGTTTCCAGCGTCAGACCGCCCACCGTCTCGTAGTCGCCCGGCGGAGTCGATAGCCGGAATTCGTCGCGGAATTCATCGACCGGCATCCAGCCCGAGACGAGATAGCTGCCATCTCCGCGCTCGACGAAGGCCGGCTCGCCAGGCTCCTCTTCCCCGAACACCCCCGCGATCGCCGCCAGGATGTCCTCGGTTGTGATGACCCCCTCGAAATGGCCGTACTCGTCGAAGACGAGCCCCATATTGACCGGCGATTCCCGCAGCTTGTCGAGAACCTGGATCGACCGGGCGTTCTCGTAGATGACCGGCGCCTTCTGGACCATCTGGCGCAACTCGATCTCCGCGCTGCGTCCGAGCGCGATCAGCAGATCGTGCGTCCGCACGATGCCGATAATGTTGTCGTCGGATCCATCGCGGACCGGCAATCGCGACCGGCGCGTCGTCTCGATCTGGTGACGGATGGACTGTTCGCTCTGCGCGACATCCAGCATCTCGACCTCGATCGCCGGGGTCATCAGCGCCTTGGCCTGCCGGTCGGCAAACCGCATGACACCCCGGATCATCGCCCTTTCTTCGGTCTCGATCGTGCCGGATTGCTCGGCTTCCTCAAGGATGCTCTTCACTTCCTCGTCGGTGACGGTCTGCCTGATCTCACGGCTCTGCCCGAGCAGCGTCAGCAGGAGCTTGCCGCTCATGTCGAGGATCCAGACGATCGGCGCCGCGACCTTGGACAGCATGTTCATCGGTCCGGCGACCGCCGAGGCCACCGCCTCCGGATGCCGCAGGGCGATCTGCTTCGGCACCAACTCGCCGATGACGAGAGAAAGGTAGGTCACGAGCGCGACGGTGAGGCCGACACCCAACGTGCTGGCCAGCTCCGCGTCCCAGCCATAGGACTGGAGGATGACGGCGAACTGCAGCCCGAGCGTCGCACCCGAAAACGCGCCGGAGACGATGCCGACCAGTGTGATTCCGATCTGCACCGTCGAGAGGAACCGGCCTGGATCCTCCGCCAGGCGGATCGCGGTCGCCGCGCCGCGCTTTCCGTCCTCCGCCATCGCCTTCAGCCGCGCCGGCCGGGCCGACACCACCGCAAGCTCGCTCATCGCAAGGATGCCGTTGACCACGAAGAGGCCGAGAATGATGAGGAAGTTGGTCAGCAAGGGCAGGTCCAGTGGCTCTGGCCGGGAATGGCCGTTACCCATCTAGAGCCTTTCACGATCAGATTGAACCGTTCTGCCGGAGTCGATCTGGTCCAAGGTCCAGGGATTTGGCGAGGGGCGTATCGGGATACGGCCGATCCAAAGCCCGATGGAATAGGGCAGGATCGGCGCGGCCCTTCGGGTTTTTGTCCGGCGGCCGCCCGCTTTGTCGGACCGCTGGGCCGTCGACCCACTACGCGCTGCGCGGCCCTCCTCGCGGATCGCACTGCGGACGAGAAACAGAATTGATTCAATCTGATCCTGGAAGGCTCTAGGCTGGAGCGCCGACCGGAAAACGGGGAGAGGCCCGCCTAAAGGTCGATGGCGGTAATCCTCCTGTCCTGGAAGGCCAGGCCGACCTCTCCCCGCAGGAGCCGCAGCGCCTCGTTGCCGAAGACATCGCGTCGCCAGCCGTGGAGCGCCGGCACCTCCGCCTCTTCGCCGCTCGCCGCGATCTGTTCGACTTCCTCCGTGGTGGCGACGACCTTTGCGGCGACCCCTTCGCGCTCGGCGATCAGGCGAAGCAGAACCTTCAGCAATTCGCTGGCCGCACCCACCCCTTCCGGTGAACGGCGCGGCCTGTGAAGCTTCGGCAGTTCGTCATCCGGTATCGCCATCGCCGCGTTGACCGCCTCGATCAGGCCGCCGGCCTGCTGCGAGCGCTCCCACCCTTTCGGCACAGCACGCATCCGCCCGAGCGCCTCGACATCCCGCGGCTGCTGCTGGGCGATTTCGTGGATGGCATCGTCCTTGATCACGCGGCCGCGCGGGCACGTTCCGCTCGCGCGCCTGCTGCTCGCGCCATTGGGCGACAGATTGCAGGACCGCAAGTTCGCGCGGCTTGCGCACCCGCATCTTCAGCCGCGTCCAGGCATCTTCCGGCTTCAGATCGTAGGTTGCCGGCGAGGTCAGGACGTCCATCTCTTCGCTCACCCAGTGCTCGCGTCCCGCCTCGTCCAGCCGGTCCTTCAGTTCGCGATAGACATCGCGCAGATGGGTCACGTCCGCCGCGGCATAGTTGAGCTGCTTGTCGGAGAGCGGACGCCGCCGCCAGTCGGTGAAGCGGCTCGACTTGTCGATCTGCTCGCCGGTGATCTTCTCCACCAACTGGTTGTAGGAGGCCGAATCGCCATAGCCGCAGACCATCGCCGCGATCTGCGTGTCGAAGACCGGATGCGGAATCAGTCCCCCCATCTTGTAGACGATCTCGATGTCCTGCCGCGCCGCATGGAACACCTTGAGTACGCTCTCGTCCGCCATCAGCTTCCAGAACGGGCCGAGATCGATCCCCTCGGCGAGCGGATCGATCAGGAAGACCGCGTCGTCATCGGCGACCTGGATCAGGCACAGCTCCGGCCAGAACGTCGTCTCCCGGATGAACTCGGTGTCGACGGTCACGAACGCCGAGCGGGAAAGCCTTTCGACCGCGGCCATCAATTCGTCTGTGCGGGTAATCATGTCCATTGGGGGCTCAACCCTCTCCCGGTCTGCTGCGCTTGTGTTGCGTTCCGAAAGGCCATCCGTTAAGGGCCGCTGCCGGCTGCCGTCAAGGCGGGTGCTCTCCGTTCGCTTGACAGGAGCCCCGTGCCATGCGCTTGTCCGCGCCGGTTTCCGCTGGGCCTTGCGCGGCATCGTCGCGTCCCATCCAGCACAGGATTTCGCCGGGCGTCCGCCCGGCCCGACCTCAAGGGTTTTGACGAGAAATGGACGATTCCATCCATCGCTATCGCACGCATAATTGCGGTGCGCTGTCGCTTTCCGAGACGGGCCAGACCGTGCGCCTGTCCGGCTGGGTTCACCGTGTTCGCGACCATGGTGGTCTGCTGTTCATCGATCTGCGCGACCATTACGGGCTGACCCAGGTGGTGGTCGATCCCGATTCGCCAGCCTTCGGCACGGCCGAGACCCTGCGCAGCGAGTGGGTCATCCGCGTCGACGGTGTCGTCAAGCAGCGTGACGCCGAAGTGGTCAATCCCAATCTCGCCACGGGCCAGATCGAGGTCTTCGCGCGCCAGATCGAGGTGCTGAGCGAGGCGAAGGAACTGCCTCTGCCGGTCTTCGGCGATCTGGAATATCCGGAGGAGGTGCGCCTGCGCTACCGCTTCCTCGATCTGCGCCGCGAGAAGCTGCACCGCAACATCGTCCTGCGCACGAAGGTGATCGCGAGATGCGCCGGCAGATGAGCGCCGCCGGCTTCACCGAATATTCGACGCCGATCCTGACGGCGTCCTCGCCGGAGGGCGCGCGCGACTTCCTCGTGCCGAGCCGCATCCATGCCGGCGAGTTCTATGCGCTGCCGCAGGCGCCGCAGATCTACAAGCAGTTGCTGATGGTCTCCGGCTTCGACCGCTACTTCCAGATCGCGCCCTGTTTTCGCGACGAGGATCCGCGCGCCGACCGTCTGCCCGGCGAGTTCTACCAGCTCGACCTCGAAATGAGCTTCGTGACGCAGGACGACGTGCTCGCAGACGATGGAGCCGGTCATTCGCGACGTCATTCGCGGAATTCGCCGGCGGCAAGCCGGTGACGGAGACGTTCCGCCGCATCCCCTATGACGAATCGATCCGCAAATACGGCACCGACAAGCCGGATCTGCGCAACCCGATCGAGATGGAGGAGGTCTCCGAGCACTTCCGCGGCTCCGGCTTCAAGGTCTTCGCCAACATCCTCGCCTCCTCGGATCGGAACCAGGTCTGGGCGATTCCGGCCAGGAGCGGCGGCAGCCGCGCCTTCTGCGACCGCATGAACTCATGGGCACAGAGCCAGGGCCAGCCTGGCCTCGGCTACATCTTCTGGCGCGAGGAAGGCGGCGCCATCGAGGGCGCCGGTCCGCTCGCCAAGAACATCGGACCGGAGCGGACCGAGGCGATCCGGACCCAGCTCGGCCTGCAGGCGGGCGACGCCTGTTTCTTCGTCGCCGGCGATCCGCGCACATTCGCCACCTTCGCCGGCGCGGCGCGCGACCGGGCGGGCGAAGAGCTCGGCCTGATCGACCAGGACCGGTTCGAACTGTGCTGGATCGTCGACTTCCCGTTCTTCGAATGGAACGAGGACGACAAGCGCATCGAATTCGCCCATAACCCGTTCTCGATGCCGCAGGGCGGCATGGCCGCGCTGGAAGAGGCGCGAAAGGGCGGCGACGAGGCGCTGCTGGCGCTGAAGGCGTTCCAGTACGACATGGTCTGCAACGGCTTCGAGATCGCTTCGGGCGGCATCCGCAACCATCTGCCGGAGACGATGGTCAAGGCGTTCGAGACTGGCCGGCCTCAGCAAGGAGGTGGTCGAGGAACGCTTTGGCGGCCTCTACCGCGCCTTCCAGTACGGCGCGCCGCCCCATGGCGGCATGGCGGCCGGCGTCGACCGCATCATCATGCTGCTGGCGGGAGCGAAGAACCTGCGCGACGTGGCGCTCTTCCCGATGAACCAGCAGGCCCGCGACCTCCTGATGGGCGCGCCCGCGCCGGCGACCAACGCCCAGCTTCGCGAACTCAACCTCCGCGTCATCCCGCGCGAGAAGGAATAGAGCCGCATGACCGGTGGAAGAGGACCGACGAAGATCCTCGTCACCGGCTTTACCGCCTTTCCCGGCGCGCCGGAAAACCCGACCGAATGGCTGATGGGCGCGCTGTCCGGCTGGCGCCCGGCGGGCAGCCGATCTCGCCACGGCGGTGCTACCGGTGGACTACGCCGCCGCGCCGCGCGCGCTCGAAGCGATCGGTGCCGATTTCGGCCCCGACATCGCCATTCATTTCGGCCTCGCCCTGCAGGCGCAGGGCTTCCGCCTCGAGCGAACCGCGCGCAATCTCTGCACGTCGGAGGTGCCCGACAATTCCGGCATCAGCCGCGCCGGCCAAGCGATCGTCGCCGACGCGCCGGACCGCATCCCGACACTGCCGCTCGAAGCGATCGCCGCGCGCCTCGCCGAAGCCGGCCTGCCGGTGCAGTGGAGCGACGATGCCGGCGGCTATCTCTGCAACCTCGTGATGTTCCACGCCCTGTCGGACCGCATCGTGCCCGACTATTGCCCTGCCATGGCCGGCTTCGTCCATGTTCCGCTGCTGGACCGGATGCGCGGCGAAGGGCAGGGCGATCTGCCCGTCCTGACCGAACGCCAGCTTCTGCTGGGCGCGCAGATCGTCATCGGCGCGGCGCTGGCTTCCTTCCGCTCCGCCTGATCCGGCTCTGCGGCATCGAACCTATTGCTGGTTGGCGGTCACCGAGGCGCCGAGAATGGTCGCAAGCGAGGCCGGATCGGTCTCGCGCCTTCTCCATGATGTCGCCGATCGTCGTGCCGCTTGGGCGGCGCGAGGCTGATCGTCAGCGACTGCGGATCGTCCAGATAGGTCTGCAGCGCCTGACCGACTTGCTGGGCCAACTCCGCCGGGACGTAGGAGGCCAGGAAGGCGGGCGCGATCATGGCCATCTGCAGTTTCAGCTGGTCCGGTTGCGCACCCTGGCGTTCGGCGGCGATCGCGATCAGCTTGTTCGTCAGGGAGGCGTCCTCCAGACGCACCGTGACCCGTTCCAGCACGAATTGCTGGTAAAGCGGCAGCAGCTTCTCCTGCATCAGCTTCTGCTGCGCCTCCCCGTCCTCCATCTCCTGCATCTCCATCGCGGCCGCGCGAATTTGCCGGATCATTTCCGGCTCCACCCTCGACACCCGCGCACTGACCTCAGCGCGGCCGCGTCGTCGACGACGATCGTCTGCTCGAAGGAGGCGACCGCGGTGGAAGGATCGTAGCGACCGCTCGCCGTCGACGATGTCCCTCGATACGGGAATAGCCGAGATCGGCCATCTGCTGGCGCATGGCCCTGCCGGCCTCCGAATCCTCTCCCGCGCCGGCGATCTGGGTGTTGACGGAGAAATGGCCGATGGAAAATTCGCGGTTCGCTGATCTCGTCCTCGGCGAAGGCGAGGCCGCTCGCCTGGATGTCTTCCAGCAGCAGGATCTCCCCCTCCTCGACGGTTCCCCTGACGCTGTGCAGGCTGAAGCCGTCGATCTTGACGGCGGCATCCGGCGCCGGATCGTCCTCCGCAGGCAGACGGATTCCCGTGACCGTCATGGGCGACAGCAGGAACGTCGCTTCGTCCTCGGCGACCACCCTCGCCGGCAGCTCCGCCCGCGGAATCGTGTAGGCGCCGTTGTTCTCCTGCACGTCCTCGAGGCGGATTTCGCCAAGCGTCGGCCCCGCGCCGTCCTCGGCCTGTACCGACGACATTGCTCGAGGATGACGTCATCGCCCTCGGACCGGGCCGACCCGACGGACACGTCGAGCCCTGCTTGTCCAGCGCGGAGACGATCCGTTCGCGAAACGGCCTGGGGATCGGCAGCGAAGGCCGGCGGGCAGACCGTCGGCAGCAGGCCGAGGCCGAGCCCCGCCGCGAATAGGAATTGGCGCATGCAGATCTCCTCGATGATCGGTCGCCGCTCGGTTCGCCAGAAACATCTATGGCTCGGAGGAGCCGAGAAAAGAGGTCGCAGGCCCGCATCGGGCTGGGGACGACCTGCCGCGACCCTTGCGAAATTTCGCATGTCTCGCTTACGTTCTCTCCATGGGACAGGCAGTGATTCCGCCCGGCGGCGGCGATGGTGACGATCACGTCACACCGATCGATCTGAAGAGCGCTCTCGAAGAGCGCTATCTTGCCTATGCGCTGTCGACGATCATGCATCGCGCCTTGCCGGACGTGCGTGACGGGCTGAAGCCGGTCCACCGCCGGATCATGCACGCCATGCGTCTGCTGCGGCTCGATCCCGATCGCGGCTACGTGAAATGCGCACGCATTGTCGGCGACGTGATGGGCAAGTTCCATCCACACGGCGACGCGGCCATCTACGACGCGCTGGTGCGCCTCGCGCAGTCCTTCTCCGTCCGTTATCCGCTGGTCGACGGCCAGGGCAATTTCGGCAATGTCGACGGCGATAACGCCGCGGCCATGCGCTACACCGAAGCCAAGATGACCGAGGTGGCGTCTCTCCTGCTGGAGGGCATCACCGAGGACGCGGTCGATTTCCGCGATACCTACAACGAGGAAGACCGCGAGCCGGTCGTCCTGCCGGGCGCCTTCCCGAACCTCTTGGCCAATGGCTCGTCCGGCATCGCCGTCGGCATGGCGACCAACATTCCGCCGCACAACGCGGCCGAACTGTGCGACGCGGCGCTGCATCTGATCAAGCATCCGAATACGAAGAGCCGCGACCTGATGCGCTTCGTGCCGGGGCCCGGATTTCCCGACCGGCGGCATCATCGTCGAGAGCGCCGAGAGCATGGCCGAGGCCTACGAGACGGGCCGGGGCGGTTTCCGCGTCCGCGCTCGCTGGGAGAAGGAAGATCTCGGCCGCGGCAACTGGGTCGCGGTCGTGACCGAGATTCCCTATCAGGTGCAGAAGAGCCGGCTGATCGAGAAGATCGCCGAACTGCTCCTCGCCAGGAAGCTCCCGCTGCTGGAGGACATCGCCGACGAGAGCGCCGAGGACATCCGCATCGTCCTGACGCCGAAGAGCCGTTCGGTCGATCCCGAACTGCTGATGGAGAGCCTGTTCCGGCTGACCGATCTGGAAAGCCGCGTCTCGCTCAACATGAACGTGCTGTCGGGCGGCCGCGTGCCCGGCGTCCTGTCGCTGTCGGACTGCCTGCTTCAGTGGCTGGATCACCGCCGCGACGTGCTGATCCGCCGATCCCGCTATCGGCTGGACAAGATCGAGCAGCGGCTGGAGGTCCTCGGCGGCCTCCTCATCGCCTATCTCAACCTCGACGAGGTGATCCGCATCATCCGCGAGGAGGACGAGCCGAAGCAGGAACTGATCCGCACGTTCGAACTGACCGATGTGCAGGCCAACGCCATCCTCGACATGCGGCTGCGCAACTTGCGCAAGCTGGAAGAGATGGAGATCCGCCGCGAACACGAGAGCCTGACCGAGGAAAAGGCTGGCCTGGAAGCGCTTCTCGCCTCGGACGAGGAGCAGTGGAAGACCGTCGCCGGCCAGATCAGGGACGTGCGCAAGACCTTCGGCCCGAAGACCGAACTCGGCCGCCGGCGGACCGATTTCGGCGACGCGCCGGCCAAGGATCTCGCCGCCATCCAGCAGGCGATGATCGAGAAGGAGCCGGTGACGATCATCCTGTCCGAAAAGGGCTGGGTGCGCGCGATGAAGGGCCACATCGCCGATCCGTCGAGCCTGTCCTTCAAGGAAGGCGACAGCCTCAAGTTCTCCTTCCACGCGCAGACCACCGACCGCATTCTGGTCCTGTCGCGTTTCGGCCGCGTCTATACGATCGGCGCCGACCGACTGCCGGGCGGCCGTGGTCAGGGCGATCCGATCCGGATCATGGTGGATATGGAGAACGACGACGACGTCGTCACGGCCTTCGTCCATCAGCCGGACCGGAAGCGGCTGATGGTCAGCAAGGCCGGCTACGGCTTCATCGCCGCGGAGGACGATCTCGTCGCCAACACGCGCAAGGGCAAGCAGGCGCTCAATGTGAGACCGCCGGATGCGGCGGCTTTCGCTATTCCGGCCGAGGGCGACAGCGTCGCGATCCTCGGAGAGAACCGCAAGCTGCTCGTCTTCCCCATCGATCAGGTGGCCGAGCTGACGCGCGGCAAGGGCGTTCGCCTGCAGCGCTACAAGGATGGCGGCGTCTCCGACGTCAAGGTCTTCGCGCTTGCCGACGGATTGAACTGGCACGACAGCGCCGGCCGCAGTTTCAGCCGTTCCGACGCCGAGCTTCTGGAGTGGAAGGGCGACCGCGCCCAGGCAGGGCGCATGGTGCCGAAGGGCTTTCCGAAGAGCGGACGGTTCGAGGGCTAACGGCCGGTCGGCTCCGCCTTCACAAAGACGATCCACTTCCGGCCGGCCTCGCCCGGCCGTCTTCTTGTCCCGCCTGTCAGCCGCCCAAGCCGGACTTTAACCAGTCTGCGCCAAATGCGAATGATCATTCGCTTTCTCTTGACGTAGGGGACGTTTGATCATAAATGCGAACGAACATTCGCATTGGTGCACTGCAATATGAACTTTGTCCCGAAATCATCCGGCCTGCCTGAAGAAGGCCTCTCGGCGCGTGCGGAGAAGCGCGAGCTGCGTATCCGGCGCATCATGAAGGCGGCGACGACATGTTTCGTCCAGTCCGGCTTCCAGGGCGCTTCGATGCAGCAGATCTGCCGCGAGGCGGATATGAGCCCCGGCGCGCTTTATCGCTATTTCCCGTCGAAGGAGGCGATCATCGAGGCGATCGGCGCCGAAATTCGTCAGCGAGATGCCGAGCTGCTGTCGGAAATGTCCCATTGCGATGACGTTGTGGAAGGCATACTGCGCGCCTTTTTCAATCACCTCCTTGCTGTCGAGCGGGCGGGCCTGCAGCCCCTCTTTATCGAGCTTCGTGCAGAGGCCATGCGCAATGAAGCGGTGCGGGCGGCTTGCCAGACGAGCGAGGACCAGGTTCTGAAGAGCTTTCGGAGCTATCTGGAAAGAGCTATCGAGGACGGTCGGATCGACCCGGTTGTGCCGGTGGACTCGCTCATCGCTCTGCTGATGGCCGTTGGGGAAGGCTTGATCATGGCCGACCTTTCGGAGCGGCTGCCGCGATCCCATATCGAGACGTCTTTGAGAGCAACGATTTCAGCAGCGGTACGCCCCAGGGGAGACGATAGTGCCTCCGCCGCGTGCCGGCATTGATGGATCATTTTATGCAACGTATTGTCCTTCTTTGTCTTTCTGCGGCGATTCTGCTCGCCGCGCCGGTAACGGGGGCCATCGCCGCCGATGCCGATGCGGCGGTTGGGAGCGGGTCCGCTTCGAAGCCGCCCGCTATTCGCGTTGTCGAAGCCGCCCAGCGCCGGATGACCGCCTCCCTGCCGGCCAACGGCACGATCCGACCGCGCCAGGAGGCGGTGGTCGGCACCAATCTCTCGGGTCTGACGATCACCGAACTGCTCGCCGACGAGGGCGAGATGGTCAAGAAGGGCCAGGTGCTCGCCCGCCTTGATACGTCGTCGCTGGACATCCAGCGTGCGCAGTTGGTCGCCCAGCGCGAGGCCGCCGAGGCGCAGGTGGCGCAGGCCCAGTCGCAGGTGGCCGATGCCAGCGTCGCTGTCAGCCAGGCAGAGGATGCCCTGGCGCGGCAGGAAAAGCTGCGCAAGAGCGGCACCGTCGCCGAAGCTTCGCTGAACAATGCCCAGTATGCGCTGGACAGCGCCCGCGCCAAGCTTGAGACGGCGCAGCGCGCCACCGCTGCCGCCCGCTCGCAGATCGCCATTTCCGACGCGCAGATCCGCGATGTCGACCGGCGTCTCGCCGACGCGGAAGTGACGGCGCTCGCTCCGGGTCTGGTGCTCGAGCGCAATGCGACGTTGGGTAGCATTGTCGCGGCGGGCTCGCCGCCGCTGTTTCGGATCGCCGTCGACGGAGAAATGGAAGTCGCCGCGGAAGTGGCCGAGACGGAGCTTGCATCGCTGGAATCCGGTATGAAGGCCAGGGTCAGTCTGCCCGGTCGCCGCGAGCCGATCGATGGCGCTGTCCGGACGGTTGATCCGGAAATCGACAATGTGACCCGTCTCGGTACCGTCCGAATCTCACTACCGGATGTTGAGGGACTGCGCGTTGGCGCCTTTGCTCGGGTAACGATCCAGACTGTCGATCACGAAGCCGTCGCCGTTCCCTCCACGGCGGTGCTCTATGATGGCCGAGAGGCCCGATTGCAAAGGGTCGTCGACGGCATCGTCCAGACCACGCCGATCGAAGTTGGGGTTCGCAGCGAGGGCTTCGTCGAAATTCGCGATGGCGTTGACGCAGGTGACCTGGTGGTAAGCCGGGCAGGGACGTTCGTGGTTGATGGCGATCGGATTCGGCCGATGCGCGACGCCGGCCAGGACGACCAGCCCAAGCAGACAGGTTCGATCGACCGATGAATTTTTCAGCTTGGTCCATACGGCATCCGATGCCGCCGGTGCTGCTGTTCGTAGTGCTCATCGTGGTCGGCATGATGAGCTTCATGAACCTGCCGGTCACGCGCTTCCCAAATATCGACTTTCCGCTCGTTTCGGTGGTCGTGACCGATCCGGGCGTTGCCCCGTCCGAAATGGTCACGCAGACGACCAAGCTCGTCGAGGACGCGGTCGCCAATATCTCCGGCGTCGATCAGGTGATCTCCAATGTAACGGAGGGGCGCTCCGTCACGGTCGTCCAGTTCAAGCTCGACACGCCGACTCAGGAGGCCGTCACCGACACCAAGGATGCGATCGAAGGGATCCAGGCCGATCTGCCCGGCTCCTCCAACGACCCCATCGTCAATCGGATCGACATCGAGGGTCAGGCGATCCTGACCTATGCGGTATCCAATCCGGGCATGACCCTCGAAGAGCTCTCCTGGTTCGTCGACGATACGATCGTGTCCGACCTTCAGGGGCTGAACGGCGTCTCCCGGGTCGACCGCTATGGCGGCGTCACTCGGGAAATCGAGGTCGACATCGATCCGGATCGGCTGGCGGCGCTCGGCGTCTCGGTTGGCCAGATCAACGCTGCCGTTCGGGCGGCCAACGCCGACATGACGGGCGGCCGCGCCGATATAGCCGGCCGCGAACAGACGATCCGTACGCTCGGATCCGCCACCACGCTCCAGGGGCTGCGCCAGCTCGAAATTCCGCTCGCAGGCGGTCGCCGTATCCGGCTGGACGATGTCGCCACCGTCACCGACGGATGGTCCGAGCAACGGTCCTTCTCTCGCGTCAACGGCGAGCCGGTCGTCAGCTTCGGCGTGTTCCGGGGCAAGGGCGCATCCGATGTCTCCGTGGCCGAACGGGTCGCCGATGCCGTCACCGAGATTCAGCGCGCCCATCCCGAGTTCGATCTTCGCCTGGTCGACACGTCGGTGCAGTACACCAAGGGCAACTATGAAAGCGCGATGCACACCCTCTACGAGGGCGCGATTCTCGCCGTGGCCGTGGTGTTCCTGTTCCTTCGCAATTGGCGGGCGACGCTGATTTCCGCGCTCGCACTGCCGCTGTCGATCATCCCGACCTTCTGGGTGCTGGATCTGCTGGGATTCTCGCTCAATCTGGTCTCGCTGTTGGGCGTCACGCTGGTGACCGGCATTCTCGTCGATGACGCGATCGTCGAGATCGAGAACATCGTCCGGCACATCGGGATGGGCAAATCGCCCTACCGCGCGGCGCTCGAAGCGGCGGACGAGATCGGTCTGGCCGTCATTGCCATTTCGGCCACCATCATCGCTGTCTTCGCACCGGTCTCCTTCATGGACGGCATCGCCGGCCAATACTTCAAGCAGTTTGGTCTGACGGTCGCGGTGGCAGTGTTCTTCTCGCTGCTCGTCGCCCGTCTGATCACACCGCTTGCCGCCGCTTATCTGATGCGCGGCTCGGGTCATCCGGAGGACCAGGAGCCCGGCCGGCTGCTGCGCTTCTACACGCAGTTCCTGTACGGCACCTTGCGGTTCCGCTGGCTGACGCTGCTCATCGGCGTCGCCTTCTTCTCCGCGGCCATCTGGAGCACGACGCTGTTGCCGACCGGCTTCGTGCCCAAGGAGGACGCCTCGCGCGTCGTCCTGTCCGTGGAACTGCCGCCGGGCAGTCAACTGGAAGACACACGTTCGTCGACCGACGAACTGGTCTCCCGCCTGCGCAAGATTCCGGAGGTCGAGAACGTTTACGTGATCGGCGGTGCCAGCCCCACCGGAGAACTGGAACTGCGCCGGTCGTCGGTCGTCGTCGACCTGCAGCACAAGTCGGAGCGCGAACGGAGCCAGGCGCAGATCGAGACGCAGATTCTCGATGTTGCAGAGGACGTGCCGGATATCCGCGCCTACTTTGTCGACGATCGGGGTGAGCGCGAGCTTCAGATCGCGCTGCTGGCCGATGACGAGAACGCGCCTCTGGATGAGGCTGCGCGGGATATCCAGCAGGCGATGACCAGCACCGGGCTGTTCCGCTCGGTGACGTCCAACGCCGCGCTGGACCGCCCCGAGATCATAGTGGAGCCGCGCCAGGACAGGCTCGCCGAGCTGAACATCTCGACTGCGACCCTCTCCGAGGTGCTGCGCGTCGCCACGCTTGGCGATTTCGATCAGAACCTTGCCAAGTTCACCGTGGACGACCGTCAGATTCCGATCCGGATTCAGCTCTCCGGAAATGCGCGCGAAGATCTCGACGTCATCCGCCAGCTCAGCATTCCCACAGCGTCCGGCAGGACGGTGCCGCTCGCCTCGGTGGCCGATGTCCGTTTCGGGCAGGGCCCGACATCCCTCCAGCGTTTCGATCGCCAGAGACGCGTCCTGATCGGCGCGTCCATGGTTGAAGGCGTCGAGATCGGTGTCGGCACCGAGGCCGTCAAGAACCTGCCGGAGGTCAAGAACCTGCCGGAGGGGATGCACATCCAGGAGGCCGGCAATGCCGAGATCATGGGCGATGTCTTCGCCGGATTCCGGGACGCGATGATCACCGGCCTGATGCTGGTTCTGGTCGTCCTGATCCTTCTGTTCGGATCGGTCTTCCATTCATTGACGATCCTGATGTCGCTGCCCTTCTCCATCGGCGGTGTTGTCGCGGCGCTGGTATTGACCAATACGGCGGTGTCGATGCCGGTCGTGATCGGTATCCTGATGCTGATGGGTATCATCACGAAGAATGCGATCATGCTGGTCGACTTCGCCCTTGAGGAGATGAAGGCCGGCGTGCCCCGCCGCGAGGCGATGATCGACGCCTGTCGCAAGCGCGCCCGGCCGATCGTCATGACCACCATCGCCATGAGCGCGGGCATGATTCCGGCTGCCCTGGCGCTGGGCGACGGCGGCGAGTTCCGCGCACCGATGGCGATCGCCGTGATGGGCGGCCTTTTGATCGGCACCTTGCTGACGCTGGTCTTCGTGCCGAGCCTCTTCGACATCATGGACTCCGTCAGCCGCCGCATCACCGGCTTCTTCCGCTGGCTGCTCAAGCCCAACGCCAAGGAAGAGATCAGCGATGAAGAGATCCACGCCGAGATCGAACGTCAGCATCGCGAGGATGCCGAGGATGTGATCGAGCGCTTCGGCCACGCGGCGGAATAGCGTAGGATCGTAGACTTGGCCTGTCAGGCGTTCCGCCGTGGCCGCACACCAGGCCGCCGCCGCGCCCGTCCGACCTGCATGGCCGTGTCGAAGCCGACCGCTCCGACGATCAGCGCCCCGCCGATCAGCGCCTTGGCGGGGACGATTTCGCCGAAGATGAGAAACAGCCAGATCGGCGCGAGGGTCGTCTCCAGCAGGTAGAACAGCGCCGCCTGCGGGGCGGGGATGTAGCGCGGCGCCTGGGCGAGGCAGAAGAAGGCGATCGGCAGGATCAGCCCGCCATTGATGACCAGCCAGAACCAGGAGTCCACTTCGACCGGACTGCCCTCACGTGCCATAAGGCCCGCGCCGAGAAGCGCCGGCAGGACGCACCCGATCAGCGGGACGAAGCCCATGGCGCGTCCGCTCCACCGCGACAGGGTGATGGCGGCGGCGATGACCAGCGCCGCCGCGAAACCGCACGCTTTGACAAAGATGCTTCCGGCTGTCGGATTGCCGACGATGAGGCCCACCCCGCCAAGGACGATGGCGAGGGCGAACCAAGTGGTCGGGGAGGCGCGCTCGCCGAGAAACAGAAAGGCCAGCACTGCGGCCAGCAACGGACTGGTGGCGAGAAGGAACAGCAGCGCGCCGGTCGCCCCGTCCTCCGCGGAGGCGACGACGCCGGCGATGAAGATGATCGAGCCGATGCCATAGAACAGGCCGACCAGCGCGCCGTGCCAGCCGGGTACGAGGGCAGGGGCGTCCGACCGCATCCTGCTCCACACGGCCCAGATGACCACGGCGGCGGCGATTTCGAGGATCGATCGGAACAGCATGGTCGAGGCGAGATCGGAGTCGGCGAGGCGGAGCGTCGGCACGTCGAGCGTCAGGCACAGCCCGCCGGCAAGCGCCAGGCCATAGCCTCGCAGCGTGTCGCTCGGAGGCTGCGGCATGCGGTTGTCTCCTGGGAATTACAGCTCGATTTGCCGGACCTAACCGATCCTGGACACGATGTCGCGGATAAACTCAGCCGGATCGGGCTGGATCAGCCGTCCTGATCGCTGGCCGCGGCTCGCTCCCAACCCGCCGGCATCAGATGTTCCTGCGGCTGGAAGCGGATCTTGTAAGCCATCTTGCGCGAGCCTTTCACCCAGTAGCCGAGATAGACGTGCGGCTTGCCGGCCTCGCGCGCGCGGCGGACGTGATCGAGGATGAGATAGGTGCCGAGCGAGCGGTACTCCTCCCTCGGATCGTAAAAGGAATAGACCATGGAGAGTCCGTCGGCCATTTCGTCGGTCAGCGCGACGGCGACCAGATCGCCCTGTCCGGCTCCGGTGATGAAGCTGTCCGGTCCCCGGCGGCGGTATTCGATGATGCGGGTGTCGACGAAGCTGTCCTCGACCATCATCGCATAGTCCAGCACGCTCATCTCGGCCATGCCGCCTTCCGAATGGCGGTCGAGGAGATAGTCGCGAAAGAGGTCGTACTGCTCCGAACTGGGCTCGGCCGGATAGGCGGTGCCGACAAGGTCCGAATTGCGCTTGAGAACGCGTTTCTGGCTCTTCGACGGCTTGAACTCCTCGGCGAGGATCCGCACCGAAACGCAGGCGCGGCAGGTTTCGCAGGCGGGCCGGTAGGCGATGTTGGCGCTGCGTCGGAAGCCGCCCTGCGTGAGCAGGTCGTTGAGCTCGGGCGCTCGCTCCCCGACGAGATGGGTGAACACCTTCCGCTCCTCCTGGTCCGGTAGATACGGACAGGTTGACGGGGACGTCAGGAAGAATTGGGGCGTCTTGGTCGGATGCTGCGTCATCGTCCGGAATGTGGTCAGTTGGCCCGGTTAGTTCCAGAGGCCATAATACCACGGAGCGAACAGACTGAAAGTCAGCCAGATGATAATGACGAGCGGCGTGCCGGTGCGCACGAAATCGGCGAAGCTGTAACCCGCCGGCCCCATCACCAGAAGATTGGTCTGATAGCCCATCGGCGTGGCGAAGGAGGAATTGGCGGCGAAGATGACCGCCGCGATCATCGCTTCGGGAGGAATGCCCGAGAGTTGCGCGGCCGACAAGGCCACCGGCGTCGCCAGAACCGCCGTGGCGTTGTTCGACAGGAAGTTGGTCAGGATAGCGACCAGCAGGAAGAAGCCGGAGAGGATCAGCGGCTTGCCCCATTCGGCCATCATGCCGATCGAGGCCTCGGCCAGGAACTGCGCGCCGCCGGTGCGTTCGAGCGCTGTCGCTGCGGCGATCGAGGCGCCGACGAGGACGAAGATCTGTCCGTTGAAGGCCCGTTTCGCCTGCGTCAGCGTCAGGCAGTTCGTCGCCACCATCAGAACGGCGCCGATGGTTGCCGAGACGGCGATCGGCGCCAGACCGCCGAGGGCGGTCAGGACCACGCCGGCGAAGATCAGTAGCGCAAGCCATGCCTTCTGGGTCTGCGGCACGGCCTCGGCGCTCCATTCCATCACCAGCAGATCGTGATTGTCCCGCATTTCGGCCAGTCTCGCGCTGCCGCCGCCGATCAGAACGATATCGCCCGGCTCCAGCCGGATGTCGCCCATCGACAGGCGCCCCATGCGGCTTCTCCTCTGGACCGCGAGCACGTCGACGCCGTGTTCGGTCTGGATGCCGGAGTTTCGGACGGTGCGGCCGCTATGCCGCGAAGCCGGTGCGACGATCGTCTCGACGACGTGGTAGTCCGGCCCGGGTCCCGATGATGATTCATTGCTCACGCCCTCGCTGGCCGATTGGCCGACGATCGCGCCCCGGCTTCCGCGGGCCAGCGCCTGCATGAAGGCTTTCCGGGTGCCGGCAAGGACGATCAGATCACCCTGGCTGATGACGACGTCCTCGAATGGCGGCAGGATGCGCACGCCTCGCCGCTCGATGATGCGCGGCATCAGGTTGCGCAGCTCCGGAAACAGCCCGGCCCGGCTTTCCATGCCGACGAAGGGATGATCCGGCCCGACGCGGATCTCGCCGATGAACTGCGCACCCGCGCCTGGCCTGTTGCGGGTCTCCGCGCTTTCCCTGCCGCTGATGATGCGGGGCATGATCACCAGCACATAGAAGCCGCCGGTCAGCAGCAGCACGATGCCTGGGATCGTGATGTCGAACATGCCGACGCCGAAGCCCTGCCTTTCGGCGACACCCGCGACGAGAAGGTTGGTCGACGAGCCGATCAGCGTCGTCATGCCGCCGAGGATCGACATGAAGGAGAGCGGCAGAAGCGTGCGCGCGACATCCATGTTGCGCTGCGCCGTCAGCACCGTCAGCACCGGGATGAAGATGACGACGACAGGCGTGTTGTTGAGGAAGGCCGAGAGGATGGCCGCCGCAAGCAGCGTGACCGAGACGGCAAGCGTAGCGGAGGAGCCGCCGAGCCGTCCGATCATCCTCGCCGGGCGGTCCATCGCGTCGGTGGCGAAAAGGCCCTGGCCGACGATGATCAGGGCCAGAACGCTGATCAGCGCGGGATTGGCGAAGCCCGTCAGCAGGTCCTCGGGCGGCAGGCGACGATCGGCCGCATCGAGCGGCACCAGCGTGAAGAGGGCGAGCAGCGCCGCCAGCGACCCGATGCTGACGGCTTCCAGCGTGAAGCGGTCCCACACATAGGCGGCAACGGTCAGTGCGATGATCAGGATCGTCGCCCAGATATGAAAGTCTGCCATCCGGTTGGTGGCCCCCGCCTTGTCCGCGGCGAAGACTACGCGAGGCTTGGGACATGAGGAAGGCTGAACGGGCAGGCGTCAGCGCCCGCCGGGGAAACTTTTTTCCTTTCCGGCACCGGCTGGACGGTGCGCGTGCCTCCGCTCAGATGTCGCGCCGCACGATGACGGTGCCGAGCAGCAGGTCGTGACCGGTCTGCTTGCGCGGGGTGAACAGCGCGATCAGCAGGATCAGCGGCGTCAGGACGACATTGCCGACCCAGAAGAGGATCGAGTGCAGCGCGCCCCAGAGCGGATCGAGGCGGCGGCCGTCCAGCCGCTCGATGCGCAGGCCGAAGATCCGCATGCCCGGCGTTGCCTGGGCGGGACCGCCGAGCGTGAAGGCCGTGTAGACGAGGCCGATCAGCGGGAAGATCGCTCCGTAGAGCGCCCAGGCGAGCCCGAATGTGAGAAGGCCGAGGAAGAAGACCACGATGCCGGCGGCGACGCTGAGCAGGGCCACCAGCGTCCAGTCGAAGATGAAGGCGACGACCCGGCTGGTTAGGACGCCCTCATAGAACGCCGGATCGTCATGGCGAGCGCCCGGCGCGTCATGTGCCGTCCGCTGCGCGGAGGCCGCTGTATCGAAAGCTGAATTGCTCATTGCGCCACCACTCCGGTCCGGTTCTTCCTTTGCGTCATCGACGCGAGGCAGATGTAGGTGGCCGGGGTTGCGGTTGCAAACCGGACGGTTGGTCTTTAGCCGAAAGAGACATCAACACGCGGGCGGTCCTGTCTCCGATGCTCATCAAGATTCTGACCATCCTCATTGTCTCGGCACTCATCTACCTGGCGATCGCGCTCGGACTGATCGTCAGCCAGCGACCCGAGCCCGCCGAGGGTGGACAGGCGACGCTGGATTTCGAGGGGGTGAGCGGGCGTGATCCGACGGTACCCCGACCGCCCGAGCAGTCCGCCTATCGTGCGCGCGACGGCGCCCAATTGCGCTACCGCTACTGGCCCGCGAGAGATGAGAACGCCCCCCTGCTCGTCCTGCTGCACGGATCGGGCTGGCACGGCGGCAGCTATGTTCGGCTCGCCGGTTCGCTTGCTGCCGATGGTGCGATTGCCGTTGCCGTACCCGATCTTCGCGGTCATGGCGCGGAGCCGGAGCGCCGCGGCGATATCGACTACATCGGCCAGTTCGAAGACGACATCTTCGATCTGTTCCAGCACCTGCGAAAGCCGGAACAGCCGATCGTGCTGGCGGGTCACTCGAGCGGCGGCGGTCTCGTCGTCCGCTACGCAGGGGGAGCCTACGGATCCGGTCTCGATGGCGCTGTGCTGATTGCGCCCTTCCTGCAACATGATGCGCCGACGACCCGGCAAGACTCGGGCGGCTGGGCAACGGTCGCCATCCGCCGGATCATCGGGTTGGCCATGCTGAATACGCTCGGCATCAAGGCGCTGAACGGCCTGCCGGTGATCGCCTTCAATTTCCCCGAACACGTTCTGCACGGGCCGCTCGGCGAAACGGCGACGCAACGCTACAGCTACCGCCTCAACACGTCCTTCGCGCCGCGTCGGAACTGGAAGGACGATCTCTCACACTTGCCACCCTTCCTTCTGATCGCCGGCCGGAACGATGAGGCCTTTTTTGCGGACCGCTACGAAGCGACGATCTCGAGCCTGACGAAGAGGGGAACGTACCGGCTGATCGATGGCGTCGGCCATCTGGGTATCGTCGACTCCGATCGCGCGGCGGACGAGATTCGCGCTTTCGTTTTGGCGCGATCGATCGCGCGTCCTCAGCTCTCCGCCAGCAACTCCGCCACCCTCGGCGTGAAGTAGGAGAGGATGCCGTCGACGCCGGCGCGGCGGAACGCCATCAGGCTCTCCATCATGGCGCGGTCATGGTCGAGCATCCCGGCCGCCGCGGCCGCCTCGATCATCGCGTACTCGCCGGACACCTGATAGGCGAAGGTCGGCACCTTGAAGGTCTCCTTCACGCGCTGACAGATGTCCAGATAGGGCAGGCCCGGCTTGATCATCACCATGTCCGCGCCCTCGGCCAGATCCTGCTCGACCTCGCGCAGCGCTTCCTCGGTGTTGGTTGGCGCGACGTAATAGGTCTTCTTGTCGCCCTTCAGCAGGCCGAGCGTGCCGATCGCCTCGCGATAAGGGCCGTAGAAGGCGGATGCGTATTTGGCTGCGTAGCTCATGATCGCGACGTCCTGGAACCCGGCGGCGTCGAGCGCGTCGCGGACCGCGCCGATCCGCCCGTCCATCATGTCCGATGGCGCGATGATGTCGGCGCCCGCACGCGCCTGCCCGACGGCGGCCTGCGCGACGATCGCGACGGATTCGTCATTGACGATGATGCCGTCGCGCAGCACGCCGTCATGGCCGTGGCTGGTGAAGGGATCGAGGGCGGCGTCCGTAATGATGCCGATCTCCGGCACCTCGGCCTTGAGCGCGGCGATCAGCCGGTTCATCAGATTGTCGTCGTCGAGGATATGGCTGCCGCGCTCGTCCTTCCGGTCGTCGGCAATGTGCGGGAAGGGCGCGATGGCGGGCACGCCGAGCCCGGCCAGCCGCTTCGCCTCCGTCACGATCCGGTCGATCGACAGCCGCGCGATGCCGGGCATGGCGGCGATCGGCTCGGCGAAATCCTCGCCCTCGGTGACGAAGCAGGTCCAGATCAGATCGTCGACGGTGAGCCGCGTCTCGGCGACGAGGCGTCGCGACCAGTCGGCCTTGCGCATGCGACGGAGCCGCCGCGATCCGGTGATCTCGTCCACCGTCCGCCGCATGGAAGAAGCGCTTTTGTCCAGCATCGCCGCAGGCCTCCTGCCAAGGATCCGTGTCGTCGCGCTGTCCTGCCAGTCTTTCCCGTGCACGGCAACCGCCCGTGGCTTGGCAGCCGCTCCCCCCTTGGGCAATGATGGCCGGGATGGCGGCGCACCGATTCCGCGTCCGGGAGAGGCGCGCCATATCCATCGGGGGAGCGGGGATGAACCGAAAGAGAAGCGGCGTCATGGCGGCGGGAGAGTTCGGCATTCGGCAGCCGAGCCTGTCCCAGAATGGCTATGTCCTCTTTCTGCGCGCGCTCGCCCTGTTCGGCATGCTCTGGGGCATCGGCTACTGGCTGCGGCTGATCGGCTGGGAAGCGGCGCCGAACTGGCGCTTCGACACGATGAGCGTTCCGTGGCGCGTGGCAGCCTGCACGCTGGCCGTCCTCTATCCCTTTGCCGCGTCCGGCCTCTGGATGCTGGCGAGCTGGGGCGTCGTCGTCTGGTTCTGCGCCGCGGCCACCGAGATCGCGATGTATGGGTTCTTCGCCGACACCTTCGGCTCGCGGCCGCTGATCATCCTGATGCACTGTCTCGTGGCCGGCCTCTACGCCGCTTGGCGGCTGCAGATGGCCCATGAGAAACGCCAGCGGCGAATCGCCGAGGTTGAGCAATCGTGAACGGCTCAGAAAGCGTTTACCCTCTGAATCGCTTTGGTTTTTGAAAGCCTTCGTTAAGCGAGCGCTTTAAGTCGAATTTTATGCGCATCCCTCATTCTGCTGCCATGGTGAGAAGAACGGATAACCGTTCCCGCCGGAGCGTCAGACTGGAAGGAACAGGACAATGAGCAGGACGAATCTGCGCGCCGCAGAGCCGCATGAAAAACCGCGCGGCACCGACATCCGCGATCTCTACATGGAATCGGTCCATCTGGTCGAGCGGCTCCACCGCCGGCTGCTGGACGTCATCAAGGACGAGTTCGACCGCCAGGGCCGCTCCGACATCAACGCCGTGCAGGCGCTGCTGCTCTTCAATATCGGCGATTCGGAACTGACGGCGGGCGAACTGCGGTCGCGGGGCTACTATCTCGGCTCCAACGTCTCCTACAATCTGAAGAAGCTGGTCGATCTCGGCTTCATCAACCACCAGAAGAGCCGCGTCGACCGCCGCTCGGTGCGGATTTCGCTGACCGAGGACGGCCACGAGATCGCCGAAATCGTCGCCGGGCTTTACGAGCGCCACATCGGCTCCATCGAGGCCGTCGCCGGCATCGACCAGGACGAGTTCCAGCGCATGAACCGCGCGCTGCAGCGTCTCGACCGCTTCTGGAACGACACGATCGCCTACCGCATGTGATCGCCTACCGCATCGTATGACGCGCGGCGTGGAAAGACGCGCGCCCGGTCCGCTTAAAATTAACGAGCGGGCGCTTCTCCGGCAGAACGGACCCCGGCCCGCGCCCTCGCGTCGGCCGGGCCGTTTCCGCTTTGGCGATCGGCGGCAACGGGCACAACACCGACGCTTCGTCATCCTCGGGCTTGACCCGAGGATCCATGCCTGAACGGCGACGCTCCGCCTGCGGTGGATCGGCGATCGCAGGCCGGTTCCTCCACCGCCACAACCTCGTTCGACGGCTCTGGAATGGATCCTCGGGTCAAGCCCGAGGATGACGACCGCGTTAATGGTCGGTCGGTCCGATGGCAGGAGGGACCACTGTTCCCAACCCCAGCCGACGAACAGTTCGCTCCAGTGAGGGTTCCGTTCTTCGATCAGCGCCACCTTCCACGCACGCGGCCAGCGCTTTAGAGTCTTCTCGCGCTGTATCGCGTCGCGCATGTCGAAATGCTCTTCGTACCAGACGAGGCGATGGCAGCGATGTCGTGCCGCGAAGCCTTTCGTAGCCTCACGATGTTCGGGAATCCGGCGGGCAAGCGAGTTTGTCACGCCGACATAGAGCGTGCCATCCTTCTGGCTGGCCAGAATGTAGACGTACCCGGTCATCGTTTGTTGCCTACCATGCTTCAGGAACATTGTCCTTCGCGAGGCGGCCCCCTGTCCGCTGCCGGCGCAACACCCGACGCTTCGTCATCCTCGGGCTTGACCCGAGGATGACGACCTTGTTGAAGGGCCATTGATCGCCTTGCGACGCCGCACCGCCGACGCTCAACGCCAGTGCGATCGAACGGAAGAGGGCGCAACACCCGACGCTTCGTCATCCTCGGGCTTGACCCGAGGATCCATGCCTGAACGGGAAAGCGCTGCCGGCAGGGGACCGGCGCTCACAGGCCTTGCGATCGAACGGAAGAGGGCGCAACACCCGACGCTTCGTCATCCTCGGGCTTGACCCGAGGATCCATGCCTGAACGGCGCCGCTCCGCCTGCGGTGGACCGGCGCTCGCAGGCCGGTCCCTCCACCGCCACCACCTCGTTCAGCGGCTCTGGAATGGATCCTCGGGTCAAGCCCGAGGATGACGACCTTGTTGAAGGGCCGTTGATCGCCTTGCGACGCCGCACCGCCGACGCTCAACGCCGGTGCGATCGAACGGAAGAGGGCGCAACACCCGACGCTTCGTCATCCTCGGGCTTGACCCGAGGATCCATGCCTGAACGGGAAAGCGCTGCCGGCAGGGGACCGGCGCTCACAGGCCTTGCGATCGAACGGAAGAGGGCGCAACACCGACGCTTCGTCATCCTCGGGCTTGACCCGAGGATCCATGCCTGAACGGCGAGGCTCCGCCGGCGGTGGATCGGCGATCGCAGGTCGGTCCCTCCACCGCCACCACCTCGTTCAGCGGCTCTGGAATGGATCCTCGGGTCAAGCCCGAGGATGACGACCTCGTTGAATGGCCATTGACTGCCTTGCGACGCCGCATCGCATCCTGTGACTTCATTCCCATTTTCTCTTTCCATCGCCCTCCGCTTCGGCTAACGTGATTCCGGGCTTGGGATATCCCTGCCTTGGGTCTAGAAAGCCCACCCACTAGCGACCGGTATCGTGCCGGCGCGGTACTCTTCCTGACCAGTAATGGCCGGGGAGGCCTCGGCGTATGTCCAAAGCTTCGGCTTAAAGGCTGGGGCGGTCGTCAGTGGGCGACTTTCTACTCCCCGGTCACCAGGTTTCCTGGTGACCGTTTCACTCATGAATTCAGTCACTTGTCGCTCGCGGGGCAAGTCTGAAAAGGGGAGTCGCGATCATGGAAACCCACCACCCCGCCGGTCTGCTGGAGACGTTCCAGGCCATGCCGGACACGATCAAGTTTCTCACGGTGCTGGCGCCGCAACTCCTCTACGTCGCCACCCTGCTGGCCGTGCTGCACCATGCGCGGATGGACCGCCATCTGGAGCGGCGCGACGCGCTCGACCGTGAGAAATGGCTAACCGAATGGCGCTGGCTGGTCGAGAAGAACGGCGAGCGGGCGCTCGGCCGCGGTGGGCCGCTGCGCCTGGCGGACCTGCAGGCGGCGTGGCGACAGCCGGACACCGAGCCATCCTGACGCCATATTCGCAGCGCACGGAGACGACAGTGCGGGCATGAAACGTGCCGGTGATTTGCTGTCCTGCGGCCCGTCCGCTGAACGCAATCCTGGTTAGCGAAACCTTAGTGGAACCCGCTTAAATTGCACTTGCGGCCATCGGGCCGGATGTCTGGAACGAAAGCGGGATTCATGCAGATCAAACGCCGCCATCTTCTTGCCGGAGCCGGAATCATGGCCCTGACCGCCGCGAGCGGCGCGAAGGCCGACGATGTCCTCGAGCAGATCTTTAATACACGCGGTCGCAGCGCCTGGAACGACCAGTTCGACAGCCGTTATTCGGCGAGCCAGAAGGTCGCGACGAACCAGCCGATCTTCAGCCCCGAGACGCTGTCCTACGTCCGGCAGGCCATCGCCAATTACGAGATGATCGAGGCCTCCGGCGGCTGGCCGATGGTGCCGGCATCGCAGAAGCTGCAGCTCGGAACCGTCGATCCGGCGGTCGGTCCGCTGCGCCGCCGCCTCATGGTTTCCGGCGATCTCGACGCCAATGCGGGCATGAGCAACGCGTTCGATTCTTATGTCGATGCGGCGGTCAAGCGGTTCCAGACCCGTCACGGCCTGCCGGCCGACGGCGTTGCCGGCGAATACACGCTGAAGATGATGAACGTCCCGGTCTCGACCCGCCTGATGCAGTTGCGCACCAATCTGGTTCGCCTGGAGACGATGGCGGGCAGCTTCCTCGGCGACCGCTACGTCGTCGTCAACATTCCCGCCGCCGAGATCGAGGCGGTGGAGAACAGCCGCGTCGTCCAGCGCCACACGGCGATCGTCGGCCGCGTCAGCCGCCCGACGCCGATCCTGAATTCGAAGATCAACGAGATCATCGTCAATCCCTACTGGAACGCGCCGGAATCGATCATCCGCAAGGATATCGTCCCGCTGATGCAGAAGAATCCGAACTATCTCTCGGAGAACTCGATCCGCATCTACAATCCGGGCGATCTGGAAAACGAGATCGACCCCCGCACGATCGACTGGAACGATCCGGCGACGCCGGACTATGTCGGCAAGCTGCGGTTCCGCCAGGATCCGGGCAAGATCAATGCCATGGCGAGCGTCAAGATCAATTTCCCGAACGAACACGCCGTCTACATGCACGACACGCCGCAGCAGGGCCTCTTTAACCAGCTGATGCGGTTCGAAAGCTCCGGCTGCGTCCGCGTGCAGAATGTCCGCGATCTGGTCGTCTGGCTGCTGCGCGACACGCCCGGCTGGGATCGCCGCGCGGTGGAGGCGCAGATCAAGACGGGCGAATCCGTCCCGGTCGAGCTGGCCAATCCGGTGCCCAACTATTTCACCTACATCACGGCATGGTCGACCGGCAGCGGCGTCGTCCATTTCCGCGACGACATCTATGGTCGCGACGGCTCGCAGGACCTGCAGCTTTCCAGCGCCCAGTAGGCCGAAACGGGTGCACGTGAATGGGCCGTCCCTCGGGGCGGCCCTTTTTCGTGGGCTCGGCTTTTCGCCTCCTCCGCGACCGGCGGAGGAATGTGCGCGCCACCCGCTCCTCAACGGATTGCTGACGCCACGGCAAACTGCTAAGGCGCGACCTTCCCGATGCGGACCGGCTTGAGCCGAGTTGCAGCCTCGCTCTTGCCACCGCATCGGCTGTCGCAACGATCCAGCGGACCAGACGCAAGAAGAGGACCAGCGCATGAACATCCAGGCGCGTCACGACGGGTTTTTCTCCGACACGCTCGAGCAGAGCGATCCCGAAGTCTTCGAGGCGGTCCGCAAGGAACTCGGCCGTCAGCAGCACGAAATCGAGCTGATCGCCTCCGAGAACATCGTCTCGCGGGCGGTGCTCGAGGCGCAGGGCTCCGTCCTCACCAACAAATATGCCGAGGGCTATCCGGGCCGCCGCTACTATGGCGGCTGCGAGTTCGTCGACATCGCCGAGAATCTGGCGATCGATCGCGCCAGGCAACTGTTCGGCTGCGAGTTCGCCAATGTGCAGCCCTCGTCGGGCTCACAGGCCAATCAGGCCGTCCTGATGGCGCTGGCCAAGCCCGGCGACACGCTGCTCGGCATGAGCCTCGACGCCGGCGGCCACCTGACGCACGGCGCCAAGCCGAACATGAGCGGCAAATGGTTTAACGCCGTTCAGTACGGTCTCGATCTCGATACCGGCCTGATCGACTATGATCAGGTCGAGGCGCTGGCCGTCGAGCACAAGCCGGTGATCATCGTCTGCGGTGGCTCCGCCTATTCCCGCCAGATCGACTTCGCCCGCTTCCGCGCCATTGCCGACAAGGCCGGCGCCAAGCTCTGGTGCGACATGGCGCATTTTGCCGGCCTCGTCGCCGGCGGCCAGCATCCAAGCCCGTTCCCGCACGCCGACGTCGTCACGACGACCACCCACAAGACGCTGCGCGGCCCGCGCGCCGGCATGGTCCTGACCAACGACGAAGCCATCGCCAAGAAGATCAATTCGGCGGTGTTCCCCGGCCTGCAGGGCGGACCGCTGATGCACGCCGTCGCCGGCAAGGCGGTCGCCTTCGGCGAAGCGCTCAAGCCCGCCTATAAGTCTTATATCGAGAGCGTCGTGCGGAACGCGAAGGTGCTGGCCGAGACGCTGGTCGGCCACGGCTTCGCGATCGTCTCCGGCGGCACCGACACCCATCTGATGCTGGTCGATCTGCGGCCGAAGAACCTGACCGGCAAGGATAGCGAGACCTCCCTCGGCCGCGCCGGCATCACCTGCAACAAGAACGGCGTTCCGGACGATCCGCAGAAGCCGATGATCACCTCCGGCATCCGCCTCGGCACGCCGGCGGCGACGACGCGCGGCTTCGGTGAGGAGGAATTCCGCGAGGTCGGCAATCTGATCGCCGAGGTGCTGGACGGCCTCGCAGCGGCCAACGATCCGGAAGGAAACGCCCGCATCGAGGCGGCGGTGAAGGAGAAGGTCGAGGCGCTGACGGCGCGTTTCCCGATTTACCCGCATTTGGGTTGAGGTCGAGTGGGACGAGGAGAAGGCGCGCCGGAACAGCGAACGGCACGGCGTGTCGTTTCAAGGAGTTGTTCTCTTTGAGTTTCGCACGGCTCTAGTGTGGTCCGACGACAGGCGGGACTATGGCGAAAAGCGCTACAACGCGCTCGGCTTCGTCGGGAATCGACCGCACCATTTGACATTCACTTTGCGGAACGAGCGCTGCCGCATTATCTCTTTTCGCAAGGCCAACAGGCGGGAAACGCAAAGCTATGAGCAGACCAGACGCAACGAAGCTCGCTGAACGTGCCAGGCGGAGTCAACGCTTCATCAACGATGAGGACGATGCGGCGATCACGGCTGCGGCGAAGGCAGATCCCGATGCACAGCCATGGACCGAAGCAGATTTCGCGCGGGCGGTGCCGTTCGACACGCTGTTCGGGTCATCGAACGGGTTTGAGCTGGCGCCGGATGTCGCCGCGCATTTTCGCGCGAGCGGGCCGGGCTGGCAAAAGCGGATCAACGAGATACTGCGCAAGGCCGCCGATCTGGCCTGACCGATGCGCTGCCCCTATTGCCAATCGCTGGACACGCAGGTGAAGGACAGCCGTCCCGCAGAGGAGGGCGCGGTCATTCGCCGCCGCCGCGTCTGCCCCGATTGCGGCGGCCGCTTCACCACCTTCGAGCGTATCCAGCTGCGCGACCTGACGGTGATCAAGCGCTCCGGCCGCAAGGTGCCGTTCGACCGCGACAAGCTGGCGCGCTCCTTCGAGACGGCGCTGCGCAAGCGCAATGTCGACCCGGACCGCATCGAGCGCGCCGTGTCCGGCATCGTCCGGCAGCTTGAGAATTCCGGCGAATCGGAGATCGAGGCCGAGACGATCGGCAATCTCGTCATGGACGTCCTGAAGAACATGGATGACGTCGCCTATGTCCGCTACGCCTCGGTCTATCGCAATTTCCGCGAGGCGAAGGATTTCCAGGACCTGCTGGGTGAACTGGGCGGCCCTGCCGGACAGGCCGGAGAGAATCTGACCGAGATCGGCGAGGACGGCGTTCCGCGCGCCGATCTCGACGATCAACAGCGCGACTGACGGGCCATGACCACCAATACCGACCAGAGGGGCGTCCCGCCCCGGCCTCTTGGCGCAGGCGGCCGCGCCCGCGACGTGGCGGACGAGGATGCCCGCTACATGGAAGCCGCGATCCGTCTGTCGCGCCGCAATCTAGGCCAGACGGGAACCAACCCCGCCGTCGGCACGCTGATCGTCGCACCGGATGGCCGGATCGTCGGCCGCGGCGTCACGGCGCCCGGCGGCAGGCCCCATGCCGAGCCGCAGGCGCTCGCCGAAGCGGGAAACGAAGCCCGTGGCGCCACCGCCTATGTGACGCTGGAGCCCTGCGCCCATCACGGCCGGACGCCCCCCTGCGCGGAAGCGCTTGTGCAGGCCGGCATTGCCCGCGTCGTCTGCGCGGCCTCTGACCCGGACGACCGGGTCGCCGGGCGCGGCTTCGCCATTCTCGAGCAGGCCGGTGTCGCGGTTACCAGAGGCGTGTTGGCGGGGCAGGCGGCCGAGGTAATGGCCGGCTATCTCTCGCGCACCTTCCGCCATCGCTGCCATGTGACGCTGAAGCTCGCCGTCAGCCGCGATGGCATGATCGGCCGGCGCGACCAGAGCCAAGTGCCGATCACCGGCGAGGAGGCGAGGGCGCTTGTCCATGTTCAGCGGGCCGAGATGGATGCGATCGCGATCGGTGTCGGCACCGCGCTCGTCGATGATCCGGAATTGACCTGCCGGCTGCCGGGTCTGGAGGATCGCACCCCCGTCCGCATCGTCTTCGACGGCGCCGGTCGGCTGCCGCTTGGCTCGAAGCTGGTCAAGGGGGCGCCGGGCCTGCCGCTGATCGTCGCCACCGTGATCGAGGAGGCCGGCGCCCGCGCCGCCGCGCTGCGTGCCAATGGCGCGGTCATCATGGCCGCCGAGAGGGTCGATGGTCGGCTGGCGATGCCGGAACTCCTGTCCGATCTGGCGGCGCGTGGCCTGGGATCCCTGATGGTGGAAGGCGGTGCGGCGCTCGCGGGATCCCTTCTGGCTGAAGGTCTGGTCGACCGGGTCTGGCTCTACACCGGCACCCGGACGATCGGCGGCGACGGCATCGCCTCGCCGATCACGTCGGAGACGATGCCGCACGGTTTTACACTGGCGGAACGCCGGATGCTGGGCGGGGACCGCTTCGAGGAATGGGTGCGGGAGGGCTGAATGTTCACCGGAATCATCACCGATATCGGCCGCATCATGTCGGTCACTGAGCGCGAAGGCGGCCGCCGCTACCGCGTCCAGACCGCCTATGACCCCGCGACCATCGCGATCGGCGCCTCCATCGCCCATGCCGGTGTCTGCCTCACCGTCGTCGCGCTGCCAGGCGACGGCTCCGGCGAGCGCTGGTTCGAGGTGGAGGCCTGGGAGGAGGCGCTGCGCCTGACCACGGCGGGGGACTGGACCGAAGGCACGCGCCTGAACCTCGAACGGGCGCTGAGGGTCGGCGACGAACTCGGCGGCCACATCGTCTCGGGCCACGTCGACGGGACGGCGAGGATCGTCGAGCGCACGGACGAGGGCGATGCCGTCCGCTTCACACTCGAGGCGCCGGCACATCTCGCGCGTTTCATCGCGCCGAAGGGCTCCGTCGCGCTCGACGGCACGTCGCTGACGGTGAACGCGGTCGAGGGCGCGCGCTTCGACGTGCTCCTGATCGATCACAGCCTCTCCGTGACCACCTGGGGGGAACGGCAGGCCGGCGACCGCGTCAATATCGAGATCGATACGATGGCGCGTTACGCAGCGCGGCTTGCGGAAGCGCAAGGGCAGGCGTAACACGCCGGCAGACGAGGCGACGACCGGAGCAAAGATGGCCGAAGAGGCGAAGGACAACAGGCAGAACCGACCTGCGAACAAGCGCGGAGCCGCGAGGCTCGCGGCCGTGCAGGCGCTCTACCAGATGGACGTCGCCGGCACCGGATTGCTGGAGACGACGACCGAATACGAGGAGTTCCGTCTCGGCCGCGAGATCGACGGCGCGCAGTATCGGGAGGCCGATCCGGCCTGGTTCCGCGCGATTCTGTCGGGCGTCGTCGGCCATCAGAAGTCGATCGATCCCGTCATCAACCGCGCCCTGCCGGACGATTGGCCGCTGTCGCGTCTCGATTCCACCCTGCGCGCGATCCTCCGCGCCGGCACGTTCGAACTGGCCCACCGCCCGGACGTGCCGTCGGCCGTCGTCGTCACCGAATATGTCGATGTCGCCAGCGCCTTCTATGACAATCAGGAACCGGGGCTGGTGAACGGCGCGCTGGACCGCATCGCCCGGCAGATTCGGCAGACGCCCGACCGGAAGGGCGCATGACGACGACCCTGGCACAGGAGGAGGAAGCGGCGATCGCCCATTCGCGGCGGACGGCGCTGATCCTGTCGGCAGGCCAGGCGATCGTCGGCTCCGCCGCGCCGATCTGCATCGCGCTCGGAGCCATTGCCGGCAGCTATCTTCTGGGCGACGAAAAATCGCAACGCGACCCTTCCCGTCGCCGGCTACAATGTCGGCGTTGCGCTGGGTGCGCTGCCCGCAGCCGCCCTGATGCGGGCCGTCGGCCGCCGCCGCGGCTTCGTCACCGGGGCGATGGTGACGGCGACGGGCGGGGCTGTTGCGGCGATCGCTCTCTACTCGCTCAATTTCTGGCTGTTCGCGCTGGCGCTCCTGACCGTCGGCATCGGCGGCAGCTTTGTGCAGCAATATCGTTTCGCAGCCGCCGATGCCGCGCCCTCGCTCTTCAAGCCAAGGGCGATCTCCTGGGTGCTGGCGGGCGGCGTCGTGGCCGCCATCATCGGCCCGCAAATGGTGATCTGGACGAAGGATGCCTTCGCCCCCGCCGTTCCCTTCGCCGGCGCCTTCATCGGCCTGATCGCGCTCGCCCTGATCGGCGCGTTCCTGCTGAGTTTCCTGAGATTGCCGCCGAAAAGGGCATCGGCCGGGATCGCCCATGTCGAGACGGCGAGACCGATGTCGGTGATCCTGACGCAGCCCGATTTCATGGTTGGCCTGCTCTGCGCCATCGGCGCCTACGCGATGATGAGCTTTGTGATGACGGGCGCGCCGCTGGCGATGGTCGAGTGCGGCCACTCCGCCGACGAGGCCACCCTCGGCATCTCCTGGCACGTGATGGCGATGTTCGCGCCGTCCTTCTTCACCGGCCGGCTGATCGCGAAGTTCGGGCGGACAGCGATCGTTCTCACCGGCCTCGCCCTGTTGGCCGCCTGTTCGGTCGTGGCGCTGGCTGGGCTGTCGCTCGCCAATTTCTGGCTTGCCCTGATCCTCCTCGGCGTCGGCTGGAACTTCGCGTTCATCGGTTCCACCGCAATCGTTTCGGAGACCTATACCGACGCCGAAAGGAGTCGCGTACAGGGTATCCACGATTTCCTGCTGTTCGGCACCGTGGCGCTGTCATCCTATCTGAGTGGCCGTGTCCTCAATGATTTCGGCTGGACGGCTGTGGTCACGACGGTCTTTCCGGTGGTCTTCGTCTGCGGTGCGGCTCTTATAGCTGTGACTATGCGGCAGAAGAGCCGTTCGTCGTATTGACGCGCCGTTCTGATCCCGTTCAATCTCCGTTCCGGGATAGTGCGGGTTTCGGCGGAGTGCGCCGGTGGATCCGTCATTCGCATTCGGCCTCGCTTCCGAGGTCATGGAGGGATATTCGAAAATGATCGTGCTTTATCTGGTCATGCTGTGCGGGCTGCTGTCCGTGGCCTACGCAGTATGGGCGACACAATCCGTCATGGCGGCGGATCAGGGCAATGAACGCATGCGTGAGATCGCGGGCTATATCCGCGAGGGCGCGACCGCTTATCTCAACCGGCAGTACACGACTATCGCCATTGTCGGCGTCGTCGTCTTCATTCTCGCCTGGCTGCTGCTCTCCTTCACGGCGGCGATCGGCTTCCTGATCGGTGCTGTGTTGTCCGGCGCCGCCGGCTTCGTCGGCATGAACGTCTCGGTCCGCGCCAATGTGCGCACCGCCCAGGCCTCCGCCCACAGCCTCGCCAGCGGCCTCGACATCGCCTTCAAGTCCGGCGCCATCACCGGCATGCTGGTCGCGGGTCTCGCCCTTCTCGGCGTCTCGGTCTACTACTGGGTGCTGACGACGATGCTCGGCCACGAGACCGATAGCCGCACGGTCATCGATTCACTCGTCGCTCTTGGCTTCGGCGCATCGCTCATCTCCATCTTCGCCCGCCTCGGCGGCGGCATCTTCACCAAGGGTGCGGATGTCGGCGGCGACCTCGTCGGCAAGGTGGAAGCGGGTATTCCGGAGGACGATCCGCGCAACCCCGCCACCATCGCGGACAATGTCGGCGACAATGTCGGCGACTGCGCCGGCATGGCGGCCGACCTGTTCGAGACCTACGCGGTGACGGTCGTCGCCACGATGGTCCTCGGCGCCATCTTCTTCGGCGGCACCGCGGCCGTGACCGGTGTCATGCTCTATCCGCTGGTCATCTGCGCGGTCTGCCTGATCACCTCGATCGTCGGCACCTTCTTCGTCAAGCTCGGCTCGACCGGCTCGATCATGGGCGCTCTCTACAAGGGCCTAATCGTCACCGGCCTGCTGTCGATCGTCGGCATGGCGATCGCCAACTGGCTGACCATCGGCTTCGGCGATGTCGGCACGGTAGAGAGCCTGTCGGGGGAACGGTTCGTCATCAACGGCTTCAACCTGTTCCTCTGCGGCATTGTCGGTCTGATTGTCACGGGCCTGATCGTCGTCATCACCGAGTACTACACCGGCACGGACAAGCGGCCGGTCAACTCGATCAGCCAGGCCTCGGTCACCGGTCACGGCACCAACGTCATCCAGGGCCTGGCCATCAGCCTTGAATCGACGGCGCTGCCGGCGCTCGTGATCGTTGCCGGCATCATCGCGACCTATCAGCTCGCTGGCCTATACGGCACCGGCATCGCCGTGACGGCCATGCTTGGCCTCGCAGGCATGATCGTCGCGCTCGACGCCTTCGGCCCGGTCACTGACAATGCCGGCGGCATAGCCGAGATGAGCGACCTGCCACCAGAGGTTCGCCAGACGACGGACGCGCTCGACGCGGTCGGCAACACGACCAAGGCGGTGACCAAGGGCTATGCGATCGGATTCCGCCGGACTCGGCGCTCTGGTCCTCTTTGCGGCCTATGCCAACGACCTTCGCTACTTCGCCCGCAACAGCGACCAGTTCCCCTATTTCGAAGGGCTCGGCGACGTTTCGTTCGATCTGTCGAATCCCTACGTCGTGGCGGGCCTGATCTTCGGCGGCTTGATCCCTTATCTGTTCAGCGGCATCGCCATGACGGCGGTCGGCCGTGCCGGCAGTGCGGTCGTCGAGGAAGTGCGCCGGCAGTTCCGCGAGAAGCCGGGCATCATGCAGGGAACGGAGAAGCCGGACTACGGACGCGCCGTCGATATGCTGACGCGCTCGGCCATCCGGGAGATGATCATTCCGTCGCTGCTGCCGGTTCTGGCTCCGCTGGTCGTCTATTTCGGCGTCCTGCTCGTCACCGGTGGCGACAAGGCGTCCGCCTTCGCGGCGCTCGGTGCTTCGCTCCTCGGTGTGATCGTCAACGGCCTCTTCGTCGCCATCTCGATGACGAGCGGCGGCGGCGCCTGGGACAACGCCAAGAAGAGCTTCGAGGACGGCTTTGTCGACAAGGACGGCGTTCGTCATGAAAAAGGCTCGGAGGCGCACAAGGCGTCCGTGACCGGCGACACGGTGGGCGATCCCTACAAGGATACGGCCGGACCGGCGGTGAACCCTGCCATCAAGATCACCAACATCATGGCCCTCCTGCTGCTCGCCGTCCTTGCCCATCTGGGCTGAAGTTGCGGCGCAAGCGTACTGAGAACGAACAGGCCGGCGGTCGCGAGACCGCCGGCCTTTTTTCATCAGGGGAAAGGCGCGGCGATCGGCTGCACGCGGGAGAAACAACCTCGATCCGCCTGTCTCGTCGATGGACGCCCTTCGCGAGCGCTCGGTCGGTTGGACGAGGTAAGACCAGCCCGCAGGGAGCGTGGCGAAAGAAAGCTGGGGACGGCCGGACGGCCGAGAAGTCGTCGCCGCTACGGCGCCGGATCAGAAGCCGGTCAGGCTCGGCTTGCCCTTGCCGAGGCCGCTGAGAATGCCGCCGATGAAGGTGTTCTCGCTGCCGCCGGTCGGTGTCGTGCGGCCGATGAAGTCGAAGACGCGCCCGTCCTTCAGGCCATAATTGGCGATGTTGTCGACGCGGCCTTCATCGTTGAAGGAAACGGCGAGGACGCGCTGGTCGACGATGCGGCGCTGCGCGAAGCCGACCGAACGGCGACGTGTCTGCGAAATGTAGTAGAACTTCTCGCCCGCGCCGAAGTCGCGGGTGATGGAGGGGGAACCGAGTGACAGCAGCACCTGTTCGCGCGAGGATCCGACCGGCGTCGCCGCCAGCGCATCCTCGTCGATGATGTAGCCTTGCTGGAATTCCTCGTTCATCTTGAGAGCGTCGGTCGAGTTGCAGCCGGCAAGCGGCAGGGCCATTGCGCCGGTGACGATAAGAACCAGCTTGAATCCCGAACTGTTCACGACCATTTCCCCTCGACACAATTCTTCGCGCGGCGTGCTCGCTTGACTGCCGCCTTCCCGCAGGTGCGGCAATTCGGTAAACCAGCTTCCCCGACCGCGCAACCAGCCTGACGATCGAGCCGACCGGATCACGCCATGTTCAGACGCTTCTTTTCCCGCAAGCCGCCCTCGACGGAGGAACTGATGGCCGGCTTGTATGGCGCTATCGTGGCCGCGGCGCGAGACCCTGGTCTTTATGCGGCGGCGTACGTGCCCGATACGCCGCTCGGCCGTTTCGAGATGCTCGCCCTTCATGTCGCGCTGATCGTCCGGCGGCTGCGCTCCGAGGCGACCGAGGAGATGACGGGGCTTGCCCAGGAGATCACGGACCGCTTCTTCACCGACGTCGATCATGCCCAGCGCGAACTCGGCATTGGCGATCTCGGCATGCGCCACCGCATGAAGGCGATGGGAAAGATGTATTACGGCCGTCTGGAGGCGTATGGTGGGGCGCTCGACAAGGCAGATGGGGCGCGACTGATGGCGGCCTTGCGCCGCAACGCCCTGGCCGCTGCCACGAACGCCGATCCTCGCCCATTGGCTGCCTATGCTGCCGGCGCCGCACGGCAATTGGATCAAGCTTCGGCGGAAGAACTTCTCGCCGGCGTCTTCCGATTTCCGCCTGCCTCGGCGGTGCTCGCGGTCCTGACGGACGACGCCGCCGACATGGAGGAAGCGCGATGAGCAGGCCCCAGCCGCAGAGCCCCGTGTCCCATCCGGTCACGGTAACGAAATTGCCAGGCAAGGGCCTGAACGTCCGCGCCGAGGCGGACGAGAGGCAGCGCCGCGCACTGGCGGATGCGCATGGCCTGCAGGAGGTCGAGCACTTCACCTACGATCTGCATCTGGCGCCGTGGAAGGCCCGGGGCGTGCGTGTCCGCGGGGAGGTCAGCGCCGCGATCATCCAGCCCTGCACGGTCACCCTCGACCCGGTTCGCACTGAAATCGCTGAGCCGGTCGAGACTATCTTCGTGCCCGAGGACAGCCGTCTCGCCCGGCCGGACATCGTCGAGGGCGAACTGATCGTCTCGGCGGAAGGCGATGACCTTCCGGAAACCTTTTCCCATGGCCGTATCGACATCGGTGCGCTGGCGGAAGAATTCTTCGAACTGGCTATCCCGCTCTACCCGAAACAGCCGGGGGCCGAGGTGCCGGCGGAGGTCGATCCCGAGGCAAATGCCGCGTCGGATGATGAAAATCCCTTTGCGGCGCTTTCCGCACTCAAGCCGCATTGATGCTCCGCAGGGGCATGACGCCGGAGGAGAAAAACCGTTGTATCGGCGCAGGAAAGCACTATGGTCCGCCGCACCCCGCCCATGACAGAGGAAATCGACCGGTTTGACAACGATTGCCATTGACGCGATGGGCGGCGATCATGGTCCCGGGATGATCCTGCCCGGCCTTGAGACGCTGCTTGGTGAGCGGTCTGACCTGACCTTCATCCTCTATGGCGATCGGTCCGTGGTGGAAAAGGTGCTGGCGGATCTGCCGCGCCTGAGGGCGGCTTCGACCGTCCGTCATACTGAAGTGGCCGTGGCGATGGACGAGAAGCCCAGTCAGGCGCTTCGGTCCGGCCGCTACAAGTCGTCCATGTGGCAGGCGATCGAATCGACGAAGACCCAACAGGCCGATGTCGCCGTTTCCGCCGGCAATACTGGCGCGCTCATGGCGATGGCGACATTCTGCCTGCGCACCATGGCCAACATCGACCGGCCGGCCATCGGCGCGATCTGGCCCACGGTGAAGGGCGAGGCGATCGTCCTCGACGTCGGGGCGACGATTGGCGCGGACGCCGTACAACTGGTCGACTTTGCGATCCTCGGCGCGGCGATGGCGCGCGCCCTGTTCGGCAAGGAGTGTCCGACGGTGGGTCTGCTGAACGTCGGCACCGAGGACATCAAGGGCCAGGAAGAGGTCAAGGAAGCCGGCCGCATCCTGCGCGAGCGGCGCATGCCGACGTTCCTTTATCGCGGTTTCGTCGAAGGCAGCGATATCGGCCAGGGCGTGACCGATGTCGTCGTCACCGAAGGTTTTGCCGGAAATATCGCGCTCAAGACCGCAGAGGGGACGGCGCGGCAGGTCGGCAACTATCTCCGGCAGGCGATGCAGAGCAGCCTGAGAAGCCGGATCGGCTATCTCTTCGCCAAGGACGCCTTTCGGGTTCTTCGTGAGAGAATGGACCCGGCCCGCGCCAATGGCGGCGTCTTTCTCGGGCTGAACGGCCTCGTGGTCAAGAGTCACGGCGGGGCCGACGCGAGCGCATTCGCGGCGGCGGTCTCGCTTGCGGCAGACCTCGCAAAGGGCCAGCTCCAGCACCGCATCCGGGACGATCTGGACCGCTTCCACGCCGACCGCATCCCGGCCCCCGGCAAGGACGAGGAGGCCGATCCGGCCCTCGACCCCTACAGGCACGACCGGGACAGAAGGGGCCGAGGACCAGACAAATGATACGCACGGTGATGTTGGGCATAGGCGCGTCCCTGCCAAAGAGGGTCGTACCCAATGCGGAGTTGGAGTTGCTGGTCGATACCACCGACGAATGGATCGTGCAGCGCACCGGCATCCGCCAGCGCCACATCGCCGACGAGACCGAGACCACCGCTTCCCTCGGGGCCGACGCCGCCAGGGCGGCGCTCGAGAATGCCGGAGTGGACGCCCAGTCGATCGACCTGATCGTGGTCGCGACAGCGACGCCCGACAACACTTTTCCCGCCACGGCCGTTGAGATTCAGAACCGGCTCGGCATTCACCACGGCTATGCATTCGATGTGGCGGCTGTCTGCACCGGCTTCATCTTCGCGTTGGCGACGGTCGACGCCCATCTGAAGGCGGGGCTGGCAAAGCGGGCGCTCGTGATTGGCGCCGAGACATTTTCGCGGATCCTCGACTGGGAGGACCGCGGCACGTGCGTGCTGTTCGGCGATGGCGCCGGCGCCATGGTCGTCGAGGCGCGGGAGGTCGGTGAAATGGCAGCCGGCGAGGGGCCGGGCATCCTTGCCGTGTCGCTCCGTTCGGACGGCGCCCACAAGGAGAAGCTCTTCGTCGATGGCGGTCCGTCGTCGACCGGCACCGTCGGAAAGCTGCGTATGGAAGGCCGCGAGGTCTTCAAGCACGCCGTCGGCATGATCACGGATGTCATCGAGGATGTCTGCGCCCAGACCGGCATGGCGGCCGGCGCGATCGACTGGCTCGTGCCCCACCAGGCCAACAAGCGCATCATCGATGCCTCGGCCAGGAAGCTGGGCGTTCAACCGGACCGGGTCGTCATCACCGTCGACAGGCATGGCAACACCTCCGCCGCATCGGTCCCGCTGGCGCTCGAGACAGCGGTCAGGGACGGCCGGGTCCGACCCGGCGACACGCTGCTTCTGGAGGCGATGGGCGGCGGCTTCACATGGGGCGCCATCCTGCTGCGCGTCTGACGACTGTCGGACGAGGCTCCAAGAAACGCACCTTGCCGAACGTGCCGGATCGACCTACCCTTCCGACTGAACCCGGACGGAGGCGACTGATGGCATCGCAAACCATAACACGTGCCGATCTTGCCGAGGCGGTCTACCGACAGGTGGGCCTGTCCCGCTCCGAATCCGGAGAACTCGTCGAACAGGTCATCTCCGAGATCTGCGATGCCATCGTCCGAGGTGAGACCGTCAAGCTGTCCTCTTTCGCCACCTTTCAGGTGCGCGACAAGAACGAGCGCATCGGCCGCAATCCGAAGACCGGCGAGGAAGTGCCGATCCTGCCGCGCCGCGTCATGACCTTCAAGGCTTCCAATGTCTTGAAAAAGAGGATTCTCGACGGGCACGACGCCGGCGGCAAGGCCTGAGACGCCTTCGTTCCGGAGCAATGGTGGCTCCCGTCCACTGCGGCTTGCGATAGATGGCTTGCGATGGAACGGCCGCTGTCTTCTTATGCAGGCCGATTCGACCGACTCGCCGACGGATGATCAGCCATGACAGAGAAAGCCGCCGACGCCTTCCGGACCATTTCCGAAGTGGCGGACGATCTCGATCTGCCCCAGCACGTGCTGCGCTTCTGGGAGACCCGATTCAACCAGATCCGCCCGATGAAACGGGGCGGCGGGCGCCGCTATTACCGCCCCCAGGATGTCGACCTGATCCGCGGCATCCGGCACCTGCTCTATGATGAGGGCTACACCATCAAGGGGGTCCAGAGGATCCTGAAGGAGAGCGGCGTCGGCCAGGTCGCCGCCATTGGCGCCGGCGATGCCGATGCGCTCCAGGCGGTGGCGGCTCGCAAGGCGCAGGTCGCCAACGATCGCGGCCGAAGCCCGGCCGCTAAAGAGGCTGATCCGCTTCTCGGCGAAGCCAAGGCGAAGCCGAAGCGGTTTGGCGGCGATGCGGCATCGTCTGAGGAAGGGTCCATCGCCCTGTCGAAGAACCAGCGCGCACTCCTGCAGGAAACGCTCTTCGACCTGCTCGAATGCAAGCGGCTGCTGGACCAGGCGCGCTAAATCCGCCCGGATGACGAAATCCAGCCTGATGTCAGTGTGAGCCGGTGAAAATGGTCGGAGCGGCCGGATTCGAACCGACGACCCCTTGACCCCCAGTCAAGTGCGCTACCGGGCTGCGCTACGCTCCGAACGGTCTGCCTTCTACGTGGCTTGGCAGGGCCGTGCAAGGGGTAATCAGGCGTTCGTCGCGGCGGTCCGGCGCGACCAGGCCGGCGGCGGTGGCCGACCGATCCGCCGCCCGTCCCGGTCCAGCGTGCCGGCCTGGAAGCGGACTTCGAGGGCGATGCAGCCCCACAGCATGCCGAGCAGCAGGTAGAAGTGGCGCCAATGGTCGGTATCGATGATGAAGCCGAGCAGCGTATGCCCCAACACGCCGATCCAGCTGATCAGCAGGAAGGGCTGCCACGACCGCTGACGGAACATGATGCGGAAGCCGGCGAAGAGCGACCAGACAATCATGACGAACCAGCTGGCGAATCCCATCCATCCATACGCCATCAAGGCCTTGAGCCAGATATTGTGGGTGTCTTCGCCAAGCATTCGGCCGAACGTCAGCGGTCCGATGCCGAGTGGCTTCTCCATCGCCAGTTGAAAGCCGTAAATGTGCCGTTCGAACCGGCCCATGTGACCGGCGTCGTAGTCCTGGACGAGCTTCGCCCGCGTCGTGAAGAGGTCCGAGACGGCCGGAATCTGCATGGCGATGATGATCGCGACGGCAACGAGGGCAATCCCCGCCAGACCCAGCACCAGGATCCGCAGGCGGAAGGCCCCCGAGCGATGCTGCAGCAGAAGCAGCCCGATCTCGAGCAGCACGCTGACGACCAGCAGCCCCCAGGCGCCGCGCGAGAAGGAAAAGAAGATGCCGAGCACGATGATCAGCAGCGGGACGGCGCGGAGGGCCATGGACGCCAGCGGTCCGGTCAGGACCCGGTGCAGCAGGTAGAGCGTCGGCGGCACGAGGAACGGCCCGAACACGTTCGGATCCTCGAACACACCCGTTGCCCTGCCGTAGCGCGTGAAGAGTTCGAGGCCGGGCGCACCGAAAAAGCCGGCAATGCCAAGCATCGACGTCACGACACCGGCCGCCGCCCAGGCGACCATGATCGTCTTCATGATGTCGGGCATCTGGCGGATGACGGCTGCGTAGAAGATCGCGCTGAAGGCAAGGAACAGCGACACCGCCAGATAGAGCGGCGTGTCGTAGAGCTGGTCCATCACCAGCATCGAGAGAAGGCCACCGACATTGAAGGTGACGAGGCAGACGATCAGCGGCGCGATCGAAGCCGACAGGCGCAAGCCGAAGAGCGCCCACAGAGGAATGAGCGCGACCATGTAGATCTCATAGGGTGCCGGCTCGAACTTGACGAACCCGGCCAGCAGGACCGCGAAGCCGATCGCGGATTTTGCCACGAGGCCGAGAAGATGGCGCTGGCCCGCCATCGGCGACACGGGCTGCCGCGGCCGCCGGGCCGTTTGGTCGACCGCGCTCGAGCTGGCGGTCGCTGCCATCAATAGGCGTCTTTGGAGTTGAGGAGGCTGATCGGCGTCAGGAGCAGGATCTTCAGATCGAGCAGGAGCGACCAGTTCTCGATGTAGTAGAGATCGAACTCGGTCCGCTTCTCGATTTTCTCGTCGCTGTCGATTTCGCCGCGCCAGCCATTGATCTGCGCCCAGCCGGTGATCCCCGGCTTGACCCGGTGACGGGCAAAATAACCATCGACCGCTTCACCATAAAGCCTGTCGTGAGACTGTGCGGCGACCGCATGGGGCCGGGGCCCCACAAGGCTGAGCGAGCCGAGCAGTGAATTGAAGAACTGCGGCAACTCGTCGATCGAGGTCCTGCGGATGAAGCGGCCGACCCGGGTCACACGCGGATCGCCCTTGGTGACAGCGGACTTCGCAGTCGGATCGCACTGGTCCGAATACATCGACCGGAACTTGTAGACGTCGATCTCTTCATTGTTGAAGCCGTGCCGCTTCTGCTTGAAGAACACCGGCCCGGGGCTGTCGAGCTTGATGGCGATCGCCGTGGCGATCATGACCGGCGAGAACAGCAACAGCCCGGCCAGGGAGAAGACGATGTCGAAGGTCCGCTTTGCGACCGAATTCCAGTCCGCGATGGGACGGTCGAATATCGCCAGGGTCGGCACGTCGCCGAGATAGGCATAGGACCGCGGCCGAAATTGCAGCGCGTTGGAATGCGCGGCTAGGCGTATGTCGACCGGAAGCACCCACAGCTTCTTCAGCATGGCGAGCACCCGGGCCTCCGCGGAAAGCGGCAGCGTCACGATCAGCATGTCGATCTGCGCGATACGCGAAAACTCGATGAGATCGTCGATATCGCCCAGCTTCGGATAGCCAGCAACGATCGGAGGGCTCCGCTGATCGTCGCGATCATCGAAGATGCCACAGATGCGGATATCGTTGTGGGGTGAACTCTCCAACTGGCGGATCAGGTTCTCGGTGGTCTCGCCGCCTCCGACGATCAGCGCCCTTCGTTCGATGCGGCCGTCTCGGGACCAGCGCAGGATCACGCGGCTGACGACAAATCGAAGAATGAGAAATCGAGGCAATGGTCGCGACGACCCAGCAGCCGAGCCAGAACCGGGAATAGAAGGCGCTGATCTTCAGGAAGAAGGCGCCGAGCGCGACGATTGCGAAGGCCGCCATGATCGCCAGCAGCAGGCGGTCGACAGCAGCGAATGGCCGGCGCAGCCGCGCCACGTCATAGGCGTCGACGAAGCAGAGGGCCGCGAGGCAGGTGGTCGAGCCGCCAAGGATGAAGAAGCCGTATCCCGTCGCGGTGGCTGCTGAAGGTCCGACCAGCAGCGCATAGAGCAACGCTCCGGCTGCGAACACCAGGGTGAACTCGATCAATATCATGATCCCGGAGATCATGCCGGGCGAAAGGCTGTCGTCGCGGTACTGGGCGGCGACGGTCCGGGCGATGGCCTTTAGCGCGCGCTTCTTGTCCGGGTCGAGTGCGGGCGGATCGATGACCACGCGCCGCACGGCGTCCTGGGTGAAACGTTCGGTGGGATCGGAATGGCTCATGGCTTACCGTCGGGCACAGGTTCGCATTCTTTTCGAACCCCGTCTTCGCATGCCAATGGTTAGAAAGCCTTGAACGGGTTGCCGCGAAGGTCCGCTTAGGGGTGGCGGGCCGCCCATCGATCCGCATAGAAATCGGTGATGCCGTTCGCCATCGCCTTGATCGAGAAACGCTCGCGCATGGTTCGAGGGCTCGGCATGGCGGCCGCGAAGCGCTTCGGATCGGCCAGCAGCGCCTCCATCCGGTCGGTGATCGAGGCTTCGTGCGGCGTCATCAGCGCGATGGAGTGCTGGCCGAGGATCTCCGGAATGCCGCCCACCCGGGTGGCGATCATCGTGCGCCCGGCGGCCAGCACTTCCAGCACCGTATAGGGCATCGCTTCCGCGCGTGATGGCTGAACCACATAACGCGCCTTGCGCATCGCCTCCCGGATGGGCACCGGATCGTGGAAACGGATGACGTCGGCAAGCCCAAGCTCGCGCACCTCGAACTCGAGCGCGGCGCGATCAGGACCGTCGCCGACCATGACCGCGCGGGCGCGTCGGCCGCTATGGGCGGGTGGCAGGCTGGCAATGGCGTTGATGAACAGATCCGGGCCCTTCAGATCGCGCATCATTCCGATGAACAGGAAATCCACGGCATCGTCGTCCAGCGGCACGGGCTGGAATTCGTGCTCCGAGAGGCCGTTGTAGATCAGCCGGCTCGCACAGTGCGGTGTGCCCGCCTTACGGAAGAAGGTTTGTCGTTCATAGTCGGATACGAAGCAGATCCCGTCGCAGATCCGCGACAGTTGCAGTTCCATCTGACCGAAGATCTTCCCGGTCAGCGTCGTCTCGTCATAGTGCAGGCTGCCGCCGTGCGGCGAATAGAAGCGTAACGGGCGCCCGCTGCTGTTCGGAAGGGTTCCGAAGATGCGGCCGAAGACGCCGCCCTTGGCGCCGTGGCCGTGAATGATGTCGGGATTCATCCGGCCGACCTGGCGGTGCGTCGACAGCGCGCTGTAAAGATCGCGCGGGCTGATGTGACGCTGCATGGGGAGTCGCTCGAGTCCGAGGCTGATCTGGCCCGCCAGCTTCTCAAGCGCGGCGTTCTCGAAGGGCGTGCCGGTCAGGGAATCGCAGACGATTCCGACCTGGTGCCCCATCGCCTCCTGGGCAAGCGACAGGTCGCGCACATGGCGGAAGATCCCCCCCACCGGAGATCGGAAGCAGTGGACGATGCGCATCGATCGACCGCTCAGAACAGCCGCTCGCGGACATAAACGGTATCGCCCGGCAGCAATGGGTCGGAAATCGGCACGCGCCCGGTGATGACCTTGCCATTGACCGTGCGGGTGATGTCGACGCTCCCCTGATAGCCGCGAGGGCTGAAGCCGCCGGCCGCGGCGATGGCTTTCTGGACCGTCATGCCCGGCACGTAGAGATACTGGCCGGCAGTGCTCACCTCGCCCATGATGAAGACGGGTCGGTAGCGGTCGACCTCGACGGCGACGTCGGGATCGCGGAGGAAGCCGTTCGCAAGACGCGCGGCAATCGCAAGCTCCAGTTCCTGCGCCGTGCTGCCGCGTGCCGGGACCGACCCGACCAGCGGGATTGAAACGTACCCCGCCTGATCGACCGCATAAGTCTTCGACAGGTCGTCTTCCTCGTAGACCAGCAGGCGGATCGTATCGCCCGAGTCGAGACGGTACGGCTCCTGTAGCGCAGCGTGGAAAGCGGCGGGCGCGGGCCTGTAGTGCGAGCATCCGGCCAGGGAGAGAATGGCGGCGATCAGAAGGAGCAGGCGGCTCGGCAACATCGGTCTTGATCCTACGCAGACGCCGCTCCGACAGACGGTGCGGCCATGCCCTGTTATCGAGCCGTTAGGGTTAATGCCGGGTAAAACTTGCACCGGACGCCGGCTCGCTTCTCCTTAACGCAACCGAAACCATCCTTCTTTACCTTCCGGAGGATCGTTCCGGAGTTGTGTCATGCGTCAAGTTTCCGATCCCCAGCAGGATGTCGATGTCGACATGGGCGCGCTCTTCGGCGCGCTATGGGTGCAGCGGCTACGGATCGGCCTGGCGGTGCTGCTCTGCACGGCGCTCGCCGTCCTCGCCGTCATCCTGCTGCCGAAGAGCTATCGCGGCGAGGCGCGGGTCATCGTCGAGGTCGGCGAGAGCGTCTTCACCCGCGCCGGCAACCCCGAGGCAAGCACTCTCGACCCGGAGGCGGTCGAAAGCCAGGTTGCGCTGATGACGTCGACCGAGGTTCTGAAGAATCTGGCCGACCGGCTCAACCTTGCCGAGCGCGACGAATTCAAGCCATCATCGCTGCCCTTTCTGGGCGGCAAGGGCGATCTTCTGGAACGCGTTCGCCAGCACATCAGGGTGTATCGCGTCGAGAATTCGCGCGTGCTCGTCATCGAGTTCACCTCCGGCGACCCGCAGCTCGCGGCCGACGGCGCCAATGCGCTGGCCGAGGAATATGTCGCCGCACAGGCGAAGGCGAAGGCCGACAACAACGCGTCCGCTGCCGCCTGGCTGTCGCCGGAGATCGAGGCGCTGCAGGAGCGCGTTCGGGATGCCGAAGCCGCCATTGCTGCCTATCGCGCCGAAAACGACATTCCCTCGGTCCGAACGGATGGGACTCTCGCCGGCCAGCAATTGTCGGACCTGTCCACCGAACTCAGCCGGGTTCGCGCCGCAGCCGCGGATGCAGCCGCCAAGGCGCGCAGCGTCAGTGAGGCGCTTGGTCGCGGAGAGGGGGCCGCAAGTCTGCCCAGCGCGCTGAATTCGCCGATCGTACAGAACTTGCAGGACCGTCGCGCGGCGGTCGCCGGCCAGATCGCCGAACTCTCTTCGCGCCTCCTCGACAACCATCCCCGCATGCGGGGGCTGCGCAGGCAACTGGCGCAGCTCGACCAGCAGATTCTGAGCGAGGCCCGAAAGGCTGCCAATGCACTCTCGGCGGACGCCGAGACGGCGCGCATTCGAGAGCAGGAACTGAGCGACCGCATAGCGGCACTGAAAGCGGAATCGGCCCGCGTGGACGAGGACGAGGTCGGCCTGCGCGCCCTGCAGCGCGAAGCCTCGGCCCAGCGCGACCTTCTGGAGAGCTACCTCGCCCGCTATCGTGCGGCGCAGTCCCGCAAAGCGACGGACTACCAGCCGGTCAACGCGCGAATCTTCTCGCGCGCCACTGTGCCGACATCGCCTGTCTTTCCGAAGCCTGTGCCGATCGTCGCAGCCGCTTTCGCCGGCAGCCTCCTGCTGGCCATCGTCGCGGTCCTGCTGAGCGAACTGATGAGCGGTCGCGCCCTCCGCCCGACAGGCGCCGCCGTCGCCTCTGACGTCGAGCGGGACGATCCGGATGTCGACCAGAGGCCGGCAGAACGCGTCAAGGTCCCCCGGCGCACCCGGCCGACCCCTCCGGCCATTGCGCCCGCCGCGGCCGATCTCTCGGCCCTGGCGGGCGAACCGAGCGTCGCGGTCGCGACCACGGCGGCGGAAGCCGTCGCGGTTCTGGCGCGTACAGGCGCTTCGCGCGTCGTCTTTGTCAGCCCGGAGGGCGACGGGGCGGCGATCGTCGGAATCGCCATTGCACGCGCCATCGCCGATGCCGGCATTCGCGCGGTCCTCGTCGATCTGACGGAAGGCTCGGCCGCTTCCGCTCCCTTGCTTGAGGGTGAGAGGGCGACGGGCATCATGGATGTCCTTGCCGATAAGATGACATTGTCTCAGGTCATCCACGGCGACCGCTATTCGGAGCTCATGGTCGTGCCCTTCGGATTGGCCGATCCCGCCGCCGCGATCCGCCAGATCGACCGGCTGCCCGATATTCTCGATGGTCTCGACAGCGTCTTCGACATGGTTCTGATCGAGGCCGGCCCGGCCGATGCCGAGGGTGTCGGCAAGCTCCGCAGCGATGACGCGGAGATCATGGTCTCCGTTATCGATGCCGCCGACGACGCTCGTCCAGCAGCGCGTCCGGCAACTGCACGAGGCCGGCTTCCGCAAATTCACGATCGCCACATGCTCGGAGATCACCGGAGGCCACGTGCGGCAGGCCGAAGAGGCCTGACCGGCCTCACTTGCCCCGGCGCATTCGCCTGATCCAGCGCATCAGAGTGGGTCTCGCCTTGATCCTGCGCTTGGCGTCGGCCAGGAGACGATGCCTGAGGGCACGGGACCTGCCGGCAAGACTGAGGCCGATGACGACGTCGAAGAACTCGGTCCGGGTGTCGCACCAGCGCTTCTTGTACTCATCTTCACCGACCGAAAAGTCATAGTAGCGAAGACCGGCCTGTGCCGCACGCTCGATTGATTCGTAGTGCATGTAGAGGGATGGGCTGACGGAGCGGATCGGCGTCTCGATCGGCTCGAAAGAGGAGAACTCGCAGACCATGCGGTCGGGCAGGATGCTGTGTCCGGCGATCGCGATGACCCTTTGTCCGACACGAAGGACGGTCAGGTCGAACCGGTTTGCCGTGTCTGTCAGCCCCTCCCGGACGAGCCGGTGGAAGAAGCGCTGGACGGCGGCATCGGCAAAAACGTCCTCGACGCCGATTTCGGTGAATCGCCGCCCTTTCATGGCAAAGAACGTGTCGAGAAGCGCTTTGGCTTCGAGCGGTGATCGGACGACCTTGATGTTGACCACACCTTCGGCGGCCATCGCATCGTGATCCTGCCGGTGCTTTTTTCGCTTGTTCTTGCCTGAATTACGATCCAGCCACGCCCCGAAACCGCCCTCCAGATCGGCAGCCAGGTCGGCATCGACGCTGGTGTTGGTCGCGTGGGGCAGGAACGGATTGGCGACGTCGCTCATCGACGGCCGCATCCGTTCGAGCGCCAGCACATCGATCTCCGGACAGTGATCTCGCAGAGTACGGCCGAGTTCGTCCATGTCGAGCTCGGCCTTGAATCCCTGACGCAGAGCCGGAAAGCTGCCATTGGCGTGGGATCCGCCCGGTATGGTCGCGACGGTAACGTGTCTGTCGCGTCGAATTTCCAGAGGCAGAGACAGAACCGGCTGGCCCTCTTCGACCAGGACCACGTACACCAGCTCGCTTTCGTTCTGCGCCCCCCAGGCCTCCGTCCAATGCGGCCCTTGAGCCGCACCGAAGGCGACCGCTTCGGCCGCCAGCGCCCGATGCATGGCATAGGCTTCGGGTCCCGATACGATGCGCCAGCCGCTGCCGGTGAAGTGCGGCGCAAGCCGCGGCGCTGCAACCGCGTCGGGTGTCATGGGACGGGAAAGGGTATCGATCATCATTGGCGGCCTCTGGCTTCCATAGTCGTTGCCCTCGCTTCGAAGCGAGTAGAGCAGCCTTTCCTGAAGCAAAGGTTGAGTAGATGGGGCACGGCTCGGCCCTTGGTAAACGAGCGCTTAGCCGCCGCCCTTGCGGTTGGGGTCCCGTGGACGATACATCCAGCGGACCAGCCACATCGCGGGCAGGATCCAGAACAGGCCCGTGGTGGCGAAGAAGGCGAGATGCGCCAGGCCGCCCGATTCCGCCAGCCGGGCGGTCGCGACCGCCACCGTCAGCCACGCATAGACGAGCGTCAGCACAATGAGCAGCAGCGAGCCGACGAGGGAACGCAGACTGGGACGCATGATGGACTGACACTCCGTGAACCTGTGTGGCTTGAAAACCATTTCGCACTGCGGCACAACCCGCCCGACCCCTTCTCCGAGAGGAAAGCCCGGCAATGGCCGCTTATCCCGAATCCGCCGCCCCGATCGATCCCATCGCGCTGACCCGTAAGGAGATGCGCGACCGGGCACAGATCCGCGCCTGGCTCTACCTCGTGCTCCTGCTGATCTTCGCGCTGGTGCTCGTCGGCGGCGCGACCAGGCTGACCGATAGCGGCCTGTCGATTACCGAATGGCAGCCGATCCATGGCGTCATTCCGCCGCTGAACGATGCGCAGTGGCAGGAGGAATTCGCCAAGTACCGGCAGATCCCCGAATATACCGAAATCAAGTCCGGCATGGGCCTCGACGACTTCAAGACGATCTACTGGTGGGAGTGGGCGCACCGGTTGCTGGCCCGCGGCGTCGGCCTCGTCTTCGCCGTCGGGCTGATTGGTTTCTGGGCTCTCGGCAAGATTGAGCGCCGCATCCTGCCGCGTCTCGTCGGCATCCTGCTTCTCGGCGGTCTGCAGGGCGTGATCGGCTGGTGGATGGTCGCCTCCGGTCTCGTGGAGCGGACCGATGTATCACAATATCGCCTCGCCCTTCATCTCACCATGGCCTGTCTGATCTTCACGGCGACAATGGCCGTCGCACGGGGCCTCGCGCCCCATAGCGGCGAACCCGCTTCACCGCGCTTCCAACGCGGCGCGGGGCTGATCGTCCTCCTGGTGCTGATCCAGATCTTCATCGGAGGCCTTGTCGCAGGCCTCGACGCGGGCTTGGCCTACAATAGCTGGCCCCGCATGGACGGCGCCTGGATTCCATCCGGCCTCGGCACGCTGGAGCCGGCCTGGCGCAATTTCTTTGAAAATGCCAAGGCCGTTCAGTTCCTCCACCGCGCCAATGCCTATCTCGTGCTGATCGCCGTGCTTTGGCACGCCTTCGCTGGCTTTTCGGCCGGCAACACGACCCATACCCGTCGGGCCTCGATCCTGGCGCTGCTGGTGCTGGCGCAGATAGCCCTCGGGGTCGCCACCCTGCTTTGGCAGGTGCCGCTTCATGTGGCGCTGGCGCATCAGGGCCTGGCGCTGGTCGTCCTCGGCTGGGCCGCAGCCCATTGGCGCGGGACGAAGGGCGCCTATCCCCCTCGCACGCGCGTCGAGGTACGGCCGCAGGGTGCCGGCTGGGCGCTTGGCGAAACCTGATCAGGCTCGGGAGCCTGATCATGAAAGGCTCTTAGGTGCCCAGCATCAGGTCGAGATTTTGAACGGCGCTGCCGGACGCGCCCTTTCCGAGATTGTCGAGCGAAGCGACGAGGTTGACCTGCCCGGAGCCCGGCGTCCCGAAGACGTGCAGACGCATGTCGTCGGTGCCGGTCATCTCCTGCGCATCGAGGCGGGCGATTGCGCCCGCCTCGCCGATCGACCCGACGCTCACGTGATCGCAGCCGGCATAGTGGTCGGAGAGGGCCTCGTGGATCCGCGCCATGTCCGGCTCGCCGGAAAGCAGGTCGAGATGGAGCGGCACGTTGACGAGCATGCCCTGTGCGAAACGACCGACGGCCGGCGTGAAGATCGGCCGGCGCGTTAGACGGGCGTGCATCATGATTTCCGGCACGTGCTTGTGCGAGAGCGTCAGCGCGTAGGCGAAATGGTTCGCCGAGATGGCATCCTCGTTCGTGGAATCCTCCATCTGCGCGATCATCTGCTTGCCGCCGCCGCTATAGCCGGAAACCGCATTGATGGTGACTGGATAGTCGTCCGGCAGGAGACCCGCCTCCCTCAGCGGACGCAGCAAGGCGATCGAGCCGGTCGCGTAGCAGCCGACATTTGCGACGCAGTCCGCCGCCGCGATCCTCTGCGCCTGCCGGGCGGTGAGTTCGGGAAAGCCATAGATCCAGTTGGATGCTGTCCGGTGGGCCGTCGACGCGTCGATGAAGCGTGTTCCGGTGCCTTCTGCGAGCGCAACGGCCTCGCGGGCGGCATCGTCCGGCAGGCAGAGGATGGCGATGTCCGCCTCCTGCAGCAAGGCGGCCCGCTTGCTGGCGTCGCGGCGGTCCTCCATCGGCAGCGAAAGCAGCGTTAGATCGTCGCGCGCGGCAAGGCGCTCGCGGATCTGAAGACCCGTTGTTCCATGTTCGCCATCGATGAAGATTTTCGCTGTCATGGAATCTCGCCTAGTTAGTTGACGCTGATCGGCCTGTTGGAGGCGCCGCTATCTGGACGATAACTGGAGACCAGTCCAGAGGCGATGAATTGTTCCGCGACGAGCTGTTCGCCGCGCCCGGCACGACGGCCAGTGCACGCAAGCCGTCGATCTCCGGGCGATACCTCATCCGGCTATCCGTCGGTTCATCGGCCGTCGGCGCGCTCGTCACACGCTCCAGTCGCCAACGCGATCCCACGCCGCTACCGCCGCAACGAAAACGACCGCGGCCCGTGCGAGCCGCGGTCGTGGAATTCGCAGACCACCAGAGCGCGTTAGCGCTTGGAGAACTGGAAGGAGCGGCGGGCCTTCGCGCGGCCGTACTTCTTGCGCTCGACCACGCGGCTGTCGCGCGTCAGGAACCCGCCCTTCTTGAGGACGCCACGCAGCGCCGGCTCATAGTGCGTCAGCGCCTTTGAGATGCCGTGGCGCACTGCGCCGGCCTGGCCCGAAAGGCCGCCGCCGGCGACGGTCGCGACGATGTCGTACTGATCCGCACGCTCCGCAGCGACGATCGGCTGCTGCAGGACCATTTGCAGCACCGGTCGCGCGAAATATTCGGCAAATTCCTTGCCGTTCACGGTGATGCGGCCGGAGCCGGGCTTGACCCAGACGCGGGCGACGGCGTCCTTGCGCTTGCCGGTGGCATAGGCGCGGCCATGGGCGTCGAGCTTCTGGACATGAACCGGGGCGGTGTTCTCGGTCGTCGTCTCGACGCCGGTGGCTTGGCCCAGTTCTTCGAGGGAGTTCAGTTCGGCCATATCGATCAGACCCGTGTGTTCTTGGAGGAAAGGGCGGCGACGTCCAGCACCTTCGGCTGCTGCGCCTCATGCGGGTGCTCGGCACCGGCATAGACCTTGAGATTCTTCATCTGGCGACGGCCGAGCGGCCCGCGCGGGATCATCCGCTGCACGGCCTTCTCCAGAACGCGCTCCGGAAAGCGGCCCTCGATGATCTGCTTGGCCGTACGCTCCTTGATGCCGCCCGGATAGCCGGTGTGCCAGTAGTACTTCTTGTCTTCGTACTTCTTGCCGGTGAACACGGCCTTCTCGGCGTTGACGATGATGACATTGTCGCCGTCGTCGACGTGTGGGGTGTAGGTCGGCTTGTGCTTGCCGCGGAGGCGGTTGGCGACGAGGGAGGCGAGGCGTCCGACGACGAGCCCTTCGGCGTCGATCACGATCCAGTCCTTCGTCACTTCCGCAGGCTTCTGCGAAAACGTCTTCATGGTGTCGTCCTTTGAGAACCGGCGACGAGGCCGGCGTTTCTTGTTGCTTGGGTTCGGCGAGGCATGAGCGGCTCCGAACGAAACAATGGCCCGGAGATTGACGCCGGACCATCGATGTCGCGCTCAATACGGCAGAAGGCGGGAACCGTCAAGCGCAGAATTTGGAGCGCAGAAGGAGCTAAGGCAAACGAAAACAACGAGTTGAACGATGTGGTATTTCGTAACCACATATATCGCCGACGCTCGAACAAAAAGAAGGGCGGCGGCTCCGTTCCAGAGCCGCCGCCCGCTGTGTCGTCTACGCGATCAGGATCAGAACTTGTACTTCAGGCCCAGCCGCGCCGTCTGGCTGTTCGGCTTGAACGAGAGATCCGCGCCTGGTCCCAGATCGAAATCGACATCCTCGTAGAAGGTATAGCGATATTCGAGGCTCGCCGACAGATGTTCGGTGACCGCCGCTTCGACGCCGGTACCGATCGTCAGTCCGTCGAGATCGTAGTTGTCGTTGAAGATCGGGCTGCTCACATCGACGTGCTGATAGCTGTAGCCGCCGATGACATAGGCCAGTGTCGCAGGGCCGACCTCATAACCTGCACGGAGCAAGGCGTCGAAACCGTAATCTGCTTCGATGTCGAGATTGAAGCCGCCGAGTTCGAGATTGGTCGCGGTATTGCCGATGCGACCCGATAGCTGAATGCCGGCGACGAACGATCCGAAATCGTGATCGTAGCCGATCTGCAACTCGCCGCCGACACCTTCGCCGCCAATGCCGTCGACATCGATGGCGACTGGACCGAAATTAAGATCGATGCCGGTATTGAAGCCGCCGGCGAACCCCGCCGCGCCGATATAGAAGCCGGACCAGTCGGTATCGACCGGCACCGCGATCGGGCGTGAGAATCCGGAGCCGAACCGGTAGGCCAAGGTCGTATGGAACGCGTGCACCGACTGTTCCAGCTCAAGCGGCCCGATCAGCGTTTCGTCATCATACTGGCGAAAGCGGTATTCGTTTCGGACCGTGAAATGATTGGACAGGGCCGTTTCCATACCGACGCCGACGACATAGCCGTGAAGGTCCAGATCATCGTCGATGCCGATCGCGGTGACGATGTCCGGCAGTTCGATCGACTGATAGGTATAGCCGCCAAGAACATAACCGAGTGTGCTTGGCGTGAGGGCGTAGCCGACCCGTCCAACCACATCGATGGAAAAATCCCCCTCCGCATCGAAGTCGCCGATAGGCGTATCGACCTCGAAGGCGGTGTTGGCGATCCGTCCGTTGAGCATGGCGCCGATGACGAACCCGTTGGAGAACATGTAATCGTAGCCGATCGTGGCTTCGCCGAATATGCCCTGTGCGCCCAATCCGTCGAATTCGAACAGCCCGTTCACGTCCAGCTTCGAAACACCCAGTTCGCTGCCGAACCCGAGGCCGGCGTAAAAGCCGGTCCAGTCGTAGGCGGCGCCCATCGGTTGTTCGACGGGATCCGCAGCGTAAGCCGCGCTGGAGTATATGGCGAGTAGTGCCGAGAGTCCGGCAATTTTAGCAAGCATGGAACAACCCCCTCAAACCTTAACGTGTAATCGTATCTAAGGGATAAGGCGGTCGGGAGTCCCGGCGATTCCGTAAAGGAAGCCTTAATCGCAACGCAAAGTTGCATTTTTGCAACTTAACCGGTTGACAAAGAAGAGCTTACACCTGCGATTTGAATCGAATCGTCGGTTCCGGTGGAATGGCGTAGGTTCCCGTGGCGTGGGCGGCGAGCCTGCCGCCCGAGATCATCTCCACTTCGAACACCAGCAGCGATCGACCCATCTTGAGCACCCGGCAGACCGCGTCGATCAGCCCGGCTTCGGCCTTCCGCATGAAGTTGATGTTGAGATTGGTCGTAACCATCAGCGGATCACCGCGAACGTGCGACAGCGCGCAGGCCCAGCCGCCGACATCGGCGAGCGTGAAGAGCGCCGGGCCGGAGACGGTGCCGCCCGGCCGCAAATGCCGTTGTTCGGCATGGAACCGAATATGGACCTCGCCCGGATGGATGGCGGTCACTTCAAAAGGGAAGTCGTCGTGATACGCACCGAACCCTTCGGCCATGATCCGCTGGACCTCGTCCTTGCCAAGAACGGGGGTCAGTCTGTTATCCGTCGTCGCCATCGCTGTCTCCTCGCTGGCCGCACCCTATCTTGGCAGTCGAAGGCGGTGCAATCTGACGACGGATTTCCAGAGGCTGGGGTATCGGAGCGAAGAATGGGTGAGGTTCTCAAGATCGACGGCGACGCGGACACCCTCAGGATCACTCAGGAGGATGGCGTTCGGCGGATCGCCATGGCGCGGCCGCCGGCCAACGCCCTGAGCCTCGATTTCATGAGGGAATTGACGAGCGCCCTGGAGGCCGCGGCGGCTGACGCGAACGTTCGTGTCGTCGTGCTGGCGTCCGATGCGAAGGTCTTCTGCGCGGGCCACGACCTGAAGGAGATGCAGGCCGCTCGGCAGAAGGCCGATCGCGGACGGGCCTTTTTCGGGGAGACGTTTTCGCGCTGCTCCGTCCTGATGCAGACGATCGTGAAACTGCGCGTACCGGTCATCGCCGAGGTCAACGGTGTCGCGACGGCGGCCGGCTGTCAGCTCGTCGCGTCCTGCGATCTTGCGATCGCCTCCGAAGAGGCGCGTTTCGCAACGCCGGGCGTCAATATCGGCCTCTTCTGCTCCACTCCCATGGTCGCGCTCAGCCGCAACGTCCATCGTAAGCACGCCATGGAGCTGCTTCTGACCGGCGAGATGATCGAACCGACCCACGCCCGCGAGATCGGGCTCGTCAACCGGGTCGTACCGAAGCAATATCTTGGCCAGGTCGTGCAGAAATACGCCGAGACGATCGCCGGAAAATCGGCCTTCACGGTGAAGATCGGCAAGGAGGCCTTCTACCGCCAGGCCGAGATGCCGCTGGCGGAGGCCTATGATCATACGGCGCGCGTAATGGTGGAGAACATGATGGCGCGGGACGCCGAGGAGGGTATCGGCGCCTTCATCGACAAACGCACGCCGGAGTGGAAGGACGAATAGACATGGCCGCTCCAGCGCTGCCGTCCCGCATCAATCTCGTCACGCTTGGCGTGGCGGACGTCGCCCGGTCCACGGCTTTTTACGAGAAGCTGGGGTGGTCGAAATCCTCCGCTTCGAACGAGAACGTCACCTTCCTGAACATGAACGGCACGAAGCTGGGCCTGTTCGGCCGCTCGGATCTGGCCGAAGATGCGCATGTGGAGAACACCGCGCCGAGCTTCTCCGGCGTCACTCTCGCGATCAATCTTCCGTCGGAAACCGAGGTCGATCGGGCCTTCGATCACGCGCTCTCCGCCGGGGCGACGGCGACCAAACGGCCGGAGAAGGTCTCTTGGGGCGGCTATTCGGGCTATTTCGCCGATCCGGACGGTCATCTCTGGGAGCTGGCGCACAATCCTTTCATGCCGCTCGACGAGAAGGGCGAGATGGTGCTGCCGGAATGACCCCGCCGTTCGATCCGAAACGTCACGATGCCTATCCGGAGCAGCTAATCGGCGAGATTCTGTCCGGTGTGAAGACGATCGCCGTTCTCGGCGCATCCGCCAATCCCGTCCGGCCGAGCTTTTTTGTCGTCAAATATCTGCTGGACAAGGGCTACGAGGTTTGGCCGGTCAATCCGGGCCAGGCCGGCAAGCCGATCTGCGGCGCGATGACCTATGCCGGCCTCGCCGAGCTGCCCGCCATCCCGGACATGATCGATATCTTCCGCGCGCCCGACGCTGTCCCGGGCATAACGGACGAGATTCTCGACATGGACCCGCTGCCGAAGGTCGTCTGGATGCAGCTCGGCATCCGTGACGACCGAAGCGCCGGCCGGCTCGAAGAGGCCGGCATCACCGTCGTCATGAATCGCTGCCCGAAGATCGAATATGCCCGTCTGTCGGGGGAGATCGGCTGGAACGGCGTCAACAGTCGCGTGCTGTCATCGAGGAAGCCGGTCGTCGGCCACAAGGTGCAGAGCCTCGGCATCCGGCGACAATAATTCGGGCGTTCCCAACAAAAAAGCGGGCTCTTTCGAACCCGCTTTCAGGACTCGGCCCGCCATTACATCCGTGGCTTGGCCTGTTTTCCGAATGATCATGCTGCGCTGAAATGGTTAACAAAGCGTTAACAGTCGAAAGCGCTGCCCTGCGGCCGAAATTCCGGCCTTCGGAAAGGGGCGGACCCGCGGCGGCCATTACATCCGTGGTCCGCATCGCGTTTCCGCCGTCTCCGTTAAGATGGTGATGTAACGCTGAAATGACAAGTGAGGGAGGGGAGCGCATTTCTTTCGCTGGACATCGCGGCGGTGTCTCGTCACTCTCCCGCTCCGTTCGAGAGCAGGAGGCAAAGAGATGAGCGATCAGCAGCCGGGATTCGAGACGCTTGCGATCCATGCGGGCGCGCAGCCGGACGCCACCACCGGGGCGCGGACGACGCCGATCTACCAGACGACGTCCTACGTGTTCGAAAGCGCCGATCACGCCGCTTCGCTTTTCGGTCTGCAGGCCTTTGGCAACATCTACACCCGCATCATGAATCCGACGCAGGGCGTGCTCGAGGAACGGCTGGCCGCGCTGGAAGGCGGCACCGCCGCGCTGGCGGTCGCGTCTGGCCACGCCGCTCAGCTCATCGTCTTTCACACGATGATGGAGTTGGGCGACAATTTCATCGCCGCGCGCAAGCTCTATGGCGGTTCGATCAACCAGTTCGGCCATGCCTTCAGGAACTTCGGCTGGGAGGTCCGCTGGGGCGATGTCGACGATCCGGACAGCCTCGTTGGACAGATCGACGAGCGGACCAAGGCGATCTTCATCGAAAGCTTCGCCAACCCCGCCGGCGCGGTCTCCGATATCGAGGCGATCGCCGCGGTCGCCCAGAAGGCCGGCATTCCGCTGATCGTCGACAATACGATGGCGACTCCCTACCTCTGCCGCCCCTTCGAACATGGCGCCGACATCGTCGTGCATTCGCTCACCAAGTTCCTCGGCGGCCACGGCAATTCGATGGGCGGCGTGATCGTCGATGGCGGCACCTTCGACTGGAGCGGCTCGAACCGTTATCCGATGCTCAAGGAGCCGCGGCCGGAATATGGCGGCATCAAGCTGCACGAGACCTTCGGCAATTTCGCGTTCGCCATTGCCTGCCGCGTCCTCGGCCTGCGCGACCTGGGACCGGCGATCAGCCCGTTCAACGCCTTCCAGATCCTGACCGGCATCGAGACCCTGCCGCTGCGCATGGAGCGCCATTGCGAGAACGCACTGGAGGTGGCGAAGCATCTGAAGGATCATGACAAGGTGGCGTGGGTCAACTATTCCGGCCTCGACGATTCGCCCAATCATGCGGTGCAGCAGAGATATTCGCCCAAGGGCGCCGGCGCCGTCTTCACCTTCGGTCTGAAGGGCGGCTATGAAGCCGGCGTCAAATTCGTCGAGGGCCTGGAGCTGTTCAGCCACCTCGCCAATATCGGCGACACTCGCAGCCTCGTGATCCACCCGGCTTCGACGACCCACCGTCAGCTGTCCGACGAGCAGCGGACGGCTGCGGGCGCCGGCAACGAGGTGGTGCGCCTGTCGGTCGGCATCGAGGCCGTCGGCGATATCATCGCCGATATCGATCAGGCGTTGGCGAAGGCCTGAGGGTCCAGCAAGTCCGGCGGCGGAACGGCAAACTCGACGATCGAGCGGACCACGCCCCCACCCGGAATTCTCGCGGCTCCCGGTTTTTCTCCGGCCTTGGCTGCCTATCTCTCCCGGCCAACGGGAACATGGGAGCGGACCGCTGAGCGAGGACGGCGAAAAAAGCAACGAACTGCCGACGGACGAGGCCATTCGGAAGGCGGCGGAGAAGCTTGGACCACTGCTCTACTCGCGGGGCGTGGTCGATGGTTCCGTGCGCTTTGCGGCGCTCGTCCTCCGCCGCAGCGATCGTCCCAGCGTCCCGCTCCGCACACAGGATCGGGTCTGGCCGGCTCATGCCCTCTTTTCCCGCTACGGAGTGACGGCCGATCGCTACCTCTTCGATCTGCCGCTTGGCCGCACCGATGGCTGGTATGAGATCGGGGGCGAACGCACGACGGTCGCCACCGACTATGAGGGCGAGGAGATGCGGATCGCCTTCGTCTCCTGCAACGGTCAGGAACAGGGCGACCTTGATCGCGAACTGGAGCAGCGCAACACGCTCTGGTCTCGACTGAGGGCCGATCATGATGGAGCGCCTCTGCATCTGCTGCTGCAGGGAGGCGACCAGATCTACGCCGACGAGATCCTCGAGGCGCATCCCCTCACGAAGCGGTGGGATGACGATGACGACTATGCCGGCGCTGATGCCCACGATCAGGTGGAAGATATCCGGGCGGCTCTTTCGCGGTCTCTCTTCGCCCGCTATCTCAATCTTCTCGGCCATGCCGAGACGCGTCCCCTGCTGAGGGCCGTACCGACGATCTCGATGTGGGACGATCACGACATCTGCGACGGCTGGGGGTCGCTGCCCGAGGAGAAGCTCGATTCTCCGATCGGACGCACGATCTTCGAGGTCGCCCGCGAGCATTTCCTGCTCTTCCAGCAGGCGGCGACGCTGGACGATCTGCCGTCGACCATGATGGAGGGGAGCGGCCACGGCTTTGGCCTCCATGTCGAACTCCCGGGTTTGCATGTCATCGCGCCGGATCTCCGAACGGAGCGTCGACCGGATCGCGTGATGAGCGACGAAGGCTGGCGGACCTTCGACCGGGCGCTCAAGGCGGCGGCCGGCAGCCACGTTCTCTTCATCTCGACCGTACCGGTCCTCGGCCCGCGACTGTCGCTGGTCGAGACCACCATGAACCTCATCCCCGGCATCCAGTTCTACGAGGACGACCTGCGCGACCAGTGGCAGAGCCGCTATCACCGCAAGGAGTGGACGCGCATGCTCGCCCGCCTGGTCGAGGCGAGGGACAGGGAGGGCACCAAGGTGACGATCCTCTCCGGTGAGATTCATCTGGCGACCCGCGGCACGCTCGCCTGCCGGTCCGGCACGGTGCACCAGCTGGTCGCCTCCGGGATTACCCACGATCCGCCGCCGCGCGGCTGGGCGCGAACCCTCGGCGGCCTCTCCTGGCTGGGCAATTCACCACTGCCGAATCATTCGATCCGCATGAGATCGTTGCCCGGCTACCCCCGGACCTTCTGCGACCAGCGCAACTATCTGCGGCTCCGGCGCAATGGCGACCGCTGGAGCGCCTGGTGGGAGACGGAGGAGGACGGCACGACCCAAACGCTCGATCTCGGCTCGGTCGATCCGGGTGTGTGAGGACGCAGCCGGTATCGAAGCTTAGCGGCAGTCGTTGGGCCCCCGAACCTTTCGCCAGTCGGTCGAGGCGGCGCTCACCTGAACCTCCTCGCTGACAAGTTCGTAGCGAGCGGGAATGACATGCACACGATCCTCGACTGCACCATCACCCGCTTCGTCGCCGTCCGGTACTGCGCCGGGTGATGCAAGGGCTGGTAGCATGACAGGACCTGCGCGCCGGCCTCGGCCTGAGCGATGCCGGCGCCGAAAACCGCCGCACTCGTCACAGCGGCTGTGAATAGCCGGGATGAAAGGATTGATCGTTGTGTCATTGGGTCGTCGTCCTTGCCGACGGACATCGATCCGCCTTCATGATTGGCAGGGTAATGCATTGGGAAAGGGTTGGGTGCGGTTTCGCCATGCACGGTCTACGGGAAAGGTTACTGGTTCGAATTGTAGCGAATTCGGAGCCGCCGCCGCCGCTCTTGTTATCGGGAACGCTCAACCCTTATTTAGGGAGTTCGCGGCTACCCCTCGAACCAATGGGTAATGACGAACCCTTGGCCGCTTCCGGCGCGACGGATGAACTGTCTCGCAATCGCTTCAACGCTTAAGGATTTTCCATGAGAAACCCAGTCGAAACCGCAATGAGCCTCGTGCCGATGGTCGTGGAGCAGACCAATCGCGGCGAGCGGGCGTACGACATATTCTCGCGGCTTCTGAAAGAGCGCATCATCTTCATCACCGGACCCATCGAGGACGGAATGGCGGCTCTCGTCTGCGCGCAGTTGCTGTTCCTCGAGGCGGAGAATCCGGCCAAGGAAATCAGCCTCTACATCAACTCGCCCGGCGGCGTCGTGACGAGCGGCATGGCGATCTACGACACCATGCAGTTCATCAAGGCGCCTGTGACGACGCTCTGCGTGGGCCAGGCGGCATCGATGGGCTCGCTCCTGCTTTGCGCGGGCGCGCCAGGCATGCGGTTCGCGACGCCCAACGCCCGCGTCATGGTTCACCAGCCGTCCGGCGGCTTTCAGGGACAGGCCTCGGACATCGAGCGCCACGCGCAGGACATCATCAAGCTGAAGCGGCGTCTGAACGAAGTTTACGTGAAACATACGGGTCAGGACTACGATGCAGTGGAGACGACCCTCGACCGCGACCACTTCATGACGGCGGAAGAGGCCGAAAAATGGGGCCTGATCGACAAGGTGATCACCACACGCGATGCGGTCGAGAACGACGTGAAATAACCAGGCGGCGGGCCGGTTTCTGGTCGAAAGTGGCCCGCCTGACTTTCCAATCCGTTGAATTGCCTGCTTTGGCGAATTGTGGTTGGGTTGGACAAACGAGTCCCTTATACAGTCGCCTGTACGGCGATTTCGCGGGGCAGCGAAAGGACGAAGAGTATGAGCAAAGTCGGCAGCGGGAGCGGTGATTCGAAAAACACCCTGTACTGCTCGTTCTGTGGCAAGAGTCAGCACGAGGTCCGCAAGCTCATCGCGGGCCCGACCGTCTTCATCTGTGATGAGTGCGTCGAGCTCTGCATGGACATCATTCGCGAGGAGAACAAGAGCTCCATCGTGAAATCGTCCGACGGCGTACCGACGCCGCAGGACATTCTGGGCGTACTGGACGACTATGTGATCGGCCAGCCTTACGCGAAGCGGGTTCTGTCCGTAGCGGTCCACAATCACTACAAGCGACTTGCTCACGCCGCCAAGAACCAGGACGTCGAACTGGCCAAGTCGAACATCCTGCTGATCGGCCCGACGGGCTGCGGCAAGACGCTGCTTGCACAGACGCTGGCGCGGATCATCGATGTGCCGTTCACCATGGCCGACGCCACCACGCTGACCGAAGCGGGCTATGTCGGCGAGGATGTCGAGAACATTATCCTGAAGCTGCTGCAGAGCGCCGACTACAATGTCGAGCGCGCGCAGCGGGGCATCGTCTACATCGACGAGATCGACAAGATCAGCAGAAAGTCGGACAATCCCTCCATCACCCGCGACGTCTCCGGTGAGGGTGTGCAGCAGGCGCTGCTGAAGATCATGGAAGGCACGGTCGCTTCGGTTCCGCCGCAGGGCGGTCGCAAGCATCCGCAGCAGGAATTCCTGCAGGTCGACACCGCCAACATCCTGTTCATCTGCGGCGGCGCCTTTGCCGGCCTCGACCGGATCATCTCCGAGCGCGGCCGCAAGACCTCGATCGGCTTTGGCGCCAGCGTCGAGAACCCCGACGAGCGGCGGACCGGCGAACTGTTCCGCAAGGTCGAACCGGAAGATCTCCTGAAGTTCGGCCTGATCCCCGAATTCGTCGGCCGCCTGCCGGTTCTGGCGACGCTCGAGGATCTGGACGAGGACGCGCTCATCCAGATTCTCAGCGAGCCCAAGAACGCGCTCGTCAAGCAGTATCAGCGACTCTTCGAGATGGAGGACGTGCAACTGACGTTCCACGAGGATGCGCTGCGGGCCATCGCCAAGAAGGCGATCGAGCGCAAGACCGGCGCGCGCGGCCTTCGCTCCATCATGGAAGGCATCCTCCTCGACACCATGTTCGACCTGCCCGGCATGGAAGGCGTGCAGGAAGTGGTGATCTCCGAGGAGGTCGTCGCCGGTAACGCCCGGCCGCTCTACATCTATTCGGAGAGCCGCAAGGAAAAGGACAAGACGTCCGCCTGAGGCTAGCCGCAAGGGATTGAGATAGGGCGCCCTGACGGGCACCTTTTCTTTGCCAGCCGCGACGGTTGGGAATCGCTCTTTGGCCGGTCTTCCTGTATTCTTCCTTCAGCGCGTCAGACCACGCGCGTCACGGGAGGAGCCTCCGATGAAACATGTCGATCCCGGGAAGCTCGATGCCTCCGGCAGGACATCGATCTTCCGGTGCGGCGGAATTTTGGCGCCGGACGACCCTGAAACGGTCGCCAGCGCCGGCCAGTGCGATCGGATGTGCAGCGAGTGCGCGCGCACATGCACGCGCGACTGGGGCCACACCGGTCCGCATCGCTGCGACACCCACTGGCGGGGATAATCGCCCTCAGTCGCTGCCCGCCTCGTCCTTGCCGCCGCTCTCTCTTTCGGTGAGATCGATGACCTTGGCTTCGCGTTCGGCGGGCAGGAAAATCGCCTGATCGCCCCGCTTCGGTTCCAGTTCGGCCGCCGCTGCCAGCATCGCCTCGCGCAGCCGGCATTGCATGTTCCATCCGCTGGTCGGGCCACGGGCGTCGGCATAGAAGCGGACCAGCATTCCGGTGGCATCGTGCCCGACCACCTGCACTTTCGCCTCGTTTTTCGTCAGCACGTCGTCATCGTCGTCAACGAAGCGCCGGAAGGCCTCTCTCAGCGGCTTCAGATCCGCCAGATGGTTGAGCCGCAGCTCGACATATTTGGTGATGGTCGCATCCTGCTTCGTCCAGTTCTCGAATGGATGGCTGACGAAGTAGTCGACCGGCACGATGATCCGCCGCCGGTCCCAGCTGCGGAGCTGGATGAAGGTGAAGTTGATGCGTTCGACCGAGCACCAGTACCCTTCGAACAGAACCTCGTCGCCGATCTTCGCGGATTTGGAGAGGGCGATCTGCAGCGACGACATGATCGACGAAAGAGCCGACCGCGCGGCGAAGCCGATCACCAGCGTCAGAAGACCGGCAGAACCGATCAGCGCCACCGCCATGCCATCGAACAGATTGGTCTGAAGGAGGACCAAGCCGAAGCCGGCAAGGGTAACGGTGATCAGGGCGATGCGTCGGGCGGCCGACAGGTTGGTCTGAAGCTCTCGGTCTCCCTCGTTCTCCGGCTTGGATATGTCGTCGATATTGCGGGCGAAGACGCGATCGAGAACCGTGTCGAAGATGCGGACGATCAGGAAGATGAGCGCCAGAACGAGGAAGGCTGTCCATAGTGGCGTCATGAAGATGTCGACAGGTGCCGAGAAGACGAAGAGTTCGCGTGTCAGGAGCCATCCGACGATCCCGGTGATCATCGATGCCGCAGGCAGTGCGATCGCCTCGAGAAGTACGGAAACCGCGTCGCTCTGGAACCGCGACCCGACGCCGCGCAAGCCGCGATAGGTCAGAAGGAACGCGGCCACGAGAACGGCGATCGCCAGCGGCAGCGCGATCATCTCCCAGACCGCAATGCCGAAGGGGGTTTCTTGGATGAGTGCTGCCGGCAGCCACTTTTCGAAGCGGCTCGGCCCATACGCCTGGTAGAGACCATCGATGTTGGCGACCGTCTGGCGTGCGACGACCCACACAGGGTCGTCCTCGCCCGCCTTCAGCCGGCGCAGCCGGATCGACACGGGCCGGTAGTCCAGATCGAGCTGGCCGAGGCTGATGTCGCGGCGTGGTTCGCCGGCCGCCGCGTTGCGGTCCGATCCGCGCGGATCGATGCCGTCGGGGCGGTCGGGCAGTGCGTCCCAGTCGATCCAGATCTTGCGCTCCAGAACGGCCGCGAGCCGAGCCGCCCGCTCAGCGCCAATTCTGCCCTGTTCCGCCGGGTCGACGTTGCGAAGGTCGAGAAGGTGCGCGGCCTTCTCATACTGTTTCTTGCGCGTCAGATCGAGAAAGCTTTCCAGTGCCGATTGCGGTGTCTCGCGAACGATCTCTTCGGTGGCTGGCGGCAGGCCGGTGTTGAGGGCATCGACCTCGAACCAGCGCTGCGGCGGGCTGCCGGAGCCCGAGCCGGACTGGGCGAGGGCAGCAGGCGCCATCGCCAGTAGAAGGAACAGGAGGCTCACCCGGCGGCGGGCGAAGCGGAAAGACGGGTCGCGGCATGAACGATCGGAGGCGATGAGATCTTGTTCCTTCCATTCCACATCGAGGGAGCGCATGGGGTACAAATCCGCCGCATGTCCTCTACGCAATGCCGTTTGGCCGGTTCTGTTCCTCATGAACCATGACCCGAAGGATGGTCTTCGGTGAATTGTTGTCCACCAGCGCCCCGAGAAGGCCCTGAAATCCTTGAAACAGCCCCATTGGAGGGCCACATTGGGATCAACGGATTCGCGGCGAATCCCAAGTGGGCGTCTCACCTTGCACTGCCACGATAAGGGGTGTTTCGAGACGTTGCCGAGCGGCCCGTTCGGGCCAGGAAGGAAAAGCAATGCCAGTCAAGGAACAGCCGGCAGGCGTGGTCGCCGAAGGCCGCTATGCGGTGCTGCCGCTGCGCGACATCGTCGTCTTCCCGCATATGATCGTTCCCCTCTTCGTGGGACGCAGCAAGTCGATCGCGGCGCTGGAAGACGTGATGAGCGCCGACAAGCAGATCCTGCTTGCCACCCAGAAGAATTCCACCGATGACGATCCGAGCCCCGATGCCATCTATGAGATCGGCACGCTTGCCACCGTCATGCAGCTTTTGAAACTGCCGGACGGCACCGTGAAGGTGCTGGTCGAGGGGCAGTCGCGTGCGCGTCTGACGCGCTTCACGGATCGGCAGGAGTTTCATGAGGCCGAGGCTGAAATTCTCGGCGAGCCCGAAGAGGATGCCGTCGAGATCGAGGCCCTTGCCCGCTCCGTGGTTTCCGACTTCGAGAACTACGTCAAGCTGAACAAGAAGATCAGTCCCGAAGTGGTCGGCGCCGCCGGCCAGATCGAGGACTTCTCCCGTCTTGCCGACACGATCGCCAGCCATCTGGCGATCAAGATCCCAGAAAAGCAGGAGATGCTGGCCACTTTCGCCGTCAAGGAACGGCTGGAGAAGGCGATGGGATTCATGGAAGCCGAGATCTCGGTTCTTCAGGTGGAGAAGCGCATCCGCTCGCGCGTCAAGCGTCAGATGGAGAAGACCCAGCGCGAATATTACCTGAACGAGCAGATGAAGGCCATCCAGAAGGAGCTCGGCGAAGGCGAGGACGGCCGTGATGAGCTCGGAGAACTGGAAGAACGCATCAAGCGCACCAAGCTCTCCAAGGAGGCCCGCGAGAAGGCCGAAGCGGAGATGAAGAAGCTGCGCGCGATGAGCCCGATGAGCGCCGAGGCGACGGTCGTCCGCAACTATCTGGACTGGCTGCTTTCCATTCCGTGGGGCCGCAAGTCGCGGGTCAAGACCGATCTCAGCGCCGCTGAGAAGGTTCTCGAGGACGACCATTATGGTCTGGAGAAGGTCAAGGAGCGGATCGTCGAGTATCTGGCGGTGCAAAGCCGGCAGAACAAGCTCAAGGGCCCGATCCTGTGCCTCGTCGGCCCTCCCGGAGTCGGCAAGACATCGCTTGCCCAGTCGATCGCCAAGGCCACCGGCCGAGAATATGTTCGCATGGCGCTCGGCGGCGTGCGGGACGAGGCGGAGATTCGCGGACACCGGCGCACCTATATCGGCTCCATGCCGGGCAAGATCATCCAGTCGATGAAGAAGGCCAAGAAGAACAATCCGCTCTTCCTGCTCGACGAGATCGACAAGCTCGGCCAGGATTTTCGGGGCGACCCGTCATCGGCGCTGCTCGAGGTGCTGGATCCGGCCCAGAACAACACGTTCAACGACCATTATCTGGAGGTCGATTACGACCTGTCGAACGTGATGTTCATCACCACGGCGAACTCGCTGAACATTCCGGCGCCGCTGATGGACCGCATGGAGATCATCCGCATCGCCGGCTACACCGAGGACGAGAAGGTCGAAATCGCCAAGCGGCACCTGCTGCCGAAGGCGATCAAGGACCACGCCCTGCAGAAGGGCGAGTTCACGGTCAGCGAAGGAGCGATCCGGCAGATCGTGCGCACCTACACGCGCGAAGCCGGCGTGCGTAACCTGGAGCGTGAGCTGATGAAGCTCGCCAGGAAGGCCGTCACCAGGATTCTCAGGGAACCGGAGACCAGGAAGGTCTCCGTCACCGAGAAGAACATTGGCGATTTCCTCGGCGTGCCGCGTTATCGCTACGGCGAGGCTGAGGGCGAGGATCAGGTCGGTGTCGTCACCGGTCTCGCCTGGACCGAGGTGGGTGGCGAACTGCTGACGATCGAAGGCGTCATGATGCCCGGCAAGGGCAAGATGACCGTCACCGGCAACCTCAAGGACGTGATGAAGGAGTCGATCTCGGCTGCCGCATCCTATGTCCGCAGCCGGGCCGTCGACTTCGGCATCGAGCCGCCGATCTTCGACCGTCGCGACATCCACGTGCACGTGCCGGAGGGCGCGACGCCCAAGGACGGGCCGTCGGCCGGTATCGCGATGGTGACGGCCATCGTATCGGTGATGACGGGAATTCCGGTCCGCAAGGATCTCGCCATGACCGGCGAGGTGACGTTGCGCGGCCGGGTCCTGCCTATCGGCGGATTGAAGGAGAAGCTTCTGGCTGCCCACCGCGGTGGCATCAGGAAGGTGCTGATCCCGGACGACAACGCCAAGGATCTTGCCGACATTCCGGACAATGTGAAGGAAGGTCTGGAGATCGTTCCCGTCAGCCGGGTGGGCGAGGTGCTGAGCCATGCGCTTACGCGCCAGCCCGAACCCATCGACTGGACGGAACCCGAGGTCCCGACGGTTCCGCCCGAGGTCGACGGCGTCCGCGGGGCGCCCGTGGCTCATTAGCCGACTGATCCACAGAAATATTGCGAAAAGGCCGGGAATTCCGGCCTTTTTTGCCTTTTCAGCACGGGAAATTTCTGTATCTCTGGCGTGCCCCTGTTATTCTACGAGCGTAGATAGCCGACAAGCGCCGGTTGAATAGAGCCTGAAGCTTCTACGGATCGGGCAGATTGGAAGAGGAGAAACTGATGAACAAGAACGAGCTCGTCGCAGCAGTCGCCGAGAAGACCAAAATGTCGAAATCGGAGGCTGGGGAAGCCGTTGATGCGGTTTTCAATGCCATCCAGTCAGAACTTGGCAAGGGCGGCGACGTACGTCTTGTCGGCTTTGGCAATTTCTCGGTCAGCCAGCGCGGCGCGTCCAAGGGCCGCAATCCGCAGACTGGCGCCGAAGTTGATATTCCTGCCCGCAAGGTTCCGAAGTTCACGGCCGGCAAGGGCCTGAAGGATTCCGTAAACAAGTAAGGCCTAATCGCCGGGGGACCGGTGCTGTGGCAAAGACATTTTCAAGAGGCCGGTGTCCAGGCGCCGGCCTTTTTTGATGTTGCCGAACAAGACGTGACAGGAGAACTGGAGAGCCACGCCGGCTATGCTGGTGGGCGGTGAGAGACTCGAACTCCCGACATCCTCGGTGTAAACGAGGCGCTCTACCAGCTGAGCTAACCGCCCGACACTGCCTGCGACAGCGCGGCAGGCCTTACGATGTCTGTGCTCGCGACGCAAGATGCAAGAGCGCTTCCAGCTTCGTTCACGCACCCGCCAGACGGCGATATAGGCACGAGCGGGAGCCACCCGAAAATTCGCTGTAGGAGCCCTCAATCGTGTTGACAGCCCCGAGGGGAGACCGTATCAGCGCTCCACGGAACGCGGCGCCTCGGCTGCCGTTATCCTTGAAAAATGCGCGGGTGTAGCTCAGTTGGTTAGAGTGCCGGCCTGTCACGCCGGAGGTCGCGGGTTCGAGCCCCGTCACTCGCGCCATTTCTTCCTGATGAAATCGCTGATGGAATTGCATTCGCCTGAGCGTTAGCGCCTGCCGGGCAGCGGCTCTCGGCCGCCGGCTGAATTCGTTCTGCTGCATTGGAAGAATCGGGCATTGCCGCTAGAACGGCGAGGTCGAAGTCTGAGGAGAGCATGCCGTCATGGCCGAGCCCAACCGAACCGTGCGCGTCGGCGAGGTCGCATTTGCCAATGATGCGCCCTTCGCGCTGATCGCCGGGCCGTGCCAGATGGAGAGCCGCGACCACGCCTTCGACATGGCCGGCGCGCTGAAGGAGATCTGCGGCAGGCTGGGTCTCCCGCTGGTCTACAAATCCTCCTTCGACAAGGCGAACCGAACCTCTCTGTCCGGCAGGCGCGGGATCGGTCTGCAAGAGGCCCTGCCGATCTTCGCCGACGTGAAGAAGGAACTGGGCCTGCCGGTCCTCACCGACATTCATACTGCCGAGCAGTGCGCGGACGTGGCGGAAGTCGCTGACATCCTGCAGATCCCGGCCTTCCTGTGCCGGCAGACGGACCTTTTGATCGCCGCGGCGAAGACCGGCCGGGTGATCAACGTGAAGAAGGGCCAGTTCCTTGCCCCTGGGACATGCGAAACGTGCTCGCAAAGATCACCGGAAGCGGCAATCCGAACGTGCTGCTGACCGAGCGCGGCGCCTCCTTCGGCTACAACACGCTGGTCTCCGACATGCGGGCCCTGCCGATCATGGCCGAAACCGGCGCGCCGGTCGTGTTCGACGCCACCCATTCGGTGCAGCAGCCGGGCGGGCAGGGGGGCTCCTCGGGGGGCGAACGGCGCTTCGTCGAGACGCTGTCGCGCGCCGCGATCGCGGTCGGCGTCGCCGGTCTCTTCGTCGAAACCCATCAGGACCCGGACAACGCACCGTCCGACGGCCCGAACATGGTGCCGCTCGACCGAATGGAACCCATGCTTGAGCGGCTGATGGCGTTCGATGCGGTCGCCAAGCGCTGAGACCCCACGGAGCAGGGAGGAAATGACGTGATCAAGCCTTCCGCCGAACTCCTTCCGAACACCTACGCGTTCGAGACGCAGCCGCTGGTCAAGCCGACTGGATTTCGCGAATACGACGCCCGCTGGTGGTTCGGCCATCCGTCGAGCGACAAGCGCCCCGAACTCAACCTTCTGGGCGTCCAGGCGCTCGGCATGAGCCTGGCGACGCTGGCCGCGCGCAAGGGTGTCGGCCGCCGGATCGTCATCGGCCACGACTTCCGGTCCTACTCCCTGTCGATCAAGCTGGCCCTCGCGCAGGGCCTCATGGCGGGCGGCGCCGAGGTGGTGGATATCGGGCTCGCCCTGTCGCCCATGGCGTATTTCGGACAGTTCGCCCTCGACGCGCCCTCGGTCGCGATGGTCACCGCCAGCCACAATGAAAACGGATGGACCGGCGTGAAGATGGGCTGCGAGCCCCCGGTCACCTTCGGGCCGGACGACATGGCCGCGCTTCGCGATATCGTCCTTTCGGGCGCTTGTGAGATGGCGGACGGCGGATCGTACGAGGCCGTCGCGAATTTCCCGACCCGCTATCTCGATGACGTCACCAGCGGCGTCACGATCCAGCGGAAGCTCAAAATCGTCTGCGCCTGCGGCAACGGCACGGCGGGCGCGTTCGCGCCGGAAGCGCTCGAGCGTCTCGGCTGCGAGGTGGTGCCGCTGGACTGCGACCTGGATTACAATTTTCCGCGCTACAACCCGAACCCTGAAGACATGGAGATGCTGCACGCCATGGCGGCGGCGGTGGCCGAGCATCGCGCCGATCTGGCGCTCGGTTTCGACGGCGACGGTGATCGCTGCGGCGTGGTCGACGAACGCGGCCGCGAGATATTCGCCGACAAGATCGGCGTGATGCTGGCCCGCGACATGGCGCGCGAACAGGGCGGCGGACAATTCGTCGTCGACGTCAAGTCGACCGGTCTCTACCACACCGATCCGGTGCTGAAGGAACTCGGCGCCCGGACCGACTACTTCAAGACCGGCCATTCCTACATCAAGCGCCGCGTCCGGGATCTCGGCGCAATGGCGGGCTTCGAAAAATCCGGCCATTTCTTCTTCGGCCCGCCCTACGGGCGCGGCTATGATGACGGCCTGCTGACCGCCGTCGCCGTGCTGCGCATGCTGGACCGCAATCCCGGCCAGAGCGTCGGCGACCTCTACGATGCGCTGCCGCTGACCCATGGCTCGCCGACAATGAGCGCCCATTGCGCCGACGAGGTGAAATACGACGTCGTGACAGCAGTGGTCGAAACCATTCTGGCGATGCAGAAGGCTGGTGAACCGCTTGCCGGCCGTCCGATCGCCGACACCAATACCGTGAACGGCATCCGCGTCACCGACGACGAGGGCACCTGGGGTCTCGTCCGCGCCTCGTCAAACAAGCCGGAGATTGTGGTTGTGGTGGAGAATCCGGTCTCCGAAGAGCGAAAACGCGCCATGTTCGCTGCCGTCGATGCCATTCTGCGCCGCCATGACGAGGTCGGCGACTATAATCAGACGCTGTAGCCGTTTCGCCAGCGGCACGGCATGGACTTCTCGACCGGAGCCGAAATTTGATCGGTTTTTCCTTTGCAGTGGCATTTCGTGGTCATAGGAACGCCCTCTGAAGCGCTATTGTCCGCCGGACGCCATAGGAATTTCTCATGAACGCGCCCCTGTCGCATCTCCAGAAGCTGGAAGCGGAATCCATCCACATCTTCCGCGAAGTCGCGGCCAGCTTCTCCAACCCGGTGATGCTCTATTCGGTCGGCAAGGATTTGTCGGTCATGCTGCATCTGGCGCTGAAGGCCTTCTATCCCGCCCCGCCGCCCTTTCCGTTCCTGCATGTCGATACCACCTGGAAGTTCCGCGAGATGATCGCCTTTCGCGACCGGATGTCGAAAGAGAAGGGCTTCGAGCTGCTCGTTCACGTCAACGAGGAAGCCCGCGCCGACGGCGTCGGTCCCTTCACCCACGGCTCGTCGGTCCACACCCATCTCTACAAGACGGTCGGCCTGCGCCAGGCGCTCGACAGATACGGCTTCGACGCAGCCTTCGGCGGCGCGCGGCGCGACGAGGAGAAGAGCCGCGCCAAGGAACGGATCTTCTCGTTCCGCAACGCCAATCATGGCTGGGATCCGAAGAACCAGCGCCCGGAGATGTGGAACATCTTCAACACGCGCGTCGGCAAGGGGGAATCCATCCGCGTCTTCCCGCTGTCGAACTGGACCGAGCTCGATATCTGGCAGTACATCCTGCAGGAGGAGATCCCGATCGTCCCCCTCTACTTCGCCAGTCGCCGCCCCGTCGTCGAGCGCGACGGCATGCTGATCATGCGCGACGACGAGCGCATGGAACTGCGGCCGGGCGAGAAGGCGGAAGACCGCACGGTGCGCTTCCGCACCCTCGGGTGCTATCCGCTGACCGGCGCGATCGAGAGCGAGGCCGACACGCTGGAGGCGATCGTCGCCGAGATGCTGATCGCCCGCACCTCCGAGCGTCAGGGCCGGATGATCGACCGGGACGAGGCCGGCTCCATGGAGAAGAAGAAGCGCGAGGGTTATTTCTGATGAGCGTTCTCGCCAGCAGGACCGTCGAGGCAGACGAGCGCGAGGCCGCTGCAACCGATGCCGTCGCCGCCTTTCTCGCCGAGCAGGAGTCCAAGAGCTTCCTGCGCTTCCTCACCTGCGGTTCCGTCGATGACGGCAAGTCGACGCTGATCGGCCGTCTCCTCTACGACACCAAGCTGATCTTCGAGGACCAGCTCGCTTCGCTGGAGAACGAGTCCGAAGAAATTCGGCACCACCGGCGACGACATCGATTTCGCGCTGCTGGTCGACGGTCTCGAAAGCGAGCGCGAGCAGGGCATCACCATCGATGTCGCCTACCGCTTCTTCGCCACGTCGAAGCGCAAGTTCATCGTTGCCGATACGCCCGGCCACGAGCAGTACACGCGCAACATGGCGACGGGCGCCTCGACCGCCGATCTCGCCATCGTGCTGATCGACGCGCGGAAGGGCGTTCTGCCGCAGACCCGCCGGCACTCCTTCATCGCCTCGCTCCTCGGCATCCGCCACGTCGTCGTCGCGGTCAACAAGATCGATCTGGTCGATCACAGCGAAGAGGTCTTCGACCGGATCGTCGCCGACTACCGGTCCTTCGCCGCGAAATTCGATTTCGAGACCGTCACACCAATCCCGATGAGTGCGCGCCATGGCGACAACGTCACCCTGCGCAGCGAGAAGATGGGCTGGTATGACGGCCCGACGCTCCTGGAACATCTGGAGACGGTCGAGGTCGACGATCGCCAGGCGGCGCTGCCGCTGCGGTTTCCCGTCCAATATGTGAACCGCCCGCATCTCGATTTCCGCGGTTTCTGCGGCACCGTCGCGTCCGGTTCGGTCAGGGCCGGCGACGAGATCGTGGTCGCCAAGAGCGGCAAGTCGTCCAGGGTCGCCCGGATCGTCACGATGGACGGCGATCTCGACGAGGCGGTCGCCGGGCAAGCGGTCACGCTCGTGCTGGATGACGAGATCGAGGTCTCGCGCGGCAACATTCTCGTCGCGCCCGACGCGCGGCCGCATGTCGCCGATCAGTTCGAGGCCAACATCGTCTGGTTCGGCGAGCAGCCTCTGCTGCCCGGCCGGTCCTACATCCTGCGCACCGAGACCGACCAGACCGCCGTCAACGTCACAGCGCTGAAGCACAAGGTCGACGTCAACAGCTTCGCCGAGGAAGCGGCCAAGCATCTCGACCTGAATGAGGTCGGCGTCATCAACATCGCCACCCAGAGCGATCTGGCCTTCGATCCCTACGCCGCCAACCGGGCGACGGGAGCCTTCGTGCTGATCGATCGCGTCACCAATGCCACTGTCGGCGCGGGCATGATCAATTTCGCGCTCCGCCGGGCCGACAACATCCACTGGCAGGCGCTCGACGTGAACAAGGCCTCCCGCGCCGAAGCCAAAGGCCAGAAGCCGGCGGTGCTCTGGTTCACCGGCCTGTCCGGTTCGGGAAAGTCGACGATCGCCAACATTCTGGAGAAGCGCCTTCACGCCAAGGGCAAGCACACCTACACGCTCGACGGCGACAATGTCCGCCATGGCCTGAACCGCGACCTCGGCTTCACCGCGGAGGACCGCGTGGAGAACATCCGCCGGGTCGGCGAGGTCGCCAAGCTGATGGCCGATGCGGGCCTGATCGTCCTGACGGCGTTCATTTCGCCCTTCCGGGCGGAGCGCCGCATGGTCCGCGATATGCTGGACGAGGGCGAGATGATCACCATCTGGGTCGACACGCCGATCGAGGAATGCGCCGAGCGCGATCCGAAAGGTCTCTACAAGAAGGCTTTCGCCGGCGAGATCAAGAACTTCACCGGCGTCGACAGCCCGTTCGAGCTGCCCGAGCGCGCCGAGATCCACCTCAGGACCACGGGCCGCACGCCCGAGGACATGGCCGACGAGATCGAGGCCTGGATGGCCGAACGAGGCTACATCTGATGCAGAGCGAATTTGTTCTGCGCCTGTTCGAGCGGCTCGCCGTCGAGGCTGGGCAGGCGATCCTTGCCGTGCGGACCCGCGGGCTCGATGTCGAGCGGAAGCAGGACGATTCTCCCGTCACCGAGGCCGATCGTGCCGCCGAGGCGATCATCCTGAAGGGGCTCGCCGCCGAGATGCCGGATGTCCCCGTCATAGCCGAGGAGGCCATGGCGGCCGGTCGCCAGCCGGACATCTCCGGTGGACGCTTCATTCTCGTCGATCCGCTGGACGGCACCCGGGAGTTCATCAAGGGCAGCGGCGACTTCACGGTCAACATCGCGGTCATTGAAGACGGGCGACCGATGATCGGCGTCGTCCTGGCCCCGGCGCGTGGCCTTTTGTGGATGGGCGCGCCGGAAGGCGCGGCGCTCGCGACCGTCGAAATGGAAAGCGGGCAGGTGCGGGAGCGGCGGTCCATTGCCTGCCAACCGCCGGCCACCCCGCTGCGGGTCGTTGCCAGCGCGTCGCACCGGACGCCGGAGACGGATCGTTTCATCGCCGGCTATCCCGGTGCGCAGACCGTCTCGGTCGGTTCATCGTTGAAGTTCTGCCTGCTGGCCGAGGGCGAGGCCGATCTCTATCCGCGCTTCGGGCGGACGATGGAATGGGACACCGCGGCGGGCGATGCCGTGCTCCGTGCCGCCGGTGGCCTCATCAGGACGCCGCAGGGCGAGCCTTTCGTCTATGGCAAGATCGGCCAGCGCGACGACAGCGACTTCGCCAATGGCTGGTTCGTCTGCGCCAGCACGGCCGATCTGCTGCCGAAGGCCAGTCGCGGCAGATCGAGCACCGCGCCCGACCACGATACGGTCACAAGCCGTTGATCGGCACCTTGAGATAGCGCTTGCCGTCCGGCTCAGCCGGCGGAAGATCGCCGCCGCGCATGTTCACCTGAAGCGACGGGATGATCAGTTTCGGCATGCCGAGCGTGGCGTCCCGTTCCGTGCGGAACCTGACGAAATCGTCCTTCGTCTTGCCGCTGCCGACATGGATGTTTTGGGCCTTCTCTTCGGCGACGGTCGTTTCCCATCGGATATCCCGGCTGCCGTCCGCACCATAATCGTGGCACATGAAGAGGCGGGTTTCGTCGGGCAGGCTCAACACCTTCTGGATCGAATCGTAGAGCGTTGCGGCGTCGCCGCCCGGAAAATCAGCCCGCGCCGAACCGGCATCCGGCATGAACAGCGTGTCGCCGACGAAAGCGGCGTCACCCATGACATGGGTCATGCAGGCAGGCGTATGGCCCGGCGTGTGGATGGCGATGCACTGCATCTCGCCGACCGAATAGGTGTCGCCATCGTCGAAGAGCCGGTCGAACTGGCTGCCGTCGCGCTCGAACTCGGTGCCCTCGTTGAAGACCTTGCCGAAGGTCTCCTGCACAACGGTGATATTGCGGCCGATGCCGATCTTGCCGCCGAGCTTCTGCTGTATGTAGGGCGCGGCGGACAGATGATCGGCATGGACATGGGTCTCGATCAGCCATTCGACCGTCAGGCCGTTCTTGCGGACATGGTCTATGATGCGATCGGCGCTCTGATAGGAGATGCGGCCGGCCGCGTAATCGATATCCATGACGGAATCGACGATGGCGCATGAAGACGACGCCGGATCCTTGACCACGTAAGAGATCGTGTTGGTGTCGGGGTCGAAGAAGGCGGTGACATCGGGTTTGACGGTAATGTCGATCGGGTAGTCGGTCATTATCGGATCCTCGTGAAGTTCGTCCTATCGCGCATGGCTCGTCCGGCAGGTGCGGATGCCAAGGAGCGCGTAAGGCGGGCAAAAGCCGGTGATCGCGGTCAGCGCCAGAACCACTGCCACCGCCAGCACCACCCAGTGCCAGACGCCCGCGGCAATCGCCGGAACGGTAAAGGCCGCAACCGCCAGTGCGATGGCGATGATGAAGCGCAATGTGCGATCGGTCGTTCCCATGTTCTGTATCATCTCGTCCTCCTTGAAATTGTGGCGATCAGCATAGCACCGCTCAGCGCGGACTTCTGTGACTTCGTCACTGATCGCGTCCTCAGCGATCCCCCGCCGAGCGCGCCAACTGCTCCAGTCTGCTCCGGCCGATGAGCCGCACCTCGCCGCGGGCCTGCTCGATCCAGCCACGCCGCTGGAATTCGGCGAGGTTGCGGGAGATCACCTCCCGTGCTGTACCGAGTTCATTGGCGAGCGTCTGGTGGGTGGCATGCACGACACCTCCACCATCAGCCAGGTCCAGCAGGCGAGATGCCAGGCGAACATCCATGCGCTGGAACACGATGTCGTCGATCAGCAGGAAGAGATCGGTGATCCGCCGCGCATAGGCGCTGAACACGAACTGGCGGAAGATCGGAGAGCGGGCGACGAGATCGTCGAATGTCCGCCGCGGTATGGCGACGGCCGTGACATTGGTCTCGGCGATTCCTTCGGCCGAATAGTCCTCGAAGGCGAGCATGCTCGCCGTCGTCAGTACGCAACTTTCACCCTCATGGACGCGGTAGAGGATGACCTCCCGGCCCGTCGCCGATTGCTGCTGGACACGAACCCGACCCTCCAGCACGAGCAGCAGATTGTCCGCCGACTGCCCCGGCTCGAAGATGCGTGTGCCGGCTGGGACGGAAACGACCTTGCTTCCTTTGGCGAGGGCCGCCTGCAGCTCCTCCGGCAGTTGCTTCAGCGGCTCGAACCGGTCAATCCAGTCGCTGGCCGGTGCATTCACCTTGTTCTCTGCCATAGGGTCCTCACGATTCTGATGCCATCGTGTGTCCGGCACGTCGATAACCGCTCCGGACGCGCTCGATTCGAGTTTCTCTAACGTTCAGGATAGGTTATATATTCGAATTCGAATATGGGAGATATCGTCATGATCGAGATGGTTCCAAGCCGGCGACGGTTCTTGCAAGGCTCGGCGGCGCTTGCAGCCTGTGCGATGGTTGGCGCGCCGCCGGCCTTCGCGATCGGCCGCCGCCCCGTCGGCGAGGGCGAATTGCTGATGCTCTCGGATGGCCACCTGACCCTGCCGCTCTCGTTCATCCTGCCGGGCCGCCCGAAGGGCGAGATCGCCGAGGCGTTGATGCTGAAAGCGGCGCCCGAGGCGCTGCTGCCGGACTGCAACGTGACGCTCCTGCGCCGCGGCGACAGGCTGGTGCTGTTCGACGTCGGCTCCGGATCGAATTTCATGCCGACGGCCGGCGAACTGCCCTCCGCGCTGGACGAAGCCGGTATCGATCCGTCCGAAGTGACGGATGTCGTCTTCACCCACGCTCACCCTGATCATTTCTGGGGACTCACGGACGATTTTGGCGATCTGATCTTCGCCGACGCCACCTATCATATGAGCGAGGCGGAGTGGGACTACTGGTCCGCCGACGATACGCTGGAGAAGACACCGGAGGCGCGCAAGACCTTCGTCGTCGGCGCGCAGAACAGGATGCCGCTGATCGCCGACCGGACCTCCTTCTTCAAACCGGGAGCGGAGATCGTCGGCGGCGTCGAGGCGATGGATACGTCGGGCCACACCCCGGGCCACATTTCCTTCCTCGTCCACGGCGGTGACAAACCGGTGCTGATCGGTGGTGATGCCCTGACCCATCCGATCCTCTCCTTCGCTCACCCGGATTGGGAATACGGCACCGATACGGAGCCGCAGAAGGCGATCGCGACCCGGCAGAGATTGCTCGACCGGCTCGTCGCGGACGACGTCTCGCTGATCGGCTTTCATCTGCCGCATCCGGGCCTCGGTCGTGTCGAGCGGTCGGGCGAGGGCACCTATCGTTTCGTTGCCGATCCGGCCTGAACGACCGGCTTCTATCCGGCCGGATGTCCGTCGCCGCGGAGAAACGCGAAGGGGCCGCCTTCCAGGAGCAGCGAGAGGCCGATCCGCGCCCCGAGCGCCATGGACAGGAAGGCGAGGGGCGCCGACAGCGCCAGCGTGGAGGCCGCGGATACAACTTGGCCGATCGTGCATCCGAGTGCCATGACGCCGCCGGTTCCCATCAGGAAAGATCCCGCAACGTGTCGCGACAGCTCCCGCGCATCGTCGCAGGCTTCCCAGCGCACGTCGTCCGCCTTCCAGGCCGCGAGGGCGGCGCCAAGAACAACGCCCACCGCGAGCCCGATACCGTAATCCGGTGTAGCGCCGGTGGTCACGATCAGCTTCAGCAGTGCATCGCCGACCGGCCCGACGAAATTGCCTGCCTCGAGCTGGACGGGAAAGAACGCGACGGCCGCGAAATACGAGGTGATGAGCCATCCCGAAGCCACCGCGGCACCGAGGACGGTTCCGACGAGGATCTTCTGCCGGTCCGCGCGAAACGTCCGGTCACGGAAGATCCAATATCCAAGTGCGAGGACAGCCAAGGCGCACGCTGGCACGCCGAGCGCCGGGGCGCCCAGAGCGTCGAAGAGCCCCGGAAGCGTCGATCCCTTCTCGGGGGAAACCGTTACGGCGAAAGGATCGGTCGTCAGCACACGCACCTTGGCGGTGAGACCGTACTGAACGGAAAGCGCCGAGAGCGCGATGCCGGTGAGGGCGACGGCCGCCCGAAGGCTCCCTCCGCCGAGACGGACCAGGGCGCCGAACCCGCATGTGCCGACCAGCGCCATGCCGAGACCGAACATCATTCCGCCGATCGTGACGCCGGCAAGGTTCAGCGGCGTCGCCGCATAGAACGAGCGGCTGACATCGATGAACCCGAAGAACTGCGCGCCCTGCGTCAGGAGGATCGCGGTCAGGCTGGCCAGGAGCCAGCTTCGCAGGGGCGCGCCATCGCCCGCATACCAGTAGCGTTCGAAGGCGCCGAGCGTGCAGAAATGATAGTGGCGGGCGACGAAGCCCATGACCAAACCCATACCGACGCCGCAAAGCGGCAAAAGCCACGCGGGATCGATCATGACGAAACCTCTCCTCCCCCTTGGCCTTTGCGGCCGGTGCGCTCTTCAGCCTATCTGGGACCGATCCTCTCCGGCGAACAGAACGTCTTGTAGATCTGCGCGACGAGGTCGGCGATCTCGCTGTCGACGATGGAATAGTAGATCATCCGTCCCTCGCGCCGCGTTCTCACCAGCTTGTCATAGCGAAGCCGCGCCAGGTGCTGAGAGATCGTTGCCTGCGGCATGCAGAGCAGGTCCTCCAGCTCCGAAACGCTTCGCTCCCGCTCGTGCATCAGGCACAGAAGAAGCAGCCGCGTCTCGTGCGAAAGCGCTTTCAGCAGGTCGCTGGCGATCCGGGCGCGGCGGACCAGTTCCGCGCGTTCGTCGTCGGTGGTTTCGGGCGTGACTACGGGGAGCGACATGTTGAGCGGGCCATTCGTTGGAAACGTGCGATCGGCAACAGTTTCTCGATGCGCGGTTTCCCTCTTGTAGCAGGATTGCCATAACATAGGAAACAGCGCATGTTTCGGCGCAAAGGACGGGATCAATGGGATCGTGGCTGCGGTCGCGCTTCGGGAGGACGAATTGCTGGACGTAAGCTATTCCGCTGCATTGCTTGCCGGGCTTCTGTCATTCATCTCGCCTTGCGTCCTGCCCATCGTGCCACCCTACCTCGCCTGGATGGCCGGGGTGAGCTTCAGCGAAATGCGGGACGAGCATCTCGATTCGGTCAAGTCGCGCAGCATCGCCCTTGCCTCGATCGCTTTCGTCCTCGGCTTTACCACCGTCTTCGTCGCGCTTGGCGCCAGCGCCAGCCTCATCGGTCAGACCCTGGTTCAGTATTTCGATATCTTCTCGATCATCGCCGGCGTGCTGATCGTCATCATGGGCCTGCACTTCCTGGGCGTCTTCCGGATCGGCTTCCTGTACCGGGAAGCGCGCGTCGAAGTCCGCTCCAAGCCGGCCGGTCTTGCCGGCGCCTATCTGATGGGACTGGCCTTCGCCTTCGGCTGGACGCCCTGCGTCGGCCCGGTGCTGGCCTCCATCCTGATGGTTGCCGGCGCCGAGGCCTCGGCCGGCCGGGGAGCCGGCCTGCTCGCGGCCTATTCGCTCGGCATCGGCATTCCGTTCGTTCTGGCCGGCATCTTCGTCGGCCGCTTCATCGAAGTCTCCAATCGTCTGAAACGGCACATGCGCACGGTCGAGATCGTCGTCGGCGTGCTGCTGATCGTCACCGGCATCCTGTTCATGACCGGTTCGATGAGCGCGATCGCGCAATGGCTACTTGAAAGCTTTCCGAACTTCTTCATGTCCATCGGGTGAGGAGAATAGCCATGAGACAGATCCGGATCATTCGCGCTGGCCTTCGCCGCCCTGCTGGTCTCGGCCTTGATTGCCCAGGCCGAAGTCGGCCCCGACGGTCTTCACAAGGAGGACTGGTTCGCGGTCACCTTCCGCGACGTCGCCGAGGACATCGAGGAGGCCAAGGCCGAGGGCAAGCGGCTGGCGCTCGTCTTCGAGCAGCGCGGCTGCATCTACTGCAAGCGCATGCATGAGGAACTGCTGACCGATCCGGAGGTGCGCGACTACATCCGCGATCACTACAAGATCGTGCAATACAACATGTTCGGGGATGAAGAGGTGACCGATCTCGACGGAGAGACCCTGACGGAGAAGACGGCCGCCCGCAAATGGGGCCTTCTTTTCACGCCGACGATCATGTTCATGCCGGAAGACGTGCCGGACGAGTCGGTCCCGGCTGCCCGGGCTGCGGTCTCGATCATGCCCGGCGCCTTCGGCAAGAGCACTTTCCTCGACATGTTCAAATGGGTGGAGGAGAAAGGCTATGAGGGCGAGGAGCACTTCCAGAAATACCACGCCCGCAAGCTGGAGGAGGCCCGGCAGTCGGGCGTCGGCGTAATCGACTAAATTGGATAATATATTCGAATATGACTATTCGTCCTTGCCAGCGGGCCTCCGTTTGGCTAGCTTCATAAAGAAGCCGCTGGGAGGGCGGAACTGGCAGGGGAGGAGCAGCATGAATTCGACACGTTACGCCCTGGCACTTGTTTCTGGTCTGGCTGCGGGAGCCGCATTGCCCGCATTCGCCCAGAACGTGGAGCCGGATGCCGTTATCGTCAGCGACAGCGGTGCAATCGAGCAGCCGCTTGCGGCTCAGCCGGGCACCACCGAGGCAGGCATGGAGGTCGTGACCGACAAGTCGCTCGGAAACTGTGTCGCCTGCCATCAGATCAGCAGCCTCGACGCGCCCTTCCAGGGCAATGTCGGTCCGTCGCTGGATGGCGTCGGCGATCGCTACGAACGGGGTATGCTGCGCGCGATCGTCGCCGATCCGAAAAAGGCTCTCTTCGAGGGAACCATCATGCCCGGATTCTACACGCTCGATGTCGGCAAGCACGTCCGCGAGGATCTTGTCGGCGAGACGATCCTGTCGGCCCAGCAGGTCGAGGACGTCGTCGCCTTCCTGCAGACACTCAAGGAATGACATGGTGAAGGAGGTTCACCCGATGCAGATGAATAGACGCAGCATTCTCGGGATCGCTGGCGGCGCCGCGGCGGTTGCCGTGATCGGTCTGCCCGTTCGCCTCGCCCAGGCGACGCCCGAAGAGGCGATGGCGAAGGTCAAGGAATTCGCGGGCGGGGCCGAACCACAGGAAGGCGGCAAGCTGACGCTCAACACGCCGGAAATTGCCGAGAACGGCAATTCGGTTCCTGTTGGCGTCTCTGTCGATAGCGCGATGGAGGGCGATGACATGGTCCAGGAGGTGATGATCCTGGCCGCAGGCAATCCCAATCCGGACGTTGTGACCTTCAAATTCTCCCCGCTTTCGGGCGAGGCGACGGCCGAGACGCGCATGCGGCTCGCCAAGACGCAGAACGTGATCGCGGTGGCGAAGATGGCCAATGGCGATGTCTACATGGCCAAGGCGCCGGTGAAAGTCACGATTGGCGGCTGCGGCGGCTGACCTGCCGCGCCCCGCGTGAAACCCTTCTGAGGAGATAAAGATCATGGCTTCGAAACCCCGCGTAAAGCTGCCGAGCAAGGCGAGCGCAGGTGAGGTCATCACCATCAAGACCCTGATCAATCATGAGATGGAATCGGGGCAACGCAAGGACAAGAAGGGCGAGGTCATCCCTCGCCAGATCATCAACAAGTTCACGGTGACCTTCAACGATCAGCCCGTCTTCGAGGCCGATATAGAGCCGGCGATCTCGTCCAACCCCTATTTCGAGTTCGCGGCGAAGGTACCGGAGAGCGGCACGTTCAAGTTCACATGGGTGGACGATGACGGTTCGGTCTACGAAACCGAGGAAAAGATCGAGGTCGCTTGAGGCGGAGCTTCGCGGTTTCAACACAGTCAAACACTGGCGTCGTAAGGCGCCAGCCGGATCGAAAGGGAGGACGAGACGGTGAAGAACAAGGTGATCCTGGCAGCATCCGCACTGGCGCTGTTCTCCAGTTCGGTTCTGCTGCCCGCGGCGTTCGCCGACCCCGTTGATGCGACGCTTGAGATCGATGGGCAGGAAATAACGGTCAAGACTGCCGCTCCCGAAGGACATCCCTTCGATACGCTCTATTCGGGCTGGCTTTACCGTGAGCCGGAAACCCGCGCTCTCGAGACCGACAGCTTCGAAAATCCCGGCATGTTCGGCGTCGAACTCGGGGGCGAGCTGTGGTCGGTGGTCGAGGGTTCGGCGGGCAAGTCGTGCGAATCCTGCCACGCCGATCCGAAAGTGGATATGAAGGGCGTCGGCGCCTCCTATCCGAAATGGGATGCGGACAGTCAGCGGCCGATCAACATCGAATTGCAGATCAACAAGTGCCGCGAAGAGAATATGGGCGCCGAACCCTACAAGTTCGACGCGCCGGAGCAGAAGGCGCTGACGGCCTTCATCAAGCACCAGTCGCTGGGGATGCCGGTCAAGCTGGATCTCAGCGAGGGCGACCTGCAGAAATGGTGGGATCAAGGCAAGGAGCTTTATTACACGCGCACCGGCCAGCTCAATCTGTCCTGCTCCAACTGCCATGAGGATCATACCGGCGAGATGATTCGTGCCGACCATCTGTCGCAGGGGCAGGTGAACGGGTTCCCGACCTACCGCCTCAAGCAGAGCGATCTGGTCTCGGTGCACAATCGCTTCCGTGGTTGCATCCGCGACACGCGTGCGGAGATCCCGAAGGCCTTCTCGGACGATCTGATGGCGTTGGAAACATATGTCACCTGGCGGGGCACCGGCCTCTCCGTCGAGACGCCCGCCGTTCGCCAGTAGGTTCGGTGGCCGGCGGCGAGCCGGCCACCTTCGACCATTTAGTCAATCGCCAGCTGCCGGTGAGTGCATCGCCGCCAGGAGAGGATTGTCATGTTCACGCGACGCCAGTTTCTGCAGTGGTCTGCGGTCGCAGCCGGAACCATCGGCTTTTCATCCAACATCACAAGGCTGGCGGCTCAGCAGCGGCTGACGCAGGATGATCTTCTGGCCTTTGACGCCACCGGCGATCTGACCATTCTTCACGTCACCGACCTTCACGCGCAGCTGATGCCGATCTACTACCGCCCGCCGAGCGAAAACATCGGGGTTGGGCTGTTCGACGGCGTACCGCCTCATCTGGTCGGCGAGGCGTTCCTGAAATATTTCGATCTGACCCCCGGCAGCGCGCTCGCCTACGCCCACACCATGGTCGACTTCGTCAACCTGGCGAAGACCTACGGCCGGATGGGCGGCCTCGACCGCATCGCCACCGTGATCAACGCGGTGCGTGCCGAGCGGGGCGACGGCAATGTCCTGCTGCTGGATGGCGGCGATACCTGGCAGGGCAGCTACACATCGCTCCAGACCCGAGGGCAGGACATGGTCGAGACCATGGCGCTGCTGAAGCCGGACGCCATGGTCGGCCATTGGGAGTTCACCTATGGCGAGGACCGCGTCCTCGAGCTGATCGACGCGCTTGCCTATCCGTTCCTCTCCGCCAATGTCTTCGACACGACCTGGGACGAGCCGGTCTTCGAAGCGTCCATGATGCGCGAGGTCGGTGGGCACAAGGTGGCGGTCATCGGCCAGTCCATGCCCTATACGCCGATCGCCAATCCGCGCTGGATGATCCCGAACTGGAGCTTCGGCATCCGGCCGGAGGTCATCGCGGCGCAGGTGGCGAAGGCGAGGGCGGACGGCGCCGAAGTCGTCGTGCTTCTCTCGCATAACGGCTTCGATGTCGATCAGAAGCTGGCGGCGGAAGTGCCGGGCATCGACGTCGTTCTCACCGGCCACACCCACGATGCGATCCCGCACGCGATCGAGATCGGCAAGACGTTGCTCCTCGCCTCCGGCAGCCATGGCCAGTTCGTCGGCCGCGTCGATCTGGAGATCACGAACGGCAAGGTGACCGGCTACGCCACGAAGACAATCCCGATCCTCGCGGACGTCATCGAGCCCGACCGGACGATGGCTGCCAAGATCGAGGAGGTCCGCGCGCCCTACAAGAACGAGATCGAGCGGGTGATCGGGCACACCGATGACATCCTTTACCGGCGCGGCAATTTCAACGGCACCTGGGACGATGTGATCTGTCAGGGCATGATCGAGGAGCGCGACGCGCAGCTCGCCTTCTCCCCCGGTTTCCGCTGGGGGCCGACACTGTTGCCCGGCCAGGACATCACGGTGGAGGATCTGCACAACCAGACGTCCATGACCTACCCGTCGGTGTACCGGCTCGAATTTTCCGGGCAGCAGATCAAGGACATCATGGAGGATGTCTGCGACAATCTGTTCAACAAGGATCCCTATTTCCAGCAGGGCGGCGACATGGTCCGCGTGGGTGGCATGGCCTACGCCTGCGCGCCCAAGGAGACGATCGGCAACCGCATCTCCGACATGACCATGATTGCAACCGGCGAGCCGATCGAGATGGACCGAAGCTATGTCGTGGCCGGCTGGGCCTCGGTGAACGAGGACGTCGAAGGTCCGCCGATCTGGGATGTGATGGAAAGCTATCTGTCCCGACAGCAGACGGTCACGGCGCCGGCGACGGAGGTCGTGAAGGTCGTGGGCATCTGACGTCTTGCTCCGATTCGGGTGGACAACCGGCCTGTTGAAACATATTAATATTAGAATGTTTCGGAATCGCGGGAGGTGCCTATGGTTGATTCTATCGACGAAGACCAGCGCAGGACGGCGGCGAGACGCCATTTCCTGAAAGTCGGCCTTGGCGCGGCCGGCGGTGCCATTGCGGCAGCGAGCGGGGCGCGTGCGGCGGCGCCCGATCCCAGGATCACGGAAATCCAGGAGTGGAACCGCTACCTCGGCGACGGCGTCGATGCGTCTCCCTATGGCCTGCCCAGCGAGTTCGAGGCGGATGTTATCCGCCGCAGCGTGCCCTGGCTGACCGCGGACGCCACCTCCTCCGTCAACTTCACGCCGCTCTACGCGCTGGACGGCACGATCACGCCGAATGGCCTCTGTTTCGAGCGCCACCATTCGGGCGTCGCCGTCATCGATCCGGCCGACCATCGGCTGATGATCCACGGCATGGTCGAACGGCCTCTGGTCTTCACGATGGAGGATCTGAAGCGGTTTCCACGTGTGAATCGTGTCCACTTCCTCGAATGCGCCGCCAATTCCGGCATGGAATGGCGCGGCGCGCAGCTCAACGGCTGTCAGTTCACCCACGGCATGATCCACAACGTCGAATATGCCGGCGTGCCACTGCGCCACATCATCGAGGAGGCCGGCCTGAAGCCGGAGGCCAAGTGGCTGCTGGCAGAGGGCGCCGACGCCGCGGCCATGACCCGTTCGATCCCGATCGACAAGGTGATGGATGACTGCCTCGTCGCCTTCCAGATGAACGGCGAGGCGCTGCGGCCCGAACAGGGCTACCCGGTGCGGCTCGTCGTGCCGGGCTGGGAAGGCAATATGTGGATCAAATGGCTCCGCCGCCTCGAACTCGGCGACAAGCCGTGGGGACAACGCGAGGAGACCAGCAAATACACCGATCTGCTGGCCAATGGCATCGCCCGGCGCCACACTTGGGTGATGGACGTCAAGAGCGTCATTACCAGCCCGTCGCCCCAGGCGCCGCTGATCCATGGCAAGGGCAGGACGGTCGTCACCGGCCTCGCCTGGACCGGCCATGGCCGCATCGCGAAGGTCGATGTCTCCGTGGATGGCGGACGCAACTGGAACGAGGCCCGGCTCGAGGGCGGTTCCTCCAAGGCAGCGTACCGCTTCTACCATGGGTTCGACTGGGAGGGCTCGGACCTGCTTCTGCAGTCCCGCGCGATCGACGAGGCCGGCAACGTCCAGCCTACCAAGGACCAGCTTCGCGCCGAGCGCGGCGAGAACTCGATCTACCACAATAACGGCATCCAGACCTGGCATGTCCGTGCAGACGGAGTGACCGAGAATGTCGAAGTATCCTAAGACGCTCCTGTCGGCCTGCCTTGCCGGCGGCCTCGGTCTCGCTGTCGTGCCGGTCGCTTCCGCGCAGGATGCGGCTCATGGCGAGACGGTCTTCAAGCGCTGCACCGCCTGCCATATGGTCGGACCGGACGCCAAGAACAGGGCCGGCCCCGAACTCAACGGCGTCATCGGCCGCAAGGCCGGTTCGGTCGATGACTTCCGCTATTCCAAGGCCATGCAGCAGGCAGGCGACAACGGCCTGCACTGGACCGAAGAGCATCTGGCCGAGTTCCTCGCCTCGCCGCGCAAGACGATCAAGGGCACCAGGATGGCCTTTCCGGGTCTCAAGAAGGACCAGGAGATCGCCGACGTCATCGCCTATCTCGGACAGTTCGCCGCCGATGGAAGCCCGGCGACAGCGGATCAGGCGAGCACCGAAACAACTGACCAGAGCAGTCCGGGCATGGCCGAGGCACAGCCGGTCGCCAACACCGCAGGCGACGACAAAGTCCCGACCGAGGCTGACGCGCCCCCGGCTCCGGAGGCCGACACCGCCAACAGCGCCGGAGCAAGCGTCGACGCGGCCGCGACGGACGAAGAGGGCGAAGGCGGCCAGGAGACGATGACGCCGCCGGAGCCGAGCGGCGGTCCGCTCGGCATCGGGCGTACGGCGCTCGATGAGGAAATAGCGGCCTGGAACATCGATATCCGCCCCGACGGCAAGGGCCTGCCCGAGGGCTCCGGCACGGTCGCCGAGGGCGAGACGCTTTACGACGAACGCTGTGCATCATGCCATGGCGCGTTCGGCGAAGGCGAGGGGCGCTGGCCGCCACTCGCCGGCGGGCGCGGATCGCTGACCGATGATCGGCCGGAAAAGACGATCGGCTCCTACTGGCCGTATTTCTCGACCGTCTTCGATTATGTCCACCGGGCGATGCCGTTTGGCAACGCCCGTTCGCTGAGCGATGACGAGACCTACGCTCTGGCGGCTTATCTGCTCTATCTCAACGATCTGGTGGAGGACGATTTCGAGCTGTCGAACAAGAACTTCACCGACATTCATCTTCCCAACGAGGATGGCTTTAAGCCCGATGATCGGCAGAGCGAGCCGCAGAACGCGGAGAACGCCGCCGCGACGGTCTGCATGAGCGACTGCAAGGACGGCCCAGCGGAAATCACGATGCACGCCCGGGTTCTGGACGTGACGCCGGACACCGCCGACGATGATGCCCAGGATGACGTCGGCAACGGCGCGATCGACTGACGCTTATCCGCTCCGCGGACCAACGGCCCGACACGCAAAAGGGCGGCCATTGGGCCGCCCTTGGCGTTTTGATCGCAGTCGTCGAATTACTCGGCGGGCTGAAGCTCGGCCAGGACGGATCGGCTGCTTTCCGCCGGCCCTTCCAGCCGGCGCAGCACGACATCGATGAGGCCGGCTGAGACGATCATTGTCGCCAGGGCGACCAACGCCGTCACGGCGAGGACGGCTCCCCCCGTGAAGCCTGCGCCGATGGTGCAGCCGACGGCGGTGATCCCGCCAAAGCCCATCAGCACGCTGCCGACGGCATAGCGCCATGCGGAGGGCGTGCCGGACTCGGCGAATGTCTTGATCCGAAAGCCGCCGAACAGCAGCGCGCTGACGAGGGCGCCGGCGACGATACCGCCGATGATGCCGACATCGAGCGAGAGGTAGTCGTAGTCTCCACCACTGCCGGCATAGTTAAGCGTGTTGGCGAGCGGTCGCATGAAGGACAGGCTCTCCGGCTGGATCGGATCGAACACCTGCCCGGACAGCAGGTAGGTCAGATACCAGCCGAGCGCGACGGTGCCGCCGGCGGTGAGGCCGCCGAGCCAGTAGGCGGGGGAGAGACGCTTGATAAGGGCCAGCGCCACCGCGCCCGCCACCAGGACGAGCGCAATGATCGGTCCGAGAACGGCGCCGATGCCGGTGACAATCTCGAGCTGGTTGCCGCCGAGCGCGGACGACGACAGAAGGCCACTGGCCGCATCGCGCAGCGGCACGAGCGGGCCCTGATAGGTTGCCCAGGCGGTGACGGCTATGATGGCGATGCAGAAGACAGCGCGCAGATTGCCGCTGGCGCCAAGCACGATCAGGCGCGACACGCAGCCCCGCGCCAGCACCATGCCGATACCGAACAGTGCGCCGCCGATAAGGGCGCCGGAGAGGCTCTGTGGGGTGGCGAAGAAGCGCGTCTCGGCGACGGAGATGGCGCCCGTCCAGAGGAAGGCCTGTACGGCGGCGACACAGACGGCGAATCCGATCAGCCAAATGGGCAGAGCCTTGCGAACCTGACCCCGGAAGACCTCGATCGCGGCCGAGCGTGTGCAAAAGCCGCTGCGCTCGAGCGCGACGCCGAAGACGGCGCCGAGTAAGCCGCCAATGACGGCAGCGGTCGCCGGCTCGCCGATGGCGTCGATGAGGGGGACGAAATCCATGTTCACTCTCCTGCAGAATGGGGAGAGTATGATCCGGAGCTGAGCGTTCGTCAGGAAAGCGAATTCTATCTTTCCAGCCGCCGGAGCAACGCTATTCGGCCTCGAAGCTGGATCGCACGCGACTTAGTTCGCCGGGGCGTCTTCCGGCAATTCCTTGAGCATCTCGTCGATCCGGAACCAGAAGAACTCGTCACCCGGATAGCCCCGTATGCGCGCGACTTCCTCACCATTGTCCACGAGGATGAAGGTTGGCGTCACGACGTCACGGCGGATGGTGTCCAGATCGTCGGGCCACGGTTCGGTGATGTCGACCCGGCGGAGCGGCGCGCGTCGGCCCTCCGGTGTGTTCGGCCAGGCCGGCGCGATCTGCTCGTTGAAGAGTGCGCACCACGGGCAGCCGGGCTGCTCCAGCATCAGCAATTGCGCGGCGAGGGCCATCGGCGCGGTCGCGAGCATACCTGCGACGGCCAGGAGCAGGGCGGACGGGCGTACCGCGCACCTCCAAATGCCGCTCATCCCAGTCATCGCTTTACTCCCTCCACTTTCCGCACGACGAACCGGATAGGCCATCGATGCAGGCATCCGCATATATGCATGAGCTGCGTCAAGGAAACGGCTCGACCGTCTCTCATACCGGATTTGTGCTGTCGCATCCGCGTCGTAAGGAGCGGAGCGAGTTGCTCCGACTCTGCTGACACCTCCTGCCGACGTTGCGTTGCAGGGCCGGGGCTGCCGTGACGGTAGCGCATCGAAGCCGACCGAGGCGAGGCGCGTTTATCGAGGTCTTCTGAACACCGGCCACCCCCGCCCGTGTTCAGCACGGGATGCTTGACAAACTTGTTTGATTGCCAACAATCGAAGCCACCAGCGATGGCTGTGCGTGACAGTGCGGCGGCAGCGGCCGGAGAGGGGTTTCGGTGGCTGCTTGACCGCCGATGCCAGAGCCGTCGCTGGACGGCCGGGAGTTCGTGCGAGGGCAGCGAGATGAGATCCATCAGATCGAAAGCCGACATTCGGGCCCTGGAGGCCGAGGGTTTCGATGCCCTGTGCCCCCACCCGTCGCCCTACGAAATCATCGAGGCATCGGCAGCGCAATGGCCGGACCGGACCGCGCTCCACTACCTCGTCGATGCTGAAGACCCTGCGCGTGATCGTCTCTGGACCTTCGCGGAACTGCATGACGATGTCATTGCAGCGGCGCGGGTGTTCCGGGCGCTGGGTGTCCAATCCGGCCGATCCGTCGCGCTCCTCACCAATCACACGCCATCCGCGCAGATCGCCTTGTGGGGCGCCCAGATCGCCGGCCGGGCGGTTCCGATCAACCCGCTCCTGCGTCCCGCCCACATCGCGGCCCTGCTGAAGGCGGCAGACGCGGCGGTGATCGTCATGATGGGAGTGAACGGCGAGCAGGACTACTGGCGCGATCTGGTTCCGGCGCTGAGACAAGCCGGCGTGGAGCTGCCGATCCTCGACTGCGACAGCGACGCCGCGTCGCCCGGTTCCGCCGGCGCCTTCGAGGAGCTGGTCGAGCGGGAGCGGGGCCAGCCGCTGGGCTTTGGGATCGATGGCGATGATCAGGCCATTGCCGCGCTCTACCATACGGGCGGCACCACCGGCGCACCGAAGCTGGTGATGCACACGCGGCGCAACGAAGCGCATGTCGCCAGATCCTGCGCACTGATGCACGCCTATGGACCGGCTGACGTGGTGGTCAACGGCTTTCCTCTTTTTCACGTGGCCGGCGCTTTCGTCTACGGACTGTCGGCCCTGTCGGCAGGGAGCACCATCCTGATCCCGGGCCGCCTCGGGATGCGCAATCCGAAACTGGTCGGCTCCTTCTGGAAGCAGGCGGAGCGCCATGGCCTTACAGTCATCGCCGCGGTTCCGACGATCCTCTCGGCCTTGATGGGTGTGCCGGTCGATGCGGACATCTCGCGGATACGCGTGGCCCTGACCGGCGGCTCGCCGCTGCCGACGGAACTGGCGAACGGCTTCGAGGCGAGAACGGGCATCGCCGTCCGCAACATCTTCGGCATGACTGAAAGTGCGGGCTCGATCGCGCTGGAATCGGTGGACATGCCGCGCACGCCTCTTTGCTGTGGCTTCCCGCTCCCGTTCAGCGAGATCGCGATTCTGGAGCAGGGGGCCGAGCCGGATGTTTCGCGTTGCGTCGCCACCGGCGAAACGGGCATCGTCGCCGTCCGCGGACCCAACATTTCACCCGGCTATACCGACAGCGACCGCAATGCCGGATCCTTCCTGGGAGACGGTTGGCTCCTGACCGGCGACCTCGGCTCGTTGGACCGTGAGGGAAAGGTTTATCTCACCGGCCGCGCCAAGGACGTGATCATCCGCAGCAGCCACAATATCGATCCGCAGTCGATCGAGGACGCGCTGATGGCGCATCCGGACGTCGAAGCGGCCGCTGCCGTGGGCATGCCGGACAGTTATGCCGGCGAATTGCCGGTCGTCTTCGCCTCGCTCCGCACGGGCGCCGGGGCAGGGGAGAAGAAACTGATGGATTTCCTGAGGGCCAATATCGAGGAGCCGGCGGCGATGCCGAAGCGGGTGGCGATCATCGACGCCATGCCGCTGACGCCGGTCGGCAAGATCTTCAAGCCATCGCTGCGGCGCGAAGCGACGCGGTGGGCGCTCGAAGCGGCTGCGGGTCGGGCGGGGATTCCGTTGCGGCGACGGAGACATCGAAATTACTGAAAGGCTCGACGCCGTGATCGCGCTGTCCGCCGAACATCTCGAAGCCATGAAAGCCGAGACGGCCGGAATGCCGATCGACATTTCCTTCAGATTGCGGGAGGCCACGGCATGAGCGACAGCCAGCCTCCCCTCCTGCTGGAGCGCCATGGTCCGATCGCCGTGGTGACGTTCAACCGTCCCGAAGTTCATAATGCCATGAATCCGGAGGTCATCTGCCGGCTCGCCGATCTGTGGGAAGAGATCAACGGCTCGGAGGATGTCCGCGTCGCCATCATCACCGGCGCTGGGAAGAGCAGCTTCTGCTCCGGCGGCGATCTGGCCACCGCGCTGCCGATCCTGACGGGTGCACGGCAGCCGGAGGATGAGTGGGATGTCCGGCTCTCAGAGGAGCCCCAGCTGGCAGGGCGCGCGACGCTGAAGGGCGTGCCGATGCGAAAGCCGGTCATCGCCGCCATCAACGGCAACTGCCTTGCCGGCGGCATGGAGCTGATGCTTGGCTGTCATCTGAGGATTGCCGCCGAAGGCGCGCGTTTCGGCCTGCCCGAGCCACGCCACGGCCTGATCCCCTTTGGCGGCGCACTGGTCCGCCTGCCGAGGCAGATCCCCTATGTCAGCGCGATGGAGATCGTGCTGACCGGCGACAGCTTCTCGGCGCAGGATGCGCTTCGATACGGGCTGGTCAATCAGGTCCTGCCGGCGACCGAGCGTTCTGCCCGCGGCGATGGAACTGGCCGCACGGATCGCCGCCAACGGACCGGTGGCCATCCGCGAGATCCTTGGCGTCATCGAGGAAACGAGCGGACGCGAGCTTGAGGCGGCCTTTGCGATCGAGACCGGGAGCATGCGCACGGTCATGGCATCGAGCGACGCGCGCGAGGGGCCGCGGGCCTTTGTCGAGAAACGCAAGCCGGTCTATCACGGGAGCTGAAACCGGAACGGCGGCTCTTCGACGCGAACGGCAATGGGGAGGGATCCAGATGAAAGCGGAAGACCATATCGAGCCGCAGGATCTCGCCGATCTTGTCTCGCACCAGATACGCCTCATTCAGATCGCCGCCTATAAGAGCTTTGAGACGCAGGCGAAGGGCTTTGGCAGCGCCCCCCGCTATTTCGGGCTGTTGCGCATCATCGAGAGCAATCCTGGTCTGAACCAGAGCCGCTTGGCGGAAGCGGTCTGCCTCGACCGGTCTCGCTCGTGCCGATCCTGGATCGCTGACGCGGGAAGGGCTGGTGGAACGGCAGAGTTCGGAGACCGACAAACGGTTGCGCTGCGTGTTCATCACCGGCAAGGGCGTATCCGTTCTGAAAGAGCTGCGCCTTCTGGTGCAGGAACATGAAGAGATGCTCGTCGCATCCCTGTCGCCGGAAGAGCGAAGGGTGTTGTCGAGCCTGCTGCAGCGGATTTCGACCGAGCTCGCGCTCCAAAGTGGCCGAGGGGCGGCCGATCGAGGAGATGGCTTGATCCCGTGTCCGGAGAATCAATCCGGTCTCGACGAAATCCAGCCATGTGGCTAGGTTGCAGGACAGGGAAACCGGGAGTGGCGGCGTCTGCCCTCTCAATCTTGCCGAAGCGGCGCGATCGAACGAGGCAGCCGGATCATCGAATGACCGCCATGAACACGGCCGGCATTTGCACTCGGATGTTGATTTTTCCGCTTTGTTTGATATCCATCAATTATTGAAGACCGGGGGTGAACCCGCTCAAAGGGAGGTAGTCATGAAATACGCATCCGCCGTCGCGCTCGCCGCGATGCTCGCCGTCATGGGGCCGCTTGCGGCAGAGGCCGCAGGAAGTCACCCTGCGCCTGTCGCACTGGGTCCCGCCGACGATTTCGCCGGCGTCCAAGGGCATCGACCCCTGGGCCAAGTCGGTGAGGAGGCCTCCGAACGGCCGCATCAAGATCCAGATCTTCCCGGCACAGCAGCTGGGCAAGGCGCCGGACCACTACGACATGGCCGTGCAAGGGCATCGTCGACCTGGCCTAGGTTAACCCCGGCTACACCGCCGGCCGCTTCCCGATCTATGCGCTGACCGAAGTGCCGTTCATGGTCGGATGACAGCGTCGGGGCGCCAAGGCCATCCATGAATGGTACATGGACAATGGCGCCGAAGCAGGAGATGAGCGACGTCAAGGTCTGCTTCATCCACCCGCATGCGCCGGGCGCCCTGCACTCCAAGGTCGACATCACCAAGCCCGACGGCATCAAGGGCAAGAACATCCGCCCCGCGCATGCCACGATGGCGCGTTTCGTCTCGCTGCTCGGCGGCGGGCCGGTCCAGGTGCCCGCGCCGGAAGTGCGCGAGGCCCTTGTCCAAGGGCACGGCCGAGGCCGTGACCTTCCCCTGGGGCGTCCATGTACGACTTCAAGCTGACCGACGAGGTGCCGGTGCATCTCGACATGCCGTTCTACCTGTCGGCCAGGTCATGGTGATGAACAAGGACAGCTACGATAAGCCTGTCGGATGAGAACAAGGCCGTGATCGACGACCATTGCACGCCGGAATGGTCCGGCAAGGTCGCCGCCGGCTGGGCCGAGGACGACATGGCCGCGCAAGCGAGAAGCTGATGGCGGATCCGACGCCAGAGCTTCAACACGCCGACCGAGGAAGAGGTCGCGGCATGGCGGGAGGCGGCCGCAGCCGCTGTTCGACGAATGGAAGGCCGCCGTCGCGGCAAAGGGCGGCGACGCCGATGCCATCCTCGAAGCCTACAAGGCAGCGCTCGAGAAGCACGACGCCGCCTACTGAGCGGCACGGATGCACGGGCGCACGCGGCGGAAAGGCGCGTGCGCCCATTGCGTTGCAGGGAGATCACCGATGTCCGACGGCAGTCCGCCGCGGGGCCCGATCCGAGCGCGCCGTGATGTTCGTCGAACGGGTCGCCGGCATCACGCTCGGGCTTGTGACCGTGCTCATCGTCGCCTCGGCGATCGGCCGCTACGGCTTCGCCCGGCCGGTGCCCGATGCCTTCGACCTGTCGCGGCTGATCCTCGGCGTCGCCATCGCCTGGGGCCTGGCCTCGGTCGCCTGGCACGGCACGCATATCAAGGTCGACCTTCTGGCCCAGGCCGATTTCCGGCGGCGCGGCGCTGGGATGAACGCCTTCGCCTGGCTGGTGCTGCTGGCCTTCACCGCCGTGATGACCTGGAAGATCTGGGAGCGCGTCGACGGCGGCGATGGGCGGCGGCGACGCGACGATGGACATGCGCCTGCCGCACTGGCCGTTCTTCCTCGCCATCTGGCTCGGCCTGGTCGCCGCCGTCTTCACCAACACGGTGCGAGCTGTGGCGTATCGCTGCGGCACGGCACCGACCTTGGCGAGTTTGACGGCATCGACGAGCAACTCATCGAGGATCAGAAGGAATGAGCAGCGAACTGATCGCGGCACGGCGGCTTCGTCGTCCTCTTCGCCCTGATGGCCGTGCGCGTTCCCATCGGCATCGCCATGGGCATCGTCGGCATAGGCGGCTTCGGCGCCGTGGTCGGCATGGGGCCGGCACTGAGCCTGCTGTCCCAGTCGCCCATCGCCAGCATCACCGATTTCAATCTGACGCTCATTCCCTTCTTCATCCTGATGGGCGTGCTCGCAACCAATTCCGGCATGTCGGCGGAGCTGTTCCGCGCCGGCCGCGCCTGGTTCGGCGGGTTCAAGGGCGGGCTTGGGCCTCGCTTCCGTGGGCGCCTGCGGCGGCTTCGCCGCGATCTGCGGCTCATCCGTCGCCACGGCCGCGACCATGACCAAGATCGCCTATCCGGAGATGAAGAACGCCGGCTATTCCGACGCCGCTTCGACCGGCATCATCGCTGCCGGCGGCACGCTCGGCATCCTGATCCCGCCGTCGGTCGTGCTGGCGATCTACGGCTTCATCACCGAGACCGACATCGGCACGCTGTTCATCGCTGGCGTCGTGCCGGGCCTCCTTGCGCGTCGTCATGTACATGCTGACGGTGCGCTTCTGGTATGGCGGACAACTGCCGGCGGCCGAACCCTTCAGCCTCTGCGGAAGGATTGGCGGCGCTGCGAGGTGTCTGGGCGGTCGGCCTGCTCTTCGTCGCCGTCATCCTGTCGATCTATTTCGGCATCGTCACGGCGACCGAGGCGGCGGCAGTCGGCGCTCTGCTGACGGCGATCATCGGCCTTGTTCGACGCCAGCTGACCATCGACGGCCTGCTGGACAGCCTCGTCGAAGCCCTGCGCACCTCGGTCGCCATCTACGTCGTCCTGATCGGCGCCACGCTGTTCGGCTATTTCCTCGCCGTCACCCAGGTGCCGCAGGAAATCACCAGCTTCCTGACCACGCTCGGCGCGGGACGATATGGGACGCTGGCGCTCATCCTGCTGCTGTTCCTCGTGATGGGCTGCTTTCTCGACGCGATGGCCATGATCATCCTGATGGTGCCGATCATCTTTCCGGTCATCGTCGAACTCGGCTTCGACCCCGTCTGGTTCGGGATCATCATCGTGATGACCGTCGAACTCGGCCTGATCACGCCGCCGGTCGGCATGAACGTCTATGTGATCAACGCCATCGCGTCGCGGGTCAGCCTGCCGACGATCTTCCGCGGTGTGCTGCCCTTCGTGACCGTCGACATCGTGCGGCTGATCCTGCTGATCGCCTTTCCGTGGATCGTGCTGGCGCTACCGGCGAGCATGAAGTGAACGGCGCTGGCCGCAGCCTGAGGAGCGAAGAGGCGCGCCCCTGGCGCCGCCGCGGTTCAGGCTCCACCGACGGTCCGCACCTTGCGCGGCGATGCCATCCAGATGCTTCCGATCGAGATGACGGACGCCATGACGCAGATCCACCAGCCGGTGCGATAGCCGCCGAAGATATCGTCGATGAAGCCGAGCGCCAGCACGCCGCCCGCCGCGCCGAAATTGCCGAACAGCGACAGGATCGCGAAGATCTTGGCGAAGTGCTTGCCCGAGAAGATCTCGGCCGGGATCGCGCCATAGATGGAGGCCATCCCGTAGCCGAGCAGGCCCTGCAGCGCGACCATCGGATAGATGAGCTGAGGTGACGGGCCGAAGCTGACGGTCGCCAGCATCAAGGCGGCGAGGCCGAAGCCGCACTGGGCGATGCTCCAGGCAGCCTCGCGACCGATCCTGTCGGACAACGCGCCGAGGGCGATCTGGCCGCCGATCCCGAACAGCGCGATCAGGCCCAGCGCCGAGGCTGCCGTAACCGGTGTGATGCCTTCGCGCAGCAGGAAATTCGTCTGGTGGATCTGGATCGCGTACCAGACGAAGAGGCCGAAGAAGAAGGCGCTCGCCATCCACCAGAAGCGCGCGGTCCTGACGGCCAGGCCGAGGGTCCACTCGGTCGCGACCCACGCCCTGTCGACGACGTTGGCGGCCGGCTCGCTGCCGCCTTCCTCCGGGCCCGCCGCATCGCCGTCCGGATGAAGCCCGAGATCCTCGGGCCGCTTGCGCTGGAACAGCAGGTTGAGGGGCACGATCACCGCCAGCGTCAGCAGCGCGATGCCCACACAGGCGGTCCGCCAGCCATGCCGGTCGATCGCCCACTGCATCAGCGGCAGCAGTGTCACCGCGCCGACGCCGACGCCCGAAAATGCGATGCCGATGGCGAGGCCGCGCCGCCGCACGAACCAGTTCGGCAGGAACATCGAATGGCCGATATAGCTCATCGCCATCGACCCGGTGACGGCGAGAAGGCCGAGGGCGAGATAGAGGCCGACGGCGGAGCCGATCAAGATCGCCGCGCCATAGCCGGCCGCCACCATCACCGCGCCCATCGGGATCGCGATCCGCGGGCCCCAGCGGTCCATCACCGCGCCCAGAATGGGCACGAAGGCGGTCGACGCGGCAAAGCCAAGCGAGAACGGCCCGGACGACATCGCCGTCGTCAGCCCGAGTTCCTTGGAAAGGTGCGGCAGCAGCAGTGAATAGCCGGTGCGTGCATTGACGGCCACGGCCATGGTGACGAAAGCGATCGCCACCGCGACCCAGCCATAAAAGACGGGCTGCCGATGTGTTGTCATGGATTGTTGCCCTCCGCCTCACCGTCTTAGCCACAAGATGCTCGCGGGTGAAGGGTGGGCGGAAAGGCGGCAACTTTCGGACTGGCCGAAACGCTCGCGCCGGACATCGTCGGTCTGACGCAGGGCAGGGTTGTCCAGGCGGCAAGCCGGGCCAGTCGATGAGGCGACGCTGACGGATCCAATCTGCAGGGCGATCCAAGGTTACCTGACGGCGTGGCGCAGTATGCATGAAGGCGCGACACCAGACCGAAAGAGTGCTGAAGCCCCCTTTCCATCGAGGGCAATGAGGCCGCCTCGCGATGCGGGTTGCTCCACTTTCACTCACGCCGGACAGAGCCGGTCTGCCGGCAACGCACCATGATTTAGACATCTGCGACTGCCGCCGGCCTTTGGCAGCGCCGGTGTTGAACATCGCGCTGGCCATCCTTCGGCGCCTTCCCCGGCCAAGGAAACTTCGCGGCGCTCCGAGGGACAGAGTCCATTGCCAGGAAGTCCCCCTGCCGTGACACCGTCGCTGACATCGTCTGGGCGGCCTGGCCAATCCACCGCGTCGAGGGTGCCGCCATGCTCTGCGTTCGGGACGGTATTCCATGGCCAGAACAGTTGATCATTTACGCCGACAGAATCCGCGATTTCTCGATCAAATTCCCCTCACATCTCTCGCCGGATCCCCGATGGTGGTCAAAGGACGGTGGCACGGCCGTCCGCGATTTCGTACCGCTTCTGATAGAAAAATCACCATCCATCACGGACAAAAGATGCGATATACCACTGAGTTATATGAATAAAGAGCGCACAATGCGATGTCGATCCACGGTCAGATTTTCCGGAGACGTCCCTTCAGACGCGAACCTGAGAGGCCCCGACACAGACGGATGCGAGCTGCCTGAAACAAATTAACACTTGATAATTACAAGCGCACGTGCGACGGTCTCTACAAGAGGAAGAAGTGGCGTCGTTGGGAGGCGCGCAAGCCGGACGGCCGAAGTCCATCGGCGACGATTGCCTCCCGTGAGTGATGTCATCAGGCGTAGCCGTCGCCAGCCGCCGCCTTGCTCGGCGGGAGCTGGCGTGTCGCGATCAGGAACTGGCCGCCGCCGCCGCCGCCGCGGTCTCGGGAATTGGAAGACAGGGCGAGGATCGGCGTCGACGGTAGAGCGAGAGGGCCCGGAGGGCCGCCGAGGAGCGGCTGCGCCGGATAAACGGAGGAGAGAGTTCTGCAATGAATCAGGCAGTTTCCACACCGGACGCACTCCCCGGGACGGCGTCGTTTTCCCCGTTCTCGCTGACACGCGGCTTCGTGACGGTCCTGATTTCGACGTTGGTCCTGATCGTATTCTGTATGTCCTTCGCCCCTTCGAGTTTGTCATCCGGCGCTCTCGTGGGCAGTCTGCCATTTGCCGCGGCGATAGCCATCGTCGGCCTCGGGCAGTTGCTGGTCGTTCAGCAGGGCGGCTTCGACCTTTCGGTGGCAGGTGGCGTCTCGCTTGCCGTTGTGATGTCGGTCCACATTCCTTCGGGAGACAACGCCCAGCTCCTGCCGGCAATACTGATGGCGCTGGGCTTGGCGGTGCTTGCGGGTTTGACGAACGGCATTCTCATCGGCTTCCTCCGACTGAATGCGGTCATCGCAACGATTGGAATGAACGCGTTACTGTACGGCGCGGTCTTCGCCGTCTCCGGCGGCGCGCCTGCAATCACCACCGGGCTCCTAGCAGAAATCGCTGGCGGCGAGACGCTGGGCATTCCGCACTCGGTCTTCTTCGCCCTGGCGGCGCTGGCACTCGTCTCGTTTGGGCTGAAGAAGACCGTCTTCGGGCGGCGCTTTGAGGTCATCGGGGCCAATCCGATGGCGGCCAGGACCGTCGGGTTGAACGTACGCCTGTACCAGATGATGGCTTATGTCTTCGCGCAGTTGCTCTACTGCCTGGCGGGCGTGCTGCTGGCTGGCGTCACGCGAGAGCCGACGGCGTTCCAGGGGGACTCCCTTCTACTGCCGTCGATCGCCGTCGTCGTCCTGGGCGGGACATCATTGCTCGGCGGACGCGGCTTCCCGATCACGACGTTCTTCGCCGCGTTTTTCCTCAATCAGCTCAGCCAGTTCGCACTTGCGGTCGGCGTTCCCTATTCCGGCCAGACCATCATTCAGGCCTTGGCGCTGGGATTCGGCATCGGTGTTTACTCGGTCCATTGGACGAGAAAACGAAAAAGCGTTCCCTAAGACTTCATCAGGAGGAGAAAATGATGACTATACATAGCAACAAAACGGCACTCGCTGCGGCGGTAGCCGTCATGTCTCTGGGTTGGGCTGTGCCCTCTGCGCACGCCGAGGACGTGCCGTCATGGTGTGGCCCGGACAAGGCGTCCCTGGCCCTGATGGACGGCTTCGGCGGCAATAGCTGGCGGCAGGTAACCAACGTCGCCGCCCGCATGGAGGCGGAAAAGTGCCCGAGCATCACAAGCTATGAATATGCCGACGCTCAGGGCAATACCCAGAAAGCGATCTCGGACATCAAGTCCTACACGGCCAAGGGGACCGACGCACTGATCGTCTTCGCCGATTCCGGACCGGCGGTCCTGCCGGCGATCACCAGCGCCTTCAGGGCAGGCAGAGTGGTTGTGCCGTTCCGCGTCGAAGTCGCCGGCGAGGAAGGCAAGAATTACACGAAGTATCTCAACACCAGCTTCTATAATGAGGGTGTCAGATTCGCCGAATGGATCAAGGAAATCCTTCCCGAGGGTGGTAACCTGCTCTTCCTGAGCGGACCGGCAGGCACCAGCCAGGGCACCACGGCCTATGAGGGCATGAAGTCGGTGCTCGACGACAACTACAAGTTCCTCAACTCGCTGCCATTCGCCGTGACCAATTGGGACCCGGCGCTGACCCAGCAGGTGCTGACGGCGGAAATCGCGAAGAATCCGCAGATCGACGTCATCGTCTCCGACTTCGGACCGTCTCTGGTCGGTGCGCTTCCGGTGTTCAAGAAGTTCGGGCGTTCGATCCCTGCGATCGCTGCCGCCGACGGCAATTCGCTGGGGTGCTTCTGGAAGGAGAACCACGAGGAGAATCCGGACTTCAAGCTGTTCACCGTGTCGACCGGAAATGACGACGTGCGCCTGGCGGTTCAGTGGGCGGCTGCCCTCGCTACGGGTGGCACGCCGCCCGAGCAGGAAGAGAACGACGTCCCGCCCTTCGAGAACTCCATGACGGGTGAACCGAGCCCGGTTCAGTGCCGTGAGGATCTCCCAGGATCGATCTACATGTCGTCCAAGGTCCCGCCGGAAATGCAGGCGGAGGCCGTGACCAAGTAACCCTGTCTTGCGATCCCGGAGCGGATACGCTTCGGGATCGCGAGGCTGCTCGACTTGAAAGACAGTGCGGAACAGAACGACGCTCGTGGATTTTGAAATGTTGACCGCAGAAAAAATTGTAGTAACCGAAGCCCCGGTGCCGTCGGCCGTCAGCATTCGGCTGTCGAATATCTCCAAATACTATTCTGGTGTGCCGGCACTTCAACACGTCGATGCCGAATTCTACGAGGGGGAGGTTCATGCGCTCCTCGGCGAAAACGGGGCGGGCAAATCGACGCTCATGAATATCATAGCCGGCGCATTGCAGCCCGATAGCGGCGAGATCGAGTTCGGCGGCCGCGTCGTTTCGCCGATTACGCCTGAGCTCGCCGCATCGCTTGGAATATCGATTTCGTATCAGCACCCCGCCATTCTGGATGATCTTTCGGTGCTCGAGAATTTCCAGGTTGCTCTTCCGGCGGAGCGGCTCCGCGAGGAATCGGCTCATTCTGCGGTCAAAGCCGCGTTGGAGGATGTGGGCCTGCACGTACCCCTGCATGCGCGAGCCGATGCCCTGACCGTGGCGCAGAAGCACCTGCTCGAGATCGCCAAGGCGCTCGCCATCAAGCCCAGGGTGCTCATCCTCGACGAACCGACCGCTGCGCTCGGCCAGGAAGCGACCGACATGCTCTTCTGCCATATCCGGCAGCTGGTCAAAACCGGGACGTCCGTCGTCTACATCACACACCGCCTGGCAGAGGTACGCCAGATCGCCCAGCGGGTCACCGTGCTGCGCGACGGCCAGGTTCGCGGCGTCAGGCGAGTCGATGAAGTTAGCGACGAAGAGCTGCTGAGCCTGATCGTCGGCCGGACACTTGGCTCTGCATTCCCACCCAAGGCTGCGGGAAGCTCCGACGACATCGACCTTGCGGTGGAGGCGCTCAGCGGCCGAAAGTTCGATGATGTCAGCTTTACCGTGCCGCACGGCCAGATCATCGGCATCGCCGGTGTCGAGGGCAATGGTCAGTCCGAACTGATGCGCGCCTTGGCCGGGCTGGAGCAGACGACGGGCACGGTTTTGCTGAAGGGGCGCCGTCTCGATCCTCGCGGCCTGTCGCGCGAAGCCGCCTTCATGCCCCCTGACCGGCATACTGAAGGGATGGCATCGAGTTCTGACGGTGCGCGAGAACGCGTCGTTCGCCGCTCTGGACCGGTTTGCCACGCACAAGGTGGTCAGCCGGAAAAAAGAGATCGATCAGGTCTCGGCGACGTTCAGATCGCTCGCCGTCAAGGCGCCGGGCCTGGAGGCTCCGATCCTGTCGCTGTCGGGGGGCAACCAGCAGAAGATCGTCATGGCGCGCGCCCTGCTGTCAGGCCCCGGCCTGATCATAGCAGACGAACCGACCCAAGGCGTCGATGTCGGCGCGCGCGCAGAAATCTACAGCATTTTGCGGGAGGTCTCGAATTCGGGCACGCCCGTCATCGTCAACTCCTCGGACGCGGCGGAACTGGCCGGCTTGTGCGATCAGGTCATCGTGATGTCGCGGGGGCGCGTTGTCGAGCGGCTGGCTGGCGACGAGGTGACCGAAGGGCGTATCGTCGCGGCAGCCGTGAGTGCGGTCCATCACTTGGGCGACAGCACTCTCGAGAAGGAACGCGAATCGATCGCCAGCGGTCTCCGGCACTTCGTCCAGTCGGACAACGCGCCGGTGGTCCCCCTCGCAGCGATCATCGCCGTGCTCGCCTTGTACATGTTCGGCGTGAACGAAAACTTCCTGTCGGCCTACAACGTCTACAACGTCCTGTTGCTGGCGACGGCGTTGGGATTCATCGCGCTCGGTCAGACGGTTGCGCTGCTGATGGGCGGCATCGATCTGTCGGTCGGACCGCTCGCCGGCTTCCTGGTCGTGGTCGCATCGTTCTTTATCAATGACGATGCGTCGGCGCTCATGATCATCGCGGGCTTCGTTTTGATATTCGGCGGCGGATTCATCGTCGGGTCGATCAACGGCCTGCTCATTCGGTATGCGAATTTCACCGCGATCGCCGCGACCTTGGCGATGTATATCGGCCTGCAGGGAGGAAGCTTCCTTCTGCGCGAAGGCGTCGGGGGCTACATTAATTTCACTGTCGTCGATTACATCAACTGGCAGGTCGGACCAATTCCGGTCGCGTTCGCCGCGCTGGTCCTTCTTGCCTTGGGCGGCGAATACTGGCTGCGCAAGACGCGCCGGGGCTGGCAATTGCGCGCAGCCGGTTCGGATGAGGAATCGGCGCGCCGGATCGGCGTTCGCACCGACCGGACATTCGTCCTGGGCTATATCGGCACCTCCATGCTGACCGCCCTCGGCGCCGTCATGCTGATGGCTCAGATCGGCGTCGGCGATCCGCGACAGGGTGCAAGTTATACCCTTCTGAGCATCACGGCCGTCGTCCTTGGCGGAACCAGCCTGCGCGGCGGTCGCGGGACCTTCATCGGGACTGTTCTCGGCGCCGTCCTGCTGACGGAAGTGCTGAACGTCGCCGCCTTCCTCGGTCTCTCCCAAACCTATCAATATGTCTTCCAGGGCACGTTGGTCCTGATTGCCGCACTCACTTACTCCACCGTGCGCAGACGATCCGGAGCGTGAATCGTGACGAAGCGACCCATCAGCGCCCGCCCGTTCCGCTCCGATTTTGCCAGGGCAGGGCCCGTCATAAAAAGCTGAATTGAATCCAAAGATTATAAGGAATCCGCACGCAAGCGAATGCGGTCTTGAGTGGTGCCTTTTGCTGGCTCGCGGGGCGAAGTCGGTGGTGCCGAAAACGTCCAGGTAAAAACAGGGATTTCCGCTATGCCAATCACGAAAGCCGACGTCGACAAAGCGTTCCACGAACTGTCCAACTGGTCTCGCTGGGGTCAGGACGATCAACTCGGAACAGTCAATCTTGCCACCCCCGAACGTATTGTCGAGGCTTCCAAGCTGATCAGGAAGGGCAGGACCTTCGGACTGGGCCTGTCGTTGAAGGAGCCGATCCAGACCGGTCTCTATGGTGGGCGCTGGAATCCAATTCACTCGATGCTGGCGACAGGCACCGATGTGAAGGCAGGTATCCAGGATGGCTCGGGGCTACAATACGCCGATGACGCGATCAGCATGCCTTGCCAAGGCTCCACGCAGTGGGATTCCATCGCTCACATCTTCTACGAAGGGAAGATGTTCAACGGTTACGACGCTTCCAACGTGACGACGACCGGCGCCCGCAAGAACGGGATCGAGAATTACCGCGATCGCATGGTCGGCCGCGGCGTTCTGCTTGATATCGCCCGCTACAAGGATGTCGACTGGCTGGAGGATGGCTATGGGATCACCAATGACGATCTCGACGGGACGGCCGCCGCGCAGGGCGTTGAAATTCGTGAGGGTGACTTCGTCATCTTCCGCACCGGTCATCAGAAGCGCTGTATCGAAAAGGGCGACTGGATGGGCTATGCCGGCGGTGACGCACCCGGTGTCGCTTTCGAGACGGCCTACTGGATACGAAAGCACGACATCGCGGCCATCTGCGCCGACACATGGGGATGCGAGGTCCGTCCCAACGATTCCGACGAGATGTTCCAGCCTTGGCACTCGGTCGTCATACCGGCGATCGGAATCGCCATGGGCGAGATCTTCTATCTTGAGGAGCTGGCGGATGACTGTGCCGAAGACGGTGTGTACGAATTCTTTTTCGTCGCGCCTCCCATGCACCTACCAGGCGGCTGCGGATCGCCGATCAACCCCCAGGCAATCAAATAGTCCCTTCGTGACGATCATCCCGCTCCGGCCGTGTTCGCCGGGGCGGAAATGCGATTTCGCTCCAGGTGGGTCTCGACCACCTTCGGCGCACCTTGCAGCATGGACGCGACGCATTCGTAAACGATCTGGCTGCGATCGATTGCGGGAGCGTCTCCAAAAACGAATTTTCGCAGCCCATAATACAAGATTCCCGAATGGGCGGTGTAGACGGTTTCGAACTCCAGATCGCTCAATGGGATCTTTCCATCGGCGTCCGGATGGACGTCGGCCCGGACCTCGATCGCGATCGGAGTAACGATCTGCTCGATGATGAACTTCGTGTACCGCTTGTTGATTTCTGCACCGGACATCGCGGACCAGAAGTAGATTCGCATCCAGTTTTCTTCGAACACGGCTTCGGTATAGCTTAGATAGAAATCAGTGAGCCTTTGATAGAGGCTCCGACTACGGTCGCGAAGCTTGTCGCGCCAACTCTGATCGAACATTCCTTCGAAATGTTCGAGATAGATGGCGTCGATAAGCTCTTCCTTCGTCTTGAAATGGCGGAAGATTAGCGGTTGGGTTATGCCCGAGGCTTTCGCGATGTCTCGGGTCGTGACAGCGATGCCCTTGGAACTGAACAGAGAGATCGCCGACTCCAGTATCTCCGCGCGGCGGGCTTCATTGGGCAGTCTCTTGGGGGTGCTGTTGGCCATGCGCTTTCAACATTTATCAGATTATCACGGCAGGGCCGCGCATCTTTCGGTGTTCGGTCCGGCGCCGTGCCAGCTAGCGAAGGGCTGGGGGGCGAAAAGGTGATGCCCGCTGCTCCATCAGTGGCCACCGCCGGCGATGGAGAATCGCGATTGCCGATCGAGCCACGGCATGACCGCAGCCTCTGCATAACCGTCGCACCGGACGAGACGAAAGGCAAGATGGCTATTGCATGGGTCCTCCAACGCCCCGATGGAGCGCAGGCAACCATGGGGAATCCGGAGATAATTTCTCAAGGGTGGCATTGCCGTGTCTCGGTTGGCACGCGGCGGCCCTGTCTTCATCGCAGCGGCAACTTCAAGCGCAATTTCCGTCGACCGTCGCCAAGCAGGCCGACAATGGCGAGGTGGAATTGCGCCCGCGCATGTCTGTCGCATTCCGTCGGTCCGGCAACGGCAATAGGTGTTTGGCGGGTACCGGAGCGCGCTCCCGCTGAGGTGGAAATTCCGCAGGCAGATGGCGGGCGGATCGGTTGACAAGGCCTGCAAAACGGACGATAGTTATCAAGTGTTCACTATTTTGGGAGGGGACTCGATGAAGCCGGCGCCATTTGAATACTCCAAGGTGCGATCGGTAGCGGAGGCTGTCTCGCAGCTGGAACGAGCTGACGGCGAGGGCAAGGTCATCGCAGGAGGGCAAAGCCTCGGCGCTCTGATGAACCTCCGGATGGCGTCACCTCAATTGCTGATCGATATCAACGGCATTGACGAACTGAAGAACATCGGGATCGACGACGGCCTCTTGCGAATTGGCTCGATGGTCCGCCATGTCGACGTCGTGGAATCGCCGTATGTTGGGGAGCATTTCAAGCTGCTCCGTCATGCCTACAGCTTCGTCGCGCATGCCTCTGTCCGCAATCGGGGCACCCTGGGCGGCAATATGTGTCATGCGGACCCGGCATCGGAATTGCCGGCCGTCCTTCAGGCCCTGGACGCGAAAATGAAGATCGTCGGCAGGAGCGGCGAGCGCCTGGTTCCCGCCAACGAATTCTTTACCGGTATTTTCGAGACCGCGGTGGAGCCCGACGAACTGCTCGTGGAACTTCAGATTCCACTCGCGGCAGGGGCCAAGAACTGGGGCTTTTGCGAAGCCTCGATCCGCTTGGGCGACTTTGCCTATCTCGCCGTGGCTGTCACCTGCGAACTTCGTGAAGGTAAGGCCGGCAATGTGCGGGTGGCCTATGCGGGACTGGCCGATCCCGCCATGCGGAGCGGCGAGGTGGAGAACCTGCTTGAGGGGCAGGAACTGACGGACGAACTTTGCGGACAGGCTGGGAAGATGGCTGCGCAGGTTCTCCCTCTATCGGGTGATCTGCAAGTCAGCGAGGAGCACCGCAGGGACCTGGCCCGGAGCCTGACCTATCGCGCTTTGGCCATGGCGCGTTCCTGAGGACAGGAACGTCAACGGCTCCGGGAATAAATCCAGCTTGCCGCGCACGGAGGGCGCAGAACAATGGACATCAAGAAGCACAAGATCACCGTCGAGGTGAACGGCAGGAAGATCACTGCTGAGGTGGAGCCACGGCTGATGCTCAGCGACTTCCTGCGCCAGAATCTCGGTTTGACCGGCACCCATGTCGGATGCGAGCACGGCGTGTGTGGCGCTTGCAACGTCATGCTGGACGGGCGCAGCAGTCGCTCCTGCCTGACCTATGCCGTCCAGGTCGATGGCGCCAGGATCGAGACGGTGGAGTTGCTGGGAACCATCGACAAGATGCATCCGCTGCAAGTGGCGTTCTGGGAGAAGCACGGCCTTCAGTGTGGCTACTGTACGCCGGGCATGTTGATTTCCGCGAAGGAACTTCTGGAGAAAAATCCCCAGCCCACCCGCGCGGAAATCATTGATCACATGAGCGGTAACCTGTGCCGATGCACCGGTTACCAGAACATCATCGACGCGATCGCCTATGCCGCCGAACTGATGGCGGCAGAACGCGTCAAGCAGCCGGCGGAATGAGGGGGCCTGACAATGAGCTACAAGGACATCGTAATTCCGCCGAGCCGGCGCAAGCTTCCGCCCAGCGACAAGTTCAAGCATATCGGCAAGCCGATGAAGCGGGTCGAGGACCCGCCATTCCTCACGGGCGTCGGTCGGTATATCGACGACGTCGTGGTGCCCAACATGGCCCACGCCGCCGTGCTGCGCAGCCCGCTGCCGCATGCCCGCATCGTCTCGATCGACACCAGCAGGGCGGAGGCACTGGAAGGGGTCGTCTGCGTCGTGACCGGAGAGGATGTCGCGAAGGTCAACGAACCGCAGTTCGGTTCAGGGCGCGGGATCAACCAGTACTGCATCGCCGTTGGGCGGGTGCGCCATGTCGGGGAAGCTGTTGCCGCGGTGGTGGCGGAGAGCCGGTATATAGCGGAAGACGCCTGCGAACTGATTGAAGTGGAATACGAAGAACTCCCCATCATCGCGACGGTCGAGCAGGGGATGGCGGCGACAGGCGACGGCATTCTCCATCCGGACTTCGAGGGCGGGAACATCGCTTTCAAGGACAGCTTCGATTTCGGCCCGGTTGAGGAAGACTTCGCCGCCGCTGACACTGTCGTTCACCGCAGGATACGCTGGGGTCGTTCGAGCGGCATGCCGATCGAGACCTCGGGCGCCGTGGCGAGCTACAATGCCGCCCGCAAGAAGTTCGAGGTGTATTCGAACACGTCGATGTACAATTATTTCGGTCACGGGATCGCCACGACCCTGCGGGTTCCCGCGAGCGGGTTGAATATCATCCCGGTGGCGGCCGGAGGCAGCTTCGGTTCCAAGATGTTTGCGCACAAGGTGCCGACATTGGCCGCAACGCTCGCCCGGGCCAGCGGACGGCCGGTCAAATATATCGAAGACCGGATCGATCACATGCTGTCCAGCGATCAGCATGGTCCCGACCGGGCGTTCGAATGCAGCGCCGCGGTCAAGGATGGCAAGATCACCAGCGTCAAGATCAAGACGGTCGATGACTACGGCGCCTTTTTCCAGTTCGGCGTCGGCCATCACGGCAATGCGTTGTCGCAGCTGACGGGCCCTTACAATATCGGCAGTGTCCGCTACGACGTCACCGCGGTTCTGACGAACAAGTGCCAGCAGGGCGCCTATCGAGGCTTCGGCGCGGAAGTCTCCAATTTTATGATCGAGCGGCTTGTCGATGCGGTCTGCGATGAACTGGGCGAGGATCGGGTCGAGTTCCGGCGCCGCAATCTCATCCCGAAGGAGAGTTTTCCGCACCTTATCCCGACCGGCAATCTTTACGACAGCGGCGATTATCAGGCCGTGCTCGCCAAGGCGGTGGAAATGATCGACTACGACGCCTTCAAGGACGAGCAGGCGCAGGCCCTGAAGGAAGGCCGGTACATCGGAATCGGCATCGCCACCGTGCAGGAACGCAGCGTCTTCAGCGCGACAGAGTATTGGATGCTGGACCGCAAGCCGGATTTCCCGATCTCCAGCGTGCCGGAGAGCGTGCAGATCTCGGTCGACATATCCGGCAAGATCGTCGTCGATTTCCAGGCGCCATTCTGGGGCAACAGTCCGGAAACGGTGGCCGCTCAAATCGTGTCGGAGACCATCGGTGTCGATCCCGCCGAGATCATCTTCACCTACGCCGATACGGACCACGGTCTACCGAGCGCGGGCCCGGCCGGCAGCCGGTTCACGGTGATGATCGCCGGCGCGATCGTCGGCGCCATTGGCAAGCTGAAGGCGAAACTGTTCCGCCTCGCCGCGATCATGCTGGAAGTCGACGAGGAGGATCTGGAGTTGAGAGACGGGCTGGTCTTCTCCAAGAAGAACAACCGCTCGCTGACCATCCCCGAGATCGCTAACGCGGCTTACAATTTCCGGCTTGATTTTCCCGATGACGACGACTTCTGCAGCGGCTTGAACGTTCAGCATGTCTACGATCACCCGCTGACGACCAAGCCGGCCGACGACCGCAGTCACTTGGGGATATTCTATCCGATCATGGGCCACATGTGTCACATTCCGGTCGTCGAGGTTGACATCGAGACCGGGCAGACGAAAATCCTGCGATACGTCGCCGTGCATGACTGTGGCACGGTTGTGAATCCGTTGACGCTGGGTGGGCATGTGCGTGGAGGGTCGGCACAGGGAATTGGTTCTGCCTTGTACGAGAAGTTTTTCTATGACGAGAACGGACAGTTCACCAATGCGAGCTTCGCCGACTATGTGATTCCGTCCGCCAGCGAGGTGCCGGTCGATATCCAGATCGCCCATGTGGAGACACCTTCTCCTTATACGGAATTCGGAATCAAAGGTGCCGGCGAGGGTGGTCGGATGGGCGCGCCGCCAGCCATCGCGGCCGCCGTGGAAAACGCCTTGAAACCGCTTGGGGTCAAGATCGACGAAGTTCCGATCGGACCCAGCAGGCTGAGGCAGTTGATCAGGGAAAAAGCTGCCGGTTGACGAGGCTTTGAGCATTGTGATGGACTTTTTTGGGGGACGGGGCGCCTTGCGGGCGTCCCGTCCTTTCGCCAAACCGATCGCGGTCCTCGCCGTTGAGGGGAAATGGCTGTGACTTCAAAGGTTGCGCAGAACAGGGAGCGGCGCAAAGCGGAGATCGTTGCGCGCGCGACAACCTATTTCGCGCGGGTGGGGCTCGAGGGGACGACGCGGGGGCTCGCCAAGGAACTCGGATGTTCTCAGGCGATGTTTTACCGGTACTTTCCCAATAGCGAGGACCTGATCTCGAACGTCTTTTCCTCGACCTTCGATGAAAGCCGGTATCGCCTTCTGCCGGAACTGGACGCCGAAAGCGGCGTGCCGCTCCGCAAGCAGTTGTCCAATCTCTTGTATGTCTACTGCACGGAGGTCATGAACGAGGAATGGATCCGCCTGTTCTTCTTCGCATCGTTGAGCGGCTATACGGAGCCATATGCGGCGAACAAGCAGGCGATCACCGACGCCGTTCTCCTGCCGATTTGTCGGATTGTCCGCGCGGAGATCGGCTATGACGGTGCAGAAATGGACGAGATACCAGTATCGGACGTCGAATACGAATTGGCTTGGCGCCCCTTCGGAGGGATCATCTACAACATGATCCGCATACATATCTTCAAGATACAGCTGAAAGTACCGCTTGAGGACATTATCGCCGAGGTGGTCGATCAACACATGGGCGGATGGTACGCCAACTGGCCGAGATAGAAACCCTGTCGGGCAGGCCGGTACGGGCGCTGGCCGCACGAGGCGACCGCTGGGCGGTCGCGCAGCTCGCCCTTGATCTTGCAGACAGATTTTCCCCGGCATCGAGCGCGATCAGCGCTTCGCGTCGCGCGGCACACGCCGAAATTTACCAGGCCGCGGTCGCGTGGCCGTCTGGCGCATGGCTGGAACGCCCGGCGCGCGCGGCATTCGGCCGGCTTCCTTGACCGAAAAATGAGACCCAACATCCGTAAGTAATCTGCTGTTATCGACATTCGCCATAGCCACTGAATTTCACCAAGCCATTCATCAAGCGTATAAGAGGCTGAAAAATAAACCAGAAAATGTACCCTATGGAGATGTGTTCGGCCATGGACCGCTCACAACACGCCATTACGTTTTGTGATTGATCAAACGTTCGCAAAATGCTAGTGACCGGTAGCGAGTGGATCGGGAGGATCATGCGGTGAAGATCAAGGACAAGGTTGTCATTACGTGCGCGGTGACCGGGGCGATTCACACCCCTTCGATGTCACCCTATCTTCCGGTCACGCCGGAGGAGATCACCGCAGACGCGCTCGGCGCGGCGGAGGCTGGCGCGGCGATCCTGCATCTGCACGCGCGCGATCCTGAAACCGGAAAGCCGGACCAGTCGCCGGAGGGCTTCGGACGATTTCTGCCACGGGTGAAACAGGGCACCTCGGCGGTCGTGAACATCACCACCGGCGGCAGTCCCTTCATGACGGTGGAAGAGCGCGTCAAGCCCGCGGCCCAATTCAAGCCGGAGGTCGCCTCCCTCAACATGGGCTCGATCAATTTCGGCCTGTTCCCCATGCTGAACAGGTACAAGGAGTTCAAGTTCGAGTGGGAGCGGGAACACCTGGAAGGTTCGCGTGATCTGGTATTCCGCAACAGCTTCCAGAACATCGAATATATTTTGACGACCTGCTCCGAAAACGGGACTCGATTCGAGTTCGAGTGTTACGATATTGCGCATCTCTATAATCTGCGGCACTTCGCCGACCGCGGCATCATCAAGCCACCGTTCTTCATCCAGTCGGTCTTCGGAATCCTTGGCGGGATCGGCACCGACCCGGAGGACGTCATGCACATGAAGCGCACGGCCGACCGCCTGTTCGGCGACGACTATAACTGGTCCGTGCTGGGGGCCGGGGGCTCGCAGCTTCGAATCGGGGCGATGGCTGTCGCGATGGGCGGCAACATGCGCGTTGGACTGGAGGATTCGCTGTGGGCGGGACGTGGCGTGCTCGCCAAGTCGAGCGCCGTGCAGGTTGAACTCGCCAGAAAGATCATCGAAGGGCAGGGCTTGGAAGTAGCGACGCCCGACGAGGCGCGGCAGATCCTGGAACTGAAGGGCGGCGACAAGGTCAACTTCTAGACCTCGTGGTGTCCCGTTGCCGTCGAAGCCGCGTCAGGAGGAGCGCGCGGTGCTCCGCTCTGATGTAAGGTAAGGATGATGGTCGTGCCCCCATCCGGCCTCGGGCGGTCGACCGGTGATCCGGCCGGGGCCGGAAAGCTCAACATACCGCACACCATGGCGCGGAGTCGCGAGACGTCGCGGTCTCACGGGACTCGTCCCATCTGTGCAGGCAAGGCCGCCTTGCGATACAAATTTACGGCGAACGTCCTCCGGCCCTCCCGGTCGCTGGAAAGGACGGAATTGGTCCTGCCGCTCCCGTGCCGGGGATTTGGATCGCCGATCTCAAGCTCCGGACCAAGAGCGAACCACTATTTGACGATCGGTGACGCTCCGGGCGCAGTGAACTGCTTTTGTCTCTGTAACCTGAGGAATGGCAAGTCGCTGCGTGCCTTGGGAAAGTACATGTTGCAAAAGCACTTCTTCTCCCCCTGAAACGGTGGCGTTGGCGGAATGCCACAGAACATTTTATTCTTGCAGTTTTTCTCCATGTTTTGGCAGTCTTTCGAGGTCGCGATTCCGTCGCAATTGCAGGCACCGGTCTTGGAGTTACAGCTGAACCCCAGACTTGCGCCGCCTTGACCACCGGTTTGTGCTGCAAGCGAATAAGGAGGATGGAGCAGGGCTGCGGTGAAGATGGCTGACAGAAATGCCGTTTTTGAAAGGACGAACATGGCTCTCGATTCCCCATCGGTTGTTGTTCAGGTGCAGCGGCGTCGGCGGCTTTGAACCGATCGCAAATGAAGCGACCTCAAGGTGCACTCAATTGGGTGGCCGGCGACGTCGGTTCTTCCGAAATATCGTTTGCAATCACGCAGATCCGTTCCACCAGCAGATCGAGATCGGCGCGGCGGGTGCGGTGGTTCGTGATCGCCACCCGCAGGCAATGATTGCCCTTCAGGGTCGTGTCCGAAAGTGCGGCGCTGCCCTCGTCCTGGAGCCGGAGCATGATCTCCATGTTCCACCGCTTGAGCCCTTCTCCATCGAGCGGGTGTTTCGGCCGATGCCGGAAGCAGACGATGTTGATGGCGACCGGCGCCACGATCTCCAGCTCTGGTGTCTTCCTGATCAGGCCTTCGAGATAGTGCGCCTGCGCGATGTTCTGGTCGATCAGCCTCCCGAATTTCGCCGCGCCGTGTTCCTTGAGCGCCATCCATATTTTGAGCGCTCGAAACCCGCGGGAGGTCTGGGGGCCAAGGTCGTAGAGCCATGGGGCCGCGGCGAGCCCGCGCGGCGTGGGCTCGAGGTAGGCAGCCGGCAAGGCGAAACTGTCGCGATGCGCGCCAGCATCACGGACCAGGGCGCAGCCGGCCTCGAACGGCGCGTGCAGCCACTTGTGCGGATCCATGGCGATCGAATGAGCGCGCTCCAGCCCCACGACCAGGGGTGCATTGACCGGCGAAATGGCAATCAGGGCGCCGATGCAGCCATCGATGTGGAACCACATCCGCTCCTCCGCCGCCAGATCGGCAAGCGCGGGCAGATCGTCGATGGCCCCGCTATTGACCGTTCCCGCGGTTCCGATGATGCAGGCCGGCTTCAGTCCCGCTGCCCTGTCCTCGACGAGGGCGGCCCGGAGCGCAGCGAGGTCGATCCGAAAATCCTCTCCGGTCGGAATGAGGCGCAGCGCGTTGCGACCCAGTCCGAGCGCCTCCACCGCCTTCCGGTGGCAGCCATGCACTTGATCCGAGGCATAGAAGCGCAGCGGTTGGGGCATGGCGCCTACGCCCTCGGTGCGGATGCTGGCGCCCGCCATGACGTTTCGGGCGACGGTCAGGCCGATGAGGTTGGCCTCCGAGCCGCCGCTTGTCAGGGTGCCGCTGGCCTCGAGGGGATAGCCGACGATTTCCTTCAGCCATCCCACGACCTGATCGTCCATCCGGGCCGCGGCATGGTTGCCGCCGCCGAGATTGGATCCCTGGACGGCGGCAAGAAATTCGGCCAGGGCGCCGGTCAGGTTGCCTGCCCCCATGTACCACGCCCAGAAGCGGGGATGAATGTTACCCATCGGGTAGGCCATGACAGTGTCGAACACCTCGCGCACGACATCCTCCAGCGGCGTCGGCTCATGCGGCACGGTTGAGGTGAGCCGGGTCCGGATGTCTTGCGGCATCTGGCGCCAGACCGGCCGCGTTCCAACCTCGCGCAGATAGTCCACCGCCTCGCCAGCGACCCGGGTTACGAGAGCGTGTGTCGCGTCCCAATCGGCGGGATCCAGGCTTTCCTGCTCAAATGTGTCGTCCCGCTCGATGTGGCGCATTTCATTCGGCCGCGAACCGGTAGCCGGGAGTCGAGATCGAAAGCGCCGTTTCCTCCTCGTCCATCTCCGCCGGTATGGTCTCGAAGAGCGGGGTCGTCATGTAACGCTCTCCGGTATCGGGCAGCATGCAGAGGATCACCGAGCCGGCCCCCGCACGCTCGGCGATCTGGACGGCCGCCGCAAGCGTCGCACCGCCGGAGATCCCCGTGAGGATGCCCTCCTTCCGCGCGAGCTCGCGGGCCCATGCCATCGCATCGGCGCCGGAGATGGGCACGAGGTCGTCATAGGCGTTCTGCGAGATCGCCGTCTGCAGGACTTGCGGGATGAAGTCGGGTGTCCAGCCCTGTATGGGATGCGGCTCGAAGGCCGGATGGGTGGCTGACGGTTCGCCCGCCTCGCCCCGCTGCTGGGGCGTCCCACTGCCGAGAAGCTGGGCATTCGCGGGTTCGGCGAGTGCGATCCGTGTCTCCGGCCGCTCGCGACGCAGCACCGTGGAAACGCCGGCCAGGGTACCTCCGGTGCCGTAGCCGGTCACGAACCAGTCGAGTTGAGAACCCTCGAAATCCGCCATGATCTCGCGTGCGGTGGTCGCCTCATGAATCGCCGCGTTGGCGGGCGTCTCGAACTGGCGGGCGAGGAACCATCCGTTCGCCTCGGCAAGTTCAACCGCCTTGCGATACATGCCGAAGCCTTTCTCGGCGCGAGGGGTGAGGACGACCTTCGCTCCAAGCATCCGCATCAGTTTGCGCCGCTCGATCGAGAAGCTGTCGGCCATCGTGACGACGAGCGGATAGCCCTTCTGGGCGCACACCATCGCGAGGCCAATGCCGGTATTGCCACTCGTCGCCTCGACCACGGTCTGCCCGGGCTTCAGCGCGCCTGACCGTTCGGCAGCCTCGACGATGGCGACGGCCAGCCGATCCTTTACGGAGGCCAGGGGATTGAAGAACTCGGCCTTGACGTAGATCGTCGCTTGCTTGGTGTCGAGATTGTTGATCCGCACCGCCGGCGTGTCGCCGATGGTATCGAGGATGGAGTCATAGAGGCATCCGCGCCCTTTTGTGGTTCTGGTCCGTCCGTCGCCTGGCATGGTTTTCTCCCGGTGATCGCTTTGTCTTCTGTAAGCGTGCTATCATGCGCAGCCACAACCTGACGTGGGAGGCAGCGTGGGAACTGTCGTGGAATCCGTGCAGCCGACGAACCCGATTGCCAAGCCGCCGCTGGAAATCCTCCTGCTCGGTCCGGTCGTCGTCCGCAGGCATGGGAGTTCCGGTGCCTCTCGTCCGTTCCCGCAAACTGCGGGCGCTGCTGGCAATCCTCGTGACCGAGGGCCGTCCGGTCAGCCGACAGCGCCTCTGTGATCTTCTCTGGGACAGGCCGAACGATCCGCGGGCCGAGCTGCGGTGGCACCTCAGCAAGCTGCGGCAGGCGATAGACGACGCCGATCCTCCCCGTATCGTGTCGGAAGAGGACGAAGTCGGCATCGACCTCAGCGGTTGCGTCGTCGATACGTTCGAGGTCCTGGCATTCGAGCAGGAATCTCCGCCAACGACCGAGCGGCTGAAGGCTCTGTCGAAGCTGTTCCGGGGGCAGTTCCTCGGCGAGCTGAACCTGTCCGGACCGCATGCCGAGTTCTGGCTTTCATCACAGCGGCGCAGGTTTGCCGCGAGCCGCGTCAACATTCTGAAGGCGCTCATTGCGGCACTGCCGACGGGCGCCGGCGCCGTCGAGCCGTACCTGGAGCAATGGCTGGACCTCGTTCCCTACGACCTCGAGGCACATCGCGCACTTCTGACCCACCTTGTTCGCGGCGGTCGCATCGACGAGGCGGAGTCCCACCTCGCCAGCGCCGAGCGGCTGTTCGCCGATGAGGGTGTGCCCGTGGCCGAGTTGCGTCAGATTTCAGAACGCGTCCGGTCGCAGCCGATGCCGGCCCGTGCGGGAGCAGGCGAAGACGCCGCACAGACAATTCCGGCACCGTCTCTGAGGGACGCGGAGCAGGCGCCGCCGGGCGGTTCCGACCGTTCCACCCTTGCCGTGATGCCGTTCACTCGTGTGCCGGACAGCCTCGTGGAGGACGCCGTCGCCGAGGGGCTGACGCACGACGTCATCACGCGACTGGCAAAGCTCAGAAGTCTCTCGATCATCGCCCGAGGCTCGGTCTACGCCTTGGCCGAACTGGGCATATCAGGCGCAGAAGCGGGTCGCCGCCTGGGTGCTGACTATGTCGCCTCCGGAACGCTGCGCCGCAATGCGGACCGGCTCGCTCTCGAGATCGAACTCGTCGAGGCGCGGTCGGCCCGGATCGTCTGGGGAGAGGTCTGCGAGGCGCCCGCCGCGAACCTGCTCGAGGCCGTCGACGAACTCGGCAACCGGATCGTGGCAGCGCTGATGGGAGAGATCGAGCAGGCGGAGCGGAACCGCGCGGTCCTGCGATCGCCCGCCTCGCTGGACGCCTGGGGCGCGCATCATCGCGGTCTGTGGCACATGTACCGTTTCACCAGGGAGGACAATGCGCAGGCGCAGCACTTCTTCGACCTCGCCGTGGCGCTGGATCCCACCTTCTCCCGCGCCCATGCCGGACTGTCCTTCACCCATTGGCAGAACGCGTTCCAGAGTTGGGCCGATCCGGTCGCCGAGGGCGAGCGAGCTTATGCGGCTGCCGCGCTGAGCCTGCTTGCGGACGAGCAGGACCCGGCGGCGCACTTGGCGATGGGGCGCGCGCTGTGGCTGCGCAAGGAGCACCAACAGGCCGTGGCAGCGCTGCAGGAATCGGTCGATCTCAGCCCCAATTTCGCAATGGGCCACTATTCGCTCGCCTTCGTGGAAGCGCAGACTGGCGATCCCGCCGAGGCCATCAAGGCCTCGGACAAGTCGCGCAGGCTCAGTCCCTACGATCCTTTGATGTTCGGGATGCTGGGGAGCCGGGCGATAGCGCATCTGCGGCTTGGCCAGTATGAGGAGGCCGCCGAATGGTCCACGCGGGCTGCTGCCCGGCCGAACGCCCATGTCAACATACTCGCGCTCGCCGCGCTGTGCCTGGCGCTGGCGGATCGGCTTGCCGAGGGCCGCGTTGCGGTGGCCGCGATTCACGCCGCAAACAGCCGGTACGGAGTCGATGATTTCTTGAAGGCGTTCCATTTTTCGCCGGACAAGGCGAAGCTCCTGAGATTGGCTGCGGCGCAAGTGTCATTGGGCTGACAGCACCCGACAAGGTTTCCAACGACGATTCCACCGGTTCACGCCACTGCCATTCCCATGCCCGTTCTCTATCGCGGACAACATGTGCACCGGCTAAGCATCTGATATTGTCTGATAGAAGTGGTGGCTGGGGAACCTGGATTCGAACCAGGACTAACGGAGTCAGAGTCCGTGGGTCTACCGTTAACCTATTCCCCAACGCGTGCCCGTTTCAGGGCTGCCCGGCGGCCGGAAGCGGCGCTGGAACGCTGGCCGCTATCTAATGATCGGTGCCGTCTTGTCAACCCTTCAGGCGTGCCGGAAAGGGCGGACGTCTTTCCATCGCACGCGGCTTCTGTTACGTTTTGGTCAACGCAAATCTGGCGCGCGCGCCCTTCTGATCCGGTGGCTGCTGCGCGAAAGGAAGTAAGTTGAAAGACCCCGAAGGCGGAAATAATCCGCCGGAGCGGAGGGGCGACGACGTAAGGAATGACCTGATCGACGGATCGGGCGAGCCTTCATCGCGCAGGAGCCGGCGCCGGCGCCGTTCGCGGCGCAAACGTAGCCAAGGCTCTGCAGAGGCCGCCACAGCGACGCCCTCTGGCCCGCAATCCGCTTCGCAAACGCACGAGAGCCGTTTCGCCGCCGACGCGGATCGAGAGGTGGCCGAAAAGCCGCGCCGCAGACGCTCGCGCCGGCGGCGCCACAAGGATGTCTTCGCCAAGGATACTGGCGGTCTGCACACGTCGCGGAACCAGACGGGGCAGGGCGTCCGGCGACCAAGCGTGAACCGCCCGTCGAGAGCCCGTCGCGAAACCACAAGGATGAGGGTTCGCGGCAGACGACGGGGGCGACGGTCCGCGCCGCGCCCTCCGTGGCCGGCGGACGTGGCGTCGATCCGGTCCGGCAAGGCCGGCAGGATGACCCGGCTCCCGGGCCCGCAGCGGCGTTGGCGCTCGCGGCCGTCTCGCCGGGAAGGTCACGCGCCGCTCTATGCGGCGCTCGATCTCGGCACCAACAATTGCCGCCTGCTGGTCGCCGCGCCGACGCGGCCCGGCCAGTTTCGCGTCGTCGACGCCTTTTCGCGGATCGTCCGGCTGGGCGAGGGGCTCAGCCGCTACCGGCCGGCTTCGCGACGCGGCGATGGACCGCGCCGTCGAGGCGCTGCATGTCTGCGCCGGCAAGCTTGATCGGCGCGGACGATCGCGCGCGCACCGCCTGATCGCCACCGAAGCCTGCCGCTCGGCCGAAAACGGCGCGGAGTTCCTCGAGCGCGTGCGCGACGGAGACCGGCCTGGCGCTGGAGATCGTCGACCGCGAGACCGAGGCGCGGCTGGCCGTCGCCGGCTGCTCCTCGCTGGTCGAGCGCGACACGCGACGGCGTGCGTGCTGTTCGATATCGGCGGCGGCTCGTCGGAGCTCGCCCTGATCGACCTCCCGCGCCGGCGACCGCCGCGCCGGCTATCGCCGACCACATCGTCGCCTGGACGTCGCTGCCGGTCGGCGTCGTCACGCTCGCCGAGCGCTTCGGCGGCCGCGACGTCACGCCGGCAGAGCTTCGAGGCGATGGTCGACCACGTCGCACGCGATGCTCGACCGACTTCGAAGGGCGCGACCGACTGGCGCGACCGTTGTCGCGACCGGCGGCTTCCACCTGCTCGGCACGTCCGGCACGGTGACCACGCTCGCCGGCATCCATCTCGACCTGCCGCGCTACGACCGCCGCCGCGTCGACGGCATCTGGCTGACCGGCGACGAGGTCGACGGCGATGACCGAGCGTCTGCTCGGCTGGACTTCGACGAGCGCGTCGCCAATCCCTGCATCGGCGCGGACCGCGCCGATCTGGTGCTCGCCGGCTGCGCCATCCTCGAGGCGATCCGCCGGCGCTGGCCGTGCGAGCGGCTGCGCGTCGCCGATCGCGGCCTGCGCGAGGGCATTCTGATCGAGCTGATGGCCGCCGACGGCGCCTGGCGGCGCGCGTCGCGGCAGCGGCAGGGCGGCGATGAGCGGCAACGATGGCAAGTCCAAGGCGGCCGGCGCGCGCGCGCGCTCAAGGTCCGCGTCAAGAAGCAAGGGCGTCAAGAACTCGTCGCGCCGCTGGCTCGAGCGCCAGCTCAACGATCCCTACGTGCACCGCGCCAAGGCGGAGGGCTATCGCTCCCGCGCGGCCTACAAGCTGATCGAGATCGACGAGCGCTACCACCTCCTGAAGCCGGGCCAGCGGGTGGTCGATCTCGGCGCCGCGCCCGGCGGCTGGTGCCAGGTCGCGGTCGGCGCGCGTCGGCTCGACCGACGAGGAGCCGGCCGTCGTCGCCATCGACTATCTCGACGATGGACCCGCTCCCCGGCGTCGACGTCCTGAAGATGGACTTCCTCGACGACGACGCGCCGGACCGGCTGATCGAGGCGCTCGGCGGCGAGCCGGACGTCGTCCTCTCCGACATGGCGGCGCCGACCACCGGCCACCGCCAGACCGACCATCTCCGCACCATGCATCTGTGCGAGGTCGCGGCCGATTTCGCGATGACGGTGCTGAAGCCCGGCGGCCATTTCGTCGCCAAGACCTTCCAGGGCGGCACCGAAAGCGACCTGCTCGGCCTTGCTGAAGCGCAATTTCCAGACGCGTCCATCACGTCAAGCCGCCGGCCAGCCGCGACGAGAGCGTCGAGCTCTATCTTCTCGCCAAGGGCTTCAAGGGGCGGCGCGGAACAGACGCTCGCGACGATCCGGACTGATCTTTACTCGGCCACGTCGCGGCCACTGGTCGCTGCCGTCGGCCCCGGTCGCGTCTTGCCGTCGTCCCGCCCGACATGCAGATATTTCCGGTGCCCGGAGACGTCCGCGCCTGTCGATCGCGGCAGCAGCACGAAGGGAATCGCGGCGACCACCGTGAAGCTGCCGATCGCCAGGAAAGCGATCAGGAAGCTGGTCTGCGTCACATTGCCGCCGGCCGTCGATGACAGCTCCAGGATCGCGCCGCCCAGCGCCACGCCGAGCGCGATCGAGATCTGCTGCAGGACCGAGGTCGATGGCGGTCGCCGGCGCCGCGCGGGCCGTTCGATATCGGCGAAGGTCAGCGCATTGACGGCGGTGAAGAACAGCGAGCGGAAAAGTCCGCCGATCAGGAGCGTCAGGATGATCACGCGCCACCGGCGTGTCTTCGGCGTGAAGAAGCCGGCGACCGCGATCAGCAGTGCCGCCGACGCTCGCGGCGATCGACAGCACGGTGCGGAAGCCGGTGACGCGCAGGATCTGCTCGGTGCGACGAACTTGACCATGATCGCGCCGACAGCGCCGATGAAGGTGATCAGGCCGGACTGGAAGGGCGTCATGCCGAAACCCAGCTGCAGCAGCAGCGGCATCAGGAACGGCACCGCCCCGGATCCCATGCGGAACAGGCTCATCCCGAGCACCGCCGCGCGATAGGAGCGGATGGAGAACAGCGACAGGTCGAGCAGCGGCGCCGGTATCCGACGCGCGTGGCGGATGTAGAGCAGCGTCGAGATGAGGCCGCCGAGCACCGCCGCGACGCCGAAGACGGGCGGCAGCGCCGGCAGGCGGATCACGGATAGCCCGAAAATGATACCGGCGGCCGCGAGAGCGGCGAGCAGGAAGCCCGACCAGGTCGATCGGCTGGCTCTCCTCGCTCCGCATGTCCGGCACGAAAATGCCTGCGAGGAAGATGCCGACGAGGCCGATCGGCACGTTGATCAGGAAGATCCAGTGCCAGCGAGAAGTAGGTGGTGATGAAGCCGCCGAGCGGCGGTCCGACGATCGGGCCGATCAGCGCGGGGATGGTCAGCCAGCGCCATGCGCGTCGACCAGCTCGCTCCTTCGGCGTCGTCCGCACCAGGACCAGCCGGCCGACCGGCGTCATCATCGCGCCGCCCATGCCCTGCAGGAAGCGCGCACCGACGAACTGGCCGAGCGAGTCCCGAGATCGCACAGGCAGATCGAGCCGAGCGACGAAGACGCCGATCGCGGCGCGGAAGACGTTGCGCGCGCCGAAGCGGTCGGCCATCCAGCCCGGAGATCGGGATGAAGATCGCCAGCGACACCAGATAGGCGGTCAGCGCCAGCTTGAGCGCGATCGGGCGGGTGCCGATGTCCGTCGCGATCGCCGGCAGCGCGGTCGCGATCACCGTCGAATCGATCTGCTCCATGAACAGCGCGACGGCGAGGATGAGAGGCAGTGCAGGGCGTTTCACCAGACGCCAAATGGCCTGTCTTGACGGTGTGTCAATGTGTTTCGCATTTGCGCGGCATGGTCGAGGTGGAACTCTCGCGGCACTTGACGATTGCGCTCTCGAGCATCCTCGACCGCAGCCGTCGAGGTCCACAGCAGGAGGAATGCCGATGACCAACGACGCGACCATCAAGACGAGCCGCCGCACCCTGCTGGGACTGGGCGCTGCCGCGGCCTGGTCGGCGCCCGCGCTCCTTTCCGCCCGCACGGCGATTGCCGCCGACGATACGCCGGACGCGGACGAAGGCGATGGGCGGCAGTCATCGTCCGCAGACGGCAACGAGTTTCGCAAGTTCACCCTTGGCGACCTTGACGTCATTGTCGTCCGCGACGGCGGCCGCACAGTGCCCGACCCCGGCTCGATCTTCGGCACGGATCAGGACAAGGCCGATGTCTCGGCGCTGCTGGAAGAGAACTTCCTGCCGACCGACGCGATGAGGATCACCTTTCAGCCGACTGTCGTTCGAAACGGGAGCGACGTTCTGATCTTCGATACCGGCAATGCGGGCGGACCGGATTCTCCCGTCGGTCACACCACCGCCAACCTGCAGCGTGCCGGCATTGCGCCGGAGGACGTCACCAAGGTTGTTCTGACGCACTTCCACCCCGACCACATTGGCGGGCTGACAGGTGCGGACGAAAAGCCGACCTTCCCGAACGCGGACTATTTCGCCGGTGAGAAGGAATATGCGTTCTGGACCTCGGAAGAGGCGAGCAGCGGACCGACGAAGGGCAATGCCGAACTCGTTCAGCAGAAGGTCGTGCCGTTCAGGGACAGGATGACCCTGCTCAAGGACGGCGACGAGGTGGTTCCAGGCGTTTCGGCAAAGACGGCTTTCGGCCATACCCCCGGCCATCTGATCTTCATGGTCGACGGCGGCGGCAAGGGACTGGCGCTCACCGGCGACACCGCCAACCACTTCGTGCTGTCGCTCCAGCGTCCGGACTGGGAGGTGAAATTCGACATGGACAAGCAGCAGGCCGCACAGGCGCGCAAGAACGTGTTCGGCATGCTGGCGAGCGAGAGATTCCCTTCATCGGCTATCACATGCCGTTCCCGTCGATCGGTTATGTCGAGGCGCGTGGCGACGGCTTCCGCTTCGTGCCCCTGACCTACCAGTTCGCCGTCGACAGCTAGGTTGCCGCATAGGGACGGGCCTGATCCGGGCGGTATGCATTCCCGGATCATCGCCGGTGCATAGCGCCGGCGCGCGTCTTCCTTCCGTGACGCAATGATGGTACCAGCCACTGCCAATCTGGATCGCGGGACGCTTTCCCGCCTGACGACAGGACTGGCACTTCCATGGCACGCATCATCGAATCGGCGACCGGGGCGCACGCGCTCACCTTCGACGATGTCCTCCTCATACCCGGCCATTCCGAAGTGCTGCCCGGTCAGGTCGACACGCGCACGACGATTGCCCGCGACATCGAACTGAACATCCCGATCCTGTCGGCGGCGATGGATACGGTGACCGAGAACCGGCTCGCCATCGCCATGGCCCAGGCTGGCGGAATCGGCGTCATCCACCGCAATCTCGACCCGGCCGCGCAGGCCGAGGAGGTCCGCCAGGTCAAGAAGTTCGAAAGCGGCATGGTGGTCAATCCGGTCACCATCGGACCGGAAGCAACCCTTTCCAATGCCTTGTCGCTGATGCAGGCGAGCCGGATCTCCGGCATTCCGGTGGTCGAGAACGGCGGCACCGGCGGCCAGACGACCGGCAGGCTGGTCGGCATACTGACCAATCGCGACGTCCGCTTCGCCGACAATCCGGACCAGCCGGTGCGCGAACTGATGACCAAGGAGAACCTCGTCACCGTCCGCGACGGCGTAAGCCAGGAGGAGGCCAAGCGCCTGCTGCACCAGCACCGCATCGAGAAACTGCTCGTCGTCGACGATGACGGCCAGTGCGTCGGGCTGATCACCGTCAAGGACATGGAGAAGAGCCAGCTCAACCCGAACGCCGCCAAGGATGGCCAGGGCCGGCTGCGCGTCGCGGCGGCGACCAGCGTCGGCGATGACGGCTTCGAACGCGCCGAACGCCTGATCGACGCGGGCGTCGACCTTCTCGTCATCGATACCGCCCATGGTCACAGTCAGCGCGTGCTGGACATGGTCGGGCAGGTCAAGAAGATCTCGAACGCAGTGCGGATATGTGCCGGCAATGTTGCGACCCCCGATGGGACTCAGGCGCTGATCGACGCCGGCGCGGACTGCGTCAAGGTCGGCATTGGCCCCGGCTCGATCTGCACGACCCGCGTCGTCGCCGGGCGTCGGCGTGCCGCAGCTCGCGGCGATCATGGGCGCGGTCGAAAGAGCCGATGACCAGGGCATCAGCGTGATTGCCGATGGCGGCATCAAGTTTTCCGGAGATCTGGCCAAGGCTCTGGCGGCCGGCGCCAAGGCGGCGATGGTCGGCAGCCTCCTCGCCGGCACCGAGGAAAGCCCCGGCGAGGTCTATCTCTATCAGGGGCGCTCCTTCAAAGCCTATCGCGGCATGGGGTCGGTCGGCGCCATGGCGCGGGGTTCGGCCGATCGCTACTTTCAGGCCGAAGTGCGCGACACGCTGAAACTGGTCCCGGAGGGCATCGAGGGGCAGGTCGCCTATAAGGGGCCGGTCGGAACCGTCCTCCATCAACTCGCCGGCGGCCTTCGCGCAGCCATGGGCTATGTCGGCGCCGCCGATCTGCCGACCTTCCGCGACAAGGCGCGATTTGTGCGGATCACCGGCTCCGGTCTGCGCGAGAGCCATGCGCATGACGTGACGATCACGCGCGAAAGCCCCAACTATCCGACAACGGGCGGCTGACGGGCGGGAACGGAGCCGCTACGCTCTCGCGAACCCGCCCGCGGGCGCGGGAAGAGGGAGGGAATGCGATGATCGATAACCCAACCGGCATGGCGATCTTCTGGCCGATGATCGCCCATATGCTGCTCGTCTACATCGTCTACGCGGTGATGAGCGCGCGCCGGGTTCGCGCAGTGAGGGAAGGCCGGGTGGGCGTCGGCAGCTACAAGCTCAACCATTATGGAGATGAGCCGGACGAAGCCCTGGTGACCCGCGCCAATATCGCCAATCAGTTCGAGCTGCCGGTACTGTTCCACATCGTCGCCCTGTCGCTCTACGTGACGGGCGCGGTCGGCGTCATCGCCCTGACCCTCGCCTGGATCTTCGTCCTGGCCCGGCTTGCTCATGCGCTCGTCCACCTGACCAGCAACCGCGTCATGCTTCGCCGCCGCGCCTTTATCGGCAGCCTGTCCGCGACCGGCCTTCTCTGGCTGCTGCTGGTGCTTCGGCTGCTCGGCGTCGCCTCCTTCTGAGAGGCCGACTCACTCCGCCGCGGCCGGTGTCAGCTTGATCAAACGACCACCGGACTGGTCCTCCAGCACCCAGAGCGCGCCGTCCGGTCCGTCCTCGATTTCGCGAAGGCGCCTGTCCCATCCGAAGCGCTCGACCTCCCGCGCCGTATCGCCCTCGATGTCGATATGGATCAGCGCCTGGCTCGACAGCCCGGCGGCGACCGCATCGCCATCCCAACCCTCGAACAGATCGCCGGAATAGATGATGAAGTCGCCCGGCGAGATCACCGGGTTCCACGACAAAGCGGGCGCCGCGAAACGGTCGTCCGTGTCGTGATCGGGAATTGGCTTGCCGGAATAGTTGTCGCCATCGGAGACGATTGGCCAGCCATAGTTCTGGCCGGGCTTGATCAGGTTGAGCTCGTCGCCGCCGCGCGGCCCCATCTCGATCTCCCACAGACCGTTCTGGTCGTCGAACTCGATGCCCAGCAGATTGCGGTGTCCAATGCTCCAGAACGTCTTGGCAAGTTCCCCGTCCGTCTGGAAGGGATTGTCGTCCGGCACCGATCCGTCCTCCTTCAGGCGGATGATCTTGCCGAGATTGACGCTCATATCCTGCGCCGGCGTCTGTTCCTGCCGTTCGCCGGACGTGATGAATATGTGGCCCTCCTGTTCCGATCCCTTCGGGGCCAAAGGCGATGCGATGGGAGAAGTGCCCCTTGCCGGCGACGGAAGGGCTGCTGGCGCCAGATCTCCTCGACATCGGCCAGCTGCGGCGTATCGCTGGAAAGATCGAGCTCGGCGCGAGCAACGACCGCGCCACGCGTCGCGCCGCCGTCCTCACTGTCGACATAGGAGAAGTAGACCAGACTGTTGTCGCTGAAATCCGGATGTGGAACGACGTCGCCAAGTCCGCCCTGGCCACCATAGGCGACCTCCGGCACTCCGCCGATCTCGGTCTTCCGGCCGTCCTGCGTGACGTGAAAGAGCTTGCCCGGCTTGATCGCGACCAGCATCGAGCCGTCCGGCAGAAAGGCGAGCGCCCACGGCTCGTCGAATTCGGTGATCGGGCTGGCCGTCAGTTTCGTTCCTTCCGAACCGGTGACGGTAAAGTCCGCCGCCGAGACGGGGGCGGTGGCGGCGAGAACGAGGGTGAGGGCGAAGGCGGAAATCGGTGTCGGAAAGGTCACGTCGGTCTCCTCTTTGGCGGAAGGCTTCCCGCCATTTCAGTCGATGCCTCAGGACAGAACAGCTAGGAGAGAAACCTGTTCCGTTGCGCAGTCGCCGACGCGCTCTCGAATCCGAGCGGCAGAGCCGCAATATGCTCGGCGAGCCGTTCGGCGTCCTTTCGCCGCCCGCTGCCGCTCCTCCAGATCAGGCCGATCGTCCGCTCCGGCTGGGGATCGGCGAAAGGGACGATGTGCAGCGCCTGGTTTTCAACTTCCGTCCGTGCCGCCATCTCCGGCAGCAGGGTCATGCCCATTCCGCAGGCGACCATCTGCAGCAGGGTCGCCATCGAAGTCGCCTCCAGATCGGCCGAGCGGTCGCCTGGCGCCGTCGCGCAGACCTCGAGCGCCTGATCGCGAAGACAGTGCCCCTCGGCGAGAAGAAGGAGCCGCTCCGGCTCCAGCGCCTCGGGCCGGCACGGTCGCTTCAAATGCCGGGCGTCTTCGGCCGACAGGGCGATGAGGAACCGGTCTTTCCGCACCGGCTGTTCGTCGAACGGTCCGTTCGGAAACGGCAGTGCGGCGACCACGAGGTCGAGCGCGCCATTTTCCAGATCGTCCCGCAGCGCGCTGGTCGTTGCCTCCTTGAGACGAAGTTCCAGTTCCGGATGGGCTTTCGAGAGAACCGGCAGCAGCACCGGCAGCAGATAGGGCGCGATGGTTGGAATCACGCCGAGCTTGAGCGGACCGCCGAGCGGCGGCGTCCCTCTCTGCGCCATGTCCTCGATCCGGTGCGCTGTCTCGAGCAGCGATTGCGCCAGCGGAAGAACGGCCTTGCCGAGCGGTGTCAGTCGCGCCTCGCCACGGCGGCGTTCGAACAGCGGCCCACCGAGATGGGCTTCGAGTTGCGCGATCTGCGACGACAGCGCCGGCTGGGTCACGTGCACCTGCTCGGCTGCGCGGCCGAAATGGCCGGAGCGGGCGAGCGCGACGAGATAGCTGCATTGGCGAAGCGTCAGCTTCATGCGGTAAAGGTCTCGCTGCCGGGGCAGGTCCGGATATGAGGTGATGGGCACGACCGTGTCATAAGTTTTCCTTATGCATCGCATCAGAATTAGCGATTGGAAATTATCATCGATTTGGGCTTCTTGGAAGCTTTCTAAAGAGGCGCAGCGGGCGGATGCCCGATCGCGCGGAATGACGAACAAGGACATGGGAGAAAGATCATGGATGCGAAGGTCGAAGGCGGTTGCCCGGTTCACAAGGGACCTCTCGGGGGGCGGACGAATCGGGACTGGTGGCCGAACCAGCTCAACCTCTCTGTTCTCCACCAGAACCCGCCGGCGGGCGATCCGATGGATGGCGGCTTCGATTATGCCGAAGCCTTCAGGAAGCTCGACCTCAAGGAGGTCAAGGCCGACATCGCCAAGGTGCTGACCGATAGCCAGGACTGGTGGCCGGCCGATTGGGGCCATTACGGCCCGTTCATGATCCGCATGGCCTGGCACAGCGCCGGCACCTACCGCATCGGCGACGGTCGCGGCGGCGCCTCGTCGGGCTCCCAGCGCTTCGCGCCGCTCAATAGTTGGCCCGATAACGTCAACCTGGACAAGGCGCGGCGGCTGCTGTGGCCGGTCAAGAAGAAATACGGCAAGGCCCTGTCCTGGGCCGACCTGATGATCCTCGCCGGCAACGTGTCCCTGGAGACGATGGGCTTCGAGACCTTCGGTTACGGTGGCGGCCGCGAGGACATCTACGAGCCGGAACAGGACGTCTATTGGGGCAGTGAGGTCGAATGGCTGGCGACGAGCGAGAAGCCGAACGGTCGCTATTCCGCCGGCCGCGCGCTGGAAAACCCGCTCGCCGCCGTCCAGATGGGGCTGATCTACGTCAACCCGGAAGGTCCCGACGGCAATCCCGATCCGCTCGCAGCGGCGCAGGATATTCGCGAGACCTTCGCCCGCATGGCGATGAACGATGAAGAGACCGTCGCGCTGATCGCTGGCGGTCATACCTTCGGCAAGACCCATGGCCAGGGCAATCCGGACGACGTCGATCTGGAGCCGGAGGGCGCCGACGTCACCGAGCAGGGTCTCGGCTGGAAGCACAAGCACGGCCTGCACGGCAACGACACCTTCACCTCGGGCCTCGAGGTGATCTGGACGAGCACGCCCACCCAGTGGGGCATGGGCTTCTTCCACAATCTGTTCGAGTATGAATGGGAGCTCACCAAGAGCCCGGCCGGCGCCCACCAGTGGCGGCCGAAGGATGCGGAGGCGCAGGACACGGTCGCGGATCCGCACGAGCCTGGCAAGCGGCGGACCCCGAACATGCTGACCACCGATCTGTCGCTGCGGGTCGACCCGGTCTACGAGAAGATCTCGCGCGACTTCTACGCCAATCCGGAGAAGTTTGCCGACGCCTTCGCCCGCGCCTGGTTCAAGCTGACCCATCGCGACATGGGGCCGAAGGCCCGTTATCTCGGTTCGGAGGTGCCGGACGAGGAACTGATCTGGCAGGATCCCGTCCCGGCCGTCGATCACGAACTCATCGACGCGGCCGACATTGCGGCGCTGAAGGAGAAGCTGCTCGCCTCCGGCCTGTCGGTTCGCGATCTCGTTTATACCGCCTGGTCCTCGGCCGTGACGTTCCGCGGCTCCGACAAGCGCGGCGGCGCCAATGGAGCGCGTCTCCGGCTGGCTCCGCAAAACGGCTGGGAAGTCAACGAACCGGCAAGGCTGGCGGAGCGTCTCTCTGTACTCGAAGGCATCCAGAAATCCTTCAACGACGCCCAGACAGGCGGCAAGAGGGTGTCGCTGGCCGACATCATCGTCCTCGGCGGCGCCGCGGCGATCGAAAAAGCTGCCAGGGATGCCGGCGTCCAGGTGACCGTGCCGTTCGAGCCCGGCCGGACCGACGCCACCGCCGAAATGACCGATGCGGACTCGTTCGAGCCCCTGGAGCCCAAGGCCGACGGTTTCCGCAACTATGTCGACACCGACCACCACAAGACGGTGCCGACCGAGCGGCTCCTCGTCGACCGCGCACAGCTCCTCACGCTCTCGGCGCCTGAAATGACGGTGCTCGTCGGCGGCATGCGTGTGCTGAACGCCAATTATGGCGGAGAGAAATACGGCGTCCTCACCGACAGGCCCGGCACCCTCACCAATGACTTCTTCGTCAACCTGCTCGACATGGGAATGGCGTGGAAGCAATCGGAGGACAACGAGCACGTCTATGAGGGCCGCGATCGGACGACCGAGGAGCTGAAGTGGACGGCGAGCCGGGTGGATCTGGTGTTCGGCTCCAACTCGCAGCTGCGCGCACTGAGCGAGGTCTACGCCGCTGACGATGCGAAGGAGAAGTTCGTCCACGACTTCGTTCGCGCCTGGAACAAGGTGATGAACGCGGACCGGTTCGAACTGTCCGCCTGATCTGCGGCGGATCGACCGACGACGGCAAGGCCGGGGTTCGCCCCGGCCTTTCTCTTGTCCGCATCGTGTGCCCTCGGCTCCTTGCTTCCCGCCGCCGACTAGCCGCGAATCTTGGTGCCAAGCGCTCTTTCGCGCCGCGGTCTCCGCGATTATCGTTGACGGGGAGGCAGGAGGAGAGCGTCCGATGAAACCGATCACCGAGATCTGCTGTGCAATCTTACTGATGATGCAGATGGCGGCCATGCCGGCATCGGCGGATGATTTACAGTTTTTCCGGATCGCCACCGGGGGACGCGTCGGCACCTATTTCCCGATCGGAGGGCTGATCTCGACCGCGATCTCCAACCCCCCCGGCTCGCGGCCCTGCGACAAGGGCGGCGCCTGCGGCGTCCCGGGGCTGGTTGCCACGGCTCTGACGTCGAATGGGTCGGTCGCCAATGTCAACGCGGTCGGGTTCGGGCTGGTGGAGAGCGGGTTCAGCCAGTCCGACGTCGCCTATTGGGCCCAGACCGGAACCGGTGTCTTTCTTGGCAAGCAGCCGATCGAGAGCCTGCGCGCCATCGCCAGTCTCTACCCGGAAAGCCTCCATCTGGTGGCGGCACGGGATGCCGGGATCGAAAGCGTCTCCGATCTGCAGGGCAAGCGCGTCTCGCTGGATGAGCCGGGATCGGGAACGCTGGTGGACGCGCGGATCGTCCTCAGCGCCTACGAACTCAGCGAGCGTGATCTCGACGCGGAATATCTGACCGCCGACAAGGCCGCCGAGGAGCTCGCCGCCGGCGAACTGGACGCCTTCTTCTTCGTCGGCGGCTTTCCGGCGGACGGTATCGCGACGCTGGCTCGCAGGTTTCCGGTGAAGCTCGTGCCGCTCGCCGACGAAAAAGCTCAGGAGGTCCTTCGCCAGAACCGGTTCTTCAAGGAGAGCGTCATTCCGGCCGGCACCTATGCCGGCCAGGAGACCGACCTCCAGACGCTCTCCGTCGGCGCGCTGTGGATCACCTCCACGGACCAGCCGGACGATCTCATCTACGGCGTCACCAAGGCGCTCTGGAACGACGCGAGCCGCAAACTGCTGGACGAAGGCCATGTCAAGGGCGGCCTGATCACGCTGCAGACCGCGCAGGACAGCATCGCGATACCGCTCCACTCGGGCGCCGAACGCTACTACCGTGAGGCGGGCCTCCTGAAGAAGTAGCCTCGCTGGCGCCGATCCGCCATGGCATGGCGGTGCCGTCCATGCCATAAGCCGCGCCATTCAAGGATCGAGGCGACGATGCGTATTGGCGGACGGCTGGCGGCGGCCATTGAAATTCTGGAAGACATGGAAGCCCGGCACCGCCCGGCGGCCGAGGCGCTGCGCGACTGGGGGCTTTCGCACCGCTTCGCTGGTGCGGGGGACCGCGCCGCGATCGGCAATATCGTCTATGACGGGCTGAGGCACCGCGCGATGAGCCGCTGGCGGTTCGGTGCCGAGACGCCCCGCGCCGACGCCTTCGGCGCTCTGGTTTCAGGCTTCGGCATTCCGTTCGACGACCTGGCGGGTCAATTCGAGGGCGATCGTTTCGCGCCTCCGCCGCCAAGCAGCGAAGAGTTGGAGCGCTGGCAGGCGACCGACCCGGCGGACGCGCCGCCGGCCGTTCGCGCCAATGTGCCGGACTGGACTGAGACCTTCTTTCTCGAAGGGTTCGGCGAGGAGTGGGTCGCGGAGGCGGCGGCGCTGGCGATGCGTCCGCCCGTCGACCTGCGGGTGAACACGCTGAAGGCCGAGCGGCCCAAGGTGCTCCGCGCCCTGCAGAAGGACGGTGTGGCGCCAACGTCGATCGCCCGCCATGGCCTGCGCATCCCTCCCGTGAAGGGCTTCGGCCGTCATCCGAACGTGCAGGCGACGCCGGAATTCCAGAAGGGCTGGTTCGAGATCCAGGACGAGGGCAGCCAGATCGTCTCGGATCTGATCTTCGCCCAGCCGAAGGAGCAGGTGCTGGATTATTGCGCCGGCGGCGGCGGAAAGACGCTGGCGCTCGCGGCGGCGATGGACAATCGCGGCCAGATCCATGCCTACGACGCCGACAGGGGGCGGCTCGCGCCGATCGTCGACCGCCTGAAGAGGGCCGGGGTGCGCAATGTCCAGGTCCATTCGAACGCGCAGGATCTGGAACCTCTGAAGGGGCGGATGGATCGCGTGGTCATCGACGCGCCCTGCACCGGCTCGGGAACCTGGCGTCGCAAGCCCGATGCAAAATGGCGGCTGACCGAAGCGCAGTTGCAGGCCCGGCAGGGCGAACAGGCCGAAATTCTCGATCAGGCCTGCGGCTACGTCCGGCCGGGCGGATATCTGGTCTACATCACCTGCTCCATGTTCCGCGCCGAGAACGAGGAGCAGGTCTATGCATTCGGCGAGCGGCATGAGGGCTGGGATCTGCTGTCGGCCGGCGAGGTCTGGCAGGATCTCTTCGGCTTCGACAAGCCCGCGCCGTGGAGCGAGGACCTCAACTGCATCACCCTGACCCCGGCCGCCACCGCTACTGACGGCTTTTTCTTCGCGGTGATGCAGAAACTCGCCTGAACGTGCATAGAGACAGATAGCGGAGCAGGAAATCCAATGTCCTCCATCGTCACCTACGCGCTCTTCCTCCTCGTCACGCTTGGCGGCGGGCTTTTCATCGGCTCGCAAACCCGGCCCGGCGGCTGGTACGAGGCGCTCGACAAGCCCTTCTTCACCCCGCCGAACTGGCTGTTCCCGATCGCCTGGACGATCCTCTACGTGCTGATCGCCATTGCCGGCGCACGGACCTTTCTGCGGGCGCCGATGAGCCTCGCAATGATAATCTGGGCCATCGCCCTTCTGCTCAACTTCGCTTGGACGCCGGTCTTCTTCATGGCGCACCGGCCCGGCCTCGCTCTCGGCGTGATCGGTCTCCTCCTGATCGCCATCCTCACCTTCATTCCTCTGGCATGGGTGCCCGACAGGCTGTCGGCGCTCCTGTTCGTGCCCTACGCGGCGTGGGTTGCCTATGCGTCGCTGCTCAACGCGACGATCGCCGCCAGAAACTGAGCCACAGCCGTGAACCCGCTCCAGTTCATCAAAGACGTTGCCGGCAAGCGCGTGCTCTACGTCATGGCGACGGAGCACGAATATGGTGCGGGGCTACAGGAGCGCTTCAGGCCCTTCAGGACCGGTGTCGGACCGGTCGAGGCGGCGGCGCAACTGGCGGCGGCGCTCGCGTGCTGCGGAAGTGGCGAGGGCCTGCCGGACCTTCTCGTCTCGCTCGGTTCGGCGGGGAGCCGGACCCTGGAGCAGGGAGAAGTCTATCAGGTGTCGTCGGTCGGCTATCGCGACATGGATGCGACCGCGCTCGGCATCGCCAAGGGCGAGACGCCGTTTCTCGGCCTGCCGGCCATATTGCCGCTGTCGTTGCAGATTCCGGGCGTGCCTGGCGCGTCGCTGTCCACCGGCGGGAACATCGTCTCCGGCGAGGCCTATGGCGGCATCGAGGCCGATCTGGTGGACATGGAGACCTACGCCCATCTGCGCGCTGCTATGCTGTTCGACGTGCCACTTGTGGGGCTACGCGGCGTCTCCGACGGCGCCGAGGAACTGCGCCACTTCGATGACTGGGCGCGTCTGCTTCCGGTTCTCGACGAAAGACTGGCGGAGGCGGTGGACCTGCTGGAGGCTGCGATCGAAGCGGGGAGGCTTCAGCCTTGGTCGTCATGAGGGGCGCGGATTCGCATCCACGCCCCTTGTTTTCCCTTCCCGAAGAGAGCGCGCCTAGGCGGCCTTCTCGTTGATCCGGTCTTCGGCGAGACTTCGTCAGCTTCTCGTCGGCGCTCTCTTCTTCATCGAGAGTGTCGCCGAGAAGGCTGGCGACCTTCTTGTCCAGACCCAGCTCTTCGGCCCAGGTGATGAGGGTGCCGTAACGCGTGATCTCGTAATGCTCGACCGCCTGGGCGGCCGAAATGATCGCGGCGTCGCAGGTGTCGTTGTCCTTGATCTCGCTGAGCAGCTCGCTCGCCTCTTTGACGATCCCCTCGATGGCGGGGCACTCCTCGCCTTCGGCCTTCTTGCCGATCGCTTCGAAGACGGTCTTCAGCCGGTCGATATGACCGGCGGTCTCCTTCCGGTGATCCTCGAGCGCCTTCTTCAGCTTGCTGTTCGAGGCCTTCTTGATCATGTCCGGGAGGTGCTTGTGGATATGATTTTCTGCGAAATAGATGTCTTTCAGCGTATGTTCGAAAAGATCTTCGAGATTTTTGATGGCCATGGGGCTGCTCCTCTAGACTCCGCGCAGTGACATCCGAGGGACGCCTCCGCAGTGAACGGGTCACAACGGATCACGTGACCCGGCGTTGCGTGGCGACGAAATTAATATTTGTGGGTCGCGAGGCGTCGGGATCGGCGGCGCCCTGAAGCCCGTTGCGCCCTTCTTGCCGATGGGATACGGCCCTGCCATGACAGAGATCGCTCATCCCGACACCGTCCTCATCATCGACTTCGGCAGTCAGGTGACGCAGCTGATCGCAAGGCGGGTGCGCGAGGCCGGCGTCTACTCGGAGATCGTGCCGTTCCAGAGTGCGGAGGAGGGCTTCGCCCGCCTCAAGCCGAAGGCGGTCATCCTGTCCGGTGGTCCGGCCTCGGCCGCCGAGATCGATAGTCCCCGCGCGCCGGAAGTCATCTTTGACGCCGGTGTGCCGATCCTCGGCATCTGCTACGGCCAGCAGACGCTCTGCGCCCAGCTCGGCGGCAGGGTCGAAGGTGGCCATCACCGCGAATTCGGCCGCGCCTTCGTCGAGGTGCTGAAACCGTCGCCGCTCTTCGAGGGCGTCTGGGAGACGGGCGAACGGCACCAGGTATGGATGAGTCATGGTGACCGCGTCACCAGGTTGCCCGAGGGCTTCGAGGTGATTGCCGCCTCGGCCAATGCGCCGCTCGCCGCGACGGCTGACGAGGCGCGCCGCTACTACGCCGTCCAGTTCCACCCGGAGGTCGTCCACACGCCCGACGGCGGCAAGCTGCTCTCCAATTTCGTGCACAGGATCGCCGGTCTCGCCGGCGACTGGACGATGGCGGCCTACAAGGAACAGGCCATCGCGGCGATTCGCGAGCAGGTCGGCGACGGCAAGGTGATCTGCGGCCTCTCCGGCGGCGTCGATTCCTCGGTCGCCGCGCTGCTCATCCACGAGGCGGTGGGCGACCAGCTGACCTGCATTCTGGTCGATCACGGGCTGATGCGGAAGAACGAGGCCGCAGAGGTCGTCGAGATGTTCCGCGGGCACTACAACATCCCGCTGGTGAACGTCGATGTGGCCGACACCTTCATCGGCGAGTTGGAAGGCGAAGCCGATCCGGAGAAGAAGCGCAAGACGATCGGCCGGCTCTTTATCGACGTCTTCGAGGCCGAGGCGAAAAAGGTCGGCGGAGCGGACTTCCTCGCCCAGGGCACCCTCTATCCGGACGTTATCGAGAGCGTCTCCTTCACGGGCGGCCCATCCGTCACCATCAAGAGCCACCACAATGTCGGCGGGCTGCCCGAGCGGATGAACATGAAGCTGGTCGAGCCGCTGCGCGAGCTCTTCAAGGACGAGGTTCGCGAGCTCGGCAAGGAACTCGGCCTGCCGGAGAGCTTCATCGGCCGCCATCCCTTTCCTGGTCCGGGCCTTGCGATCCGACTGCCGGGCGGCGTGACGCGCGAGAAGATCGCAATCCTGCAGGAGGCCGACGCCATCTATCTCGACGAGATCAGGAAGGCCGGCCTCTATGACGCGATCTGGCAGGCCTTCGCCGTTTTGCTGCCGGTTCAGACTGTTGGCGTCATGGGCGACGGCCGTACCTACGAATATGTCTGCGCGCTTCGCGCGGTGACCTCGGTCGACGGCATGACGGCGGATTTCTATCCGTTCGACATGGATTTCCTCGGCAATGCCGCGACCCGCATCATCAACGAGGTGCGCGGCATCAATCGGGTCGTCTACGACGTGACCTCCAAGCCCCCCGGCACGATCGAGTGGGAGTGACGGAAGCTTGGTCTTTCCACTGCGGGTTTCAGGTCGGCAATCGGCGGTGCAGACCATTCGGTAGAGCTATTGATATTGGTCGGTGCTGCGCGCAAGCTGCTGGTTGGTTCAGCCCGAACAATGCCGTCACTCAGTCTGAGGGCGACCCACGATAGTCCCCCCAACGGATGAGGATGGAGGAGGCTCGGACCATCTTAGCAACTGTGACGGTACACCAAGAGCTGGCCCGGCCTCGGCGAGCCGCCGGTCGAGCGTGTGTACCGTGGCGCCATGCTCCGATGCGACGGCAAGATGGAGCGCATCACCGGCGCCGAGCCCCAAGGCATGCTGATCGGCAAACCGCGCAGCCGCCCGGAAATGCCCGCCCATGACGCTCAACACGGTGAAGCTCTCGACGACGAGCTTATTGAACATGGCCAACCCTGCCGCGCGCTGCTCCAGGTTGATCTGTCCGGTCCGCAGCTTGACCGCCATGGCCGACGACATCTCGGTGATGGTCCAGTCGCTGACCAGTAACTGCGTGGGGTCCTGTTCAGCGAGCCAGGTCTGAACACGTGGCGTCACCGCTTCGTTGAACAGCGCCGCGACGATCAGCGACGTGTCGAGATAGAGCATCAGTAGCGATCGCCATCCCTCATCGACCGCACGAGATCAGCGGCGCTCTGGGGCTGGGGCGACATCGCCGTCGTCAACGATTGGAGGAGCGCGGCATCGATCGGCTTGCGGGGGTGCGCCACGGCGGTGAGCCGCGCGACCGGTTTGCCGCGACGGGTAATCTCGATCGAATCTCCTGCCTCCACCCGGTCGACCAACCCGCTGAGATGGGTCTTGGCATCCGCCAGACTGATCGCATTCATGTGACGCTCCTGACCATGTAACTAGTCATGTAGAGCATCGGGCTCAAGAATGCCAGTGCAGATCGCTCGCACGACAATATCATGTTAGGGCTCGCGATCGCTCCGTCAGCGGACTGAAATGGGGCGAGGGGCCGAACCTAGGATCTGAGCCTGCTGCCAAACGCCGAATAGGTGTCGTCCAAAAGCGCCGACAGCCACTCATCGACATCGATCTCGCCATTCCTTCCTTGGACGCTGGTGAGGGCGCGCTGCAACGTCCGCTCGACCAGCCGGTCCGCCGATCCCTCTTCCTCCATCAGAACGAGCGCGGCGAGCCGCAGTTTCGGAAGGGCCTCGAACACCGTGCCGGTCGTCTTGATCTCGGCGCCTTCGTCGAACTCACCGGGAAACAATTCCTCGCAAAGGGCTTGCGCGTTCGCCGGTTTCGCGAGCCGGCCGGCATGCTGGAAGCGCTGCGGTATCGAAATGTCGCTTCGACCGCTGAAGAACACGAACGGCACCTTCCGTTGCACGAGTTCGTCGGCCAGGCCAAAGACGGTTTCGCCATTTAGATCGATGTCGAGAATGGCAGCGTCGGCAAAGGCGATGTTCTCGATCGCCGAGGCGACATTTGCCGATGGTCCAAGGATGATGGCGCCCATCCGCTGAAAATAGCGGCTGATATCGTGGGCTATCAGGTACTCGTCCTCGACGATCAGGACGCGGGAACCGCGGACGCTCGTCAATGTCGCGTCCCCGGGCCGGTCTTAGGCATCGGGCGCCGGCGATCAAGCGCATCCTGAAGGCGTTTTGCAGCATCCAGAATGCGCGGAGGCACGTCGTCCGTCGGCGCCGGGTCGCCATGCGCGGGCCGAGGGTCGATCGGTTCGATCGGCGTGGGGAGTCTGCCGGGCTTCTTCATGGAAAGCCAACGCGCCTGTCTTTCTGAAGGTTCCGCCGTATATTTGTTAACTGGCTCCTTCCGTTCGCTCATCCTACGCTTCGGGGAGATGTTCTCCTTTAGCTCCAGGGGATGACCGGGACGAATGGCTGCAGACCCAGACAAGTTTCCGATCGTGGGCATTGGCGCGTCGGCGGGAGGAATCCCCGCGATGGAAGGCTTCTTCAAGGACGTTCCCGATCATCCGGGGGCGGCGTTCGTGATCGTCACCCACCTCAGCCCGGAGCGCGAAAGCGTGCTTCACGAAGTGATCGCGCGCTACACGACCATGTCGGTCTTCGTTGCAGAGGATGGGGCGTGCGTCGTTCCCGACTGCGTTTACGTCATGCCGCCGAATGCGGTGCTTACGATCAGCGAAGGTCGGCTGCGGATGCGCCGGCCTGACGTGATGAGCCACGAACGCAAGCCGGTAGACATCTTCCTGAGCTCCCTGGCTGAGGATCAGCGGGAGTATTCCGTCGCCATCATCCTGTCCGGTGGAGACGGTGACGGGACACTCGGCGCGAAGGCCGTGAAGGAGCATGGCGGATTGACGCTGGCACAGACCGGCGACGGCGCGGGGCCGCGCAATGCGGACATGCCGGACAGCGCCATTGCGAGCGGAATGATCGACCTGGCGCTTCCGGTTGCGCAGATGGGCGAGAAGATCGTCGCCTTTGCGCGCAGCTTCGGCACCCTCTCTCACCTCGCCGATCCCGATGATGGAGAGCGAGAAGAAGCAGCACTGGAGGATGCCCGGGAAAGGATCTACGCCATCCTCCGTGCTCACACCGGACACGACTTCTCCGGCTACAAGACAAAAACGTTCATGCGTCGCATTCAGCGTCGCATGCAGGTCCTGCAGGTGGAGTCCCTGGACGCCTATATCACGCTGCTGGATAGCCAGGCCTCCGAGGTCGGAAGCCTCTTTCGTGACCTGCTCATCAACGTGACCAACTTCTTCCGCGATCCCGAGGCCTTCGCCGCGCTGGAATCGCTCGTTATTCCGAGGCTCTTCGAAGGCCGGGACGCCGGTGATACCGTGCGGGTATGGATTCCGGGCTGTGCGACGGGCGAGGAAGTCTACTCGATCGCCATCCTGATGCGCGAGCAACTCGACCGGCAGACCAATCCGCCGCGTTTGCAGATATTCGCGACCGACATCGACGATCCGGCACTGGCGGTGGCGCGGGCCGGCCGCTACCCGGAGCAACTGCTCAAGGGGATTTCAACGGAACGCAGGGAGCGGTTCTTTCGCAGCGAGGGCAGCAGCTTCGTGATCAGCAACGAGATCCGCGAATTGTGCATATTCTCGCCGCACAGCGTCGTCCGCGACCCGCCCTTCTCGAGAATGGATCTGGTATCGTGCCGCAACCTGCTCATCTATTTCGGACCGACCGTCCAGAGCCGGGTCCTGCCGACGTTCCACTATGCGCTGAAGCCGGGGGGATTTCTGTTCCTCGGCACCTCCGAAAGCATCAGCCAGCACGGCGATCTCTTCTCCACCGTCGACAAGAAGAACCGCATTTTCCAGGCAAGGGAGCGTCTGGCGGCTACGCCCAGAATATCGCTGCTGATCGGCGATCCGGCGATCGGAACGCTCGATCGACGGACAGCGTGCGGCCAGACGCACGGATGCCTATCCGTTGCGCCAGGCGATCGAGGCGCAGGTCCTGGAACGCTTCTCACCCGCGCATGTCGTGGTGAACGGCGAAGGTGACGTCGTCTACTATTCCGCGAAAACGGGTCGGTATATCGAGCAGCCGCAGGGAGCGCCGAGCCGACAGCTCCTGACGATGGCCAGAAAGGGTCTTCGTCTGGATCTGCGTGCCGCGCTTCGCGAGGCCATCGCCGCACGAGCGCCGGTCGTTCGGGATAATGTGGTCGTCGATGAGGATGATGACGGCCTGCAACCGATCAGGGTCACCATCGAGCCACTCGCGGATCGCCCCTCGACCGAGCCTCTCTTCCTTGTCCTTTTCGAACCGATGGCGCCGACGCGAAGTGAAAACGCGGTCGAGCGGCGTGATCCGGCCGTGGACGGTACAGCCGATCTGGAGCGCGAGATTCGTGATACGCGGGAGAGGCTGCAGTCCACGATCGAGGAGTATGAAACGGCGCTCGAGGAGCTCAAATCGTCGAACGAGGAGCTGGTCTCGGTCAACGAAGAGGCGCAATCGACCAATGAGGAACTCGAAGCGTCCAAGGAGGAGATGCAGTCCCTCAACGAAGAGCTCAACACGATCAATGCGGAACTCAGCGGCAAGGTCGAGGAACTGGATCGCGCCAACAGCGACCTGAAGAACCTGTTCGAGAGCAGCCAGATCGCCACTGTCTTCCTCGATCGCAACCTTGTCATCCGGAACTTCACGCCCGCGGCCTCGACCTTCTTCAATCTGCGTAGCGCCGACATCGGGCGACCGCTGACCGACCTGACGAGCAAGCTGGACTACCCGAAACTGAAGGAGCACATCGATGATGTGTTCGCGTCCGGGCAGATGGTCGAGCACCAGCTTCAGCGCGACGCCGAGGACAAGCACTACCTCGTGCGCATCATCCCCTACCGCAACGATGGCGGCCGAACGGAGGGTGTGGTCGTGACCCTGATCGACATTACGACGCTCGCGCAGGCCGAAGAACATCAGCAGGTGCTGATCTCGGAGCTGAATCATCGCGTCAAGAACATGCTGGCGGTGGTGATCAGCATCGCCAACCACAGTCTGGAAAAGTCTCCGACCCCACGGGATTTCGTCGATGCGCTGAACGGTCGGTTGCATGCAATGGCGCGCGCCTACGCCCTTCTTTCGCGGGCGAACTGGAAAGATGCTTCGGTGGCCGAACTGATCCGGCAGGAGACGGAAGCGTTCGACGCCGCCCGCTTTGATTTGTCGGGGCCCGACGTTCATCTGAAACCGCAGCAAGGCCTGTCCGCGGGCATGATTGTGCACGAGCTGGCGACCAATGCCGCCAAATACGGCGCACTGAGCAAGGCCGGAGGCCGCGTTGAAGTCCGGTGGGAGGTGAAGGACGCAAGGTTCCTGCTGGAGTGGAAGGAGTGCGGGGGACCGACGGTCGAAAAGCCCGATCACGAGGGTTTCGGATTGGATCTCGTGCAGGGCGAAATCGGGTATCGCCTCGATGGAGAGGTTGAAACGTCCTTCGATCCCGATGGCCTGAAGGTGCAGATGTCTTTCCCCCTCTAGGAGAAGCCAATGGAATCCAAGGTTCTCATCGTCGAGGACGAGTGGCTGATCGCCGATGACTATTCATCGATCCTGCACGAAGCGGGCCATCGCGTCGTCGGCCCTTGTCCGACCGTCAAGGCGGCATTGCTCGTCATCGACAAGGAGCAGGTCGATGCTGCCCTGCTCGATCTGGAACTGCGCGGCGAAACCAGCATACCTGTCGCCGAACGGCTGCTCGAACTGCAGATTCCGTTCACCTTCCTCAGTGGCCATAGCGTCAAGGAACTGCCGCGCCACGTCCACGACCAGCGGCTGCTGTCGAAGCCGGCGAACCCTGCGCGCCTCTTGGCGGCAGTGGCCGAGATGTGCGCTGGCGCGGCTGGTTCATGACGCTGCCAACAGCGCCTGCAGGCACGACGGCAGTTCAGTTTCCGCTGGCCGCTTCAGCCGCGCAATGCGCGCAGGGCGTTCAAGATGACGGCGAGGTCGATCGCTTCCTGCAGCAGCGCACCCTCCACCGGATCGATATAACCGGCGAATGCGAACGCCATGGCAAGACCGGATAGGCCGAGCCCGGCGACGATGCTTTGGCTCGCTATCCGGCGTGATCGGCGGGCAATGGCGAGCGCGTCCGCGATCGGCGCGAGCCGGTCCGGCAGGATCAGGACATCGGCCGCTTCCGACGAGGCGGTGGCGCCCCGCGCTCCCATTGCGACGCCGACCGTCGCGGTCGCCAGCGCGGGTGCGTCATTGATGCCGTCGCCGATCATCATCGTCGGCTGCGTCAGGAGTTCCTCGCCGACAATGTCGACCTTGGACTGGGGCGTGGCGTGCGCGACCACCCGGTCGAAGGGCAGCACCTCCGATAGTCGCCGCGCCGCCTCGTCATCGTCGCCCGTCAGCAGCACGAAGCGGCCGACGCCTACGCTACGCATCCGGTCGATCGTCTCGCGCGCATCGGGACGGGGCGTGTCGCCGAAGGTGAAGACGGCGATCAGGCCTCCGTCGACCTCCAGATGGACGTTCAGAACCGCCTTGTCGGCCTCGCCGAATGCGGCCCATGGCGGCGGTCTGGTTTGGCCGAGGATATAGGCCCGCGACCCGACCCGCACGTGCCGGCCGCGGATCTGTCCTGAGAGGCCGGCGCCACGCGCCTCCTGTACCCGTTCAGGAATGATCAGCGGCAGGTTCCGGCGTCGGCTTTCCTCCACGAGGGCGGCGGCGACGACATGGTTGGATGCCTGTTCCAGCGATGCGGCGAGGGCGATGGCTTCGTCCTCCGTGCCTTCGGGGGCCAGGTCGATCCGGAGCAGTTCGGCGCCGCCGACGGTGAGCGTGCCGGTCTTGTCGAAGACCGCCGTCCTCACCTTCGCCAGCGCTTCGAGCGCTGGGCTGCCTTTCATCAGGACGCCCCGCCGGGCCGCCCGCGATATACCGCCGATGAAGGCCACCGGAGCGGCGAGGATCAGCGGACAGGGTGTCGCGACAACCAGTACGGCAAGTCCTCGCGAGGGATCGCCGGAGAAGAGCCACGCCCCGACTGCGACGACCAGCGTCACCGGCAGCAGAACAAGGGCGAACCGGTCCGCCAGGCGCATGAACGGCGCCCGGGCCGTCTGCGCGGCGGCGACGAGCCGCAGGATGCCGGCGTAAGTGCTCTGGCTCGCTTCCGCCGTTGCGCGCATGTTGAAGGCTTCGCCCGCATTGACGGTGCCGCTGCGGAGAAGTTCGTCCGCAACACGGGGGACCGGCAGGGGCTCGCCGGTGACGGCGGATTCGTCGAGCCGGGCTTCGCTATCGACGAGCGTCCCGTCCACCGGCACCAGTTCGCCGGCGCCGACCAGCAGCCGGTCGTCGATACGAACATCGCCAACGGGAACCGTATCGATCCGGCCGTCCGTCTGGCGATGGGCAAAACGGGGAGACCGGTCCTCCAGTGCCCGGAGATCGTGCTGGGCACGGGCCCTCGCAAAGTCCTCCAGAAGAACGCCGCCGGAATACATCAGTGCGACCACTGCGCCGGCGAGCGGCTGATCGAGCAGGAGCGCGGCCGACATCGACACCAGAGCGATGGCGTCGACTCCGACACGGCCGATCAGGAAGTCCCGCAGGATGGAGACGAGGAGCACGAGGATCACCGGCAGCGTCGCGGCCGTCCAGAGCACACCGGGTGAGACGCCGGCCGGCAGGGACAGCCAGCCCACGCTGGCGAGGAGGCCGCCGGTCAGCCCGACTGCCACCACCGCGACGAGAAGCTGCCTGAGACGCGTTTCGAACATCGAATCCTCGCAGCGCATTTCGACGGACGCACCCGGCGTCGTCATGGACACGTCCGCCATAGCACTTTGATCCGGCGTCCGAGAACTGCACGGTGAGGCTACATCTGAACTGTCGTCGGCGCGCTGCCATGCGTTCGGGTGCTATGGATATCCGCCTGCTGCGGCCGCACCTTGATCTGTGACAAGAGAAGGCGCGGAGGTCAGGATCAATTCGGCAGCCGGAAAGGAGAAACGGCCACGATCGACCTCAACGCCGGCGGCTGCTTCTGGGCGAGGTCTCGTCGCCGCCGAGGGCCTCGCGCCCGGACATCTCGTCGATGTGGATACGGAAGAAGGCGTGGGCGGCGTGGTCGGAGGGATTGGACGGGTCGGGCTTGAACGCCCCCGGCTCCCACCAGTTCGCCCGCTTGCTGAGAAGCGTCCAGGCGCGGTCGCGCTCATGGACGAGACCGCTCGCATCGGTCAGCTCTTCGAACCGGCCTTCGGCAAGAACGCTCTTCCATCCGCGTCCCGCACCGGCCTTGTCGACGAGCAGGGCCACCTGCGGATTGGTCCGCATGATCGTCAGCTTGCGGCCAGACATGGTGAAGGCGTAGGCGTAATGGTCGAGATAGGCGTAATAGATCGGCACGACATACGGCCGTCCGGAGTCCGAACAGGCGAGACGTCCGACGCTGTTTGCCGCGAGCAGGTCGCTGCATTGGCTGTGCGATAGGCTGCGAACATGCATGGGTCGGCTCCTCACTGCATGGAACATGCCTGATCCGTGCGAATCTTCAATGCCTATCGCCAATGCGGCAACGATTTGAAGACGGCGGCCGGCGTTCCGGATCAGGCCTCCGTGGGCGGTATTGTTACAGGATCAAAATTTCAAGATTAAAGCTTTCGGCTTGAAATATCTCGGACCCTGTGTCACCCTTCCGCGCAGCGACGCATGGAGGAGCCGATGAAGGTTGCGTGTCTGGGAGGTGGGCCGGCAGGCCTGTATTTCGCGATTTCGATGAAATTGCGCGACCCCTCCCATGAGATCGTTGTCATCGAACGCAACAAGGCGGACGACACCTTCGGCTGGGGCGTGGTGCTTTCGGACGAGACCCTCCAGAATCTCGCGGACAACGACCCTGTCAGCGCCGGGGCGATCGGCGAGCACTTCGCCTACTGGGACGACATCGCGCTGCATTTCAAGGGCGAGCGACTGGTCTCGACCGGGCACGGTTTCTGCGGCATCGGTCGCAAGCAACTCCTTGTTCTGCTGCAGCAGCGCGCCCGTGATCTGGACATCGAGCTCCGGTTCGAGACAGAAATCGAGAGCGCCGAGGACTACAGGCACGACTTTGATCTGGTGGTCGCCAGCGACGGGCTGAATTCGAAGACCCGCGCGCTCTATGCCGACACCTTCAAGCCCGACGTCGACGAGCGGCTCTGCCAGTTCGTCTGGCTCGGCACGCACCAGACCTTCGCCGAGGCCTTCACCTTCATCTTCGAGGAGACCGAGCACGGTTGGGTCTGGGCGCACGCCTACCAGTTCGATGAGGATACGGCGACCTTCATCGTCGAATGTTCGCAGGAGACCTTCGACGCCTTCGGCTTCGGCAGGATGAGCCAGCAGGAGAGCATCGAGATCTGCGAGGAGATCTTCAAGGATCACCTCGGCGGACATCGACTGATGAGCAATGCCCGCCACATTCGCGGCTCGGCCTGGATCCGCTTCCCGCGTGTCCTTTGCCAGAAGTGGAGCCACCAGAACGTCGTGCTTTTGGGCGATGCGGCCGCGACGGCCCACTTCTCGATCGGATCGGGCACCAAGCTGGCGTTCGAATCGGCGATCGCGCTGGCCGAGTACCTGCACACGGAGCCGGATATGGCTTCCGCCTTCGCCAAATATGAGGACGAGCGGCGGTTGGAGGTTCTGCGGCTCCAGTCGGCGGCGCGCAACTCACTGGAATGGTTCGAGAACGTCGAGCGCTACCTGCACCTCGACCCGGTCCAGCTCAACTATTCGATGCTGACCCGCTCGCAGCGGATCAGCCACGAAAATCTGCGCCTGCGCGATCCGGAGTGGCTGGAATTGGCCGAGCGCTGGTTCATGGACCAGGCAGGCGTGCCCTCCAATCGGCCGACGCGGACGCCGATGTTCACGCCGTTCAGGCTGCGCGACATGCATCTGAAGAACCGGATCGTCGTGTCTCCGATGGCCCAGTACAAGGCGGTCGACGGCTGCCCGACCGATTGGCACCTGATCCACTATGGCGAACGCGCCAAGGGCGGTGCGGGACTGGTCTATGTCGAGATGACCTGCGTCAGTCCCGAAGGCCGGATCACGCCCGGATGTCCCGGCCTCTACGCGCCGGAGCATGAAGCGGCATGGCGCCGGCTGACCGAATTTGTCCACGCCGAGACGGAGGCGAAGATCTGCTGCCAGATCGGCCATTCCGGGCGAAAGGGATCGACCAATATTGGCTGGGAGGGGATGGACCAGCCGCTGGAGACCGACAATTGGGAAACAGTCGCCGCGTCACCCATCCCCTGGTCGGAAAGCCATCCGAAGCCGCGCGAGATCACCAGGGCCGAGATGGACGAGATCCGGGATCAGTTCGTCGCCTCGGCCGAGATGGCCGGCCGGGCGGGTTTCGACATGATCGAGTTGCACGCCGCCCACGGCTATTTGCTGTCGTCCTTCATCTCGCCGGTCTCCAATACCCGCGAGGACGAGTTCGGCGGCAGCCTCCAGAACCGCATGCGCTGGCCGCTCGATGTCTTCCGGGCGATGCGTGCGGTATGGCCCGACGACAAGCCGATGTCGGTGCGCATCTCGGCTCATGACTGGGTCGGCGAGGACGGCATCACCCCCGACGCCGCGGTCGAGATCGCAAAGATGTTCGCCGAGGCCGGATCCGACCTGATCGACGTATCCGCCGGCCAGACCAGCGCCGAGGCACAGGCCGGTCTATGGCCGCATGTTCCAGACGCCGTTCTCCGACCGGATCCGGAACGAGGCGGGCCTGACGACCATGGCGGTCGGCAATATCTACGAGGCGGACCACGCCAATTCGATCCTGATGGCCGGCCGCGCCGACCTGGTCGCCGTCGGGCGGCCGCACCTCGCCGATCCCTACTGGACCCTTCACGAAGCGGCCAGGATCGGCGATCGACAGGCGCAGGACTGGCCGCTTCCCTATCTGGCGGGCCGAGACCAGCTTTGGCGGCTGGCGGATCGTGAGGCCGAAATGACGGACACGGTATGAGCACCGCAGCCAAACACGTCGTGGTGACGGGCGGCGGCTCCGGGGTCGGGGCCGCCACGGCCCATGCCTTTGCGGAGGCCGGCGCGAGTGTCACCATCCTCGGCCGGACCGAGGAGAGCCTGAAGGCGCAAGGCCTGCCCTATCAGCTGTGTGATGTGACCGACGGTGACGCGGTTCGCTCGGCCTTCGATCGGGCGCGGGAGGATGCGGGGCCGATCAGCATCGTCGTCGCCAATGCCGGCGCCGCCGAAAGCGCGCCGTTCTCGAAGATGACCGCGGCGACCTTAGATGCGATGCTGGCGGTCAATCTGACGGGCGTCTTCAATACGTGGCAGGCGGCCTTGCCGGACATGTCCTCCGGCGGCTGGGGCAGGCTGATCGCCATCGCCTCGACGGCGGGCCTCAAGGGCTACCCTTACGTTTCGGCCTACTGCGCTGCCAAGCATGGCGTTGTCGGCCTGACGCGGGCGCTTGCCCTCGAACTGGCGAAGACGGGGGTGACCGTCAATGCGATTTGTCCCGGCTTCGTCGAGACGCCGCTCCTGCAGCGGTCGATCGATACGATCGTCGGCAAGACCGGCATGGATGCCGAGCAGGCGGCCCGGTCCCTGCGATCCAACAATCCGCAGGATCGGTTCATCCAGCCCGACGAGATCGCGCAGGCGGCGCTGTGGCTTGCCAGCGATGCCGCCAACTCGGTCAACGGTCACTGCCTCAGCCTCTCGGGGGGCGAGATATGACGGTCGCCGCGGAGCAGAAGATCGAGCCGATCTCCAAGCAGAGCCTTCGCGTCTGGCTGAAGCTTCTGAAGGTGAATTCCTTCATCGAAAGCGCGCTGCGGCGTCGGTTGAGGGACGAGTTCGGGTCCACCCTGCCGCGTTTCGACGTGATGTCGGCCCTGAACCGCCATCCCGAAGGGCTTAAAATGTCGGAGATCTCGGGCCTGCTGCGGGTCTCGAACGGCAACGTCACGGGCATTGTCGAACGCCTGGTGGAGGACGGTTTCGTCCAGCGCCGCCCGGTTCCGAAGGATCGGCGGGCATTGAAGATCAAGCTGACGGTCGCCGGGCAGGCGGCCTTCGCGGCCCAGGCGGCTGCCCACGAGGCCTGGATCGCCGACCTGCTGTCGGGGCTTGGCAGCGGCAATCTGAACGCCTTCGGCGCGATGCTGGAAGATATCAACGGACATCTCGAAGAGATCGGGGACGGACGGTCATGATGAAGGAACCAAAACATTTCAACTGCGTGATCGACGGTCCGGTCGCCAGGATTTCGCTGGCCCGGCCGGAGCGCAAGAACCCGCTGACCTTCGACAGCTATGCCGAATTGCGCGACTGGTTCCGCGACCTCGTCTACTCCGACGATATCCACGCCGTCGTCTTCCTCTCCAATGGCGGCAATTTCTCCTCGGGCGGCGATGTCCACGACATCATTGGCCCTCTGACGAAGATGACCATGAAGGAGCTGCTAGCCTTCACCCGAATGACGGGCGATCTGGTCAAGGCGATGATCCATTGCGGCAAGCCGATCATCGCCGCCGTGGAGGGCGTGTGCGCCGGCGCCGGCGCCATCGTCGCGATGGCCTCCGACCTGCGCGTCGGAACACCGGACACCAAGGTCGCCTTCCTCTTCAACCGCGTCGGCCTCGCCGGTTGCGACATGGGCGCCTGCGCCATCCTGCCTCGCATCATCGGTCAGGGGCGCGCCAACGAATTGCTTTATCTCGGCCGCTCCATGAGTGGCGAGGAAGGGCACCGATGGGGGTTCTTCAATGCGCTCGCGTCGAGCGATGAGCTCGAGGCGACGGCGCTGAACCTTGCCCAGCGCATCACCGCCGGCCCGACCTTCGCCAATTCCATGACCAAGACGATGCTCAACCAGGAATGGTCGATGTCGCTCGATCAGGCGATCGAGGCGGAGGCCCAGGCACAGGCGATCTGCATGCAGGGCAATGATTTCCGGAGAGCCTACGAGGCCTTCGTGGCCAAGCAGAAGCCGGTCTTCGGAGGCGACTGATGGCGGACATCACCTATCGAGATTGGCCTTTCTTCGAGGACCGCCACCGCGCTCTCGCGGGCGAAGTCGAGCGCTGGGCCGCGTCTTCGCTGTCGTCGATCGACCATTCGGACACCGATCAAGCGTGCCGCGATCTGGTGGCGCGCCTCGGCGAGGCAGGCTTTCTGAAGCACACCGGTTCGCAACAGGGAGACCTCGACGTTCGGAACCTGTGCCTGATCCGCGAGATCCTCGCCCGCCACGACGGGCTCGCCGATTTCGCCTTCGCCATGCAGGGGCTTGGCACGGGGGCGATCTCGCTATTCGGAACGGATGCGCAGAAGGCCGAGTGGCTGCCGAAGACGCGCAACGGCCAGGCCATCTCCGCTTTCGCGCTGACCGAGCCGCAGTCAGGCTCCGACGTCGCCAATCTGGCCATGACGGCGGAACGCGACGGTGATCAGTTCGTGCTGAACGGCCGCAAGACGTGGATCTCCAATGGCGGCATCGCGGATGTGTACACCGTCTTCGCCCGCACCGGCGAGGCGCCGGGCGCGAAGGGACTGTCCGCCTTCGTCGTCCCGGCCCAATGCGACGGCCTCGCTATCGCCGAGCGTCTGGAGACGATCGCGCCCCATCCGTTGGCAACGCTCGATTTCACCGACTGCCGCGTCCCGGCCTCGGCAATGGTCGGCTCGCCCGGGGCAGGGATTCCGGATCGCCATGTCGGTCCTCGATGTCTTCCGCTCGACCGTCGCCGCGGCGGCGCTGGGTTTCGCACGCCGCGCCCTCGACGAGGCTCTGGCCCGCGTCACGTTGAAGCAGGTGCAGGGCGCGCCGCTTTTCGACCTGCAACTTGTGCAGGGCCACATCGCCGAAATGGCGGTCGACATCGATGCCTCGGCGCTGCTCGTCTACCGCGCCGCCTGGACCAAGGACAGCGGCGCCCCCCGTGTGACGCGCGAAGCGGCGATGGCGAAGCTTTTCGCCACCGATCACGCCCAGCAGGTGATCGACAAGGCGGTTCAGTTGCATGGCGGCGATGGCGTCCGCAGCGGGCACATCGTCGAGAGCCTCTATCGCGAGATACGGGCGCTCCGCATTTACGAAGGCGCCTCCGACGTCCAAAAAGTGATCATTGCGCGCCAGGCGCTCGGCGCCATGCAGGGGGAAACTCCGTGATGCTTCCTTCAGCCCACACCGATACCTTCGCCCGGGACAATCTGCCGCCGGACGATCAGTGGCCCGATTTCCTGCTCGACGGTTTCGACTATCCGGACCGGTTGAACGTCGGCCACGAACTCACCGACGGCATGGTCGAGAAAGGGTTCGGAGATCACGTCGCGCTCATCGGGAACGGTCGGCAGCGGACCTACAAGCAACTGGCGGACTGGACCAACCAGCTCGCCAACGTCATGGTCGACGATCTTGGCGTGCAGCCGGGGAACCGGGTCCTGATCCGCTCCAGCAACAATCCGGCCATGGTGGCGTGCTGGCTCGCGGCGACCAAGGCGGGCGCCGTCGTCGTCAACACCATGCCCATGCTGCGAGCCGCCGAGCTTGCCAAATATGTCGACAAGGCCGAGATCGGACTGGCGCTCTGCGACACGCGTCTTCTGGAGGAGATGGAGGCGGCGAAATCCTTCACCGGCCGTCTGAAGCGGGTGATCGGCTTCGACGGCACCTCCAACCATGATGCCGAACTCGACCGCCTAGCACTCGAGAAATCGGTGCATTTCTCCGCCGTTCAGACCTCCAGCGACGATGTGGCATTGCTTGGCTTCACCTCCGGCTCGACCGGCGAGCCCAAGGCAACGATGCACTTCCATCGCGACCTCCTGATCATCGCCGACGGCTATGCGAAGGAGGTGCTGGATGTGACGCCGGAGGACGTCTTCGTCGGCTCGCCGCCTCTCGCTTTCACCTTCGGTCTGGGCGGACTTGCCGTCTTTCCGCTGCGGTTCGGGGCGACGGCGACGCTTCTGGAGAATGCCAGCCCGCCCAATCTGGTGGAGATCATCGAGAAGTACCGCGCAACCGTCTGCTTCACGGCGCCGACGGCCTATCGGGCCATGCTGCGGGCCATGAAGGAAGGCGCCGACCTCTCCTCGCTACGCGCCGCCGTATCGGCGGGCGAGACGCTGCCGCCGCCGGTCTACGAAGAGTGGATCGCCAAGACCGGAAAGCCGATCCTCGACGGCATCGGTGCGACGGAGCTGCTGCACATCTTCATCAGTAACCGGTTCGGCGATCACAAGCCCGGCTGCACCGGCAAGCCCGTCACCGGCTACGAAGCCAAGGTGATTGGGGACGATGGCGAAGAGGTGCCGGATGGGCAGATGGGGCGGCTCGCTGTGCGCGGGCCGACCGGTTGCCGCTACCTCAAGGATGAGCGCCAGTCCGACTACGTTCGCGACGGCTGGAACATCTCCGGCGACACTTTCGTGAGAGACGAGGATGGATATTTCCACTTCGCCGCCCGCAACGACGACATCATCATCTCGTCGGGCTACAACATTGCCGGACCGGAGGTCGAAGCGGCGCTCCTGTCGCATCCGGACATCGTCGAATGCGCGGTGATCGGTGTGCCTGACGACGAGCGCGGGGCGATCGTGCAGGCGCATGTCGTGCTGAAACCGGAAGTTGCGCGCGACGAGGCCGAGGTCAAGCGGCTGCAGGACCACGTCAAGAGGGCCATCGCCCCTTACAAATACCCGCGCAGCATCGTCTTCACCGACGAACTGCCGAAGACGCAGAGCGGCAAGATCCAGCGCTTCAGGCTCAAGAACGCTTGAGTTTCAAAGCGCTGCGTTTTGTGGGAGGAAGGAATGATGAGGGAAAACACGAAATTGCTCGATATTGACGGGATCGGGCAGACAACAACAACGACGCCGCATCCGAAGGCGTCTTGATCCGTCTCAAGAAGGAAAAGGGAGGTTTCCATGCAACTCAAACTCTTAGCAATGTCCACGGCGGTCGCTGCAGCGCTCTCCATGGCTTCGGGAAGTGCTTTCGCCGAAACCAAGGTCGGCATGATCACGACCTTGTCCGGCGGCGGCGCCAGCCTTGGCATCGATGTCCGCGACGGCTTCATGCTGGCGCTCAAGCAGTCCGGTCGTGACGACATCGACGTCGTCATCGAGGACGACCAGCGCAAGCCGGATGTCGCCGTTCAGCTGGCCGACAAGATGGTGCAATCCGAAAAGGTGGATGTGCTGACCGGCATCATCTGGTCGAACCTCGCCATGGCGGTGGTTCCATCGGTGACGGCGCAGGGCAAGTTTTACCTCTCGCCGAACGCCGGCCCATCGGAACTTGCCGGCGCGGGCTGCATTCCGAACTACTTCAACGTGGCGTGGCAGAACGACAACCTTCACGAAGCCGCGGGCGCATACGCCAACAAGGCCGGCTACGAGAAGAGCTTCATCCTCGCTCCGAACTACCCGGCCGGCAAGGATGCACTGACGGGTTACAAGCGCTTCTTCGAGGGCGACCTCGCCGGAGAGCTCTACACCAAGCTCGGCCAGACCGACTACGCGGCGGAGATCGCACAGATCCGGGCGTCCGACGCCGACAGCGTCTACTTCTTCCTGCCCGGCGGCATGGGCATCGCGTTCCTGAAGCAGTACAAGGATTCCGGCGTCGATATCCCGCTTATCGGCCCGGCCTTCTCCTTCGATCAGGCGATTCTTCAGGCCGTGGGCGATGCGGCGCTGGGCGTCGTCAACACGTCGCAGTGGAGCAAGGATCTCGACAACGAGACGAACAAGGCCTTCGTCGACAGCTTTCAGAAGGAATATGGCCGGCTGCCCTCTCTCTATGCCAGCCAGGGCTTCGACACGGCGAACCTGCTGATCTCGGCTCTCGACAAGGCCGATGTCAGCGACGCCGATGCCTTCCGCGAGGCCCTGATGGCGGCGGATTTCAAGAGCACGCGCGGCGACTTCAAGTTCAACAACAACCACCATCCGATCCAGACGATCTACGCCCGCGAGGTCGTCAAGGAAGGTGATGTCTACACGAACAAGGTCCTGGAGCCGGCGCTCGAGAACCATGCGGATGCCTATGCGTCCGAGTGCAAGATGTAATTGAGCTGGCCGGGCCCGGACAAGCGGTTCGGGCCCGGCCGATCCAGAGCAAGATCCATGTCATTCGTCCTATTCGCCGAACAGGTTCTGAACGGGCTCCAGTTCGGGATCATGCTGTTCCTGATGGCGGCCGGTCTCACCCTCATCTTCGGGGTGATGGGCCTGATCAATCTTGCCCATGGATCGCTTTACATGATCGGCGCCTTCGCGGCGGCAGCGGTCGCGGCCGCCTCGGGATCGTTCCTGCTGGCACTGTTGGCGGCGCTTGCGGCGGCGGCGATCGCCGGCGCCCTCGTCGAACTGCTCGTCATCCGGCGCCTCTATGACAAGGACCATCTGGATCAGGTCCTCGCGACATTCGCACTGATCCTCGTCTTTTCCGAAGGCACGCGTTGGGTTTTCGGCTCGTTTCCGCTCTATCTGAACATTCCCGACTATCTCTCCGGCCCGATTTCGCTGCCGGGCGGCATCCAGTACCCGCTCTACCGGATCGCCCTCATCGTTGCGGGCCTGCTCGTTGCCATCGGCCTGGGACTGATGATTGCGAAGACCCGTATCGGCATCCAGATCCGTGCGGGCGAAAACGATCGCGAGATGATCGCGGCGCTCGGCGTCGACATCTCCAGGCTCTACACCCTCGTCTTCGCGCTGGGCGCCGCACTGGCCGGGCTGGCCGGAGCGCTGGTCGGGGCCATCCAGTCGGTCCAGGTCGGCATGGGCGAGCCGGTCCTGATCCTCGCCTTCGTCGTCATCGTCATTGGCGGCATCGGCTCCATCAAGGGCGCGCTGGTCGGCAGCATCCTCGTCGGCCTGACGGACACGCTCGGCGGGATATTCCTGCCGAAGCTCCTCGGCCTCGTCACTGACGTCTCCACGGCGGCGAATGTTGGCTCCTCGATCGCCTCAATGAGCATCTATATCCTGATGGGCGCCGTGCTGGTCTGGCGGCCGACGGGCCTGTTCGGAGCGCGCCTGTGATCCGGGAGCGCTATCTCAACGCCCTCCTGCTGGCGATCCTTGTCGCGGTTCCCGCCTGGGCCTGGTTCTCGGGCGAGCCCTTCACCATCACCCTGATGACGCGGGCGGTGATCTTCGCGCTCGCCGCGGTCGGTCTCAATATCGCACTTGGGTTGGGCGGCCTCGTCAGCCTCGGCCACGCCGTCTTCTTCGGCCTCGGCGGATATGCGATGGGCATCCTCGCCTATCACGCACAAAGCTACACGCCGATCGCCGAATGGCCGCTGCTCGTCCAAGGCACGAAATCGATGCCGGTGATCTGGCTCGTGGCAATCCTGGTCGCCGCGCTCGCCGCGCTGATCATCGGAGTCCTGTCGCTGCGCACCTCCGGCGTCTATTTCATCATGATCACGCTGGCCTTCGGCCAGATGTTCTTCTTCTTCTCGATCAGCTGGTCGGCCTATGGCGGCGAGGACGGCCTTTCCATCTACGTCCGGAACGGCTTTCCGGGCCTGAACACGCTCGATCCGATCCAGTATTACGGCATCTGCCTCGGCCCTTCTGGCCGCGAGCCTGCTTTTCGCCTCGCGGCTCGCCAGATCGCCCTTCGGCCTGGCGCTGAACGCCGCCCGGCAGGTGCCGCAGCGGGTCGAGACGGTTGGACTGAACGCGACGCGCCTCAAGCTCGTCGCCTTTATCATCTCCGGGGCGATCACCGGCCTTGCCGGCGCTTTGTTCGCCGATCTCAACCGCTTCGTCAGCCCGACCATGTTCAGCTGGCAACTGAGCGGCGAGATCATGGTCTTCGTCATCATCGGCGGTGTCGGCCGGCTGTTCGGGCCGGTCGCCGGTGCGCTCGTCTTCGTCGCGCTCGAGCACTTCCTCGGCGGGCTGAGCGACTACTGGCACGTTTATCTCGGTCTGCTTCTTCTCCTGATCGTCCTGTTCGGGCGGGGCGGGCTGATCGGCATCCTGTCCGGGCGGGAGCGCACTCATGTCTGACGCCATCCTCGCCACCCATGACCTCAGCAAGAATTTCGGCGCGCTGAAGGCCAGCGACGACGTTTCGATCGACCTGCACGCCGGCGAAATCCACGCGATCATCGGCCCGAACGGCGCCGGCAAATCGACCCTCATCGGGCAGATTTGCGGGACGATCCGGCCGACATCGGGCCGGGTCGAATTCATGGGGCGTGACATCACCCGTGACAGCACACGCGACCGGGCTCGCGCCGGCCTCGGCAGGACCTTCCAGGTGTCCGCCCTCGCCATGGAGGACACCGTGCTGCAGAATGCCGTCCTCGGCGCCCTTGGCCTGTCCGGCCGGCCCTGGCGGTTCTTCCGCCCGGCGTTGAAGGATGCGCGGTTGCGGGAGATCGCGGAAGAGGCGCTCCGGCGGGTCGGCCTGCAGGACTCGTTGAACAGGCGGACGGCCGAACTCAGCCACGGCCAGCGCCGGCAGCTCGAGGTCGCGGTCGCCCTGACGCTGAGCCCGAAGGTGTTCGTCATGGACGAGCCGATGGCGGGCCTCGGCTCGGAAGGCTCGCTGCGGCTGACCCGCTTTCTGGACGAGCTTCGCCACGAAGCGCCGATCCTGCTCGTCGAACACGACATGGATGCGGTCTTCGCACTGGCCGACCGGATCAGCGTTCTCGTCTATGGCCGGGTCATAGCGACCGGTTCGGTCGAGGAAATCCGCAACAATAGCGAGGTCCGCGAAGCCTATCTGGGGGAGGAAGCATGACCCTCCTGACGCTTTCGGACATCGCGGCGTCCTACGGATCGAGTCAGGCCCTGTTCGGTGTCAGCCTGACGATCGACGAGGGCGAGGTCGTGGCTCTGATGGGCCGCAACGGCATGGGCAAGAGCACCACGGTCAAGTGCATCTGCCGGATGATGCCCGCGCGCGGATCGATCCTCTTCGACGGCGTCGACCTTGGCCGCCTCGCAAGCCATCAGGCGGCCCGGCTCGGGATCGGACTGGTGCCCGAGGGAAGGCGCTGCTTCTCCAGTCTGACCGTCTTGGAGAACCTGATCGCTGCCGCGCGGCCGGGAGAGTGGACCTTCGACAAGGTGGTCGAGCTCTTCCCGCGGCTTGGCGAGCGCAGGAACCAGCGTGCGGCCTCGCTCTCCGGCGGCGAGCAGCAGATGGTCGCCATCGGCCGCGCCCTGATGACCAATCCGCGCCTGCTGATCCTCGATGAGGCGACCGAAGGTCTCGCGCCGATCATCCGCCAGGAGATCTGGGCGGCCGTCGACAGTCTGAAATCACGGACGGGTATGGCGATCCTCGTCATCGACAAGTCGATCAGGGAGCTTCGCACCGTCTGCGACAGCGCCCTGATCCTGGAGCGGGGCCGCAGCGTCTGGCACGGGACGATGGACGAGCTAAGCCCCGAAATCACCGAAAAATATGTAGGCGTCTGATGGTCGAGCTTCACCAGCGGCACGCCAAGCGCCGGACCACAAGGCGGCAGATGAGGGAACAGTCACATGACGATTGAGACAATTCAGCCCGACGGCTGGGCGCCGGCCAAAGGCTACGCGAACGGGATGCGGGCGCCGGACGGCACGTTGCACATTGGCGGTCAGATCGGCTGGAACAAGGACCAGACATTCGAGCATCACGATTTTGTCGGCCAGATGGAACAGACCCTGCGCAACATCGCCGATATCGTCACGGCGGCTGGCGGTGAAATCTCCGACATCGCCCGCCTGACCTGGTTCATCACCGACAAGAAGGAGTATCTGGCACGCCAGAAGGAAGTCGGCGCCGCCTATCGGCGCGTCTTCGGCAGGCACTTTCCGGCCATGTCGGTGGTCGTCGTCAAGGAACTGATCGAGGACGAGGCGATGATCGAGATCGAGGCCACCGCCCATCTGGCTGCTTCGAATGGTTGAGGGAGGCGAGGTCGGCCCCGCCGGAGGCATTACCGGTAGGCCCACAATCGATTGGGACGACGCGTTCGCCAACATGACCCATGTGCCTAATGCGGAGGCGCTTCCCGGCCGCTGGGCCGCCGACGCGGCAGCCTATCGGGCCAGTGGCGTGCGGGTGGAGGAGCACGTCTATGGCGACCATCCGCGCGAGCGCTTCGACCTCGTTTGGCCGGACGGTCCGCCGGAAGGGCTCGCCGTCTTCGTCCATGGCGGCTACTTCATCCGCCTCGATAAATCGTTCTGGACGCACTTCGCCGAGGGCGCGCGGGCACGGGGTTGGGTCGTGTGTCTACCGCAATATACGTTGGCGCCGGACCATCGGATCGCCCAGATCACGGCGCAGATCGGCCGCGCGATCAGCCGGGCCGCGGACCTCGTCCACGGCCCGATCCGTCTTTCAGGCCATTCCGCAGGAGGGCATCTGGTCAGCCGGATGGTCTGCGAGGACACGCCTCTGAAGAAGACGGTACTGGACCGGGTCGAGCGCACGCTTTCGATCAGCGGTCTGCATGATCTGCGGCCGCTGATGCGGACGGCGATGAACGAGAAGCTGCGCCTCGACGAGGAGGAGGCGCGTCGCGAGAGCCCGGCGCTGCTTCGGCCTGTTCCTGGCGCCGACCTCACCGCCTGGGTGGGCGGCGGCGAGCGCCCGGAGTTCGTCAGGCAGGCCAGGCTGCTGGCGCTGATCTGGGCAGGGCTGGACGTGCGGACGGAGCTCGTCGTCGACGGCCAGCACGACCATTTCTCCGTTCTGAAAGACCTGAAAAGCTCCGACACTCCCATCACCCGCGCCCTTGTCGGCTGACTCCGACGCCGTCGCGAGAACCTGCGCGTCAGATTCCACCCGGCCCGCGCGACGGCATTTGCGCCGCTGGCGCTCAGCTGACCGTGAAGCCGTGGGCGTAGGGGTCGCGATCGTCGATGAAGATCGTGTTGAAGCCGGTCTGGCGCGCCCACCCGCTGACGGACGGGATGATCGCCGGCTGTCCGGCCACTTCGGTGATCGCCTCCACGCGGCCTCTGAAAAGGCTGCCGATGATGCTCTCATGGACGAATTCGTCGCCCTCCGAAAGACGGCCCCTGGCGGCCAACTGCGCCATTCGGGCGGAGGTGCCGGTGCCGCAGGGCGAACGGTCGATGGCCTTGTCGCCATAGAAGACGGCATTGCGAGCGCTTGCCTTCGGATCGCGCGCCGCGCCGGTCCAGAGAATGTGGCTCAATCCTCGGATCTCCGGATGTTCCGGGTGGACGAACGCATATCGATCGTTCAGCGCGGCGCGAAGCCGGGGACTGAAGGCGATCAGTTCGCCAGCGCTGAAGTCGCCCATGTCGCGAAAAGCCGGCTGCGGCTCCACGATCGCGTAGAAATTGCCGCCGTAGGCGACGTCGACGATAATCTCTCCGAGACCCTGCACCGGGGCGAGCAATTGCTCTGAATGCAGGAAAGCCGGCACGTTGGTGAGGCGCACCTCCTCGATGAACCTTCCCTCCCGGCGATAATCGACGGTGACCGGTCCGGCTGGCGTGTCGAGGCGCAGTCGTCCGGACTCCCGCGGCGTCACCAGCCCGTTTTCCAGCGCCATCGTCACCGTGCCGATCGTGCCATGTCCGCACATGGGCAGGCAGCCGGACGTTTCGATGAACAGCACCGCGACGTCACAATCGTCGCGCGTTGGCGGATAGAGAATCGCGCCGGACATCATGTCGTGGCCGCGCGGCTCGAACATCAGCCCAGTGCGGATCCAGTCGAACTCGGCGAGGAAATGGGCGCGCTTTTCGATCATGTTGGCGCCATGCAAGTGCGGCGCGCCGCCGGTGACGAGACGGACCGGATTGCCGCAGGTATGGCCGTCGAGGCAGGTGAAGGTGTGGTTGGTCAAGCTGATCCCCGCAGGAAGCGTTCGGCCCGGTAGGGCGCGATGCCGATCGGCGGCCGGTGCCCGCTCACCAGCCCGGCGACCAGTTCGGCCGTTCCGGCCGACTGCGTCAAGCCGAGATGTCCGTGGCCGAAAGCGAGGATGATATCAGAGGCGCCGGGGAACAGCCCGATCACCGGCAGGCTGTCCGGCATCGAGGGCCGAAATCCCATCCATCGCGCGCCGTCCATCGTTTTCAGCCCCGGCAGGAACGTCGCAGCCTTTCGCAGGAGCGCGTCGGCCCGCTTCATGTTCGGCGGCAGATGCAGGCCCCCCAGTTCGACCGCGCCCCCGACGCGCACCCCGGCGCCGACACGTGTGACGACGAAGCCGTGGTCGGCGAAGGTCAGATGCGTGCGTAGATCGAAGGCGCCTGGCGGAAGGGTCGTGTTGTAGCCGCGCTCGGTCTCCAGCGGCAGGTCGAGGCCGAGCGGAGCGAGTAGCCCCCGCGAATGGACACCGGCGGCGATGACGGCCTTGTCGAAGGTTTCCGCACGATCGCCGGTGACGATCTCCACGCCGTGCTCGACCGGTCGCAGACCTCGCACTTGGGCTATTTCGAAAACGACCCCACGTCGCCTTCCATCCTCGGCAAGGTGCTCGACCCAGTCTTTCGGGTCCGTGACGTTCAGCCAATCGGGGGTGAACACGGCGTGTGAGAAGCGCGGGGCGATGCCTGGCTGGATGGCGGAAATCTGGTCCGGGCTGCGCAGCATCTCGAAACGGATGCCGGCCGCGGCGCGCTCTTCCCACCCGGCACGGGCGGCGTCGAACCGGACTTGCCCCTCATAGAGCTGCAACTGCCCTTGCCGGCGCAGCAAACCCTCGGCATCGGCCTCGTATACCAGTCGCTCCAGCGCCTCGCGGGAAAGGTCCATCAGGCGTGCCTGCGCATCGCGCGCCGCTGGATATCGGTCCGGCATGCTGGACCGCACGAAGCGCATCAGCCATGGCGCGATCCGCACGGCATAGGCCGGTGGGATCGAGAGCGGGCCACGCGGATCAAGCAGCCATCCCGGCACCCGCCGGAAGATGCCGGGTGTCGCCAGCGGGATGATATCGGTAAAGGCGAAGGCGCCGGCATTGGCGCCCGACGCGCCCGCAGCGATGCCGGAACGCTCCAGTACCGTCACATGATGCCCGTCTCGGGCCAGCGCATGGGCGATGGTGGTGCCGATGACCCCCGCTCCGACGACGCCTATGCGCATGAGAATATCCGCTGTTTGAACCGGGAACGCCGTAGGCCCGTCGTATCAAGGTTGCAGGCGGGTGGGGAAGGCCCCAGAGGATAGATGCGACGATCAGGCTCGGCGGCTGGTCTCGGCGCCAGTCAAGGGTGCAGACGCACCACTACGCGTTGCGGCGATTGACGCCCCTTGAGCGGCTTGGCGCCTCGCTGACAGCCGCGGCCGCCTTCGGATTCACGACGTTCCGGCACTTCGACAGCATCCCGCTCGAATTTCCGCTCCTCGCCCTGAGCATCATCGGCTTCGCGTGGCTCTGCCTGCAGCAGTTTCGCCATCGCATTGTGGCGCAGTCGGCACAATGACAGACGGGACCGGCCGCCAAGGAGCCTCGCCCGCTTCCTCGCGGCGCTCTTGACGACGGGCTCACCGACCCGGAAGGAGGGACTGTCCGGAGCTTTCGGACCTGAGAATTGGAAGAGGGGGCGAGCTGGAAATGAGCGACAACATCTTCAGCGGCTGCATTCCGGCCTTGATGACGCCGTGCCGGCCGGACCGGACGCCGGATTTCGAGGCGCTGGCGCGCAAGGGCAGGGAGCTGGTCGATCTCGGCATGTCCGCCGTCGTCTATTGCGGCTCGATGGGCGACTGGCCGCTGCTCACCGATGAGCAGCGCATGGAGGGCGTCCGCCATCTCGTCGAGGCCGGCGTCCCGATCATCGTCGGCACCGGCGCGATCAACACGAAATCGGCCGTCGCCCACGCTGCCCATGCGGCCGACATCGGCGCGCAGGGTCTGATGGTCATCCCGCGCGTCCTGTCGCGCGGCACCTCCGCTGCGGCGCAGAAGGCGCATTTCTCGGCTGATCCTGGCGCGGCGACGGATCTGCCGGCCGTCATCTACAACAGCCCCTATTATGGCTTCGCCACGCGCGCCGATCTGTTCTTCGCGCTACGCGAGGAGCATCCGAACCTGGTCGGCTTCAAGGAATTCGGCGGCGCCGCGCGACCTGCAGCTATGCCGCCGAGCACATCACCTCGCAGGACGACGAGCTCACGCTGATGGTCGGCGTCGACACCAATGTCTATCACGGCTTCGTCAATTGCGGGGCCGGCGGCGCGATCACCGGCGTCGGCAATGCGCTGCCGCGCGAGGTCCTGCACCTGGTCTCGCTTTGCGAACAGGCGGCCAAGGGCGATCCCGACGCCCGCCGTAGGGCGCGCGAGCTGGAGGATGCGCTGATGGTGCTGTCGACTTTCGACGAGGGCGCCGACCTCGTCCTCTACTACAAATACCTGATGGTCCTGAACGGCGACGAAGAATACCGCCTGCATTTCAATGAGAGTGATGCGCTGAGCCAGGCCCAGCGGCGCTTCGTCGAGACGCAGTACCGCCTGTTCAAGGACTGGTACGCCGCTTGGGCCCACTGAACGCGCGCTGACAGCCTACTGGTTCGTGATCGGCGGCGGGTTCAGCAGATTGTGGCGGCCGACATTGCCGATGTCGGTTTCGCCAGCCAGCGCCATGGTGATGTCCAGCTCCTTTCGGAGCATCTGCAGCGCCTTGGTCACGCCCGCTTCGCCGGCAGCGCCGAGGCCATAGATGTAGGCGCGACCGATGAAGGTCGATTTCGCCCCGAGGGCGATCGCCTTGAAGATGTCCATGCCCGACCGGATCCCGGAGTTGAAATGCACCTCGGTCCTGTCGCCGACGGCATCGACGATCGAGGCGAGCATGTCGATCGAGGCCGCCGCACCCTCCAGCTGACGCCCGCCATGATTGGAGACGACGATCGCATCGCCACCGGCTTCCGCCGCGATTTTTGCATCTTCCACATCATTGATCCCCTTGAGGATCAGCGGTCCGTCCCAGCGTTCGCGGATCCACTCGACCGACTGCCAGTCCAGCGTCGGGTCGAACTGGCTGTTGGTCCAGTCGGACAGCGAACTCATGTCCTCGACGCCCTTGGCGTGGCCGACAATGTTGCCGAAGGTGCGGTTGCGCGTCTGCAGCATGCCGAGGCACCAGGCCGGCTTGAAGGCGAGGTTGATCAGGTTCGCCAGGGTCGGTTTGGGCGGCGCGGAGAGGCCGTTCTTGATGTCCTTGTTGCGCTGCGCGAGGATCTGCAGGTCGAGCGTCAGGACCAGCGCCGAGCAGCCCGCTTCCTTCGCCCTGTCGATCAGCGACGCCGCGAAGCCGCGGTCGCGCATCACGTAGAGCTGGAACCAGAAGGGCTTGTCCGTCGCCTTCGCCACCGCCTCGATCGAGCAGATGCTCATTGTCGACAGGGTGAACGGCACGCCGAATTTCGCTGCCGCCCGCGCCGCGTGGATCTCACCGTCCGGATGCTGCATGCCGGTGAAGCCGACCGGGGCGAGGGCGACCGGCATGGCGACATCCTGGCCGACCATGGTCGTCGCGACCGACCGTTTGTCGATATTGCGGGCAACCCGCTGGCGCAGCTTGATCCGTGAAAAAGCGTCCGAATTGTCGCGATAGGTGCCTTCGGTCCATGCGCCGGAATCGGCATAGTCGTAGAACATGCGCGGCACGCGCCGCCGGGCGATCTCCTGAAGGTCGGAGATGTCGGTCACCCTGTCGAGATTCATGGTTGGCTATCCTCACGGTCCTCCCGCCGCCGGTCGCTGCTGACCGGCAGACCCATGAGAACATCCTATCGACGGAAATGGGTCTGGGCGCAACCTTGCCGCGAGGGCGTTGCGCCGGCCCCCTCTGCACTTCAAACCCCGTTGCGGGCATGACTGACGGGGGCCGCCGGAGCTATTGCGCGGCGATGGTCTGTATCTCGCTCTCATCGCCTACGATTGCCGCCCGTAGCGCATCGCGTTCCGCCATGGCCTTGTCATAGGCCGTGCGCTTGACCGGCCCGAAGCCGCGGATCGCCGACGGCAGTTCGAGCAGGCGGCGCACGATCCGGAGATCGGCACTGCCAAGCCGACTTTCGGCGAGGTCGAGATCGTCCTCATATTGCCCGATCAGCTCCCGTTCGAGCGTCCTGTCGGCGCTGTAGGCGAACGGGTCGAGGGCGGTGCCGCGCAGCGGCTTCAGCTTGGCGAGCACGCCAAAGACCGGCAGGATCCACGCGCCGAACTCGCGCTTCTTCGGCCGTCCGGCCGGCCCTTCCGCGCTCATCATCGGCGGCGCGAGATTGAAGCTGAGCTTCATCGGCCCGTCGAACGTGTCGCGTATCCCTTTCCGGAACGCCGGGTCGCTGTGGAGCCGCGCGACTTCGTACTCGTCCTTGTAGGCGAGGACGCTGGCATAGTTGATCGCGACGCTGCGCAGGAGATCGTCGGCCACGCCTTGCCGCTTCAGCGCGGCGGCAAAACGATCGAGGCGGTCGCCATAGCGCCGCGCCAGCGCGTCGTTCTGGTAAGCGGCGAGGTGGCGCTTCCGATGGGCGATCACCTCTTCGGTCGACATCTCGCCGAGCGGCGTGTGCCGATCCTCGTCCTCGTCGATCAGCGCCGTGACCTTCTGGGCGTCGTGGGCAAGCAGCCGGCCCCAATCGAAGGCGGCGAGGTTGAAGGGCACGGCGACGCCGTTCAGTTCGATGGCCTCGGCGATCGATTCCCGTTTCAGCGGCACGAAGCCCTTCTGCCAGGCATAGCCCAGCATCATGATGTTGGTGGCGATCTCGTCGCCGCAGACGCCCAGCGCGACCTCGGAGAAATTGACGAAATCGTCGCGGTTGCGGACCGTCTTCTCGACCGTTCGTTCGACCGCCGCTTCCTGGAAGTCGAAATCGCGCAGCCGCACGAAATCCGACACCGGCGTGACCTTGGCGTTGAGCACCGCATTGGTGCGGTCCCTGTTGCAGAGGACGACGCTGTCCCTGGAGGCCGCGACCACCGAATCGGCGGCGAGGAGCAGGTCCGCCCCGCCGGCCGCGATGCGCGGCGCGGCGACCGGCCGGTCCGGCCGCGAGATGCGCACATGGCTGAGGACGGCGCCGCCCTTCTGGGCAAGGCCGGCCATGTCGAGCACCATCGGAATCTTGCCCTCTACATGCGCCGCCATGCCGAGGAGGCCGCCTATGGTGAGCACGCCCGTGCCGCCGACGCCGGTGACGGCCATGTTCCAGGCGCGGTCGATCTCCGGCAGGGTCGGCTCCGGAAGATCCGAAATGTCCGGCCTTTGCTGCGCGTCCGGCCGGCGCAGTGTCGAGCCGCGAACCGTGACGAAGGACGGGCAGAAGCCCTTGAGGCAGGAATAGTCCTTGTTGCACATCGACTGGTTGATGCGCCGCTTGCGGCCCATCTCGGTCTCTTCGGGCTCGACCGCGATGCAGTTCGACTGAACCGAGCAATCGCCGCAGCCCTCGCAGACGGCCGGGTTGATCCACAGTCGCATGTCGGGGTCGACGGCCTTGCCGCGCTTTCTGCGGCGCCGCAACTCCGCCGCGCAGGTCTGCACATAGACGATGATCGTCGTGCCGGGAATCTCCCGCAGCTCCTTCATCACCGCATCAAGCTCGTCGCGATGGCGGATTTCGGTGCCCGGCGCGAGGTCGGTCGGCGAATAGGCCTCCGGCTTGTCGGAGACCAGCACGATCTTGGCGACCCGCTCATAGTGCATCTGGTGCGTGATCTGCGCCGGCGTCAGGACACCGTCGATCGGCTGGCCGCCGGTCATCGCCACAGCGTCATTGTAGAGGATCTTGTAGGTGATGTTGGCGCCCGCCGCGACCGATTGGCGGATGGCGAGATGGCCGGAGTGGAAATAGGTGCCGTCGCCGAGATTGGTGAAGCGGTGGGTCTCGTCGCAGTAGCGGCCGATCGCCGTCCACGGCACGCCTTCGCCGCCCATATGGGTGAAGGTCTCGGTGTTGAAGTCCATCCACTGCGCCATGAAGTGGCAACCAATGCCGGCCATGGCGGTCGAGCCTTCCGGCACCCGCGTCGAGGTGTTGTGCGGACAGCCGGCGCAGTAGTGCGGCTGGCGGGTGACCGGCGAGAGATCGCTCTCCGCCTGCCGTTCGGCCGCCTCCAGCACGTCCATCCGCTCGCGAATGTGGTCGGCGAGCCCCTCCGGCAGTTCGAACCGCAGCAGCCGCTCGCCGATCGCCCGCGCGACGATCGAAACCGTCAGCCCCGACGAATGCGGCAGGAACGGCCGGTCCCGGTCGTCGAACTTGCCGACGATGCGCGGCCGAACATCCATCCGCCAGTTGAAGAGCTGCTGCTTGATCTGGTTCTCGATGATCTCGCGGCGCTCCTCGATGATGAGCACCTCTTCGAGGCCTTCGGAGAAATGCCGGATGCCCTCCGGTTCGAGCGGCCAGGGCATCCTCACCTTGAAGAGGCGAAGACCGATCGCCTCCCATTCCGTCTGGCGCAGGCCGAGTTCGGCGAGCGCCTGGCGGACGTCCTCGAACGCCTTGCCGGAGGCGACGATGCCGAACCGCGCGTTGGGCGTATCGATCTCGATCCGGTCGACCGCATTGGCGCGGGCGAAGGCGATCGCCGCATACGCCTTCTGCTCCTGCAGCCGCGCATCCTGCTCCAGCGGCGGATCGGGCCAGCGGATATTGAGCCCGCCCTCGGGCATGTCGAAATCCTCGGGCAGGACGAATTGCCGCTGCTCCTGGGCGAGGTCGACCACGGTCGAGATTTCCACCGTCTCGGAGATCACCTTGTAGCCGATCCAGCACCCCGAATAGCGCGACATGGCGATGCCGAGCAGGCCCATTTCAATGAATTCGTGCACCGAAGACGGGTAGAGCACGGGCATGACCGCGGACATGAAGGCGTGGTCGGACTGGTGCGGGATAGAGGAGGATTTGCAGGTGTGGTCGTCGCCCGCCACCGCCAGCACGCCGCCATGACGCGACGATCCGGCGGCATTGGCGTGTTTGAATACGTCGCCGCAGCGATCGACGCCCGGTCCCTTGCCGTACCAGATGCCCATCACGCCGTCCTTGCGCGCACCCCGGGCCAGCGGCACCTGCTGGCTGCCCCAGATGGCCGTGGCCGCCAGGTCCTCGTTGAGACCGGGCTGGAAGGTGACGTCATGCGCCTTGAGGAACTTTTCCGCCTTGACGAGCTGCTGGTCGTAGCCGCCGAGCGGCGAGCCGCGATAGCCGGAGATGAAGGCGGCGGTGTTGAGCCCGGCGGCCCTGTCGCGGCGCATCTGGGTCATCGGCAGCCGGACCAGCGCCTGGATGCCGGTCAGGAAGACGCTGCCGCTTTCGGCGACATATTTGTCGTTCAAGGAAATCGGCTTCGTCATGGCATGCCTCCCAGTCCGAAAACCCTAGCAGCTTTCCAAGAGGAGCTTGTCATTATCTGGAGTGATTTTCGGCCCTGTCGAGTGACACTGGTGCGCCCTCCGCGCTAGACTGATGATACCGTTGCGTATCCGGCAAAGACTAAGCCGATCATTGTCAGGGGGAGATGGGTGTGGATATCGACGAGGCCGACCGCCGTATCCTGCGGGTCATCCAGGAGCGGCCCGACATCACCATGCGCGAGCTGGGCGAGGCCACCGGCCTCAGCCACACGCCCTGCTGGCGCCGCCTCCAGCGCATGCAGGAAGCCGGCATCATCGGCGAAAAGCGCTACACGGTGGACGCCGAGGCGGTCGGCTACGACATCAGCGTCTTCTGCTTCGTCCGCATGAAGGAGCATCGCCGCGACCATCTGCAGAAATTCGAGGATGCGGTCCAGCGCGTGCCGGAGATCGTCCAGTGCTACCTCCTGAGCGGCGACCACGACTACATCCTGCACGTCCTGGCGACGGGCATCCGCGACTATGAATCGACGGTCAAGAACGCCATCGTCGAACTGCCGAACGTCCAGTCGATCAGCACCAGCTTCACCCTGAAGCGGGTGAAGGAATCGACGGTCGTGCCGGTGTGAGGGAATCGACCTGCGGCAGGCGTGGGAAGTCGGATGAGGGGCCGAGCAGACGACAGGCCCCCTTGCTCCTCTGCCCCATCCTCGCCTATACCCGTCGTGGGTCGGAATAAATTCTGGCCTGGGGCCTAGAAACCTCACCAGTAGCGGTCGGTATCGACCGAGATGATACCTCCTCGACCAGTCATGGCCGGGGAGGCCTCGGCATATGTTCAAGGCTCACGCCGAAAAGCCGGGGCGGTCGTCTACTGGCGACTTTCTAGCTCCCCGGTCACCAGGCTTCCTGGTGACCGTTTCTCTAACGGAATCAGCCTGCTGGCGGAATGTTCGGCAGCCTGAAAAAGATGGGGAGTTGGAGCATGGATGACTTCAGTTTCGCGGCCTATTGGCTCGAGACGTTTCGAGCCTCGCCGGATGCGATCAAGGCGCTGATCCTGACCATGCCGTTGATCCTGTGCCTCGGCATGGTCGCGCTGGTGCTGCATCATCTGCGTGCCGTCCGGCGGATGGATCGGGATTATCAGGATCTGCGCGAGGCCCGGCACATCCAGCGCGAACGCTGGCTGCAGGGCTGCGAGGGCGGCTTTCGTCGGCGGCTGGCGGAAACCGCGACGCCGAAGATGCAGGCAATCAGCGTCGGCCGGCTGGGCAATGAGCGAAGGGAAGAGGAGTAGGCTTCGGGCAGTGTGCACCGCCGCTTTGCGCAAGAGGCGCCAACTGTAAAGCTTCGTCATCCTCGGGCTTGACCCGAGGATCCATGCCTGAACGACGACGCCCCACCGGCGGTGCATCAGCGGGTGGTGGGCCGCTCCCTCCGTCGCCGCCACCTCGTTCAGCGGCTCTGGGATGGATCCTTGGGTCAAGCCCGAGGATGACGACCGTGTTTGGTGAGGCCGACTCCGGATGGCTGCGCTGCCTCCCCACCCGCGCCTGTGGCGCGACCTCCCCACGGAGGGGGAGGTGGACGCTGTGCCGGTTTCGCCTCCCTCCCCCTTGAGGGGAGGGTGGATCGCGGCGAAGCCGCGAGACGGGTGGGGTTGCCCGAACGTCTTACGGCGTGCCACCCCAGCGCTGCCTACGCCAACGATGTCCACGCCGCGTTGGCGGCTGACGAACGGACGCAGGCATCGATGAAGCGCATGCCGTCGAGCCCGTCGCGGACCGTCGGATAGAGCACCTCGGCGGGCGGTTCCTCGCCCCGCTGGCGCGCGCGGATCGCGGCTGCCGCCTCGGCATAGATATTGGCGAAGCCTTCGAGATAGCCTTCCGGATGGCCGCTCGGCGTCCGCGTCATCCGGCCCGCCGCGTCGCCCGCGCCCGCGCCGCCGCGCGTGATCAGCCGCTTCGGCTCGCCGAGCGGCGTGAACCAGAGCAGGTTCGGGTTCTCCTGCGCCCATTCCAGCCCGCCCTTGGAGCCGTAGATGCGCAGTTTGAGGCTGTTCTCGTGGCCGGTCGCCACCTGGCTCGTCCACAGCATGCCGGTCGCCGGGCGTGCCTCGCCGACGCCCTTGAAGCGCAGCATCACCTGCACATTGTCGTCCAGCTTCCGGCCCGGCACGAAGGTCTGCAGGTCGGCGGCGAGCTCGGCCAGTTCCAGCCCGCTGACGAAGCAGACGAGATTGTAGGCGTGGGTGCCGATATCGCCGACGCAGCCGCCGGCACCGGAACGCGCCGGGTCCGTGCGCCATGCCGCCTGCTTCTGGCCGTCCTGCTCGATCGGCTCGGCCAGCCAGTCCTGCGGATATTCGACCTGGACCACGCGGATCGTCCCGAGATCGCCGGCCTCGACCATCGCCCGCGCCTGCCGCATCATCGGATAGCCGGTGTAATTGTGGGTCAGGATGAAGAGCGCGCCCCGATCCTCGACCAGGCGAACCAGTTCGTGCGCATCGTCGAGGCTGGCCGTCAGCGGCTTGTCGCAGATCACCGGAATGCCGGCTTCGATGAAGGCTTTCGCCGCCGGGAAGTGCATGTGGTTCGGCGTGACGATGGAGACGGCCTCGATGCCGTCCGGCCGCGCCGCTTCGTCCCTCGCCATCGCCTCGAAGGAGGAATAGCTGCGCGCGGGGTCGAGACCGAGTTCCGCGCCGGAGGCCCGCGCCCGGTCCGGATCGGACGAGAGCGCGCCGGCGACGATCTGGAAATACCCGTCCATGCGCGCCGCGATGCGATGAACGCCGCCGATGAAGGCGCCCTGGCCGCCGCCCACCATGCCGAGGCGCAGCGGCTGGTTCTGTGCCTTGCTGTGCGATGCGTCGATCATGATCCTCTCCTTCCGCTGACCAACCTCTGGTCTGCCGTGTCTGTCGGTTCGTAGGTAAAATAGCTGAAATCGGCCGGCATCGCTGCGCCGGATATGTCGAAGGCGACCATGCCGGCGAAAGCGCCGGTGAACGAGCCATGTTCGCCGCGTCCACCCTCGTCGGAGATCACGCTGGCATCGAGAACCGGCCCGATCGGCTGCCAAGCGCCGCCTTTGATCCGGTAAAAGAATTGCAACGCCGCCCTGTCGACCGCCATGCGCAGGCCGACCGGCCCGGCATCGGGCAGCGCGACTGGTTCGGGAATTGGAAATTGCAGCGCGCCGTCCGGCCAGTCCCCCGGGCAGGAGAGGATGGTCAGCGCGCGGCCGCCCTGGCCGTCTGCGCCGCCCCGCTCGTGCCATGTCACAAGCAGCGCGTGGAACTTGTGCCGGTTGTAGTAGTGGGTCAGACCCGCCGCCTGCTGGAAATGGACTGGCCGGCATTCAACTTCGGTCTCCGCCCTGAAGGTGTGGTGCTGCTGCCGTCGCGCGACCAGCGCCTGCTCGAACCAGGAGCCGATGCTTTCGCGGCCGATGAGGCGGAGAGCCGATCCGGTGAGGGCGAAGATGCGATCCGGACACGGCGTCCGCAGCCACTGGAAGTCGGGCGGTAACGCATCCCCGTCGAAGCGATCGCATCGGGCTGCCGGGACGGCGGTCTCCGCTTCGCCGTCGGGTGGCGCCACATCGAGCGCCGGTACCTGCCCGCCGTCTTCGAGATAGAGCCAGCCATCGTCCTTCCAGACGCATTTCTGGATGGCCGTCTCGCGGCCGAGCGGGCTCCGCCGTGTGCCGGGGAGGGGGCGTGAGCAGAGATGGGTGTGATAGACCTGCCCATCCGGCGTCTCGACGATCTGGCCGTGCCCGGCGCGTTGCAGCGGCGTTTCCGGCGCGTCCTTCGACGTGATCGGGTGAATGTCCGGATGCGTCTCGTACGGCCCGTCGATGGACCGGCTGCGGGCCATGGTGACCGCGTGATCGTAGCCGGTGCCGCCTTCGGCGACGGTCAGATAATACCAGCCGTCGCGCTTGAAGAGGTGCGGCCCCTCGACGAGGCCGTGCGGGCTGCCGGCATAGATGTTGCGGGCCTCGCCAATCAGCCTGCCGCTGCCGGCGTCCCATTCCTGCAGCACGATGCCGGCGAAGGAGGGATGCTTCGGCGAACCGCCGACGCCGGGGCCGCGGTGGTCCCAGAGCATGTTGAGGAACCATTTTCGGCCGACATCATCGTGGAAGAGCGACGGATCGAAGCCGGAGGAATTGACATAGGAAGGGTCCGACCAGGGCCCCTCGATCGCCGGCGCGGTGACGATGAAGTTGTGAGCGTCCTTGAACGCGCCATCGAGCCGCTTCACGTCGGTATAGACCAGCCAGAATTGATCGTCGGCGTGAGAGAGGCAGGGCGCCCAGATGCCGCCGGAATCGGGATTGCCGCGCATGTCGAGCTGGCTGGCGCGGGTGAGGGGCCGGCATGCCAGTTCCCAGTTCGCCAGATCGCGCGAATGGTGGATCTGCACCCCCGGAAACCATTCGAACGTCGACGTTGCGATGTAGTAGTCCGGTCCAACCCGGCAGATCGAGGGGTCCGGGTTGAAACCCGGCAGGATCGGATTGCGGATCATCCGTCGATCTCCGCTGTTCTCCCGCTTCGGCTCATTTGCGCGCGGGACCCTCGCGCTCGGCCGAAGCGGCCCAGAGGTTGATGTCGGCTTCGCGGGCATGGCGGTCGATGCGATCCAGTTCTTCCTGCGAAAAATCGAGATGGCCGAGCGCGCCGACGCAATCGGTCACCTGCTCCGGACGGCTGGCGCCGATCAGCGCCGAGGTCACGCGTCCGCCGCGCAGCACCCAGGCCAACGCCATCTGCGCCAGCGTCTGGCTTCGTTCGCGCGCGATTTCGTTGAGGGCGCGGATATTGTCGAGGTTCTTCTCGGTCAGGAAATCCGGGCGCAGGCTCTTGCCCTGGCTGGCGCGGCTGTCGTCGGGGATGCCGCCGAGATACTTGCCGGTGAGCATGCCCTGCGCGAGCGGCGAGAAGACGATCGATCCGATGCCGAGATCGTCGAGCGTATCGAGCAGGCCGTCCTCCTCGACCCACCGGTTGATCATCGAATAGCTGGGCTGATGGATCAGGCACGGCGTCCCCATCGCCTTCAGGATGGCCACCGCCTCCCGCGTCCGCTGCGAGTTGTAGGAGGAGATGCCGGCATAGAGCGCGCGGCCCGAGCGGACGATGTGGTCGAGCGCACCCATCGTCTCTTCCAGCGGCGTATCCGGGTCGAACCGGTGCGAATAGAAGATGTCGACATAGTCGAGGCCGAGCCGCTCGAGGCTCTGATCGCAGGACGCGATCAGATATTTGCGGCTGCCCCACTCGCCATAGGGGCCGGGCCACATGTCGTAGCCGGCCTTGGACGAGACGATCAGCTCGTCGCGATGGCCGGCGAGGTCCTGCCGGAGGATCTGCCCGAACGCCTCCTCGGCGCTGCCCGCCGGCGGCCCGTAATTGTTGGCGAGGTCGAAATGGGTGATGCCGTGGTCGAAGGCGGTGCGGACGATCGCCCGCTTGTCATCGTGACGCGCATCCCCGCCGAAATTGTGCCACAGGCCGAGTGAGATCGCCGGCAGCTTCAGCCCAGACCGGCCGCAGCGGCGATAGTGCATGTGCGTCGTAGCGATCCGGCTATTCCGTCATGGTCTTTCCTCCGGCGTCAGGAACAGGTGCGCGGCCTCTTCGGAGGTGAGCGCCTCGGGTTGCTTACAGGTGGTCGAGAGCGTCACGCGCCTCGCCGCTCTCGCCGGCCTTGAGGATCGAGGTCATCACGTCGACCGCATGAAGGGCAACTTCCAGCGAGCAGCGATGCGGGCGGCCTTCCAGGATCGCCAGCGCCATGTCGGCAAGGCCGGCGGTGCGGTAATTGGCCACCCGGCGTCCGTCGCCCGTGTCCTGGTTCGGCCGCCGCAGCGGGTGGTCCGTCCGGCTCCAGTTCGACCTGCTCGTCCCTGTCCGTCATCAGGACCGACCTCGCCGCCGAAGAAGTTCGGATCGGGCACGTAGAGCGTGCCTCGGTTCGCCATAGAGTTCGATCTGGCCGTGACCATGTGGCCGACGTCCCAGCTGCGCGCCGAGCGTGACGATGGCGCCGTTCTCGAACTCGAGCAGGGCGTGGATGGTGGTCGGCGTCTCGACGGGGATCGTCTCGCCGTGGCGCGGCGCCGAGAGTGATCGTCCGCGCGCGGCTCGGGCATGGAGGTCATGGCCGCGACGCGGCCGACCGGGCCGATCAGCTGGATCAGGTCGGTGACGTAATAGGGCCCGATATCGAGGACCGGACCGCCGCCGGCCTTGAAGAAGAAGTCCGGGTTCGGATGCCAGTGCTCCATGCCGCGGCTCATGACGTGGCAGGTGCCGGCAGGTGATCGCGGCCGATCCGGCCCGTCATCGATCAGCCGGCGCGCCAGCTGATGCGCGCCGCCGAGGAAGGTGTCGGGCGCCGAGCCGACCCGCAGGCCCTTCTCCTCGGCCAGGCCGCGCAGCGTCTCGCCCTCCTCGAGCGACAGCACGAACGGCTTTTCGGAATAGACGTGCTTGCCGGCCTCGAGCGCCTGTGGCGCGAAACCGTCGTAATGGGCCGCCGGCACCGTCAGGTTGACGACGATGTCGATCTCGCCGGGCCGAGCAGTTCGCTCGACGCTCTCGCGCGCGAACGCCGAATTCCTCGGCCGCGCGCCCTTGGCCGCCTCGGCGGAGATATCGGCGCAGGCGCGCGACCTCGATGCCCTTGAACAGCGGCGCAAGGCGCAGATAGGCCGCCGAGATGTTGCCGCAGCCGATGATGCCGACGCCAAGAGTCCTTGCCTTCATGCCGGTCCTCCGCAGCGCCTGGCGGCAGTCGATCGAGCGGCGCGCGAAGCGGCTCGCGTCGGACGGATTGTCGTGCTCCATGACGAAGATGTCGGCTCGGGTCTGGTCCTTCAGCGCCTTCATGAGCGCCGCCAGTCGATCGTGCCGTGGCCGACATCGGCCCAGCCGTCCTCGTCCGTGGTTCGCCTGCGGGCGCGATGTCCTTGACGTGGACGGCGGTGATGCGGTCGCCATAGCGGTCGATCCAGGCGAGCGGATCGGCGCCGCCGCGCACGATCCAGGCGACGTCGGCCTCCCAGGCGAGGTCGGGCGCCGCCATCAGGATGATGTCATCGGCAGCGTGCCGTCGGCTCAGCGCCTCGAATTCGAAATCGATGGTTGTGCCAGCCGAAGACCGAAGCCCGCGTCGCGGAACGTCTTCGCCCGACCGCGGCCAGCGCGCGGCGAAGGCGCGCCAGCCGGCCTCGTCCGTCGGGCGCTTGTCGGCGCGAGGATGCGGGCAGTAGACCGCCTGATGCCGAGCGTCGCGGCGATCGCGACAGCGCCGTCTCGGTGTCGCCTTCGAGCACGTCGAGGCCGAAATGGCCGGACGGCATGGCAAGGCCGTTCTGCGTCCAGCAGGCTGCGGAAGCCGGCCGGGATCGCTCGTAGACGCCGCCATAGCCCTCGACCTGCCTTGTAGCCGGCGCTCGGCCAGCATTGTCAGAATGTCGGCCAGGGGTCCGAAATTGCGGGCGCTGTAGAGCTGAAAGGAAAAGTCGGTCATGTGGTGTCCTGTAGCATGCCGGGTCGGTAGGCTTGACCGTCAGAGTGGTGTCGGCGCCGAGCTGCGCGTCAGAGCCGCTGCTCGGTGGCGGCGTCGAAGATCGAGGCGCTGGCCGGATCGAAGCCGATCGCGGATGTCCGTCGCCCGGTGCCGGCGTCGATCTGGCCGTCGACGCGGAAGCGGAATTCCTCGCCGCCGAGTCTCGTCCACGACCAGCGTGTCCGCGCCCATCGGCTCGACCAGCTCGATCTCGAGCTCGGTCGTGAACGGCTCGTTGGTCGCGTCGCTCGCCGACGGTCGACATGCTCCGGCCTGATGCCCGAGGATGACCTTGCCGGGCGCGGGTCCGCCGTTGGCGAAGGGATAGCGGCCGAGCGGCACGGTGAGCGCGCCGGAGCCGGAAGACCGGCGCGCTCGCTGCGCCTGCTCGATCTCGCCTTCGAGGAAATTCATGCGCCGGCGAGCCGATGAAGCCCGCGACGTAGAGATTGACCGGGCGGTTGTAGATCGTCGTTGCGGCGTCGTCGAGCTGCTGGATGATGCCGCTGCTGCATGATGGCGATCCGGTCGGCCAGCGTCATCGCCTCGATCTGGTCGTGGGTCACGTAGATCATGGTGTTCTTGAGCCGCTGGTGCAGGCCGCTTGATCTCGACGCGCAGTTCGGCGCGCAGCTTGGCGTCGAGGTTGGACAGCGGCTCGTCGAACAGGAACACGTCGACGTCGCGCACCAGCGCGCGGCCGATGGCGACGCGCTGGCGCTGGCCGCCCGAAAGCTGCGCCGGCTTGCGCTTGCAGCAGCGGCTCGATCTGCAGGATCTTCGGCGGCGCGGGCGACGCGCTCGCGCGATCTCGTCCTTCGGCATGCCGGCGTTCTTGCAGGCCGAAGGTCAGGTTCCCCTCGACCGTCATCTGCGGATAGAGCGCGTAGGACTGGAACACCATGCCGATGCCGCGGTCCTTGGGCTCCTCCCAGGTGACGTTCTTGCCGTTGATGAAGATCTGGCCATCGGTGATCGTCGAGCAGACCGGCGATGCAGTTGAGCAGCGTCGACTTGCCGCAGCCGGAGGAGCCGAGCAGGACGAGGAACTCGCCCTCCTCGATCTCGAGATCGAGGTTCTTCAGCACCTTGACGGCGCCGAAGTTCAAGCGAGAGTCGCGGATCGAAACGCTTGTCATGACAGGCTCTATCCCTTCACCGCGCCGGCGGCGATGCCGCGCACGAACAGCTTGCCGGAGACGAAATAGATGATCAGCGGCACAAGGCCGGTGAGGATCGTCGCGGCCATGTTGACGTTGTACTCCTTCACGCCCTGGACCGAGTTGACGATGTTGTTGAGCTGGACGGTCATCGGGTAGGTGTCGGGCCTGGTGTAGACGACGCCGAACAGGAAGTCGTTCCAGATGCCGGTGACCTGCATGATCATCGCGACCACGAAGATCGGCAGGCTCATCGGCAGCATGATCTGGAAGTAGATGCCGCCAGAAGCCGGCGCCGTCGACGCGCGCCGCCTTGAACAGTTCCTCGGGAACGGTGGTGAAATAGTTGCGGAACAGCAGCGTCAGGATCGGCATGCCGAAGATCGGTGTGGACGAGGATGAGCCCCCAGAGCGAGCCGTAGAGGCCCAGTTCGCGCAGGATGATCACCATCGGATAGAGCATCACCTGGTAGGGAATGAAGGCGCCGAAGATCAGGATGGTGAAGAAGATGTCGGCGCCCTTGAACCGCCAGTTGGCGAGCGCGTAGCCGTTCACCGACGCGATGGCGATCGAGGCGATCACGCTCGGCACGGTGATGCGTCACCGAGTTCCAGAAGCCGCGGCGACAGGCCCTCGCACTTGAGGCCGGTGCAGGCCGTCGCCCAGGCCTTGACCCAGGCTCGAAGGTGATCTCGACCGGCGGCGAGAAGATGTTGCCGAGGCGGATTTCCGGCATGCCTTTCAGCGAGGTGACGATCATCACGTAGAGCGGCAGCAGGTAGTAGACGGCGACGACGATCAGCGTGCCGTAGAGGATGATGTTGCGCCGCGACATGACCTTCTTCGGGCGGGCGCCGCGCGGCCTCCGGAAGCTGCTGCGGATGGGATCCGCCGCCGACCGGCAGCATCGGATAGTTGCGTCGGATTAGACACGCTTCTTCCTCCGAATTCGAGATAGGCCCAGGGGATGAGCATGATCAGCACCGACAGCAGCATCATCGTCGAGGCGGCGAAGCCCTGGCCGAGATTCTGCGCCAGGAACATGGCGTCGTAGACGTATTTGGCCGGCACTTCGGAGGCGATGCCGGGTCCGCCGCTGGTCAGCGCGACGACCAGATCGTAGAGCCTGACGATGCCCGATGCGACGATGCACCAGCGTGGTGATGAAGACCGGCCGCATCATCGGGATGACGATGAAGAGATAGGTCTTCCAGGTCGGGATGCCGTCGACGCGCGCGGCCTTCCAGATGTCCTCGTCGATGCCGCGCAGACCGGCCAGCATCAGGCACATGACGAGGCCCGTGCCCTGCCAGAGGCCGGCGATCAGCAGGCCGTAGATGACGATGTCCTGGTCGTTAGAGCGGATCGAAGGTGAAGCTCTCCCAGCCGAGGTCGCGCACCACCTTCTGAATGCCGAAATCGGGGTTGAGGATCCACTGCCAGACCAGGCCGGTGACGATGAAGGACAGCGCGAAGGGATAGAGGAAGATGGTGCGGAACGTGTTCTCGAAGCGGATCTTCTGGTCCAGCAGGACGGCGAGCAGGAAGCCGATCAGCAGCGAGAAGATCAGCGACAGCACGCCGTAGATCACCAGGTTCTCGATGGCGATCGACCATTTGTTGCGACGACCACAGGCGTTCGTACTGGGCGAGGCCGACGAACTGTCAGCCGCGGCAGCAGGCTGCGAATTGGTGAAGGAGTAGACGACCGTCCAGACCGTCCCGCCGATGAAGACCACCAGCGCGGTCAGGATCATCGGGATCGCGGCGATCTTGGCGGTCATGTTCCGGAACAGACCGGCTCGGCCGCCGGTTGGCGCCGGCCATGGTGCTCACTCCTGCCTGCACTGGACCGGTTGATCGGATGCGCTGCCGAAGCGCGGTTCGGCAGCGCAGTCCGCCAGGCGAGGCGGCGCGTCAGTCGGCTTGCTCGACGATCGCAGCGTAACGTCTCCTGCGCTTCCTCCGGCAGTCATCGACGGGTCGTTGAAGAACTCGACGAACAGATCGTTGATCTGGGTGAGGCTGTCCGGGTCGCATCAACTGGTCCGGCGCCTGGATGACGTTGCCCCTTGTCGAGGATCTCCAGACCCTTCTTCATGCAGTCGTTGGCCGCGCTGAGGTCGACGTCGCCGCGCACCGGCAGCGACCCCTTCTTCAGGTTGAACGCGACCTGCACGTCGGGCGAGACCAGAAGTGCCGCCAGCTCGTCCTGGGCCTTGCTCCTCTCGGGATCGTCGAGCTTCGGGAAGTAGAAGGCGTCGCCGCCGGTCTGGATGACCTCGTTGACCCCGAGGCCGGGCAGGCAGGTGTAATCCTCGCCGGCCGTCTGGCCGGCGACCTGGAACTCGCCCTGGGCCCAGTCGCCCATGATCTGGCCGGCGGCCTTGCCGGTGATGACGAGGTTGGTTGCCTGGTTCCAGTCCTGGACGTTGGAGTCGGCCGACATTTCGCGGGCCTGCGCCGCAGCCTCGAACACCTTGGCGACCTCTGGTCGCTGCGCGCTAGCTCGGCATCCTTGTCGCCGAAGATCTTCGTATAGGCCTCGGGACCGGCGAGGGCGGTCAGAAGGACCTGGAACGCCAGCGTTGTCTGCCAGGGCTGCTGACCCACTGCCAGCGGGATGATGCCGGCCTCCTCGAGCTTCGGCGCCGCGGCGACATACTCATCCCAGTTCGTCGGCACCGGAACCCCGGCCTTCTCGAAGGCGTCGTTGGAGAGCCACAGCCACTGCTGGGAATGGATGTTGACCGGCGCGCAATAGATGTGGCCGTCGATCGTGCAACTGTCCAGCAGGCTCTGCGGGCGGATCGATGTCCTTCCAGCCTTCACGCTCGGCGACCTCGGTGAGATCCTGCATCAGGCCGGCCTGCACCAGTTCCTCGGCCTGCTGGCCGTGGTTGAACTGGGTCGCGCCCATCGGGTCGCCGCCGGTGATGCGGCTGATCATGATCGGTCGGGCCGTGCCGCCCGAACCGGCGATGGCGCCGTCGACCCAGTGGTTGCCCGTTGCGTCGAACGCCTTGGCCAGTTCCGCCACCGCGGCAGCCTCGCCACCGGAGGTCCACCAGTGCGTGACCTCCAGGTCGGTTGATTGAGCGACGGTCGCGGACAGGCTCAGCGCGGTCGCGCCGGCAAGCATCATCCTCAGTGATTTCATCTTATTCCTCCCGGTTTCAGACGGCGCGATACTCCCATATCGGACCGGTTCTCATCGGACTCCCAACCGATGAAATCGATTACACGACCAGCATGGCGCTCGCTCCTGAAATCGATTACATGGCAGAGTGCCTTCCGCCATTTTGCGAGTCAAGCATTAATTCGAGGCCTGAAGAAAAGTAGATGATGACGAATCTTCCGATCGACCTCGAATACACGGGAGCCTGCCGATGAGCCCGCCCAAGATTACCGACGTCGCGCGTCTTGCCGGCGTTTCCACCGCAACGGTCAGCCGCGCCTTCAACCGGCCGGACACGGTTGCGGAGGAAACCCGCAACGCTGTCGTGGAGGCCGCCGCAAAGGCCGGCTACCGAATGAACCTGTCCGCTCGCAACCTGCGCCGCCAGCGGGCCGGCGCCGTGGTGGTGCTCGTTCCCAATCTCGGCAACCCTTTTTTCTCGGAGATCCTGTCCGGCATCGAGAGCCAGCTCGGGCCGAAGGGTTTCGGCGTATTGGTCGTCGACACGACCCAGTCGAGGATCGATGTCGAGGCGGCCTTCGACCGGCTGCACTGGGGCCAGGCCGACGGCATCATCTGCCTCGACGGGTCGTTGCTCGATCGCCTGAGCACGCTGGCGGGCAGTGCGCCGGGCAGCTTTTCGGTGATCTATGCCTGCGAATGCGAGGACGATCCCGCCCGCGTCTCGGTCGTCGTGGACAATGAGGGTGGCGCGGCGATGGCGGTCCGCCATCTCATCGATAGCGGACATCGCCGGATCGGCCACATTCGCGGTCCGGCGGGAAATATCCTCACCCGCCAGCGCGAGGCCGGTGTGCGCGAAGAGCTTGCGTCGCACCGATCTGCCCATCGTCGAGGAATGGTTCATCGACGGCGACTTCTCCCTCGAAGGCGGCCGCCGCGCCGCCGAACGCTGGTTGGCCATGGCGGACCGGCCGACCGCTATCTTCTGCGCCAGCGACGAGATCGCCCTCGGCTTCATCGCCGCCATCAACGAGGAGGGACTCTCGGTCCCGCGCCATGTCTCGGTCATCGGCTTCGACGATATCGCGATCTCGCGCCACTTCATCCCGGCGTTGACGACCATTCGCCAGCCCCGTCACGAACTCGGATCGCGCACCGCCCAACGCATGCTCGACCGCCTCGATGACGCCAAGGTCTCACCGGCCGGCAGTGAACGTCTGCCGGTCGAACTCATCGTGCGCGCGACGACGGGGAGGCCGCCGTCTACGTCTTCCTAGCCCGTGACGGGTTGGGCGGCATCAACGGTCGTTCGCGATCAGGAGAAGACGACGGTCTTGCTGCCGTTCAGCATCACCCGGCTTTCCAGATGCATCTTCGCCGCCCGGGCCAGGACGCGGCTTTCGATATCGCGGCCGGCCGCGACGAAATCGTCGGCGGTCATGGCGTGGTTCACGCGTTCGGTCTCCTGATCGATGATCGGCCCCTCGTCGAGATCGGCGGTGACGTAGTGCGCCGTTGCGCCGATCAGCTTCACGCCGCGCACATGGGCCTGGTGATAGGGCTTGGCGCCCTTGAAGCTCGGCAGGAACGAATGGTGGATATTGATGACCCGGCCGAAAAGCCGGTTGGAGACGCCGTCGGAGAGCACCTGCATGTAGCGGGCCAGCACCACCAGCTCGGCCCCTGTCTCCCGAACCAGATCGAGCAGCTTGTCCTCCTGATCGGCCTTGTTCTCCTTCGTGACCGGCCAGTGGTGGAACGCCATTCCCTCATACTCGGCCGTTCGCCGGCTCTGCTCGTGGTTGGAGACGATGGCGACGACCTCGGCGTTCAGCCAGCCGACCCGGATCTGGTACAGCAGGTGCAGCATCGCATGGTCGAACTTGCTGACCATCAGGATGATCTTCGGGCAACGGTCCGCATCGACGATCCGCAGTTTCATGTCGAACCGGTCCGAGACCGGCTTCAGTTCATGCTCGATCAGATCGCGGTCGGCCTCGGCCGGCAAGGTCACGGCGATCCGCATGAAGAACCTGTCGGAGTCTCCGGTCCCAGAACTGGTTGCTCTCGGCGATATTGGCGCGGATGGCGGCCAGCTCGGTCGTCACCGCCGCAACGATCCCCGGTCTGTCGACGCAGGAGAGGGTGATCACGAAGTTCTTCTCGGTCATCAGAGCGGCCATCCTTCCTGTGTGGGGCATGCCTCGGAAGCCGGCAAAGCGTAAATCAGGCGAGGTGGCAAGCCCGGTCCGAGGAACGGCGCCGGTCTGGGCGCGAAAGCGGGAAGGATTCCGGCGGGGCCGGCAGCATTTCAAGCGCTTGACCGCGGCAGGTCGCCTGCCCAGTTCTCGCACTCCCTCTATGGTTCGGAATCGTCACATTGCTCTACTTCCTGGTCGTTCTTCTCATTCTCATCATCCTCGCCGCCATCGCCTCGGCGCTCGTCCTGCTATCGCGCCGCAAGACGAAGCAGATCGAGGCGTTCGCGCGCTCGCAGATCGAGCCGGCCGGCGCATTCGCCGACATCGACGGGACGCGCCTGCATTATATCGACCGGGGCCAGGGCCCGCCGATCGTGTTTCTGCACGGCCTCGGCGGGAACCTGCTGAACTTCGTGCCGACGCTGTTTCCGCTTCTGCAGGATGAGTTCCGGCTGATCGCGCTCGATCGCGCCGGCTCCGGATTTTCCGCGGCGCGCGCCGACGGTTCCGGTGCGCTGCCGGATCATGCCGATCTGGTGGCCGGGCTGATGGATCATCTCGGCATCGACAAGGCGGTGATCGTTGGCCATTCCCTCGGCGGCGCCATCGCCCTGCAGATGGCGCTCCGTCACCCGGAGCGGGTCGAGGCCCTCGCCCTGATCGCCCCGCTGACGCATGTCGTCGAGGACCGGAGGGGCTTCGTCAAGGCGCTCTACATCCCGTCGGACCGGCGACGGCGCTTCATAGCCGACACCTTCGCGGTGCCCGCCGTGGCGAAGAATGGCGACGCCAGTCTGGCGCTCATCTTCGGGCCGCAGCACGCCCCCGACGATTTTGCCACCGAAGGCGGCGGCTATGTCTCGCTCTTTCCGAGCCACTTCCACGCCTCTTCCACGGACCTGACCGCCTTGCCGGATCATCTGCCGGACCAGGAGACGCGCTACGGTGAAATCGGGGTGCCGCTCGGCATTCTCTATGGCACCGGCGATCGCATCCTCGACGCCACAGATACACGGCCATGCCTTCGCCGAAAAATATCCGCAGACGGAATTGGTCCTGCTCGAGGGCATCGGGCACATGCCGCAGTTCGCCGAGCCGGAACGGGTGGCCGATTTCATTCGCGCCATCGCCACAAGGGCAGGTTGACCCCGTTCGGCATCGGCCGGGCGTTTGACTCCGCACGCCGGAGTCGCATGTCAGGCTCCACCTATCCGGAAAAGCCCGCCTCACCGTACGATGGCAGGTCAGAGAAAAGGGAGACGCCCCATGAACGATCAGATCACCGAAGACGCACCGATAAAGCTGTCTGATCATGAGCCTGGCGACAGCAATGTCGAGTTTCTCGGGCTGGATGTGCACAATCCGGTCTTCTTCGTCTCCGCGCTCGTCATCATCGGCTTCGTTTTGTTTTCGTTGATTTTCCACGAGACGGCTCAAGCCTTCTTCACCTGGCTCAGACCGACCTTGACCCAGATTTTCGACTGGCCGCTTCTGATGGCCGGCAATTTGTTCGTTCTCTTCAGCCTGGCCCTGATTTTCACTCCGCTGGGCAATATCCGCCTTGGCGGCGAGGAGGCTCGGCCGGAATACAGCTATGTCGGCTGGTTCGCGATGCTGTTCGCGGCGGGCATGGGTATCGGCCTGATGTTTTTCGGCGTTTCGGAGCCACTGACCCACTATGCGAGCTCGCTGGGCGGCGCCACGATGGAGGCAGGCGTGCGGACCGATTGGGCCCCGATGGGCGCGGCGGTCGGCGATCCGGCGGCAGCCAGGGATCTCGCAATGGCGGCTACCATCTTCCACTGGGGCCTGCATCCGTGGGCGATCTATGCGGTTGTCGGTCTTGCCCTTGCCTTCTTCACCTTCAATCGCGGCCTGCCGCTGACGCTGCGCTCGGCCTTCTACCCGCTGCTGGGAGAGCGAGTCTGGGGCTGGCCGGGCCACGTCATCGACACGCTCGCCGTGTTTGCCACACTGTTCGGGCTCGCCACCTCGCTCGGCTTCGGCGCCGAGCAGGCGATATCCGGTCTGAACTTCCTCTATGAGGGAATTCCGACCACCGACACGGCGCGATCGATCCTGATCGTGCTGATCACCAGCATCGCCCTCTTCTCCGTGGTCGCGGGTCTGGACGGCGGCGTGAAGCGGCTGTCCGAGCTCAATATGGGTCTGGCCGCCCTGCTGTTTCTCTTCATCCTGCTCGTCGGGCCGACGCTGGTCATCGGCACCGGCTTTTTTACCAACACCGTGTCCTATCTCACTCACCTGGTGCCGCTGTCGAACCCGTTCGGCCGGGAGGACCTCAACTTCATGCAGGGCTGGACTGCCTTCTATTGGGCGTGGTGGATCAGCTGGTCGCCCTTCGTCGGGATGTTCATTGCGCGCGTATCGCGGGGGCGCACCGTGCGCGAATTCGTCACCTGCGTCATTCTGGTGCCGACCCTTGTATGCATATTGTGGATGAGCACCTTCGGCGGCGCGGCGATCCACGAGGTGGCCGCCAATGGTCAGCAGCAGATCGTTGAGGCGGCCCAGCCGCTGAAGTTGTTCGTCATGGCCCAGTCCTTTCCATTGACGGGATTGATTTCGCTCGTCGGCATCATCCTGGTGATCGTCTTCTTCGTCACCTCGTCGGATTCCGGCTCCCTGGTCATCGACACCATCACCGCCGGCGGCAAGATCGACGCTCCCGTCGCGCAGCGCATCTTCTGGGCCATCTTCGAGGGCCTCGTCGCGATCGTGCTGATGCTGGGCGGCGGTCTGGAGGCCTTGCAGGCGGCGGCCGTCGCGACGGGAATTCCGTTCGCCGTGGTGCTCATCATCATGATGGGCTGTCTCTGGATCGGCCTGCGAGACGAGCGCAAACGCCTGCAGGACGCTGCCTCCGAGGGTGTTGCGGCGCAATAGCGCTTCGATCGGCAGAGACATGGGGATCGGCGGCGGCGCCTGCCCCGTGCCTGTGGGCGCTTCGTCGCGGCTGTGGCATAAGGGTCTCAGGGGAATCAGCCGCGGAGCGCTTCCATGCTTGTCCTGATCATCGGCATTGTGGTCTTTCTCGGGGTGCATTCGGTGCGCATCGTCGCCCCGGACTGGGCGCGCCGCCGCGAAGCCAGCATGGGCGAGGGGCCCTACAAGGGCGTCTATTCCATCATCTCGCTGATCGGCTTCGTGCTGATCGTCTGGGGCTACGCCCTGGCGCGCCAGGATCCGGTCCCGATCTGGGATCCGCCCTTGGCGCTACGCCATATCGCCGTCGGCCTGATGCTGTTTTCGTTCATCGCGCTCGGAATCTTCGCGGTCCCGGCGGGACGTCTGAAGCCGATGCTGAAACATCCGATGCTGGTGGCGATCAAGATCTGGGCGCTCGCCCATCTTCTGGCGAACGGCGATCTCGCCTCGATCATCCTGTTCGGCGCGTTCCTGGCCTGGGCCGTCGTCGATAGGATATCCGTCAAGCGCCGGGCCGGTACGGGCGGCGGCGCCGGTGTTCCGCCGGCCGGGCCCGTCAGTCGCGACATCGCGGCGCTGGTGGTCGGGATCGGGCTTTACGTGGTGACGCTGCTGTGGCTGCATGAATGGCTGATCGGCATGTCGCCTCTGACGTCATAGGCCTTCTGCGCACACTGCCCCCTTACATCGCCGCCGATTTGCGTTAGAAGCGCCCGCTAGGCATGCCGCGGTCAGCCGCGGCCTTCATCATGAACGGGATGGCGATGAGTGACGACAGCTTCATCCGCGAGGTGGACGAGGAACTGCGCCAGGACAAGGCTCGGGCGCTTTGGGACCGCTACGGAAAACTGCTGATCGCGGCGGTGGTGCTGGTGGTGCTCGCCACGGCGGCTATCGTCTTTTGGCAGGACTATCAGGAAAGGCGGGCGGCCGCCTCCGGTGACCGGTTCCTTGCAGCGATCGAAAAGGCCGACGAGGGCGATCGCGACGCGGCGCTCGTCGAATTGCAGGCGCTGCAGAAGGACGGCGCGGGCGAATACGGCGAACTGGCGCGCTTCAAGCGCGCTTCGCTGCTCGCCGGCGAAGGTTCGACGGCCGAGGCTCTCAAGCTGTTTGATGAAATCGCCGCCGACAGTGACGCGCCACAAACCGTACAGGATTTCGCAGCGCTGCGAGCCGGCTATCTGCTGGTCGACCAGAACGACTACGACGCCGTGGCGAGACGGGTCGAAAGGCTGGCCACCGAATCCAACGCGCTTCGCTTTTCCGCACGGGAGGCTCTGGGCCTGGCGGCATGGAAGGCCGGCCGCAACGATGATTCGGAACGGCTGTTCCAGAGCATCGCTGACGATCGGGCCGCTCCCGCAAACCTGAAGCGACGGGCCGGGTTGATGCTCCAACTGATCGGCTCGGGCAGTTCTGCCGAGGGCGCAAGCGCGGCGACCGACGAAACGGCGCCTGCCGGTCAGGTCACCGAGGGCGATGCACAGAGCGCGCCGACATCGGCGCCTTTGACCTCGGAGGAAAAGCCGTCGGAAATCGCGCCGGCTTCCTCCGATGGTGAAGGCTGAGGGGGCGGATCGCCCATGCGGTTTGTCGCGGCAATCATCGGCCGGCCCAATGTCGGCAAGTCGACACTGTTCAACAGGCTCGTCGGCCAGAAGCTGGCGCTCGTCGACGACACGCCCGGGGTCACCCGCGACCGTCGGATGCATGACGCGAAGCTCTATGACCTCCACTTTTCGGTCATCGACACCGCAGGCCTCGAAGAGGCTTCCGCCGCCTCGCTCGAAGGGCGCATGCGCGAGCAGACCGAGATCGCCATGGACGAGGCCGATCTGATCCTCTTCCTCTACGACGCCAAGGTGGGCGTGACGCCGATCGACAAGAGCTTCGCCGATGTTGCGCGCCGGACCGGCAAACCGGTGGTCCTCGTCGCCAACAAGGCCGAATCCCGTTTGGCCGAAGCGGGGATGACCGAGGCCTGGGAACTGGGGCTCGGCGAACCGGTGCCGATTTCCTCCGAGCACGGGCTTGGACTGCCGGATCTGCGCGATGCGATCATCGAGGCACTGGGCGAGGACGTCGCCTTTGCCGAACGCGACGCCCGGGAAGCTGCGGCCGATACCCCCGAGGTCTCCGTTCCCATTGCCGATCCGGATGCCGAAGAGCAGCCCGCCTACGATGACACCAAGCCGATTCGCATGGCTGTGGTCGGACGGCCCAATGCCGGCAAGTCGACCCTGATCAACGCCTGGCTCGGTGAAGAACGTCTTCTCACCGGCCCCGAAGCCGGCATCACCCGCGATTCGATCTCCGTCGAGATCGAGGTTCAGGGCCGTGTGCTGCGCGTCTATGACACCGCCGGCATGCGTCGCCGCTCGCGTGTGCAGGAAAAGCTGGAGAAGCTGTCCGTCGCCGATGGGTTGCGGGCGATCCGTTTCGCCGAAATCGTCGTGATCGTTCTCGACGCCACGGTCGCGCTGGAAAAGCAGGACCTGCAGATCGCAGACCTGATCGCCCGCGAGGGCCGGGCCCCGGTCATCGCTTTCAACAAGTGGGACCTCGTGGAGAACAAGCAGGAGCGCCTTGCCGAACTGCGCGAGAAGACCGAGCGTCTCCTGCCACAGCTGCGTGGCATTCGCGCCGTGCCCGTCAGCGCCGAGACGGAACGTGGTCTCGACAAGCTGTTCGACGCGATCTTCCGCACCCATCGCGTCTGGAACATGCGCGTTTCGACCGGCCGGCTGAACCGTTGGCTGGAGGGGATCGTCGCCCATCATCCGCCGCCTGCCGTCTCCGGCAGACGCCTGAAGATCCGCTACATTACGCAGGCCAAGACCCGTCCGCCGGGCTTTGTGCTGTCGGTTTCTCGGCCCGATGCCATGCCCGACAGCTATCAGCGCTATCTCGTCAACAACCTGCGGGAAACGTTCGGCATTGAAGGCGTGCCGATCCGGCTCAACCTGCGCACGAGCGAGAATCCCTACGCCAGCCGCGCGAGAAAGCGCTGAAAGGTTCCGGCCCGTTAACCGGCGGTTTAGGTTAATCACCCATCATTTCCCGGATTAGTAATGCGTTCCGGGGTATGTGCTGTGTCGAAGGAAAACAACGAGCGTCCATTCTCCGTCGCCACCATCCTCGGCATCGGGCTGATGTCCGTTGTCATCTACTTCGCCATGAGCGACGAGATCGCGGTCCAGGATACGCGGGCGATCATGGCGTCGATGACCAAGGACAAATGGTCGCTCGCCCTCGAACAGCGTCGTCCCGACAGCATCGTCCGCGCCAGCTATCGGTTCGCCGATGGCGACAATCTGACCACCGGCTCGATCGCCGCCGGCGACGGCGGGGCCCGGATCGAGGTTCCGGTCCACAAGAGTGCGCTGGCGGTCACCCCCGATGAGGACCGCGTCAACCGAGCGGACAAGCGGGACCGGTTGGTGCATCTTGCGCCGCGGAGCCTGCCGGAACGGTTCAAGGCCGGCTCGCTCTACGGAGAGCGTTCGATGCTGTTGCGGCCGGGGCTCGACGAGCAGTCGACGGCGGCGCTGCGCGAGCCGCTGCCGGCGGGCGAAGCGCTCCAATTGGCGGAGGCATTCCGCTTTGCGCCGAGCGGTGAGCCCGCTGGCGATCCCGCGACGATGCTCGCAGCGGCCGGTGACGGCGTCGCCACCGGCGCGGTCAAGGCCACGGCCTTCGCGCCGACGGGCCAGAAATCATCGCCCTTTGACGCCGTCCTCGGCCAGGCCGGCCGCGGATTCGTCCCCGCGATCGGCGACCGCGATCATGCCTGGGCGGCCAGGCCGCTGCCGGATTCGGCATATGATTCGACGCAGCAGCGTTGTCTCGCCATGGGGGTCTATTTCGAGGCGCGCGGAGAGCCGCGCGAGGGGCAGGCGGCGGTGGCCCAGGTCATCCTCAACAGGGTGAGGAATCCCTCCTATCCGGACACGATCTGCGGTGTGGTCTACCAGAACAAGAACTGGCGCAACCGATGCCAGTTCTCCTTCGCCTGTGACGGGCGCCGCGACCGCGTGCGCAGCCGGGGGGCCTGGACCGTTGCGCAGGACGTCGCGAGGAAGGTCACTTATGGCGAGACCTGGCTTCCGGAGGTCGGCTCGTCGACCCACTATCACGCGACCTATGTGAGACCCCGCTGGGCCAGTCACATGGAGCGTCTGCGCAAGATCGGCCACCACATCTTCTACCGGACGAAGGACGGCGGATGGGGCTGAAGGTCGCCGGACGCCGCCCGTGGCGGTTCGTCTTTTGTCGGAGGCTTGTGGAGAAACTGCCGTAAGTCACTGATCCTGGGTTCAAAAACGAGAGGCTTGGCGGCCGGTTTCCCTGTCTTGACGGGGTAGGACGCCATAACTATGGTGCGCGCGAAATCGGGGGCAGACAGTCCCCGGTCATCCCTTGTCATGGAGACGGCATGTCCGACCCGCAGGAGACTGCTGGAAAGACTGGCACGCCGGAGACGGAGGGGCCTGCGGCCGGTGGCGGCGCGGTTGAAGACCGCCTGGCACGGCTGAACGAGAAGCTCGACGCCAGAGCCCGGCATTCGGCCGGTGAAGGCGGGAACATTCGCGGCAAGTCCGGCATGGGGCAGGCGCTGCGTCTTTCGAGCGAATTCGTCGCGGCCATTCTGGTCGGCGTGGGCCTGGGTTGGGCGTTCGACTACGCGTTCGACACCAAGCCGTTCGGGATGATCGGGTTCCTCATGCTCGGCTTCGTCGCAGGCGTTCTGAACGTCATGCGTGCGACAGGCCGAGTGGCCGATTTCGGCGAGCCTGTTCAGGGCGAGCACTTGAAGTCAAATTTCACCGTCGGCAGGGACGACGACGAGCCCGTCTGAAGGACGGCAAGCAGGAAAGAGGGCAACGTGGCCACCGACGCTAGTACGGTCGATCCGATCCACCAGTTCGTAATTCAGCCGATCATACCGATCCAGGTCGGCGATTATGACCTGTCCTTCACCAACGCCTCGCTCTTCATGTTCGTCGTCGTGCTGGTGGCGAGCCTCTTTCTATATCTGACAACCTCGTCGCGCGGCTTGTTGCCGAGCCGGATGCAGTCCGTCACCGAGATGACCTACGAATTCGTCGCCTCGATGCTGCGCGACGCGGCGGGCACGGGGGGTATGCGGTTCTTTCCCTTCGTCTTCTCGCTCTTCGTCTTCGTGCTGGTGGCTAACCTGCTGGGCCTGATCCCCTTCTTCTTCACGGTCACCGCTCAGATCATCGTAACCTTCGCCCTCTCCATCCTGGTGATCATGACCGTGGTCATCTACGGCTTCATGAAGCACGGCGTCGGGTTCCTCAAACTATTCGTGCCGGAGGGCGTGCCCATCGTGCTCGTGCCACTGGTCGTCGCGATCGAGATCATCTCGTTTCTCTCGCGTCCGGTCAGCCTCTCGGTTCGTCTCTTCGCCAACATGCTGGCAGGGCACATCACGCTCAAGGTCTTCGCGGGCTTCATCATCTCGCTCGGCTCGCTCGGCGCGCTCGGGGTGGCAAGCGCGATCCTGCCGCTCTTCATGGTCGTCGCGCTGACCGGCCTGGAGGTCCTGGTGGCCTTCCTGCAGGCCTACGTCTTCGCCGTCCTCACCTGCATGTATCTCAACGACGCGCTGCATCCGAGCCACTAGGCCCGATCGGCCCAATCGCAAACCGGCGGCGTCCAGACGGGTGCCGCCAAAATTCCAGCAAGACGCAATAGTCCATTTCAAGGAGCTTGGAACAATGGAAGTAGAAGCTGCACGTTATATCGGCGCCGGCATCGCCTGCCTCGGCATGGGTGGCGCGGGTATCGGTCTCGGCACCATTTTCGGCCAGTACCTGGCCGGTGCCCTCCGCAATCCGTCTGCCGCCGACGGCCAGTTCGGCCGCCTGATCTTTGGCTTCGCTGTCACCGAGGCGCTCGGCATCTTCTCGCTGCTGATCGCGCTTCTGGCCCTTTTCGGCTAAGAAGAGGCACACGGCTCCTTCCCGCACGGCCGCTCGCGGCCGTGCGGCATCGGCGCCTCCCGATCCGCATGAGCGGGTCGAGTAGGACCTCCCAACGAGACGGGGCGGAATCATGTTCGTATCACCAGCCTTTGCGCAAACGGAAGGCGAAGTCCACGCCGTCACGGAAGGCGAGATCCATTCCGAGGTCGTCCACGAGGGCGGCCATTCGGAGGTCTTTCCGCCGTTCGACCCGACCTATTATCCCTCGCAGATTCTCTGGCTCGCAATCACCTTCGGGCTCTTCTATCTGATCCTGAAGAGCGTGATCCTGCCGCGCATCGCCGGCACGCTCGAGACCCGCCGCGACCGGATCGCACAGGATCTGGACCAGGCGGCACGCATGCGAGAAGAGGCCAACGAGGCCACGGCCGCCTACGAGCAGGAACTGGCCGAGGCGCGCGCCAAGGCGCACAAGCTCTCCAACGATGCGCAGGAAAAGGCCAAGGCCGAAGCCGACGCCGAGCGGTCTCGGCTGGAACGGGATCTCGACACCAAGCTCGGCGAAGCCGAGACCCGCATCGCCGCGATTCGCGCCGAAGCCATGCAGGACGTCGGCGAGATCGCCAAGGAAACGGCGACCGCGATCGTCGCCGCCATTCTCGGCTCGGCCGACGAAGCCCGGGTCGCGGGCGCGGTCGAGACGGTCCGCAACGAGGAGGCCGCCTGATGGACGCAACCACACAAGCCACCTGGTGGGTCCTCGCCTCCCTCGTCATCTTCCTCGGCATTCTCGGCTATTTCGGCGTCCACAAGACGCTGGCCAAGGTGCTGGACGGCCGGGCGGAGCGCATTCGCAACGAGCTCGACGAAGCCCGTGAGTTGCGCGAGGAAGCGCAGGGCGTTCTTGCCGAGTTGCAGCGCAAGCGTCGCGAAGCGGAAGAGGAGGCTGCGCAGATCGTCGCCGCCGCCAAGCGCGAAGCGGAATCGATCCGAAAGGACGCCGCTCAGAAATCGGCGGAATATGTCGAACGTCGGACCGCCAGCGCCGAACAGAAGATCGCCCAGGCCGAGAGCGACGCCATTGCCGCCGTTCGCAATCGTGCGATCGAGATCGCGACCGCGGCGGCCCGCCGCGTCATTGCCGATACGGTCGGCCCCGAAAAGCAGCAGCAGATCATCGACGACAGCCTCAAGACGATCGGCACCAAGCTGCACTGATCTGGATCGGCCGGACGAGACGGAAGCAAAGGCGTCCGCCTGCGCGGGCGCCTTTTCTATGCGTTCAAGCCTGCAGCAGCGTCTCTTCGATGGCAGGATCTTCTTGGACCCGCAGCATGCCGAAGGTCGTCCGGTGGAGGCGGCCGACCGGGCCATGGGCGATGATGGCGGTCCGGTGCATCGGCGTGCCGTAGCCGGCATGGGCGGAAAAACCATAGGAAGGATAGCGCTCGCAGCAACGGGCCAGCATGCGGTCGCGCGTGACCTTCGCCACGATCGAGGCGGCGGCGATCGATACGCTGCGCTGGTCGCCCTTGACCATGATTCGCGTCTCGCACGGCGCGCCGGCAGGGTGCTTGTCGCCATCGATGAGGGCGATGCAGGGCGGATCGATATGGCCGCATAGGGCGCGCCGCATCGCCAGCAGGCTGGCCTGGAGGATGTTGATCCGGTCGATCGTTTCCGCGCCGACGGCGCACACCGACACCGACACCGCCCTGCGCATGATGACGCTGTAGAGCTCTTCGCGCCGCGCCGCCGTCAGCCGCTTCGAATCATCGAGCCCTTTCGGCAGGCGCTTCGGGTCCAGGATGACCGACGCCGCGACCACCGGACCGGCGAGTGGACCCCGTCCGGCCTCGTCGACGCCCGACACAAGCCTCGCGCCTGAACGATAGCAGCCGCGCTCCGTCCGGAAGTCCGGAACGGTCGGCGGCATGTCGAGCGGCAGGGCCGCCGCAGGAGAATCGGAACGCGGTCGTGGCATGGGCGGGCGACCATCGCACCGGTCCCGATTCTCTGCAAGTCCCGCTCGAGAGCGAGACGGCTTCCGACGGACCTGTCGAGGGGGCGGTCGGTCGGAACATTGACGCGCAGCCGGTGAGGGGGCCGACAGGCGTCAAACTTCGGCGCCGTTCAGAGCAGCATGAGCTGCTCATTGGCGACAGGCGGCGCCTTGAACAGGTCCGTCCGCAGCACCTTCCTCTCCGCGTTCAGCTGGAGCCGCCGCGCCGCGATCTCGAAACGGCGGCCGATCTGCCAGGCATAGGGGCCGGATCCCTTCATCCGCTTGCCCCATTCGGCGTCATAGTCGCGGCCGCCTCGCATCGAGCGAATGAGCGACAGCACGTGACGGTAGCGATCCGGATGTTCACGCAGCAGCCAGTCCTTGACGATCGGCGCGACCTCGAGCGGCAGGCGCAGGATGATGTAACCGGCTTCCTTCGCGCCCGCTGCGGCGCCGGCATCGAGGATCCGTTCGATCTCGTGGTCGGTCAGGCCCGGGACGACCGGCGCGACCATGATCGAGGTCGGGATTCCCGCTTCCGATAGGGCGCGGATGGCCTCCAGCCGCTTCGTCGGTGCCGAGGCGCGCGGCTCCATCGAGCGGGCCACCTTTCGGTCGAGCGTCGTCACGGACAGGGCGACTTTGGCGAGGCCCTTCTCCGCCATCCGCGACAGGATGTCGATATCGCGCATGACGAGGGCGCTCTTGGTCACGATGCCGACCGGGTGGTTGGCAGCCTCCAGCACTTCCAGCATCTGGCGCATGACGCGCCATTCCTTCTCGATCGGCTGGTAGGGATCCGTGTTGGTGCCGATGGCGATCGTTCGTGGCTCGTAGTTCTTCGCCGCCAGTTCCTCTGCCAGAAGACGCGGCGCATCGGGCTTGGCGAAAAGCCGGCTTTCGAAATCGAGGCCGGGCGAGAGCCCCATATACGCGTGGGTCGGCCGTGCGAAGCAATAGACACAGCCATGTTCGCAGCCGCGATAGGGATTGATCGACCGATCGAAGGAAATATCGGGCGAATCGTTGCGGGTGATCGCCTTGCGCGGCTTCTCGACCTGCACCTCCGTCTTGAACGGCGACAGTTCCTCCATCGTCTGCCAGCCATCGTCGAACCCTTCGCGGGCGATGGGTTCGAACCGGCCGCTCGGATTGACGCCCGATCCTCGTCCTCTGCGACGCGAATGGTCGATGCGCAGGCTGGAACCATCCACGATGGCATTGGCCAGTCCTGCGCGTCCGGCGCTGAAGGCGGCCCTGTCGGCCTGTCCGATCGTCTCCATCGTCGAACTCTCCGTTCGCTTTTCGTTTCCTTAACGGTTTTGCTATCACATCGGGAGAACGAAGCAAGAACAAAATTGTTCCCCGCGATGAAATGGTTGCGGTGCTTGCGCTTCCACTGCGCTACGGTAGAGAAGGCGGCATGCTGAGTGTGGTGATCGAAACCCTGAATGATGAGGAGGCCCTTGCACGGACCCTTGCCTCTCTCGTTCCCGCCGCCGTCGATGGCACGGTGCGTGAGGTCATCATCTGCGATCGCGGATCCGACGGATCAGACCCGCAAGGTTGCCGAGATGACGGGCTGCACCTTTCTCCAGCAGGGGGACGCGCTTTCGGCGCTCCGCAGTGCGAAGGCCGAGTGGCTTTTGTTGCTGGAGCCGGGCGCCCGTCCGGCCGGCTTTTGGCGGGAAGGCCGTCGGAGAGCAACTCGCCGCCAGTGCGAAGCGCCGCGCGGTTCCGGCCGGCAAAGGCGTCGCGGCCTTCCTTGCCGCGCCGCATGCGCCGCCACAGCGCGCTCCACCACGGGCTGCTGATCAGCAAGCGGCAGGCGCTCGCCCTTGCCAAGCCCGACCGGCCACTGGTGAGCGTTGCCGCTGGTCTCGCCACGCGCCGGCTCGAGGCGGAACTGCATCCCGCGGGCACGGCTTACCGGGCGGACGGGCAGCCGGACTGATCGGTCCGGAGCCTGTCAGAGGCTTTTGCCGCCGCCCCGTTTGAGGTGCTCGTCCAGCCGCGGCATGATTTCCACGAAATTGCACGGCATGTGGCGATAGTCGAACTGCGGCCTTGAGAATGCCGTCCCAGGCATCCTTGCAGGCGCCGGTCGAGCCCGGCAGCAGGAAGACGAAGGTCTGGTTGATCAGACCCGGCACTGGCCCGTGACTGGATCGTCGAGGTGCCGATCTTGTCGTAGGAGATGCGATGGAAGATGGCGGAGAACCCGTCCATCGCCTTGTCGTAGAGTGGCTCCAGCGCATCGGGCGTGACGTCGCGACCGGTGAAGCCGGTCCCGCCGGTAAAGATGATCGCGTCGATATCGTCGCGCACCGTCCAGTCGTGGGCCACGGCCCTGATTTCCTCGATATCGTCGCGGACGAGGATGCGTTCTCGCAATTCATGACCGGCTTCCGCGATCCGGCTCTCCAGAAGGTTGCCCGACCGGTCATCCTCGATCGAACGCGTGTCGGAGACGGTGACCACGCCGAATTGGACGGGCACGAAGCGGCGCTCATTGCCGATGCCGCTCATGTCAGCTTCACCTCGTTGCGGTCGGCGATGGTCCGGGCCGCGCGGACGTACCAGCCGGGCCGGCGCTCCGCGATGGCCATGGCCGCTGCCTCGGCGTCCTGCAGTGCCTCGAAAATGCCGAAGCAGGTGGCGCCGGATCCGCTCATGCGCAGGAAGAGGGGATGCTCGCGATCGAGTTCGCTGAGCGCATCGGCGATCGACGGTGTGAGAACCATCGCTGCCGGCTGAAGATCATTCCGTGTCTGTTGCAGCCAGTCGATGATGGCCGTCATGTTCGGCGGGGACGGGATCGGCGGCAGCCTGCCGTCAAGCCGCAGGGCCAGATCGGCGAACACCGCGGACGTCGCCACCCGCTCATTGGGGTTGACGAGCACGATGGCCATCACCGGCCAGTCCTGCAGCGTCTCGACGGCTTCGCCGATCCCGGTCGCCAGTAGAGGTTCCGAGCGCAGGCACATCGGCACGTCGGCGCCGATCGAAAGGGCGATCTGTCTCAGCTCGTCATCGTCCGGCCCAAGCGGCAACTGCCAGAGCTGCGACAGTGCGAGCAGCGTCGCCGCCGCGTCGGCCGATCCACCGCCGACGCCCGACGCAATGGGCAGGTGCTTTTCCAGCCTGATCGCGACGGGAGGACAGGCCTTTTCGCCGAAGCGGCCGCGGAGCGCATCGCGAGCAAGGATCTCCAGGTTCTGCGGGTGGGCGTCGAGATGCTCCGCACCGGGCCCGATGATCTCGTGGCTGTCGTCGCCGCTTGGAGCCACGTTGACGCGGTCCCCGACGGAGGCGAAGGCAACCAGTGTCTCCAGCTCATGGTAACCGTTGTCGCGGCGGCCGGTAACATGCAGTGCAAGATTGATCTTGGCCGGCGCCAGGGCGCTGACCAGACCGGATTGCGACGAGGACGGGTTGGCGGCGCCTGCCGATTCGAATTTCACTGCTTGGGTCGGTACTCGCCGGTTTCGGGATCGCGAATCAGCGTGCCGCGCGAGCGGATCGTCTCCTCCTCGGCTTCGCGGACCGTCCGGTCGACGCGCTCGCTCTCGTTCTGATACATGCGATACGCCGCCGCTGCGGCGACGCCTGCCAGGGCGGCAAGGATCAGCTGTGGCATTTCCGGTTCTCCGGCGCGGCTCGTCCGCGCCCGTCGATATTATGTCCAGCAGAATATGAAATCAAAGCCCGAATCGCTGCCATAGCAGTCGATCGCCGGCGGCTTCGATCAAGCCCTCCGCGATTCCGGCACCGAGGCCGGCCATATCATTGCGGAAGGGGGCCAGCCGGCGGCCGAGAAAACCGCCCGATGGCGCGATCGGCCTAAGGCGGACGCCCTCGCCATATTTCTCGCGCATCACCGACCGGACATCGCCGAGACCGTCGACGAGGCCCCGTGCCAGAGCACCCTGACCGGTCCAGAAGGCGCCGGAGAACAGCTCCGGATCGGATGACAGCTTGTCGCCACGCCGCTCGCGGACCATGTCCTTGAACACCTCGTGGATTTCGAGCTGGAGCGACTTTACCCGCTCGACATCCTCCTCCTTGGCCGGCTGGAAGGGATCGAGCGTCACCTTGTTCTCTCCGGCGGTATAGACCCGCCGCTCGATGCCGAGCCGGTCGATTGCTTCGGTAAAGCCGAACCCCGCATAGAGCACGCCGATCGATCCGACGATCGAACTGGGATCGGCGTAAATTTCGTCGCCGGCGATGGCGATCATGTAGCCACCCGATGCCGCGACATCGTCGCAGAAGACGAAGACGGTCTTCTTCTTCTCCTCGGCGAGAGCCCGGATCCGCAGGAAGATCTGTCGCGACTGGACGGGCGAGCCTCCGGGCGAATTGATGGAAATGGCGACCGCCGGCGCGCCCTTCATCGAGAACGCCTTCTGCAGGAGCGGTGCGGTCGAGCCAAACGACAGACCTTGCCGCAATGGCGATCCCGCCGCCGCCGAGATGGCGCCCTGGAGCCGGATGACCGGAATGATGGTCCGGTCGGATCGGAAGCGGGCCGGAAGAAGCGAGGTGAGGAAATTGGCCAAGAGGGGCTCCTGCGGATCGGGTTGTCGGCTGCATGTAGGCAGCCCATGATCGCGGCGCAAAGCGTCCGTCGCGCTCAAGCCTGAAAGAGAGCGGCCTCGCCGTTGATCAGCGTCTCGGCCTCGTCGGTGAATCCGGCGCCCTCGGACCGATGAAGTGCCAGGGCCGGCGCGATGGCGAGAGCGGCCCGGCTGCCACGGCGGCCGCGCATCACCACCCGGATCGCCGGCTCGGAAGGGCGGGGATGGACGAACCGCAGCTCCAAGCCCGCCGAACCGGCCTTGCATTGCCTGGAGCACGTCCTGGAGGTGACGGGGGCGGAAGATGACGGCGCACCACGCATTGGGCGCGGCAATCGCCGCCGCCGTCCGGATCCAGCGGTCGAAGAGATCCTCGGTCATGACGTGGGCTTCGCGCCGCAGCGCATCGCTGCTCGCCCGGTCGCGCAAATCGTTGAAGGGCGGATTGAAGATCACGGCATCGGCCGCGCCGGAACCGAGCCCGGCCGCCTCGCGGTCCTTCCCCGCGAGCGTCACGTCGGCGGCGACCAGCCGCGTCCGCCCGCTCAGCAGCGCATTACCCGGAAGCGCCAGCGTCCGCTCGGCGCAATCGACCATCTCGCTTGCATTTTCGACGAGAACCGCTGTTGCCTTCGCACAGCGCGACAGAACCGCCAGGGCGGCCGCGCCGCTGCCGGCGCCTAGATCGAAGACGGTGCCGGCAAAGGACGAGGGCAGGGCGCTGGCGAGCAGCATCGCGTCGAGCCCTGACCGATGCCCCCGCCCTTTCGGCTGGACGAGATGAAACGTACCGCGATGAAAGGCGTCGACGGTGAAGGCTACCGTTTCGTCAGCCGTCATCGACGCCGCGTTGGATGTCGGCATCGGCGAGGATTCGCTGCGCTTGCGCCATGTCTTCAGGCTCGACCAGCACGCGCCGCGGCAGGATGCCGAGCGATCCTTCCATGATGGACATGTTCCGGTCGGCCACCATGAAGCCGATGCCCGCGTCGCGAAGCAGCGCTTCGACAAAGGAGAGTTCGACGGCGTTGTTGGAGCGGTAGAGAATGTCCATGCGTCAACCTTTCGCAGACCGGCGCGTCAGCCGCAAGCGTGTGGCCTGGACGCCTTGCACTGCGGCGGGACGCTGGCTAAGGGAAACCCGCAGCATCGAGTATCGATCCAGCGGAGTGGCAGTTTTGGGTATCGCGACGGCGACAAGTGGCGAAGCGGCGGGAGGGGCCTCGGTCCAGCCGCTCCTGACGCTGACGGCCGACGCGATGGAGGCCGTCAACCGGCTGATCCTGTCCCGGGCTGGCTCCGACGTCGAACTCATCCCGGAGATCTCCAATTATCTGGTCACTGCGGGCGGCAAGCGCCTGCGGCCCATGCTGACGATCGCCAGCGCCTCGATCTTCGGCTATCAGGGCGACCACCACGTCAAGCTGGCGACGGCGGTGGAGTTCATGCACACCGCGACGCTGCTGCACGACGACGTCGTCGACGAGAGCGACATGCGACGCGCCCGTGCGACCGCCCGCCGCATCTGGGGCAACCAGGCCTCGGTCCTCGTCGGCGATTTCCTGCTCGGCCAGGCCTTTCGCCTGATGGTCGATGTCGGCTCGCTCGACGCGCTCGACGTCCTGTCGACGGCGGCCTCGGTCATAGCAGAGGGCGAGGTCTGGCAGCTGTCCGCGTCGCGGTCGATGGAGACGACGCAGAAGGACTATGAAGGCGTCATCCGCGCCAAGACGGCGGCCCTGTTCGCGGCCGCCGCGGAAGTCGGACCGATCATCGCCGGCGCCGACGACGGTCAGCGCGAAGCCTTCCGGGCCTATGGCGACGCGCTCGGCATGGCCTTCCAGCTGGTCGACGACGCGCTCGACTATGGCGGCTCGGCGGCCAGTCTCGGCAAGAATGTCGGCGACGATTTTCGCGAGGGAAAAGTCACCCTGCCTGTGATCCTCGCCTATCGCGACGGTGACGAAGAAGCGAAGGCGTTCTGGCGCAAGGCGATCGAGGACGGCGAGAACGACGACGCCGCGCTGGCCCGCGCCGTCGACTATCTCGACCGCGCCGGCGCGGTGGAGCGTACCGTCGAGGAAGCCCGCCTGCATGGCGATCGGGCAAGGCAGGCGCTGGCCGCGCTGCCCGCCGGGCCGTGGCGGGAGGCGCTCGACGAGGTGGTCACCTTCTGCATCGCACGGGTGGTCTGACCGGGGGAGCGGCTGGCCACGCCGAGGTTCCTGTTGCCGCCCACCGCAAAATGGCCATGCTTGGCCGCCAAAAGCGGCGCCAAACGATTTGGGAGATGGGACATTTCATGATGCGGTGGCAGATGCTGGGCCAGAAGGCTATTCCTGCGGCGATGGCGGCTCTGATCGGCTTCGTGCTGCCGACCGTCGATTTTCCGGCCGCCCATGCCGCGAAGGCCCGGCCACAGCGACGAGCAGCCGGTCGACATTCGCTCCCGGACTGGCGCGTTCCTTGCCGCGCAACTGGCGAGCGACGAAGGCGAACTGGACCAGTCGATCCGCTATCTGCGGCGCGCGCTGAGCTTTGACCCCACCGAAACCAAGCTGCGCATCAATCTGATGATGGCCCTCCTTGGCCGTGGGCTCTTCGATGAAGCCCGCGACGAGGCGGAGCGCCTGAAGTCGGTGCCCGAGGCCGAGCGGTTCGCCCGCCTGACGCTGGCGGTCGACGCCATGCGCGGCAAGAATTTCATGCGTGTCGGCTCGATCCTGGACAATCGGGATGGCCCCGATGATCTGGAGCGCCTCACCAAAGCCGTCCTTCTGGCCTGGGCGAAGGCCGGCAATGGCGACCCGGAGGCCGCGGTCGCCGACCTTGAGGATCTCGACGGCCAGCCTTGGTACAAGCCCTTCACCGTCCTGCACGCGGCTCTGGTCGCCGATCTCCACGGTCTCGACGCCGCCGACCGCCTTTACCGTTCCCTCCTCGACGACAAGGAGGCGTCATCGGCCGCTCCAGACCTGTGGGTGCAGGGGGTCGCTGCCTATGCCAACTGGCTGATCCGCGACGGCCGTGCCGATTTCGCCAAATCGGTTCTTTCCGCCGGTGAGGCGGTGGCACCGCAATTCATCCAGTTCGAGGAACTGCGCCAGGCGATCGAAACGGGAAAACGGCCGGCTCGTATCGTCGCCAACGACCGCGATGGCGCGGCGACCTATCTCTATGACCTCGGCCTCGTCCTCAACCGGCCGGGCAGCGAGGCCCTGACGCGGATCTACCTGCAGCTCGCGCGCGCCCTTTCGCCCCACAATGCGCCGATCCTGGTTCAACTCGGCCTGACCGAGGAGCGGCTCGGCTTCCCGCTGCGGGCATTGGAATACTACAAGGCGGTGCCACAGGACGCGTCGCTGCGGCGGGCGGCCGATCTTCAGGCAGGGCTCGCTCTGGCCGATGCCGAAGACTTCGAGGGTGCCGAAGAATCGCTCAAGACCGCCATTGCCCGCGATCCGTCGGAGCCGCGCGCCTATCTCGCGCTCGGCGACATCTACTCGCGCAAGGAGAATTTCGAGGCTGCCGCGAAGCTGTACAACGAGGCGATCGAGGCCCTGTCGAAGAGCGACGAGAAGCCCGACTGGAACTTCTACTATCGCCGCGGCATGGCCTATGAGCGGTTGAAGGAGTGGGACAAGGCCGAGCCGGATTTCCGCCGCGCCCTGCACATGGAGCCGAACCGGCCCGAAGTGCTGAACTATCTCGGCTATTCCCTCGTCGATCGCAACGAGAAGCTGGATGAGGGACTCGACCTGATCCGCAAGGCCGTCGAGGCCCGCCCGGATGCCGGCTTTATCGTCGATTCGCTCGGCTGGGCCTATTATCGCCTCGGACGCTACGACGAAGCCGTGCGCGAACTCGAACGCGCCGTCGCCCTGATGCCCGAGGACCCGACGGTGAACGACCACCTCGGCGACGCCTATTGGCGGGTCGGGCGCAAGCTCGAGGCAGAGTATCAGTGGAATGCGGCCCTGTCCGCCGTGCGCGCGATGAAGAAGCCGGACGCCATGCTGATGGCCGAGATCATGAGCAAGCAGGCCAAGGGCCTGCCTGGACCAGGAGCCGTCGCAAAAGGCCGAGGCCGCCCCGGCGACGGAAGCGAACTGAGGCGGCCGCCGTCGGGTATCGGCGGTCTGCCGTTTCCTCGCTTGATTCGCGGGGGACCCGCCACTAGGGTCCGCCGCGATCTCAAGACCCCCTTGACGGACCCGCCGTGACCGCTTCCTCTTCCGACCCGACCCGCTCCTTCCAGGGGCTGATCCTGACCTTGCACGACTACTGGGCGAGGCATGGCTGCGCCATCCTGCAGCCTTACGACATGGAGGTCGGCGCCGGCACCTTCCATCCGGCAACGACGCTGCGCGCGCTCGGGCCGAGGCGGTGGAACGCAGCTTACGTTCAGCCGTCCCGTCGGCCGAAGGACGGCCGCTACGGCGAGAACCCGAACCGCCTGCAGCACTATTACCAGTACCAGGTGATCCTGAAGCCGAACCCGACCAACCTGCAGGAGCTCTATCTCGGCAGTCTGGAGGCGATCGGCATCGACCCGCTGCTGCACGATATCCGCTTCGTCGAGGACGATTGGGAAAGCCCGACGCTCGGCGCCTGGGGCCTCGGCTGGGAGTGCTGGTGCGACGGTATGGAAGTCAGCCAGTTCACCTATTTCCAGCAGGTCTGCGGCATCGAGTGCGCGCCCGTGGCGGGCGAACTGACCTATGGTCTCGAACGCCTCGCCATGTATGTGCAGAACGTCGACAATGTCTACGACCTCAACTTCAATGGCGGCGAGGGCGAGGACAGGGTCAGCTATGGCGACATCTTCCTGCAGGCCGAGCAGGAATATTCGCGCTACAATTTCGAGATCGCCGACACCGATCTGCTGCGCCGCCATTTCGTCGATGCCGAAAAGGAATGCGCGGCGATACTCGCGGCCGGTGAGCCGGACGGCGAGGGCGGGCTGCACCGCTGCGTGCTGCCGGCCTACGACCAGTGCATCAAGGCCAGCCATGTCTTCAACCTGCTCGACGCACGCGGCGTGATCTCGGTCACCGATCGCCAGAGCTACATCCTGCGCGTCCGCAACCTCGCCCGCCAGTGCGGCGAGGCCTTCCTGAAAACGGAAGCGGGCGGGGCGCGGCGTGATGCGGCTTGAGCTCGTTCAAGCCATACTCGCCGCCTTTGTGCCGCTGACGGCGGTCATTCTCGCTTTCGTAAGCTTCAGAAACTGGCGACGCGAAATCAGACGGGAAGGTTATGACCTGGTGGAACGGGGCCTGACGCTGCTGCGAAGCGATAGCGAACCGTCTCATGCCGCCGGAATAGCGCTGCTGGCACGAGCCATGCAGATCGACGCCTCCGCCCCGGCTGCTTCTGCGGCACTGCGAACGTTGATCAGGTCCGATCCGAAATTGGAAAATTCCCCCGAAATTGCTATATTGATCGAGACGATCACGGATGCCGATGGGCGTCCGATCCGATCGAAAGGTGAAGCCGATGAGCAGTGACGTGATCCAGTGGGCGTTTTTGATATTGGCTCTCGGCAGCCTCCTGGCTGTCTGCGCGATGGTTACGCTGATGATCGTGAGTGACTTGAGAAGCCGTCGTGATCGAGATGCTGCCAACGCTGCCAGGGCCGACCTTCGAAACGTCCTGATCGAAAACAGGCGGCAGGCGCGCGGGGCTGGCGGCTGATCTTCTGCAACAGGTGAGCGGCCGGGCCGGGCAGCATTCGATTCGGATCAACCGGCAATGGCGCATCTGTTTCGTCTGGACCGAGAAGCGGCCGAAAGACGTTGAGATCGTGGATTATCATTGAGGCACGGCCATGAGCATCATGAAGAACCCATCCCCTCCCGGCGAGGTGCTGGATGAGCTTTACCTGAAGCCGCTCGACATGAGCGCCGGCGCGCTGGCCAAGCGGCTCGGTGTGCCGCGCACGCGGATTGAGCGCATCGTGAAGGGGCAGACGGCGCTCACCGCCGATACGGCGCTGCGCCTTGCCGCTTTCTTCGGCAACACCGCCGAATATTGGCTGAACCTCCAGCGCGCTCATGATCTCGCAGTTGCGGCCAAGGTGGTCGACATATCCCATATCGAGCCGCTGGAAGCGGCGTGAGCCTGCTGGTGCAGATGGTGAAAACTGTCCCGCACGGTTGAGCCATGCATGCCGGTGACTGCTATGATGCGGGAGGCTGTTTCACTGCTTTGCGCAATTCGTCGAGCCGTTCCTGGCACGCCGTCTCCACCACGCCATGCAGTTCGGCCACCCGCTCCATCAGGCCCTCCAGCATTTCGCGCTCAATACGGTAGCGGGGCGAGTAGCGCGCCTTCACATAGGCGTCGATCAGCTTCTTGAACGGCTTTCGTTCGGCGCGTGTGGCGCGCGGCCAGACCGGGATCAGTCTGGCATCGAGACTCTCCGAGAAGCTGCGAAGTTTGCCGAGATTATGCGTTTGCGGCATGTAATTGGTTCGCGTCAGCAGGAATGCGCCATAGAGGCTTTCAGTCGCCTGATGGAGATGAAAAGCTGGGATATTGAGCCGTGCACTTTTCTCTTCGATCAGGAATTTGGCCACTCTCACAAAGCTTTCCGCGTTGTCTAGCCAGTAGGTTGAATATTCTTCCGCCATGACAACAGCGTCTTCGGGGCAGAGCGGGCCCGGCTCCTTCAGCTTGGTGTTCTCGCCATAAAGCGCGATGCCGTCGCGATAAATGTCAACGAAGAAATAGCGGCCGAGAGAAAGCGCCTCGTTCACCTCGGCCAGCGTGTGGACGATGATGTTAACCGTGAGATCGCTAAGCCGGGGATGGTGCATCAGCCGGTTGTCGAGGGCGTACCACAGATCGTCATTGTCCTTCAGCCGCTGGCTGGAGACGATGACGAGAATGTCGAAATCGCTCTGATAGCCGGAGACGGGGTCGTCGACCCAGGTGCCGCGCGCATGCGAACCGTACAGGATGATCGAGACGAGGCGGCCCTTCTTCTTCCATTCGGCGGTCGCCAGCCTGACGGAGTCCTCGAATTCCTCGACGATCACGCCCCGCACAAAGTCCAGCATGCGTCGCCGGCTCCCCGGCAAATGGTCGAGATCGGTCTTCATCATCGGCGATTCGTGCATCCCGGGAGATCGTCTGGTGCGGCGTCTTGCCCGTCGTTCTGGTTAATGCACGATGGGCCGGTCGTCACGCCCAACCTCGGAATATTTGCCAATGCCGGCCTTCGCCCTCGACCATCTCGCCATTGCTGCCCCGAATCTGGAGACCGGCGCGAGATTCGTGCGCGAGCGCCTCGGCGTCGACATCCCGCCGGGCGGCAGCCATCCGGCGATGGGCACGCATAACCGGCTGATGCGGCTAGGCGAGATGGAGTTCCTGGAGGTCATCGCCATCGATCCGGCCGCGCCGCCGCCGCAGCAACCGCGCTGGTACGCGCTCGACCGGCTCGGTGGGCGACCGCCCTTCCTCGCCACCTGGATCCTCCGCACTGACGATCTCGACGCCGCCTGTGCGCTGCTGCCGGACGCGATCGGCAGACCGATCACCGTCAGCCGCGGCGATCTCACCTGGCGGATCACCGTCCCGGACGACGGCTCCATGCCCTATGATGGCGCGTTTCCGACGCTCATGCAATGGCCGGACGGCCGGACGCCGGGCGCGACCATGGTCGATCGCGGCTGCCGGCTCGTTTCGCTGACCGTGACCCATCCGCGATCCGGCGAGATCGAAGCTGCGCTCCGCCCGCTCCTCCACGACGATCGCGTCCGCTTCCGCACCGGCACGGCGGTCTCGCTCTCGGCGGGGATCGAGACGCCGGAGGGCCTGCGGTTTGTCGGCTGACGCTAGCCACGCCTTGCATTTGGCCCGAGAGCGTGGTGCAAGGCGCCGTCTGCAATTCACAGCCGGTCGACCATGCCTGACCTTCTTCTCGAACTGCGCTCCGAAGAAATTCCAGCTCGCATGCAGCGCAAGGCTGCGGGCGATCTGAAGAAGCTCGTCACCGACGCCCTTGTCGATGCCGGGCTGAGCTATGAGGGCGCGGCCGAGCACTGGACGCCGCGCCGCCTGGCGCTCGACATTCGCGGCCTCACCGTCCGCTCCGCCGATGTGCGCGAGGAGCGCAAGGGCCCGCGCACCGATGCGCCCGAGAAGGCGATCGCCGGCTTCCTGCGTGGCGCCGGTCTCGACAGCGCCGATCAGGCAGAGGTGCGGACCGATCCGAAGAAGGGCGATTTCTACGTCGCGATCATCGAGAAGCCGGGCCGGCCGGCCGAAGATATCATCGCCGAAGCGATGCCGGCCATCATCCGCTCGTTCCCCTGGCCGAAATCGATGCGTGGGGCCCGGCCTCCAGCCCGAAGGGCGTCACCTATGATGGTATCGAGGGCAGGGGCGGCGAAGCGCTGCGCTGGGTGCGCCCGCTGCAGTCGATCCTCTGCACCTTCGGCCCGGAAACCGAGGAGCCGGTCGTCGTGCCGTTCGACGTCGACGGCATCGCCGCCGGCAACACCACCGTCGGCCATCGCTTCCATGCGCGTGGCGAAATCACCGTTCGCCGCTTCGACGACTATGTCGGCAAGCTCGAAAAGGCCAACGTCGTGCTTCCGGCGGAGCGGCGGAAGGACATGATCCTGCATCGACGCCCGGAACCTCGCCTTTGCCAGCGGCCTGCAACTGGTCGAGGACGAGGCGCTGCTGGAGGAGGTCTGCAGGCCTCGTCGAATGGCCGGTCGTGCTGATGGGCGAGTTCGAGGAGGATTTCCTGCAGATCCCGGACGAGGTGATCCGCCTGACCATCAAGACCAACCAGAAGTGCTTCGTGACGCGCGGCGCGGATGGCGCGGCTGTCCAACAAATTCGTGCTCGTCGCCAATATCGCCGCGAAGGATGGCGGCGGACATCGCCCGCGGCAATGGCAAGGTGGTGCGCGCGCGGCTCTCCGACGCGCTCTATTTCTGGAAGACCGACCAGCAGGACCTGCCCGACCTTGGCGATCTGCAAGACAGCGCGGAAAGCTTCGGCCTCGATCTCTCAAAGCCGCTCGACCAGCGCATGGCGAGCTCGACCATCTGGACGTCACCTTCCACGCCAAGCTCGGCACGCAAGGCGAGCGCGTCGCAGCGGATCGCGAGCTGGCGGAGGAACTGGCGCCGATGGTCGGCGCCGATCCGGCGAAGGCCCGCGCGCGCGGCCCTGCTGGCCAAGGCCGACCTGCAGACGGAGATGGTGCGGCGAATTCCCCGAAGTGCAGGGCACGATGGGCAGCACCTATGCCGTTCTCCAGGGCGAGGACGCGGCGGTCGCCGCGGCGATCGAGGATCACTACAAGCCGCAGGGCCCGAGCGACCCCGTGCCCGACCGATCCGGTCGCCGATCGCCGTGGCGCTGGCCGACAAGCTCGACACGCTGGTCGGCTTCTGGGCCATCGACGAGAAGCCCACCGGGCTCGAAGGATCCCTATGCGCTGCGCCGCGCGGCGCTGGGGGTGATCCGGATCGTGGTGGAGAATGGAATTCGCGTGAAGTTTAGAGCATGCGTCGTGCACAGCGCCGACATCTGATTGACTAGTCATGACTCGGTATGCTCTGAAGAGCAGCGTACAGACCAGTGGATCTGTGACATGCATCGTCTGGGCGAGATGTGAGAGCAGTCAGCTAGGATATGGCGCGGCGTCTAATCAGTCCAGTTAAGCTCTCTCGAAGGATGCTCGGATCATAGCCGCTTTGGGAAGTATTGGACGATCGTCCTCCTCTCCTTCTTCCACGACCGCCTCAAGGTCTACCTGCGCGATCCAGGGGCGCGGCACGATCTGATCGACGCGGTGCATGCACGCCCGACGACGACGATCTCCTGCCGATCATCCGCCGCGTCGAGGCGCTGGCGGCGACTTCCTCGATACCGAGGCAGGGCCAGGAACCTGCGGCCGGCACCAAGCGCGCGCGCCAACATTCTCGCGGCAGAGGAGAAGAAGGGCGACGCGCTTCGACCGAGCCGGTCGATCCGGCGCTGTTCGAGCAGGACGCGGAGCGGAACCGCTGTATCGAGCGCGGTGGAGCAGGCCACGTCGGCGGAGCGCATCGAAGCGAGGATTACGCAGGCCGCTTGCCGCGCTCGCCGACCTGCGTCCAGCCGATCGACGCCTTCTTCGATGCGGTGCTGGTCAATGCCGAGGACGCTGCGGTGCGCGCCAACCGGCTGCGCGCTGCTGGATCGATCCGCAACGCCACCGGCCAAATGGCGGACTTCACGAAGATCAGCGGCTAGAGCTTTTCACGATCAGATCGAATCCTTCTGCCAAAGCCCGACGAGATTGGGCCGGATGGGCCCGGCCCTTCGGGTTTCCGGCCGGCGGCCGCCCGCGTTGTCGGGCCGCTGTCCGGTCGACCGCCGACGCGCTGCGCGGCCCTCCTCGCGGATCGCCACTCGGGACGAGAAAGAGATCGATTCAATCTGGTCATGAAAGGCTCTAACAACGACTGCGCCGGAGCCGTCAAAGCCAGCGGATAGTGTCGCCGTCGAGCAGGACCACCCTATCCTGCGGCACAGGCATGGTGGCGGCCTCGTCCTGCGACAGCCCGCCGAACATGCGGAAGGCGCAGCGAAGGATGCCGCCATGGGCGACGCACACCGCCGGCTGCCCCGCAGCGAGCATCTCGTCGAAGAAGGGCCGAACCCGGCCCAGCAGAATTCTCGTAACTCTCGGCCGCCTTGCCGGGCGGCACGAAGTTCCACTTGTCCTCGTCACGCCGCGCTCCAACGCCCGGATCGCGCCTCTCGAGTTCCTCGAAGGTGGAGCCTTCCCAGTCGCCGAAACTGAGCTCCTTGAGCCTGTCGTCGGTGCGGAACTCGTCCTGCGGCAGGCTCGAGGCCGTTGCGGACGAGGCGCATCGTCTGGCAGGTGCGCTGCAAGGGGGAGGCGACGAAGTCGAAGCCGGACGGGCGGACGCCGATATGCGCCCTCAGTGTCACAGCATTGGCCCGCGCCTGCGCTTCGCCGACCGCATTCAGCGGCCGCTCGGTCTGGCCCTGCAGGCGGCGTTCGGCGTTCCAGTCGGTCTCGCCGTGCCGGATGAGATAGATCGGCGCGGATGGCCTCACTTCGGCTCTTCCCTGTTGCCGGTCGTGCGGACGGTCAGTTCTCGCGCCGTTGCCGCCGCGATGTCGGGCGCGTCGACCGACTTCATGCCGACGACGTGATAGCCGCAATCGACATGCAGGATCTCGCCGGTCATGCCCCGGCCGAGATCGGACAGCAGATAGAGCGCCGTATCGCCCACCTCCTCGATGGTGGTGTTGCGCTTCAGCGGCGAATTGTACTCGTTCCATTTCAGGATATAGCGGAAATCGCCGATGCCGGACGCGGCCAGTGTCTTGATCGGACCGGCCGAAATCGCGTTGCAGCGAATTGCCGCGATCGCCGAGATCGACCGCGAGATAACGAACGGAGGCCTCCAGCGCGGCCTTGGCAACGCCCATGACATTGTAATGCGGCATCACCTTTTCGGCGCCGTAATAGGTGAGCGTCAGCATCGAACCATTGTCGTTCATGATGGCTTCGGCGCGGCGGGCGATGGCGGTCATCGAATAGACCGAGATATCCATCGTGCGCAGAAAGTTGTCCCGCGTCGTCTGCAGATATTTGCCGTCGAGCTCGTCCTTGTTGGAGAAGGCGATGGCGTGGACGACGAAGTCGATCGTGCCCCATTCCTTCTCGACGATGTCGAAGGCCTTGTCGATGGATGCGGGATCGGTCACGTCGCAATCGCTGACCAGCAAGGCGTCGAGCTCCCTGCCGAGCGGCTCCACGCGCTTGCGCAGGGCGTCGCCCTGCCAGGTCGAGTGCGATCTGCGCACCCGCCTCGTGGAGCGATTTGGCGATCCCCCAGGCGATGGACTTCTGGTTGGCGAGGCCCATGATCAGGCCTCGCTTGCCTGCCATCAGCCCGGTCTTGTCGGCCATGTCCGGAACTCTCCACCACCGCGCGCTTAGGAAGCGCTATCCAGCGTGCCTATTGCATAAGCATCGGAGGCGTTCAAGTTCGGCGGACGCCTCAGTCTGCCGTTTCGTGCCGCAGAAACTGCTCCAGCGCTGCATCGCCGCCCTCCGGCAGCATGATCCGCAGATGCACCAGCAGATCGCCGGCACCGCCGTTCTTCTTCGACAGGCCCTTGCCCGGAATGCGCAGGACCTTGTCGGAAGACGACCATTTCGGCACGGTCAGCGCGACGCGGCCGCCCTTCGGCAAATCCACTGCCACCTTGCCGCCGAAGACCGCCTGGCGCAGATCGATCGGCTGATCGACATGCAGGTTGCGGCCGTCGATCCGGAAGCGCGGATGATCGGCGAAGCGTATGGTGATCAGGGCATCGCCCTGCTCTCCGCCCATCGGGGAGGCGGCGCCCTGGCCGCGCAGGCGGATCGTCTGGCCGTCCTCGACATAGTCGGGCAGCTTGACCGCCAGTTTCCGCCCGTCGGGGAAGACCGCCGTCACCTTCTCGGCGCCGACGATCTGTTCCACCGTGATGTCGAGCGTCGCCTTGACGTCCGGCCCTTGGGGGAAAAGCCCGCGCTCGACTGGCGCCGGCCGCCGCCGCCCATGCCGCCGGCGCCGCCGCGGGCCGCACGTCCGAACAGTTCGGAGAAGATGTCCTCGGTGAAGCCGCCGCCGCCGCCGGGGCCGCTGCGGAACTCGAAATGGGCCGCCTCCGGGCCGCCCTGGCTGCGCCGGAACCCGCCGAAGGGATCGCCGCCGCCGCCGGCGAAGCCGGCGAAGGCGGGCTTGCCCTCGGCGTCGATCTCGCCGGCATCGTACTGCTTGCGCTTCTCCGCATCGCCAACGATGTCATAGGCCTGCGTCGCCTCGGAAAACCGCTCGCGCGCCTTCGGATCATCCTTGTTGGCATCGGGATGATACTTCTTGGCGAGCTTGCGGTAGGCGCTCTTTATCTCTTTCTCGGACGCGCGTCTTCGCAACGCCGAGCACGGTATAGGGATCGCGGGCCATTTTTCGGTCGGGTCCACCCTTGCAGCGGAATTTAGATTGCCCGAAATATGGTGTCGAAAGCGGCGAAATTCCAGTCTCCCGCGGCGGCATCCGTCGGAAAGATCAGACTTTCTGGAAACTCGTCACCTGCCATTCCTCGCCAGTGCGGCGGCACGCCTCGCCGGTCCAGAGGGCGACGCCCGCATAGTTCTGGCGGCTGGCGGTGAACTGCCGGCAGACCGCAGCGCCGAAAGGTTTCTCCCGGATGCGCCGGATCGTGCCGCTCGAGTCGGTCCGCGCATTGCGCCAGGGCAGGGATCTCGCCGAGCGCCTGCAGATCGGCTGCCGTCACCATGCCGATGATCGCGTCGCGGTCGCTCTCGATCTCGTCGTCGACGGCGCTGCCGAACGGTTCGGCAGCCGGCCGCTTGATCGACCTTCGCCGGTTCGATGGAACCGGTGATCAAGCGTCGGATCATCATCGATCGCGGACAGGCCGGCTCCCGTGCCGCAAGCCGGCAAAGCAAGCGCCGAGAGCATGAGCAATGTCGTGGCGACAAGCCGCGACTGGCCTTTTCTCTCGCGCTGTCCTAACTGACGGCGGACGGTCAAGCGGGCTTTCTCCCAGGACGGACAAAGGACGTGCCATTTTGAAACCGACAGAGTTAACGGCTGGTGACTTCACCGCTGCAGACGATCCGTTCGACCTTTTCCATGCGTGGATGGAGGATGCCGAGGCGTCCGAGATCAACGATCCCAACGCGATGAGTCTCGGCCACCGTCGACGAGAACGGCCTGCCCGACGTCCGCGTCGTCCTGCTGAAGGGCTTCGACGGGATCGGGTTCACCTTCTTCACCAATCTGCAGAGCGAGAAGGGCAAGCAGCTTCTGGGCCAAGGCCGGGCTGCGCTCTGCTTTCACTGGAAATCGCTGCGCCGCCAGATCCGAATTCGCGGCACGGTCGAGCCGGTTTCCGAAGCCGAAGCGGACACCTATTACGCGTCGCGCCCGCGCGGCAGCCGCATCGGGGCGTGGGCCAGCCAGCAGTCACGGCCGCTCGACGACCGGGCGACGCTTGAGAATGCGGTCACCGCCTATGAGCAGAAATTCGAGGATCAGGAGCCGCCGCGCCCGCCCTACTGGTCCGGTTTTCGGCTGACGCCGGTGCAGATGGAGTTCTGGCACGATCGGCCTTTCCGTCTGCATGACCGCCTCCGCTTCGACAGGGACGGCAAGGGCTGGCGGAAGACGCGCCTCTATCCCTTAGAGCCGATCTGTCCTGACGGACTTCGGTCTTCTTCCGGCTCATGAAGGCCTGAAATGCCTGACGGGCCTCATCGCTCTTGAGACGTTCGCCGAACAGCTCGCCCTCGCGCATGCAGAGCGCGAGGCGGGCATCGCGGTCGCCCATCAGCAGATCGCGGGCGATGGCGAGCGCCTGCGGCGGCTTTCTTGCGAGCCGGTCGGCGGTCGCGAGGGCCTCCTCCTCCAGCTTCGCCGGCTCGACGATCTTCCAGACGAGACCCGCTTCCCTCGCGTCCTCGCCGCTGAGCGGTTCGCCGAGCGCCAGAAGGGCGAAGGCGCGCTGGTGGCCCATGATCGCGGGCGCGCGTTCGGACGAGGCGAATTCCGGCGTGATGCCGAGGTCGAGGAAGGGTGTCAGGAAAGAGCTGCGGGCGGTGGCGATGGTGAGATCACAGTTGAAATGGATCGTCGTGCCGATGCCGACCGCGATGCCGTCGACGCCGGAGATGACGGGCTTTCTGGCGCGGATCATAGCCTCCATGAATTCGAAGACCTCGCCTCCATGCTCGCCGCCCATGGCGATGGTCATGAAGTCGCCCATGTCGTTGCCGGCGGAGAAGACACCCTCCCCACCAAGCAGCAGGTGAACGCGCACATCATCGTCGGCATCGGCCGCCCGGATCGCGTCGGCCATCGCACCATACATGTCACGGGTGAGTGCGTTCTTCTTCTCGAGACGGTCCATGCGGACCACGTTGACCGCACCGTGGCGGCTGACCTTGATGTGTTCGCTCATCGATCGTTCCCCTCTATGCGCTGGCCAGCACACGTTCGGCTGCAGCGCCGAGGCTGTCCGCACCTGAAATCACGCGATCCTTCAAGGCGGCCGTTTCGCCGAGGAGGTTTTCGGCGAAGAAGCGGGCCAGTGCGGCACGGCCTTCATCGTCCACGCTGCCCGCCCCGCGCGCAAGATAGCAGCCGCCCGCGGTGAGGCCGAACTGACGCAAATAGGGCGTTGCGCCGGCCAGCGCGGCCTCCGTTTCGCCAGCCTGCAAACGGGCCTGGAGCCATTCGGTCGCCTCGGTCAGGTCATCGAGCGCCCTTGCCAGACGATCGCCGGTCGTGCCCAGCGCCTCGGCATTGGAGCCGGCGGTCTCCTCAGCCATGCCGCGCAGTTCCGCGATATAGTCGTGAACGGCCTGACCGTCCGAAAGCGGCAGCTTGCGCATGACGAGGTCGATGGCCTGGATGCCGTTGGTGCCCTCGTAGATCGGCGCGATCCGCGCATCGCGCAGAAGGCGGGCGGCCCCCGTCTCCTCGATAAACCCCATGCCGCCATGGACCTGAACGCCGATATTGGCGACATCGACTCCGATATCGGTCGAGAAGGCCTTCGCGATCGGCGTCAGCAGATTGGCGCGCGCGGACCATTTGCCTGTCTCGTCCGGATCGCCCTCCGCACCCGACGCCGCGCCGCGCGCCGAGACGCCGTGCGGATCATGGCTGAGGTCGATGGCGAGGCCGCAGGCATAGCAGATGGCGCGCGCGGCGCCGGCAAGCGCCTTCATCGTCAGAAGGTTGCGGCGGACGTCCGGGTGCATGACGATCGGCGCCATGCCCTCGCCGGTCCAGCCGGGCGCCTTGCCCTGCCGGCGCTCCTGCGCATAGGCGAGCGCCTTCTGATAGGCCGCCTCGGCGATCGCCACGCCTTCGAGGCCGACCAGGAGGCGGGCATTGTTCATCATGGTGAACATGCAGTTGAGGCCGCGATTCTCCTCGCCGACGAGCCAGCCGATCGCTCCCGGCCGGTCGCCGAACTTCCCGTCGCCATAGATCATCGTGCAGGTAGGCGACCCGTGGATGCCGAGCTTGTGCTCGACACTGTGGCAATGGACGTCGTTCCGTTTGCCCGGAGTGCCATCGGCGTTCGGGATGAATTTCGGCACGAGGAAGAGCGAGATGCCGCGCGTGCCGGCCGGCGCATCCGGCAGGCGCGCCAGCACCATGTGGACGATATTGTCGGTAAAGTCATGCTCGCCATAGGTGATGAAGATCTTCTGGCCGAAGATGCGGTAGGTGCCGTCTTCAGCGCGTTCGGCCTTGGCCTTCAGCGCCGCCAGATCCGACCCCGCCTGCGGCTCCGTCAGGTTCATCGTGCCGGTCCACTCGCCGGAGACGAGCTTCTCGAGATAGGTCGACTTCAGCTCGTCGGAACCATGCATCTCCAGCGCCTCGACCGCGCCCATGGTCAAGGTAGGGCACAGCGCGAAGGCGACCGAGGCGCTGTTCCACATCTCCGCAACGGCCAATCCGAGCGAGAGGGGCAGGTTCTGGCCGCCATACGCTTCGGGCCCGGTGATCGCGTTCCAGCCGCCATCGATCCAGCGGCGATAGAGGTCGGCCCAGCCTTCCGCGGTGGTCACCGCGCCGTCCTGCGACCTTGACGCCGTCCCGGTCGCCGTTCGGACCCAGCGGCGTCATCTCCTCATTGGCGAACCGCGCCGCCTCCTCGAGGATCGCGTCGACGAGATCCTCCGACATCTCGTCGCCGAAGCGGCCTTTCGCCATGACACCATGGAAGCCGACGGCATGCTTGAGGGTATGTGCAATTTCAGAAACCGGGGCGCGATACATGTCGACCTCCATCCTTGTTAGCCGGATCTTCGACCGTTCTCGGCGGACAAGTGCGGCAGCGACGCCTGTCTGTCCAGTTCTGGCGGCCATCCACAACCGGCGGTACGATCAATTGCCGATCGGGGAAATGTGGCAGTCGCGGGCCCAATTCCGCCAAACCCAAGCCCCATTGAGCGGTCACAAGGCTCAGTGTGGGCAGCGCCTCCGCCGATTTCGGAGGCCTAAAAGACAACAGACTAGCAAGAGGGGATGCTCCGTGCGGGACGGCATGAAGACACTCACTCTCCGTTTAAGCGGAATCGTTCTGGCCGCGCTTCTTTCGGCGCCGGCCGTTGCCGACACGGCCAATGAGCCGTGGAAGCGGGACGATCTGGCGCTGGTGATCGACGCATATGAGTACAATCCGATCGACTGGGACAGCCTGTCGAAGGACGAGCGCGTCGCCGGCTTCATCAACAAGGCCTCGGACGGCCTGCCGCCGACCTATCGCTGCAAGGGCGAGGGGATCGAATACGATCATTGCCGGCTGGCATGGAAGCGCTATTCCGTCACCAAGGAACTCTACCACACCCGTCGAATGATGGCGAAGCAGCTCGGCTATGTCTGGGGGGCCTATCATCTCGGTCGGCCGGGCAATCCCGAAGACCAGGCCGATCATTTCCTGCAGTTCGCCGAGCCGCAGGATGACGAGCTGATCGCCATCGACATCGAGGACAATGATCCCGAAAAGTTCATGAGCCTCGCCGACGCGGAAATCTTCGCCAGGCGGATCAAGGCGCGCACCGGGCGCTGGCCGGTTCTCTACACCAATGGCAGCACGTCCGAGTATATCGCCAACCACGCCGGCGATTATCCGATCCTGTCCCGCATGCAGATCTGGTACGCGCGCTATCGCAACGAGATCGAGGGCGTCTTCCCGCTCGGCAACTGGCAGAATTACGCGCTTTGGCAATTCGCCAGCCACGTCAACTGCAAGGGCAAGGACAGCTGCCCTTACCGTCCGGCCGGCACCGCCGAGGACATCGACGTCAACGTTGCCCCGATGAACAAGCTGGCCCTGCAGCGCGTCTGGCCCTTCGGCGAGTTGCTGCCGCAGACGGTGCCCGACGAAATCATAATCGCCGAAACCGACTCCGATGAGCCGACCGGCGAAGAGGCGGAAACCGTCGCCACAAAAACGACCGATCAGGCCGTGGACCTCGCATCGGCCGACGCCGATCTGGTGAACATCCCGCTGCCGATGCGTTCGCCTCGCGATCCGGCCTCGGCCGAGACCGCGACCACCGCCATTGCCGATGCCTCGTCCGCCAGTGAGGACGATCTGGCGGACGTCGCCGTGGCGATGGCGCCCGAGGCGCCCGCTTCGGAGATGATGGCCTTTGCATCCCGGCCGGGATTGAAGCGGACGGCCAGTCAGGCGCTGGCCCGTTTCGCCGCCGGCAAGGGCGTCACCCCGTCCTACGCCAAGACGGTGCCGGCCAGTGCCTCGCCGGTTTCGACCTTCCGGCCGGAAGCGTCGTCCGTCCCGGCGGAGAAGACAACCGTGGCGGCCATGCCGACGACCGATCCGGTGCACTTCGGCGTCGCTTTCGCCAATCATCCACTGCGCCGCGCCGACAGGTTGAGCGACAAGGCGCAAACCGCCGTCGCCGGCACGGTGCTCGCCGCGACGGAAGCGAAGCCGGAAAAGAGCCACGCCGAAACGATCGCGGCCAAGTCGATCGCCCAGGCGTCGATCCTGTCGGCGCAGACCATGGCGCCGAGGGCGGTTGCTGGAAAGGAAATGGCAGCGAAGCGCGCTTCGGAGCCTCAGGAAAATTCCGGCTTCCTGGAGCGGATCAAGGCGATCATCGACAACACGCCCGATCGTCTCTTCTTCGACTGACCCGCCGGACCATTCTGTAGGTTACTTTTGCCGGTCGAATGCGCGCCATCCGATGTCGGATCGGCAGAAGCCGTCGGACCAGTCGATTCGATCGATTGCCCGGTAGGCTCTATCGCGAGTCTCCCCGATGCTCGCGCCCCTCGCGGTAACGTTGAGCACGCGGCCGCCATTGGCGATCAGCTTTCCATCCCTGCGCGCCGTGCCGGCGTGGAAGATCTTGACGCCGTCGCCCGATGCCTCCTCCAGCCCTCTGATCTCGCCACCCTTCCGCGGCGCGTCCGGATAGCCTTCCGCCGCCATGACCACGGTCAGTGCCGGATCGTCCGACCAGCGCAGCGGCTCGCAACGATCGAGGCGGCCTTCGGCGGCGGCGTGCAGCACCGGGAGCAGATCGCTTTCGAGCCGCATCATCAGTACCTGGCATTCCGGATCGCCGAAGCGGACATTGTATTCGATCAATTTCGGGCCGGTCTCGCCGATCATGAGGCCGGCATACAGCACGCCGGAGAAGGGCGTGCCCCGCTCGGCCATGCCGTCCAGGGTCGGCCGAACGATCTCTTCCATCACCGTCTCGACATGGACGTCGGTCAGCACGGGCGCGGGCGAATAGGCGCCCATCCCGCCGGTGTTGGGGCCGGTGTCGCCATCGCCGACCCGCTTGTGGTCCTGCGCGCCGGCGAGCGGCAGAGCGGTCCTGCCATCGCACAGGCAGAAGAAGGACGCCTCCTCGCCGGTCAAAAACGCCTCGACCACAACTTCCGCGCCCGCCTCGCCGAAGGCGCCCTCGAAACAATCGTCGATAGCGGCGCAGGCCTGCTCGACGGTATCGGCGACGGTGACTCCCTTGCCGGCGGCCAGGCCATCGGCCTTGACGACGATTGGCGCGCCCTGGGCGCGGACATGGGCCTTGGCCTTCGGCGCGTTGTTGAACCGTGCCCAGGCGGCGGTCGGGATCGATTTCAGCTCGCAAAGCTCCTTCGTGAAGGCCTTCGACCCTTCGAGCTGCGCGGCCTCTTTCGACGCTCCGAAGCAGGCGATCCCGGCCGCGCGCAGATCATCGGCAAGACCGGCGACAAGCGGCGCTTCCGGTCCGACGACGACAAGATCGATCGCCTCGCGCCGGCAGAAGGAGACGACCGCCTCATGGTCGGTTACGTCGAGGGGGACGCATTCGGCATGTTCCGCGATGCCGGGATTGCCGGGCGCCGCGAAAAAAGTGCCGAGCGCCGGGGATTGGGCGATCTTCCACGCCAGGGCGTGCTCGCGCCCGCCCGAGCCGATGAGGAGCGTGTTGATGACGTCCATGAACGCATTCTTCCCGACGATCGCAAAGGTTTCCGCCGTCTGACTATGGCGGGCCTCTTACCGAATCAAGCGCGGCCACCATCTTTCCCTCGGCGGATGGCTTGACCGGCCAGTCCACCCCTGCAATCTGCCCTGCCATGGATAAGATTCAGGATATTGGCTCCCAGGGCCGCGTCGCCGATGCCCCCTCGGGCCACTGGGTCTATCGCCTGCTGCCACGCTTCGCCTGGCCCTACGCCCAGCTGGCGCGATGGGACCGGCCTATCGGCTGGTGGCTGCTGCTCTGGCCGTGCTGGTGGAGCCTTGCCATGGCGGCAAGCCTCACCGTCGAACGGATCGCGAAGGGGGTGCCGTTTCAAGGCCTCCCGGCCGATCTGTTTGCCGGGGACGCGGGTTACGGATCGCTGCTCCTGCGTTTCGGCTACTACCTGCTGCTGTTCATGATCGGGGCGATCACCATGCGCGGGGCCGGCTGCACCTGGAACGACCTCGTCGACCGAAAGATCGATTTTCAGGTCGCGCGGACACGGTCGCGGCCGCTGCCGTCCGGCCAGGTCTCGCCGAAGCAGGCGCTGGCCTTCCTCGTCGCGCAGGCGCTTGTCGGGTTGCTGGTCCTGGTCCAGTTCCGCAATGGCTGGACGATCCTGCTCGGCATCGCCTCGCTCGCCGTCGTCGCCGTCTACCCCTTTGCCAAGCGGGTGACCGACTGGCCACAGAGCGTTCTCGGCCTCGCCTTCTCCTGGGGCGCGCTGATGGGCTGGCAGGCCTGGTTCGGTTTCCTCGACTGGCCGGCGCTGGCTCTCTATGCCGGGGCGATCCTTTGGACGATCGGTTACGACACGCTCTATGCCCATCAGGACAAGGAGGACGACGCGCTGGTCGGGGTCCGTTCGACGGCCCGGCTGTTCGGGGACAGGACAGCGCAAGCGCTGATCTGGATCTACGCCGGTGCGCTTGTTCTGCTGGCGCTGGCCTTCGCGCTTGCCAAGGTGCCGCTGCCGGCTTTTGCCGGCCTCGTCGCGGCGGGCATTCACATGGCCGGACAGATCCGCACGCTCGATATCGATGATGCCGATCAGTGCCTCGCGCTCTTCAAGAGCAACAGCCGGCTCGGCTGGCTGGTCTTCGTCGGCCTTCTCGGCGGGGCGGCCTGGGCTGCGCTGTCGCCGCACGTCTGAAGCAAAAGGGCGGCCCGTTGCCGGGCCGCCCAAGATGCTTCCCCACATTCCCGCGTCAGTGACGGGCGATGATTTCCTGACCATCGACGATCAGCCGCACGCCCATTGAGCCGGTGCGACGTCGGGCAAGGAAGCGGGGCCGGCGCGAACGGGTGGGACGCCCCGCGCGGCGCTCGGCCAGAAAAGGTTTCTTCGCAAGACCGAGGCTTTCCTCGAGCGTACGGGCGACGCCGTCAGCTTCGATCAGAAGCATCGGCAGGCCCAGCTTTTCGGACCAGACATTCCAGTCGACCGCGATGTCTTCCAGATTGTCGGCGATCAGCAGCGGCACCGTCAGCTTGGGGTCGTCGTGGAGCAGCTTCAGTGTGACGTCGAGACGCCCGCCTTCCATTTCCCTGGCTTCGGCGGCGACGCCGCGATAGGCGCGCAGGCCCACCATCATGGAAAGCGGCAGGCCGCTCTTCTCCAGCACGCGCCGGGCGACGACGCCCTTGTCGTAGACGGTGAAGCTGACGGGTTCCCCGTGCTCGTCAAAGCCGCAGCTTACCGTCTGGGGCATCTGGAAGGGATCGAGCCGCAGGCTCGTGATCTCTTCCCTCTGTGCGATCATACGATCGGCGATGGTCTTCATGATTGGCGTTCCCTGTAAGACTTCCGATCCGATCGTTTCCGCCGTCCGGAAGTTCGTCCGCGCCGTCTTTTGCGGCGTCGATGGAGGAACCATACGGCCGGGGAAGCCGAAAGCCGCTTAAGAGGAACGGTGAACAAACCCTAAGCGATTCCGACGGTTAGGGAATTGCCAACGGGACAGGTCTTCGAAAGACCCGCTTAACGATAGGAGCGGTGCGGCGTTCCTACACGACCTTGTTCGGATTCATGATCCCGGCCGGATCGAGCGTTTGCCGGAGCCGACGCATCAGGTCGAGTGCGACGGGCGGTGCGGTCGCGGCGAGTTCGTCGCGCTTCAGCGCGCCGATCCCGTGTTCGGCGGCGAAGGACCCGTGATGGCGGCGCACGACGGCATGGACAGCCGCATTGAGCGGTTTCCAGGCGTTCAGGAACGCGTCGCCTGCTCCCGCCGGTCCCTGAACGTTGAAGTGCAGATTGCCGTCGCCCATGTGGCCGAAACACATCAGCCGCCCTGCCGGACACTGTTTCGGCAACGATACGTCCGGCCTCCTCGATGAAATCGGGAATGGCCGAAACCGGGACAGAAATGTCGTGCTTGATCGATGGTCCCGCGACGCGCTGGGCCTCCGGGATCGACTCGCGGACCTTCCAGAACGCCTGTCCCTGCGCCAGCGAAGCGGCGATCGCGCCATCGGTGGCGATCCCCTCATCAAGAGCGCCGCCGAGGATCGCTTCGGCAAGCGCCCGCGCCTCGTCCTCGCTGCGGCCGGACGACAACTCCATCAGCACGTGCCAGTCGGTCTGGCTCTCGATCGGCACACGCACGCCCGGAATATGCTTCTCGGCGAGGCGCGCCGCATCGTCGGCGATCAGTTCGAACGCGGTCAGTGACGATCCGGCCATGGCGGAAGCCGGTGCGAAGCAGCTTCAGCGCCGCTGCGGGCGTCGGCACGGCCGCCCAGCCGATCTGCAGCCCCTTGGGCTGCGGCACAAGTTTCAGAACGGCGGCCGTGATGACGCCGAGCGTTCCTTCCGCGCCGATGAAGAGGTTCTTGAGGTCGTAGCCGGTGTTGTCCTTGCGCAGCTTGCGCAGATCGTCGAGCCGTTCCCCCGTCGGCAGGATCACTTCGAGGCCGAGGCAGAGATCGCGGGCATTGCCATAGGCGAGAACGTTCACGCCGCCGGCATTGGTCGCCAGGATACCGCCGATCTGCGCCGTGCCTTGGCTGGCAATGGAGAGGGGAAAGAGGAGGCCCTTCTCCGCGGCCGCATCCCGCACGGCCTGCAGCGTCACGCCGGCCTCCACCGTCATGGTCGCGGCGCCCTCGTCGATCTCCCGGATGGCCTGAAGACGCGACAGCGACAGCACGATCTGGCTGCCGGAGCCATCGGGCGTCTGACCGCCGACGAGACCGGTATTGCCGCCCTGCGGCACGACCGGCGTGCCGGTTTCGGTGGCGAGGCGAAGGACCGCCGCGACCTCCTCCGCCGAGCCGGGCCGGAGCACCAGAGGCGAGCTTCCCACAAAGAGCCTGCGCAGCTCGTGAACGTAAGGATCGATGTCCTCTTCATGCCGGAGCGCGAATTTTTCGCCGACGACACCGACGAAACGCTCGATCAGGCCCGGATCGAGGCTCATCGCTGCCCTCTTTCGGTTCGCGGCGCGGCGGCGCGGGCCAAACGGTCGCGGATCGCTTCGCCGAGCCCTTCGGCCGGGATGGGTTCGACGGCGATGGGTACGCCCGCCTGATCGAGAGCGCGAAGGGCCGCGAACAGCCGCGCCGCCGCCTGACGCAGATCGCCGCTCTCGCTGAGATTTTCGATGATCGCCGCGCGGTCGGCGCCCGGCACCCGCTTCGGGCCGAAGGCCAGCAGGGCCTCTCCCTGGCGCACCTCGTCGACATCCAGCCGCACCGGGGCCTCCGGGGCGTAGTGCGACGCCAGCATACCGGGCGCCTCGACCGGCGATTGGGAGCCGGCGCGGCGAACGTCGCCAAAGGCGCGCAATTCCTCGGTCGTCACGCCGCCGGGGCGGAGCACGACGATCACCCCGTCCTCCACCCGGACGATCGTCGATTCCACGCCGACGGGAGGTGCTCCGCCGTCGATCACCAGTGCCAGCGAGGGGCCGAGGTCGTGCGCAACGGTATCGGCATCCGTACCCGAGATACGGCCGGACCGGTTGGCGCTGGGTGCGGCGATCGGCCGGCCGAGCCTTGCGACGACGCGGCTGGCGAATCCGCGCGGCTGGCGAATGGCGATGGTTGGCTGACCGGCGGTGACGAGATCGTGGATCGGCGCACCCGCTCGCCTCGGAACGACAAGCGTCAGGGGACCGGGCCAGAAGGCGTCCGCCAATTCTCGTGAAAGCGGGTCGAACTCCGCCAGGCTCTCGGCCATGGCGAGATCCGATACGTGGACGATCAGCGGGTTGAAGCGGGGCCGGCCCTTGGCCGCGAAGATCGAGGCCACCGCCTCGCCATTGGCGGCGTCCGCCGCGAGGCCGTAGACCGTCTCGGTCGGCAGCGCGACAAGCCCCCCCGTCGAAAGAACATCGCAGGCCCGGGAGAGCGCATCGGGCGCCTCCGCCTTCAGTGTGGGAACAGGAGCTTCTGCCGGTGCCGTCGCCATGCGCAGTGGCGTATCGCCATCCGTATCGCCGCGCAATGGAGGCCGATGGCGCTTTACTGCCGATTAACCCGCTTTGCCAACCTGGCTGAAAGGATGACTGTGGCAGACAGGGCGCAATCAGGAGCCTTGCCATGACCCATCGATTGATTGCCCTTGCCGCCTGCGCGCCGCTCGCGCTGGCTGCCTCCGTCGCCTTCGCCCAGACCGAGGAAGGCCCGGGCGGCTATGTCTACGTCCATGAGTCGCCGTCGATCATGCTCGTCAAGCCGGAGGACTGGACGCCGCCGGAGCCGAAAGTGAAGGAACCGGAGCAACTGCCTCCGATCATGGCGACCGACCTCTATGAGGATGAGTATCTGCAGCAGGCGGAGAAGCTGGACGATGTGATCGGCGTGCCAAGGGAGAACGCGCTTGGTCCGGTTCTCGCTGAACAGCGCGCCGAAGAACGGGCCGCGCAGAGGCTTGCGGCGGAGAAAGAACGAGAGGAAAAGGCGCGGACTCTCGCCGAAACTCCCGCCCCGCCGCCCGATGGGATCGACGCGCAAACCACCGCGGCGCTGCCGGATGAGTCCGATGAGACGATTTCCACGACGGGTGCGGATGTAAGCGTCGAACAGGGAGTCGAGATCATTCGCGGCGACGCCGGCGCCCCGCAGGCGGCGTCCGAGCAGACGACCGATGCCGCCCCGGAGGAGATGGCGTCCGACGCCAGCGCCGAGAGCGGACCGGCCGAGACGACCGTGATCGTCAAGACGCCGATGGCGAACGAGCCCGCCGACAGCGCCGCCATTGCCGCGGACGATGCCTCTCGGGACGGGGCATCGCCCGACTTCTCCGGCATGACGATGCGCAAGTAGTTCCCGGCGGCCCGCCGCCCCTTTTCTTCTCGCCATTGTCGCGCCCCTGTTGGGCCGGAGAAGAATTTCAGGATGAGGCTTGAGAACCGTCGACGCTCGCGGGCCGGTACCGAAGCCGGCCGATGCCCTTCTCGACCAGTCTGGCCAAGGAGGTCTCGGCGCGTGTCCAGGCCGCGAGCCTGAAGGCCGGCTTGCCCGGCTTCGGCCTTTGCGTCTAGGAGAAGCGGTCCGCCCGGCGGCACGAAGGGACCTGCATCCATGAGCTACAACAGTTTCGGCCATCTCTTCCGGGTCATGACCTGGGGCGAAAGCCATGGCCCGGCGCTCGGCTGCGTGATCGACGGCTGCCCGCCCGGCATTCGCTTCACGCTGGCCGACATCCAGCATGAGCTGGATCGCAGGAAGCCTGGCAAGAGCCGGTTCGTCACCCAGCGCCGCGAGCCGGACGAGGTCAGGATCCTGTCGGGGGTGATGGAAGAGCCGGGTGCCGGTGAGGGCGTGCTTGTCACGACCGGCACGCCGATCTCGATGATGATCGAGAATGTCGACCAGCGCTCGAAGGATTACGGCCAGATCGCGGAACAGTACCGGCCCGGTCATGCCGACTACACCTATGACGTCAAATACGGCCTCCGAGACTTTCGCGGCGGCGGCCGTTCCTCCGCCCGCGAAACCGCGGCGCGCGTTGCCGCCGGGGCGCTGGCGCGACGGATCGTCCCGGGCCTGAGGGTCCGCGGCGCGCTCGTCGCCATGGGCGAACGCGACATCGACCGCTCCAACTGGGATTGGGACGTCGTGGATCGGGCGGACAATCCGTTCTTTACGCCCGATGCCGCCTCCATCCCGCTCTTCGAGGACTATCTGGACGAGATCCGCAAGGCGCATGACAGCGTCGGCGCGATCATCGAGATCGTTGCGGAAGGTGTGCCGGCGGGGCTGGGCGCCCCGATCTACGCCAAGCTGGACACAGAGATCGCTGCGGGCCTGATGAGCATCAACGCCGTCAAGGGCGTCGAGATCGGCGAAGGCTTCAACGCCGCGCGGCTGACCGGCGTCGAGAACGCCGACGAAATGCGGCGCGGCGAGGGCGGCCGGCCGACATTCCTTTCCAACAAGGCCGGCGGCATTCTCGGCGGGATTGCGACGGGCGAGCCGGTCGTCGCACGCTTTGCGGTCAAGCCGACCTCTTCGATCCTGACGCCGAGGCAGAGCGTCGATCGCCATGGCAACGAGGTGGAGGTCGTCACCAAGGGCCGTCACGACCCCTGCGTCGGCATTCGCGCCGTCCCGATCGGAGAAGCCATGGTCGCCTGTGCCATCGCCGACGCCTTCCTCATGCATCGCGGCCAGACGGGAAGAGCCTGATCCGTCGAACCGACCGCCGATCGGCGCGTTATCGGCCAGGATGCAACGGAGCCGATCACCATGACCCAGAAAACTCTCGCCGATCTCGCCCACGACATGGCCGCGATCGACATCTGCATGTTGTGCACCCGCACCGCCGACAACCGCATCGGCGCCCGCCCGATGAGCAATAATTCCGACGTCGACTATGACGGCACGTCCTACTTCTTCACGCTGGACGACGCCCGGATGGTGGAGGACATCGAGACCGAGCCACAGGTGTCCGTGATCTTCCAGGGCAAGGATTGGCTGAGCATCGCCGTCGAGGGCAAGGCGAGGACGATCCATGATCGGGACTCGTTTCGCGAACACTGGATTCGCGATCTCGATCGCTGGTTCGAGGACGGCGTCGAAACCAATGGACTGGTCCTGATCGAGGTGATTGGCGAACGGATCGCCTACTGGAACGGGGACGAGCACGGCGAGCTGGTGCTGGAGGGCCCGGGAGGGTGAGCGGCTGGATTATGCTGGCCGCGCTGTTCATCGGTCTTGCCGTCTCGCTTGGCCCAGCCACCTCCTCGGCGGCGGAGGTCGGAACGACAGCCGACGCGCCGGGCGACGAGGCGATTCGCGAGGTTGCGACTGCCGGCCCCGTGCTCGACGTGCTGCTCCTGAAGGATGGCGCTTTTGTCCGCACCGGCGAAGGCTATGCGAGGCTCGAGCCGTGCGACGAGACGCTGGTCTGCGCCCGGCCGGTGGGTCGGGTCGAACTGCCGAGGCCAACGCCGGCCGGCGCCTTGCCGGACGGCACCGTCTCCGCGTGGGACAAGGGCGACGTCGCCGAAGCCTGGTATGCGGAGCCGACGCGCCGCTATGACCACGGCATCCTCGGTGATTCCTTCGAGGCCGCGAAGCTGGTTGTCCGCACCCGCGCGGGCGACCTTCTGGACGTTCAACTGCCGCCTGATTCGGTCTTCGAGGACCTGACGCCGCGCCTTGCCGATCTCGATGACGACGGGACGACCGAGATCGTGACGATCGTCAGCAATAATTCGTCAGGCTCGCGCCTCTCGATCTGGGGCGTCGTGGAGGGCGAAATCGTCAAACGCGCGGCGACTGATCCCATCGGCGAGCCACGACGATGGCTGAATCCGCTGCCCCTGAACGACGGTGGGCCACTCATGGCGGTAATAACGCCACATCTGGGCGGCCCGCTGCTCCAGTGGAGCTTCAAGAACGGTTCACTATCGGAGGGGCGGCAAATCGGTGGCGATGTGCTGTTCTCCAATCATGCGATCGGCAGCCGCGACCAGTCGCTGGCGGTGCGGCAGGACGATCACTGGGCCGTCCCGGAGAAAGGCCGAAAGACACTGGTCTTCGGCGAAGGCGACCGCATCACGGGCCGTCTGCCGCTTGGTTTCGCTGTCGCCGATGATATGGCGCTGGTCGGCCGGGCCGTGGTGCTGCGTTCTGCCGAGGGCGCGCTCTACGCCGTCGAGACGCCCTGGTGACCGCATTGCGGTTTCGTCGCGAAACGTTAGAATCATGCAATGACAACACGTCTTTATCATCACCCGATCTTTCGGGAGCACATCACCGGCCCCGGCCATCCGGAGCGGCCGGAACGCATCGCCGCGCTCAACGAGGCGCTGACCCACGAGGTCTTCGACAAGCTCGACCGGGTCGAAGCTCCGATGGGCAGCGAGGACGCTGTGCTGCTGGCCCATCCGCAGAGCCATCTGGAAGCTGTTCGGGCGGCCATGCCGGACGAGGAATCGACCAAGCTCAATCGGCTCGATGCCGACACCGTCGCGAGTGCGAAGAGTTGGCAGGCGGCGATGCACGCCGTCGGCGCGGCGCTGGCCGCCGTCGACGCGGTCATGGATCGGCAGGTCGACAACGCCTTCGTCGCAGCGCGGCCGCCGGGCCATCACGCAGAAAAGACGACGGCGATGGGCTTCTGCTTCTTCAACACGGCGGCGATCGCCGCCCTTCATGCCCTTGAGGTGAGGGGGGTCGATCGCGTGGCGGTCGTCGATTTCGACGTCCACCACGGCAATGGCACGCAGGACATCGCCTGGGACAATCCGAATTTTCTCTATTGCTCGACCCACCAGATGCCGCTCTTTCCCGGCACTGGGGCGAAGGACGAGACGGGCGCTCACGGCAACATCGTCAACGCGCCGCTCTCCGCCGGCGACGACGGAGACGTTTTCCGCGCCGCCTTCAACGAACGCGTTCTGCCGGCGCTTGCGAAATTCCGTCCCGATCTGCTGATCGTCTCGGCCGGATTCGACGCCCACCACCGCGATCCGCTCTCCAACATCAACCTTGTGGAAGAGGATTTCGACTGGGCGACGGGCAAGCTGCTCGACCTGTCGGGCTCGCTCTGCGACCATCGGGTGGTGAGCGTGCTGGAAGGAGGGTATGACCTTGTCGGCCTCGCAACGAGCGGCGCGATGCACATCCGCCGGCTGATGGAGGGGTAGAGCCTTTCATGACCAGATTGGATCAATTCTGTTTCTCGTCCGGGGCGGCGGTCCGCAAGAAGGGCCGCGAAGCCCGTAGCGGGACTACGGGCAAGCGGGCCGACGAAGCGGCCGACCGCCGGACGGAAACCCGAAGGGCCGGACCGATCCGGCCCCATTCCATCGGGCTTGGGCTCGGCCGTATTCCGATACGTCCTTCACCCAATCCCTCGACCTGGAACCAGATCGCCTCCGGCAGAATGGTTCAATCTGATCATGAAAGGCTCTAGAGCCGATGGCCGAGAATGAACGCCCGCCGGTCGAAAGCCTCTCTTTCGAGGCCGCCATGGCGGAACTGGAAAAGATCGTCGCCGCTCTGGAGGAGGGCAATGTCCCCCTGGAGCGATCGATCTCGCTTTATGAGCGCGGCGAAGCGCTCAAGGCCCGCTGCGACACGTTGCTGAAGAGCGCCGAGGACAAGGTGGAGAAGATCCGCCTGTCGCGCGAGGGCCAGCCGCTCGGCACAGAGCCGCTCGATCCGGAATAGGCTGGCGGCCTTGCACATGCGCCCTCGCAACGCGATTTCGCGTTGGGCGGAGCCTTCCTGGCACTTGATCACCATCGGCATTCGGTGCACCCATCGATCATGGAGTTGATGGAATCGCGCAAAAGGCTGGATCAACTGCTTGTCGAGCGGGGTGTCTTCGACAGCCGTTCGCGCGCCCGCGACGCCATCCTGCGCGGCACGGTCCGCGTCGACGGCCTCCCCTTCGAGAAACCCGGCCGCCTGGTCTCGACCGCCTGCGAAGTCGCCGTCGATGATCCGGCGCTGAGATACGTCTCCCGCGCCGCCCTCAAGCTTCGTCATGCCATCGAAATCTTCGGATTGGACGTCAGGGACGCGCACGCCCTCGACGTGGGCGCCTCGACGGGAGGCTTCACGCAGGTCCTGCTCGACGAAGGCGCCGCTCGCGTGGTCGCGCTCGATGTCGGTCACGGCCAGCTGCACCGAAGTCTGAGGAAGGATGCGCGCGTCACGGTGATGGAGGGTTTCAACGCGCGTGAACTGACCCTCGACGATCTGCCCTATCAGCCCGACCTGATCGTCTCCGACGTATCCTTCATTTCGCTGCGCCTGGCCTTGAAGCCGGCGCTGGAACTGGCGCCGTCGGGTGCCCGCTGCGTTTTGCTGATCAAGCCGCAGTTCGAATTGTCGCCGGCGCAGATCGGCAAGGGCGGCATCGTCAGGAACATCGCCGTGGCCGAGGCCGTCGCTCATGACATCCGCATGTGGCTCGACCGCCTGCCGGACTGGCGCGCCATCGGCGTCGTACCTAGCCCGATCCTCGGCGGCGAGGGCAATCGCGAATTCCTGCTGGCCGGCGTGAGGAACGCCGAGTGAGCGCATCGACGGCCGTCCGCTGGCAGGTCCGGCGGATGGGAGACAAGGGCGACGGTATCGCCGAGGACGAGGCCGGCAACTCGGCCTTCATTCCCTTCACCCTACCCGGCGAGAGCGTCAGCGCCGCCGTCTCGGCCGGGCGCGGCGAGCCGCTCGCCATACTCGAACAATCGCCCGAACGCGTCGTGCCGCCCTGTCCCCATTTCGGCGAATGCGGCGGTTGCGCTCTGCAGCACTGGGAGCGCCCGGCCTACGAAGCCTGGAAACGCCGCAAGCTCATCGACGCCCTTGCCGCCCGCAACATCGAAACGGAAGTCGGGGCGGTTGTGTCCTGTCCGCCGAATGCCCGCCGCCGTGTCACCCTCGGGGTGCGGCAGTCGGACGCGGGACTGCTCCTTGGCTTCCACGCCGCGCTGTCGAACCGGATCGTCCCTATCGAGACCTGCGTCATCGCCGATCCGGCGATCGTCGTCGCGCTACCGAAACTGCGTACGCTGGCCGCGCTGGTCGCGAAGGACCGCAAGCCGTTCGCCATGGCGGTCACGGCCACCGAAACCGGCCTCGACGTCGCGGTCATCGATCTGCCGCCACTCGGTGAGGCCACCCGCCGCCGCGCAACCGATTTCGCCCTCGGGGCAGGGTTCGCTCGGCTGTCGCGGGGGGACGAGATCCTGATCGAGCCGGTCAAGCCGGCCGTCGACTTTGGCGGCGTCCAGGTGACGCCTCCGCCGGGCGCCTTCCTGCAGGCGGTGCCGAGCGCCGAGGAGGCCATGGCCAGTCTCGTCCTCGACCACCTGAAAGGCGTGAAGATGGTTGCCGACCTGTTCGCCGGATGCGGCACCTTCGCGCTTCGCCTTGCCCGGAGGACTGCGGTCCATGCCGTCGAAGGCGATGCGGCGGCGCTCGCCGCCCTCGAACGCGGTTTCCGGTTCGGCGAAAAGCTGCGGCAGGTGACGGTCGAGAAGCGCGACCTTTTCGACCGGCCATTGACGTGGAAGGAGCTGAAGCCGTTCGACGCGGCGGTGATCGATCCGCCCCGCGCCGGCGCCGAGGCGCAGTGCCGCCAGCTCGCCAAGAGCGCGGTTTCGAAGATAGCCGCCGTCTCCTGCAATCCGGTGACGCTGGCGCGCGATCTGTCGATTCTGATCGAGGGCGGCTATCGGCTGCTGTCGGTAACGCCGATCGACCAGTTTCTCTGGTCGCACCATCTCGAAGCCGTGGCGCTGCTGGAAAAGCCGGTCCCGCGCCGCCGGCGGTGACGGATCAGAAGCGGTAGACGCCCGACAGCACCTCCTCGACGAAGACCGGCAGCAATTGTCCGGCCCTGCCGTGGCGCGTCTCATCGAAGTCGGAGACGCCGAGGGACGGTTCCAGATTGATCTCGACTGTATGGGCGCCGTGGCGACCGGCCTCCTGGACGAATTGCGCGGCCGGATAGACGTTGCCGCTGGTGCCGATGGAGAGGAACAGGTCGCAATCGGCCAGCAGACTGTAGATCCGGTCCATCTGGTAGGGCATCTCCCCGAACCAGACGACATCGGGCCGGAGTGTGCCAGTCTTGCCGCAGCGCCCGCAGGCCTCGTCGATCGACAGATCGCCCTGATGCGGCTGCGAATCGCCGCAGGCCGCGCAGAGCGACCGGTCGAGTTGACCATGCATGTGGATGACGGTCCGGCTGCCTGCGCGCTCATGCAGATCGTCGATGTTCTGTGTGACGACCGTCACCGGACCGCCGAACTCCCGCTCGAGCCGGGCGAGGGCGAAATGCGCCGGATTCGGCTCGACCGTCGGCAGTTGCGCCCGCCGCTCATTGTAGAATTCGTGGACCCGGATCGGATCGGCGGCGAACCCTTCCGGCGTCGCGACGTCCTCCAGCCGAACACGGCTCCAGATCCCGCCCTTGTCGCGAAACGTGTCGACCCCGCTCTCGGCGGAAATTCCCGCACCGGTGAGAATGACGATGTTGCGGCTGCGGGTCATGCGAATTCCTCTTTTGCCGCGGCCAGATAGCGCAGAAAAAGGGCGGGGCGACCGATGGCCGCCTCGCCCTCTTGTTCTGGTAAGTGTGTTCCCAGATCAGGCTGCGCTACGCGCCTGCGCATCATGCCTGCCTTCGCCGAATTCTTCGATCGCCTTGGCGCAGAAGGCGTCGAGATCGCCGGGATTGCGAGACGTGACGAGGCCGGTGTCGACGACGACCTCCTCGTCCACCCACTCTGCGCCAGCATTGCGCAGATCGGTCTGGATCGAGTGGTAAGAGGTCAGCTTGCGCCCCTTGAGCACATCGGCTTCCGCCAGCGTCCATGGACCATGGCAGATCGAGGCGACCGGCTTCTTCTGCTCGAAGAACTCGCGGATGAAGGCAACGGCCTTCTGGTCGCCGCGCAGCTTGTCCGCGCCGACGGAACCGCCCGGAATGATCAGGCCGTCGAACTGGTCGGCCGAAACGTCGTCGAACGTCGCGTCGACGGCGTATTCGCCACCGGCATCGAGGTCGTTATTGACCGTCTCCGCCTTGCCACTCTTCAGGCTGATGACGGTGACATCGGCGCCTTCCGCCTCGACCGCGTGTTTCGGCTGGACGAATTCCGGCTCTTCAGTGCCGCGCGGGGCGATCAGGATGGCGATTTTCTTGCCCTGGAGTTTCATCGATTTCTCCCTTCGTGTTCGGTTGCGGGAGAAACGGCAGGGGCGGGCGCGACGTTCCGGTCAAAACGGATCAGTCGCCTTTCCTGAACGTGAAAGAGCCGCCTACGCCGCCTTGGCCTCGGTGCCGCCGATCGTCATCTGCCGCATGAGAAGGTGCGGCTGACCGACCCCCACGGGCACGCCCTGGCCGCCCTTGCCGCACATGCCGATGCCGCGATCGAGCTTGGAATCATTGCCGATCATCTCGATCCGCTGCATGGCGGCCGGTCCGTTGCCGATCAGCATGGCGCCGCGCACCGGATAGGTCACCTTGCCGTTCTCGATGCGGTAGGCCTCGGTGCAGCCGAAGACGAACTTGCCGGAGGTGATGTCGACCTGCCCGCCACCGAAGGAAACCGCATAGATGCCGTCCTTGACCGAGGCGATGATCTCGGCCGGATCGTGGCTGCCGCTTTCCATGATCGTATTGGTCATGCGCGGCATGGGCGCATGGGCATAGCTTTCGCGGCGGCCATTGCCGGTCGAGCGGCCGGCCATCAGCCGTCCGTTGAGCCTGTCCTGCATGTAGCCGACGAGAATGCCGTCCTCGATCAGTACCGTCCGCTGCGTCGGCGTGCCTTCGTCATCGACCGTCAGCGAACCCCGCCGCTCGGCGATGGCGCCGTCATCGACCACCGTCACGCCAGGCGAGGCCACGCGCTGGCCCATCAGGCCGGCAGAAAGCGCTCGTCTTCTTGCGGTTGAAATCGCCTTCGAGCCCGTGCCCGACGGCCTCGTGCAGCATGACGCCGGGCCAGCCGGCGCCGAGGACGACATCGAAGCTGCCCGCCGGGGCAGGGCGGGCGTCCAGATTGACCAGCGCCTGGCGCAGCGCATCGTCCGCCGCCTCCTGCCAGCTCTGCTCGGCGATGAATTCGCCGAAGCCGGAGCGACCGCCCATGCCGGCGCTGCCGGACTCCTGCCGGTCGCCGTCGCCGACGATCACCGAGATGTTGACGCGGACCAGCGGGCGGATATCGCGAACCAGATGGCCGTCGGCCCGCAGGATCTCGACATGCTGCCAGGATCCGACGAGGGAAGCGCTGACCTGACGAACGCGCGGGTCGCGGTCGCGCAGATAGGCGTCGATGGTCTGAAGAAGCCGCGCCTTCTCGTCGAAGCCGGGCGAGAGGATCGGGTTGCCGTCGCCATAGAGCTTCTGATTCGTGCCTGCCGGTGCCTCGGCGACCGTTCCGGAATGGCCGGCGGTGACCGCCTTGACCGCCGACGCCGCGTGGCGCAGCGCCCGGCCGGAAAGATCGGAGGAATGCGCATAGCCGGTCGCTTCGCCGGCGACCGCACGCAGGCCGAAGCCGCGGTCCGTGGAAAAGCTCCCCGTCTTCAGCTTGCCGTCATCGAACGCGAGCGCTTCGCTCTCCGTATATTCGACGAAGAGTTCGCCATCATCGCCCTTGCCGATCGCATCGGAGACGATCGAACGGACCTCGCCGGGCGAAATGTCGAACTGGTCGATCAGGCTGTCGGTCATGAAGGGTCCCCGTCGCATCCTCGGTAAATTCGTGTCGCGACGCATATAGGAGCGGCCGCCCGCGACATCAGCCCCCGATACCATGCCCTTAGAAATTCGTCAGTTCGCCTTTCCCAGCGCTTCATAGGCTTCGGAGAAATTGCCGAGCTCGATCGGCACGCCGATGCCCTCCTCGGGCGTCTTGAAGACGACGAAGGTCGCGCTCTTGCCGGTCTTCAGCGTTTCGAGAAGCTGGTCGTTGAGAACCACCTGGGCATAGCATCCATCGGCGAGGCAGGAGGTGAACTGGGCATTGCCGATGTTCTTTTCGTCGACCAGCAGACCGAGCCCGTTCGGCAGGACGACGCCGAGCGGCACGACGACGCGCAGAAGCTCCGCCTTGCCGTCGGCCGTCCGCAGCACGATCGCCGACAGGCCGATATCGGCCTCCTCGTCGAGGACGAGCTGAATGATCGCGCATTGCTCCGAGGAGGCGCCGGCCGGGGTGTCGCAGACCAGTTTCCATTCGCCGAAGGTCTTCTTGACGACGCCCTCCTGCGCGGTCGCCGTGCCCGCTGGCAGCAACAGCGAGGCAGGAAAGGGCGGCGAGGGCGGCGCGGAACCTTGAAAGGGGAAGCTTCACTGATGGGTCTCCGGTCGATTCGTCTTCGTGCCAACATGGCGCGTTGCATAGTCTTTGACCAGAAGAGCGGAAGGTCAAACGGGCATTGGCACGGCATTTGGGCCAAAAGACGAATGGCGATTTTCTCCAGCTTCGGTCTTTTCCGTGCCCGATCAGACATATTAGGAAACGACCATGCATTTGGTCCCAACCGACGTCACTTCGGCTTCGCGACATGTTGCGCGGCGGCATGGAGTGTGGTTTTAGAGGCCGAATTTGCAGGAGGCCCCGCCGCGATGCGCGGGCCGACCGGGGCATCCCATCGAGGAGACGATACGGCAATGAAGAAAATCCTTGCCAGCCTTGTCACTGTCGCTTTCAGCGGCGGTGCAGCGTTCGCGGCCAGGCCGGAGCCATGGGAGTTCACCCTGCAGCCCGCCGTGACGCCCAATCATGGAGCAGATCAGCTGGTTCGAGACCTACACCTTCTGGTTCATCATCCCGATCGTCCTGCTCGTTCTCTTCCTGCTGCTTTTCGTGATCTTCCGGTTCCGCGAGAGCCGCAATCCGGTCCCCTCCCGCACCAGTCACAACACGGTCATCGAGGTGATCTGGACGGCGGCGCCGGTACTGATTCTCCTCCTGATCGCGATTCCATCCTTCAATCTGCTGACCGCCGAATACACGCCCGCCCGACGAGCCGGAACTGACGGTCAAGGCGACCGGCCACCAGTGGTACTGGAGCTACGAATACCAGCCGGCCAACGCCGCGGAGGACGCCGAGGCGATCGGCTTCGATTCGATCCTTCTGAGCGATGACGACCGCGAGGCCGCTGGAAAGACCGACCTCGAGGAATATCCGCGCCTCCTGGCGGTCGACAACGAACTCGTCGTCCCGGTCGACACCACCGTTCGCCTGCTGGTGACGGGTGCGGACGTGATCCACGCTTTCGCCATGCCGGCTTTCGGACTGAAGCACGATGCGGTGCCGGGCCGGATCAACGAGACCTGGTTCAGGGTCGCAGAAGGAAGGCCTCTATTACGGCCAGTGCTCGGAAATCTGCGGCAAGGACCATGCGCTTCATGCCGATCGCGGTGCGCGTGGTCAGCAAGGATCAGTACAACAACTTCATCCAGGTCGGCCGGAAGCGACCTCCGGGGCGCCTACAGTCAGCTGACGGCCTCCATCGAGGCCGAGAAGAGCAAGAAACTCGCCGACGCGACCGCCGGCGCCAACAAGACGATGACGGAGTAAGCGACGATGGCGACCGCAGCGGCTCACGACGCGCATCACGACCACAAGCCGTCCTTCTTCAGGCGTTGGTTGTTCTCGACCAACCACAAGGACATCGGCATTCTCTATATCTGCTTCGCGCTGATCTCCGGCTTCATCGCCGTGACCCTGTCGATCTTCATGCGCATGGAGCTGCAGGAGCCGGGCATCCAGATCTTCAACGGCCTGGCCTCGATCATCTACGGCTTCGACGGTGCGGCCGCCATCGATGGCGGCAAGCAGATGTACAACGTCTTCGTCACGATGCACGCCGTCCTGATGATGTTCCTCGTCGTCATTCCGGCGCTGTTCGGCGGGTTCGGCAACTTCATGATGCCGATCATGATCGGCGCGCCGGACATGGCGTTCCCGCGCATGAACAACGTTTCCTTCTGGCTGCTGCCGGTGGCGCTCACCCTCGGCCTGATCGGCATGTTCATGCCCGGCACGGCAGGCGGCTATGGACCCGGCCAGGGCTGGACGGTCTATCCGCCGCTATCGACCTCGGGCGCGCCCGGACCGGCGATGGATTTCGTGATCCTCGCGCTGCACCTCTCCGGCGCTTCCTCGATCCTCGGCTCGATCAACTTCATCACCACCATCTTCAACATGCGTGCGCCGGGCATGACGATGCACAAGATGCCGCTCTTCGCCTGGAGCCTTCTTGTCACCGCCTTCCTGCTGCTGCTGTCGCTGCCTGTTCTCGCCGGCGCCATCACAATGTTGCTGACCGACCGCAACTTCGGCACGGCGTTCTTCGCTCCGGAGTATCGGCGGCGACCCGGTCCTGTTCCAGCACCTGTTCTGGTTCTTCGGCCACCCGGAAGTGTACATCCTGATCCTGCCGGCCTTCGGCATCGTCAGCCATGTCATCTCCACCTTCAGCCGCAAGCCGATCTTCGGCTATCTCGGCATGGCCTACGCCATGGTGGCGATCGGCGCGATCGGCTTCATCGTGTGGGCTCACCACATGTACACCACCGGCATCTCGCTCAACACGCAGCGCTACTTCGTGTTCGCCACGATGGTGATCGCGGTGCCGACGGGCATCAAGATATTCTCCTGGATCGCGACCATGTGGGGCGGCTCGATCCGTTTCACGACGCCGATGCTGTGGGCGATCGGCTTCGTCTTCCTGTTCACCGTCGGTGGCGTCACGGGCGTGCAGCTGGCCAATGCCGGCCTCGACCGCGCCTATCACGACACGTATTACGTCGTCGCGCACTTCCACTACGTGCTCAGCCTCGGTGCCGTCTTCGGCATCTTCTCCGGCTGGTACTACTGGTGGCCGAAGATCACCGGCACCATGTACAACGAGCTGTACGGCAAGCTGCATTTCTGGATCATGTTCCTTGGTGTGAACGTGACGTTCTTCCCGCAGCATTTCCTCGGTCTCGCTGGCATGCCGCGCCGCTACATCGATTATCCGGATGCGTTCGCCGGTTGGAACTTCGTGTCCTCGATCGGCTCCTACATCTCGATCGTCGGCATGGTCTTCTTTGCCATTGGCGCGATCGAGGCGCTGGTGAAGAAGCGCCCGGCCGCGGCCAATCCATGGGGCGAGGGCGCAACCACGCTGGAATGGCAGCTGTCGTCGCCGCCGCCGTTCCACCAGTGGGAAGAACTGCCGCGAATCCGCTGAGGAGAATGAATGGCCGGTCCCTACAAGCCGGAAGGATATCCGAGCGCAGCGCCGTACATCGTCTGCAAGGATGCTGCGGCACTCCTCGACTTTCTCGGCGAGGTGTTCGGAGCGGCGACCGCAAGGCGCTTCGATCGTGAGGACGGCAGCATCATGCATGCCGAAGCGCGGATCGACGACGCGATCATCATGATCGGCGGCGCCAACGCAGAGTGGGGACCGGTGACGGCATGGGTGCATGTCTATGTTCCCGATGTCAGGGCCGTTCACCAAAGGGCACTGGCGGCTGGTGCGAGCGAATTGCTGGCGCCGGAGCAGAAAGCGGGCGACACCGACCTGCGCGGCGGCTTTACCGACCCGTGGGGCAATTGCTGGTTTCCCGCGACGCAGATGGAAAACGAATGATGGCGATCACGCAGCCGGTCGAAACGGCCACCATTTCGGAAGCAACGCCGGGGGATTTCTTCGCCCTGCTGAAGCCGCGAGTGATGAGTCTCGTCGTCTTCACCGGCCTGGTCGGCCTTTTGGTGGCTCCGGGCGCGATCGATCCATTCACAGGCTTCGTCTCGATCCTCTGCATCGCCATCGGCGCCGGCTCGGCCGGCGCGCTCAACATGTGGTACGACGCCGATATCGACGCGGTGATGCACCGTACGGCAAAGCGTCCGATTCCGTCCGGTCGTGTCCAGCCCGGCGAGGCTCTCGCCTTCGGCCTGACCCTGTCGGGATTTTCGGTTGCGACCCTCGGACTGATGGTCAACTGGCTATCGGCCGCCATCCTCGCCTTCACCATCTTCTTCTACGCCGTGATCTACACGATGTGGCTGAAGCGCTCGACGCCGCAGAACATCGTCATCGGTGGCGCCGCCGGTGCCTTTCCGCCTCTTCTCGGCTGGGCCTGCGCGACCGGATCGGTCGGGATCGAGGCCCTGACGCTGTTCCTGATCATCTTCATCTGGACGCCGCCGCATTTCTGGGCCCTGGCGCTCTTCAAGCGCGAGGAGTTCGAGCGCGCCGGCCTTCCGATGATGCCGAACGTCGCCGGTGAATCGTCGACACGCAGGCAGATCTTCGCCTACTCGCTGCTGATGGCCCCGATCGGCGTCGCGCCGGCGCTTCTCGGCTTCGCCAGCCCGGTCTATGGCCTCTTCGCCGCGCTTCTCGGCCTCAATTTCCTGCGGCATGCCTTTGCCGTCCTGCGAATGGGCGACGAGGACCGGGTCATGGTGCCGGCCAAGAAGCTCTTCGGCTTCTCGATCCTCTACCTGTTCGCCATCTTTGCCGGTCTGCTGCTCGATCATTTCGCCGCGCCGTTCTACCCGGCGTTGGGAGGCTGATCGTGGCCGAAGACAAGCAGGACCGGATCCGTCTGACCCCGAAACAGCAGAAGGCGCGGCGCACACGCTCGATCGCCATAGCCCTCGTTCTCGGGGCGTTGGTGATCCTGTTCTACATCTACACCATTCGCTATTTCGGGCGACCGGGCTCATGAACGACCGGAACGGAGACGCCACGAAGGCTGTCGGCCACCGTAAGGCCGCGACGGCGGGCATCGCTCTCGCCATGGTCGCCGGCATGGGCGCGCTGTCCTACGCGGCCGTTCCTCTGTACCGGATGTTCTGCCAGGTCACGGGCTATGGCGGCACGACCCAGCGTGCCGAGGCCGGATCCGAGCGTGTGATCGACCGCACCGTCACGGTCAGGTTCGACGCCAACGCGCCCGATGTGCCTTGGGAGTTCAAGCCGGCGCGGCCGGTGACGATCCGGCTGGGCGAGACCGCCCAGGTTGATTTCACGGCGAAGAACCTGATCGGCAAGACCAATAGCGGCCAGGCTAGCTTCAACGTGACGCCGGAACTGGCGGGCGCCTATTTCAACAAGATCGACTGTTTCTGCTTTACCGAGCAAACCCTGGAGCCGCACGAGAAGGTGAAGATGGGGATCACCTTCTATGTCGATCCCGACATCGTCGACGTGCCGGAACTGGCCGATCTGAAGACCATAACCCTGTCCTACACCATGTTCCCACTTGACCGGGACGGCGATGCGGTGGCATCGGCTGGCGGGACGGATACTGTGACGACGCGCTCTATCGCGCGTGAGACAACCGGGGACTGACATGGCTGACGCGCACGCCAAGAAGCACGATTACCACATCATCGATCCGAGCCCCTGGCCGGTCCTGTCTGCCGTCGGCGCGCTGATCATGGCTGTCGGCGCCATCGCCTGGATGCACTATGCAGCGGGTACGGCGGTGCCGTTCTTCGGGCTTGATCTGGCCAATCCCTGGCTTTTCTTCATCGGTCTCGTCATCGTGCTCTACTGTATGTTCGGCTGGTGGTCGGATACGATCAAGGAGAGCCATGAGGGCCACCACACGCGGGTCGTCTCGCTGCACCTGCGCTATGGCATGATCATGTTCATCGCCTCCGAGGTGATGTTCTTCGTTGCGTGGTTCTGGGCGTTCTTCGACGCCAGCCTCTTTCCGGGCGAGGCGGTGCAGGTGCTGCGGACGGACTACACGGGCGGACAGTGGCCTCCCCAGGGCATCGAGGTGCTCGATCCCCTGCACCTGCCGCTCTACAATACCGTCATCCTGCTGCTGTCGGGCACGACGGTCACCTGGGCCCACCATTCGCTGATCCATGGCGATCGAAAGGGCCTCGTCTGGGGCCTCGCACTGACCGTGGCGCTTGGCGCCCTGTTCTCATCGGTGCAGATCTACGAATACATGCACGCGCCCTTCGCCTTCAGCAACAGCATCTACGGCGCCACCTTTTTCATGGCGACCGGCTTCCACGGCTTCCACGTTTTCGTCGGCACGATCTTCCTTCTGGTCTGCCTCGTCCGCGCCATGCGCGGCGACTTCACGCCCCAGAAGCACTTCGGATTCGAAGCGGCGGCCTGGTACTGGCACTTCGTCGACGTCGTCTGGCTGTTTCTCTTCTTCTGCATCTATGTGTGGGCAAGCTGGGGCGCGGTCATCGCGCACGAGTAGCGATCGGCTCGACCTGAACTATCTGAGGGGAGGCGGGCATTGTTCCGCCTCCTTTCGTTTTCGGAACAGGGAAGCCCGATGAACTCAAATCCACGAGAAGCCCGACACGGGGACGGTGATCCGGCGTGGCCTGCTCGGTCGTTGTCCGCGCTGCGGGCAAGGCGCTCTGATCGGAGGCTTCCTGCGGATTCCCGAACGCTGCTCCGTTTGCGGCCTGGACTACGGCTTCGGCGACAGCGGCGACGGGCCCGTGCCGTTCGTCATTCTGATCGTTGGCGGCATTCTGGTCGGCGGCGCACTGGCGCTGGAAGTCTCCTATTCTCCGGCGCTGTGGGTTCATCTCCTGATTTGGATTCCTCTCGGACTTGTCCTGGGCGCGATCCTGCTTCGCGCTTTCAAAGGTGTCCTGATCGCGCTGCAATGGGGCAACGACGCCGGTGAGAGACGCTATGGCGGAGGCGAACGATGAGTGTGAAGCTCGACGACAGGCCGCGCAAAAGGACGGGCGGAGCCGGCTTTTTCTTCACGGTACTGCTCGCCGCGAGCGCTTTCATCGTGCTGATCGCGCTGGGCACGTGGCAGGTGAAACGGCTGGCCTGGAAGGAGGACCTTCTGGCGACCATCGATTCCCGCATCCACGAACCTGCCGTGCCGCTGGGCGAAATGGCTGCAGAAATACGGCTGCCGGGTGGTGTCGAGTTCACCCCGGTGAAGGTCTCCGGCAACTTCGTCGCGGGCAGGGCGGTTTTCTTTCTCGCCACCTTCGCTGGCCAGTCCGGCTGGTACGTCTATCAGCCCTTCGCGCTCCTGCCCGGGCAGTGGCCTTCGGAAGAGCGGGACATGCTTCTCGTCAATCGCGGTTTCGTGCCCTACGACCAGCGCGATGCGTTCGCGACGGGAGACGACGCCCCGCTCGGCGTCATCGAGATCGAAGGGATTGCCCGCGAGGTGCCGTCCAGCAAGCCTTCGTCGCTGATGCCGGACAACCAGCCGTCCGACGGGCTGTTCTTCTGGAAGGACGGGCCGGCGATGGCTGAGGCGCTTGGAATCGATGCGGGACGGATCGTGCCGCTCTTCGTCGATATCGGTCGGCCGGGCGAGCCGGTGGCGGGGGCGACATGGCCGCATCCGGGCGTGACACAGGTCAGCCTGCCGAACAATCATCTCTCCTATGCTCTGACCTGGTACGGACTGGCCCTCGTCCTCCTCGTCGGCGGCGTCTATGCCTTCTGGCGCTCCCGCCGTCCCGACTCGGGCGCTTGACAGGGCAGGGGGCCAGACCCCAGTTGGAAACTGCATCCCCCGCCTTCCGGATCGAGGATATTCATGGCCACCAAACCGAAGCTGACGCTCCGCCTCTGCGAGCCGCGCGGCTTCTGTGCCGGCGTCGACCGGGCGATCCAGATCGTCGTCCTCGCCATCAAGAAGTACGGCGCTCCAGTCTATGTGCGCCACGAGATCGTGCACAACCGCTACGTGGTCGAGGGCCTGCGCGCCAAGGGAGCCATCTTCATCGAGGAATTATCGGAGATTCCCCCGGACCACCGGGACCGTCCCGTCGTGTTTTCGGCCCATGGCGTGCCGAAGAGCGTCCCGGCCGACGCCGAGGACCGTAACCTCTTTTACCTCGACGCGACCTGCCCGTTGGTTTCCAAGGTCCACAAACAGGCCATGCGGCATCGGCGCCTCGGTCGCCACGTCCTGCTGATCGGCCATGCCGGCCACCCCGAAGTGATCGGCACGATGGGCCAGTTGCCGCCAGGCGAGGTGACGCTGGTCGAGAACGAATCTGATGCCGACCACCTCGCCTTCGACGACGGCAGGCAACTCGGTTTCGTCACCCAGACCACTCTTTCGGTCGACGACACCGCTGGCATCATCGCCCGGCTGGAAGAACGCTTTCCTCAGATGCATGCGCCAGCCGCCGAGAGCATCTGTTATGCGACCACCAATCGGCAGGATGCGGTCAAGCAGGCCGCCGTCGGCTGCGACCTCTTCCTCGTCGTCGGCGCACCGAATTCGTCGAACTCCAAGCGTCTCGTCGAAGTCGCCGAGCGCAGCGGCGCCAGGCATGCCCATCTGGTCCAGCAGGCCGCCGAAATCACCTGGTGGAACGATCTGGGCGAGGGCGCGCTGGTCGGCCTCTCCGCCGGGGCCTCGGCGCCGGAGATCATTGTCGACTCCATCATCGAGGCCTTCCGCGAACGCTTCGACGTCACGCTCGATATCGCCCTCGCCATGGAGGAGAACGAGACCTTCCCGGTGATGCGGGCTCTCCGCGATGTCCAATTGGCTCCCGCCGACATGGCCTTCGTCAACGGAACGGCCTGATCTCCATGGCCGTCTACACCGACATCACCGAAACCGAATTGCGCGGCTTTCTGGCCGGCTACGATCTCGGCCAGCTGCTCTCCTATCGGGGCATCGCCGAGGGCGTGGAGAACTCCAATTTCATGGTACATCTCGAGGGCGGCCAGTTCATCCTGACGCTCTACGAGAAGCGTGTGAAGGAGGGCGAGCTTCCCTTCTTTGTCGGCCTGATGGACCATCTGTCCGGCAAGGGGCTGGCCTGTCCCCGGCCGGTCCACCGGACCGATGGCGCTGTGATCGGGCGCGTCGCCGGACGCCCGGCAGCGATGGTGACCTTTCTCGAAGGCGTGTGGCCACGCCAGCCGCAGCCGATCCATTGCGCCGGCGTGGGCGAAGCGCTGGCGCGCATGCACCTGGCGGTGTCGGATTTTGGCGGTTGCCGCCGCAATGGGCTCTCCCTGTCCGACTGGCGGCCCCTGTTCGAGCAGGTCGGCAATGAGGCCGACCAGGTGATCGACGGTCTCGCTGCCGAGACGCGGGCGATGCTCGACGGGCTCGAGGCGGAATGGCCGCACGGGCTTCCGGCGGGTGTCATCCATGCCGACGCCTTTCCGGACAACGTCTTCTTCCTCGGCGACCGGTTTTCCGGACTGATCGACTTCTACTTCGCGTGCAACGACCTCTTTGCCTATGACGTGGCGATCACGCTCAACGCCTGGTGCTTCGATTCCGAAAACAGGTTCGACAAGCGAAAGGGCGCAGCCTTGCTGGACGCCTACCAGGCTGTCAGGCCGCTATCGGACGCGGAAAAGGCCGCGCTGCCGGTTCTCTGTCGTGGCTCCGCGATGCGCTTCATGCTGACCCGCCTCTACGACTGGATTCATACGCCCGCCGGGGCGTCGGTCACCAAGAAGGATCCGCGTCAACCCTTGGTCTGGATGCGCTACCATGCCGGGGTCGACGATCCCACAGCCTACGGACTCTCGAGCCTGTCATGTTTGGATTGAAGCCCAATCCCTCGACCTTGAACCCGATCGGCTCCGGCAGAATGATTCAATCTGGACATGACAGGCTCTAGCCATGAAGCACGTCGAAATCTTCACTGACGGCGCCTGCTCGGGCAATCCCGGCCCCGGCGGCTGGGGCGCCGTGCTGCGTCACGGCACGGCGGAAAAGGAATTGTCCGGCGGCGAGGCGGAGACGACCAACAACCGCATGGAACTGTCGGCGGCGATCGAGGCTCTCAACGCGTTGAAGGGCGCCTGCCGCGTCGATCTCTACACCGACAGCGTCTATGTCCGCGACGGCATTCGCGGCTGGATCGATGGCTGGAAACGCAATGGCTGGAAGACTGCGGCAAAGAAGCCGGTCAAGAACGCCGAACTCTGGCAGGCGCTGGACGAGGCCAGATCCCGCCACGACGTTGCCTGGCATTGGGTGAAGGGCCATGCCGGCCACCCCGAGAACGAGCGCGCCGATGCGCTCGCCCGCGAGGCCATGAAACCGTTCAAGAAGAAGCCGAACCGCACGCCGAAAGCGAGTGCCACTCCGGACAGCTAGATTTTCCGGTCGATGACAGACTCTAAAGCCGCGCCAGAAGCGCTTCGGCATCGGTGTTGCCGCTTTCGCCGGGGCTGTCCTCGACCATCAGTTCCTCGACGACGCCATTCCGCAGCAACATGCAGAAGCGCTTGGCGCGCTTGCCCCCGAGCGGCGGGATGTCGATATCGAGGCCAAGGCGGCTGATATAGTCGCCTTGCGGATCGGCGAGATAGGTCACCTTGCCGTCGCCGCCCGTCGCTTCGCGCCAGGCTTTCATGACGAAGGGATCATTGACCGAGACCACGGCGATTTCGTCGACGCCCTTGGCGCGTAGATCGTCATGCCGGTCGATGAAGGTCGGCAGATGATTGAACGAACATGTCGGTGTGAAGGCGCCGGGCACACCGATCAGGACGGTGGTGTTGCCCCGGAAGATATCCTCGGTCTTGATCTTCTGCGGCCCGTCCGGTCCCGGCGTCGTGAAGGCGCCCTCTGGTAACGTGTCGCCCTTCGAAATCGTCATTGCTCGTGAACCCCTCTGTTGTTGCGGTCGTTGGTCGCCGCGTCCGGCGCCAATTAGTGCAGCCCCGCAGGAGGAATAGGGGGCGGATCACTTCGTTTCGGGCAGGGTCATCGTGCCGCTATAGCTCCTGTCGCCGAGGGCGAGCAGAAGCTCGATCGGCTGCCCGGCCACGGACGTTTTCTGTTTCCGAATCGGAAGCTCGAAGGTCAGCCGGCCCTCCTCCTCGGCGGATGCCGGCGCGGGCGCGCCGAGGCGAAGGCCGCTGGGCGCCTCCCTGACGAAAAGCTCCGCACCCGACGCGCCCTTCAGAGAAGGAGCCTGGAATGACAGGGTCAGCGTATCGTCGCTCAAGGAGAGGGCCGGCGCGATGCCCGCCTCGGCGAACGGCAACGGCAGGCCGTCCTCCGTCTCCAATTCCAGCAGTTCCGGCGGTGTTTCTCCCGCACCGTCGAACGGCGCTGCCAGATCGATGCTGACCGGAATACAGATCTCCCTGCAAATGCCGAGAAAGGCCGAGGCTTCAAGTGGTGCGGACATCGTCATGTCGGGCATCTGGAAGGTCATTGCGATATAGGTCCCGTCTCGGTAGCCGGCCCAGATGGTGTTCGGCTCACGAAATCTCTGCGGCGCTGGCATGGTCATGAACGGCTCGATGGGTGCCCCGCCGATCCGCAGCTTGACCGAGGGCGGCACGCCGCCGTCGCCCGGCTCGAGCCAATAGGTCTTCCAGCCGGGCTCGAGCTCGATCTGAAGGAAGGCGCGGCCGGCTTCCCCTTGTGCGGCATCATCGGCAATGAGACGGGCGCGCCCGCCCTCGAAGGCGCTCCATGGTCCGGCAGCAGCCAGGGCTCCGCCTGTCTCGGCGAGAGCCGTCATGAGGCCGCAAAGCAGTGTAAAAAGGGCTCTCATTGCAGTCGCTCTCCCGAACCATTCCCTGACCTTGACCGTTTTATCGGAGAAATTGCGGATTTTGCGACAGGCAGCAGAAACATCTTTCGCCTTTACAGCCGGCCGGGCAGCGCTAGGCTCATTCCGGAAAGGATCGGCATCATGAGCGACTATCTCGAAGGCAAGTTTCTCATTGCCATGCCGGACATGGCCGACGAGCGCTTCGAGCGCGCCGTGGTCCTGGTCTGCGCTCATTCGGAGGAAGGGGCGATGGGCATCGTGATCAACCGGGGGCAGGACATGGTCTTCTCCGACCTCCTCGCCCAGATCGGCCTGATCGACGAGGACGAGCCGATCCATCTGGCGCCGGACGCACGCGACATGATCGTCCGCGACGGCGGTCCCGTCGACCGGAGCCGGGGTTTCGTGCTTCACAGCGATGATTATGGCCTGTCCTCCTCGCTGGACGTTTCCGGGGGCCTCCGCCTGACGGCGACGATCGACATTCTGCGAGCCATCAGCGTCGGTACCGGTCCGCAGAAGGCGATCATGGCGCTGGGTTATGCCGGCTGGGGCGCCGGCCAGCTCGAGGCGGAAATCGCGCAGAACGGCTGGCTGGTCACCGACGCGCCGCCGGACCTCATTTTCGACAGTCCGCTCGAGGAAATCTGGCCAGGTGCGCTCGGCCTCCTCGGGATCAGTCCGCTGAACCTCAGCTTGGTCGCTGGTAACGCCTGATCCTTATTGGGCGGCGATGGGGCGGTCCTGCCCGCAGAATTCCTGTGCGGTCAACGCGTCGACCGGCTTGCCGAACATGAAGCTCTGCACATAGTCGCAGCCCGCCTCCTGCAGCAGGTGAAGCGTCTCGTCATCGTCCACGCCCTCCACCACGACGCTCATGCCGACATCGTGGCTAAGCCGGACGAGAGAGCGCAGCAGGGCGTGCGACTGCTCCGAACGCTCTATGACGAAGGACCGGTCGATCTTGACGCAATCGAAGGGGAAGCGCGTGAGATAGGCGAGGGCGGAGTAGCCGGTGCCGAAATCGTCGAGCGACAGGCCGACGCCGAGCGCGCTGAGGCGTTCGAGAACGCGCGCGTTTTGCTCAGGATTACTCATCACCATCGTCTCGGTCAGTTCGAGGCGGAAAGTCGCGGGCTTCAGACCCGTTCGGGTGAGGACCGACTTGACGTCGGAGACGAGGTCCTGTCGCAGGAATTGGCTGGAGGAGAGGTTGACCGCGACATAGAGATCGTTGCGTCCCGTGTTGCGCGCAATCGCCGCCATGTCATCGGCGGCGCGCTGCATCACGAACAGGCCGAGCCGGGCGATCAGCCCCGAATTCTCAGCCAGCGGCACGAAATCGGCCGGCGAGATCGGTCCGCGTTTGGGATGGTTCCAGCGGATCAACGCCTCGAAGCCCGCCACCGTCATCGTCGCGATCCGGATGATCGGCTGGTAGAGGACGTGAAGCTCGCCATTGTCCAGCGCGCGGTGCAGGTCGGCCTCGATATGCAATTGGTCGGAGCCGAGGGTCCTGAAGGCCGGCCGGAAGGGCTCGACCCGGTCGCCGCCGAAGCGCTTGGCCTGATGCAAGGCTAACTCGGCGTCCTTGACGAGGTCTTGGGCGCTGCCGTGCTGCTGCGTCCATCCGGCAACACCGATCGATGGCGTTAGCACGATTTCCTGATGGGCAAAGGTCATCGGCGCCGAGATCGTTTTCTTGACCTGCGCTGCGAACGCCTTGACCTCGGCCGGGTCAGGTCGCCCGGCAAGCGAGATCATGAAGTGGTCGCCCGAGAAGCGCGACAGCGTATCCTCGGCGCGGCAGATTTTCGCGAGACGCCGTGCGACTGTCAGCAGAATGGTGTCGCCGACCGAGATGCCGAGGGATTCATTGACTGTCTTGAAGCGGTCGATGTCGATCGCCAGGACGGTTGGCCGGATTCGTTCGTCCTCGCGTGCCTGAAGGATCAGGGCGCCGAGGCGGTCCATGAAGAGCTCGCGATTGGGCAGGCCCGTCATGTTGTCGTGGACCGAATTGTAGAGCAGCCGCTCCTCCGCCTTCTTCTGCTCGGTAACGTCGCACATCGTGCCGACGCAGCGGACGACCTCGCCGTCGGCGCCGACCACTGGTCGTGCTTTGAGGCTGTACCAATGGTGATGGCCATCTTCGCCGCGCAGCCGGAAATCCTGGCGGATTCGGCCCCGTCGGTGTTCCAGGATCATGTCCAGCGTCGTGCGGAAATGATCGCGGTCGTCGACGTGCATCTCCTCGAGCCAGTCGCGCGCCGGGCCGCGAAGCGCGTTCCGCGGCAGGCCGATCAGCGATGCGATGTCCGGCTGGGTCACGATCCGGTCGCGCAGCACGTCCCAGTCAAAGACGATGTCGCCGGAACCTGCCATGGCAAGCGCCTGCCGCTCGACGTCGGAGAACAGGCCCTGCCGCACGGCGCCGCCGGCAAAGGCGTGCTGCATCACGGTGAAGCCGATCAGAAGGACGATCAGCACCAGACCGCCGCCGAGCGCCGGTTGTACGACGTCATTGTCGATCGCGCCGGTGACGGTCATGCCCATCGCGACGACCCATGCGACGACGGCAATCCAGCTCGGAACGAGCATGATGGCCCTGTCATAGCGGTGGGTGGCTTGCCAGCCGATGACGCCGAGCCCGACCAGCGCCGTCAGCGCGAGCGAGATGCGCGCCACGCCGGCGGAGAAGTTGGGATAGAAGATCGCCAGGGCGACGAGACAGCCGAGCGCCGTCAGCCAGACCAGCGCAGCGTGGCTGAAATGCTTGTGCCAGCGCGACAGGTTCAGATAGGCGAACAGGAAGATGACGATCGTGCCCGCCAACGCGATCTCGGCCGTCGCGCGCCAGACGGGTCCCGTGCCGGGCGCGATTCCGACCAGCCGTTCGAGAAATCCGAAATCCACCGAAATGTAGAACAGGACGGCCCAGGCGAGAGAGGCGGTGGCCGGGAACATCACCGTGCCGCGGACGACGAAGAGGATGGTCAGGAAAAGGGCCAGCAGGCCGGAAATGCCGATCACGATGCCGCGGAACAGCGTGTAGGCGTTGATCGTGTCCTTGTACGCCTCCGGCTCCCAGATGTAGAGCTGCGGCAAATCCGGCGTCGCCAGCTCGAGGACGAGTGTGACGACGCTATTGGGATTGAGCGTCAGGTTGAAGATATCGGCATCGTCGGACGGCACGCGATCAAGCGCGAACCCTTCCGAGGGGGTGATGTTGACGATCCGCGCAGCGCCGAGATCGGGCTTCCAGATCCCCGAGCCGACGAGACGGTAATGCGGCGCGACGATCTGCCGGTCGATCTGCTGTTCGCTGGCATTGGCGAGCGAAATCGCGGCCCAGTGGCCTGAGGGCGGATTGCCCAGCGCCTCCACCTCGACGCGGCGGACGATGCCGTCCTCGCCCGGAGCGGTCGAAACCTGGAAGGTGCGCGAGCCGTTCGACGTGATCTCGACGGCCCGGGAGAGGTCCAGCGCCAGATCATCTGCTTCGACGCGAATCGTCTGTTCCTGCGCATCGAGCGGCGCCGAGGAAAGCAGCACGAAGCATGCCGTCAGCAGTGCTGACAGCAGACCAAGCCACCGGGTCCAATGCGTCGGCGCCAAATCGCGCGTCACTTCCCGCTCCCCTCGCTCGTCTTCTGCCCACCATCTTCCGGCGCAAGCCGGGCATAAAGATGGTGATCCCGCCAGGCGCCGCCGATGAGCAGATAAGACCGCAACAGCCCTTCGCGCTCAAATCCGGCTTTTTTGAGCAGGCGTTCCGACCGTTCGTTTCCGGGGATACAGGCTGCCTCGATGCGATGCAAACGAAGCTGGTGGAAGGCGAACTCGCACAGGGTCTCGAGGGCGTCGTGCATATGGCCGTTTCCGGCGAAGGGTTTGCCCATCCAGTAGCCAAGTTCCCCGTTCTGGCAGACGCCATAGCGGATGTTGGAGAGCGTCAAGCCGCCCATCAGCGTGCCGGTGGATGAAAGGATGAAGAAGCTGAAGCCGGTCCGGCTTCGCGCATCGCCGGTGTGGCGCCGGACGGTCCTGGCGAATTCACGCCGCGAAAAGGGCGGGTCCGGCCAGCGCGGCTCCCATGGCTCCAGAAAGTCCCGGCTCTTGGTTCGTAGCTCGGCCCATTCGTCGAAATCGGACTGTTGCGGCAGCCGCAGGAACACGTTGCGCCCCGTCAGGCGCAATCGGGAGATCAGCAGCCGATCCAGCATCGTCGCAACGGCGTCAGGAGGCGGCCCGACGCCGCATCTCGGTCGGTGTGGTGAGACGGCCCTGCAGATCATGATAGGACAGGACCCGGCCGATCGGTCCGATGCCGGCCACTGTGGGACTGTTGCCGCAGAAGGTGCGACGGGCGAGATCGGCGATCCTTTCGACCGAAATGTTGTTCAGCCGATCCATGATCTCCTGCCGCGGCAGGATGCGACCATGCATCAGATATTGCCGCGCGATCTGGCTGGCGCGCGCCATCACGCTCTCGCTGCTCATCAGAAGGCTGGCGCGAAGCTGCGCGCGCGCGCGGTCGACTTCGCTTTGGTCGATACTGTCGGCGAGGTCGGTAATCTCCTCAAGAAGGACCGGCACCAGTTCCTCCAGGTCTTCTTCACCGCTCGCCGCGTGGATGCCGAAGAGGCCGGTATCCGAAAAACTCCAGTGGAAAGCGGAGACCGAATAACAGAGGCCGCGCCGCTCGCGCACTTCCTGGAAGAGTCGCGAACTCATGCCGCCACCGAGAACGGTGGCGAGAAGCTGGCTCGCGTAGAAGTCTCGGCCGAGGAAGGATCGGCCCTCGAAGCCGATCAGGACCTGCGCATCCAGGAGCTGACGCTCTTCGCGGAAGTCGCCGCCCGTATAGGTCGCCGCGACCGGCTCCTCGACCCCGCCATGGGCGCCGAGATCGGACAGCCGGCTTTCGATCTCGCGCAGGAACGCATCGTGCTCGACCGCGCCGACGGCGACGGCGATCATTCGGTCGGCGCCGTATTCGCGGGCTAGATAGGCGCGCAGCTGTTCGGAGGTGAAGCTCTCGATCGTCTCGCGCGTGCCGAGTACTGACCGGCCGATCGGCTGGCCGCCAAAGGCGGTTTCGGTGAAGCGATCGAAGACGATGTCGTCGGGCGTGTCCATCGCCGCGCCGAGTTCCTGGACAATCACGTGTTTCTCGCGTTGCAGTTCGTCGGCGTCGAACAGGGATTCGCGCAGGATGTCGCAGAGGAGGTCGGCCGCCAGACCGACATCCTCCTTCAGGACGCGGGCGTAATAGGCCGTCGTCTCGACGGAGGTCGCCGCGTTGAGTTCGCCGCCGACATTCTCGATCTCGACGGCGATGTCCTCGGCGCTGCGGCGCCGAGTGCCCTTGAACGCCATGTGTTCGAGCAGATGCGCGATACCATGTTCCTCGGCGCGCTCATGGCGCGATCCGCTGTGGACCCAGAGACCGAGAGCGACGCTTTCGACATGCGGCAGCCTCTCGGTCAGGACGGTCAGGCCATTGGACAGACGCGTTGTTTCGACCGTCATTGTTCCTCCACTCATTCACTCACACACTGACACACGACCGAAATTTCTACCGGACGGCGCGGCTCCTCCCGCGGATGTGATCCTCCACCATTTCCAGGCGCGGGGAAAGGACCTCGTAGCGCTCCTGCCGGTTCATCAGGTCGGACAGGTGGTCGGGAAGCGCCGGCATGATGCCGCTCGCTGCCTTGACGGCGTCGGGGAACTTGGCCGGATGCGCGGTGGCGAGCACCACCATCGGCACCGCCGGATCGGCAAACCGGCGGGCGACAGCATGGGCCGCCGCCGAATGCGGGTCGAGCAGGTAGTCGCTCCGCTTCAGCGTTGCAGCGATCTCGGCTTTGACATCGTCTTCGCTCGCCCGATCGGCATCGAACCCGTCGCGGATGGCCGCAAGCAGGTCTTCTTCGAGCCTGAAGTTGCGGCTCTGGCGGAGCTGGTCCATGGCGCGGCGAACCACGTCCGCGTCGCGTCCGCCGGCCTCGAAGAGCAACCGCTCGAAATTCGAGGAGATCTGGATGTCCATGGAAGGGGAGGTGGTCGCCACCACGCCCTCCATCGCATAGGTGCCGGTCTCCAGCGTCCGCGCCAGTATGTCGTTGGCATTGGTCGCGATGACCAGCCGCTTGATCGGCAGCCCCATTCGTCTGGCGCAATAGCCGGCGAAGATGTCCCCGAAATTGCCCGTCGGCACGGTGAAGGAAACCGGCCGGTCGGGTGCACCGAGGCTGAGGGCGCTGGAGAAGTAGTAGACGATCTGGGCCATGATCCGGGCCCAGTTGATCGAATTGACGCCCGACAGCGCGACCCCGTCGCGAAACGAATGATGGTTGAACATCGCTTTGACGAGGTCCTGGCAGTCATCGAAATTGCCCTCGATCGCCAGCGCATGGACATTGGCGTGCGGCGACGTCGTCATCTGCCGCTGCTGGACGGGCGAGACCCGGCCATGCGGAAACAGGATGAAGATGTCGGTCCTGTCACGCCCGCCGAAGCCGTCGATCGCCGCCCCACCGGTGTCGCCCGAGGTCGCGCCGACAATGGTGGCCCGCTCGCCGCGCTCGGCGAGGACATGGTCCATCAGCCGCGCGAGGAGCTGCATGGCGACGTCCTTGAAGGCCAGTGTCGGACCGTGGAACAGCTCCAGCACGAAGCGGTTGTGACCGGTCTGGACGAGCGGGCAGATCGCCTCGTGGGCAAACGTTCCATAGGCCTCACGGACGATCCCCTCGAACGCCTCGCGGCCAATCTCGCCCTCGACGAAGGGCCAGAGCACCTCGATCGCCAGTTCCGGATAGGGCAGAGCCGCCATCGCGCGGATCTCTTCATGGCTGAACTGCGGCCATTGCCGCGGCACATAGAGCCCGCCATCGCGCGCAAGGCCGGTCAGAAGAGCGTCGCGGAAAGTGAGGGACGGCGCTTCGCCCCGCGTCGAGATATAATCCATCGTCAGGTCCAGGCGGAGCTGCCCTCTTCTGTCGTTTCGCGTCGGGCAGCGTTCAATCGGTCGCGTCCCTATAGAAGATGCGCCCTTCATTGCAAACGCCGGGCGAGGATCAACGCTCCCGCTCCGCCATTCTTTGGCCTCATCGGAGCGGTTTCCATCTGCCGCCGGACCCTATAGGACTGGCAAGCATTCGAATGGTTGTGCGGGATGGAATGATGGTCTTCAAGCTTGGTTGCGGCGTTTCCGCCAGACTGCTGACGCTCGTGTCGATCGGACTGGTGCTGGGCGCCTGCCAGAGCACGAACAGCACGCTCGACGTGTCGGGTGCTGATGAGAAGAAGGAGTTCGAGCGGATCTCCTTCGAAGAGTTGCGTGGCTATTGTCCCCAGGTTCAGTTGCGGGAAGGAACAGCCTTCTTCACGACCTATGATGGCGAAGAGAACAAGGACAATGTCCGCTATCAGGCCTCGATCACCGATGTCAGCCGCCAGTGCAGATATGATGGCGGCCAGCTGACCATGACGGTCGCTGTCGCCGGTCGTGTGCTCCTTGGACCGAAAGGGTCATCCGGGACGCTCACGCTGCCGGTCAGGGTCGCCGCGCTGAAGGGTGACAGCGTCATCTATTCAGAAATCCGGCCTTACGCCGTAGAGGTCAACACGGCCGGCGCGACGCAATTCATCTACACCGATAGCAACGTCGCCATCTCACAGCCGGACGCTCGCAATATCCTGATCTTTGCCGGCTTCGACGAGGGGCCGAAAAAGACCGCGCGAACGAACTGAACCTGTCCGGAAAGGCGCGGACCGTGCTTGCCGCTCAGTCGAGGCGGCCGAAGCTGCCGAGCGCCTCGACCGTGGCCGGAAAGTCGCGCAGGCGGGCAATCACCGTTTCCGCGCCGGCCTCGAGCAGCTTATCGGCATGGCCGGGATAGCTGTGCGCCCCGCCGGTGAAGCCGACCACCCGCATCCCGGCGCGGCTGGCGCCGTGGACGCCGTGAGTGGAATCCTCCAGCACGAAGGTTCGATCGGGATCGGCGGACGCCTTCCTGGCGGCCAGCAGGTAGACGTCCGGAGCAGGCTTCTCCATCACTCCGTCCTCGTCCTTGGCGCTGTAGAGTGCCGGGATCATCGGCTTCAGGCCGGTACGCGACAGACTGATGTCGAGCCGCTTATAGCCGGAATTGGAGCAGACTGCGAAGGGCAGGCCGACCGAACGGAGAAGGTCCGCCGCGCCTTCGATCGCCTTGATCTCGCGGGCGAGCCGCCGGTCGACCTCCTTGTCCGCTTCCCCGAGAAGAGAGGCCGGAATCGGAATGTTCGCCTCCGCTTCCACCGCGAGCAGGATGTCCTTGAAGGTCAGGCCGGCGAACCGTTCAGACATCTCTTCAGGCGTGATCTCGTAGCCGATCGACGACAGCAGCTTGGCGTCGACCCGCGAAGCGATCACCTCGGAATCCACGAGCACGCCGTCGCAGTCGAAAATGACGAATTCAGGCGCTTTCATCGGCGATGGCTTCCGGTCTTCGGGGTTGCTGGTCGGGCCGGCCTATAGCCTTCATGCCATCATCTCTTCAACCCGAAAGAGACGGGCCGGCTCTAGGTGGGTGCGAAGCTTCGGGAACGAGCCGATGCCCGTTCAAAAACAGACGGGGCTCCATCCGGCCGCGGCATTCACGCAATCTTCATCCCGTTCGGTAACCATGACGTCCTGTCCGTTGCGTATTCGAGTGTTGTGTCCATGCGTTCCACTTCGTCCGCTGCCGCCCGTCCTTCCGTTTCCGGCGCGCAGAGTCATGACCCGGCGCTTGCGCGCCATCTGAACACGATCATCAAAGGCGACTGCGTCGCCGCGATGGACAGGCTGCCCGATGCGTCGGTCGACGTCATCTTCGCCGATCCGCCCTACAATCTGCAGCTGGGCGGCGACCTGCACCGGCCCGACCAGTCTAAGGTCGACGCCTGCGACGATGCATGGGACCAGTTCGACAGTTTTGCTGCCTACGACGCCTTCACCCGCGCCTGGATGCTCGCCGCTCGCCGCGTCCTCAAGCCGAGCGGCACGATCTGGGTGATCGGCAGCTACCACAACATCTTCCGCGTCGGCGCGACGATGCAGGATCTCGGCTACTGGATCCTCAACGACGTTGTCTGGCGCAAGACCAATCCGATGCCGAACTTCCGCGGCCGCCGCTTCCAGAACGCTCACGAGACCATGATCTGGGCGTCCAAGAGCGAGAAGGCCAAGGGCTACACCTTCAATTACGAGGCGATGAAGGCTGCGAACGACGACACGCAGATGCGCTCCGACTGGCTGTTTCCGATCTGTCAGGGCGGAGAGCGACTGAAGGATGATGGCGGCCAGAAGGTTCATCCGACCCAAAAGCCGGAGGTGCTTCTGGCGCGCATCCTGATGGCGACGAGCAAGCCCGGCGACGTGGTGCTCGACCCGTTCTTCGGAACCGGCACAACGGGGGCCGTCGCCAGGAAGCTCGGCCGTCATTTCATCGGGATTGAGCGCGAGCAGGATTATATCGATGCCGCCCGGGCCCGGATCGAGGCGATCGAGCCGCTGCCGTCGATCGATCTGCGCCAGCTGATGCCGAAACGAGCCGAGCCGCGCGTCGCCTTCCTGTCACTGCTCGAAGCGGGACTTCTGCGGCCCGGCACGGGATTGACCGATGCAAGGGGCCGCTTTAGCGCGACCGTCAGGGCGGACGGCACGCTGCTCGCGGGCGAGCACGAGGGCTCGATTCATCGCGTCGGGGCTCGGGTTCAGGGCTTCGAGGCGTGCAATGGCTGGACCTTCTGGCACTATGACAATGGTGACGGGCCCGAGCCGATCGACACGCTGAGAACGATCATCCGCCGCCAGATCGTGCGCAGCGGCGGCTGATCACGCTTCGACGCCCCGTTCGCGGAGGTCGGCGCGGAGTTGGTCCGGCGTCTCGAAAAGGATCGCCGTCCAGCCAGCATCGTGCGCCGCCGCGACGTTTCGCTCCGAATCATCGATGAACAGCGTTCGGGCCGGATCGAGTTCGAATGTTTGTTCATGATGGGCGAAGATCGCCGGATCGGGTTTCACGATCCGCGCCTCGCCGGAAACCGTCACGCCGCGCGGCTCGCCCAGGAAGTCGTATCGCTCCGTCGCGATCGGGTAGGTCTCGGCCGACCAGTTCGTCAGCAGGGTCACGTCATAGCCCCGCCGTATCAGGCCCCGCATGATCGCGACGCTGTCCTCGATCGCGTGCGGGACCGTCAGGTGCCAGTTCCGGCGGAACAACCGGATCAATTCGGCGTAGTGGGGAAACTCGGCGATGAGCGCATCCTCGCCATCCTTCCAGCTTCGGCCGGCATCCTGCAGCAGGTTCCAGCCGGCGAAATCGACCTCCTCCAGAAAGCGCGTCCGCTCCATTTCGTCCGGAATCGCTTCGACATAGGCGGCGTGGAAGTCCCAGTGGATCAGCACGCGGCCAATGTCGAAGACGATATGGTGGATGCTCATCGTCTTGCTCCTGTTGTTGGAGGGAAGGTGTCGGGAATAGCTGTGGCGATCGCCTTCTTCATCCCGGTTGGCAGCGCCTCGGACGACAGTCTCTCGCGCGGGCACCAGAAGCCGTCGGGCGGAATGGTGACGCTTCCGTGGACGCGCGCCCACATCACCTCCAGCGTCAGCTGAAAATGGGTGAAGCCGTGCTCGGCCGTGCCGCACGCGACCCAGTCCGCGGCGAAGGGCGCTCCATCCTCGCCGGTCGCGCCGTCCCTGCGTGATGAGAAGTCAGCCACGTAGGGGCCGGCCATGCCGCCTAGGAGACCCGAGGCGGGACGCCGCACGAGCAGGACGGCGCCATCCTCCGCCCGTTCCGCGACATAGGCGCCGGCCAGGCGGTGGGGTCTCGCCTTCTTCGGCGCCTTGATCGGCAACGATGCCGGATCGGGGCCGTCACGGAAAGCGATGCAGGCATCGTTGATCGGGCAGAGTGCGCAGGCCGGTCGTCGCGGCGTGCAGATCGTCGCCCCGAGATCCATCATTGCCTGCGCGAAGTCGCCCGGACGCCGGTCCGGCGTGTTCGCGGCGACGAAGTCGCGGATGACGGGTTTGAGCTGCTTGACCGGTTCGCTCAGCGCGAGGAGGCGGCTGACGACGCGCTCCACATTGCCGTCGACCACCGGCACGGCTTCGCCGAAGGCGATCGCGGCGATGGCGTTGGAGGTGTATTCGCCGACCCCGGGCAGAGATCGCAAACCTTTGGCATCGGCCGGAAACCGTCCGGCCTCCGCGATCTGGCGGGCAGCGGCGAGCAGATTGCGGGCGCGCGAATAGTAGCCGAGACCCGCCCAGGCGGCCATCACGCGGTCCTCCGGTGCGGCGGCGAGATCCGCCACGGTCGGCCATTCGGAAACGAAACGTTCGAAGTAGGATTTGACCGCCGCGACCGTGGTCTGCTGCAGCATGATTTCAGACAGCCAGACGCGGTAGGGATCGGGCCGAATGCCCCGCCGGATCCTCGCCGGACCGGTGCGCCACGGAAGGTCCCGCCCATGACGGTCGTACCAGGCGAGGAGAACGGGAGCGATGCTGGCGGCGTCCAGAGGAGCCGTTTCGACCGATCTTGCAGGCTGGGCCATATTGCGGGCGAAGGTCACGTGATAGGGTCTCGAGAAAGCCGGGGCCGAAGGCGCGCCGGGCCGATGATGGAGACGGTATGGCGAAAGGCCGGCCATTACGCAACGCCAGACCTGTATCGGATGTGGTTTCGGCCATCGTCGATCCCGTCCTGCGCAGGCGCACGGGCATATCGCTGGAGTTGATCGAGGGCTGGCAGGAAATTGCCGGTCCGAGGCTGGCGAGGCTTTCGCGGCCGGAAAAGATGGCCTGGCCCCGTCGGCTCTCCGACGACGATCCGTTCAAGCCGGCGACGCTGGTGATTGCGGCTGAGGGCTATGCTGCCCTGGCGCTCCAGCACGAGACGGCGGAATTGATCTCGCGGGTCAACACCTTCTTCGGCTATGGCGCGGTCGACCGGATCAAGCTGGTGCAGAAGCCTGTCGCCCAGCCGGAAAAGAAGCGGCGTCCGCCTTTGCCCGCACTTGGGCGCGACGAGGAAGCCCAACTGAAGGACAGTCTTTCCAAGATCGACGAACCGCATCTTCGGGCCGCCCTGGAGCGCCTTGGTCGAGCGGTCAAGGCGCAATCGAGGTCCTGATCGCCGGTTCCAGCCCCGCTCGGGGATTGGAAGCTCTGGCAATCGGCACTAGATGGCGTCATGCTCCGCCGCGATTGCAGTCGACGCATGTCCCGGATTGAGAGGGCGCGCCTGCTGGCGGCCCGCACCGATAGTGAAAGGCAGACGATGGATTTCAGCTTTACTCCTTCTTCGCGCTGGTTGGCCCTGACCGCGGCCGGCGTTCTCTCGCTTGGCGTTGCCGGTTGCAGCGACAGCGGCGTTGAGGCTGCGCAGGCGTCGGACGGTGTCGCGACGGCTTCGATCACCCGGGCCGCTGACACGGCGGGACCGACGGCACAGCAAGCGCCGGGCCAGCTGGCGCAGGCCGACACAGACGAAAAGAAGACGACCGCACCGGCGGCGGCCGAGGGCAAAAAAGCGTCTCCGATGTCGAACGACGCCGAAGCGACTGACGGCGAAGCGGCCGGGGGCGATGCCGCGGCAAGCGTTGGCGATGGCGGTGACCCCGCCGCTTCCATCGAGCGAGCCGAGGCTCCCGAGGCGCAAGGGACGGTCGATATGGAGAAACTGCTCCAGAACGACAACCTTCCCGACATGGTCCTCGGCAGCGAGGACGCCCCCGTCACCATCGTTGAATATGCGTCGATGACCTGCGGCCACTGCAAGGCCTTTCACGAACAGACCTTTCCGAAGCTGAACGAGGCTTTCATCCAGACCGGCAAGGTGCGCTTCGTCCTGCGTGAGTTTCCGTTCGATCCGCGTGCGACGGCGGCGTTCATGCTGGCCCGTTGCTCAGGGGACAGATATTTCCCTGTCGTCGATGTCCTGTTCGACCGGCAGGATGTCTGGGCGCGCGCGGAGAATGGCGCCAAGGGCCTTTTCGACACGGTCAAGATCGCGGGCTTCACGGAGCAATCCTTCGACGCCTGCCTGAAGGACCAGACGCTGCTCGACAACATCAATGCGGTTCGTGAGCGCGCCAGCAAGGAGTTCGGCGTCGAGGCAACGCCGACCTTCTTCATCGACGGCAAGAAATATGCCGGCGCGATGTCGATCGGCCAGATGGCGACACTGATCGACCAGGCTGCTGCCGAGAAGTAGCCCGGACGGTCGGCGACGTTGGACGACAAGCCCGTTTTGCACTGCAAAACGGGCTTTCGCATTTGCGGGAAGAGCCATATCTATGTTGAATGATATCACAAGGTGAAGACGGGAACTGATGGCCTGTGACTGGCGGAGAGCAAATGCCGGCTCGCTACGTCTATAGCTTCGGCGCCGGCAAGGCGGACGGCGCGGCCGATATGGCTGACCTGCTCGGCGGCAAGGGTGCCAATCTCGCCGAGATGTCCCGCCTTGGCCTGTCGATACCGGCCGGCTTCACCCTGACCACCGAGGTCTGTCGCCATTTCAGCATCCATCGTTCAGTGCCCGACGGAACGGAGCAGGAGGTGGTGGAGGCGATGCGGCGACTGGAACAGACGACCGGCCGCCGGTTCGGGGCCTCACAGAACGCACTGCTCCTGTCCGTCCGCTCCGGCGCGCGCGCATCGATGCCGGGTATGATGGACACCATCCTCAACCTCGGTCTCAACGATCAGGCGGTGGAAGCCCTCGCCGACGAAACCGGCGATGGCCGCTTCGCCTGGGACAGCTACCGCCAATTCATCCAGATGTATGCCGACACGGTCCTGCGTCTCGACCTGGAGTTCTTCGAGGAGATCCTTGAGGAGGAGCGTGAAAGGCGCGGCCGCGAATCCGACTCGGAAATGACCGCCGAGGACTGGAAAGCTGTCGTCGGCCGCTATCTGGAATTCGTCGCCGAGGAGCTCGGCGACCCATTTCCGCAGGACGCCGAGGCCCAGTTGCGCGGCGCGATCCGGGCTGTGCTCGGCTCCTGGATGAACCCTCGCGCGATCGCGTTCCGCGCTCTTCACGGGCTGCATGAGAAGGAAGGCACGGCCGTCAACGTGCAGGCCATGGTCTTCGGCAACCGCGATGATCGCTCCGCTACGGGCGTGTGCTTTACGCGCGACCCCAATACCGGCGAGAAGGCACTCTACGGCGAATATCTGCCGCGCGCCCAGGGCGAGGATGTGGTCTCGGGGTTGCGCACGCCGCTGCCGCTCTCCTGCGGCCAGAACAATGGTCATGGCAACGTGGCGGCAGGACCGCCGATGCAGGAGGCCCTTGCCGATGTCTATGCCGACCTGAAGGCCGTCGCCGAGCGGCTCGAAGCCCATTATGGGGACATGCAGGATATCGAGTTCACCGTCGAAAGCGGCCACCTCTACATCCTGCAGACCCGTTCGGCGAAGCGCTCGGCCGGGGCGGCGCTACGGATCGCCGTGGCGATGGCCGATGACGGGCTGATCAGCCGCGACGATGCGCTGCGGCGGATCGATCCGCTTTCCCTCGTCAGCCTCCTGCACGCGTCGATCGATCCGTCTGCGGCTCGCGACGTGATCGGCCGCGGCCTGCCTGCCGCGCCCGGTGCCGCCTGCGGCCAGATCGTCTTCTCGCCGGACGAGGCGGCCGAACTGGCCGAGCGCGGCAGGAAGGTCATCCTTGTCCGCACCGAGACCAGTCCCGAGGACATCCATGGCATGAGCGCCGCCGAAGGGATACTGACCACGAGAGGCGGAACGACCAGCCACGCGGCCGTCGTCGCCCGCGGCATGGGCAAGCCCTGTGTGTCGGGCGCCGGCACTCTGCGCGTCGACTACGCGGCTGGCACGCTGTCCAGCATGGGCCGTACATTCGCCGAGGGCGACACGATCACCATCGACGGCACCGCCGGTGAGGTGATGGCCGGCAGCATGCCTATGCGAAAGCCTGAACTCTCGGAGGACTTCCGTACCATTCTGCAATGGGCCGACGCGGTCCGGCGGATGAAGGTCCGCACCAACATCGATACGGCGGGAGATGCCGAGCTGGCGCGCGACTTCGGCGCCGAAGGCATCGGGCTGTGCCGCACCGAGCACATGTTCTTCGAGGACAAGCGCATTCTGGCGATGCGCCATCTCATCCTGGCCGAGACGGATGACGATCGCGAAGCGGCTCTGCTGAAGCTGCTGCCGAGCCAGCGCCACGACTTCATCGACCTGTTCGAACACATGGCCGGCCTGCCGGTGACGATCCGCCTGCTCGATCCGCCCTTCCACGAGTTCCTGCCGCGAAGCGAGGATGAACTGCGCGAGACCGCCGACGCTCTCGGTGTGCCGGTGGAGAAGATCGAGTTCCGCGCCGAGACGTTGCGCGAGACCAACCCGATGCTGGGCCATCGCGGCGTGCGCGTCGCCATTTCCTACCCCGCTATTCCGGAGATGCAGGTCAGAGCCATTTTCGAGGCGGCGATCGAGGCTGGCCGCCGGACCGGTCGTCACGTCAAGCCCGAGATCATGCTGCCCCTCGTCAGCCTCCAGCGGGAGGTCGACTTCCTGCGCGAGATCATCGACCGTGTCGCGAGGGAGGTGACCAAGGAGACCGGGGAAAGCATTGAGTACACCGTCGGCATCCTGATCGAGCTGCCGCGCGCTGCTTTGCGCGCCAGACTGATTGCGGAATCCTGCGACTTCTTCTCCTTTGGCACGAATGATCTGACCCAGACCGTGTTCGGCATCAGTCGCGACGACGCGGCGCAATTCCTCGAGACCTACCGGCAGGCCGGGATCATCGAGGCCAATCCCTTCATCACGCTCGATGTCGAGGGTGTCGGCGAGATCATCCGTTTGGCGTGTGAGAAGGGCAGGGACGTTCGTCCCAACCTGGTTCTCGGCATCTGTGGCGAGCACGCCGGCGACCCGAAGTCGATCGAGTTCTGTGAGGAGACCGGTCTCGACTACGTCTCCTGCTCACCCTTTCGCGTGCCGATTGCCCGGCTCGCGGCGGCGCAGGCCGCAATCCACATGAAGGACAAATGTCTGAAAGACGCCCGCTCGCCGTCCTGATGACCCGCCTCAGCCCTTTTCGACCAGGACCTGCTGCGTGTCGAATGCGACGTGACCGGCGATCTCGCTGACCTCGTTCTTCGGATGCTCATAGCTCCACGCGCCGTTTTCGATCAACTCCCCTGCCGCCATCAACGAGAAGTAGCTGGCGTCCCCCTTGTACGGGCAATGAGTTGTCTTTTTCGTCGGCTCCAGGTGCTCGAAATAGACGTCTTCCCGGGGGATGTAGACGACTGGAGGTCGCTCCCCTTCCTCAAGGGACAGCGCCCGTTCCGAAGAGGCGAGAATCGCCCCGTGATATTTCACGGTGACGGGGCTGCCGAGCGGTGCAATGCGAATATGCGGATTGTCTGACATAGGGTCCCTCAAAGGCTGTTTGAGGAAAAACGGCGCGGCGCTGCCGCAGGTTCCACCGAATGCCGCTTTACGCATGAGCGCTGGCGCGGCAGATTGGCGTCACATCAAAGGGAGGAATATATGCAGGGCTTGATGCAGGACTGGCAGTTGACGTGCGACAAGATCACTCGATCACGCGGCGCGGCAGTTTGGCAACCGCGAGATCGTCTCGCGGTCGATCGAAGGGCCGATCGTGCGTACGACCTATGGCGCCGTCCACGAGCGCGCGCGCAAGGTGGCGCAAAAGCTGCTGGACGCTGGCTTCCAGAAGGGCGACCGCGTCGGCACCTTGGCCTGGAACACCTGGCGGCATCTGGAGGTCTGGTATGGCACGATGGGGATGGGCGGGGTCTACCACACGCTCAATCCGCGACTGTTTCCTGACCAGATTGCCTGGATCATAAACCACGCCGAGGACAGGGCGCTGTTCGTCGACCTGACCTTCGTGCCGATTGTCGAAAAGATCGCCGATCAGCTCAAATCCGTGGAGCTGATCGTGGTGCTGACCGATCGCGATCACATGCCTGAAAGCAAGCTCGACCTCGTCTGCTACGAAGATTGGGTCAACGAAGCCGATGGTGACTTCCGCTGGGTCGCCATCGACGAGCGGGACGCTGCCGGCATGTGCTACACCTCGGGCACGACCGGCGAGCCGAAGGGCGTGCTCTATTCGCATCGCTCCAACGTGCTGCATGCGATGATCGCCGCCATGCCCGATGCGATGGGCCTCGGCGCCAGTTCGGTGGTCCTGCCCGTCGTGCCGATGTTCCACGCCAATGCATGGGGGCTGGGCCAGTCGGCGCCGATGACGGGGGTGAAGCTGGTCATGCCCGGCGCCAGGATGGACGGCGAGAGCATCTATGAGCTTCTCGAGACCGAGAAAGTGACGTTTTCGGCAGCGGTGCCGACAGTCTGGCTGATGCTGCTGCAATATCTCGACGAGACCGGCAAGAAACTGCCTCACCTCACCAATGTGGTGATCGGCGGCTCGGCCTGCCCACCCTCCATGATCGAGAAGTTCCGCGATGAGTACGATGTCGACGTGATCCACGCCTGGGGCATGACCGAGATGAGCCCGCTTGGAACGCTCGGCCCCCTCAAGCCGCAATTCGCCGATCTTTCACCTGACGAGAAGATCAGGCGGAAGAGCAAGCAGGGCTTCGCTCCCTTTGGCGTCGAAATGAAGATCACCGACGACGAGAACCGCGAATTGCCTTGGGACGGCAAGACCTTCGGCCGGCTCAAGGTGCGCGGGCCTGCGGTCGCCAAAAGCTACTATGGCGGCGCCGGCGCCGAGCAGTTCGATGATGAGGGATGGTTCGACACCGGCGATGTCGCCCATATCGACGCCGATGGCTATATGCAGATTACCGACCGCTCCAAGGACGTGATCAAGTCCGGCGGCGAGTGGATCTCCACGATCGATCTGGAGAATCTCGCGGTCGGTCACCCGGACGTTACCGAGGCCGCCGTGATCGGCATCGCCCATCCGAAATGGGACGAACGGCCGCTGCTTGTCATCGTCCGCAGGGAAGGCCGCGATGTGTCGAAGGACGACATTCTTGCCTACATGGAAGGCAAGGTCGCCAAATGGTGGATGCCGAACGACGTTGTTTTCGTCGATGAGATTCCCCATACGGCGACAGGCAAGATCCAGAAGATGGCCCTTCGTGAACAGTTCAGCGACTATTCCTTTCCCGATGTCGAGACGGCCTGAGCGGCCGGCCCGCCATCGCTTGCAGCCGGGGGCGCTTCAGTGACCGCGATCGGTCGGCTGAGTCCCGTCATGCCGCCGCTGCCGCATCCGGCGGCGGCGGCCGCGCATTTTCTGTCTCGCCTGGCGACATTCGTCGCGATTATCGCCGGAGCGGCTCATTTCTTTGGCCTTTTGGCGCCTGTTTCGCTGTTCTGGGTCATCGGCGCTATCATGATGATGCTTCTGGTTGCCCTGATATTGGCGGGCATTGCCGGGCGCGCCATCTGGCGCGAGGGAGGCGAGGGGCTCGACCATCTGGCGCGGGCCTTGCTCTGGGCGCTGCCGGTCGTGGCGGCGTTGGCCTTCGGCGCCATTCACATCGTCGGCAATCCGCCCCTGACCGAAATCTCGACCGACCCGGCCGAGCCGCCGCGCTTTCTGCCACGGCGCGACGAGCCGCTGCCCCTGCCGATCCTGCGGGCGCAGATCGAGGCCTGGCCCGACCTGACGGGCCGTCGCTATGCCTCCTCGCCGGAGGAGGTGGAGGAAGCCCTGCGGACGGTGATCACCGCCAATGGCTGGCTGTTCCGAGGCCAGTTCGGCACCCTCGCCACCGATGGCGAACTGACGCTGCTGATCGAGGGACGTGCGGGAATCCTTCTGCTGCCGACGAAGATCGCAGTCCGTATCACGGAAGAGGGCGAAACGAGCTATGTCGACATGCGCAGCCGGACGCTCGTCGGCTCGCACGACTTCGGCGGCAACGAGGCCGTTATCACCAAGCTCTTCGACGCGCTGACCGGGGAACTTCAGCCGGTCGGCAAGTCCTGAGGCGGTAGCGGTTCAGGCCGGGCTGTAGCGGCTGTCGAGCCGGGGCGCCGGCGTATCGACGGCGACGGCGCCGCGTTCGAGCAGCGCCTCGAGATGGGCGAAGACATTGAGACCGGCAGCGCCGTGAAGCCGCGGATCGGTGTCGCGGTAGATCGTCGCGACCATTTCGGCGATCGTCCGGTCGCCGGCCGCCAGTCGCCTGAGGATGGCGCCTTCCCGCATCTTCCGGTGAGCCTTCAGCGCGCGCAGGAAGGACGCCGGCTTGGTCACCGGACCGCCGTGGCCGGGCAGGTAGACCCGGTCGTCCTCCCGCTCCGCCATTCTGTCGAGCGACTCCATATAGGCGTTCATGTCGCCGTCGGGCGGCGCGACGATGGTGGTCGCCCAGGCCATGACGTGGTCGGCCGAGAAGACGACGCCGCTGTCCTGCGAGCGCGAAGCAGAGGTGGTTGGCCATGTGCCCCGGCGTGTGCAGCGCCTTAACGGCAAAGCCGTCGCCTTCGATCAGCTCGCCGTCCCCGACCTGCCGGTCCGGCACGAAATCCTGGTCGCCCGACGCGTCCAGTTCGTTGATCTCGCCGAGATTGAGGTCGCGCGCGGCGCGGTGCGGGCCTTCGGCGACGATCGTCCCTCCGACCCGCTCCTGCAGCGGCCGCGCCAGCGGCGAATGATCCCGATGCGTGTGGCTGACGAGGATGTGGCTGACGGGCCGGCCGCCGATGGCGCCGATCAACGCCTCCAGATGGGCCTCGTCCCTCGGGCCCGGATCGAGCACCGCCACCGTGTCGCGGCCGATCACGTAGGAGTTGGTGCCCTGGAAGGTAAAGGGCGAGACGTTCGGGCAGGTCACCCGCAGCACGTCTTCCGCCACCGGCACCGCCTCGCCATGGCGCGGTTCGAACTCGCGATCAAAATCCATCGGGACCCTTCCTGTTCAGCAAGATTTGCCCGCGGGTCCGCGCGAAGGCAAGGGCGTCGCTCTATGCAAAACCGGCCGAATGGCCGTTGCTCCACCCGGCGGCCTTTGCTAATCCAGCGCCGTCGGCGCGTCGATCCAGCGCGCGGCTTGGGGCGTAGCCAAGCGGTAAGGCAGCGGTTTTTGGTACCGCCATGCGCTGGTTCGAATCCAGCCGCCCCAGCCACCTTCGTTAAAGGGTTTGATTAACAGCATTTTCTGATTTGGCGACCGCCCAGTTCTGCGCCGTTGGGCTGATCTTTTCCTGGAACAGAGACACTCGGTCCGGGCCACCCGAGCGGCGTTTTACGTGACTTCTCTTCCTTGCTCTTCGACGCTATCGTTTCCGCGGAAGAGCATGCTCTGCATGAGCTAGTGGGGGTGACGGAGTTTCGGTAGGACTGGCAGATCCGATTACATCCACGAACGAACGGCGGCTGTGCGCCTGCAGAGCAGCCATCTGGCCGTCTCCGTCATGGGGCTGCGGCGTGCCGCTTCGCTTCACAACGTCAAAATCCGCCGTCCCGCTTCACAGCGCCGCGATCGTGCGTCGCTGCTCATGCCAGTCGAGCGGCAGACTGTTTATCTGCAGCCATTGGCCCTGCTGCTCGACGAGGCGACAAGCGCCCTCGACAATGAATTGGAGAAGATGGTGCAGGATGCGCTGGAGCATGTGATGAAGGGCCGCACGACGATTGTCGTCGCTCATCGCCTGTCCACGGTGCAGAACGCCGACAGGATCGTCGTCATGGAGGATGGCGAGGTGGTGGAACAGGGCACCCATGACGAACTGATGGGCTTGCCCGACGGTCTCTATCGCCGCTATCGGCAGATGAGCGAGCGGCCATCGCTGGACCTGTCGAGCGATGCGGCGGAATAGGAGGGCGGTCCGATGACGCCGATGAAGCTTGTCGTGGTGGGCGCCGGGGGCCGAATGGGCGGCGCCCTGATTTGCGCGATCGCCGAGCGCGGCGACGTCGTGCTGCACGCCGCTGTCGAACGTCGCGGCGCCGACGGTATCGGCCGGGACTGCGGCGAACGGGCCGGAACCGGCGCCAACGGAATCGAGGACGTTTTGACACAAGCATCGACCATCGATAGATTGATAGCATTCCAGCGCGACGTTGGATGGAGAAGCCAGGCCTCGAGCGGCTCCTTGCGGAGCCATTTCACACAGGGCCGACTGCGTTTGTTCATCGCCGAGGCCTCTCCAACAATCCGCTAGTGTCTCAGTTGATCCCAGCTCAGCGACTTGGTCCCCGAATTGTTCGAAAAAAATCCACCGAGAGTTGTTTTTCACGTGGGCCTGAACAAGGCGGGCTCGAGCTTCCTGCAATCACTCTTCCCGCACAATTTTTCGAGCCATGGGTCCTCTCGGGTTCACTATCCCAAGCCACACCTAACTTCCGGAAATGCCGGGGCATTTGCGAAGGCGATCGGGAGGCTCGACAAGGCCACCGCCAAGGAAAAACTGTTGGCCCTGATAAGTCAGGGACAGCATGACGAAACGATCCTGCTGTCCACTGAATATATGTACCATCAGTTCGTCAAACCGGCGCAGAGGGACCTACTCCACGCCTGTTTTTCAGAGCTTGGGATCGAGGATCTGACGCTGGTCTGCGTGTTCCGCAACATCTATGACCACGCGGTGTCCGCCTATTGCCATCGTTGCGGCGCACATGCCATGCCATCCTTTGAAGAGTGGATCGTGGAAACTGCCCCGACCGGTCCCGATTTCAAAAGTGGGGTCGACTGCTACGAATTCTGGACCGAGCTACGCTTGCTCCTGGACGCCGCACGGGACGGCCGTTTCAAGCTCTGCTACATATCCTATTCGAAAACAATGGAGCAACGCTGGGAAGAGCTGCTGGGAACACCGCTCGCCGCGCCGAAGCATCGAGCGGTGAACGTGTCCGTCTGCCCCTCCGAGGCGGAAGTGCTGCGCCGGCTGCGGGACGCCCGCAGCCTGAAATACGGCGGCCTGCGCAGTCGTTTCAAGGAAGTGGACAAGAGCGACAAGGCTGACGACTCCGCCCTGCTGAACCATTACCACGCGTTGATTGGCGGCCAGCTGCACCACCACGCGGCAATGATAGCCGAGGCCGAGGCGACACTGGGCTTTGACATCAGCGCACCGCCCGCCAATCTAGCCTCGGACATAGGTCATTCTGTGACACTCAGCGACCTGCAACTGGATACTCTGATCGCCACGCTGGCGGCGGCCCAGAGGTCGTCAAGGGACCGGATCAGGGATGTGACCCCACCGCCGTTGCGTCTCGTTGCTCGTCGGATTTACCAAGCCCTGCGGCGCCGCGGGAGACATTGATCTGGCCTTCCTCTTGGGACCGGCGAGACGTCCTGTGCCGCTGAGGCTGTAAGGCTAGCGGTGACCGGGCATCAAACATTGCCGGCGCTGGTAAGGCTGAGCCAGTTTCTCATTCATCAGCGCAGCGCCGGCGCCCAAGCCGTCGGACGGACGAAAGACAACGGGACCCAGCCTCTCGGTCACGTGAGCGATTGAGATGGTTGAGTAGCACCATGCCTCTTGAAATAGCGCGCGGCACACTAGCTAGGCTTCGGATCTCCTCCGTGCACATACCGCCCTTCAGAAACCGATGCGTCTGCACTCGAACAAGCCGGCAAGAGCGACAGCAGGCTATTACCAATAGTGACGGCATCATCAATCCCGCCACCCGGAAAGGCGATGAGACGATCATATGTGGTTGAGATACAAGCGTGTTCCGAACAAGATCCAATACCCTTTCTCGTCGGCCTCTTTTGAGATCCCCAGAAATCCCTTCGCACGCCTGAAGACGAGGTTGGAAACACGGCGTATCACCGCCCGTGAACGCCGGAGCAAGGGAAAGGCGAATTTATCGCCGCTCGGCACCCTGACCGAGCTGAGCAGCGATGATCTGCCGCTTGTTTTTATAACGCATAATGAGATGACGTTATTGCCGCAGTTTTTGACACACTACCGGAAGCTTGGCGTCACCCGTTTCATATGTGTCGACGACAATTCCACAGATGGAGGGCGGGAGTATCTTCTAGATCAAGACGACGTCGATGTTTGGTCGTCGTTGCAACGGTTTGCCGAGGCACGGCGCGGGCGACATTGGCGCGAGTTTCTTTTCCGGCGATATGGAATCAATCGATGGTATCTCAATGTCGATGCCGACGAATTCCTCATTTACGACCAATACGACACACAGGATCTGAAATCCCTAATAGGGGTCCTTGAGAAACATGCCATCTCAAGATTGCCTGCGCCAATGCTCGACATGTATTCCGGTGACGCTACGAATCAGCCTGATGGGAGCATGCCTTGGCTGATCTCGAGCCATCTCGACTCGGAGGGATACACCGTTGAGGCGGTTCCTCGCGGCCTGAGCGTGAAGGGCGGCCCTAGGGCTCGACTGTTTCAGGAGCAAAATGAGCTGATGAAGTTCCCTCTAATTTACTGGGATGACCGGTGCTATTTCGGCAGTAGCATCCATCGGCCTACCCCCTATCAGAGGAACTTTTCGCCGATTTGGGGGGCGCTTTTACACTTTAAATTCTTTACGAACTATAGGGAAAAAATATTGGAGGCCGCTACCAACCGTCAACATTTTGGCCAATCCAAACACTATATTGCTATGGCAAGAGAAATCGAGGAGGCCGGCTGTATTAAATTCCATACTAGTTCCTCGCTTCGCTTTTTCGGTAGTCACCAGTTGGTCGAACTCGGATATATCACGCGGATCGATTTCGACAGTTAACGTCGTATCGGCGCCTGAACACAGTTTAACGATGGCACCACAATGAATTTCTCAGCTTTTCATACCTTTAATGCCGCGTTCGAGCAAAAGTTCGCGCATTTATCGCGTGAATATCCGTTTGCGATGATGATGCTGGAGAAGCAGCTCCGCAACCATGAATCTGGCTCCGTTTATGTGGCCAAGCAGAATATGCAAAAAATGGAGCGTGGAAATTTTGGTCGGACGTTACGCGCGTTGGCTGTGCTTTATTTCTCAAGACGCTTGGCCGTACCAAGCTACTATCTGAAACTGGACCGGTTTGATGCGCTTGAGACGGGCCTGAAGCCAATGCTCGCGTCCGCGGGGTTGAAAGCTATCGATGACCAAAAGCACCTTCGCCGCTTGGCGACATCGGGGAACGCACTTCCGCGATTTATGCGCAAAGCACGCGTCATTGGAGCTGAATGAAGCAGTCAAGGATCGGAAATTGGTATCGGCGCTCGACAGGCAGGCACGTCGAAATTTTGGACTCGTTCTTGCATTCATGAAGAAGAAGAACGTCCGTCTCGTCATCGCAGATGGCGACACTCAGCCCGCCATGCGCCTGATCATTCGCGCCGCACGAACGATCGGCGCACCCAGCATCATTTTCGCTCATGGCTACATTCAGAACCCGCAGCTGGTCAGCATCGCGCCGATCTATGGCGACTACCTCATCACCTGGACGGAGCAGCAGGCGAACGATCTCAAGGCATCGATCAGCGGGCAGGATGCCGAAAAGGTGCGGTTTTTCGGCTATCCGAAAGACACCTATCTCAGCGCAGGCCGGGACGACCTCGTGCTGATTGTATGGCATCCGTTTGCAAACGCCGACCGCGAGAGACAGATTCAAACGATACTGTCGGTGGCACGCCAGCTGAAGGCGGCCGGATACGATGCTCGTCTAAGGCTCCATCCCAAGGATGGCAAGGCAAAGGATCTGTGCAAAGCTTTCGAAAATGAGGGCCTGGACGTCTCCACCAGTTCACTCGCGGAGGACATCGGTTCGGCTGGCGTCGTGGTGGGCTCTCGGTCGAGTGTCTTGATTGAGGCTGCGATGAGTGGAAAGAGGGTGTACCAGTTGGCGGACCAGGAAGTGTCATTCGAGGGCATTACGCAGTTCTCGCCGACTGCGGACATAGCCGAGATAGTGAAGCGACCCAGCTCAGTTTCTCCGCCGCCACCTTTCGACCATTCACGATTCTCGGAGTTTCTGGATAGTGTCGTCAATTCCCATTGATTGGTTCTCTGATGGCCGTACCAGCGGCAAAAGGCTTCGTCAGGTTGTGAAGGCATGAAACTGGCAGTTATTCCCGCTCGGGGCGGCAGCAAGCGCATACCGCGCAAGAACATCCGGAAGTTTTTCGGGAGACCCATGATCGTCTGGTCGATCCTCGCCGCCCGCAGTAGCGGGTGTTTCAGCCGCATTATCGTGTCCACCGACGATGAAGAGATTGGCGAGATTGCGCGGGCCGCCGGCTGCGAAGTGCCCTTCGTCAGGCCTTCGGAGCTTTCCGACGCGTTCACTGGCACCGTCCCGGTCATTGCCCACGCCGTCGAGTGGGCGCGTGACAACGGCATCGAAGCCGATCAGGTCTGCTGCATCTACGCGACAGCTCCCTTTGTCGGTCCAGAGGATATCCGCCAGGGCGCGAGGATCCTCACCAGCGAGAGATGCGACTACGTATTCCCCGTTGCCAGCTACCCGTTTCCAATACAGCGCGCTATCCGCATAACGAATGAGGGCAGGAGCGAGATGTTTAGCCCCCAACACTATACTGCTCGTTCTCAAGATCTGGAGCGCGCATATCATGACGCCGGGCAATTTTATTGGGGCAGTCGGAGCGCATGGTTGGAGCGCAAGGCAATATTTTCCTCGAACTCCGTCCCCATGATCATCCCACGAAGTCGCGTGCAGGATATCGATACCGAGGAAGATTGGCGTTACGCTGAGCTTATGTTCGAGGCCCTTAATCGACAAGCCAATATTAAGCAGGTGCAGGATGAATGATAGAAAAAAAGAGATCCAATATAGTACAGAACAGGAAATGTTCTGGGCGGGCGAATTCGGGTCCTCGTATATATCCCGAAATCGTAGCGAACAACTACTTGCATCGAACTTGAACTTCTTCTGTAAATCTCTTTCATCAGCACATGGCGTCACAAGTTGCATCGAATTTGGTGCCAACATAGGAATGAACTTAAGAGCCTTAAAGCTGCTCAAGCCAGACATCGACCTCCATGCGATCGAAATAAATGCCGACGCCGTGGATGAACTTGTCAAGGTTGTTCCCCGGGGACAGGTTTACCATACCTCCATCCTTGACTTCATCTCTGAAATTCCTTGCGATCTGGCCTTGATCAAGGGAGTTTTAATACATCTTTCTCCGGAGGTGTTGCCGATCGCTTATAGCAAGCTTGCTGCAGCATCGGCGCGTTATCTGCTGGTTGCCGAATATTACAACCCGACTCCCGTCTCTATGCCTTATAGGGGGCATACTGATAGGTTGTTCAAGCGCGATTTCGCTGGTGAGATCATGGCCCGGCACCCGCAGTTCAAGCTAATAGATTATGGATTTGTCTATCGCGGGGATCCACAGTTTCCGCAGGACGATATTACCTGGTTCTTGATGGAAAAGTAGGGGCGGCCCGGTTATCGGCGGTTCGGGACGGCAAGCCTAACCAATAAGCTTCCAATCCACCGGGGTGCCTTTGGGAGCGTCCCGCGCCACCCGCAGCCCGAGCAGCTGTTCGAAGTGGCGGGGCGGCAGGCCCTTACCAGGGCGCACGATGCGGATGTTTTGATCGGTAAGGACGTCGCCCGCTTTGAGATCTTCGGCCACATAAATGGAGCGGCGGAAGATCAGCGATTTCTTCTCGGCCTCCGTCGGCCCGTAGGATACCCGCCCCAAGCTCTCCCACGCCCTCCGAGTTTCTGTGACCAGCGCCGCAAGCTCCGCCGGTTCGAGTGAGAATGCGCTGTCGACGCCACCCTCGGCGCGGTTGAGCGTAAAGTGCTTTTCGATCACCGTGGCACCGTGGGCGACGGCCGCCACCGAGACGCCGATGCCCATGGTGTGATCGGAGAGCCCGATCTCGCAGCCGAACAGCTCGCGCATGTGCGGAATGGTGAGGACATTGCTGTTATCCGGAGATGCAGGATAGGTGCTGGTGCACTTCAGCAGCACGAGATCCCGGCAGCCGGCGTCTCGCGCCGTGCGCACCGCTTCGTCCAGTTCGGCAAGGCTGGCCATGCCGGTGGACATGATGATCGGCTTGCCGGTCGCCGCTGCCTTGCGGATGAGCGGCAGGTGATTGTTCTCGAAGGAGGCGATCTTGTAGGCGGGGACCTCGAGCGTCTCGAGGAAGTCCACCGCCGTTTCGTCGAAGGGGGAACTGAAGCAGGCCATCCCCAGCGACCTTGCCCGGTCGATGATGGGCGCGTGCCACTCCCATGGGGTCTGAGCGAGCTTGTAGAGGTCGTGGAGGTTCTTTCCCGACCAGAGACTGTTGCCGTCACTGATCTCGAAGTCGCCGCCACGAACATCCAGAGTGATCGTGTCTGCTGTGTACGTCTGCAGTTTCAGCGCATTTGCGCCCGCTTCGGCGGCGGCATCGACGATCGACAGGGCCCGATCCAGGGACTGGTTATGGTTCCCCGACATTTCGGCGATGATGAACGGCGATTCGTGGGCGCCGATCTCGCAAGCTCCAACTTTCACGATTGCGGCCGTCCTTTCTTGGCTACGGTCAATTCGTACACATGACCGGCGTATTCAAAGAAGGCCGGGTAGCGCTTGTTGTCGACAACTCTGAGGAGCCCAAACTGCGAAGCCAGAGTTCGCTCAGGGTCAAGGCGGCTATCTGAAGCACGTCGTCGAGGATAAATCGATTCTACCCCGGACTGTTCGCGACCCTCCTCCAGCACCTTGGGAAATCTGAGAACAAAGTCTTCGCACATGCTCAACGTGATTTCAGCCTGCTTTGCCTGCCACTCATCTATCAGCTCATGGCCGGCTAACGTTATCCATCTCTGATCGTAAATCGGACCAGCATCAACACCGGCTACTGCTTCAAGAAGCGTCAAAGCAAGTCGATCCCGCCCCTCCAAAATCTGCCAGCTCCATGGCGACCACCCCTTCCCTTCAGGAAGCGCACTTCCATGCACTACGATGTTTGACTTAGCCGTTGCCAAAACATCAGGAGAAACAATTGCACCGAAACTCAGTAGCATACGGATATCAACTCTATCTTTGCTCGGTTTGTTGAGAATTATCACTTTGTGCTCATGAGCAGCCAGACTATCAGCAAGTTTTGTGATATAGTCTGTCATCCAGCTGCCAGGATCAGAGACGATTTGAATTACTAGGGGCATGAGCGCGAGGTTCGCTGGTCGTTGCGAGAACGCGATTCGTACACGATGAGCTCCCAACGCGTCGACCCCGGAAGACCACGAGATGGGGCGGAAATGGGTCCAGACCTGTGTCTATCGGCCTCTGCTGGCTCCGCGTCATCGCCGTTGGAGGCCGCGCCTTGTTTCGATGGAAAGTTCGGTAACGCTGCTCCTACGGAAATCTGGCGGAACCAAATCTGACGGAGGACATAAGTGGAAAATCTCCGTATCGAAGGTGATCGCTTGTTTAGAACGAACCAACTTCATAAGCCGAGCTCGATAGGCCGGCCCTAGCGTTTCGCGCTGCTAGTGGGTTGGCGGCGGTGCGACTTCATTACCGCAAATAAACGTTCCACTCCCCTACCATCGACGGGTGCGGAGCTATCGAAGTCGGGGCGACGGGCCACAGGTAGCCAAATGTATTTGGCGATAGCTTCGGCCAATCCCTCCGCCGTGATCTCTTTCGCATCGCCGAGCCAATCCACCAGTCCGCGGCGACCGAGTTCTACCGCTATCGGTCTCTGATTGGCGGCGAGTGTAACGACGAGCGCTGGCAGACGGAGGCATAACCGCTCCCAACTCGTCGCGCCGCCGGCCCCGATGGCAAGATCGGCTCGCAGCATGAGCGGGGCGAGCGTTGGCAGATCGACATGCAGTCGCAAGTTTGGGAGTGATCCCGCCTCCCGTGCCAAAGCGGTCAGCCGTGAATGCGTGCTCGGCAGAACGATATCGAGTTCCAGGTCCCCTTCATCCAGCAGTGAAAAGGCCGCAATAGTCTTCTGCACCATGTCGAATTTGTCCGTTCCTCCGAACGATGCAAACAGGCGCCGGACCGGTCCGGATCGTTGCTTCGCCTGCTGGTGAAGAACCGCATACTCCCGTTGCAGGAGTGCATAGTCCGGACCGAGCAGCAGCCCCGCCTGTTGGGGCACCAAGCCCAGATAGCGCTGCTCTTGGGCGGCCACCAGATTCTGATCGAGCAGCAGGTCGCAATCGTGCTGCCTATTGGCCAGATCATCGATGACAAGGATCTTATGCGCGCGGGTTCGCATGGCGGCTTCCCACCCGGCATCAAGAGCGTAGTGATCGACGATGAGCCAGTCTGCCTGTTCAATTCCGTGACGCCGCATCGCGTCCTGCGTAGCGAGGACATCCATGGACGGGTCGAGATCGGTGAGGTCTAGCTCCGCGAGGTCGAAACCCCGGTCACTAATTGCACTTCGCTTGTTGCCCGGCAGTTGCTGGGTCACGAACAGCACGTTTGCACCGCGATCGCTAAGGCGATCCGCCAGCGCCAGGCAACGCATGACGTGGCCAGATCCGATCGTGGTGGAAGCGTCGGCGCGGATTACGAACTGCATCGCGCGTCAGTGCGACCGCTTGGAGCCGGCATGCGCAACCGCACCAGCAGCGACGTCACGTCACTGCGCTCTTCGCATTCCTTGATGAGGGCAAAGACCGGTTCGAGGGCCTGAAAGAAGGCCTCTACAACATCGGGCGTATGCTCGGTGCAGACATAGACGCTGTTCCCGGTGAAATAGTTCTTGGGCTAGCATCTCCGACGTGATCAGCCTCTTGTATGCAAGCGCCTTGTCGCTCCGGACGCTGAACCCGCAGAGGACGGAACGGCTGCCGCAATGCTCAATCCTCATCGTACCCGTCCGTCAATGCCTGCTGCCATCTCTCACAAATAGCCACGCCCGCGGCGATGATCATTTCCATGACCTCATCTGCTCCATCGCAGCAAGCACCATGTTCCAAAGTCCTATTCCGCGGCATCGGATGCGAAGACGCGCCGGACGGCAGCGACGACCTCATCCTGCTGTTCTTCGCTGAGATCGGGATAGAGTGGTAATGTGATGGCGCTCTCACCATGGAATTCCGACTGGGGATACATGCTTTCAGCGAAGCCCCGCTGCCGGTAGTAGGGCTGCAAGTGAACCGGCGTGTAGTGGAGGTTAACGCCAATGCCGGCTGTTCGCAGCGCTTCAAATATCTGTCGGTGCCGCTGCGCATCCCGCTGCTCCAGCCTGATAACATAGAGGTGAAAAGCAGAACGGCATTCCCGCTTCACTTTCGGAAGCTGAACCGGCAAACTAGCGAGCAGGCAGCCGTAGCGCGCGGCGAGGGCGTTGCGCCGGTCTATGAAGACACTGAGGCGCGTCAGCTGGCTCAGCCCGAGCGCCGCCTCAAGATCGATCATGCGATAGTTGTAGCCGAGCATCTGCTGTTCGTAGACCCAAGGCGCCGCGTCCACCGCCTCCATCCGTGCCGCCTCGCGGGTGACGCCATGCGTTCGTAGCGTCGACATCTTCCAGGCAATCTCCGGGTCGTTGGTAACAGCGACGCCACCCTCGCCGGTGGTGATGATCTTGACGGGATGAAAGCTGAAGACCGTGACCTGCGAGTGGCGGCAATTGCCGACCGGCTCACCCTGATAGGTTGCACCGATGGCATGGGACGCGTCCTCGATGACGTGGAGGCCGTATTGCTCGGCAAGGGCACCGATCGCCGCCATGTCGCAGCTCTGGCCAGCGAAATGAACAGGTATGAGGACTTTGGGGAGGACCCCGGCCGTCTCTGCAGCGGCCAGCTTGTCGGCAAGAGCGACGATGGAAATGTTCCAGGTTTCGTCATCGATGTCGACGAAATCGACCTCGGCGCCGCAATAGCGGGCGCAGTTGGCGCTGGCTACGAAGGTGTTGGGCACAGTCCAGACGCTGTCGCCCGGACCTACGCCCAAGGCGAGGCAGGCCAAATGCAGGGCAGAGGTGGCGCTGTTCATCGCTACCGCGTGTTCGGCGCCGACGGTTCGTGCCACGGCTTCTTCGAACGCGGGGACCAGGGGGCCCTGCGTCAGGAAATCAGAACGCAGCACCTGGACAACGGCGTCAATGTCGGCCTCGTCGACTGATTGCCGCCCGTATGGGATCATCATCAGACCGAGAACGCCGGGTCGACGTGCGAGACGATCAGTGCCCGCAGCTTCTCGACCGACAGGAAGTCGGCGTTCTCGCCGGAATTGTACGAGAAGCCCTGCGGCACCGGCTTGGCACCCAAGCTCAGGTAATGGTCGCGCAGCACGTCGTTCTCTGTCGGCAGAATGGCAAAATAGGGACCGAGATCGAGGGTGTTGAGGCTGTCGGAAACCGTGATCATCTCTTCGTGCACCTTCTCCCCCGGCCGGATGCCCACCACCGGATGCTCACATTCGGGGCCGATCGCCTTGGCAACGTCGGTGATCCGGTAGGACGGGATCTTCGGAACAAAGACTTCGCCACCTCGGGCCTTTTCGATGGCCCACATCACGAGTTCGATCCCCTCGGACAGCGAAATACTAAATCGGGTCATCTGCGGTTCGGTGATCGGAAGAGTCCCGGTCTTGCGCTTCTCGAGAAAGAACGGGAGCACCGAACCGCGGCTCCCCATGACGTTGCCGTAGCGGACGACCGAAAAGCGCAGGTCGCGGTGACCCCTGATGTTGTTGGCGGCAATGAAGAGCTTGTCGGAGCAGAGCTTCGTTGCGCCATAGAGATTGATGGGGGCCGCTGCCTTGTCGGTGGAAAGCGCAACCACTCGGTGCACATTACTATCAAGGCAGGCTTCGATGACGTTCTGCGCCCCGAGCACGTTGGTTTTGATGGCCTCGAAGGGATTGTACTCAGCAGCCGGCACCTGCTTCAGGGCCGCCGCATGCACCACGATGTCGATGTCCTCAAGGGCGCGCCTGAGACGCGTCTCGTCGCGGACATCGCCAATGAAATAGCGCAAGGCCGGATGCTCCGTCGTCGAGAACTTCTGCGCCATCTCGTATTGCTTGAGTTCGTCGCGGGAGAAGACCACCAGCCTCTTAACGCGTGGAAAGCGTCTGAGGGTTTCGGCGACGAAGGCCTGGCCGAACGAGCCGGTGCCGCCGGTGATGAGGATGGACTTGTCGTTCAGCACGCTGAGGCTCATTTCGTCAGTGGACGGGCTGGATCGAAGTGAACGGTCAGCCGCCAATCGATCCGTTCGCGGCACTACATTAAGGGGAAACGGCTTGTCCAGCGCAAGGCCGGTTCGTCCGGAAGAGATGGACGAGCATGAGCCCTGACCGATTTCCCCAAACCTTAAGATTCCCAACTCGTCGCCGAAGTTGCTCCGATAACAGCCTCCTGCGACTCTAACTTCACCGTCAGCTGGGGCTCACAGCCCGAGAAGATGAAGGGAATGTGTGGAACGGGGGCGACGCGCGACCAGGGCGCCGTGTGTCCTGGCCGCCAACACAGCATCAGCGAATTTCAAGTGGATAGGCGGGATTCGCTCGCGCCAAATTTGCCGCGAACGGATTGATTTCTCGCCGGCCCCATAGTCGATAAAAGTGGAATCAACGGGTTCAAGTCGCACGAACAAGGCCGATAAGTGGCACGGAAAGTTGCGCATCTTTCCGCCTCGTTTGGTAATTACGCCTCGACTCTGCACGATCTGAATGGCCGGTCCAGCAGAAAAAAGCTCGATCAGCCTGCTGCGCCATCTGGCTGAAGACGAAGCCGCGCTCCGCGCCTTAGCCGAGACGGAAAAAATATTGACGGCGGAACCGGAACTTGTAGACCTGACCGCATTGCCGCTGGGGCAATCGGCGGGACGAAGTTCAGGTGATCCCATGAAGCTCTGGCGTCGGCGACCTATCGAGGTCCATCGGGTCCTGGACAAGGGAGGATCCGCTAATGGGTCGTGATTTCCCCTTCCATTTTTTGGGATCAGCGGTAGGCACGTGATTATGTCGCATGCCGATCCAACCAACCCGCTGATCGCCAAGTTGAGTAGATTCAATTCGGTGGTTCTTTTTGCCAACAGTACGACCGCCGATCCGGCGTCCTACGCGGCCAATCCGGATCCGAACCGTTTGCATGTCTTCTTCGGACCGGTCTGGAAGATTCTCGGCAAGCGCTTCGACCAGCCAAGCCTGCTGTGTCAGCCCATGCGGAAACATAACGCGTTGATCCAGTCGCGCGAGAACCGGCACACGGCCCGGCAGCTTCTCGACGGGGACGGATTGATTGGCTCCGTGGCCGTTCGCGGTGGCAAGCATCATCGCGGCCCCAGCGAGGCAGAGCCGCAGACGCAGCGTCCGGAAGGAGCCGATTTCGTGATCGACGGTCGGCTGCTTGCTCGTGGCTGGTACACGCAGGGCAGGGCGCCATCGACCGGATTTCTCATGGCGCTTTGGTTCCTCGAGAACTGTCCGGATATGCAGGTGACGCTCGACGGCTTCAGTGGCTTGCCCGACGGCTCCAACAAGATGCTGAACAGCCACGACTGGCTGCTCGAGCAAAGTGTCCTGGAAATCGAGCGCCGGGCCGGCCGCCTCGTGCGCCGTCCGGAGCCGCTGGCGACGACGGCCGAAGCACTGCGTCAGCGCTATTCGGATCTTGACGAAGGCACGATCGTGGCAATCGTCCAAGGCAGAATGGAGGTCAGCGTGCGGAGCGCGACCGCCCTTGCCGCAAAGGCGGCCTATCGCAAAAGCCCCGCGGCGCACTGGCGAAAGCTCGGCGCTCGGCTGCGTGCGACCCTTTCCGGCAGATCGACAGAGAGGGAGTGATCTCTGGCGCGCCCGCCCTGTCGCCGGCATCGCTAGACAGCCCCCGATCATGGGAAGGCCACAAACGGCTGCTAGATGGGGTTTGCTCGGGAACACCCGTCCAGTCCCGATCAGATGTTGCAGGACGTGGCGATCCTCTTCGATGTGGTATCGTCGGCGAGTCTGCTCATCATAGCTGTGACCGGCCTTGCTGAGCGAGAGGCCGGCGAGGATGACGTGCGGCACACCTAGCAGGAGACCATAGCAGGTGGCGAATATGCCGTTCGCAGTCCGGCCCACTTCCCCGACCTCTTTGACCGAGACGCCGCTCACACCCAAGGTTGACATAGGAGTCCCCGTTTCGCGAGAAATCTGCGATCTCCCTCGATCAATCGGCCGAGTTCGACGCCATCCGTTCCATGCCAACCTTGTCAACCCTGCTCCGGTCTCGGCCGCCGCACCAACTCTTGATGTGTGCATGTGCGGTACACGCGCTTATAATTGATCGGCGCGGCGCCGTCCGCCCCGAGCTGTCACTTCCGTTCGCGGATGCGCTCCTCCATCTGTCGAACGGCCCGATTGCCGGTCACGTCGTCATCTTCGGACACGGCTACGGCTCCCCCTTCCAGCATCAGGCGACGCCAACGATACAGTAGCTTCGGAGCAACGCCATTCCGGCGAGCGACGACCGAGATGTTGGCGCCGTCCTTCAAAGTCTAATCTACGATCCGCAGCTTCTCGGCAGCAGGCCAGCGGCCTCGACGGCGCCATCAGTGATGATCTCATAGTCGGACATAAGCACGTGCCCAGGCATATGCCTAAGTCTCCAAGGTTATGCCTGAGGTCCGGTCGAAAGGGGGGGCCAGTTCAGATGGCGCCAAACGGATCATCGCAAAGAACCTCGGGCGAAGTCTCAATCCTTACTGCATCGCCTGGCTGACGGGCTTTTCGCGATCGCATCTCTATCAGCTTTTCAATCCCGAACGCGGCGTTGAAGCCTCCGTTAGCGGGATCCGTCCGCCGTGCGCTAGCCGATATCCTAGAGCGGATACGGGATGGGCATCTTCTTCGTCCAATTGATCAGTTGCGAGAGGGCGTCGACCTGATCGTCGTGGGTACCGTTAGGGAAGGCCAGCACCTCGCTGCGGAATTCGTCAAGCCAGTGGGCAGCCATAGGCAAGAGCACGCAGCCATCCTCGATTCGGGCTGAGCAGGTCGACATGCGCACAACCTTGTTGCCCTCCGGTTTGATCGCCACCGCGAAGACGCCATCCCTTCGCAGATCCTGGACGAGACTGGTGCCTGACCCGGCGTCCTCGATCAGGACCTTCTCGGCCCTCCAATGCTGCATTTCCTGGAGGATGCGTTTCTTGAGAGCTGGATATTCCAAGCGCGCCCGAACCACATCGATAATGTGGATTTCATTGCGTTCGACCATCGCCGTGATGCCGACGGAATAGTCATTGAGTTCCGTTGCCTTCGAAGCGGTATCCCAGCTCTGCACGATCCTTCTTTTATAATCCGGATCCGGCAGGGTCCTCCAGCGTCTGAACCAGTCCCATTTTACCAGATTGCCATCTGTCGGCACCGGCCTTTGGAGGTATTGTGCAGAGAAGACAGCACTTCCCATCGCTTCGCGCAGTGCATCCAGCACGCTTTGCGGCTCGCGTTCAAGATGAAGCAGATCGCCGGCCTTGCGACGGTGATACCTGCCACCGCCAAGGGGCACATCCATGTCTTCGCCAGCAATCGCCGAGAGGTCCAGATGGGTCCAATCTCCCTTCTTGAGGACATGCCCGACCAGATCATCGACATGCAGTCGCTGCATGACGATCACGATGGCACCGGTGCGCTTGTCGTCGAGACGCGACAAAACTGTCTCGTCGAACCAGCTATTGACGTTCTTGCGCGTCGTTTCAGAGTAGGCATCGGAGGCCTTGATCGGATCATCGACGATGACGATCGACCCGCCTCGACCAGTCAAGGCGCCGCCGACGGTCGCGTTCAGACGATAACCGCCAAGCGTGGTGCGGACCTCATCCTCGGTATCCTTGCGCGGATCGATCCGCATCAGCGGAAAGAGCTCCTGATACCAATGCGCCTTGATGATCCGTCGGAAGCTGTTGGAATTGTTCGTCGTCAGGCTCCGACCATAGGAGACGCAGATGACGCGCCTGTTCGGCGCGTGGCCGAGCAGCCATGCCGGAAAGGCGATCGAGGCCGACAGCGATTTCAGGCTGCGCGGCGGCAAGGTGATGACAAGACGCTGGCAGCGTCCCTGCGCAACCATTGCCAGATGATGGGCAAGCGCGTCGAGATGCCAATTGTGGAGGTATTGACCGGAGCTGCCGACTTCATGGAAGCATTTTTGGGTGAAGGCACCAAGATCCTGTCTCATCAGCGCCTGCAGGGTGCGCTTCAGGCTGACACTATCGCCTTGGCCTGCCGCGGCACTTGCGGAGGTCGGCTTCACTCTCCGCCCTCCGACCCGGGATCATCGTTGCGCCCCGCGAGGCGTTCAAGGATTGCCCTGTCTTCCGCCGCCAACTCATCTATGGTCATGGCCTCCAGCACCTCGGCCCTCTCCTCGTCGAGGCCCGCCTCACGCATCAGCTTCAATATCTGATCGGTCGCCTTCGCATTGCCCTTCAAGGCATTGTTGAGACTGGTATGAACCAGTGCCTCCAGCTTGGTCATCTTCCTTGTGCCGCGCGCCGTCCGGACCGGCACCTTCTCGTTCAGGACCTTACGAACGACAGCCTTGACGCTCCTTTCACCCTTCTTCCTGCCCCTAGGATTGCCCGATTGACCCGGCTTGAAGCGGCTATGGGCCGGCGGCTTGCCATAGCCGACAGAATAGGAGGGTTGGTCGGGGCTGGTGGGATCGTCAGGTGTCATCGATCGCTGCCTGCTCTTCTCTCACCTTCCCGTCAGGTGAGAGGCGATGCTCTGCCCGCTGGCTCGTAACAGCTTCGAAGCTCTGGCCGCTTTCGACAAGGATGGCGTCATCGCCGGCAAATTGCTGCCAACGGACAATTGCGGTGTCGCAATAGAGCGGGTCGAGTTCCATCGCCCGAGCCCGCCGTCCGGTCTTCTGTGCGGCAATCAGCACGGTCCCGGAACCGCAAAACGGATCGAGGACAAGACCGCCGCGCGACGAGCAATCCTTCATCGCGTCAGCCACCATGGCGACCGGCTTGACGGTCGGATGAAGGGCGAGTGCCTCGCGGGCATCCTTCGTCGCCGAGGTGATGCCGCGATAGTTCCAGACATTGGTTCGATATCGGCCGTTCTGGCCCAGTTCGAACGAGTTGATATGCGGCGCCGTGCCGTTCTTGAAAGCAAAGATCAGTTCGTGCCGGGAGCGATAGAAGCTGCCCATGCCGCCATTGTCCTTCACCCAGACGATGAGGTTCTTCAGCTCCGAATAGACGCCACGGCCTGCCCGGCTGATTTCGTCGATATGGCGCCAGTCCATGCAGATGAAGTGGATCGATCCGTCGCAGCTCCACTCAACCATCTGCGCGAACACGTCAGCGAGAAAGGCCTCGAACGACCTTCGATCCATCTCGCCCGACCCCATGACGAATTCGCGGTGGCCAATTCTCTTGGAACTGCTGACATGGCCGCGAATGGGCACATTATAGGGTGGGCCGGTGAAGACCATCTGGGCCAATTCAGCGTGCCCATCCACCGCTACCATCAGCCGTTGATAGTCTGCCCTGTCGCGTGCGTCGCCGCAGACCAGCCGGTGATCGCCCAATTGCCAGACGTCACCGCGGCGAGTGACCGGTGCCGCTGTTGGCAGGTCCGGCACGATGTCATCATCGGCATCCTGGTATGCCGGTCCGGTTTCGCCGGTGTCGAGGATCATGTCGATCTCCGAGATGGAGAAGCCGGTCAGCCCGATATCGATCTCCTCGACCTCGGCAAGGATGAACTCCAGTTCAGCCGCCAGAAGGTCCTCGTCCCAGCCGGCGCACGAGGCGATCTTGTTGTCGGCGAGGATATAGACCCGCTTCTCCGCCTCGCTCATCGCCGCCAGCCGCAGACAGGGGACCTCTTGCATGCCAAGGCGCTTCGCCGCTTCGACCCGGCCATGGCCAGCCAGGATCATGTTGTCGTCGTCGATCAGAACCGGATTGGTAAAGCCAAACCGTTCAATGCTGTCGGCAATCTGCCGGATCTGTCTTGCCGAATGCGTCCTTGCATTGCGCCGATAAGGTTGCAGATCATTGGCCGCGATCATCAGGAGGCGATCACCATAGGAGCGGACCGATTTGTCGATTCGCACTCTTTTCGCCTTGGTCTTCGACATCATCGTCCGTCCTCGTCATGTTCTTGCGGGGAAGCGTCATCGGCGCCGGTATCGTCCTGCCGATCGTCTGAGTTTTGCAAACTCAGATCATGCAGCATGATCGCCGTGGCGTAGAGCTTCTGTGACGGCGACAAATCATGGAGCGTTTGCTGGTCCAACCGGGCCAACCGGACGTCCTCAGGCTGGAACATTGTCTCTTCATAGCGCTCGATCGCCGCATCGACCGCCGCCTTGTTCTCAAGATCGACGGGAAGTTCCAGCCTCGTCCCTGCCTGCTCACGCGCATGCTGGCGGCGAAGAGCGCGTCCCTGGCTGGCAGCGATCATGCGCAGAGCAGGCTTGACTGATTCAGCCGCTGCGCCGATCGTTGCATAAATGTCCATGACGAACTGAAGGAACAACTCGGCCGGGTTCAGATCAGCCCGCTGCTGCGCTTCCTGGAGCAGCTTGTCCTTCTCTTTGCGCCAGCGCGCCTGCGCCCGTCGTATATCCTTCTCCTCGTAGCCTTGCCTCTGCAGAAACGGTGCCAGCCTGCCACCAGGAGAAACCAGCTCCTGATCGGCAAACCGCGACAAGGCGGCATGATCCCGCTCCGCAAATGGGGCAGAACCCTTCGGTCGGCCGCGCGGGCGCTTCTCGTTCGTCGGGCCGTTTCGTTCGTTCATCGCCGATCGCCTCTCTGATCGGCGCCATTAGAATGCGGCGATACACGACGATCAACGGAATTGAATTCATCAGAACGAAGTTAAATAGCCTTCATGCACATGGTCAAAATTGCACTCGCTCAGAGTCTGTACGCTGCTTGAGCTACAGATTTCCCTGCTAGTGCAGCTTAAATTCCCTGTTCCGCAGTGCAGGGAATTGGCCGGCAACTCACTGACGGACCTAGTGTTTTGGGAGTGTGACGAACCGAAAATGCCGTAATCCGCTGAAAATTCCCTGTAAAACGCCGCCTGGCAGGGAATTTGGCTGAGACCGGTTCGCCACGGACTGGCTGCACAGCCACCTTCGTTAAACGATTTGATATAAAAGCATTTTCTGATTTGGCGACCGCCCAGTTCTGCGCCGTTGGGCTGATCTTTTCCTGGAACAGAGACACTCGGTCCGGGCCATCCAAACCGTGTTTCGCGAGACGTCTCTTTCCGGCTGCTTGACGCCGTCGTTTCCCGCAAAAAGGGACGTGCCGTTCGGCAAGCTTCTTGGCTTCTCGCGCAAAAAATGCTCCTGAAAGGTTGAAGTCCCCGGCTAGAGCGTGCTTGGAAGAGGCATGTCTGAACTTGTCGAACTGCCCGAAGCGGTCGCCGAATCGCCTCATACGCCCGTAGCACTCACCGTGAACAACCTCTTCAAGGTTTTCGGTGACCAGCCTGACGACGCGCTGGCCCTTTATGCCCAAGGACTCTCCAAGGACGAGATTTTCCAGAAGACGGGCATGACGCTCGGCGTCAGTGACGCCAATTTCTCGGTCCGGGAGGGCGAGATCTTCGTGATCATGGGCCTCTCCGGGTCCGGCAAATCGACACTCGTGCGCATGCTCAACCGCCTGATCCAGCCCTCGGCCGGCGAGATCATCGTCAAGGGAAAGGATATTGCGACACTGTCCGACAGGGAACTCATCGAGTTTCGGCGCGAACATATCAGCATGGTCTTCCAGTCGTTCGCGCTCCTGCCGCATCTGACGGTGCTGCAGAACGCCGGCTTCGGCCTCGAGCTCGCCGGCGTGTCACCGGCGCAGCGCCAGGAGCGGGCGAGGGAGGCCCTGGCGCAGGTCGGTCTGGCAGCCAACGAACAGAGCTATCCAAACGAGCTCTCTGGCGGAATGCAGCAGCGGGTCGGCCTTGCGCGGGCACTCGCCAACGATCCGACCATCCTGCTCATGGATGAGGCGTTTTCGGCCCTTGATCCATTGATCCGCGCGGAAATGCAGGATGAACTGCTCGCGCTGCAGGCAGAACAGAAGCGCACCATCATCTTCATCTCGCACGATCTCGACGAGGCGATGCGGATCGGCGACCGCATAGCGGTCATGGAGGGTGGCCGCGTGGTGCAGATCGGCACGCCCGACGAGATCCTCAAGAATCCCGCAGACGATTATGTGAAGTCCTTTTTCCGGGGTGTCGACCTGTCCAACGTGCTGAGCACCCGCGAGATCGCCTCAAAGCAGCAGGTGACGGTGTATGACCGCGAAGGCAATGTCCGCGGCGCCCTGAAGCGGCTGGCCGATGCGGACCGGAACTTCGCCTATGTCCTGGACAAGCGGCAGCGCTTCCAGGGCGTGGTCTCTTCTGCCTCGTTGGAGGCGGAACTGAAGAAGTCCTCCCCCAGTTGCACGGCGCTTTCCTGCCGGCGATCCAGGTGCTGGACGCTGACTCCAAGATCGGCGACGTTCTCGGCGCCGTTGCCGCGGCGCCATGCAGCCTGCCGGTCTTAGACGGCACGGGCCGATATCTCGGTGTGGTGTCACAGGCGCGCCTCTTGCAGGCGCTCGACCGTGAGGGTGACGGCCATGAGTAATCCTATTAACGAGGCCGCAACGGCCATGCGCCTCACCGGCGACAGCAAGCAGGCGCTTGTCGCGCAGAGCAATTCTAACCCCTGGAGCACCGATAGCTCCGCACCCGAGCCTGTCGCACCCGAAGGCGCCGGCGCTGACAATCCGTGGGGGCAGAGCGGCGGGGCCGAGACCGGCGGCGAGGCGCCTGCCGGCGCCGACTGGCTGGCCGATGCCGCACCAGCCGAACACCACTCCTTCGATATCCTCCATCCATTCCGTGACGCTGTCATTCCGCTGGAGGACTGGGTGGAAGTGGCACTCGACTGGGTGGTGGCCAATTTCCGGCCGGTGTTTCAGGCGGTCCGCTGGCCCGTCGATGGTGTACTGTCGGGCATAGAAACGGCGCTGCTTGGCACGCCCGCGATCCTCATGCTCGTGCTTGTCGGGCTCCTTGCCTGGCAGGCGGCCAGCTGGCGGCTTGGCCTGGGGGCCGTCGTTTCCCTGATATTGCTGGGCCTGATCGGCGCTTGGGATCAAGCCATGGTCACGCTCTCGCTGGTGATCACGGCAGTGCTGTTCTGTACCATCATCGGATTGCCGGTGGGCATCTGGCTGGCGCGCAGTGACCGGGCGGTGCGGATCGCCCGGCCGGTACTCGACGCGATGCAGACCACTCCTGCATTCGTCTATCTGGTGCCGATCGTGATGCTCTTCGGGATCGGAAACGTTCCGGGTGTGGTCGTCACCATCATCTTTGCTCTGCCGCCACTCATACGCCTGACCAATCTCGGCATCCGGCAGGTGCCGCGCGATCTCATCGAGGCCGCGCGATCCTTCGGCGCCTCCAAGCGGCAACTCCTCTTCAAGGTGCAACTGCCGATCGCGATGCCCACCATCATGGCCGGCGTCAATCAGACGCTCATGCTGGCGCTGTCGATGGTGGTCATCGCCTCGATGATCGCTGTCGGCGGGCTCGGGCAGATGGTCCTGCGCGGCATCGGCCGGCTCGACATGGGCTTGGCCACCGTGGGCGGATTGGGCATTGTCATCCTCGCCATCATCATCGACCGCGTGACGCAATCACTTGGAGTCTCCAAGCGTGATCGCGGCAACATCGCCTGGTATGATACCGGCCCCTTCGGCTACGTCCGCCGGCTGAGCGGCCGCATTGCCAGCAGGAATGGCCGTCCGGAGACGGTCGAGAAAGCTCAGACCGGCGAAGGCTCGCGGACCGCATAGTCCGCGAGACTGCCATTGAGCTGACGCGGCGGGCCAAAGGTCCGCCAGATCCAGTAGGAACGAAAGGATTACGAACATGAAGCACGCAGGACAATCGCGTATGCTCACCCGCACCATTGCCGCCGGCGCATTATCGCTGTTGATGGGCTCGGCCGCTGCCGTCGCGCAGGACCAGCCTGGCGAGGGCGTGACGGTGATTCCGCTCAAATCCTCGATCGCCGAGGAGACGTTCCAGACGCTGCTCGTCAGCAAGGCGCTCGAAGAACTCGGCTACGATGTCGAGGACATCAAGGAGCTGGAATACGCCGCGGCTCACGTCGCCATCGCCAATGGCGACGGCACCTTCCTCGCCGATCACTGGGACCCGCTGCACACCGACTTCTTCCAGGAAGCAGGCGGCGACGAGAAGATCTACCGCAAGGGCGTCTATTCGCCCGGCGCGCTGCAGGGCTACCTGATCGACAAGAAGACGGCCGAGGCTCACGACATCACCAATCTCGGCCAGCTGAAGGACCCGAAAGTCGCGGCGCTCTTTGACAATGACGGCGACGGGAAGGCCGACCTCACCGGCTGCACGCCCGGCTGGGGCTGCGAACAGGTGATCGAGCATCAGCTCGACGCGTTCGATCTGCGGGACACGGTCACCCACAACCAGGGCTCGTATTCGGCCATCATTGCGGACACGATCGCCCGCTACGAGAACGGCGAGCCCATTCTCTACTACACCTGGACGCCCTACTGGGTGTCGGGTGTCCTGGTGCCCGGCAAGGACGTGACCTGGCTACAGGTGCCGCACTCATCGCTGCCGGGGGAGCGCTCCGACGTCGACACCGCATTGCCGAACGGCAAGAACTACGGCTTTCAGGCCAATGATCAGCGGATCATCGCCAACCGTGAGTTCGCCGAAGAGAACCCCGCGGCGGCCAAGCTGTTCGAAATCATGGAAGTGTCGGCCAATGACATCAGCGCCGAAAACCTCCTGATGCGCGACGGCGAGGACAGCGAGGCTGACATCGAGCGGCACGCGGATGCGTGGATTGCAGGCCATCAGGACCAGTGGAATGCCTGGATCGACGAAGCCCGTAGCGCGGCCGAAGCCGGCTAGGCCCGAACAACGATCTTGAGGGTCTTGACTGTCAGTGAAGGCCCCTGACGATCCGGGCCGGTCATGAAGATGACCGGCCCGTTTCTTTGTTCGCCGACGGAGCGCCTGGGACCCAGGAAGGAGTAGACGGTCAGCAGCCACGTCCGTCGTAACCGGCTCGCATGGCGCGGCCTGGCCGGCGGAGGTGATGTCGCCGGCATTGTATGGTCCGGGGCGCTGTGTCCCTGCCCGGATCGTCGGCATCAGTCCGCGTTGTAGAGGCTCTCTCTTTTGCATCTTCCGGCTGCTGGACGCCCTCGGCCGCAGCGGATATTTTTCCTGCCTCACTGGAAAGGGCCGAAAGCGCTCGAGGGGCAGTCACGTTTGCTGATGACAACGATCCATTTGCGAAATCGCCTCTTCGCACCATCCGGATATCCGCATGTAAGATTCACGGCGGTTGTGGCTCGTCTCCTGGGTGGCGGGGATCGTCCGATCCTGACCGGAATAGGGCCGTGACTCCGCCGGCCGATATCGCGCCTTTGCCTGGCGCTCTGCCTCGGAGTGCACCAGGAGGAAAGGCGTCGGACAGCCATCCTCTGGATCGCCCGTCCAGAGCCAGCGGCGCGGAGCCTCGCCGGCAGGTCCGCCGCACGGACGCGTTCCACCCATCGGACAAGCACCGAAAGAACCGGCCCGTCGGGCTGGCTCCGCGAGTTCGGGTGGACACGTGCAGGGGCAATGGCGGTGAGGCCTTCAGGCGGTGGCGCGACGACATCAGCGTGATCTTCGATGTCAAGTGCGACAAGGGGCCCGAGGAGGAATTCCATCTGCAGATGGACGTCTTTCGGCTGGCCGACATCCTGCTGGCATCCGGCATCGTCAGCGCCCAGAGCTATGAGCGCTCGCGATGGAAGGCGGGGCGCGACGGGGTCGACCACTATCTGCTGCAGTTCTACCTCGACGGCGCCGTCACCCGCCGCGACGGTTGCGGAGACAGCCACGGCACGAGATCCGGCGATCTGTGGGTGTCGGACCTCGCCCAGCCTCTCTCCAGCCGCGCCACGGCCTCCAGATTTCTGAACCTCTTCATTCCACGCAGGCTCTTGTGTCCGCTGCTGTTGCGGCCGGATGAGCACTCCATGCGCATTCATCCGGGTCACAGTCCCCTGGTCGCCCTGCTTCTCGACCACGTCCGCGCCCTTCATGAGCGGGCGCCCGACATGAATATCGACGAGGCCTCGCAGATTGTTCGCCCGACGCTGGAATTGGCCGCCGCCGCGCTGAACGGCGGTGCTTCACCGAACGACGGTGCCAATGCCGGCGTGAATGACGCCCTCTGCGACGCGATCTGCCGCCATGCGCGCAGTCACATGTCGGATCCAGAGCTACGTGCCGCACGGGTGGCGGCGACCTTCGGCATCTCGCGACGAAAGCTGGATCATCTCTTTGCGCCGCTCGGGGGGTTCGCTGACTGGATGCGCAAGGAGCGGCTGGCAAGCGCCCGCCGGATGCTGTGCGACCCGACCCGCGACAGGCTCACCATTGACGAGATCGCACGGATCCACGGCTTCCGCTACCAGGCGAATTTCACCTGCGCCTTTCGCAAGCTTTATCACATGACGCCGATGCAGACGCGCGGTCTGTTCCAGGAGCAGATGACGGCGCGTGACAGGGAGCGGCCGTCCACCCGCAGCGAATGGGCTCGCTGGATCGAAGCCCTGTAGTGAGTCGTGAGCAGGGCAGCCACCCTCCAGGCTGAGTAAAATCAATAAGAAACCGCCTCTTTCTTGCGCAAATTCAACAACCGCAGCGGCTCGGGCTGCATTGTCTTGCAAAGCCCTTGATTGATCGACAGAGAAATCTGCGCTTACGGAGCGCGCTGCGTGTCGTGTTGACCGCAGTCTTGTCAGCGCTGCCAGGGGCCTGCGCAATTGATCTCGGGGAAATTATGACCAGTCGAAAAGCCATCAACAAGCCGGGCCGTCCTCGGGGATCTCTGCGCAGATGGCTCTGCTGCTCGACGGCCCTTTGCGGCCTCACGCTATCCGCCCTTTCCCCGGCTTCGGCGGAAACAATCGACGGCACGGACGAGACGATCATCGGGACGGGCGGTGGCACCCAGAGCAGTCCCTGGACGATCAGCGGCGATCTGATCGTCGGCGAACTCGGCACGGGCACCCTCACGATCGAGGATGGCGGTGCGGTCACCGATACCGGCGGATATATCGGCAATTCTTCAGGCTCCAGCGGTGTGGTGACCGTGACCGGCGGGGGATCGATCTGGGACAATACCGGCGATCTGGTCGTCGGCAATTATGGCGATGGCACCCTCACGATCGAGGATGAGGGTGAGGTCGACAGCTCGTACGGCACGATAGGGTTGCAGTGGGGCTCGACCGGCGCGGTGACGGTCAGCGGGGCGAAATCGAGTTGGGAGATTACCGATGATCTCTTTGTCGGCTGGTTCGGTAGTGGCACGCTTGCCATCACCGATGGCGGCACGGTCAGTGACAAGAGCGCCTATATCGGGTTTCTTACCGCCTCGGCCGCCACCGTCAGCGGCGCCGGATCGGAATGGACCAATACAGCGGACCTCGCCGTCGGCTACGGTGGAGTCGGAACGCTGACAATCGCCGCTGGTGGCACCGTGGATGTCGACGGCACGTTCACTGTCGCTCAGGGCTCGGACGCGGCGGGCACCGTCAACATCGGGGCGGCGGCGACGGACGCGGCGACCGCGGCCGGCATCGTCGATGCGGCGACGCTGGAATTCGGGGCGGGCCATGGCACACTGGTCTTCAACCACACGGACACGGACTACTTCTTCGACACAGCCATCACCATCAATGGCACGCCCAGTGGCAACGCCATCATCAACCACCTCTCGGGCATCACCACGCTGACGGCGGACAGTTCCGATTTCAACGGCGACACCTACGCCGATGGCGGCACGCTCTATATCACCGGCCAGCTCGGCGGCTATGAGGGGACGATCGGCAGCAGCACGGGCTCCGACGGCACGGTGGTCGTCAAAGGGACGGGGGCGAATTGGACCAATACTGGCAACGTCTCTGTCGGCTACGGTGGCGACGGCACCCTCACCATCGAGGATGGCGGGACGGTGAGCAACGGAAACGGCTCTCTGGGATTCAGTATTGGCTCCACCGGCATGGCGCTGGTCAGCGGTGCGGGATCGAGCTGGACGAACACGGCCGGACTTTATGTCGGCTTCGGAAGTTCCGGCACGCTCACCATCGAGAAGGGCGGGGCGGTGAGCAGTGTAATCGGCTATATCGGGTTCGACACCTTGCCCGGCAGTACGGCGATGGTGACGGTGACTGGCGAGGAACTCGAAGTGGACCAATAGCGGCAATCTGACCATCGGCTACTACGGCACCGGCACGGTGACGATCGCCGATGGCGGCACGGTCGAGGTCGATGGCACATTGCTCCTCGCAGAATTTTCCAGCTCCGAGGGCACGATCGCCATCGGCGCGGCGGCGACGGACCCGGCCGCTGCGGCGGGCATCCTGGATGCGGACACGCTGGCGTTCGGCGCCGGCGCCGGCACGCTGGTCTTCAACCACACTGATACGGACTACCAATTCAACACCGCGATCAGCGGCGCCGGCGCGATCAGCCACCTTTCCGGCGTCACGACCCTCAGCGCCGACAGTTCCGGCTTCACCGGCAACACCAATGCCGATGGCGGCACGCTCGAAATCACCGGCCAGCTTGGCGGCGAGATTGGCTATATCGCCAGCAACACGGGGACCGTCGGCACGGTGATCGTCAGCGGGACAGGCGCGAACTGGACCAATACCGACGCTCTGTCGATCGGCTTCGTCGGCGACGGCACGCTCACCATCGAGGATGGCGGGACAGTCAGCAATCCAAAGGGCTTTGTCGGATTCGGGGTGGGCTCCACCGGCGCGGCGACGGTGACCGGCGTGGGATCGAATTGGTCCAGTACCGCGGATCTCTCCGTCGGCTACCTGGGCACGGGCACGCTGACCGTCGCCGCTGGCGGCGTGGTCGACAGTACGAATGGCCTTATCGGGGATCAAACCGGCTCCAGCGGTACCGTGACGGTGTCCGGCACGGATTCGAAATGGACGAATAGCGGCGATCTATCGGTCGGCTCTTATGGCGCCGGCACGCTGACCATCAGCGATGGCGGCACGGTCGAGATCGACGGCGAACTGTATGTCGCCCGGTACTTCGAACTCGACCAGCTCGACCGGCTCCACGGGCACGCTCAACATCGGCGCGGCGGCGACGGATGCGGCGGCCGCGGCCGGGATCCTGGACGCGGACACGCTGACCTTCGGCGCCGGCGACGGCACGCTGGTCTTCAACCACATCGATACGGACTACGATTTCTCAACCGCGATCAGCGGCAACGGCGCGATCGACCATCTCGCCGGCGACACGATCTTCAGCGGCGACAGTTCCGGCTTCACCGGCGACACCACGATTGCCGGCGGCACATTGCGGGTCAACGGTTCCCTCGGCGGCACCGTTTCTGTCGACAGCGGCACGCTCGGCGGCTCGGGCACGATCGACGGTTCCGTCAGCGTCACGGACGGCTCGATCGGCCCTGGCAACAGCCCCGGCACGCTGACGATCACCGGCGATCTTGCGCTGTCCTCCGGCTCGGTCCTCGATTTCGAACTGGGCAGCCCGAGCGGCACGGCGGGTGTCGACAGCGATTTGATCATCGTGAACGGAGACCTGACCCTGGACGGCACGCTGAACGTCACCGATGCGGGCGGCTTCGGCGCCGGCCTCTATCGTCTGGTCGACTATGGCGGCACGCTGACCGATAATGGGCTGGACATCGGCACCGCGCCGACCGGCTACGACAGCACCAACCTTACCGTGCAGACGGCGACGGTGGGCGAGGTCAACCTGCTGGTCGATGCGGCGCTGACCTTCTTCTGGGATGGTTCGAACACCACTGCCAATGATGTCGTCGATGGCGGCACCGGCACCTGGGATGCGACCACCACCAACTGGACCCTGTCGGACGGCAGCGTCAACGACGTCTACAAATCCTCGCAGCTCTTGATCTTCACCGGCTCTGCCGGCGTCGTAACGGTCGACGACAGCGCCGGCGCCATCGTCCTGCAGAACGGCATGCAGTTCGCGGTCGACGGCTACAGCGTCGAGGGCGACGCCATCGAACTGGATGGCGACAACACGATCCGCGTCGGCGATGGCACGACGGCTGGGGCAAGCTACACCGCCACCATCGACAGCAGCCTGACCGGCAGCGGATCGCTGACAAAGACCGATTACGGCACGTTGGCCTTGACCGGCGACAGTTCCGGCTTCACCGGCGATATCTATGCCGATGGCGGCACCCTCGCCATCACCGGCCAGCTCGGCGGCGCCTACGGCTACATCGGTACCGCTTCCAGTTCCACCGGCACGGCGACGGTGAGTGGTGCGGGATCGGCATGGACGATCACCATCGACCTCTACGTCGGGGACTACGGCAACGGAACGCTCACCATCGCGGAGGGCGGGGCGGTCGCCGATACGGATGGCCATATTGGAGCCGGCCACGGCTCTACCGGTGCGGCAACCGTGAGCGGCGCGGATTCAACATGGACGAACGACGTCAACCTCTATGTCGGCACCTACGGCAACGGCACACTCACCATTGAGGATGGCGGTGCGGTCACTAACACCGGGGATGGCTATATCGCTTTTGCTTCCGTCTCCAGCGGCACGGTCACGGTGAGCGGCACGAACTCCAAATGGACGAACTCATCCTCCCTTTATATAGGCTACGCTGGCACTGGCACGCTGACCATCACCGATGGCGGCACGGTCGACGCTGACGGCGGGGTGACCCTTGCGGAACGTTCCGGCTCCACCGGCACGCTCAACGTCGGCGCGGCTGCGACGGACACGGCGGCCGCGGCGGGAAATCCTCGACGCCGACACGCTGACCTTCGGCGCCGGCGCCGGCACGCTGGTCTTCAACCACACTGATACGGACTACCAATTCAACACGGCGATCAGCGGCACCGGCACGATCAGCCACATGGCCGGCATCACCACGCTGAGCGCCGACAGTTCCGGCTTCACCGGCACGACCTACGCCGACGGCGGCACGCTCGAAATCACCGGCCATCTCGGCGGCGAAAGCGGCTATATCGGCAACACCGCGGGCACCGATGCCACGGTGATCGTCAGCGGGTCCGGCTCAAGCTGGGACAATACGGGCGATCTGGCCATCGGCTTTGGTGGCGATGGCACGCTGACCATCGCCGATTATGGGACGGTCAGCAATTCAAACGGCTATGTTGGATTCGGGGTGGGGTCCACGGGCACGGTGACGGTGACCGGCGCGACATCGACCTGGACCCATACCGGCGACCTCTCCGTCGGCTATCTCGGCACGGGCACGCTGACCATCGTCGATGGCGGCAAGGTCAGCGTCGATGACGTGGTCTATATCGCCCGCTATGCCGGCTCCACCGGCACGATCGCCATCGGCGCGGCGGCGACGGACGCGGCGGCCGCAGCCGGGACGCTCGACGCGGACCTGCTGCAATTCGGCGAAGGCGCCGGCATGCTCGTCTTCAACCATACCGACACCGGTTACAGCTTCGACACGGCGATCAGCGGCGCCGGCACGATCAGCCATCTCGCCGGCGTCACCATGCTGAGCGCCGACAGTTCCGGCTTCACCGGCACATCGACGGTCTCCGGCGGCAGCTTCCTCGTCAACGGTACGCTTGGCGGCAGCATCGATGTGACCGGCGGCACGCTCGGCGGATCGGGAATGGTGGGCGTGATGACGATCGCCTCCGGCGGCACTCTTGCGCCGGGCAACTCGATCGGCACGCTGAGTGCGTCCAGCGCGACCTTCTCGGCCGGCTCCACCTATGAGGTCGAACTGGCCGATGGCGGCTTCGTCGCCGGCACCGACAACGATCTGCTGGATGTCTCGGGCGCCGTCACCATCGATGGCGGCACGGTCCATGTGACGGCCGAGAACGGCACCGATGACGGCTCGACCTATTCGCTGGGGACCTACACCATCATCTCGGCGGCGGGCGGCGTCACCGGCACCTTCACCGATCTGACCGACGACTACGCCTTCCTCGACTTCACGCTCGGCTATGGCGCGAGCGAGGTGACGCTCAACTCGTCCCTTACGGCGACGAGCTTCTGCCTTGGCGGCATGACCGCCAATCAGTGCGCAACCGGCGATGGCGCCTTCAGCCTCGGATCGGGCGACAGCGTCTTCGACGCGCTGCTGGGCCTGTCGGCGGCGCAGGCGCCGGACGCGCTCGACCATCTGTCCGGCGAGATCCACGCCTCGCTGCGGGCGATGCTGCTGGATGACAGCCGGTTTGCGCGGCAGGCGACGATGGACCGTGTGCGCACGGCGCTGGACGGGGATGACGGCGTTGGCGGCTCCGGCACTGAGGACGGACAGCGGCCGGGGACAGGCCCGATCTGGGGCGGGAGCGTCGGCGCGTGGGGCAAGTGGGACGGCGACGGCAATGCGGCGGCGCTCGATCGGCGGCTGGGCGGCATCATGATGGGCGGCGACGGCGAGCCGTTCGACGACGCCCGCTTCGGCCTGATGGCCGGATACAGCCGCTCGCTGGTAGATGTCGACGAGCGCGATTCCTCGGCCACGGTCGACAGCTACAGCCTCGGCGCCTATGGCGGAGCCCGCTGGAACGCCTTCACCCTGAGCGGCGGTCTGGGCTTTGGCTGGCACGAGATCGAGACGGCGCGCTCGGCGGTCTTCTCGGGCTTCTCCGACAGCCTCGATGCATCCTACAGCGCCCGCACGGTTCAGGCCTGGGGCGAAGCGTCCTACAGCCTGGAGGCGTGGGGTGGGCGGTTCGACCCGTTCGTCAACCTCTCCTATGTGAACCTCGTCACCGACGGCTTCACCGAGAACGGCGGCGCGGCGGCGCTGACGGTGGCGTCGGGCACGGTGGAGGCGGCGTTCACCAACCTCGGCGTGCGCACCAGCGCCGATCTGAAGATCGGCGACAGGACGGCCGCGCTGCGGACCACGATCGCCTGGCGTCATGGCTTCGTCGGCACGCCGACCACGCAGATGCGCTTTGCCTCCGGCGGCGACGCCTTCACCATTGCCGGGGTGCCGCAGGCGGGCGACGCGCTGGTGATCGGCGCCGAACTGGACATGGAGATCGGCAGCAACGCCACGCTCGGCCTTGGCTATGAAGGCCTGCTCGGCACCGGCATGCAGGACCACTCCGCCCGGCTCGACCTCAAGGTGCGCTTCTGACCAACGCCAATGCCTGTTCGAAGTGCGCCGGGCACCGCCGCAGGCGGGATGCGGCGTGAAACACTCTCTCAGAGGCATGTTTGCAAGCAGGCAGTGGGGCTGCCGCGCCGCGAATCACGACCCGGAAACATCCCGCCGGCTGCGAACCGTGCCCGCTCTCTGTCCGGCCGACATCGCCGATTGCGCGCAATCAATAAATCCCGCTGATCAATTTGCGCACATTCAACAATCGCATCAGCTTGAGGCGCATTTTCTTGCCTGTGCACGCGGCTCTCCGCAGAAAGAGCGGCCTTTGGCGATGCTCGCAGCACGGGGACGGCTGCCCGCAACTCTCATCACACTTCTTACGGCGTCGTCGCAAAGGACAACGCCAGATCTGCAGGGGACCATGACGAACCGAGAAGCTGAAAAGAAGTCCGGCCGCCCTCTCAGGGGGGCTCTGCGCAAATGGCTCTGCTGCTCGACGGCCCTTTGCGGCGTCGCACTGTCCGCGCTGTCCCCGGCCTTGGCGGAGGCCATCAATGGCACGGACGAGACCGTCAACGGGTCGGCAGCGGACGGCACCAAGAGCAGCCCGTGGACTATTAGCGGCGAGCAATTTGGTCGTCGCCAAAATGAGACTGCTACGCTGACGATCGAGGTTGGCGGGAGCGGTCAGCAATACTGATGCCACCATCGCCAGTAATGGTCGAAAGCTCGATCGGCGTGGTGACGGTGAGCGGTGCAGGATCGAGCTGGACGAACTCGTCCTGGCTTCGAGTCGGCAACAACGGCGACGGCGCTCTCACCATCGAGGACGGCGGTGCGGTCAGTAACACGGACGGGTTTATCGCATACTCTTCGAGCTCCACCGGCGCAGCGACGGTCAGCGGCGCGGGATTCGACCTGGAGCAGTACGCGGCGACCTCTCTGTCGGCGTATCCGGCACGGCACTCTGACCATCGCCGATGACGGTACGGTCGAGGTCGACGGCGAACTCTTTCTGCCCGGTACGCCAGCTCCACCGGCACGCTCAATATCGGCGCTGCGGCGACGGATGTGGCAGCCGCGGCTGGAATCCTGGAAGCGGATACGCTCACATTCGGCACCGGTACCGGCACGCTGGTCTTCAACCACACCGACACCGGTTACAGTTTTCGACACAGCGATCAGCGGCTACGGCATCGTCAGCCATCTCGCCGGCGTCACGATCCTCAGCGCCGACAGTTCCGGCTTCACCGGCGACACTTATGTCGATGACGGCGCGCTCGCCATCACTGGCCAGTTCGGCGGTTCATTCAGTTATATCGGGGGTGATGATGGCTCCGCCGGTACGGCGACGGTGAGCGGGGACGGGTCCTCATGGACGCTACGGACGACCTCCATGTCGGCGTTTACGGCACTGGCACACTTATGATCGAGAAGGCGGAGCAGTCAGCAACTGGAAGGGCTATGTCGGGCGCTATTCCGGCTCCACCGGCACAGTGACAGTCAGCGGTGTGGGGTCGGATTGGAACAATGCGCGGCTGAGTGTCGGTGATTCCGGTGATGGCACGCTGACCATCGCCGATGGCGGCACGGTCGAGGTCGACGACCAACTCTACGTCGCCCGCTACGCCGGCTCCAACGGCACGCTCAATATCGGCGCGGCGGCGACGGATACGGCGGCCGAGGCAGGAACGCTGGACGCGGACACGCTCACATTCGGCGCCGGTACCGGCACACTGGTCTTCAACCACATCGACACCGGACCATATTTTCGACGTCGCCATCAGCGGCAACGGCACGATCAAGCATCTCTCCGGCTTCACGACCCTCAGTGCCGACAGTTCCGGCTTCTCCGGCGACACCTATGTCGATGGCGGCACGCTCTCGATCATCGGACAGCTTGGCGGCAATGAGGGCATGATCGGCAGCAGCACGGGCACCGATGGCACGGTGATCGTCAGAGGGACGGGGGCCAGTTGGGAGAACTCGGCCGAACTCTATGTCGGCGACGAGGGCACCGGCACGCTCACCATCGAGGATGGCGGGACGGCCAAAGACGCCTCGGCCTATATTGGCCACGCTTCCGGTGGCACCGGAACCGTGACGGTGATCGGCACCGGATCGGCCTGGACCACCAGTGACTACCTGACGATCGGCTACGAGGGCACGGGTACGCTGACGATCGCCGATGGCGGCTCGGTCAGCAGCGATATTTCCTATCTCGGCGATCAGTTTGGCTCCACCGGCACGGCGACGGTCAGCGGTGCGGGATCGGTCTGGACCAATACGGCCGATTTCTATGTAGGCAACATCGGCGCCGGCACGCTCACCATCGCCGATGGCGGCGCGCTCAGCAACACGGAAGGCTATATCGCGTTTTTCTCGGGCTCGACCGGCGCGGTGACGGTGAGCGGTGCGGGATCGAAATGGACGAACTCATCCCTGCTCGGTGTCGGCGACGGCGGCGACGGCGCGTTGACCATCAGCGATGGCGGCGCGGTCAGTAACACGGACGGCTATGTCGGGCACGATTCCGGTTCGACCGGCACGGTGGCGGTGAGCGGCGCGGGATCGAGTTGGACGAACTCGTCCGACCTCTCTATCGGTGACTCCGGCGACGGCGTTCTGACCATTGCCGATGGCGGCACGGTCGATGTCGACCGCGAACTCTACGTCGCCCAGTACTCAGGCTCGACGGGCACGCTCAACATCGGCGCGGCTGCGACGGACCCGGCCGCTGCGGCGGGCATCCTGGATGCGGACACGCTGACCTTCGGCGCCGGCACCGGCACGCTGGTCTTCAACCACACCGATACGGACTACCAATTCAACACGGCGATCAGCGGCAACGGCACCATCAGCCACATGGCCGGCATCACCACGCTCACCAAGGACAGCTCCGGCTTCACCGGCACGACGACGATCTCCGACGGCACCGTCCTCGTCGACGGCACGCTCGGCGGCAGCGTCGCCGTCAATGGCGGCACGCTCGGCGGATCGGGCACGCTGGACGGCTCCGTCAGCGTCACCGACGGCACGATCGCCGCCGGCAACAGCCCCGGCACGCTGACCATCGCCGGCGATCTGGCGCTGTCGTCGGGCTCCACGCTCGATTTCGATCTCGGCAGCCCGACCGGCACCGCCGGCGTCGACAGCGATCTGATCGTGGTGGGCGGCGACCTGACCCTCGACGGCACGCTGAACGTGACCGATGCCGGCGGCTTCGGCGCCGGCCTCTACCGGCTGATCGACTATGGCGGCACGCTGACCGATAACGGGCTCGACATCGGCACGGCGCCGAGCGGCTATGACAGCACCAACCTGACCGTGCAGACGGCAACGGTCGGCCAGGTCAATCTGCTGGTCGATTCGGCGCTGACCTTCTTCTGGGATGGTTCGAACACCAGTGCCAACGATGCCGTCGATGGCGGCACCGGCACCTGGGATGTGAGCAGCACCAACTGGACGACCTCGGACGGCAGCGTCAACGACGTCTACGATCCCTCGCAGTTGCTAATCTTTTCGACCGCCGCCGGCGTGGTGACGGTCGACGGTACCGCCGGCGCGATCGTCCTGCAGAACGGCATGCAGTTCCCGCGGTCGACGGCTACAGGCGTCGTCGGCGACGCCATCGGGATCGACGGCGCCAACACGATCCGCGTCGGCGACGGCACGACGGCGGGCGCGGCCTACAGTGCGACGATCGCCAGCAGCCTGACCGGCAGCGGCTCGCTGACAAAGACCGATTACGGCACGCTGGTCCTGACCGGTGACAGCTCGGCCTTCACCGGCGACACCTCTGTCGACGGCGGCACGCTCTCCATCACCGGCCAGCTCGGCGGCCACCAATGGCAGTATCGGCAGCAGCACGGGCACTGATGGTACGGTCGTCGTCACAGGAACGGGGGCAAATTGGACCAACAGTGGCAGCCTGGCTATCGGCGAGGACGGCACCGGCACGCTGACCATTGCCGATGGCGGCACCGTCAGCAACTCTTTCGCCATGATCGGAGGAGATGGTTCCGGTGCCACCGGCACGGTGACCGTGAGCGGCAAGGATACCATCTGGACGAACACGGCCGGACTTTATGTCGGCTTCGGACATTCCGGTACGCTGACCATCGAAAGCGGTGGGCAGGTAAGCAATACCTATGCCTATATCGGGTTCGACACCTTCCCCGGCAGTACGGCGATGGTGACGGTGACTGGCGAGGTAACTCGAAGTGGACCGAATAGCGGCAATCTGACCATCGGCTACTACAGCGCCGGCACGCTGACCATCGCCGACGGCGGCACGGTCGAGGTCGACGGCACATTGCTCCTCGCACAATTTTCCGGCTCCACCGGCACGCTCGCCATCGGCGCGGCTGCGACGGACCCGGCCGCTGCGGCGGGGATCCTGGATGCGGACACGCTGACCTTCGGCGCCGGCACCGGCACGCTGGTCTTCAACCACACCGATACGGACTACCAATTCAACACGGCGATCAGCGGCAACGGCACCATCAGCCATCTCGCCGGCGACACGATCTTCAGCGGCGACAGCTCCGGCTTCACCGGCGACACCGATGTCGATGGCGGCACGCTCGAGATCACCGGCCAGCTCGCCGGCGGAAGCGGCACGATCGGCAGCAGCACGGGTAGCGACGGCGCGGTCATCGTCAGCGGAACGGGGGCCAGTTGGAAGAGCACGTCCTACCTGTATGCCGGCCACACCGGCGATGGCGCGCTGACCGTGGAGAATGGCGGCTTGGTCAGCGACTCTTCAGCGGCGGTCGGATTTAATTTCGGCTCCACCGGCAGTGTCACGGTCAGCGGCGACAACTCGGTCTGGACGAATTCGTCCACCGTCTTCATCGGCTATTATGGCACCGGCATGCTGACCATCGCTGATGGTGGCGAAGTCAACGACATGAGCGGCACTGTGGGGACCGCCTCCGACTCGGTCGGCACGGTCACGGTCACCGGTGCTGGATCGCTCTGGAACACGAGCGCGTTCAGCCTGTATGTCGGCGATGAAGGCACGGGTACGCTGACCATCAGCGACGACGGCACCGTTAGCGTCAACGAGGCACTTTACCTCGCCCGGAACACGGGCTCGACGGGCACGCTCAACATCGGCGCGGCGGCTACGGATGTGGCGGCCGCGGCGGGTATCCTCGACGCGGAGACGCTGACCTTCGGCGCCGGCGCCGGCACGCTGGTCTTCAACCACACCGATAGCGACTACGATTTCGCCACCGCGATCAGCGGCGCCGGCACGATCGACCATCTCGCCGGCGACACGATCTTCAGCGCCGACAGCTCCGGCTTCACCGGCGACACCACGATTTCCGACGGCACCGTCCTCGTCGACGGCACGCTCGGCGGCAGCGTCGCCGTCAATGGCGGCACGCTCGGCGGATCGGGCACGCTGGACGGCTCCGTCAGCGTCACCGACGGCACGATCGCCGCCGGCAACAGCCCCGGCACGCTGACCATCGCCGGCGATCTGTCGCTGTCCTCGGGCTCGATCCTCGAATTCGAACTCGGCAGCCCGACCGGCACGGCGGGCGTCGACAGCGATCTGATCGTGGTGGGCGGCGACCTGACCCTCGACGGCACGCTGAACGTGACCGATGCGGGCGGCTTCGGCGCCGGCCTCTACCGGCTGATCGACTATGGCGGCACGCTGACCGATAACGGGCTCGACATCGGCACGGCGCCGAGCGGCTATGACAGCACCAACCTGACCGTGCAGACGGCAACGGTCGGCCAGGTCAATCTGCTGGTCGATGCGGCGCTGACCTATTTCTGGGATGGGTCGAACACCAGCGCCAACAATGTCGTCGATGGCGGCACGGGCACCTGGGATGTGAGCACCACCAACTGGACGACCTCGGACGGCAGCGTCAACGATGTCTACAATTCCTCGCAACTGCTGATCTTCGCGGGCGCCGCCGGCGTGGTGACGGTCGACGGTAGCGCCGGCGATGTCGTTCTGCAGAACGGCATGCAGTTCGCCATCGACGGCTACAGCGTCGTCGGCGACGCCATCGGGATCGACGGCGCCAACACGATCCGCGTCGGCGACGGCACGACGGCGGGCGCGGCCTACAGCGCGACGATCGCCAGCAGCCTGACCGGCAGCGGCTCGCTGACAAAGACCGATTACGGCACGCTGGTGCTGACCGGCGACAGCTCCGGCTTCACCGGCGACACCGATGTCGATGGCGGCACGCTCTACATCACCGGCCAGCTCGTCAGCACTGAAGCGGCATGATCGGCAGCACCACCGGCAGCGACGGCACGGTCATGGTCAGCGGAACGGGGGCCAGTTGGAAGAGCACGTCCTACCTGTATGCCGGCCACACCGGCGATGGCGCGCTGACCGTCGAGAATGGCGGCTTGGTCAGCGACCCTTCAGCGGCGGTCGGATTTAATTTCGGCTCCACCGGCAGTGTCACGGTCAGCGGCGACAACTCGGTCTGGACGAATTCGTCCACCGTCTTCATCGGCTATTATCGGCACCGGCATGCTGACCATCGCTGATGGTGGCGAAGTCAAGACATGAGCGGCACTGTGGGGACCGCCTCCAACTCGGTCGGCACGGTCACGGTGACCGGCGCTGGATCGCTCTGGAACACGAGCACGTTCAGCCTGTATGTCGGCGATGAAGGCACGGGTACGCTGACCATCGGCGACGACGGCACCGTTAGCGTCAACGAGGCACTTTACCTCGCCCGGAACACGGGCTCGACGGGCACGCTCAACATCGGCGCGGCAGCGACGGATGCGGCGGCCGCGGCCGGCACGCTCGATGCGGACACGCTGACCTTCGGCGCCGGCGCCGGCACGCTGGTCTTCAACCACACCGATACGCGACTACGATTTCGCCACCGCGATCAGCGGCGCCGGCACGATCAGCCACATGGCCGGCGACACCATCCTCAACGCGGACAGCTCCGGCTTCACCGGCGACGACGACGATCTCCGACGGCACCGTCCTCGTCGACGGCACGCTCGGCGGCAGCGTCGCCGTCAATGGCGGCACGCTCGGCGGATCGGGCACGCTGGACGGCTCCGTCAGCGTCACCGACGGCACGATCGCCGCCGGCAACAGCCCCGGCACGCTGACCATCGCCGGCGATCTGTCGCTGTCCTCGGGCTCGATCCTCGAATTCGAACTCGGCAGCCCGACCGGCACGGCGGGCGTCGACAGCGACCTGATCGATGGTCGGCGGCGACCTGACCCTCGACGGCACGCTGAACGTGACCGATGCCGGCGGCTTCGGCGCCGGCCTCTATCGGCTGATCGACTATGGCGGCACGCTGACCGATAACGGGCTCGACATCGGCACCGCGCCGACCGGCTATGACAGCACCAACCTGACCGTGCAGACGGCGACGGTAGGCCAGATCAACCTGCTGGTCGATGCGGCGCTGACCTATTTCTGGGATGGCAGTCAACACCAGCGCCAACGATGTCGTCGATGGCGGCACGGGCACCTGGGATGCGAGCCACCACCAACTGGACGATCTCGGACGGCAGCGTCAACGATGTCTACAATTCGTCCGACCTGCTGATCTTCGCGGGCGCCGCCGGCGTGGTGACGGTCGACGCCAGTGTCGGCGACATCATCGTCGCAGAACGGCATGCAGTTCGCGGTCGACGGCTACAGCGTCGTCGGCGACGCCATCGGGATCGACGGCGCCAACACGATCCGCGTCGGCGACGGCACGACGGCGGGCGCGGCCTACAGCGCGACGATCGCCAGCAGCCTGACCGGCAGCGGCTCGCTGACGAAGAGCGATTACGGCACGCTGACCCTCAGCGGCGACAGCTCCGGCTTCACCGGCAACATCGATGTCGATGACGGCACGCTCTCCATCACCGGTAAGCTTGTCAGCACTGAGGAAATCATCGGCAGCACCACGGGCAGCGATGGCACGGTCACGGTGAGCGGCAAGGGCTCAAATTGGGCGAGTTATGCCCACATCTCCATCGGCGACTCCGGCACCGGCACGTTCACAATCAGCGATGGTGGGACGGTCAGCAGTTCCTATGGCGCGATAGGCTACTATGCCGGCTCAACCGGCGCGATGACGGTGAGTGGCGACGGATCATCTTTACAACATCCACCTTCGCTGCCGGCTTTTTCGGCGCCGCCACGCTCGACATCGCCGCTGGCGGCGTGGTGGACAGTTGGTATCGCTATATCGGGATGAATGACGATTCCACCGGCACGGTGACCGTGAGGCGGCGCGGGATCGATTTGGAGGAACACGTACAGCGTCTATGTCGGAACGACGGCGCCGGCGCGCTCACCATTGCCGACGGCGGCACCGTCAATGCCAATTCCGGCCTACAGGTCGCTGTAAATGGCA
>CAVZBM010000004.1:0-390134 GCA_963773525.1 uncultured Alphaproteobacteria bacterium | reverse complement strand
AAGGCTACCGCGCCACCCTCATCCCCTGGGACCCAGACGCCGGCCCCAACACCACCGCCTGGCACGACGGCGACACCTTCGCCGCCCTCGTCGACATGGGATGCCACGTCCACTACAAGACCCACCTCAGGGCCGCCGGGTACAACGCCCCCGAGGTCAACACGCGCACGCCACCCCAGCCGCCGGCAACCGCGCCACCACCCACGCCCGAACCCTCGCCGACACCCACGACGCCATCTACCTCAACAGCATCCAGTTCGAGCCAAGCGACGAGCTCGACAACTTCGGACGCATGCTCGCCCAAGTCACACTCGCAGACGGACGCGACCTCGCCCAACTCATGATCGACAACGGCCACGCACGACCATACGAACACTGAACACGGCGAACACACACAAGCTCACGACGAACAACCCGAACAACACACTCGAGTCACACCCGCAAAGCGACGGGCGACACACGGGACGCACCACCGGTAGCCACCCACGCCCACCCCAACCCACACCCAACCCACACCCAACCCACACCCAACCCCACACCACCAGCCACCAAACACGAGCGAAACGTCAAGCGAGTCGCTAACAACAGTTAGCGACGATGAGCAACGCGTTGCTAACAACGAGTTAGCAGACCAGGAAAGTTAGCGCGGAGTTAGCAAAACTTCCAGCCGCAAACACAGACAAACTCGGACCAACCCCCCAGGGGAAGGGGTCAACGACTCCGCGCAACCGCCGACGACCAACGCCCCTAAGGCGAAATGTCCGCGTTGTGGTTTCAACTTTTTGTCTTGGGGGTCGTGAAACCCCCTAAGTTGGACATATGGGGGCGTTCTGCCCCTCTAGTTTGCCCCAATCCGCCCTATTTGGGCGTCCCGCTAGCTCGTAGTTAGCATGAGGGCTGCTAACTCGGTGTTAGCGGCGGTTGCTAACGGACTGTTAGCAACCGAGTGGAGGTTCCCTCATGCGTCGAGTCCTTGATCGACCGTGGTTGGCGGTTGTGTTGGCTGTGGCATGGCTGGCGATGTTCGCTGCGGTGTTGTGGGCGTTGTCCCCGGCGGCTGGCTCGACTTCGGTGGTCCCTCGGGCCACCTCGACTGGCGATGACCCGGCGGTGTTCTTCGTGGCCCACCAGGACGACGAGACGATCACGATGGGCGCGTCGATCGCGCGTCATGTGGCGGCGGGTCGCCGGGTGGTCGTGGTGCTGTTGACGGACGGCTCGTCGTCGGGTGGGTGTCCGCCGTTGTCGCGCGCGGAGTGCACGTCGGTCCGCGACGCGTTGTTCCGGGCGGCGACGTCGGACTTGGGCGCGGAGCCGGTGATCCCGGAGGGCCGCGCGGTGGACGGCATGTTGACGGTGGCCGACGCGGTCCGGTTGGAGTCGCCGTGGGTGGCGGCGTTCCCGTCGGGGTCGTTCAAGGCGCAGTACCCGTTCGAGATGGCGTACCCGGGGGGGCACCCGGATCACGCGGCGGCGGGGCAGGCGTTGTTGGACCTGGCGCCGGCGGACATGCGGTTCTACGTGAAGCCGTACCAGTTCGACGCGGTGTCGGGCGGCTGGTTCACGCCGACGGTGGACGTCGACCGGTCGCTGCGCGACTACCGCATGTGGTGGTGGACGTTCTCGAGCGAGTTCCACCGCCAGTTGGGTGGGGCGCGTTCGCGCATCCTGGCCGGCCGCCGCCGGGCCCTCGGAACCCTCCCCTTCTAGCGGGATGGCAGGTCCGAACCCTCCCCCTTCTGGGTTCCCCGGGCGGTCTCGAGTTTTTGCCGCGGGCGCTGCGCGCGCGGGCTGGCCTCCAAAACCGGCCTTGCGGGGTTCGATTCCCCGTCGCGGTGCTGGTGCGCGGCGGCGGTGGGCTCCCCGCCGCTGCGCGCCCTCCAGAGCTGGCTCGAGTCGCACCGCACGCAACCTCATCGCCGCCCCGAGCGGCCTTTCCGTCCGGTCGCCGCTCGAGCCATTACCTGTTCCTCCTTCCCCCACTCACTGGAGGTTCCCCTCATGTTGCGTGCCCTTGTGCCCGCAGTCGCGTTCGTGGCGTGTATCGCTGTGGCGAACTGGTTGACATCATCGTTCGGGATGGTGCCGGTCGGGTTCGGCCTGGCGGCGACGGCAGGGACGTACACGGCTGGCTTGATGTTCGTGTTGCGTGACTTGGTGCAGGACGCGGTTGGCCGACGTTGGGTGTTGGCTGTGATCGGCGTTGGCGCGGCGGTGTCGTTCCTCGTCGCGGCACCGGCGATCGCGTTGGCATCAGCTGCGGCGTTCGCGGTGTCCGAGTCGGCTGACATGACGGTCTATACGCCGTTGCGTGAGCGCGGTTACGTGCGCGCGGCTGTCTCATCGAACGTGGTTGGCGCGTTCCTTGACACGGTGGTGTTCTTGTGGGTCGCTGGGTTCCCCGTGTGGGGCAGCGTGCCTGGCCAAATGACGGGGAAACTCATGATCACGTTGGCGGTCGTCGCCTTGGTCACGGCGCGGCGGACCGTTGCTGTTCTTCGCCAACCCGTGCGGCCCTGAGGTGATCGCCCGCATGGTTGCGGGCGACTTGGGTGTGATCGACACGCCTACGCAGAGGAAGCGCCATCAGGTGTCAGTTGCGCTCGATGGTGGCGCCGAGTGGTGCGCCGACAACGGGTGCTTCGGGAAGGGTTACCCGGGCGACGAGGCATGGTTCTCGTGGCTCGAGGGCCGCGCGGCGTTCGCCGACCGGTGTTGGTTCGCGACCGCACCAGACGTCGTCGGGGACGCCGAAATGACGTTGGCGCGGTCACTGCCGTGGCTGCCGCGCATCCGGGCGTTGGGTTACCCCGCAGCGTTGGTCGCGCAGGACGGCCTGGAACGCCTGACGGTGCCGTGGGACGCGTTCGACGTGTTGTTCCTGGGCGGCTCGACCGACTGGAAGCTCGGGCCGCACGCGCGGGAGCTGGTCACTGAGGCGCGGTCACGCGGCAAACGCGTCCACATGGGGCGGGTGAACACCGCCCGCCGATGGCGTTACGCCGACGCGATCGGGTGTGACTCAGTCGACGGCACGATCCTCACTTTCGGCGTCGACGCCAACTTGCCGCGAGTGCTCGGTTGGTCCGCTGACCGGCCCTTGTTCTGACCTTCCCCCCACCCTTCCCACCCGGTTTGCTTTCCGGGTGAGAATCGGTCCGCGCCACATATGACGCGGACCGCCGACGCCCTGGCCGCCGCAACGGCTGGGCTGCGCCTGACCCCTTCTCGTCCCCCCGCGTCCGTCAGCGACAGGACACAAGCGACCGCGTCGGCCGGGGGGCCTAGCTCGCCGTCGTCATCCGGGACTGGCGGCCTTTCCTCGTCGCACCCACCCAACCCCCACCCCGTAGGAGAGTCATGTCCTTGCCCGTCCTGTTGTTCATCCTGTTCCTGGTCCTCAAGCTCGTCGGCGTCATCGCCTGGTCGTGGGTGTGGGTGACCGCGCCGTTGTGGGCGGGCCTGGCGGCCGCCATGGTCGCGTGGGCGTTCGCGCTCATGTTCGGGGCGTCGTTCATGTTCCTGGGCAACCGCTGGATCAAGAAGCGCCTGGACCGGTTCTGAGATGGGGAAGCTCGACAAGCACCCGAACCGCGAGGTGAAGCGCGACCGCAACCGGGCGCGCCGTGACGCGGGCGAGACGGGTCGCGGGGCGAGGGGCGTGGCCCTGTCGCCGGTGCAGAAGGTCCTGTTGGGTGGCGGCATCCTGCGGTCCCTGAAGCCGGTCGGTGGTGACCGGAAACCGCCGCCGCAACCGAAGCGTGGCGGTCGTCGATGAGCGTCGGCCTCGTCATCATCATCGCGTTCTGCGTGGGCTTGCTGATCTTGTGGGCCATGCCGTGACCCTGCGTATCGGCTCCTTGTTCTCTGGATACGTCATGAGGGCCATACCCACGGGCGTCCGCAAGGACGACCCACACCTGTGCCCGACGTGCAGCCAACGCATCGACGATGTGGTCACTGCGTACGGCCGGCGCGGCTTGTGCGGCTGCCGGGCGGTCCGGTGGACCCGCATCGACCGCGTCAAGGACGGCCAGCTCGTCGTCGGCGACTGGGTGCCGGAGAAGCGCCAGTCGATGCACGCGTGGGTCGACCGATGAGCCTGCGGTGTGTGTCGTACGGCGGCGGGGTCCAGTCGACGTCGCTGCTGGTGTTGGCGGCGCAGGGCCGCATCGACTTCGACCTGTTCCTGATGGCGAACGTCGGCGAGGATTCCGAACACCCCGCCACCCTCAAGTACGTCCGCGAGGTCGCGATCCCGTACGCGGAGGAGCGCGGCATCGAGCTGCCACATGCTGCAGCGCCGGATGGTCCGGTCCGGTGAGACGCGGACGCTCTACCAGAACCTCGTCGACCCCGAACGCCGTTCGGTGGGCATCCCCGCCAGGATGCCCAGCGGCGCGCCCGGGAACCGGACCTGCACGGAAGACTTCAAGGTCAACGTGATCGCCCGCTGGCTGAAGGAGCACGGCGCGACCGCGGAGGACCCGGCGACCGTCGCCATCGGCATCAGCCTCGACGAGATTCAGCGCGCGAACGGGCGTACGACGATCGCGTGGGAACGCATCGTGTACCCGCTCATCGGCGTCGGTGAGGACACGGGCCTGAAGTTGCGCCGCGACGACTGCATGGGGGTCATTGCCGACGCCGGCCTGCCGGTCCCTCCGAAGTCGTCCTGCTACTTCTGCCCGTTCCACTCCATGGAGACGTGGGCCGACATGCGCCGCAACGAACCAGATCTGTTCGAGAATGCGGCCGCGTTGGAGGACACGATCAACGCGAAGCGCACCGACTCCTACCCGGTGTGGCTGTCGTCGGCCATGATCCCGTTGCGCGAGGCCGTCGACGCCGACCAGGACGTGCTGTTCGACGGCGACGGATCGTGCGACACCGGCTGGTGCTTCACGTGAGCGCCCGGTTCCACCTGCATCGTGACGTTGACGCGACCGGCGTGTCCGGCACTGGCGTGGTCGCCGAGGGTGTCGAGTTCGTCGACGGCACGTGCGTCGTCCGGTGGGTCGTCGGCGACCACCGGTCCACGGTCGTGTGGGACGACGTCGCTTCGGTCGAGGCGATCCACGGGCACGGCGGCGCGACCCGCGTCGTGTGGGACGACTGACCATGTGGCGGCTGGACCTGCCGTACGACAGGCCACCCCTGTCGCTCAACGACCGCGGCCAGACGCCCGGCGCGAGGGCGGCCCGCTCCGCGTTGGCCGCCGAGGTCAAGACCGCGGTCGCGTGGCTCGCCCGCGCCAACATCCCCCGGGGCCAGCCGGCGATCCACGTCCGGTTGCACTACCAACCGGCCGCGGTCCGCAGGCGTGACGCGGACAACCTCGTCGCGACCCTGAAGCCGTGCATCGACGGCCTCGTCGCCGCGGGCGTCGTCCCCGACGACTGCGACCCGTACGTCGACTGGTCCAAGCCGCGGATACACCCGCCCGCGGCAGACAGGAAACCCGCCGTGTGGCTCGAGGTGCGACGCCTCGAGCTGCCCACCGCTCAGGAGGTCTTGTGACGTTCGCCAACCTGGTCCTGATCACCCTCGGGGAAGTGTTCCTCGTGCTCGCCCTGACCGGCGTCATCGGCGTCATCGCCTTCCGCGGCCTCGGCGAGGCGGAACGCGCCCGAGCGCGCAAGGCGGCCGAGGAGAGGGACGACGGCCGATGAGCCGCCTCGGCGACGCGATCGCCGCGGAGCAACCCCACGGCAAGGGCCCCATCTGTGGCATCCGCAGGATACGCGACGCGTTCGACGACGAGGACCGCGCCGCGTTCGACGCCCTCCTTGAGGAGGTCCGCACGGGCACCCGCTCGGCCGCGTCGGTGTCGCGCATCCTCGGCCGCATCGGCGTCGCCTACTCGTCCAACAACATCACCCACCACATGCGCGGCGAGTGCGCGTGCGGACGCGAGAACCGGCCGTGAGCGGGCTCGAGGACGCCGCCGCCGCCGAGGACCACGCCAACGAGGTCGCCGAGCTCCGCGCCGCCCTGCGCCGCACCCAGGGGCAGCTCGCCCGGGCGAAGGCGAAGCGCGACGAGCTCGCCCTGGTCACCGTCGAGGCGTGCCACGAGGCGGTCATGTCGCACGGGCCGCTCCGGCCCGTCGTCCGCCGCACCCGGTCATGCGCAACGGACCACGCGCCCGACCGCGACCGTGAGCACGCCCTCCTGCACATGACCGACTGGCAGGGCGCCAAACGCACCACCACCTACGACTCCACCGTGATGCGGCAACGTGTCATGCGCTACGTCGACCGGGTGGAGCGCATCGCCGAGGTCCAACGCTCCCACCATCCGGTGCCGGCGGCGACCGTCATGTTGGGCGGCGACATGATCGAGGGCCTGTTCAACTTCCCGACCCAGCCGTACGAGATCGACGCGACCCTGTTCGAGCAGTACGTCACCGTGGCGATGCTCCTGGCCGACGTCGTCCGCCGCCTGTGCGCCACCTTCGACGACGTCCACGTCATCGCCGAGTGGGGCAACCACGGCCGGCTCGGCTCGAAGCGCGCCGCGGTCCCCCGCAACGACAACGCGGACCGGATGATCTACGAGCTCGCCCGCCACGTGTTGGCCGACGAGCCGCGCGTCACCTGGGAGGACTGCCCCGAGGACGTGCAACGCGTCCAGGTCGGCAACTACCGGGCGATCCTGCTGCACGGCGACGAGATAGGCCGCAACGGCTACGCGTCGCCCATGACGATCGTGAACCACGTCGCCCGTTGGAGTCGGGCTCGTTCGGCTGGCACTTCCGCGACGCGTACGTCGGGCACTACCACACCCACAACGCGTGGGCGTTGCCGAATGGCCTGGGTTCGGTGTACCAGACCGGCTCGACCGAGTCCGACAACCGCTACGCCGGCATCCATATGGCGAGCTCCGCGGTCCCGTCGCAACGGCTGCACTTCATCGACCCCGAGGCGGGCCGGGTGACCGCCGAGTACAAGGTCTGGCTGGACTGAGAGGGGTGCGCGTCATGGACTGCCCGTATTGCGGTGCCCTTACGAAAGCGCATTGTCCGGGCCCCCGCTGCGACTGGCGTGTCTGTGTTCGCTGCCGCTACACCATCCACCCCCGCCGATCCCGATGCGTCGACCGCGCCGGCGCGACGGTCCCGTGGCCGCCCGCGCGCCCCGACGACAACTGACCCCCATGAGCTCCGTCCACATGTGCCTGGCGTGCGTCTGGGACGAGTGCCGGAACTGTCACGCCGGCGCGTGCGAGTGCCCCCACCTCAACCCGACGCCGGACCCGCCCCCACCCCCACCCGAGCCCGCGCGGCGTCCGTGACCCCCGTCCGGGGGCCCTCCCCTTCGGGGCGCGCCGAACGGGCCCACGGCGAGCTTGTGGGGCCCGTGTCAGGCGCGCGTGTTGCGCGGCGGTCGCCCGCCGCCGACGCCCTTGCCGGGGCGTCGCTTGATCCACCGTTCGACGGTGGCCTCCCGCCACACGGGCGTCCTGCCGAACACCTCGTCGGGCGGCGGCATGTCGCCCGGCCGCGAGGCGTCGTCCCGGCGGCGTCGCTCGGCGACCTGGTGGTAGTTGCGCAGGGACCGGTAGCCGATCCCGATGCGGTCGGCGATGTCCTGCATGGTGAGGAACTTTGAGGCAGCCATGCCCATCATGTTACGGGAACCCGGCCGGCCGCGGTCGCGGACCTTTTTATTTGCCCGCGTTTCCTTTGACACACCAATGTTATTCATCGCTCCCCCCTCGGGGGTCGAGGCGCGGGGGCGCCGGTCCGGGTGGGGTCGGCGCCCCCTGACGCGCGGGGCGGTGCCACCCGACACCACTTGCAGCCGCGGACGGGAGCGTCGTGCTCGCCGCGGCGGTGCGCCTCGGCGAGGCGCGCGTAGCGGGCGGCCTTGCGCTCGAGCGAACGCTTCTTGGGGAAGTCCGGCAGGCCTTGTGTCGGCATCACGTCACCTCCTCGGCCCGGTACCACCCGGAGGCCAGTCGCGGGATCACGTACCCGTCGAGGGTCCAACCTCGGTTGTCTGTGCCGGTGATCCAGACGTCATCGCCTGTCGCCTCGGCGCTGTAGTTGGACGGCAGGTAACGGCGGATCGCCTCGAGCTTGTCGGCCCGGCCGCGGATCACGGCGTAGCGCGTAGTGGTCATGATTCCTTCTTTCTTTGGGTTGAGCCGACTCACGCCATGTGCAAGTGCGGTCGGCGGTCGTTGCGGATGGTGATGACGACGCCGTCGTCATCGAAGTGATTGCCGTTCTTGTCGAGGTGCAGCCCACCGTGTCCTTCGCGGTACTTGCACGCGGCGTTCGCGGCCATCGGGTGGTCGGGGTCGCCCTTCCAGCAGGTGACCGGGCAGTGCGTGTAGTCGTAGTCATAGTTCGGCATGTCAGTCGTTCCTTTCTTGGTCATGTCCGTTGCCGAGGGCCTCGCGGACGTACAGGACGCCACAGACGATGACGACGATGAGCGCCACGCACAGGACGGGGAGTGTGAAGGCTGCGTCGTGGATGACCATGTCAGTCGACCACCTTGTGGGCCACCGCGAGGACCAGGCTGACGACGACGACCAGGAGGATTGCGAACGCCACGTGGGTCATGGCCTCGAAGCTGTGGAATGTGTGGTCCGAGAACAGGTGCTCGAACACCGCTTCGGCCAGGTCACTGTGCAGGTGGTGGTGAATCCGGGTGGTGGTGGTGGTCGTGGTCGTCATGTGGTTCATTCCCTAGCCAGTAGTAACCTTGATTGCCTTACACCATCTAAGTTACCAGTACGAGGGTGCTGTGTCAGTGGGCAAAAGCCGCTGTCTATACCACTTTCTTAGGTGGCTTCACACGCCACCTGACCTGCGATTATCCGGTCCAGTTCACCGCCCCCTCGGGCTGGTGTGACGACCCTGTCGCTCGTTCCGCAGCACCAACCACAGCACCGCGCACACGGCCGGCAACGCGAGCGCGGCCAGGAACATGTAGGCGACGAGAAGCGCGGCGAGGATGTTGAGCAGCATGGGACTCACCTCCCCAGCGAGCGGTTCGAGCGGGTCTTGACGTTGTTGCGGCCGCCCGAGATGTCGGCGCGGTTGGCGGCCTCGGCGCCCATGTTGCGCGACGCCCACGACGAGCGGTTCCGCATGGCCCGACCCTTGCCCACCGTCATGTTCTGGGACATCCACTCGTCGACCTCGGACTTGCGGCCGACCAGGACGAGCTCGCCGCCCTTGGACGACGTCCGCGTGGTCTCCTTGATCCGCTCGCCGATGCGGGCCGCGTAGCCCCACGAGAAGCCGTTGACCCACTTGAACCGGGACTCGGGCGGGTTGCCGGCGAAGCGGGCCTGGTAGGCCTTCCACGCCTTGGTGCGCTCGCCCGCGTACTGGATGAGGATGTTGGCGACGAGCAGCTCGACGAACTCGGTCGCGGACTCGTGGCCGACGATCACGACGTAGTCGTGGCCAGCGAGCATGTTGCACTGGTTCGCCTCGGCGACGCGCATGTAGAGCAACAGCTTCGACGACCGAATCTCGTCGCGGTGCTTGAGCGTGACGTACTTCGTCACGATCGGCTCCGACTTGACTTCGTGGCCGGCCTCGCGCAGGTTCGCCTCGTTGATGGCGTGTTTGATCATGAGCTCCTGCGCCTTGGCGAACGCGGCCTCCGCCTCCTCGGGCGTGCCCGCCTTGTCGGCGAGCGCCATCAGCTTCTGGATGCGTTCGACGATGTTGGTCTTCGTCATTTTCCCTCCTCAAGGGGTTGTTTGGTGGCGGTGCCCCCGGCGGGAATCGAACCCGCCGAGCGACGAGGCTTGTGGCGTCGTCGCCGTTCTCGTGCGCTGCCCTTCCGTCCGGTCGGGCTCCTGCGCGGGGCGTGTGCTTCGTGGGTGCGGTTGGGGGGGTTCCTCAGCGGCCGCCGGCTAGGAGGTACGCCGAAAGGGCGTCGAATGCCGTCCCAATAACCGATGGTCTCCGGTGAGGGTTCCGCATGGCCGATCTGAATCGGACCAACCATGAGAGGCATGCCATTAGCCCAGTCGACGTTCTTCATCTCTCACCTCTCATTGCTGAAGATAACGGCACAGTGCGCCGCAAGCGGACCGCCGTGAAAATGGGCAAGCGCGAATTTGGGATCGTCCACCTGGCGTCCCCGTGCCCGGCCCCGAAGCTGCTCGATGGCCTCGACCGCCATATGCATCCCGTGAGGCGCCTGGCCAAAGCTCAGATAGCCGCCATTGGTGTTGAAGGGCAGACCGCCATCGTAGTCGATCCCTCCGCCGCGAACGAAGTCCTTACCCTCTCCCTTGCCGCAAAAGCCGAGGTCCTCGAGCGCCATCATGTTGGCGAAGGTGAAGGGCACGGAGGTTTCAACCAAATCCATGTCATCAGCCTCGAGCCCTGCCATGGCGTAGGCGTCGGCGGCCGCCACCTTGGCTCCGGTTGTCGTCAGATTGGGGGTCGGCGCGGGTTCGACGCCGCTGAACGACATGCGCTCGGTCAGCCATTCATGGGTGGCGCACTGTCCGAAACCGGTCATGTAGATCGGCTCGGACGCCTTGTCGGCGAGATCGGCGCGAGTGATGACGACGGCGGTCCCGAACCCTCCCCTGAACCAGGAACTGCTGTCGAGCATGCGGATCGGCGATGCGATCATGGGCGACGCCAGCACGTCCTCCACGGTGATGAGACCCTTCGGACCCATCGCCGAATCCGGATGGTCGACGGCCCATTTGCGGTTCTCCACCGCGACAAGCGCAAGGTCCTCGGGCGTCACATCGAACTCATGCATATAGCGGCGGGCCCATTGGGCGTAGAGGGATGGAGTTGTCGGTCCGTAGGGCGCCTCGAACTGCAGATCCGCCTCGACCCCCGCATTGACCTTCACGATGTCGGTCCAGCGCGGACCGGTGCACCCGCTGCAGCAAAGCGCGTAGTCGATTGCGCCGGAGCGGACCGCCAGTGCGGCGTAGATCATGGTCGCCAGCGTTCCGGCGCCATGGGTGGTGCATTCGGTGGTGAATTTCGGCGCGATCTTCAGTTCCTGGACGATGCGCATGTTCCATTCGAGCGCGGTGAAGCCCATCGGTGCGCGGCAGGTGAAGACGCCGCCGATCTGATGGCGGTCGAGACCGGCATTGCCGATCGCCTCGATGCAGGCCTTCAGCTGCAATTGCAGCGAGGTGATCCTCTCGTCCTGCTGAGAGACGATCTTGGTGCCGAGGCCGACTATGGCGGCGGAGTTGGGCTCGTAGAATGAATCGAGTCATGGTTCTGCTTCGCTGCTCGCGCAGAGAGCACCGCAGCGCCGTCCACGACGACGCAGCCCTCTCCGGCCGGGTGAAGGATTACGGGATTGAGATCGAGTTCCTCGATCGACGCGCCAGCATCGAGCGCAAAGGTGCTGAGCGCGACGATAGCATCGGTCAGCGCGCTTCGATCGAGCGCAGGGCGCCCCCGGAAAGCGTCCAGGAGCCGTGCGCCGGCAAGCCGGTCCAGCATTGAAGCGGCCGTCGCCCGATCCACCGGAACGAGTTCCGTGGCGACATCAGCGAGGATTTCCGTCATGACACCGCCAAGTCCGACGCTGATGGTCGGTCCGAACTGGCTGTCGCTCTTGAGACCGATCAGCATCTCCAGGCCAGGCGTGATCAGCGGCTGAACCACTGCCGTCCCAATCGAACGGCCAAGATGGCTCGAGGCACCTTCCACCACAGCGGCAAAGTCGCGTCCGGCGCTTTCGACGGTGACGCCGAGACGCACAGCGTCGGCATCGGATTTGTGCAGAAGATCATCCGCCTCTGCCTTCAGGACGGCGGGGCCGTCGAGGGCGCGGACGGCCGCTTCCGCCTCCTCGGCGCTGGTGACGACGACGTCGCGGGTGACAGGCAGCCCATAGGAAGCGAGAAGGTCCTTCGTCTCGCGCTCGTTCAGTGTCGCCCGGCCCTCGTGGGCGGCTCTTGCTAGGGTTGCCTGCGTCGCCTTGCGTCTCTCAAGGTTTATCGGCGCTGAATCACCCGGCGGCGCAAAGCGGCCGTGCTCAACGAGATGGGTGGCGACGCGCACGGCGCGCTCGATATCGGCATAGGCCGTGACGTCCTGATCCCGCAGGCCGCGCACCGCGCCGTCGGGACCCGTCATCCAGACGGCGATGACGGGCTTGCCGGACCGGCTCTGCACGCGAGCCAGACGCGGCTCGATCATCGACTGCAGTGCGGGCGAGAGCGCGATGAAATAGAGCACCACATCAATCCCCGGATCATCGGCCGCGGCCTGCACGCAGGCTTCGATCGCGTCCGGATCGGCATAGGCTGGGCCGTAGTCGATGGGATTTTCAAGGCCTCCAAGCTGCGAGGACATGGCACCGAGCCTGTCGATCGTCGAGTCAGCGAAGCGGGGCACGATCAGCCCGTTAAGGGCGCAGGCATCGGCCATGATGACGGCGGCGCCGCCGGACGAACTGACGATCCCGACGCGATTGCCGCGCGCCGGGATCTTGGGGGGAAGGGCAACGGCGAGGTCGAGCAGTTCCTGCACGTTTCGCGCCTCCAGGACGCCGGCGCGGCGAAACGCGGCCTCGTAGACCGCCGACGAACTGACGATCGCGCCGGTGTGAGACTGGGCGGCGCTGGCGCCGGCGTCGGACTTGCCGACCTTCATCACGGCGAGGGTCTTTCCCCTGGCGCGCACCGCGGAAGCGGCTTCGACGAAGCGACGCCCATCGCGCAAAGCCTCGATATAGCCAAGGATCGTCGTCACCTTCGGATCGTCGGTCAGGCTTTCAACGAAGTCCGTAAATTCCAGCGCCGCCTCGTTGCCGGTGCTGATGAAACGGCTGACACCGATCCCTTCCGATTGGGCCTGTACGAACAGCGCCGCGCCCATCGCACCGCTCTGGCTGACAAAGGAAATCGCGCCGCGACCGAACGTGCGTTCTCCCTCGAACGCATTGCTGAAGGAGGCGACAAGACCGCAATCCATGTTGGTGAGGCCGAGGCAGTTCGGCCCGAGCAGAGCGACCCCGGTCTCACGGGCAACTTCGGCAAGGGCTTCCTGCCGCGCCTCGCCCTCGCCTCCTGCTTCAGCGAAACCGCTGGCGAGAACCATGACCGCCCGAACCCCTGCTTGGGCCGCATGACGAAGATAGTCGGCGGCCAACGGTGCGGGTATGAGCAGCGCCGCAAGATCGACCGGCCGGGGCAGATCCGACAGGCTGGCATAGTAGCCGTCCAGCGTTCCGGCATATTTGGGATTGACGGCGAAGACCTCGCCGCCGAACCCATATTTATGCAGAAAGGCGAGGAAACGGCCGCCCGGTTTGGCGGTATCCGGCGACGCGCCCACCACGGCGACGGAGTGCGGCTCGAGCAAGACGCGAATGGCGCTTCTCTCGGTCACCGCCCGCGGAGCCATTTCCAACTTCATCGCTGCTCCCCCAGGAACTCAAGCGTGGATGGATGTGATGGAATCTGTCCGCGCGAGGATCGTTCGATTGCGGAAAAGGGGTAGTACGAAGAGCGGGAGGCCAAAAGCCGTCAGTCGGAAACGTACTGTTTTGATCGTCGAAACCTATTCCGAATGCGGCCTTGGACACGACAATGAAGCCGCTTGCAGCTGGCGCCGCGCGGGTGTCGGTTCGCTTGGCAGCGCCGCGATCGTCGCGGCTTCAGCGCCGTCGGAGCCTTCAGGGCCGGCGACCGTGAAAGGGTCCGAGAGTACGCTCCTCGATGTCCCAGGCGCGATTCATGCCAACCAGATCAAGGCCGAATTCGACCAGTTCCTTCGGCGGATGCGAGAACGCGCCCGGCCGCCCAGTTTCCTTGAGCGTGGTCCAGACGTCGCGCAGCGCGGCAGTGACGGCGCCGACGCCGTGGAAAGGATAGAGCGCCACACCAAAATCGGAGGCTTCCAGTTCTGCTCGATCCGCCGAGCTGCCGGCTAGCGTGGCCGTCCAGAGAAGCGTGAGGCGGGGGAACTCGCGCCGCAACAGCCGCGCGTCCTCGATCGTGCTGCCGAGAACGAGCAGCCCGTCGATGCCGATGTCTGCGTACTTCCGCAGCCGCGGAAGATGTTGCTCCAGCGGCTTGTCGACGCGCAGCACGTCGGAGCGGGCAATGATCATGCAATCGGAGGAGCGGCGCGCCTGGACCGCCTGATCGAGCCTGGCAGCGACTTCGTCGGGATCGGCCAATTGTGTCACGCCGCGGTGATAGTGAGCGCGCTTCGGAAAGATCTGGTCGTCGATGTGAACCGCTGCGGCGCCGGCGGATTCGATCTCCCGCACCGCCACAAATGCGTGGGCAGGATCGCCAAATCCCGTGGCCGCATCCACGATCAGTGGAATATCGACAGCGCCTGTGATCCGTCCCACGGCCTCGACGACCTCGCGCCGATCGACAAAGGGCTGCCCCTTGCCGAGGGCGAGCCCAAGAGCGTTGCCGCCGAGATAGGCCGCCTCGAAGCCGAGGTGCTGCACCAGCAGCGCGGCGAAAGGATCGGCCACTCCCGGAGCGAGCAGGATGCTGTCATCCCCGATACGATCGCGCAGATTCACGCCGGGACCCTTTGCAGGGTGATATCGTAATGGGTCACGAATGATTTGCGGTCGTCGTCAGAGGGCGCCTCTTTCAGATCGAGGATCAGATCCGGCATCACCGCACCTTCCACATAGTCCTTGTGAAGATGGTCCGACCAAGGCACGAAAAGCTGTGTCGTCAGCGGACGATAACCGGGCGCGCGCGCCTTGACATGAAGATGGGCGGCGCGTCGGCTACCCCGCCCCATGACCTCGAATAGCCGGCCGATGGGGTCGTCTCCGTGCTCGGAATAGTCGACCGGCACGACCGTGCGGACCTGAAACCGGCCATCCGGATCTGGCTTGATCACACCCCGGAGATGCGATCCATCATTGTCATAATCGCCATTCTCGTTAGCTTGCCAGATGTCGATTTCGCCCTCGGTGAGGGGCTTGCCCGTTTCGGCATCGAGAAGCTTTCCGGTCCATTCCAGAAAATTAGCATTGGCGCCCGGTTGCTTGTCGATCAGGAGCCCGTCATCGCGCACCGGCGAGCCGGCGAAATAATAGGGACCTTCCAGATTGGAGCGGGTGCCGTGCTCGCCCCTGCGGCGGCGCTCCACCACCGTCATCGAAAATGCGACGTTGAGCATGTTGGTGAACAGCTCGGCCTTCCCCATCTCGTTGAGGAATTCGCCGGCGACCTTCAATTCATCTTCCGTGATCTCTTCGGCGTTCACCACGTCCTTGATGGCTGCGACGACCTCCTCGTAGATCTTCGCGACGCGGTTCTCTTCCATATCGGCTCTCCCCTTGGTCCTGTCATCGAGGGTTAGGCGCCGACTCCTTGCACAAGCGATCACGGCTTTCGCATGCCTCCCCTTCGGGACAGGCTAGAGACACCTCGGCACCGCCACCAGCGGCAATTTGGAAATCAACCATTTCTCGACCAACGATGACTAACCGAGGAGTCTCCGTCCTTCGACGTTACGGTCTCCACCAGAGGTGCAAACCGTTGGCGCGCGAGTTGCCCGCCATGCTCGACCGGCTGTCGCGCGACGTCGCCTTCATCTCCGACCTGATAGCGCATCGCGTGCCGATCCGTTGATGCTGCACCTCCTGCAGCGCTCGCCGAAAAGGAACGGGCCTGGTCTCGGAGCGAACAAAGGCCGCCCTCGCCTCTCGCAAGGCCACCGGCCGGAAACTGGGCAATCCATGGAACCCCGCCGAGGCGGCATCGCTCGGCCATGCCGTTGCCATCGCCGAGGCCGATCGGTTTGCCGCTTCGGCCCTTCCACTCATCGAGACGCTGCAACGCTCCGGCATCACCGGTTATCGGGGCATTGCCGAGGCGCTCAACAGCCGCGGCGTCCGCACAGCGCGGGGCCGGTGCTGGCAGGTCTGCGACGGGCGCAACGGGATCGCGCGGCTAGCCGAGATCTGCCGAAACCCGTTTTTGACAGGCGCGAAATACTGCGGCGTTCAAGGGGCAATGACGGTAACTCGCTCGTCAGACCATAGCCGATCGTCCCGGCGGCGGGTGCAGCGGATCGGGCGCTCCCCGTCAGGGCTGCAATACGGTCCGAATAGGCTCCTTCGAGACAGGCCGGTGCCGCTCCGCAGCGGTCGCGCTCTTCAATCCACTGCCGCTGGCGCGCGCGTTCGTCGTCGGCGGATGGAGAGGAAAGGCTGGCGATGCGGTTCTGGTACGCCGCTGCCAGTTCCGCGTCGAGCCGGCTGAGGACGGGAGACGCGCAGATTGCGCGCTCGACCGGATTCCCGGCCTTGCGACAATCAAAGCTGGGACCTGTGGCTGCCCTTCCCTGCCCAGCTCTGAGAGTGTCCGTTGGTCGGCCGTGCCTGTCACTGGAAGGCCGCGATCGCGCTGAAAGGCACTTAGCGCCTGTTTCGTCCGCCGCCCCATAACGCCGTCCGCCGGTCCGGCATCGTAGCCGAGGGCGTTCAGAGCATCTTGCGCCTGCCTGATGTTGGTGGGCTGCCCGCTTTGCCCCGGTGAAACATCGCGGGCGGAACGATCGCTGGCGCGCTCAAAGTTATAGGTGGCGCAGGTGCCAGATTGTGGGAGTGGATCGGCCGAGGCGACGGGAGCTTCAGGGCTGTCGAACGCCTTGAAGTAGAGGGAGTTGCCGGCGCGGGCGAGAACCAGAAATGTCGGCATTTCCTCCCCGCAGAGCCGGTTGCCGTTCATCAAGACCGGGTTCTGCGGAGGGTCGATCACATAGACGCCAGGACGGTCGGCCCCTACCGGCTTCAACGAGATGCTCACACCATTGCCGAATGTAAGACGGTTACCATCGATGGAGATTTCGCCGGTAATGGCAATCGCCGTCGTGCTGGTCGGGCTCCAGGTTTCGCTTGCTTCGACGGGTAGGTTGCCGCTCAAAAGGAGAGCAAATCCTGCTATGATCAGCCGCATGTTGCTTCTCCATATTCCACCGCCACAAGTTTGATGGCAGGTAGCGCAATGCGCACGCTGTTCGTCAGAAGCAGCCCTCCGCACCACCCGTCCAGCCGTTCGTGTCCAGGCAATGCTGGACAGGGTCAAATGTTGACGGTGGGGAGGCCGTACTACTGCTCTTCGAGGAGTTGCCCCCGTCTCCCTCGCCCAGCACAATGGCGGCGCCGATACCGATGACAGCCGTCCAGAACAACGCTTCGCCCGAACTCAGCTTCTCACCCGGAGCTTGTTGCCTGTCATTGCGGTTCCTCTCGAGCCGGGCAAGGTTATCCTGCGCCATCTTGTGACCCTGATCGGCAGCTTTGCGGTACCAGACAGCTGCTTCGACAGCGCTCTTGGCGACACCCTGACCCGTCAGATACATGTTCCCGAGACTGTTCTGGGCGGACGCGTCCCCCTGATCGGCGGCCTTCCGGTACCAGGCAACGGCCTCGGCAACGTTCTTGGCGACACCCTGACCGTTCGCGTACATATTTCCGAGACTGAGTTGCGCTGATACATTGCCCTGATCGGCAGCCTTACGGTACCAGAGGGCCGCCTCGGTAGCGTTCGTCGCGACGCCCTGACCGTTCGCGTACATAATTCCGAGATTGGTTTGCGCGGAAGCAATACCCTGGTCTGCGGCCTTACGGTACCAAGCGATGGCCTCGGTAGCGTTTTTGGTGACGCCTCTTCCGTCTGCGTAGAAGTTTCCAAGATTGTTTTGCGCTATAGCATTACCTTGGTCTGCGGCCTTTCGGTATAAAACGACGGCCTCAGCAGCATTCGTAGCGACGCCTTGTCCTGTATCGTATATAATGCCGAGATTGGTTTGCGCCATGGCATTGCCTTGGTCCGCGGACTTGCGATACCACGCGATAGCCTCCGCAGCGTCCGTGGCGACACCTTGACCTGTAGCATACATATATCCCAGATAAGCTTGGGCATGCGCGTTGTTTTGATTTGCCGATTTGCGATACCATGCGACTGCCTTAACGGCATCCTTGGTGACGCCGAGGCCGTTGGCATACATATGTCCGAGATTGACTTGCGCTAGCGCCTGGTTTTGGGCCCCCGCTTTGCGCAACCAGGATAGCGCCTTCGCATTGTCAGACATTTTGAGGAATGCCCGCCCGAGCGAGGCTTGTATGTCCGCGGACGATGGAGCCGCCTTGATCGCCGTTAAACAGCTTCCAAGCACTTCGCCCCCAGCAAGGCGATCGAATGGGATGTCTAACGCTTCCCGACAAGCGACAATTGCGACTGAGGAAGCCTTGTCGGCGACCGCTTGTTTCCAGAAATTCAGCAGCACCAACACAAGAACGGTCGCAGCAACGCCCAAAAAAACCGTCACAACGGGCACTCCCAATCCACTTCGAGAAGAGAATGGCCAACGAGATACGTCGCGGTCTGCCATGAGCCATACTCCCGATATGATCAAGAACGTTGCGATATACTTCTAATTCCGTGCTTCAATCAAAGTAGCTGGACATTTTTCCACAGCCGACAGAACGGCATTTCTATATCCCCACAAAATAGGGTGATCAGGGTCCTTATTTCTCATCTTTTGCAAAAAATCTGACGTCGGTGCCTTGGGATACCAAAACGTCAGGTAACGAGCACCTTGGCTTGCTGACGAGTCCACATAAGCACATCCCACGATGTGGACACCAGAACGGGTCAATTGATCGACATCGGCGCTTATCTCTCGAAGATAATCATTGTTTCCATCAAAATATTTTGGTCCGAGCTCATGCCCTCCCATCCTTTGCAGCAAGGTCATCGTCTTAAGAGCACCGTCGCGTTTCGCATCGATATTATAATTAATGGTCAGTACATTTCCGTCTACTGCGTCGGGTTCAACGGATGGAACATATCCCGTTGGCAACTCGCCGTAGTTGTAATAGCATTCCTGCGCTTCCGGGACGGTCGTATGAAAGCGATAATCCATGCAGCCGGACCGGATCAAATTGGTACTCGGGGCAGGACGCGACGCGGCGAGCAGGTCGTCAAAATCCTCGCCGCGATCCATCTTGATGAATTCCCGACGGTCCCGCGCCAGCTTATACTCATCGTAGCGCGCCTGAACTGTCGATCGGGAAAAGGCCTTCAGCAGGTCATCTGCAGAGGCGACCAGAAGGTCCGTCTTTTTCCCCCAGTGATTGCGCGCGCCCAGCGCTTCACGAATGCCTTCAACCCAGAAAAAGTACTTCTCCTCGACGACAGGATCGATACCACCGTCAATGTCGCCTCCTGTTAGATTTTTGATAAGGCGAGCTCTAGGAGAATAAGGTCCCTCGGGAAGATAATAAATCAGGTACGCCAGGTCCTTGCCGAACAGCAGTTTTGCAAAGGCGGAATTGGCTTCCTCATTATCCCGGCCATCGGGGTAATTGGCCCAGAATCGTGCTCGTGCCTCCGCAATCGACTGGCTCAGATTTTGCTTTGCGATTGCGGACTTCTCGGCAGCATCGATCGCGCCGGCAAGCCCCTTCCCCATAGCCTGCCCCAAATGAAAGGCGGACTGAGCACCTTTGGGTACGAAAACAACCTCCTGAGAATAGGAGGGGCAAATGGCCAAGATTATAAATCCAACAACGGCAAAAACTCGTGCAATCGGACCCATTGAGACCTCCCGCGCCAAGATTAGAAACATCCTCACGCAGGGGCAGGAATATGTCAACCTGAGCAAAAATGATCTCTCTGCAGACGAGGAGGCACAAGTCCAAGCAAACGTTTGTGCAGATGATCAAGCTCGGCACACGGACTGCGGCGTGGATGTACCTAACCAATTTCGGCGAAAGCACGTTGCAGGACGTGATCACGGAGCTCGAGCCGGACCTTTTGCAAACCGGTCCATCGATCATTTTGGCACAAGTCTGGACGGCGCCTCTCCGCCCTTTCCCAGATTGCTGATCAGTTGGCATCTCAAGCGCATCAGCCATACAATGATGCACTCCCAGTCCACGAAATTTAACCAGATCAAGTCTCGACAGGCCGTATACGCGCACAGCGCGTGTCCCGCTCCTGCGGTTCTGGGGAATCAGGTGGCCGAACCTCAATCGATACGTGGCAGGAACCAGGCCATCAGACCCGCAAGCGGCAGGAACGCGCAGATCCGATAGACCGTTTCAATCCCGTAGCTGTCAGCCAGGACACCAAGCACCGCCGCCGAAATACCGGCAAGCCCGAAGTTCAGCCCGTAGAACAACCCGCCGATCAGCCCGATCCGGTTGGGCAGAAGATCCATCGCATAGATCAGGATCGAGGCGAAGGCGCTGGCCATGACCAGGTTGATCATGATCGTCAGTACGCCCGTCCAGAACAGATCGGCATAGGGCAGGATCAGCGAAAGCGGCAGCGGCCCCAGCACCGAGATCCAGATGATCCGGTAACGCCCGATCCGGTCGCCCACGATCCCGCCGACCAGCACGCCCGCGGCCGCCGCCAGCAGAAAGAAGAACAGCATCATCTGCGCCGCGGAGATGGACAGGCCGAACCGTTCGATCAGATAGAAGGTATAGAAAGAGCGGAAACTCTCCCCATACATGTTCTTGGTGAACATCAGGAACGTAAGGACGAAAAGGCCGATGCCAATGGTCAGCGGCGCATGCGGCACCGGCTCGATCTCTGCCTTGCGTCGGGCCTGCAGCGCGGCGAATCCGGCGCTCAACTGGTTCTGCTTGCTGCCGATCCATGTCAGGAACATCATCGCCGCAAGGGCGGCGGCCGCGAACCAGGCCAGGCTCGGCTGCCCCCACGGCACGACGATCAGCGCCGCGAAAACCGGGCCAAGCGCGCCGCCGGCCTGGCCGCCGACCTGAAAGATACCTTGCGCCAGCCCCTGCCGACCACCGGAGGCATAGCGGGCGGTCCGGGTTGCCTCTGGGTGAAAGATCGACGAACCGATACCGATCAGCGCCACTGAGACAAGGATGACTGCATAATTGTGGGCGTAGGCAAGGCTGACCAGACCGGACAGGGTGAACATCATCCCGACCACCGGCGAATAGGGGGCCGGCCTACGGTCGGTGATCATGCCGATTACCGGTTGCAGCATCGCCCCGGCGATCTGGAAGGTCAGGGTAATCATGCCGATATGCATGAAATCCAGGCGATAGGATTCCTTCAGAATCGGATAGACCGCCGGGATCAGCGATTGCATCATGTCGTTCAGAAGATGCGAAAGGCCCAGAACCACCAACACGGCCAGGTGAGTTTCAGAGCGGTTTGCGGCTGTCAGGGTCATTTCGCTTCGGCTTCCACGGGGTCAGGCGGCGATAGCGCTGATTGCGCACAATTTGTCGGCAGATGATAGCGTCGATGATGCACGCGGCGGCATTATCGCCAGCCCGGGTCCGGCCCGAGCCATTGCCAGATCTGGTGCCTTTCAATGATCGCATCGGTCGAGGTTCCGGTCGGACCGGTTCGGGCAATGCTGACCGGACCGTGCGACAAGGCGCGGCCGCGACACCGACATGCGCCAGCCAAGCCCGATCGGCGGATAGATGCCGGCGAGACGCCGGCTTGCAGAATGTCGCCGATATAGCTGTCGCCTGCCGCATCGGCGAGGATTGCTTCCGCACGTATCCACGGACATCATGCAACCCTGAATGTGTTGGGCATTCGCTGGTCAGGCGGGCGCGGAAAAATGCAGTGCCCCCAGGGAATCGAACCTCGCGGATCAGGTCGAGGATCACGGCACAGTGACGTTGGATAGAGTCTGAAATTCTAAAGCAGCGGCCTTATCGTCGTCCCAGACGAGGTGACCCGTCCGGCTTTACGTCTTCTGCAGCCCCCGCGGGGGATTTCTCCTGCCGCCTACAAGCCGAGAGACGGTTGACAATAGTTCGTATGGATACTAACGGTTTTTCAAATTTCAGGGAGAAGTCGGCATGAAGGTTCTTATTGTTGGCGCGGGAATCGGTGGCTTGTCACTTGCACTCGAGCTTCATCGGGCCGGTATCGAGGCAACTGTATATGAGTTGGTGCGAGAACTGCGCCCACTCGGCGTCGGCATCAACCTCCTCCCCCATGCCATGCGCAATCTCACATCTCTCGGCGTCGCCGAGCGGCTCGAAGCGGTCGCAATCGAGACGCAGGAGCTCGTCTATTTCAACCGTTTCGGACAGAAGATCGGTGGAGAGCCCCGCGGCCGCGCCGCCGGATATGACGTACCGCAGCTCTCCATCCATCGCGGCGAAGTGCAGATGGCGCTGCTTGACGAAGCGCGCAAGCGCCTGGGCGAGGACCGCGTCGTCACCGGACATCACCTTGCGGATTTCAGAGAAACGGCTGACGGCCAAGTGGTCGCGCATTTCATCGACCAGCGCACCGGCGAGCCGGTCGGCGAGGCATCGGGCGATGTGCTGGTCGCGGCCGACGGTATTCATTCGACCGTGCGCGCACACTTCTATCCCGAGGAAGGGCCTCCGAAGTGGAACGGAGAGATCTTCTGGCGCGCGACGACCGTCGGCGAACCATTCCTGACGGGAGCCAGCATGTCGCTCGCCGGCAATTCCCAGCGCCGCTTCATGGCTTATCCGATCTCGCGGAAGCTTGCCGACCAAGGCAAGTCACTCATCAACTGGGTCGCATGCGTGAAGGTCGACCCGGCCGAGGGCTACAGGCGTGAGGACTGGAATCGCTCGGGCACGGCGGACGACTTTATCCGTCACTTCGAGGATTGGCATTTCGACTGGCTGGACATCCCTGCCCTCATCCGCGGGGCGGAAACGGTTCTCGAATATCCATGTGTCGACCGTGACCCGGTCGATCGCTGGACCTTCGGTCGCGTCACGCTGCTGGGCGACGCCGCCCATGCCATGTATCCGATGGGATCGAACGGCGCCTCGCAATCCATCCTCGACGCCGAATGCCTCGCCAAGGCTTTGGCATCGTCGGGCAGCGATCCGCGTCAGGCGCTTGCAGATTACGAGTCGACGCGACGGCCGCCCACGACGCAGATCGTCCTGCGCAACCGGCAGGACGGGCCATCCATCGTCCTGTCGATCGCCGAAGAGCGCGCGCCGGACGGGTTCAAGGACGGTGTGTCTGCCATTCCGCCGGAAGAATTCGCGGAGATTTCCAATGGCTACAAGAAGCTTGCCGGCTTCGATCATGCCAGCGTCAATCGCAGGCACGCTGCGTCTGCCTGACAAGGCGCCGGGGCCGCGCCGCAGCGTGGAACAACGGCTCTCCGCGACAGATCGTCAGCGGAGGCCGGCGACGTCGGATCGGAAGGATACAAGTGTGCTGCCGCCGAGCGATCCCAGATAGACGGTACGACCATCCCGACCACCGAAGGCGATGCTGGAGATGTTGCGCAGCAGTCGGGTCGGCGCGTTCTGCATGTCCTCCCGTGTTATCGTCCCATCAGCCATCTTCGACACGACATTCGCAACGTGGTCGGGATGCGGCTCTTCCAGCACGACGAAGGCGCTGCCATCGGGGCCGATGCGGATCACCTGATTGCTGATGATGCTGGTCGTCCAAAGATGCCCTTGTTCATCGAAGGCGATACCGTCGGGAAAAGCTCTATCCAATTGGCACAGAACGCGCCGATTGCGGAGCGAGCCGTCGATGCCGATATCGTAGCAGGTGATGCGTCCGGCCATGGTCTCGGCGACAAGAAGCCGCTGCCCCGACGCATCCAGACGCAATTCGTTGGCGAATGCCAGGCCGTCGGCCACAATGCGCGCTCCCCTTTCATCGACCAGTACCACATATCCGTCCGCTACCGGAGCACCGCCCTCATGGACGAAGGCTCCAGAGATTGGCCAATGGCGGGTGCTGACGGTGATCCACAGGCGGCCCAGATGATCCCTGAGGACGAAGTTGGTGGCCGCCAGCGTCTCGCCATCGACCTCGCGCAGTTCGGACGCGAGCGATCCGTCCGCCGAGAGACGCCAGACACCGCCACCCTCGCCCATATTGGCGACAAGGAAGTCGCCGTCGGGGAGCGCTGCAAATCCGTTCGGGACCCATGGCTGGCCTTCCACCGTCGCATGCGCACCGATCGTCTGCTGTGCGCCGCCCGCAGAAATCCGCACCAGACCCGCACTCATATGCGAGGCCAGGACATCTCCGTTCGCCGCGATCTGAACGCATTCGGGCCTACGCAAGCCAATGCCCACTTCGCGCACGGACTCCAGGCCGATACGCCGTTGCACACCCTCTGTCATCGTCCGTTCTCCCTCGATTCGAAGTCCGGCTGCTGCGGACAATCAGTCCGACTTGACAGCCATGCCCGGCTTACATCACAATCAAAATTAGTTCTATACCGAACTGTATGTATTGACACGATATGGCTCGAAGCCTGAAAATGGCGAAGGCGAACCCAAGGGAGAGAGATTGATGGACATTCATCGCAAACACACCGGATTGAGGGCGATCGGCGCATGCCTTGCCGTGGCATTCACCTGCTCGATGGTCTCGGCAGCAAACGCCGAGGTCCAATTGCCGCCACGTCTGATGTTCGGTGCGTCTGCGGGGGGGACACTGCAGAACGCGCTGGCCACAGGACTCGCCAAGGTCGTTTCCGATGCGGCGGACACGACCGTCGTGGTTCAGCCGTTCGCCGGAACGTCTTCGTTCTTCCCTCTCGTCAATGCCGGCGAGCTCGATTTCGGAATTGCTTCCGCGGTCGATTTCGCGATGAGCTATCGGGGCGCCGACCGCCTGCAGGTCAATGGCGAAAATCCCTATCCCGTGGCCGAGAATCTGCGTCTGGTCATGGGCGGCTCGCCCTTGATCGTCGGTTTCGCGGTTCGGGCGGATTCGGATCTGAAGACAGTTTCGGATCTAGCGGGCAGGAAGGTCGCCGGTGAATTTCCCGCCCATCTCGGCGCAAGGTACTTCAACTACTCCGCACTCACCGGTGCCGGTCTCACTGCAGACGACGTCGACGTGGTTCCCTTCTCGGGCATCGCCGACGGTCTGGAGGCGCTGGTTCAGGGCCGCGTGGAGGCCGCGGCCTTCGGTGTCGGAGGCCCCCAGATCCGCGAAGCGGATGCGGCGGTCGGGGTCCGCTTCATCAGTTCGGACTGCTCCGAAAAAGGGCGGCAGATGATCCGCGACGCAGTGCCGGGACATTATCTGATCGACCTGAAGGCGGACTCTTATCCGGGGGTGCCCACCGACATCTGCACGATCGCCTTCCAGAACTACGTGGTCACGTCGGCCGACGAGGACCCGACGATCGTCAAGGCGTTCGTCAAGTCGGTCTGGGAGAATATCGAGCAGCTTTCCAAGCTGCATCCTTCGCTGAAGATGTGGACGCAGGAGGCCATGCTCCCGAAAGATCCCACCGTCCCGTTTCATGAAGCTGCGGTCGAATTCTACAAGGACGCCGGCGTCTGGAACGAGGAGATGGATAAGAAGCAGGCCGAGCTTTTGGCAGTCACCGCCAACTGAGGCGTAACGGTCCCTGTCGACGGGCGGCCCGACGCCGCCCGTCACGTCTCTCCCGAAGGCCCAAGAGAACGGCAGATGCAAGAATTGTCATCCGACACATTGCGCTATCGACAGCTCGCCGGACTGCCGGCTGCTATCGTCAATTCGGGCCTTGTCACACTGACCATCGTGACAGCGGTCTACGCCCTCGACATCCAGTCGCGACTCGGGATCGTCTTCTTCTTCGAGCAGTATCTCGGGCTGGTGCTCGGCATCGCCCTGGCGACGACGTTCCTGCATGTGGCCGCCCGCTCTTCCGACGCCACGAAAATCCCATGGTATGACTGGGTGCTGGCGTTGCTGGGTCTCGGCGTCGGACTGTTCGTATCCGTCCGCTACCCGTCGATGGCCTACAGCCTCAGTTCCCTGAGCCCCGACAGATGGCTCGTCGCAGGCATGGCCATCGTGCTGATCCTCGAGGCGACCCGACGGCTTCTCGGCCTCACCCTCGTGATCGTAGCGATCGCATTCCTGGCCTACGCCAAGTGGGCCTATGTGCTGCCCGGTGTCCTTTATGCCCGCGGATCCTCATCGGAGCGCATCCTTTCCTACGTCTATTTCGACGCCAATGGTGTGTTCGGCATCGCACTGGCAGTGGCAGCGACGATCGTCGCCGTTTACGTGCTCTTCGGCCATCTTCTGCACGCGGCCGGTGGCGGCGCCTTCTTCACCAACATCGCCCTGTCTCTGCTGGGACGCTACCAGGGTGGTCCGGCCAAGGTCGCGGTGATGTCGTCGGCATTGTTTGGCACCATGTCTGGCAGTGTGGTCTCGAACGTCGTGATCAGTGGCTCGGTGTCGATTCCGATGATGAAGACCAACGGCTACCGCCCCTCCTTCGCCGCGGCGACCGAGGCGGCGGCTTCGACCGGCGGGCAGATCATGCCTCCGGTCATGGGTGTGGCCGCCTTCATCATTGCCGAGAACCTGTCCATTCCCTACAGCACCGTCGCCATTGCGGCGATCGTGCCTGCCCTGCTCTACTACCTGTCGCTGTTCGTGCAGGTCGATCTCGAAGCCCGCAAGGAAGGCATCCTGGCCCTGAAGCGGGAGGAACTGCCGCGTCTGTCGGAGGTGATGCGACGGCAGGGGCTTTTCCTGCTGCCGCTGCTCGTGCTGATCTACACTCTTCTCTTTGCGAGATGGAGCCCGGAGAGTGCCGGACTGGCCGCGGTCGCCACGACGCTGCTCGTCATGCTGGTCAAGCGGCCCCCCGGTTTCGGCGCCGGCATGATTTTCGGCGTGCTGGTCGATACGGGGCGCACGCTTCTCGACATCGTCATCGTCAGCGCGCTGGCTGGCATCGTCATCGGCGCGCTGCAACTGTCCGGGCTCGGCTTCAGCCTCTCTCTTGTGCTGACGGGCCTTGCGGCGAACAGCGTCTTCCTGCTCCTTCTCGTCACCGCGCTCGTCTGCATCGTTCTGGGCATGGGGATGCCTACCACGGTCATCTACGTGATGCTGGCGGTCATGATCGCTCCTGCGCTCGTGCAGGTCGGGATCGAGCCTCTGGCGGCTCATCTGTTCGTCTTCTATTTCGGCATGCTTTCGATGGTTACGCCGCCAGTCTGCATGGCGACGATCGCCGCTGCGGCACTCGGCCGGGCTCCGTTCTGGCGGACGGCGCTGACCGGCATAAGACTGAGTGCCGTCGGCTACATCGTCCCGTTCTTCTTCGTCTTTCATCCGGGCCTGTTGCTGGAGAACCCGTCCTGGCACGTTGCCGTCGACATCGCCGCCGCTGCCGCGGGTGTCCTGCTGATCGCCTTCGGCTGTGCCGGCTTTCTTTTCCGCAGGCTGGGGCCCGTGCTGCGTTTTGCCTTCCTTGTTGCCGGCCTCGCCCTCATTGCTCCAAGTTCGACACCGCTTCTTCAGGTCGTCAATCTTGCGGGCATGGCGGCAGGTTGTCTGCTGGTGGGCTCGCTCTGGCGGAACGGCACGATCGCCTCGCGAGGTAGAGCCAGTGCGGCGGCCGGGAAGCCGTCATGATGTGGAGGCGCCTGATCGCTGCGTATCGCCCAAAATCGGGAATGCGTTCGGTTGCCTCTGCCTGCGAGGCGAATTGATGCTAGAGCCTAGTCTCGGGGTTCTTCGGATAGGATGGCGCAAAAGATGGCAGGTTTGAACGATGAGGGTTCCGGCTCGACGGTCGTTGGGCGTGACGATGACGTGAATAGGGGGCCGGCCCGATCGGATCGGGCGGAGCTGGCGCTGCGAGCCGCGCAACGATCGGAGAACAACGCCTACCTCGTCAGGCAGCTGCACCGTTCGTTTCTGCGTCTCCTGACCGCGCGGCTTGCCCCCCATGGCGTGACGCCGGCCCAGTGGTCCGTGTTGCGTGAACTTTGGCGGCGTGACGGTGACAGCCAGGTCGAACTGGCCCAGGCCGTCGGCGTGGAGAAGGCAACGCTTACTTCCGTTCTCGACGCGCTCGAACGGCGCGAGCTCATCAAGCAAGTCCGCAGCACCGAGGATCGCCGCCGCTTCGCTGTCAATCTCACCAAATCGGGCCGCGCCCTCGAGAAGGACCTTCTCCCTTATGCCGACGAGATCAACGCCGTCGCCATGGCCGGGTTGGCGGACAAGGATGTGAGACTGTTCCGCAGTGTCATCCTGCAGATGATCGACAACCTCAGATAGGCGGCCGGCCAGAAGAACGCTTGACGATAGGCGCGACATGACGGTAAGGACTCATACCGTATTAATGTTTACGTTTTGGATATGTGAAAGATGAATGTGAGGCGGCAAATGGCGGATACGCAGGTGCTCATCGTCGGTGGCGGTCCCGTCGGACTTGGCGCAGCCATAGAACTCGGTTGGAGAGGGATCGACTGCACCGTTCTCGAGGAAGGCGATGGCAGTGTCGACCATCCGCGACTTGGTATCGTGCTGACGCGGACGATGGAACTCTGCCGGCGCTGGGGAATCGTCGATCGCGTCTACAATTGCGGGTTCGAGAACGAATATCCGCTGAACGTCGTCTACTGCACCAGCCTCGCCGGACATCTTCTCGGCAGGGACGAGAACCCGAGTTGCGGTGCGATGCCTCCTCCTCCCCAGAGCCCGGAGAAACGCCAGCGTTGTCCGCAGATCTGGTTCAATCCGCTTCTGGAGAAGGCCGCGGCGGAATATGATCGCGTCGACATCAGACATTTCCGGCGCGCCGAGGCCCTGCGCAACAACGGAGAGATGGTCGAAGCCGACATCGTCGACACGGCGACCGGCGAGAAGAGCTCCATCACGTCCCGCTACGTGATTGCCTGCGATGGCGCCGCCAGCCTCGTTCGCCAGCAGCTCGGCATCGAGATGATCGGCAATCCGAAGCTGAGCTATTCGGTGAACATCTTCATTCGCTCGCCCAAGCTTCTCGAGATGCACGATATGGGGCCGGCCGAGCGTTACATCTTTGTCGGCCGCGACGGGACGTGGGCGAACCTGACCGTCGTGGACGGGCGCGAATTGTGGCGCATCACCGTGATCGGCAATGAGCAGATGATGGACATGGAGCGCTTCGACCCGCATGCGGTGCTGCGGCAATGCTTCGGGCGCGACGATGTCCCCTACGAGTTGATATCCGTGAAGCCCTGGCGCCGAACGGAACTTACGGCAGAGCGTTTCGGCGCAGGCCGGATATTCCTCGCCGGCGACGCCGCTCACACCATGTCTCCGACCGGCGGGCACGGGGTGAGCACCGGCCTTGCGGACATTGCCAATCTTGGCTGGAAGCTCGATGCGGTGCTGAAAGGCTGGGGCGGGCCAAGGCTTCTCGAGTCCTACGAAGTCGAACGGCGTCCCGTCGCCGTCAATGCCGCCGCGGCTTCGGCGCGCAACTTTCGCGCATGGACCTCCGCAAGCGACTGTGACTCCATTCTGGACGACACGCCGCAGGGGGCTGCCACCCGGCAGCGCATCGGCGCCCAAATGCTGGTCAATGGCCGGGAAGACTGGGATTCGCTCGGCCTCCAACTCGGCTACCGCTACGACGGTTCGCCGATCTGTATCGACGATGGAAGCCCGCTCCCCGCCGACTCCGTCATCGATTACGAGCAGACCTCCCGCCCAGGCGCCCGTGCTCCGCATGGCTGGCTCTCCGACGGACGCTCGACGCTCGACCTGTTTGGCCGCCGCTTCGTGCTGCTGCGTTTCGGCGCTTCTCCTCCGGATGCCGCGCCGATCGTGGACGGCGCCGCAGAACGATCCGTACCGCTGGAGGTGATCGACATCGACCAGCCCGAACTGGCGAGCCTCTACGAGCGACGGCTGGTTCTGGTGAGACCCGATGGGCATGTCGCCTGGCGGGGCGATACGCTGCCGCCGGACACACGAGCCGTTATCGCAGCCGTGCTGGGCGCGGATCAAGCCGTCGCACGCGAACGGATGGAACACGCCTGACGGCTTCCCGATCGTTCTTCGCCTGCCGGCGGACGTCTCAGCAAACGAAGAGAAGACAATGAAGATAGACATACATGCCCATTTCGCCGATCGGGAATATCTGGATGGGCTTGTCGACGTCATGGGGCTGTCAATCCATCACGGCGACGAGGGACAGGTGCTTCTGCGGCATGAAGGGACGACCGTCGCTTGGTATCGCGACACCTTCCTCGATCAGGACGAGCGGATCCGCAGAATGGATGCGCAGGGCGTCGATCTTCGAATAATCTCCGTCAGCAGCCCCAGCATCTATGAGTGGCCGGTTGCGGAGCAGCCGGCGGTGGCGCGCGGCCTCAACGAGCGCGTTGCCCGCTATTGCGCGGACCGCCCCGATCGCTTTCGCGGGCTCGCGGTCCTGCCTCTCTCCGATCCCGACGCCTCCATAGCCGAGCTCAAACATTCATCTGACGAGCTGGGGCTGGTTGGCGTTGCGATCGGGACGCATGTCAGCGGCAAGCCGCTCAACCACCCCGACCTCGAGCCGGTCTGGTCCTATATCGATGCACACCGCATACCAGTCGTCCAGCACCCGATGCAGCCGCTCGGCGCGGATCATCTCGACGAGTTCGAACTGCCGATCCGGGTGGGTTTCGTCTACGAGACCACCACTGCCCTGACGCGCATGATCTATGCCGGCATCTTCGAACGCTATCCGAATTTTCCCTTCATCGTTCCCCACACCGGCGGCTCTCTGCTGATGCTTTTGGAGCGACTGGACAATGGCTATCGGCTGTTCCCCGACTGCCGGGAACACATCTCGCGTCTGCCCAGCGAATATGCTCGCCAACTCTACTACGACACCTGCTCCTTCTATGAGCCAGCGCTGATGCTCGCGCATCAGACCATGGGGGCGCAGAGGCTTCTTTGGGGTTCGGACGACCCCTATATCGGCGCCGACACCACCCATGTCGACAATCTGCCGATTTCGGATCACGACAAGCAGCTCATACTTGGTGGCAATGCGGCCCGTCTCTTCGGGATATGAACCAGATGCCGGAGAAGCTGGAAGATGACGTGAGGCGAAGAAGGAAGTCCGCTCGCCTCACCGCCGCGTGACGGTCGTTTTCTTGGAAGACTTCCTAGCGATTCCCCAGAAAGGGGGACGCCTCTCGATTGCGAACAGGATCTCCCAAAGATAGCAATCGACCAAACGCAGAAAAGGTTCGGCGTCAGACCCCTCCCCTCCGCCATCTGGCCGATGGTATAGCCCGAGACGGTTCCGCAGTCTCCCGTTATACTGGCGGAGAACCCAGTTCCTCCACCATCGCATCCCGCATGACGAACTTCTGCGCCTTGCCCGTGACCGTCATCGGCAATGCGTCCTTGAAGCGGATATGGCGCGGAATCTTGTAGTGTGCGATCTGCCCTTGGCAGAACTCTCTCACCTCATCCTCCGTCATCGTCTCCCCCGCATGCAAGACGATCCAGGCGCAGAGCTCCTCGCCGTATTTCTCGTCCGGCACGCCGAAGACCTGCACCTCGGCGACCTTCGGGTGGCGATAGATGTATTCCTCGATCTCACGCGGATAGATGTTCTCCCCACCGCGGATGACCATGTCCTTTACCCGCCCGACGATCCTGCAATAGCCCCTCGCGTCAAGCGTTCCGAGATCACCCGTGTGCATCCAGCCGCCATGATCGATCGCTTCGCGCGTCTTTTCCTCGTCGTTCCAGTAGCCGCGCATCACCGAATAGCCGCGCGTGCAGATTTCGCCCTGCTCGCCGACATCAATCGTATGGCCGTCGGCACCAACGATCTTCACCTCCACATGCGGATGGATTTGCCCCACGGTGGACACCCGATCCTCGAGATCGTCGTCGACGCCGCTCTGGAATGAAATCGGGCTGGTCTCCGTCATGCCGTAGCCGATGGTCACCTGTGGCATGTGCAACGCTGCGACAACCTTGCGCATGATCTCGATCGGACAGGGCGCGCCCGCCATCACGCCGGTTCTCAGGCTACTGTAGTCATGGCGACGGAAATCGGGGTGATCGAGCATCGCGACAAACATCGTCGGCACCCCGTAGAGCGCCGTGCAGCGTTCGGCCGCCGCCGCCTCGAGAGTCGCCGCCGGTTCGAAGGCCTCGCCGGGGAAGACCATGGCGGAACCGGTCGTCACGCAGCCGAGCGTGCCGAGGACCATTCCAAAACAGTGATAGAGCGGCACCGGAATGCACAGCTTATCGGCCTCGGTGAAGGCCTGGGCGCGCACCGTAAAATAGGCGTTGTTGACGATGTTGTAGTGCGTCAGCGTCGCGCCCTTGGGCGCGCCAGTCGTTCCGCTGGTAAACTGGATGTTGATCGGGTCGTCCGGATCGAGCTGCCGCGTAATCGTATCCAGCCGCAGTTGCTGCGCCGGCCCCGCGATGCGACAGACCTCGTCGAAGTTGAACATGCCGGCGGTCTTGTCCCGCCCCATCCGGACAATCGTCTTGAGGTGCGGCAAACGGTCGGAAGCGAGTGCTCCGGGGCGACAGGAGGAGAGCTCCGGCGCGAGCTGGCCGATCATCTCCAGGTAGTTGGACTTCTTGAAGGAAGCGGCAGCGATCAGCGCCTTGCAACCGACCTTGTTGAGCGCATATTCCAGTTCGGATACCCGATAGGCCGGGTTGATCGTCACCAGCACCGCGCCGATCCGCGCCGTCGCAAATTGAGTGACCAGCCATTCCGGTCGGTTCGGGGACCAGATGCCGACCCGATCGCCTTTCTCGATGCCGAGGCTCAGAAGTCCGCCGGCAAGTGCGTCGACTTCCCGATCAAGATCGTAATAGGTGTAGCGCTTGTTGAACTGACGGAAGATCGCGGCGTCGCGTGGACCGAACCGCGAGACCGTCTCCGCGAAAATCTGCGGTATCGTTGCCCTGCGCAGAGGCACTGAGCGGTCGCCGGACACATAGGACTTTCCATCCACGGGCGCGATGACCGCACTGGCACGGTCAACCGCGTCATTCTGCTGAAAGAAGCTGACCGAAAGCTTGCCCGCCAACGACTCCGATAAGATGCTCATCGCCTTCTTCCTCTCCAGAACACTCCGCCGGGCGCGTCACATGGCGCGCCAGTCGCCGAGGGATTCGAACGCGCCCGCCGCGCGGTAGATCGTGCTCTCCTGGTAATGCTTGCCGATCAGCATAAGGCCGACGGGCAGGCCCTGGCTGAGCCCGCAGGGAATGCTCATCGCCGGGTGTCCGCTTGCATCGAAGGGGCAGGTGTTGCCGACCATTTCGAATGCCCGCTGGATCTGCATGGCCAGCGGTTCGTCCGGTGCAGGGATCGGCTGCGCCTTCATTGGGGTCGTCGGCATCAGCAGCAGGTCGAAGCGGCCAAGCGCATCGTCATAAGCCTTGCGCAACAGCCGACTGAGATTCTGCGCCTTGGCGTAATAGTGGCCGCGATAGTGCTTCTGCATGTATTCGCCGACGAACATCGATATCTTCAAGGTCTTCGACAATTCGTTGGCTCGCGAGCGCCAGTTGGCGTGGTAGTCCAGCAGGCTGGTGACGTATAGGCCTTCCCAACCGGTGGCGAAGCCGTTGCCATGCATCATGATGTCGGTCAGTCCTTCGAGCGCGATCGGCGTCCAGATGGCCGCACCCGTCACATGCATCGGAATCGAAACCTCTTCCGTCGAGGCACCCAGCTGACGGAACTTTGCCGCCGCGGCGCGCACCTTCGCGTCGACATCTGATTCGGCTTCCGGCCGGCCGAACCCTTCCGTGACGATCCCGATACGCATGCCTGAGGCTCCCATGCCGACGGCCTGGGTGTAACGGTCGACCTTCGGACAGTACTGGCGTGGATCGAGGCCGTCCTCGCCGGCAATCACTTCGAGCAGCAGCGCGTTGTCACGAACATTCGTCGTGATCGGTCCGGCATGATCGATCGTCGGTTCGATCGGCATGATCCCGGTATAGGGAACGAGCCCGTGGGTCGGCTTCATACCATAGGCTCCGCAAAAGGAAGCCGGCATACGAATGGATCCGCCCTGATCTCCGCCGATCGCCATTTCCACCTCGCCGGCGCCGACAAGCGCACCGCAGCCCGACGAAGAACCCGACGCGCTGTAGCCCATGCGGTACGGATTGTGGACAGGGCCGGTCGCGTTGGTATGGCTGCCCCCCGAGAGACAGAAATATTCGCAATGGGCCTTGCCGACTATGGTGCCGCCGGCGTCGAGAATCCTGGTGACGACTGTCGCGTCGATATCAGGCGTATAGCCTTCGAGCGTCGAGGCGCCATTCATCATCGGGACGCCTGCGAGGCAGACGTTATCCTTCAGCACAACCTTTCGGCCTTCCAGCGGACCACTCGCAGCGCCGCGAACCTCGGCCTTCTGGTACCAGGCGTTCATCGGATTTTCGGCACCCGACGGTCGGTAGCCGGGCGTGCGCGGATATTTCACCTTCGGCAGATTGTCGGGCATTGCGTCGATGACGTCGTAGGCCTGAAAATTGCCCTCCATGACGGTGAGATAGTCGAGCATCTCCCGTTCGCCCATCGACATTCCCAGGCTCCGCACGATCTCACGCATCTGATCGAGGGTTGGTCTTCTGACGCTCATGCGTGCCTCCGTTGTGCCGGCAACCGGCCGGGACGTCTCGCCATTCCGAATTTCGTTGGTGCCAGCGGCGCGTCGTGACGATTCTTCATAGCCGCGATCCATTGTTGAACTGGTCGCCAAGGACGCTGCCGGCGGTCTCGGCGTTACCTGCGCCCGTGCCTGTGCGGCTCCTCGTGTCCGTCTCACCCCGCCAAAGCCGAGGAACTCCTCAATCTGCCCTGGATCGCTCAATGTAGCGCCGTCGAAGGCGGCGATGATCTTGCCGCGCTCGAGGATCAGGACGCGGTCCGCGAGCGCCGATATGAAGTCGAAGTTCTGCTCCACGAGCAGGATGGTCAGTCCCCGGCTCTTGCGCAGATGCAGGAGGGTGTCCTCCATCTCCTCGATGATGCTCGGCTGGATGCCTTCCGTCGGCTCGTCGAGAAGCAACAGCCAGGGATCTGCCATCAGCCCCCGCGCCAGCGCCAGTAATTGCTGTTCACCGCCCGACAGCGCCCCACCCTCGCGGTCGAGCAGGCGCCGGATGCGAGGAAAATCCGAGAGCACCGATTCCAGCGTCTCTTCCTCGCCCGCCTCGCCATTATGCTGCCAGGCCAGCCGGAGATTGTCGCGTACGGTGAGCTTCGGAAAGATGCCCCGCCCCTGAGGGATGTAGCCGAGTCCGCACTGCGAGCGCTGATGCGGTTTCAGACGCGTGACGTCATCGCCGTCCAGAATGATGCTGCCGGAGCGGGCAGGCAGAAAACCCATGACCGTCTTGAGCAAGGTCGACTTGCCCATTCCGTTATGGCCGAGAATGCCGACGATCTCGCCGTGCGCAACGTGCAGGTCAATGCCGTGAAGTACCGGAATGCGGCCGTAGCCTGCGGCGAGGGATCGGACTTCAAGCGCCTTTTCGCTGTCCATGCCCATCACGCCTTCTTGCCGAGATAGACATCGCGGACGCGCTGGTCACGCATGACAGTGTCCACATCGTCCTCGATCAGGACACGGCCCTGGCTGAAGACGGTGACCTTGCGTGCGATGGACCGGATGAACTGCATGTCGTGTTCGACGATGATAATCGCGGCCTCCCGGTTGAGTTCTTCAATAATCTCCGCCATGCGGCTGACCTCCTCGGCGGTCATGCCGGCCGCAGGCTCGTCGAGCAGGATCAGCCAGGGTTCGGCCGCAATAACGATGCCGAGTTCCACGCGCTGGCGTTCGCCATGCGATAGTTGTCCAACCAGCGATTTTGCGAGACTGCCGAGATCGAGCCTTTCGATCGCATCGTCCGTCAGATGCCGCGCCTTCTGCGATCCGTGTGTACGGCGGGCCGCGAGCCAAATGTTTTCGCGAACGGACAGGCCGTCCATGACGCTCGGCACCTGGGTCTTCACGCCTATTCCCAGCCGGGCGATCCAGTGCGGGTCCCATCCCGTCGTCTCTTCACCCTCGATGAAGACCTCGCCGCCGGTCGGCTTCAACTGACCCGTCAAGCATTTGAAGAAAGTGCTCTTGCCGGCGCCGTTGGGGCCTATCAGACAGCGGAGCTCCTTGCGGCCCAGACGGAAGTCGACATTGTCGACGGCGGTCACGCCTCCGAACTGCATCGAAAGGCCACGCGTTTCGAGGACGCTAGACATTCGCGGCGCCCTTCAACCTGCGGCGAGCGCGGTCACGGCCGGGCCGGGAGCGCCGACGGCCCTGCCAGCGCGGCAGCACAAGTCCAATGGTCGGAATCAGCCCGCGCGGCAAAAAGAGGACCGAGAGGACGAGGATCAGGCCAAGGATCAGGGTGGAGTCGAGCAGCGTCTGCTGGCCGAGAAGAAACTTCAGGTAGGCCAGAGCCATGGCGCCGATTACGGGCCCGGTCAGAGTACCGAGCCCGCCGACGATGCACCAGACGATGATCTCCGCCGATTGCGCCAGAGAGAACATTCCGGGCGTGACGATCTCCGCCCATGAAGCGAACAACGTTCCGGCCAGACCCGCTATCGCGCCTCCCACGGAGAAGAGAACCGTCTTGCGGAACCGTACGTCGTAGCCCATCAGTTCGACGCGCTGCTCGTTCTCGCGGATACCGACGGCGACCCGACCGAAAGGACTGGCGAGGAGCCAGCGGATAAGCGCATAGACCACGAGAAGCGCCGCACCGCAGAAGTAGTAAAACGGGCGGTCGTAGATGTACCAGCCCGGATCACCCGGCACGTTCAGCGTCTGAAATCCCGGGATGCCGTTGAAGCCGCCGAGGCGGGCCGTACCGATCACGTATTCCGGTCCGGCGGTCGAGTTGATGAACTTGAACAGGATCAGCGTGACGACGAGCGTGATGACACCGAGATAGACATCGGAAAGGCGCCCGTAGAACATCATGGCGCCAAGCAAGAAGGCGAAGGCGAAAGGCACTGCGATTCCAACGAGGAAGGGGATCGTGCTCTCGCCGATGTTGATGGCGGCGATGGCATAGGCGTAAGCGCCGAGGCCGAAGAAGGCCGCCTGGCCGAAACAAAGGATTCCGCCAAAGCCCCAGATCAGGCCGAGGCTCATCGCCAGCATTCCGTAGATGATCAACACGGTGAGCGTGTAGGTGTCGATCAGCGACGGGCCGACAAGCATCGCAATGAAGGCCAGGACGATGACGGTCGCCGCATGCCGAAATTCAGAGGCGGCCATCACATCCTGCCCTTGAAGAAGCGGCCGGTGATGCCCTGCGGCATGAGACGCAGCAGGATGACGGCCGCGACAAGCAACGCGATCTCTCCGACCATCGAATTTACCGAGAAGGTGAAGACTTCAGAGACAACCCCGAACAGCGTCGCGCTCGATAGAAGGCCCGCAATGACTGAGGCTCCGCCGGAAATGACGGTGATGAAGGCCTTGGCGATGAAGTAGGCGCCGGCGGTCGGAACGAGGCCGACCAGCGGAGCGAGCAAGCCGCCCGCAAGACCCGTCAGGGCGGAGCCGGCGAAGAATGTGACCATGTACACGGTGTCAGGGCTGTAACCGAGCGCGGCTGCCATGTCCGAGCGTTGCATCGTGCCACGCGCGATCAGACCCCAGCGTGTGCCGGAAAGCACTGCATAGATCACCGCGACCATGATCGCGGTGATGACGATAATGAAGAGGTTGTAGCCATTGACCTGATAATTGCCGATCGGGAACCCTTCGATCGGAGGGGAGATGCCGGTGGTCGTGTTGCCGAAGATCAGCGTCATCAACCCGATCAGCAGAAGGCTCAGCCCCCAGGTCGCCAGCATGGTGTCGATCAGCCGGCCGTAGAGAAAGCGGATGACGAGGCGCTCGACGATCAAGCCCAATATGCCGACCGCCAAGGGCGCGACGATCAGCGTGGCGACATAGATATTCACACCCGCTCGAACCGCAACGATCGTCGCGTAGCCGCCGACGATCATGAATTCGCCATGGGCGAGGTTGATCACCCGCATCATGCCGAAGACAATGGCCAGCCCTGCGCTTATCAGGACCAGCAAGGAGACCGTGTAGACCACCTGGATCGCGATGACGACTGCAAGATCCACGTTCAAACCTTCCCCATCCGGGCGCGTTCCGATGCCGTTATCGAGGGCACTCCCTCCCGCTCCGGCGCCGGAGTGTCCGGCGCCGGCGAAGGAGTATCGGGATGGACCGAAGCCCCGTCTTTATTCCGAGATCTTGATTTCGTACTGCTGGTTGTCGTTCGGATTGGCCGTCAGGTCGCAGACCGCCTGGGTATCGACTGGCTGACGCTGATCAAACCGCTTGAGCACCTTCAGCTCCTGGTCGGCAAACTCCATCAGATTGACGTCGAGCACAGCGTGATGCGTCTTCGGATCAATGCTCACCTTGCCTGCCGGACCCTCGATGGAAAGACCGCTTTCGACGGCATCGATGATGGGGTCGTGATCGACAGAACCAGCGTTCTTTACCGCCTGCTCCCAGAGTTTGATGCCCTGATAGTGGGAAACCGCGATCTCGTGGATCGCCGAGGTGTCTCCGTATTTGTCGCTCCAAGCCTTCAGGAAGGCTTCGTTGGCAGGCGTTTCCAGTTTCGGCGAGTAGCTAAAGGCGACGAGGATGCCGTTGCCTTCCTCCGGCGTCAGCACCTTGTGCTCGTTGCCGATCCCCAGTGTCGTCGAGGCCATCGGTATCTTCGACTTCATGCCGGCTGCCGCCCACTGCCGATAGAAGGACAGGTGAGCGCCGCCCACCAGCGCGGAAACGATCATGTCGGGCGCCGCACTCTGGATCTTCGCAATCGTCGAGCCGAAATCAGCGACGTCGAGCGGGAAGAAGTCCGTCTGAATGACCTCGCCGCCGGCCTCCTCTGCGTATTTCTTCATCCAGCGGGCCGTGATCTGACCGTAATTGTAGTCGGCCGCAAGAATGTAGATCTTCTTGCCCCATCGCTCGATGGCGGCAGGCATCAGGACCTCGACCTGCTGCGCCGGGGTCACGCCGTCGACGACGATGTTGCGGTCGCAGACGCCGCCCTCATAGAGCACATTGTAGAAATAGGGGATCTGCGCCTTGTGCAGGGTCGGACGAATTGCTTCGCGCGAGGCGGAAAGAATACCGCCATGCACGACATCGACCTTGTCCCTTCGAACCAGTTGCTGGGCATATTGTGTGTATAGAGCCATGTCGGACTGCGTGTCATAAGCCACGATTTCGACCTCGCGTCCGTCAATGCCGCCATCTCCGTTGATCTGGTCGACGGCGAGGCGGAGCGCCATGTCCATCGGCTTGCCGTAAGCGTCGAACAGGCCCGACGTGTCGAGCAGCGAGCCGAGCTTGATCTTATCGGCGGCGAGCGCCTTTCCAACCAGCGCCGGCATCGCAAGCGAACCAAGCGCCAAGGCGGAACTGGCGGAGAGAAAAGTGCGTCTGTTGATGGTCATCCTGTTATCCCCTTTGGAGTGGTGCCGCTCGTCAGTTTTCTTTTTTCGATCGTGTCGCGGCGGTTGCGCGGCCCGCGGCATCGGCGGTGCGTCCGGCGAGTTGAGCGTCGAAGTCCAGGCCGATCTCGTCGCCGAGCTTCTTCATCATCGGCAGTTGCACCGACATGCCGAGGATCGACTCCAACGCCTGGTTGAAGGGCGATGTCTCGCCGCCTCCGCCACCGCCATTGTATCCCATGCCACCGATATGATTGATGCGTATGGAGTCGATCTTCTCGACGGGCTTCATCATCTGGGCGGCGATTTCCGGCAGGCGGTCGAGCTTATGCATCTCGATGCGCGAGCGCAGCAGCGCCTCGCTCTGCTGGTTGTCGGCGTCGATCTGGGCCCGCTTGCCCTCGGCTTCGGCGAGCAACCGCTCGCGCTCCGCATTCGCCTTTCGTTCAGTGGCCTCGCCTTCGGCCTTGGCCATCGCGAGGATCGAATTGATCTGCGCTTTGACCTTGGCGTCATCGACTTCGGCTTCCTCGTTCGCTCTCATCAGGGCCAGCTTGCGGGCACGTTCGGCGACCGCGACGTCCCTGCCGGTCTGCACCGCTTCCTGGGCCTCGACGATCTTGAGGCGGGCGGTTTCCGCCTTGGCCTGTTCCGCGGTTTCCTCCGTCCGCTTGTTGGCGATCAGGATCGCGTCGTCGATCTTGCGTTGCTCGACCTCGGTAATGGCCTCCATTTCGCGTTTTCGCAGATGCAGATCACGCTCGATCTCAGCCTGCTTGATCTCCCGTTCGCGTTCGATACGCGCTTCTTCGGTAAGGATCGAAGATCGGGTGCGGGCCGTCTCGATCTCCGTGTCCGCGCGGATGCGCTGCTGTTCGATATCAAGACGCTTTGCGATCTCCGTCTCTTCCTGTTCCCGCTCCAGAGCCAGGCGCTCCTTGACCTGCTCGAGCTGTCGCTTTCGGATGGCGATATCGGTATCCGCTTCGACCGTGATGCGCGCCTTGCGATTTTCGGAGATCAGTTCGGCCAGGCGGCGCATTCCGACGGCGTTGAACGCATTGGTATCGTCAAGGGCTGAAAAGGGCGTCTGGTCCAGCCGCACCAGCGAGACCGAAATCCACCATCAGGCCCGAATTGGAGAGATTGGCCGCCAGGCGCTCAGCGACCGCGGCGGCGAACTGCGTCCGGTCCTCGTGCAGCATGTTCATCGTGCGGACGGCTACCTCGCCCTGGACAGCGTCGATGAGCTTGCCGGACAACAGCGTCTGCATTTCGTCCTCGCGAAACGCTTTCGAACCAAAGGCCTGCGCGGCCGTGGCGATGCCTTCGGCGGTGGGCGTCACACGAACCAGGAATTCCACGGCGATGTCGATGCGAAGCCGGTCGGCAGTGATCAACGAGGAATTGCCCGAGCGGTCCACCGAGAGCTGCATCGAGCGCATGTTCATGCGGTCGATCTTGTGCAGGAACGGTAGTGCCAGGGCCCCGCCGTCGATGACGATCTTGCGGCCACCGGCACCGGTTCGGATCAGCGCCGTATCCCGCGTCGATTTGGCATAGAACCGGTTCAGGATCACGATCCCGATGACTGCCAGAACGATGAGCGCCAGGACGAAAAGGGTCCAGTACAAGTCGGCCTCCTTGCGGGATCACGCGCCGCCTCTTATTTGAATTGGAAAGCATCTAAGGCCAAGAAATTTTCCAATTCAAGCGCTTTCTTTTCCTTTTCAATTTTTTGCCGGCTTCAGTGAGCGGACGTCGCCGCTTCAGGAGAGCTTGTCGAGGATGTGGAAGTCGTGACCGTCGGCTCGGGACAGGTAGATCGTCAGATCTTTTCGGTCATTGGTGGTGAAGCTGGCGCCGCGCGCACTTCTGTAGGAAATCGGTCCCAAGGCCTCCCGTTTGCGCTGCTCGTGCAACGCTGCATAGAAATGGATGCCCTCGTAGAGAGATTGCCCCAGGGCGTTAAGAACCGGCGCGCAGCCTTCATGCATGGCGCGGTACCGCTCCTTGAATTCCTCGTTCTCAGGAGTGGCCAGGGCCGAGAAGTATGAAGACGCTGCAAACAGGCGCTTGGTATTGTCCGCACCGGTCGCCATCAGGATGTTCTCCTCGACGGCGGTGGAGAAACGAAAAATATGCCGGTCCAGGCCGAGCTGGCCGAAGGCGCGATTGAACTCGACGGCGTCCTGCCCGACAAGCGAGACAAGCACGATATCGGGCCGTGTCAGCGCAATGCGCTCCGCCAGCCACTCGGCGTCCTCAAGTCCGAAAGGCACATAGCCGTCGAAGGTCACGGTGCCACCGCATTCAGCGACGCTTTGCTTGGCGACGGCGTGGGATGTTCGTGGCCAGACATAGTCGTTACCGATCAACGCCCAGCGCCGAACTTTCAATTGCCGAGAAAGGTGGCGGATCGCCGGTTGCAACTGGTCGGCCGGCGTTTCTCCGATCGTGTAGACATTGGGCGAATGCTCGTTACCCTCGTAGAGCGGCGTGTAGATATAGGGGATGCGGCCCCGCACGATCTTGTTGAGGCGCTGACGCACCGAACTGACATTCATGCCGACGATCGCACGAATTGCGCCTTCCTCAAGAAGATCGCTCACCTCATATTCGAGCGCGCCCACAACCGAATCGTCAGAGTTCAGAAAAAGCGGCGTGATCGGCTGTCCGTCGGCGCCTCGGTCGCGATTGATCTCATCGATCGCGAGTTGAGCGCTGGAAATGCACGAAGGGCCCCAGATACCGGCCGATCCGCTCATCGGAACGAGGACAGCGACGACGTGTTCGCGAGTTGCAGCAGGAATGCGCCGGCTGGATCGGTCAACCGGACGGACCTTTTCGAATTCGCTCGCCTCGCCTGTCCGCCCCAGAAGCCTCTCCACGTGGTTTTTCTGTTGCCTTCCTTCGGAAAGCGTCTAAATAGCTTTCCAATTCAAATACATTATGCCTGTTTCGGTTGGGGGCGCAACTGTTTCAGCCCAAACGCCCTGATTGGCCATGTTCAGGAGACGCACCGTGTCTGCACCCCTTCATACGGATCGGCTGACCTATCTCATCGCCAAGCTTCATCGTTTCGCACATGGCGAGTTGGAGGACCGGCTGCAGGGCCATGGCGTCAGTGTCGAACAATGGCGGGTGCTGGAACGCCTTGCCGGCAAGGATGGCTGCTCAATGGGCGAACTGGCCACCGATGTTCTGATGAACCATCCAGCCCTGACCAAGATGGTTGACCGCATGGTTTCGAATGGTCTCGTTCATCGCGCCCCCGACCCGGCGGACCAGCGGCGCGTTCTCGCCTATGTGACCGATCGTGGTGCAGTCCTCGCCGAGCGGCTGCGTCCGCTCGTCCGGGAGCATGAAGAGGCGCTGAGCGAAATGCTGGGGAGTTCTGCCGCGCTTGAGATCGGAGCGCAGCTGCGGGGCGTCAACGAAGTCCTCTGACCGGCACAGGGTGATCCTTGCGTTTTCCGCCAACTCACCGGTGGTGGCGAATCCGTGCAACACCAGCAGTCGGTTTCAGCCAAACACGCGAGCGAGCGCACGTGTCTTTCCTTTTCGGGCCAATGTGAGGGTCGACCCGATCTTCAGGACGCTTGAGAGCGTCGAGGGCGTGCCCTCCTACGATCCACCTGCGACGGTCAGTCCGAGCATCCGCCACCCCTGCATGCCCCAGCGATAATAGCTAATCTTTTCGGCTGGATAGCCCGCCGCGATGATGCGCCGAATGGCTGCGGGCGACTGACCGCACCACGGCCCGTTGCAGAACATCACGAGGGCCGGCACCTTGTCGGCGTCACAGATGAAGCCCTCGAAATCCAGTTCGCAGCCAAATTCATCCAACCGGTCTGCGGCTTCTGTGTAGGGCATGCTGATAGCGCCGGGGATCGTACCGGTTTCCCAGTCTGGACGGACCCGGCCATCGACCACGACCACGTCCGGGTCTTGCAGTGCCTGCAGCACCTCAAGCTCGCCCACGGTCTCGACGCCATCGGCCGGCGTCATCGGTTGGATGCAAAAATCCGGGCAGGGTCGAGCGATCCTGGCGAACTCGCCCTCGATCACGGCTGCGGTGTCTTGATTGCGCTTGATCTCGACCGGTCCCGATGGCGTCTGGACCGTCACCGATGGCAGATCTCTGGTGATATTGACCTGTTCCGCCATGGCGGTCCCGCCGATAAGCGCGAGAAAAGCAGCGACTGCTAAACGTTTCATCGTTCTTCCTTTCGCCCGATCAGTGCCGCCGATCCTATCCCAGTTTCTGGTGAAAGGACATCGTTGGAACTGGCGTCGAACGACAGAGCCGTCTCCGGCATCTGATCTCCCGATGTTGAGCTGCGCGTCCGTCAGGCGAGGTACTTCGTCGAAACGCTGGGCCGACTTCACGTAGGTCGGGCCGTGTTGGGCGTAAAACCTTCCATTATGGAAGGCAAAGCGGGGCTCGACATAATACGGCGCCCGGCCCGCCGGCTGTTCGTCACGAATGTCGACGCAGTAGGGCCTGAACAGTTCCTCCAGAAGGTCCGGCCGCGTCCGCAGGATCTCGTTGTAGACGGCCGCCGAACTGGCGATGCAACTTTCGCCGCCCTCCTTGGCGGCTCGAAAGCACAGCAGCCCGACGACATCGCCCTGGTCGTTGTGGAACGGCAGGTATTGACTGGTGTGATAGCCGCGCGCCTTTACGTCGCGATACGGATCGCCACCCTCGTTGCGAACGTCCACCAGCAAGGCCCCCTGCGGGTTCTGCGCCAGCGCCGTACCGACATGAGCGCCGATCCCCCAATAGACCAGTCGCGTGCCGTCCAGCCCGTAGCGGTCGACATCCAGACCGCGCAACAACAGGACGCCCGACCCGTTCTCCACCTCGTCCCACAGACGGCGCAGCGTCTCACCGAAAGTCTTCAGAAAGAACCGGTGGCAAGTCATCTCGGTTGTGCCTTCGGACGTCCCCTGGGATCACTCCTTCTCGCTCCGTCTGGGAATTCCCATCAATGATGGACACGGCCAGCGAAGGGCAAGCCCGTGTAGTTCTCACAGAACGCTGTCAGCGCCGCTCGCGATGAGACAAGAGCTTCAAGGCGAGCACGCTGCAACCGGGAATCAAAATCCCGGCCCGGAATATGATGCAGGAGTTCCGTCATGGATCGCGAGAATTCTTGTGCGCGCCAGATGCGCCGCAGAGCCGTCTGGGAATAGCCGTTCAGGACGGACCGGTCTCCGGACTTGAGGTAGGTGATGAAGCCGTCGGCAAGAACGCAGACATCGGCTATGGCAAGATTAAGTCCCTTGGCCGCGGTCGGCGGCACGATATGTGCGGCATCGCCGGCGAGATACAGGTTTCCATACTGCAACGGTTCGACGACGAATGATCGCATTGGCGTGATGCTCTTCTGAACGATCGGCCCCTCATTGAGCTTCCAACTGTCGTCTGCCCCCATACGGGTCTGGAGTTCCGCCCATATCTCCTCGTCGCTCCAATTCTCGATCGCCTCGTCGGGACGCACCTGCAGGTACAGGCGACTGAGCTTGTCGCTCCGCATGCTGTGCATCGAAAAGCCGCGCTCGTGATGGGCGTAGATCAACTCTTCGGTGGCCGGAGGCGCCTCCGCCAGAATGCCGAACCAGGCAAAGGGGTACTCACGCATGAAGATCGTGAGCGCATTTTCGGGAATCGCCGGTCGACAGACGCCGTGGGAACCGTCGCATCCCGCGATGAAGTCGGCGTGCAATTCATGATCGTCGCCATTGGCGTCGCGATAGAGTACGTGGGGATCATCGCCATCGATGTTTGCAGGCCTTACGTCAGAAACCTCGAAATGGATGGGGTCTTGTGACTCGTCGCGGGCCACAAGCAGGTCTTTCACAACCTCTGTTTGAGGGTAGAGCACAGTGATGGAGCGACCGGTGAGTTCTCGCATGTTGACGCGATGCGATTGATCACCGAACCGCAGTTCGAAACCTTCGTGAAACTGGCCGTCCCTGTTGAGACGGCTTCCTAGCCCAACGGCCTCAAGCAGATCCACGGTGGGCTGCTCGAGGAGGCCCGCGCGAAGGCGATTCTCGATGTAATGGCGGTCGCGGTTCTCCAAGATGACGTGGTCGATCCCGGAGAGATGCAACAGTCGACCAAGAAGGAGCCCGGCCGGCCCTGCACCAACGATTGCGACCTGGGTCCTGGATATCATTCCGCTGCTCCGACCCATTAGATGTTCCCCCTTTCCCGCGACCGTGCCAAACGGCTGCCCTGACGGGATCAGTTCTCCGCCCACGGGACGAGTTGCGGAGTGGAAACAGAATGTCCTGATGCCGGATTAAATGTTCGCGCGCCTCTTTGCTGCGATTGAAAGTCCGACCCGAACAGCGGCCACGTCCGGCGGGAGCGCGGCCGTCCCCCAGGAAGGCCCCTCCCAACGCCAAGACTGTGGCGGCGCACGTTGTCAGAGCCTTCAATCGGCCCGAATGAAAGCGTGACACAAAATCGATGTCAACTCAGAATATCGTTTTTATGCCGCAGCGTCCTCTCGCGGCTTCGGTGACCTGCTCATCGCGCGGATCCCCACTGTCTTTCTGCTGCTTGCGACCCTCTCCCCGATTTCTTCCCAGCCTCTTTCCGGCAGCAGCGGCTGGAGCGACTGCAACGGGCACACAGCCGCATTCGACTCACCGGCGCCCACCGCACCGGCCTCAACTGAGGCGAGAAGAAGATGCCGCCGCGAGGCGAGGCCGGGACAGGAGTGTTCATGGAGCCGATTCCTGTCAGAGAGGCGTCACATGGTTCATTCTGGCACATGATTGAAATCGCTCGTCGCCTTGCTGCCCTGAAGCGGCGCGTTCCTGCGCCGATGGGCTATGCCGCCTGAGAGCGCCCAATTCCTGACGAAATCGTAAGGCGACCTGTCGCTGCGGACGGGCGAACGTCAGTGGGGCTATCATGGCTATGCGGAAATGGCCGCGGACAGATTTCGCAACGGTGTTCATGCACTGGCTGGCGGCCGCTGCTTTCGTGTGGCTGGCGGCGACCGGACTTCGTATCGCCTCCGATGAGGTCGGTTATGAATGGCTGCGGGTTCTGGATGCCTATCTGCCGACCGACCAGTTGTGGCGCAACCACGTCTTCGCCGGGTACGCGCTGACTTGCGTCGCGATGATCTACCCGGCCTATGTCGCCCGCAGCCGCCTCTCCTCGCGGGTCAAGTTCGATTATGCGAGGCTGGCGGGTCTGTTCGGCTCACCCGCGTCCAGGGCGGCATCGCTCAATGTCCTGCTCTATTGGTGGTTCTTCGCAAACATCCTGATCACGATCGTCACGGGCTGGCTGCTCTATGCCGGCCTTGGCAGGTCAGCGCTTCCGATCCATCTGGTCAGCGTCTTCGCGCTCCTGCCGTTTCCGGTTCTTCATGTTCTCGTACATGGGCGTATCGGCGGTATTCGTCAGCTTGCGCGGATCGTCCGGCCGGCCCCCCTGCAGAAACCCGCTCCCGCACCTGATCTTGCCGATCTTGTCGCCGAGCTGATCGCACAGCGCCGGTCCGCCCCCGCCTCTCGTGGCGGCAAGCCATCCGGCTGAGGCGCGGCATGAAGACGATGGGGGTTTGGCAAGGATGTCCTTATTCAGTCGCTTGACGATCGCGATAACGTCCGCGCTGGCCATCGGCGCGATTGCGTTGGGCGCCGATGCGTTGACCCAACCGGAATTGGCCGTGGCGGTCATCGACCGTCGCGACATGCCGACGCTGGACGGTGACATCTCCGACGAGGTCTGGGCGCAGGCGACCCCGACCGCCGTCCTCACGCAGCACGGCGGCGATTTCGGAGGCCAGGGGAAGACGGAAATCGAGGTCAGGGCCGTCCATGACGGTCGCAACATCTATCTCTCTTTCGTCTGGGAGGATCCGACCCGATCGCTGCTTCGCACGCCGCTGATCAAGGAGGGCGGGACCTGGCACATCGTCCAGACCGGTCTCGACAATGCCAGCGAGCATCACTTCTACGATGACAGGCTTGCCATCATGCTGGCCGGTTCGGGTCCGGCGCTGATCGGCGCGGCGATCCATCTCGGCCTCGGTCCGCTCGAGCATATGCCAAGACCGAAATCGCAGCGCGGCTTTCACTACACGTCGGGCGCGCTGCTCGATGTATGGGAGTGGTCGGCGGTCGGCAGCGGCGTCGCGAATCGGCTTCAGGACGACTTTCTCGGCCCGCCGCTGGAGCCGACCAAGGCGCAATGGGAAGGCGAAACCCGTTACACGGGCGGCTTCTCGCCCGATCCCGGCGCGGTCCTCCTGACGCCGAATTTCGCCGAGGCCGACATGTCGAACGCGAGTGATAGCGTCCGGCCGCTTCGGCTGCCGACGCGACGCCATTCCGGCGCGCAGTCGACCGCGATCGGCCTCACACCGGTCGCCCACGTCCCGCTGCGGGCGCAGTCCGATGATCCCGGGCTGACGATGGAGGCATCGGTTCCGTATTCCAGTCTCATCGACAGCCTCATTCCCGACGGCGCCGTCATCCCGGGCGTTGTCGTCGACGGCAGCAGGGCGGCGGGTTCCGGCGACGTCGCCGGTGTCGCCAAATGGGCGGCGGGCCGCTGGGTGCTCGAGGTTCGGCGCACCTTGCAGGGCGGCGAGAACGACGTTCCGATCGGCAGCGGCACGCTGATGTGGCTCGCCGCCTTCGATCACTCCCAGAGCCGTCACACCTATCATCTACGCCCTCTAAAGCTGGAGCTCGAATGACATGCCCCGACACTTCAAAGTTTCCTGGGAAGGACAGAGTTTCGCAGCCCGTGCAGGCGATCTGTTGCTCGACGCCGCGTTGCGCAGCGGCGTCGACATGCGGCACGATTGCCGTGTCGGCCATTGCGGCACCTGCAGCGTCAATGTCCGCCACGGGTTCACCCTTGGCGGAGCGACCGGCGAGCCCGGCTGCATCCGCGCCTGCCAGGCGCGCATCTTCTCCGACCTCGAGCTTGTTCCCAACCCCGCCCCTGAACCGATCTCGGTCCGCGGCAGCGTCGCCGAACTCCGGTCCGTCAGCCACAACGTCTACGAGGTGGCGCTCGATCTCCGCGATCCGCTCGACTGGCTGCCGGGACAATACTGCAATGTCCGGTTCCGCGGCTATCCGGCGCGAAGCTTCAGCCCGACCGCCAATATGCAGACCGGCGCGTTCGACAATTATCTGCGCTTTCACATTCGGCAGGTCCGCGGCGGTTGTGTCACGCCCAATCTCGGCAACAGCATCGCGGTCGGCCACAAGGTGACCGTCGAGGGGCCCTTCGGCGCCGCCTACCATCGCACCGGACGCACCGAACGGCTGATCCTGGTCGGGTCCGGTACAGGCTGTGCGCCGATCTGGGCCGTGTTCTGCGCGGCGATAGCCGAGAACCCGGCCCGTCACATCGTTCTCATCTGCGGCGCCCGCGAACCGCGCGATTTCTACATGATGAAGGCGCTGCACCACGCATCGAAGTTCGGTGCCGTGCGGATCTTGCCGATGTTCGATCGCCTTCCTGCAGCGAGGATGGGGCCGATCATGCGCGGTACGCCTGCCGACGGCCTGCCCGAACTGACCACGGACGACCTCGTCTATGCAGCCGGCGCGCCCCGGTTGGTCGAGGCAGTGGCCGCACGGGCTTCGGAGGCGGGAGCGGTGTTCTTCGCAGACCCGTTCGAGGCCGGCGCTGCCGGTAGCGCCAACGGGATCGTCGGCGGATTGAAGCAACTGGCGACGTCGGTTCCGACCATGTTCAGGCGGGCTTCTTGAGGGTGATGACAGGTTCCAAGTCTAGATCCTGGCGACATCGCCGTTCTTGTGATGCATCAGCGCCGCCACGCGGTTCGAGACGCCATAGCGCTCCATGATCAGCGACATGTAATGCTTCACCGTCCGCTCACTCAGCTGGAGCTTGCGCGCGATCTGCTTATTGGTGAGGCCGTTCTCCAGTTCGGCCAGAACCTGCTTCTCGCGTACACCGAGCGCATTGGCCCGCGTCAGAGCGCCCCGCTGGGCGGCCTGCAGCAGCCTTACGGCGAATTCGGGAGCGATGAAGGAGGCATTGCCGATCACCGTCCGGACCGCCTGCCTGATGTCACGCGCGCTGGCGCCTTTGAGAATATAACCCTTGGCGCCTAGATTGATCATCTTGATCGCCGTCTCGGTGCTCTCGCAGACGGTCAGGATGACGCAGCGCGTGTTCGGTGAAACCCTCTGGATCTCGCGCAGGGCGTTCTCGCCGCCGCCGGGTATGTCGAGATCGAGCAGGATGATGTCTGGCTTCAACTCTTCGGCGATTGTTGTGGCAGCCTCTGCGCTGGCAGCCTCGCCAACGACCCGGATGTCGGCTTCCGAGTGGAACACGCTCTGAAGGCCCCATCGAACCAGCGGATGATCGTCCACGACGACGATCGAGACGGGTTTGCCTGAATTTTCCACGGTGTCCCCCAATACCTACACGAGGTGAACCATCAATTTCAGTTTCGAAGGACGCCCCTTTCCTTCACCCAAGTACCCTAGCGTAAAAGTTGCAATTGGAAAGCAAAAATATGTTTAACTACTTAAAGGATTTTTTTCCTTCACGGCTTGAACAGGATCTAACAAAGATTATTAGGTCAGAAAATCGACAAGAGCAGAGCATTTCATCTTTCCGCCCTGCGGGGTCTGGAGCGGCCGACACATGGTCTGAAATCGAGTCCTGGGTCTGGCAGATCGTCAAAGACTTGAATATGAGGTATCCGTGGAGGCAACTCTGTCCAGGGCAAGATTTCGATCAATCACATCTCTGATACGAGGACACGCCCCATCGCCTCTTCCAGCCGTTGATGCGCATCCCCATCCGGCGCTGCGAGATCCGCTGACATCTTCCGTAGTTTTGCGAGTGCATCGCCAGTGACCGTCTGGATTTCGGACAGTCTCTTCGGCACGCCCGGTTCCAGCCCCTCGATCGTCTCGAGAGCCTCGGCGAGCTGGTCGAGGCGGATGAGGACAAAGGTCAGGTCCTGCGTCGGCTCGGCGTGCAAGGCAAGACTGATACGACGCCTGAGGTCGTCCTGCAGGCGGACGGCCGCGGCGATCGAAGAGGCAACCATCCTGTCCCGCTTTCGGACAGCCAGGCGATGACCAAGCCAAAAGCTCCCCAGACTGATGGCAACGGCCAGCGCCAAGGCGACCGACGTCAGGATAAGGCTCGATTCTTCCGCGAATAGTCCTGCCATCGGCGTCGCCTCTCAACCGGCCCGATTGCCCTTTGGTACAATTGTCGGTTGTCCTTATCGCCCCGACAACGCGAGCCCATCGGTACAATAGTTGGTCCGACTTCCGGACCTTCCCTGACTTGGTGATCCGATATTCCTTAACGGAGGGTAAAGGCCGATCGGCCTGAAGCCAGTTCGATGCAACCGCCGTGGTCTTCAACAGAGCCTGCCGGTTCACCGCATCGGGAATGGGAACAGGACGCAGTTCCTCGCCAGCAATGACGATGGCCTGCAGAGCTCCGGGAGTGAGTATCATGATCAAACTGGGCGCAGCCGACCTGACTTACCTTCTGGAGCAGGTCAACATCGGCAACGACTACTCGCAGTACAACAGTCCGCTCGATCCGATCGGCGTGCGTGAAGTCGACGGCGGCAACAACAATCTCGTCGGCGGCTTCGACGCCAACGGCAACTGGGTCGGCGGCAACATCCATCCGACCTGGGGCCAGGCCGACCAGGACTTCCCCCGTATGTTCACCACGGACACGCCCGGCCAGGCCCCTGACGGAGTAACCTATGGCATGGATACCCGGGTGCGGTCAACGACGCCGATGGAAACACGCCGACGATCCCCGATCCGGGCAACCCCGGTTCGATGATGATCAACTCGGTCTGGACACCCACCTTCAGCTCCATGAGCGTGACGTTGACCGAGCCCGGCACAGTCGACGCGCACCATCACCCAGCTCATCGCGAGTTCGGACATCGATCCGTCCAGCCCGACCTACAACCCGGCGGCAGTGGCGGCGATGGAAGCCCTGGCTGGCCAGCCGGTGGATGTTGCGAACTCGGTCGTCGGCTCGACCGCCACCGCGAAGATGCCTGACGCGGGCATCCTGGGCGGCGTGCCCTTCAACGAGTTCTTTGTCGCCTTCGGCCAGTTCTTCGACCATGGCCTCGACTTCATTTCCAAGAACGGCGGCTACGTGCTGATCAAGCTGTCGCCGAACGATCCGCTCTATGATCCGGATGCCAGCCCGGCGAATCCGTTCGCCAACACGATGATGCTCAGCCGGGCGAAGCTGACCAACCCGAATGCGGACTTCACGACCGACAGCATGGGCAATGTCGTCCTGAAGGACGGCGTGATGCCCACCTTCAACAACAATACCGGCCTGCTGATCGACCAGAGCCAGACCTATGGCAGCCATGTGTCGGTCAACGTCCTGGTACGCCAGTACGACGCCAATGGCGTCGGCACCGGCAAGCTCATCACCGGCGCCGAGGATGGCGATCGGCTCGGAGCACGATCTCGGCAACTGGGCCGACATGAAGGTCAACGCCGCACGCATCGGCATCGGCCTTCTCGACATGGATGTGCTCGACGCGCCGTCCATCAAGGCGAACGGCGACCGGCGAGATCGACCTTCACGGCTCAGCACGATTTTCTGTTCACCTCGGCGATGTCGATCGCCGACATCGACGCCGCCCTCGTCCGGCGGAGTGATGATCGACGGCGGCCGATGCGGCATTCCTATGCCGACGTGGCGGCGTACGACCCGTTCAATCGCGATCCGGCGACCGGCAATGTGCTGTACTCGAACCAGGCGATCCTGATCGACATCCGCTATGGCGCCAGATCCGAGCCAGCCCGTTCGGCGCGCCCTTCGATCCCGATCTTCTCGCCCAGCACTACGTCGTCCGGGCGACGGCCGCGTGAACGAGAACGTCGGCCTGACCGCCGTTCACCACGTGTTCCATGAGGAACACAACATCCAGGTCGACGCGATCAAGCAGGCGGTCATGCGACAACGGCCTCGGAGGCCGACTGGCAGGTCTCGCCCGGCATCTGGGACACCGACAAGCTCTACCAGGCCGCCCGCATCATCACGGAGTCCGAGTACAACCACATCGCCATCGACCAGTATGTCGGCGGCCTCGTGCTGCTGCCGGAATTCGTTTCCTACTCCGGCGATCTCAATATGAGCGTGACGCTCGAGTTCAGCCAGGCGGTCTTCCGCCTCGGCCATTCGCGAGCTGAACGAGACGATGCAGATCGCGGTCCAGGACGGCAAGCGGCCTACCATCCGGGCGACGCCGGCTACAATCCGACCTTCTCGGAAGTGGGACTGTTCGACGCCTTCCTCAATCCGGCGCTCTACGACGCCACCGGCGCCTCGGCGATCGCGCTCGGTCTGATCAACCAGCAGGCCAACGCAGATCGACGAATTCGTCACCTCGGCCCTGCAGCAGTCGCTCGTCGGCGTGCCGCTCGACCTTGCCCGCGCTGAACATCGCACGTGGCCGCGACGTCGGCCTGCCGACCCTGAACGAACTGCGCCAGCAGATATTCCTCGGCCTGACGCAGAACACGGCAAACCCCAATACCAATGGCTTCGGCCTTGCGCCCTACACCAGCTGGGACGGACTTCGGCGGTCACCTGCGCACGTCGGAATCCCTGGTCAACTTCATCGCGGCCTATGGGCGCGAGAACGACATGTTCGGACTGCAGGACGCACGCGAGGCCTATGAGGCCGGCACGATGACCCTGCAGGAACTGCGCGCCAATGCGCAGCTCATCCTCGACGCCGCGGCCGACGACACCGACCCGCTGAACGACGCGGCCATCCTGTTCCTGCGCGGCCAGGGCTCGCCGGTCTATGATCCGGTGACCGGCACCTGGAACCAGAACGACAATGGCGGCGGCGACCTCGGCTTCTGGGACATCGATCTGTGGATCGGCGGCCTTGCCGAACAGCCGCTGTTCGACGGCCCTCTGGGCACGACCTTCACCATGGTCATGGCCGATTTCGGCCAGAAGATGCAGGACAATGACCGGTTCTACTATCTCTACCGCATGCCGGTCGGCCACCATCTCGGCGACCAGATCATCGGCGAGCAGTTCGCCGACCTGATCATGCGCACCACCGGCCTCGAGCACATCGGCGACGCCTTCGGCTACCAGTCCGGCCTATTACTACCTGGACGGCAACAGCCACGACAACGACTATGACGGCACGTTCACGTCCCTGGACGCGCAACGGCATCTCGAACGGCGCCGGCGATACCGATCAGTACGGCATCAACGACTACTTCAACGTCATCTACGAGAACCTGCCCTCGGCGGTGCGCGCCTTCGTCGTCGCCAACGCCAGCTTCGAGAACACCTCCACGACGACCGGCGATACCGGTGTCGTCACGGAGCCGACCTACGGCAACTACACCGTCGGCGCTCCCGCGGGCTGGGCTCTTGCCGGGGCCGGAGGCACCTTTGCTCCTAACGCGAGTGCGATCATGGCAGGCGGCCACCAGGGCGGCAACGTCGCCTGGCTTGGCTCGAACGGTGTCCTTACCCAGGACACCGGCCAGGAGATCGTCGAGGGCAACAGCTACGCGATCACCGTCAATATCGGCAACCGCGGCAATCCGACCGGCAGCTTGTTCGGCGCGAGGATCGAGCTGGTCGACTCCGAACGGCAACGTGATCGCCACCAGAGACGTGAATGAATCGGATGTTCCCGGACAATGATGGCGGCCGATCTCGATCACCGGCATGGCCGGTGCGGTGGTGGTCGGGACGCTCTCCGTCCGGATCACCGATATCGGCTCGGAGCAGGTGTTGGTCGACAACGTCCAGATCGACGATGTCGGACACCCGGCGGCAGCGCCAATGACGGCCATGTCGTCATCGCCGGCCTCGAGGGCAACGACTATCTGATCGCCGGGCTCGGTGACGACTATGTCTACGGCGATGCCGGCAACGACGTCATCGAAGGCGCCCAGGGCAACGACCACCTCTATGGCGGCGACGGCGACGACTGGATCACCGACTACGAGAACGACGACTTCATCTCCGGCGGCGCCGGCGACGACTACATCTCGGCCGGCCCAGGTGCGCTCGACACCATGCATGGCAATGAGGGCGACGACGAGTTGCACGGCGGCGACGGCATCGACGAGGTGTTCGGCGACGATGGCGATGACCGTCTCTATGGCGATGGCGACACCGACCTGATGATGGGCGGTGACGGCAGCGACTACATGGACGGCGGCGACAGTGTCGACGAGATGTTCGGCGGCAACGGCAATGACTGGATGCGTGGCGGCGTCGGCGACGACAACATCAATGGCGGTTCGGGCAACGACCTCATGGAAGGCGGGCTTGGCCCGACGGCCAATGATGGCGATCGCCTGAACGGCGATACCGCGCCAGGCTGCACTGCCCGTCATCGAGTTCAACGGCGACGGCACCGAAGGCGACATGGACATCGCCAGCTATGAGAATGTCCAGATCAAGATCTACGCCAGCCTGCAGGACGCCAACGCCAACGGCACCTCGAGCAACCTGCTGGACACCTACTCCCTCGTCGAAGGTCTGGTCGGCTCCGCGCAGGATGACCAGCTGACCGGCGCCGATGCCGATGGCACGGCCGGCAACGGCGATCAACAACTACCTGATCGGCGGCGGCGGAAACGACCTGCTGACCGGTCTCGGCGACGATCGGGGCGTCAATCCCGATACCCTGGCCGCCGAAGCCTACCGCATGGACTACATCTTCGGTGACGAGGTGATCGTCGACAACGATCTCTACTGGATCGGAGACGACCGCCACGTCGCCAAGGGTCACGGCGGTATCGACATGGCCACGACGACCGTGAAAAAATTGGGGAATCCCAACGGCATGGCGGTCGTCGATGGCATGATCGAGAACTGGTACGGCACGGGCGAGACCCGCGTGCTGTTCAACGACGGCACCCTCGGCCACATCCTCGGCGATCATGGCGCCGCGGGCGACAACGATGTCGCGGTCTATCGCGGCAACCGGGCCGACTATCTGATCGAACATGTGACGATGAACGGCCATGACGCCGTGAAGATCACCCACATCAACCCGACCGACGACGGCAATGGCGGCGTGCTCTTCGACGATGGTATCGACATCCTCGTCGATGTAGAGACGGCCCGCTTCGCCGATCAGGACTACGATCTCAGCGCCTCGCCCCTCTCGGACATCCAATGGAACGCGGTCGAGCCGAGCGGCGACAATCTGCCAAACGGCGGCGGCTTCTTCGGCGGAGGCACAGCGATCGCCCACCTGACCTCCGATGCCCCGCTGGGCACGGCAGTTGCCTATTCGCCGTGGAGCAGGCAGTTCGACACGCTTCTCTGTCAGCTGGGAACGGCACGGTCAGCAAGACCGGCTCGGGGATGAGCAACAACCAGACCTATACGGTAAATGTGCATGCCGCATCGAACGGCGGCGCGGTGGACGAGACCTTCACCATCCGCACCGGGTCAAACAGCAACAATACGCTCAACAACTCCTCCTCGACCAATGACGTCATCATGTATGGCCGCGGCGGCAACGACACGATGATGGGCGGCAGCAAGAACGACACGCTGTTCGGCCAGGGCGGAACTGACAACCTCAACGGAGGCGACGGCAATGACGTCCTGATCGGCGGCACAGGCAACGACACCATCAATGGCGGTGGAGGCAACGACACCATCGGCTGGAATGCGAGCGGCGGTCTATGTCTTCGGGTTCGGCTCGACGACCACCGACGGCCGCGACTTCGTCGATGGCGGCGATGGTATCGACACCTTCGTGCTGACGTCGACGTCTCCGGGTTCGTTCAGCTCGAACTCGAACATCAATGAGAACTTCGACATCTGGACCCGGGCTGCCGCCGGCAATGCGTTCGGACCGCTCAATGCGGCCACCGAAATCATTGTCACCCGTAACGGCTCGGTGGCCGCCGAACTCGCCAATGTCGAGGAACTTGTCATCAACACGGGCGATGGTACCGACACGGTTACGGTGCATGGCAACTTCGACCAGACCCATCTGATGACATCCACCATCACCATCAATGACGGAGACGGGGGAGACACGGTCGACATCACCGATCTTTCCTCCGAGCACCGGGTCGTCTTTCACACCGACACAAACGGTCATTTTATCGGCGATCCACGGCCGCAGGACGTTTTCGACACGTCCAATGCCAACTTCATCGATCCGGACAGCAACGACACCGGCAGCCAGGAGCCACCGAATGCCGGTACCGACACCGACACTGATCTCGATGACGACGATGATGATCAGAGCCTGCCGGTCGCAGGCAATGCTCCCGTCGCTCCCACGCAAGTCGCAGGCCTTGTTCTCACCGGCGACGACGCGGCCAATACGCTGGTCGGCGACGAGGGCAACGATCTGGCCTTCGGCGGCGGCGGCAACGACAACATCCTCGGCGGCGGCGGCAACGACATGCTCTTCGGCGATGCCGGTGCGGATCGGATCTTCGGCGGCGACTTGGAGACGATGTCATCGAGGGCGGCTCAGGTCGCGACACCGTCTTTGCCGGCATTGGCGACGACAGGATCCTCGCCACCAGCGGGGACGCCGATGATGTCTACTGGGGTGAGGAGGGCGTCGACACGCTCGACTACTCCGCCATCACCAGCGACATCGTCGCCGACCTCGGCAGCGGGTTGCTGGGTCATGGGAGCGTGGTCAGCGACTTGAGCGGTAGCGACTCGATCTTCGGCTTCGAGAACTTCATCGGCGGCTCCGGCCACGACACGATCATCGCCAACGATGCCGTCAACGTGATGGACGGCGGAGCGGGCAATGACACCTTCGTGTTCAACTCGGCCACGGCTGCCGATGGCGACATGATCATGGGCTTCCAGCCCGGTGACCAGATCGATCTCTCGGGGATCGATGCCGACACCGGCATGGCGGGAAACCAGTCCTTCGTCCTGTTCGCCGGCGGCGACTTCACCGCCGCGGGCCAGCTGGCGGTGACGTACGAGACGCGTGCCGACGGCGAGCACACGATCCTGTCGGGCAACACCAATGACGATGGGGAGGCCGAATTCGCGATCGACCTCAACGGCCATCACCTGCTGACGAACTCGGACTTCATCAACTAGGCCGACGACCTGTCGGAGGGGCCGCGCGGGCCCCTCCGGTTCTCTCCCATTTCAGACGGGCCCAAGGAGGGTCTCATGAGCAAGAAACGCCGAACCCGCACCGCGCAGCCGGTGGCCCTGTCGGACTATGTCGGGCACTACCGGGCACTCGGTATCTTCCTGCTTTTCCTGTCCGGCATCATCAACGTCCTGGCGCTGACCGGCGCCTTCTACATGCTGCAGATCTACGACAGGGCCCTGACGAGCGGCAGTGTGCCGACCCTGGTGGCCCTCTCCGTTCTGGCGATCGGGCTCTACCTCTTCCAGGGAATGTTCGACGTCATCCGCTCGCAGATCCTCGTCCGCACCGGCGCACGGCTGGATGCCAAGCTCGCCCCACTGGCTCACAAGGTCGCCATCGAGATGCCGCGCTTTGGCTATTCGACGGCGGAATCGCTGGAGAGGGGTCGCGACGTCGACACTGTGCGCGCCTTCATTTCGAGCCCTGCCCTGACGGCATTCTTCGACCTCCCCTGGATGCCGCTGTTCCTGGTTTTCGTCTACCTGCTGCACCCGATGCTCGGCCTGCTGACGCTGGCCGGCGCCGGCGTCCTTGCCTGCCTCACGATCCTCGCCGAGCTCCTGACGCGCCGCTCGGCCGACGAGATGCAGAAGCGGGCGATCACCCGCGCCGCTCTGGCGGACTCCAACGCCCGCAATGCCGATATCCTCAAGGCGATGGGCTTCTCCGGACGGGCGGTGGCCCGCTTCGACGGACGCCAATTCGCGGCATCTGGAGCTGCAGACGAAGACCAGCGACATCAGCGGCACATTCGGCGGACTGTCCAAGGTCCTGCGCATGATGCTGCAATCGGCCCTTCTGGGACTTGGCGCCTTTCTGACGATCCGGGGCGAACTGTCCGCCGGCGCCATCATCGCCTGCTCCGTCGCCTCGGGCCGCGCGCTCGCTCCCGTCGACGTGGCGATCGGCAACTGGAAGAGCGTCGCGACCGCCCGGCGCAGTTTCCGCCGGCTCAAGGACACGCTGGCGGCAATGGACGACGACAGCAACGTCCTGGAACTGGAACGGCCCGAGAAGTCGCTGAAGGTCGAGGGCATGACCGTCGTGGCGCCCGGCTCCGGCGCGGTTCTGGTCAGCGACATCAGGTTCGATCTGGAGGCCGGCGACGGCCTCGGCCTGATCGGCCCGAGCGGCGGCGGCAAGACCTCCCTGGCCAAGGGACTGGTCGGTATCTGGCCGCTGCTGCGCGGCCATGTCCGCCTCGACGATGCCGACCTCGACCAGTGGCGCGCCGAAAGCCTCGGCAGTCATGTCGGCTATCTGCCGCAGGAGGTCTCGCTGCTCGACGGAACGATCGCCGAGAACATCTCGCGCTTTGAAGAGAGGCATGATGCCGGCCGCATCATCGCCGCCGCCAAGGTGGCCGGCGTGCACGACATGATCCTGCGGCTGAACGACGGCTATCAGACGGAGCTTGGCCCTTCCGGCGCCGCGCTTTCGGCCGGGCAGCGACAGCGTATCGGTCTGGCTCGCGCCCTCTACGGCGATCCCTTCCTGGTGGTCCTGGACGAACCCAACTCCAACCTCGATGCCGAGGGCGAGGCGGCCCTGACCAGCGCGCTGAAGAGCGTGAGGGCCCGAGGCGGCATCGTCGTCGTGATCGCGCATCGGCCGAGCGCCCTCGCCGCCGTCGACCTCATCGGCGTCGTGCAGAACGGCAAGCTGAGCGCCTTTGGCGGCAAGTCCGAAATTCTTGGTGAATCGCCTCGTCCCGCTCAGACTGCACCCGGCGGTGGCCGCGATCGCCCGGTCGTCGCCGTCGCCAGCGCGCCGACGATCTGAGGAGGCCGCAATGGAAGACAGGCTGATCCTCGGAATACCCGACGACGAAGCGGCGACCGCTCCGAAGCGGCGCTTCGAACTCGCCGAACGTGGGGCATTGACAGGAGCGCGAGGCCTCCCGCTCGTCCTGCTTGCCGGATTTGGCTGGGCCGCGCAGATCCTGTTCGGGGCGGAGACAAGCGAGGAGGGTCCCGCTTCCGGCAAGGCCGAACATGCGGAGAACCACGCCGTTCAGCAGGAAGAGGACAGCGCAACGGTTGCCCCGGAGCCCGAAGACGCGACCATCGCGAAAATCTACCAGATTGCCAAATATCTCCAGGAGATGGCGGAGCCGGTCAAGGAGTTCCTCGTGGGCCTATGGCGACCTGTTCAGCCATGATGACGGGCCGATCCACTTTCCGATCGGAGGGCTTCCGCCGGTTCCGGGCCTGAGACTGGCGACCTCCAACGGAGAGATCGTCGACGATGGCAGAAGGAGCGGGCACGCCGATCCGGCGCACGGCACCGCTGGGGCAAGCGCAGCGCCCGCCTCCGACGATGAAGAGACCTCGCCCGAGGATGACCTCCAGCCGAAGCCCTCCAACAGGCGGCCTGTGCTGAACGGTCCCGTCCTTCTTCGCGACGGTCTCGTCAACGTGTCGGTGATCATCACGATGGCCGAGCTTCTGGGGCAGGCCAGTGACCCGGACGGCGATCCGCTGACGGCGATCCATCTCGCAACGGATAGCGGCGAGTTGCGACAACTCGACGAGGAACGCTGGCTCTTCACGCCGGAGCGCGGTGCGCACGGTCCTGTCGAATTCCGGTATGATATCAGCGATGGCACCGATTTCGTCGTTCAGACGGCGTCGCTGCAACTCCTGCCGACCCCGGGCGAGGACATTGAGGGAACCGACGACGATGATCTGCTCGTCGGCACGCCCTACGGCGATGTGATCGACGGCCGCGCCGGCAACGACATCATCTATGGCCGCGAAGGCAACGATGCGATCGAAGGCGGCGACGGCAATGACCGGCTTCTCGGCGGCGACGGCGACGACACGATCTGGGGCGGAGCCGGCGACGACGTCATCTATGGCGGTCGTGGCGACGACACCCTCTTCGGGCAGGGGGGAAACGATCGGATCTTCGGTGAAGAGGGAGACGATTTCGCGTTCGGTGGCGACGGCGACGACTTCGTCTCGGGTGGCGAGGGCAACGACACGCTCGACGGTGGAACCGGCGCCGACTTACTGTTCGGTGACGCGGGCGACGACACCCTCTATGGCGGCGAGGGTGACGACACACTCGACGGTGGCGAGGGCGGTGACGAACTCCACGGCGGCGACGGCGACGACTGGCTCGACGGTGGCGAGGGTGACGACTTCGTCTCGGGTGGCGAGGGCAACGACACCCTCGACGGTGGAACCGGCGCCGACTTGCTGTTCGGTGACGCGGGCGACGACCGCCTCTATGGCGGCGACGGCGATGACGAACTCCACGGCGGCGACGGCGAAGACGAACTCGACGGTGGCGACGACGACGACAGGCTCGACGGTGGCGAGGGTGACGACTTCGTCTCGGGTGGCGAGGGCAACGACACCCTCGACGGTGGAACCGGCGCCGACTTGCTGTTCGGTGACGCGGGCGACGACCGCCTCTATGGCGACGACGGCGATGACGAACTCCACGGCGGCGACGGTGATGACGAACTCCACGGCGGCGAAGGTGACGACGAGTTGTACGGCGGCGACGGCGACGACGTCCTCTGCGGTGGCAGCGGCACCGACCTGATCGAGGCGGGCGACGGTGACGACGTCATCCTCGTCACGACCGTCGATGGCGGTGACTGGATCAATGGCGGCGCCGGGTTCGACTGGCTCGACCTGTCGGAAATCGCGTTCGACTCAACCGTGGATCTGCCGGACCATTGGTATCGCATCGACGGCGGCCGGGAATTGGAGCTCTTCGAAATCGAGAATGTGCGCGGAGGCCACGGGCGCGACCGCCTGGTGGCGGACGAACACGTCAACATCATCGAGGGCAATGGCGGGAACGACGTCTTCCTGTTCAGGAATCTTCGTTCGTTGCAGAACGAGGACGGTCCACGCGACCGGATCGTCGACTTCGATGTCGGCGATCGCATCGATTTGTCCCGGATCGAGGACTTCGCGGGGCACAAGCTGTTTTTCGCTGGCGCCGCGGACGCCGAGACCAGTCTGATGGGAAGCATCACCTATTTTCATCAGCTTCTGTCGGACGACGCCGAAATCACCGTCGTGATCGGCAATCTCGACGACGATCCGGATCCGGAATTCGGGATCGTTCTCGATGGTCACCATGAACTGAATCAACAGGACTTCATCCTTGCGGCGCAACAATATGCCGACGGGCACGCGGGATGACCGATGAAGACTTGCGCGGGCGATGTGTGATGGAAAGGTCGAGGGTATGAGTAGAACGGTAAAGAACGCCAGCCGGCAAACGGCAGATGCGGACAGGAGTTTCGGGATACGCTCCCGCATGGCGGCAACGCTCGTCCTGGCCTCCGCGCTCGTCCTGGGCTTCGGCGGCTGGGCCGCCACGGCGAAGCTGCAGGGTGCGATCGTCACCCATGGCCGCGTGGCCGCAAAGAAGCAGCTCAAGCTGATCCAGCACCGGGACGGCGGCATCGTCGCCGACATCCTGGTGGCGAACGGCGACAGGGTCGTCGCAGGCGACATTCTTGTCAGGCTCGATGAGACGCAGACCCGCTCCGAGATGAGCGTGATGAAGCTGCAGCTGGCGGAATATGTGGGACGCCGGGCACGTCTGACCGCGGAGCGGAGCGGCGCCGAAGCGATCAGCTTCAACGACGGGTTCGAGGCGGCCGCCGAAACCGCGTCGATCGCCGAGGGCGAGCGTCTGCTGTTCGCCCAGAACCGGGCGATGCGTGACGCTCAGCGCGATCAGTTGCTTTCCCAGGTGCAGCAATATGAGGAACAGGTGCGGGGCATGGAGGCGCAGCGCCTTTCCAACAAGGCCGAGAAGACGCTCGTGACCGAGGAGATGGACCGGGTCGCCGATCTGCTCAAGAAGCGCCTGATCGAGGTGACCAAAGTCAAGGCGATGAAGCGCGACCTGACCCGGATCGAGGGCCTCGGCGCCGAGATCGATTCCAATGTGGCGCGTGTCGGAGGACAGATCAGCGAGGCCAGGCTGAAGATCATCGAGCTCGATCAGCAGATGAGAACCGAAGCGCAGCGCGAACTTCGCGATGTCGAGGCGCGGATCGCCGAGCTCAACGAACGGCTTGTCGCTTCGATCGACCGGCTGTCCCGGATGGAGATGCGCGCCCCCATCTCCGGTACCGTCAACGATCTCGCCATCCACACGGTCAACGGAGTGATCGCGCCCGGCGAAACGGTCATGTCGATCGTGCCGGAAGGCGACGAATTGATCGTGGAAGCGCGCCTGTCGCCCGCCGACATCGACCAGGTCAGCGTCGGTCAGGAGACGCGGCTGCGCTTCTCGGCCTTCAACCAGCGCACGACGCCGGAAATCCTCGGAACGATTGCCGTGGTGGGCGCCGCGGCGACAAAGGATCCTGCCACGGGCGACGTCTATTATCTGAGCAGCATTGCGATCAACGACCGTGACCGGGCCCTGGCCGGCAAGCCCCTTATTCCGGGCATGCCCGTCGAGGTGTTCGTGACGACCGCCGAGCGGACCGCCCTGTCCTACCTCGTCAAGCCGTTCAAGGATCAGGCGATGCGCTCCCTTCGTGAAGATTAAGTCGGGCCGCGAACGTCTTGCCGGCCATGGCCGCCTGTCCCGATCGACGCTGAAAAGGAAGTGCTGCGCATGAAACGCGGCCGTGCCATAGTGCGTGGGTCGAAACGACAGACGATGCCGAAGACTGTCCCGGCCATATTGCGATGTGTGGTGCGCAAGGAGGCGTCTGCATGGGGGAAAGCAGAGTCAGGTTCTTTGAAGTCAGCGGGTATTTTCTTCTTCTGCTTCTCTGCGGCGCACTGGTCTATCAGTTGAACGTCAGCCGCAAGGCCGCGGTCGAGACTGCCCTGCACTCGTTCAACGAAAGGCAGATGGCCGACAGCCGGACGGTTGCCGTCAATGTGGAATCCACCTTTCGGCAGGTCTATCAGGGCGTACGGACGATTGCCCGCCTCCCCGCGGTCAGGAATCTGGAGTCCGAGCCGGGATTGCTGCACGACGATGCACGCGTGAGTGCTCAGGAAATTTACAACAACCTCCGGGAAAGTCTCCTGGTCTCCGAACTGTACATCGTTCCTGCGGATTTCGAGCCGGACGAGATCGATCCCCTCACCGGCGAGCCGGAAAGGCCGCTGATGACCTTCGATCAGCTCATTGTCGGCAAGCATGCCGGCTCGAACCGCGCCCTCTCCGGCAGCCCCGAGATCGAGGAAATCGAAATCTACGAATATCGGGAGATGCGTCGCCAGCTCGACTATCTGCAAACGAGCTATGGCACGGAAGACAAGGTCTCGGACCTCACCTACCCCGCGCTCGTCAGCCGCGAGGTGATCACCTGCGACAATACCCGCTACTCTCCATCGGCTCCCGACGACAATGACCGCAAGGGAATCCTCTACTCCGTTCCCTATTACGGGAGCGCGGGCAGACTGGGCGGCATCGTCACCGCCGTCATCCTGTCCTCCGTCGTAGCGGAGCTGTTGCCGAGCGACAGCTATGTCATCGCCGGCAACAAGCTGACCTTTCCACGACAGATGGCTGCCGGAGGATCGACAGGCTCCGAGGCGTCGGCCAAAGCCGAAGAGGCGGCGAAGCCCGCCGTCGAGGCCAGTCTGATGCCCCTGAACTTTCCGGACCTCAGCAGCCAGTGGGGCCTGCGGACCAGCATTCCTTACAGCGAGTTCCTTGAGTCGGATCCGGTCCGCGCGATCAACGCCCGTTTCTGGGCTGCGGTGGCAACGCTCCTGGCCGGAATGACCGCATTGGCCTTGTCGTTCAGGTGGCTGTCGCACAGGCATATGGACGTCGAGATGCTCAACCGGCAGCTGACGGAGCGGATCGAAGACCGTACATCGGCGCTTGCCAAAGCGACTCTTGCCGCCGAGGAGGCCAATTCCGCCAAAAGCGAGTTCCTTGCGCGGATAAGCCATGAAATCCGCACCCCCATGCACGCCATAATGAGCGCGTCGGAGCTGCTTTCGCCGAGCGTGCGGGAAGCGAACGCCATGCGCAAGGTCGAGATCATCAGGAACGCCAGCCAGGCCCTGCTGGAACTGGTCAACCAGGTCCTCGACCTTTCGGCGATCGAGCATGGCGAGTTGACGGTCAACGTTGCGCCGTTCTCTCCAGCCGAACTCCTGCATCAGACCTGCGATCTGCTGGAGCCGAGGGCGGCGGAGAAGGGGCTGCGGATCCGGCGCGAGGTCGATGGCGAAATGCCTCCATTGTTCTCCTCCGATGCGGCACGCATCCGGCAGGTCCTGATCAATCTGATCGGCAATGCGGTGAAGTATACGGAAGCCGGCACCATCACCGTCGCGCTGAGACCGGTTGCTCCCTCCCCCGATGGCGACGACCGTGTCGTCTTCGACATCATCGACACAGGCATTGGCATTCCCGACTCCCTGAGAGAGAGCATCTTCGACCCGTTCAAGCGCGGTCCTGGCGCTGCGCTGGATCCCGATGGCTCCGGTCTGGGCCTGGCGATCAGCAGGCAATTGGCGCAAAAGCTCGGCGGATCGCTCGAGCTGGTGGATCACGACGGACCGGGCGCTCATTTCCGCCTGACCGTCGGCTCCATGGAGACGTCGCCGCAGGTGGCCGCGGCGCCAATGACTGATCCCCTGCCACGGCGGCGACAGGTCCACCGCGACGGCCGGATGCTCCCCCTGCGCGTCCTGATCGCCGAGGACAATCCTCGCATGCGGGAACTGATCCGCGAATCCGTCGAATCCTTCGGATGTTCGGTCGAGACCGCGGAAAACGGTGTCGACGCCGTGCTCGCAGTGGAGCGAACTCGATTCGACGTCGTGCTGATGGACTGCTTCATGCCGCATCTCGATGGCCTGGGCGCGACGAAGAGGATACGGCAATGGGAGGCGGCGCAGGGGAGCCAAGGCCGTGCGGTACCGATCATTGCGCTGACGGCCAACATCCTTTCGAGCGACCGCAAGGCCTGTCTGGATGCCGGAATGAACGACGTACTGACCAAGCCCTTCACCCAAGATGAGATATTCGAGGTCATGAGCTGCACAGTCCCAACGGCACGGGCCGGGAAGGGGGAGGCGCGGCTCGTGATGTCCGATGATTGAAGTCGCCCGCGCCGATCTGCTGCCCGCAGCGATCGCCCTTCGGGCTCCAGTGGTCGCCGGAAGATGGACCATGCTGCTGATCTGCGCCCTGGCGCTGTTGAGGCCGGTGGCCGCGACCGGTTCGGAACTCGGTCTTCCCGCGGACTGCACGGTCGGCGAGACCTGCTTTTTCCAGCAATTGCCGGATATGGATCCCGGTCCCGGACATCGCGACCCGTTTTGCAGCGGGGCGACCTATGACGGCCACAAGGGCACCGATCTCCGCGTCGTATCGATGGCGGATGTGGCGCGCGGCGTTCCGGTGACTGCGGTCGCCGATGGCACCGTACTGCGCATCCGCGACGGCGAGAGCGACCGGCTGATCGGAAGCGAAGCGGAACGAGCATCGGTCGCCGGCAAGGAATGCGGAAACGGCATCGTCATCGGTCATCCGGGCGGGCTCGAGACGCAATATTGTCATCTGCGCCGCGGCAGTGTCTCCGTACGTCCGGGCCAGGGCGTTCAGCGGGGCGAGGCCATCGCCGAGATCGGCGCGTCGGGCCTCGCCCAGTTCCCCCACGTTCATCTCGGCGTCCGCCTCGACGGCAGGGACATCGACCCGCTTTCGGGACAATTCCTTTCCGAGGGTTGCCTGAAGGACGCGTCCTTGAGAAAGCCGCTATTCGCCCCGGATATTGTCGCCCGGATACCGGCGGATGGCACATCGCTTCTTGGCCTTGGCCTTGCCGGCGATGCGGTGAGCAATGACGATCTCGTTGCGGAGGGGCCGCCGCCGGCAGTCCGGCAGAGTTCGGCCGCCACGGTAGGATGGGCCTGGTTCGCCAATCTGCATCCGGGCGACCGAGTGCGCCTGCTCGTCCGGGTGGACGACCGGATGCTGGTCGACTACACCGCGCCCGCGCTCGAACGGTGGAAGGCCGACTTCGTCGGCTATGCCGGCAAGTCGCGGGCCCCGGCGCCGGGGCGCTACGAGGTGACGGTCAGTTTGCTCCGGGAGGGAAAGACCGCCCTCACCCGCACGAGGACACTGACGGTCGACTGATGGCGCTCCTCCACGACCGGCGCCATGGCAAGCGGCGTGAATCGTGATCCTGGTCCGGACTCTCGGCCCTTGCAGCGTGCCAGACGGCACCTCGAATGAATTGGTCAAATCACAGCTCGGTTCGGGCAATTTAGCCTGGTCGGCTCGGCGCCCAGCGAGGCGCACACGGCCTCCATCAGCGCCATACCAAGAGCAGCGCCTTACAGCGGCTGCCCAGAATGCCTCAGCGTTGCAGAGCATCCGGCGCTTGCGGTCGCCAAGATGCGGAGGAGCGCAACAGATGGGGCGCCCTCGCTCCTGTGGAGCCAAGGCTTCCCATCGACTTCATTCATTGGGGCGCTCGCGCCGGCTGGCCTCACCGGCGTCGGATACTGGCGCCAGCCGCAGGATGAGCGCGCGGAGATGCTCGGCAGCTGCGGCGAGATCTCCGGAATTGTCGATCACCGTGACGGGCCGTCTGACGGTGCCCGAAGCGGGGCGGCGCAGCCGCGCCTCGATCGCCTCGACGCTCTCGCGTCCCCGCGCCGCAAGTCGCCTCGCGATAATGGCGGGCTCGGCCGTGACGCCGACGATCTGGATCCGGCCGAAAGCGGACTCGATGGCGGGAAGCGCGTGTCTCGATCCGTTGACGATGGCGAGGCCGCCCGCCTCGACATGGTCCCGAACGGCCATCGGAATGCCGTAGGACAGTCCGTGCGCCTGCCAATGGACCGCGAAGGCCCGTTTCTCGATCAGGTGGCGAAAGACCACCTCATCGACAGCTTCATGATCTTCTCCGCCGGCGGCGGCGGGCCGCGTGATGGTCCGCCTGGCGAAGAGAACGTCGGGACGGCCATCGAGCCCGCCTCGGACCGCGTTGATGACGCTGTCCTTGCCGACGCCACTCGGACCGACGACGACGACGAGACAGCCCTTTGCTTCGTCCATCGGCGCGGGGACGGCCATCATGCCACCCGCTCGCCCTCGCGCCAAACGCTCCGGACGACAGGAACATCGCCTGATGTCTGCCGGCGGATGCGGACGACGTCAGCCCGTGCGCCCTGCCGAAGCTCGCCGCGATCGGCAAGGCCGACGGCCCGGGCCGGCGTCGCCGTCACGAGCGCGATCGCGTCCGGAAGCGGCATGCCGCGATCGTGGAGCACGAACGGCGCCGTGATCAGGCTGAACGGCACATAGTCCGAGGAGAGGACGTCGAGGACGCCAGCGTCTGCGAGATCGTTGGCGGCGATGTTGCCGGAATGGCTCTGGCCGCGAACCACGTTTGGCGCGCCCATCAGGACGCTCATGCCGTTCTCGTGGGAAGCCCGCGCCGCCTCCATCGACGTCGGAAACTCCGCCAGCCTCGTGCCCAGCTCCCTTGCCTCGGCGACGTGCTCGGGCGTCGCATCGTCGTGACTGGCCAGCGTGATGCCGCGTTCCGCACATCGCTCGGCCAAAATTCTCCGATGCTGACCCGCATAAAGCTGCGAGTTCTCCTTCCGCCTCTCGACGAAGGCCTCGAAGGCGGCGTCGCTCATGCCCTTCTTGGTCTTGTAGTAGAGCGTATACTGATCCATCGTCTGGAACTGCCGCTGGCCCGGCGCGTGGTCCATCAGCGAAGCGAGGCCTACCATCGTCTCGCACTCGAACGGGGCGAAATGGGCCAGCACATCGGGCGCGGAAACCTCGCACCGCAAATGAATGTGATGGTCGGCCCGGAGGCGACCTTCCGCCTGCGCCACCCTCAGCGCATCCGCCATGGCCCGCATCTCGCCCACCTCGAAACCGCCTTCCTCGTCGGCGCCGAGGCGCAGGCAATCGAAGACGGTGGTGATGCCCGAGGCGGCGACCTGGGCGTCATGTGCCTGGATCGCGGCCGTCCGCTCCCAGCGCACGCCGGGGCGCGGCGAATAATGGCTCTCCAGATGATCGGTGTGGAGTTCGATCAGGCCAGGGACGAGATAATCGCCCTCGCAATCGATGCCGCTGGCAGCCCTGCCCTCCCCGATCTCGGCGATGACGCCATCGCGGACGATCAGCGTGCCGTGGAAGATGCCCTCGCGCCGCACGATCGCGGCATTGGTATAGATCTGTTCGCCGCTCATGGCTGGCTGCTCCTGTTGCCGCTGCCAAGCAGCGCTTGCCGGACCACACGGAAAGGCGCGCCGTCCGATGGCTGCATGAAAATGGCGAGACGATCGAACGCGACCGGATCAGCCAGTTTCGGTCCAAAATGATCGTCCAGCATCGCCTGTGCGCGGCGGCGTTCTTCGGCGTCTTCGATTCGGTCGGTCAGGGTCATGTGAAAGCGGAATTCATCCAATACGAAGGGGTAGCCGTAGCGGGCCAGCATGGCCCTCTGATAGTCGCTCAATGTCTCAGATTTGCGACGAATGAGATCGTCTTCCGATAGGGGCGCGCGCAGGCTGTTGAAGTGCTCCACGGCGTCGGCTGCGATCCGACCGAGATCGGAGGGCGGATCAACCGGTAGCAGGGCGACGAATTGTCCCAGCCCGCCGACCCCAAGGCCGACATAGAAAGACTGCTGCCCGGCGCAAAACGCATCGAACATCGCTTCGAGTTTCTGCCATGGAGACACCATCGGCAAGCCTGAAGGGCGCGACGATCGTGCCGTGAAAGCCGTAGCGGCGAGCATTTCGGTCCGTTCACGCCACTCGGCCACCGTCCATTGTTCCGTTTCGCCGGGTGGCGACGGCCCGACATCAGCGTCCGCAAAGGGATCGCGGCCAAGCCACTCCGCGGCGGCGCGTGTCAGCGGATGCTGGCGCGGCGGCGTGAAATAGATCGCATAGCGCATCGTGAAATCAGCCCTGCCGCATGAGACGCATACTAAGCGTCGTCGATATGCGATCGAAGACATAGACGGTCGCGAGTATCAGCAGCACCATATAGGCGACATTCTCCCAGTCCTGGTTCGTGCGCATCGCCTCCCAGAGCTTCAGGCCGATACCTCCTGCTCCGACAGCGCCGATGATCGTCGCCGAGCGCGTATTGCTCTCCCAAAAATAGAGGGCATGGCTGGCGAAGATCGGCAAGACCTGCGGCAATACTCCGAAGCGCTGCACCAGCGTCGGCGCGGCGCCAACGGACCGGACCCCCTCGCGCTGGCGATCGTCGATGTTCTCCAGGCTCTCCGAATAGAGCTTTCCGAGCGTGCCGGTGTCGGTGAAGAAGATCGCCGCCATGCCGGCAAGCGGGCCCGGGCCGAAGGCGCGGGTGAAGAACAGCGCCCAGATGAACATGTCGACCGAGCGCTGGAAGTCGAAGAAGCGCTTCGTCAGCTGATTGGCGACACCGTTGCGCGTGATGTTGCGGGCGGCGATGAAGGAGAGAGGAAACGCAACGAGGGATGCGAAGAGCGTTCCGACAAACGCCATCACCACCGTCTGCAGCAGCTTCACCCAGACATCGTAGTGCTGCCAGCTGGCATTGTAGAGGAAGTCGTTCCACGCCAGCGACAGGTTCGATTGCGCGGGGTCGAGGCGTTCGCCGTGGGCGATCGTCGCGATCGCCTCTCTGGCGCTCATGCCGAAAAAAGCCGAATTGATGTCGAAGATGAAGTTCTCCCAGCCGAGGAAACGGCGGCGAATCTTTACCGCATCGTTCTCGATCTCGGCACGGCCATCGAAACCGAAGCGGACGACCACCTTTCCGTCCTCGTATTTCTGCGTCGCCCACCGCGGCAACGGCTTCTCGGGCCGGACGGATCGGGCGGGATCGATCGCAACGACGAGGGTTTCTCTCCCGCGTCTGACCGTGACCCTTTCCGGCGTGACGTCCACCTCGCCCGTCCTGCCGAATCTGACCTCGGCGGACTGCACGACGTCGATCGTTTCCGTGCGCGGTCCGGAGTCGGCCGCTTCGTCGCCTCCGCCGGTCGTGGTTGTGCCGAGCTGGCCGCCGGCACCCATGAACCCGGCCGCCGGGAGCGTCTGGTCGCTGGTCCCCACCTGTCCACCCTCGCCCATGAAGCCGGTGGACGGCCGTGGCGATCCGGTGGCCTCCTGGCCCGACTCCGGTAGTTGGTCAATTGCCGTTTCGCGGTAAGTCCGCTCCATCGTGCCGCGTTCGAGGACGATCCATTCAGGCTTGGGATCCGAGCCGAGCGGTGAGTAGCGCGGAAAGACGATCTGCATGGCGCCATCCGGATCGATATCGATGTCCGGTCGCACCTCGTAGGAAATCCAGTCGGCGAGATAGTTGCCGGCGATCGAGAAGTCGACGCGTCGCAGCGTTTCGCCAATCGCGAAGAACCACCAGCAATAGACCGAATAGAGGATGACAGCCGCCAGAACGATCAAGGGAGCGTAGCGCCTTAGTGGCTGGCCTTTCAGAAGGTCGTCGTGCCGGTCGGCAAGCGCATCATAATCGGTCGCGGTCATCCGTTCTTCCTCATTAGACGCTGAACGCCTGCTGGCCGATCAGACGGCGGCGCAGCCAGGCGGAAAACTGATCGACCGCCATGATGGTGCAGAACAGCAGGAAGACGATCGCCAGCGTCTTGGCTTCGTGGCCGCGCGAGATCGAAAGGCGAAGCAGCTCGCCGATGCCGCCACCACCGACGGCGCCGATGATGGTCGAGGCCCGGACGTTGATCTCGAGCCGCAGCAGGGCGTAGCTCATGAAATTCGGCAGGACCTGCGGCACGATGCCGAAGCGCACCCTCTCGACCCAGTTTGCGCCCGCGGCGCGCAGGCCCTCGTCCGCTCCCATGTCGGCATTTTCGACGGTTTCAAAGAACAATTTGCCGAGGGCGCCGACCGTGTGGATCGCGACGGCCGCGATGGCGGGAATCGGGCCGAGGCTCATGACGGCGACGAAGAAGCCCGCGATGACGATTTCGGGAAAGGCCCGCAGCAGTTCCATCACACGCCTGACGGCGCTGCGGATCCAGAAATTGCGAACGAGATTGCGCGAGGCGACAAACGAAAACAGGAAGCCGAAAGTGCCTCCGATCATCGTCGACAGGAGCGCGATGTTCGGCGTCTCGAGCATCGCCATGAAATACTCTGGGAAATAGAAGTCATTGCCGATGAGATGACGACCGACGGGATAGTTATATTTGAAGCTGCCATCGTCATAGGGCGACGGCAGGTCGAACAGGGCGCGCACCGGCTCCATGGCGTCACGCGGAACGAGATCCCCGAAAAAGTCGAAGAGATGCGGCAGGCGGTCGAAGAACTGTCCGGCGTTCGTGTCGTTGGCGAAAACCAGCGATGCCAAAGTGAGGCGGCGATCAGCACCACCGTCAGGAGGGTGTAGACACGGCGGCGCTGCACTTCGACGCCCCAGCGATCGAAAAGCGGCGCGTCCACTCCGTCGGGTGACGACGGGCGCGTTCTGGATGCGGAGGAAACGGTCATTCGAAGCCGGCGTCCGGATTGTTGCGGCAGGTCCCTCCGGACCCGCACCATCGCTGGGAGATCAGCCGCCGATCGTCGCCCGGCGGGCGTCGATGATCGGCTTGTAGAAGGCCGGCGTGACTTCCACGAAGCCCTTGTAATCGCCACCCTGGATGGCGGAGAAACACTCGGAATCGCTCTGCGGAAGATCGGTCATGAAGGCCTTTCCATCTTGGCGTCGTTCTGGGTGGTCTTGCTGTCTTCGGCATGAGCGGCAGCGGCAAAGCCCACCGTGAGGACGGCGGCCGATGCGAACAGAAAGGTCCGGATCATTATGAAACTCCGTGGGACGAACCGCGGTGTTCTTGATTGAACCGTGCCCGCCGCCCGGTCCGGCATGCGGCGGTACGGAAACGGTCTCGCTCAGGCGAGCGCGCGTGTGCGCTGTTCGGCAAGTTCGATGTCGACCTGATCTTCGTCGAACGAATGCGTCGGTTCGCCTGCATCGGGTTTGCCGCCGGAGAGCGTCGTGGACGTCATCGCTTCCGTGAACCCTTCATCGTCCGCGCCGTATAGCCGACGTGCTTCGGCAGCCGTGAGTTCGGCGGGCGTGCCGTCGAAGACCACCCTGCCCTCGGCCATGCCGATGATCCGCTCGCAATAGGTGCGGGCGGTATCGAGCGTATGGCGATTGGTGATGACCGTGATCCCCTCGCGGCTGTTGATGTCCGCGAGACTGTCCATCACCACCTTGGCGTTGAGCGGGTCGAGCGACGCGATCGGCTCGTCGGCGAGGATCAGGCGCGGCTCCTGCATCATGGCGCGGGCAATGGCGACACGCTGCTGCTGCCCGCCCGAAAGCGTGCCCGCAGGCTGAAGAGCCGTCTGCACGACGCCGAGCCGCTCGAGCATCTCGATCGCCATCAGTCGCTCCTCGCGCGAATAGAGGCCGGCGAGGCTGGCAAAGGTCGATTTGTGGTTCAGACGGCCGAGCAGCACATTGGTCAGAACGTCGAGGCGCGGCACCAGATTGAACTGCTGGAAGATCATCGCGCAATCGCGGTTCCAGCGGCGCAGCGCGCTACCGCCAAGCGCCGTCACATCGGTGTCCTTGAAGCGGATCTGTCCTTCAGAGGGCTCGATCAGCCGATTGATCATCCGAAGGAGCGTCGATTTGCCGGCGCCGGAGCGGCCGATAATGCCGACCATCTGTCCCTCGGGAATTCCGAGTCCGATGCTGTCGACGGCAATCTTGTCGCCAAACCGTTTCGTTAGACCATCGAGTGTCAGCACCAAGCGCCTCCTTCAATTCCGGGCAACCGTAGGGTGAATAGTTAACAAACTCATGACAGCCGAACCCGGCGACGAACGAATCTAGCCGTCGTGCTTCTCCAGGAAGGCTTCCGCCGAAAGAGCGCGAAAGTCGGGGAGCGCCAGGCGCAGCGTCTCGTGATCCCAGTCCCACCAGGCGAGGCGGCGATAGCGGTCGGCGATCTCCGCGGAAAAGCGCGGGCGGATCGGCCGCGCCGGCACACCACCGACGATCGTGTAGGGCGCGACGTCGCGACTGACGACGGCGCCGGCCCCGATCACCGCGCCATCGCCCACGGTGACGCCGGGCAGGATGGTCGCGCCGTGCCCGATCCAGACATCGTGGCCGATCGTGACGGCATGATCGCGCCGCCAGGCGAAGAAATCGTCCTCGTGCCGCTCGCCGTCCCAATAATCGCCGGCCCGGTAAGTGAAGTGGTGCAGCGTCGGCCGCCAGACGGGGTGGTTGGTGGCATTGATGCGGACGGCTGCCGCAATGTTGGCGAACTTGCCGATCGTCGCGCACCAGACGGCGCCGTCCTGCATGATGTAGGAATAGTCGCCGAGGACGGCTTCCGAGATGCGGCAGCGTTCCGCAACTTCCGTGTAGCGGCCGAGCGTGGAGTTCTCGACCATGGCGCTTTCGTCGATCAGGGGCTCTTCCGAAAGCTTCGGCATCGGGTCAGGCCGCTTCGGCCGGCGCGAAGGCCGAGACGTCGATCAGCGTGTCGGCAACGCGCGCCCGCGTTTCCAGATCGTGGAATATGCCGAGCAGGGCGACGCCGGCCCGCTTCTTCTCTTCGATGATCTCGAGCACCACGTCTCGGTTTGCATTGTCGAGCGAGGCGGTGGGCTCGTCGAGCAGCAGGATCGGATGGTCGGTCGAGAATCCGCGGGCAATGTTGACGCGCTGCTGCTCGCCGCCGGAGAAGGTCGCGGGCGGCAGGTCGAAGAGGCGGGAGGGCAGATTGAGCCGGGTCAGCAGTGCTTCCGAACGGGCCCGCGCCTCGTCTTTTCCGACACCGCGGGCGATCATCGGTTCGGCGACGATGTCGCGGGTCGAAACGCGCGGCACGACGGACAGGAACTGGCTGACATAGCCGATCGTCCGCTTGCGGACAGCCATGATCGTGCGCGCATCGGCCGTTGCGACATCGACGATGGCGCCCCCATGCCAGACAGCGATCGCGCCACCGTCGACGGCGTAATTGCCGTAGATCATCTTCAGGATCGAACTCTTGCCGACGCCCGAAGGACCGGCGAGGACGGCGCACCGGCCATCTTCCAGCGAAAAGCCGGCTCGCGCCAGCACAGGCAGTTTTCGGCCGCCCTGCAGGTGCATGGTGAAGCTCTTGGCCAGATTGCTGACGACGAGCGGTGTCTGGTGGGTCGGTTCGCCGGACATGGTTCAGACCTGCAGGATCGAGGAGACGAGAAGCTGGGTGTAGGGCGCCTGTGGATCGTCCAGCACGCGGTCGGTCAGCCCGGTCTCGATCACCCGCCCGTCCTTCATCACGATCATCCGGTCGGACAGAAGCCGCGCGACGGCGAGATCGTGCGTTACGATGATGACGGCGAGGCCGAGATCGGCGACCAGACCACGAAGAAGATCGAGAAGCCGCGCCTGGACGGAGACGTCGAGGCCTCCGGTCGGCTCGTCCATGAAGACCAGACGCGGCGCCGTCACCAGATTGCGCGCGATCTGCAGGCGCTGGCGCATGCCGCCCGAAAAGGCGCGGGGCTGGTCGTCGATCCGTTCCGCGGCAATCTCGACTCGGCCCAGCCAATCGGAGGCCGTGTCGCGGATCTGCCCATAATGGCGTTGCCCGACCGCCATCAGCCGCTCGCCGACATTGGCGCCAGCAGAGACCGTCATGCGAAGCCCGTCGGCCGGGTTCTGATGGACGAATCCCCAATCAGTCCGCAGCAGATGGCGCCGCTCGGCCTCTTCCATCGCGAAGAGATCGCGGCGCTCGCCGTTCCGCATCCGGTAGGTCGCGGTGCCCGAGGCTGCGGAAAGACGGGTCGAAACGCAGTTCAGCAGGGTCGTCTTGCCTGAGCCGCTTTCGCCGACGATCGCGAGGACCTCGCCCGGCCAAAGATCGAAGGAGACATCCTCGCAGCCGATGCGATGGCCGTAGCGCTTGGTCAGGTCGCGTACCGAGAGCAGCGGGACATCGCGGTCGATGATCGCGCGCTCGTCGCTGGAAAGCTGCCGGTTCATCGGTCGCCCTCCATCTGCAGCGGCAGTCCGTAGGAATAGCCGTAGCGCGAAAAGCCGAGTCGCTCGTAAAAGGCGTGCGCGCCACCGCGCATCATCGACGTCGCAAGGATCAGCTTGTAGGCGCCATGTTTTTCCGCGACGGCGCCCATTTCAGCGATCATGGCGCGTCCGATGCCCTGGCCCTGGCGATCCGACGCCACGATGACGTTCTCGACAAGCGCGATCGGTGCGCCTTCATGGCCGAGATTGTCGATGATGATCAGGCAGATCATGCCGGCGACGCCGCTCCTGTCCTCGAAGAGATAGGCCCGGTAGAATGGGTAGGTCGCCATCCGCTGCAGCATTGCGCGCGCGCCGGCCTCGTCCATCGCGGCGCCGTTATAGTCCGGCTGCGCGATCAGCCGCAGAAGCGCCGCCGCATCCTCTGGGCCCGCCTGCCGGCAGAACAGCGCCTCTTCGAGGATCGGAGCCTGCAGCGCGTTCATTCGGCGGCCTCGGTCGGGGCGGTCTGTTCGCCAACATGGCCGGCGGCGCGGCGGCTCTCGCAATTGTCGGTGTCGGAGCAGACGAACATGCGTCCGCCGGCATCGTCGGTGACCACCTCGTCGAGATAGACATTCTCGGCCCCGCAGAGCGCGCATGGCCGGTCGAACCGGTTCACTGCGAACGGATGATCCTCGAAGTCGAGGCTGACGACCTCGGTAAAGGGCGGAATCGCGTAGATGCGCGCTTCACGGCCGGCGCCGTAGAGCTGGAGCGCGGGGTTCATGTGCATCTTCGGATTGTCGAATTTCGGCGTCGGCGACGGATCCATGACATAACGGCCGGCGACCTTCACCGGATAGGCATAGGTCGTCGCGATATGGCCGTGGCGGGCAATGTCCTCATAGAGCTTCACATGCATCAGCCCGTACTCCTCCAGCGCATGCATGGCGCGGGTCTCGGTTTCGCGCGGCTCGAGGAACCGGAGCGGCTCGGGAATCGGCACCTGAAAGACGATCGTCTGTCCCGCCCTGAGCTGCCTTTCGGGAATGCGGTGACGGGTCTGGATCACCGTCGCCTCGGCGGTGCTCGTCGTCGTCCGCACCTCGGCAACGTTCTGAAAGAACTTGCGGATGGAGACGGCGTTGGTCGTGTCGTCGGCGCCCTGGTCGATGACCTTGAGGACATCGTCCGCGCCGAGGATCGATGCCGTCACCTGCACGCCGCCGGTGCCCCAGCCGTAAGGCATCGGCATTTCGCGGCTGCCGAAGGGCACCTGATAGCCGGGAACGGCGATCGCTTTCAGGATCGCCCGACGGATCATGCGTTTGGTCTGCTCATCCAGATAAGCGAAGTTGTATTGCGCCAGATCATCGGTCGCGGGCTGATCGAGAAGGCCGAGAATGGTGCTCATTCCGCCGCCTCCCTGTCGAAGTCGTCATCCGCGTCCGCATCGCCCTGCCGCGCCTCCGCCCACTCCTTCCGGAGCGTCCGGATCAGTTGCAGCTCGGACTGGAAATCGACGTAGTGCGGCAGCTTCAGATGCTCGACGAAGCCGGTCGCCTGGACATTGTCGCAGTGGCTGACGACGAATTCCTCGTCCTGGGCCGGGGCGACGACATCCTCTTCGAACTCCCGTGCGCGCAGGGCTCGGTCGACGAGCGCCATGCTCATGGCCTTGCGTTCGCTCTGACCGAAGACCAGGCCATAGCCGCGGGTGAACTGCGGCGGCGTTTCAGAGGATCCGCGGAACTGGTTGACCATCTGGCATTCCGTCAGCCGGACGCGGCCGATCGGGACGGCGTGACCGAGTTCCGGCAGGTCGATCTCGACATCGACCAGACCCATGCGAATCTCTCCGGCGAAGGGATGATTGCGGCCATAGCCGCGCTGTGTCGAATAACCGAGCGCGAGCAGGAAGCCTTCGTCGCCGCGCGCCAGCGCCTGGAGCCTCTGCTCGCGGTTCAGCGGGTAGGAAAGCGGCTGCCGCGTCATGTCCCCCGGCGTCGTCTCCATGCCGTCATCGCCGACGACGACTTCTTCGTCTTCGATCATGCCGTCGGCGGCGAGTATGTCGGACACCCGGATGACGGCATCGTCCGCCGCGGCCGTGGCGAGCTCCGCCTGACCGACCTCCTCGCCGGCCAAGGCGGGATCGAGAAGACGGTGCGTGTAGTCGAATGTCGGGCCGAGAAGCTGGCCGCCCGGCAGATCCTTGAAGCAGGCTGAAATACGCCGCTCGATTTGCATCGCGCCCGTATCGACCGGAACGCTGTCATAAAGGCGAGGCAGCGTCGTGCGGTAGGCGCGAAGCAGGAAGATCGCCTCGATGAGATCGCCACGCGCCTGCTTGACCGCGAGCGCCGCCAGTTCCCGGTCATACAGCGCGCCTTCGGCCATCACCCGGTCGACGGCGAGAGCGAGTTGCCCGGCGATCTGGTCGAGCGACAGGGCCGGCAGCCGGCGGTCGCCCCGCCGTTTCTCGGCGAGCAGCCGATGGGCGTTGTCGATGGCCTTTTCGCCACCCTTTACCGCGACGTACATGGCCAGAGCCCCAACGAGAAACAGACTGAAATCGGGCCGGTCATGACAGGTCCTGCCCTTCCGCGACGATGCTGATGGAGCGCGGCAGGCCGATCACGCCTTCTCCCTCGGCGGTCAGGAAGAGGTCGACACCGCGCGGGAACAGCGCGTGGTTCTCCGCCCATTGCGCGGCGAAATCGTCAGGCAGGCCCGCCGGCGCGATCCGTGCCTCTCTTTCAATACCGGGCCCCTGCAGGAGAAGGCTCGGCCCGCCCGTCAGCGACGGTACGGCGACGCAGAGCGTGGCGGAACGGTCGGGATAAGCCTGATCGCCCGCATGAAAATCGGACAGCTGCAGTATTCGGCCATCTGCCAGGAAGGCGAACACGTCCTCATCCTCCCGGTCCTCGATCGTGGCGCCGGTCTGGAACGCCAGCCATTCAGCAACCTGTCCGCCGTCCCGAAGCGGTTCATCCAGAAACAGGCTGGTCCGATGATCGAGCAGAGCGCAGCCGATGGTCGCCAGAAGGCCGGGCAGCGGCGCGGGCGCGTCCACCGCCTTCATCGGCTGTCGCGTTCCCGGCTGGGCGAGCGCGTTCATCAGGGCGTGAAAGGCCTGCTGCGAACTTCGTGCACGGCATTGGCGAAGCCGCCTGAAAGCGGGGCATGCGGCCTCGCCTGGGTCTGCAGGGCGGTCATTCGTCCTCTCCCCGAACCATCGTGAAGAAGTCGACCCTGGTGCCGGCGACCAGTTCCGCCTCGTGGCAGTCCTCTTCTTCCAACCGCGCGCGGAGCGGCGCGATGATCGCCGTCTCAATACGCTGCTCGTCGTTCTCGTCCGTGGCGAGGGCGTCGACAACGGCGGCAAGGGTCGCCCGTTTCCTGTCCCGCCCAAGCGCGACGGAGTGCCCGATACGGCCATCGCCAAGCCTGACGGAGGTGCGGGTCACCGTCGCCTCGCCGAGATTGAAAGCGGCGCCGGTTCCGCCCGCCCGCCCGCGCAGCATCACAAGCCCGGTCTCGGCCGGCCGCAGAAAGCTTACCTCCGGATCGAGTTCGAGCGTGCGGAAGCGCTGTTGCAGGTCGTCGAAATTGCAGCGCGCCAGCACTGCGAAACGATCGCGCCTTCGTACGTCCCTCTGCGATGGACTTGCCATTGCTTCCCTTCCCTGTTCGGGGAGGGACTAGCGTCGGGAGGTGACAGTTAAATGACAACGACAAGTTGCCCCGATTTTCATCAGGTCCGGGCTCTGCGGCCGGATCGCGGTGCAGCGCCGGAGGTTCGGTCCGCTGCCCGTTTCGACCCGGGCCGCCGGGATGTGGCATGATCCCTGGGCGTCAGTACACGACCACCGAACGGATGCTCTTGCCCTCGTGCATCAGGTCGAAGGCCTTGTTGATGTCTTCGAGGCCGAGGCGGTGGGTGATCATCGGGTCGATCTCGATCTTGCCGTCCATGTACCAGTCGACGATGGTCGGCACATCGGTGCGGCCGCGCGCGCCGCCGAAGGCGGTGCCCTTCCAGACGCGGCCGGTGACCAGCTGGAACGGCCGGGTCGAGATCTCCCTGCCGGCTTCCGCCACGCCGATCACCACCGAGACGCCCCAGCCGCGATGGCACGCCTCCAGCGCCTGGCGCATCACGGTCGTGTTGCCGGTGCAGTCGAAGGTGTAGTCGGCGCCGCCATCGAGCATCCGCACCAGATGGGAGACGATGTCGCCGTCGATCGCCTTCGGATTGACGAAGTCGGTCATGCCGAACTTCCGGCCCCATTCTTCCTTGTCGTCATTGAGGTCGACGCCGACGATCCGGTTGGCGCCGACCATGCGGGCGCCCTGCACGACATTGAGGCCGATGCCGCCGAGGCCGAACACGACGACATTGGCGCCGGGCTCGATCTTCGCCGTGTTGACCACCGCGCCGACCCCCGTCGTCACGCCGCAGCCAATATAGCAGGCGGTGTCGAAGGGGGCGTCCTCGCGGATCTTCGCCACCGCGATCTCCGGCAGGACGGTGAAGTTGGAGAAGGTCGAGCAGCCCATGTAATGGTAGATCGTCTCGCCCTTGTAGGAGAAGCGCGAGGTGCCGTCCGGCATCACGCCCCGCCCTTGCGTGGCGCGGATCGCGGTGCACAGATTGGTCTTCCTCGACAGGCAGCTTTTGCACTGCCGGCATTCCGGCGTGTAGAGCGGAATGACGTGGTCGCCGGCCTTGACCGAGGTCACCCCCGGACCGATCTCGCGGACGATGCCGCAGCCCTCATGGCCGAGGATCGAGGGAAACAGTCCCTCGCTGTCGAGCCCGTCCAGCGTGTAGGCATCGGTGTGGCAGATGCCGGTCGCCTTGATCTCGACCAGCACCTCGCCGGCCTTCGGGCCCTCGAGGTCCAGTTCGACGATCTCCAGCGGCTTCTTGGCCTCGAACGCTACGGCGGCGCGTGTCTTCACGATGGTCTCCTGTTGGAACTGTCCGATGGAACGGAAGGGATTGGAATGAATACGAAGCGGTCGGCGTCAGGCTGCCGCGCGCGCCGGCCCGGCGGGAAAGACGCCCGACATGACGATGAAGCCGGGAATGCGCTTGACGCGATCCATCCAGCGGCGGATCGCCGGATAGTCCTGCCGCGATATGCCGCCTTCCTCCGACAGGGCGATATAGGGGAAGCAGGCGAGATCGGCGACGGTCGGATGGTCGGCCGGGCAGATCCATCGATGGCCCTGCCGTTCGGCGAACCAGAGATGCTCGTCGAGGATGCGGAACAGGCGATGTGCGCCGGCGCGGCAGGCGTCGATGTCGAAATCGTAGAACAATCCGTCGTGGAGACGGGCTGCCGACGCGGTCGAGGTGATGCCGTCGGCGAATGACATCCACTGGCCGATCTGGCCGAGCAATGCGGCATCGTCGGTGGGGTACCACTTGCCGGACCGGTCATATTTCGCGGCCAGATAGACGAGGATCGCCTGCGCATCACGCAGAACCAGCCCGTCGTCGTCGAGGACGGGCAACTGGCCGAGCGGGTTGATCCTCACGAACCAGTCCGACTTGTGCTCCCGGCCCGGATAGAAGTCGATGGGAACCGTCTGGTAGTCCACGTCCAGCATGCTCATCAGCATGCGCAGCTTGTAGCAGTTGCCGGACAGTTCGTAGTCGTAGAGCTTGATCATGTTGGGGGCCTAGAGCCTTTCAGGATCAGATTGAACCATTCTGCCGAAGTCGATCGGGTCCAAGGTCGAGGGATTTTGCGAAGGGCGTATCGGGATACGTCCGAGCCAAAGCCCGATGGAATTGGGCCGAATTGGCTCGGCCCTCTGGGTTTCCGTCTGGAGCGCGCCCGCTGTGTCGGTCCGCTGGCCCGTAGTCCCGCTACGCGCTGCGCAGCCCTCCTTGCGGATCCCCACTCCGGACGAGAAACAGAATTGTTTCAATCTGGTCATGAAGGGCTCTAGATATCGAGGATGAGGCGATCGGACCTGGCGCGCGACACGCAGGTCATGATGCACTTGCCGGATTTCTTCTCCCGATCGCTCAGATAGACATCCTGATGATCGGGCTCACCCTCGATCACGGTCGCGATGCAGGTGCCGCAGGCGCCCTGCTCGCAAGAACTCGCCATGTCCACGCCGTTCTCGCGCAGCACCTCGAGAATCGTCCTGCCGGCGGGTACCTGGAGGGTCATCGCGGAGCGCGCCAGATCGATCTCGAAGCTCGAACTGTCATCGATCTCATTGGTGTTCTTGAAATATTCGAAATGCACCGCCTCGTCGGGCCAGCCAAGTTCCGCGGCGATCGCGCGCGTCGCCTCGAGCATCGGGCCTGGGCCGCAGACGTAGAGATGCATGGCCTGCTGATAATCGGCCAGCAGAGCGCGAAGCGCTTGCCCCGTCTTCTCCGGATCGAAACCGAGATGGGGCACAAGGCCACCGCCCAGTCCGTCCAGTACGGGTCGGAACGCCATATGCTCCGGCGACTGGGCAAAATAGTGCAGTTCGAAAGGCAATCCGGAGTGATTGAGGGCGCGGCTCATCGACAGCAGCGGCGTGATGCCGATGCCGCCGGCCACGAACAGGGTCCTGACCGCGTCGCGCCGGAGCGGAAAATTGTTGCGTGGCCTCGATATCGCCAGAACGTCGCCCTCACGCACCGTCCCGTGCATGCAAGCGGACCCGCCTTGCGACTGGGGTTCCAGCTTCACGCCGATCGTGTAGCTCTGGTGCTCGCCGGGGCCGTTGGTGATCGAATACTGCCTCACCAGTCCGTTCGGCATGTGAACATCGATGTGGGCGCCCGGCTGGAACGTCGGAAGCGATTGGTCGAGCGATGTCAGCTCGAAGCCCATGATACCATCCGCCACCTCCCACTTGCGAGACACCCGGACCCGCAACGGCGCAGCGCGGCCGGACGCATTCTTCTCCGGCATCGAGGCGAGTTCCTCCGACACGGGATGAATGACCGGCACCAGGGGCTCCGGCTGCGACAGTCCCGCGGCCTCGGCCTCGATCCTGTCGCGCAACGCGCTCAAGCGCTGATCGTGATGCTTCAGCACGGCCAGTTCGGCATCGGTGGACGGGACGTCCGCGAGGACCCCGCGAATAACCGTTCGGCCGGAATCGACCGGCTGCAAGAGGATCACCAGACCGGTCGACTCGCCGCCTTCGGCGGAAGCCAGCACGATGCGCTGCGCCGAGGACGAAACGGTGGAAACGTCGGCGCCGTCGCCCTCCAGACGTCCGTTGGGCTGGAACCGGTACTCTTCGCGCAGAAATTGCTGAACGAGCTCGGACGCGGCATTGACCGGCATCGGTCGAAGAGCAAAGCCTCCACCCTTCAATTCGCTGATCTCCGGCGGATCGCCGTCCGGCGTCTCGCCGGACCATACCAGCCCGTACCGCTCCATGGCCGGATAGGTCCGATTGCAGATGGTGCGCGCGGGCGCGTCGGCAGGATGGGCGGGGATGTATGTGCAGCCAGCGGTGCGATTGGCGTATCGCCAGCCGTGATACTGGCACTTGAGTTCGGCGCCGTCATTGATCCCAATCGATAGCCGCACACCCCTGTGCAGGCACCTGTTCTCCCAGACGTTCACATAGCCGTCATCGGCCCGCCAGACGGCGAATTCACGCCCCAGCAGCTGCCCGTGGAATGTGTGGCGAAAAGGCAGGTCGTCGCTCGAGGCGATCGGGTACCAGTTCCGTTGCAGCTTTTCGATATTGTCCATTATCCCCTCCCCCAAAGGCCGATCAGGCAGCCGCAGGAATCACGCCATAGGTGACGCCCTTGCTGCTCAGCCAGCGGCGATAGGTGATGGCCGACTTGTCGGCCCTGATGGGCGTCTCCGCCCGCGGATCGAGCGGCAGCCGCTTCGGAAACTGGTTCTCGAGAATCGGCTTGTCCTGCCCGAAAATCGTTTGCTGGAAGCGGCGGATCGTCTTGTCGTCATTGCTCAGATCGAGAACGGACAGAAGCATGTGAGCGCGGATGTGCTCCTCATCCATCGGCTGGAGGAACACAGCGATCACGTCCTGTCGCGATTCGTCGACCGGGCTCGACTTGTAGAGCACGGAGCAGACCGGGTGCGGGACCCGGTAGATGTACTCGACGTCGGCGCCGGCGCCGGACGCGACCGACGCCATCGGCTGAAAGAACCGGCACCGGGTCGCCAGGATCTCATCGCCCTCATCGGAGACCTCGACGTCGTATTCCTTGACCTCGGTGTGCGGCTCAGCCCCAAGGATATCGGTGTGCACGTAGGGGAAATGCCCCATGTCGAGGAAGTTCTCGATGGCGCGCGGCGCCGAGACGTTCACGCCGATCGTCGCGGCATTCATGTTCCTGCGGTCCGGCTCGGCATATTCGGGAATCGGAAAGACGTCCCCGGCCGGCTCCCCGAGACTGGTCCAGACATAGCCGTAGCGGGCTCGGATCGGCAGATCCGTCCGTGCCGGATCGGCGCTGCGCCAGACTTTCGGCTCGCCATTGCCGTCGAGCGCGTATGAAAGCTTCTCTTCCAGCAACTCCGTCTGGCCGGCCGCGCCAGCCGGAATCTCTTGAAGGGCTACGATCGCATACCACTGGTCGAGCATTGTCCTGTCAGTGCACGGGGCCATTTCTTTCTCTCCCATGGTTGGATTGTCGCCAGGTGACGGCGTCACTGCGAGGCCGCGATCGCGCCATAGTGGATATCGTGGCTGCGCAGCCAGCGGCGATAGTAGATCGAACTCGCATCGGCCCGAATGGGCGTCTCGCTTCGAGGATCGAGCGGCAAGCGCCTCGGTTGCTGATTTTCCAGGATCGGCTTGTCCTGGCCGAAGATCATCTGCATGAACCAGCGCACCGTGGCCTCGTCGATGCCATCCTTGAGATAGCATAGAAACGGGTGGGCCACGCAATTCTCCTCATCGACCGGTTGAACGAACAGGTGGATCGAATCCATCCGTTCGGCCTGGACGGGATTGGTCTTGTACAGCGCGACGGTGTAGGGGCGGATGACCCGGTAGACATAGTCGACCATCAGCCCGCCCTGGGCGTTGGGAGACGCGACCGGCTGAAAGAACCTGCAATCGGTCGCCCAGATCTCATCCTGGTCGCTGATTTCCACTTTATAGGGTGGCACCTCGGTGTGCGGCTCGCAGCCGAGCCAATCGGTGTGAACGAAGGGGAAGTGGCCCATATCCAGAAAGTTCTCGACGACCCGCAGGCCGGAGACCTTTACCGCGATGGAACCGCCGGTCACGAGATGCCGGTCGGCCTCATCCGCTTCCGGTACGGCGACGATATCGCGCGCCGGCTCTCCGAGGCAGCACCAGAGGAACCCATATCTGGTCGTGTGACGGATGCGCTCGTCGTTGCCGTCAGAAATGATGGCGAATTCATCGACGGCAACTCTCTCTATCGTCAGCCTCGTCCCAAGAAGCGCGGTTGCGTGGCGTCCGCCGATCGGCAGGGATTCCAGATCCGCGACCACGTGCCAATCGTCACGCAGTTCCCGTTCCACGCTGCTGTCCGACATTGATGGCTGCATCGCCCTCTCCTCTCGCCGACCGCCTGCCCGGAACGTGCGGGTAGCCTCCTGCGATCATGAAAGGCATCTTATCCGATAAATTTTGGATACCAATTTTTTGATTCTTGAAAATCAATCAAAAATAAGTTGACACTCAGAATTGAGCGTTTGACTTACTGTCTGCCCAGATCGACCCATGAAGGATGCCGTCAGTGCGAGTGGATTGGTAACCCGTTGGCGAACAAATCGGAAAAGATTGCCGACGCCCTGAGGAGCGCGATCCTGTCCCAGCGACTGGTTCCGGGGGCGAAGCTGGGCGAACGGGAGCTGTCGGAGTTGTTCCACACCAGCCGCATCGTCATACGGCAATCCCTGATCCGCCTCTCGAACGACGGGCTGGTTACGATCCAGCGGAACAGGGGCGCGTTCGTCAAGAAATACTCGATCCAGGAGGCGATGGAGATCTACGACGCGCTCACCCTGGTCGAGCAGGGTGCGGTCGCCCAGCTTGCCGGGCGGCTGGACGCCACGGCATGGCAAAGGCTCCGCCAACATGTGCTGGTGCAGCAGGCAGCCGTACAGAACGGCGACGATGCGGCGGCCGACGATCTCGGGTCGCGGTTCCACTCGCTGATCGTCAGCCTGACGAATAATCCCCTGGTGCAGGAGATCCATTCGCAGCTGGTGCAGCGGACCCACCTCCTGCGCTCCCTGCACCAAAGCCGTTTCGACTACTGCAACCTGCTGGAGGAGCATGCGCGGATCGTTGACCTGATGGAACGGGGCCGGATCAAGCAATTGATGGAGCTGATCGACCACCATCATCACCACGTCGTCCGGGGATACATGATGGACTTCTCCGATCACCCGCAGATGACCCTGCAGGAGGCGCTTTCGATGGCTCCTGCAGACCGGGAGGATATGGATCTGAACGCCGCGGCTGGCGCGTAGAGCAGCCGGAAATGCGGGACGATGCAGCGTCCCGGCAACAACGAGATTCCTGCGACAGAGCCGGATCTCAATCATGAGGGAGTGAGGAAATGAGAAATTTGAGCTTTTCGCGCAGGGACTTCCTGCGATATTCCAGCGCCGCCGGTGCGGCCCTGGCAACCGGCAGCTGGGCAAGCGCCGCTTCAGCGCAGGACGTCCTGAAGGTCGCCGCCGTCTATGTGTCGCCGGTCTCCGAGATCGGCTGGACGAAGCAGCACAGCCTGGCCATGGAGGCCATCAAGGAAGAGTTCGGCGACAAGGTCGACATCACGACGATCGACAATGTCTTCAAGCCGCAGGACGCCGAACGGGTGTTCCGGGAACTGGCCGCCAACGGCAATCAGCTGATCTTCGGCACCAGCTTCTCGCACGGCACACCGATGCAGAAGGTCGCGCCGCGATTCCCGGACGTCGCCTTCGAGCATTGCTCCGGCATCAAGCAGCTCGGCAATCTCGGTACGTTCGAGGCCAAATATTATGAAGGCACCTACGTCGCCGGGGTGGCTGCCGGTCTGATGACGAAATCAGCCAAGATCGGCTTTATCGGCGGCTTCCCGATTCCAGACATTGTCGGTCCCGCCAACGCATTGCTGCTTGGCGCCCAGAGCGTCAATCCCGACGTCACCTGCAATGCGATCTTCCTGAACTCATGGTTCGATCCGGGCAAGGAAAAGGAGGCCGTCAATACGCTGGTGTCTCAGGGCTGTGACGTCATCTGCGCGATGACCGATACCGCAACCGGCGTGCAGGTGGCCGGGGAAAAAGGGGCCTGGTCGATCGGCTACGCCAGCGACATGTCGCAGTTCGCCGATGGCAAGCACCTGACGGCGTTCACGCTCGACTGGTCGAGCATCTATGTCGCCGCCGCCAAGGACGTCGCGGCCGGCACCTGGGAATCCAAGGAACGCTGGAAGGGCCTCGCCTCGGGCGTCGTCAAGATGTCGCCTCTCAACCCCGCGATCCCGGCCGACGCCGTCGCCAGGATCGAGAAGGTCGAGCAAGACGTCGCGTCCGGCGCGGTTCACCCATATGCCGGTGAACTGAAGGACCAGGACGGCACGGTGCGCGTGCCAGCCGGCGCCGTCATGAGCGAGGAGGAAATACGCGGCTTCAACTGGTTCGTCCAGGGAATGATCGGCAATCTCGGCTGAGGCTTTCAGCACAATTGCCAGCGCTGATGCCGCGTCCTGCCGCGGCATCAGCATTCCGCTGCGTCTGCGGCTCCCAGCAAGGTCGAACAAGTGATGCAACCACGGCTTGAACTTCATCGCATTAGCAAACGCTATCCGGGCGTCGTCGCGAATAACGACGTGAGCCTGACGGTGCTGCCTGGCGAAATCCATGCCGTTCTCGGCGAGAACGGGGCCGGGAAGAGCACGTTGATGAAGATCATCTACGGAGCGACATCGGCGGACGAAGGCGAGATGGTCTTCGACGGCAAGGTCATTGCCGATCACGGACCGGCGGTGTCACGCGAGCTCGGCATCGAGATGGTCTACCAGCACTTTGCGCTGTTCGAATCCGTCACGGTCGTCGAAAACATCGCGCTTTCCGTTGCCGGAACCTTCGATCTGGAGGCGTTGAAGACGAAGGTCCGTGACGTCTCACAGAAATACGGCCTGCCGATCGATCCCGACCAGCTGGTTCACAATCTCTCTGTCGGCGAGCGCCAGCGCGTCGAAATCGTCCGCTGCCTCCTGCGCAATCCGAAGCTGCTCATTCTGGACGAGCCGACATCGGTTCTGACCCCGCAGGCCGTTCAGAAGCTGTTCGAAACGCTGCGCCAGCTCGCCCATGAGGGCTGCAGCATCCTGTACATCAGCCACAAGCTCGACGAGGTCCAGCAGCTTTGCGACAGCGCAACCGTCCTCAGAAACGGCGAAGTGACGGGCACGGCGCGGCCCAAAGAGACGACCTCCGCAGAACTCGCCCGGATGATGGTCGGCGCCGCACTGCCGGAAACCCGCGCCGAGCCCGGCGAACGTAGTGCCAAGCCCCTCTTGCAGGTGCGCAATCTGACCACCGAGGCTCCCGACCAATTCGGCATCAGTCTCAGGGATGTTTCCCTCGACGTTCATGGCGGCGAGGTGGTGGGCATAGCGGGGGTCTCCGGCAACGGGCAGGCCGAGCTGGTGGCCGATCTCAGCGGCGAGAAAATCAGCGAGCGCCGCGACTGCGATCATGATCGACGGCAATCCGGTGGGGCATCTCGACGCCGGCCGTCGCCGCGGGATCGGGCTAGCCTTCGTTCCGGAGGAGAGGCTGGGCCGGGGCGCCGTTCCAATCCACGATCTGAGCGACAATGCGATGCTGACCGCCCATCGAAGGGGAATGATCAGGCGCGGCATGGTTCGCCGCTCGCAAGCCAACGATTATGCGGCGCGCGTGATCGACCGTTTTAGCGTCAAGGCCAATGACTCCCGGGCCACGGCGCAGAGTCTCTCCGGCGGCAATTTGCAGAAGTTCATCGTCGGCCGGGAGATCGAGCTGGCTCCAAAGGTCCTGCTGGTCTCGCAGCCGACATGGGGAGTCGATGTCGGCGCCGCCGCGTTCATCCGCCAGACGCTCATCGACCTCAGCCGCGCGGGGGCGGCCGTGCTCGTCATTTCGGAAGAACTCGACGAACTGTTCGAGATCTGCGACCGCCTGCTGGTGATCTGTCAGGGGCGGCTATCCCAATCACTCGACCGCCAGGAGGCGGATCTGGAAAAGGTGGGGCTGTTGATGACGGGACTGGACGGTGGCAACGCGACCGCTACGGCAGCGGGGCGGGGTTGAGATGCAGTTTCGGATCGAACGCAGAACCGAGCCGTCGGCGAGAATGCGCGTCGGCGCGCCGGCGATCGCCATCCTCCTCACCCTCGTCGTCAGTTCGATCATGTTCGCGCTGCTGGGACACGATCCGCTGGTGACGCTCTACGCGTTTTTCGTCGAGCCGCTCACATCCATGAACGGCCTGTCAGAGTGGCTGCTGAAGGCTTCGCCGCTGATCCTGATCGCCTGTGGCCTCGCCATCGGCTTTCGCGCCAATGTCTGGAACATCGGAGCCGAGGGCCAACTGATCATGGGCGCGATCGCCGCGACCGGCGTCGGGCTTTTCTATCCTGATCCCGAGAGCGTCCTGATATTGCCGCTGATGATCCTGGCCGGGATGCTCGGCGGGATGGCGTGGGCGGCGATCCCCGCCTTCCTGCGGGCCCGGATGAACACCAACGAGATCCTCGTCACGCTGATGCTGACCTATGTGGCGACCCTGTTCCTGTCGCTGATGGTCCATGGGCCGTGGCGGGATCCCGGCGGGTTCAATTATCCGCAGACCGCGCTGCTGCCCGAGGCGGCGATGTTCGGTCTGTTCGACTATTCCTATCGTCTGAACACCTCGGTCTTCATCACCGTCATCGCCGTCATCGCCACATGGTTCTTCACCGAGCGCAGCTTTTTTGGCTACAAGATGTCGGTCGGGGGCGCCGCACCGCTGGCCGCGCGCTATGCGGGGTTCAGGGAATCGGGCTCGATCTGGCTGGGCCTGCTGATTTCCGGCGCCGCTGCGGGAATTGCCGGCATGGCCGAAGTGGCCGGGCCGCTCGGGCAGCTATCGCCGCAGATCTCGCCTGGATACGGCTTTGCGGCGATCATCGTTGCGTTCATCGGCAGGCTGCACGCGGTCGGCATCGTGCTCGGCGGCCTGTTCCTGTCGCTTCTCTACCTCGGCGGCGAAGCGGTCCAGATCAGCCTCGGCCTTCCGGCAGCCGTCACGCTGATCTTCCAGGGGTTCCTGCTGTTCTTCCTGCTCGCCTCCGACTTCCTGATCTTCTATCGGATCCGCCGCATCGAGCATCACTTGGCTAGGGGCGTTGCCTGATGGACCTGTTCATAGCGATCGTCACCGGTACCGTGATAGCGGCGACACCACTGATTTTCGCCGCGCTCGGCGAGTTGGTGGTCGAAAAATCCGGCGTGCTCAATCTCGGGATCGAGGGGATGATGCTGATCGGCGCGGCTCGTCGGCGTCTGGACCTCGTTTGCCGGATTTCCGATGCCGCTCGCCATCCTCGCGGCGATCATCGGCGGCGCGCTGGCTTCGCTCATCTTCGGCGTGCTGGCGCTGACGTTCCTGACGAACCAGTACGCGGCCGGACTGGCGCTGGCGATCTTCGGCACAGGCGTCTCGGCCTTTATCGGCCGGGGCTTCGGCAGCACCCCGGTGATGGCCCTGAAGCCCGTGGACATCCCGGTCCTGACAGACATTCCGGTGCTCGGGCCGCTGGTCTTCGGCTATGATCCGCTGGTCTATCTGTCGTTCGTGATGTTCGGCCTGATCAGCTGGTTTCTCTATCGGACAAAGCCGGACTGGTGGTCCGCACGATCGGCGAAAGCCCTCAGTCCGCCCATGCCATCGGCTATCCCGTCATCAGGATCCGCTACCTCGCCGTGCTGTTCGGCGGAGCGATGGCCGGATTGGGCGGCGCCTACCTGTCGCTCGCCTATACGCCGCTATGGGTGGAGAACATGACGGCGGGACGCGGCTGGATCGCCCTCGCGCTGGTGGTGTTCGCGACCTGGAGGCCGTTCAGGGTGCTGGTCGGCGCCTGGCTGTTCGGCGGCATGACGATCCTGCAACTTCAGGCGCAGGCCATCGGCATCGCCTGGCCCTCCGAGGTGCTTTCCAGCCTGCCCTATATCGCAACGATCGTCGTGCTGGTCGTCATCTCGCGCAACCGACGAATGCTGGCGCTGAACTTTCCGGCCTCGCTCGCCAAGCCGTTCCGGCCAGCGGGCTGAGTTTGCAGTCGCGGCGCAGGATGCGCAAATATCGGCTTCGGCTTGTGTCGTACCGCAAGCTGGCAACCGTCTGGTTCCTCTTTTTGAACGCGGAAGCGCTGTTCGCCGGTTTACGGATGAGGTATCTCTCGGGGTATTGCGCCTACGATCATTTCGGGACGGCAGAATAGCATGACCGGACTGACGGAGCACGATGGAAAGGCGCATTCGATCCAGGCGTGCAGTTTTCTATCAACCGGTCGTTCGGAGAGAGGCGCCAGACTCCGAATCCCCGGTTCGGACTCCGGAGCAGGAACCCGTGGAGCACAATGAGAACGAGCGTCTCCGGCTCTTCACCGATGCCGTAACCGCCATCACCATCACCCTTCTTGTTCTGGAACTGCGTCCACCACCCGGCGTACGCGGGTTCGATGACGCCGCCCTGTGGCTGGGGCTCCTGGAGATGTGGCGCGACCTTTTGGCCTATGTGGTCAGCTTCCTCGTGATCGGCGCGCTTTGGGTCAGTTACCAGAGAAAGTTGCGGATGATCGTGCGTACGAGCCGTACGATGGTCTGGCTGAACCTTCTCTTTCTGATGGTGCTGGCGCTCATTCCGTTCACGACTCGGCTGATCGCCGAGAATCCGGGAGCCGTCGCCACCTCGGTCTATGCCGGCGTGGTGGCTTTGTGCGGCCTGCTTCTGCTGCTGATGTGGGTTCACGCCGAGCATTCGGGGCTCTTGGCAGAAAACATCGAACGGCGCAGCCGTAAGACCCTTATCATCCGCTCGTCCCTTTCCGTGGCACTTTTCGCGCTCAGCATGCCACTCGCTTTCTTTGAGCCCGACCTCGCAAAATTCTCCTGGCTGCTGATGCTGCCGATCACCATTCTCGGCGGTCGCAAGAGGTCTGCCTTATGACGCGATTCCAAGCGGCCTCGACGGGACGAAGCCGCCGGTGGCAGCATGATCGGTTTGACAGGATCGCACCTTTAATGGTTCGTCTTGCCCCTAATCTCGCCCACTCCGAAGATGATCTCATGCCGAGCGTTCGCAAATGAAACAAGAAGCCCCGGTCGAAGCCACGTCGGACGACAGACGCCGGCGATCCCGCATCACGATGGACGGGCTGGAACGGGCTCCCCACCGCGCATTCATGCGCGGGCTCGGCCATGACGACGAGGATATCGCCCGGCCGATCATCGGCGTGGTCGGACCATCGGCCGAAGTGACCCCGTGCAACATGACCATCGCCGCGCAAATGGAGTTGGCCAAGCACGGCGTGCGGGAAGGCGGCGGCACGCCGATCGCCTTTACGACGATCTCCGTCTCCGACGGTTTTTCCATGAACCACCAAGGCATGAAATTCTCGCTGATTTCGCGCGAGATCATTGCCAATTCCATAGAGGCGGTGACCCGAGCCCATTGCTATGACGCCCTCGTGGGCTTCGGCGGATGCGACAAGACGTCTCCCGGGGTCATCATGGGCCTGGTACGCCTCAACATCCCGTCCGTGTTCCTGTACGGAGGAAGTGCGCTGCCGGGCCGTTTCAGGGGCCGCGACGTCACGATACTGGACGCCTTTGAAGCCGTCGGCGGCGTGCTGGCCGGCACCTTCACCGAAGACGACCTCGCCGAGATGGAGCGCGTCTGCCTGCCGACCGCTGGCGCTTGTGGCGGCCAGTTCACCGCCAACACGATGGGAATGGTGTCGGAGGTGCTGGGGCTGGCGCCGCTCGGCTCCTCCATGGTGCCCGCCGTCTATTCCGAACGGGCTGGCATCGCGCGACGCTGCGGCCGCACAGCCATGACGCTCCTGACCGATGGCGGTCCGCTGCCGCGCGATCTCGTGACGCGCAAGAGCCTCGAAAACGCCGCGGCTCTGGTGGCGGCAACCGGCGGTTCGACCAATCTCGGGCTGCATCTGCCCGCGATCGCGCACGAGGCCGGCATCCGCTTCACGCTGGACGATGTCGCGAGCGTCTTTGCGCGCACGCCGTTGATCGCCGATCTCAAACCGGGCGGCCGGTTCGTCGCCAAGGACGTCTTTGAGACAGGGGGCGTGCCGGTCATCCTGAAAGCGCTCCTTTCCAGCGGCCATCTGCACGGCGACTGCCTGACGATCGACGGCTCCACACTGGCGGCGGCGCTTTCCGGAACCGGCGAGCCGGACGGCGACGTCGTGCGCGCCCCCGGAAACGAAATTCTCACATCGGGCGGCGTGGTGGTGCTGCGCGGCAATCTCTGTCCGGACGGAGCGCTGCTCAAGGTCGCCGGTCTGAAATCGCTGGTCTTCGAGGGACCTGCCCATGTCTTCGAAAACGAGGAAGACTGCATGGCGGTGGTGCGAGACCAGTCCTACGAGGCTGGGTCGGTCATCATCATCCGCAATGAAGGCCCGCGCGGCGGCCCGGGAATGCGCGAGATGCTGGGGGTCACCGCCTTGATCTACGGGCAGGGCATGGGCGAAAAGGTCGCCCTGATCACCGATGGCCGCTTCTCCGGCGCGACACGCGGCATGTGCATCGGCTATGCCGGACCGGAAGCCGCCGTAGGCGGGCCGATCGCGCTGGTCAGGAATGGCGACCGGATCCGGATCGACGGCGGCGCGCAGACGATCGAACTGCTGGTCGACGAGGCCGAGCTCGAAGCACGACGCTCCCGCTGGACCCCGCCCGATCCGCGCAAGCTCGGCGGTCTGTTCGAAAAATACGCCGCCGTGGTCGGCCCCGCCAAGGAAGGAGCAGTGACCCACAGCGGCGGAGTCGAATGGGAGCCGAAGTGAGACGAAGTGAGACGAATTGCCGAGGCTGCAGGCCCCGCGTGACGTTGGCAGTGCAGGCCGTTGAGCGGCCGCAGTTGAAGCCCAGGCAGGTGACGACGGAGGACCGGCATCGTCATGACCGCCCGTCTTTCGCGCCCGATCCGGACGAGCGCTGCAGCGCGAACGTCTGAAGGCCGTCTTCGGCTTGTGCCGAGCCGCGCAAGCTGGCAACCCTGTGGTTCGTATTCTTGAACCAAAGGCGGTGCGGCAGAGATGTCCGACGAAACCATGCACGTTCACAAATCGATCGCCCAATCGCTCGTCGACCACGGCGTCGACACGATGTTTGGACTGATGGGTGACGCCAACCTCTTCATGATCGACCATTATGTCCGCTCGTGCGGCGGGCGCTTCGTGCCGGCAGCGATCGAGGGAAGTTCGATCCTGATGGCCCTCGCCTATTCCCATGTGTCGGGCAAGACCGGCGTCGCCACCGTGACGCACGGCCCCGGCCTGACCAACTGCGTCACCGCGCTGACGGAAGCGGCGCGCGCCCACATGCCGATCGTGCTGCTCGCCGGCGATACGGCGGTCGGAAACCCGCAGAACCTGCAGAATATCGACCAGCGGGAAGTGGTGAAGCTGACCGGTTCCGGCTTCGAGCAGATGCGCTCGCCCGAGACCGCCGCGCGCGACGTCGCCAACGCCTTCTATCGGGCACGGCTGGAGCGGCGGCCGATCGTCCTCGACATGCCGGCCGACTTCATGTGGCAGGAGACCGGGCACGAGACGATCGTCCATCCGGTCTTCCACACGCCGGCCTATGTCCCGGAGGGCGACAGCCTCGACCAGGCCATCGGCATGATTGCCTCGGCGAAGCGGCCGGTGATCCTCGCCGGCGCCGGCGCCACCGCCGCCCGGGACCGCCTGATCCGCCTCGCCGACCGGCTCCAGGCGCCGTTGGCGACGACCCTAAAGGCCAAGGACCTGTTCAAGGGCCACCCCTGCAACATGGACATTTTCGGCACGCTCTCGACGCCGGCGGCCTACGACGTCATCGACAAATCCGACTGCATCATCGCCTTCGGCACCAGCCTTCACTACTTCACCACCGACAGGGGCAAGCTGATGAAGGGCAAGCGCGTCGTGCAGGTCAACGACGATGCCGCCGAGATCGGCAAGAACTATCATCCCGACGCCGCGCTCGTGGCGGATGCAGGCCTGACCGCGGACAATTTCATCTATTGGCTGGACGAGGCGGAGATCGCGCCGAGCGGCTTCACCGATGAACTCGACAAGGAGACGCTGGCCGTCCACCCGCCAGCCTCGCGGGAATCGTCGAAGGACGGCTACGTCAATTATGTCTGGGCGCTCGACCGTCTCGAGACGGCGCTGCCGAAGAACCGGATCCTGACGACGGACGGCGGCCGCTTCATGACCGAGGTGTGGTGCCGTATCTCGGCGACCGATCCCGGCAGCTTCGTCGCAACCACCAATTTCGGCTCCATCGGCCTCGGTCTGCAGGAAGCGATCGGCGCGGGCCTCGCCGATCCCAGCCGGCCGGTCGTCGTCTTCACCGGCGATGGCGGGTTCATGATGGGTGCGGTCAACGAATTCAATACGGCGGTCCGGCTGAAACAGGACCTGATCGTCATTGTCTGCAATGACAGCGCCTATGGCGCCGAGCACATCCAGTTCCTCGACCGGCAGATGGATCCGGGGCTGGCTCAGTTCGAATGGCCGTCCTTCGCCGAGGTGGCCACGGCCCTTGGCGGCCAGGGCGTCTGCGTGCACTCGCCCGACGATCTCGACACGGCCATCGCCGCGATGGAGCAGCGCGACGGGCCGTTCCTGATCGAGCTTCGTCTCGACCCCGAGGATGTTCCCCGCATGCGGATGTGAGGCGGTCGTGATCGGTTAGTCGGGCGCGGTGACGTCGTGCAGCGGCACCCTCATCGTCAGCCGGAAGCCCTCGGGGGCGAATTCCGACTTGACCGTGGTGTCGAATTCGGCCGCGAAGGCGCGCTGGATGAGGCGGGTGCCGAAACCGGTCTCGGTCGGCTGGATGACAGCAGGACCATCCCGCTCGACCCACTCGAAGAGCAGGAATGGCGGCTCGGCGACGTGGTCGCTGCGGGAAGTGATTTCGACCCTGCCGGTGTCGTTCGAAAGAGCTCCATATTTCGAAGCATTGGTGAAGAGCTCGTGCAGGACCAGGGCGAAGGACAGTGCCGCAGCGGGCGACAGATCGACCTCATCGCCCCTCACTGTCACACGATCGCCGTCCTCACCCTCGAAGGGTCCGGCGATGCGCTTGAGAAGCGCACCGAGCGAGGCCCTCTCCCATGATCCGTGCGCAATGATCTCATGGGCGTCGGCCATCAACTGGAGACGAGATGACAGTTTCAGACGGAGGTGATCCGCGACATCCTCGCCGCGCAGCGTCTGATTGACGATCGACTGGGTGAGCGCGAAGGAGTTCTTCACCCGATGCTGGAACTCCGACACCAGAAGCGCTTGTCTTTCTTCACGCTTTTTCTGTTCGGTGACGTCGACCAGAACACCGATGACGCGACCGCCATAGTTCTTTTCTCCCGGAGCAAGCTGGGCACGCAACGACAGCCATTTCTCCGTGCCGTCCGGCCAGATCTGGCGGATTTCGGAGCGATATTTCGTTTCGCCGCGGGCCCTTGCTTCGGCGCCCTCCCGTTCGATTCGCTCGCGCTCGCCCGGAGCATAGCGCGATCGGAAATCGTCGAGGGTCGGTCGGGCATCGGGCGGGAATCCGCACAGGCGGTTGAGTTCCGGCGAGTGGGCGATGGACTGATCGGCGAGATTGATCTCCCAGATGGCGATGCCGCTGGCCTCGATAGCCAGTCGCAGCCTCGCCTCCTGCCGGGCGAGGTCCTGCTTCGCCACGATCTCTTCGGTCACGTCCTGGAGCGTACCAATAAAGCGGACAGGCTTTCTTTCACCGGCCACCGTTTCGAAGACCAGCTCGCCGAATGCCTGGACCCAGCGCTGCGCGCCGTCATTGGCCCGCCTGATCCGATACAGGTAAGGCTCCCGCTTCGGATCATCGGAATCGAGCGCAAGGGCTGCCTGTTCCCTCACGATCTGATGATCGTCCGGATGCAGGACAGCGACGATCTGATCGCGCGTCACGGGCTGGTCCTCGGGAAAGCCGAAGATCTCCTTGGCGCGACCGGAATAGACGAACTCCTGCGTCCCAAGGTCCCATTGCCAGATACCGAGGTCGGCCGCCCGAACGGCGATGGACAGCACACGCACGAGTTCTGGATCGCGATCAGCCTCGTCCGGCTTGATGAAACGGTGCATTACGGATCCCCCTCTGGCCGCCGACATCGAAAACCGGCGACGGTATATTCGTTAGCTGGCAGCGGGATCGCTGGGAAGCCATTCGGTACTCGATCCGTGTTGATATGGGATAACCCGCTGACGCGGAAGCGCATTTGTTCGGGCATGCTGGTCCGGTCGCGACGGCAGGTCTTCAGGCACAGCCGCCGGAAGCTACACGTGGCCGCCAAGGGCATCACCCCGATCGTGATGCCGGCCCTCGCCCATCCCGGCTTCGATCCGGTGCATATGGGCATCATCAGGCTGGGCGCGGCCGGCGACGGCGCGAGTGTCGAAGATAAGCGCCGGTTCGCCGGGCTGTCCGCTCGCGACATCGTAATCGCAGGCCCAGATCGACCGGACGGCGGGACTGCTGTCGGAGAAGTACATCCGTCCGCCATCGGGCAAGAACGCGATCCCATTGCTAGAAACGGCCGGCTGTGTCGGTCGCGCCATCGTTGAAGCGGTTGAACGGCCGATCAGCTTCGGGATCGGCGATCTGTCGGCGGCCACCGGTCACGGGATCGAAGAACCAGAAGCGGATTTCGTCGCCAGAACCAGTCCGCCCCGCTCCCGTACGGCCAGGCATCCGACGGGTTCGCCCCAGGCGAAGGTCCGGTCCGCGCCGGCCGGATCGTGGCGATGGATCAGGCCGGCCGGTATATCGACCCACCAAAGGCATTGCTCGCGATCATCCCAGACCGGCCTTTCACCGGTTTGGGCCCGAACAGGCGAAACACGGTCGATCCGGATCGGCATCACCACGCGCTCATACCAGGCCCATCTCCAGCAGATCCTTCAAATGGGCGGCGCCGATCACCCTGCCCTCCCCGTCGGTAATCAACACCGCGCCGATCTTCCGATCCTGACAGAGGTTGAGCGCATCGATCGCCAGTCGGTCCGCGCCGATCGTCACCGGGTCGCGCGACATGATCTGCCGGGCGGTCTTGTCGAAGCTCTCGCGGCCGGTGAGCGAGCGGCGCAGGTCGCCATCGGTGACGATCCCGACGATCTTGTCGTCGCCGTCAGCGACGGCGGTGACGCCGCGCCGGCCGTCGGTAATGGTCGTGATGACCTCCGTCATCGGCGCATCGAGGCGGACGCAGGGCAGCGTGACCCGCTCCGGATGAAGATCGACAACCTCCCGGAGCCGGAGGAGCTGGGCGCCGAGCTTGCCGGCGGGGTGAAACTTGGCGAAGTCGTCGCGCTTGAATCCGCGGGCGCGGATCAACGCCGCCGCAACGGCGTCGCCCATCGCCAGCATCAGCGTGGTCGACGTCATCGGCGCGAGGCCCATCGGGCAGGCCTCACGCACCTTGGGCAAGAGCAGAATCATGTCGGCGTGGCGGCCGAGCGAGGATTTGGGCGCGGCCGTCAGCGCGATCATGAAGATGGAAAAGCGGCGGCAATACTGCAGCACCGGCTTGAACTCGATGCTCTCGCCGGAATTGGAGACGCACAGGACGATGTCGTCCGAGCCAATCATGCCGAGATCGCCGTGGGCGGCCTCGGCGGCATGAACGAAGAAGGCCGGCGTGCCCGTCGAAGCGAAGGTCGCCGCGATCTTGTTGCCGATATGGCCGGACTTGCCGATGCCCACCACGATGACGCGACCGGTGCATTCGTGGATACGCGAAACGACCGCTGCGAAATCGTCGCCCAGAGAGGCCTGCAAGGCCCGCATTCCGTCGATCTCGATTTCGATCGTCGTGCGGCCCATCTCCGCTACGGCCACCGGATCGGTGGTCCGCGCCGGGGAAGCGCCACCCGTCTTGCCTTGTGGAACCAGTATGCTCATTGGCCTCTGCTCGACGTCCGGATCCGGACCGGTCCGTCATCTCCTCGTGCCGCGGATCGGCATGCGGCGCGGGAGGCGCCAGCGTCCGACCCTTTACTGAACGAGCAGCCTCGCGCCGGCAAGACCTTTGGACATTCAGGGCGCAGCGACGCGGCGGCGCGATCGATCATGCTTGCGTTTTGCGTGACACTTCCGATACTTCCGAGGCATGCCGCCGCAACGGTCGCGGCGGAGGACGGATCGGGGAGCGTCCGGATAGTCATTAAATTCGGACGGAAGCCTTCCGCGCCATTCTTACGATCATTATTTTCCCATACATCATACTGCGCCGGACCTTGATGCGACAGAGAGATCGGCCTTTTCCTGAACAGGCGATTTTTGACACCGATGGCTAAGACAACGATCGCCGATATCCGACGCCCCGAGATCGTACGCGCGCTCTTCCGCGCGATCGAGGAAAATGGCATTTCTCTTCCAAGCTACGATCAGGTCGCCAAGAAGGGCGGCATGACGCGGCAATTGATCCGCCACTATTTCGCCGATCCGGAAGAGCTGGCCGTCGCCCTCTGCGACTATCTTGCCGACAGCTATCGCGACTGTTTGATGCGCGGTATCCTGAAAGCGGACAAGAGCCGGCGGCTGGAGACGTTCCTGGACTTCTACTTCGATTTTCTGCGGGATGACGATCTGCCGAAGCCGCGCGATGATTCCGTCTACGACGCGCTCTTTGCACTCGCCAAGACGAGCGAGGCGGTCCGCAAGAACTTGCATGACCAGTACGCACTTCTGCAGATGACGATTGCCCATGAAATCCAGATCAGCCATCCCGACATGCCGCCCGCGGCCTGCCGCGAGCTCGGCTATCTGCTGGTCACCATCATGTACGGCCACTGGAAAATGGTCGCCACCCTCGGCTTCTCCGAAACCCAGAACCGCGTTTCGCGTAGCGCGATGGATCGGCTGATCGAGTCCTATCTCAATCGCTATGATGATCCCGACGCGTAAGTCGCGGCTCAGAAAAAGACGCGGCAGCGTTGTCCTGCAATGATCGCGCGGTCGGGATTGGGAACTTCGAGACGTATACCGAACGTGCCGGTGGCCGCGTCGAGCACCGGATCGATGACCGCGACCCGTCCGGAGACGCTCTGGCCATTCTCCAACTCGATTGGAAACTCCGCCCCCTCACGGACCCTTGACCGCTCCGCGATCGGCAGGAACGTCTCGATGAAGAGCGGGTCGACACCGGCTATGACGAGGATCGGGTCCTGCTCGTTATAGAGCTCTCCCTTGGACATCAGCCGGCTCGTGACCACGCCGTCGAACGGCGCCCGAACCGTCTTGCGCTCCATCGCAGCTTCGGCGGCCGCCATCTCCTGGCGTGCGATGACCTGATCGAGTTTCGCCTGCTCGAACTCGGCAGCGGCGGTGCGCGCCTGGGTTTCTGCGTCCTCGACATCGCTCTTGGGAACGATACGGCTCTGGCCGAGGCCGATCAATCGTGTCGCCCGTCTCTGCGCGGTCTCGGCGACGGCTTTGGCTGCGGTGATCGCGACGTCGCTCTCGGCCTTGAGACGGGCGAGCGCCAGGCGTGTCCTTTCCTCCGACGATTCCAGACGGGCAACCACCTGGCCGGCCTTCACCCGATCGCCGCGTTCGACGGATAGCTCGTCGATCACGCCCTTGGCGGACGCGCCGATGCGGGCCGTGGAATGGGCGTTGACGATGCAGTCCGTGCCGCCGGCCACGGGATCCAGGCCATAAGGGTTAACGGAGAGGGTTTCCGGCTGGTTAATATCCGCGACGGAAGGAGAGGTCCCAGCGGTGCCGGATGCGCCCTGGCCGTATCCGGCAACAGGCGCAAGAACAGCCAAAAAAATTAGCGTTATCAGAAATTTACGCCGCATTTTCTTCCTCCGCGACTGGCCGCAACGTCGGCCGGACAACCCTGCCGCGAAGGTTGGCGCAGATACAACAATTTCTCTTGAAGATTACCTAACGGTATTCTATTGTCAAAATGGAAATAATTTTCCCTACCGAAAAATGAAAGCTAAGTGACTGGGGAAAATAGCGTTTCCATACAGGGAAGGCAGATGGGCTTCATCGACAGCCGGCCGCGTACCGCCTTTGGGCGGGGTGACGCCGCGTTAACCAATAAGGCGTCCAGCGCATCAGGAGACTTCAAGCGATTCTTCGCCGGGTCGGTCAGCCGGCGTGTCCTGATGGACACGTTCGAGCCACGCGTGCTGCTGTCTGCGGACCTGCTGCCGGTCGCGGGTTCAATCTCCTTGCCGGGCGAGACCGACAGCTACGCTATTACCGTCGACGAGCCGACGCGGGTCACGTTCGACAGCCTCAGCGACAGCCAGTTGAACTGGAGATTGCAGGGCCCCCAAGGCGCTGTGACGAACAGTCGGTTCGACCAGAGCGACGGCTATAACCGTACGCAGCCGACGACACTGGATCTAGTGCGCGGCACCTATACGCTGACGGTTTCGGGCAAGGACTACGCCACCGGCGATTACGCATTCCGGCTGATCGATCTGGCCAATTCGCAAGGCCTTCAGCAGGACGTCGAAACCACCGCGACGCTGACGAGCGGTCGCGAGACCGAACTCTACTCCTTTACCGCCCAGGACGACGACTTCTTCGCCCTGGCCTTCAGTGAGGATACCAGCAGGAATGATGGCGGCTGGACCCTGATCGACGAGGCCGGCAACAGGATTGGGCGGGACAACAATTTCGACGGTTGGACCGGCTCGCTCGAGGGCGGCGACTATACGCTCCTGATCGAGGGCTACGCTGGCGCAACGGCCACTGTCAGCGCGAGCTTCAGCATCTCGCTCGGCCGGGCGCGATCCTTCGATTACAGCGTCGGCGACACGATCGGTTCCGCGATCGACATCGCCGGAGACAGCCACGCCTATCATTTCACCGTCGCCACCGACGGCCGCTACGCTCTCACGGGGTCCTCGGACGATGGAACGGCCAGCCATGGTTCAATGCCGATCGGTTGGAGCGTGCGAAGTCTCGACGGCGCCGTGAGTTCAGGCAATGCCGCCCTGCCCGCCGAAACCAGCCCGTCTGTCCTCGACCTTGCCGCGGGCGAATACTGGATCGTCCTCGAAGCGACCGGAACCCGTCAGCCCGACTACGACTTCAGGCTTGAACGACTCGCCGAAGCCTATCAGGGCGCGGCCCCCGACCGAACCATCACGACCGCGTCGTTCGACACGCCGATCGAGGGCACGCTGAGCCGAAGCGGCGAGACGATCCGCTACGATTTTTCGCTCGCGACGGAGACCGAGATCGACCTTTCGGTTCTCGTCTCGAACCCGAACGTCAAGGTGGCGCTCGAAGCCGATTCCGGTACGGTGTTCAGCCCGTTCACGGCAGACACAGATACGCTGGGTGTCTTCACGGCCAACAACCGGCTGCCCGATTATCGGCGGACACTCCAAGCCGGAAACTACGCCATCACTGTTTCGGCAACCGCCGAAAATGCGGGCGACTTCGCCCTCCAGCTCAGCAAGCTGACGACACCGCCGGCCACGTCCCTGCCGGCGGTGCTCGACCTCTCGCTGGACGCCGACACGCCCTTCAAACGCATCGCGCTGGACCTGACCGCCGGCGACGAGCTCGTCGTCGACATTCTGTCGCAGAGCTACGGTCACAATGGCGGCCTCTGGCGCGCTTACGACCCGGATGGGTTGGAGATCCTGTCACTGCGGCAACTCAGCACCGGCTATTTCGCCGTCCCAGTCCGCAAAGACGGCACCTATATTCTGGAGATCGCCCGCGGCAGCGCGATCACGATCGACGAGTTGTCGGCGAATGTTCAACTCCGCCAGACGACGACCGAGCCGTTCGCGCTCGATACGATCTACGACGTTGCGATCGAACCTTTGGAGCGGCGTGATTTCAGCCTGCACCTGGACCAGCCCGGACTGTTCCTGTTCGACGTCACCGGTCTCGGAGCCGGATTTGGCGATCTCTATTTTTCGATCATCGATGCCGATGGCAATGTGGAGTACACGCGCACCTTCCACGACCATATCGTCTATACGGAGGGTTTTCCGCTCGATCAGGGCGACTATACGGTACGGGTCGACGCCTATCAGGATCGAACGGGCAGTGCCCAGTTCCGTCTCGTCGATCTCGGCGCAGCACCGCTTCTGACATTCGGCGAAACGGTGACGGCGCATCTCGATCCCGGCGCCAAATCGGCGGTCTATGCCATTGACGGCGACCAAGGGATACTCGGCATCAATGCCACCATCACGGGCAAGGATAGCTCTTACAACCCCAACTGGTCCCTTCTGGATTCAGCCGGCAAACGCGTAGACTACACAAGCGCGACCACCGGGGCGCGGCAATTCACGCTCGACCGCGACGAACGCTACTATCTCTACTTTCAGCCGGAAGAAGAGCAGAACCAGCCCTACGACCTCGAATTTTACGTTCAGCTTTTCCAGCCGACGATCACCGACTATGAGATCGACACGGATGCGGTTGGCTCCTTCCCGTTTGTCGGCGGCCGCAACGAGTACCGTTTCACGCTGGACGAAGCCAAGCGGCTCTACCTGGACACGCTGCAGACGTCGAACGCCAATTGGTATGTCTTCGACGATCTGGGCAATCAGGTGGGCGGGTCTGCTTCTGGCACGCTCTATGAGGGCGATCCGACGGCCCGCCTGCTGAATCTTGCGGCGGGCTCATATCGCCTCGTCGTCGAGCCTCGCGACGCCACCGATGCAGACTACCGCTTCGCGCTGCGCGATTTCACCGATCCGCAGCCGATCACGCTCGGCACCGAAATCCGTCTCGGCAATGCCGACGGTGTCGCCGAAAGCCGCAGTTTCGAACTCACCGGCGGCGAAAGGCTGATCTACGACCGGCTCGAGGGCAATCAGGGTCAGCTCCGGATCTACCGACCCGATGGCACCCAGCTCTTCGCCACGAGCAGCGGCACGGGCGGGGACCGCATCGACTGCTTGGATGCCCGGCATCTACACGCTGATCTTCGATCCCGGCAATGACGGCGGCACGGACGTCCAGACGCTCTTCACGATCCGCGAGCCGGTCGAAACGGTCGAGACGATCGCCCTCGAGGAGGTGGTGAACGGAACAATCGCCGAAGCAGGCGATACGGCCCGCTACACACTGACCATTCCAGATGACGGCCAGTTCTTCTTCGACTCCTACACCAACACCGACAGCCTGCACTGGAACCTCTATCGCGACGGGATCGCCCAGGAAGGCTGGTGGACCTACGGCACCACACTCGACGGCCCGTTCGGCATGCGCGGGACCGACGACCCGAGGGGCCTGCGCAAACTGACCGCGGGCACTTACGAGATCGTCATCGAAGGCAATGGCGACTTTGTCGGCGACTTCTCGTTCGCGATGCGCTCGCTCGCGAACAGGACCGCTCTCGCCGACAACACCGCCGCTACACAAACGGTCGAGAACGGCGCGCGGGACTATTATTACGGCTGGGACGCGACCGCCGGCGACATCATCGAACTGGATGTGCTGACAAGCGGCACCAACCGCTCCTTCTCCATCTATGATCCGAACGGCGACATCGTTCTCAACGATGCGAACTTCAGTGACCGCAGCAATATGGTGCTCCGACAGACCGGCGCCTACACCTTTGTCGTCAAGGGCCGTCCGTGGAATCCCGACGCGACCTCCTTCGCTTTCGCTGTCCGGAAAACGGGAGTGCAGGCTGCGGATCCGCTTGCCGGGACCGAATTCGCCATTGGCGAGGAGGTTGGCGCCACTCTCGTTTCGGCAGCCACGCCCTATCTCTACACCTTCACACTGACCGAACGCACACGTTTGGCGGTCGATATGCTGACAAACAGCAACCGCCTCTGGATCTCGGTCAACGATGCCTACGGCAAGATTCTCAACGAGCGGCGTTTCGACACGTCGCCCAACCAATACTACGATCGACCCGATCTGTGGGTGAGTCCCGCAACGCTCGAACTTGGTCCAGGCACCTATCAGGTGGCCGTGCGGGGCACGGCTGACGGCGACAGCTACGGCTTCCAGTTCATCGATTTGAACGCAGCGCCATTGCTGGCGATCGGCGAGACCGAAACGGTCACGCTGAATCCGGCCAACGAAACGACGGCCATAGCGATCGATGCGGTGCTCGGCGACCAGGTCGAGATCGTCATCGAGGCCACAGGCGAATATCATGATTGGCAGTTGCTGAACGCGCGCGGCGAATCCCTCGCCACCGGTCTCATCAACGGCACGGGCATCGTCAGCTTCGACCCCGCCATCGCCGGTCGCTACACGCTCTTGCTTGCCGGTCGCCAATACAATGTGACGCCTCGCACAGTGACCTTCACCCGCCTCGACGGAGCGGCCGAAGCGTATGAGCCCGGAACGATCGCCCATGTCGCCATGCCAGCCTCGGGCAGCAGGGAGCGTTTCGCGTTCACCGTCGGCGAAGCCGGCCGCTTTGCCGTCAACATGCGCTACTCGACCAATAACGGCACCTTTCAGGTCCGCGATGCCGAAGGCCGTATCGTACTCGATACGCTCCGCTTCGATTCGCGCGGCACCGCTCCGTGGTTCGACGCCGTCGCCGGCACCTATGTGCTGGAATTCTTCGGCTATGGCCGCGGCGCCCTCGATTTCGATTTCCAGATCGTCGCGTTCAACGACGCGGACCCGATCACGCTCGGGGAACCTGTGCAGACCGCGCTTGCGGCGGCGTCGGACACCAGGGCCTACAGCTTCCAGGGCACGGCCGGCCAGAAGGTCGTCTTCGACCACACCGCCGGCTCCCAGACCGGCTATACCGTCTATTTCACCGATCCCGACGGCAGCATCATCGCGAGCCGCGGCTATAACGATCTCAGCCCGGTCCTGTTGCCCAAGAGCGGCAAGTATACGCTCTATGTCAGCCCGCCAGCCAACCGCTACGATCCGTCAACGCTCGCCTTCCGTCTGATCGAGCAACCCGTCGCCACAAGGTCTCTGGAATTCGGCGAGCGCGTTCTGGACAGCTTCGCCGACGCCGGCGGGCGGCTGATCTATGATTTCAGCGTCGCCGAGACCTCGGATGTCTTCTTCGACGGCAATCTGAACGACACTGCCATCCGATTCACCATCCGCGATAGCGACGGACGCGTCATACGCGACGCGAGGATCACCGATGGGGGCGATGCACCGCTGGCCTACCTTCAGGCCGGCAATTACACGCTGACGCTCTACCGGACCGACGACCAGGCCGGCCCGGTCGCCTTCCGCCTGCTGAACCTGAAGGAGGCCCCTGAGATCGTGCCGGGCACCCTCGTGCGCACATCGCTCGATCCAGGGTCGGTCGCCAATGCCTATCGCTTCGCAGGCGAGGCCGGGCAGCGCGTCGTGCTGGATGTCGCAACGCGCTTCACCGACGTCTCCTGGCGGTTACTCGATTCGAACGGCAACACGATCGCTTCGGGCGGAGATTTCGCGGATGCCGGTCCCTTCATCCTGCCGAGAACGGATGACTATGCGCTCCTGATCGGTGGCGACAACAACAAGAGCAGTTCCGCCGAGCTGTTCTGGAACCTCATCGAATTTCCCTTCCGCAACCCGATCGTCGTCGACGACCGTGCCGATCCCTCGGCCGATGTCGAAGCGCAAGATTTGGCCGTCACGGCGACCGGCCTGCCGACGGCGGGCGAGCCGATCAACATCAGCTGGACGACGACCAACAACGGCTCCGAAGACGCAGCCGCAGGTTTCGACAGGGTGGTGATCCGGCGTACCGACACCGATGAGATCATAGCCGTCCGCATCGTCGATGCCGCGGCCCTTGCCGCCGGAGCGAGCGCGACCCGGCAGACGACGATCGTCCTGCCGGCGGGTCAGTTGGGCGTCGGCGATTTTCGGATGGAACTGGAACTCGACTTCACCAATGCGGTCGATGAAACCGACGGCGGACTGGCGGGCGAGGAGAACAACACCGCCACGTTGAATTTCGCTGCACTGGCGCCGCAGCTGCCCGACTTGCAGGTGACCGACATTCGGACCGAACCCGCCGACGGTTTTGCCGAAGGTCAGACGGTGACGGTTCGCTGGACGACCACGAATACGGGCGCAACGACGATCAACCAAGCGTTTACCGAGCAATTGCGCATCGTCAACCCCAGCATCTGGCAGGCGCCCGAGCTGATCCTTCCGACGCCGCTTGTCTATGATCCGGTCGTGGACGGTGCGATCGCCGCCGGTGAGAGTTCGCGAGCGCAGCATGGAGGTGGTGTGGCCGAGCGGCACACTTGGAACGGGCGTGCTGCACATCGAGGTTCAGACCGATCTCGACGATGCCATCCTCGAGACGAATGCCGACGGCGACGCCGAAAACAACAATACGGCATCGCTCGACATCCTGTCGGCGCCCGATCTCGTCGTCGAAGACATGGCCCTGGTCGATGCCGAGCCGCAATCCGGCGATTCGATCACCCTGACCTGGAGGGTCAGGAACAATGGCAACGCGGCCGTGACGGGCTATTTCGGCGACCGCGTCCGCGTCTACAACGACAGCCTTCGGCAGACGGTTTACGATCAGCGCATCGATTTCCTGCCGCAGAACGGCGTGCTGCTGGGCGCCGGAGAAAGCCGCGACATCAGCCTCACCGTGAGCCTGCCCGACGGCGCTTCGGGTGTCGGACAGTTCCGGGTCGAGGTCTGGTCCGACTACTATGACGGCGGCCGCGTGGTCGAGGCGAATGTCGCTGGCGATGCGGAATCCAACAATTATACGCGCCTGAATTTCGTCGCCACCGAACGGAGTTACCCTAACCTCGTCGCGACGACGCCAACCGTGACGGGCGCCACGGTTGCGGGCGGCACGGTGGAGGTCGCCTGGCGCGTCAGCAATGGCGGCTCGGACGATGCGTTCGGACGCCGCGACGCGGTGATCCTTTCCGCCGATCAGACGATCGGCAATGCCGACGACATCGTACTCGCGACCGTCGATCGCCCGCCCCTTGCTATCGGCGAGAACGACGATTCCACGGCAACCGTCCAGCTGCCGATCGATATCTCCGGCGGCTATTACCTCTATGTCGTCGCCGATGTCGACGACGCCGTGAACGAGGGCGACGACGAGGCGGACAATCGATCGGCTGCGCTGCCGGTGGATATCGTCGCGGCCTCGCTGGCGGATCTGAACGTGGAGGCGGTGGCCGGACCCAATTCCGCCAGCTGGGGCGACACCGCGCTCATCACTTGGCGCGTCAGCAATGACGGGTCAGCAACCGCCGACGGCCGCTGGTCGGACATGGTGTACCTCTCCGCCGACGACACGCTCGACGGCTCCGACGTTCTGCTGGCGACCGTCACCGACGATCGTGTGCTGGCTCCGGGCGAGATCTACGTGTCCGAGGCGACCATCACGATCCCCGGCGGGCTGTCCGGCCCCTATCGGCTGATCGTCCGGTCCGACGCCACCGATGCGATAGAGGAAGGTGCGTCGGAGGAAAACACGAAGGCGGCGATCGAGCCCGTGCTGATTTCCTCCAGCCCGACAGCCGATCTCGACGTTATTTCCGTGTCCGGACCGACTAACGGGGTACCGGGCGAGACTGCGACGATCACCTGGCATGTCGACAATATCGGTCCCGGCGAAGCACGTGCACCCTTCACAGACAGGGTCTACCTCACCCGTACGGGCACTGTTTCCGGAGCGCGCTATCTCGGCGAGGTCACGCACCGGACCAACGTCAAGAGTGGCGAGGGCTACGATGGCGAACTGCAGGTCGGTCTGCCTGTCCTCGACGACGGCGAATGGTCTTATCTCGTTGTCACCGACTATTACTCTCAGGTCTATGAGTTGGGCCAGGAGGCCAACAATCTCGGCCTTTCCGACAGTGCAATCGGCCTGACGACGCCGAACCTCGTCGTCGACAATCTGTTCGCGCCCGACAATGCGACATCGGGCGAGACCGTGCAGGTCTCATGGACGGTGCGTAATGCCGGCTCCGGCGCGACAAGCGGCGGCCGGATCGATCGCGTCTACCTTTCGCTCGACGATCAGTGGCAATCCTCCGACATCCATCTCGCCAGCCTGGACCGTGACGCACTGGGCGTCGGGGAAAGCGACACGATCGCCGTGGATCTGGCGATCCCGATCGAGCTGTCGGGCCCCTGGCACATCATCGTGATCACGGATGCCACGGACCAGGTCGAAGAGGGGTCCGCCGAGAACGACAATCGTCTGTCACGCGCATTCGGGATCGATCTGGCCCCGCACGCGGACCTACAGGTCGGCGATGTCACCGCGCCTGACCTGATGGTCGCCAATCCGGCGAGTTTCGATGTCGGCTGGACCGTCACCAACATCTCCGACCAGGCCGGCAACGAGACCGGCTGGATCGATGCCGTCTACGCCTCGTTCGACGACATCCTCGGAGATGGCGACGACATTCTGCTAGCCGAGGTGGCGCGCAGCGGCGGGCTGGCGGCTGGCGAGAGCTATTCGGAGAGCGTCCAGGTCACCTTACCGCCGGACCTCTCCAAGCGGCTGCGCATCTATGTGGTCGCCGACCCGTCCGGCACGGTCTTCGAGGACGGCTCGACCGCCAACAACCGGACTGCAGCTGAACATTACACCGATGTCTCGGCCAAGCCGTTCGCCGATCTGGTCGTCAGGGACATCGAAGCGGCTTCGACCGGCCAGAGCGGAGAGGCGCTGGCGCTGTCATGGACGGTGCGCAATGACGGCATCGGCACCACGGACAAGACGCAATGGACCGACGAGATCGTTCTTTCGCGCAACGCCGACGGTACCCAGGTGATCGGACGCGAACGGTTCAATCACATCGGCGCGCTCGCGGTCGGCGAACTCTATCGCCGCCAGGCGACAATCGGCATTCCCGAGGGACTCGAGGGCACCGTCTACGTCTCCGTCGTCACGGGCGGACCCTACGAGTTCGTCCACACGGACAATAACCGGTCGGACTTCCTGCCCGTCGCGATCGCCCTCTCACCCTCGCCCGATCTCATCGTCGACGAGATCGCCACCCTGGCCGATGCGGAGGAAGGCGAACTGATCGATATTGCCTGGCGCGTCGTCAATGATGGCGAGGCGACCGCCGAAGGCGGCTGGACGGACCGGTTGACCCTTATGGAGGTCAATGGTGGCCGGACCATCAGTCTCGGCAATTTCCTCAATGCAGGGCCGCTGCAGGCCGGCGCGAACTACCAGCGCACCGAGCGGATCCGCCTGCCGCAGAAGATCGAGGGCGCCTGGCGCCTCGTCGTACACACCAATGCGACGGGCACGCTCTACGAGCATGGCGCCAATGCCAGCAACAATCTGGCGGAAGACGACCGGCCGATCGAGATCGCGCTCCAGCCGCGTCCGAACCTCCAGGTGCATTCCATTGTCGCCGCCGACACGGTGAGCGCCGGCGGTACGGTTTCGGCGACGTTCGAGATCATCAACCAGGGCGCGGTCGCCGCGACGGGCCAGTGGCGGGATTCGGTCTATCTGTCGCTGGACGATCAGCTCTCGTCCGATGACGTCTTGGTCGGCCGCTACGACAATCCGGCTGCGCTCGCCAATGGCGAGAAATACGCGACCCAGACCGGGGTCATCACGATTCCGCTTCGCTGGTCGGGAGAGGCCTATCTTCTGGTCGCCGCCGACAGCGGCAGCAATGTCGACGAATACCCGCTCGACAACGACAATGTGCTTGCGCATCGCCTCGAGGTCGATCCAGTGCCGCGTTCCGACCTCGTGACGTCGAACGTCGTCGCCCCGACCCAGGCCGTCGGCGGCTCCGAGGTCGAAATCCGCTACAAGGTCACGAACAAGGGCGCCGGCGCGACCATCGAGGAGAACTGGCGCGACACGATCTGGATCGCCCGCGACCCGCGCCGCCCGAACACCAGCGCCTTCGCGGACATTGCCGGAGCCGACTTCCTCAAGGGCAATTCGGCGCGCCTTCTGGCGACCGTCACCCATGTCGGCACGCTGGCGGTCGGCGATGGCTACGAGCAGGTGGTCCGCGTTCGGATTCCGGACGACCTGCCGACCGGCCGCTGGTACATCACGCCCTGGTCGGACTCCTTCGATGTCGAACCGGAAGACACTTTGGCGGTCAACGTCAATCCGGACGATCCGAACGAGTTCGACAACAACAACTACAAGGGCCGGGCGATCGATATTCTCGGCTTCACGCCGGTCCGGCCCAATCTCGTCATCGACCAGGTGGAGGCAAGCGGCCCGCTCGTTGCGGGCGCCGAAGCGCTGACCATTCAATGGAGGGTCACCAACGAATCCTACGGCGACGCCGGAGCCGCTGGCTGGGTCGACCGGGTCTATCTGTCCGACAGTCCGGCCCTCGGCACCGTCGGGGAGACGCTCTGGCACCTCGGAGACGTCCGCCGCGAGGGCGGCCTCGAGGCAGGCGAAAGCTATTTGGCGAGTGGGACGTTCGACCTGCCGCCGTCCGCCGCGGGCCTCTATGTCCATGTGGTGACCGATGCTTCGGTGAAGGGCCGCGAGGCCGTGGTGGAGGACAACGAGACCGACAACGTCGCTTCGGCGGAGGCCGTCGTCAGCAATGCACCGGCCGATCTGCGGGTCCTTTCGGTCAGCGCCGCGCCGGGCGCCACGTCCGGCGACCCGATCCTCGTCACATGGACCGTCCGCAATGACGGCGGGGACGTCTGGCAGGGCTCCGATTACTGGCGCGACGCGATCTGGCTCTCGCGCGATGCGGAATTCAGCCGCAACAATGCGACCTATCTGGCCAATGTCGTCGCGACCGCGCCGAATGCCCTGGCATCCGGTGAAAGCTACACACAGAGTGCCCTCGTTACCCTTCCGGCCGGAGCGGACGGGCTCTACTACCTCCACGTCGCGACGGACGTGTCCTATTGGTCGAGCTTGCCCAACTCGGAGCAGATGTCCGGCAGCGCCTCCCAGGGACGCAATTTCTATGCAAGCAGCGTCTTTGAAGATGCATCGGACCCGACCGGCAATTTCGGCCGCGGCACGATCGACATCACCTTTGCCGAGCCGGATCTGTTGGTCTCAGAGGTCGTGCCACCCGGCCCGCTGACCAGCGGCACGACGAGCACGCTCCACTATACCGTCACGAACACCGGCACACGCGCGACCCGGCAGTCCGTCTGGTACGACCGGGTCTATCTGTCCGTCGACGGATCACTGGACACCTCGGATCATCTCGTCGGCGAGTACAAGCGTGTCGGTGTACTCGGCAAGGGCGAGAGCTATGAGGGCGAGATCGAGATCGAATTGCCGCTCGGCATCAGCGGCGACTATACGCTCTTCATCGAAACCGATGCGCTGATGCGGGAAAATCGCTACGGCACCTCCTCGGTCGGCGGCGATGCGACATCCCTCGGCTATGGCAGCGACAGCGTACCCGAGTTCGCGGGCGAACTGAACAACCGCACCTCACTCGCAATAACCATCGCGGCCGGCACCGCCGCCGATCTGGCCGTCCAGGACATCACCATACCGCAGCGCGCCGTGGCCGGGCAGCCGACCACCATCTCGTGGACGATCGCCAATAATGGCACGCGCGGCACCGGCGGTGGCTGGACCGATCTCGTCTATCTGTCGCGCGACGAGACGCTGGACACGCGGACCGACTACTTCCTCGGCTTCGTGGCCCATGACGAGGAACTGGCTGGCGGCGCCCTCTCGCAGAACTCGCTCGCCGCGCGACTCCCGAAGGGTGTGACGGGCGCCTGGCGCGTCTTCGTGGTGTCCGACCGGCCCGACAACGGCCATCCCCACGGCCAGGTCTTCGAAGGTGGCGCCGAGGTCAACCGGCTGGTGTCCAGTGCGCCGCTCCTGATCGAATTGCCGCCGCCGGCCGACCTGGTCACGGACAATATCGCGGTCACTGGCGGCGGCACGGCCGGCTCCTCGGTGGAGGTTCGCTGGACCGTGACCAATGATGGCACCGAGGCGGCAGAGGGCGGCTGGAGCGACAGCGTTTATCTGTCCCGCGACGGAGAGTGGGACATTTCCGACATCTATCTCGGCCGCTTCTCCCATGGCGGCGGGTTGGCGGTCGGCGACAGCTATCAGGCCGTTCTCGACGCGACGATGCCGAGCCTCACCGACGGCGCCTGGAGAGTGATCATTCGCACCGATGCGCGCGACGAGGTGTATGAAGAGGCCGGCGAGGCCAACAACGTCAATGCCGGCGATCAGCCGATCCAGGTCAGCGCGCCGGTTCTGACGCTCGGGGTGCCGATACAGGTCGATCTGCCGCCGGGAACCGAGAGGCTGTACCGCATCGTCGCGCCATCCGGCGAGACCATGCGGGTGAGCCTGAGCGGCGGCGACAGCGACGCCAGGAACGAGATATTCCTGCGCTGGAACGATCTGCCGAGCGCTGCGCGCTACGACGCTTCCTATGGCAATCCACTCGCCGCCGAACAGTCGGCCACGATCGCGTCGACGCAGGCGGGATCGTACTACGTGCTGGTCCGCGGCCTCGATTCGCCCGATGTGAACAACACCAATCCCGTCACGCTCAGCGCCGATATCCTGCCCTTCGAGATCCATTCGGTGACCCCCGATCATGGCGGCTCGGCCCGCTATGTCACAATGACCATCGAAGGCGCGGCCATCGGTCCCGAGGCGGTGGCGAAGCTGTCCCGTCCGGGGGTCGCGGAGTTCCTGCCGGTCGCCGTCAAGCGCATCGACGCCACCAGGATCATCGCCACGTTCGACCTGAAGGATGCGCCCTACGGCCTCTACGACGTTGTGGTGGTGAACGACGACGGCCAGGTCGCCGTGGAGCCCTACCGCTATCTCGTCGAACGGGCGCTCCTGCCGGAGACGAGCGTCGGCCTCGGTGGCCCCCGCGTCGTGCCGGCCGGCGGCGGCGGCCTCTATTCGGTCAGTGTCGCGAGCCTGACCAATATCGACACGCCCTATGTGCGCTTCTCGTTCGGCGTCCCGGAGATGGGCGGCAATGAGATGGCCTATGGCCTGCCCTTCCTGACCTTCTCGACCAATATCGGCGATCTGGACGGATTGCTGCCGGGCCTAAGCGGCGCCCAGGCTCCCCTCAACGACAACGGCCAGATCCTCGCTCCCGGCTATGCCTACGATATCCATGCCGACGGCGTCGCTTCGATGAATTTCAAGGTGCAGACCTACCCGGGCCTGCAGGCTCTGATCGATCGGGACTTCGAGCAGCTGAAGATCTTCCTCTACGAGCACAACCCCGAGCTTGCCGAAAGCGACGCTCTGGCAGGCGGCATCGACGCCCTCGAAGAGGTGTCGCCGCTTTTCCACGAGATCATGACCGATCCCGATTTCGAGGTGATCGATCGGGCAATGCCCTGGTATCTGCCCTTCCAGTTCAACGTCATGGCGACCGCGACGCCGATGACGCGCGACGAGTTCGTCGCCGAGCAGGTCGCCGAGGCAGAGAGGTTGCGGCAGGGTGTTCTCAGCGATGCCGACGCGACTCCCGCCTTGCAGATATTAGCTTCCGACGCTGCGACATGGCGCGACGGCTTCCTGGCCGCACTCGAGGAGGCCGGCCTGTTGCGGCCGGATGGCGAAGCGCCTGCCGTACGCGAGACGCCGCGCGTCGTCAGCCTGATCGCCCAGCTCTCCGAAGGCCTCGTCTTCGGCTCGGCCGGCGACGAGATTGTCAGCGAAGGCGACCTCGTCTCGTTCTACGCCGCTGTTCGAGACTGGTATGGATCCGACGAGGGAATGACGGCGCCGATCGCGCGGTACGATGTGCGCCAGCCACCGCTCGATCCGTCCTACGCGGTGCCCGTGCCGGCGCTTCCCGACGCCGCGGATTACGATCTCGGCCTGAGCGGGCAGACGACCTTCGCGGCGTTCAACGTCTTCGCGCCCTGGACGGGGGCAGGCGCGACCGATGTTCCCGATTTCGGCTCGGACGCGACCAGCGGGGAACTGGCCCAACTGGAGTTGAAGAGTTATCTGGAGGCCGCCGCGCAAGAGGGCGGGACGCTGATCGGGCCGCTCGGCGCCGGCAGCGACAATTGGGTGCCGGAGGGCTACGACCTCCCTCACAAGATCGTCTACACCCAGCCCGAGCTCTCGGTGGAGGCGACGACACAGTTGCGCGTCGTCACCCGCCTGGATGACGGGCTCGACGCCAGGAGCTTCCGCCTAGGCGGCGTGACGATCGGCGATATCGCGTTGTCGGTGCCGGCCGGCAGGGCCTTCCATCAGGTCGATCTGGACCTGACGGCCAGCCGCGGCTTCGTTCTCCGCGCCTCGATGGGCATCGACATCGCCGCGAGAACCGCGACCTGGCTGTTCGAGGCGATCGATCCCGAGACAGGCGAGACCATCGATCCAGCCAAGACCGAGGGTCTGCTGCGCGCCGGCGAAGCTCTCAACGTGCTCTACTCGGCGCGCGCCGCCGATGATGCGGTCAGCGGGCGAACCATCCTAGCCGATGCCCGCATCATCACGGACAGCAATGCGCCGGTCGACACGGCGACGTTCCGCTATCGCCTCGACCGGACGCCGCCCGTCACCACCTATTCGGTCACGGACGTAGCCGGCTCATCGGACCATGAACTGCGCTGGACCGCGACCGACGAAGGGTCGGGCGTCGCGGGCGTGACCATCTATGTCTCGGAAGACGGCGGTGACTATCGAGCCGTCGCGACGAACATTCCGGGCGATCGGTACACGCATTCGGGCGTGGCCGGTGTGGAATACGAGTTTCTGGTATTGGCCACCGACATGGCCGGCAATCGGGAAGCCCCGCCCGCCGGTGCGGTGACCCCGGCTGAAGAAAGCGTCGACCTTGGCGGCACGGTGATCAGGAAGTCCTCCGAGGCGACTCCCCTGCCCGATGCGGCCAAGCCGAGCGAGACGCCGGTTAATCCGTTGTTCCTGGAGGCGCTGGACGCGGTGCCGGCGACGGTTTCGCCGCGCAGTCCCGCCGCCTACAGCGCTGCGGTCGCTCCGTTCGCGCTGGAAGCCCTGTACGATACGGTCGAAGCGAGCGCCGGCGGCATCGGCGCCCTCGCCGTCGCCGGGCTTTCGGACGGCTCGATCGTGTTCTCCGGGGGCCCCGACCGCGCCTGGCTCTACCGCATCGACGCCGACGGCAATCTGCCAGCCGAACCTTTCATGCGGCTCGATGAGCCTGTCTTCGACCTCGCCGAAGGCGCCGATGGCCGCATCTGGGCGACCACGGGCGGGAACAAGCTCGTCGAACTCGATCTGAACGCCGGGACAGTTCTCGCAAGCCATGGCGAGAGCATCACGCATGCGCTGGCCATCGCGTCCGATGGCAGAATCGCCGTGTCGACGGCCGTCGGCATTGCCCTGTTCGATCCAGAGACCGGAAGCTTCAGCACCATTGCCGACCAGCGCGTCGGCGATCTCGCATTCGACTCACAGGGTCGTCTATGGGCGACCTCGTGGCCGGATCGCGGGCAGGTCCTGCGTTTCGACGAGAACGGCAAGGCGGAGAGGATCGCGCAACTGGACGCGCCGCTCGAACTCGCTCGTCTTCGGTCCCGCCGGCAGCGAGTTCGAAGGTCTCGTCCTGCTGACCACCATCGCAGACCATAATGGTCTGTCGCGCCTCTTCGCGCTTGACGTCGCTTCGCACCAGATCGTCTCGGTCGCGGCCGGCCAGACACGCGGCGAAGGGATCGCAAGCACCACCGACGGCCGGATCGTCATCGCCACCTCGCAAGGGCTGGATGTCATGCGGCCCCTGCGCGCGCCGGCCATTCTCGCCACCTCGATCCAGGACGGCGAGTTGCTGTCGCGGCCCGTCTCGAATTTCTTCATTCGCTTCAGCGAGGACATGGCACTCGAAGGCGAAGGGTCGGTCCTCGATCCCGCCAACTACGCATTGCTCGACGAATCCGGAGCGATCATCCCGCTCACGAACATCGAGTGGAACGCTCAGGACCAGACCGTCAAACTGTCCTTCGCGCCCCTTCCACGCGGTCTATTCGAACTGAATCTTGCATCCACGCTGGCCAGCGCACGCGGCATGGCGGTGGGCGAGCCGAACAGCTATCTGTTCACCCGCATGGAAGACATCACGCTCGACGTCTCCGTCGCGTTCTCCAATACGCGCTACGACCGCGGCGCCGGCAGTGTCTCCTACGACGTCACGATCACCAATATCGGCACGGCCGCGCTGAGTGGTCCGCTCATCCTGACCCTCGACCCGGCCGATCCGGACGGTTCGGGCGTGCCCTTCGAGGCGACCGACGATGGCGGGATCTATCTTCTCGACCTGACCGAGGCGCTCGGCGACGATGGCATTCTCGGCGTTGGCGAAAGCATTACCGGCCAGACCGTCACGATCATCATCTCCGGAGATTCGAGAGCCGCCTTCGCCCACGGCGTGCGGATGCTGCCGGCGCCCAACCTGCTTCCGGAAATCGGCAATCCGCTGGCGGGCGACGCCGCTGTGGGTCAGCTCTTCACCCATGAACTGGAGGCCGTCGATCCCGATGGCATCGGGCTCGGCTATGTGCTGATCGATGCGCCGAAAGGGATGACGATCGACGGGAGCGGCCTGATCAGTTGGGTGCCCGGCAAGGATGCCACAGCGATCACCACTGTCAGCCTGCGCGTCTATGACATGCGCGCCGGCTTCACCGAACTCGAACTGCAGATCGCCGTCGCCGACGCCAATGCCGCGCCGTCCCTGCAGCAGCCCTCCTCCCTCATCACCATCGCCGAAGGGGACAGGTTGCGTTTGCCACTCCTCGCGGCCGACGCCGATGGCGATCGGCTGACACTCTTCGCCGAGGACATTCCTGCCGGCGCTTATCTCGATCATTCGGCGGGTGAATTGATCTGGACTCCCTCCGCAGGACAGGCCGGCACCTATTCCAATGTGCGGATCGGCGTGACGGACGGCTATGCGGAGACGGTGCGGACCTTCGACATCCGCGTCCTGCCGACCGATTTTGCGCCGGTCGTCGCCAATCCCGTGCCGCGCACGATCCGAGAAGGCGATCCGATCCGTATCGCGCTGCTGGCCGAAGATCCCGAGGGGGCGGAACTCTCCTTCTTTTCGCCATTCCTGCCGAAGGGCGCCGTCCTGCGTCCGACGGAGGGTGTCTTCGAGTGGACCCCGGCCTTCGATCAGGCGGGGGAATACGATATCCCGATCGTGGTGACGGACGGCAACAGCTCGACCGTGACGCGCATCGTGCTGAGCGTCGCCAACGCCAATGGCGCGCCGATCCTCGAAGGCTTCGAGAGCTGGACCGTGGTCGAAGGACAGGAACTGCGTTTCCGTACCCCCGGCTTGGATCCGGACAACCCCACGGGCTCGTTGCGCGAACGCGGCGCCGATGGCGAACTCATTCACATCGAAGGCTCCGACCGGGTCTCGCTCGCCTACAGCATGACCGGCCTGCCGGAGGGCGCCAGTTTCGACCCGGAGACGGGCACGTTCAACTGGAAGCCCGGCTTCGAAGATGCCGGCACTCATACCGTCCGCCTCACCGCGACCGACGATGGTGACGGCACCGGGCAGATACTCTCCACGACGATCGACATCGCCATCGAAGTCGAGGATTTCAACCGCCCGCCAAGCCTCGACGATCTGCCCAACCGCACCGTCCAAGCCGGCGAGACACTGCGGATACCGCTCGCTTCTCTCGATCCGGATGGCGGCCTGCTGACGCTGAGCGCCTTCGCCACGCGCGCCGGCGGCGTCGGCCAGATCGAGATCGACCCGACGCCGATCCCGCTCGACGGCAGCGATCCGTTCGGACGGATCGTGACCGAAGGCGGCGAGCGCTATCTGGAGATCAACCCCGGCGAACTGGAGCGCGGCGACTTCGCCATCGACCTGACGGTGCGCGACGACGGCAATGGCAACGGCGCCAATGCGCTGTCGGACAGCGGCTCGTTCGTTCTGACGGTTCAGGGCCCCAATCTCGCACCTGTGATCCAACCGGTGGCAGGGCTCGTCGCGACGGTCGGCGAGACGCTGGTCTATCGCTTCCAGACACGCGATCCGGAAGCGAGCGGACTGACCTTCGCGATCGATGGCCTGCCGGCGGGCGCCGAATTCGTCTCCACGGGCCGCTACGGCGAACGTGAGCTCCACTTTACCCCCGAGGCAGGCGATATCGGAGCCCACAACGTGGTTCTGACCGCGACCGATTTAGGTATCGGCACCGAAGCTCCGGCGACGGCCACGCTCTCCTTCACGCTCAATGTCCGGCAAACCAACGAAGCGCCGGTGCTGTCGCCGATCGGCACGCTCACCGTCGCCGAGGGCGACACGCTGGATCTGATCCTCGGGGCCAGCGATCCCGACGGCGATGCCGTCACCTTCCGCGCCGAAAATCTTCCGTCTGGCGCCTCGCTCGATGCGCTGACCGGACGGCTGACCTTCACCCCCCATGCCTTCCAGGCCGGCACCTATGAGGGCATCGTCGTCAGCGTGACCGACGGCGCGGCGGAAACGTCCGAGACGATCACGCTGAATGTCGTCAACACCAACCGGGCGCCGATCTTCATCGAACCGCCGACCCAGTTCGGACGCGAAGCGGCACAGTTGACGTTCCGCCTGCTGGCTGCCGATCCAGACAATGACGGGGTGCGTTTCAAGCTCGCCTCGCCGCTGCCGTCCGGCGCGCGTTTCGACACGACCACGGGCGTCTTCACCTGGACGCCCGGCTACGATCAGGCCGGCACCCATATCGTACGGATCGCGGCGGTCGACCCGCAGGGACTGAGCACCGTCCGCGACGTCACGATCAATGTCGCCGACACCAACCGCGCCCCCTCGGTCTCGGCGGAGAACCATGCGGTCGCCCTCGGGGGAGACGCTCGATTTCATCCTGACCGGCTCCGACCCGGATGGCGACAATACGCTCACCCTCAGCGTCGAGAACCTTCCGGCCGGCGCCGTCTTCGATGCCGCGACGGGCCGTCTTCTCTTCCAGCCGCAGCCAGGCGACATCGGCGATCATGTTCTACGGCTCGTGGCCGATGATGGCACCGACCGCACGGTGACCTCCTTCGTCATTCGCGTCACGCGCGAGCCTGAACTGCCGGTACCAGTGCTCGATGTGACGCCGTCTTTCCCCGCCCGAAGCGGGCAGACAATCACGATTTCCACTGCCGCTTCCGGTTTCGTGCCCGTGGTGGACCGCCATCTTTTCGTCGACGGCGTCGAGGTTTCTCTCGACGGCCTGGGGCGCGCCAGCATCACCGCCGGCGCCCCCGGCCGCATCGAGGCGACGCTCATCGTCACCGACGCGGATGGCCGGACCGCAACGACCACCCGTACGATCGCCGTGCGCGACCCGGCCGACAGGACTGCGCCCCTTCTTTCACTTGCAGTCGACGATGCCAGCATCCTCGCGGCGGGTCCCGTGTTTGGCGCCATCTCCGATCCGAGCCTGGACGAATGGAAGCTGCTTCTGGTTCAGAACGCCACCGGCGTCGCACGCCAACTCGCCTCGGGACGGGACCCCGTTTCGGGCGCGCTTGCGAACCTCTCGCTCGATAGTGTCCGTTCCGGCTTCTACACGCTGCGTCTCGAGGCGTCCGACACGTTGGGCTATCACTCGATTCTTGAACGCTCCGTGGAGATTGCGCCGTCCGAACACGCCGCGGCGTTCACTGTCACGGACGCGGAGGTCTCTCTCGACGGAGCCACCATCGCCCTCAGCCGCAGTTACGAGCTCGGCTTCAAGGATTCGACCGGCACCTTCGGAAAAGGCTGGAGCGCCAACTGGACCGACCTGAAGCTGGATGCCGGTCCTGCTTCGCTACCCGGCGCGGCGCTCCAGCAAGGGGATCGGGTGCACCTCAGCGCCCCGGACGGAACCCGCCTCGTCTTCACCGCCCGCTTCGAGACCGAGATGATCGCCGGACTGGAGCGGCTGGTGCTGCATTTCGACGGTGGCGACGGGCGGCACACACTGGCGTTCGAGGGCCCGCTACTGACGGCAGTGAACGGAAAAGCCTACAGCACTGTTTCGGGCCTGCCCTACAGCCCGTTCGACAGCAGTGGCGCTCGGCTCGTCCTGACCGACGAGAGCGGCACCGAATGGGTGGCCAACGGACGCGGCACGATTCGCGAAATCCGCACCGGCGACGGCAATATCCGGGTCACGGCGACGGGTCTGATCGGCCAGGACGGCTCTGCCGTCGAGATCCTTACCGGGGCGGCCGGCACGATCTCCGGTATTGCGCTGCCGACGGGCGAACGCCTGCTCTATCTTTACGACCGCGACAACCGCCTCACCTTCGCGGGCGGGTCCGGCCAGAGCGAGCCGACCACCTATGGCTATGACGACACAAACCAGCTGACCGCGCAGGGCGGCTCCGCCCCCGCCTCGATCAGTTGGAACGGCGACGGCGACCTGCTGATCACGCCGATGACCGCTCATTTCGACAGCCTGGCGAACGGCGCCACCGCCGCCATCCCGGTGACGGCCGGACAGGCACTGCAGACGAGCTTTGTCCTGCGCGACAGTGAATTGGGCTCGGTAGCCGGCCGGGTCTATGTCAGCATCACCATCGACGGAACGGTGGATGAAGCCTCGGTCAACGGCCTCGGGCCCATCTCGACCAAACTCGCCGGTGGCGAGACGACCTACCTGTTCCTGATCGAGACTGCCGGTTTGCAGCGCCTCAGCCTGACTCCGACCGCCTCCGGCAACCTCAATCTCGCCATTGCGGTTGCGGGCGACATCGACGCGGATGGCGATGTCGGGAGCGCCGATCTGGTGGGTTTCGACGGGGCCGGCTGGGACATTGACGGCGATGGAGACACGGACGCCGACGACCGATCGATCCTGGTGGCCAATTTCGGCTACACCTCCAATCTGCCTCCCGATTTCGATCTTGCGGCCGCCAAGACCTATACGGATCTGGAGACTCGCATCGCGCTTCTGCCGCACGCGTCCGATCCGGAAGGCGATCCGCTCTTTTTCGAGATCGTCGGTGCCCTCCATGGCACGGCGGAACTGTCGCCGGACGGCTACGCGCTCCGTTTCGTTCCGGACGGCGGCTTCAGCGGCGAGGCGAGCGTCATGCTGCGCGTCAGCGACGGCTATCGCTGGTCACAGACCTACACCGTCTCCATCGATGTCTCCGACGCCGCGCTGACCGGCATCGATTTCGGCGCAAGAGCCCCCGATCTTCAACGGGGCGAGCACCGGCGCTACGAGGCGTACGGCAGGTTCGCAGATGGCGGCACGGCCCTTCTGCCAAGCTCCTACGCCGACTACACCGTGCTCGATCCGCTGATCGCGTCGATGGACGGCTCCTATTTGCGAGGGGTGGAAAAAGGCTCGACCGTCCTGCTGGTCGGGCGCGGCGATCTATCCGCCGTCACGGTCGTCAATGTCGGCGCGCTTTCGACCGGCGATGAACTCCTGCGTATTCAAGGCGCGGACGTCTATCCGGACGCCGTCGTGATCGATCCGGGCGCCGAACGCCAGCTTCTGCTGTTCGATCCTGCCGGTGAGAACATTTTCGAGAGCGACGGCGGTGCGGTCGGGGCCTGGGTGCTGGACGGCTCCGTGGCGCAGGTGACGGCCGATGGCCGCGTCGTCGGCCTCGCGCCTGGCGAAACGCTCGTCACCGTCATCTATCACTCGACGGAAGTCCTCGTCCCGATCCTGGTCAAGGAGCCGGTGATCGGCGATGCCGTGCCGGTCGACGCGGAAGGCGGGATCGTCCGCAACACGGACGGCTATCAGGTCGGTATCGGCGCCGGCGCCTTCAACCGGCAAGCCGAGGTGACGATCAAGACGTTGTCGCAGTCCGACATCCCCTTGCCCATGTTGCCCGAAGAGGGCTGGACCTACGGGGCAGCCTTCGAGCTCGACTTCGACGACACGCCGATGGTCATGCCGGCGCAACTGGCGATTCCGACGTCCCTGGAGGCGGGCACCGAAGTCATCTTCTACCGGATCGTCGAGATTCCGACCGCGGATGGCGGCACGGAACTCGCCTATCAGGAGGTGGAAACGGGTGCGGTCGACGAAAACGGAGTGGCACGAACCAAATCGCCGCCTCGGTTGGGTGTCGACAAGTCCGGCCAGTACGTCCTGTTCGGCGCCGGCGATGCGCTCCATCAGGTCGGCACCACGGTCAGCAAGCAGACCGCCGAACTGCAGGAACAGCGCGCGATGATCCGCGCGCAATACAAGAACATTCCTGTCGTCGCCGATCTGGCAGTCGCCGCCTTCAACCAGTTCTACACCTGGTTCGACGGCGCCCCGACCCGCAATATGGACATCGTCGTCTTCAACCCCGACAGCAAGGAGTTCCTGGCTGCCCGCGGCATAGACGTCGATGATCGCAATCGGTTCGAGATCGGCCTCGTCGGCCTCAATCCCCAGTCCGCGATCAACAAGCTGCTTCCGGCGGTCACGGGCGCGGCGATCCAGTTCGGCGCCCTGGACGGCTCGACCGACAGCGAAGCCTTCGTCGTACTCACCGGAGAACGGCTCGTGTCGACGTCGAAGGCGGGAAAGGTCCCGCTTCCCCCACCTTACGTGATCTTCGGCGAGGTCGATCACGTGGAACTGCTCAACACCGTTCGCAGCGCCAAGCCTGGAGAACTGCCCGAGATCATCCGCTTTGCCGGCGGCGTCGCGGTCGCCGCCACCGTCAAGGAAGACGGCACCCTGTCGGCCGAGGTGCCGCGCGATGTCGATTTCGAGTCGTTCCAAGTCGTCCGTTTCGACCTGGCCAGCTACGACAGCGGCAACCACTCACCCTCCGCCTATGCCAAGGAATCCGAAAAGAGCGGGTCCTTCGCCGATGTGACGGCACGCTACTCCGACACCAACACGCTGCAGCCGACGAGCCGCAACACCTATGTCGCCATCCAGGATGGCATTGCCACGCCGGACGGTCCCGTCGTCGAAGTGCTGCGCGGCGGCATCGATCAGCTGGCAGTCATCCATTCCCCGGAAATTCCGGAAGGCGAGACGGCGGCCAGCACACCGCCCTATCTCGCCGGCCGCATCCCGATCGGCTATCTGAACGAGGATGGCACGCCTGACCTGACCCGCAGCGCCGGTCCGGACCAGGTCGTTCTCAGCTCCGACTTCTCCCGTGCCTATGTGGGGCTGGAACTGGCGGGCGGTATCGCCGTCGTCGACACGATCTTCATGCGTCAACTCGACGTCGATCCGGAGAAGGCCGGCATCAACTTCATCGAGTTGAAAAACGCGCCCGACGCCCAGATCGGCGAGTTGCTGATGGATCCGACCGAGCGGTTCCTCTTCGCCGCGGACAAGCGGGCCGGCAAGATCTACGTGATCAGCATCGATCGCAACAGCCCGTTGAAGAACCAGCACATCGGCACATTGTCGCTCGATCAAGCGGAGTGGGGTATCCGCGGTCTCACCGTCACGCCGGACGGCAAGGAAATCCTCGTCACCCAGGGCGACAATCCCCTCGGAGGGCGCGAGGGAAGCCTGACCATCTACAAATTGCCGAATCTCGACAATCTCATCATCCGCGCACTCCAGAGCCGTGAAGGCAACGATATCCTCACCCGGGCCGCCCGGCAGATCAAAATCGCCGACAAGGACGTCGAGCTGGAAGAGGTATTCACGGCGACGAAGCATTTTGGACTCATCGCCTCGATAAGGAATCCTCAAGCGGTCAAGGTCGTCTTCGCGCCGCCTGGCGTCGAGGGCGATCTGCGCGCCGTCGTACTCGATGCCGCCAACAACGACAGGGAGGCGTCCCTCGTTCAGTTCCTATCGATCTTCAAGCGGGTCGCCGGCGTGTGGAGTATCGAGAATTCGCTCCAGTTCGACATCAATGGCGTCTTCGACGAATCCATCCATGACGTCTCCGATCCGATGGATATCGTCTTCGATTCCAACGGGATGACCGCCTACATCATCGGCCAGAAGCGCTGGCTCCAGGGCGACATTCAGCGCGATCCCCTCATCAGCCAGGATGGGCAGATCTACGCCGACGACCTGCCGCCCGGCTCCAACATCGCGATTGTTCCGAACATTTTCCAGGCGCCGGATCACGGCGGCTTGCAATGGGACCCCATCGCCGCGGCGACACGTGGCATTCCCTTTTCCTGGGGCCGCGACGTCGGCACGACGACCGACGGGAAATATGTCGTCATGTCGGGCGGCGCCACCGGCCAGGTCTTCATCTACGATCCGGTCGGCTTCCAAACCGTCCTCGAAAACACCTCCGGGAATGATCTTCATCTGCGGCCGATCGACGACTATTCCAATGATGGCGAGCTGCTGTTTGGCGATACGCCGGGAGGATTTGACCGCACCTCCGTCAATACCGATATCGATATCCGCGCCGCCTATGGGCTGTTCGGAGAGGTTCTCACCACCTCGCCCGAACAGCTTGCCAATGGTCCGATCGTCACCGGCGGTCTCGCCCGCGGCGTTGCGGCGACGCAGGGCAGCTTCATCCAGTTCGACATCCCGACCGATAGCGCAAAGCCGGAGATCCAGCTCAATTTCACCGAACGATGGGACGAGGTCGCCTCCGTCACCGTCACGATCGCCGTCGCCGGTCCCGGTGCGGGCCTGTTCTCAAGCGACGGGTCCGAAGAGCTGGAGGCGCTGCTGGTCAAAGCCGGCTTCCGCCTGTTGACCGGCCAGGACGGCACTGCCCTCGATGGCGCGCTGCCGGTCGGCGCCAACCGTAACCGCATCTTCACCAAGACCTTCTCCAAGGACGACCCGCAGTTCGAGAACGGCGTCTTCAACCAGAGCTTTACCGTCATCTCCGGCGATGACTGGAAGGGCCGCGATCTGACGCGCGGCCAGACCTACTGGATCGGCGCCGAGGCGCAGATGATCGACTGGTCGGAGAAGCGTACGGTCCGCGCGGCGCGATCCTTCAAGATCGATCCGGCCGAGCCGGAAGGCGCAGCGCGCTACGCCGGCGTCACCGTCCTCACCCATGGCTTCGTGGCGCCCTATTTCGGCGCACCGGCCAATGGCAACGCGCTCTACAACCTCGCCATGACGCTGGCAGCCGAAAACGATGGCGCGGTGCTGATGTACGATCCGACGTCCACCCTCGCCTGGGGTCCGTGGACGCACGTCAATGGCACGACCTCGCCCACCGAGGCGAAGTCGCTGTTCCTCGTCCCCGACTGGGAGGCTGCCTCCGCCGTCAATGATTCCGGTTTCGCCGAAGCCGCCGGCGATGCCTTCGCGGCCGCCATCGTGGCGCTGGAGAACAGCCTCTCCAGCACGTTGGCCTCACCGTTCCACTTTATCGGGGAAGGACGCGGCGCGGCGGTCAACACGGAGATCGTCCAGCGCCTGATCGCGCGCCATGGCAGTGCAATGGGCGCCATCCACGTCACCACCATCGATCCGACCAACACGCCCCAGCCGCAGCAGAAGTTTCCGCTGGGCGACTATCTGACGGCGGCGAGCACCATTCTGGCCGTCGGCTCCGGCGCCAGCTTCCTGCTCGGGCAGCCGCAAGTCGCGGGCGCGCTCTTCCGCGCCAGCAGCTTCCTCGACAAAGTCTACAACACGGTGACTATACTCGGCTTCAATTCGCTCGACTACACTGACTTCCACGATCCGATCGTGACCAACTGGAAAGGCGTCGGTTTCGCCGACAACTACTATCAGTCGGTCACGGACATCAAACGTGAGTTCTCGCTGACACCTTACGGATCGGCGCTCAAGACAGCCGACGTCAACAAGCGGCTGAACGGTCTGCCGGGTTTCGTCGAAGACGACGGCGACTACGATCTGACCCTCGCCGCGATCGGCATCGACGTCCAGAAATACGGATTCAGCTGGGGCACGCTCCACCAGCGCGCGATCGCCTGGTACGCGGGCACGGCCTCGCTTGCGACCAACGATCTCCAGATCACCAAGGGACGCACCGAAACCGTCTGGCGCCAGGCCTCCGACCGCTATGCGGTCATCCCGGATGAATGGTCCTTCTGGGACATTGCCCGGTACTACAAGGATGAAGCCTCTGAATTCGATCAGAACACGCAGAGCTGGTACCGCGCCCGCGAAGACGAGGTGCAAGGCGGCAAGCCGGCCTATATCTTCAATCCGAGCGGCAAGCCGTCGACGCGCGGCTATTCGCAGTTCGATCAAGGCCCCTGGGAAGGGATCGGCACGGGCTGGTTCTATTCGAGCCTCGGCGGCGGCGACGAATTCACCAGCGCCATTCCGAAGGGTGATCGCGAGGAGCCGACCAAGGCCCACGACGACAACACCATCGAAAATCCAACGGGCGTCCCGATACCCGGCGTGTTCAACGGAGATTTCGATGCCACCTTTCGCCCGTGGTACGGTCGGGCGCCGGTGTTCGACAATTGGCAGCTTCAAAGTTGGTACGAGCTACCGGGCTGGTCGTTCCATGGCGGCGGCTCCGGCGGTTCGGCTGACTGGCTGCAAGGTCTCATGCCAGCCGGCGGCTCCGGCCTGTCGGCCGATGTCGCAGACTTGGAGGATATCGTCGGCAGCGGCGCCTTGACCGATAATGACGCCCTGATGAAGGATCTGGTCAATCGGATGCTGAAGGCGATGCTCGGCTCGGGCATACCGAAGTCGGTCGAGAATGGCGCTTCCGTGAGTGGCCTCGGTGATATCGCCACTTTGCTGGGCGGCTACCTGAAGAAGGTGGCCGGTACTGCATTCAGCGATGATAATCTGGCTAAACTGGTCTACTATTCAATTGCGACGGACGAGAAGAGACTTGCCGCACTCGCTGCAAAATCCGGCGGCGCCCAAGTCGCTGCCGATATTACCAAGAACAAGGATGTTTATGCAAAGCAGCTACGGACTCTGAAGTTCAATCCAAAAGCTATCCTGACGAGCTTCGCGAAGTCAGCCGCCTACAATCTTCTGCCGCGTCTATTTTCTTCCATTCAGGCCAATTTCTTCAATTATCACTACAGCCTCGATAGGGGCGATTCGCTGACGCACAATCTGATGGAATTTCCAGACGTCGATACGATGTCGATCGACGTGCGTTTCGAATCCCATGCGGATGCCTTGATCGAGCCCGGCGATGTTCAATTGCACGTCTACGCCACGGGGATCGACGGCCAAAAATTTGATTTCTTCGACGAGACGACCGGAGTGAATCTCACGGCCGACGCGATTTTCAGTGAATTCACCGGAGGCTTTCAACGGTTTTACCTTCGTGTTCCAGAAGGGATCCGCGGCAAGCTGGGGACGCTGACGATCGAAAGCGTCGCTGCGGCCACCCTGCCGCCCGTCGACCTTTCCACGCATTTCGATAATATCGCGTTCGGCTCCGGCCTGAAGATCACCGACAACAGCGGCTACAGCGACGACCACACCGTTTTCTTCACCGATCGCGGCGTCAACGATCCAAGGGAAGGGTTTCTTCCCACGCTCGACCTCGCGGGGGACGATACTCACAAGATCACGTTCTACAACGACCAGTCCACCGCCATCGACATCACCGTCACCGTTCCGAAAAATGATTTCCTCGAGTTCGTGGCTGGGGACGGCTGGACCCTCGTGGGCAGTCTTCCCGGCGGACCCGGTGTAACGGACAATGGGCAGACGGCGACGCTCAAGGCGACGATCCAGTCGAAGCAGACCTTGGACCTCACCGCGTTCGCATCCGTCTCGCGGCAATTCATCGCCTCCCTGGACGCCACGGCTGCCGCCCTACTCAGCAGCACGATCGAAATCAGCGAGAAACCGTCAGGTGGGTCGAGCACCAACACGCAGGCCGTCGACTTCTTCTATCTGCTCGACATCAGCGACGACGCGGCAGGCGATGGGCGGCTCCGCCTGCCCGACACGGCGGACGGCCAGACCAGTTCGATCTCGATCGACTACAAGGGCACCTATGACGCGCCGGACTTCATCGACACCATCTTCACCTCGGCGCTCGACGAGACTGGTGTCGATTACCTGCAGGGCAATTACGACTGGAACTGGCTGAAGAAGTCCGACGAGACCCACGGCATCAAGATCGACTTCTCGCCGAAGAACGTGCCGGCCGGCCGCACTTCGAAATCGCCAAATAGCGGCGGCAACGCGATCGATGGCGCGAAGGTCGAGTTCAAGTGGAAAGGCAAGGTCATCGGCAGTGTGATCGTCGAGGGTCAGGCGTCGCCGAAACAGGTGATCAACTACGATGCGGACGGGCTCGAACAATCGCTCAAGGCCGAAATCGCCGCGCGCGTGCTGCTGGGCGGGCAGACCGAGATCGGCACACGGCTTGGCGATGTGGACACGCTGTTCCAGGAAATCGAGCAGGCTGTCCGCCATCACCTGACCGAATTCACGGCCAGCACGGGTCTGGCAGCCGATGCCGTACCCTATGTCGACCGGGCGGATGGTCCGATCAACTACACTTTGCTGACCCACCTGCCGACAGTGGTGAGGGGCGGGGTGACGATCCGAAGCGAGTTGAATGATCAGGAAGCGCTGTTCGCCGAGGCGGACGAAAAATTCCAGAAGATCATCGGCGACCTCAACGCGATATCGCTGTTCCTCCAACAGCCCAGCGAAGCAAACAAGTCCGCGCTTCTGGCTCGCGACATCGCGAGCGGCTCCTTCGATCCCGATTTTCCCGCGGGCTACATCGTCGGCTGCCTGACATTGCTCAACGCCATGCAGCCAGACGTCGACGCATTGAACACCCTACTCGACAAATTGGACGTTGGCGCCTCCGACTGGACAGACAAGTTCGCTGCTTTCGGCGAGTCGAGTCAGAACGAGACGAGTGCCCGAGGCGCCTTCAAAGCGGCTTATACGAATGGTCTGCACGAGGAAGAGAGCAGCCGCGACAGTTGGAGGGGCGCCGCGGAAGACATCTTCACCGAGATTAGCGCCCTGATGGGACGCCTGCAGGTCGACGTCGACAAGGACGGCGCCACCCAGCAGTTGCTCGACTATCTCGGCACGTTCCGCGGCAAGATCAGCGGCTACTCCACCTCAGCCCACAATGCCGAGACGCGCCAGAAAATGGCGATGGATTCATTGGGGAGCGCCGTCGAGACATTCGTCTCTTCGGTCCAGGCGGATGCGGACGCCCCTTCCCTCTCGTCGACCTCCGGTTTTGCGACGTTCGATCTTGCGATCCGCAAGGACGCCTCTCACAGCATGGCCGGAGCGACGACGCTGGATCTGCTGCTTTTGATGCAGGATCACGCAAGCGACGTCTATTCCACCAACCAGCTCAGATATCTGGTTGACGAACTCTTCAACGCGCGCCGCAGCGGCAACGAGTCCATCGTCATTTCGATTGGATCGATCCTCGATGCGATCGACTTCAACGAAGCCGAACTCCAGGCAGAAGCTGATCGATTCCATCGCATGGACCTACGCCCACGAGGTCGCCCATACCTTCGGTCTGCCGGATACCTATCAGCCCTTCTCCGAACTGCCCATATTCGCCGCGCCGGGCCTGATGAGCACCAAGGGTGAGTTCGCGGTCGGCAACATCGAAACCAACATCCTGAAGTTGGCGTTCGACAGCGCTCCGAAACTGGATAAGCCGCAGCTGGAAGCCATATTGAACTACCTCAAGACGGTGGATGGCTACGGGGCGCTGACCGACGCCGAGCATAGAGGCTATCTGTTCGCTCCGGGCGGTGCGCAACTGACATCATCCGGGTGGGTTGTTCTCGGAGAGGCGATCGTCGGCGACGATACGATTTCCATCGCGGAAGGCCCCGGCGTCAGAAGCGGCGCACAGGCCACCTTCATAGTACCGGAGAATGCCCATCGCCTGGAGATCGACCTGCGCTACCGGCTGTCCGCTAACGAGGACGGGCCGGGCGACGCCTTCGAGATCGCCCTGCTGGACGGATTTGGAAACGCGCTGGGCGGATTCGCGCCGCTGAGCCGTACGGACGCCAGCCTCAACATCCAGTCCGGTGGCCAGAGCTTCCTCGGCGACCGTGTCGCGCTGTCCGCTCCCGTCACGGAACAGGACGGGATGATCAACCGGACGGCGACCATCAGCCTCCAGGGTCTGGAGGCCGGTTCGGAATTCGCCCTCTATCTCGACCTGCTCGGCTTCGGCGCGCTCGACAGCCAGGTGGAGATCGATCGAATTGCGCTGCTGGAAAAGACCGGCGAGAATTCCGTGCCGGAGGCGACCGGTACATCCGCCCTGGTGGACGAGGACGGCAGCGTGCTGATCGATCTGCGCGGCGAGGTCTCCGATCCGGACTCCGACCTCCTGACGATTGCCATTGTCGACCAGCCGAGCCATGGCACGTTGCAACTACAGGAACCCGGCATCTGGCGCTATCGACCGGCAGCCGACTATCACGGGCAGGACAGCTTCACCTTCCGTGCTTCCGATGGACTGGCGAGCAGCAATCTCGCCACGGTCGACATCACCGTCAGCCCCGTCAACGACGCGCCGACGGCTGCCGACCTGTCTGCGGTCACAGCCTATAATCAGGCCTATGAAGGCAATCTGCCGGCCGCCGCAGACGTCGACGGCGACGAGGTCGTCTACGCCCTTTCGGCCGCCCCCTCTCACGGCACGGTCACGGTCGAGGCGGATGGCCGCTTCACCTACACGCCGGCGACCGGCTATTCCGGCGGCGACAGCTTTACCTACACGGTGCAAGACCCGCTCGGCGCCTCCAACAGCTATCTGGTCAGCTTCACGATCCTCTCCGACGACAACAGTGCTCCGGTCGCCGACGATCTCGCGATCGAGACCCCCGAGGACACGGCCTATGAAGGCGGCCTGCCTGCCGCGACCGATCTCGACGGCGATGCCGTGACCTTTGCGTTGGCCACGGCGCCGGCTCACGGCACGGCGACCGTGCAGGCGGACGGTTCGTTCCGCTACGAGCCCGATCCAGACTTCAATGGCGATGACGGTTTCACCTTCTCCGTCAGCGATCCGTCCGGCGCGACCAACACCTATTCCGTCGATCTGGTCGTCCTGCCGGTCAACGACGCGCCGCGGAGCGCAGACGGCCATTGGATGACCCGTCAGGGTAGGCCCAAAGCCGGGCATCTGACGCAGGCCTGGGATGTTGAGGGCGACCAGCTGACTTATAGCCTCCGCCATGGGCCGGCTCATGGATCGGTGGAGATCGAGACGGACGGACGCTTCGTCTACCGCCCCGCGACCGGCTTCCATGGCGAGGACACATTCACTTTCATCGTGACGGATGAAGCGGGAGACTGGACCGAGCAGACCGCTACCTTGAGCGTCGAAATGTCGGAGATCGGCGACGAAACCGACCCGGGAACGATCGGCGGGAGCGTCGGCGGTACCTCGCCCACCGGCGGGGCGAGCAGCCTCGGACATACGAATACCGGTGTCGAAGCCGGCGCATCGCCTCCTCTGACCGTCACCGTTTCGGCTCCGTTGTTGCAGAGCGACCCGCAGAGCGATTATTTCCGCTATGTGCCGCCCTCCGGCTATGCGGGCGGAGACCAGTTCGGCTACTCGACCAGCAGCAGTTCGGGCCGCCGGCCGCTGCTCGTCGCCGAGGACACGCCTTATGATGGCACGTTGCGCCTGGAGAGAGACAGGGAGGCTGGGCGCTCCTTCGGGCTCGATGCGGGCCCAAGCCACGGTTCGATCGTGCTGAAGCCGGACGGCTCGTTCCGCTATGTTCCCGAAAGGGACTATTCCGGCCCGGACCGCTTCAGCTACTTCCTCACCGATGCCGATGGCAATTTGTCGCGCCGCACCGTCAATCTGTCGATCACCCCCGTCAATGATGCGCCGGAGGCCGGCGAGCTGGATGTCGAGGCGACGCCGAACGGTCCCACGGAAGGCAAGCTGCCGAGGGCGACCGATGCCGATGGGGACGAGGCGACCTACCACCTGAAGAACGGACCGGACCACGGCGCCGTGGAGATCGAGGAGGACGGGACCTTCCAGTACCGGCCGGAAGAGGACTTCGTAGGCGCGGACAGCTTCCGCTACGAGGTCGTCGATCCGACGGGCGCATCCACGACGCACACGGTGACCCTGCTCGTCGGGTCGGGTGCCGATCCAAGCCGAGCCGATCACGGAGGCGACGGCAACCCGCGCGAAGACGTGCGGCTGCCCGACGATCATGACGATCGTGTCGACGCCGGCTGGACGACGACCCGTATGTTGGCGTCGCATCAAGGAGCCGGTCTCAAGGAGTGGATGGCCGTGAGCCCCTACCTCTCCCAGTTCGCGCTTCTTGCTCTCGGAGGTGTGCGCGATGTCCGCACGGACAATGGCAGGAAGAAGCGCGGCAGCGCGGCCGCGGGTACCCCTTCCTCGGCGGGTGGACGAGGCTCCTCGGCGGATGGACGAGGCGCTTCGGCGCCAGACGAAATCGACATCGAAATCAATCAGGCCGGTGGTCTGCGCTCCCTGCAATTGCTGGTGGAGGCGGCGGACGGATCGGATCCGCTGCGAGGCTTCATCTGCGACCTGCCGGGCGCGACGGTCACCGCCGAGGCGGACGACGTCTGGACCGCTCCTGCCCGCCGCCGCTACAATGTCGCGTTCGACCAGCCCTCGTCGCCCGGCGATCTGAAGATCGGTCGTTTGAAGTTTGGCGGCAACGAAGAAGTCGGGAGCCCACCGCGCATCGAGCTGACGGCGATGAACGGTGCGCCGCTTGATCTGGAGCGGTCCTCGTCGCGAACCGCTCCGGCCGCGACCTGCTCTGACGACGTCGACGCAGCGCTGGATTTCGCCAGCCTTATCGCGACCAATTTCGGCCGCCGCCGGGCCAGGTCGATCTTCGCCCCGGCCACCGCGCCAAAGGAAATGGGCACAACTGCCATGGCGGGATCGTCTCAAACCCGCTCCGTCCGCCAGCGCGCGAGCGGCTCGCAAGGACGACGGGTGGGATTTGGCGCTCATCTCCTTGCAGCGTCGGTCATTCGCTCCGACGACGTGGGAGCAGACAGTCGAAAGGGCCTGCAATGAGCGATACGGACGATCCTGAAAACGCGCCGGCCGCGCCGCGCGTCCGGCTCGATACATCCCGTATGAAATCTTCCTATTGCAATGTCTGCAACGCAACCAGCACGGCGGAGGAGGTTGTATTGAATTTCGGCTTGAACCAGAATTGGGACAGGCAGGAAGAAGCGTTCGACATTCTCATCGAACATCGCATCATCCTCAGCCCCGGCGCCGCCGCGCGGTTGCGCGATCTGCTGTCTTCCCTTCTGAATGCGCGCAAGGCCAGGAGCAACTCCGAGGAAGACTGATCGGGGCTTCATGATGGAGGACATTGGAGAGACGGACCGCAATCGAGACGAGATCGCTTCGCGGGACCGAAGTGGCGGCAACTCCGGCCGACCCGCTGCACGCGCGGGTGTCGACGCCGAGCAGGGTCGGTCCCCCGTGGACCCGTGGATCGCCTTCACCGAACCGCGTGACAGCGGGGCCTTCCTGAGTGGATGGCTCGCCCTGACGGTTGCGCGCCTTCCCGATGCGAGGGACGCGGCACTTTTCCTCCGCATCGATCGCGACCGCTTCGGTCTGGCTGCGCAACATGGTGAATTCCTCGAAGGCGATCGGGAGGAGGAAGCCGAGAAGATGGTCTCCACCGTAGCGGATCGCGGTGCGTTGCTCGTCGAGAAGGCGTCCGATGGATCCCTGCGCATTGGCCAGCCGATCAGCGTCGACGGCGTGACGCAGGCCGTCCTGCTGCTGACTCTCTCGAAGCGCGGCGCGCCGATGCTGCAAAAGGTGACCCGCGAGATCTATTGGTGCACCGGCTGGCTGGTCGCGCAACTCTGGCAGGGTCAAGCCAATATCAGCGGCGACCAGAACAGCCTCGCCCTTCTGACCCTGCATCTCCTGGCCGCCGCCGATGGCCACGAACGGTTCGATGGCGCTGCAAACGCACTCGTCAATGCAGCCGTCGAACTGATGGATTTTGAACGCGCCGCCATCGGCATGGTGCGCGGCCGGAGCGTGCGCCTCGAGGCGCTCTCTCATACCGCTGCTCTGAAGCGCCACAGCGAACTCGGCGATGCCATCGAGACGGCCATGGAGGAATGCGTGGCCCAGAACCGGGTCATCGCCCTGCCGGATTCGGGCGAGGGACTGGGCCCGGTGGATCTCGCGCATCGCAGCCTGCTCAAGAAGACGGGCGACCGTCAGATCGTCAGCGCCCCTCTTATCGTGCGCGGCGAACCCAGGGGAGCGCTGCTTCTCCTGCGCAACAGCGCCGGGAGTGAGGCGCCGGACGAAGAGGAATACGAGACGATCCAACTCGCCGCCGCGTCGATCGCTCCACTTCTGCATGCCAAATATCTGGAACGGCGCTGGTTTTCAGGCAGGATCCGACAATGGATCCATCGCGGTGCGACGGCCGTGCTCGGGCGGCGTCCCGCCCTGGCGCTCGCCGCTCTCGCGGCCGTCGTCGTACTGGCTCTGCCGTTTCTCATCCAGGCGCCGTTCCGTATCGGGGCCGATGCGTCCATTCAGGGGGCGGCACAGCGCACGGTCGTGGCGCCACAGGACGGCTTCATCGATACCAGCTCCGTCCGAGCGGGCGACCGCGTGGCCAAAGGCGACATTCTCGCGACCCTCGATGCGCGGGATCTGCGACTCGAGGAAAGCCGGCTGATTGCGGCGACGCGCCGCGCGCAGCAGGATGTTCGCGATGCCTTGGCCTCCGGAGATCGGGCCGCCAGCGCCCGCGCCAGCGCCGAGCTTGCCGAAGCGAACGCGGCGCTGCGTCTGGCACGGGTACAACTTCAGCGCCTCGCAATCGTTGCCCCTAGCGACGGCATGATCGTCAGCGGCGATCTCAGTCAGCGTCTCGGTTCCCCGGTCAGCGAGGGCGACCGGCTCTTCGAGATCGCTCAATTGGACGGCTGGCGCGCGATGATCGATGTCAGCGAATTCGACCTCGCCTATGTCGAGCTTGGAGAAACCGGCCAGCTGGTCCTCTCCAGCCTGCCCGGAAGGCCGATCGGGTTTCGCATCAGCGCGGTGTCGTCGGTTAGCGAGCCCGCCGAGGGGGAGAACCGCTTTCGTGTGGAGGCCGAGATCGCCGATCCTGCCGCGAACCTGCGGCCAGGGATGGAGGGGATCGCCAAGATCGAGGCGGGGCGAGCCTCACTGGCCTGGATCTGGACCCGCGGCACGCTGGACCGGCTGCGATTGTGGCTCTGGCGTCTGACGGCCTGATCGCATGTCGCGGGAAAGCCTCACACACCCCGAATGGTACCGGATCGCCGACGCCCGGCCGAGCCTACGGCCCGACATCGTCGTCAGCCATCACCTCTATCGCGGCCAAAGCTGGTACGTCCTTGCCGGCAAAGCCGGAGGTCGCGTGCATCGTCTCACGCCCGCCGCCTACGCCTTCGCCGGCCGGCTGGACGGCAGCCACACCGTGGAAGACCTTTGGCGCAGCCTGGTGGACGAACTCGGAGAGGATGCGCCGACGCAGGGTGAGATCGTCGATCTTCTGACGCGGCTTCATTCGTCCGACATCCTGCTGCCGGAGAGCCGCCCGATGCTCGACGAATTCCTTGAGCGGCGCGACAAGGAAGGCTCCCAGAAATGGAAGAAGCTTTTCTTCAATCCTCTCTCGGCAACAGTCCCGCTTTTCGACCCGAACAGCATGCTGAAGGCGCTGAACAGGGTGACGTCGCTCATACCGAGTCCGGTCGGCTGGCTGGTCTTCGTCGGCCTGATCGCGTCCACTCTACCGTTCCTGCCCGCGGCCTGGCCGGCTTTGACCGAGCGCGGCGTCCAAGGGCTTCTAGATCTTGAAAATCTGTTTGCAATCGGGCTTATATATCCGGTTGTTAAAGCAATACATGAGTTGGGACACGGCCTGACGATCCGGCGACGCGGCGGTGAAGTTCACGAGATGGGATTGATGTTCATCGCCTTCTTTCCGATCCCCTATGTGGACGCATCCGCATCGCTGGCCTTTCCGAAGGCACGCTCGCGTGCGGCGGTCGCGGCGGCGGGCGTGGTCGTCGAAGTGGCCATTGCGGCGATCGCATTTCATGTCTGGCGTCTGGTCGAGCCGGGTCTCGTTCGCAGCCTCGCCTTCAACACCATGCTCATCGCCGGCTTTTCGACAGTGGTCGTCAACGGCAATCCCCTGATGCGGTTCGACGGCTACCACGTCCTTTGTGACCTGATCGGCATCCCCGACTTCGGCAAACGCGCCAATGAATGGTGGGGCGAGATCGTGCGCATCCATCTCTTGGGCACGAGAGAGCCGGGCCGGCGACCGACGGACGCCTGGGAGCGCACGTGGTTCTTCTTCTACGCACCGGCGGCCTTCCTCTACCGCATCTTCATTTCGCTGACGATCGCGCTGTTCGTCGCCACCCACTACCGCTTCCTCGGCATCCTGCTGGCCATTTGGTCGGTTCTCCTCTCGCTCGTCTGGCCGCTCGTGAAGACGATCCAGAAGGCCATGACGGACGAGCGGATCCGCGGCGTCGGTCCACGCGCCGGCCGTGTCTCGCTCCTGCTGGCCGTGCTTGCCGCCGGCCTGATCTTTCTGGTGCCGCTGCCTGACCGGCTGATCGTCGAGGGCGTCGTCTGGCTGCCCAGAGAGGCCTTCGTTCGCTCCACCGAGGGTGGCCGGATCGAGGAGGTGCTCGCAGGTCCCGGCCAGATGGTCGAAGCTGGAATGCCGCTGATGAGGCTGGACGCCCCGCGACGGCGCATCGCTCTGGAACGGGCCGAGGCCCGTCTGCGCAAAGCGAAGGCCTCGCTCGACGCCAGTCGCTTCAATGATCGCGCGGCGGCCGAGCGGCTGCGTGCGGATTTCGCGGAAGCAGCCAATCAGCTTGCCGATGCGCGCAAGCGGGTCGAGGCCCTGACGATTCGCGCGGCGATCGATGGGCGGCTGGATGCGGAGGGCCGACAGGATCTGGTCGGGCAATATGTCACGGCCGGCGCAACTCGTCGCGCACATCCTGCCGGGTCGCGCCCCTGTCATTCGCGCCGTTCTGCGCCAGGAGGACGCCGGGCGCGTTCGGACGGGATTGCGCGACATTTCCATCCGCTTTGCCGACAGTCTGGGTCGCCAGCAGGCCGGGCGACTGGCGGGAATCGTTCCGGGCGGCACCCATTCCCTGCCCTCCGCGGTCCTCTCGCTGCAGGGCGGCGGCCGCATCGCGACGCTGGGCGGAGACAGAGCAACTGCGCACGATCGACCGCATCTTCATCTTCGACGTTGCCCTCGCCGCCCCTGACGAGACTTACCCGCCCTACGGCATGCGGGCGTACCTTCGCCTCGATTTGCCGCCGGCTCCACTGGCCCGCCAGATCGGCCGGTCGATCCGTCAGCTCTTCCTGTCGACCTTCAATGTCTGACGCGTCCCTTCCATGGCGAAGCGACCATGTCGGCGACACGCTGGCGCCGGAGCGCCGTCGCAAGATGCCGAAGCGGTCCGATGAGATCGTCCGCTCATGGCTGTTCGAGCTGAGGCCCCCAAGTTCGCCGCTGCGCCTGAGGGACAGGATCGAGATGCGACTGATCGTGCTGCAGAGCTGGCGATACCGTCGCCTCGACGATGACAGCCTGGTGGCCCTCGCCCACCGGCAGCGGAGCGCCCTTCTGCATCGCGGGCTGCGGGGCAAACCGCTGCGGATCGTCGCGGCCGCCACGCGAGAAATGACCTTCCGCCGGCTTGGACTGCGCCACCATCCGGTCCAGATCTGCGGCGGCCTGGCCTTGCTGCGCGGCCGGATCGTCGAGATGGCGACCGGCGAAGGCAAGACGATCACGACGCTGTTTGCCGCGATCGCCGCTGCCCTGTCGGGTCGTCCTGTCCATGTCGTGACGGTCAACGGATATCTGGCGGCCCGCGACGCCGAGAACTTTGCGGCCGGTGGTCGAGGCGTTCGGCCTTTCCTGCGGCTGCGTCACCGAAGAGACGCCGCATGAGGAGCGGCCCGACATCTACGCGCGCGATATCGTCTTCACCACCAACAAGGACGTCACCTTCGATTATCTTCGGGACCGAATCGCCCAGGCGAACGAGCCGAGCGCTCTCGGATCACTGGCCGCCGCCGCCTTTTCCGGCCGCGATGCCAGCCCTGCCCGACTGGCGCGCGGCCTCGGCTTCGCGGTCATCGACGAGGTGGATTCGATTTTGATCGATGAGGCCCAGACGCCCCTCATCATCACGGCTGAAACCGCTGGCGAGGCCGATGAGGCCGACGCGCCGGCCCTCCTCGCCGCGGCGCGGCTTTTCCTGGAGGGACGCGACTTCATCTTGAACCGGCGCCAGCGAACATTGCGGCTGACCCGTGCGGGCGAAAGGCGGATCGCCGCTTTTCCGCCGCCAAGCAAGGCGCTGGCTCCGCTGCCGGCGCGTCGGGAGCGCCTGGTCCAGGCGCTCAACGCGCTGCATCTCTACCAGCGCGACGAGCACTACATCCTGACGGAGGACGGGATCGCCATCGTCGATGAGTTCACGGGCCGGGTCATGGCCGATCGGCAGTGGCAGCAGGGCCTGCACCAATTGATCGAGGCGAAGGAAGGGATCGAGGGGTCGGGACCCCGCAGGACGGTCGCCCAGATCACCTATCAGACATTCTTCTCCCGCTATCTCTGGTTCGGCGGCATGACCGGCACCGCCCGTGAGGTCGCAAGGGAACTGACGCTGACCCATGACCGAACCGTTATCCGCCTGCCGACCCACAGGCGTCCGCGCCGCTTTCATCACAGGACGCGTCTCTATGGCGAAAGCGGCGCCCGCTGGCAGGCCGTCGTCGAGGAAGTGCGCCGCACGCTGAGGAAGGGCCGGCCCGTCCTGATCAGCACGCGTTCCGTCGACGCATCCGAAACCGCCTCGGCCTATCTGAGCCGCGCGGAGATCGCTCATCAGGTTCTGAACGCCCGGCAGGACGCCGAAGAGGCGGAGATCATCGCGCGGGCCGGTACGGAGGGGCAGGTCACCGTGGCGACCAACATGGCCGGCCGCGGAACCGATATTCCGGTTTCGAGAAGGAGATCGAACGCCGCGGCGGCCTTCACGTCATCCTCAGCGAATTCCACTCCTCTTCGCGCATTGACCGGCAGTTCTTCGGTCGCGCAGGACGCCAGGGACAGCGCGGCAGCGCGTCGCCATCGTTTCACTGGAAGACGATTTGTTCCTGAGCCACCGGCCTCGCCTGACGCGGCTGGTACGGGCGATGACATTCGACGCGCACGGCCGCCTTCCGGGCTGGATCGGCGAACTTCTGCGGATCATGGCGCAGTCGCGCGCGGAGCGGATCGGTCGGGTGCGGCGCGCCAGAACCGTGCGCCGCGCGCGGCAGATCGAGCGCTCGCTCGGCTTCCGGCCGGACAATATCTGAGCCGGCGGCGGTTCGACTGCCTGCACCTGCTGATCGATTTCAAGCTCGGGCGGACACCTCCGAAATCGCGGCGCCGTTCCTTCTCTGCACGGGCTTTGACTGAGGAGTCAGACACTGCCAGGGAACCATCCTGGTAGAAGGAACCATCGCCGGTCTGCCGTTGCCGAGCGCGCCCCGCCTCGAGCAGGATCCGCTTCATGTTGAGCGCGGCGGAAGACAGAGCGCGATTGCGGAGCTGGAGCACAGAGACCTCGCGCGAAATGGACGGACCAACCATGTTGACGGCCCTCACATCGACGCGCGGCGCGAGTTCAGGGGCGTTTTCCGGCAGCACTGCCACGCCGAGGCCGGCGGCGATCATGCTGATCGCGGTCGTCGAGAAGCGCACTTCGTAGGCCGGCCGCGAGGTGGGAAGCGTCGTGGCCATTACCCGATCCACCAGTTCGCGCAGCGGGTTCTCCTTTGCAAGAAGGATCAGCTTCTCGTCGGCGATCTCTTTCCAGGAAATCTCTGCACGATTGGCCAATCTGTGGTCAGCGCGGCACACAAAGGTGAGGCGGTCATGCATGAAAGGCGTCGCGACGATCTCGGCATCTTCGACGGCGACCGTGCCGATCGCGAGATCGACCTCATTGCGCTTGAGCGCGGGCCTGATGTCGTCCTCCGGCATGTCTTTCAACTGCACCGATATATCTTCAAACTCGCGGTTGAAGCGGGCGATCACTGGCGGCAGGAATGTCGCGGCGAGTACGATCGCCGATGCCACGGTCACGCGGCCGCGCTTCAGCTTCGCGAGGTCCTGGATACTGTCGATCGCGAGATCCACATCCTCAAGGATCTTGCGTGCCTGCGGCAGAAAATCGCGCCCGGCCGCCGTCACGCTCACCATCCTGGTGTGCCGGTCGAATAGCCGTTGCTGCAACGATCCCTCAAGTTCCTTGACCAGAATCGAGACCGCCGACTGCGTGATGTTGAGCTTGGATGCAGCGAGATTGAAGCGGCCGAGGTCAGCCACGGCCACGAAGGCTTGCATCTGGCGAAGTGTTATCCCCACGCGCGGCTCAACCTCCGGCTTCCGGTGCGGTTGTTTGTCGAGGTCGGGAGAATGCGTCATGACCGAATTTCGAACAATTCCGACTATTGAGGAGATAGTTTCAAGAATTGGGCGACGATGCCGTTATCAGTCGGCATCAGGCGGTGGAAAGACGGCCCGCTTCAGCGGTGTTCCCAGCCATTAAAAGGCCAAGCTCCTCAATGCGGCCGCGATCCGGTGGCAGTTCGCCCAGGATCTTGCCATGGAACATCACGAGGATGCGGTCGCAGATCGCGAAAAGCTCCTCCAGTTCGGTCGAGATCAGCAGAATTGCCCATCCGGCCTGGCGCTGTTTCAAGACCTCCTGCATCACCATCTCCATCGCGCCGATGTCGATGCCGCGCGTGAGTTGGTTGATGAGCAGGAAGTCCGGGTTTCGCGCCAATTCCCGCGCCACAACCAGCTTTTGCTGGTTGCCGCCCGACAGATTTTGGATCGCGTCGTACTCGCCACCTGCCTTGATCCTGAAGCGCCGCATCAGATCGCGCGTATGACTGGCGATCGCGTTGTGCTGAAGCATGCCCCGGCGCGAGAATGGCGATTGGGCGTAGCGTTGCAAAAGTACGTTCTCGGTCAACGGCAGCGGCAGAACGATGCCCATCTTGTGCCGGTCTTCCGGGATGTGCGAGATCGGCCGCTTGCAGAACTCGCCGGCCGTAAGCCCGGATATCTTCTCGCCATTGAGCGTGATGTCGCCGGACTTCACCGGAATCAGCCCCGTCAGCGCCAATGCCAGTTCGCTCTGGCCGTTGCCGGAAACGCCGGCAACGCCGACAATCTCGCCGGCCCGCAGATCGAAGGAGACATCGTGTACCGCAGGCAGACCGATCTCGCTGTCGCAACAGAGTCGATCGACCGAAAGTACGACGCGCCCCGGCTTTGCCTCGGCGCGCGGCAAGTCCATCAGGACGTCCCGGCCGACCATCATGCGCGCCAGTTCGCGCGGCGTCGTCTCGCTGGTCTTCACAGTCGAAACCACCCGAGCATCGCGCATCACGCTGACCCTGTCGCTGACGCGCATCACCTCGTCCAGCTTGTGCGAGATGAAAATCACCGTCTTGCCTCTGGCCGTCAGGCCACGCAAAAGATCCAGCAGCCGGTCCGTCTCCTGGGGCGTCAGCACGGCCGTCGGCTCGTCGAGGATCAAGAGATCGATACCGTGGTAGAGCACCTTGAGTATCTCGACGCGCTGCTGCTGTCCGACGGAGAGATCCTGAACCAATGCGTCTGGCGCCACGTCCAGGCCATAGCGCTCACTTAGCTCTTCGATGCGCTTGTGGACCTGGTCCATGTCGCGGATGAACCGCAGCGGTGAGCCCTGCCCCAGCACGTAATTCTCGGCCACCGTAAGGCTCGGCACGAGCATGAAGTGCTGATGAACCATGCCAATGCGGTGCCTGATCGCCTCGCGCGGCGAGCCGACGCGGATCGACTCGCCCTTGTAGATGATCTCGCCCTCGTTCGGCGTCAGCACGCCGCACAGGATGGCCATCAGCACGCTCTTGCCGGCGCCATTCTCGCCGAGCAGCGCATGGATCTCGTTCTCTTCGACCTCCAGTGTGACGCGGCGGCTCGCAACAACGTCGCCAAAGCTCTTGTGGATATTGTTCATCCGCAGGAATGGCTTACCGTTCATGCCTCGGTCCTCCGTCATGTCTTGTTGTAGGCAACGCCCAGCATCGTCGGCGTTACGCCCTTGCGCACCATCACAAGCGCGACGATCGTCATCACGTAGGGAAGCATCTGCAATGCCTGGTAGGGGATGTGCAGCGCAGGCTGCGCCTGAAGCTGCAGTTGCAGTGCATAGAACAGGCCGAAAAGCAGCGCCACGAGAAACGCCCCGATCGGTGACCAGCGCGCGAACACGACCACCGCGAGCGCAATGAAGCCGCGGCCCGAGGTGATACCTTCGACAAACTGATTGGAGTGCGCCAGCGTCAGGAACGCGCCGCCGATGCCGGCTAGCCCCGTCCCGATCAGGACCGCACCATAGCGATACGCCGCGACGCTACGCCCGGCGACGTCGACGGTCTTCGGATGCTCGCCGACCGCACGCAATGTGAGCCCGAACGAGGTGCGGTACAGTACCAGCACCGCGACAAGCACCAGCAACAGCGTCGAATAGACGACGAGGTTCTGGCGGAACAGCGCCTCGCCGAAGAACGGCAGGTCACTGAGGCCGGGAATTTCGATTGGCCTGGCCACATCGATGCCGCGGCCGGTGGACACAAAATAGGTCCGGAACAGGAAGGCGGTGAGACCGAGCCCAAGCAGGTTGATCGCCGCTCCGACAACGATCTGGTTCGCTTTGATCGTGATGGTGAAGAACGCGAAAATCAGCCCGACGGCCATGCCAGCCAACATGGCCGCGGCAAAACCCAACGGCAGGCTGTCGGACGCAACGACAGCGGCGAACCCTGTGAAGGCACCCACGATCATCACGCCCTCGAGCCCGATATTGAGCACGCCGGCGCGCTCGGAAAACACTTCACCGATGGAAGCGAAGATCAGCGGCGTGGCAAGACGCCAGGTGGCGCTGAGCGTCGTCGCGATGAAGCCGAGTGAAACAATGTCTTCCATCATGCACCTGTCACGGCCGCGCGGTTGAACGGAACCGGTAGACGCCAAAGGCGACGACCGAGAGGATGACCATGCCCTGGATGATCGAAACCAGGACCTGCGGTACCTGTGCGGTGATCTGCATCAGTTCCGAACCGGAACGCAGCACGGCAAAGAGAGCGCCCGAGAAGATCGCCCCGATCGGGTTGTTGTTGGCGAGAAGCGCCACGGCGATGCCCTCGAAGCCGTAGCCGGGCGAGATGTTCTGGTAGAGCCGATGGGTAACGCCCGCGATCTCGAACGCACCCGCCAGTCCGGCCATTGCGCCGGAGATGCAGATCGACACCATGATGTTGCGGCCGACATTCATGCCCGCGTAGCGTGCGGCGTGCGGATTTATGCCGACCACACGAACCGCATAGCCTGCACTGCTGCGGAAGAGGAAGTAGTAGAGGGCAATGGCCAGAGCGACGGCCACGAGAATGCCGATATGGAGCCGGGTCGGCGGCAGAATGCGCGGCATCCAGGCTTCCCTGAGAAGCTTTGCGGATTGTGGATAGGCCGCCGCGGCGTCCTTCAACGGGCCCGTCACCAGATAGCTGGTAGCGATCAGCGCGATATAATTGAGCATGATCGTCGTGACGATTTCGCTCGCCTTGAAGTAGACCTTCAAGAGCCCGGCAATCCCGGCCCAGAAGGCGCCCGCCAGCGCTCCCGCGATCATCACGAGCGGCACATAGACCCAGGCGGACAGCCCGTCGAAAGCGACCCCGACAGCGGTCGCAGCCACTGCGCCGGCGTAGAGCTGACCTTCTGCTCCGATGTTCCAGATGCTGCATCGAAAGGCGACGCACAATCCAACGCCGATCAGGATCAACGGGATCGCCTTGAGCAGAATTTCGGAGACCGAGCGCATGTCCTGAAAGACGCCGAACAGCATGACGTTGAAGACGTCCCAGCCGTTGAATCCGCTGATGGCCAGAAGCAGGGCGCCGCTGAGCAGAGCCACGACCACGGCCGCCATCGGCCGCGCCACGGCGTCGAAAGTCCGAAACACGAAGCTCTTCGAGCGGCCCGCGCTCGACGGCTCCGCCACGGCGGGCGGGTTGTCTTCGATATTGGCCATGAAGGCGAATTCCCGATAAATGTGCCTTGGGCAGGAAGGCCGGTGCACCGGCCTTCCTGCGAGGATGACCGCTATTTGTCGCGGGTATCGATCTTGCCGGCCGCAATGTCCGCCTTGATCGCCTCGACCTCGTCACGCACATCTTCCGGCACGCTGGCCGAGGCTCCGTCGCGAAAGGTGAACTTGATGACGTCGTCGTCCTTCAGTCCGAATTCCACATTGGAGTCCGGGATTTCGCCATTTTGAATCCCTTTCACGATACGCACGACACCTTGCGCATAATCGGCGACGTAGAGGCCCAGAATGTTGTCCGGCGCGACCTCCGTGAAGTCGCTGAAGATCGAGAATGTCTTGACCTTGTCACCCGACTCCGCGACCGCCTGGTAGCCGCCGATGGTCGCGCCGGAAGCGTTCGGAACGAGAAAGTCGGCGCCCTGCGAGATCATGCTCAGGCTCGCTTCCTTGGCCGCAGTCGTGTCGGTGAAATTGCCGATATAGGCTTCGCTGACGGGAAAGTCGGGATCGACGCTCCTGGCTCCGTTCTTGAAACCTTCGAAGGCCTGCTGGATCGGCGGGATCTCCATTCCCCCGACAAGGCCCGCCTTGGTTCCCATCTTCGCAGCGATCACGCCCATCAGATAGAATGGCTGGCTCGTATCGGTGTTGAGGCCGATCACGTTGCCTTCATGGATGGAGCTGGAGGAGATCAGGAAGATGACATCCGGAAATTCCTCGGCGACGGTCAGTGCGGCGTCCTGAAATTCGAAGCCGTGACCCAGTATGACGTCGTAGCCTTGGCTGGCGTAGTCGCGGAACGCCTTTTCGAACGAAGCCGGGTTCTGCTGCAGCTCGACATAGCTGATGTCGGCGCCGAGCTGCTCTTCGACGCCTTTGAGGGCGTTGTAGCCGATGCGGTTCCAACCTTCCTCAGATACGCTTCCAGGCACCAGCAGCCCCATCTTGAGGGCATCGGCGAACGCCGCATTGGGTACCCAGGCAAGGGCAAGCGTGCCGGCTACGACACCGGTAAGGCAAAGTCTTCTCGTCAATTTCATGATGATCCTCCCTAGATCTTCCGTCATGTGTGCCGGCTATAAGCCCGCCGGCTGGCATTCCTACCGGGCGTCGGCTAAAGCGCCGACGGCAGTGCTGCCGGTGGTGAATACAGGCTTTCCCGAAGCCAGAACGGTCATCCGATCGCCTCCTGCCGCGACAAGGGTGTCGACATCGGCGCAATCGGAAACGACCAGGTCGGCGCGGGCGCCGGCCTTGAGGCCATAGTCCTCCAGTCCCATCAGCCGGGCCGGGATGTCGGTCATCATCCGGTAGACCGTCGCGAGTTCATCGCCGCGCAGATGGCCGGCGAGCAGGGTCCAGCGGCCGATCTCGAGCATATCGCCCGACCCCGTCGGTACGAACGGATCCTGAATATTGTCGGAAGCCGTGGCGACCGGGACGCCGGCGCGGACGAGTTCGGCCACTCTCGTCAGGCCGCGGGGCGGCAGCTTCTCCGCGTCACGCCCCTGAAGATAAAGGTTGGCGGCAGGCAGGGTCACAACGCCGAGATCGAGCTCGAGGATGGAGTCCCGCACGCGTTCGTAATCTGCGATTTCCATGGCGCTGAGCACGGAAATGTGGCTCAGCACCGTGCGGCCCTGCATGCCGTGGCGGCGGACCCGCTCGAACACGGCATCGAACAGCGGCCGCCGCGGATCGAGATGCTCGTCCAGATGCAGGTCGACCGGTTTCCCGTGGCGCTCGGCCGCAGCGAAGATGATGTCGAGATAGCGCTCGGGATCTTCTGCGACCGCCGGCGTTCCGCCGACTGCATCGCCGAGTTCGACGGCCCGGTCGATATTGTCCTCCAGCCAGCCAAGATCTTGTCCCGGATGAGGCGTCATGAAGGCGACGAGCTGAAGACGCAGACGGTCAGCCCATTGCGCGCGCAGCTCGGCCAGCGCGCCGATCCCGTTGAAGCCGCCGTCCTTGTCGACATTGATGTGACTGCGTATCGCGGTCGTCCCGCGGGACAGGCAACGTGTCATCGTGCGCGCTGCGCGGCGGGCAATGTCGTCCGGCGGGGCCGTTCGCGCATATTTCGCGAAAGCCTCGCGAGCTCCCTGCAACGTTCCTGCAGGATTGGGCGCGAACCGCAGCACCCCGGTCTTGTCGAGATGCTGATGCATGTCCACCAATCCCGGAGTGACCAGCATTCCCGAAATGTCATGCCTGCGGATATCCTCGGGCGCCTCAAGGCTCGCCCCGATCATGGCAATCCGTCCGTCAGCACCAATCAAAAGGTCGGCCTGTGTCACCTCCCCTTCGGGAAGAACAAGCCGTCCGCCTTGCAGCAGAAATCCGCTGTCGCCCTGCGTGCTGCCGTCCAAGTTCCACATGCCGTCCCTCGTCGTGATTTCCCCAGCTGCGATCTAGTGAGAGCGGCATTGATAAGGCAAATTCATTCTTCCTATATATTCTTTTGATTTTCTCAATTATCGGCTGCTTCCGTGGACTCTGGCGTCATTTCGCTCCTCTGCCAGAAGTATCAGGGTAGCCAAATAAGGCTGCGACGCCAAAAACTCACCGGTTTCAGCCCATTCTTCCAGAAAAGCCGGATTTTGTTACTCCTTTGAACAGTGCGGGCTCTTGTTGACGGACAACTGCCTCTCTTGAGCGCCTTAGGTCGTTGATTCCGACCCGTTTTCTGGAAAGATCGGCATATTGTTGACAATTTATGCTATCAGTATAGATTGTCGACAATCAGGGAGGCCCATCATGGCTCATTCGCCGTTCCACGTCGCCTCAGGAAAGACAATTGCCCCGCCCGGAGCCGCCATGAGCGGCCCGGATGCCGAGCAGCGCGTCGTGAGCGCGGTGGTGGACGCCATCCTCAACCACCGCATCGGACCGGGCGAACGGTTGATCGAACGCGAACTGGCAAATTATTCGGGCGCGAGCCGAACGGCCATTCGCAACGGCATGCTCAAGCTCGCCCATGCCGGCCTCGTCGAACTGAGCCCCAATCGCGGTGCGACGATCGCCATGTGCTCACCGGACGAGGCGCGCGAGATCTTCGAGGCAAGGATCGTCATCGAGGAAGCATCCCTTGCGAAGATCGCGGGACGGCTGTCTGCCAGCGGTCTGAAGCAGCTCGATGATCTCGTCGACCGGGAACGCCGCACCTATGAGGCGGGCGAGATGGAGGAGGCGCGGCACCTTTCCCGGCGCTTCCATCTTCTGTGCACCGAACTCGCCGGCAACGACGTTCTCACCCGGATCATTCGCGACCTGATCAATCGCCAGCCATTGCTGTCATGGACGCGGCCACAATCCGCGCCACGCTTTTGCGGCAACACCGCCCATTCGGCCATTGTCTCTGCCCTCGCCCAGGGCGACGGCGCGGAAGCCGCGCGTCTCAACACCGAACACCTGCGCGAACTCGAGCGCGAGCTTGACGCCGACCGCACTGCGGCGGTGCGGGATGCCAGCCCTGCGTCGGCTGTGGATCCCGGCAGCCCCGACACCGCCTATTCCTGACGACCCGGCTGCGGCCGCAGTGGCCAGCCCGAAGCACAACAAGAATAAATGATGGGAACGCGCCGATGAAAAGCTTCGAATATTATGAACCGAAGAGTTTTGCGGAGGCCTCTTCCCTCCTTGCCGAACTTGGCGGATCGGCCAGCATCATTGCCGGAGGCACCGATCTGCTCGTCGAGATCAAGGAGGAGCTGCGCGCCGTTTCCCACGTCGTCAATATCAAACGCATACCGGAACTCGACCGGCGTTCGTGGGATCCGGAAAGCGGGCTGCGTTTCGGTACACTGGTCACTGCGCGCGACCTCGAAACCTGGCAACCGGTCATCGAACACTATCCGAATCTGCGCACCGCCGTCAGCCTGCTCGGCTCGATCCAGGTCCGCAATCGCGCGACCATTGTCGGCAACGTCTGCAGAGCGTCGCCTTCGGCCGACACGATTCCACCGTTGATCGCCGACGGCGCCGAACTGACGGTGTATTGCGACGGGCAAGAGCGCGTCCTTCCGGTTGAAGAGCTTTTCACCGGGCCGGGCAAAACCGTACTGGCGCCTGGCGATATCGTAACCGGCGTCATTGTGCCGGCGCCGCGTGCGCAGAGCGGCCGCGCCTATATCAAGCACGGACGCCGCAAGGCCATGGAGCTTGCCACCGTCGGTGTCGCGGTCAGTCTGGATCGGGAGGGCGACAACTGCACCGACATCCGCATTGCGCTCGGAGCGGTCGCGGCAACCCCGGTGCGGGCACGCACAGCCGAGGCACTGCTCCGCGGTCACCGGTTGGACAAGGAGACACTCGCTACCGTCGCCGAGGCGGCGATGCGGGAATCGACCCCGATCACCAACGTGCGCGCCAGCGCCGCCTACCGCCGCGAGATGGTCGGCGTTCTCACCCGCCGCGCAATCGGCATGGCCATGGGAGGTCTCCAGTGAAAAAGATCGTGACGATGACAGTGAACGGCGAGGAACTTCAGCTTGCCATCCCCCCGTCCCGCACGCTGCTCGACGTGCTGCGCAACGAAGGCGGGCTGACCGGTAGCAAGAAGGGCTGCGACGTCGGTGACTGCGGCGCCTGCACAGTGATCATGGACGACAAGCCGGTGAATGCCTGCCTGGTCCTTGGGGTCGAAGCCGAAGGCGCGGTGATCGAGACCATCGAGGGCCTGCAGCATGCGCCAGACCGACCGCATCTTCTGCAGGAGAAGTTCATGGAGCACGGCGGCGCGCAATGTGGCTTCTGCACCCCCGGGATCGTGATGATGGCGAAGGCGCTTCTCGACGAAAATCCCGATCCGACCGACGACGAGATTCGTTTCGCCCTGGCCGGAAACATCTGCCGCTGCACCGGCTACACCAAGATCATCGACGCTGTCCGCGCCGCCGCCCAGAGCATGAGGACGCAATGACCATCCACGACAAGAATATTCCCCAGAAGACCGACTTCGCGGTCGTCGGCAAGAGCGTCAAGCGATCCGATACTCTGGAGAAGGTGACCGGCTCCGCCATCTACGCCGGCGACATCGTGCTGCCGGGCATGCTGCACGGCAAGATCAAGCGCTGCGAGATTGCGCATGCAAAGATCAAGCGCATCGATCCTTCCAAGGCGCTGGCGCTGAAGGGTGTCAAGGCGGTACTGACCCACGAGAACGTGCCGCGCGTGCTGCACTACGGTTCGCCCCATCCGCGGTCCGCTTCCTGCACCAAGGACCAATACATCCTCGACGATCGCGTGCGCTATTGGGGCGAAGGCATTGCGGCCGTTGCGGCGGTCAGCGAGGAGATTGCCGAAGAAGCGCTACATCTGATCGAGGTAGAATACGAGACGTTGCCGGCCGTCTTCACCGTCGAAGATGCGATCCAGCCTGACGCGCCGCAGATCTACGACAACGGGCTGGAGGGCAACAACGTCCTGCCGCCGGTTATCGTCAAACGCGGCGACGTCGAAAAGGGCTTCGCCGAGGCCGACCTGATCCTCGAGAACGAATTTGATCTCGGTCGGCCGACGCCGGCTTACATGGAGCCCAATGTCTGCGTCACCCAGTGGGACGGCAACGGCAAGCTGACCATCTGGAGCTCGACTCAGACCGCCTTCATGGTGCGCGGAGCGCTCGCCGAGGTGCTCGGCGTTCCGCTCAACAAGGTCCGTGTCGTGGTCGACCATATGGGTGGCGGCTTCGGCGCCAAGCAGGACCTGTTCCAGCACGAATTCCTCTGCGCCCTGCTCGCCCGCGAAACCAAAAAACCGGTGCGCATGGAATTCACCCGCAAGGAAACATTTCTTGGCGGCCGCTCGCGGCATCCCGGAAAAATCTGGATCAAGCAGGGCTTCACCAGCGACGGACGCATCACCGCCCGCCAGGCGCGCATCATGTTCAACTCGGGGGCCTACGGCTCGCACAGCCCCGGCGTCACCAATGTCGGCACCGCCGCCATGACATCGCTTTACCGTTGTGAAAATGTCGATCTCGAAGGCCGTGCCATCTACACCAACACACCGATCGCCGGAGCATTCCGCGGCTATGGGGTGGTGCAGACCTACTTCGCGATAGACTTGCAAGTCGACGAAGCGGCCGAGAAGCTCGGGTTCGATCCCGCCGAATTCAAGCTCAAGAACGCGGTGCGCGAGGGCGATATCGCTCCGTCCGGGCACCCGATCGTCGGTCACGGGCTCGAAGACTGCATCCGGCGCGGCAGAGAAGAAAGCGACTGGACAAACGTTCGCAAGAACTCCGGCGGCAACGGCGTCAGGCGCCGCGGCTGGGGCATCGGCTGCGAGATGCACGGCTCCAGCGCCTATCCCGGCATCAAGGAACAGGGCAATGCCATCGTCAAGATGAACGAGGACGGCTCGGTGACGCTCCTCACCGGCACGGCCGGTCTCGGCACCGGCGCCCATACCGCGCTCTCGCAGATCGTCGCCGAGGAGCTCGGTGTGCCGTTCGAGGCAGTCGGCGTCGTCCAGGGTGATACCGACGTGGTGCCGTGGGATATCGGCGCCTTCGCCAGCCACACCACCTATATGGGAGGACGCGCCGCGCAGATCGCGGCGGCCGACGTGAAAAGCCAGGTTCTTGGGCAAGTCGCACCGATGCTGGACGCCCAACCCGACGAACTGACGATCGAGGATGGCATCATCAAGGTCCGCGGATCAAACCGGTCGATGTCGCTCAAGGATGCCGTGGCGCCTCAGCGTGGCATACCGGCCATCCAGCTCGTGGGCGTCGGCACCTACACGCCGACGAAATCCTACTCCTTCGGAGCCCACTTTGCGGAAGTGGAGGTGGACACCGAGACAGGCGAGGTCGTGGTCCTGCAGGTGATCCCGGTTCACGAGATCGGCAAGGTGATTCATCCTGTTGCCGCAGCCGGCCAGATCGAGGGCGGCATCCAGCAGGGTATCGGCCATACCCTAAGCGAGGATTACGTCATCGACCTAGAGACCGGCCGCTCGCTCAATCCGAGCTTCGTCGACTACAAGATGCCGTTGTCGATGGACATGCCACCGATCCGCACGATCATCCTCGAGACCGCACCAGATCCGGGCGGCCCATGGGGAGCCAAGGGTATCGGCGAGGATCCGATCATCGCCATCGGCCCGGCCATCGCCAACGCGATCCACGATGCGATCGGCGTGCGTTTCCACCACTACCCGATCACCCCCGAAAACATTCTCGACGCCCTGCGCGAGACACGGAAGGAGGCATGACCATGCTTCACGAACAAGCCCCCGCGCCCAAGGTGCCGGTGACGATCCTCACCGGCTTCCTCGGCTCCGGAAAGACGACGCTTCTCAACTATATTCTGAGCGCGCGGCACGGCCACCGGATCGCCGTCATCGAAAACGAGTTCGGCGAGATCGATGTCGATTCCGATCTCGTGCTCGCTTCGGAAGAGGAGATCTTCCAGATGCAGAACGGCTGCATCTGCTGCTTCGTCGACGTGCGCAACGACCTCGTCCAGGTGTTGCAGAAGCTGCTGGCCCGCAAGGAAAAGTTCGATCATATCCTGGTCGAAACCAGCGGCCTCGCCGATCCCACGCCGGTCGCAACCAGCTTCTTCATCGACAATGAGGTCGCCGGGCAAGTCGAGCTCGACGGCATCGTCACGCTGGTCGACGCCAAGCACATCGCACAGCATGTCAACGACCCGCTGCTCGACGGGCGGGACAACCAGGCCGTCGACCAGATCGTCGCGGCCGACCGTATCGTCATCAACAAGATCGACCTTGTCGACGACGCCCATGTGGCCGGTCTGGAAGAGAATCTGCGCAAGCTCAACGAGACCGCTGACATCCTCAAATCCAGCTACGGCAAGGTCGACCTGACCAACATTCTCGGTATCAGCGGTTTCCAGCCGTCCTATGTCGCCGAACGCGCCAAACTGCTCAACCTCGATGACGACCACGGCCATCACCACCACCATCAGCACGATGCGACCGTGACGGCGGAAGCATTCACATTCGAGAAGCCGTTCGATCGTAAGAAACTGGAGAAGACGCTGTCGGACTATCTCGGCAGGCCCATGGCGACGACATCTTCCGCACCAAGGGAATTCTCTCGATCGCCGGCGACGACCACTTCCATGTGCTGCAGGCCGTCCACACGCTGATCGACTTCCGCGCCGATCACAAATGGGGAACCGATCGCCCGTTCAGCAAACTGGTCTTCATCGGCCGCAATCTGGACCGTGCGAAAATCAGCGCAATGCTCGAGTCCTGCCTGGCCTGACGTCGCATTCTTCACGTACCCGCAAAAGTGCCGGCCCTCGGGCCGGCATTTCTTGTTTCGGGAGATCAGATGGAAATCAGGCCTTGGCAGCCGCCAGCCCGCTCCAGCGGTTGACAAGCCCGGCATCGATGTCGAACAGATCCAGCACCCGACCAACCGTATGATTGACCATGTCGTCGAGGCTTTGGGGCTTGGCGTAGAAGGCTGGCACCGGCGGACAGATGATTGCGCCGGCCTCGGTCGCCTGCGCCATCGAGCGGATGTGGCCGAGATGAAGCGGCGTTTCGCGCAGCATCAGCACAAGCCTGCGGTGCTCCTTGAGGGTCACGTCGGCGGCACGGGAAAGAAGACTCGACGTCACGCCCGTGGCGATCTCCGAAAGCGTCTTCACCGAACAAGGCGCCACGATCATGCCGAGTGTGCGGAACGAGCCGCTCGAACAGGCCGCGCCGATATCCTTGTTCGAATGGACCACAGTCGCCAATGCTTCGATCTCCGACATCTTCATGTCGGTTTCCATCGCGATGGTGATCTGGGCGGCACGAGAGACGACAAGATGCGTCTCGATATCGGTGTCGCGCAGCATCTGAAGCAGGCGCACGCCGTAAATGGCCCCAGACGCCCCGCTGATCCCGATGATCAACCGTCTTCTGTCGGGCCGCAGGGGTTTCATTGCTACCCTCCGATCGCCCGCTGTTTCGACAGGATCTCGCGTGCCCGCGCAAAGGCATCGTCGCCGATCTTCGCCAGCACACCATGGAAATCCGGACCGCGCGTGGCATCCAGTCCCATACGCGAGGTGGTGCCGATGCCCGAGGCGGACGGATCGAGCGCATTGCCCGGCAGGCCCTCGATGATGACGACGTCGCGATCCGGCTGGAAATGGGTCGACAGCGCCCACAGCACCTCGGAATCACGCGTGATATCCACATCGGCATCGACCGCGAAGACGTTTTTCAGATAGGGGTCCCAACCGAGCAGCCCGAGCATCACCTGGCGCGCTTCGCCGGGGCGCGTCTGGTTGAGCGCGACATAGGCGTGGAAATGCGTGCCCGATGCCGGGTAGTGAACCGCCGTGACGCTCGGAAACCGCTGCCTGAGCTTTTCCACCATCTCGGCCTCGCGCGGCACACGACCGAGATTGAGATGTTCGGCTGAGTTTCCTCCGGCGACGCTCACAAGCATCGCATTCTTGCGCCGCATCACCGTTTCGACCCGAAAGAGGTTGTTGGTAGAGCGATCGGAGGAATAGCCGGTGAATTCGCCGAACGGCCCCTCCTCGACATGCGCTTCCGGCTCAATGATGCCTTCAAGGACGATCTCGGCGTAAGCCGGCACGCGAATTCCGTGCTTCGGCGTGCGAACCACCTCGAGCGGCTCGCCAAGCAAGCCGCCAGCGACATTGCGCTCGTCGTCGCCGAAGGCAAGCCGCGCCGAGGCGGCGATCATGAACAGCGGATGCGCGCCGATCACCATGGCCACCGGCATTGGCTTTCCACGCTCCTTAGCCATGTTGAGCAGCCGCCACAGATGGCCACGCGAATGCAGACTGGTCGCGAGTTCGTTTTTGGAGTGGATCATCGCGCGGTGGTAGCTGAGATTGCCGCCGCCTGTATCTGGATGCTCGGCGATGATCACACCGCTGGTGATGTATTTGGCGCGGTCGGTTTCGAAATGCTTCAGCATCGGCAGCGTTTCGAGGTCGATGTCCTTGTCTTCGACGCTCTCAGTTACCGGACCCTCGGCGACCTCCCGCGGCTCGACCTCGGCGCGAGAGCGGGACTGATAGACTTCGTGCAGCCGGCTTTCCTCGCTGCCGAACATGCGCGCGATGCGTTGGCGCGAGCCGAAGATATTGCTGACGACCTCCGCGCCGATATTGTCGACGTTCTTGAAATGGAGCAACGGTGCCCGGCCCTGTTCGTTGAGCGCCCAGATGAATGCCGTCACGTCCTGATCGTCCGAAACGCGCTGCTCGATCGTCATCACATCGTCGGGATGAGCCTCCGAATAGGTGGCGAGGAAATGCCTTACGTCCTGGCGGTTGAACCGGTCTGCGCTTGCCATCGGACTACTTTCTCCAGGATCTTCGCGCCGGACAACCGGCGAAATGCGGCGGCCCGACCGAACCGGGCCGCCGCCATTCGGGTCAGGCGGGAACTGCCTCGCCCGCGTTTCGCTTCACACCGGCATAGGTATCGGTGAGACGCGCTTTTGCCTCTTCCACCGAACGCGGCGGAGGGGTTGGATCAATGCCGACCAGCTTGGCGATGTTGTTGCCGAGATAGCCCTCGAGATCATCCTCGGAGAGACCGAGCCCATGCGGCGGCTCGTGGCACAGAACCTCAAGTTCACGCAGCCACATGCCCGGCTCGTTCGGCGGAGAATCGGTGCCGAACACGATCTTGTCCTTCGGTAGTTCCTTGGCGAACTCGACGATGCGCGACTGAAAGCACCAGCCGGATTCGCAATAGACATTCGGGGTGTCCATGGCCATCCAGAACGACTCGAACGAATAGTTGCCGCCGGTCTGGATGCCGAAATGGCCGATGATGAAATTGACCATCGGGAACTCCCGGATGATCGGGTAGAACATCGTCGGTATGGTATAGGGACCGTCACCCGTGTAAATCAGTACCACCACACCGAGTTCGGCGCACTTCTTCATCGCCGGGCGCAGCCATTCAAGCGCCCTGTCGGGCCTGTAGCCGTGCATGTTGGCATGCAGCTTCAGCATCTTGAAGCCGTATTCCTTGACGTGGAATTCCAGCTCCGCCGCGCCGTTTTCGGGGCCCCAGCGCGGGTTGTAGGTGAAGTTGCCGATAAAGCGGTCCGGGTACTTCTCGCATAGCTCGGTGATGTAGGCCATGTAGTCGCGAATGCCGTCACGGCCCATGCGGTTGCCGTCACGGTACCCGGTGTTTCCGGGCGGCGGCTGGATGAAGCCCATGTCGATGCGCCGGGGCTTGCCGTTGATCCAGTACGGCCCGTCCATCAGCTTGAGCATGCGCTCGCCATTGAACGGCGTACCGGTGTGGCGCCACGCCTCGTCGACCAGGTTGGTCGGGTGCAGATGTGTGTCGATAATCATTCTTCTCTCCGAGGTGTCTGGAGGATTTCGCCGGACGGCTAGGCCGTCTGAAGTGCGGGTTGGTCGCCCTTGAGGCGCGCCTTGGCCTCCTCGAGCGTCCGGGGCGGAGGCGTGGGATCGAGCCCGATCATCCGCGCCATGTTGTTGCCGAAGTAGTCTTCGAGCGTATCCTCATCGAGGTTCAGCCCTTGCGGCGGCTCGTGGCACAGCACCTCGAGAAGGCGCAGCCACATGCCTGGCTCGTTCGGCGGCGTGTCGGTGCCGAAGAGAATTTTGTGTTTCGGCAATTCCTTGGCGAATTCGACGATGCGCGATTGCAGGCACCAGCCGGATTCGACGTAGATGTTTGGCGCATCCATCGCCATCTGGAACGGCTCGAACACGTAGACACCGCCGGTCTGCACGCCGAAATGCGCCAGGATGAAGTTCACTTCCGGGAATTCGCGGATGATCGGGTAGAACTCGGTCGGGATCGAGTACGGGCCGTCGCCGGTGTGAACCTTCACCATAAGGCCGAGCTCGGCGCATTTCCGCATCGCCGGGCGCAGCCAGTCGAGTGCGCGGTCCGGCCGGTAGGCGTGCATGTTGGCCTGCAACTGCACCATCTTGAAGCCGTATTCCTTGGCGTGCCGCTCGATCTCGTCAGCCCCGTTCTGGGGGCCGTAGCGGGGGTTGTAGACGAAGCAGCCGAGGAAGCGGTCGGGATATTTCTGGACCAGTTCCACAGTGTAGGACATGTAGTCCCGAATCGCTTCCTTGCCGGTCAGGTCGCCATGGCCATCCGTGTAGATGGTATTGCCCTGCGGCGGCTGGATGAAGGCCTTGTCGATGCGGCGCGGCTTGCCGTTCACATAGTACGGCCCGTCCATCATCTTGAGCAGCCGCTCGCCCGTGAACGGGTCGCCGTCATGCCGCCATGCCAAGTCAACCAGCTTGGTGGGATAGCAGCTAATGTCGATAATCATCGGTTGTCTCCAGGTTTGGCAATGTCCCGCCATCACGGAGTGCGCGCACGGCGAAACCACGCGCCCAACAATTTCTCTGTCGTAAATTCTGTCAGAAACGTCGTCGGGCGCAGATCGTGTGATCTTGCCAGCAATTCCCGACCGGATTTTTCGCGCATCGCGCGACCGAAACACGGCGTGTTGCTTCTACTGACAATGGGAGTTTTCTAACCGATCTCGATTAAGAAGGAAACCCCAAAAATCACGATTATTGTTTTCATTTCAGATAGTTACATAAGTTTCTTTACGTCAACACCGGGCATCGCCTCGGATCGTCTCCGAAACCCCACGCCTCGCGGCGCAACCAGAACCATCCGGCGTCGCGACACCGGATCCGAGACGCCCAGCCGCAGCTAGGTCTTCTTGCCGATAGGCGGAGTGTCCGCCCTCGCCTGCGCAATCTGCTCGCGCAGCTCGTGCACCACGTCGTTGAACGGCGCGGTGTAGGTGAGGTCGATCGGTCGCGGCCGCTCGAAGTCGATCTCCCGCTCGAGCACCACCTTCCCGGGCCGCGCGCTCATGACGAATACACGGTCGGCAAGATATGCCGCTTCGCGCAGATCATGCGTGACCAGAACGACGGTGAAACCTTCCCGCTGGTGTAGGTCCCGGATGACTCCCCACAACTCCTCACGCGTGAACGCATCGAGCGCGCCGAAAGGTTCGTCGAGCATCAATAGGCCGGGCTCGTGAATCAGTGCGCGACACAAATTCGCGCGCTGTTGCATTCCGCCCGATAGCTGCCATGGAAAGCTGGAGCCGAAGCCGCCAAGGCCGACGAGTTCGAGCATCCTCTCGGCGCGGTCGATATACTCGGCCTTGTTCTTGCGCAGACGCTCGGCATGCGGCGACACGATCTCGAGCGGCAGCATGATGTTGTCGAGCGTGGTGCGCCATGGCAGCAGCGACGGATTCTGAAAGGCCATGCCGACAATGTTGATCGGCCCCTTGACCTGCTGGCCATCGACGGTGATGCGCCCGAGCTGCGGCACGACCAGACCGGTGGTCAGCTTCATCAGGGTCGACTTGCCGCAGCCCGAAGGTCCCACCACGGCGGCAAACTCACCCTGCCGCACCGACATGGTCAGGTTCTCGACGGCGGTGACGCCGCCGAGTCCGCCATAAGCCAGGGTCACGTCGTCAATGGTGACGAAATCGGCGCGCGGCTGGCCGACGACGGCCTCGGCCTGTCGGCGCGACAGTTTCTGCACCGCGTTTTCGCGGTCTTCGGGTACGGTCTCACTCCACAGAAGTGTCATGCCTCTTCTCCTGTCATCCCTCACGCCGTCCCCGGCCGGGTGTGCGGTCAACGATTTTGTGAACGATGTGCCCAGCCTGTGTAGCGATGCTCGATCAGCGCGGTGGCGGCGTAGAGCAGAATGCCCAGTGCCGACAGCACCAGAAGCGCAGCGAACACGATCGGCACCTGGAAGGCGGCCTGCGCGTCGAGCATCAGCTTCCCCAGTCCGGCGCTGGCGCCCGCCGTCTCGGCCACGACCGCGCCGATGAAGGCCAGGGTAATCGCAACCTTCAACGAGCCGAAGAAATGCGGCAGTGAGCGCGGAATGCCCACCTTTGTCATCACGACGAGCTTCTTGGCGCCAAGGGCGCGAAGCACGTCCTCGAGTTCAGGTTCGACGGTCGCAAGCCCGGTCGCCACGTTCACCACGATCGGGAAGAACGAGATCAGGAACGCCGTGAGTATTGCCGGCATCGTGCCAAGGCCGAACCAGAGGATCAGGATCGGCACCACGGCAACCTTGGGGATCGAATTGAACGCGATCAGCGCCGGATAGACGGCGGAATAGACCGCGCGATGCCAACCGACCGCGACGCCCAGAAGGAGGCCGATCACGATCGCAAGCGCGAAGCCCACCATCGTGGTCCACAAGGTCACGATCATGTTGTCGAAGACGACCGCACGGTACTCCCACAGTGCCGACAAAGTGGCGGACGCGGTCGGCAAGATCGTTTCCGGAATGCTGAACAGCCGAACCGCCGCTTCCCAGACGACAAAAAGGGCGATGGTGAAAAGGACCGGCGATGCGATGTTTTCCAGATGCCACTCCCAGTCGATCTGTCGGCGGACCGGGGCGGCGTTGGTGGAGGCGATGTCGGTGGTGGCCATGGTTCAGTGCCTTGCTGTCGAGGGGCGAAGGGGAAAGGGCATTCGCGCCTCTCCCCTTCCGGTCGGACTAGTTGATCATCCGGTCTTCAGCGGACGGAAGGAACTCGTCCGTATAGACATCCTCGGCCGTCGGCCGGTTCTCGAACTCGAACGTCGTGGCAAGCTGATCGATGGAATTCGCCAGGCGCTTCATGTCGACGGTGCCGAAGCCATTCTTCTTCACATTGTCGGTGAAATAGCACTGCGCCGCCACCAGCTTGAGACGATCGAGCTCGATGTCGCGCTTGGCGATCGGATTGTGCTTCATGACACTGTCCATCGCGCCTTCCGGATCGCTGTGGGCGTCCTGAAAGCCGCGGATCGTGGCGCGCACGAAGCCCTTCACGGCATCCGGGTGCTCTTTGAGGAAGGTGGGGCTGGCCATCACGGCGCTGCCATAGAGATCGACGCCATAGTCGGCCATCATCATGCCGACGGTCTGTTCGTCGGGTATGCCCATCGCCTTGAGCGCCAGAATGTTGCTGATAAACGCCGTCACCGCGTCGACCTGGCCTTGCGCCAGAAGCGTCTCGCGAACCGGAAAACCGACATTCTCGATCGTCATCGTGGACGAGTCGATCCCATTGATCTTGGCGAATATCGGCCAGTGCGAGTATGCGGCGTCCGCGGCCGGCGCTCCGAGGATCTTGCCCTCGAGGTCCTTGGGCTCCGAAATGCCATTCTTCTTCAGGGTGAGTATGGCGAAAGGCGGCTTGTTGTAGGTGACCAGAACCGCCTTGATCTTCTCGGCGGTGGCGCTGTCGCGATACTTGATCAACGCATTGATATCCATCTGGCCCATGTCATAGACGCCCGATGCGATCCGGTTGATGCCGTCGAGGCTGCCGGTCCCGGGATCGATGGTCACGTCGAGGCCTTCATCCTTGTAGTAGCCCTTGTCGAGCGCCACGAGGAACGGCGCGACATGGCCTTCAAAACGCCATTCGTGGATAAAACGAACCTTGGTAAGGTCCTGCGCCGCGGCCATAGTGGCAAAAGCGGCAGTCGAAATTGCGACGAATACTGCAAGCAGTGAACGCATGTGTTCCTCCCATTGCCCACGGATGCGCTTCCCGGGGGCGGACTCTCAGGACCTGTTCATACGAGCTCGGCAGGTCTCTCGGATGCCAAGGAGACCTCGCAGCGAACATGGCCGCCCGTTTCCGATGCCTATGAGCTGGGAGTGACGTGTCATCTTGCGCAGCCCAACTCATTGGCGATCCAACGAGTGAGCAATTATCTCCCCCAAGCAGTGTTCGAGGGGACTGGAGCGCTTCTACTCACACTGTGAATTTGTACACCGGGGCCGAAGCGCCTGTCAAAGGAAAACACCTTCAAATCGATCGGAGCAATCCGTCTCAGGACGGCGAACATAGTCGACCGGCACTGATTTTCGGCCGCCCTGCAGGTGACCGGTTTTGTCCCTTTTCGCAGGCGGTCAGCATCGGGTCGTGGCTCGCGTCGCTTTTGGTCCATGGCAGGGCGGATTGGAGGAGACGGCAGCCGAGAGGCCTGGCGACAGCCAGCCTTGGCGAGGGCCGTGAGCACCAGCCTGACCTCGGCCACCCAGCACGGGCTGCCAGCGCGGACATCCGTCCGCGCCAGACCGGTCTCGGCTTCATTCGCTACTGGATGAGTGGCACTCCGCTCGCTGACGCCCCGTACGCCGCTTGTCGCGACACCGAGAGCTTCCTTGAGGTTCTTGAGCGCGACCTCGGCCGCCCGATGCGAAGACAACGACCACATCACCGCCGTAGAGGCGCGGATCCCGCTGCTTCCCTTGCCGGATCGCCTTCAGCGAGATAGTTGGCGACCACGCGCCCTCTGCCCGTGTCGCGGAACACGTAGACCTTGCCGCTGTCAGCGATCTCGGTCAGTCCGCCCGCCTGAGCGACGACACCTGTCAAGTGAGGACTGCAGGACGGCGTCGAAGACGCCGGGCTTCTTCACTTCTCCATCCACCGTGACCTTCTGCGCAGAGGATGACTTCACGAAGACGCTGACCTGAGGGTTTTGCAGATAGGTCCGGCCATAGGCCGCCGCGATCGAGGTTCCGAGTTCGCGCGCACTTTGGCCCGCCGCCTTGACCTCGCCTGATCAGCGGCAGGGAAATCAATCCGTTGGCGCTGACCTGAACGGTCCGATCGAGTTCGTCGACCTGAAAGACATCGATCTCCAGGATGTCGTTGGCGCGAGCGGCTGCTCCCCAGATGGCGATGCCGGTGGAGGCGGCAACTGGGACACGACCTGCATCGCCCTCACCGCTTTCGCCGGCCCGGGCGTCGGACCGCAAGCGAATTCCCCGCCGGCAGCGTTGCGCTGTTGCAGGCCGCCAGCCACAGGCACAGACCGAGGAGGGCGAGAAGACGTGACGCGATCGATTGAAACACCCGACTTTTCCCTAACGTAAAAGCCGTCGCCAGAGCCGGCGCGGCGATTTCGAGCCACGCCGCCGCGCTTTCCACCTTCACAGATGCGCGCGGCGAAAGACCGACCGGTTCCAAGGGCTGGTTCTGAAGGATAAGTGCCGGCCGCTCAACCGTCATCTGCCACATTTCCTCTTCGCCGAACGCGTCGGCGATCAGTGATGCCGCGCCGGACAGGCATGGCGGCCGCGAGGTCAGATTATGCGCGTCGGACGCAATGATGTCGACCCGCCCCTCTTCCAGCATTCGCCACGCCAGCGTCTTCGCCTCACCGCCGAAGCGACCCTTCCACCGCTCCGCCTGTCACCTGCACCAGGCATCCGGCCCTGATCAGGTTTTCGAACACATCATAGTGCCGCGACACCCAGCGAAGCCGTTCCGGATGGGTCAGGATCGGCCTGAAGCCCGCAGCCCTCACCTTCTCGGCAAGATCGACGAGCTTCGGCGGAAGGTTCTGGTGCGGCGGCTCGAAGAGGAAATAATCCGTCCGCGCCAGCCGGTAATCCGGCTGCTCGGCGAGAAGCTCGCGGCAATTCGGGACAGATATGGATGTCCGACCCGCCACAGATCGTCAGATCGATATCAGCTTCGTGGAGGTGGTCGCGAAAGCTAGTCAGCGCCTGCCGTATCTGCTCGGGCGAGGTGTCGTAGAGGCCGGGCGTGCGGTGCGGCGTGCACGCCATCGCCCTGATGCCGTCGGACACCGCCATGCGCGCCATCGCCAATGATGTCTCGATATCGGGAGAGCCGTCGTCGAGACCGGGCAGGATATGGCTGTGCAGATCAATCATGGGCCAAGGGCAAGCACGAAAAAAAGGGCGACAGGAAGACCTGGCCGCCCCTCGTCAGGCTTTCGATCGCGACAAGCTCCGATCTAGTCGCTTGCGTTGTTGTCGCCTTCCAGAAAGGCCGCGCCGACACCCGCCAGAATGATTGCTGCCACCAATCACGAGCAGCGGCAGCGGCGGAACGTTGTTGAGCGTCTGCCCGTAAGCGGCCTGCTTATCGATCTGCGGAACGCCCAAGCAGAGGCGGCGGCCAGGCAAAGGCCGCCCTTCGCGGCTGGTAGAACGTCGACGTCGGTGTTCGGAGCGACAGCGAGATTGCATCCGCCGCCGGCAATATTCGCCGTGCCACCCGCTCCGGTGGAAAGGCGGGCGCCCGCCGTCAGTGCCGTACCCGGACGGACGCTGGCGAAGCCGTTCCGGCCGGCCATACGAACGTCCCCCTGCACGTTGGAGACGGCAACTCCCCCCGAGGAAAGGCAGGAGCAGTCGGCCGCCGCTGCCGCGTTCAGCGGCAGCGCGATGGCCGCTACACCCAGAATGAGACGTTCTAAAAGCATGTGTTCACCTTATCTCCGGCGTTCCTGCCCTGGCTTTTCGATCCGAGCCTGACAGAAAGCCAATTGGCGTCCCTATACACGACGTTGTCCTACTGAATCCGGTCTGTGCAGCCAACAACGCACACTGCCATGATCGAAGCTATCCCACACTCCGCAGAATTTGGTAAAAACTTTCTTAAGCTACATCCCGTCCGACCAATCGATTTCTTGGAGTGCGCCGCCTTCGGCCACTCCTGATTGGTCCGTTCCCCTTGCCACCATAGGCTGATTCGCGGCTGTCCACACCCTTTCGCTGACCATCCGGCTCCCGCCGCTCCGCCAACAGCAGCATGAAGGTCGCCAGGACGGAGATCGCGAACGTTCGCAGAGGATAGTCCAAAAGCGAGTGAAGCAGGATCGCGAGCAGGCCGATCAGGGGCGGAAGCGTCTCGCGGCGGGCGCCCATGAAAAGACGCGCAATATAAATCAGAAACGCCGCCAGAATAAGAATGCCGAGAAGACCGCCTTCCAGGGCGACCTCCAGATAATCATTGTGCGCGTGATTGATCTGAACGGCGTGAATCACCGTCTCATAGACTTTGTAGACGTTGATGAAACTTCCGAAGCCCGTGCCAAAGGGCAGATTATCGAGCGCTGCGCGCATTGTCGTGCCGAACGCCTCGGCGCGGATCGTGTCGATCTCCAGTGCTTCGCTCGCGTAACGCTTTGCAAGTCCCAAATAGCCGAGACAGCAGACGACGATCCCCAGCACCAGCCCGATACGGACCGACTTCTGGCGGGCAAAGATCAGCATCACTCCAAGGACGACGACCGCCGTGCCGACCAAAGCGGCGGCCTGGGATGCGGTCGCAAAGAGAGCGGTCAAAGCCACGAGACAGTAGATGAACGCCAGGAGAAGCATCCCACGGCGCAGCAGATAGTAGACCGCCAGCACCACGGTGGAGAAAACCAGTGTGCCGAAATGGTTGCGGTTCGCGAAGATGCCGGCGGAGGCCTGGTAGCCGAAGAGATCCAGATCCTTTCTCGGAGACGGCCGCGAACACCATCAGGGCGAAGAGGACATTGAGAAAAACACCGACCAGGACGTACTGCGCCAGTGTATCCAACTCGCCTCGCTCAAGAGATGCCAGCGCTGCCGCGTAGGCCGTCAAGGACGCCACCCATAGCAGGCCGTCGATCGTGCGACCGACGTTCAGCGAAATCGGATCCAATCTTGCAGCGCCAGGCCGAAGCGCCCCCTTTCGAACAACTCCATGCGCCCGAGGGCCGCGATCTCGCGCGGCAGCGGCACGAGTTGGAGAAGGCACAAGGCCGTGGCGGCCAAACCGAACCAGACGGCGGCGGATCTGAGGGGCGTGTCACGTGACAGCAACAGTGTCGCCAGGCTGGCGGCTACGATGATCGCCTGAAGGACGAATCGACGACGAGATGGGCCGCCGTCCCGCCGCCCAGAAGGAGCGCGCAGAGCGTGGCTGCGCCAAGAATGTTCTTGCGCTGGTCAGGAATGTTCAACCGGCCGTCCTGTTCAGTTCAACCCGCCGGACGCTCGATCTTGCCGCTATAGCGCGTGTTGAAACTCCCGCGAACACTGTTTCCGGACAGATAGATCCGGCCGTAGCGGCAGGATGGCGCCGGATTGTCGATCTCGGTCTCGATTTTCGTCCAGTCATAGGTGCCCTCGGGAATTTCGACCGCGGCGAGACCGACACGGCGCGGCTCCAGGCAATCGAGACGAAGCTCCAATGGCTTGCCGGCCTCCATGCGCATGGCCCTGGCATCGACTTCAAGGACGAGCGGCGCCGGGAGGAACGGGAATGAATTGATGAGAAGCCGATCTCCCTCACCGGCTTGTCCCGGAACCCCACCTCGACGAAGGGTTCGGAGTGGTCGGTCCTCGTTACGGTCGCATCGGTCGTGCTGCGCAGCTTCCAGTCCCAGGGAAAGCCAGTCGGCTCATCTTTCAAATCGGGCATTGTAGATATAACCAACCTCCTGCGTCGCCGGATCGGGACTGCAGGAAATGCCGATAGCCGAGCGCATATTTTCCATGGCGCACGAATTGGCTGGGAAATCTCGCGGTCGGCGAGGCTGTCGCGGACCCCGCCATTGCCCTCGGACAATAACTGATAAACCAATTCATAGCCCTGATCTTCCTTTGCGAGGGCGCGGATCGCTCGCCCGGCCCAGGCCGGGATTTTCCCTCAGGGCCTCGCCCAACGCATTGCGTCCTCGCCTCCGTCGTGCTCAAAGTCTTGAAGCAGGCTGACCATCGACTGCGTCGAATCCGGGATTTCGGCGAAGGGCGTCAGAAACGACATTTACCGCCGCTTGATATTCGCCCTTCTGCAGCAGATTTGCCGCAGTGATGTTGGCGGCCAGGCGATCGGTCCTGTCGAGGCTGAGGGCCGCCGCCGCCAGATCGATCGCCTGTTCGGCCTCGTCCTCGTAGAGATAGGCGACCGCAGCGCTTGAAGGAAAGCGGCTCTCCAGCGGATCGACCCTGGCCGCACTCGTCGCGATCGCGATTATGAGTGGCACGGGCCGCATCGGATGATCCGAGACGTTCGGCGCTCGACCGAATGATGCTGATCGCCGCCTCTTCATTGTAGGGATCGACTGCAAGCGCCTGCGCAGGCGTCGTCGCCGCCAGACCGTCACTCAGCCCGTTCCAGGCGATCGCGGATAGCAGAACCAGCCCGGCGGAAGCCGATCAAGTATCGTATCATAGTGTCTTCGGCTTCGCATCGTTCGGCTTGTCCGTGCTGAGACGCCGGCTGCTCGTAGCCGAGCAGTTCGTCGGAACCGCCGGAGCCGGAGTAGCTATAGTAATCGTACGACATATAGCGATAACCGGAGTAGCCGTCCGTCAGACCCGCGTCGAACTTGTTGAAGACCGCGCCGATCAGCTGGCCGCCTGCACGGCGTATCCGTTCCGCCGCATGCACCGCCGATTTCCGCGCGACCTGCTTTTGCGAGACGACCATGATGGTGCCTTCCGCAAAGCGCGAAACGACTGGTGCGTCGGAAAGGCCCATCACCGGGGGGCAGTCGAAGATGATGAGTTCGAACCGATCGCCCAGCGCGGCAAGCAGTTTGCCCATGCGCGGCGAAACGAGAAGATCGACCGGATTTGGGGGAACCGTTCCCGCCGTCATCAGTCGCAGACGGGGATCGTCGGTCTCGCGGAAAATCTTCGCGGCGCTTTCCTGGTCCAGCGTGCCCGTCAAGAGATTGGAAAGGCCGATGATGTTGTCGGTGCCGAACAGGCGGTGCTGGTTCGGCCGGCGCATGTCGGTATCGATGATCAGGGTCCGGACGCCCAGCGCAGCGAAGTCGTGCGCCAATTTGTTGGCCACGGTCGACTTGCCTTCAGACGGTGCCGTCGAGGTCATCGGCCAGCGTGCGCGGCGTGCCGTTCGCACCGGAGAAGGACAAGGCTGTCCTGAGCGATCGGAAGGCCTCTGAAACGGCCGATGTGGGCGAATTGAAATCGGATGTCGCAGGGTCGTTCTCGCTCATCAACGGAATGACGCCAAGGATCGGCACGTTCAATTCCTTCTCGACCTGGTCAGGGGTCATGAACTTGTTGTTGACCAATTCGATGAAGAAGATCACGGCCGCGGCGACCGCTGCGGAGACGACAAGAGCGATCAGGATGTTGATGAGACGACGCGGCGCATAAGGGGCGCCCGGGCACGGTCGCCGCCTCGATGATCTCGGCCTTGCGGGACTGCAGATTAGAGCCGACGCCGATATCGTTCAGCTTGCCGATCAGGCTCTCATATTGAGAGCGATTGGAATCGACCTCGCGCTTGAGGATCGTGTACTGGACCTTCTTGTCCTGGAAGGTCCGCTGCTCATCCTCTAGCTCGCTGAGCTTTGCCTTCAAATCGGCCTCGCGATCGAGGGCTGTTGCGTATTCGCCGCGGATCGACTGGGCCAGCCCCTCGATCCCGGCGTCGAGCTGGCGCTGCATCTCATCGATCTGACTTGCAAGATTCTGCATGATCGGAAACGCCGGCTTATAGGTCGTCAGCTTTTCGCGGTATTCGGCCTTGAGCGTCGAAATCTTGGTGCGCAGATTGCTGAGCGCCTCGCTTTCAATGATCTCCGGTAGGTACTTTGCCAGCCCCTCATTCAACTGCTCGACTTTTCGACTGAGCGTCAATCGCTCCTGAATGACCTTCGACAGCGATTCGTTCAGGGCGCCGATGTTCTTCGCGACCAACGATTCATCGTCGCCGGTCAGTGTGATGTTCTGGGTCTTGGCGTATTCCAGAAGCGCCTTCTCGGACGCCTCGAGCTTCGCCTTCACATTCCGCACCTGTTCGGTGATGAAATTGCGGGCCAGGTCGGAGGTCTGCGAGCCGATATCGACGCCCTGGTCGATATAGGCGCGGGCGGTGGCGTTCGCGATGGCCGCAGCCAGTTCGGCGTCCGGAAAGTGGATCTGCACGTAGATGATGCTGGTGTTCCGACGCTCGATCGGCGTGATCAGGTCCTGGACCTTGGCAACAGCCATGTTTTCCCGCTGATCGACAGTCAGCGAGGAAGGATCAAACCCGCCGACCCCGAAGGCGCGTTCCAGGATGTTGGAAAGGCTCAGCCCTGCCCGCAATGCCAGAAATCGGTCGTTCTGGGCGAGATCGAGATCGGACACCACGCGCTGCGCGATGCTCCGGCTCTTGATTCGCTCCATCGCGGTCATGATGGCGCGCAAATCGCTGGAACTGTCCGTCAGTTCCATGTCCTGCAAGACCTTCGCGGTCGGCATCGTCAGTTCGAGACGGGCGGTCGCCTGGTACATTTTCGGCGCGATGATGGAATAGCTCAGTCCGAGCAGCAGGCCGACAAGCAGAGACATGCCGATGAACCAACGCCAGCGAACCGCATAGCCCAACAGGGCCAGGAGATTGATCCCCTTGTCCTCTTCCACCTCCGAGCCGTAGAATTGGTGGCCATAGCCTCGCCTCGGCGGGCAGACCGGGGCCCGCATGCGCTACGCTCATGACGTTTCTGTTAAGCATCCCGCCGCCCCCAGCTCGGCCCGCCCGCGCGAGAAGGGCCTATATCCCCACCGTCGTCTTGTTCCATCTGCAAGAAAACGAATTAATCACCGCCGCACAAGCGACTCAGACGCGAACATTGCTCGGCCTACCGCCGAATGCACCCTCGTTTGAACCGCTGCCGCCTAACTGGAAATAGTGTTGCGAATTTGACGCAGACAGACGAGCACACGCTTCATTTGAGCCTGGCCCCAGTACGACGAACAATCCCTCGACGTCTTCAAGCATTTGGCGCGCGAGCGCTTTGCGATCATAGTGGCTGGCCCCGCGCCGGCCAGCCTCCGAAAGGCTTGAGCGGAGAGCGTCATCGTCGCTCAATCGCTGCATCGCGGCAACGAGCGCTTGCGGATCTTCCGGCTCGAATGTCAATCCAACCGCCTCGTCGGCGACGATCTGTGCGGATTCTCCCTCGACCCCGTGCAAGACCGGAATCCCCATCGCCATGCATTCGAAGAGCTTGGAGGGAATTACGGTCTTGAAGAGATCATTTTTCCTCAGATGGATGATCGACGTATCGAGAAGTGACCAATAGCGGGCAATCTGGTCTTTCGACACCGTGTCGATGAACTGGACGTTGTGCAGTCCGAGCGTCCTGCTCGTCGCCTTCAACTTCTCCTTCGAAGCGCCATCGCCGATCAGCAGGAACCGAAACCGTTCTCCGCCAGGCGTCGCCTGCAAGATACTGGCCGCGTCGAGAATGGTCTCCAGACCATGCGCCATGCCATGGGTGCCGATGTAGCCAGCGACGAACTTGTCCCGCAGGCCAAGCTCCGCGACCAACGCTTCGTCCTTGGGCGATGGACGGAAGCGCTCGGCGTCGACGCCATTGGTGATCACCACCACCTTGGCGGGGTCGATCCCGCGGCGATCGAGATCATCGCGAAAAGAGCGCGTGACCGAAACGATGAGATCGGCCTTGCGATAAAGATAAAGTTCCAGACGCTCCAGCCAGTCCAGAAGTCGCGACTGCTCCATGGCGCCCACGGCGCGGATCGATTCCGGCCAAAGATCGCGCAGTTCGAACACGAATGGAATGCGCTTGTAACGGCTGACGATGTAAGCCGCGACAGCGGTAAAGAATTGAGGCGATGTGCCGATGACGATATCGGCCTGTCGTAACCATCGGCGCAGCCAGCGTCGCGGAGACCATGTAGCTCAGATAGTCGAGGATGCGGCGAACGAAGCCTTCGTTTCGGGCCATGAAAGACCATACACGAATGACCCTGATCCCTTCGATTACCTCCGACTGCCACAGGCGGTTGCGATAGCCTCCGAACGCCCGTCCATGCGGGAAGTTCGGGACGCAGGTTATGACCGTCACCCGATGACCTGCCCGCACCCATTCGCGGCAGTGCTCGAACGTCCGGCTTGCCGGCGCATTCACTTCGGGCGGGAAGTTGTCGGAGAGGAAAAGGATGTGCAGAACGGCCCTCCCGGCGTGGCTGTCTTGGCCTCAGGCGTTGGTCCGCTGCTTAGCGGACCCTTCGTCCCAACAAAAGGCCACTTCGCTCCGTCCACTGGAAAGAGGCACGACAAGACACCGATTCGGCACCGACGACCCGAATTCGGGATGCCAGGTCGACGGCTCCAGCCACGCACCCGCCCCGGCGGAGAAGGTGATCGTGCGGCCCGAGCGCAGCCCAGCGCTGCCCTCTCCGTTGGCACTCAGCCGAACCTCGACCGACGGATGGAAATGAAATCGTGCGACGGCCGGATGGGCGCCGCCTCGCACCTCGTCGATCACCCTCATGCCTGTCGTACTCATGGACCAGCGTCGCCGATGGACCGGATGGCCGAACAAGCGCCGATAGCCATCATGGCTGCAGGCGACGGTCATTCGGCCATCGCTCTCCTCGACCTCCAGGCCGAAAGGACGCGCTCGCCTCGCGACGCGAAATCCCGACCAGACTTCCGACGAATCCCGCCCTGCCACCGTGACCGTGTTGTGCGCGGGCGTCCCACGCTGGCGAAGGCGCTCGGGCCCCGTGCCGTAGAGAGATGTTCCGGAATTGACGAGCAGGCGTTCACCGGCAACCGACAGTTCGAAGCTCAACGTGTCGGCATGGGCGTGGCCCGGCAGATAATCGGGACCGATCGGTGCGACGTCGAGCAACGCAACCGCCACGCCAATCTGCAGGCGGATATAGCCGCTCTCCGGCAGATCCGTCAGCCCTTCCGAAGGCGGCTGCGAATGCGGAAACCCAGAGGTCGCTCGCGTAGGCTTCCAATTGCGTCGCCGTCGCAGCGATGCCGATCGCGGCATCGTTGAAGAATGCGATATCGTCGTCAGGATGCTGCAGGTTGAGGAGCCAGCGGCGCATCGCGCCGATCCGTCCTTCGATGTCCCCCGCAAGCGCCCGGACCGGGTCCGACAGTGCCGCGCCATAGTTGCGCGACAGGTTGACCAGATCCAGGCAGTCCTCGACAGCGAGCGCGTGGTACATTGGCGACCGTTCGAACTGGCCGCCGTCGGGAAGGATCTGCTCAGCCAGTTCGCGCCGCAGTATCGCCGTTCCCTTCCGCAGCCATGTCTCGGCCTCCGGCCCTCCGAAATAGAGGCCAGCGAAGACCAGCGCCTTGGCGTTGGCGAACAGATGGTTGCCGAGCAGATGATGTTCGAGGTCGGCCGCGAGCCAGCGCGCCTGAACCGCCAGGCTCGCGATGGCCGCCGGCGACAGGGTCTGACCGGACAGCGACCATTTGATCCAGTTCACGATCCGCAGCGAGGTCGGGATAGGGCTCCCATCCGGTCCCCTCGCCCGGCGGATTCTCCGCGATCCATCGGTCGATGAGGTCGTGGTGCCAGGCCGACCGCACTTGAGCGCCGGCCGCGTTCAGATCATCGAAATAGTGAAGATTGTAGCGCCAGAGCTTGTCGGCTGCCGGATCGTCCCAGCCGCGCGCGAGGTCGCCATCGCGATTGAGGAACCGAAAACGGTCGGGCCCGATTTGCGTCGGCGCGCGCGCGATCGGCGCTGTCCAGTCCCCAGTCCGCTCGCGCAGCGGCGGCGGCGGGCGGCGATCGGGCCGCGGCCGGACCAATCGGCGGCGGATCCGGTCCGGTGATCTGCACCGGACGGAGATAACGCAGCGTGTCGAAGTAAAGCCGTGCGGTCCTCAAACGCCGCATGGTCTGCTTCGGACCAGCGCTTCCAGCGTTTCGACGATCCGTTCGCCGGCCTTGCCATCCCATCGCTCCGGAATGCCGCCGGTCTTCCAGCTGCCCGGCGAAGAGCCGATCCAGCGCCTGCTCCAGCGCCGCGGGATCGGTGCCCGAGCACCTCGTTGGTGCCCATGGTCACGGTCTCGGGCCGTTCCGTCGTGTCGCGCAAGCGTCATGCACGGCACGCCCATCACCGTCGTTTCCTCGGTCATGCCGCCGGAATCGGTGATGACCGCCATTGGCGTTGCGCACCAGATAGTTGAATTCGAGATAGGGCTGCGGGTCGACGAAACGGATCGCCGCGCTCGGACCGACAATATCGCTGAGCGTCTTGCGCGACCGCGGATGGACGGGGAACACCACGGGCCTGCCGCGAGCGCCCTCCGCGATCGTCGCGAGAAGCCGGGCGAAATGTCGGCCTCGTCGACATTGGACGGGCGGTGCAACGTCACGACGAAATATTCTCCTGGCGCCAGACCGAGTTCGTCCCAGAACGGCCGGCGGACGCAGACGCTCCATATTGGCGAGCAACGTGTCGATCATCGTGTTGCCGACGAAGAAGATCCGCTCGTCGCCGACGCCCATGCGCGCGCAGATTGGCGTTGGCCGTCTCGCTGGTCGTGAAGAACCAGTTGGTGACGGCGTCGGTCGCCATTCGGTTGATCTCTTCCGGCATCCGCCAGTCGCCGGAGCGGATGCCGCCTTCCACATGGGCGACGGGAACATGCAGCTTCTGCGCGGTGATGGCGCAGGCCATCGTCGAGGTGACGTCGCCGACGACGAGGCAGCGTCGGCCGCGCGCGTCCAGCAGCAGACGTCTCGTAGCGCGCCATGATCGCGCCGGTCTGCTCGGCCTGCGTGCCCGGAGCCGACCTCCAGATTGACATCCGGCTGCGGGAATGCCGAGCTGATCGAAGAAGTCGCCGGACATCCGCGCATCGTAGTGCTGGCCGGTGTGGACCAGCCGATAGCCCAAGACGCCGCCGTCCGCGCCGCCGTGCCTCCAGCGCCTTGATGATCGGCGCGATCTTCATGAAGTTCGGTCGCGCCCCGGCGATGATATCGATCCGTCGCGCCTCCGCTCACGGCTCAGCCTCCTCCAGCCAGTTCGATGGAGACCCGGCCGACCTCCATCATTTCCTCGAACGGCGATCGGGCGGCTCGCCGCCGCTCTCGACCGACCTGCACGAAGGCCACCGCGCATTCGCTGCTGCCCCTTGTCCTGCCGCCATCAGACGCATCGACCGGAAGCCGGGCCAGCCATAGCCGGTCAGGCGGCGGAAATTGTCCAGTTGCAGGATGCGGCCGGCCGCGAAGACTTCCAGCCGCTCCTTGGGGAACGCCTTGCTGCCGTTGGCGAAGTAATGCACCGTGCCGATCGAGCCGTCGGCGAACTCGAGCTGGATCGTGGCGGTGTCGCCGGTCGGCGTCTGCATCCTCGAGATCGCCGAGCGGGCGATCGGACTGCGCGGCGAGAAAGCGCAGCAGGTCGATGAAGTGGCAGGCCTCGCCGACGATGCGGCCGCCGCCCGTTTCCGGGTCCTGCGTCCAGTGGTCCGGCGGGATGGCGCCGGCATTGACCGTCATGACGAAGCTCTTCGGCTGCCGGACGCTGCGACAGCAGATCGGCGATCTTCCTCGTCAGCGGCGAAAAGCGCCGGTTGAAGCCGACCATCAGCAGAGGTTGCCTGCCCGCCTCGCTGCGCGCCGCATAGCGCCTGCTCGATCCGCGCCAGTTCGTCCAGCGTCAGCGCCAAGTGGCTTTTCGACGAAGACGTGCTTGCCCGGCCTCGAGCGCCCGGCAGACCATATCGGCATGGCTGTCGTGCCGGGTGGCGATGACGACGGCCGACAGTTCCGGATCGGCGAACAGGCTGTCGGCATCGGTCGTCGTCTCCTCAAAGCCGAACTTCCGGCCGGCATGCAGACCCGCTGACGCCGCCGCTGGACGCCACCGTCTTGAGTCGCGCGCCCGTGCCGCTTGAAGGCCGGGATCGAGGACGGCGCCGGCATAGTTGCCGGAGCCGATGAAGCCGAGCACCGCGCTGGCGGGGTCCGCGCCGCTGCCGAGCCGCGGCGATCCGGACCGTCCTGTTCCGCAGCATCGACTCCTCGGCCTGTCCTCCGCCTCCGGATATTCCAGCAGGATGCCGAGCGAGGGCTCCGATCCGGCCGACGACCTCATAGGCCTGCTCGGCCTCGTCCAGCCCGAAGCGGTGCGAGATCAGCGGCTTCACGTCGAGCCGGCCGCTCGGCCAGCATGTCCAGCACCGCCTCGAAGTTGCGCTGCTCGGTCCAGCGCACGAAGCCGATCGGGATAGTCGTGGCCGCCTCTCCTCGTAGTCCGGATCGTAGCGGCCCGGCCCGTAGGAGCAGGAGACCTGGAAGGTCAGTTCCTTCTCGTAGAAGTCGGCCCGGGACAGCTCCAGCCCGGTCACGCCGACCAGCACGATGCGGCCGCGCTTGCGGCACATCAGCGCGGCCTGGTGCACCGGCTCGCTGCTCTTGGTGGAGGCGGTGATGATCACGGCATCGACCCCGCGGCCGCGGGAGAAGCGCTCGGCTGCGGCGACCGGATCGTCGCCGGCGCCGAGGTCGACCGTCTCGGCGCCGAACCGTTCGGCCAGCGCCAGCTTCGCCGGATCGAAGTCGATGCCCAGCACGCGGCAGCCGTGGGCGCGCAGCAGCTGCACCGTCAGCAGGCCGATCAGCCCGAGGCCGGTGACGACGACCGCCTCGCCCAGCGTCGGCTGGACCAGGCGGATGCCCTGCAGCGCGATCGCGCCGAGCACCGTGAACGCCGCCGCTTCGTCGTCGACCTGATCGGGGACGCGGGCGACCAGGTTGCGCGGCACGGCCACCATCTCGGCGTGCCGGCCGTTGGAGACGACGCGGTCGCCGCGGCGAAGCCGGCCACGCCCGCGCCGATCTCCAGCACCGTGCCGACATTGCAGTAGCCCAGCGGCAGCGGCTGATCGAGCTTGTTGAAGACGGCTTCCAGCGTCGGCAGGAGGCCGTCGGTGCGCGACCTTGTCCAGCACCTGCCGGACCTTGTCCGGCTGCTGGCGCGCCTTGTCGACAAGTCCGGCCCTGCCGAATTCGACCAGCATGCGCTCGGTGCCGGCCGAGACCAGCGTGCGCGACGAGCGGATCAGCACCTGCCCCCGCCCCGCCGCCGGGCACGGCGCCTCGGCCACTTCCGTGACGCCGGACCGCAGCGATTGAAGGACCTGTTTCATGTCAAACGGATCGCCGGCATCATGCTTCTCTTTCCAGTGTAGCTCAAATACAAGCGATGCTTCTTGTTGCCTACTAGCTTACGAACAATCGCCGGTTTTCCTCTAAAGTATCGCCCGGCACCTGTCGCATCGAAGCGTACCGCAGCGCCATCTGACGTTTTTCCAGCAGAAGCCTTTGGGGCATTTCAACGAGTTTTTCGATTATTTCAGCGAAATCCGTCTTGTTGGCCAGAGGCAAAGCCCATCCAACGTTCTTCTCCTCAAGATCACGCCAAGGCGTCGTGTCAGCAATCAAAATGGGAACACCGGCTCCTAGAGCTTCCAGAATAACATGCCCAAAATTTTCGCCTCGCGTTGGAAGAAAGAAAAATCATGCCAGAAATGGTTTCCTGTACCGCACTCGGCTCTACGCTCCCACAGTAACTCACGCTGATATTTTCTGGCATGCCTTCTATGACGTTCTTGATAGGACCCAATATTGCTTGTCCCGGACAGGTCCAAAAATATTGAAAATTACGTCTTTTTTTACTGATTCAAAACTTTTAAAGCATAATCCAGATTTTTCATAGGCGAAATACGTGACAGGAAACAGATGCGCAATGGCGCGCCCAGCGGACGGGGCTTGTAAACATCGGCAGGAACTTTTCCTGAGGATATATCAGAGCCAAAAATATTTTCTTCTCGCTTTCTCCGATTATTTTCTTGATGTCATTCTTTTCGTGCTCGCTCGAAGCCTGCCAAACCACCCCTTTGAACAGGCCGACAGTTTTTGAGAGGTGGAGATAGGCCTGTTTCTTTCGAGGCTTTATCGCCAAAGCCCCATCAGAGAATTCTCCGCGAGGCGCCGGACGCACCGCTGACGCTTTAACCGGCGATTAGAACCGCACCAACAAAGGCTTGATGGTAAAATCGGGATCAAAAAAGCTGTTTAGACACAAGACATCGTAGCGGATATTTTTCAAAATATTGCTGATGTTCGATAGATTCTTGGAGCGTGGCGAAAGGTATAGCACCTGCGCCTTGCCGACATCATTCCACTTATCTACTTCGACGTTTGGATACGCCGAGATATCCCTTGCGTCCCTGTCGGAGGTAACTATCCGGAAGTCGATCTCATCGCCCAGCGCCTCGGCCATATTTGCGATCGTCCGTATCGGGCCTCCACCCTTATAGCCGGGCAGAAAGTAACGGCTAAACGTCAGTACAACCGGCCTAGTCATCTCGCTTCGTCCCAAGGTGCCGCAGGCATTCTAGCATCCCCATTCGCGCAATCCGTGATTGCGTTGAAGATAGGCCGCGCCGGCCTCGGCCCCCAAACATTGGGCCCATTGCGCGAGTTTCGCCGCGCCTCGGATGTTTGGCGGCCGAGGCGATCATTGTCGCGATCCGCTGTTTGAGCGCGTCCGCGTCTCCTGATGGGAAAACACCGCCGACGCCGCTCGCGCGCACGACACCGGCGGCGCCGCATCCGTCGGAGCAGATCACGGGCGTTCCGACCATCAGAGCCTCCGAGACCACCGCACCCCAGCCGTCGAAATCGCTCGGCAGAACGAGACAATCCGCACCCGCCATCAGGGACGGGATATCGGATTGCGGGCGCCGGCCCAGCCAATTCAGGCTCGCCCCCAGCTTCGTCTGCGCCTCTGTTCGCAGATCATTCTCCAATGGCCCGGAACCGACGACCGTCAGGGTCACGTTTGGAAGCACGGGTTCGGCCAGGACCCGGACCAGCAGATCCAGCCCTTTGCGGGGGATGAACTGGCCGACAAACAGGAGGCGAAAGGGGTCGCCCTCCTCTCGACCCGCCGGGGCTCGGGGCGGCTCTCAGGCAGAAGTAGGCGAACGAATAGACCTTCTCCTGCGGCATGCCCAGTCGGATCAGCCAGTCCCGCGTCCTGTGCCCGGTCGCCAGGTATGCCTTCCAGGCGAGGTGACCATTGCCGGAGCAGGCGCCGATATTCCAGCCTCTTCACCACGCCCCGCCAGCCGCGATCATCGACCGTCTCCATGATCACCCACTGCCGCAAGCCACGGCTCGCCAGAGCGCTCTGCGCGATCCCAACCAGTTGGTTATTCCGCAGCCCCTGACAGATATGCACGCTCTCGGCAGGGGCGGCCTTGACCAGGCGGCGAACCGCCGCCTCATCGGGCGCGAGTTCCAGTTTCGCCTGCCCCAGCGAAGGGACTTGCCAGCCCTGCGCGGCACGATCCGCCGACAGCGTCCGTTCGGCCACATAGGTGACATCGCGCCCGGCGGCCGCCATCGCAGCGGCGAGACCCGCCATATGAGGCGAGACGATCCGCTGCCAGAAATAGACAGGATCAGCCAAGAGTGCGGCTTCCGTTCATCCCTCTCGCGAAGTCCAGCTATCCTTGAATTTCGGAGGCCTCTAAACCGGATCGTTAGTAGAACAGGAATGAGCAGGAACCACGCTCGGGATCCGAAGCTACCGAATCCACCCCACGCATAGTTGAGGAGACTGACATCGAAAATCACCAACGGCGTCGCATAGCCCTTCGAAATATTATATAGATACTTCCTAAAAATAATAACCGAAAATAAAGATACCAATATTCCTACCCAAGCATAATATCCTAGATAATAAGATAATCTCCCCGATAAATCCTAGAGATATGTTATATCCCTCTCCGTAACCCGTCCGACCGATCCACTCGTCCACAAAGTAGTAACCTATGCCGACCGGCTTTTCCTGCCAGAGATCGCGCGGGAACCAGTTCATAAAGAAAAAATCCACTGGGAAAAATATTCTCTCCAGTCAGATTCGAAATATCGCGCTCTCTCAGCCATCTCCATCGTAAGCTCCAGATGATGGGCCGCACTGCCGGCATGCATGCTATCCAAACCCGCCTCACCTCGCCGCGAATAATTTGCAAGAAGCAGAGCCGGAACAGCCAGAATTATTGCTTGCCAAGACCGCACGCCGATGTCCCGGTAAGTACTGGCAATTAGAGTTGGTATAAGAATAAACATACCAATTGTTAGCCGCCCGAACCCCGACCAAGTATACGCGACGTACAGAGCAACCACAACATAAAATACATTAAATTTGCATACACTATATTCTTTTCGCATATTTTTTAACACATGATTCGAAATAATAGATTGCCATTCCAAATGGGACAAGAAAACTAAACAACCCTACGATCCCGCTGCGCGGCACTATAAACGGATTCACTATGCACATCACGATAAGAACCGCGTATGATCGAGTTAGTGATCAGACTCTGTCGATCTGCCCGGCAATGTTTTACTTGCCCCGGTAAGAATGAATATTGAAGCATTTGAACATCGAGTTGAAGAATAGGAACGCCGAGGGCGACGGCCAAGTCGGATCATAATATGCAAAAATTAAAGCAGAAAATACCCGGAAAAATATACAGAAACGTCAAAATTACGTTTTTTGAAATGGACGCCTCGTCATTCTTGCTATCAAATACAATATTTATTGTTATCATAGCGTAGACAGCGAACTCAATATAGGTTGATGAAACGTCGTAATATTAGTACGATATAAGATATAATGTGCAGGTTGCGTAGCACAATATTTCAGAACATTTACTTAATGCTTTCACATCGAATCTCTTATGAAAAATTCTGACACAGCGGACAGATGTTCCGATTTGGCAATCCTCCGCCCTCGCGCCATGGGCTAGGATGCCACGTCAACATATTGAGGTGATCCGATGGAGCAAACCCAGCTTCTGCAACTGCCCTATATCATGCCGTCGCAGGCCCAGAAGCATGTCACTCACAATGAGGCGATCCGCACGCTGGACGCGCTCGTCTTCCTCACCGTCTCGTCCCGCCGGCTGTCGGAGCCGCCTGCCCTGCCCTCGGAGGGAAACCGGCTGATCGTCGCGGATGGCGGCGGCGACTTTACGGGCCACGACGGGGAAATCGCCGCCTTCCTGGACGGCGGCTGGCTGTTCTTTCCGCCGCAGGCCGGCTGGCTGTGCTGGTGCGTCGACGAAGCCGAACTGCTCGTCTTCCTCGATAGCGGATGGACCGTGACCGGCGCCCGCGCCGGCGGCAGCCAGAATCTCCCGGCAGTCGGCATCAACACAGGCGCCGATGCCTCCAACCGGCTGGCGGTGGCGAGCGAAGCCTCGCTCTTTACCCATGAGGGAGAGGGTCATCAGCTCAAGCTCAACAAGGCGACGGCGGCCGATACCGGGTCGGTGCTGTTCCAGACCGGTTGGGCCGGCCGGGCCGAAATGGGACTTGCCGGCAACGACGATTTCTCCCTCAAGGTCTCCCCGGACGGCGCGACCTGGACGAGTGCGCTGACGGCGGCGGCCTCCGATGGCGCCGTGCGAATGGACAAGCTTGCGATCGGCGCCGACAGCTCGGTCTCCGAATTGCGGGTGGCGTCGACGCGGACCACCGGCCTGGATCCGCATGTCGTCTTCGAATGCGGCAAGAGTTCCGGCCAGTCCAGTTCGGTCGTCTACCAGCGCGCCGACGCGTCTCAACAGATGTTGTTTTCCTTCAAGACCGCCGGGGCGGTCGGCGCCGACGGCCACTTTGGCACTTTGGGCAACCAATCCGAGGCGATCTACATTCTCGCCGGCAGCGGTTCGTCGACGAAGGCGGCGTTCGGCTTCGACGACGGATCGGGCCTTCGGATCGGGACCGTCGGCAACATCGATTCCGGTACGGTGGGCGCGAGGATCAGCAAGGACGGCGATGCGTCCTTCACCAGATCCGTGGCCGTCGGAACCGGCAACGCCGCTCATCCTTCCGCGATCCTCGATCTCGACAGCACGGCGGGCGGGCTGCTTCCGCCGAGGATGACGACGGCGGAGCGCGATGCGATAAGCCGCGCCGGCCCTCGGCCTGATGATCTTCAATCTGACGGACAATGTGCCTCAGTATTGGGATGGCTCAGGATGGGTGAAGATGGGCTGATATTCGAGCAGCCGCCCACTTCCATCAGATCCAACAGGCGCCGGGCGTTGATTTCCCAGGAGAAGCGCTCGGCGGTCTGACGCGCCGCAGCTGCCAGTCGTTCGCGAAGTGCAGCATCGGCGATGAGGGCCTTGAAATAGGCGGCGAGCGCTTCAGGGTTCTTCTCCGGTACAAGCAGCCCGTCTTTGCCGTCGGTTATGATATCCGCTGCTCCCCACCCTTTGCATCCGATCACGACCTTCCGACGGGCCATCGCCTCGACATACACGATCCCGAACGCGTCTCCCCAGCTCGGCAAACTGAAAATGTCGCAACCGTCCATGATGGCCATCGTTTTCCCTCGCGGGAGCCTGCCTAGAAACCGAACATGCTCCGATAGGTCCAGTTGATGGGTGAGTTCTTCGAGATCGCGCCGTTGAGGGCCGTCGCCGACAATGCTGTATCTCCAGTCCATCAGATCGTGCTCATGGCGAAGAATATCCGAAGCTCGAATGTTGTCTTCGATGCCCTTCAATGGGATCAGATTGGACACACTGGCAAACTCCAGCATCCGACGCTCCACTGGGCGTTTTGACTTTAACTGTTCCGGACGGAATTTCTGCGCCGTTCGGAACCACGACGATCTTTTCCTGTCCTCGACCAATTGCTCCAGATGGGAGCGCAGGGGTCGGCCCACGATCACGTAATGACCGACCTCTCCGGAAAGGCCCTTAAGAGCCTCCTCGCCAATTGGCGCAGATCCCTTCTCAGCAAGAACGGGTCGACCCCGTGGATATAGAGGAGCTTTTCCGGACTTATCCTCTTTCCCCACGACCCTAGGGAAAGTCCGGCATAGCGGATGTTGTGGACGATGCATCCATCCGGCTGTCCATGATTTTGCAGATGCGAGTTGATCGCGGCCTGCAAGATCATGCCGGACAGCTTGATGTTCAGCCGCAGCGCCAGCCTTGACCGGGAGAGGAACTCGGGCAAACGCAACACCGGAACAATGACGAGATCGACCTGCTCCGGATCCAGTCCGAGTTCTTGCGAGGAAGACGGGCGGGCGCGCTTTCCTAGCTGTCTGCAGGACAAAATCGCTACGTTGCAGCCCTGGTCGCAGAGGGCGTTGATCTGTTCGGCGATGAAAATGCCACTGATCGTGTTGCGATCGGTCGGCCACATGCCAGAAAGGATGAGGACCCTCGGCTTCACCGCGTCAGGGCCTCACAGCAGTTGGCGAGATCAAGAAGAATTTCGGATTTCAAGGCTTCAGAGCGGTTTGGATCGATGTCGGCCACCGGTCCTCCGTATCAAATCAATATCCTGAAGGCTGACCAGGGGTGCAACCGCCGGATCCGCCTTCTGCCACACCCCCACGACTTTCTTGTCCCAGACGATCGGCAGGACGCGCTTGCCATAGCTGTAGGCCACGATCCCGGCGTGCATCCGCGATGCGACGAGCGCCGGAATGCCCTGCATCTGCTCCGCCAGATCGACCGGTCGCATCGGCCGCGGCATCAGCCTGACCCGGGACTCCTCCCGGAAGACCTCGTAGAGCCCGTCCGCCGCATCGTAATCAAGCGGATCGCCGTTGGTCATGATTTGAACCCGATAGCCGCGGGAGAGAAGCTGCCCGATCAGGGCTTCCCATGCCTTCCGATCCTGTTCCTGCCCGTCCGCGCCGGAACTCGCACCGGTGAATGCGGCCATTGTCGAATGCGGCATGACATTGACGCCGATCACGCCATCGGCCGCCGTTCCGTGAGCTTGATGCACGGACGAGACGAGAAAGCCGACGTCCGGGTGGCAATTCACTGTCAACGAAGGACCGAGGCTTTCAAAGAAGGCACGGGAGGTTTCGTCACGCGCGCTTATGTAGCAGGCGGACCTCGCCAAGCTCCCAAAGATCGCCCGCGCGACCGATCCCTGGGTCCGATCAGCACCACAGGAGAAGACAGCGATCTTCTTCTGATACTTCTTCGCAAGACTCACAATCGTGGCTATGCGCAGAGGAAAGCCCAGTTGCCGGTCCACGATTATCTGGCCGCCGCCGACGATCACAGCGTCGGATTCCCGGATTGATCTCTCGTAGGCCGCAATGAAGCGTCGGCGTTCTCCGCCGATCCATTTCACCACAGTGATTGCACGCCGAAGGCTGAGGCTGCGACGAACGAAGAATCGCGCCGCCGAGCGCAGGTGGCTTACATCATCGGAATCAGCCGCCTTGGGTCCGTCTTCGTAGCCAGTTCGCAGGGACAGATCGCAAGCAAGCGCCTCCACGCCATGCTGCGCCAGTCCCCATGCGATGCAGTCGAAGATGATACCGTCGCCAACATTCGGGCTGTAGATTTCTCCAAAGACGGCGACGCGCGTCATGACCGGACGACCTTCAGCCAAGCCTTCAAGACCGAGAAGCGATCCCGAAACCCCGCTGTCGGCCCCGTCAGATACTGAGCCAGGCTCGATAGTGAGAGGGAGCCCTGCTGCGCAAGAGCCAAGGTCTTGCGCCGCGCCCAATAGCTTTCCACACTGCGCCTTATAGCGGCCAGTTCCGCCGGAGACCGGAGAGTCTCCCGCTCTGCAATCGCCAAATCGTCATGAAACTGGCGTTCGATTGCGGCGAGGTTCATCTCCATCCGTGCGGGCCCTTGGGAGATACCTCCGACGTGGCGGCGGTAACGGACCCCGACGTCGGCCACGTGGCGGACATTGCCGAGCAGCATACCGCGAAGGAGGAGCGGCGTATCTTCAGTGGGACATGCCTCGTCGAGTGGTCCGAACCGATCATAGACCGATCTTCTGAAAGCGCGTGAGCAGCCCGGTGGATGCGGCGCCCTGCCTGTGTAGTAGCGGACAGCATTCGTAGGCTCGGGATTTGCCGAGATCCGGGTGCCAAGCGTTCGGCCCTGATCGTCGATTTCGATGATCGAACTGGAGAGCATCACAAGAGTTTCATCACCCGCGAAGTGGCGCACGGACTGAGCGGTCCGCGATGGCAGGGATATGTCATCGCCAGCGGCAATTAGAATTAGGTCGCTGGAGGCGAGTTCCATGAGTCGGTTGACGTGGGCAGCCAACCCAAGATTCCGCTCATTCCGGTTCAGAATGACCGTGTGCGGTCCGTCGTAGTCCTGCTGCCATGCGCTGCATGATGGCGTAGGTGCCGTCGGTGGAGCAGTCGTCGGACAGGATGATCTCCAGCGGCGAATAATCCTGGGCAAACGCCCCGGCAATCGCCTCTTCGACATAGCGCTCCTGATTGTAAGCCAGCAGGACGAAGCTGACCAAAGGCCGTTCCTCGTTCATTCAAGCGACTCCCGAACCGGCCAGCCAATGGCGGCGAAGATGGCGTTCAGCCTCGACGGAAGCCGCCCTTGCGGGCCGATCTTGACCAGCACCAGCCGAAGACCGATCACGCCCGTCACGGCGGCCAGTGTCACGGCAGCCAGCGCGCCCGCCACGGGAACCATTTTCGCAAGGACCAGGAGCGCCGCGCCGAGGCCGGCGTGCAGCAGGAACAGACGCGCCGACAATCCATCCCAGGAAAAACCGTGCAGGCGGTGCGCCAGCGTGGTCGTCACGCAGAAATACAGGATATAGGCGACCAGGAAAGCTATACCCGCCGCCTGAGGCCAATAAAGGGCATGCCGGCCCACAAGAACAAGAGAAAGAAGACGTTCCATGAAACCTCGATCATAAGATATCAGCCGATTCAGCTCTAGCGACAAAGACGACACGCCACCGGCCAACTCGCCAATTTGAAGACGTTGCCGAGCGTCTGCCATTGCAGGATGTCGGCCGCCGGCGCGAAGGAGGGCGCATAGAGCAGCGCCATCACCCACGGCGCCAAGCCGATCATGGCGAGGAGGACCGGCCCGCCGAGGGCGATAGCTAGTTGGACCTGATCGTTCATCAGCCGCGACGCCGCCTCCGGCTCATGGACGATCTCCGCGAGACGGGGATAATAATCGGCGGACATGGCGGTCAGCAGAAAGCCGACATATTGCATGGTGATCGCCCAGGATGCGGCGAACAGGCCGACGCCCGCGAGGCCGAACCGGTCGACCAGCATGGCCCGGACCAGCAGAAGCGTCGCCGAAGTCGCCAGCCCGCCCAGCATGAACACCGCTCCGAGGCGCGCCATCGGCGCCCAGGCCTGCCACAGCGCAGCGCGGGACAGCCGGCTGTTGCGCTCTCGCGGGATCTTGCGCGTGAACAGCAGCGCGACGAGGAAGGCCACCAGCGGCTGGACGATGATGAAGGCGATCAGCCCGTCCTCCCCGCTCAGCCACACCGCCAGCAGGCCTGCCAGCGTGCCGCCAAGCGCACCGATCACGGTGACGCGGCCGAGATCGCCGATCCGTCTCATGCCCTGCAGAAGCGCCGTCTGCGACGACGACATCAGGGTCAGCATCACGGCGATGCCGACCAGCCCGACCTCGGTCGAGCGCGAGGCATCGTCGAAGAGCAGTTTCGCCAGCGGCTCGCGCAGCAGCCAGATCATCGCGAGTGCCAGCAGGCCCTGGATCAGGAGCCCGCCCAGCAGCGCGATGCGTGCGCGGGCGAATTCGGTCTCTTCCCCCTTCGCCTTGGCGATCTGCCGGACGCCGCTGGAGGGCATGCCGAGGCCGGCCAGCGCCGCCGCCGTGCCCTGAAGATTGCTGTAGATGCTGAGGATGCCGATGCCCGACGGCCCAAGCAGAAGGGCCAGCACCTTCATGCGACCGATCGAGATCAGCACGTTGACGGCCTGCGCGCCGCCGACGATGACCATCGATTTAATAAGACCCCGCGAGGACAGGGCTCAGGTTCCAGGCGAGTGCGAAACAAGCAGATGGCGACCGGAGTTCAAGACCTGAAGTGCATATTGGAGAGACGTCGTGGCGGTCTTCGGCGGACCAACATGCAGAAAGAACGTGCCCTTCGTCGTGCTCATTTCAGTTCCCGTATTGCTGCAATGACGCGATCCGCCATCGCCCGGGTCAAATGCGGGCCGATCGGCAGGCTCAGCACCTCGCCGGCCAGTTGGCTCGCGATCGGCAAGTCCTCCGGCGCGATAGCCCGCATCGGCATAGGCGGCCTGCCGGTGCGGCGGGATCGGGTAGTGGATCAGTGTCTGAACCCCGGCGCCGCCAGTCGCGCCTGTAGCGCATCACGCTCCGTGCTCCGCACGACGTAGAGGTGCCAGACGGGATCGGCCCACGTCGGGCACGGCGGGCAAATCAGCCCGTGTCGGCAAGCGCCTCGCCGATAGTGCGCGGCGATGGCGCGCCGGCGCTCGGTCCACTCGTCGAGATGGGCCAGCTTCACCCGGAGGACCGCCGCCTGGATCGGGTCCAGACGGCTGTTCATGCCACGGACCTCGTTCACATACTTCTGCCGACGAGCCGTAATTGCGCAGGACGCGGATCCGGTCGGCGAGATCGCTGCGGTCGGTGGTGACGGCGCCGCCGTCGCCGAGCGCGCCGAGGTTCTTGCCGGGATAGAAGCTCCAGCAGACGATGTCGCCATGCGCGCCGATGCGCCTGCCGCGATAGCGCGCGCCGTGGGCCTGGGCGGCGTCCTCGACGAGGGCGAGGCCGTGCCTGCCGGCAATCGCCAGGATCGGGTCCAGATCGGCCGGCTGGCCGTAGAGATGGACGGGCAGCAGCGCCCGCGTGCGGGGCGTGATCGCCGCCTCGATCCGCTGCGGATCGATATTGTGGGTCGCCGGATCGGGTTCGACCGGCACGGGCCGGCGCCGACGGCGCTCACCGCGAGCCAGGTCGCGATATAGGTGTTGGAGGGCACGATCACCTCGTCGCCCGGGCCGATGTCCAGCGCGGTCAGGGCCAGTTCCAGGGCGTCGAGCCCGTTGGCGACCGCCGACGCAGTGCCGCGCCTCACTGTAGGCGGCAAACTCGCGCTCGAACGCCTCGACCTCTTCGCCGCCAATATACCAGCCGCTATCCATGACGCGAGCGACGGCCGCATCGATCTCCTCCTTGAGCTCCAGATAGGCCCCGCGCAAATCGAGGAACGGGATCACAGATTCGACAATCTTCCTTACGGGACGGGCCGGGACGCCGGCGACGAGCATGTCTGGCTCGACGTCACGCGTAACGACGGCGCCGGCCGCCACCATCGCGTTCTCGCCCACGGTAATCCCGGCCAACAGGACAGCGCCAGCGCCGATCGAGGCGCCACGCTTCACCACGGTCGGTACAAAGCGATCCGGGTATCCCCGGCTGCGCGGATAGCGATCATTCGTGAAACTCACGTTCGGGCCGATAAAGACATCGTCATGGAGGCGGACGCCGTCCCAAAGCTGAACGCCGCATTTGACCGTGACGCGATCGCCGACGATCACATCGTTTTCGATGAAGCAATGGGAGCAGATGTTGCAGTCGGCGCCAATCCGGGCGTCGGGCAAGACGACCACGAATTGCCAGATGCGCGTGTTGGCGCCGATGCTGCTCGACTGGACGTCCGAGAGAGGGTGGATCCGGGCTTCGGTCACGATTGCTCCACGGCCGTCAGAAATGTGTCGTGATCCCGAATGTAGTCGGCCTCGTCGTAGTGATCGCTGGCCAGCACCATCAACACGCAGTCGTCCGAGAAATCGCTCATCTCGTGCCAGACCATCCGGTCGATCAGCAGCCCCCGGTCGGGCCGGTCGAGCACCGCGTCCTGCCGTTGCGCGCCATCATCGAGGATCAAGCGGCAGCGGCCGGCGAGGCAGATCGCCACCTGCCTGAGTTCGCGATGCGCATGGAAGCCGCGAGGCAGGGCCGGATCGAGGCCGTAGAGATAGTAGACGCGCCGGATGTCGAAGGGCACCGTCCGCCCGCCCTCGATCGCGACCAGCGAGCCGCGGCTGTCGCTGATCGGCTTGAGATCGACCCATTCGACCAGGCTCATCGAACCCGTTCCGCCAGGAGCGCGCGCAGATATTCGCCGTAGCCCGTCTTCGCCAACGCGTCCGCCCTCGCCGCCATCGCCTCGTCGTCGAGCCAACCCTGCCGCCAGGCGATCTCTTCCAGACAAGCGATCTTGAAGGACTGGCGATGCTCGATCGTCTGAACGAACTGGCCGGCCTCCAGGAGGCTGTCATGCGTGCCGGTGTCGAGCCAGGCAAAGCCACGGCCGAGGATCTGAACCTGGAGATCACCCCGCTCCAGATAGGCCTGATTGACGGCCGTGATCTCCAGCTCGCCGCGCTGGGACGGCCGAATGTTCGAAGCGATCTCCACTACATCGCGATCGTAGAAATAGAGGCCGGTGACGGCCAGGTCGCCCTTCGGATTCTCAGGCTTTTCCTCCAGGGATATCGCCCTGCCCTGCTCATCGATCTCGACGACGCCGAACCGTTCCGGATCGCGAACCTTGTAGCCGAAGATCGTTGCGCCCCGCCGCATCGCGACCGCCTGGCGCAGCATGGGCGTGAAGCCCTGGCCGTAGAAGATGTTGTCGCCAAGGACGAGGCAGACATTGCCGTCGCCGATGAAATCCCGGCCGATCAGGAAAGCCTGCGCCAGCCCTTCCGGCCGCTCCTGGACCGCGTAATGCAGGGAAATGCCGAGGCGGCCGCCATCTCCCAGCAGGCGCTGGAATGCCGCCTGGTCCTCCGGCGTGGTGATGATCAGGATCTCACGGATTCCGGCCAGCATCAGGACCGAGAGCGGATAGTAGATCATCGGCTTGTCGTAGACCGGCAGCAGCTGCTTGGAGACGCCCTGCGTGATCGGATAGAGGCGGCTGCCGGAGCCTCCGGCCAGCACGATGCCCTTGCAGGGAGGCATCAGGCGGACCTCTTTCCGGCGGCGGCCGCCGCCGAAGCCGGCGACGCCTCCTGCAGGCCGAGCCGGTGCCCGACGCCCTGCCGCGCCTTCAGCGCCTGCCACCAATCCTCATGGTCCAGATACCACTGAACCGTCCGCCGCAGACCCTCCTCCAGAGTCACCGAACGACGCCAGCCGAGTTCATGTTGGATCCGTGATCCATCGATCGCGTAACGGTGGTCGTGACCGGGCCTGTCGGACACGAAGACGATTCCGTCGCCATAGAGCGCGCCGGCGGGGCGAAGCTCGTCGAGAACGCCGCAGATCATCCGGACAAGATCGATGTTCCGCACCTCGCTGTCACCGCCGACATTGTAGGTCCTGCCGATGGCGCCGCCCCGCAAGACGGCGAGAAGCGCATCGGCATGGTCCTCGACGAACAGCCAGTCGCGAATGTTGGAGCCGTCGCCATAGACCGGAATGGGCTTTTCGGCGAGGGCATTGAGGATCACCACCGGGATCAGCTTCTCGGGAAACTGGTACGGGCCGTAGTTGTTGGAGCAATTCGTCACGAGAACCGGCAGACCGTAAGTCGCGTGCCAGGCGCGGGCCAGATGGTCGCTGGCCGCCTTGGTTGCCGAATAGGGGCTGTTGGGTGCGTAGGGACTGTCTTCGGAGAAGAAACCGTCGCGGCCGAGCGAGCCGAAAACCTCGTCCGTGGAGACATGGTGGAACCGGAACGTCTCGGGACGGCCCTGCGTCTGCCAATAGGCGCGGGACGCTTCCAGCAGGTTATAGGTGCCGGTGACATTGGTCTCGATGAAGGCGCCCGGCCCGTCGATCGAACGGTCCACATGCGACTCGGCCGCCAGATGCATGACGGCATCCGGACGATGCGCCGCCAGAATTGCATCGAGCCGAGGACGGTCGCGAATATCGGCATGCTCGAAGACGTAGAGCGGGCTGTCGGCCACGCTGGCGAGATTCTCAAGACAGGCAGCGTAGGTCAGCGCGTCGAGATTGACTATTTGGTGGCCTTGGCCGATCGCCTGCCGAATGACGGCCGAACCGATAAAGCCAGCGCCTCCCGTCACCAGGATCTTCATCGGGCGGACTTTGTTGCCGAGTTCTGCAGGACCATCTCGTCCCCGGCGCCCGACAATTCGCCATCGGAGTCGCTCAACTCCTCGCGCAGGGATTCGATTTCCTGTCGCAACATCTCGTATTCACTGACTTTCCGTTTCAGGAAGCGATGGGTCATAGCAGCCTTTCGGGCGACACCGCGGGGCGTCAGAAGGTAGGCATAGCGGCGCCTGTCACTGGATGCCGTGAAGTTGCCGAGCTTGACCAAGCCTTTCTCGATCAGGGCATCCAGGCAATAATTCACCATTCCGAGGCTGACGCCCGATTTTCGCGCAAGCTCACGCTGCGAAATTTCCGGATCCGCCTGCAGAATCCGCAAGATGCGAAACTGCAGGTCTTCCTGGGCATATCGGCGCCCGCTCACCCGAGGAGCCTTGATATCGGCGTCTTTTCCTGCAGGCTACCGCACGGGAAGCGACTCAGGTGTCGTCCCGCTAATGCTGTGCCAGTCATGCGAATCGCCGCCACCACATCGTTCACGATTGAACGATCCAGCCGCTCAAAGCAAGCCGTGTGGGCGAGGTTTCAGGCAGCAAAAGTGCAAGACCGACGAGAACCGAAAGGTGCAGGATGGCCGATCAGGGGCACGACCGCTGGTATCTCGCGCAGCATAAGCCGAATCTGTCAGAAAATCGCCGAGCTTAATCTTGCACGGCAGGGCTTCCAGACCTTCCTGCCGAAGCAGGAGATCACGCGGCGTTTGCGTGGCCGCTTCACCACTCGGCTACAGCCGCTTTTTCCGGGCTATTTCTTTGTCGCCCTCGATACGGAGCGGGGGCCGTGGCGGGCTGTGAACTCCACCTATGGCGTGACAAAGCTGGTCAGCTTCGGTGGTTTTCCGACGCCGGTGCCCCGTGATCTCGTTTCCCAGCTCATGACACGCTGCGCCGCAGACGGTCGTCTCCTGCCGCTGCCGGCGATAGAGCCGGGGGATACTCTGCATCTAAAGTCCGGGCCGTTCGCCGAATTTGTCGCGACCGTGGAACGCATCGATCCCGAACGCCGCGTATGGGTCATGCTAGAACTGATGGGCCGGACGACGCGGATCAGCGTCGACATTGGCCAGCTGGGCGCCACCTGAACGCCGACAGCGACGACCTCTCATGCCGAGCCGCTAGACACCGTAATAGTCGCGGTACCATTCGACGAAGCGGCGGACGCCTTCGCGAACGGGCGTCGCCGGCTTGTAGTCAACGGCTTTCATGAGTTCGCTCGCATCGGCGAAGGTGTCGGGTACGTCGCCGGGCTGTAGCGGCAGGAGATCCAGTTCCGCCTTCATGCCCAGCGCCTCTTCGATCGCCTCGATGTAGTCCAGCAGCTTCACCGGGGCGTTGTTGCCGATATTGTAGATCCGGAACGGCGCATTGGAGGTCGCCGGATCGGGATCAGCCGCGTCCCAGTCCGGATCGGGTTCGGCGGCTTGGTCGTTCACCCGCACGACGCCTTCGACGATGTCGTCGACGAAGGTGAAGTCGCGCGTATGGTTGCCGTGGTTGAAGACCGGGATCGGCTTGCCTTCGAGAATGTTCCTGGTGAACAGGAACAGGGCCATGTCGGGCCGGCCCCAAGGGCCATAGACGGTGAAGAAGCGCAGGCCGGTGGTCGGCAGCTTGAAAAGATGGCTGTAGGCGTGCGCCATCAACTCGTTGGCGCGCTTTGTCGCCGCGTAGAACTGCAGCGGATGATCGACGCCGTGATGCTCGGAGAACGGCATGGCCGTGTTGGCGCCATAGACCGAGGAGGTCGAGGCGTAGGTCAGATGCTGGACCTCGAAGTGGCGGCAGCCTTCCAGAATGTTGGTGAAGCCGGTGATGTTGCTTTCGACATAGGCGTGGGGATTCTCCAGACTGTAGCGGACGCCAGCCTGCGCGGCGAGATTGATGACCCGGTCCGGCCGGTGTTCGTCGAAGGCGCGTCTGACAGCGTCGGCATCGGCCAGATTGGCGCGGATGAAGCTGTAGCCGGCATTGGTGCCTCGCGCCTTCTCGGCGAGCAGGTCGAGCCGCTTTTCCTTGAGGGCGACGTCATAATAGTCGTTGACGACGTCGAAACCGACCACGCTGTCACCGCGTTCGAGCAGGCGCATGGCCGTCTGAAAGCCGATAAATCCAGCGGTGCCGGTGACCAGTACCTTCACGTCACAACCTTCCGTCGCTCTCGTCGCGGCCAAAGACGGCCTTCACGTCGTAGAAGACCGCGTTCTTCCGCCCAAACGCCCGGATGCGGCCGGCGCCGCCCTTTCGATATTCGTTATGGCCGACCGCGAGGATGACGGCGTCGTAGGCACCTTCCTCCGGCTCCTCGGTCAGAAGGTCGATCCCATATTCCTCACGCGCCTCGTCAGCCGAGGCCCAGGCATCGTGGACGTCGACCTCGGCATTGTATTCGCGCAGCGTGTCGATCACGTCGATGATGCGCGAATTGCGCAGATCGGGACAGTTTTCCTTGAAGGTCAGGCCGAGGACGAGGACGCGGCTGCCGACCACCGGGAATCCCCGTTTCATCATCATCTTCATGACCCGGTTGGCGACGCCCGGTCCCATGCCGTCATTTATGCGCCGGCCAGCGAGGATGACCTGGGGATGATAGCCGATCTCCTCGGCGCGGAAGGTCAGGTAGTACGGATCGACGCCAATGCAGTGGCCGCCGACCAGGCCGGGCCTGAACGGCAGGAAGTTCCATTTCGTGCCCGCCGCCTCGAGCACGTCGATCGTGTCGATCCCGAGCCGGTCGAAGATGATGGAGAGCTCGTTCATCAGCGCGATGTTCAGGTCGCGCTGGGTATTCTCGATTACCTTGGCCGCCTCGGCCACCTCGATCGACGGCGCCCGGAACGTCCCGGCGTCGACGATGTCGGCATACAGTCCGTCCACCGCCTCGGCGGCCTGCGGCGTCGAGCCGCTGGTCACCTTGACGATGGTCTGCAGCCGCCGCTCACGGTCGCCGGGATTGATGCGCTCCGGCGAGTAGCCGGTGAAAAAATCCTCATTGTGCTTCAGGCCGCTCACCTGCTCCAGGATCGGCACGCAGACGCCTTGCGTGCAGCCGGGAAACACTGTGGATTCATAGATCACGATCGCATCCCTGGAGAGGGCACGGCCGACGGTTTCGGACGCGAGCCGGAGTGGCCCGAGGTCGGGGCGGTTGGCGCTATCGACCGGCGTCGGCACCGTGACGATGAAGACCTGGCAGCCCTTCAGATCATCCGGATCGGACGTCAGTTCAAGATGGTGCGCAGCCCGAAACTCGTCACCGGAGACTTCGAGGGTCCGGTCCCTGCCCTGCCGTAGATCGGCGACGCGGCTCTCACGGATGTCGAAGCCGAGGACGGGGCGGCGGGCACCGAACGCGATGGCGAGGGGCAGCCCGACATAGCCGAGCCCAATGACCGCAACCCTTCCCTCCAGTTGCATGATCGCTTCCCTACGCATCCGGCCCGCGCAAATCGGCGGTCATTCGAACCCGGGCGCTGAATAGCAGCATAATCGGAGAGCGGCCACAGCGCCTGACGCAACGAGATCGCGTCCGTGCGAGCTCATCGTCTTGATGGGCGGCAGCGCGGCGCAACCGATCGGCTTCAAAGGCGCCAACCATGATTTCTTAACATGACGAGGCCTAATCATGCCGAAGCTCGGCGAGGTCCAAACACGTGAACTCCGATCTGGTCATCGAAGACAGGGCGAACGCCCGCGCACCGGAGACGGCAATCGTCTTCGGCTGGACGATCTGTCTGGCGCTTGCCGCATTGCCGCTCATCTTCAGCCTGCGCTTCTGGCCCGGACATTCGCCGATCAAGGATCCGGCGGGCGAACAACAGTGGCAAGTGCTCCTGCTCCAGCTCTGCGTCGTCCTGGCATCCGGCCTCTTCAGCACCCACGTCCGGCGATGGGGCGTCAAACCAATCTTCGCACTTGCCCTCGTCCCCCTCGCGATCCAGGGCTGGCACACACTGGTCCATCCGCAGCCGACGTCGATTGGCAGCCTGATCCGCTGGACGGTCCTCATCGCCTTCGGCACCGCGCTCTACAGCGCCATTGTCGGCGGCCGGATTCGACTGACCAGCCGCGCCGTCGCGTTGACAATCGCCGGCGCCGCCCTCGCCTATCTGCTGCTCTTTGTCTTGGTCTATTCGGATGCCGCAGAGCGGGCGGAGCTTGGGGGAAGCGTCATCGGCTTCGGAAACGTCCGCTACACCGGATATTTCGCGGCGCCGGCCGCAGCGATCCTGCTCAGCCTTAGCGTCGGGGGAGCGAGGCGACCGATCGGCGCCATCGGCGCATTCGCAGCGGCAGCGCTGATCTTCGCCTTCACCTTCTATACCGGCACGCGCGCCACGATCTTCAGTGTCGGCGTCACGGCCCTGGTTCTGACTATCGTCTCGCCGCGGCTACATCTGTGGTGGTTGGTCCTCGCGTTCGCCGCCACTCTGGTTCTCGGCTACTACATCGCGGCCGTCCTGCCCGAACCGGCGGGTCCCCAATATCTGATCGCCGAGCGGATGCAGAGGTTCGAGAACATCGACTCCGGACGCTTGCGGATCTGGTCGGTGCTCTTCGACCAATGGCTGACAGCGCCGATCTTCGGTCTCGGCGAGATGAGCGTCGGCCTGTTCCTGAGAGGCTGGCTTGGCCAGGCGCACAACAGCGTGCTTCAGTTGCTGCTCAGTGTCGGGGTCGTCGGCAGCGTCGCGGTGTGGACGCTGGTCGCGCTCCTCTTCCGCCGGATGTTCGACGCGGTCCGCCGGAAGAGCAAAGAGGCCCTACCAGCCATTGCCGGCATTGTCTGCCTCTTTGCCCATTCGCTGGTCGACGGGCCGCTCTTCTACGCCTATCCGCTGGCCCTCTGTGCTGCGCTCGTCGCCGCCTTCCTGGCCGAGAGCGGGCGCCATCAAGAGCTCGGTGATCGCTGACGAGACGGCGCCCTCAGGGCCGTCCGATGGACTCGTAAGCAAGGCCGTAGGCCCTGACTTCGTCGGGTCGATAGATATTGCGCAGATCGACCAGCAGCGCACCGGCCAGGAGATCCTTCACCCGTCGCAGATCCAGCGCCCGAAACTGGTTCCACTCGGTCAGGATGACCGCAAGGTCGGCGCCGTCCACCGCGTCGTAGGCGTCGGAGGCGTAGGTGACCTTCTCGAAGTGGCGCCTGGCCTCGTCCATCGCTTCCGGATCGAAGGCCCGGACCGAAGCCCCCATCGCCTGCAGCGCGGGCACGATGACGAGCGCTGGCGAATCGCGCATGTCGTCGGTGTTCGGCTTGAAAGCCAGCCCGAGAACCGCGACGGTCTTGCCTTCCAGCGAACTACCGGCGGCCTTGCAGACCCGCTCCGCCATCGCCGCCTTGCGCCGATCGTTCGCGGCGATGACCGCGTCGACGATCGTCACCGGTGCGCCAGCATCGGTGGCCGTGCGCGACAGCGCCAGCGTGTCCTTCGGAAAACACGAGCCGCCATAGCCGGGGCTGGCGTGCAGGAACTTCGAGCCGATGCGCTTGTCGAGGCCGATGCCATGGGAGACCTGCTGCACGTCTGCACCGACGGCCTCGCACAGATCCGCCATCTGGTTGATGAAGCCGATCTTGGTGGCGAGAAAGGCATTGGCCGCATATTTGATGAGTTCGGAGGTCCGCCGGTCGGTGACGACAAGCGGCGTCTCGTTCAGATAGAGCGGCCGGTAGAGTTCGCGCATGACCTTCTCGGCACGTTCGCTGTCGAGCCCGACGACGACGCGGTCCGGTCGCTTGAAATCTTCGATCGCCGCCCCTTCACGGAGAAACTCCGGGTTCGAGACCACGTCCACAGCCGCCTGCGGATTGGCCCGGCGGATAATCGCTTCGACCTCGTCTCCGGTCCCGACCGGCACGGTGGATTTGGTGACGACGACGGTCGGGCCATCGAGATGCGCCGCGATCTCCTCGGCGGCGGCATAGACATAACTCAGATCGGCATGGCCATCGCCGCGCCGACTGGGCGTGCCAACGGCGATGAAGACGATCTCGGCTCGCGACACGGGCTCGGCCAGATCGGTCGTGAAGGAAAGCCGCCCATCCCGGACATTGCTCTCGACCAGGACATCGAGTCCCGGTTCGTAGATCGGCATGATGCCCTGATTCAGCTTGTCGATCCGGTCCGCATTCTTGTCGATGCAGACGACTTCGTGACCGAAATCGGCGAAGCAGGTGCCGGATACGAGGCCGACATATCCCACTCCGATCATGGCGACGCGCATAGCGGACCTCATTCTTGATGCAGACTGCGCCCGACGGCCGCCTACAGTCCGCCGGCCCGGCGCTTCTACTGCGGTTACAGGGAAGATGGAACCGCCATAAGAACGAAGAGCGCGGCAGGCGGTTGGGCTATTTCGCCGCACCCCTGCCGGCATCGAGATACAGCATCAGCGCCGACAGCAGGTGGTAGAAGATCGAGGCCGGCACCTCATGGGCGTCGGCGACGCCCTTCTCCGAGATGAGATCGATCCACATGCCCTTGGGCGCCGGGTCGAGATGCCAGCGGAAGAGCCGGGCAACGCGCGCCTCGATCTCAGGGCCCATGTCGGGGCCATCGGTCCGGTCGAGCGCAATGGCGGCCTTTATGATCTCGGTCTGCGGCCAGGAGCGCGAAGCGCGATCCAGCGGCACACCGCGCCGGCTGACCGCGTTGTAGGCCAGCCCCGTCCACCGGTTGAGGCCGTAGGCGGTGCCGGTCGCATAGAGGCGGCGCGCCATTTCTGCCACGTCGTGCTGGCCGGACGCTTCGGCGAACTGGATCAGCAGGGACGCCCATTCGAAATGGTGCCCTGGCTCCGTCCATTGCCCCTGCTTTCCCTGGGCCGGTTGCCATTCATCGTCGAAATACTCGCCGAGCGTCCAGCTGTCCTTGTCGAAGAACGCACTGCGGAAGAGATCGACGATGCGGCTCGCCTGTCGGAGATAGGCGCGCTCTCCGGTGACTTCGTGCCAGGCCAGCAACGCTTCGAGCATGTGCATGTGAGGGTTGGAGCGACGGACGCGCTTGCCGCCCGGCTCCTCCAGGAAGCCACGCAGCGAGGAATCCTCAAGATGGGTTTCCGAGAAACTCGAAGGTCTGCTGGCCGAGCGAGAGAGCGTCGGGATGGCCGCAGCCATGGGCGTGCGCGAGGGCGAAGAGAACGAAGGCGGTATCGTAGAAATTCTCCGTCGGGTCGACGATCAAGCCCTCCGGCGACAGCACCGCGCTCCAGCCGCCCCGCTCGGTCCGCCCTCTTTTCATGAAGGCGATGCCGTGATCGATCAGTTCGCTCGCCGGCCCGTCCCATCCCTCGCCATGAGCGACGCAGAACGCGTAGGTCTGACGCGCCATCGTCCGCATCCGCTTGTCCCGGACGGTGGACTCGGCGGCAAAGGTCAAGCTCTCGTGGAAGCCGCCATGGACGCGGTCGACCCCCTTGTCCGACCAGAGCGGAAGCGTCTCGTCGAAGAGCCATCGACGGACCCGACGGCGATGCGCTCCGGCCTCGATGACGTTGTCGGGCGCGGGTGTAAAGCGGGCTTCGAGTCGGCCGGAGCGCTCCAGTTCCAGCACCACGTTCTTGACGTTCTGGCTTTCGGCGACCGGGGCGACGAAGATCGCGTCCGAGGTCGCGATCACCGCTGTGTCCTTCAGGCCGACCGCCGAGACCAGCCGTCCCTGGCTGCGCAGATAGCAATGGTCGCAGTCGATGGCGAGGACGTCGCCCGTGATCACATTGCCGCGATCGTCGGTTGGCGCGACCTCCAGCAAGGCGCTCCATGAGCCGAGGTCGTTCCAGCGGAAGAGCGCCTCGACCAGCGCAATCCGGTCAAACCGCTCCATGATGGCGTAATCGATCGAATCCTCCTCGATCGTCGCGTAGATCCGCTCCGGCAGAAAGAGCGCCTCGCCCTCCTGCCGACGGGCGGAATAGGCCTGTTCTACCTGAGACCACATGGCCGGACGGTGCGCCAGAAAAGCGTCGCGCATGACCGAGGCGCGAAACAGGAAGATGCCCGCGTTCCAGAAGAAGTTGCCTGCCTCAAGATAGTCTCGCGCCGTCGCCTGGTCCGGCTTTTCGACGAAGCGGTCGACGTCGTGGACGGCGCCTTCGCCTTCCCCCGCTTCGATATATCCAAAACCGGTCTCGGGCGCGGTGGGGCGGATTCCGAAGACGACGATCCGCCCGGCCTCGGCGGCGGAGACGCCACGCTCCACCGTTTGCCAGAACTGGTCGGTTGTCTCGATCACGTGGTCCGACGGCATGACGAGGCAAAGACCGTCGCCCTCCCGGTCTAGCACGATCTGCGCCGCAAGGGCGACAGCGGGCGCCGTGTTGCGGCCGACGGGTTCGAAAACGGCCTGCCCGCCACGCAGATCGATCGTCGTCAGCTCCTCCCTGACACGCGCCGCGTGCCGCTCGCTGCCGATCAGGTAGACTGACGAGTGACCTTCGCTCCTGGCGAGACTGCGGCGCACGGTGCTCATCAGCATGGAGCCGTCGCCCGCCAGATCGTGAAACTGCTTTGGATTGTCCTCGCGAGAGAGCGGCCAGAGCCGCGAGCCAATCCCTCCGCTCATGACGAAACAGGCAATCGGCGCGGTCATTTCAGGAATGTCCCTCCGGCATAGCGGCTCCGGGCCTGTCCCGTGCGGCCCTTCCGCGGTCCCGCGAACGAATCATTGCCGTCCCGCACCTCCATCTAAGCCATGCCGTCTGGAGACGCACCCGATGCGCGCTCGCGGTCACCGGCTCTTGCGGCCTATCTGGCCCCGAAACCCGTCAGCACCGTGCGGATGGTGCGCGCGACAATCAGCACATCGAGCCAAAGCGACAGGTTCTTGATGTAGTAGAAATCGTAGTGAAGCTTCTCGAGCACCTGGTCGGCTGCGGCCACATGTCCCTGAGTGACCTGGGCCCAGCCGGTGAGGCCGGGCTTGACGATGTGACGGTAGCGATAGAACGGCAGTTCCGCCGTGTACCATTCGGAGAGGATCTGCGCCTCGGGGCGCGGACCGATGAAGCTCATCTCGCCGCGCAGGATGTTGAACAGCTGCGGCAGTTCGTCAAGCCGCGAGCGGCGCAGGAAGCGGCCGACCCTCGTGATGCGGGGATCGAGGTCCTTCGTCATCGCGGCGGTCAGCATGTCGGCCGTCGGCTTCTCGCCGTTCATCGTCCGGAACTTGTACATCGTGAACGGCTCGCCCCGGAAGCCGGCGCGGGTCTGGCTGAAGATGGCCGGACCTGCGGGAATCGAGGCGGATAAGGAGACCGATCACCAGCATGAGCGGCGAGAGGAGGACGATCGCAATGAACGCCACCATGCGGTCGATCCCCTCCTTCAGCCAGAAGTACAGGCCGTCAGGAAGAAGCGATCCGAACGTGTTCTCGGAGAGGTGCTCGATCTGGACGCGGCCCGTCAGCGCCTCGCGCACCTGTTTGACATGGAAGACGGGCGTGCCGGACAGCGTGCAGTCGGTGATGAACCGCTCCCAGTCATCGGACAGTTCGGCCCGCAGGTCGGCAATGACCGCGTGAACGCCCGGCAGACGCTGGTTCGGCGCGTTGAGCCGCACCCATTCGATCCGCTGATGGCGCTTCATGTCCATGGAGATGTCGACGCCGGGCAAGGCGGCGAAGCGCATGTGCTCGCGGCGTGCGGATACCAGCGTCACCAGTCCGAACCAGCACGATCGCAAGACCGAAACTGGAAAAGAGTGCGAAGCGGCCATAGTCGAGCCGCAGCAGCAGCAGCAGCACTGCGGCGATACCATAGGAACTGGCGAAGACGGGCAATACGTAGTGCAGGGGCTGAGCGCCGGGCAGGCGGCCCAGCCGGTGGAGAGCCCACAGTCCCGCAATCACCGCCAGGGCGGTGACGACCAGCGTGTTGATGCCGTTTTCCGACTGGAGGTAGCGGCCGAAATCTGCCGCCACTGCGGACGAAGGCGGGAAGGACGCTGCAAATCAGGAGCCCGGTCAGAAGCTGATAGCGCAACCGGGTCATCCACGGGCGGACCATCCTGCCACGGCGCTGGGAGCGATCGAGTTCGCCCGCCACGGAGGAAGACAATGTCGACACAGCGTTCATCTCTTCATCCCCGCCGAATCCCCGACCATTGTCCGTCACCGTCGACCACAGCGCCTCTGGAACTCAGAATAAGGGCGGAATCCTCGCGCAGAGCTTACCTTGGCGTCAGCCTGCGGCAGGATTTTGTCGACCGGAACGTCACCGACGGTCCGACCTATCCTTTTCCGATCACGGTTAACAAGTCCTGAAGAAATCTTACGCAACGAGATGTGAGGCGATCGGCCACGGCGGCGTCGCCTGCGGCCGGAAAACTCGGACGGTCTAGCGCACAAAGAGAGCCGTCGACCCGCACCCCCCCTCACGCGGCGCCTTCTGCGCCGGGGCGGCATTGTCGGTTCCTGCGACGGGATCAGTCGCTGGCGTCGTTGTCGCCGCCCAGCGCCGCCGCGGCCGCCACGCCGGCGATTATGATGGTGCCGCCGAGGATGACCAGCGGCAAAGGTGCGCTGCCGAGGGTCTGGCCAAAGGCCGCTTCCTTGCCGAATTCTGGCACGCTCATGATCGGCGCGGAGGCGACGCAGACGCCGCCGGCGGGAGCCGGCAGGACATCGACGTCCGTATTCGGGCCCGACGGCCAGGTCGCAGCCTTCCGCGACAAGCTTGGCGCTGCCCTTCGCGCCTGTCGAAAGCCGCGCCCCCGCCTGGAGCGTCGATCCCGAACGCGCACTGGTGAAGCCCTCGTGGCCGGCCACCCTCACGTCGCCTTGGACAGCGGCGACGACGACACCACCGGACGCGCTGCAGGAGCAATCAGCCGCGGATGCGGCGTTCAGCGGCAATGCGGCGATCGCGGCACCGAAAATGAGGCGTCTTGCGAGCATGAATCATACCTTGCTAATGAACCAAGTCATTTAGCGGACCCTACGAATTTTTTCCGGCATGGCAAGATTTCGGGACGTGCGCGCAAGACGTATTTCGCCAGCGAGCAACGTTGAGTTGCGGATTGGCAACAATCGTCGTCGGCCATGATTGCTGGCCCGGCCGCCCGGCCACGATTGCTGACCCGACACGTCTCACGGCCGGGCGAGACCGCCGATGGCGGACCGGGCGATAGGGATCGCCGCCAGGGGAAGCCATCTCCCCAAAGACGAAGGATACCATAGCCTTGGAGCCTGTCATGATCAGATTGAATCACGTTCCGGATTCAGTCTGACCTCGACATCCTTGACGCTGCATGGCGCCTGCTCGCATCGCCGCTCGCCCGCCCCCTCCTGCCCGCGAACAGGAACGAACGCGGAGTGCCTATTCTCACAGGTCGAGATGCTGCCGGAGTGAGTGGCCCGCAAGCAGAAAGAAGCCTTGCCCGAACAGCGTCGTGCCGAAAGGCACACCGGGGCCGCCCGGAGGCACCGCGACGCCCGGGATCGCGCCATCCTCCTCGATCGTGTCTTCGACGGCACGATAGGCGCGTAATGCGTCCTCGCGCATCTCGTCTCCGATCAGGCCATGGCGCATGGCTTCGCCGACGCCAAAGGCGAACATGGTGGTGGCCGACGCTTCCAGCTTGGAATGATGATCGTCGAGGATGTGATGGAATAAGCCGGATCGGTCCTGGTGAGCGTGCATGGCCTTCAGCGCCCTGACGCCGATCTCGCCGACCGCTTTCGCCCGCGCGTGATCGGGCGCCATGCCGACCAGATCGTTCGAGCAGTTGAAGAGCCACCCATTGCCCCGCGCCCAGAACGTCGATTGCGGATAATGATCCGGCGTCTCGCACCACGCATGTCGCGCCAGATGCTTGCTGCTGCAAACCAGATGATCCGCATGGATCTCGAACTGGCGGAATGCCTCGTCGACATAGCTGCTCTCGCCCGTGATCTTGCCGTAGAGGGCCAGGAAGGGACACATGAGATAGGTGAAATCGACCCAGAGCTCGGGCGTCTCCCACCGGCACGAGATGCCGCCGTCACGGGTGCGCGGCGCCTTCATCAACGCCCCCACGTGAAGCCGCGCGGCTTCCAGATAGGCTTCGTTGCCGGTCTGCTGATGACGAAGAAGCATCGGGTAGCCAATGCTCGCCGAAAGGGCTGCTGTCGGCGTGAAGGTTCGTACATGGCCCGAAGTCAGTTCGATCCGATCATTGTAGTTGAGGACGCCCTCGCTCGTCTGTGTGGCGATCGAACGATCGATCCAGCGCTCCGCCGCCTCGACGGAATCGGCATCGTTCCAGGCAAGAATTCCCGACAGCGCCGGCGCCTTCTCCCATTGATCGCGTTCATCCGGATGAGCCAGCGTATACTCGATGACACGGTCGATCGCTTCGCGTCCCTTCAGGGCCATAATCGTCTCCTCCTCAATGTTCTTGTCTTGAAGCCAGCCCTCAGCGGTGCTGGAAATTCGGCTTGCGCTTCTCCCGGAAGGCCGCCGCACCTTCTTTCTGATCGGCGAACGCAAAGGTCGATTGGGCCAGCCGGCGCTCCACCTTGATGCCTTCCGTCAGTGGCGTGTCGTAGGCGCGGTTGACGGCTTCCTTGGTCATCATCACCATGGGGCGCGAAAGCCCAGCGATGTGCTGAGCGACGCGGACCGCTTCGTCCATCAGCTCATCGGCCGGCACGATCCGGCTGACGAGCCCGCAGCGCTCGGCCTCGTCGGCATCCATCATGCGGCCCGTCAGGCACATCTCCATCGTCTTCGATTTGCCGATGAAGCGGGCAAGACGCTGCGTTCCTCCGGCGCCCGGCATGACCCCGACCAATATTTCCGGCTGGCCGAACCGCGCGGTGTCGGCGGCGAGGATGAAGTCGCACATCATGGCGAGTTCGCAGCCGCCGCCGAGCGCCAGTCCGTTCACGGCGGCGATGACCGGCTTGCGGCAGCGGGTCGTGCGCTCCCAGTTGGCGGTGATGAAATCCTCGGCGAAAGCCTCCGGATAGGTCTTGTCCGCCATCTCCTTGATATCCGCGCCGGCGGCGAAGGCCTTGCCGGTGCCGGTCAGGACGATGCAGCCGATTTCCGCATCCGCCTCGAGATCGTCGAGGACGTGCGTCAGTTCGTCCATCAGTTGCTTGCAGAGCGAGTTGCGCGCCTCAGGCCGATTGAGCCGGACAATCGCAACGGCGCCGACGCGCTCCAGAACGAGCGTCTCGTAGGACCGCGCCATGCTCATTGCGCCTGCTTGGAATCGTAGGGAAGGAATTTGAGCAGATGCGTGCAAACGAGGATGGTCTCGCCGTCTTGGTTGGTGATCGTCACCTCGGCATAGGTGCGCTGCTTCTCCCGGTCGACGCGATCGATCCTGTAGTCGATCCTGATCGTGTCGCCGAACTTCACCGCCCCGACGAAGCGGACCCGGTCGTAGCCGAGCGCCACCCCGTTGATGCCGCGCTGAACGCCGAACATGGCCGACGCCGCGGAGGTAAAGCCGAGGATCAGCGCGCCCTGGGCGATGCGCGTGCCATAGATCGAACCCTTCATGTAGCGCTCGTTGATGTGGTTCGGCGCCAGATCGCCGGTGATGCCGGCAAAGCCGTAGACGTCCGATTCGCTGACGGTCTTCTCCAGGACGATGCCGTCGCCCGGCTTGATATCGTCGATCGTGGCCGAAGCGGCTTTGGGCTCAAACATTCTCTGTCCTCTTCGATTGATGGGCGACGCCGCTCTCCAGAAGCGCATCCACCTCGGATGCCTCCATGCCGAGCGATGAAAGGATCTCGCGTGTATGTTGACCGAGCAGCGGAGCGGCGCGGGTCGCGACCTTTTCCACCGTTGCGAACTTGAGCGGGTTACCCGATGTCCTGACGCGACCATGGACGGGATGATCGAAATCGATCAGGAACTCGTTGTGCTGCACCTGCGGATGCGCGATCGCCTCGTCCAGCGAATTGACTTCGGCGCAGAGGATGTCGACGCCGTCCAGACGGCGGATACACTCCGCGGTCGTGAAACTGGCGAAGCCGGCTGACAGCTCCTTCCAGAGCGCGGCGCGGTTCTCCATCTGCCTGGCCAGCGTCGCGTATTCCTCCCGCTGGCTGAGGTCTTCAAGCTCCAGCGCCTCGCATACCGCCTGCAATGGATTGTCGCGAAACACCCCGACCAGCGTGACCGCCCCGTCGGAGGTCTCGAAAACGTCGATCAGATACTGCCGGACCCAGTTCACCTCGCGCTTGCGCAGCAGCCACTGCGTCACTTCCTGCTGCTGCATGGTCATGAGCGTATCGAGGAGATTCAGTTCGATAGTATCGCCCTCGCCGGTCTTCTCTCGGCTGTAGAGCGCCATGGCGATGCCCTGCGCCAGGATCATCCCGCCGGAGAAGTCGCCCAGCGCCGTCGGAAAGAGCTGCGGTCGGCCGTTGGCATCGGAATTGCGGTTGACGAGACCGGACAGAGACTGCGCCAGAAGGTCCTGTCCGCCCTTGTGCGCAAGCGGACCGCTCGATCCGAAGCCCGAGCCGGACGCATAGATCAGCCGCGGAAAGCGAGCGCGCAGTGTCTCGGCATCAAATCCCATACGCTGCATGACACCCGGCCGGAAGTTGTGAACGAGCACATCGGCATCGGCGAGAAGCTTCAGAAAGACCTCCTTGCCCTCCGGCTTGCGGATATCCAGTGCGATGGATCGCTTGTTGCGGTTGAGCGCCATGAAATAGGCGCTCTCGCCATTCTCCTCGCTGATAAACGGATCGGTGCTGCGGCTGATATCGCCGACACCGGGCCGTTCGATCTTGATGATGTCGGCGCCGAAATCGCCGAGGGCCTGTGTGGCGCAAGGGCCGAACTGCACCTGCGTCAGATCGACAACCCGGACACCTTCGAGTGGTAGTCGCTTCATTGTCGGCTCCCATTCAGGGACGGCCGGCGTGAAAGCCGCCGGCCGTCCTCCTTGTCGATCAGAGGTTCTTGAACTGGCCGTCGCGTACCGTCACGAAGAACAGCGTCTGCGGACCCCAGCTGTCGTGGTCCTCGGCCGAGTACTCGATCGGGCCGGACGCATACCCCTCGATCTCGCCCATGGTCTCCATGGCGTCGCGGATCTCCGCGCCGGTGCGGGCACCGGTCTCGAGCGCCTTGACGACGCCAGCCATCGCATTGGCTCCGAGAAGCGCGCCGAAGCCGTCGACGCCGCCATGGTTCTCCATCAGTTCAAACAGATCGGTCAGAGGTCCCGGCTCGTAGGGATTGACGAGCGCCGGCGCGATGAGCACGTTCGCGGCATCGCCCGCGCTCGAGATGATCTGCTTCTGCACGATGCCGGCAAGCGAATAGACCGGGACCTCAAGACCGACATCACGGACCTTGCGCAGGAATGCGCCCATCTGGCTCGTCGAGGCCGAGATTGCGAAGATGGCGTCGGGATTGGCATTGCGGATGCGCGTCGCCACGGTCGTCAGATCGGTCGCGGTTTTCGGTGCCGAGATACGCTCGGCGACCTCAAGTCCCTCTTCCTCGGCTAGCTTGGCCACCATCTCCGATCCCTGTTCGCCATAGGCGTCCTCTTCGGAGAAAATAGCGATGCGCTTGTGGCCGTCCTCGACCATGCGGTTGAAGCTGGTCGGCAGGTCGGTGCTCAGCGGAACCGACATGCGGAACACCCATTTTGCGGAAGGACGCGACGGATCGGTGACGCTCTGGGTGCCGACCATCGGGAAGACCGGCACTTCCGCTCGCATCGCGGCATCTGCAAATGCCAGCGTTTCAGAGCCTGTCGTGGCGCCGATAATGGCGACGACGTTCTCGTCGCGGATCACCTGGTTGGCGAGGCGCACCGCTTCGGTCGGGTTCGTCTTGGTGTCGCGGACGACGAGTTCGATCTTGTGCCCGTCAATACCGCCATTGGCGTTTGTCTTTTCGGCGACGGCCTCGATCGCCCGGCGCTCCTCCGCACCATAGGCGGCCGCCGGTCCCGACAGCGCGATCAATGCGGCGACCTTGATCGGCTCCTTGTCCTGCGCCTGAGCGGCAAAGGGTATCGTGCCGACCGACAGAACCGTCAGGCCTGCCAGCATGGATTTCAGGAATGCACGTCTCATTGTCTTCTCCTCCTGCTAATTGTTCGTCTTCACGCAACCTTGCGCTTCTGGAGGAACAGTTCCGCGATCCTGTCCCTGTCGGTGAGTTCGGAGGTATCGCCCTCCAACACGAATGAGCCTCCGACCATGACTGCGATCCTGCTGGCGCACCGTTCGACCAGCCCGTGGTTCTGCTCGACGAGCAGGATGGGCAGTCCGCTATCGCGGAGCTGGCGGAAAACGATGACGAGTTCGTCGATGATGATCGGTGCGAGACCCTGCGATGGTTCGTCCAGCAGCAGCACCTTCGGCTTGCTGGCCAAACTTTTGGCCACAGCCAGCATCTGCTGTTCGCCGCCGCTGAGGGCGCCGGCCGGGGTGGACATCCGCGTCTTCAGAAACGGAAACCATGCCACGGCAGCTTCGATCGCGTTGCTGCGTTCGGCTCTCGGCACGTATTGCGCGCCGAGCCCGATGTTCTCTGCGACGGTCAGCGGTGGAAACAGGCCGCGATTGTCGGGGACGGTGGCCAGACCGAGCCGCTGGCGCTGATGGGCCGCCTTGCCCTGAATGTCTTCCTCGCCGAGGCGTATACCGCCGCGATTCGCCACCAGGCCGTTGATCGCACCGACGAGGCTTGTCTTGCCTGCGCCATTCGGTCCGACCACGCCGAGCAATTCGCCAGGCTCGACCTTGAGCGTAATGTCCCGGCACACGACCAGCTTGCCGTAATGCGCGGTCAAACTGGTGCACTGGAGCGTCTGGTAACGGTTCCGATCAAGCATGGACGTCCTGCCCGCCAAGATAGGCGCTGATGATCGCAGGGTCGGAAACAACGGCTGCGGGCTCTCCCCTTGCGGCGATCTCGCCACCAACGAGCGCCACCATCTCGTCGGCGAGATCGGCGACGAAGCCGACATTGTGCTCGACGAGAAGAACACCGAGACCTGCCGCAGCTGCTTTTCTTATCGCGGCGGCGAGCAGTTCGCGGTCCCGATCGTCGATACCGGCGGCCGGCTCGTCCAGGAGCAGATAACGCGGCGAACTGGCGATCGCGCGGGCAACCTCCAGCAGGCGCAGTCTGCCGAGGGAGAGATTGCCGACCTCGGTCTCAGGATCGTCGACCAGTTCGAAATCGTGGATCAGTTCCCGAGCCTTCTGGCGAAGCTCCGCTTCCTGTCGGGCCACGCTCGGCAGCGGCAGGAACGCCAAGGCCATGGAAAGCTTGAGCGACGGGTTGAAGCCCAGCAGAACCGCGTCGATCACCGATATGTCCGGATCGACGCGCGGCGTCTGGAAGGTCCGGCTGATACCCTTGCGGACACGCAGATCGACGCGCAGATCCGAAATGTCCTCGCCGTCCATCTCCACCCCGCCTTCCTGCGGGACAACGATGCCTGTCAGGCAGTTGAAGAGGGTCGTCTTTCCGGCCCCGTTCGGCCCGACCAACCCCACCACGTGGCCCGGCTCGACGGCCACACCGACCTTGTTCAGCGCCGTCAGGCCTCCAAAGCGGACGGTGATGTCGCTTGCTCCAAGGCTCATCGCGCACTCCCTTCCGCCAGCGTTGCGTCCGAGGTCGAACGACCTGCCGCTCCCGAACCGCCGAAGCGTCGGACAAGCTGCCTCCAGGACAGTGACAGGACGCCATCGGGGAAGAAGACCAGCACGAAGATGAGCATCGTTCCGAAGAACAGGCCCTGGATCTGCGTTCCCGGCAGAAGGTCGTTGGAGAATGTGAAGATGATCGCGCCGAGAACGGGACCAAGAACTGCCTTGCGCCCGCCGACGACGACCATGAAGAGAATATGCGCGGACACCGCGACGTTCAGCGATGTCGGCGCGATATAGCCGACGAAGTGCGCGTAGAACCACCCGGCGAGGCCGGCGATCGCGGCGGCTCCGGCAAACAGGATCGACAGATCGAACGCCACGTTGACGCCCACCGACTCGGCAAGCAGGCGATCCACACGAACGGCGTTGAGCGCCCGCCCCCGGGCGCTGGCGATGTAGCAGCTGTAGAAGATGACGCAGACCAGGACGAGCGACCAGATCAGGAAGTGCGCGCCGATCACGCTGCTGCCGATGAAGGGCAGGAGCGGGATGCCGGATATGCCGATGTAATTGTTGGTGAAGTCGCCGCCACGCTCCAGCGCGACCTGGATCACCGTGCCGAGCGAAAGCGTGACCAGCGCCAGCGACAGTTCCGGCAGTCTCAGGATCGGTCGGGCGATGATGAATGCCAGCACTGCCGGAACCATCATGGAGGGAATGACCGTCTCCATCGGCGACAGGCCGTAACGCGTCGTGCAGATGGCCGTTGTATAGGCGCCGAGCGCGGCGAAAGAGCCTTGCGCGATCGAGATCGTCCCGCCCTGCCCGTAGAGCAGACCCAGCGGCAGCGCGATCAGCGCATAGATGCCGATCGTAACCGATGTGGTGTAGATCGAGGATTGTAGCTGACCTCCCAGCGTCAGGACGCCGACGAGCAGGATCAGAATAACGGCGTTGAGCGGGGACCAGTGACGTCTCGCTGTCATGGCCGCGCTCCCGTGAATGCCGTTGCCGGCAGGCGGCCCGTGGCCAGAACGAGTATGATCAGCAGTGACGGCACACCCTGCGACCAGCCGCTCGGCAGGTAGGCGTCCGAAAAGGCCGTGACGACCCCGAGCAGCAGCCCCCCGGCGAAGGCCGGCAGCGGTCCCGCCCTGCCCAGCAGCACCGCGCCGCTGAACGCGACGGTGGTGAGAACGAAGGTGCTGGCGAAGGTCACGCCGATGGACATGACGGCCAGGACGCCAGCGATGCCCGACATCGCGGCGCAAACGACAAAGGTCAGAAACTGGGTCCTGCGGACAGGAATTCCGACGAGGGCCGCCGCCTTGGCGGAGACGGCGCTGGCCCGCATACGCAGACCGAGCGGCGACCATTTCAGAACTGCGAACAGCCCGGCCATGATGATGATGCTCGCGGCCAGGTTGAACATGCCCTGGTAGGGCAGGTACGCGCCGCCGAGTTCCACCGTGCCGTTGATGGAATCGAGGAACTTGCTGTCGGTGCCGACAGTCGTCAGCACGCCCGAACTCTATGGCCAGCATCAACGCGAAGGTGGCCAGCACGACCAGAATCGGATCCATCCGCACACGCAAGGCGTTGAACGCGACGAAGATGATGCCGGCAATTATCCCGAGGCCAGCCGCCGCCGCGATTCCGATGACGGGCCCGAACGGTAATCCGAACGCCACGGCGATCACGCCGGCGACGACGGCATAGCCTCCCGTCGAGACATCGATCACATCCGTCGTCACCCAGACAACGCTCATCGGCACGGCCAGAAGAGCGTAGATCGCGCCGAGGAACAGCCCGTTCGCTGCGAATTCCATGAGTTGGATCATGTGCTTGTTCCGACGGAGACCGCAGAGGGATCCGTCAGGATGCCCCTCGCAGCGACCGCGCTCCTCCCAGTCACCGGCTCCCACACCGGCATTAGCAATTAACATTCCTTCTAGTCGGTATTTGTAAAATCGTCAACGTGGGCTATGAGTTTTTTCAAGGGCGATGGTGTTAAGGGATAGTCGGCAATGAATCGGACTACCGGTCCGGGGACGGCCAAGCTGTTGCAGCAGGCGAAGAAACGGGAGCGCAGGAAAGCTGATGGAAAAGGCCACCGCCAAACGTGGACGTAAAACCAACAGCGCGCTTCGCGAGGCGAGTACCGGACAGATCAACTCGGCCGCACTGAAGCTGTTTGTCCGGCGCGGCTATCAGGCGACGACGGTCGACCAGATCGCGAAAGACGCCGAGATGACCAAGGGCGGGGTCTATTTCTACATCACCAAGAAAGAGAACCTGCTGCTCTCGCTCCTGGACGGGATCGAGGAGCGCTACATGAAAATCCCCTTCGCCGAGATCGACGCGCTGGACGTTCCGTTCAAGGAAAAGATCGTGCGGCTGATGCACTTCCAGGTGGTCTACGCCGTGAAGCGCCCGGAGGACATCATGCTGCTGGTGATGATGTCGGTCGAGTTCAGCGGCAAGACGATCAAGCCGGCTCGAAGGATCGAGGAAATCTACGACCGGATGCACCACTTCATCAAGGAGCTGATCATCTCCGGCGTGGAGGCAGGCGAGTTCCACACCTCGCTGCCGACGGAGGAACTTGCCTCGTTCTTCCTCTCCGCCCATGACGGCATGATGCTCGAGTGGTTCCGCCGCCAGCGCCGGATCAGCGGCGAGAACCTCGTACGGGTCTTCCGCCGCATCTTCCTGGACGCGCTCGATCAGGACGACCATCAGATCAGCTTCGCGGATTCTCACCGCAGGATGTGAGGCTTGCCCGAACCTTCTATGCGGCCCGCTTCTGCCTGGGCCGGGCAAGAATCTCCTCACGCAGTTTCGCCGCGCGTTCCGCCGCCGCCATCTTCACCGGACCGAAGCCGCGGATCGTGTCGGGCAGCGTTGCGCGCTCGATGACGCGGTCGAGATCGTCCGCCGTCAGATGAGCCAGCATGGCTTCCATATCCTCCTGGTATTCATCGATCAGGCCACGCTCCAGTCGCCGCTCCTCGGTCCGGCCGAACGGGTCGAGCGAGGTACCGCGCAGCTTGCGGAAACGGCTCAGCACATTGAAGACGGGGAAGATCCAGGAGCCGAACTTGATCTTCTTCGGACGGCCCGTCGCGGGATCGATCCGTGACAGGAACGGCGGCGCCAGCCAGAGCGACATGCTGCCATAGCCGTCGATCGCCTTGTCCAGTCTCGCCTTCCAGGCCGTCTCCGCATAGAGCCGCGCGACCTCATATTCGTCCTTGTAGGACATCAGCTTGGAGAAGTTGACCGCGACCGCCTTCGCCAGTGCGTCGGATCCGGGCGCGACCTTCTGCTCCGCCTGTTCCGCGCTGCGGACCAGCGCCTCGTAGCGATTGGCCCAGCTGCGATTCTGATAGCCGGTCAGGTGTTTCCTGCGATGCTCGACAATAGCCTCGAGGCTATCCAGCGCCTGCGGCTCGCTATCCATCGAGAAGGCATCCGGATCGACAGCGGCGAGCCGGCCGAGATCGAGCGCATCCATGTTGAAGCTGATGGCCGCGCCGTTGATTTCGATGGCCTTCCGGATGGCATCCAGCGGCAATGGCAGCCAGCCTCTCTGATAGGCATAGCCGACCATCATCATGTTGGCCCCGATACGGTCGCCCAGCACCTCCTCGGCGATACGGTCCGCCTGCAGGGTCTGAACTTCAGCCGAGGACTGCGCTACCTTTCCGACAAGCGCCTCGCTGTCGATCCGATAGTCGCGGTCGGCCTGGAATGCCGCGGTCGGAGCCGGGCTTGCAGCAAGAAGAGCCTTGGTCCGTTTCGGATCGCAGGTCTTCACGCCATCGGCGCTCGCAGCCGTGACCAGGTCGCAGCCGAGAACGAGATCGGCGCTCAGCGCGGCGACCTGTGAACTGCTGAGGCCGTCGGGGGATGCGGTCAGGCGAAGGTGGCTGAAGACCGCCCCGCCCTTCTGGGCGAGACCGGTCATGTTGTAGCTGCTCGCGCCCATGCCGACCAGATTCGCGGCCATGGCGAGAACACTGCCAACCGTCACGACGCCCGTGCCGCCGACGCCCGTGATGAGGACGTTGCAAGGCATCTTGGCGGCCTCGACTTCCGGCAGATCCTTGATCCGATCGCGGTCGAAGCCGCCCGCGCTCTTGCGCGGCTTGCCGCCTTCCACCGTCACGAAAGACGGACAGAAGCCCTTCACGCAGGAATAGTCCTTGTTGCAGGACGACTGGTCGATCTTGCGCTTCCTGCCGAACAGCGTCTCCTTCGGCAGGATGCTGACGCAGTTGGACTGCACGGAACAGTCGCCGCAGCCCTCGCAGACGTCTTCGTTGATGAAGACGCGCGTCGGGGGATCGGGCATCAGGTTGCGCTTGCGGCGCCGGCGCTTCTCGGCCGCACAGACCTGTTCGTAGACGATGACCGTGACGCCCTTGACCGCGGCCAACTCTTTCTGGACGCGCGGAAGTTCCGCACGATCGACCACATCCGACGCCGGCAATGTTGACCGAAGTGCGCTCCAGGTCGTCACTCACGACCACCACACGCTCGACGTTTTCGGCGAGGACCTGGCGGACGATGTCCTCGCTTGCGAGTTCACCTTCGACGGGCTGGCCGCCGGTCATGGCAACGGCATCGTTCGCAAGGATCTTGTAGGTGATGTTCACGCCCGCCAGCACGGCCGCGCGTATCGCCAGCAGACCGGAATGGGAATAGGTCCCGTCGCCGATGTTCTGAAACACGTGCTCGGTATCGGTGAAATGGCTGAGACCGATCCAGTTCGCGCCCTCGGCGCCCATCTGGACCGATTTCAGCGTGTCCCGATCCATCCACATCGCCATGGCATGGCAGCCGATGCCGGACAGCGCGACCGAGCCTTCCGGAACCTTGGTCGACGTGTTGTGCGGACAGCCGGAGCAGAAATAGGGAATACGTTTCGGCTGTGACGCGTCGACCGTCGCGACCGACTGCCGGTTCAGTTCGTCGCCGATGCCGGAGAGCCGATCATTGCCGAGACCCAAGCGCTTCGATGCGGCTCAGCAGCGCCCGCGCGATCGTGCGCGGATCGAGCTGGATGTCGGGCGGCAGAAGCGGCAGCCCCTCCGGGTCACTCTTGCCGGTCACCCTCGGCCGGACCCGCTCGTTGAACAGTATCCTTGCCGCCTGATCCTCCACGAAGGCCCGCTTCTCCTCGACGAAGAACAGTTCGTCGCAGCCTTCCGCGAAATTGCGCAGCCCGGTCGGCTCGACCGGCCAGACCATGCCGATCTTGTAAACCGAAAGGCCCAGCGACTTCGGCCTGGCCCTCATCGATGCCCAAAAGCTCCAGAGCATCGACAAGATCGGAATAGCCCTTGCCGGTCGCCACGATGCCGAGCTTGGCGCCCGCCTTGCCGAGCGTGCGGCGATCGATCCGGTTCGCCCGCGCGAATTCGTGAACCAGCGGCAGGCGATGGCGGATGACGACCGTCTCGTCGCGCTGCGGGCTATAGTCGCCCTTCGGACGGATATCGGTTTCGCTCTGGGACTTGTTGGGCGTGACAAACTCGATCGCTTCGTCATCGACGTTGACGGTCGTGGTCGTCTCGACGGTCTCGTTGACCGTCTTCAGGCCAACCCAGAGGCCGGTGTGACGCGAAAGCGCATAGCCATGGAGACCGAACTCCAGGATTTCCTGCACGTTCGCCGGGTAGAGCACAGGCATGAGATGCGCCGCCAGCGCCTGCTCGCTCTGATGGGCGACGGTCGAGGACTTGCCGGGATGGTCATCGCCGAAAACCACCAGCACACCGCCATGCTCGGTCGTGCCGTAATAGTTTCCGTGCTTGAACGGATCGCCGGAACGATCGACGCCGGGACCCTTGCCGTACCACATGCCAAACACGCCATCGACGTTCTTGCCGGGCATTGAATCGATCTGCTGCGTGCCCCAGATCGACGTCGCGGCCAGGTCCTCGTTCATTCCCGGCTGGAAGACGATCGCATGCGACTTCAGGAAATCCTTCGACTTCCAAAGCTCCATATCCAGGCCGCCGAGGGGCGAGCCCCGATATCCCGAGACGAAGCCGGCGGTGTTCAGGCCGGCTTTCTCGTCCTTCTCGCGCTGGATCAGCAGCAATCGCACGAGGGCCTGGTTGCCATTCAGGAAGATCGTGCCTTCCGATTGCGTGTAGCGATCGCTGAGCGAGACGTCGCGAAGCATGATGTTCATGGTCGACTCCGTTGCGGGCCGGCGGAACCAGTGGATCCTTTGACAACGCCGGATTGCATTAGTGCTTCTACCTCGTCTTTCGTCCAGCCCGCTTCCGTCAGCACGTCAAGCGTGTCCGCACCAAGGTCGGCGGGCATACGGCGCATTTTCGGAACCGCACCGTCGTATCGGACCGGATGCGTCAGAAGCGTGGCTTCGTGGCCATTGACGGCGACCCTCTCGAAGCATTCGTTTTCAACGGCCTGCGGATCGGCGCGAATGGCATCGTAATCCTGCACCTTTTCATACCAAAGCTGGTGAGGAGAGAGCGCTTCGTCCAGCCGCCGATAGGTCCAGCCGGCCAGCTCATCTCCGAGAATGCGCATGAAGGCGTCGCGATTTTCCATTCGGTCCTCGGCAAGTTCGACGAGTTCCGGCCGGCCGATCGCTTCGGCGAACCGATCGATATCGCCGCCAAGGCTGATCACGGCATGACAGTCGGCAAGCTTGAATACGCCGTAGGGCGCGGGCAGGAACCAGGCGGCGAGCCGCGGATCGCGCTTCATGCGGTCGGCGTTCCGGTCACCGGAATAATAGGCGGTCATCGATTTCGGCCTGCAGGTCCAGTCCCGCGCTGAAGAGGTTGGATTCGATCCTCGTGCCTTCGCCGGTCTGCAGCTTCTTCGCATAGGCGGCACTGATCGCCATGGCGAGCAGCGATGCCGCGTGCTGGTCGACGATGGCGACACCCGGCACGGTCGGCCCCGAATCCAGATTGCCCGTCACCGCGACGAGACCGCAGCGCGCCTGGACGAGCAGGTCCTGTCCCGGTGCTTTCGCCAGTGGGCCAGAAGAGCCCCAGCCCGACGCGGACGCGTAGATGATGTCCGGCTTGATCGTCCTGACCGCTTCGTAGCCGAAGCCGAGCCGCTCGAGGACGCCGAGCCGGTAGTTCTCGATCACCACATCGGCGCGCTTGACCAGGGATTCGACGACCTTGCGCCCCTCCTCGCTCTTCAGATCCACAGAGATGGAGCGCTTGTTGCGATTGACGGACATGAAGGTCGCGCTCAAATCGCCGACCATCACGGAGTTGGCGCTGTAGCCTCGCTCGAACGCGCCGCCGATCGGCTCGATCTTGATGACTTCGGCGCCCATGTCGGCCAGATATTGCGACGCGGCCGGTCCCTGCACGAAATGCGTGAAGCCCAGCACCTTCATGTTCTCAAGCATGCGGGTCTCCATCAAATCGGCGCATGGCCGTTCTTGAGGAGGCTGCGGGCAATGACGACCCGGTGGATGTCGGACGCGCCGTCGAAGATGCGGTAGACGCGGGCGTCGCGGTAAAGCTGCTCCAGCGGCATGTCGCGACAGTAGCCCATGCCACCGAAAATCTGCACGGCCTTGTCGGCGACCCTGCCCAGCATCTCGGACGCGTAGTACTTCACCATGGACACCTTCTCGCGCGGGTCCATTCCCTGGTCGGTCTCCCAGGCCGCGTTCAGCACCATCATCCGCGCGGCGAATATCTCGGTGTTCATGTCGGCAAGCATGGACTGCACCATCTGGAAATCACCGATCCGCTGCCCGAACTGCTTGCGATCCTGTGCATATTCCACCGACATCTGCAGCAGCTTGCGGGCCATGCCGACGGACCGTCCACCAACCATTCCGAGACGGACCTTGTTGATCGTCGACAAGGCCTGGAACAGACCTGTGCCTTCGGCCCCCAGCATCTGCGTTGCAGGCAGGCGGACATCGTCGAAGAAGAGTTCGCAGTGATTGGTGCCGCGCAGACCCATCATGTACTGCACGTTGCCGACGGTGAAGCCGGGCGTGCCCCGGTCGACCAGGAACGCGCTGATGCCCTTGGCGCCCTTGCCGGGGTCGGTGACCGCCGTGACGATGAAGGCGTCCGCCAGATCCGCATCGCTGATAAAGTGCTTGGAGCCGTTGAGGATGTAATCGTCGCCGTCACGCTTCGCAGTCGTCTTGATGCCGGCGGCATCGGACCCCGCATTCGGTTCCGTCATGCCGAGGGCGACATTGATTTCGCCGGCCACGGCCGGGAAGAGGTATTTCTCCCGCTGTTCGCCGACGCAGTTTTCCAACGAACCCGGAACCGCGCCAAAGGCGCGGCGAACGAGCGCATCCTTGGTGAAGCCGAACTCCTCTTCGCAGAGGCACATATCGACCGTACCAAGGCCGCCGCCGCCCAGTTCTTCAGGGAAGCCCATCGCGAAGAGTCCGAGCGCCCTGGACTTGTCGCGCAGTTCACGGGCCAGTTCGGGCCGCACGACCTGGTCCCTCTCGACCTCCGCCTCGTGCGGCTTGAGCTCTTCCTTGATGAACCGCCGAAGGGTGTCGAGCACCATCTCGGTCTCAGGCGGAATTGAAAAATCGATCACTCTATTCACTCCATGGGAAACTTGGTCGTCTGGAGCCGAACCGGCTCTCACGAGCGGCGCCGGCTCATCACTTCTCGAGCCCGAAGACAGAAGGGTCCCAGCTGTCCTTGAACTGCGGCTTGCGCTTGCCGATGAAGGCGTCGACGCCTTCGGAGAAATCCGAAGTCCGCGACAGGCCCTCGCTCAGCTCCAGCGTCAGGCTGATTGCTTCTTCCTCCGGCAGGTCGCTGGCATAGGAGATCGCCTTCTTGCACGCATAGGCAGCCTGGACCGGACCCTTCGCCATGCGTTCCGCAAGGCCGATCGCCGTCTCCAGAACCTCGCCCGGCTTTGCGATCCGGTTGGCAAGACCCCACGAAAGCGCCGTTGCAGCATCGATCATGTCGCCGAGCAGCATCATTTCCTTGGCGCGCCCCACGCCGATCCGCTGGGTCACGCGGACGGTGCCGCCGCTGCCCGGAAAGCCACCCAGCAGGATCTCGGGCAATCCCACCCGCGATGTCTCCGAAAGAACGATGAGATCACATCCCGCAGCCAGTTCGAGACCGCCGCCGAGCGCGACGCCCTCGATGGCCGCCACGGTCGGTTTCGGAAAATTGGCGACAGCGCCGTAGGTTTTGTTCTCGTAGTCGAGCTTCTTGCTCACGATCGCCTTCTCGGCGACGAGGCCCGGGAATTCCTTGATGTCGGAGCCGGCGCAGAATGAACGGTCGCCCTCTCCCGTCAGTACCAGCGCACCGACCTGCGGATCGTCCGCCAGGCGCGCGATTTCCCTGTTCATCTGACGGGTGAGATCAAGCGTCACGACGTTCATCGGCGGATTGGCGATCGTCATCACCGCCACCCTGCCGCGCATCTCGACGCGGATCTTGTCGTTGTTCATTGCCGCTCCTCCTGAAGTGAACTTGACTTATACTGACTTGCAGGTCAATAAGTTTCTATGTGACGGACTTCAGTGGTCATTGCAATGGCCACCCGCCCGCACACCCGCACATGGAGGAGAATTCCAGGATGCCTGCTGTCGTGATCGCCCGCGTCGAAGTGACCGACCCGGAGAAATACGAGAACTACAAACCGCTGGCGAAGAAGGCGATCGAAGCCTTTGGCGGGCGCTATCTGGTCCGGGGCGCGGAACCGAATGTCCTCGAGGGCGGCGAGGCCGGAGCCCGCTACGTCGTGGTCGAATTCGACACCGTCGAGACCGCGAAGACCTTCTACGATTTCAGAACTTTACCTCGAAGCGCGCAAGGCACGCGAAGGCGCGGCGAACGCGCAGATCATTGCTTTGCAGGGAGCGTGACCCCGTCGAAAAGGACCAGACCAATGGCTAGAATGGATTACGACTGCTCCGGGGTCATCCCGGCCTGCCTGCTGCCTCTGAACGATGATCTGAGCATCGACGAGAAAAGCTACCGCAAGCATTTGCGCGATGTCGCGAATGTGCGCGGGGTCGCGGCGATCACCGTCAACGGACATGCGTCGGAGGTTTCGTCCTGCACGTTCGACGAGCAGGAGATGCTGCTGGAGGTCGCGCTGCAGGAAATCGGCGACCGGGTGCCGCTGATCAACGGCGTCTACGCCGACAGCGCCGCCGAGGCTGTCCGCATCTCGCGCATGGCGGATGAGAAGGGAGCGTCCGCGCTGCTGGTCTTCCCGTCCAACGTGATGCTGCTCGGCTCGCGCCCGGAAATGGTGCTCGACCACTACAGGAGGGTCGCCGATTCGACGGATCTTCCACTGATCATATTCCAGTTTCCGTCGAACACGCCGCTATCCTACTCGCACGACCTGCTCGCAAAGCTGATCGAGGAGATCCCGTCCATCAAAGCCATGAAGGATGGCTGCGGCGATCCCGTTCGCCACGAGATGACGGTGCGCGAATTGCAGTCCGACGAGCGTCCCTTTCACGTGCTGACCACCCACAGCGCCTGGCTGCTGCCTTCGCTCGTCACCGGCTGCAACGGCATCCTGTCCGGAGCGGGCAGCACGATCGCCGACCTTCAGGTCGCGCTCTTCGAAGCGGTTCAGGCGAACGATCTTGCCAAGGCCCGCGACGTCGCGGCACGGATCTATCCGACCACACATGCGTTCTACAGCGCGCCGGGCGTCGACATGCACAATCGCATGAAGGAAGCCCAGGTCCTTCTCGGCCGGTTGCCGAGCGCCGCCGTGCGCCCGCCATTGCAAAAGCTCTCCGACGCCGAAATCACGCGCATCGGCAAGGCGATGAAGGACGCAGGGATCGAGGCCGAGGGCGCATTGCGATTGGCTTCATAAGCGCCAAGGGCGATTGCGCCGTGCGGCCAAAGCCGAATATAAGGAATCAGTTACGGGGGAAAGCAAACTTCATGCTTGAATTGTCTGGTTCGCACATGCGTGATCGCATCAAACAGGTCGCGGAGGAACTGCTGATCAAGCATGGCTATCGCGGACTCAGCTTTCGACAGATATCGGATCTTCTCAACACCACCCGCGCCAATCTGCATTATCATTTTGGCAGCAAGGACGGTCTGGTCGAAGAAGTTCTGAATGACTATGCCGACGGCACAGTCGATCGTTACCGCGATATCTGGACGGATCCTCAGACGACGCTGCGCGCGAAGGTCGACGCCGTCGTCCGCATGTCGAAATCGCGGTACGACGCTTATAATCCCGGCGGTGACAAGGGTGAGCCGTGGAGCCTGATGATCCGTCTGCGGTCGGACAGCGACGCGCTGACGGCGAACATGCGGGCCAAGCTTCAGGAGGTCAGCCGCGAGTTCGAGACGCTGGTGCGCATCGGTGTGCGGTCGGCCATACAGTCGGGCGAATTGCGTGCCGATGCGCCGGAAGACAAGCTGGTCGTGATGTTGGTGAACATCATTCATTATGCCGGTTCCGTCACGCGCGATCACGGCACGTTCCGCCGCCTTGCCGATCTTTGGGAGGCAACGGTCTCGACCATAGAGACGGCGTACGGACAGAAGCAGCCGGCCGCCAAGGCGGAGAGCCAGAGCTCAGCGGCCGAGTAAACAGGCCCGCGGCCGGTTCAGGCCGAGGGCGTCGGGGCCAACAGCTCGCGCAGACTGATCCCCTCAGCTTTCCTGTCCCAGGTCGCGGCCGTAATGCCGGCGCCCCGGAGAGCCGATTTCTGAATCTTCTGGGTCGGGGTCCGCGGCATTTCGGCGAGCTGTTCCAGATAGCGCGGCACCATGTGGTGCGGCAGTTCCGCGGCCAAATGTCGCAGCAGGTCGAGCGGATCGAAGACGGCGCCGTCCCGGCAGAGCACGCACAGTTTGATATCGTCGTCGCCGGCAAACTCCGATGGCACGCCTATGGCCGCGCATTCCCTTATGGCCGGGTGCGCATTGGCGGCAGCCTCGATGTCGTAGGAGGAGATATTCTCCGCCCGCCGACGTATCCGATCCCCGAGACGATCGACGAAATAAAGCCAGCCATCATCATCCACATATCCGCTGTCGCCGCTGTGGAACCAGAGGTTTCGCCAGGCCTTCGCCGTCGCCTCCGGATTGTTGAGGTAGCCCGGACTGACGATCCACGGGAGCTTGGGACGAACCACGAACTCTCCAACCTCCCCCACCGGCAGTTTCATGTCCGTCTCGGGATCGAGGACCGCGAATTCGTACCACTCGTCGCGAATGGTGCCGCAGGCGCCGGGCCGAAGCGGTTCGTCGAGCGGATGCCAGCAGGGAATGTTGATCTCCGTCATGCCCCAGGTCTCGACACCGCGGCAGCCGAACCGCCGCTCAAAATCGGCGGCGATATGTTTCGGAAACGGCGCGGTCCCTATCCGACGAAGCTTCGTGTCGGCATCGTCCGGCCGTTCCGGCTCTGCGTGGATCATCTCCAGAAGCGGCCCGTGACCGATGGTGAATGTCGCGCCGGTCTGCCGGATGCGGTCGATCCAACGCTTCGCCGCGAACTTCCGGTCGAAATGGATGTCCGCACCGACCATCAGCGACGCGTAGACCGCGCAGAAACGCGGCGACATATGAAACAGCGGATGGGCGAAATAGCATGTGTCGCCGGGCTCGAGCTGCAGGCCCTGTAGGGTCTGCAGCGCCGTGAGATAAGCCTGCGCCTGCGTTACCATGACGCCCTTGGCGGGGCCGCTCGTGCCCGACGTGAAAAGGATCGAAGAGATGTCGCTTGGCCGGTTCCGGTGAACCTCGAAGGCATCGTGGTCACCGGGGATCAGCTGCCGGCATTCCGTATCACCGAAGTCGGGTACGATATCGGCGTCGCCCAGCCAGAAGATCCACTCGATGCGTTCGATGTCCCGGCAGGCGTCGGCGAGCACAGGCAGCAGAGAGGCGTCGGCCACCACGATCCTGACATCCAGCAGCTTCAGGGCGCGGGCGAGCAGCGTGCCGCCAAAGGCCGGATTGATCGGCGCATCGGCCGCGCCGGCCAGGTTCGCGGCGAACCAGAGCGCAAGGTGATCCAGCGAATTCGCGGCGAGAAGCGCGATCCTGTCGCCGGGTTGGAGACCGGCTTCTCGGAGCGTCTGTCCGTATCCCTTTGCTCGCTCATAGAGGGCCGAAAGGCTGACGGGCGTCTCACCCTCGAACTGAATGAGCGGACTGGGGGAATCCAGTCCGCTCCTCCATTCCAGCACCCGGTCCAGTGCCCAATCCGGGAATTCGAAACCCATCTCAACCATTGTCTCGGCCCGGTGGTGTCTGCGGGCGGAGCGCTTCTGCGCTCCGCCCGCAATTGATATCAGTCGACGGTGACGAACGCTCCGTCCTTGATCTGCACCGTGATCAGCGAGTTCCTCCGAAATACCTTCATGCTGTTCGTCGGAATAGCAGAGCTTACCGTCGAGATAGGTGCCTTCGAAATCGCAGATCGTCTCCAGCTTGTCGCGGATCGCCGATCCGGTGATCTCGCCGTCCTCGATCCGGCGGATCGCCTCGGCCAGCGCCATGAATCCGGTGGAACCCAGCAGTTCGCCGTAGCCCTGGGGCGTCTTGCCCGCTGCTTCCAGCACCTCGCCAAGCGCCTTCTGCCTGTCGGACGGATCGTTCCAGTTGCCCATGGAGACGACCTGCACACCCTCGCCTGCGCTGCCTGCGGCATCGATGAAGGGCTGCTGGTTCAGCGAACCGGAGCCGATGATCGGCGCTTCGATGCCAACCTGCTTGGCAGCACGGACAAACGCGGCGCCAAGGGCCGGAGCGGATGTCTGCAGCAGGATCACGTCCGGATCGGAGTTGCGGATATTGGTCGCCTGCGCCGTCAGGTCGATGGCAGAGAGCGGCGCCGAAACGGAAGAGACGACTTCGATGTCATGCTCTTTGGACAGCTCGGTCGCGTATTCCATGCCGGCCTCGCCATAGGCGTCCTCCTGATACATCACCGCAAAGCGCTTGTGACCAGGAGCGAACACGCCGCGCTGCATGATACCCGAAAGGATGACCTTGTCGGTCGGCGCGACGCGGAACACCCAAGGCCAGAAGTCGTGCGACTTGTCGGTCACGCTGATCGTGCCGACCGGCGCGAGAACGGGTACTTCGGCCTTCGCAGCGGTCGGCATGAGCGCCAGCGTGCCGGTGCCCGTCGTCGAGCCGACGATCGCGACCACTTCGTTCTGCCGGATCAGCTTGGCCGCACACCGCGCGGCCTCGGTCGGATTCGTCTGATCGTCGCAGACGATGAGTTCGACCTTCTTGCCGTCGATGCCGCCTTGCTCGTTGAGATTGTCGGCGAGAATCTGGACGATGTCGCGCTCCGGCACACCGAATGGCGCGGCCGGACCGGAAACCGAGAAAATGCCGCCGATCTTGATCGCTTCGTCCTGTGCGGCCGCCGGCGCGATCGCCACGCCCGCCAGGGCGATTCCTGCCAGAATTTTCGTGATATGCGTTTTCATATTCTACCTCCCACTGTGTTGCTTTGGACCTTCAAGCGATCGGCCTCTTCTTTCAGCCGGTCTCACCCATGAAGGCATCGGCGATGTCATCGGGATCGCCGAGTTCGTCCCTGCCACCGGAGCGGATGATGCTCCCTTGGGACAGGATCATGTACCGGTCCGCGACGCGGCCGGCGAAAGGCACGTTCTGCTCGGCGAGGAGCAGGGCGAGACCCTTCGATTTCAATGTGGAGAATGCCTGTTCGAGGGTATCGAACACGGCGGGAGCCAGCCCCTGGCTCGGCTCGTCGAGCAGCAGCACTTCGGGCCGCCGACCAAGAGCCATGCCGATGGCAAGCATCTGCTGCTCACCGCCGGACAATACGCCCGCGGCCGCCTTCCCACGCTCCTTCAGGATCGGGAACATGCCGAAGATGAAATCGCGCTGTTCATCGCGCGCTTCGGGCTCCAGCAACCGCAGTCCCACCTCGATATTCTCGTGGACCGACATGGTCGGAAAGATGTTGCCACGCTGCTCGGGCACGAAGGAGATGCCCTGGCTGGCACGCGCCGCGGCACCCATCCTGCCGATATTGCGGCCCCCGACGTCGACCTCGCCGCCGCCGCTGACGGTGCCGGCAATGGCGCCGAGCATCGAGCTCTTTCCAGCGCCGTTCGGGCCCAGAATGGCAAGCAGTTCGCCCGAATGAACCTCGAAGCTCACGCCCCTGACCACGAAAATGCGGTTGTAGCGCGCGCTGATATTCTTGCAGGTGATCGCGACGGCTCCATCCGCCGCTGCGGTCGTGCCGGCTCTGATTGGCGTTACTGTGGTCATCCCGATCGCCCCAGATAGGTGTCGATGAAGACGGGATCGCGCGATATCTCGGCGGGCGTTCCCTCCAGAAGCATGGCGCCTTCCTTGAGCACGACGACGTGCTCGGCCAGTTCCCGGATCAGATTGAAATTGTGCTCGACGAGAAGCACACCGACGCCTCGTTCGGCCAGCCGGCGAACCTCGGCCGCAAGCATCCGCTGTTCGTCCCGCGCAAGCCCGGCGGCAGGCTCGTCGAGCAGGATATATTTCGGCTCGTTGGCAACGGCGCGGCCGACCTCGACCAGCCGGACCCGCCCCATCGGCAATTCGCTCATCTGCAGATCGCGAAACTCGCTCAAGCGCAAATCCTCCAGAATGGCTTCACAGCGGTTCTGAAAGTCTCGCTCCTCCCGCGAAGCAGCAGGCGTCCGCAGCATGGAACTGAAGAGCCATGCCTTCTTGACCGGATAGAACCCGCACATCACCGCGTCGAACACTGTGGTGGTCGGATCGAAGCGCGGCGTCTGGAACGTCCGCGCCAGCCCCATGCCGATCCGCTTGTGCGCCGGCTGTCTGTCGATCGTCTTCCCGTCGAGGCGGACCGAACCGGCAGTGGCGCGCACCATGCCGGTGATGGCATTGAACATGGTGCTTTTGCCAGAACCGTTCGGCCCGACGATCGAGACGATCTGTCCACGCTCCACTTTCAGCGAGACATCGTCGACGGCGACGACGCCGCCAAAGCGCACCGTCACATTCTGCACATCGATGGTCATGCCGGTTCTCCCTGCCCGGCATCGGATGCGGAGGCGGTCCGGACACGGCTCTTCCTGGAGAAAAGCCGCCGCCAGTCGGTGCCGAGCGCTCCGTTCGGCGCCACCAGCAGTACGAAGATCAGGATCGCGCCGAAGATCATGCCCTGCATTTCAGTCGCCGGTAGATAGAGCGTGATCAGCGTCAGAAAGGCAGCGCCGAGAACCGGGCCGAGCAGCGTCGACGCGCCGCCGATCACCGCCATCAGGACCACCCGGATCGAGACGTGCATGGTCAGCGAATCCGGCCCCATATAGGTCAGGTGATGCGCATAGAGCCAACCGGCCAGACCCGCGACCGTCGACGACAGCGCGAAATAGATCGCCAGCAGCGCCGGCACATTCACCCCGTCGGCGGTCGCCCTCAGCGGATCGTGCTTGGCCGTCTTTACCGCACGACCGATCGAGCTTGCCGTCAGGTTGGCGTAGAGCACCATGATCAGCGCCACGATGATCCATGCAAGGATGTGCATGGAGAACAGGCTGTCCGCGAACCAGAGCGTCGGAATGCCCGAGATGCCGATATAGCCGCCGGTGAAATCACCGCCCTCGCGGATGGCCAGTTCCAGAACGATGCTGAGCAATAGCGTGGCGATGGAAAGCGGCAGCGGTGACAGGCGGGTGATCGCGCGCGCCATCGGATAGGCGAGCAGGGTCGGCAGCAGAAGCGCCGCAATGAGCCCGATCAGCGGCGAGATGTCGTAGCGCGCCGTCAGGATGGCCGTCGCGTAGGCACCGATGGCGCCGAAGGCGGCCGGTGCGATCGACAGGATGCCCGCCTGTCCATAGGCCATGCCGACCGACAGGGCCAGCAGCGCGAAAATGGCGACGAGCACGGAATTGTCGAGCCAGAACGGGCTGGAGGCTATGAAAGGCGTGACAACGACAATGACTGCCACCAGCACCAGTACAGGCGCGAATCTGTCCAGCAGACCGTTTCGCATCAGACACGTCCTCCGCTCGCGGCAATCTGGTTCATGCGGCCCATGGAGAGGATGACGAAGATGAAGATCAGTGGCGTCGCCGTTGCCCAACCGCCCGGCAGAAAGCCTGCGCTGAGGGCTTGGACCATGCCGATCACGAGCCCGCCGGCAAAACCCCGCAGCGGCCCATGCATGCCGAAGATGATGGCCGCACCGAAGCCCCAGATCGTCAGGTTGAAGGCTGTCGTATAGTCGGCGCCGGTCGTGAACAGGATCAGCACGCCCGCGATTCCCGCCAGCAAGCCGCCAAGAATGTAGGTCGAGAACCAGATCTGCTTGACCGGAATGCCGTTCAGCGCCGCACCGACCGGATTGGCCGAGCTGGCGCGCATCGCCCGCCCGAACGGCGTCTTCTGCAGCACGAAAAACAGCAGCGAGAGGATCGCCAGGCACACGGCCACATTGATGCCGATCTGCGGGCTCACGCGGATGCCGCCAATGTCCCAGAAGCTGCTGAATGGCTGGCGGATCATCGGCGCGGTGCCGAAGATCGTCAGGATCAACGATTCGATGAAGGTTGCGAGGCCGAAGGTGCCCAGCACCGCGATCACATGATCGACATGGCCCGGCCGATTGAGCCGCATGGAAATGATACCGACGATCATCGACGCGATGACAGCCACACCGATCGCAGCGACAAGTCCGAGTGGGCCGCCGATCGCATACATGACGGCCGCCGCGAGTACGGCGTAGGCGCCGAGGGCGACGTCGACCGATCCCGTCGTCGAGAACAGCAGACTCACCGGAAAAGCCAGCAGCCCATAGATCACGCCCAGAAGGGCGCCTCTCGTCAGATATTCAACAAATTCGAACAAGCTATCCTCCCGAACTTCCCCACCTCCCTGGGGTGCTTGTTGATGCTCTCACATACTTGCAAGTCAGTAAGTCGAAACGAGCGGGGTTGTCAAGGGCCCTGCTCGGAGCAGAAAACTCAGTTCATCCAGAGGCCGCCGGTGACGTTGAGAGCCTGCCCCGTCATGTAGTCAGCGTCGTCCGACACCAGAAAGGCGACGACATTGGCGACGTCTCTCGGCTTTCCCAGGCGCCCCAGCGGAATGAGATGAGTGCGTTCGGCCGCGGGCGGAAGTCCCTTCTCGATGGCGGCCGCATCTGCCTGTTCCCTCATCTGCGTGTCCTCGATCGTGCCGGGGCAGACAGCGTTGACCCGGATGCCATGAGCGGCGAGATCCAGCGCCATCGACTGCGTCATGCCGATCACGGCGAACTTGGACGCACAGTACGCCAGCGACATCGGACGGCCCGCTTTCCCGAACCAGGACGCGACATTGATGATCAGGCCCTGCCCCGCATCCCTCATGACGGGAGCGATCTCGTGGCAGCAGTTGAAGGTGCCGTTCACATTGATCGCCATGGTGCGATCGAACGCTTCCGGCGTCGTGTCCAGAATGGAGGCGACCTCGCCGATCCCTGCATTGTTCACGAGGATGTCCGGTCCACGGCCCCAATGGCCGACGGTTTCGGCCATTGCAGCGGCGACCGCCGACCTGTTCGATACATCGACGCGAGACGAGCGGGCATCCGCGCCGCTGGCCCGCAGAGCGTCGGCAGTCTTCTCCATCTCGTCGCCATCGATGTCCCAAAGGCCGAGGCGACAGCCCTCCTGCGCCAGCCGTTCCGCAATGGCGCGCCCGATGCCGCGCGCGGCCCCGGTGACGATGGCGTGCTTGCCGTCCTGACGCATCATATGTCCCGTCACCCGCCTCAGAGTTGGCCGCCGTCACGTACGGCGGATGTGAATGCCGCCATCGACATGGAAGGCGTCGCCCGTCGAGTAGGGCAGCAGGCCGGCAGCGAGAACGCCCACCGTCTTGCCGACGTCCTCGGCCTCGCCCCACCTCGCTTGGGGGAAGCCGCCGGAACTGGCCCAATTGTCGTATTTCTCGAAGACGTCGGCGGTCATGTCCGTGCGGATGATCCCAGGTCGGACTTCGTGCACGGCAATCCCGAACTCGGCCAGCCGGATCGCGTACAGGGTCGACATCATGGCGATCGCGGATTTCGAAATGCAGTAGTCGGCCTGGCCTGGCGTCGCGACAACCGCATTGCCGGACGAGATGAAAATCACCGACCGTTTCGGATGCGTCCGATCGCCGCCGCCGCTTTCCGCCATCCGTTTGGCCAGACGCTGGGTCAGGAAAAACGAGCCTCGCACATTGACGGCCAGAAGCCGGTCAAGGGATTCCGGGGGAATATCCAGCATGTCGCCGCGATAGGCCGTCTGGACGCCGGCATTGTTCACCAGACAGTCGATGGGACCGAACGTGCCCCAGATCTCGTCGACGAACTGCCCGTGAGCGTCAAGATCGGCAATATCGGCTTCGATGAAGACAGCCTCCTGCCCCCGCTCATCGATGCCGGCCAATGTCTCGTCGGCAGCGGCGTCGCGTACGATGTCGTTGACGATCACCCTGAAGCCGTGATCGGCGAGCGAGTAGGCGATCGCCCGGCCGATCCCGCGCCGGCCGCCCGTCACCACCGCGACGCGTCCCGTTTCTGCTGAAGTCGCCACCGCTCAGCCTCCGAGCTTGTCCGTCGGCACCCAGGCCATGATGTGAATTGCCGTCGCGACCGTCTCGCCGCGCTGATTGGTCGCGACGACCTCGGACAATGCCTTGCGACGTTCGCCTTGCAACTCCGACACGGTATAGCGAACGGTTACCGTGTCGCCGAAGAAGACCGGCCCCATGAAGCGGACCCGATCATAGCCCTGCGAGACGGGCGTGTAGCCGACATAGGCGTCCACATGGGGCTGGTACATGTAGGTGGAGGTCGTCGACATCAGCCCGAGCGTCAGCACGCCGTGGGCGATGCGCTGCCCGAATGCGGACTTGCTCATATATTCGTGGTTGCAATGGACGTCCGAGAGGTCGCCCGTCACACCGGCGAACATGTAGACATCGCTCTCGCCGATGGTCTTTGCGAAACTCACATTGTCGCCCACCGCGACGCGAAAATCGGCATCTTCCATTGGAACCTCCCTGCTCGATCTGCCTCATACCCCTGACTTGCATGTAGGTCAATAACAGAGGTAGAAGTTGGGAAGAATTGTTCGTGATGTCCGTCCCGAAGACCGACGGAAGAGGAGACTTTCCATGACAATGGCTGTGAACACGGCGGCAGGCGGTACGACTGCGACCTCATCCCCCATCGATCTGGCGGTCGCCGAACTACGCCCGCAATTCGGCGATCGCCTCTCGGTTTCGCAGGCGGTGCGCGATCAGCACTCCAGCCAGCTCACCTGGATGGAAAGCCAGCCGCCGGAGGCCGTCATCTTTGCCGGCAGCGCCGAGGAAGTCGCGGCGATCGTCCGCGTCTGCCGCGAGCACAAGGTCCCGATGATCCCGTTCGGCGCCGGCACGTCCTTCGAAGGACACGTCAATGCGCCGTGCGGCGGTGTCTGCATCGACATGTCGCAGATGAACCAGATCGTCGAGGTTCATGCGGAGGACATGGACTGCGTGATCCAGCCGGGCGTCACCCGCGTCGCGCTCAATGAATATCTGCGTGATACCGGCTTGTTCTTCCCGATCGATCCGGGCGCGGATGCGTCGCTTGGCGGCATGGCGGCCACACGGGCCTCAGGTACCAATGCCGTGCGCTACGGCACGATGAAGGACAATGTTCTGGCGCTCACCGTCGTGACGCCCGACGGCAAGATCGTGAAGACGGGCAGCCGCGCCCGAAAATCCTCCGCCGGATATGATCTGACCCGTCTCTTCGTCGGCTCGGAGGGCACGCTCGGCATCATCACGGAGATGGTGGTCCGGCTCTCGCCCATACCGGAAGCCATCTCAGGCGGCGTCTGCAGTTTTCCGAGCGTCCGCCATGCCTGTGACGCCGTCATCGCGACGATTCAGAGCGCCATTCCAGTCGCCCGGATCGAATTCCTCGATGAAGTCGCCGTAAGGGCCGTGAACGCCTATTCGAAGCTGGATTTCGACGAGACGCCGCTGCTGCTCCTCGAGTTCCACGGCACGCCGGCCAGCGTCGCCGAGCAGGCCCAACGTTTCGGCGAGATCGCGGAGGCCTTCGAAGGCGGTGAATTCCGATGGTCGAAGAACCCGGAAGAGCGGACGCGGCTCTGGAAAGCCCGGCACGACGCCTACTGGGCCTGCCGTGCGCTGCGTCCGACAGCAGCGCCGATCCCGACCGATGTCTGTGTCCCGATTTCGCGGCTTGCCGATTGCGTCGAGGAAACCCGCCGCGAGATCGACGAGCTCGGCCTGGTGGCGCCGATCGTCGGCCATGTCGGCGACGGCAATTTCCATGTCCAGCCCCTCGCGCAGCTCGACGATCCCGCTGAAGTCGCGATGGTGCGCGGCTTCATCAGCCGCATGGTGGAGCGCGCCATCGCGATGGATGGCACCTGCACCGGCGAGCACGGCGTCGGCCAGGAAAAGCGCCGGTATCTGGAACGCGAGCATGGCCGGGAAGCGCTGCAGATGATGCACACGATCAAGGCGGCGCTCGACCCCGACAACCTCATGAATCCCGGAAAGATGCTGGAGCCAGAAGCATGAACGTCATGCAGTCAACACCTCCTCCCCGGGCCGGTTCGGTCGATTTCGTCGACGGGCACACGCGGCTCTACGGCATAGTCGGCCATCCCATCGAACAGGCGCGGTCGCCGCAGACCGTGACCTACGAGCTACGAAAGCGCGGCATCAACGCGATCCTGCTGCCGATCCACATTCGGCCGGACGATTTCGACGATGCGTTGCCGGGCCTCCTGAAGCTGGCGAATCTCGACGGGCTTGTCGTCACGGTCCCGTACAAGGGGTCGATCATCAGACATCTCGACCGGATCGGGCCCCTCGCCAAGATCAGCGGCAGCGCCTCCGTGATCGGGCGTTCGCGCGATGGAAAATGGGTCGGCGAGATGTTCGACGGCAATGGATGCGTCAATGCGATCTTGCGACGCGGCGTGGAGCTGGCGGGAAAACGGGTGCTGCTGCTCGGAGCCGGCGGCGCAGGCAAGGGTATCGCGGGGGCGCTGGCGAGTCTCGGTGTCGCGCGCCTCGCGATCAGCGATCCGGATGCCGATCGGCTGCGAACCATCGTTGAGCGCATCGGCGCAGGTTTCGCCGATGTGGAGCTCTCAAACGAGATTCCCGAATTGGACGAGATCGACGTTCTGATCAACGCTTCGCCCGTCGGCATGCTCGACGAGACAAGGATGCCGATCGAGGTCGAGCGCTTCCCGCCGCATGTCACGGTGATGGATTGCATCATGGATCCGGACAAGACGCGGCTGATCAGCGTCGCGGAAGCCAGCGGCTGCGTCACCGTCTACGGGCGGGAAATGCTGGATTCCCAGATCATTGCCGCCTGCGATTTTCTGCTGGAGGCACGAAATCTGCCAGCCGACGAAATTCGCTTCCCCTGAGCGGCAGCTATGCCTGCTCGTCGAGCCTGATGATCAGCTTGCCGCGATTCTTGCCCTGGAGAAGGCCGAGAAAGGCCTCGGGGGCATTGGCGAGACCATCGACCACGTCTTCCAGATGGGCGATCTTGCCGGACTCCACGAGCGGAGCGGCATATTCGTCGAACTCCTCGCGCAGATCGCTGAAATCCGTCACGATGAAGCCGCGAATGTTGAGACGCTTGACCAGAGTGTCGCGCATGAGACGGCTGAGTCCGATCTCGTTCTCGTTGCCCTCGACGCCACTATATTGCGAGATCACGCCACAGACCGGAATCCGGGCGAAATCGTTCAGAAGCGGAATGACGGCGTCGAGAACCTTGCCCCCGATATTCTCGAAATAGACGTCGACGCCCTTTGGGCAGGCGTCGGCAAGCTCCGCGGCAAAATTTTCGGACCGATGATCGATCGCCGCGTCGAAGCCGAAGAAGTCGCGCGCCAGAGCGCATTTTTCCGGCCCACCGGCGATCGCCACGGCCCGCGCGCCAGCCGCTCGCGCCAGCTGCCCGACCATCGATCCGACGGGACCCGTCGCGGCGCCGACGACCACGGTTTCACCCGCCCTCGGCCTGCCGATCTTCATGAGGCCGGCATAGGCGGTGAAGCCTGGGCTTCCCAAAACACCGAGATAGGCCTTCGGATCGACCGCACCGGCATCGATCTTGCGCAAGGCGGACCGCTTGGCGACGGCATAGTCCTGCCAGCCGCCCTGAGCGGCGACCAGTTCGCCCTCTCTCAGGTCACTATCACCGGGCTCGACGACTTCCGCGATGGTGGCGCCAACCATGACCTCGCCGAGCCCAACCGGCTGCGCGTATGACTTCGCATCGTCCATGCGCCAGCGCATATAGGGATCAAGCGAGAGAAAGCGGTTTCTGACGAGGACATGCCCTGGTGCAGGTTCGGGCCGCTCGGTCTCGACAAGTTCGAAATCCGTGATCGCCGGCTCGTTCACCGGTCGCCGCCGCAACTGCCACTGTCGGTTCATCAGACCCTCCTGCCTGGCAGCTGCACGTATCGCTTACTTACCTGAAAGTCAATAATTTGGGGCGAGGCCGATCGCGACGCATGACGCGCTGCCGCAGACCGAGAAGATAACGGCAAGCGCCCAATGCGTCGGCACCTCCTCAATCGATCAGCTTGCGGATGGCCCTCACGGTCTCCGGGAGCGCCGCCTCGATCAGCGGCCGCTTTTCCTCGAAGCAACTCGTGGGGACAGGCACGGAGATCGCATGGATTTCTCCGAAGTGATCCGGAAATGCGGCACCGAGCGCGCATATGCCCTCGGTATGTTCCTCAATGTCGGTGGCGAGATTGCTCTTGCGGATGTCGGCCAGCATCGCCGCGAAACTCTCCCAATCGCCCGGCATGCCGCGCTGCGCCCACTCGCCCTCGACAAGCCGTCGCGCACGGTCCTCGGGCAGCATGGCGAGCGCGGCGCGGCCATTGGCGGTCGTCGTCAGGGGGAAGACGTCGCCGACCGATGAGACGGTGCGCAGCCGGTGCGTACTCGGCACCTGATCGACGAAGATCATTCCGGTGCCGCGGAAAACCGACAGATCGACCGTTTCGCGCAACTGCTCGGCCAGTTCGGAGAGCGGCCGGCGGCAGATGTCGACGAGGCTGTAGCTCGCCGCTTCCGCCAGCGAACTCAGTTCCGGGCCGAGGCGAATACTGCCGCCTTCGCTGGACGAGATGACCAGCCTCTCGGCCTGCAGCGCACGGACGATCCGCTGCACCGTCGAGCGCGGCAGGCGGACACGCTCGGCGATCTGGCCGAGGCTCAGGCCCGTCGCGTCATCGCGCAAGGCGCGTAGCACCGCCGCCGCACGCGCGATCACCTGGATGCCGTTGCGGCCGTTTTCCCTGCTCATTGCCTGATCCTCCGGCGCGCCGGCTTAGCCGATTTCCCACCCTCGGCACCAGCGGCGAATTGATTATTGACGAAATCGCGATGCGGTGCAATTGTATCGCATGGAGAACAGGGCGGACGGCTGGTCCACCCGCGACGCACGAGGAGGAATGACGTCATGGTGCAGATCCGTGGGATCGAATTCGAAGCCAATACCGACAATTCGATGGGGCTGGAGTTCTACAACCTGTCGCATCGGTTCGGCTTCCAGAACCCGAACTGGCCCTATTTCGAAGACACCAAGATCGAGCGGATCCACTACATGGCGAAGTCCGGTGTGCTGTCGCAGCGCATCACGACCACCATGCACGCGACGACCCACATCGACGCGCCGGCCCACGTGGTGCAGGGCACGCCCTTCATCGATGAGGTGCCGCTGCCGCACTTCTTCGGGTCCGGCATCGTCGTGAACCTGCCCAAGAAGAAGTGGGAGTTCATCACCGGCGACGATCTGGAGAAAGCCTGCGGCCACGCCATCCGCAAGGGCGACGTGCTGATCGTCAACACTGGCTGGCACAAGCAATACGAGGATGGCGACTATTTCGCCTACTGCCCCGGCTTCGTGAAGTCCGCCGGCGAATGGATGGTCGAGAAGGGCATCAAGGTTGTCGGCCACGACACCCAGGCCAACGACCATCCGCTGGCGACCGCGATCGGTCCGCAGCGCAACGGACCGCTGCTCCCGCATCTGGCCGAGGAGTACAAGGAGTGGTCGGGCGGCAATGACTGGAAGGACGACTTCCCAGAGTGGGAGCCGGTGCACAACGTGCTCTTCAAGAACGGCATCCTCGGCATCGAGAATGTCGGCGGCGACCTCGACGCCGTGACCGGCAAGCGCTGCACCTTCGCCTTCTTCCCCTGGAACTGGGACCGTGGCGACGGCTGCATCATCCGCCTCGTCGCGATGATCGACAAGGACCAGAACTACCGGATCGAGGCTGGCGAAAGCTTCTGACGCTCGCCGACCTGTCGGGCGGCGCCGGGAGCGCCGTCCGCCGATCACCGCCATCCTCGAAGGTCTTGGGAGGGACCGATGCACATCAAACGTTTTCAGGACGCCACGCCCTATGAGGCGCCCAATCATTGGGGCGTTCATGGACTTCGGCTGCAAGGCTTCGAGGAGGGCGGACCGACCAATCAGTGGATCGGCTATTCGCAGTTCCTGCCGGGCGGCGGCGCCGGACCCGACAGCACGCCGTTCGAGAAGGTCTATGTCGTCCTCGAGGGCGAGATGACCGTCGAATGGGACGGCCGGACCGAGGTGCTGCGCGCGATGGACAGTTGCACCGTCGCCCCCGGCGAGGAGCGGCGGATCGAGAACCGCTCCAACCATGTCTGCAAGATGCTGGTCGTCATCCCTTACCCGCCCAAGAAGGACTGAGCCATGACCGATCTTCTCTCCAATCCGCAGGCCCTGTTCGACGTCAAGGGCAAGGTCGCGCTGATCACCGGCGCTTCGGGCGCCTTCGGCGAAGTCGCGGCGCGGACGCTCGCCGGCGCCGGCTGCAAACTCGTGCTGACGGCCGGATCGGCGGATGCCCTGGAAAAGCTCGCCGGCGAGTGCCGGTCCTCGGGCGCCGAGGTCGCGACGGTCAACGACCGGCCGAGCGACGAAGCGGCCTGCCAGGCGATGGTCGACAAATGCGTCGAAGCCTTCGGCTCGCTCGACATCCTCGTCGTCGCCTCCGGCATGAACAAGGTCGCCAAGATCGACGAGATGGAGCCCGCCACCTTCGATGCGGTGATGGACGCCAATGTGCGGCAGAGCTGGCTGCTGGCCCGCGCCGCCTCCAAGCGGATGAAGGAGCAGGGCTCGGGCGGCAAGATCGTCCTCGTCTCTTCGGCGCGGGGCCTCCTCGGCCATCCCGCCGGCTACACCGCCTATTGCGCCTCCAAGGCCGCGGTCGACGGCATCACCAAGGCGCTCGGCTGCGAACTCGGTCCGACCGGCATCACCGTCAACGCGATCGCGCCGACGGTCTTCCGCTCGCCGCTGACGCAATGGATGTTCGAGGATACCGACGAAGCGAAGGCCGTGCGACAGGGGTTCCTGACACGCGTCCCCAAGGGCCGGCTTGGCGAGCCGGAGGATCTAGCCGGGCCGCTGCTGTTCCTCGCTTCGAAGGCCTCCGATTTCTACACCGGCCACATCCTCTACGCCGATGGCGGCTATACGGCCGGGTGATACGATGAGCGAACTCAAACGCATTGCCGTTATCGGAGCCGGGCTGATGGGCCACGGCATCGCGCTGACCTTTGCCCGGCGCGGCCATCCGGTCCGCGTCACCGATCCGGTCGAAGCGGCGCGAAAGGCGCTGCCGAGCAAGGTCGCCGAAAGCCTCCGCCTCCTCGGCGCCAATGATGACGAGATCGACCGGAGCCTGACCCGGATCACGGTGGAGGCCGATGTCGGCGAGCGCCGTCGGCGATGCGGATGTCGTCTTCGAAGCGGCGCCGGAGAAGATGGAACTGAAGAAGGCGATCTTCGCCGAGGTCGAGGCGGATGCGCCGACCGAAGCGATCCTCGCCTCCAACACTTCGGTCATGCCGATCACGGAGATCATGGGCGGCCTCGAGCATCGCGAACGCGCGCTCGGCACCCATTGGTGGAATCCGCCGCACATGATCCCGCTGGTCGAGGTGGTGCGGACCGAATGGACCACGGATGGCGTCGTGGAAACCATGATGGATCTGCTGAAATCCGTCGGCAAGGCGCCGGTGCGCGTCGAGAAGGACGTTCCCGGCTTCATCGGCAATCGCCTGCAGCATGCGCTGTGGCGCGAGGCGATCAGCCTGGTCGAGAACGGCATCTGCGACGCCGCCGCCGTCAACACCGTCGTCAAGCAGAGCTTCGGGCGGCGGCTCGCCGTGCTCGGGCCGCTTGAGAATGCCGATCTGATCGGCACCGATCTGACGCTCGACATCCACAGCCAGGTCCTCTTCGACCTGGAGAACCGGCCCGCACCCTCGCCCTATCTGGAACAACTCGTCGCCGATGGCCGGCTCGGCATGAAATCCGGCGAAGGGTTCCAGCGCTGGACGGAGGAGGAGGCGAAGGCGGTCCGCGACCGGGTCGCGCGGCATCTTCGCAAACTGGAGACGATACTGGACGACTGAAGCGCGAGCGCCGTCCGAGAAGGCGGCGATATCTGGGAGGAGAACAGAATGGCTAAACTGATCACAGACCGCCGCACGGTCCTGGCCGGCCTTGCGACCACCGCACTCACCGCACCCGCCATCCTGCGGAGCCGTACGGCCTTCGCGCAGGACCGGACCATCAAGGTCGGCCATGTCAGTCCGCGCACCGGCCCGCTCGCGGGCTTCGCCGAGGCCGACGACTACATTATCGGCCAGATCCGCGAGACGTTCGCCGGCGGGCGTGAAGACCGCCGATGGCGGCACGGTCGGCATCGAGATCATCACCAAGGACAGCCAGTCGAACCCGAACCGCGCCGCCGAAGTCGCGTCGCAGCTTCTGCTGGAGGACGAGGTCGACATCATCACCGCCGCCTCGACCCCCGACACCACCAATCCGGTGGCCGACCAGGCGGAGGTGAACGGCGTGCCCTGCATCACCACCGACTGTCCGTGGCAGCCCTACTTCTTCGGACGCAACGGCAATCCGGAGAAGGGCTTCGACTACACCTACCACTTCTTCTGGGGGCTGGAGGACGTGATCGCCGCGTTCCTCGCCATGTGGGACGGCTCCGGCGTCGAGAAGACCGTCGGCGGGCTGTTCCCGAACGATGCCGACGGCAATGCCTGGGGCGATCCGCAGCGCGGTCTGCCGCCGGCACTGGAAAAGGCCGGCTACACGCTGATCGACACCGGCCGCTATCAGCCGATGACCGACGATTTCTCGGCGCAGATCAACCAGATGAAGGAAGCCGGCTGCGAGATCGTCACCGGCAACATGATCCCGCCGGACTTCGCGACCTTCTGGAGCCAGGCCGCGCAGCTCGGCTTCCGGCCGAAGATCGTCACGGTCGGAAAGGCGCTGCTGTTCCCATCCGTCGTCAATTCGCTGGGCGATCGCGGCGACGGCCTGTCGTCGGAGGTCTGGTGGTCGCCGCACCATCCGTTCTCCTCCTCGCTCACCGGCGCCTCGGCCGAAGAACTGGCGCAGGGCTACATGGAAGCGACCGGCAAGCAATGGACACAGCCGATCGGCTTCAAGCACGCCCTGTTCGAGGTGGTGGCGGACGTCGTCGGGCGCACCGAGGATCTCTCCGATCCGGAGGCGATCGTCTCGGCCATCGCCGCGACCAATCTCGATACGATCGTCGGCAATGTCGATTGGTCGAAGGGGCCGGTGAAGAACGTCACCAAGACGCCGCTCGTCGCCGGCCAGTGGCAGAAGGGTGAGGACGGCTTCAACCTCGAGATCGTCGCCAACGCTCCGGCGCCGATGATCCCGAAGACCGCCGAACTGAAGCTGCTCAACTGAGCGATGAAGGTGTGGCGGCCATTGCCGCCGCACCGTTCGCAAGCCGCTGGTGGTCCAAGATGAATGCCGCACTGGAATTGCATAGCCTCAACAAGGCCTTCGGCGCCGTGACCGTAGCGGACGAGCTGTCCTACTCGGTCGCGCCCGGCGAGGCGCTCGGCGTGATCGGACCGAACGGGGCCGGCAAGACCACCATGTTCAACCTGATCACCGGGACGCTGACGCCCGATGCCGGCACCGTCCGCTTCCACGGCAAGGACGTCACCGGCTGGAGCGCCGCAAAGCGCTGCCGCGCCGGTATCGCCCGCTCGTTCCAGGTGCCGCAGCCCTTCGGCGGCCTGACCGTGTTCGAGAATGCATTGGTGGCGGCGACCCAAGGGGCCGGCCTCACGGGCGACGCGGCCGAGCGCCATTGTCTCGAGGTGCTCGAACTGACCGGCCTCTTGGCCAAGGCCAACACGCGTGCCGGCAGCCTGCCGCTGCTCGACCGCAAGCGGCTGGAACTGACCCGCGCGCTGGCCGCGCGGCCCAAGCTGCTGCTGCTGGACGAGATCGCCGGCGGACTGACGGAGGCCGAGTGCGGCAGCCTGGTCGACACGATCCGCGCCATCCATGCCAGCGGCATGACGATCGTCTGGATCGAGCATGTCGTGCACGCGCTGCTCGCAGTGGTGGAGCGGCTGATCGTCATCGATTTCGGCCGCAAGATCGCCGAGGGCGATCCGAAGGCGACGATGGACAGCCCGGAAGTTAAGGAAATCTATCTCGGGATCGCGGCCGATGGCTGAGCCGATCCTTCAGACCAAGGGACTGACCGCGTTCTACGGCGACTTCCAGGCGCTCTTCGGGATCGACCTGGAGGTCGGCGAGGGCGAGGCGGTCGCCATCATCGGCGCGAACGGCGCCGGCAAGTCGACGCTGATGCGCTCGATCTCGGGCCTGCTGGCGATGGCGCCGACCAGATCGTCTGGCGGGGCGAGCCCATCGGCCATCTGCGCGCCGATCATGTCGCCAGCCGCGGCATCGCGCTGGTGCCCGAAGGCCGGCAGCTCTTCCCCTCGCTCAGCGTGGAGGAGAACCTGCTGATCGGCGGTCGCGTCAAACGCACGGGACCGTGGTCGCTGGACGCGTCTTCGCGCTCTTTCCGATCCTTGAAGAGCGCCGCGCCATGCCCTCCACCTCGCTGTCGGGCGGACAGCAGCAGATGGTCTCGATCGGGCGGGCGCTGATGGCCAATCCGCGACTGCTGATGTTCGACGAGATCAGCCTCGGCCTGGCGCCGGTGATCATCAAGCAGTCTACGCGAAACTGCCGGAGATCGTCGATGGCGGGATGAGCGCGATCATCGTCGAACAGGATATCTCCAAGGCGCTGTCGGTGTCGCAGCGCGTCTACTGCCTGCAGGAAGGGCGGATCTCGCTCGACGGCGCCTCCAGCAACGTGTCGCGGGAGGAGATTTCCCGCGCCTATTTCGGGGTCTAGAGCCTGCCATGGCCAGATTGAAGCAATTCTGTTTCTCTTCCGAAGAGACGATCTGCGCGAAGGACCGCGCAGATCGTAGCGGCACTACGGGCAAGCGGTCCGACAAGGCAGGCGTTCTTCGGACGGAAACCCGAAGGGCCGGGTCAATTCGGCCCACTTCCGTCGGGCTTTGGCTCGGCCGTATTTCAATACGGCTTTCGCCAAAGCCCTCGATCTTGAACCGAATTTGCACCGGCAGAATGGTGCAATCTGGCCACGGCACGCTCTGACCATGGAATGGATCAACGCCGTCGTTCAGGGAACGCTGCTCGGCGGGCTCTACGCGCTCTTCGCAGCAGGCCTGTCGCTGATCTTCGGCGTGATGCGGCTGGTCAACATCGCCCATGGCGATTTCATCGTCCTCGCCGCCTATCTCGGCCTGTCGGTGAGCGCATCGCTTGGCCTCGATCCGCTGACCGCGCTGATCATCGTCGTGCCGGTCATGGCTCTGCTCGGCTATCTGCTGCAGGTCGGCATCCTCAACCGGACGCTCGGCGACGACATCCTGCCGCCGCTGCTCGTCACCTTCGGCCTGTCGGTGATCATCCAGAATGCGCTGCTGACCGTCTATTCCGCCGATCCGCAGAAGCTGAACGCCGGTACGGTCGAACCCGCCAGCATCGGTCTCGGTCCCCTGACGGTCGGGCTTCTGCCGCTGATCATGTTCGCCGTCGCGGTGGCGCTGATCGCCGGGCTGCAGTTCGTCTTCTACCGGACCGCGCTCGGCCGGGCGTTCCGCGCCGTCTCCGACAATTCGGACATCGCGCAGCTGATGGGCCTGAACCGGCGGCACGTCTTCGGCCTCGCCATGGCGCTGTCGCTGGCCGTCGTCGCCGTCGCCGGCATCTTTCTCGGCATCCGCACGTCCTTCGATCCGGCGGCGGGCCCGGGCCGGCTGATCTTCGGCTTCGAGGCGGTGATCATCGGCGGGCTCGGCAATCTTTGGGGCACGCTCGCCGGCGGCGTCATCCTCGGCATCGCCCAGGCGATCGGCGCGCGCATCGACCCCGGATACCAGATCCTCGCCGGGCACATCGCCTTTCTGATCGTGCTGGCCGTGCGACCACGCGGCCTGTTTCCGAGGATCGACGGATGAGCGCGACCGATCACATCACCGTCCGCCGCTCGACCACTGCGAGCACCATTGCGGCCGTCGCCGGCCTTGCGGTTCTTATCCTGCTCGCCGCCGCGCCTTGGTGGGCGGGCGAGCCGATCTGCGCCTCTTCGGCGAGTTCTTCCTCTACCTGTCGCTGGCGACGCTCTGGAACCTCCTTGCCGGCTATGCGGGGCTCGTCTCCGTCGGCCAGCAGGCCTATGTCGGCTTCGGCGGCTATGTGCTGTTCGCCCTGACCATCCTGTACGGCATCCATCCCCTGCCCGCGATCGCCATCGCCGGCGTTGCGGGCGGGCTGATCGCCATTCCCGTCGCCATCCTGCTGTTCCGGCTGCGCGGCGCCTATTTCGCGATCGGCACCTGGGTCATGGCGGAAGTCTTCCGGCTCGGCTTCGCCCAGATGTCGTCGCTCGGCGGCGGATCGGGCACATCGCTGCCGGTCTCGGTCGTCAAATCGGTTGCCGACGGCCGGGCGGCCCGCGAATCGCTCAGCTATTGGCTGGCGCTCGGCATCGCGGTGGCCGTTCTCGCGGCGGCCTATTGGCTGCTGCGCTCTCGGCGGGGGCTGGCGTTGACCGCCATCCGCGACAACGAGCTCGCCTCCGCCTCGCTCGGCATCGACATCTGGTGGACCAAATTCACCGTCTATGTCGGCGTCGGCGCGCTGACGGCGGTGACCGGCGCCCTGATCTTCCTGCAGAAGCTACGAATCTCGCCGGACGCCGCCTTCACGGTGAACGACTGGACTGCCTTCGTCATCTTTATCGTCGTCATTGGCGGCATCGGCTCGCTGGAAGGACCGATCATCGGCACGGTGCTGTTCTTCCTGCTGCGCGAGACGCTGGCCGATCTCGGCGCGCTCTATCTCATCATCCTCGGCGCGGTCGCCATCGCGATCATGCTGTTTGCCCCGCAGGGCATCTGGGGCCTCGTCCGCGAGCGTCTTGGCCTGCAGCTCTTCCCGCTGGGCTACCGCGTCGTCACACCAAACCCAAAAGAGGACTGATCATGGCCCGTCAGAAGAAGACCGTCATCACCTGCGCCATCACCGGCGCGATCCACACGCCGACGATGAGCGACGCCCTGCCCTACACGGCGGACGACATTGCGAGCCAGTCGATCGCCGCGGCGGAGGCCGGAGCATCGATCCTCCATCTTCACGCTCGCCGGCCCGAGGATGGCGGCGTCTCGGTCGACCCCGACCTGTTCGGCGTCTTTCTGCCGCGCATCAAGCAGGCGACCGACGCGGTCGTGAATATCTCCACGGGCGGCAGCCTGAAACTGCCGATCTCCGAGCGGATCAAGCCGGCGCTGACCTTCTCGCCGGAGATGTGCTCGATGAACATGGGCTCGATCAACTTTGCCTTTCACCCGCTCGCAAAGCGCTACGACAGCTGGAAGTTCGACTGGGAGAAGGACTATGTGGAGGGTTCGGAAGGAAACATCTTCCGGAACACCTTCGCCGACATCCGCGAGGCCGCCGAGACGCTTGCCCCCGAAGGGATCAAGTTCGAACATGAATGCTACGATGTCGGCCACCTCTACAATCTGCGCTTCTGCATGGATAACGGCCTGTTCAAGGCGCCGATCTTCATCCAGTTCGTGCTCGGCATCCTCGGCGGCATCGGCCCGGACGTCGACAATCTGATCTTCATGAAACGGACGGCCGACCGGTTGTTCGGCGACGATTACCGCTGGAGCGTTCTCGGCGCCGGCGCGGCGCAGATGCCGCTTGCGACGACGGCCAGCCAGATGGGCGGCAATGTCCGCGTCGGGCTGGAGGATTCGCTTTTCATCAGCCGCGGCAAGCTCGCCGAGAACAACGCCCAGCAGGTCGCCAAGATCCGCCGCCTGGTCGAAGAGCTCGGCAGCGAGGTGGCGACGCCGGACGAAGCCCGCGAGATCCTCGGCCTGAAGGGCGGCGACCGCGTGAAATTCTAGTAGCGCCCGGCACGCGCCGGGCGGACGAGTCGAATTCGCGGATCCCGAAACGGGGCCGCGCAACAGCCTCCGGAACAGGAGGCGCAATTGGGAGTAGAACGATGAAAGCCTTTTTCGCAACGACCCTCTCCTGCCTCGCCCTCACCGGCGGTATGGCCCATGCGGAGACGATCCGCGTCTCCAGTTTCCTGCCGCCGAACCACACATGGAACAAGGCGGTCGAGGAATGGGGACAGGAACTCAGCGACAAGAGCGACGGCAAGCTCGACGTCGAGATCTATCCGGCCGGACAGCTTGGCCCGCCCCCACGCCAGTTCGACCTGGTCCGTTCCGGAGCGGCGGAGGCCGCGGTGATCCTGCATGGCGCGACGCCGGGCCGGTTCCCGATGACCGAGCTGGCGGGACTTCCGCTGACTTTCCCGTCGGCCGGGCGCGACAGCGCGATCACTTCGCGGCGACTGACGGAGCTGGCGCCGGACTATCTGGCGAAGGAGCATGAAGGCACCAAGATCCTCTGGATGGCGGTGACGCCGCCGCTGAAGATCCACTTCACCAAGACCGATCCGTCCGACCTGAGCGCCATCAAGGGTTTGCGCATCCGCTATGCCGGCACCGTCTGGCAGCAGATGATCGAGCAGATGGGCGCTTCGCCGGTGCCGGTGCCGCCGGCGGAGTCGGCCGACGCCATGGGCAAGGGCGTGGTGGACGGGGCATCGTTCCCGTTCGAGGCCGCCAAATCCTTCGACCTGGCGCCGGTGTCCGACTATTCGATGGAGCCGGGCCTCGCCTCGGCGACCTTCGCTCTCGTCATGTCGCAGTCGTTCTATGACGGCCTCTCTCCCGACCTGCAGAAGGTCATCGACGAGACGACCGGCCCGGACCGCGCCGAGTGGTTCGGCAAGAAGTGGGACGCCAGCGAAGAGGAAGGCCGCAAGTACATGAAGGATGCCGGGGTGAACATCGTCACCCTTTCCGACGATCAGCTCGGCGAACTCCAGGACGAGTTCCAGGGCATCGTCACCGGAGCGGTCGACACTGTCGGACAATCCGGCGCGCCGGCGCAGGACTTCGTCGACGCCTACACGAAATAGGGAACGGCACGGGGCCTGCTCAGCGAGCGGGCCCCACCGTCAAAGGGGCAATCATGGCTGTTGCAAGCCGCACCGCGACCGTGCTCACCCGGACCATGCTGACCATCGCCAGTATCTCGCTCATCGCTATCATGCTGGTCGTCGTTGCCGACGTCGCGCTGCGCGCCATCTTCAACAAGCCGGTGCAGGGCGCCTATGATCTCGTCAGCATCGGCCTTCTCACCATGGTCTTCTTCGGCATCGGCGCGGTGATCGTGCGTGGGGCCGAAATCCTGATCGATCTCATCGACGTCCTCGTGCCGCGCTCGTTCCTGCTTGGCCTGCGCCTGCTGGCCGCCGCCGGGACGCTCATCCTGTTCACCTTCCTCGGCTGGTCGATGATCGGTCCGGCGCAGGATGCCTGGCGCTGGGGCGGCTATTCGCTGGAACTCGGCATTCCGGTCTGGGTGCAGTGGGTTATCGCCTTCATCGGCCTTGCCGGCATCCTGTTGTCGGCGGCCCTGCGTATCGTCCTCATCCTGCGGGGCGACGACGGCACCGCCCCTGCCCTCGTGGAAGAAGGCGGGCTATGAGCACCTTCGCCCTCGGCATGACCGCCATCGGCGCGCTGCTGATCCTGCTGGCCCTGCGCCAGCCAGTCTTCCTTGCCATGGCCGCCGTCGGCATCATCGGCAATGCCGCGCTGAACAATCTGAACGTCGCAAAGCTGGTCTCCGGCACCGCCATCTTCGACACCGCCTCGAGCTACAATCTCGCCGTCATCCCGCTCTTCGTCCTGATGGGCGAGGTCGCGACCGGCTCACGCATGTCGAGCGAACTCTTCAATGCCGCCCGCGTGCTGCTGTCCGGCCTGCAGGGCGGACTCTCCGTCGCGACCATCGCCGCATCCGGCGCATTCGGCGCGATCTGCGGCTCGTCGGTCGCGACCGCTGCCAGCATGACGCGCATCGCCATGCCGGAGATGGAGAAGGCCGGCTATGAAGGCGGCTATGCCGCCTCGTCGGTCGCGGCCGGCGGCACGCTCGGAATCCTGATCCCGCCATCGATCATTCTCGTCATCTACGGCTCGATCACCGAGCAGTCGGTTGCCCGGCTTTTCGCTGCGTCGATGATCCCCGGCATCGTCCTGCTGCTTCTCTATGCGGCGGTCGCGCTCTGGATCGCCGCCCGCTCCGACGCGGTTCCCAACGAGGCGTCCGCCAGCCTGCGCGAGCGGCTGCGGGCGCTGCGCGAACCATGGCAGTTCCTTCTGCTCTTCCTCGTCACCATCGGCGGCATCTATGCCGGCATCTTCAGCCCCAACGAAGCGGCGTCGATCGGCGCGTTCGGCGCGATCGTCCTCGGGCTTCTGAAGAGGACGTTGTCCTGGCGCGGCATGATCACGGCCGTCAACGCCTCGATCATCGTGTCCTGCGCGCTGTTCATGATCATCATCGCGGCGACGATCTTCGCCAATTTCATCGTGCAGACCCGCCTGCCGGCCACGCTGCTCGGCCTGGCGCAGGATGCCCATCTGGCCGGGTGGATGGTGATGGTCCTGATCATGGTGATCTACATCGTGCTCGGCTGCTTCCTCGAAGGGATCGGCATGGTCCTGATCACCGTGCCCGTCTTCCTGCCGGTCGTCACCGGCTACGGCTACGATCCGATCTGGTTCGGCGTCCTCGTCACCATCCTCGTCGAACTCGGCTTGATCACGCCACCGGTCGGCATGAACCTCTTCATCATACGGGCGCAGGTGCCCGATCTCGACATGGCGACCATCTATGGCGGGATCGCCCCCTTCCTGCTGGCGCCGCTCGTGCTGATCGCCCTGCTGTTCGCTGCGCCCGGCCTGGCGCTCTGGCTGCCGGCACTGCTTTATTGAGGAAACACAATGACCCAGCCTAAAGTCCTGATCTTCGACAAGAAGGCCGATTGGTACGCGGCCGAACTCGCCAGCCGCTGTCCCGGTTTCGACTTTCACGCGGCCAGTGACGAGGAGAGCGCGCTGGCCAAGGCGGCCGACACAGAAATCCTGATCGGTCTCGCCCCGCTGATCCCGCCGAAGGTGATTGCCGGTTGCACAAGGTTGCAATGGATCCAGGCGCTGACCACCGGGATCGACAATCTAGCCGGCATGGCCGAAATCGGTCCCGACGTCGCCATCACCAATTGCCGGGGCATCCATGGCCGGCAGATGAGCGAACTCGCGATTCTCCTGATGATGGCGCTGGCCCGGCGTTTCCCCGCCATCCTGGCGAACCAGAAAGAAGCGGCATGGGAGCGCTGGGAACAGCCGGTGCTGGCCGGCCGGACAATCTGCCTGCTCGGGCTCGGCGCGATCGCCGAGACGCTGGCCGGCGTCTGCAACGCCTTCGGCATGACGGTCACCGGCGTTTCCGACAGCCGGTCGTCGATGCCGGGGCTGGCTCGCATCTACCGGCGCGACGAGTTGCCTCGCGCCGCGGCCGAGGCCGATTTCATGGTGGTGCTGATCCCGCTTTCGAGCAACACGAGGAATATCGTCGACGCGGACGTGCTCGCCGCTATGAAGCCTGACGCCTTCATCATCAACATGGCGCGGGGCGGCGTCGTCAACGAGGCCGCGCTGATCGAGGCGCTCGATGCCCGGAACGATCGCCGGCGCCGGTCTCGACGTCTTCGAGACCGAGCCGCTGCCCGCCGACAGCCCGTTCTGGAAACGGAAGGACGTGATCGTCACGCCTCATATCGGCGGCCTGTCGGACCGCTACCATATCGATGCGATGCCGGTGGTCGCCGCCAATCTGCAGGCCTACGCAAAGAGCGGCAAGCACGGCTTGCCGAACCGGCTGGACCAGGGAGCAGGCCAATGAGCAATTCACCGATCTCACGCGGCGAGATGGAGCGCCGCTGGACGGCGACGCGCGCCGCAATGGAGGAACACGGCATCGACGCCCTCGTCACACAGGCGCGCGAGGACTGGTGCGGCGGCTATGTCCGCTGGCTGACCGACATTCCCGCCAATAATGGCTATCCCCGCACCGTCGTCGTCTTCCCGGACCGGCCAATGACGGTGATCGAGATGGGCGCGTTCGATACCGACATCCTGCCCGACCCCGATCTGCAGGACAGCGCGGGCGTTGGACGCGTCCTCGGCACGCCCTCCTTCGTCTCCGTGAACTACACGATCGACTACGACACGAAGCTACTCATCGGGGTTCTGAAGGACGCCGGCGCCCGCCGCGTCGGCCTGCTCGCGCCGGAGGCGCTGCCTCATTCGATCATGAAAGGCCTCGCCGAAAGCGGCTTCGAGACCGTCGACATGAGCGACCCGATCGATCGGGTGAAGGCGATCAAGAGCGAGGAAGAGAAGGCGCTGATCCGTCGCACCGCGGAGTTGCAGGACAAGGTCTTCGCCGAAGTCTGCGATTTCATTGCGCCCGGCCGAACCGATCGCGACGTCGCGGCCCATGCCGAAGCGGCGGCCCGGCAGTTCGGAAGCGACCAGGGCATCCTGCTCGGCCTTTCGGCGCCGCTCGGCAGTCCGTCGCGTTTCAAGAACCGGCCATTCCAGAGCCGGCCGATCCAGGACGGCGACCACATGTCGCTGCTGATCGAGGTCAACGGACCGGGCGGTCTTTATCTCGAGATCGCCAGGACAATGGTGCTCGGCAAGGCCGACGACCATCTGCTGGAAGCCTTCGACCATGTCCGCGCGGCCCAGGACCACACGCTGTCGCTGATGAAGCCCGGAGCGGCGCCGTCCGACATCGCCGCCGCGCACGATCGCTGGATGGAGGAGCGTGGCCTGCCTCCGGAGACGCGACTGTACGCCCATGGCCAGGGCTGCGACATGGTGGAGCGGCCGCTGCTGCGCCGCGACGAAACGATGCCGATCGCCGAGGACATGCATTTCGCCGTCCATCCCGGCTTCGATGACGGCCGCGTCTTCGCGGTCATCTGCGACAACTACCTGATCGGCCCCGAGGGTCCGGGCGACTGCCTGCACCAGACGGAGAAGAGGATTTTCGAGCTATGAGGGACAGAGAATGAACAAGACGCCCAAGATCGCCCTTGAAGAACATTTCATGGCGCCGGGTTTCGAGGATTACTGGGCGCGGACGGCGGAGAATATCTCGCCGGCGCTGTTCGGCAAGGCGCAGGATGCGCTTGCCGATTTCGGCGAGCGGCGGCTGTCGGCGATGGATTCGATCGGCGTCGAAAAGGCGATCCTGTCGCTTTCCGGGCCCGGTGTGCAGGCCGAACGGTCGCAGTCGGTCGCGATCGAGAAGGCGCGAAGCGCGAACGACTTCCTTGCCGAGCAGATGCGGGCAAAGCCGGACCGCTATGGCGGATTTGCGCATCTGCCCGTGCAGGCGCCGGAGGCGGCCGCCGAGGAGTTGGAGCGCTGCGTCCGCGATCTCGGCATGCAGGGCGCGATGATCAACGGCCAGACCAACGGCCTCTATCTCGACGACGACAGCGTCTCGCCGCTCTGGGAGCGCGCCGCCGATCTCGGCGTGCCGATCTACATCCATCCCTACAATCCGCCGGATGTGCCGTACATGTATCACGACCACCCGGAGCTGTGGGGTCCCGCCTGGTCATGGACGGTGGAGACCGGCAATCACGCCCTGCGGCTCGTCTTCAGCGGCATCTTCGACCGGTTCCCGAACGCGAAGCTGATCCTCGGCCACATGGGCGAGACGCTTCCCTACCAGCTCTGGCGCTTCGACAGCCGTTGGGAGATTGCCAACCGGAAGGGCCGGACGCTGCAGCAGAAGCCGTCCGACTATTTCCGGCAGAACATCTGGTGCACGACGGCCGGCGTCTTTTCCGATGCGCCTCTGCGCTGCGCGCTCGAGGCAATGGGCCCGGACCGCGTCATGTTCTCGGTCGACTATCCGTTCGAGCGGCCGGAGGAAGCCGGCGAATGGATCGAGGCCAGCCCGCTTTCGGACGATGAACGCCGCAAGGTCTGTTACGACAACGCCAGGGCGTTGCTGAACCTCTGAGCCTTGAGTACGGGACGCAGCGTCAGCCGATTTCCCGCCGCGGCGTCTTTTTCAGCGCCTCGATGATGGCGGAGAAATCGGCACCGCCGCCGCCGGCGTCGACGAAGGCGGCGTAGATCGCCTTCGCATGCGCGCCGAGCGGCGTGTTCTGTCCGCTGTTCTCGGCCGCCTCCTGCGAAAGCGTCAGATCCTTGAGCATGAGCGAGGCGGCGAAGCCGGGCGCGTAGTCGCGGTCGGCGGGGCTCTCAGGCCCGACGTCCGGCACCGGACAATAGGTGTTGACGCTCCAGCAGGAGCCGGACGAGGTGGAGATGACGTCGAAGGCGCTCTGCGCCGAAAGACCGAGCTTCTCGGCGAGCGCGAAGGCCTCGCACGCACCGATCATCGAGATGCCGAGCAGCATGTTGTTGCAGATCTTGGCGGCCTGACCGGTGCCGCCCGCGCCGCAATGGACGATGCGCCCCGCCATCGGCTGCAGCACCGGTTCCCCCTTGGCGAAGGCGTCATCGGAGCCGCCGACCATGAACGTCAGCGTACCGGCCGCCGCGCCGCCTGTGCCGCCCGAGACCGGCGCATCGAGGCACAGCATTTCCGCATCCGCCGCCATCTCATGGACCTGACGCGCCGTGGCGACATCGATCGTCGAACTGTCGATCAGCAAAGCGCCCTTCCGCATCGCCGGCAGAATGTTCGAAACGACGGATTGGACGATGGGGCCACTCGGCAGCATGGTGATCACGATGTCGGCCTGGCCCACGGCCTCCTCCGCCGTGTGGGCCATCTGAAGTCCGACGTCCCTGCCCTTGTCGCGGACAGCTGCGACCGCGTCGAATCCCGTGACGTCGTGACCGGCCTCCTTCAGATTGATGGCCATTGGCAGGCCCATATTGCCGAGCCCGATGAATGCGATGTTGGTCATGAACCGTTCCTCATACCGTTAGGTCGCTCTCGCCCAATGGCTGTAACATGGCCGCCACGGCCTCTGCGGGCAAATCCTCCAGGCTTGCCGGTTGCCATCGCGGCTTGCGGTCCTTGTCGATGATCTGCGCGCGGACGCCCTCGTCGAACTGCCCGTCGCTTTGCGAGCGGTAGGTGAAGCGGTATTCGAGTTGCGTCGCATGGCGGACATCGGCGGTGCCCCGGCGCAGCCGGCGAATGATCGCGAAGCTGACCGCGACGGACAGCGGAGAGGCCTTGCGGATCATCGCCGCGGCCTTCGCTTCGAATTCGCCGCCCTCGGCCTCCAGCGAGCGGACGCAGGCGAGCGCCGTCTCGTGACCGAAATGGCGGTCGATCCGCTCCTGCAGACCAGCAAGGTCGCACGTCGGGCGGCGCGGCCATGAAGCCCTCGATCGCGGCCGGACCATCCTTTTCGACCGCCGCGACCAGATCGGGCGTGCGCTCCGCCGGCACGAAGACATCGGCGAAGCCGGCATGAATCGCATCGGCCGGTCCCATGCGCCAGCCGGTCATGGCGAGGAACTCGCCCAGATGTCCGGGAGCGCGGGCCAGGATCGCACTGCCGCCGACATCGGGGACGAGGCCGATGCCGCATTCGGGCATCGCGACCATCGACCGGTCGGTGACGATCCGGTGGCTGCCATGGGCGGAGATACCGACGCCGCCGCCCATCACGATCCCGTCCATCAGGGCGATCCACGGCACCGGCAGTTCGGCGATCTTGCGGTTGAGCCGGTACTCCTCCGCCCAGAAGCGCCGTCCATAGGCGAAATCGCCGCGCTGGCCGGCCCGGTAGAGATCCGTGACGTCGCCGCCGGCGCAGAACGCCTTTTCGCCCTCGGCGTCGATCACGACGGCATCGACGGCGTCGCCGCCGGTCCAGTCGTCGATCGCCGCCTCGATGGCCAGAGCCATGTCATGGGACAGCGCGTTCAGGGCCTTCGGCCGCGTCAGGGTGATGCGGCCGATCCGGCCTAGGCGGCGGATCGCGATATCGTCGCCGACCGTCATCAGGCGTGCTCCGCCAACACCGCCCGACCGACGATCATGCGCATGATCTCGTTGGTACCCTCAAGGATCTGGTGCACCCGCAGGTCGCGGACGATCTTCTCCAGCCCGTAATCGGCGAGATAGCCATAGCCGCCGTGGATCTGCAGCGCTTCGTTGGCGACCTCGAAGGCGGCATCGGTGACGAACCGCTTCGCCATCGCACAGAATTTCGTCGCGTCCGGTGCACCTGCATCGAGCTTCGACGCCGCCTGGTAGAGGAAGATGCGCGCCGCCGAAAGCTGCGTCTCCATGTCGGCCAGCTTGAACTGGACCGATTGAAAGCCGCTGATCGGCTGGCCGAACGCCTTGCGCTCATTGGCATAGCGGACCGCTTTTTCGAGCGCGACCTGGGCCGCGCCGAGCGCACAGGCGGCGATGTTGAGGCGGCCGCCGTCGAGACCGGCCATCGCATAGCGAAAGCCTTTCCCCTCTTCGCCGATAAGGCGGTCGGCAGCGATCCGGCAATTGTCGAAACGGACCTCCGATGTCGGCTGGGCCTTCCAGCCCATCTTCTGCTCCTGCGCTCCATAGGAGAGACCCTCGGCTCCCTTCTCCACCAGCACCGCCGAGATGCCCCCGGGGCCTGTGTCGCCGGTCCGCACCATGGCGAGGTAGAGGTCGGACGCACCGCCACCGGAGATGAAGCTCTTGGTGCCGTCCAGCACCCATGCGTCGCCATCGCGACGGGCGCGAGTGCGGAGCGCGGCCGCGTCGGAGCCGGCATTCGGCTCGGTCAGGCAATAGGAGGCGATCAGTTCGAGGCTGCACAGGCGCGGGCACCATGCCTCGCGCTGCTCCGGCCGGCCGAAGCGGTCGATCATCCAGGTGACCATGTTATGGATGGAGATGAACGCGGCGATCGAGGGGCAGCCGCGCGACAGCGCCTCGAATATCAGCGCCGCATCGAGACGGCCAAGACCGGTGCCGCCGACATCTTCGGCAATGTAGATGCCGCCGAAGCCGAGTTCGCCGACCCCGCGCACGACGTCTTCCGGAAAATGGGACGTCCGGTCCCATTCGAGAGCGTTCGGCGCCAGTTCCCTTTCGGCAAAATCGCGCGCCATGTCGCGAATCGCCGCCTGCTCTTCGCTCAGCTCGAAATCCATCCGCCTGCGGCCTCCATCCGTCATCGATGATCTGCCGGACCATCGCAGAGCCGATGCCGCGTTTCCAGCCTTCACGCGACGCAAAGCCATTATGCGGCCCGCGCGGGAGCGCCTCACCCCAGCAGCAGGACCTGAACGTCGGCGACATTGGTGCCGGTGGCGCCGGTCTCCAGCAGGTCGCCGGATGCCGCCAGCGCCTTGTTGGAAGCATTGTTCGCCAGAAGGGCCTCAGCTTCCTGCCCGGCTTCGCCGATCCTCCGCCATGTACCGGCGTCGACAAGGCCGCCAGCGGCGTCCGTCGGGCCGTCGCGACCATCGGTCCCGCCGCTGAGGAAGCACCATGGCCGATCCAGCGGATCGTGCTCGAACCGGCGGGCGACGCGCAGCGCCAGTTCCTGGTTGCGGCCGCCCAGCCCGTCGCCGGTGACGGTCACGGAGGTCTCGCCCCCGGCAAGGATCGCCACAGGGCCATCCTGCACAGGCCGGGCGCGCGCCGCTTCGCAAAACCGGGCCGCCGCCTCTTCCACGTCGCCCTCCAACCAGCGGTCGAGAATCGCGACCTGCCAGCCATCGTCGCGGGCCGCGTCGGCCATCGCCTCGAGACTGATCGAATTGCCCGCGACGATCCGATTGGTCACGTCGATCCCGTCCGCTGCACCATGGTTCGCCCCGCCGATCCGGTCGAGCTTGTCGGCGGGAAAGCCGGCCTTTCGGACACGGTCGATCGCTCGGTCCAGAGCATCGGCATTGGCGGCGCCGGGCACGGTCGGGCCGCTCGCCACGACGGCCGGAACGTCGCCCGGCACATCGGAAAGGATCAGGCTGATGACCTTCGCCGGATGGGCCAGCCGCGCAAGGCCGCCGCCCTTCAGGCGCGACGCCGCGGAGCGCAAGGCGTTCATTTCGACAATGTCGGCGCCGGACTTCAGCAGAGCCCGGTTGAGCGCGATCTTGTCGTCCAGCGTCAGCCCCTCGACCGGCGAGACGGCGAGAGCGGAACCGCCGCCGCTGATCAGGACCAGCACCAGGTCGCCTTCGCCCGCCTCGGACGCGGCATCGGCCAGCGCCTGGCCGCCCTTCAGGCTGCCCTCGTCCGGCACCGGATGGCCGCCGGCGATGATCTGCAGATCGCCGATCGGTTCGGCGGCCATCGCGGTCGTCACCACGACGCCCCGGCTCAGCCTGTCCTGCACGAAGGGCAGCGCCGCCTTGGCCATCGCCACCGCTCCCTTACCGAACGCCAGCAGCGTCACCGACCGCGCGGCCGCGATCTCGGCCCGATGATCGTCGAGCGCCCGGGCAGTCGCCGGCCCCGGATCGGCCGCCTTGATCGCCTTCTGGAAAAGCGCTTTCGCCTCATTTCGAAGATCGCTCCAAAGCTTCGCCCCACCATTCTTCCGCTCCCGATCCTCATAAGTCCCCTGATGCCGCAAATGTGTCGACAAGGGCAGCTTTCCATACGTCAGGTGGTTGTCTCGCCAATCCGCCCCGTGCCATAGCGCACCAGCGGTGGGAAATCAGCGAAGGGATCATCGGAATGGCGGCGAAGATCATCGACGGCAAGGCGTTCGCAGCCGGCGTTCGCGCACGGGTGGCCGATCATGTCGCGCGACTCAAGGAAGAGCACGGCCTGACGCCGGGCCTCGCCGTGGTGCTCGTCGGCGAGGATCCGGCGAGCCAGGTCTATGTCCGCAACAAGGGCAAGCAGACCGTCGAAGCCGGCATGAATTCGTTCGAGCACAAGCTGCCGGCGGAGACAGGCGAGGACGAACTGCTGGCCCTGATCGCAGCGGCTGAACGCCGATCCGGCCGTCCACGGCATCCTGGTGCAGCTGCCGCTGCCCCGGTCATATCGACGAAGCGCTGGTCATCAATGCCGTCGCGCCGGAGAAGGACGTCGACGGCTTCCATATCGAAAATGCCGGCCGTCTCGCCACCGGGCAGGAGGCGATGGTGCCCTGCACGCCGCTCGGCTGCCTGATGATGCTGCGCGACACGCTCGGCTCGCTCTCCGGCCTCGATGCGGTGGTGGTCGGGCGGTCGAACATCGTCGGCAAGCCGATGGCGCAGCTCCTGCTGCGCGATAGCTGCACGGTGACGATCGCCCATAGCCGGACGCGCGACCTGGCCGCCGTCTGCCGCCGGGCGGACATTCTGGTGGTCGCGGTCGGCCGGCCGGAACTGGTGACGGGCGATTTCGTCAAGGAAGGCGCGACGGTCATCGACGTCGGCATGAACCGGATCACCAAGAGCGACGGCAAGACGCGCCTCGTCGGCGATGTCGAGTTCGACAGCGCCGCGAGCGCGCCGGGCGCCATCACGCCCGTGCCGGGCGGCGTCGGACCGATGACGATCGCCTGCCTGCTCGCCAACACGCTGACGGCGACCTGCCGTGCACGGGGCCTGCCGGAACCACGCGGTTTGACCGCCTGAGTGGCGGCTGCCTGGGCTCTACGTCAGCCGGTCCTTCAAGGATCTCAGGTCGAAGTCCACAGCCTCCAGCGATGCACGATCCAGCTCGACGCCGGCGGAGAGCAGGCGCCGCGCCATCAAATGATCGCCGGCCGCGTTGACCGTCTCCAGCCCGACATAGCGGCCGTCCCTGAAGCAGTGCACCAACAACCCGCCGCGCTCGTTCCGGCGGACCACGCGCTCATCGGCACCAGCCGTCAGCCCGGCGATCTGCAGCTTCCGATCGCCCTGATCGCTCCAGAACCAGGGGAAGCCCGAATAGGGCGGATGACTGTCGCCCCGGTGGCCCTTGGCGAGGCGGATCGCGACGGTGCGGCCTTGATCCGTCGCGTTCTGCACCAATTCGATGCGCATCCGCCCCTCGCCCAGCGGATGGGTGAAGGATGCGCAATCGCCGACGGCGCTGATCGCCGGGTCGGCCGTCTGCAGAACGTCGTCGACGACGATGCCGTTGTCCGTCGGCAGGCCGGCGTTGCGCGCCAGTTCGTCGCAGGCGACGACGCCGGCGGCGACGAGGACGAGATCGGCCTCGATCCGGCTGCCATCGCTGAGGACGACCCCGCCGGCATGGCCATCGCCGCGATCGACGATCTCGCTGGCGCCCGTCCCGAGCCGCAGATCGACGCCGATCGAGCGGTGGAAGTCGTCGAAATAGGCGCTGGTCTCCGGCGCGACGGCGCGGGCCATGACCCGGTCCGCCATTTCCAGCACGGTCACATCGGTGCCGATGCCACGCGCCATGGCCGCGAATTCCAGCCCGATGAAGCCGCCGCCAATGATGGCGATGTGCCGGGCGGCGCCGATCCGGCTCCGAATGTCCTCGGCGTGGGCCAGTGTGCGCAATTCCAGCACACCCTCAAGGTCGATGCCGGGGATCGGCAAGGCGCGGTTGACCGCACCGGTGGCGATGACGAGATGATCGTAGGCTTGGCGGGAACCGTCTTCGAGGACGACCTGCCGCGCGGGCCTGTCGATCGAGGCGGCCTTCGTCCCGCTGCGCAGCTCGATGGCGTTGTCGGCGAAGAACTTCTCACCGCGGATCAGCAGGCGGTCCGCATTGCCTTCCTTCATGTAGGTCTTCGACAGAGGCGGGCGCTGGTACGGCAGCCCCGGCTCCTCGCCGAACATGACGACGTCACCGTCGAAGCCCTCCTGGCGGAGGCTGGCGGCGACCTGGGCGCCCGCCTGGCCCGAACCGATGATGACGATGGTCTGCTTGTCCGGCATCGAAACCGACCTCCCTGTGGTTGTGGAGGTGGACTAGCCAGTTTCGGCCCATGCGACAATGGCGGATGACGGATGGCCGATCAAACCGCCAAAGAGCGCTCCCGCCCAAGCCGTTTCGAGCCAAGCCAGCGGCTCAACAGCCGGTCCATACTGATCGGCCCGGCACCGTAAACGACGAGTGCGAGCGCCATCGCAGCCCACGGCAAATGGAAGTTCGCCCAGCCCGACGGCACCGTGATCTGGATGATCGCCGTCATGCAAAGCAGGCCGAGCGCCGAAAAGCGCGTCGCCAAGCCGAGAACGAGGAGGATCGGCAACAGTATTTCCGCCATGCCGGACATCCAGGCGGTCAGCGCCGGAAACGGATAGGGCACGGTCGCGCCGAAGAGGTGGAGGCGAAATTCATGGGTGAAGAGCAGGATCGCCGTGTCGGACAGCTGGCCGAAGCCGTCCCACTTCGTCAGGCCGGACCTGAAGAACGGCACGGCCAGGGCGCAGCGCAGCGCGAGCAGCGCGACCGGCTCCAGATAGCGAGCCAAAAGGGATAATCGTTCCAGAACGGCGTTCATTGCTCTTCCTCCCTGGGAATTCTTCTCGTCAGCGCCCCCGCCGCGGCCAGTCGCACCAGCGCTGCGCCGAAATCGAAGGATGGCTGTGCCTCACTGGCGGCCACCGCCGCATCGTCCATTCGGGCGCCGGCCGCCAGAGCGCCGACGAAGACGGTCTCGGCCTCCGAAAGCAATGTCAGCGACACCGTTTCCTCGGCGCGGCTCAGGAGAACGCGCTCGGCAACGGGATCGGCTATCCGTCCGACCGCCTCGCGCTGATGGGCGATCCAGATCGAGCCAACGGGAAAGGCGGAGGTGCAAATTCGGACAGCGGGATGAGACGTGACCGAACCTCGTTCCGCGTCGTCGGACAGGTCCAGCGTCCCAAGATCGCCAAGCGTCAGCGCTGGCGCATCAGCGGCGTGATAGGATTTGCCAAGCAGCCACTCCAGCCGCGCAACGTCGGACAGATAGGCCGAGATGCGCCGCTTCCGGAACGGTGGCGACGAAGGCGGGGAAGGTCTCTCCATAGCGGAACATGAGCGGCAACTCCGGGCAGATTGCGGGTGGTGTAGCGGGTGGCGAGAAGGCCGAAGAACTCGTCGCCGACGAGGCGCCGGATCACCGGGTAGCGCTGCTGAAGCGCCCGGTGCAGGCTGCTGCTCGAATTGTTCCGGTAGACGCTGAAGCGCCGCCGGTCGCGCCGCCCGTCGGCCGTCGCCATGCCTGGCGGGACCTCGGCAGCCGCGTGCGGAAGGCAGGAGACGAAATCCGCTTCACACCGGTCGATCGGCAGAGGGCCGCTCATTGGGCCGCCTCGATAGCCGCACTCGTTGCATAATTGCTCATGATTGCCTCGGCCATCCGCGCCTCGGCGAAGAGGGTCTCGAAATCCGGCACGTCATTGTCCCATTCGATCAGCGTCGCGATCGGACCGAGCCGCGACAGGGCGTGGCGGTAGAGATCGAAAACATCCGGCGAAACGGCGCGGTCATGGGTGTCGATCAGAAGCCGGTGACCCGCTTCGTCCTCGACCGCCTCGTGACCGGCCAGGTGAATCTCTGCGACATGGCCGACCGGAAAGCGGTCGATATAGCTGATCGGGTCGCAGCCATGATTGACGCAGCTGACCATCACATTGTTGACGTCGAAGAGAAGGCCGCAGCCGGTGCGCTCGGCGATGCGGCGGAGAAATTCGGTTTCCTCGATCGTCGATTTCGCGGAACAGCAGATAGGTGGAGGGGTTCTCCAGCAGCATCTGCCGGCCGAGCGCCTGCTGCACCTCGTCGACATGGGACGAGACACGCTCGAGCGTGGCTTGCGTATAAGGCAGCGGCAGCAGATCGTTGAGGTAATGCTCCTGGTGTGTGGACCACGCCAGATGCTCCGAAAAGCTCGCCACCGGATAGCGATCGAGGAGCTTCTTCAGCCGCGACAGATGCGCCCGGTCGAGCCGGCCGGCGCCGCCGATCGAGAGGCCGACGCCGTGGATGGACAGCGGATAGCGGGCCGCCATTTCCTCCAGGAACCGGTGCGGTGCGCCGCCCTCGCCCATGTAGTTCTCGGCGTGGATCTCGACGAAGCCGAGGTCTGGCTCCCTTTCAACGATATCCCTGCGGTGTTCCGGCTTCAGTCCGATTCCGGCGCGGGCCGGCAGATGGCTGGCGTTCAGGCTTGGTTTGTCGGCCATGACGGGCTCCGGCGGCGTCTGGAGAAGAATTGGCCGGCGGCGCTCGTAGGGACCTTGCCGCCGGCCATCGAAGGAAAGGCCTCAGCCCTCCTTCATCTTGTCCATCTGGTCCTTCTCCATGCCGGGCACGTCGCGGTCGAGCGCGGTGAGGGAGCCGGTCCGGTCGTTCGGCAGGTCCATGTCCTCGCAGGTGCCGGCAGGCACGTATTTCCAGGAATTGCCCTGATAGTCGACGGACGACGTTCCGGCGCAGGTGGTGCCTGGCCCGGCGGCGCAGTCGTTCTGGCCGGCGAGCGCGACGCCGAAGCATTTCACCTTTTCCTGTGCCTGGGCCGGAGTTGCGAGAGCAGCGGCCGACAACGCCGTCGCGAGAGAGCCAGCGAGCGCAAGGTTGAGAGAGCGACGATCCATGATGGGTATCCTCCGAAAATCCGATTGATATGTGGGAGGCGCCACGCCGTCCCATGACCAATCATCGGAGGCGCCCTTGGCGGCGTTACAGGCTTCACGCTTTCGTGATCGAAACGAGATCGGGAAATCCGGCCGACACTCATGTAACATCGCCCGACGACCGAACGAATGAGGGGTCATGCGAATGACCACGTCGCCGATGCCTGATCTGGACGGGCTTTTCGCCGCCGGGCTCGCAGGCGATCGCATCGCCTATCAACGCTTCCTGGAAGAGGTGGCGCGGCTGATGCGCGCGTTCCTGATCCGGAAGATGGGCGCGGGCGCTGCGGCGGATGTGGAGGATGTCGTGCAGGACGTTCTGATCGCGGTGCATACGAAGCGCCATAGCTGGCGGCCGGACAAGCCCGTGACCGCATGGCTGTTCGCGATCGCAAAGTACAAGGCGATCGATCACTGGCGCAGCAATTCCCGGCATGCCCATCTGGACATCGCCGATTTCGAGGCCGTGCTCGGCGACAGCCATGCCGAACCGGTCATTCTGGACCACGAACTCGAACGCGCCGTCGGGGCACTGTCCGGGCGCTCTCGCCAAGTCGTTTCCGAAATTTCGCTCAAGGGAAAGAGCATCTCGGACACGGCGACAAGACTGGGGATCAGCGAGGGCGCGGTGCGCGTCGCCTTCCATCGCGGCCTCGCCACGCTGAGCGCCCGCTTCAAGGACGAAGAGGAATGAAGACCAACGAACTGATCGACCGGCTCGCGACCGATGCGAGCGTGTACCCGCCGAAGCGGCCCCTGCCCTGGCCGACGGTCGCGGCAGGCGCTTTCCTGGTTGGCGCGGTGCTGATGTTCCTCACCTTTCCGGTCCGGCCGGACCTGATGAGCGTCGCCGACACCTATGGTTTCCTGCTGAAGCCGATCGTCGCCGCGCTGATCGCCGCGTCCGCCTTGAAGCTCATCATGGAAGCGGCCGACCCGACCGGGCGCCCTGCGCGTTACCTCGCGTGGCTCGGCGTGGGCCTCCTCGTGCTCGCGATCGGCGTCGGAATCGAGATGATGGTGATCCCGCCGGCGCGCTGGACCAGCCGCCTGATGGGCGACAATCCGGCCGCCTGCGCGGCGTCGGTCTTCGGGCTTTCGCTGCCGCTCCTCGCCATCGTGATCGCGGCCATTCGCCAGCGGGCGACGGTGCGGCCGATCCTGGCGGGGGCGCTCTCCGGCCTCTTCTCCGGGGCAATCGCAACGTTTCTCTACGCGGCGCACTGCCCGGACAATTCGCCCTTTTTCCTCGCCGTCTGGTACGGACTTGCGATCGCGGCGCTGATAGGCGTCGGCGCCATCGGCGGACGCCTCTTCCTGCGCTGGTGACGCGGACTGGAGCGTGTGCCTAGTCCGCGTCGGGCTGATTGGCCGGCAGCGCCCGCTCGAAGGCTTCCATCTTCATGCAGGTTTCGACGATCCGCCGGATCGTCGGATAGGGCTCGTCATCCACCTCGAACCGGCGATTGTTGACCGCCTGCGCGACGAGACAGATGTCGGCCATCGTCACCCTGTTGCCATGGCAGAACTTGCCGGTTTCCGGCTCGCTCGACAGCCGCTTCTCCAGCGCGGCGAATTCCAGGCCGACCCAGTGCCGGAACCAGTCCTTCACAGCTTCGTCATCCGCGTCGAACTGGCTGCGCAGCCGGTTCAGCACCCGCAGATTGTTGAGCGGGTGGATTTCGAGGGCAACGGCGTAGGACAGACTGCGAACCCGCGCCCGCTCCAGCGGATCCACCGGCAGCAGCGGCGGCTCCGGATGGGTTTCGTCGAGATATTCGATGATCGCCAGCGACTGGTTGAGATGGGAACCGTCCGGCAGTTGCAGGGCGGGAACCAGCCCCTGCCTGTTGCGCTGGAGATAGCCTTCCGACCGCTGCTCGCCGGAGCGCAGATTGTAGGTCATCTGGTCGTAGGCAATGTCCTTCAGGTTGAGCGCGACACGGGTGCGAAAGCTGGTGGACGAGCGGAAATAGCCGTGCAGCGTGTAGTCCGCGCGCCTGCCGCTCATTCCCGCTCTCCAATGGTGATGGCGATGCCGGCGAGACCATCGACGCCGCCCTTCACCACCTGACCGGCGATGATCGGTCCGACGCCGGCGGGCGTGCCCGTCATGATCAGGTCGCCCGGCTTCAGCGTCACGGAACGGCTGATGATCGAGATGACATCGCGCACCGGCCAGATCAGCTCCGCCAGGTCGGCATCCTGTTTGATCTGGCCGTCGACGCTCAGCCAGATGCGACCTTTCGTCGGATCGAAATCGGCCGCCGGCTGGATCGGCGCGATCGGCGCGGACCGGTCGAAGCCCTTGCCCCAGTCCCAGGGCCGGCCCATGTCGCGGGCAACGAGTTGAAGGTCACGGCGCGTCAGGTCGATCGAGGTCGCATAGCCATAGACGTGATCGAGGGCGTTGTCGGGCTCGATGTTCTTGCCGCCCTTGCCGATCGCGACGGTCAGTTCGATCTCGTAATGAAGGTTCTCGGTCTCGGGTGGATAGACGATGACAGCGCCCGCGCTGTCGCCCGCGTCGACCACCGCGTCCGCCGGCTTGGTGAAGAAGAAGGGCGGCTCGCGATCCGGGTCACGCCCCATCTCGCGCGCATGGGCGGCATAGTTGCGGCCGACGCAGAAGATACGGCGGACAGGAAAGCGATCGCTTTCACCCTCCACTGCGACAGAGGGGGTTTCGGGCGCCTCGACGACGTAGCCGCTCATTTTCGTGTCTCCGTTTCATTGCCGCGCTGTTCGCGGTAGAGGCCGAGCTTCTCCTGAATTGGCCTGTCATTGAAGGAAAAGAGAACGGCTTCGCCCTCCGGTTCGTGGACGATCGTCTTCCAGGACGGCGCGACGAAGATGTCCTTCTCGCTCCAGTCGATCACCTCATCGCCGATGCGGCTCCTGCCACGCCCGTCGGTACAGACGAAGGTCGTCGCGGAGGTGGAGCGAAACGGCTGGGTCTGCCGGTCGATCAGCTGCAGCGCGGCGCCGATGGTCGGCATGGCGTCGGAGCCATCGAGCGGATTGATGTAGCGCAGCTTCCAGCCGTGCTGCGGATCGGCGTCACGGCCCCTGCGCATGGCGTCCAGCGCCTCGCGCGAGCGCTCGTAGGGGTAGTTGAAGATCGGCGAGACGACGCTCTTCTCCGCTCCGTCGGGCAGCAGCGCGTGGCCGAATTCGGCATAGGACTGGCCGGTGTTGCGGGTGATCTCCTGCTGCTCGTCGCCGTGCCCTTCCGCGAAGGACGCGTCGAGAAAGGAGACGACCGGAATGTCGAGGCCATCGAGCCAGAACATCGGCTCGTCCGTCTCGTTGCCATGGTCGTGCCAGGCCATCGGCGGGGTGATGACGAAATCGCCGTAGCGCATCACGGTCTTCTCACCATTGACGGCGGTGTAGGCGCCGGAGCCCTCCAGCACGAAGCGCAGCGCCGACTGGGTGTGGCGATGGGCCGGCGCGATCTCGCCCGGCAGCACCATCTGGACGCCCGCATAGAGACTGGTGGTGATGCGGCTCTGGCCGCGCAGGCCGGGGTTCTCGAGGATCAGGACCCGCCGTTCGGCCTCCCTGGCGGTGATCAGCCCGCCGGCCTCGGTCATCGCCTCACGAATCTCGTCGAATTTCCATCCGAAAGGCACGCAGCCGCTCTTCGGCACGGGCGTGACCAGATCGCCGAGCACGCTCCATAGCGGCGTCATGTTCTTGGCGTCGATCTTGTCGTAGAAGGCGCGGCGTTCCGGCGTCTCGGCCGGCTTGTTGTGTCCGACATCCATTGTCATGCCTCCTTGGGCTTTCTGATCAGGGCCTGGCGGTCGATCTTTCCGGTGCCGGTCTTGGGGAGTTCCCCGACATATTCAAAAGCACGCGGAGCCTTCACCGGCAACAGCAGCGTCTTCACATGGTCCCGCAGCATCGCGTCCATCGCCCCGTCGCCGGTATGGCCGGAGCGGAGGGCGACGACGGCGCGAAGCCGGACCCGGCGGTCTTCCATCGTGTCCGCCATCACCGCGCATTCATGAATGGCGGGATGTTCGGCGAGGCAGCGCTCGACCTCCAGCGGCCAGACCCATTGGCCGGAGACCTTCACCAGATCGTCGGCGCGGCCCTGGAAGTAGAAGAAGCCGTCCTTTTCGACGAACCGGTCGCCGGTATAGAGCCAGTCGCCGCGCATCGTCTCGACGGTCTTGTCCGGCCGGTTCCAGTAGAGCGGCGCTGAGGAGGTGCCGCGAACCCACATCACGCCCTCCTCGCCGGCGGCGACATCCTTCCCGTCCGGATCGCGCAGCACGACCTCGTAGCCCGGCACGGGTTTGCCGGCCGAGCCCAAGCGCTTGTCGCCCTCCTCGTTGGACAGGTAGATGTGAAGCATCTCCGTGGAGCCGAGGCCCTCGATCGCCTCCCTTCCCGTCAGGTCCTTCCAGGTGGTGAAAACGTCCTCGGACAGGATCTCGGCCGCCGAAAGACATTTCTTCAGCGACGAAAAGTCGGTCGATCTCGCCCCGTCGGCACGGGCCAGCGCCGTGTAGAGCGTCGGCAGGCCGAAGAAGTGTGTCGGCTTGAACTCGTCGATCGCCGCCAGCACCCGCTTCGGGTCGGGCCGCCCCGGCACCAGCACCGCCGTCGCGCCGGCCGCGAAAGGAAACGTCGCCGAATTGCCGAAGCCATAGGCGAAGAACATTTTCGGCACCGAATAGCAGCGGTCGCCGGGTTTCAGGTCAAGGATGTGCCGAGAGTACGAGAGTTCGCTATAGGCCATGTCGTGCTGGAGATGCACGATCCCCTTCGGCCGCCCGGTCGATCCCGACGAATACATCCAGAACGCCATGTCGTCCGGTCCGGTATCGGCACAGGCGAGGTCCTGCGGCTTGCCCGTCACGAAATCCTTTTCCGTGACCGCTTCCACCGGCGCTCCGGAGGAGGCCTCTCCATTGACAACGACCAACGTCTGAAGAGCCGTACCGGCGACGGTTTCGGCGCTGAAGGTCGAGGCGAAATCCGCTTCGCAGATGGCGATCCGCGCGCCGCTGTCGGCAAGGAAGAATTGCAGCAGGTCGGCTGTCGTCTGCGTGTTGAGCAGCACCGGCACGAAGCCCGCGCGCACCGCGCCGAAGAAGGCCGCCGGATAGGACGGCGTGTCGTCCATGAAGCACGCAATGCGCTCGCCGCGCTGAAGACCCGCGTCGATGAAAGCATGGCCCCAGGCGGAGGCCCGTGCGCAGAGGTCGCGATAGGTCAGCCGGCCGAGTGGGCCGTCGACGGCGAGCGCACCGGCATCGCGGACAAGATTATCGAACAGGATCGCCGATGCGTTCGGATGATCCTCCTTGCGAAAGCCGATTTGGTCGGCGATCGGCAGATGGCCGACGGGGTCGCTGATCGTCCTTGCCTCGAGCATCGTCACATTGCCCCCGCTGCATGTTCTTCGTAGGCCGCCGCGAAGGCCGGGCTCAGCCGGCGCAAGCGGTCGCGATCGACCCGGCCGGAGCGCTGGATGTAATCATAGGCGAAGTCGAGCGGATCGAGCGCCATCTTCTGTGCGAAATTCTCGTACCACTCGGCCGACGTGTTCGCCGCGTCGACGATCTTCTTCGCGACCGGCTTGCGCTCTCGCTCATAGGCTGCCAGCGCCTCGTCGCGTTCGTCGTGGTCCCGGATCGCCCTGGCGAGCGCGATCGCATCCTCCATTGCGAGGCGGGTACCGGACCCGATGGAGAAATGAGCGGTGTGAACCGAATCGCCCAGCAGGACCCGGTTGCCCGAGACCCATCTGTCGCACCAGAGTTTCGGGAAGCGGCGCCAGACACTCTTGTTGGCGATCAGCGGCGCGCCCTCCAGCGTGTCCGCGAAGACCGCCTCGCAGCGCTTGGCGCTCTCGGCCTCGTCCATCGCATCGAAGCCTTCGGCGAAGAAAGTCGCCTCGTCGCATTCCACGATGAAGGTCGCCATGGACGGCTCGTAGCGATAGTGATGCGCGTTCATCGCGCCCTTGCCGGTTCGGACGAAGGTCTGCGTCAGCGTATCGAACGAGCGCGGCGTACCGAACCAGGCGAAGCGATTGTCGAAATCATCCAGCGTGAGGCCAAAGTCCGAGCCGTCGCCGCGCACCGTGGAATTCAGGCCATCGGCGCCGACGACGAGATCCGCCTCGATGGCCGAGGGATCCTCGACCACCGTCTCATAGCGCAGTTCGACCCCCGTCTCCGCCGCCCGCTTCTGCAGGATCTGCAGGAGGTGAAGCCGGCCAATCGCGGAAAAGCCGATGCCGTCAAGGATCAACCGCTCGCCCTTGTGGACGAACGTCATGTTCTGCCAGCGCTCCATCTGTGGCGCGATCAGATCATGGGTCTCCTGATCGTCGGCCTTGAGGAAATCCAGCGCGCGGTCGGAGAAGACCACGCCGAAGCCGAAGGTCGCATTGGCGGGGTTCTGCTCGGTCACGCGCACAACGGCATCCGGTTTGGCGCGCTTGAGCAGGGTTGCCGCGTAGAGGCCGGCTGGGCCACCGCCGATGATCTCGATTTTCTTCACGGTCGACCTCCCCGATGCGCAGCCTCACCTAGCATTTCTGTTTCATATCGTGCAATACGTTTTGTATTGCGATACGATGTCCGGCGACCGACGCAGGCCGGATCGGGCCTCTCCCATTGCTTCTTCACGCTAAGGAACAGAGTCATGTCCGACAGGCAGATGATTGATCCCGAAGAGCAAAGGGAGATCGCGGGCGGCATCCAGTCGCTCAACAGCGCGCTTCGCCTGCTGCAGGTTCTTGCCCGCGAGGGAGGACCGATCGCGCTACGTGACCTGGCGCGCAAATGCGGCATTCCCACCTCGAAGGCGCATCGCTACCTGGCGTCGTTCAGCCATGCGGGCCTTGCTCAGAGCGACGGCACCGGGCGCTACGATCTCGGCCCCGCCGCGATGACGATCGGCCTTGCCGCCCTCGCTCGCCGCGACACGGTCAACCGGACCGCCGACGCCCTGCCGGCGCTGGTGCGCGATACGGCCATGACCGCGCTGATCTCGATCCTCGGCCATGATGGCGCAACGATCGTCCGCTGGCAGCGCGCACCCTCGCCGATCATCACCTCGCTCGGGCTCGGCACGGTGATGCCGCTTCTGACATCGGCGACCGGCCGCGCCTTCCTCGCTTTCTCACCGGCAAATCTGACCGACAGGCTGCGGACCAGCGAACTGAAGCTCGCCCGGCAGCACCCGCAATTGCTGGCCGATCTCGACGGCGGTGCGCGTTCCCTCGCCCGATCGGTCGACGCCCTTTCCGAAGCCATCCGGGCGAATGGCTATGCGACCGTCGACGGCCGGTTCATTCCGGGGCTGGTGGCGGTCGCCGCGCCGGTGCTTGACTGGCAGGGTGAGGCCGAACTGGTCGTCACGCTGATCGGCACGGACCCGGCGGCAATCCGGCCGGACTCTCGCGCGATCGATCAATTGATCGAATTTTGCCGGCGCTTCAGCATGACGGCCAGTTGACGCCTCCGGCGGCTACCGGACCCGTTACCTCGCCGGTGGCGGCAGGACGCGCTCGCCCGGATCGCATAGCTTCCGGGCATCCCCAAGCCGCGACAAATCTCTCTGCCGAGCGACCGGAAAGGACGGCCTCAGCCGTGCAGGATCTGGCTCAGGAACAGCTTGGTGCGCTCGTGCTGCGGATGGTCGAAGAAGTCCTGCGGATTGTTCTGCTCCACGATCTGGCCGGCGTCCATGAAGATGACACGGTGCGCGACCTGGCGCGCGAAGCCCATCTCATGGGTGACGCAGAGCATCGTCATGCCCTCCTCGGCGAGGCTGACCATGGTGTCCAGCACCTCTTTAATCATCTCCGGATCGAGCGCCGAAGTCGGCTCGTCGAACAGCATGATGCGCGGGTTCATGCACAGCGAACGGGCGATCGCCACGCGCTGCTGCTGGCCGCCCGAAAGCTGGCCAGGATATTTGTGCGCCTGCTCTGGGATCTTCACCCGCTCCAGATAGTGCATGGCGACTTCCTCGGCCTCCCGCTTCGGCATCTTGCGCACCTCGATCGGCGCAAGCGTGCAGTTCTGCAGGATGGTCAGGTGCGGAAAGAGGTTGAAGTGCTGGAACACCATGCCGACCTCGCGGCGCACCTCGTCGATCTTCTTCAGATCGTGGGTGAGCTCCGTGCCGTCGACGATGATCTTGCCTTCCTGATGCTCCTCGAGCCGGTTGATGCAGCGGATCATTGTCGACTTGCCGGATCCGGACGGGCCGGCGATGACGATCCGCTCGCCGCGCATGACCTTGAGATCGATGTCGCGCAGCACGTGGAAGTCGCCATACCACTTGTTGACCTTGATCATCTCGACGGCGACGTCGGTCGTGCTGACCTGCATCTTGCCCCCGTTGGCGCCAGCGGCGGCCACGGCAGGATCGGGCGTCTGGCCGGTGGCCATTGTCTGGTCGGTCATGGAAGGCCCCTTCTTAGCGTTTGTGGCCGGTATCGAGCCGGCGTTCGACGTATTGACTGTAACGGCTCATGCCGAAGCAGAAGAGCCAGTAGACGAAGGCCGCGAAGACGAGCCCGGACGCGGCGGTGGATGGCGTGATCCAGTTGGGGTCGGCAAAACCCGCCCGAACCGAGAGCAGCAGGTCGAACAGGCCGATGATCGAGACGAGGCTGGTGTCCTTGAACAGGCCGATGAAGGTGTTGACGATGCCCGGGATGACGAGCTTCAGCGCCTGCGGCAGGATGATCATCCGCATCGACTGCCAGTAGGACAGGCCGAGCGACTGCGCCCCTTCGTACTGCCCCTTCGGGATCGCCTGCAGGCCGCCACGTATGACCTCCGCCATATAGGCGGCGGAGAACAGCGCCACGCCGACCAGCGCACGCAGCAGCTGGTTGAAGGTGACGCCTTGCGGAACCAGCAAGGGCAGCATGAACGCGGCCATGAACAGCACGGTGATCAGCGGCACGCCGCGCCAGAACTCGATGAAAATGACACAGAAGGTGCGCACCGCCGGCATATCTGACTGCCGCCCGAGCGCCAGCAGAATGCCGATCGGCAGCGATGCGGTGATGCCGGTCAGGGCGATCACGAGGGTCAGCATCAAACCGCCCCACAGATTGGTCGGCACCGGACGAAGACCGTAGTCCTCTGCCAGCAGGACCGCGACCAGCGCGGCAGCAAGCACCGGCACGAGCGGGCGCCAGACCTGCAGGCCGGCGCGCCTCGACATGCCGAAGGCAATCGCCGCCGCCGCTGCGAGGGCCGAAAGGCAAGCTAGGAGGCTCCATGTCGTGAAGGTCACTCCGAGGAAGCGGATCGTGCCGCTATCGAAGGTCGACAGGATGATGAGGGCGAAGGCGGCCACGAGGGCCAGCGCGGACACCTTGCCCTCCGTGCTGCCGAGTCCGCCGGCATCGTCCGCATACATGAGGTGCGCGGTGATGCCCCCGACCAGCATGAGGAACGCGGCGAATCCGCCCGTCACCCGGAAGCCGGCCCCGGTCAGCAGAATGAGCGCGAAAACGGGGAAGACGCCGAACAGCAGCCAGGTGTTGAGCGTCTTGAAGGGGACCCGCGGAATGGCGAGGCCCGCGACGAGGACGATCAGGATCACGCCGAGCAGGTTCGGCCGCCAGCGCAGGCTGATCGGGTAGCTGCCATAGATGAACTGGCTGAATTTGGCAGCGACGAAGGCCCAGCAGGCCCCTCCCGATTCGCCGCCATCGGGCCCGAGGCAGGCCTCGCGTCCGCTGCCGACGAAGGTGGCGTTGATCAGCGCCCAGTCGATGATCGACCAGGCCAGCCAGATGGCGAAGAGCCCGAAGATGATGCTCAGCGCCGAATCGGTGGGCGTCGCGAAGAGATTCTTCCTGACGTGATAGATGATACCGCGCTCCCCGAGCGGAGCGGGACGGGCGGCAATTTCCTGGTCGGCAACGTAGCCGGCGACCTGTTCTTCCATGATTGCCTCCTTACCGCTCGACCAGCTTCACGCGCCGGTTGAACCAGTTCATGAACATCGAAACCGTCAGCGAGATCGTCAGATAGACCACCATCCAGATCGCCACGACCTCGACACTCTGCCCCGTCTGGTTGAGCACGGTGGAGCCGACGGCGACGAGATCGGGATAGCCGACGGCCAGACCCAGCGAGGAGTTCTTGGTCAGATTCAGATACTGGCTGGTCAGCGGCGGGATGATGACGCGGAAGGCCTGCGGCACGACGACGTGACGAAGGATCTTGCCGCGCCGCAGCCCGAGCGCCGCGGCTGCCTCGGTCTGGCCGTGGCTGACCGACAGGATGCCGGCGCGGACGATCTCGGCGATGAACGCGCTGGTGTAGACGGAGAGCGCGACGAAGAGCGCCAGGAACTCGGGCTTGATCTGAAAGCCGCCGCGCAGGTTGAAGCGCGTCGCCGTCGGATACTCGAATTCCACCGGCATGCCGGACAGCAGAAAGATCACCAATGGCAGGCCGATGATGAGGCCGATGGAGGGCCACAATGTCGGCAGGCGGTGCCCGGTGGCGAGCTGCCGCTTGCGCGAATACCAGACGAGGAGCGCCGCGGCGCCGATGCCGACGATGATGGCGGCGCCGGTCGCCCAGGCGCCGGCCTGGAACTGCGCCGTCGGCGTCTGCAGGCCGCGGTTGGACAGGAACGAGCCGAAGGGCAGCGAGAAGGCCTCGTTCGGGCGCGGCAGGACGGACAGCACGCCGAAATACCAGAACATGATGACCAGCAGCGGCGGGATGTTGCGGAACGTCTCCACATAGATCGTGGAAAGGCCGCGGATGATGTAGTTGCTGGACAGACGCCCGATGCCGATCAGGAAGCCCAGGACCGTCGCCATGATCACGCCGGCAGCCGAGACGACCAGCGTATTGAGAATGCCGATGACGATCGCCCGGCCGTAAGTGGCCTCGGACGAGAAGGCGATCGGCAGCTGCGAGATCTCGAAGCCGGACCGGCTCTCCAGAAAGCCGAAGCCTGAAGCGATATTGGCCGAACGCAGGTTTTCTATGGTGTTGTGCACCAGCCACCAGCCCAGGGCGACCAGCGCGATGATCAGCGCGATCTGCGCGATGATGCCGCGATAGCGAGTATCGTTGAGAAGCGCGAGAACCCCTCCGGAGCTCAGCCCCGGTCCCGCATTGTCAGTCTGTACCGCCATGATCTGCCCCCTCCAGCGGTCCGGTCCCCCGGATCATGTCCGCGCCGCGGAAAACGGCCCGTCCGGATGTTCCGGACGGGCCGCGGTTTCAGCCGATCAGCGGACTGGCGGGGCGTACTGGATGCCGCCGTCGGTCCAGAGCCTGTTCAGACCACGCTCGATCCCAAGCGGGGTGTCCTTACCGACATTGCGCTCGAAGATCTCGCCATAGTTGCCGACAGCCTTGATGGCGTTGGCAGCCCATGCGTTGTCGAGGCCCAGGACCTGACCGAAATTGCCGTCCTGGCCGAGCAGGCGGCGGGTCGAAGGATCGTCGGAACTCATCTTATCATCGACATTGCCCTGCGTGACGCCGAGCTCTTCGGCATTGAGCAGTGCGAAATGCACCCACTGGACGATATTGGCCCAGGTGTCGTCGCCCTGGCGCACGGCCGGGCCGAGCGGCTCCTTGGAGATGATCTCCGGCAGAACCACATGGGCATCGGGATCAGCCAGTTCGAGGCGGGTGGCGTAAAGGCCGGACGCATCGGTCGTCAGAACGTCGCAGCGACCGCTTTCATAAGCCTGGTTGACGTTGTCCTGGCTTTCGATGACCACCGGGTTGAACGTCATGCCCTGCTTGTTGAAATAGTCCGACAGGTTCAGCTCGGTCGTGGTGCCGGACTGAACGCAGACGGTCGCGCCGTCGAGTTCCTTGGCGCTGGAGACGCCGATATCCTTGCGAACCATGAAGCCCTGGCCGTCATAATAGTTGACGCCGCCGAAGGTGAGGCCGAGCTTGGTGTCGCGGTCCATCGTCCAGGTGGTGTTGCGGGCGAGGACATCGACCTCGTTGTTCTGCAATGCCGGGAAGCGCTGAACGGCCGAAAGCGGTGTGTAGGAAACCTTCGACGCATCACCCAAGACGGCCGCGGCGATCGCCTTGCAGTAGTCGACGTCCAGGCCCTGCCACTCGCCGGCATCGTTCTGCGAGGCGAAACCAGGCAAGCCCGTGTTGACGCCGCAGCGCAGCTGACCGGCATTCTTCACCGCATCGAGCGTGCTCGACGTGGCGGCCATGTTCTTCTCTTCATCCTGTGCGACTGCGGACGCAGCCATGGTGAGCGCCGCTGCGCCTGCTAGACCGGCGATCAGATATTTCTTCATATTGCATCTCTCCCAAGTGGACCGGCCGGAGCCGGCCGTTACAACCGCGTTGGCCTCCGCACCTCCGCCTTTGGAAGGTGCCGGAGCCCCACGCATATTGCTATACAAGCCGCCAATCTCGCCACGTCAACCGTCTGTCATGGATACAAATGTCGTGGCAGGTCACAATTTCGTGATCTCGTGGCTCCGCGAATCCGGCCGATCCGCTGCAGACGCTTGATTCGTATGGACCGACCGGTCGCCCGACTTCGGGCCCGGCCATTTCTCGGCAATGGTGAAAGAATCGACGGCGCCGGCGGGAAATCCGGAGATTCCGGCAGAATCAGCGAGAATCACTCGATGCTATCGCAGCAATTCACCGACAGGCTCGGGTCCCATTTTGGGGATAAGCGGCGCCGGCTCGCGTGGCCCCGCCCTCTCAAAAGCCGCCCGGTCATCCCGGATTGGAGGGTCGGGGGCCGATAATGTGTCATTTGTGCAACGGGAACGGCAGGCAAAGCGTGCGGCGACGGCTCCGGATGCTGTTTCCAATTGTGCGGCGGTGCGTGGCTTGTATTTTCAACCTCGAAAGAGAGCACGACGTGCACTGTTTCGCACTGAGCAAACGGCAGGGACGCGGGGAACACCTCGATTGCCGGAAAGCTCCAACTTTCTGACTGGAGGTCAACAAAATGAAACTTAAGAGCCTGCTTCTCGGCTCCTCGGCCGCTCTGGTCGCCGTTTCCGGCGCCCGTGCTGCTGATGCCATCATCATCGAGCCGGAGCCCGTCGAGTACGTTCGCGTTTGCGATGCCTACGGCGCTGGCTTCTACTACATCCCGGGCACGGAAACCTGCCTGTCGATCAATGGTTACATCTGGTTCCAGCTGGGCTTCACCAGCCAGGACGACGGCTTCACCGACAACTATTACGGCTCCTTCGAGGGCGACCAGTACAACACCTACATCCGCGCTCGCGTCAACTTCGACGCACGCACGGAGACCGAGTGGGGCACGCTGCGGTCCTACATCCGGTTCCAGGCCGACGAATATAACACCTTTCCGACCGCCGACGATGGTGTGGCGCTGGACCAGGGCTTCATCGAGATCGCCGGCTTCCGCATGGGCTATACCGAATCGGCCTATGTCACGTCGCCGGCTGCTGGCTACGGCCAGTTCGGTTCGTACTCGTATTACGGCCTGAACTACGCCTATTCCCAGCGGGTCCTGCTGCAGTACAACTACGTCGCCAATGGCTTCGGCGCCGGTATCTCGCTCGAAGACGACGCGACGGGCGACTACACGCCGGACATCGTCGGTACGCTCAGCTACACGACCGCTGCCTGGGGTGCATGGGCCAAGGTCGGCTATGACGAAGAGGACGTCACTGGCGCTGGCAGCGCTTGGGGTGCTCAGGTTGGCGCTCAGGTCAATTTCGGCCAGGCCCACAACTTCAAGCTCGTCGGTTATTATGCCGATTACGACGACGCACTTCCGGGCGGTCTTGCCGGTACCAGCAACTACAGTGTTGGTGGCGAATGGTCGGTGCTCGCAGCCTATCGCTTCACGGCCAGCGAACAGCTGTCGTTCAACCTCGGTGCTCAGTACATCTGGGACACCAATCACGATGCTGCCGGTTCGGACGACGCGTTCATCGTCGAAGGCGAAGTCAACTGGACCCCGGTTGCGCAGTTCGAAGTCAAGACCGGCATCGCCTATTCCAGCTACGACGCTGCCACTGGCGACGAAGACACTGTCGGCGGCTTCGTCCGCTTCACCCGCTCCTTCTAATCGGATCGGGTTCGCCCTTCGGGGCGACACGAATGCCTAATGAAAGGCCGGCGCTTTGGCGCCGGCCTTTTTCGTTGCGGTTGCCTTCTGCCGACCGGACGGTGCGCAGGAGATCCGGCGCACCCTGTTGTATTGCGGCAACATGCCCTTCAAGTACCTGTTCCTACATAATAATTCATTCTCCCGTCCCCGTGCTTCTTCGGCCCAAGAGGCCGCTGATTAAACTTGAGGCATTTTGCCATGTTTTTGTCATTGCCACTCGCTGGCAATTCGACGATCAGTGGGCGGAGCGGGGCGGGCAATTCGCAACGCCGCTCCGACGGGGACTGTCGTCACCTCCCGACGGCGAATCGAGGGACATCAGGAAGGGCTACTCAATGAACGCGAAATTCCTTCTCGCGGGATCCGCAGCGATCTTCGCCACACACACATCCGCCATGGCCGCCGACGCCATCCTCGTCGCGCCGGAACCGGTCGACTATGTCCGCGTCTGCGACGCCTACGGCGCAGGCTTCTATTACGTTCCGGGCACGCAGACCTGTCTGCAGATCGGTGGCTATGTCCGCTTCCAGATCGGCTTCACCAGCGAACGGAGCGGCATCGACGACGACTATTTCGGCTTCACGGGTGACCAGTACAATAGCTGGATACGGGCGCGGCTGAATTTCGATGCCCGAACGGAAACCGAATGGGGGACCTTGCGCTCCTATATCCGTTTCGAGGCCGAGAGCCTCAGCCAGACCGTGCCCACGGCAGATGCCCCCGTGATGCTCGATCAGGGCTTCATCGAAATCGCCGGCTTCGTCATGGGCTACACCGAATCGGCCTGGGAGAGTTCGATTTCCGCAGGGTACGGCCAGGCCGGCAGCTTCAGCGACACCGGTCTCTTCTTCGGCAGCCAGCAGCGCACGCTGTTCCAGTACAACTACGTCGCCAATGGCTTTGGCGCCGGGATTTCGCTCGAGGACGACGCGACCGGCGACTACGCGCCCGACATCGTCGGCACGCTCAGCTACTCGACCGAAGCCTTCGGCGTCTGGGCCAAGGTCGGCTATGATGAGGAAGAAACGGTCGGCGTGGGCGGTGATGCCTGGGGGGCCACGCTCGGCGCACAGGTCAATTTCGGAGCGGCCCACAATTTCAAGGTTCAGGGCTTCTACGCCGATTACGACGTCGCAGCGCCAGCCGATCCGTATAGCGGTGGCGGTGGCGGTGAATGGTCGCTTCTCGCCTCCTATCGCTACACATTCAGCGAATCGCTGAACGTCATTGTCGGCGCCCAGTATATCCGCGACACCAATTACGGCGCGGCGGGCAATCCGGATGGGTTCGTGGCCGAGGGCGAGGTGAACTGGTATCCGGCGGCCAATTTCGAAGTGAAGACGGGTCTCGCCTATTCCGACTTCGACGCCTCCGCCGGCGATGACGACACGATCGCCGGGTTCATCCGCTTCGAACGCGCCTTCTGATCCGATCGGCCTGGCCTCCGGACGATTGGCAAGAGAGACCGGTCGGCGCCAGAAGCGCCGGCCGGTTTCGGTTTCTGGCGATGTGCGACCGGCTCTCCATATCTGTCGGTGAAGCGGGAGACCGAAGCGGTTGGGGTGATGGCGCGATCGGGAACGGAGCATCCGGCATGAATGAGAGCTCGATGGCACACGAGGCGGAACGGATTCGGATCGTTGTGGGCGACATCACCCGGCTCGCGGTCGACGCCATCGTCAATGCCGCCAATGAGAGCCTCCTTGGAGGCGGTGGCGTGGATGGGGCCATTCACCGCGCCGCCGGTCCGGCATTGCTGGCCGAATGCCGGACGATCGGCGGTTGCCCTACAGGCGAGGCGCGAATCACGAAAGGATACGATCTGCCGGCCGCCCACGTCATTCACACGGTGGGCCCGGTCTGGCGCGGTGGCGGCAATGGCGAAGAGGCGCTGCTGCGGAGCGCCTATCGCGAAAGCCTCGCGCTGGCAGCCAAGGCGGATTGCCGCTCGCTCGCCTTTCCGGCGATTTCAACCGGCGTCTACGGCTATCCGAAGGACAGGGCCGCCGCCGTGGCGGTCGCGGAAATCCTTGCGCATCTCCAGCGGTACGAGCAGCCGGAGGACGTGATCCTCTGCGCCTTCGACGAGACGACGGCCAAGCACTACCGTTCGGCCCTTGCGCGCTAGGACCTGTCAGGCGGTAATCAGTGGAGCGTCATCCATTCGCGGGCCGCACGGAGCGCTTCCGCCAATTCCGCCTTCGACAGCGTCTCGGCGATTTCGCTGCGCCGCACCGCCGCCTCCGACGAACCCTTCGCCGCGGCGATGTTGAACCATTTGTGTGCGGCAACCATGTCGATCTCGCCCTGGCGTCCGGTTGCGCTGGCGAGGCCGAGATCGAAAAGACGGTCCGCCTGACTGGCGATCCCGAGGTCGGCGTAGCTGGACTGATCAAATTCGAAACGGGCCATGTTCTGTTCCTCTCGTTCGGCACTACCCTGTGCGCGGCGGGCCTTTCGCCCTTTCCTGCCGTCGTTGAGGCAAGATTGCCCCGGCCGGCATTACCGATGGTGAACAAACAGGCTTAACATTTCTCTCTTGAGGCAATTGTCGTTCAAGTTGCGCTCGTCGCGGCAGTCTCGCTATTGCCAAGCCACTGATACCTAGTGATTTTCTGCACATTTACCCGGGGGAAAGCATGGCCGGAATCGGGGCCGTCGAGGCTCTTGTGACCAGCCTTGACCAACGTTTACGTTATCGTAAGAGTAGGCGCAAAGGGCGGCTGCGTCGGCTGCACCAAGGAGGACAACAATGAAGTTACAGGCACTCATGATTGCCGGGGTCGGCCTCGGCCTTCTCGCCGCCGGACCTGCCCAGGCCGCCGAACCGATCCTCGGCAAATGGCAGCGGCCAAACGGCACGATCATCTCCTATGCCGGTTCCGGAAAATATTGCGGGACCGTGATGACCGGCGAATACAAGGGCAAGTCGATCGGCTGCATGAGCGGCAGCGGCGGCAGCTACAAGGGCAAGGTCAACAAGCTCGACGAGGGCAAGACCTATACCGGCAAGGCCAGCGTCTCCGGTAACACGCTGAAGCTGTCCGGCTGCGTGCTTGGCGGCATCATCTGCAAGAGCGAGACGCTCAAGCGAGCGAACTGATCTGAACCTGCCGGCGCATGGTCGCAGGCCGTTTCGGACATCGCGATGGTCGTTCGGGCCGGGTCCAACGGATCCGGCCATTTTTCATGGCGAAAACGGATTCGGGGCAGCGCCCTTCATTTGATCGGGATCAACGCGATTCATCGCGGAGCCTATACCTTGGCCTCAACGGCAAAGGAGTACGCCCCGATGACAACCATCCTTCTCGATCTGACTTGCCCGGAATCGCTCGACCGCCTCATCAAGGTCGCCGCTCCTCTCGCCAAACGCCTGCCGGCGCGGATCGTCGGCGCGCATGTCGCCCCTGCCTTCAGCGGCGTGGCGCCTATCGAACCCTTCGCGATGACGGGCGCCTACTACGACGACTTACGCAAGACCTTCGAAGAGGAGACGGCAAGTCGCGCCAAAGGGGTGGACGAGGCTTTGACCAAAGCCCTGGACGCCGAAGGGCTATCCGGCAACCTGACGCACGACACGGCGGGTGAAAGCGGGATCACAACCAGGCTCGCGCGGATCGCCCGCAATTACGACCTCGTCATCGCGCTTCAGCGCGGCAAGACCAATACGGCGGTTTCGCCGGAGGTTCTTACACTCGGCGCAGGACGGCCGGTGCTGGTCGTGCCGGAACACTCTGCGGCGACCGATGTCGGCTCTCACGTGCTGATCGCCTGGAACGGCACGCGCGAATCGGCCCGTGCGGCCTTCGACGCGCTGCGCCTCGTCAAGCCCGACGGGCGCATCACCGTGCTCGCGATCGACGCGGGCCAGGAAGACGCCAACAATGGCTTCACGCCCGGCGACACGCTCGCCCGCACCCTCGCCCGCGACGGGCTGAAGGTCGAAGCGATGAGACGCAAGAAGATGGCGGATTCCATCGGCGACGAATTGCTGAACACGGCAGCCGATATCGGCGCCGACATGATCGCGATGGGCGCCTACGGCCATAGCCGGCTGCGTGAGGTCGTCTTCGGCGGCGCGACGCGCTCCATCGTCAGCCAGATCACCGTGCCGGTGCTGATGTCGCACTAGGGGCGGTCAGGCACGGCTGCGAGCCTTCTGCCGGAACAGCCGGTCGAAGGCTTCGCGATCGTCGCGAATGTCGGCCACCTGTCTGCGTTTTTCGATCCCGAGCGCGATGCCGCGCTGCACGGCGGGGCGCGCCTCCATCGCCGCTTTCCAGCGCTTCAGGTTCGGAAAGTCGTCGATGTCCTGGCCCTGCCGCTTCCACGGTTTGATCCAGCCGATGCAGGCCATGTCCGCGATGGAGTAATCACCGGTGAGGAACTCCCGATCGGCGAGCCGCTGGTCCATCACACCATAGAGGCGATTGACCTCGTTGGTGTAGCGGTCGATCGCGTAGGGGATGTCGTCATCGGCATAAAGGCGGAAATGGTGGGCCTGGCCGCACATCGGCCCCAGCCCGCCAACCTGCCAGAACAACCACTGGTCGATTTCAGTGCGGGCGCGTTCGTCGGAGGGATAGAAGCGGCCCGTCTTGCGCCCGAGATATTGCAGAATGGCGCCGCTTTCGAAGACGGAGATCGGCTCGCCGCCCGGCCCGTCCGGATCGACGATCGCCGGCATCCGGTTGTTCGGCGAGACCGCCAGGAACGCCGGCTCGAACTGCTCGCCGCGGGTGATGTCGACATAGCGGGTCTGGTAGCGCAGCCCCGCCTCCTCCAGGAAGATGCTGACCTTCCAGCCATTGGGCGTCGGCCAGTAGTAGAGTTCGATCGGCGCGGTCATGTTCTAATTTCTCCCCGTTCCTGGAGCTGAGGACCAGCAGACCGTCTGCCGTCCCTGAATCAGGGGCGGATCGGCGGAGCGGTCCGTAGTGTGGTTTTCACAGCTTCGAACGAGGCTTTGCAAGGTCCGCATTCACCCTGATGTCCTCCTCCTGCATGCTGGTAAGGAATTTGAACGCTGGCTGAACGGAACCATCAGCGTCGGTTCAACGGCGGTGCGTCATAGTCCGGTCATGTCAACGCACCCAATGGTGAACGCCATGATGATCGCACGCCGCTTCTTCGTCATCTGTCTCGTGACCGCCGGCTTCGGGGCCGGACTGTCCATTGTCGTCGTCGAAAACGCTCGCCCCCGCGCCGAATACCAGCTCGGCAGCGGCAGCTACCTGCCCTGCATTACACCAATTCAGTCCAATCTGTGCCTCGGTCCCGCCCGATAGGCGGCTGCAGATCAGCGCGCCAAGGCCTTCACCAGCTTCTGGACCTCGCCGCCGCGGCGGTGCTCGCGTCTGTCGAACGCGTTCTGCCGCCCGTCATACTTCTTCCAGATCGCGTCCATCCGCAGGCCCAGCTCGCGCTGCGCCGTCCTGCAGCTGTGGACGGCGGCCCGCATGGCGAAGCGGGCCATGGTCCGGTCCATCTCCGCGGCCATGTCGCGGGCGATGTCCGCATGCTGGCTTTCATGCTTGATCACACCATGCATGAAGACCTTCCAGCGATACTGGAGCGTCGGACCGGCCTGGGCGCTCAGGCGCGGGAAGGTGTAGCGGATCTTGAGTTGCACCGAAGGGTCGCGCACCCGGCAAACGCCCTTTTCCATGATCAGATCGCCGCCCATCTTCGGGCTGTACCAGGTCTGCGCGATGGCGCGGGCCAGAAATCCGCTGCGTGGGCCGCGAAGCGACATCGCCTTGACGGCTTCCTTGCCCGTTTCGCCGCTGACCGTGTAATATTTGGTGGTCTCGGCGATGACGACCTCCGCCGAGGCAAGTGACGGCGAGAGGAACGCCGCCGCGAGAACAATCGCAACAAGTAACCCAGTCTTCGACACCATGGCAGGCCCGTTTCTCACCTAACGGGCCCAATGAATCACGCCGTTGGCACCTCGTCTACATGAAAGAGGCGGCGGAGAGCGATCCGGTCTGATTTTTGGCCGGCGCCGTGCCGTGCCGGTGACGATATGGGGACGGGCTGGCCTTCAGGTACTCTGATAGACGGGTCCCTCGCCACCCTGCGGCGGCACCCAGTCGATGTTCTGGTTGGGATCCTTGATGTCGCAGGTCTTGCAGTGGACGCAGTTCTGGGCGTTGATCACATAGGTCGCGTCGTCGACCTCCAGCATCTTCTCCGCCGGAATGGCATTGCCTTCGCCATCGACCCATTCATAGACACCGGCCGGGCAGTAGCGGGTCGAGGGGCCGGCATATTCGTGCAATTCGCTGCGCTCCTGCAGGCTCATATCCTTGACCACGAGGTGAACCGGCTGGTCCTCCTCGTGATTGGTGTTGGACAGGAAGACCGAGGAGAGGCGATCGAAAGTGAGCGTGCCGTCGGGCTTCGGATAGGCGATCGGCTTGAAGCCCTTCGCCTTCCCGAGCGCCTGCGCGTCGGTCTTGCCATGGCCGAGCGTGCCGAAGGGCGAGATGCCGAACAACTGGTTGAGCCACATGTCGAGGCCGCCGAGGCCGACGCCGAGCAGCGTGCCGAAACGGCTCCACAACGGCTTGACGTTGCGGACACGCTTGAGGTCCTTGCCGATCGGTCCCGCACGCCAGTTTTCGCTCGACCGCTGTCAATTCATCGTTGGCGCGACCGTCGGCCAGCGCGTCGGCGATGGCGTTGGCCGCCAGCATCCCGGACTGCATCGCGTTGTGGATGCCCTTGATCCGCGGAACGTTGACGAAGCCGGCCGAGCAGCCGATCAGCGCGCCGCCCGGGAAGGAGAGCTTCGGCACGGACTGCCAGCCGCCCTCGGTGATGGCCCTTGCGCCATAGGAGAGCCGCTTGGCCCCTTCGAAGACCGGGGCGACGGCGGGGTGCGTCTTGAAGCGCTGGAACTCCTGGAACGGCGACAGATAGGGGTTCTCATAGTTGAGGTGAATGACGAAGCCGACCGAGACCTTGTTGTCGTCGAAATGATAGAGGAAGGAGCCGCCACCGGTGTTCATGTCGAGCGGCCAGCCGAACGAGTGCTGCACCAGGCCCTTCTTGAAATTCTCCGGCTTGATCTCCCAGACTTCCTTCAGGCCGATGCCGAACTTCTGCGGATCGCGGTCCTGCGAGAGGTCGAACTTGTCGATCAACTGCTTGGCGAGGCTGCCGCGCACGCCTTCGCCGATCAGGGTGTACTTTCCGAGGAGCTCCATGCCGGGCATGAAATTGGCGCCTTCCTCCCCCTCCCGGGTGACGCCCATGTCGCCGGTGATGACGCCCCTCACCTCGTCATTCTCGCCATAGACGAGGTTGGCGGCCGCGAAACCGGGATAAATCTCCACCCCGAGCGCCTCGGCACGTGTTCCCAGCCAGCGGCAGACGTCGCCGAGCGAGATGATGTAGTTGCCGTGATTGTTCATCAGCGGCGGCATCAGGACGTTCGGCAGGCGCACCGACCCTGAATGGCCGAGCACGAGGAAATGGTCGGCGGTGACCTCCGTCTGGACCGGGCAATCCGGATCATCGCGCCAGTCGGGCAGAAGAGCTTCGAGGCCGGAAGGGTCCATCACGGCGCCGGAGAGGATATGGGCGCCGACTTCCGAGCCCTTCTCCAGCACGACGATCGACAGGTTCTCGTCGCGCTGCTTCAGGCGAATTGCCGCAGCGAGCCCCGCGGGACCGGCTCCCACGATCACCACGTCGAACTCCATGCTTTCGCGCTCGACGTCGCTCGCGGCATTCTCGTGCTCGACGTCGCTCGCGGTATTCTCCTGTCCGACTTCGCTCACGGCCTTCTCCCACTTCCTCTGTTTGCGGGCACCGGTCCCGCTCATCGCGTCTTAGACCGGTTCTAGGGTGAGGCACCACATGAAACCAGCCCATCGGGCGATTTGCGGCAAGTATTATTCCTTTTACGTAAAGGTCCAATCGAAGCAGCGAGGCGTCTTTCCCAGCCATTCATCTGCTTCTCCAGGCGCGGCAGGCGGGTCTCCAGCCGCTTCGGTGAAGAGCGCCGGTGGTCGACGCCGACAGCTGGCTGAACCTGCCGAGGCCATCCGCAGCACTGCCGCGCTTGCACCATGAGGGGCAAGATCGCTGAGCCTTTCAGGATCAGATTGAACCGATTCTGTTTCTCGTCCGGAGTGGCGATCCGCAAGGAGGGCCGCGCAGCGCGTAGCTGGACGACGGGCAAGCGGGCCGATCCCCTTCCGGCAGAATGGTTCCATCCAATCATGAAAGGCTCTAGATGGGCTGATGAAGGATCTGGCGGCCATTCTGGAGTTCTATCGCGAGGCGGGCGTCGACACGCCGCTCGACGACAATCCGGTCAACCGGCTGGCAATGCCGGAGCCCGGCGGGAGCGATTCATCGGCGCAAGCCGGGCGGGACCGTCCGCCGGCTGCAACGCACGATGCACAGGGGATGGGAACGTCCCCGTCCGCTCCATCGGGTGATCTGGCCGCCCGTGTGGCCGAAGCCGAGGAAATCGCCCGGCAGGCCGGCACGCTCGAGGGCCTGCATGAGGCGCTCGCAAACTGGAACGGAATCGATCTCGCCCACACCGTGCCGACCATGGTGTTCGGTTCGGGTCCGGACCAGTGCCGCCTGCTGATCGTCGCCGACTGTCCCGAGCGCGGCGACGCGGCCGACTCGGTCCTTTGGAGCGGCCAGACCGGGCGGATGGCGGACCGAATGCTGGCGGCGATCGGCCGCAGCCGGGACGACAGCCGCTTCGCCGCCGCCTGCCCCTGGCCGCCCCCCGGCGGTGTTCCGTCCGAGGATCACCAGGCGCTGCTCCGGCCCTTTCTGCTCCGCCATGTCGCGCTATGTCGCGCCCAGATCGTGCTTGCCTTTGGTCCGGCTGCGCTACGGACGCTCATCGGTTCCGGTGGCAATTTCTTCCATGAGCGGGGCCGCTGGCGCCGGCTCGAACTGGCGGATGACGAGAACCGGATGGCGACGATCGAGGTGATGGCGACGTTCCACCCCCTTTACCTGATGAAGAATCCCGCCCAGAAGCGTCTGAGCTGGATCGATCTGCTGGCGATCAAGACAAGGCTCGCCGAGACGGACTGAACCACACCCATCAAGACTACGCCGCGGAGCCGCCAGAGAGGCACCATGACGATCCGACTGCTTGCCCCGTTTCTTTCGCTGTTTCTCAGCGCGTTCTTCATGTTCGCGGCAATAGGCCTGACCAATCTGATCATCCCGCTGCGGGCCGGCTCGGAGGGCTGGAGCGCGGCGACGATCGGCTTCATCGGGACAGCACAGGCCATCGCGTTCACCAGCGCATGTTTCCTGATGCCGATCCAGATCCGGCGGGTCGGCCACATCCGGACCTTTGCCGCGATCCAGACGCTGCTCGCCGCCTCGATCCTGCTGCACGGCCTGGTCGTCACCCCGCTCGCATGGGGCCTGTTCCGCGTTCTCGCCGGCCTCGCCGCCGCCGGCAGCTACATGGTGCTGGAAAGCTGGCTGAACGAGAAAGCCGATGCGGCCAATCGCGGCTTCGTCCTGTCGGCCTATCTCATGGTGACCATGGTCGGCCTGACATGCGGCCAGTACTCCTACACGCTGTTCGAACTCGGCGATGGCCGGCTGTTCCAGTTGACCGCGCTGCTGTTCGGCGCCGCTCTCCTGCCGATGACGCTTTCGGTGTCGCCCTCGCCCGCCCCGCCATCGACCGTCAAACTCGATATCAGGGGCTTGTTCGAACGCTCGCCCGTCGGCGTCGTCTGCGCATTTCTGTCCGGACTGCTGTTCGGCGTCTGGACCTACTTCGCGCCGCTCTACGGCCTGCGGATCGGCCTGTCGCCGGTGGCGACGGCGACGCTCGTTTCGGCCGCGCTGGTCGGCGGCATGCTGGCGCAGTTCCCGTTCGGCCGCCTGTCGGACCGGATCGACCGGCGCTACGTCATGGTGATGATCGGTGGTGTCGGCGCGGTCGTGTGCCTTCTCCTTTGGGTCGTGGCGCCGGAATCGGCGCTGACGAACACGATCGGCACGCTTCTGATCGGGATGGCGCTCTTTCCGAGCTACTCGATCGCCATCGCCCACGCCAATGACTACGCCCCGGCTGACGAGTTCGTGCGGGTTTCGGGCAGTCTGCTGATCACCTACGGCATCGGCACGATGGTTGGGCCGCTCGTCGGCGGCCAGCTCTTCAGCCTCATCGGCCCAAGCGGTCTGTTCGTTGCGCTCGGCATGTTCTTCGCCGCCTATGGGAGCTATGCCTACTGGCGGACGACCCGGCGGGTGGGGATCGCGCCTGACGAGCGCGAGGATTTCCGCTCCGTTCCGGTCACGCCGTTCCAGACCCAGCAGGTCTACGAACTCGACCCGAGGCAGGAGGAGAGCGGCGCGCCGGCCGAGGAGGAGGCCGCCGCGTAAGGCAAGCGCTCTCAGCTCGGCGTGGTGATTTTCTTGGCGCGGCGGCGTTCCAGCCCGAGACGATGCTCACGCCAGATGATGAGGAGGCCGGCGGCGACAATCACGGAACTGCCGATGAGGGTGTAGAACGTCGGCACCTCGCTGAAGATGACGAAGCCGATCAGGATCGCCAGCAGCATCGAGGTGTATTCGAAGGGCGCGATCGTGACGAGGCTGGCATAGCGGTAGCTCTGGGTCAGCAGGATCTGGCCAAGGCCGCCAAAGGCGCCACTGCCAAGCAGAAGCAGCCACTCCCATGGCGTCGGGGTCGACCAGCCGAACGGCAGCGTCGCAAGGCCCGCAATGCTCGCCAGCACGCTGAACCACAGAACGATCGTCGCCGAGCCCTCCGTCGTCACCAGCCGCCGCACCGTCACCATGGCGCAGGCCGAGAAGAAAGCGGCCGACAGCGCGAAGGCGAGGCCGATCCCCTCGCCTTCCTCCAGTCCGCCGACGACGTCCGAGTTTCGGCCAGGAGATGATGACGATACCCAGCAGGCCGAGAGCGACGGCGCCCCAGCGGAAGACGCGGACCCGCTCGCCCAGGAACAGGGCCGAGATGACCGTGACGAAGAGCGGATTGGCATAGAACAGCGCGGTCGCGTCGGGCAGCGGCAGAAGGGTGATCCCGACGAAGTTGCAGCCCATCGCCAGAACGCCGACCACGCCGCGCAGGATATGGCCGATCGGCCTTCCGGTTCGCCACGCGCCGCGCAACTGGCTGCGCATCATGAGCCAGCCGAGCACGAAGGGGACGGCGAAGAAGGATCGGAAGAAGACGAGCTGGCCCGGCGGCAGTTCGCCCGCCGCCTTGATGCAGCTTACCATGCCAAGCAGGGCGCAGACCGAGAGCAGCTTGAAGCCGATGCCCTTCAGCGGCTGCGCCTGCGGCAGAAGGGGCGCGAGTTCGTCGGGCCGGCCGGCGGGAGCGCCGCCGGCGCCCTCCGCCACTATCGACGGATGCTCACCCCTGTCGCTGCCGACGCTCACCCCCGCGCTGCCTCGATGGTCTGCCAGACCCGAAGCGGCGTCGCCGGCATCTCGACATGGGTGACGCCATAAGCCCGGTGCAGCGCGTCGACAACGGCATTGAGAACGGCGGGCGTCGCGCCGATCGAGCCAGCTTCGCCGGCGCCCTTGATGCCGAGGGCGTTCGTCGTCGACGGCACGTTGCGCATCGAGAAGTCGATGGCCGGAATGTTGTCGGCGCGAGGCATGGCGTAGTCCATGAAGCTGGCGGTGATCAGTTGCCCCTCCTCCGAATAGACCGCCGCCTCCAGCAGCGCCTGGCCGATACCCTGCGCGATACCGCCCATGACCTGACCCTCGAGCAGCAGCGGATTGACGGCGACCCCGAAATCGTCGGTCACGACGTAGTTCACGATCACCGTCTTGCCGGTCTCGGGATCGATCTCGACCTCGCAGATGTGAGTGCCGTTCGGATAGGTCGCCTCGTCCTGGCGAACCTCCTCGACGACCGCGAGCCGCGGATCGTCCTTCGCCCGAGAGGCGAGTTCGGCGAGGCTGAGCGATCGATCGGTGCCGGCGACCCGGATGCCGCTCTTCGAAGAATTCCAGATCGGCGGCGTCGGCCTCCAGTTCGTCCGAGGCGATCTGCCGCAGGTTCTTCTCCAGCACCTCGCCGGCGCGCCGAACAGAGACGCCGCCGATCGGGATCGAGCGTGAGCCGCCGGTGCCGCCGCCCGAAGGAAGCGCATCGCTGTCGCCCTGCTCCAGATCGATCCGCTCGACGGGCAGGTTGAACAGATCGGAGATGAACTGCGCGTAGGCCGTCCGATGGCCCTGGCCGTTGCTCTGCGTGCCGATCCTGAGGAGGAAACGGCCGTCCGGCTTGAGCCGCAGATCGGCCGGTTCGGAGCCGGCGAAGGCGCAGGCCTCGACATAGGTTGCCATGCCGATGCCGCGGATCTTGCCGCTCGCCTGGCTCTCTTTCAGCCGCTCGTCGAACTTCGTCCAGGCGGCCGTTCGCATCGCGGCCTCCATATGCCCTTCCGGCTCGCCGACATCGTATTTGCGGCCCGTGAGGGTGGTGTAGGGAAACGACTTGATGAAGTTCCGGCGGCGTATCTCGTCCTGCGGAAGGTTCATTTCGCGGGCGCAGACATCGACCAGCTTCTCGATCAGGAATGCCGCTTCCGGCCGCCCCGCCCCGCGATAGGCGTCGACCGGGGCCGTGTTGGTATAGACGCCCGTGATCGCCGCATGAAGCGCGCCGATCTCGTAGAGGCCTGGTGCCATGATCGCGCCGAGCGACGGCACCAGCATCCCGTTGCGCGAGGTGTAGGCGCCCATATTGGCGATGACGTCCGTCTTGAGCGCCAGGAAGCGGCCGTTGCCGTCCATCGCCATCGATGCGGTAACGAGGTTGTCGCGTCCCTGCGCATCGGTGAGAAACTGGTCCGTGCGATCCGCCATCCACTTTACCGGCACGCCGAGCCGCTTGGCCGCTTCGCAGACGAGGACATATTCGCGATAGGCCCAGCCCTTCGGGCCGAATCCGCCGCCGACATCGTGGGTCAGGACATGGACGTCGCGTTGCTCCACGCCGAGGCTTTCGGCGACACTGTCACGGCAATTGTGCACGCCCTGGGTGCCGGTCGTCAGGACATAGCGGCCGTCGACGAATTCCCCGACCGCGCCGCGCACCTCCATGTAGTTGGGAACGAGGCGGTTGTTCCAGAAGCGGATCGTCGTCACATGGTCGGCGCTGTCGAAGGCGGCCGTCGTCTTCTCCGCATCGCCTATCTCCTGCCGGTAGGCGACGTTACTGGAGAGACCCGGTGCGGCGCGCGGCCCCTCATCCGCCGCGGCGACTTCCAGATCGACCACCGCATCACCCCCCTCGAAGCTGAGCGGGATCAGTTCCAGCGCATCCTCCGCCTGATCGCGGCTCTCGGCGACGATGAAGGCGAGCGCATCGCCCATGTAGCCGATCTCGCCGCCCACCAGAATCGGGATGGCGCGACCCTTGGCCCGTGTTCCGTCGGGCTGCTGCGGACGAAAACCCGGCGCCAGCGGCTTCAGATGGCCGACATCGTCTGCGGTGAGGATGAGCCTGACGCCCGGCGCACTCCTGGCAGCGGACAGGTCGCCCAAGGGAAAACGGCCCCGACGCCACCGGCGCCCGCAAGACCACCGCATGAAGCAGGCCCTCGCGCCGCTCGTCATCCGTGTAGCGACCGTGGCCGGTGAGCAGCACATCGTCCTCGACCCTGCGCACGGACTGTCCCAGGCCGAACTTCGGAGGCGCGATGGTCATGTCTGTCCCTTTCTTTTCTCCGTTCGCCACACTCCGGGCAAACGCTGTCCTGATCATGGCTCTTGCGTTAGGAGACGCCTATCCGAATCCGCACATCGATGAGAAGCCGCAACCGGCATTCACAGATAGGGGAAAAGTATGAGAAGCGAAGTCGGCACACCGGTCAGGCTTTCCGACTATCGGCCACCCGCCTATCTGGTTCCGCGGATCGCACTGACCTTCCGGCTCGATCCGAAGCGGACGATCGTCCGTGCCGAGATGGATGTGGAGCCCCGGCCCGGCACCGAGCCGGGCACGCCTCTGCTGTTCGATGGTGATGGCATCGAACTCGTCAGCCTCAGGTTGAACGGCAGGGTTGTAAACGCCGACGCCTCGCCGGACCAGCTTCGGATCAACGACCTGCCGCAGGTGCCGTTCACGCTGGAGATCGAGACTGCGGTCAATCCGCAGGCCAATCTGGCGCTGTCCGGTCTCTATCGCTCGAACGGCGTCTATTGCACCCAATGCGAGGCGGAGGGCTTTCGCCGCATCACCTATTTTCCTGACCGGCCGGACGTGCTCAGCATCTATACGGTGCGGATCGAGGCGCCGAAGGACGCGGCGCCGGTGCTGCTCTCCAATGGCAATCCGGTCGCGAGCGGCGATCTGCCGGATGGCTGGCATTTCGCCGAATGGCACGATCCTTGGCCGAAGCCCTCCTACCTCTTCGCCCTCGTCGGCGGCGACATCGCCGGCACCTTCGATCGTTTCACCACGATGGACGGCCGCGACGTCGCCCTCGGCATCTATGTCGAGCGCGGCAAGGAGGACCGGACGGGCTGGGCGATGAAGAGCCTGAAGCGGTCAATGAGATGGGACGAGCAAGTCTTTGGCCGCGCTTACGATCTGGATGTCTTCAACATCGTCGCCGTCTCCGACTTCAATATGGGCGCGATGGAGAACAAGGGTCTCAACATCTTCAACGACAAATATGTGCTGGCCGATCCGCAGACGGCGACCGACACCGACTATGCCAGTATCGAGACGATCATCGCGCATGAATACTTTCATAATTGGACCGGCAACAGAATCACTTGCCGCGACTGGTTCCAGCTTTGCCTGAAGGAAGGGCTGACCGTCTATCGCGACCATGAATTCTCGGCGGACATGCGCAGCCGCCCGGTGCGGCGGATCGCCGAGGTGCGCACGCTGAAGGCGGCGCAGTTTCCGGAGGATGCCGGGCCGCTGGCCCATCCGGTCCGGCCGACGGCCTATCGCGAGATCAACAATTTCTACACGGCGACCGTCTACGAAAAGGGCTCCGAGGTAATCCGGATGCTGCGGCTGGTGATCGGCGACGAGGCCTTCAGCGCAGGAATGATGCTCTATTTCGACCGGCACGATGGCGATGCCGCGACCATCGAGGACTTCCTTGCCTGCTTCGAGGAGGCGTCGGGCCGGCCCCTTACGCAGTTTGCGCTCTGGTATCATCAGGCGGGCACACCGCAGGTAACGGCCGAGGCGCGCTACGATGAGCGGCAGAGCCGTCTCGTGCTGGCGCTGGAACAGGCGATCCCCGACACGCCGGAACAGACCGACAAGCGGCCGATGCATATCCCGCTCGCCTTCGCGCTGTTCGGGGCCAACGGCGCCGAAATGACCGTCCGGACCGAATCCGACGATGTCCGCGACGGCGTCATCCATTTGGCCGATCGCAAGATCGAGATCGTCTTCGAGGATGTCCGGCAGCGTCCCGTCGTCTCGCTGCTGAGGGGGTTTTCCGCACCGGTCAATCTGGAGATGACGCAATCGGCCGAGGACAGGATGTTCCTGGCCCGGCACGAGAATGACCTCTACACGCGCTGGCAGGCGCTCGACCGGCTCGCCAGCGAAGCCATCCTCAGCGCTTATCGAGGAGAGGCCGGTGCGGCGGACGGACAGGATTCCAAGAGGCTGCTCGACCTCTATGGCGAGCTGGCTTCCGACGAGAGCCTCGACCCCGCCTGGCGCGCGCTCGCGCTGACGCTGCCGAGCGAGGCCAGCCTCGGACGCGAAGCCGGACACAATGTCGATCCCGATGCGATCCACGCCGCGCACGAAAACCTGCACCGGGCGCTCGCGGAGCGGCACCATGCGGAATTTGCCGGCCTCTACGCGTCGCTGCAGTCGCAGGCGCCCTATTCGCCCGACGCCGCGTCCGCCGGACGAAGAGCGCTGGAACTCGTGCTGCTCGACTATCTGACCGTGGCGGAAGGCGATGGCGGCCGCGCCAGGGACCTGTTCGATCGCGCGGACAACATGACAGAAAAGGCCGGTGCCCTTGAAGCGCTCATACTGCGCCTGCCGGAGGCGGAAGAGACGGCAACCGCACGGGCCGCCTTCGAGATGCAGTATGGCGACAATGCACTCGTCATGGACAAGCTGCTCGGCATGATCGCGCGGATTCCGGGGCTGGGTGCGCCCGAACGGGTGAGCGCCGCCATGGTTCATCCCAATTATGTGGAGGCCAATCCGAATCGGGTGCGCGCGCTGATCGGCAGTTTCGCAGGCGCCAATCCCTCCGGTTTCCACCGGCCAGACGGCTCCGGCTATCGGCTGCTGGCCGAGGCGATCGTCAGGATCGCCCCGCAGAACCCGCAACTCGCTGCGCGGCTGGCCACCCATTTCCGCTCGTGGAAGGGTCTCGACGCGGAACGTCGCCGGGCGTCGCGCGAGGCACTGCAGAACCTTCGCGACGCGCCGGGCCTGCCGATCGACGTGCGCGATATCGTGGAACGAACGCTCGCCTGAGGTCGCTGGAGAACCGGTGGTGCGAGACCGCAGAACGGTGAGTTACGGTTTGTTCACTTTCTGGGTGGACAGACCCGCCTGCCAGTGATTTTAATGAGGTGATTCGGGCACTCGATCGTATCCGGATCAACGAGGGCAAACGGCAAGGCGGAGCCGTAACATGGCGATGGCGGACGCGCTGCGCGCGGCCGGTCTGTGGGGTTTTGCGCCTCCGGCCGGGACAAGAGATAACGAGTCGCATCTGAGGGGAAGCGCGAGGCTTCTTGCTGCGCCCGATTATGACCGCCTGTTGTGGCTGGAGACGTTCTTCCGGCGGATCATCCCCATCCTCTGCATCGTTTTTCTCGGCATCGTCGCGATGATTCGCGGCTACAACCTCTTCGACCAATATCGTTCGCTGGAAGCCAGCGCAGGAGCGACGCTTCGGCTGACCGCGGATCTGACCGCGCTGACGCTGCGGCGGGAGGGGGTCATGGACCAGCTGCCGAGCAGTTCGGACACGAGCGCGGCCGGAGCCATCGAGCAGCTGCTGGCGAGCCGCAGCGGCCATATCCTTCTTCTCGACGGCGATGCGAGGATCGTCGCCGGCAAGCCCAACGTGCCGGCAACGTTTCGCGGGCGGCCGATCGAGGATCTCGTCTCGGGGGCGCAGCCGCTCCGCCTCTTCGGCGAGCGCGCGGGCGTCCAGACCGTGTCGTATCGCGGCCGCGACGCGATCGCGACCATGGCGTTCATCGGCGACGGGCCCGCCAAAGGCAGTGTGCTGACGCTGGTCGAACGGGATGCGCTGCTGGCCGGCTTCAAGCGGACCGCCTCCACCAACGCAACGCTCTACGTCGTCACGGCCGGGTTGCTGCTCTTCATCCTCTACGCCTATTTCGGCCAGGCAGCGCGCGCCAAGGAGGCCGACCGCCTCTATGTCGAGACCCATCAGCGGGTCGATCTGGCGCTGAAGCGCGGACGCTGCGGGCTCTGGGACTGGGACGTGGCCCGCGGCCTGATGTACTGGTCGCGGTCGATGTTCGAGCTGCTCGGCTATGAGAGCGCCGACCGGATGTTGTCCTTCGGCGATGTGCAGGCAATCATCCATCCGGCCGATATCGATCTTTTCAGGCTTGCCCAGCAGATCGTGGCCGGTGAGACCGGGCAGATCGACGAAATCTTCCGGATGCGGCACGCCAAGGGCTATTGGGTCCGTATGCGAGCGCGGGCCCAGGCGCTACCGGGCTGCGAGGATGGCGGCGTCCACCTGATCGGCATCGCCGTCGACAGCACCGAGCAGCACGAATTGGAGGAGTTGCAGGCCGAGACGGGGCGCTATCTGCGGACGGCGATCGAGACGATCACCGAGAGCTTCGTGCTATGGGATGCGAATGACCGGCTGGTCCTGAACAATACACGCTATCGCGACCATTTCGGGCTGCCGGCGGAACTGCTCAGGGAAGGCACGCCCCGCGCGGAAATCGAGGCGGCGATGACCTCCGTCGCCTCGCAGACGCGCAAGGCCGGCATGGACGGCGCCATCAGCTATGAGCGGGAACTCGCCGACGGCCGCTGGGTCCAGGTGAACGAGATCCACACCGCCGATGGCGGCACGGTCTCCGTCGGCAGCGACATCACCCAGCTCAAGACCCAGCAGGACCGGCTCGTCCGTTCCGAGCACCGGCTGATGGCGACGATCGCCGAACTGTCGCAGGCACGGCGCACCGAGCAGGAGCGCTCACGCGAGCTGATCGAGCTGAACAAGCGCTTCGTGGCCGAGAAGGAGCGCGCCGAGCGCGCCAACCAGGCCAAGAGCGATTTCCTGGCCAATATGAGTCACGAGCTGCGCACGCCGCTCAACGCGATCATCGGATTCTCGGCGATCATGAACGAGCGGATGTTCGGCCCGCTGGGATCGGACCGCTACTGCGAATATGTCGTCGACATCCACCAGTCCGGCACGCATCTGCTCAACGTCATCAACGACATTCTGGACATGAGCAAGATCGAGGCCGGCCGCTTCGAACTGGAGAAGGAAACCGTCGATCTTGCGCCGATCATCGAGGAGACCGTGCAGATGGTCTCCGTCCAGGCGGAATCCAAGTCGATCCAGATCGACGTGCGGATCGACCGGAACATGTCGATCGAGGTCGACCGGCGCGCGGTCAAGCAGATCGTGCTCAACCTCCTGACCAATGCGGTGAAATTCACCGACCGCAACGGACGCGTCGTGGTTCATGCCCGACAGGTCGGGCAGGAAGTGCTGTTGACCATCATCGACAATGGCTGCGGCATCGAACGGCAGGCGCTGCGCCGGCTCGGGCGCCCGTTCCAGCAGGTGCAGAACCAGTTCAGCAAGAGCCATAACGGCTCGGGTCTCGGCCTCGCCATCTCTTCCTCGCTTGCCGAGATGCATGGCGGGTCACTGCGCATGATTTCGCGGCCGAATATCGGCACGGCCGTCAGCGTGCGCCTTCCCGAAGAGGCAAGAACGGCGCTCTGAAGCAGCGTCCGAGGCCTTGCCTCCGACGTCAGGACGGGACGCGCCTGGCAAACGCGATGACCAACGCTCCGTGCCGCTCTCTCATTCACAGTGAAGCCGAATAGAAAGAGCCCCGCGCGAGATGCGCGGGCTCTCCTGTTCGTGAGCGAGGAGAACTAGTCCGCCTATTCCGGCCTGCTCCGGCGTGGCCGGGGCATCGGGACGGTCCGAATTCCCCTCCCCGCCCATTGGCGAACGTTCCATCCCGTCGTCGCCGCGAGGGCCGTGGTGTCCTCCATGGCGGCCATGATGATCGCGGTCTCCGCCATGTCGGCCAAACCGGATCTCGTCGCGGGCGATCTTGCCGTCATTGTCGCGGTCGAGCCTGGCGAAGAGGCGCTGGCGGCTGGCGTCGAGCTCCTCCACGGAGAGCTTGCCATCATTGCTGGAGTCGAGGCGGTTGATGATCCGTTCGGCCATCCGCCGCGTCCTTTCCTCCTGGCGCTTCTGTATCGCGGCGACCGCTTCCTCGACGGTGATCATCCCGTCGCCATCGCTGTCGGCTTTCCCGAGCCGGCCATCCATTGCCGCGGCGAACTCCTCGAAGGTCACGGCGCCGTCAGAATCCGCATCCGCTGACTTGAAGCGCTCCTCGATCGCGCCGCGATGACCATCACGGTCACGCATGCCATGGCCCTTGTGGCCATACCCCTGATCGGCCATGGCGGGGGCGAGGGTGGAGGCGAGCGTCGCCAGGCCGATGAAGCCGGCCGCGAGTTTCAGTTTCTTCGACATTGCATTCTCCAGTTGTTTCGTCCCCTCAGGGTTTACGAGGACGAAACGGGACCTCCCGTCGCTTCCTCGCGGCGAATGCCCGTCAGCCGGTCGAAAATGGTCCGCACCGCCGTCTGGGCGTCCTGCAGTTCGGATCGGAGAACCCCGATATCGGGCACGTCCGTCCGCCTGCAGAGCAGTTCCACGAAGCCGGGCGGCGCCTTGGCCGGATCGAAGTCGCTGTCGAGACAGATCCGGAGGATCTGAAGAAGCGTCGTCATCAGATCGTAGGCGCCGACAAGCGTGTCGCGTTCTGCACGGGACACATAGGGATGCGCGAGAGCGGCCAGAATAGGGCGGGTGCCAACCATGGAGAAATGATAAGATTCCAGCCGCTTGGTAAGCTTGGCAATCTGCGCGAGGAATTCCAGGTCGATCAGGCCCCCGGCCGTCAGCTTGACGTCGAACGGTCCCTTCGGCCGCTTGGCCGCAGCGATGCGGAGGCGCATCTTTCCCGCCTCCTCGGCGATGGTCGGGAACTGACTGGCGCGGTCGAGACTGGCTGTAATGGCCTCTTCGATTTCCTCGGATATGCCGCCATCGGAACAGACCACCCGTGCGCGGGTCAGCGCCATCTTCTCCCAGATGTCTGCGCCCGTCTCCTGATAGCCGCGAAATGCCTTCAGAGACGTTGCCAGCGGCCCCTGATTGCCGGAAGGCCGCAGGCGCAGGTCCATCTCGTAGAGGAGCCCCTCGGCGGTCGGTGCGGAGACGGCCGCGACCAGCCTTTGCGACAGGCGGGTAAACCAGGTCGGCGGGTCCAGCGGCCGCTCACCGTCCGACCCGGCGGCGCCGCTCGCTCGTGGTCATAGAGGAAGATGATGTCGAGATCGGATCCGGCCGTCATCTCACGGCTGCCGAGCCGCCCCATGCCGAGGATCGCGACGCGGCCACCCGGCACCTCGCCATGCTTGGCGGCGAAGACGGAACGGACCGTGGCGAGCGCCCGGATCAACAGAAGGTCGGCGAGGGTCGTGAAGCACTCGCCCGCCTCGGTCGCATCGATCGCGCCCATCAACAGCCGGGCGGAGGTCATGAAGCGCTGCTCGGCGGCGAAGATGCGCAGACGGTCGAGCCGGTCCTCGTGATCGCGGGCGCCGGCCAGGAACGGGTCGAGCCGACCCGCCAGCGCCTCCCGGTCCGGCACCAGCGAAAGCCGGTCGCGATCCACCAGCCCGTCGAAGACATGCGGCCGCTTGGCGATGGTGGCGGCCATACGCGGCGCCGTCGCCAGGATCGTCGTCAGCAGCGACAGGATCTGAGGATTGCCCGACAGGAGCGAGAACAGCGGCAGGCCCGACGGCAGCGAGGACAGCATCTCGTCCATCTTCATCATCGTCTCGTCGGGCCGGCCGGTCGCGGCAAGCGCGCGGAAGAGGTCTGACTGGATCGCGGTGAGCATCTGCCGCGCCGAGGTCGATCGCAGGGCGCGGTAGCGTCCCGAATGCCAGGTTCGGACGATCCGCGAAATGTCTGCCGGCCGCGCAAAGCCGAGGGCGCTCAGCCGCTCCAGCGTACCGGGATCGTCCTGATCGCCGGTGAAGACGAGGTGGTCGGCGAGATCGCCCTCATCCTGCGCATCCTCGACGAAAAGCGCGTCGAAATGGCTGCCCACCCGGTCAAGCGTCGCCAGAAATCGCTCGGCGAACGGGGCGACATCGTCGAAGCCCAGCAGGCCGACGACCCGCCGCAACCCTTCCTCGTCACGCGGCAGAGTGTGGCTCTGCTCGTCGGCGACCATCTGGATCGCGTGTTCGACGTCGCGCAGAAACCAGTAATCCGCGACCATTTCGTCCCGCGTCTCCGGCGCGATCCAGCCATGATCGGCGAGTTCGCCGAGCATGGCCGTGGTCGAGCGACCGCGCAGCGCAGTTGATCCGCCCGCCGGCGATGAGCTGCTGGGTCTGGACGAAGAACTCGATCTCGCGGATGCCGCCGCGACCGAGCTTCACGTTGTGGCCGGCAAGCGCGATCTCGCTGCCGCCCTTGTGGGAGGCGATCTGGCGCTTGATCGCGCGAATGTCGGCGATCGCCCCGAAATCCAGATAGCGGCGCCAGACATAGGGGCGCAACTCGGCGAGGAACGCCTCGCCCCGCCTCCATGTCGCCGGCCACTGCGCGGGCCTTGATCATGGCCGCGCGTTCCCAGTTCTGGCCGCGGCGATTCGTAATATTGCAGCGCCGCCGGGACGGGAATGGCGAGCGGCGTCGCGCCGGGGTCCGGGCGCAGGCGCAGATCGGTGCGGAAGACGTAGCCGTCGGCGGTACGGTCGGAGAGCAGACGGACGAGCCGCCGCACCAGCTTCACCATGGCCTCGGCCAGGCCGTCGCGCTTCACCACCCCCGCCGCATCGGGGTCGAAGAGGACGATCAGGTCGATATCGGAGGAGAAATTCAGTTCGCGGCCGCCGAGCTTGCCCATGCCGAGAACGATGAGACCGCTGTCGGCCTCCGGCGCGTACGGATCGGCAGGCTGCAGAAACCCGTCATCGACGAGGCTCCGGCAAAGATGGCGGCAGGCGGCGTGCAGGGCGGCCTCCGCCAGCGTCGTGAGATGCTCCACCGACCGCTCGGCCGCGCCGCCGGCGGCGACGTCGGCCAGCGCGATCGCCGCATGGGCGTCCAGTTTGTGGCGGCGCAGGGCCGCGCCGAGTTCCTTCTCCAACAGTCCGGCATCGTCGCCCGAGCGCTTCGATCGCGGCGATCTCCTGCTCGATCACGAGCGTCGATACCGTCCTCGATCAGCCGCGCCAGGACGGACAGGTCGGCGCAGGAGAGCCGAGCGCAGGAAGGGCGAAAGGTCGAGCGCGCCGCGCAGGAAATCTGCGAAGGTCCACTGTCGTCCATGGCGGACAGCGCGTCCGGTCAGCTCCGCGGCCTGCAGCGCCTTGCGCAGATCGGCCAGCCATTCGTCGCGCGCGCGACGCATCGAGCGGCGGCGGCACGGACGCGATCTACGAACCTGCCGACCGCTTCGGCGTCATCGCTTGCCGCCCTCGCCCGCCTGTCGTTCAACGCTCATGCCGCCTGCCTCCGAGGAATTGCGCCCGGATTGCAGACTAGAGCCTGTCATCGGCAGATTGAACCAGCCCGGTCGGAAGGCTCCTGCCGTAGCGTCAGGCCTTCCTGCCGTTCGAGGCGCGCCCTGCCGCGAGGCGAGCGGCAGATGGAGATGGGCGGCGAGACCCGGTTGGTTGTCCTCGAGGACGAGACTGCCCTCGTGGAACTGCGCGACGGCCTTGACCAGCGACAGACCGAGACCGGAGCCCGGCCTCGACCGGCTTTCCTCGAGCCGCACAAAGCGTTCGGTGACGCGGTGCCGCTCGGCGGCGGGAATGCCGGGCCCATTGTCGGCGACGGTCAGGATCGGCCTCGTCTCCCTCTATCGCGCAGGCCGATGCGGATCGCGATCGCGTCCCTCTTCCGGCGCGCCGTGGCGCAGCGCGTTCTCGACCAGATTCGGCGATCGCCTGGCCGACCAGTTCGCGGTTGCCGTGGACGATCACCGGTTCGGCGCCGATCTCGCAGATGAGCGTTCCGCCCGCTTCCTCAGCCGCCGGCTCGTAGAGATCGCAGACGTCGCCGGCAATCTCCGTCAGGTCGACCGGGCCGCGATCGTCGATCGCATTGCCCGCCTCGAGCCGGCTGATGCGCAGGATCGCCGCGAAGGTGCGAATGAGTTGGTCGGATTCGGCGATCGTCCGTTCCAGGGCAGCGCGCGTCGCCTCAGGATCGTCGCTGGTCGCCAGCGCAGCCTCGGCGCGATTGCGGATCCGGGTCAGCGGGGTCTTGAGATCATGGGCGATGTTGTCGGCGACATGCTTCAGCCCCTCGTTCAACTCGCCGATGCGGCCCAGCATGACATTGATGCGGCTCGACAGCTGGTCGAATTCGTCGCCGGCGGCGGTGACCGGCAGGCGCTGGGACAGATCCCCGGCCATGATGCGTTCGGCGGCGGCGGAGACCTTCTCGACACGGCGCAGGCCCTGCCGACCGACGAAATACCAGATCAGGAGCGAACCAAGCCCCATGATCGCGAGCGCGATGACGATGGCCTGACGCGTGATGTCGCGAAGCCGTTCCGGCTCGCCCAGGTCGCGGCCGACCAACACGGTCATGCCGTTCGGAAGGCGGAAGACCTGCGCCAGCGCATGGTGCGCCTCGTCGCCCTCGATCAGCGCGCGGACATTGAGCTCGCCCGAGCGGATCGCCTGGCTGTCGCCATAGCGCAGATAGGGGAAAGGCCGGTCGGTCCAGCCCTCCTGACGCAGGATGTCGGGATCGAGCGCCTCGACATTGCCGGTCAGGATGCGTCCGTCGGGCGCGGCGACGAGATAGAGATAAGCGCCGGGCTGGCGGGAACGGCGGTCGAGCGTGCGGATCAGTCTCGGCAGGCCGCCATGGCGGTAGGAACCGCCAGTTCGTCCACCTCCTCCTCGATCGACACCCTCGTCTGGCCGGCCATCATGCGCGCCGACAGGGCGGTCATGTAGAAGACGAGGACGAGGGAGCAGCCGAGGAACAGCAGCACGAACAGCGCCGACAGACGTGTCGCGGTCGATCGCATGATGATCGGCAGGCGAAGGGTCATGACCGCTCTAACCCTTCAGCATGTAGCCCACACCGCGAACCGTATGCAGGATGGGCGTGTTGAAGTCGCGCTCGATCTTGCTGCGCAGGCGGGAGATGTGGACGTCGATGACGTTGGTCTGGGGGTCGAAGTGATATTCCCAGACATTCTCCAGCAGCATCGTGCGGGTGACGACCTGGCCGGCGTGGCGGACCAGATAGTCGAGCAGCTTGTACTCGCGGGGCTGGAGCGGAATCGTCTGGCCGGCGCGGCGGACCGTGTGCGACAGGCGGTCCAGTTCCAGATCGCCGACGCGCAGCATCGTTTCGACCTCCGGCCCACCCTTTCGGCGCGACAGCACCTCGACCCGCGCCAGAAGTTCGGAAAAGGCGTAGGGCTTGGTCAGGTAATCGTCGCCGCCCGCTCGAAGGCCGGTGACGCGATCGTCGACCTCGCCGAGCGCCGAGAGGATCAGCACCGGCGTGTGGATGCCCTTCGCCCTCAGCCCCGACACCACCGAAAGCCCTCGCGGCGGGGCAGCATCCGGTCGACCACCAGCACATCGTAATCGCCCGCTTCGGCCAAGGCGAAGCCGCTCTCGCCGTCGCGGGTGATGTGGGCCACATGGCCGGCTTCGGTAAACGCCTTCTCCAGATAGTCCGCCGATTCGCGGTCATCTTCGATAATGAGCAGCTTCATTCAACCATCCGTCGATGCTGGGGTGTGTCGTTTCGCGGCCATACACGAAAAGGCTTCTGCGGAGTGGCGGCTCGAGGCCAAGGAGCTAGGAGATGGCCCTGGCGCGGAACGAAAGACGGCGGCAGGTTGATAAACCTGCCGCCGCTGAGAGGACGCCATTCCGGAAGAGGAAAGTTGGGACGCCTTCCCCCCGCCCCGACAAGATCGACTAGGGGACATCGATCGTCATGCCGGGAGCGGAAGGCCGTGATCAGCCGCGAGCGACCGGCAGGGCGACGAAGCGCTGGGCGTCATTCGTCTTGACCTGCATCAGAACAGCCTTGCGGCCGCTCTTGGTCGCCTTCTCGGTCGCCTTCACAATGTCCGCAGCGCTGCTGACTTCCTCGCCATTGACCTTGAGAATGATGTCGCCGGCCGACAGACCCTTGTCCTCAGCATCCAATTCCGGATCAACCTCGGTCACGACGACGCCCTTGCCATTTTCGGCGGGGGTGACGGTGAGGCCCAGATCGTCGAGGCTCGATGCCTCGGGAGTGGGAGGTGCATGCCCTCCTCACCCTCATCGCCGGAAGCAGAGGCCAGTTCGTCGGCCTTCGGCATCTTGCCGAGCTTCACCTTGAGGTCCTTCGTGTCGCCGTCGCGAAACACCGACACGTCGATCTCGGACTCCGGAGAGAAGCCGGCGATGGTCCGCGACAGTTCGCGAGGATCCTCGATCTTCTCGCCATTGATGGCGACGATGATGTCGCCTGCCTCGATGCCGGCATCGGCACCCGGGCTCTTCTCCGTCGGCTGCTGGACAAGCGCGCCCTCGGCCTCGTCGAGACCGACCGCTTCGGCAATATCGTCGGACACCGGGGCGATCTGCACGCCGAGCCAGCCGCGCTCGATCGAGCCATGGTCGATCAGGTCGTTGACGACCTGCTTGGCGGCTGTCGCCGGGATGGCGAAGGCGATGCCGACATTGCCGCCGGACGGCGAGAAGATCGCGGTGTTGATGCCGATGACCTCGCCGGACGTATTGAAGGCCGGGCCGCCGGAATTGCCGCGGTTCACCGGAGCGTCGATCTGGATGAAGTCGTCATAGGGACCGGCGCCGATGTCGCGGCCGCGGGCCGAGACGATGCCGGCGGTCACGGAGCCGCCGAGGCCGAACGGGTTGCCGATCGCCAGCACCCAGTCGCCGACGCGCACCTTCGTCATCATCGGCGAACTTGACGAACTTGACGTCGTGGTCCTCGGTGTCGACCTTCAGGACTGCAAGGTCCGTGCGCGGGTCGGTGCCGACCAGTTCGGCGTCCAGTTCGGTGCCATCGTCCAGCAGCACATTGAAGGACGAGCCGTTCTCGACGACGTGGTTGTTGGTCACGACATAGCCGTCCTGGGAGATGAAGAAGCCGGAGCCCTGGCCGCTCGGGCGCTCGCGCTGCGCCCGCTTCTGCGGTGCATGCCCGCGTCCTTCATGGCCCTCATGGCCTTCGCCGTTCTCGCCGAATTCGCGGAAGAAGCGGCGGAACGGATGGTCTTCCGGCAGCTGATCGAGGCCTGGCATGCCGCGGAAATCGAAGCTGAACCCGTTCGGGCCGCCGCGATTGGAGGTCAGTTCCATCCTCGTCTTCACGCGCACCGAAACGACGGCGGGAGAGACCCGCTCGACGACATCGGCGAAGCCATCGAAGGCGGTCGACTGTTCCTTCTGCGGGACAGTGACCTGATCGGCGAAGGCCGGACCGGGATGATAGGCGGACAGACCGGCGGCGCCACCGCCGAGGATGGCAATTGCGCCGGCAGCGGCCAGAAGGCGGCGGCGCAGGGGCGTGGAAGGCTGTTGGGCCATGAAAGGATCCTCTGTTTTCGAAACCGAATCGTCGAATTGCTGAGCGGCGAATCGTCGCCGCCTCGATGCCGTCCGTTCTAGAGCGGCGCACATTACAGGGCGATTTCCGGAGCGTGAAATCTTCGTAAGGTGGGCGATCGCCGCACCTTGGCGGTCACCTTTGAGCCGGTCTCGGAGAGCACGTCCGACAGGCGCGCCTCCTCCTCCGCCGACAGCGGCGACGCGCCAACCGACTCAGCTTCGGCTGGGCGGGTGCGGCGGCGGAGAAACACGAAAGCAGACCGGCTCCGAGGGCAAGGACGGGAGTCGCCCAGAGCAGGAGCGTCGTCGGCGAGAAGACCGGCTTGAGCAGCACGAACTGACCGTAGCGCGAGACGATGTAGTCGATCACCTGATCGTCGCTCTCGCCCGCCTTCAGCCGCTCGCGAACGAGGACGCGCAAGTCGCGGGCAATCTCCGCATCGGACGAATCGATCGACTGGTTCTGGCAGACGAGGCAGCGAAGGCCCGATGAGATGTCGCGCGCCCGTGATTCGAGAGCCGGATCGTCCAGCACCTCGTCGGGCTGCACCGCCAGCGCAGGCGCCGGCGGAAGGCGAGGCACAAAGCGAGAATGAAGGCGCGGCAGCGGCCGCATCAGGCCGCCTCCACCGTCTCGCCCTGCCGCCGCGACCTGGCAGCGCGGGGGCGCCGACGCGCAGCCGGCGGTCCGACAGCGAGACGAAGCCGCCGATCGTCATCAGAAGCGCTCCGAGCCAGATCAGCGTCACCAGCGGCTTGTACCAGATGCGGACGACCGCGCCGCCGCCCTCGGACAGGTCCCCGAGGGAAAGATAGAGCTGGGAGAAGCCGAAGGTGCGAATGCCGGCCTCCGTCGTCGGCATGCGGCGCGCCGTGTAGACGCGTTTGGAGGAGGTCAGTTCACCGGCGGAAGCGCCGTCCGGCTTGGTCAGGGTGAATCGGGCCGTGTCGGCGACGAAGTTCGGGCCGCGCTCGGGCCGGATGGTATCGAACGTGATCGTGTAGCCGGCCGACTGAACGGTATCGCCGGGCCGCATGGTGAGGATGTGCTCCTCCTGAAAGGCGCTCACGCAGACGATGCCGAGCACGGTGACGCCGAGCCCGGCATGGCCGAGGGCGGTGCCGAACATGCTGCGCGGCAGGCCCGATCAGCCGCCGGCCGGCGACGGACGCCCCGACGCGGCCGAGACCCGATTTCGTCACGAGATCGGTCGCGGCGCCGCCGATCAACCAGGCGGCAAGGCCGGCGCCGAGCGCGGCATAGACGGCGGTCCGGTCGACGAAAAGAAGCGTCACCGCCACCGCCAGGACGGCAAAGCCGAACGCCCATGCGAGACGCATCGCGGCAGCCGACAGATCGGCGCGCTTCCACGACAAGAGCGGGCCGAACGGCACGGCGATGAGAAGCGGCACCATGAGCGGGCCAAAGGTCAGGTCGAAGAACGGTGCGCCGACGGAGATCTTCTCGCCCGTAATGGCTTCAACGGCCAAGGGATAGAGGGTGCCGACGAGAACGGTCGCGGTCGCCGAGGCGAGGAAGAGATTGTTGAGCACCAGTGCCCCTTCGCGGCTGATCGGCGCGAACAGACCTCCCGCCTTCAGGCTGCCGGCACGCAGAGCGAAGAGCAGCAGCGCGCCGCCGATGAAGACGGTCAGGATACCGAGAATGAAGAGGCCACGGGTCGGGATCGGATGCGAAGGAATGGACCGAGGTCAGGACGCCGGAGCGGACCAGGAAGGTGCCGAGCAGAGAGAGCGAGAAGGTCAGGATGGCGAGCAGCAGCGTCCATATCTTGAGCGCGTCGCGCTTCTCCATGACGATCGCCGAATGCAGCAGGGCCGTCCCTGCGAGCCATGGCATGAAGGAGGCGTTCTCCACCGGATCCCAGAACCACCAGCCGCCCCAGCCGAGCTCGTAATAGGCCCAGTAGGAGCCCATCGCGATGCCGGCCGTCAGGAATGTCCATGCAAGCAGCGTCCAAGGCCGCACCCAGCGTGCCCATGCTGCCTCCATTCGCCCGTCGATCAGCGCCGCAATGGCGAACGAGAAGGCCACCGAAAAGCCGACATAGCCGAGATAGAGGAGCGGCGGATGGATGGCGAGGCCGATATCCTGGAGGATCGGGTTGAGGTCGCGCCCTTCCATCGGCGCCGGGTCGAGCCGGGCGAAAGGGTTCGACGTCAGCAGGATGAACAGCAGGAACGCGGAGCCGATCCAGCCCTGGACGACCAGGACAAGCGCCTTCAGGCGTGCCGGCAGACCGTTGCCGAAGGCGGCGACAAGTGCGGTGAAGAGGGTCAGGATGAAGACCCACAGCATCATCGAGCCTTCGTGATTGCCCCAGGTGCCCGTCAGGCGATAGAGCGCCGGCTGCTGCGAATGGGAGTTCTCGAAGACGTTCACGACGGAGAAATCGGAGCGGTAATAGGCGGCGCCGAGAATGCCGAACGACAGCGCGACGAGGGCAAACGCCGCGAGCGCCGTCGGCGTCGCCATCGCCATTGCCCGGCCATCGGCACGAAGGGCCCCGGCCAGCGGCACGCTGCCCTGGAACAGGCAGAGCGCCAGCGCGAGGACAAGTGCGAAATGGCCGGTCTCGATCAGCATGCGCTCGATACCCCTACTGCGTCGGGATCGTGGAGGAGGTAGTCTGCGGCGTGCCGGCGCGGCCGAAGACGGGGCTGCTTCGCCAGCGCCCTCCTCCTGCCACAGCCCCTTTTCCTTCAGGCTGTCGGCGACCTCGCGCGGCATGTAGCGCTCATCATGCTTGGCGAGCACGGTGCTGGCGACGAAGACGCCGTCGGCATCCATTTCGCCCTCGGCAATGACCCCCTGCCCCTCCCGAAAGAGGTCGGGCAGGATGCCCTGGTAGCGGACCGGTACCGACGCCGCGCCATCGGTGACCGCGAAGCGAATCGTCTCGCTGCCGCCGCGCTCGACCGAACCGGTGGCGACCAGACCGCCAAGTCGGACGTGCTGGCCCGGCTCGAGGGGTTTCGCCGCGATGGCCGAGGGATCGACGAAGAAGACGATCTGCTGGTTCAGGGCGATCAGCACGAGCGCCAGCGCGAGGCCCAGAAAGGCCGCCGCCCCTGCAATCAGTCCGATCCGCTTCTGCTTCCTCGTCACGACCTTGTCTCCGACTTGTCCGGGGCCGGCGCGCCGTCGGGAACGCCTGTTCCGACCGCCCGCGGCGCGTATTTTCTCCAAAGCGGCCTCGTCACCCTCGAATGCGGCAAGGGCGCGGCGCACCGCTTCGTGAAGCTTATCCTGCTCGCCAAGAACGCCATAGGCATTGATCAAGCGCAACCATTCATCGACGGAGCCCCCCTCCTCCTTCAGGCGGGCGTCGAGGCCGGCGACCATGTTGCGGATCATTGCCTGGCGATCGCCACTGGACATTCTGGAGGCCGCCTCGACGGCAGCGGCGTCCGGCCCCGGCGCAGCCTCCCCCGCCGGCTCGGATGCCGCAAGCTGCGCGGCCTGCCGGGCCGCGGCGAACCACGGCGAATCCGGTGGCTCGCTCTCGGCCAACCGGTTCCAGAGGCCGATGGCGCCAGCGGCGTCGCCTTCCTGGCGCTTCGCCAGCGCCAGAAAATAGCGCGCCCTCGGCTCCGACGGGTCGAGGGCGACGGCGCGATCCAGGCTGTTTTTCGCATCGGCCGTCACGACGCCGCCCGCCGAGGCGATTTCGGCTTCAGCGAGTGCGGCTCGCATTGCGGCGGTCTCACCGCCGATCCGCAGGACCGCGCGATAGGCGTTGACGGCATCATCAAAGCGACCGAGCCGCATGTAGATCGGCCCGAGCGCGGCCCAGCCGCGCATGTCGGCGGGATTTTCCATCAGCGCCCGCTCGGCGCGTGCGACGAGTTCCTCGATGCTGCTCTGGCGGACATCCTTGTTCAGACGCGCCTGAAGGGGCTGCGCCGGCAAACCCGGCTGGCCCAGCATCGCGTAGGCTCCCCAGGCGAAGAGCGGAATGGCGAGAACCGAAGCGAACAGGACGAGCTTCGGCAGTCCCTCCGCCGTCCCCGCGCGCTGCCGATCATGCGCGTGGAGCAGGCGTCGGCCGATCTCGGCCCTCGCTTCGGCGGCCGTCGATGCATCGAGTGCGCCGCGTTCGACTTCGCTTTCCAGTGCCGCAAGCTGCTCTCGATAGACCGCCTCATCCGCGGGCCCTGACACGGCGCCGGCCGTCGCCCGGGAGGCGGAAAGCGGTATCAGAACCATGCTCACGGCTGCGAAGGTCAGGACCGCAGCGATCACCCAGAACAGCGTCATAGCCAGCCCGCGCCGCTCAAATGACCGTCCAACTACCGTTGTCCGTCCGGCACGCGGCGCCCCGCAAGGTCGTCATTTCGCCGTCGATGGTGAAGGTATGGGTGAACTGGCGACAGTCCTGCTGTCCGACGCGGTAGGGCTGGAAGGCGACGACGCGGCCGCTGATGCCGTTGGCGGATTCCCAGGTGACGGTTTCGCCCTGGTTCTTGTATTCCAGCGCCCTGTATTCGGCGGCGAGCGCCATGTCCTGCAGCGTCTTGCCTTGCAGGCCGGAGGACGGGCGTGCGGCGAGGCCGTTCAGGACGCCGACAGGCCCGCCGGCGCGCGAGGTCTGGGCGAAGGATGACGAGGATGGTGCGCCGGTGAGCGTCGTACAGCCGGCGAGAAAGCCCGGCGCCGCCACCAGGGCCCATACAGCGAGCGCCGCGCCGCGCCGCCCGATCGGGTTGCAATCAATCGCCATCTGTCCGGTCGAGCCCCTCGTCTTCAGACTTGTCTTCCTATCACTTTCGCTGCGGTGCGGAAAAGGGCGTGGCGGGCAAAACCAGCACCGCCTTCAGCCCGCCGAGAACCGAACGCTCCAGTTGGAGCCGGCCGCCATATTCCACCGCCGTTTCTGCGACGATCGACAGACCGAGGCCGGTGCCCGGAACCGTCTCGTCCAGCCGCTGACCACGCCGCATCGCCCTTTCCGCCTGCTCCGGCGGTATGCCGGAACCGTCATCCTCGACCGTCAATATGACCAGAGAACGACCATCGCGTTCCGATTGGGTCGCCGTCAAACGAAACCGGGTCCGGCTCCACTTGGCGGCGTTCTCGAGCAGATTGCCGAGCATCTCTTCAAGATCGTGCGCCTCGCCGGCGAAGACAAGGCCATCGGCGACATCGGCCTCAACCTTCCGCTCGGGCGCGATCTTGCGCATCACGCGAACGAGGCGGTCCGTGACCGGCTTCAATTCCGTGCGCTGGCCGAGCGCCGCACGCTGGGCGGCGATGCGCGCGCGCTGGAGATAGTGGTCGATCTGGTGGCGCATCGCGCCCGCCTGTTCGGCGACGAGCCGGCCATGATGCCCCGGCATCGCCTCCGCTTCGTTGGTCAGAACCGAGAGCGGCGTCTTCAGCGAATGCGCCAGATTGCCGACCTGGGTGCGGGCGTGTTCGACAATGGCCCGGTTGGCATCGATCAGGGCATTGACCTCCGTCGTCAGCGGCAGGATCTCCGGCGGGAATTCGCCCACGAGCCTCTGCTCCTGTCCCGAGCGGACGGACTGGAGCGCCATGCGCACCCGGTCGAGGGGCCGCAGACCGAACCGGATGGCCGCCGCATTGATGGCGACGAGCACCGCCCCGAGAAGCGCCAGCCACAGAAGCAGCTGCCGCCGAAATCGATGGACGCCTTCCAGAAATCGCCGATTCATTGCCCATGATTCGGAACCGGAACGGTTCGCGCTGGTCACCGAGTTGAAGCTCCGCCTCGGCCACCCGGACCAGCCGGCCGTCCGGCCCTGCCTCTGTATAAATGCGTTCGAAGAAATCGTTGAAGGGCGCCGTCCTGGCGCTCGGCACGGGGACATCCGCGTCCAGCGGATCGGAGCGCCGCAGTTGGCCCGCCGGCGGCTGGCCGGGTCCGACGGGCCGCACCTCCCAGTACCAGCCGGAGTCCTCGTCCTCGTAGCGGAGGTCCCCAAATTGCGGCTCGCCCGTCAATCGCCCTTCGGCATCGAGGCCGACTGCGGCGATCAGGTTGTATCGGTGAGCGATCAGCAGCCGGTCGAAGCTGGCGCGGGATTCGCGCTGATAGACAGCCGTCACGATCGAGCCGATGACGAGCAACGCCAGCACGGCCAGCAGCGACGACAGCAGCACGACGCGAGTGGCCAGCGAACGCGGCAGCAGGTGGAGGTTGCTCAGCCACGCGGCCACCCCGGCTCTAGAGCCTGACATGACGAGACTGGATCATTCTGTCCATGGCAGGCTCTAACCCTGCCGCGGGGCGCGGATGCGATAGCCCATGCCGCGCACGGTCTCGATCAAATCGACAGACATCTTCTTGCGCAGGCGACCGACAAACACTTCGATCGTGTTGGAATTGCGGTCGAAGTCCTGATCGTAGAGGTGTTCGACCAGTTCCGTCCGCGACACGACCTCGTCCTGGTGATGCATGAGATAGGCGAGCAGCCGGAACTCCAGCGAGGTCAGCTTCAGCGGCACGCCGTCGACATCGGCCCGCGAGGCGCGGGTATCGATGCGGAGCGGCCCGCAGGTCAGCTCCGAACTGGCATGGCCGGCGGCCCGGCGGATCAGGGCGCGCAGCCGGGCGAGCACCTCCTCGATATGGAAGGGCTTGGCGACATAGTCGTCGGCGCCGGCATCGATGCCGGCGACCTTGTCGCTCCAACGGTCGCGCGCCGTCAGGATCAGGACGGGCATGGTGCGGCCCTCGCGGCGCCAGCGCTCGAGGATCGACAGTCCATCGATCTGCGGCAGGCCGAGATCGAGGATCACCGCGTCATAGGGTTCGGTGTCACCGAGGAAATGGCCGTCCTCGCCATCGGTGGCGCTGTCGACGGCATAGCCGCATCCTTCAGCGCCTCGCAGAGCTGGCGGTTGAGGTCGGCATCATCTTCGACAACGAGAACGCGCATGGCAGGTGATCTTCCCGATATTCCGACTGCACTGTTTGCCTTCAGCCCTGCCAGCGATCAAGTGGCGGATGTAACCCTGAAGCCATGGCAGGCTCTATCCCATCGGGAGCGAGGATCTCTTCCCGACGCGGCCGGCCGCCCTTTCCGCTGGGGACCAGGAGAACGATGCGGCACTGGCCGTTTCCGGCGGTCTCGGCCCCGACAAGGAGCGCACCCCGTTCCTCGGCTGCCCGCCGACCGACCTCGTAGCAGCTGCCGGCCACGCGGTGGATCGTCGAAGCCGGCGCAAGATCGATGATCGGCCGCGGCGCGGCCAGCAGCCATGCCGGAAAAGGATGCAGCCATGAAAAGAGCCGCGAGGAGGGCGAATGTGTGTTTCATGGCGCCTTCCCTACGCTCGTCTCGCTGAATGGCGCATGAACGGGATGTCCCCGACGCTCTTGTCCGGCGCCGGGAACATCCTCGCGCACCGACCGCGCTTACGCAATCGCGCGGGTGGCCGATACTCTGCCCCATAGCGCCACAAGGCCGGAGACCGCCGTCAGAAACTGCAGAATGCCTTCCGTCAAGGCACTGCTGTCGAGGCCCCCGGTGGGGAGGCCGACCATAGAGGCGCCCGCCAGGATGACGGTGGAAAGCGAGGCCCAGATGGTCCGGGACATGTACCAGGGTTTTTGGTCGTTCATGACGGAAGTCTCCTGTCGCTGGTGGATGAGATGGTGTCGGGTACGAATGTCCGCCGCATGGCCGTGCCCGCGCCGACGGTGCGGCTGAGCTGGCGGACCTCCAATTCGTGTTCGTCCTGCGGCGCGTCGAACGTCTCGAACGGCACGACGCAGACGGTCGAGTTCTCGGTCTGCTGGACCAGCGTCGCGCCCGAAGCGTGGCGGATCGTGACCTGGTAGGATTCGTCCTCCTCGCCCAGCAGGATGTCGGTGCCCTCCCAGCGATCCGCGTCGACACGCCCGCGCCGAATCCAGCCGAACTGGAGATCGTCCTCCACCCGCCGCGCCGTTGCATGCACCGGCGACAGCGGCATCGAGGCGCGGAGGCCGCCCGTTTGGCTGTGTCTCGACACGATCGGCGGCGCTGGCGGATCGTGCGGCGGCTTCCACCCGCCAGCCGGTTTCGAGACCGATTTCGGAGTGGGTTAGACCGGCGGCGGCCACGGCGCTGTCGAGGAGAACGAAGCGTGAGCCGCCCGGAAGGCCGTCGACGCCGATGTCCTCCGTGCCGAGTTGGCCGCGAAGGAGACCGGACAGGAGCCAGAGATTCTCGGCGATCTCTTCGGCGTTTTCGAACTGGAGCACTTCCCAGCCGGACGGTCCCTCGATCGCAGCCGGCATTGGCGCCTGCGAGGAGCGCCGTCCGCTCGACCGAGGAGAGAGCGCCGGAGAAGAGCCGGACCTGCAGGGCGCCGGGCAAGGGACGGCCCGAAATCGCCGATGGCAGGCTGTCGACCGTCACGCCCATGATCGCGGCCAGGTCGAGCAGCGTTCGCTGTTCATACGCCCCCGCCGGCGCGGCCATGACCGCAAGAGGCGTCCAGAAACGAGACCAGGCGGCGATCCGGAACCGGTCGGCAGGCTCGCCGGCATCGGTCGGCGGCAAGTCGAGGAAGGCGACCGCCGGAGCGCCGCCCTGCGCCGCCACGGTGGCCGGGGTGACGCCGACCGAAAGGCAGGCGCGATCCGGGTTCGGCATGAACGGATCGCTGCGGCGGGCGTGCAGGCGCCCCTCGGCGCCCGTCTCGATCTCCTCGATCGTCCAGAGCGTGTCCGGCTGGTCCTCCAGGCAGAACCGGGTGCCCGGCTGCGGCATCGCAAGGCTCGGAGGCAGCGAAAGCTTCAGCGAGACCCGCTCTTCCTGCGCGCGACGAAGGCGGTTGGCGGCGCACGCCTCCAGCGCTCCGCGGTGCATCGCGCCGGGAAAGGCGATTTGCGAGGATGGCCTTTGGCCGCTTCCGGCGTCGAACTGCCGGGCCACCTGCGACTGGTATTCCAGCAGCGGTTCGCGCGCGGCGGCCAGCACCTCGCCGATCGCCTCGCAGGGCGAGGCGTAGGTCTCGATGGCCGGGCCCTCCTCATCCCTCTCGACGGGGTCGCCGATCAGGACCGTGGCGCTGCAACGGCTCCGGGAGCGGAACACCAGCGTGCCATCGCTCTCGAACGCTTCGATGCCGTGCAGTTCGAGCACCGGCCCGAGCAACTGGCGGAGCGAGGAGCCGGCGTCGAGGCTGATCCCTTCCACCATGGCGTCGACGGCCGAGACGTCGAAGCTGTCGATGCCCGCCTGCCGAAGAAGCGCCGCGAAGCAGTCGCCGAGTTCGACCTGGTCGAGACGGCCGTTCAGCCAATGGCCCCGCGCCCATGCACCACCGTCGGCCCAGACGTCGTCGAGCAGCGGAAAGGCGGGAAAGGGCCGCGTGTCCCACGCCCAGAGATAGAGGCGATCGGGATCCACGCATGCGATCTCTGCATTCGCCCAGCGCGACAGGTGCGCCTTGATGAAGCGGCGCTGAACGAGATCGTCGCGGCCGCTGCTGGACCCATAGGGCGCCGCACTCTCGGAGGATTTGTCGTCGAGAAAGACGTTCGGCCGGGTGGCGCCGCCGTCGATCGCCGGAGCACCGAGCTCGGTCAGCCAGACCGGCTTCTGCATCGGCGTCCACGCGGTCGGCTCGGCAAGCTCGACGCCACCGCGACGCTCATAATGGAGATTGGACCACCATTCCTCGACGGCTTTCGGCCGGAACACCCAGTCCTTGCCATGGGCGCCATCCTGGATCGAGGTGCGCAGCCGGTCCTCGCGATCGTCGTCGCTCGCATAGTACCAGTCGTGATGTTCACCGCCGTCGATCGCGGCGGCCAGAGCGGTCTCGTCGTAAGCGCTTTCCGCACCGTCCGGATTGCCGTCATAGACGTCCTCGCTGCGCCAGTCGGAGAGCGGCAGGTAATAGTCGATGCCGACGGCATCAATTTCCGGGTCGGCCCATAGCGGGTCGAGGTGAAAGAAGACGTCGCCGGACCCGTCGGCTGGCTGAAATCCGAACCATTCGCTCCAGTCGGCCCCATAGGTGATGCTGGTGTCGGCGCCGAGAACGGCGCGGACGTCGCCGGCGAGTTGCCGCAAGCCGCCGACGAAGGGAAAGGCGTCGGCGTCATCGCGGGCGGTCGTCAGGCCGCAAAGCTCCGAGCCGATCAGAAAGGCGTCGACGCCGCCAGCCTCGGCGGCGAGACCGGCGCAGTGGAGGATGAACCGGCGATAGCCGGCATCATTGGCCGAAGCCGCATAGTCGGGAGCGCCATCAATGACCGTCGAACCAGCCGCGTTGCCAAGGAAATCGGCGATCTGCTGGCTAACGACGTCGGCGTCGCCCGTCGGAACGATGCGCCCGCGCCAGGGGTAAGTCGCCTGCTCGTCGTCGCCATAGGGATCGGGCAGTCCATTGCCCGATGGCACATCCATCATGATGAACGGATAGAGCGTGACGGCGAGCCCCCTCGCCTTGAGGTCGGCGATGGCGGCGATGACGGTGTCGTCCGCCGGGGTCGAGCCAAAGGCCGGTCCATCGTCGACGGTCGAGATCCGATGAGCGGTCGCCGCCGAATGGCCGGCGACGGACCAGCTCCTTGGTCTTGGCGCCGACGGTCGGACCGGTGACGCCCGGCAGGATTCGGCATTGGCCGGCGCGGAGATCGTCGCCATACCAGCTGACGACCAGCGCGACGTGGCGGAGGTTGGGGCAGAGCGCCATCAATTCGTCGATGGATGCGGAGAGGTCGCTCTCGCCGAACAGGACATGACGGTTCAGCCATTCCTCCTCGCCATCGCCACCATTGGAGACCAGCCGCGTCGGATGGAGGCCGAAGGCCGTGGCTCCGGGAATCAGACAAACGGCGCGCACGTCTTCGGCGATGCCGCCGAGTGGCCGCATCACCTCGAACTGCACCTGCGGCAGACGGTCGCCATAGTCTGCGAGCGGCAGGCGCTCGAAGACCGCGTAGGCCGTTCCGCGATAGGCGGGCGCGTTGCCGGCGCCCTGCTTAGCCTCGATCAGCGGGTCCACGTCCTGATCCGTGGAGCCGGTGTGGATTCGCATCTCGATCTCGGTCAGGTCGATCTCCTGCCCGTCCATCCAGACCCGCCGGACGCCGGCGATCTCGCCCTCGCAGATGGCGAGCGCGAAATTGCCGTAATAGCTGTAGGTCGTCGTTTTGGTTGGGCGTTCCGCCCTTGCCGCCCGATCGATCGGTCTGGCTCTCCTCCTCGTGGCGTGTCATCCATATCAGCGTTCCGCCGACCCGCATGGTGCCGAAGATTTGCGGCAGCGACACGCCCTCCTCGGCCGTCTGGGGCTGAAATCCGGCGAGCCGGGGCCCTTCCCGCTCGACCGTCTGACCGAAGATCTGCTGATCGAGCGCATGACCAGCGACCGCTCCGAGAGCACCGCCGATCGCCGTACCGATGGGCCCGAACAGGCTGCCGACCGCAGCGCCCGCCGTGCGCAGAACCAGAGTTGCCATGTAGACCCTTTCAGGATCAGATTGAACCATTCTGCCGGAGCCGATCTGGTTCAAGGTCGAGGGATTGGGCGAAGGACGTATTTGAATACGGCCGAGCCAAAGCCCGATGGAATTGGGCCGGATCGGCCCGGCCCTCGGGGTTTCCGTCCGGAGGTCGTCCGCTTTGTCGGACCGCTTGCCCGTAGTCCCGCTACGGCCTGTGCGTTCCTCCTCTCGGATCGCCACTCCGGACGAGAAACAGAATTGATTCAATCTGGTCCTGAGAGGGTCTAAAGCTCCGTCAGTGAAGGCCGCCGCCGGGCGGCAGCGGGAACAGGAAGCGCCCCGCGATGCGGCGGCGCCATGATGGGATCAGTGGGCTCTCGATGACGCCGACGCGGCTGTAGGCGTGGATGAAGCGCTTCGGCCCGAGCGCGATGCCGAGATGGCGGGCGGCCAGAGACGATCGCCAGCGGAAGACCAGAAGTTGGCCTTGCGCGAGCGGGGCGTCCGTAGCCACCAGCGCCATGTGACGGGTCGCGGCGATCAGCAGCCGCTCCCGAGGCGAGCCATCCTCCGCCGCGCGATCCTCGTAAGGGTGATACGGCCCCGCATCCTCCGGCTCGCCGCCGTAGAAGGCCCGCCAGATCCCGCGAACGAGACCGAGGCAGTCGCAGCCGACGCCGCGCCGCGACTGCTGATGACGGTAGGGCGTGCCGATCCAGCTTTTCGCCTCCGCGACGATCGCGAGGTCGAAGTCGTCGCGTCTCATTCGACCACCGGCTCGCCGTCGAGCGGCGTCGTGCCGCGCAGGACGTAGGAATAGGCGACATCGTTGCCGGGCAGGTGCGGAAATCCCTGAAAGTTCGCGCCGTTTCCGAACCGGTCGCGGCAGGTGGCGAAGAGCTTGTCGCAGCCGGCGATCAGCGTGCAGGCCGTGCCCGCGGCGGGCGGCAGGCCGGTGCCGTCGAGTTCGAGGCGCCGGCCGTCGGTCGTTTCGCTTTCGCGGCGGATCCGCACGGTGCGGGCCCGGCCGTCGTCTGCGGTCCAGCGCAGCAGACCGTTCTCGAACCAGTCGGCGGAGTAGCCTTCCGAGCCGGCCACGGTCACACAGCGGCCGGGGCCAGTCTCGGTCACCACGGCCTCGCTGTGCCAGCTCGCATCATCGAGATCGACCGTGCAGGCCTGATCGCCGAATTCGGCGTCGCAGTTGCGCCGGACGAACCGGCCCCGCGACCGGTCCAGCGGTGCGGCGAGGCCTTCGAGCGTCGCCACGAAGCGGCCGCCCTGCAGCGAAATCTCGCCGATCGTCGCCCGACGGAGCAGCCGGCGCTGCGACGGATCGGTCCAGTCGACCAGCCAAGTCTCGACGGCGGCGCCGTCGAAGCGGCCCGAGCGGATGTCGTCCTCGGTGACCGAGGCGGCGCTGAGAATGCCCTCGACCTCGGAGCTGTCGACGGCGAGGCCGGCGCTCTCGCGGACCTCGCTGGCGTTCAGCCCGGTGTTGGGCGCGAAGGCTGCGGCGTCGAATGCGACCTCCTCGTCCGTGTCGGTGAAGCCGAGCGTCAGCCCGTCGACGCATGTCACGCGCCAGCAATGGCAGAGGGTGGTCGCCTGCGGACCACCGAGCACGACCTGTTCACCGCTCATATCAGGACCTCCACCAGCGGCACGCTCGGCATCTCGCCGGCGCAAAAGCCCGACAGGCTGGCGACCAGGTGCTCGACGTCGAAGCGGACCGCGATGTCGAACTCGAAACCGGCGGTGACGGCGACGCCGGCTGCGGGCGCCGTCTCGAAGACCACTTCGCCGGTGGCGTAATCGAAATCGACCTCGTCGCCGGAAACCGACCGGCCGTCGACGGCAAGGATCAAGGTTCCGGTGCGCGGCAACCGGACCGGCCGGACATAGCCGCCCTCGCCGCCATAGGTCTTGGCGAGGGCAAAGCGCGTCGTGGCGCCGTCGCCGAGGCCGAGTGTCTGGTCGGCCGCGGTGACGTCCGCGTTCCGCGCGCAACTCCTCCAGTCGAGAGGATCGCGGAAACGGAAGGGATGCATCGCCCCGCCGCGCGCCTCGAAAAAAGCGATCAGCGTTTCGAGGTCGGTCAGATCGCGCAGGCCGGTGCCGGCGTCGAAGCGGCGGAGGCTGTGGCGGCGGCGCTGGTTGCGCGCCTCGCGGCCGCTGCGCAGCGGCAGAATTTCGACCTGCCGTTCAGGGCCGCCGGTCGCGCCGAGGCCGATGGCGATCGGAAACAGCTCGTCGTGAAAGCCGGGAAGCGGGAGCGACGTGATGTCAGACATGGCGCGCCCCCTTCCTCACCGCGCGCGACAGCATCGCGGTCACCTGGGCCTCCGATTTTCGGAACGACGCCGAGTCGGTCGCATGGACGTTGAAGGTGACGTTGACCGAGCGGCCGCCTCCGCCGCCGGCAATGCCGAGCTTGCCGTCGCTGCCACGGCGCAGTGGAACGATCGCCTCGGGCCCGGCCTCGCCCATCAGTCCGGTCTGGCCGCCGAGGGGAAAGACCGTCGCGCCGTTGACAACGCCGCCGTCGGCGAAAGCCCGGACGCCTCCCCCGATGCTGCCTGCGATCTGGCCGAAGAGCGACCCGACCAGCCCCTGCAGCGGCTGCAGGGCCTGGTTGAGCGTCGAGGTCGCCAGGTTCATCGCGAGACTGCGCAGCATATCGTCGAAGGACTTGCCCTCGACGATGGCGCTGGAGAAGGCCGCCGTCATGCGCCGGCCGAACTGGTCGGCGAGACCCTGGAGATCCTGGAGCGCCCGGGCCATTCCGCTGGTGTCGGCATCGACGCTGACCTGCACGTTTTGATCCATTATCCGTTCTCCGTTTCGCCGTTGGCGAGAAGCTGCCGCTCCAGCGCACCGAGCCATTGCCGCGTGGGCATCGCCTGCCGCGTACTGAATGACCCCACCGCCGCCGCCAGTTCGCGCGGCGTCATCGCCCAGAAATCACGCGGAGCGAGGCGCAGTCCCGCAAGGCCGACCCGCATGGCCCGTGACCAGGGAAAGCCGCCTGCCCGCGGAGCCTCTACCGCTCGATCGGCGCGCTCACCGTCGGCGGTGATTGCTTCGCCGTGTCGTCGAAAGGGCCAGTGGCACTGCCGTCCTCCTCGCCGCCGCCGAAGGTCGCGACGAGCAGTCGCGCGACGATGCGGGCGAAGCCGGCGATGCCGTCATCGCAGCGCATCGCTTCGACGGCTGTTTCGTCGGCGGCCGCGTCTCCGCCGCCGCGCAGGCCGGCGGCGACGATGGCCGCGATGTCGCTGGCCGAGAGGCGCCCCGTCGACAGCCGGGCCGCGAGGTCAGAAAGACCGTCGGCGCCAAAGCGCGTCTCCAGCTCGGCCAGCGAGCCGAGGGTCAGGCAGAGCCGCCGCGGCTCGCCGTCGAGATTGGCAACGATCTCGCCGCGCTGTCCGTTGGCCGCGACCATCATGCCACCTCGAAGCTGAGCGCGCCGGCGCTTTCGAAGGCGATCTCGAAGGTCACCTCGCCGTCGTGATTGCCGGAATAGTCCAGCGACGTGATCTGAAAGGCGCCCTCGAGCGTGCCGAAATCCGGCATGACCAGTTGCAGCTCCATCGCGGCGTCGTCGAAGAAGGCTTCCCGAACCAGCGTGTCCGACTGCGCATCGCGGAAGATGCCCTGCCCGGCGATCGAGGCGCGGCGGACGCCGGCATCCGAAAGCAGCTGTCGCCAGCGTCCCGTACTGTCGCTGTCGGTGACGTCCACCGCGCCATTGCCCAGCGCGAGCCGCCGCGTCTTCAGCCCGGCCAGCGTCGTCCAGCCGCCGTCGCCGTCCGCCACGCGGACAAGCATGTCCCGTCCCTTTTGCGCACTCATCCGCTTTCTCCTGTCCTCGATGTCGCCGATATTTGGCGACGCTTCGCCGGCGGCGCGCCCGGGGGGCGCCGGTCCGCTTGTTCAATGTGTCCCGTCATGCCGCCGCGACCTCTTCCAGCAATGCCCGGTAGCGGACGGAGCCGCGATAGATCGACAGATCGCTGTCGTAGCGGATCTCCACGAGATCGCGGTCGAGGAGGACAAGCCGAAGCCCGTCCATCTCCGGAGTCCAGTCGCGCAGGCACTCATCGATCCGCTCGACGATGCCGGCGGTCTCGCTTCGCCCCCGGCGGTTCGACCAGACCTGCAGCGTCAGGAAGACCTCCTGCCCCCGCTCCTGCGCGCTGGACCAGTCGGATCCCGTCGCGCGACCGAAGGTCACGTAAGGAAATCGCGCGCCCGCCACCGGCGCATCGTAAATCCCCTCATCGGCCAGCAAGCCCGCCAGCGCTGCATCGTCGCCGAGACGTTCGCAGATCGCGGTCTGGAGCGCGAAAGCCGGCGCCGTCATCGCTGCTCTCCCGGGTTTTTGCTGCGGCCAGAGCGGCCATTTCTCGCGGGCATGGCAGAGGCCACCGGTCCGGCGATCCGTTCAATGTCGGCGAGGCTGGCCGCCTGCAACATCTCGTGCTCCGCCGCGCGCAAGGCCGTGAGTAGTGGCCCGATGCGCAGCTGCATTCCGATCTTCATTCCCAGCCCTCCGTTTCAGTGCAGCCGCAGACGAGGTAGCGGCCGGTTCCATCGAGATCGTGGACGGTTTCGATCCGCATCACATGGCCGGAGCGGAGAAACCGCATCGCCGGCTCGACATCGTCGCGGCTCCGCATCGTGACGCGATGCGTCAGTTCCTGACGGGGCGCGTCGCCGGTCACCGTCCGGGCGGCGCCGGTCGGCTCGACATGGGCGAAGAACTCGCCCACCGTCTGCCATTCGACCTCATGGCCGCCGGCGCCGTCCGGCGTCAGGACCGGCGCCTCCAGGACGAGGCGCGTCCGCAGCTTGCCGGCATCCATGAACTCGACCGCCATCACGTCAGATCCTCATCAGGCGATAGGGCTGGAGCAGGACGTCGTAGCCGCTCGGCACGGCGACCGGCTGTTCGGCGGCGGAAAAGCCGCCGCGCGTCTCGTAGCCCTGGCCGATCAGCAGCATCATCGCCTGGCGCAGCGGTGCGGGGATATCTTCGGCATCGAGGCCGGCAGCAAGATCGACTTCGACGCCGTTCTCCATCTCCGCCGCCTGCGGCAGCGTCTCGAAGGCGATCGAAGCCGGACGATGCATCGTGCAAAGGCGATAGTCGCCCGGGTCGAGCGAACGGGCGACGCCGAAGTCGTCATAGACCGTCACCGCGTCCACCGACGCGACCGGATGCAGCGGCAAGGACAGCGGCTCCGTCGCCGGGATCGCATCGGCCGTCAGCCGCCAATTCTGCCGCCCGAGGAGCAAGCCGGACCGCTTCTCCGTCACCTCGCGCGCCATCGTGACGAGGGCGGCGATGATGGCGTCCTCGGCATCCTGATCGACCCGCAGATGGGCCTTGGCCTCGGCAAGCGTGATGGGCTCGGTCTCGGGGCCGGCCGTGCGGAACAGCGCCATGGCGCCCTCCTTGATTGGGAAATTCAGATCGTCCGGCGCTTTCACCGGATGGGGCCAGGGAGGGCGCGGCGGCGGGGAGGACACCGCCGCGCCCTGTCCGACGCGATCAGCCGGCGTATTTCACCAGCTTGATCGCATCGAAATCCTGGATGCCGCCGCCGACGCGCTTGGTCGTGTAGAACAGCACGTAGGGCTTGGCGGAGTACGGATCGCGCAGCACCCGAACGCCGACGCGGTCGACGATCAAATAGCCGCGCTGGAAATCGCCGAAGGCGATCGGCGTCGCCTCGCTCGCGGCATCAGGCATGTCCTCGGCCTCGACCACCGGAAAGCCCATCAGCATCGCCTTCGCTCCGACGGTCGCCGGCGGGGTCCACATGTAGTTGCCGTCGGCGTCCTTCAGCTTGCGGATGGCGGCCTGCGTCCGCCGGTTCATCACCCAGCCGGCGTTTTGCCGATAGCCCGCCTTCAGCGCGTAGACGGTGTCGATGAGGACGTCCGAGGCGTCGGAGGCCGGCAGATCGCCGTCGACGCCGGTGGCGATGTGGCCGAGCGCGCCCCAGCTCCAGTTGTCCTCGGCGACCGAGCCATAGGAGAGGAAACCGCTCGGCTTGTTGACGCCGTCGCCGGTGACGAAGGCGGTGCCTTCCTGCTCGGCGAAAGCCGCTTCGACCTCCGAGGCGATCCACGCGTCGAGATCGACCGCCGCATCGTCGAGCAACGCCGTCGTCGCCGCCGGCATGGCGTAGAGTTCCATCGTCGGGAAGCTCAGCTCGGCCAGCGTTCCGGAGGCGGTCTCCGGCCGCACATCCGTTTCCGCCACCCAGCCGGTCGCCGGACCGCTGACGCTGAAGGGCTTCTTCAGGACCGAAGAAGAGACCTGCCGCACGGCGGCGATGGAGCGGATCGGCGATAGCTCCGAAAGCCGCTTGCCGATTTCCGCTTCTGTTTCGGGCGGCACGAGGTAGCCGCCATCGGCGCCCGCGCCGATGCTCATCGACTTGCTTTCGAGCGCCCTGATGGCGCTGTCGTCACCGTTCCGCATCCAGGTGTGGAAGGCGCTCTTGGTCTCGCCGATCGGTTGCGCGCCGCCGATCCCCGGGCGAACCCCCTTGACCATCAGGCGATCGAGCGCCTGTTTCTGCTCGGTCAGCGCCGCGTTGATCCGGTCGACCTTGTCAGTGGTGACGACATCGGCCGTCACCCGCCTTTCGATTTCGCTGAGCCGTTCGTCATTGGCCGTCTTGAAGGCGTCGAAGGCACCCATGAATTCGTCGAAGGCCTCCGCGACCTCGACCGCGCTGCCGCTCGCGGCCTTGATTTCCGGCGCGGCCTGAATGGTTTGCATCTGCATCTTCATTGTTCCTTTCAGAGAAAGATCGTCGCTGCGCGGCGGATCGTGCCGGGCAGCCCCTCATCCTGCGGACGGCGTTCCTGCTCGCCCGTCAGGCTGGCGAACCCCTTGGCGATCACCTGCCGGGCCTGTCGCCGCGTCAGCCGCGCATCCCGCGTCAGCCAGCGCTCGAATTGTCGGATGCTCGGCAGGCCGCCCTTCACCTCGGCGATCCGCGCCGCCGGCAGCATGGGAAAGGTGACGACCGAAATCTCCCAGAGATCGGCCTCCAGGATGCGGCGCAGACCCGCCTGTTTCTCCACCCGCGCCCGCACGGTCCGAAAGCCGATGGAGAGGCCGTCAAGCGCACCGTCGCGCATCAGCGCGTGCACCTCGCGGCCCTTGGCGGTCATCAGGCTCAGGCGGCCCCGCACATAGAGGCCGCGATGATCCTCGCCGATCGCCTCCCAGCGGCCGATCGGCTGGGCGGGATCGTGCTGGTAGAGCATACGCACACCGCCGGCGCCGCGCTGGCGCAGGCTTCGGGCGAAGGCGCCGACCATGACGATATCGCCGGACAGATCGGCTTGGCCGAACACGCTGGCATAGCCTTCGAAGCGGCCTTCCCGGTCGATGTCAGCGATCTCGACCGCCGTGTCCTTGCGCTCGGGGGCGGCGCGCAGATCGATGTGCCTTGTCATCGCCGCGCCTCCATGTCCCGCCTGCGGCCATTGGCGCGCTCCACCTGTCCCTGCGCGGCGCCGAAGGTCCGCATCAGGAGACCGAGCGCCCACCAGGCGCAGAGCGAGGCCAGCGCCGCACCCGAGAGAGCGATCTCGGTGCCGTTCGCGGCGGTGTCGATACCGAGATCACGGGCCAGCCGCAGACCGGCGACACCACCGAAGGCGATGCCGCTGGTGACGCCGACGGCGAAACGCAGCGCCGCCTCGCGCCGGCCGCGCGGCAGCACATAGGCGATGGAGATGCCGGAGCCGATCACCGCGCCGGCGCCCTTCGCCATCCAGAGAGTTCCGTGATCACCCATCAGCGTCGCTCCATTTCGGGCAGCGGCTGGTAGCCGACCGCCTCGCGCTTCTCGTCGTCCGTCAGGAAGTCGGCCTGGCCGATCCGCTGCCACAGTGCATCGCGCTCACCGGACAGGCCTTCGACCGCATCGGCGTCGAACCAGAGGCGCAGGTCGGGCCCGAAGGCGGGCGCCAGCCAGGCCGAGAGTTCGGTCGCGGCGCGCGTCACCAGCGGCAGGATCGTCAGGCGGTAGAAGGCGCGGTTCGCCTCCCGGTAATTGGCGTAGGTGTTGTCCCCCGGGATGCCGAGCAGCATGGGCGGTATGCCGAATGCGAGAGCGATCTCACGCGCGGCGCCGTTGCGCGCCTCGACGAAGTCCATCTCCTGCGGCGTCAGGCCCATCGCCTTCCAGTCGAGGCCGCCCTCCAGCAGCAGCGGCCGGCCGGCCCGGCTCGGGCCGGAATAGCCCTCCTCCAACTCGACCTTCAGCCGGTCGAACTGCTCCTCGGAGAGGTTGCCGCCCTCCTTCGGCGCATAGACCAGGGCGCCGGAGGGCCGCGCGGCATTGTCCAGCAGCGCCTTGTTCCAGCTGCTCGCGGCATTGTGGATGTCGAGGGCGCTCAGCGCAGCCTGCAGCGGGGCGAGGCCGTAGTGATCGTCGAGCGGGTGGAAGAGCGCCAAATGAAGCGCCGCCGCGCCGCCTTCCGACCCGGCATCCTCGGCCAGCGCGATACGACGCGCGCCGCCCTTTGCGCCCCGATATTCGAGCGCCAGCGGCCAGCCATCCTCGTCGGCAACCACCGCCACGCGATCCGGCCGCAGCAGATGAAGCTCGGCGACCGCGCTGGCGCCGGAAAGGCGCTCGATATAGGCGTTGCCCGACAACAGAAGCTGGCCGTAGAGCGCTTCGAAAAAGGTGACGCCGGCCTGACGCGCGTTCGGCCTGTCGAGCAGCGTCAGCAGTGGGTGTTCGCCATGCTCGGTCGCGCCCTCGTAGAGCAGCCACGGCACGGCGGCGGCGGTCTGCGCGATCAGCCGGACGGCGGCGTGAACCACGGCGTTGCCAAGATAGCCTTGGCGGGCGAGCGAAGCATAATCGCGCGGCGTCCAGCGGGCCGTGCCGGCCAGTTGCAGCGCAACGAAGCCCTCGCCAACGAAGCCGGCCTTCACGTCCAGCCTGTCGTCCGGCTTCGGCGAAAGCTTCGCCGGACCGGCCGGGGCGGTTCCCCGGAGCCAGTTCCATGCCATGAACCGTTTCCTCTGGTTTCAGGCGTCCGCTCAGGGAGCGCCTTGTCGCGTACCGCCTCGAGCTTGTCGTCGGCGGCCGGTGCGTTTCGTTGAGGCCATCATGCCATCGGTTTTCCGGGGGTGGAAAAGATTCCCGGACCATTTTCGGTCCCTTCGCCTTTCAGATGCCCCTCACCCGCGGCGCGCGGCCGAGGCCGGCCATCAGTTCGGTGATCGCCCAGACGAGGGCGTCGACGCGATCGGGCGAGCGTCCACCGGAGAGGCCGGCGGGGCCGAAATCGCACATTTCGTCGACGAGTTCGGGAAAGTGCGCGGCATGACGCACGCGGCCCTGGGCATAGAGCGCGGCGACGGGTTCGGCGCGCAGCCATTTGCCGCGGCTGGCGCGGACCGGTTTGACCGGGACGGTGGCATCGACCGTCCTGATGACGCTGCCGACCATGGCACCGCCCTGATTGACTTCGGCGACGACCAGATCGGCCTGCAGCGCGTGGTAGAGCGCGGTTGCGCGGCCCGCCCAGCCCGTCGGCTGCAGGCCCTGCACACTGGCGTCGGCAAGGACGAAGACGGTGCCTTCGGCGTCGGCGCCGGCCGCGACGATGCCGCAGGCGTCGGACCCTGCGCTCGCGCCGGCCGGAGGATCGACCGCCACGACGATCCGACCGAGGCCTTCCGCCACAACCGGTTGCACCAGCGCTTCCAACTGGCTGCGGCTCCAGAGCGCGTCGGGCCGGTCCTCGATCAATTCGCCGTCCAATTCCTGGCGGCCAAGACGCGTGCCGGCATAGCGGCCGGTCATAGTCTCCATGAAGCCGGGCGCGAGGTTGGCCGCGTTGTCGGCCGTGCGCATGCGCGTCAGCGTGAAGGCGGGGTCCTTCATCAGCCGCTTCATCAGCGCCGTCGCGCGTGGCGTCGTCGTGACCAGCTGACGCGGCTCCTCGCCGAGGCGCAGGCCGAACTGCAGCATGTCCCAGACATCCTCGGCATGGCGCCACTTCGCTGCCTCATCGCACCAGGCGGCGTCGAATTGCGGGCCGCGCAGCGCGTCGGGGTCTTCGGACGAGAAAATCTGCGCCGTGGCGCCATTGTCGAACAGGACGCGGCGCCGGCTCGGTTCGAAGCGTGGCCTCTCGCTGCCTCGGGCGGTGCCGAGAATGCCGCTGGCGCCGGAGACCATCACCTCGCGCGCATCGCCCAGCGTCTCGGCGACGAGCGCGAGGCGGCCGTAGCGCAGACCCATCTTGGTGAAGGGTGGCAGGCCAAGAACCAGGGCACGAACCCATTCGGCCCCGAGGCGCGTCTTGCCGCTGCCGCGTCCGCCGACGACCAGCCAGCGCGCGGGCGCCTGCAGGAGCGGATATTGCCGGGCGCGGGCGGTCATGAACCATTCCCGGTCCGCCTGCCGCGCCTCGTCCGGATCGAGCGCCTGCTCCGCCCATGCCCGCTGCGCCGCCTGCCGGTCCGGATCCGGCTCGCCAGAGGTCAAGCCGGGGGCCCGGCGGGCATCGCTGCCGGCGTCTCGGCTTCCGCCACCGTCGCCCCCTCTCCCGCGATCTCGGTAGCCAGTTCGACGATCCGACGATTGATCCGGTCGAGGACGACGGCCAGCGCTTCGGGCTCATCGCTTTCCGCGGCCGCCGGCCGCTGGCAGGCCGCCTCCAGCTTGTCGACGGCCCGCAGCAGAACGTGGATCGCGTCGATATCGACCTTCGGCAGCGGCACGCCGACCGGCCGATTCGTCGCCGCTTCGAGCCGGGCCCAGAGCCGGTCGCGCAGCCGCGCCAGCTCAAGCTCGGCGGCGCGGCCGCGATGACCACGGCGAATGATCCAGCCTTGCTCGGCGGCCTTGCTGCGAACCGTCGTCTCGAGCAGGCCGCTCATCTCGGCCGCCGCCAGATAGTCGAAGGGCAGGTGCTCCGCCCAGGCCCGCATGATGGACCACTGTGCGATTGCCGACATCGGCTTCTCCGCTCATGTTCGAAAGGGCCGCGCGCCCATGGCGGCCATCACGTGAGGATAGCGGCGGGAGGACGACCGTGGAGAAGGGCAAAGCCGCATTCCCGGTCATCGACCGGATCAGAGGGATGTCATCGGCCCGTGGATCGACTATCGTTGCGGTGATCGCGCCGACGCCATAGATGAAGACGACCGTCAGCTTTCCGGGCATACCGCCCGCGGCACCGATCCGGGGGTAGAATGAAGGAGCCACGGCCGAAGAGAAGACGCTTCAAGGTATCGCGCCTGATCGGCATCGATGCCTGGCTGGACTCCACCCTCTATCGACTGCGAAACACGTTCTCGGAGGCGTGGGAGCGGATCACGATCTTCTTCCGCAAGTTCCGCGTGCGCGGCTGGAAACGCGGCCTGTTCGAGGTGCTGTCGGAGGGTTTCACGCTCGGTACGGTCGGCGTCGTGCTGTTCTATGTCCTGGCGATCCCCGCCTTCGAGGAGACCGAGGGCGACTGGCGACAGCAGGACGGTCTGGCGGTGACCTTTCTTGATCGCTATGGCCGCCATATCGGCCAGCGCGGCGTCTTTCAGCGTGACTTCGGTGCCGGTCGACCAGCTTCCCGACTATCTGGTGAAATCCATCCTGGCGACCGAAGACCGGCGCTTCTTCGACCATTTCGGCATCGACGTTCTCGGCCTGACCCGCGCGATGATCGAGAATGCGCGTTCGGGCAGCGTCGTGCAGGGCGGATCGACGCTGACGCAGCAATTGGCCAAGAACCTGTTCCTCTCCAATGAGCGGACCCTGCAGCGCAAGATCAAGGAAGCCTATCTTTCGCTCTGGCTGGAGCAGAACCTCACCAAGAAGGAAATCCTGCAGCTCTATATCGACCGCGGCTACATGGGGGGCGGTGTGTTCGGTGTCTCGGCGGCTGCGGAATTCTACTTCGGCAAGGATGTGCGCGAGATCGATCTCGCCGAAGCGGCCATGCTGGCCGGACTTTACAAGGCGCCGGCGAAATATGCGCCGCACGTCAACCTGCCGGCGGCACGCGCCCGCGCCAACGAGGTGCTGACCAATCTGGTCCAGGCCGATTTTCTGACGGAGGGCCAGGTCACGTCCGCCCGCCTGCAGCCGGCATCGCCGGTCGAGCGCGAAGTGACGGATTCGCCAGACTACTACCTCGACTGGGCGTTCGAGGAGGTCAAGAAGGTCGCGGACACCCTGCCCTCGCGCAATCTGATCGTCCGCACGGCCTTCGACCCGACGCTGCAGAAGGCGGCGGAGGAATCCTGCGAATTCCATCTGCGCCAGTTCGGCAAATCCTACGATGTCGGCGAATGCGCCCTGGTCGCGATGGAGCCGAACGGGCTGGTGCGCGCGATGGTCGGCGGCCGCGACTACGGCAAGAGCCAGTTCAACCGCGCCGTCAACGCCGAACGACAGCCCGGATCGTCGTTCAAACCCTATGTCTATGCAGCGGCGATCGAGGGCGGGCTGGAGGCGACGACACCGGTCTTCGATGTTCCTATCAACTGGAACGGGTGGAGCCCGCACAACTACAACCGCTCTTATCGGGGCCGTACCGACCTGCAGACCGCGCTGGTGAAGTCGATCAACACGATTCCGGCCCATCTGGCGCGGGAGAAGATCAAGGGTGGCGTCGATACGGTGGCGGATCTCACCGAGAGGATGGGCGTGCAGACGCCGGTGCTTCGCCACAAGACGATGGTCCTCGGCGCCGGCAGCATCACCGTTCTGGACCAGGCAACCGGCTATTCGGTCTTCGCGGCCGGCGGCATCGCGCACGGCCATTCCGCTTTCACGCAAATTCTTGACCAGGACGGCGAGGTGATCTGGCGCCTCGACCGGCAGGGTCCGAAACCGCACCGGGTCCTGTCCGAGCGGGCCGCCGCCGAGATGGACAAGATCCTCGTCCAGATTCCGGAATGGGGCACGGGCCGCCGAGCCGCTCTGGAGGGCATTCCCTCCGGCGGCAAGACGGGCACCACCCAGTCGTATCGCGACGGCTGGTATGTCGGCTTCACCGGCAATTACGTCGCGGCCGTCTGGCTCGGCAACGACGATTACAAGCCGACGAACCGCATGACCGGCGGCTCCCTGCCGGCGATGGTCTGGAACCGGTTCATGCGTGTCGCCCACCAGGGCGTGCGGCTGAAGCCGATTCCCGGCGCCGAACGCCCAGTGCCGGAGACGGTCGAGATTGCGCTGGCGGAGGGCGAGGATATCGTGCCGATCGCCAATGCCCCTCGCGGGCTGACGCCGGAGTTGCAGGACGCCGTCACCGCGCTCGGCGGACTTTTCGATTCGGCGGAGCCGCTCGAGCCTCCGATCGCGGACGGCCAATTGCGGGCGTCGCGCTAAGAGCCTTCTATGATCCTGGACGTTTCTGCTTTCCCCGCTTGCGGAACGGCCCGCGTGGTCGCTAAACCGGGTGCCACCCGCCAATCGTCGAGCCGATGCTGAAAACCGTCCTTCTCACAATGCTGGCCTGCATCATCGCCCTCGGGCTCGGCGGAGGCAGCGCGCTTCTCGCGCTCGATCGCGCCGATGCGATCGGTGCCCTGCGGGTCGGTCAATGGGTGGCCTATCCCGATGCAGCGACGGCCAAGGCCGATCCCTACACCCGGGCCCGCATCGCCAAGAAGGCATCGCTGCCGCTCGGACCGGCCGAGGGATTGGTCTTCACTCGCCGCCTGGACGAGCGTGATCGGTCGCTGCGGGCCGAATGCCAGTATGTGCTCGAAGGGCGGCTGCCATCGGCGCGGTTCTGGACGCTGCATGCCGCCGATCTCCAGACCGGCAGTCCGCTGCCTTCGGGTGGCAGGCGCAGCGCGCTGCAGTCGCGCGCCCTGCTGCGCGAGCCGAACGGAACCGTTCGCATCGCCATTGGTCCGGATGTGCGGCCGGGCAACTGGCTGCCGATCACCGACAAGGGGCCGTACCGCCTCGTCCTGTCGCTCTACGACACGCCGCTCGGCAGCGGTTCGTCGATCACGCCGCTCGGGATGCCGACGGTCACGATGGAAGAGCCTTGCGATGCGTAGGATGCTGCTGGCTCTTGCGATCGGAATCGTCGGCGCCGGCCTGGTTCATATCGCCGTCATCCTTCTCATTCCGGCCTACGCGCCGGCCAGCGCGTGGAGCCGTCTGTCCAGCGCGACGGAACCCTTCAAGTTGCGCCGCCTCGACGATGCGGACTTCCTCCAGGACGGCGATCCCCTCTTCTCGAGCGCCGCGTGCCGGTTCGATCTGACGCAGGGGCCCCTTCGCCTCACCGCATCGGGCAATGTGCCCTTCTGGTCCGTTGCGATCATCAACTCCCGAAGCCAGACGATCTGGTCGATGAACGATCGGAACGGCACCGAGGACGACCTCGACCTGATGGTGGTCAATCGCCTGCAGGACATCGAATTCAAACGCGAAATGCCACCTACCCTCGCCAGCACCGTCTTCGCGCAGTCCAACGACGATCAGGGCATCGCGATTGTCAGGATCTTTCGCCCGGACGAGAGCTATGAGCCGGTCAGCGACAGCTTTCTGAGGTCGGCCAGTTGCAGGCCGTTCTGATTGAACACGGCGGGCTGCCGCTCCAGCGAGGGGCGCCCGGAATAGCTGATGTGGTGCGGTGGACCGCGCGGGACGGCAGACCGGCTCTCCAGTCCTTCAGAGGTGCCCCGATAGCGCTGCGGTCTCTGTTTCCCGACAGCGGTGGGCCTGTGTCGACGCGTCGCGGCTCTGTCGTCTCGATCCCGTGATGATCAGGCGCGGCGCTTCTTCCTCCGTCGCGTGTGGTTCTCGCCGCTTCGTCCGCCCTCTTCCGGGATCGGCCCATAGCGGACACCGTCGAACAGAATGATCCTGCATTCCCCGTTCGCGCGCGATCGAGATGGCTGCCTGCCCTGCGCGCTCTTGAATGCGGCCATCGGAATTATCGTTGCCATCTGGCACTCCGCGGTCATTGCACTCCATGCACCGGACGAAGAATGGCCGCGGCGAGGTTAACGAGGCGCTAACGGATTACCAAGGATTTACCACTATTCTGACCGGGTCATTCAAAGCTCGCTCGGCAAAGGTGCATCGTGTCCCAGTTCCTCCGTCCTTCGCGTATCGTTTCCGACCGCCACAGCGAGGATCGGGCCGACGAACTGTTTCGTGAATCCGTCGGGGCATTCGCAGCGTTGACCCGTCCCTCCGGCCGACAGGTCGAGCAACTGGAAGCGCTGGCGCTTGCCCTCTATGAGCGTACCGGCATGGAGGTCCGCCGCTACGCCGCGGCCGTCCTCTCCGACAATGCACGGGCGCCTCGGGGCCTCCTGCTCCGGCTCGCGCATGAGCCCATCGCCGTGTCGGCGCCGCTCCTGTCACGGACAACCTCGTTTTCGACGCGGGACTGGCTGCACCTGATCAAGAACACGGGCATCGACCATAGTCGCGTCATCGCCCGCCGCAGCGACTTGCCGACCACGATCCGCGTGGTGCTGTCCCATCTGCAGCGCCGGGAGGATGGCATTGCCGCCACTCCGAAAGAAGCCGAAACGGGGCGCGGCGCCAAAATGGCGGCACAGTCGCCACGGACCCTTCGCGAAGTCCAGCTCCAGCTGCGGGCGATGATGGCCGGCAACGGGGCGGGCCGGATACAACCCTCGCAGCCCGCCGCGGGCGCGGAGCTTCCGTCGCTGCTCAGAGCGCGGCTGCAGCCGACGGCGTTGTCCGGTGACGTCGAGCTGTTTGTCACGGCGCTCGCCGACGCTTTGGGCCTCTCCTATACCGTCGCCGACCACATCGTCCGTGCCGAGGGCACGCACCATCTGGTCCTCGCGCTACGGGCGCTCGGCATCAGCCCCGCCGAAGCGCATCTGCTGATCCGGGCGATCCGGCCGGATACGCTCGGCACGACGACGAGCATCCGGCTCTTCATCGAACGGTTCGAGGCGCTGTCGGCCGACCAGGCGCAGGACCGCCTCGACGACTGGCGTCGGCAGTCGGCCGCCGCCGGACAGTCTGCCCATCAGGCAGCCGAGCCGGTCGAGGAGGCGGTCGCGAAGGCTGCCGATCGCGCACCCGTCGACTTTAAGGCGCTGTCAGCCGAAAACGACGCCCTGCCCCGTCTGTGCGCCGCCGGCTAGGACACCATCAGGGTCTGTTCGAAATTCACGTCATCCGGCCTCGTCGGCAAGCGAGACGAGATCCTCAAGCGGCGGTCCCCCCTCCAGTTCGACCACCCAGAGATCCGGATCGAATCGGCGCTCCTTTTCCAGGCGTTGTTCGATGGCCTCGTCCAACGGATCCTGCGCCGTCTGGAACAGGCGGAAGCGTCTTTCGTCGGGCCGCTCCTCGTCATAGGCGGTCTGCGCGGCAGGACCGTAGAGGCTGGCCGCGCCATTGCGCTCACGGATGACGAGGAAGATGGCGCCGGCCTCGTCGACGCCCCTTGAGAGGACGGCGGCGAAACCACCGCCGGCGAAGACCCGCCGCATCAGGGCCGAAACGACGAGAGCACTGGTCGGTCGTGTCATGGTGGATCCGCAGTTACAGTGTCGCGTATCCGAAAACCAGAGCGATCCTGATCAGCGCAGAAAGCCGCGCCTGCGCATCCGCGCAACCGTCTCATTGTCCGGCTGGCCCGTCTCCGGCAGCCCCTCGATTCGCTGAAAGGTGGCGATCGCCTCGGCCGTCTGGCTGCCCATCACGCCATCCACCGTCAGTTCATGAAAACCGAAGCGCACGAGAGCCTGCTGCATCGCCTTCAGCGGCTCGTTCTCGATGCTGCCGGTCGCGATGCTGTCGTCGGATCCCGCATCGCCGTAGTAGCCGGGTGCCGGACGGGGCAGAGGCGGCGCCGCCGCCGTCTTCATGCCGGAGATGTTGCCGAGGCTGCGGCGGAGACCGTCGTCGACCATGCCGGTCTGCGGCAGGCCCAGAATTTCCTGATAGCGCTTGATCGCGGCACTGGTGTGCGGTCCGCTGAGGCCGTCGACGGCGCCGTCGTAGAGGTCAAGGTCCGCCAGTACTGCCTGGATGCGAGCCAGTTCGCTATCGCCGGCGATCGTCGTGTCGGTTCCGCCCGTCCTGCTCGGTCCGGCCGCTCCCGCCACGCGCCCGCCATGGACCAGCGAGGACGGTACGTCTCGCGTCGCAAAGAGCGGCGAAGGGTGGCGGCGGGGCTGCTCGAGCGCATTGCCCGTCACGATGATACCGGCAATGGCGACGGCCAAGGTCGAGAGCACGAAGACAGGATTGGCGGCAACGAACGCAGCCCCATAGCCGCCCGTGCGGCGCAGAAGCCGTCTCACGCGGCCCTCCCTTCGATGTTCACGCCCGCCGGCGTTGATCAATGTCATGGTTCGGTTCAACCGTGCTTTCATTGGCTTTCGTCTTCGGGGGCAGTGACACAGGCGCTTGTGTTCCGAGATTCGGTATGGTGACGTAAACGTCCGTGCCGATCCCCTTGCGGCTTTCGATACGCATGTGGCCGCCCTGCAGTTCGACCAGCCCGCGAACGAGCGACAGACCAAGTCCCGTCCCTTCGTGCTCACGGGCAAGGGAATTGTCGCCGAACTGCATGAAGGGCTGACCGAGACGGGGAAGATCGTCTTCGGCGATTCCGATCCCGGTGTCGCTCACGGCAATCTGAAAATTCCGACCATCGTCCGACATTTCAACGACCACGCTGCCGCCGGCCGGCGTGAACTTCACGGCATTGGACAAGAGGTTGATCAGAATCTGCTGAATGCTGCGCCGGTCGGCGTTGAGCGGCGGCAGGTCGTCCGCCAGTTGGCGGCTCACCGTCACGCCCTCGGCCGCGGCCTGCTGCGCGGCGATCGACATCGGCATATCGAGCGCCTCGACCGGGTCGAACGGTTCACGCTGCACCGTGTAGGCGCCGGCCTCCATCTTGGAAATATCGAGGATCGCGTTGACCACCTTCAACAAATGACCGCCCGAGCGGGAAATCAACTCGGCATATTCGCGCTGCCGCTCGAGGCTCTGCACCGGCAGGTCCTCGCTGGAAAGCATGTCGGCGAAGCCGATGATGGCGTTGAGCGGCGTGCGCAGCTCGTGGCTGACCGTCGCGAGGAAACGGTTGCGGGCGCTGGCAAGGGCGGAGGTCTCTTCGCGCAGACGTTCGAGTTCCGCCGCTCGCGACGCGGACTCCGGATCGTGCTCCAGAAACCCGATAATGCGTCCATCGCGCTGCGGCGAAAGCCGGATCGACATATCGGCGAAGGTCACGTCACCAGAAAGGGCCGGACGCATACGCAGCAAGGCCCGCGCCGATTGGCCATCGCGTGCGTCGGCAAGAGCATTGAGCCAGACGACGCGGTCGCCGACATGGATCCGTTCGAAGAAGCAGGCGCCGAGCAGGAGCGGCGCAGGGAGGCCGAGAACCCTTTCGATACCGGCGCTGGCCGCTGTCATTTCCCCGTCGGGCGCAAAGACGACCATTGCGCCAGGCAAACCCTCTACCAGCTCGTGCGACAGCAGCGCAGCCTCGCTCATCGCCTCGGCATCCTTCTCGGTTCGCCGGAGCGGAAGGCGCAGAAACAAGCTCCCTATCCACAGGACCAGCATTGTCGAAGCGATGATGCTCCAGAGCGATCCGCTCGACGCGATCCAGCCCATGTAGAGCGCCGCACAAGCCGCGCCGGCGGCCAAAGCAGCGGCGAAGCCAGTCAGGAGCGGACGCCGCAACGCCCACCATCCCTCGACCACCGGCACCGCGAGAATGAGAAAGGCGACGCCGGCCGCGTCGCTTTCCTGACCGAGAATCAGGGTGACGAAGGTGAGGGCGAAGGCGCCGGTCAGGACGGCGCAAAGGCCCTCGCGGCCGCTCGCCGACAGCAGCGCCGACAGGGCACATCCGATGGCGCCGGTGATGAAGGGGAGAGCCAGATAGGAGGGATCGGAGACCGCAAGCGGGACCGACAGGACGACCAGCACGATCGTGACGGCGAGAATCGAGCCGAACAGGCGCGCCTGGCGGCGGCGCCTGCCGGAGTCCGTCACGTCACGGCTGACGAAACGGTCGAACGCCCAGGCGATTCTTCCCCGCCAGTCATCCCCCAGATTTTCGGCACGTTGATACAAGACGCAACCCGCTCGCTGTGACCGGCACTGTCGTCTTCGGGACGGTCGACATCTGCCAGTCTGAAACCGCCCACAGTGTCCCGAAACCGCTTTAAGGAAAGGTTCGTCGGCGGCCACTCGGCGGGGGCCCTCGCAAGGCCTCCTGCGGATCGACCGCCCCACTGGCCGCGAAGGCAGGCTATCATCTGCCTAATATATCTGTATTCCAAGTACTTAGCATAGCTCTTGGTGCGTTAACCCTTCGCTCACCACGTTCGGCGAGTCCGGCGTCGGCCGCTTGCGCCACGAGTGGCTGTGCAATGTCCGCGATTTCAGCCTGGACGATGACGTGAGGCCTTTGGCGGCCTATATCGAGGGCATGGATACCACACCCGACTTTGCTTCGATCCGCGAGGATTTCGCCTTTCTCGACGACTGGGAGGATCGCTATCGCTATGTGATCGATCTCGGCCGCGATCTGCCCGAGTTCCCGGATGACTGGCGCACCGAATCGGCTCGCGTCAGAGGGTGCGTCTCCCAGGTCTGGCTGCACACCGAAGAAGCCGACGGACCGCAGGGACCGGTGCTGCGGTTCTGGGGTGATTCGGACGCCCATATCGTGCGGGGTCTCGTCGCGGTGATCCTCTCCATCTTCTCGGGGAAGACAGCGACAGCGATCCTGGAAACCGACGCCAATGCGCTGCTGGACGAACTCGGACTGGCGGAAAACATCACCCCGCAACGGGCGAATGGCGTCCGAGCCATGATCGAACGGATCAGGGCCGAAGCGGCCGCGCGCGCAGTCGGCTGAACCCGCATTCGGCCAGCCACACTCAGCCATACATGGCGCCGCCATCGGCCCTCAACGTGCGCGCCACCGTGCGCTCGACGCGATCCATCAAGGCATCGAAGTCGGGATCGTCACGCAGATCCTCGATCCTGTGGCAGGCATGGGTGGCAGTGGTCCGGTCGCGGCCAAACACGATCCCGACCTCGGTCAGCGTCAGCTGCAGCGTCACATGAGCGACGTACATCGCCACCTGGCGGATGCGGCCGACCTGGATTCCGCAGCGGGTCGGCTTTCGAAGATCCCGGCCGTCGACACCAAAGATCGCGGCGATCAGGTCGATCACGGCATCGCCCTGGCTCACCGCCCATTCCGTCCGATCGGCCGGGTCAGGCCGCGGCCCGAATTCGCGAACCCGATTGACGGCCTCGTCGTCGATTTCTTGGAGACAAAGCAGCGCGGCGGCCATAAGGCACTCCCTTAACCGAGGAATGCTTTCCTTATAGCTACCTTGAGCGGACCGTGGAACAAAATAAGAACATTTGTCGGCATCGAGCGGCAGAACGAGGTGCCGCGCCCACAAAAAAGGGCGGCTCAAGCCGCCCTTTCGTCATTCGAAATCGCTGGTCCGATCAGGACTTGGCCTTGCGGCCGAGGCCCGCCTTCTTGGCCAGCCGCGAGCGCGCGGCCGAATAGTTCGGCGCCACCATGGGATAATCCGCCGGCAGGCCCCACTTTTCGCGGTACTGCTCCGGGGTCATGTTGTAGTGGGCCGACAGGTGCCGCTTCAGCGACTTGAACTTCTTGCCGTCCTCGAGACAGACGATGTAGTCGTCGTTGACCGAGCGCTTCGGGTTGACGGCCGGCTTCGGCTTTTCCGCCTCGGCGACGGTGCTATCGCTGCCGCGAATCCGGCTGAAGGCCGAATGAATTTCGGAAATCAGGCTCGGCAAATCATTGGCCGGAACCGGATTGTTTCCGACATAGGCTGTCACGACCTCGGCAGTCAGATCGATGAGCTGCGCGTCACGGGCGGATTTATCCTCGGCTACGTCCATTTCAATACCTCAACTATAGATGTCATTTCTTTAACGTTCAACGACGTTGTTGATCTGCATGTTTCATGGGGCAGCATCCATGTCAAGGCTTTTCCGTAAGAATTAATTCTTTCAGCGGAAACATCGAATCCTTAAGCGGAACGTATTTGAGTGTATGGGTATATAAAGACCCGGAAACACGGTTATCGATTATCTAATCTAACGGATCGGCGTCTGTTCCTGCGCGGTCGGCCTTCTTGTCGTCCATCAGCGAGCCCTGCCACAAGGGATAGCCCATGTCGTGAGCGGCCTTGGCAAGAAGATGGGCCGAGATCGGCGCCGTCAGCAGAAAGAAGAACACACCGGCCAGCGCCCGCGATGAATCGCTGATGCTCTCCGAATGGATCGCCATCGCCACGAGAGCAAGACCGGAACCGACAGTTCCGGCCTTCGATGCGCCGTGCATCCGCGAATAGAGATCGGGAAGGCGCAAAAGGCCGATCGAAGCGGCGAGCGAGAAGAACGCGCCGGCAAGAAGAAGGAGGCCGACCACGATCCCGAGGGCGATCTCAATCATGAGCCCGTCTCCCCCGCCCGCGAAGCCCCGGGTTCGCTGCTGTCGTCATCGTCGCCGACATGGCCGCGCATCAGGACGAAGCGCGCAAACGCCACCGTCGCCAGAAAGCCGACGAGCCCGAGCGCGATCGCGATGTCGATGTAAAGCGTGAAACCGGATCGGATGCCGATCACCGCGATGAAGCCGATCACGACCGAGACCAGCATGTCGAGGGCGAGGATCCTGTCCGGCAAGGTGGGGCCGAGGATCACGCGCAGCACGGTCAGCAAGAACGATGCGCTGAGCAGATAAAGCGCGATCAGTGCCGCGACGTCGAGGAACTGGGCGCCGAAATCGTTCATTCGAACGCCTCCATGATGCGTCGCTCAAACGTCCGGGCGATGTCCTGGCGGGTTGCGTCGGGATCGGAACAATCGAGGGCGTGAACCCACAGCGTGTTCCTGTCCTCCGAGACATCCACCGACAACGTGCCGGGGGTGAGCGTGATCAGATTGGCGAGAAGCGTGATCTGCATGTCGTCGCGCACCCGCAGCGGATAGGCGAAAATGCCCGGTTTGACGTCCATTCTCGGCGACAGCACCAGCACCGCCACCTTCCACGCGCTGACGAACAGTTCGCGCAGGAAGATGATCGCCAGTATGCCGATTCGCCATAGACGCTGGAAATAGCCGAGCGAGCCCACCTGCTCGCGGATGAAGTACATGCCGAGGGCGCCAAGGATGAAGCCGAAGACAAGGTTGGGCAACGTGAACGACCCGGTCACCGCCGCCCATGCCAGCGCCAGCAGAATGTTCATGAGCTGCAAATTCATGCGTCACACTCCCGGCAGGACGATCTGAATATAGGCGCTTGCATCGACAAGACCCGAGGCGGCGGCGCGGGCCGCCTGAAGCCAGGGCTCCGGATAGACGCCCGCCGCGAATGCGATCACGACGAAGGCGCCGACAGGCAGCAAGCGTCCACGCGGCAAAGGCACTTCGGGAGCGGCGGCTTCGGCTCCGGGCGCTGCGGCGTGAGGTCTCCAGAAGCCGAGCGCGAACAGTCGTCCGAGAGCGATCGTCGTCAGCAGGCCGTTGACGAGAATGACGAAGGCCGTGCCATAGGCTTCATGAGACAGCGACGCCTCGACCAGCATCGCCTTCGGCCAGAGCCCGGAAAAGGGCGGCAGCCCCGCAGTGGCCAGCACGAGGCCCAATGCGCAGAAGGCGAGGCCCCTGGAACGGGTCGCCAAGCCGCCCATTCGCAGCAGCGACGCAGTGCCGGCCAGCCAGCTCATCGCGCCCACCATCAGATAGAGTCCGCCCATCACCAGCATCGAATGCATGGCGTAGGCGATAGCGCCGGCGAGCGCCGCCTCGTCGCCCAGGCCGGGGCCGACGAGGATGACACCGATGCCCGAGATGACGGCCCAGCCGGCGAGACGCCTGACATCGCTGGAGGCCAACAGTCCGGCGGCCCCGATCAGCATGGTCGCGTTGGCGACGACGAGGAAGATCGGGGCAAGGGTCTCCCCCAGTTGCGGAAAGATCATGATCTGCGTGCGTAGCAGCGCATAGATGCCGACCTTGGTCAGCAGCGCCGCGAACAGCGCCGCCGATGACGATCGCGTCACATGATAGGAGGCGGGCAGCCATGCGTTGAGCGGGAAGGCCGCGGCCTTCATCAGGAAGGCCAGCGCCATCAGCACCCCGAAGGTCATCAGCGGGGCGCCGAGATCGGCGCCCCGAGCCTTCACCGCCAAATCCGCCATGTTCAGGCTTCCCGACAGGCCGTAGAGGATGCCGACCGACACCAGGAAGAGCGTCGTGCCGACAAGATTCAGCAAGGCGTATTTGAAGGTGCCGTCGAGCTGGATCGGGTTGGAGCCGAGCGCCAGAAGGCCGAAGCTCGAGATCAGCAGCACCTCGAACCAGACATAGAGGTTGAAGATGTCGCCGGTCAGAAACGCGCCGGTGACGCCCGCCAGCATGAGAAGATAGAAGGTGAAGTAGCCGTAGCGGAGTTCCGTCACCTCCACTTCGCTGATTGCGAAGAAAGCGCAGATGAGCCCCACAAGCGCCGTCATCAGGGCGAACAGCACGCCGAGAAGATCGGCCGTGAAGACGATGCCGAAGGGCGGCAGCCAACTGCCCATCGCCATCATCAGCGGCCCCTCGTGCCAGACCCTGACGAGCAGGCCGACATCCGCAGCGACCATCAGCAGGAGGATCACGATGGCCGCCGGCGCATGCCAATTGATCCGCTTGCGCATCATCAACAGCGCCGCGGCGCCGAGGATCGGCAGCACGACGGGGGCGATGAGCAGCCAGTCCAGCAGACTCAGCTGGTCGGTGACCATCGCAACAGAACGGTCGATGTGCGGAACGGCGCCAGCAGCCATGCTTCAATATCCCAAGGGCGGGCCGCTGTCCTCGACCGGTTCGGCCAGCCGCATCTTGTCGGAATCATCGGTGCCGAGATCCTGATAGGCGCGGTAGGCGAGCACGAGGAGGAACACGAAAAACGAGAAGGAAATGACGATTGCCGTCAGGATCAGCGCCTGCGGCAGCGGATTGACGACGTCGCCCGCCGGCACCATCGCGTCCGGGGGGATGATCGGCGGGACATCGGAATTGAAACGACCGGCGGTGAAGATGAGGACGTTGACGGCGTTGCCGAGCAGCACAACGCCGAGAAGGATGCGGATCGTGTGGAGGGACAGCATCAGATAGACGGCGGCTGCGAAGAAGATGCCGACGACGACGCTGAGCGCGGTTTCCATCAGTCGCCCTCCCTTTCCTCGAGCGCGAGGCCGATCGAGGTGAAGGTGCCGAGAACGACGAGATAGACCCCGATGTCGAACAGGAGCGGGGTGGAGAGGTCGATGCTCTGGCTGAACAGATGGAACTCCGTCCAGAGACCGGTCAGGAAGCCGGCCCGCGGAACGAGGCTCATCGTGCCCGCCAGCGCCGAGATGAACAGACCGGCCCCGGCGATCGCCATCGGGTGGAAGCGCAGCGCGCGCCGCACGGGAGAGACGCCGCAGCCTATGCCGTAGACCGCATTCGCCGAGGCGGCGATGAGCCCGCCGATGAAGCCGCCGCCTGGCTCGTTATGGCCGCGCAGGAGAATGAAAATCGAGAAGATCACCATCAAGGCGGTCAGGAAGGGCGCGACGGTACGGAAGATGACTGTGCGCATCAGGACCTGTCCCCCCTCGGCGTCGCGATGTCCTCGATTCGTGGCCGCCGTATCCGGATCAGTCCGAGCACCGCCAGACCGGCGATCATCACCACCGCAATCTCGCCCAGCGTATCGAGGCCGCGGAAGTCGACGATGATCACATTCACGATGTTGCGGCCATGGGCGATGGTTCGCGCATATTGCTCATAGAACTCGCTCAGGCTGCCGTCGAAGGCGGTCTGTGTGACCGAGAGCAGCAGCGCCCCGACCCCGCCGCCGCAAGCGACGGCGATGCCGCCATCGGTCAGCATTTCCGCACGCGAGCGGTGATCGGTCCTGGCCAGCGGGATTCGCGTCATGACGAGAGCCAGGATCACGACCGAGAGCGTCTCGACCATGAACTGCGTGAAGGACAGATCCGGCGCGCCCTCCAGCATGAACAGCACCGCGACACCGAAGCCCTGGATTCCGAGTGAGACGATGGCGGTCAGCCGATTGTGCGCCCTGATGACCGTCATGATGCCGATGATGATGATCAACAGCATCGTCCATTCGTGGATCGCGAGATCCGGCCATCCCGGCAGCCCCGGCAATTCGCCGAACAGACCGAGCGAGAGCAGGAGCGCGAGAGCGAGCGCGCTAAACACCGTGGTCATGTAGAGGTCGAGACGGCCGCTCTGGAAGAAATAGGTGACGCCGTGCGCGCCGCGCGTGAGGCCCGATAGCGCCTGATCAAAGCCCCGGTCCGGCCCCCAGCCGAAGGCGGCCAGCGCGCGGTCGACGCCGTTGCGCAGGCGGTTCTGGACCAGATAGACGACGATGCCGAGCGCGATGGTCAGGAGCGTCAGATAGAAGCTCAGCGACAGATGCGGAACGGGCGAAATCTCCACCGGCACCGTCTCACCGGCGATGGCCGATGCCATCGGTACAGAGATCGTTTCGTGGAGGAGCTGGTAGAAGAGTCCCGCCGCAAGGCCGCAAAGAGCCAGGACCGCCGGGCCGATCCAGAGATCGACCGGTCCCTCATGGGCCTGCTTCGGCGCCCGCAGCTCGCGGCCGAGGAAGGGCCTCAGCCCGACGATGAAGCCCAGCGCCAGCATCAGGCCGTTTCCGACGACCGCCGCCGCCAGAAGCGCGATCGACCAGCCATCGCCCTCGAGCAGGCCATGATACATCTCCTCCTTTGCCAGGAAGCCGATGAAGGGCGGCAACCCGCCCATCGACATGGCGCAAAGGAAGGCGATCGCGAAGGTGAGCGGCATGGCGTGCCGCAGGCCGGAGATCTGGCGCAGATCGCGTGAGCCGGCCTCGTGGTCGATGCCGCCGGCGACCATGAAGAGCCCGCCCTTAAAGAGCGAATGGGCGACGAGATAGAGCACCGCGCCGGCAATCGCGCCTTCGGAGCCGAAGCCGGTCAGCATGACGAGCAGGCCCAGCGAGGCGACGGTCGTATAGGCCAGGACGAGCTTCAGGTCGGTCTGACGAAGACCGAGGATCGTCCCCGTCAGAAGCGTGATGGCGCCGAACACCGGCAGCACCGTCTCCCAGGCCGCGGTTCCGCCGAATGCGGGCTGAAGGCGCATCAGGAGATAGACGCCGGCCTTCACCATCGTCGCCGAATGCAGATAGGCCGAGACCGGCGTCGGCGCTTCCATGGCGTTCGGCAGCCAGAAGTGAAACGGGAACTGTGCGCTCTTGGTGAAGGCGCCGCCGAGGACCAGGACGAAGCAGGCCAGATAGACCGGCAGTTCACGGATGCCGTCGCCGAGCGCCAGCACTTCCGACAGGCTGGAGGCGCCGCTGGCATAGCGGATCAGCAGAAAGCCGGCCAGCAACGACAGGCCGCCCATGCCGGTGACGACGAGCGCCTGGATGGCGGCGCGGCGCGAGGCGGTGCGATCGCTGTCGAAGCCGATCAGGAGGAACGAACTGATCGAGGTGAGTTCCCAGAACACGAACAGCATGATCAGGTCGTTGGCGAGGACCAGCCCCTGCATTGCGCCCATGAACAGCAAGAGGTAGCTGAGGAAGGGTGCGAGGCGCCGATGCCCCTTCAGATAGGCGCCCGAAAACAGCACGATCAGCGTGCCGATGCCGGTGATCAGCAGCGCGAAGGTCAGCGACAGGCCGTCGATGAGAACCGAGAAGTCGGCGCCGAAGCTCGGGATCCAGGGGGCGCCGACGACAATCGCCGGTCCGCCGACCACGATCGGCACGAGCCGGAGCCAGAAAAGGAAGAGCGCGAGCGGGAAAAGCGCCAGAAGCACGGCCAGCCAACGGTTCATCCAGCGGCCGAGGACGGGCGCAAGGAGAGCCGCCATGAACGGAACGGCCAGCGCCCCAAGCGCCGTCACGCTTCCGTTCCCTTCGGCCGATCGATCATCGCAGCGCCGTCTCCCGTCCTTCGCGCGCTTTCCGTATAGGATCGTCACGCGCCGGGTCAATCGCCGCGGCGTATGGCGGCACCCTTCCTCTCCAATTCCACCGTGGGTTGCCTATATCTTCAGCGAAGAGAGGGAGTCCGATCATGAGCGAACCGGCCACGAAGACCACACCACCATCAGAACGTTCGGAGAAGGAGTGGAAGGAATTGCTGACGCCCGAACAGTACCATGTTCTTCGCAAGCATGGCACCGAACGGGCCGGCACCTCGCCCCTCAACAAGGAAAAGCGCGACGGCGTCTTCCGGTGCGCCGGTTGCGGCGAACCGCTCTTCTCGTCGGACGCGAAATATGAGAGCGGCACCGGCTGGCCGAGCTTTTATGAGCCGGTCGAAGACGATGCCGTCGCCGAGCACAAGGACCGGTCCTTCTTCATGAGCCGGACCGAAGTGCGCTGCGCCAAGTGCGACGGCCATCTCGGCCATGTCTTTCCGGACGGGCCGCAGCCGACAGGGCTGCGCTACTGCATGAACGGCGTCGCGCTGGAGTTCGATCCGGACGGCGAGTGAACCCCGCCGATTCTAGCCGCTGCGCTTCATCTGCTCGATCAGGGCGTTGTCACGCGCCTTGGCCGCCTTGTAGGCCTCGCGCTCGCGCAGCCTCTGCCGGTAGGTCTTGAAAGCGGCGCGTTCGGGCATCGTGCCGAAGGCCAGGCCCCAGTCGACATGGCTGCCGACGTAGCAGTCGGCCATAGTGAAGCGGTCGCCGCAGACATAGTGCCTGCCATTCAGATGGTCCTCCAGTGCGTCGATGGTCCGTTCGAAACTGCCGAAGCCCAGCATGCCCTGGCGCTCGGGCGGCGCGGCCCAGCCCATGGCGTTGGCCGTGACCGCCTGCTCCAGCGGGCCGGCGCAGAAGAGGGTCCAGCGGTAGTAGTCCGCCCGTTCCTCCTCACGCGGGCCGAGCTCACGGTCCGGAAAGACATCGGCCAGATACAGACCGATCGCCGCGGCCTCGGTCACGATCTGGCCGTCATGGACGATCGCCGGCACCTTCATCATCGGATTGATGGCCCGATAGCGTGCCGACGCCAAGCCCTCCGGCCCCCATTCCAGGAGCTGTTCGTCATAGCCGGCGCCGATCTCTTCGAGCATCCAGCGGACGATCTGACCGCGGCTCATCGGGTTGGTGTAGAAGACGATCTCGGCCAAGGCGCTGCTCCATCATGAACAATCGGAGAACAGTACTGACCGCCATTTTGGCGTGTCAACGATTTCGCCCGCCGAAGATCCGGCTCGCCCTTGCCGCTCCGGCCGAAACACCGCACATGAGCATCCATGACCGAAGCAATGAACAGCGATCCCATGAGCCGCACGAAGCCTTTCTCCGCCGAAACAGCCATGCCGCCCAGCGCCGAGAAGGTCCCCTTCGAGGACACCCGGCACGGCGTCGCGAGAACCGACGACTATGCCTGGCTGCGGGCCGATAACTGGCAGGAGATGTTCCACGATCCGAGCCTGCTCGACCCGGCCATCCGTGCTCATCTGGAAGCGGAGAACGCTTACGCCAAAGCCCTGATGGCCGACACCGAGGAGCTGCGCGCGCGGCTGTTCGCGGAGATGAAGGGACGCATCAAAGAGGATGATTCTTCCGTTCCCCTGCCGGACGGCCCCTTCGCCTACGGCACGAAATACGTGATCGGAGGCGAGCATCCGAAGTTCATCCGCACGCCGCGCGACGGCGGCGAAGAGACGATCATTCTGGATGGCGACGCGGAAGCCGAGGGCAAGGCCTATTTCCGGCTTGGTTCGGTCGACCATTCGCCGAACCATCGGCGCATCCTTTGGGGCTATGACAGCAAGGGCTCGGAATTCTACAGCCTCGCCGTGCGCGGCATCGAGCGGGCGGGCGACACGGACCGGATCGAGAAGACCGGTGGCGCCGGCACCTGGGCCGCCGGTTCGGACGCGTTCTTCTACACCCGCCTCGACGAGAAGCACCGGCCGAAGGAAATCCTGCTGCACCGGCTCGGCGATCCGGCCTCGGAGGATGATTCGATTTACACTGAAGCCGATGACGGCATGTTCATGAATGTCAGCGGCACCCGCCTCAACGACTGGATCATGATCTCCATCAACGATCACGAGACGACGGAGTACCGCTTGCTGCCGGCGGATCTGTCGAACCTGACGCCGAAAATCGTCCATCCTCGCGAAGCCGGCCTGCAATACGAGCTGGAGGAAGGGGGCGACGTCTTCTTCATCCTCACCAATGCGGATGGCGCCAAGGACTTCAAGGTCATGGAGGCGCCGGTCTCCGATCCGTCAAAGGCGAACTGGCGCGAAATCGTGCCGCACGAGGCGGGCCGGCTGATCCTCTCCGTCGCCTCCTTTGCCGGGCACCTCGTCCGGCTGGAGCGAAAGGACGGTCTGCCCCGGATCGTCATCCGCGACCGGTCGAGCAGCGAGGAACACGCCATTGCCTTCGAGGAAGAGGCCTATTCGTTGGGGCTCGGCGGCTCGTTCGAGTACGACACGACGACGATCCGCTTCTCCTATTCGTCGATGACCACGCCGAGCCAGCTCTACGAATACGACATGGTGACGCGCGAGCGGCGCCTGCTGAAGGAGCAGGAGGTGCCATCCGGCCACGACGCCTCGCATTACGTCACGCGCCGGGTCCAGGCGCGGAGCCATGATGGCGAGATGGTGCCGGTCTCGGTGCTCTATCACCGCGATACGCCGCTCGATGGCACCGCGCCCTGCCTCCTCTATGGATACGGATCCTACGGGATCTCCATCCCGGCGGCGTTCTCGACCAATGCGTTCAGCCTCGTCGACCGCGGCTTCGTCTATGCGATCGCCCATATTCGCGGCGGCAAGGACAAGGGCTGGGACTGGTACGAGACGGGGAAGCGGGGGCAGAAGACCAACACGTTCCACGACTTCATCGCGGCGGCGGCGCATCTCGTCAGCCACGAGTTTACCAGCCACGACAGGATCGTCGCGCAGGGCGGCTCGGCCGGCGGCATGCTGATGGGCGCGGTGGCGAACATGGCGCCGGAGAGCTTCGGCGGCATCATCGCCGAGGTGCCGTTCGTCGACGTGCTGACGACCATGCTCGACGACACGCTGCCGCTGACCCCGCCCGAATGGCCGGAATGGGGCAATCCGATCCTGAGCGAAGACGACTATCGGACCATCGCCGCCTATTCGCCGGTCGATAACGTCACGGCCCTGCCCTACCCGCCGATCCTCGCCCTTGCGGGGCTGACAGATCCGCGTGTGACCTATTGGGAGCCGGCGAAATGGGTGGCGAAGCTGCGCGAGTGCTCGACCTCCGGCAATCCGGTGCTGTTCAAGATCAACATGGATGCAGGCCATGCCGGCGCGTCGGGGCGCTTTTCGCGGCTGGAGGAGGTCGCCTTCTCCTATGCCTTCGCGCTGAAAGTGACGGGCACGATGGAGGCGGAGGTTCGTAGCTGAACCTGCCTCACCCCCGTCACGTAGCCGGGCAGTTGCGCGATGGACGACGCCGCATTGGCGGAGATCGGCGGCACGCCAAGCACCGAGAGCGTGCCGAAGGAGATGAAGGTGCCGCCGCCAGCCACGGCGTTGATCGCGCCGGAGAGGAAGCCGGCGACGAACAGAAGGGCGATTTCGATAAGCGTCACGGGCGGGGTCCGAAGGCTGATGTCGTCAGTGGCCCATGCCTGACCGCGCCCAAGGTCGCAAGAGGAGTTGCGCGACCCCGCACGTATCGGAGCCGTTCACTACTGCGCGCTGTCGACGGGCGGCACGGCCTTGAGATAGGCTGCGATCGCCTGCCGGTCGCGCGCCGGCAGTTGGGCCATATGGGCCTGGACCGCCACCATGGCGCCGCCGACGCTGTCGAAGTCGGGCGTGAATCCGCTCTCCAGATAGTAGGCGATGTCGGCGGCCGACCAGTCGCCAATGCCGCCCTTGCCGCCGGTGATGTTCGGCACCTTTCCGTCACCCTCGGCGGCCGGCGCGCCGCCGAGCCATCGGTCCGTCCGCAAGCCTCCGGCGATGTTGCGCGGCGTGTGGCACTCGCCGCAGTGACCCGGCCCTTCGACCAGATAGCGGCCGCGCGCCAGCAGCGGATCGGCCCCATCGATCGCGACGACGGGTTGGTCGTCCAGATGAAGCCGCTGCCATAGACCGAGGCCGCGCCGAACGTTGAAGGGGAAGGACAGTTCATGGCCGGGTGCGCGGCCGGCGACCGGCGGCAAGGTCTTCAGATAGGCATGGAGGTCGGCGATGTCCTCCGGAGTCATCCTGGCGTAGGACGTGTAGGGAAAGGCGGGGTACAGGTGCTCGCCGTGCTCGCCGATGCCGCGTTGCATCGCGTTGGCGAAGGTTGCGAGGCTCCAGTCGCCGATGCCGTCGTCCGGATCGGGCGAGATGTTCGGCGCGACGAACGCGCCAAACGGCGTCGTCAGGCGCAGACCGCCGCCGAGCTGCGGCGGGGTTTCAATGTCCGATGGCTCCTTGCCGCCCGTTGCATGGCACGACGCGCATCCGCCGGCGATGAAGACCATCCGGCCCTTTTCGGGATCGCCCGCGCCCTCGGCCGAGACGGCTCCCTCGCCAAGGAAGGCCGGTGCGCTGAGGATCCAGAGAATTGCCGCACCCGCCACCACGACTGCGACGACGAGAGCGGCAATGATCGTCTTGCGCAACCGCACCTACTTCTTGACGCGGAATTTCTCGTGGCACTCCTTGCACTCGCCAAGGATCGGCTGCACCGCACCCTGGAACGTCGCAAGATCGGCCGGTCCGTCCTTGCCCGAGACCTCTGCCGCCGCTTCCGTCTTCTGCAGGAAATCGGCCATCCGCGCCTTGAAGGCGTCCATGTCCTCCCAGATCGCCGGCGCCGCGGTTGAGCCTTCCGCTCCCCGCGACTCCTCAGGGAAGAACGAATCAAAGCTGTGTGCCGTGGCGTTGAAGGTGGTGATGGCCGCCTTGCCGAGCGCCGGCTGATAGTCGATCTCCTGCTTCATCATTCCCGCTGAGAGACCGGCAGCGGCGCCGTTGGCCTGCATGATGGCCTTGCGCGTGGCGACGGGATCGTCCGCGGCCATGCTCACTGAAACGAACGAAAGAGAGACGAAGGCCACGCTGGCCAAGATTTTCCTGCTCATGAAAAGTCTCCTTCCTGGCTCCCGAACGGGAGAATAACGAACAATATGAACGACGCATCGTGAAGTGTCTGCATGCCTCGTGCGAACGTCACCATAGACACATTGTCAACAGGGTGTGGACTGGAGGCGGCTTACCGTTCACAAGGCGGACGACAGCCATGTTCCGCTTGCGTGCGACGCGGCGGGCTGTTCATCTGCCGGACGTAACTCTGGAGGTTCCGCACCTGATGAGCATCACGTCCCGGTGGATCGCCTGCGCGATCGGCGCCCTCCCTTGCAGCGCGGCGACCGTTCCTGCCCTGGCGCAAGCCGCCGACATTGCCACCCTGCCCTATTATGACGACCGTTCGTCACCGCAGACGCTGATCTTCTCGCTCTACAACGCCATCAATCGCCGCGAATATTCCCGCGCCCACGGCTATTTCGGGACGCCCCCCTCCGAATCCGTCGACGCCTATGCGAGAGGATTCGATGAAACGGCGATGGTCCAGATCGCGACCGGCAGGACGCAGGAGGAAGGCGCTGCCGGGTCCGTCCATGCGACAGTGCCGCTGGTGATCCGGTCGGTCGCGAAGGACGGCGGTCAGGCGATCTTCCGGGGATGCGTCGTCGCGCGGCTGGCGAACCCGCTGATCGTCAACGACGATTTCAGGGGCTGGCATATCGAGCGGACGGCCATCGGCGTTTCCGACGAGCCCTTCGTGCAATCGCTGCCCGACTGCGATCAGAACGGCACGCCCACCGAACCGCCCTACGGGCCGGAGGAACTGGTCGACACACCGCCGGAATCGTTGCCGCAAGTGATCGCGCTGACGCAGGCCTTCGTCCAGCGCGACCGGACGATCTGCGACGATTCCCTCGGCATTCATCCCGAGAGCCTCGTCACCCTGCCCCCTTCGCCGGAGGCGTCGCAGGACGAGGCGGAGAGTGTTCTCGCGTCCTTCGTATGCGGGCGGGGCGCCTACAATCTCCTCACCAGATGGTTCTCCACGAGCGAAATCCCGTTTTCCGTCAGCCATTCCTTCGCCGAGCCGGAGATCGAATATGAGCTAGGGCCGTCGCCCGAAGAAGGGATCGACGGGCCGGTCGAGCGCATCGGCATCGTCGGCTGGAGCACCAGCGATCAGCTCGTCAATGCAGGTTGGGACGACGAGAGGCAGGCGCTGGTCACCTACAACAAGTGGCGTGGCATCGGCGATGCCTTTTCCAGCGCGACGTATAGGTGGAACGGGCGGGGCTTCATCCTGTCGGAATTCGAGGTGGACCCCAGTTTCGACGGCGAGCAGGATCCTGTCACGATCTTCCCGGTCAACGCCATGACAGGCAGCCGAAACTGAGACGCCCCGCAGGGCGGAGCCTTGCGGGGCGTTGATCTCGAGACGAGCCGTCGGCTCGATCAGCTGGTCGCGGCCTCGTAGCGTTCCAGCACGTAATCCCAGTTGATGAGATTATCGACGAACGCCTCGAGATATTTCGGCCGGGCGTTGCGATAGTCGATGTAATAGGAGTGTTCCCAGACATCGACGCCGAGGATCGGCGTGCCGCCCATGATCAGCGGGTTTTCGCCGTTCAGGCCGTTGTCGATCTGCAGCTTGCCATCCTTGACGAACAGCCAGGCCCAGCCGGAGCCGAACTGCGTCTTGCCGGCATTGATGAAATCGTCGCGGAACTTGTCGTAGCCGCCGACGTCGCTCTGGATGGCATCCTGAAGCTTCGAGGGCAGGTTCTTGCCGCCGCCATTCGGCTTCATCCATTTCCAGAAGTGGAGGTGGTTGTAGAACTGGGCCGCCTGGTTGAAGAGCTTCGGGTTGTCCTTGTGGCTCTTCTTGACGATCTCCTCGAGTTCCATCGACTCGTATTCGGTGCCCTCGATCATACCGTTCATCGCCTCGCAATAGGCGTTGTGGTGCTTGTCGTGGTGGTACTCCAGCGTCTCGGCGCTCATGTGCGGGCTCAGCGCATCGTAGGCGTAAGGCAGATCAGGAAGCGAAAAGGCCATAATTGTCTCCTTCAATCAGAATCTCGCATTGGAGCCGCATGATGCGGCGCCCTCACCCCGTTGACGGGCAGCGAAGCACGGTTGTTCGCCCCCAGCCCGTTGCGACAAAGGTTCGTCTTCGACCTAGCGCCCGCAGGCGTCCGAACAAGACACGCAATGGGCGCAATGAAAGCGCACCACGCACGAAGTCGTGAACAAACGTGCGGAACGGAGGCGTCGGCGAGGCGTTAGAATTTCCGAACAGGTTGGGGACAATAATCTTGCGTGGGGATTTCATGCCGACAAACGACAATCACAAAAATCGCCATTCGCGACGCGCGGTGCTCACCGGACTGCTGGCGACCGGCGCCGCTGTCGGGCTCTCCGCCTGCTCGAGCGATCCGGCGGCGAGGCGATCCCTTCGTCCTCTCTTTCGAGACAGGCTGATCGGTCGCCTCGGGGACGGGGGTCAGAGCCGCGTCGATTACGCCAGCGCCTATGATTTCAATGGTGGACGAAGGATACGTCCTGCCGGCGATCCCATGGCAGAAGATCGACCGCCGCTATCTGCGCAGCTACGTGCAGAACACGACCGGCGAAGGGCCGAACAAGCTGATCGTCGATACGGACAATCATTTCGTCTATTTCACCCGCCCCGACGGCATGGCCTGGCGCTATGGCGTCGGCCTCGGGCGCGAGGGTTTCGCCTGGGCCGGGCGGGCGGAGATGCGATGGAAGAAGAAGTGGCCCACCTGGACGCCGCCCGACGACATGATCGCCCGCCAGCCCGAACTGGCGAAATACAGCGCCGACAATGGCGGCATGCCGCCCGGTCTGGACAATCCGCTCGGCGCCCGCGCCCTCTACATCTTCCAGGGCGGCCAGGACACGCTCTATCGCCTGCACGGCTCACCGGAATGGTGGTCCATCGGCAAGAACGTCTCCTCCGGCTGCGTCCGGCTGATCAACCAGGATATCATCCACCTCTACGACCAGGTGCCCAATGGCACACCGATCCTGGTCACATCCGGGCTTCCGTCACCGACCGTCTGACAAGATGGAGGAGAAACGAAACGAGGGCTTGCGGGCCGGTGGCCGCAAGCCCTCGTTTTCGTCGGTCGTTCGCTCGTTCAACGAGGCTCGTTCAGCGAACCCGCTGCTTGGCGCGGCGTTCGACATCGATCGCCTCCAGTTCGTCGTCCAGATTGGCGGCGCGGACCTGGCCAGGGATCAGGAAGAGATCGATAATCTGGCCGACGCCGAGCAGGCCGAATGTGAAGAACCAGATCAGCGCCGTCACCCAGCGGCCCGTGTAAAAGCGATGGATTCCGAACACGCCGAGGAGGCACAAGGCCCAGAGCAGATAGGCGATCCCTTTGGTCTTCATGGCGTTCTCCCGGTCGACGTCGTTGACTTCGATATGGGGATCGCCGTCGCCGATCGCAAATGGGCGAACGCGTGCGTGCCTCCCGGTCGCTTGTCTCGGTCCAAGCTCAACCGGCGACCGAGGTCTCGTTTCTGGCTTCCTCGTCGATGTGGTCGCCGGACACGATGCGCGCCTGGCGGCGCGTGCTTTCGATGTGCCACAGGATGATCGCGGTCATCGAGGTCAGCGGCACGGCGAAGAGCGAGCCGGCAAAGCCCCAGCACCAACCCCAGAACAGAAGCGAAAGGACGATCACCACGGCGGGCAGCGCCACGCCTTTGCTCTGCAGCCACGGAAAGGCGAAGTTGCTGATGATGATCTGCATGAGGGCGAACGCCGCCAGAACCGCCAGCGGGATCTGCCAGCCACCGAACTGGACGATGGCGTAGAGAGCCGGCGGAATGATGCCGATGATGTTTCCGATGATCGGAATGAAATTGAGCATGAAGTTCAGGACGCCCCATGTCAGCGCCAGTTCCAGGCCGAACAACCAGGCGATGAGAGTGGAGGCGACGCCGGTAAGCAGGCTGGCGACAAAGGTCATCAACAGATAGCTGCGGAACGCGCTTCCGATTGCGCCGACCGTTTCGAACAACTCTTCGCGGCCCGCCCGGTACTGTTCGCTGACCCGCCGCGCCAGCGACGGCACTTCCGGAAATCCCAAAATGACGATGACCGAGATCAGACCGAGATAGCTGATCACGTTATAGACCGTCGAAAAGAAGGACTGCGCGATGGCCGAGACGCGATCATAACCATCATTGTCCGACTGGCCATGAAACGGGATCGGGATGTTGTGGTCGCTGCTCCACTCGACCACCCGGTCGTAGAGGGCGCGGAACTGGTCCTGATTGTCGGCCAGGGTCATCGCCACCCGGCCGAGCGAGAAGAAGACGATGCCGAAGAAGCCCAGCATCAACAGGAACAGGATGAAAATTGTGAGCCCATAGGCCAGGATCGTCGAGCGGGTCCACCGGGAGATCCACTCGCGCAGGGGCCAAGCGGCGGCGATGATGAAGAAGGCGACGAAGGACGGCATCAGGAACGGATAGCCGTAGCGCAACGCCATCACGCCAAGGATAATCGCGATGAGCGCAAGGAACCTGTTCCGGACACGGTCAGAGCCCGTCATGGCAGTCGCCAAGGTTCACCTCCCTCGTTGAAGTCCCGGATGGCGAACGTGGCGGAACCCCCGGGGTTCCGCCGAAAGCTCGCACCGCTAGTTTCGCCGGAAACCGCCGAGAATGCCGCGCACGATGGCGTTGCCGATCTGCCGGCCGACCTGGTTGGAAACCGAGCGGACCACGGTCTTTGCCGCCGCTTCGGCGTATCCCTGGCGTCGATATCCGGTGCCGCGACGCGAGGAGCGACCGCCGAATACATTGTCGAACCAGCCTTCTTTCTCCTCCTCCTGCTCCCTGCGAAGCTGATCGTCGCGAGTTTCTTCGGCCTCGACGCGCCGAGCGGCCTCCTCCTCGTCCAGCGCTGCCTTCCGGGCCCGCTCTTCAAGCGTTTCATAGGCGCTCTGCCGATCGATCTCCTGATCGTAGAGCCCGGCGAGCGGGCTGCCGCCCATCACCATTGCGCGCTCCTGATCGGTCAGCGGTCCGATCCGCGAGGCAGGCGGACGGATCAGCGTCCGCTGCACAACGGATGGCACGCCCTTGTCCTGAAGCGTCGAAACCAGCGCCTCGCCGACGCCGAGCTGGGTAATCGCCTCATAGCAATCGAAATCCGGATTGGGCCGGAAGGTCTCGGCGGCGGTCTTCACCGCCTTCTGCTCGCGCGGCGTGTAGGCGCGCAGCGCATGCTGGATGCGGTTGCCGAGCTGGGCGAGGACCGTGTCCGGAACGTCGAGCGGGTTCTGAGTCACGAAATAAACGCCGACACCCTTCGACCTGATGAGCCGGACCACTTGCTCGATCCGGTCGATCAGGATGGCGGGCGCGTCCTCGAACAGCAGATGGGCCTCGTCGAAGAAGAACACCAGTCTCGGCTTTTCCGGATCACCGATTTCCGGCAATTCCTCGAACAACTCCGACAGCAGCCAGAGCAGCAAGGTGCCGTAGAGGCGCGGGTTCATCATCAGGCGCTCGGCGGCGAGGATGTTGACCATGCCGCGGCCATCGCTGGTCGTGCGCATCAGATCGTTGATGGCGAGGGCCGGTTCGCCGAAGAATGCCTCGCCGCCCTGCCGCTCGAGCACCAGAAGCGACCGCTGAATCGCGCCGACACTTTGCCGGGCGACATTGCCGTAGCGGGCCGACAATTCCTTCGATCGCTCCGCCACCACGGCAAGAAGCGACTGCAGGTCCTTCAGGTCGAGCAGCAGCAGGCCCTCCTCGTCGGCCAGCTGGAAGGCGATGTTGAGAACGCCTTCCTGCGCATCCGTCAGGTTCATCAGCCGCGACAGCAGCAGCGGTCCCATCTCCGAGATGGTCGCGCGAATGGGATGCCCCTTCTCGCCGAACAGATCCCAGAAGATCGTCGGGAAGCGCTGGTAGTCGAGACCGCCCTGCTCGGCCATGCGGATCTGCTGGACCCGCTTGGCGATGAACTCCTTCGGCTCGCCCGGCGCGGCGATGCCCGAGAGGTCGCCCTTGATGTCGGCCGCGAAGACGGGCACTCCGGCCCTGGAGAAGCCTTCGGCGAGTATTTGCAGCGAGACGGTCTTGCCGGTGCCCGTCGCCCCGGTGATCAGGCCGTGGCGGTTGGCATAGCCGAGCCTCAGAACCTCGGGCTTCTGATAGGCATCGTCCGCTGTGCGGCTGGCGCCAAGAAAAAGCTCATCCGGTCCGATCATGCAAGGTCCCCTGCCCCACTGCGGCCAGCCGGAGATGGCCGACCGTCCAAGCCCTATATCATCGCGGGAGCGGGGCTCTCAACGCATAGTTGAACCATTGGCATCGAAGCCCTCACAGATCCTCCAGCGGCGAGAATGGTTTCAGCGAAGGCAGACGGCAAGGCGGCGTTGTCTCCAGCACCGATCGAAAGTCCTTCCGTTTGACCGCCGCATCGACTTCGGCGATCCGCTCGGCGGTCAGTTTCGGCAAGAGATGGCTGACGTCCTGGTCCTCAATGTAGTATTCGTTGTGCGCGAGCGACCGTCGCAGAAAATATTCTACGTCGGGGTTGAGGCCGATCGCCTTGGCGCGACTTGCCAGCAGGAACCATACGAGTTCCTGTCGGGAGCGTCGTCGACGCGTAGACCACCCCTTCCTCGACAAGCTCCACGAACCGCTTTTCGTCGGCGGTGATCGGGGGGCGGGTCCATCGGCCGCAATAGAACAATCCGCCGAACTTGCGCCGGAGATAGCCGTATCGCCGGTCGATCTTCTCGAACCACTCTCTGACGCAAGTGGAGAGCGCGTATTTAAAGGCGGCCAAGCCCTGGACCTTCCAGAGAGCCATCCGGTCCCGCCGGTCGGGCACCTTGCGGCGAAAATCGGGGTAGCGGCGCTCATAGATGTCGAGATAGATGTCCTCCCGCTGCGAACAGGTCGGATCGCCATTTTTTTCCCACATGGCATCGACGCGCGCCCAATCTTCGTCCTTGAACTCCATGCCGGTCGGGACTGGATGTTCGTCGAGCGACCAGACGGTGCCGGCCGCTTCGGCTTTAGCCACGGACGCAGTGCCCGCAGCAAGGGCTAGAAACGCAGCCGTGATCCTTCGCATGCTTATCCCCGCCTGACTTCCACGCTCTATGATTTTTCTCCTATTGAGGAGAATGTCCATGGACGAAGTCAATCCCTCGCGATGCCAGTTCTTGCGGGAGAGCGAAAGAGACAACAGCCGAGAATTGCAGCACAATCAATTGGACCGGCAGCGCAAACGAGCGGAAATCGACCAGTTGCGGCGTCAGATCAATCCAGTCTTCAGCGAACTCACGCGACTACGCGCTTTGGAGAAAGCGGCGTCGATCGGATCAAACGCGGTTGGCGCCCTTGGGCGATCCGCACCGGCACAAGCCTTTGGGGGCGCCCTCGGACTGACGGATGCTGCTCTCGCCGTCCGGATTTCCGTTCTTGAAGCGCGCCACGGCAATCTCGAGGCTGAACTGCGGTCGTTCGAAATCCACTTGAACTCTCTGCAGGCAAAACACGCCAATCTCGAAAACGATAGACGGATGAACGCCGCCGAGATGCGCTCACTCAACTGCGTCCTGCCTTAATACGACGGCTGGACCGTCACCGGTGCCTCGTGATCCGCCGCGGCCACCTTTGGCGAGCAAACCGCCCGCGTCCGACGAAGCCGATCCAGCCCTCTCGCCCTGTTCGACTTTCATTTTTTGCCTCAGCAACCAAATATGCACTTGCCCGGTGCCGACGCAGGGGTGAAAACCGCGCCGACGAACCAACGACGCCGTTCGAGCCAGGTGGGGAGACTTGATGGACGCCGCTCTTCTTCGCATTGCCGATTTCCCGCAAGTCGACATGGAGGCGTGGCGGGCGCTGGCCGAAAAAGCGCTGCGCGGCGGCTCGTTCGAGGAGGAACTGGTCCGCCGGAGCGATGACGGCATCGCGCTCGGGCCGCTGTTCGGGCCCGCCGAGCCGCGGCTCCTGCCCCGTGCCCGGCCGAACCAGGACTGGGCGGTCGTCCAGCGCGTCGACGATCCCGACGTGGCGCGCGCCCGCCGCCAGATCGAGACCGACCTGAAGAGCGGGGCGACCGGACTGGCGCTGGTCTTCGAAGGCGCGCCGAACGCCTTTGGCTATGGCCTGCCAGCGGACGAGGAGACGCTTTCGACACTGCTGAAGGACCTGCCGGTCAACGATATCGCTCTTCGCATCGACGTCCATCCGGCTTCGCGCAAGTCGATGGACTGGCTGGTCGACAATCTGCGCGGGCGGCCGATCGATCCGGCGAAGCTCGATCTTTCCTTCGGCATCGATTCCGCCGCCGTCTTCGGCGGCACCGGGCGGCTGCGCATGAGTCTGGAGGCGCTGGCGGCGAGCCTGCCGCAATCGATCGCCCATTTCTTCGCCATGCAGGTGCCGGGCGTGCTGCTGGAGGCGGACGGGCGGGTCTATCACAATGCCGGCGCGACCGAGGCGCAGGAGCTCGGCGCCATGGCCGCCGCGGCGATCGCCCATCTCAGCCTGTTCGAGGAGGCGCGCCAGCCGATCGCCTATGCCGCGCCGCATATCGGCTTCGCGCTGGCGGCGACGCAGGAGCAATTTCTGACCATCGCCAAGATCAGGGCGCTCCGCATGATCTGGGCGCGGCTACTGGAGGAATGCCAGGTCGAGCCGATGCCGGCGCATGTCCACGCGGAGACCTCGTTCCGGATGCTCACGACAAAGGATGCGGAGACCAACATACTACGCAACACGATCGCCGCCTTCTCCGCTGCGGCCGGCGGCGCGGACAGCCTCTCGGTGCTCCCCCACACCGTCACCCACGGCCTGCCCGATCCGTTCGCCCGACGGCTGGCGCGCAATACGCAACTCTTGCTGCGAGACGAGAGCCATCTCGGCTTCGTCGCCGATCCCGCCGGCGGGTCGGGCGGCATGGAGCATCTGACCGAGGAATTGGCCCGTACCGGCTGGGAGGAGATGCAGACGCTGCAGGCCGAGGGCGGCCTTCTGCTTTCGCTTCGCGACGGCCATTTTCAGAAGCGGATCGCCGAGGCGCGGCAGGAGCGGCTTGGCCGCTACCGCGACGGCGACCGCACGATCGTCGGCACGACCTTGCATCCGCTGGCGGAGGAGCGGGCGGTGCAGGTGCTGGAGGCGGAAAAGAGGCCTTTGCCGACCGACGGGACGGTCTTCTGCGAACGTCTGGAACCGCTCCCAGTCGCCGCAATGCTGGGAGACGACCGATGACCCCGGATTTTTCGAAGATCGCTTGGCGCGCGCCGTCTTCACTGCCCGAGCAGCCTTTGTCCGGCAGATGGAAGACGCCGGAGGGTATCGAGCTGTCGCGCGCCTATGGCGCCGGCGAACGCGATGGCCTGTCCTTCCTCGACACGATGCCGGGCGCGGCGCCGTTCATCCGTGGACCCTATCCCACCATGTACGTCCAGCGGCCCTGGACGGTCCGCCAATATGCGGGCTTCTCGACGGCGGAGGAAAGCAATGCCTTCTACCGCCGCAACCTCGCGAGCGGCCAGAAGGGGCTCTCCATCGCCTTCGATCTGGCGACCCATCGGGGCTATGATTCGGATTCGCCGCGCGCAGCGGGCGATGTCGGCATGGCGGGCGTCGCGATCGATTCCATCCTCGACATGCAAACGCTGTTCGACGGCATTCCGCTCGACGAGATGACCGTGTCGATGACGATGAATGGCGCGGTGCTGCCGATCATGGCGCTCTACATCGTCGCGGCCGAGGAGCAGGGCGTCAGCCAGAAGAAGCTCGCCGGGACCATCCAGAACGACATCCTGAAGGAGTTCATGGTCCGCAACACCTATATCTATCCGCCCAAGCCCTCGATGCGGATTGTGTCGGACATCTTCGCCTATACGGCCGAGAAGATGCCGCGCTTCAACTCGATCTCGATCTCCGGCTATCACATGCAGGAAGCGGGAGCGACGGCCGACCTCGAGCTCGCCTACACGATCGCCGATGGGATCGAATACGCGCGCGCCGGCGTCGCCGCCGGCCTGCCCATCGACGGCTTCGCGCCCCGCCTCTCCTTCTTCTGGGCGATCGGCATGAATTTCTTCATGGAGGTCGCGAAGATGCGCGCAGCACGTCTCCTTTGGGCCGCGCTGATCCAGAAGAATTTCTCGCCGAAGAACGACAAGTCGCTGAGCCTCCGCACCCATTGCCAGACGTCCGGCTGGTCGCTGACCGCGCAGGACCCGTACAACAACATCATGCGGACCATGGTCGAGGCGATGGCGGCGACGCAGGGGCACACGCAGAGCCTGCACACCAACAGTTTCGACGAGGCGCTGGCGCTGCCGACCGACCATTCCGCCCGGATCGCACGCAACACCCAGCTCATCCTCGCGGAGGAGAGCCGCACCACCGCAATGATCGATCCGTGGGGCGGCTCGGCCTATGTGGAGAGCCTGACCCACGATCTCGCTGCCCGCGCCCTCGCCCATATCGAGGAGGTCGAGGAGTTCGGCGGCATGGCGGCGGCGATCGAGAAGGGCATTCCGAAGATGCGGATCGAGGAGGCGGCCGCGCGCACCCAGGCGCGGATCGATTCCGGGCAGCAGGCGGTGATCGGCGTCAATGTTCATGCGCCGGAAAAGGACATCGAGGTCGACGTGCTGCGGGTGGACAATGCGGAAGTGCGGGCCCGCCAGCTCTCCAAGCTGCAGCAGCTCAAGGGCACGCGCGACGTCGCCGCCGTCGAGGGTGCGCTCGCCGAGTTGACGAGGGCCGCCGAAGGGGACGGCAATCTGCTGGAATTCGCCGTCAAGGCCGCCCGCGCCCGTGCAACCGTCGGCGAAATCTCGCTGGCGCTGGAAAAGGCGTTTGGCCGCCACATGGCGGAGGTCCAGACGATCTCCGGTGTCTACCGCAAGGAGGCGGAAACCGATCCGGCTTTCGAGAAAGCCGCGCAGCGCGTCCTCTCCTTCACCGAGCACCACGGCAGCAAGCCGCGCATCCTCGTCGCCAAGATGGGCCAGGACGGCCACGATCGGGGGCAGAAGGTCGTCGCGACGGCCTTCGGCGATCTCGGCTTCGACGTCGTTGTCGGGGCAATGTTCCAGACACCCGAAGAGGTCGCCGAACTGGCCGTCAGCCATGACGTGCACATCGTCGGCGCATCGTCGCTCGCCGCTGGCCACCTGACGATGGTGCCGGAGCTGCGCAAGGCGCTCGATCGGGCCGGGCGCAGCGACATCCTGATCATCGCCGGGGGCGTCATTCCGCCCGCGGACTACGCGGCGGTCAGGAAGGCCGGCGCGGCGGCGATCTTCGGCCCCGGCACCAGGATCGCCGACGCGGCGACGGAGCTGATCGGCCTGCTGGAGAAGCGCGACAAGGCCGCCTGAGGCACGCGCTTAGGCGGGTGGATCCGCTTTGCCTTCTTCCGCTTCGTGGGCGGCGATCGGGTCGACCAGTTCGCGCTCCAGAAGTCCGGCCAGCCGCGAGGCCTCCGCCCGCACGGTCATCGTGCCCCCGACCTCCTCGCTCCCGCCGTTCGCCAAGCGAAGCACGACATGGAAGGTCTCCATGCCCTCCATCCATGGCCGGCCGACGACGTCCGCACCAAGCACGTCGCCGTGCTCTATCCATTCGAATCGGCGTCGAAAGGGCGTGCTCCGCTCGATCACCGCGCAATGGCGCCAGAGCCGGAGGCTCGACACCGGCGTGAACCAGAACTGACGCAGGATGACGGCGCTGAAGAGCCAGCCGCCAAGGACGACGACCAGGGTGATGACGGTCACGTAGGATCGGATGCCGCCGGGCACCATCGGCAGGTCGTGATTCCAGAACCAGGGCAGGCCGAGAGCGACCGCGATCCCGATGATCAGCGGCACCAGCCCGATAAGGAAATGCAGGATGCGGGTGAGAGCAGGATCCGACTGCTCGTAGAGCGGCTTTTCGGCGTGCGGTTCCATCATCTTCCACCGGCTATGGGAGGCTACTGCCCGGCGTCGCCCTGTTAGAACTGATGTTGTAACGTCTGCGGCTGCATGTTATATCTGCTGTTATAACACAGGAGCGCACCATGAACGTCACCATTCGCAAGATCGGCAATTCCGAAGGCATCATCATTCCGAAGGAGGTGCTTCAGCGTCGCGGGCTGCAGGCCGGCGACGCCCTCACCATCGTCGAGGAGGGCGACGATCTTGTGATCAGGCGTGGACCTGACGACAAGGAAGAGTTCGAGCGCCGAATGGAAATCGCGCGACAGCGCATGAAAAAGTACGAGGTCGCTCTTCGCGAATTGGCCAAATGATCTCGTTTCACAACCGGACCTTCATCGAGGCGGTCCACGCCGAGCAGTTGAAGCTCCACGGCGGAGCCGCCGGCCTGCGTGACGATGGAATGCTGGAAAGTGCGCTGGCTCGCCCGGAGCAGAAGCATCACTACGGCGAAGACGATCTCTTCGTTCTCGCGGCCGCTTATCTCTTTGGGATCGCGAAGAATCATCCCTTCGTGGATGGCAACAAGCGCACGGCCTTTGTCGCGGCGGACCTGTTCCTTTATCTCAACGGCTGGTCCGTCGAAGCCGATCAGTTCGACATCATCGCCTTCGTCCTCGGCGTCGCGGCCGGCGAGATCGACGAAGACGGCGCCGCGCGCTTCCTGCGCGACCATTCGGTCGCGGTCGAAGACTGAGTACGCCCTGAAGTTTCCGGCACGTTTCCTGCATCGCCGACGGCAAACCGCGATGCAGACGGAAGAGGCGTGCCGATGCTGAACAGGCGATGTTTCATTCTGGGTTCGACCGGAGCGGCGCTGGCGCTTGCCGGGGCGGCGCAGCCGGCCGCGGCCGCCGAACCCTTGCTGACCCAGACCCGCCTGCGGGGCGGAATCGACGCGTCCGAATTCGGCGTCCGGCCAAATGCCACCGACGACCAAAGCGCCATCTTCCAGCGCATGATCGACGAGGCGAGCCGCCGCGACCTGCCGATCGCGTTGCCGCCGGGCAGCTATCCGCTCTCCAATATCCGGCTGCCCGCCCGAACCCGCCTCTCCGGTGTGCCGGGCGCGACCCGCATCCGCTACACCGGGCGCGGCTTCCTCTTCCGCGCCGAGAACACCGAGCGCGTCGATCTCGACGGCCTTCATGTCGACGGCGAAAATCGCTGGCTCTCCGACGATAGCGAGGCGCTGATCGAGCTTCGCCAGCCCGGCGAGATTTCCGTGATCGGATGCGAAATCCTCGGCGCGGGCAAGACGGCGCTGCAGACCGAGGGGGCCAGCGGAATCCTGCGGGACAACCGGGTGTCCGGCGCGGCCGCCATCGGCCTGTTCGCGCGGCAGTCGAGCGGTCTCGCCATCACCGCGAACCACGTCGAAAACTGCGGCGATGGCGGCATTCTCGTCCATCGCTGGGAGGAAGAAGACGATGGCACACGTGTTCTTGCCAACACGGTCGTCAAGATCGGCGCCGCGTCCGGCGGCACCGGGCAGAACGGCAATGGCATCAATGTCTTCCGCGCAAGAAACGTGACCATCGGCGACAATCTCGTTTCCGACTGCGCCTTCTCGGCGATCCGCGGCAACGCGGCATCAGGCATGATCGCCCGTGGCAATCAGTGCCTGCGCTCAGGCGAAACGGCCCTCTACGCCGAATTCGGCACCACCAGTTCAATCATCAGCGGCAATCTGATCGACGGGGCGGCGAACGGCATCTCGGTCGTCAATTTCGACTCCGGCGGCCGCCTTTCGACGGTATCAGGCAACATCGTCCGCAATCTCTCGGCGAGCGGTCCCTACCCGCCCGACAGCGGCGGCTTCGGCCTCGGCATCAGCGTCGAGGCCGACACCGCCGTCACGGGCAATGTGGTGGAGGGCGCCGCCCGCTTCGGCATGCTGATCGGCTGGGGCCCCTATCTGCGCAGCGTTTCCGTCGGCGGCAATGTCGTGCGCGAATGTCAGGTCGGTCTAGCCGTGACGGTCGTCGAGGATGCGGGCGATGCGTTGATCAGCGGCAATCTGTTCGACCATGTTCCGGATGGGGCAATCGTCGGCTATCGCTGGCTCGAACGCGCGACGGGCGACCTGGCCGGAATGAGCGAAGCGGAGATCGGGGCGCGCCACGCCCATCTGACGATCAACCGCAATCGCGTCAGCTGACAGATCCGGTGTCTGCCAGGGATCAGGCAGGACGAATCTCGCCGACCGTCTCACCCTTGCGGGTGAGGATCGGGGTTCTTGCCATGGCCGCCATTGTGCCGGCGAGAGGGTCGCCCGGCGGCAGCAGCTTCGCGATGAGGGCCGCCGCCATCGCCTCCGAGGCGCGGGTCGTCCCGTCGTCGCATTTCAGCGCGAAGCCGATGCCGAGGTCGGGCAGCACACCGCAATAGACGCCCTCGGCCCCCGTCTTGACGTAAAGCCGACCAGCGGCCGCCTGCATCATCAACGTGCAGGCGCGGCCGGATCCCGCGACATACCAAGGCTCGGCCGTCGCCGCCTCCATCAGGCGCCGCGCCGCACGGGCGCGGTCCGGGCCCAGCCCCTTGTCGCTCGCTACCGCCGCCATGGCCCGCGCCATCGCCCTCAGCGGAATGGCATAGGTTGGTATCGAACAGCCGTCGATGGCCAGGTTGCCCTCGTCATGGGCGGCGCCCGTCGTCTCGATCATCACGGCCCGAATCGCCGCCTGCAAGGGATGGTCCGCCTGCACATAGCCCGCCGTCGGCCAGCCACGACGGCGGCACGTGCAGAGAAAGCCGGCGTGCTTGCCCGAACAGTTATTGTGGAGCGCTCCCGGTTCGCCGCCGGCGCAGAACAACCGGCGGGAGGCACCCGTATCGAACGGCCAGTGGGAGCCGCATTCCAGATCCGGTTCGGCCAGTCCAGCCTTGGCCAGAATCGACGCCGCCGCCTCGACATGGCCCGGCTCGCCGGAATGGGAGGCGCCGGCCAGCGCCAGTTCGGCGACCGAGAGACCGGCTTCGTCCGCGGCGCCGCTCTCGACCAGCGGCAGCGCCTGGAGCAGCTTGACGGCCGAGCGGGGGAAGACCGGTCTTTGGACGTCGCCGCTCTCCAGCACGGTCTTGCCAGCGCCGTCCATCGCGATGAACGCACCGCTATGGCGACTCTCGACATGCCTGCCGCGCAGCACCTCCACCAGAACCGGATTGTCCGCCATCGCCATTCCTCTCCTTTGCATCCGGCCACCATATCGCGCCCGCGGCGGGAAGCGAGGGGGCAGCCGGATTCCCACCGTTTTTTGGTTGCCCAGCCAGGCTGGACGGGGCCAGAAAAGGGGGGGGCGGCCTTGATCGGGTGGGTCTGCATCTTCGCAGCCGGGACCGTTCACCCCTGCCGCGTATGAGGTTTTGCCGACGCCGCGCACAACCGGCGGAATCGCGCGGAGAAAAGCGCTCCGCGCCCTCTTGCGGCGGCTGTGCCGCGCCGCTATACAGCCGCCCGGACTGGTCGTCGGAGTGTAGCGCAGCCTGGTAGCGCACCTCGTTCGGGACGAGGGGGTCGCAGGTTCGAATCCTGCCACTCCGACCAGCTTTTCAAATGTATGGCCCGGAGACATGGGTAACAGATCGTACCTAAGACATGGGTGACAACCTCGTGCCGAACGGGTTGTCGATGGTCTGCGAGGTTCTCTGCTCCAGGTCGATATATCCCAGATCATCGTGCATGAAGCTCAACAGCCAAATGCCATCGTCGACCTCCTTGATGCCGAGCCTCTGACCGGCGAGCACGGTCGAGCGTTGATCTTCTTCCTCATCATGCAGATGCGGCCGCAGACGGTGACCAGGATGTCGCGATCGTGGAAGGGATAGTCCACGTCCGGCAGGCCCTCATAAGGTCTTGAGGACGCAGCATAGAGCTCGGCGGGCATCTTCATGCCGAGCGCCTCGTGGGGCCTTTTCTCATTGAATTCGTTGACGAAGACGTCGAAGCTGGCCTGCTGCTGGAGGCTGTTCATGGCCGGCGGGCGTGCCGTTTCCTGCTTCAAGGTCCGGTGCATGCGCTCGTGACGGCCGTTCTGCTGGGGATGGCCCGGCTTGATGCGCTCGATGGCGATGCCGAGCCTGAGCCAATACACCGACAGCTTCCCCTCGGAAAAGCTCGGTTCACGAGGGGTCGTCTCGCGATCGGTCCCACGCGAGGACCGGCTTGCCCCTGCCCCAACTCATCTGCTCAGGACCGCTGGCGGGACCGAGTGTCCGCGCGTTGAACGTGATCAGCACCAGCGTGCCGAGTTCGACCATCCGCATGGCGTCGGCTTTGGTCTCGGTGCTGCCGCCATAGGAGACCGTGTCACGCTGGACTTCCCAGACCCAGCCCTTTCCACCCTTCCAGACATAGCCGACCTGAACCCGCTCGTCTCCGTCCACGAGTTCGCAGGTGCCGCTATGGGGCTTGTCAGGCCAGGTTCGTTTCCAGCGGAAGATCTTGACGGAGGACGACATGCCGGCAGGATATGCCGGACAAGAACAAACAGGCAACGCCGCGTGCAATCTCCAATTGCTGACGAAGGGGCAGGCGGCGACCATCCGCGCCCGGCGCCTAACGCAATCAGCGATCGGGTATTAGGCGAGAAAACGGACGCTGCCCGAAGCTAGCATCCCTTCTTCAGCAAAGTCTGGCGGACGGCTTCCTGCTGGCCCTTCACCTGGGCGACCTGTCCGGCAACGTTGTCACCGCTCAGGGACGACACCGGCAGACCGAGGAAGATCACGCCCATCGTGTCGTTCTGGCGGGCCTGGTTCTGCTGATCCGCCACCTGATTGTAAGCTGCGGCCAGACGCACCTCTTCCTCGCTGAGTTGTTGGCATGACAGGCCTTCATACCCGAAGGTCGGGACATAAGCGGCCTGGATCGTCTCGGGCTTCTTGGCGCAGCCGGCGACAATGAGCGCGCCGGACAACGCGAAGGCGAGATTTGAGATTTTCATGAATGTCCCCCGAGCGATAAACTCCCCACGTGCAAGGAAGCCCACGGCACGGCTCGAAGTCAACCGAGGGTTGAAGAATTTATTCGCTACAAGCTAAGATTTAGGTCGAAGAGCGAGCGCCTCGACGATCGACTGCTCCGGCGCGCTTTTTGGCGCACCCCGCCGGCTGGAACAGGCGCCGGAACAGTGACGCCCCGGGCCGGTCCTGCATGAATCCTAAACCTGGCTTTCCGGCATGTGTACCGTCAGCCCGTCAAGGTCTTCCGACAGCTCGATCTGGCAGGACAGGCGGCTGGTCGGCTTGACCTCGCTCATGGCGAATTCGAGGAGATCGGCTTCACCCTCGGACCGCGTCCCGGTCTTCTCGATCCATTCCTCGTCGACATAGACGTGGCAGGTCGCGCAGGCCATGGAGCCGCCGCACTCACCGATAATCCCGTCCACGCCATTGTTCACCGCCGTCAGCATCACGCTGTTGCCGACATCGCCCTCGATTTCAGTCTTCGTGCCGTCATGGGCGACGTAATTCACCTTTACCATCGTCTCTTTCCCGTCTCGTTCCTCGTCTCCAGGGCGCTATTGCAGCGTCACCGGCAGATTGATCGGCCCGCGAAAGCCGAAGCCCTTCCAGATCACCGCATCCGGATCCGGCAGCTTCATATCGGGGAAGCGCTCGAAGATCAGCGGCAGCATGATCTGGCCGACGGTGCGACGGGCGATGTGAACCCCGGCGCAATGGTGCGGCCCGGAGCCGAAGGACTGATGGTTCCGGTTCGCGCGCAGGCAGTTATAGCTCTCGCCGTCCTCGTAGAGATCCTCATCGCGATTGGCGGAGGCCTGGCAGGTGGTCAGGATCTCGTCCTTCTCCAATCGCACGCCGTGCAGCTCCATGTCTTCCCGGACGACGCGGGCCGAGACCTGAATCGGGGCAACCCAGCGGACGCCCTCCTCGAAGGCGTTGCCCCACTTGCCCTCCTGCCGGATCACGTCAAGCTGCTCCGGATTGGTCAGGAGGCCGTAGATGATGGTGGCAAGCGCGTCGCGCGGCTCGTTGATGCCACCGCCGATGGCGATCTTGATATTGGCGTAGATCTGGCTCTTCGGAATGGGATTGTCGGCGTTGACCATGACCGAGAAGGCCGACGGGCCGGGATCGGCGACGTGCTTGTCCCAGATCGCGTCGAAATGGGCGTTCATCTCGTCATTGGCGCGGTCGGACTTGTCGAACAGGTCCTGCCGGTATGCGAAATTGCCGGCGCCATCGATCAGCGTCTGGCTCCAGCGCTGCATCTCCTCATCGGTGGCGTCGGGAATGCCGAGGATGTGCGCCAGGATGCGCGCGGCGATCGGGCCGCAGAGCTCGCTGAACAGATCGATCGTCTCGCCCTTCGGCAGACGATCCAGATATTGCGCCGCCAGTTCCTTGTAGAGCGGGATCCAGTGCTCCATCACCGTCTTCGGCAGGAAGGCGGGCATCATGGCGTTGCGTTCGGCGAGGTGTTCGGGACCATCCTTGCGCATCAGCGTGTGGGCCTGAAACGCCTCGGCCATCGGCGTCGACGGATCGTTGCTGCTGAACAGCTCGGGATGATCCTTGACGAATTTGGTGTCCTCGGCCCTGGTGATGAAGGTCCGCTTCAGATTGGGAACCCGCACGATCGGCGTCTCGCGACGCAGGCGTCGGTAGATCGGATAGGGATCGCGCGTCAGTTCATCGAGCGTAATGGTCTCGTCGACGGGCGGTTTTTCCAGTGTGACCGACATCGCCTCTCCTCCCGGGACATGCATGATTGATTGGAAATGACAGGGCCGACGGACGGTTCCCGCCCGCCGGCCCGAGCCATCCGTCAGTTGCTGGCCGCTTCTTCCTTCAGCACGGTGCGGGCCTTCTCGACCATCTCGGTGCCGGGCCGGCCCTGGCCGTTCATCTCCTCGGCCCAGGCGCCGATGAGGGGTTCGGCAACGTCCTTCCAGCGCTGGGTCTCGGCCTCGTCGAGCGTGATGACGTTGCCGGTTTCCTCGGCGAGTTTCCTGCCGACGGCGTCGCCTTGGTCCATCGCCCGGCCGAAGAGGGCGGCGGTCTCGAGCCCGGAATTGTCGTCGATCACCTTCTTCAGATCGTCCGGCAGACGGTCGTAGGAATCCTTGTTCATCGCGAACACGAAGGTCGCGGTGTAGAGGCCGTTGTCGCCGGAGAAGCCGGTGTGGTTCTTGACCAGTTCCTGCACCTTGAAGGCCGGCATGACTTCATAAGGAATCGTCGTGCCGTCGATTACGCCCTTGGACAGCGCCTCGGCGACGGCCGTGACCGGCATTCCGATCGGGAAGGCGCCGAGCTTCTCGAGCATCTGGTTCACCACCCGCGTGCCGCCGCGCAGCTTCACGTTCTTCATGTCCTCCAGCTTCTCGACCGGATCGGAGGTGTGGAGGATGCCCGGACCGTGGGCATGCCAGGCGATGACCTTGTAGTCCTTGAAATCGTCCATGCAGTATTGTTCGCAGTAGCGCTGCAGGGCGCGAGAGGTCTCTTCGCCATTCGTCATCATGAACGGCAGTTCGAAGACCTCGGTCGAGGGAAACCGGCCCGGCGTATAGCCGATCACGGTCCAGATGAGATCAACGACGCCGTCCCGCACCTGGTCGATCAGTTCCGGCGGCTTGCCGCCAAGCGCCATGGTGTCGAACTTTTCGACCTTGATCCTGCCGTCGCTCTCCTTCTCCACCTTCTCGATCCACGGCACGATGGCCTTGGACGGTATCGTCGCCTGGGCTGGCAGCATCTGGTGCAGGCGCAGTGTCGTGTCCTGTGCGGTTGCGATGGTGGTGCCGGCAATCGCCAGGGCGCCGGCCAATAGAATGGATTTCAGTGCTCTCATCATTGTTCCTCCCGTGAGCATTCTGTTCCGTAAAAAGAATAGGCCCGTCCTTCCTCAGGCCCGCAGCAGCACCAGGGCCGGATGGCCCTGGCGGATTTCCTTGTCCCTCAACGCCCGATTGAGGTTGAAGAGCGCAAGGCGCGCATGTTCCCGCGTCATGGCCTCGGCCCGCGCGCCCTCCCGGCCGACAATGGCTTCGAGGATCGCCTCATGCTGCGAATGACCGATCAGCAGGGAATCGCGAAAAGCCGGCACATCGTTGAGCGCACCGACAAAAGCGGAGGGGCCGGCAAATGGCAGGCAGGATATGCGCTCGATCTGGGCCGCCACGATCTCCGAGCGACAGGCGTCGCGAAGGGTGTCGTGAAACTCGCGGTTCAGCCGATCGTAAGCTTGGATGTCGAACGTCTCGGCGCCGGTCGCAAGAACGGTTTCGAGGCGTTCGAGCTGGCGCCGCATCTGCGCTTCGTGTTCCCCCGAGACGCCGCGCTCTGCGGCAAGGCGCGCAGCCGCGCCCTCGAGAACCCCGCGCAGCTCGATGGCATCGCGCACATCGGCTTCGGAGAAGCCGCGGACCGCATAGCCGCCCGTCTCGATCGGCTCGAGCAGGCCCTCCTGTTCGAGCCTGGCGAGCGCCGCGCGGACCGGAGTGCGAGAGAGTTCCAGCATATCGGCAATGGCGGTTTCGGAGACCCGCTTGCCGACCGGAAGCGAGCCCGAAGAGACCAGGTCGCGAATGCCCAGCACGGCGCGCGTGGTCTGCGAGATCGCGGAATATGATTCACTGCGGGCGGTCATCGAACCCCTCCCTGTCCGAGCGGCTATTCTGTATACAGGATTGCCGCATGTCCAGTGGGTTTACCGCAAGGCGGACACGAACGCGTTCCCGCAAGCGCGGTGAATGACCGTCAATTGTTTCTGATTTCGTTATGTTTACAGTCCGATACTACGGTCCGCCAGACGACCGGATATGCGCGGCGAAAGCACAAAGACAGCGATCCCTGTATACAGGCCTCTCGTCGTCAGGGATCAGGCGGGGCCACCAGCGCGGTGACGCCTGTCGACGGTCCTGCGGACGGCCGGGCAGCGACAGCGCCGTCTGCCGCTTCTCCTTACGCGCGACGATCCTGCCATTGGAGACGACCAGCAACCTGTCGGGCCGAAGGCGGATGGCCTCCACCGGATCGCCGGCGTCGAGGACCACGAGGCTGGCGCGTTTGCCAACCTGCAGGCCGAGGTCATCCAGCCCCATGATCGCCGCCGTCTCGGTCGTCACCATGTCGAAACATCTGCGCATGGCGGCGGGGCTGGTCATCTGGGCGACGTGCAGGCCCATGAAGGCGACGTCGAGCATATCGGCGGTGCCGAGCGAGTACCAGGGATCGCGTACGCAGTCCTGTCCCCAGGCGACCCGGATGCCATGGGCCAGCATCTCCGGCACGCGGGTCAGGCCGCGGCGTTTCGGATAGGTGTCGTGACGACCCTGCAGGGTGATGTTGATCAGCGGGTTGGGGACCGCGGCCACCTCCGCCTCCGCCATCAGCGGCAGGAGTTTGGAAACGTAGTAATTGTCCATCGAGTGCATCGAGGTGAGGTGCGAACCGACCACCCTGCCCTGCAGTCCGAGGCGCTGGGTCTCATACGCCAGTTGCTCGATGTGGCGCGACAGGGGATCGTCGGTCTCGTCGCAATGCATGTCGACCATCAGCCCCCGCGCGGCGGCGATTTCGCACAGTTCCGTCACGCTGGCCCGGCCGTCGGCCATCGTCCGCTCGAAATGCGGAATGCCGCCGACGATGTCGACGCCCATGTCGAGCGCCGCGACAGTGTTTTCCCGCGCCTTCGGCGCCCGGTAGAAGCCGTCCTGCGGGAAGGCGACGAGTTGCAGGTCGAGATAAGACTTGACCGTGTCGCGCACCCAGAGCAGGGCGCGGACACCCTTCAGCGCGTCATCGTCACTTGTGTCGACGTGCGACCGGATACCGAGGAGGCCCATCGAGACCGCCCAGTCGCAATAGCGGAGCGCGCGGTCGGCGATCTCCTCCTCCGTCTGGTCCGGCTTCAGTTCGCCCCACAGCGCGATTCCCTCCAGCAGCGTGCCGGAGGCGTTGATCCGGGGCCGTCCATAGGAGAGCGTCGCATCCATGTGGAAGTGCGGGTCGAGAAAGGGCGGCGAGACGAGATCGCCCGCTACATCGATCACCTCGCCCGCTTCGGCGTCGATGTGCGGCTCGATGGCGGCGATCCTGCCGTCGTGGATCGCGATGTCAGCGGTCTTGCCGTCGGGCAGGATGCCGCCTTTCAGCAGGATATCGAAGCTCATTGTTTATCATCCTCGTCCTGTGAATCGCGCCGCCGGCGCAGGAGGATGACAGCACCCAAAAATCAGCGCTTTGGCAAGCGCTCCGGAATAAATTCTGAGCCGGATCCCTCGTCTCTACCGCACTTTCACCGTGGGGCTCTGTTGCGCCCCTCCCGACCGTCCTCTACACAGATCAGGTCCGGTCTCCGACCTGCATTGCGTGGGGAGGAGCCAAGAGGGAATGTGAGGGACGGTTACGCCGCCCCGAAGCAGCCGCCCCCGCGACTGTGAGCGGTGAGCGACGGCCCCGGAAGCCACTTGGCGTGTTCGCGCCGGGGAAGGCGGGCCGATCGCATCGATCCGCGAGCCAGGAGACCTGCCGGGCAGCGACGCAACCGAAAGGCCCGTCGGGTGGACGGGCAAAGGAGAGATGTTGATGCAGACCCCCGCAATTGCCGCCTCGAGCACCCGCGCCCAGACCGGCACGCTCGCCGCCCTGCTCTTCTCGATGGCGATCGGGGCGGGTCTGGTCTTCGCGGTCGGCATGGCGCATGCCAGCGCACTGCACGACGCGGCGCATGACATCCGGCACGCCAACGGCTTCCCCTGCCACTAGACCCTTTCAGAACCAGATCCGCTCCGGCAGAAGGTTCAACCCGATCCTGAAAGGGTCTAGCCAATGTTCTCACGCATCGCGACCAGCGCGCTCCTCGCTGGCGCTGCTGGCGGGCTGATCGCGGCCCTGCTGCAGCTTGTCTTCGTGCAACCGGTCCTGCTGCACGCGGAACTCTACGAATCCGGCCGTCTGGTTCATTTCGGGGCTTCGGCGGTCGGCGGCCATCCGGATGTGGCCGGTTTCGACCTGCGGCGCGACGGGCTGAGCGTCATCTTCACCATGCTGCTCTACACAGGCTATGCACTGATCCTGCTGCCGCTGATGGCGATCGCGGAGCAGCGTGGCCATCCGCTTACCGTTCGATACGGCTTGCTGTGGGGGATAGCCGGCTTCATCGTCGTGCAATTGGCGCCGGGCTTCAGCCTTGCGCCCGAGGTTCCCGGTGTCGCGGCGGCTGATCCCGCCCTCCGTCAGATCTGGTGGGTCGGCACGGTATCTGCCGCAGCCGTCGCGCTCTGGCTGATCGCCTTCACCGGCAGCCGGATCGGCTGGGCGATCGGCGTGGTGCTGCTCGTGGCGCCGCACCTGATCGGCGCGCCGCAGCCCGACAGTTTCGCCGGACCGGTGCCTCCGGAAATCGCCGCGCTGTTCGCCGCGCGGGTCTTCGGGGTTGGCCTCGCCGGCTGGGTCATGCTCGGCTGTCTGGCGGCGCTGTTCTGGCGTCAGACGGCCAGTAGAACGGAAACGGGCCGGGCTCGCCGGGCCTGAGCGCGGCCAAGACTAATCGGCAGGCGCGCCGATCGTCGTCATGTCCTTCTCGCCGCGAAGGGCGCCTTCGCGGTCGAAGACGAGGACCTGCAACCGTCCCTGCCGCAGCACCGCCGCCGCCGTCTGCCAGGCCTTCTCAGCCAGCCGATCGCCGAGCGGCAGGCCCGCCTGCGACGCATGGGAAAAGGCTTCGGCGACGGTGTTGGACGCTTCGACCTGCCGCGCCAGATCGTCGCCGCCGCCGAGATCGCGAACCATCGCGGCGAGCGCCTCGAGATCGGCGCGGCCGTGCTTGGAATGGAGGTCCAGCCGGCCCTGCGCCAGCTTCGTCATCTTGGCGATGCCGCCGGCGACAGTCACGTTCGCCACCGGATGGGTGCGCAGATATTTCAGCATGCCGCCGACGAAATCGCCCATGTCGATGAGCTGCTGCTGAGCGAAGCCGCAATGGGCGGCCATCGCCCGCTCCGACGTGTTGCCGGTCGCCCCGCCGACATGGTCGTAGCCGGCCGCGCGCGCGACGTCGATGCCGCGATGGATGGAGTGGATCCAGGCGGCGCAGCTGTATGGCACGACGATCCCGGTGGTGCCGAGGACCGACAGACCGCCGACGATGCCGAGCCTCGGATTCATCGTCTTCTTCGCCAGCTCCTCGCCGCCGTCGATACCGATCGTCACGTCGAAATCAGCCGGCACGTCATGGGCTTCGGCGACCTCCGCCAGCGCTTCGGCGATCATCCGTCGCGGCACCGGGTTGATGGCGGGCTCTCCGGGCGGAAGGGGAAGGCCCGGCAGCGTCACCGTGCCGACGCCCTCACTGGCATAGAACCGTATCCCGGCGCCCGCCGGCGCCCGGCTGATCCGCACCCGCACCAGCGCGCCATGGGTGACGTCGGGGTCGTCGCCGGCATCCTTGACGATGGCGGCTTCCGCGAAGCCGCCGCCCCGCCATTCCCCAGCCAGCGCGAAGGACGGGGTCTGGCCGCCCGGCAGGGTGATCGTCACCGGGTCTGGAAAGCCGCCGCCGAGAAGCGCCGAGGCAGCCGCCTTCGCCGCAGCCGTCGCACAGGCGCCGGTCGTCCAGCCGCGCCGAAGGCCCGTTGTCTTGTCGGGGATATGATCCGGTTGACCGCCTATCTCGCCATCTCCTCGGCCGGCTCCTCAGGTCACCACGCGCATCGGCTGTCCCGCCAGGAACGCCTCGACGTTCTCGATCGTCTGGCGCCAGACCGCCGTCTGGGCACCGTCCGATGCCCAGGCGACATGCGGGGTGATGATGACGTTGGGCCGTCCGGCGATGGCGAGCAAGGGATTGCCCTCGGTCGGCGGCTCACTCGTCAACACATCGAAGCCGAGTCCCGCAACATGCCCTTGCTCGACCGCACGAACGGCCGCCGCCTCATCGACGATGCCGCCCCGCGCCGTGTTGATCAGAACGGGTCGACGCTCCATCGCCGCAAATTCCGCGTCGGCGATCAGGCCCTTCGTCTCAGGCGTCAGCGGACAATGCAGTGTGATCACGTCGGCCCGGCGCAGCATCTCGTCGAACGGCACCCGCCCCTCGCCGGGATCGGGATCGCCCTTCCTGCCAGCCTGGATCACCTGCATGCCGAAGGCCTCGCCCAGCCTCGCCACGGCCCTGCCCAGCGTCCCCGAACCGACAATGCCCAGCGTCGAGCCGGCAAGATCGTGGATCGGGTGATCGAAAAAGCAGAACTGCCCGGCCTCCTGCCAGACGCCGTCGATCACGTCCTGCCGGTAGGGCACGATGCTCCGCCGCAGCGCCAGCATCAGCGCGAAGACGTGCTCCGGCAGTGTCTCCGTCGCGTAGCCGCGCACGTTGCAGACGGTGATGCCCGCCTGTCGGCAGGCGGCGAGATCGACGACATCGTAGCCGGTCGCGGCGACCGCGATCATCTTCAGCTCCGGCAGTGCCGTGATCGCGTCCTGCCCGATCGGCACCTTGTTCAAGATGGCCACGGTCGCGCCAGCCAGCCGCTCGACGAGTTCCCCCGGCTCGGTCGCCCCGTATTGTGCCCAGTCATGGCTCACGGCAGGACGGGTGATCTCGATCGACGGGCCGAACGTCTCCCGGTCCAGAAACACGATCCTGGGCTGCATCTTTGCCATCATATCCCCCGAAGCTCTTCCATAGCCGCGGTACGGCAAATTTGCGAGGACGACAACCGGATGCCGCGCGCTGGCGACCGAAGTCCGATCTGCTGCCTGCGTAGTATTGACGTAAACGTCAAATTCGATCAGGCAGGGCCGAGACATTTCCGGAAGAGGATCATCATGGCCCTGCCGTCCGCTCTGCAAAACCTACGCATCCCCGTCATCGCCTCGCCGATGTTCATCGTCTCCGGACCGGATCTGGTGATCGCCCAGTGCAAGGCCGGCATCGTCGGGGCCTTCCCGGCGCTGAATGCCCGGCCTGCCGAGGTGCTGGACGAGTGGCTCGATCGGATCACTACCGAACTTGCCGAACATGACGAGAAACATCCGGACCGGCCCTCGGCGCCCTTTGCCGTCAATCAGATCGTGCACAAGAGCAATGACAGGCTGATGCACGACGTCGAAATGTGCGTGAAGCACAAGGCGCCGATCGTCATCACCTCGCTCGGCGCGGTGCCGGAGGTGAACCAGGCCGTCCACTCCTATGGCGGCATCGTCATGCACGACGTGATCAACACCCGCTTCGCGCGGAAGGCGCTGGAAAAGGGAGCCGACGGGCTGATCGCGGTCGCCGCCGGCGCGGGCGGCCATGCCGGTACTCTCTCTCCCCTTGCGCTGATCCAGGAGATCCGCGAATTCTTCGACGGCCCGTCTGGCGTTGTCCGGGGCGATCTCGACGGGGTCGGCCGTCCTCGCAGCACAGGCCATGGGCGCCGATTTCGGCTATATCGGCAGCGCCTTCATCGCCGCCGACGAGGCCAACGCCGTCGAGGGCTACAAGGACATGATCGTCGACAGCACGGGCGAAGAGATCGTCTATACAAACCTCTTCACCGGCATTCACGGCAACTATCTGCGTCGCTCGATCGAGCAGGCCGGGATGAATCCGGACGATCTGCCCGCCAGCGATCCGTCGAAGATGAACTTCGGTTCGGGCGGCAACGCCAAGAGCAAGGCCTGGAAGGACATCTGGGGCTCGGGCCAGGGCATCGGCGCCGTCAAATCGCGCGGCCCCGTCTCCGCCTATGTTGACCAGCTCGAAGCCGAATACCACGCGGCGCTCGACCGCCTCGAAAGGGATCGTCCGCGGAAGTGGACATGACGGATCGGAGAACCGGACCGCGGGAACGGGCTTTCGTCCCCGCTCACTCCATCTTCACCCCTTCCGCGCCAGGAACAGATAGCCGGGCGCAGGCTGACCCTGCTCCATCCGAACGGTGATCACCGGGTTGTAGAGAAGTTCGAAGCCGGCCTTCTCCAGTTCACCGGCGACGTAATGCGGATCGTGGGCGTAGCGATGAGTCGGCAGCACACGATAGCCGGGCTCGCCCTCGGCGGCATCGAAGGTCTCGGTGGAGAAGCCGATCACGGCGCCCGGCCTCGCCTTCATCGCCATGCCGGCAAAAAGGCGGGATGGGTCGCCGATATAAGGTAGAACGTCGGTCGCCACGATGAGGTCGAAATCGTCTTCGGCCTCGCCGATATTCTCGAGGAAGTCTTCGGCTTCGGCCACGTAGAGCCCGTCATAGACATCGCGATCGTCGGCCTCGGCCACCATGGCCTCGGAGATGTCGAGGCCGATGAAGGTCTCGACGAATTCGGAGAGAGCACCGCCGGTCAGGCCGGTGCCGCAGCCGAGGTCCAGACCGCGTGCATAGGGACCGGGCGCGGCCTTTCGCAGCGCCTCGGCCAGCAGGACGGGCACCGTGTAGCCAAGCTGTTCGACCAGAATGTCGTCGAAGGCGGAGGCATGCTGGTCGAACAGCGTCTCGACATAAGCGTCCGGCATCCGCCGCGGCGCGGCGTCCGCCCCGAGCGCCGCAAGCCTGATCGCGGCGCCGGCATGATCGGCGGGATCGATGGTCAGCACGGCGCGCCAGGCCTCGACTGCCTCGTCGCGCCGGCCCGCCTTTTCCAGGGAGAGCGCATGGTCGTAGGCCTCGGCCAGCGCGTCATTGTCGATCGCACGGTCCGCAGCAATCTCCTCCGGTGCCCCTTGCTCCTGCTCGCTCACGCGGGAAGCGCGTCCTTCAGCGCCTGTGCGACCCGGTCCTGGTCGTCCGGCTCGATATAGGGATGCATCGGCAGGCTGACAGGACGCAGCGTGCGCAGCGTCATCGGTAGCCGGCATGACCTTCCGGATCCGAAGGACCAATCCTTGATAGGCGGTCTGCCGGTGCAGCGGCATCGGGTAATAGACGGCAGTTGGAACGCCAGCTTTCTCGCGCTCTCGCCTGCACAGTCGCCCGATCCGCTCCGCTAAGGCGGCGCACCGTGTACTGCGCCCAGTCGAGACGAGCCTTCGGGAACGATGGGCGTCTCTACGTGGTCCGAAAGTGCACTCGGTGTAACGCGCAGCCACCGTCTGGCGGCTCTCGATCTCGTCATCGAAGATGGCCAACTTCTCCGAAGGATCGCAGCCTGAATTGTGTCGAGCCGGCTGTTCATGCCAATCCGCTCATTGGATATTGTCGTGCTTGTCCGCTTGCCATGCACGCGGTAAGATGCGCAGCGAGCGCAGCTGTAGGCCCGTCGTCGTCGGTGATGATCGCGCCGCCATCGCCGTAGCAGCCGAGCGGCTTGGCAGGAAAGAAGGACGTCGTCGTCGATGTCCGCCATTGCAGCCGGTCGATCCGGCCCTTGTAACGGGCGCCGAAGCCCTGGGCGCTGTCGCCGATGATCTCCATGCCGTTTCGCGGGCGATCGGCTCGATCGCGTCGATATCCGCCGGCAGGCCGAACAGATCAACCGGAATGACCGCCTTGAGCAGGCATTCCGTCCCGCGCCGGCCTGCGCGATGCACCGCTTCAGGCTTTCCGGGTCCATGTTGAAGGTCTCCGGATCAGATGTCAACGAAATACGGGCACCGCGCCGAGGCAAGGGACGATCTCCGCCGTCGCGGCGAAGGTGAAGGATGGCACGAACACCGCGTCGCCGGCCTTGACGCCAGCGCCATCAAAGCCAGCAGCAGGGCGTCGGTGCCGTTGGCACAGGTGACCGCAATGCCCGGCGCCGCAGAAAGCCGCCATTTCGGTCTCGAACCGGCGAACCGCAGGGCCGAGAACATAAGCGCCGCCATCCAGCACTTCGCCGATCGCCGTATCCACCCGGTCGCGGATACGGCGTCTGCTGTGCGGCAAGATCGATGAAGGGCAACATGGTCAGTCATTCTCCGTCTGAAAATCGGCTTCTGCGAGCGCCGGTGGCGCTGGTGGCGCTGCCATAAACGATTGCCGCGTTCCGGCGAAGCGGGCGGCTTTCACTTCGCGTATCGCAATGGCGGGAAGCGTGAGGGGTTCGTTCATAAGCGGCGGGGCCGGGAACGCGCAAGCCACTCCTCAACTTGCCGAAGGGGCAGGTATTTCGGCATGGTCAAGGCCGCATCACTGTGCAAAAGTGCGGCAATGACGGCTGACGGCGCCGAATTTTCGGCGCCTACGATCAGCCGCAGGGAGGCCAAGCTCCGCTTGGCAAAGTTGCAAAGTCGATCCACAGGGAAACGTCCATGAAGCGCACGATCCTCGCACTCGCCACGCTGGTGGCAACCACCGCACTGGCCGCCGCCGCCGACATTTCGCCGGCCGTCGTCTACGATCATGGGTGGCAAGAACGACAAATCGTTCAACGAAGCCGCCTATCGCGGCGCCGAGAAGTTCAAGGAAGATACCGGCATCGATTACCGGGACTTCGAGGTCCAGAACGAGCAGCAGCGCGCCCAGGCGCTGCGTCGCTTCGCCGAAGACGGCAACAATCCCATCATCGCCATCGGGTTCACCCAGAAGCCGGCTGTCGAGGAGGTTGCCAAGGAATTCCCCGACACCAATTTCGCCATCGTCGATGAGACAGTCGATCTTCCGAACGTCCGCTCCATCAAGTTCAATGAGCATGAAGGCTCCTATCTCGTCGGCATCATGGCCGCCATGGCCTCCGAGAGCGACAAGGTCGGCTTCATCGGCGGCATGGATGTTCCGCTGATCCGCAAGTTCGCCTGCGGCTACAAGGGCGGCGTCAAGAGCGTCAAGCCGGACGCCGAGGTGATGGAGAACATGACCGGCACCACGCCGGCAGCCTGGAACGACCCGGTCAAGGGCGGCGAACTCGCCAAGAGCCAGATCGAGAGTGGCGCGGACGTCATCTTCCACGCGGCCGGCGGCACCGGCATCGGCGTCCTTCAGGCGGCTGCGGATGCCGGCAAGCTCGGCATCGGCGTCGACTCCAACCAGAACGGAGAGCAGCCGGGCCACGTGCTGACGTCGATGCTGAAGCGCGTCGACAATGCCGTCTATAACGCGTTCAAGGACGCGCAGGAGGGCAATTCATGATACCGGCCTGGTCAACCTCGGCGTCGCCGAGGAAGGCGTCGGCGTCGCGATGGACGACAACAACAAGGATCTCGTAACCCCCGAGATGACGGCCGCCGTGGACGAGGCCAAGCAGAAGATCGCCTCCGGCGACATCGATGTGCACGACTATGATGACCGACAGCAACTGCCCGTACTGATCGCATAGCAGACAATGCCGGAGCGGCCCGCCGCTCCGGCATTTCTTTCAGAACGAACAGTCTTTCCACGTTGCAAGGGCCAGGCGGACGATGACGGATAGTCCCGTCGAACAGAACGTTGCGGCCGACCCTCCGCCGGCGATCCGCCTGCGCGGTATCTCCAAGAGCTTCGGGGCCGTCCAGGCCAATCGCGACATCGACCTCAGCGTCCGCAGGGGCACGATCCACGGCATCGTCGGAGAGAACGGCGCCGGCAAATCGACGCTGATGAGCATTCTCTACGGCTTCTACCAGGCCGATAGCGGCTCGATCGAGGTCGGCGGCAAGCGGGTCTCGATCCCGCACAGCCAGGCGGCGATCGATCTCGGCATCGGCATGGTCCACCAGCACTTCATGCTGGTCCACAATTTCACCGTTCTCGAAAACGTCATGCTGGGCGCCGAGGGCGCGGCGCTGCTGCGCGCGCGGCATCGCCCGCGCCCGTGCCGAGCTCAAGCGGCTCGAAAAGGATTATGCGCTGGAGGTCGATCCAGACGCGGTGATCGAGGACCTGCCGGTCGGGCTGCAGCAGCGTGTCGAAATCCTCAAGGCGCTCTATCGCGGCGCCGATATCCTGATCCTCGACGAGCCGACCGGCGTCCTCACCCCGGCCGAGGCCGACCACCTGTTCCGCATCCTCCACCGCCTGCGCGACGAAGGCAAAACGGTGATCCTGATCACCCACAAGCTGCGCGAGATCATGGCCGTCACCGACACCGTATCGGTGATGCGGCAGGGCCGGATCGTCGGCACCGAGACGACCGCCGAGACCTCCGTCGAGGCGATCGCCGAGAAGATGGTCGGCCGCCGCGTGCTGCTGCGCGTCGACAAGGCGGCCTCGCGGCCGGCCGGCACCAAGCTCGTCGGTCCGCAACCTGACGGTCCGCGACAGCCGCAACGTGCGCAATGGTCAAGGATGTCAGCTTCGAAATCCGCGCCGGCGAGATCGTCGGCATCGCCGGCGTCGCCGGCAATGGTCAGTCGCACCTGATCGAGACCATTGCCGGCATCCGGCGGCCGACATCGGGCAGCGTCGAACTCAACGGCAAGCGTCTCGACTATGATGCGCTGGATCCGGCGAGCCTGCGCGACGGAGGGTCTGGCCCATGTGCCCGAGGATCGCCATCACATGGGTCTCGTACTGCCTTCGAGGAGAACGAGAACGCGATCCTCGGCTATCACACCAATCCGGCCTTCGGGAACGGCCCGTTCCTGTCGATCTCGGCGATCCGCGACCATGCCCGCGAGCGGATCGAGCAATACGACATCCGTCCGCCGGACTGCCGGCTGAAGACGGCCAATTTCTCCGGCGGCAATCAGCAGAAGATCGTCCTGGCGCGCGAGATGGAGCGCGACCCGGACGTCCTGCTCATCGGCCAGCCGACGCGAGGCGTCGATGTCGGCGCGATCGAGTTCATCCACCGCCGCATCGTCGAGATGCGCGACGCCGGCAAGGCGATCCTGCTGGTCTCGGTCGAACTGGACGAGATCCGCGCCCTCTCCGACCGGATCCTGGTGATGTTCGACGGGCAGGTTGTCGGCGAGCGGTCGCCGGACGCGACCGAGGGCGAACTCGGCCTGCTGATGGCCGGCGTCACCGATGGCGGCGAACGGCACGACGAGCCGGATCCCTCGATCGTCGATGTCGCGCCGGGACAGGCGCCGGCCGAAACGCTCGTGCCGGGAGAACGGCCGTGAGAGGGCACCCGCCATTCATCTCTTCGCGGGGAGACCGAACGAGCATGACAAACACGCTGCCGCCATGGGCCAATTACGTTCTGCTGCCGGCGATCAACCTGGCGGTCGCCTTCATCGTCTCCGGGCTCGTGGTCGTCGCCGTCGGCGAAAACCCGTTCGAGGCGGCGTGGCTGATGATCAATGGCGCCTTCGGCTCGGCCCGGGGGATCGGCTTCACGCTCTTCTATGCGACCAACTTCATCTTCACCGGCCTGTCGGTCGCCGTCGCCATCCATTGCGGCCTGTTCAATATCGGCTCGGAGGGCCAGGCGCTGATCGGCGGCCTCGGCGTCGCCCTCGCCTGCCTGTGGCTCGGCGCCTATGTGCCCTGGTGGCTGGTTCTGCCGGCGGCGATCGTCATGGGCGCCGGTTTCGGCGCGGCGTGGGGCTTCCTGCCCGGCTATCTGCAGGCCAAGCGCGGCAGCCACGTCGTGATCACCACGATCATGTTCAACTTCATCGCCGCGTCGCTGATGAACTGGCTGCTCGTCGACTGGCTGCGGCCGGTCGGGCAGATGGCGCCGGAGACGGCCAGGTTCGCCGAGGGCGGCTATCTGCCGAAGATGACCGACCTGCTCAACCTCTTCGGCGCCAATGTGCGCAGCACGCCGCTCAACCTGTCCTTCTTCGTCGCCCTTCTCTGCTGCTTCCTGGTCTGGGTGCTGATCTGGCGCACGCGGTTCGGCTACGGCATCCGGACGATGGGCCTTTCGCCCTCGGCCGCGAAATATGCCGGCATCAATCCCGCGCGGACCGTCATCATCGCGATGATGATCTCCGGCGGCCTGGCCGGCCTGATGGCGCTCAACCCGGTGATGGGCGACCTCCACCGGCTGACGCTCGACATCGTCCAGGGCGCCGGCTTCGTCGGCATCGCGGTGGCGCTGATGGGCCGCAACCATCCGGTCGGCATCGTGCTGGCGGCGATCCTGTTCGGCATGCTCTACCAGGGCGGGGCCGAACTGGCCTTCGACATGCCGACCATCACGCGTGACATGATCGTCGTCATCCAGGGTCTCGTCATCCTGTTCGCCGGGGCGCTGGAGCACATGTTCCGGCCGCGGCTCGCGCGATTGTTCTCGTCCATGCACCGGCGCGGGCTCGCCCCGCAGGCGGAGGGCACCGCCTGATGGACTTCAACGCCACGCTGCTGATCCTCGACTCGACGCTGCGCCTGTCGACGCCGCTGCTGCTGGCGGCCCTGGCCGGTCTCTATTCGGAGCGGGCCGGCATCTTCGACATCGGCCTCGAGGGCAAGATGCTGGCCGCCGCCTTCGCCGCCGGCGTCGGCGCCTCGATCACCGGCTCGGCCTATGCCGGGCTCCTCCTCGGCATCGTCGTCTCGGTGCTGTTCGGCCTGGTGCACGGTTTCGCGTCGATCACGGCGCGCGGCAACCAGATCGTCTCCGGCGTCGCGCTCAATTTCGTCGCGGCGGGCGCGACGGTGCTGCTCGGCCAGGCCTGGTTCGGCCAGGGCGGACGCACGCCGCAGCTGTCCGCCGGGCGAACGCTTCATCGGCAAGCGAACCCGCTTTCGCCGCCGAGCTGCGGGACATCCCGATCATCGGGCCGATCGTGCAGGAACTTTTCCTCGGCCATTCGATCCTCGTCTATATCGCCTTCGCCATGGTGCCGATCACCTGGTGGGTGCTGTTCCGGACGCGCTTCGGCCTGCGCCTCCGAGCGGTCGGCGAAAATCCCGCGGCGGTCGACACCGCCGGCATCTCGGTCGTCGGGCTGCGCTATGAGGCGGTGATCATCTGCGGCATCCTCTGCGGCGTCGCCGGCACCTATCTCGCCATCAGCCAGTCGGGCGGGTTCAACAACAACATGACCGCCGGCAAGGGCTATATCGCGCTCGCCGCGCTGATCTTCGCCAAATGGCGGCCGGTGCCGGTGATGTTCGCCTGCCTGCTGTTCGGCTTTCTCGACGCCGCCGCCATCCGCCTGCAGGGCACGAGCCTGCCCGGGATCGGCGCAGTGCCGGTGCAGTTCATCCAGGCCCTGCCCTATGTGCTGACGGTGATCCTGCTCGCCGGCTTCATCGGCCGCGCCGAGCCGCCGCGCGCCGGCGGCGTGCCCTACACCAAGGAGCGCTGAAATGTCCGCCGATGATCTGTTCAGGCTGGCGCGCGAGGCGATGGAGCAGGCCTACGCCCCCTATTCCGATTTCGCGGTCGGCGCCGCCCTGCGGACGGTCGACGGCCGCACCTTCTGCGGCGCCAATATGGAGAACGTCTCCTATCCGGAGGGCTGGTGCGCGGAGACCTCCGCCCTCGCCCACATGGTGATGGCCGGCGATGCGGAGCCGGGCTGCCTGCAGGAGGTGGCCGTGGTGGCGCGGAAGATGGACCGCATCACGCCATGCGGCGGTTGCCGTCAACGGCTGGCGGAATTCGGCACGGCACGGACCGCGATTCATCTGTGCGATCAGAACGGCGTCGTGCAAACGGTCACGCTCGGCGATCTACTGCCGATGGCGTTTTCCGACCTGCCGAAATGAGACCCTGGAACAAAGCAGAACCGAGCATGACCCAGATTTCGGATGCCGACTACGCCAGGAAGCTGATCGGCTGCCTCGACCTCACCGAACTTTCCGACGATCGTCCCGCCAACAAGGTCGACATCGTCCTGGAGAAGGCGCGCACGAAGCACGGTCCGGTCGCCGCGGTATGCGTCTGGCCGGACCATGTCAGGCGCTGCGCCCTCGCCCTGAAGGGATCGCACATCCAGATCGCGTGTGTCGTCAACTTCCCGAGCGGCCGCCAGCCCTGGGACGAGACGCTGCGCGAGATCCGCCTCGCCCTCGCCGGCGGCGCGACCGAAATCGACATGGTCGTCGACTATGAGAGCCGGCCCGACCGATCCCCATTCCGTCACCTATTCAGTCCGCCAGGTGAAGGAGGCCGCCGGCGGCCTGACCGTCAAGACGATCCTGGAGACCGGCATGCTCGCGCGATCTCGACGATGTGCAGCTTTTGGCCGGCGCGGCGCTGTCCGGCGGCGCCGACTTCGTCAAGACCTCAACGGGAAAGGTGAAGACCGGAGCCACGCTGGAAGCCGCCGAAGCCATGCTCGAAGCGATCCGCGCCGCTGGCAGGGGCGGCCTCAAGGTCTCCGGCGGCGTGCGCAGCTTCAGCGACGCGAAAGCCTATGCCGATCTGGCGGAAAGGATGATGGGCGACGGCTGGGTGACGCCGAAGACCTTCCGCATCGGCGCCTCCAGCGTGCTGGCGGATCTTCTGGCGGTCGCCGATGGCGGCAAGAGCGCCGAAACCGCCGGTTCGGGCTACTGACATGCTGCCGCAGGAATTCATTCGCGCCAAGCGTGACCGGCGCCCGCTCGAACCTGCCGCCATCGGCGAGTTCATCGCCGGGGTGATGGACGAAAGCGTCACCGAAGGGCAGATCGCCGCCTTCGCCATGGCGGTCTTCCTGAACGGCATGAGCCGCGACGAAGCCGTCGGACTGACCATCGCCATGCGTGATTCCGGCACCGTTCTCGACTGGAGCGATCTCGGACCCGCCGTCGTCGACAAGCATTCGACGGGCGGCGTCGGCGACAATGTCAGCCTCGCCCTCGCGCCCGATCGTCGCCGCCTGCGGCGGCTATGTTCCGATGATCTCCGGACGCGGCCTCGGCCATACGGGCGGCACGCTGGACAAGTTCGAATCCATTCCCGGCTATGACGTCAAGCCGGACGACGAGACCTTCCGCCGCGTCGTCAGGGAAGTCGGCTGCGCCATCATCGGCCAGACCGGATCGCTGGCCCCGGCCGACAAGATCGTCTACGGCGTCCGCGACGTCACCGCCACGGTCGAGAGCGTGCCGCTGATCACTGCTTCGATCCTCTCCAAGAAGCTGGCGGCCGGGCTGAAGGGCCTCGTGCTCGACGTCAAGGTCGGCTCCGGCGCGTTCATGGCCAGTGCCGACGCCGCGCGGGAACTGGCGAAAAGCCTCGTCGAGGTCGCCAACGGCGCCGGCATGCCGACGGTGGCGCTCCTGACCGACATGGACCATCCGCTGGCGCGCGCAGCCGGCAACGCGGTCGAGATCCGCAGCGCGGTCAATCTGCTGAAGGACGATGGCAGCGAGCCGCGCCTGCGCGAGATCACGCTGGCGCTCGCGGCGGAGATGCTGGTCATCGTCGGCCTCGCCGAGACGATCGACAATGGCCGCCACAAGGCCGAGGAGGCGCTGACGTCCGGCGCCGCTCTGGAGCGGTTCGGACGGATGGTCTCGGCGCTCGGCGGACCCGTCGACTTCATCGAACGGATGGACGACCATCTGCCTATAGCCCCGTTCGTCCGCGACATGACGTTGGACGATACGGACGGCCTCGCCGGACACCTCGCCTTCGACACGCGCGAGCTCGGTCTCGCCGTCATCGAACTTGGCGGCGGCCGGACGCGTCCGCAGGACGATATCGATCACGCAGTCGGGCTGAGCCACATCGCCGGGCGCGACTGGGACGGCAAGGCTCCCCTCTGCCGGATCCACGCCCGCGACGAGGCCGGCTTCCGGAAGGCCGAAAAGCGTGTTCGCGAGGCGGTGCGCCGGCGCGATGGCGAAGTCCCGCCAGCCGTCTCGGAACGGATCACGGGCTGAGGAAGCCAAGGGCGGCCGCCCGAGGAAGCGAGCGTCTTCAGAAAGCGATTCAGGACGCTTAGAGATCGATTCAACGCGTTGACGAAGAGAGTCGGCCTGCCGCGATTTCGTGAGTTGCCACAGGCACTTGGTCTGCCTACTTCGTGCCGTACATGCGATCCCCGGCGTCGCCGAGACCCGGCACGATATAGCCCTTCTCGTTGAGGTAGCTGTCGATCGATGCGGTGAAGACCGGCACGTCGGGGTGCGCTTCGGTGAACCGCTTGATCCCTTCGGGCGCAGCGAGCAGACACAGGAAGCGAAGATTGGTCGCGCCCTCCGCCTTCAGCTTGTCGACCGCCGCCACCGCCGAATTGGCGGTCGCCAGCATCGGGTCGACGACGATGACGAGACGGTTGGCCAGATCGCTCGGCGCCTTGAAGAAATAGTGGACCGGTTGCAGCGTCTCATGATCGCGGTAGAGGCCGATATGGGCGACCCGGGCGGCCGGCACCAGATCGAGCATCCCCTCCAGCAGGCCGTTGCCGGCGCGGAGCACGGAGGCGAAGACGAGCTTCTTGCCTTCCAGCGTCGGCGCATCCATCGGCTCCAGAGGAGTCTCGATGCGCTCATAGGTAATCTCCAGACCGCGCGTCACCTCGTAGCAGAGCAGCAGGGAAATCTCGCGCAGCAGGCGGCGAAAGCCGGCCGTCGACGTCTGTTTCTTGCGCATGATCGTCAGCTTGTGCTGGACCAGTGGATGATCCACCACCGTGACCGTCCCCGCATGCTCGTTCATTCTCATTCTCCAGCTGTCCGACGCCAAAGGCTAGACCCTTTCAGGATCAGATTGAACCATTCTGCCGGAGCCGATCTGGTTCAAGGTCGAGGGCTTGGGCGAAGGGCGTATTGCAATACGGCCAAGCCAAAGCCCGATGGAATTGGGCCGGATCGGCCGACCCTTCGGGTTTCCGTCCGGCGGGCGCCCACTGTGTCGGCCCGCTGGCCCGTAGTCCCGCTACGCGCTGCGCTGCCCTCCTCGCCGATCGCCGCCCCGGACGAGAAACAGAATTGATCCGATCTGGTCCTGAAAGGGTCTAGGGCGAAGCGTGCAGCCGCTCAAGGAGGCGAGTACGCGTTTCCTCGTCAACGAACGCCGCCTCCAGCGCCGTGCGGGTAATCTGGCGCAGCGTCTGCCTCGGGAGGCCGAACACCTCGTCGGCAATCCTGTATTCATGGGCGAGGCTGGTCTGGAAGTGAGGCGGGTCATCGGAGTTCAACGTCACGCGGCAGCCGGCCTCGATCAGCTTGGGCAATGGGTGATCCTCGAACCGCTCATAGACGCCGAGCGAGATGTTGGAGCCGGGACAGACCTCGAGCACGATGCCTTCATCGGCGATGCGTTGGACCAGATCGTCGGATTCGGCAGCGCGCACGCCGTGACCCAGCCGTTCAACCCCCAGCGCGTCGAGCGTTTCCCGGATGCCCTCGGGGCCGGCCCATTCGCCGGCATGGCAGGTGAGACGAAGGCCGCCGTCCCGTGCGACGCGGAACGCCTTGCTGTAGTCGCGTGGGCGCCCGACCATCTCGTTGCCGGCCATGCCGAATCCGGTCACGACATCGATGCCGCATTCCACCGCCGTTTTCGCGGCGGTCTCCACCGCCTCCGGACCGAACTGCCGCACACCGATGACAATGATCCGCCCCTCGATCCCATGCTCTTCGGTCGAGCGGGCGAGGCCGGACGCCAGACCCTCCAGATAATCGTGCGGGCCAAGGCCCACCGCCTCCGCATGGGCGGGCGAGGCGAAGATTTCGGCATAGAGGCAGCCCTGCCCGGCCAGCGTCGCGTAGTGACTGAAGGCGAGCCGCTCGAAATCCTCGCGGGTCCGGAACAGGTTGGCAACGATATCGTAGCTGTCGAGGAAGCCGAGAAAGTCGCGGCGTCGATAGCGGTCGCTATCGAGAACCGCATCAAGATCCACATTATGAATCCGCGCCTGCTCTCGAGCGAGAGATGGGCTGACCGCCCCTTCGATATGACAGTGCAACTCCGCCGTCGGGACCATTCAAAACTCCGAGATCGGGGATTTCCGAAAACCCTATCCGGCGATGCCTGCGAAGCAAAGCGACCAAAGGGTTCCGCTGGGCGAACCTCTGCGCGCGATCGAACAGGATTTCAAGCTGGATCAAGCGATGCGGCGGAGGCAGTCCGATTTTGCCGAAAGCGCCCGTCCCTCGAGACCGGCCATGCCGCGCAGTTCGGTGGCCGATACCGGGCGAGAGAACAGATAGCCCTGCCCATATTCGCACCCCAGGCCGCGAAGCTCCTCGGCCTGCCAGTCCTCCTCGATTCCTTCCGCCGTGACCGGCACCTCGAGGGTCCTGCTCAACCCGATGATGGCGCGCACCAGCGTGTCGCCGCGTGCGCGGCCGCCGGCGATCTCCTGCCGCTCCAGACTGGCGATGAAGGATTTGTCGATCTTGATCTTGTCGAAGGCGAAGGACTGCAGATAGCTAAGCGACGAATAGCCGGTGCCGAAGTCGTCGAGGCTAATCCTGACGCCGTGCTCGCGGAGGCGTTCGATGGCTACAAGCGCGCGCTCGACGTCACCGAGAAAGACCGTTTCGGTCAATTCCAGTTCCAGAAGTTCCGGTGCGAACCCGGTCTCCTGAAGGATTGCGAGCACTATCTCCGCGAAATCATCCTGCAATAGCTGCCTCGCCGAGACGTTGACCGCCAGTGATACCGGACGCGCCCATGAGGCACCCTCCGTACAGGCCTGGCGAAGAACCCATTCGCCGATTTCACAGATCAGGCCGCTCTCTTCGGCAATCGGAATGAAGACATCGGGGCCGATCCGGCCGTGGTCTGGACTATGCCACCGGAGCAGCGCTTCGGCCGCCGTCACCCGTCCCGTCGCCAGATGAATGATGGGTTGGTAGGCGAGAGTGAGTTCATCGTGAGCGATGGCCCCACGCAGGCTGGCCTCCAGGTTCTTGCGATTCTGCGCCCGCCGGTCCATGCCGTCGATGTAACGCTTGAACCGGCCGCGGCCGTCGCCCTTGGCCCTGTAGAGAGCGAGGTCGGCCCGCTTGCTCAATTCGGCGAAGGTTTCGGCATCGTCGGGGAAAACGGCATAGCCCACCGATCCACCGATGGTCACCGTGCCGGCTTCCAGTTCGAACGGTTCGGCAAGGGCGCGAACGATCCGCCGCGACAGATCATTGGCGCCGGCGTCCGTCCTGCCGCCTTTCGTGCCGGTGTCGAGCGGTAAAGCCGCCAGGAACTCGTCCCCGCCGACGCGGGCGCAGATTCCATCGCCGCCGGCCTCGTCGACGCAATCCTGAAGCCGGCGACCCACGGTCTTCAGAAGCTCGTCACCGGCGGCGTGGCCGAGGGAATCATTGACCAGCTTGAATCGGTCCAGATCGACATGAAGACAGGCGAAGGGCCGCTGCCGCGCGATCCACTCCGCAGCTTCCTCGGTAATGAGTGTCCGGTTCGGAAGTCCTGTCAGTACGTCGTGCGTCGCCAGGAAACGGACCCGATCCTCCGCCAGCTTGGTCTCCGTGACGTCGCTGATCAGGCCGCGATAGCCGAGAAACTCGCCGTCTGCCTTGAACAGGGGCTTGCCACTTACGTTGAACCAGAGCGTCTGATCCGCCGCAACATCGAACGGCACGAGAAGATCGTGGAACTTGGCCGGCTTCTTCAGGAGATCTTCAAATGCGTTTCGCAGGCTGGCGCTGACCTTTCTGTCGCCTACCCTGACGATATCCTTGATCGTCCAGCTCCGTTCGACCGATGACCGTGCCAGAAGCTTCTCAATCGCCTCCGGCACGCGGGTCGCGCGACCATAGCTATCGCACTCCCAAGGCCATGTGCGGACGCCATCCTCATACTCCTTGAGAAGCAGCGCGATCATGTCCTGCTTTTCCTGGAGCGACTGACGCGCCGCGAACTGGTTCGTCATGTGGTAGGTCTGGCGCAGGCAGTGGAGGCCGGCGATGAAGGTGAAGGCGATGTTCATGATCGCAGCGGCTACGACATGACGGTCGCCGGAAAGCAGGAACGCGCCCGTATTGAGCGTCGCAGACATGGCCAGCCACACAAGCGCCGCCTGCGGAACGGGATAGAGCACCGTCGGACCGAGAATGACGCCGCCGACGGCAAGGCCGTTCAGAATCAGAAGATCGTGACCCCGCGCGACCGGCAATAGAATGTAGAAGCAGGTCGACCAAAGCGCAGCGGTAAAGGCCGTGTGATAGACGATCCGCCGGGTCGTGCGCGGCGATCCGGAATAGGGCCTCGAACCCCTCCTGAGACGCGTCACGAGACTGACCATCGAAACCGTCACATGAGCGGCCGCCCAGAGCATCAGCATCGTGTTGACGCCATGGTCGATGAACCAGATGGCTATAAACAGCGCCGTCACCACGTTGGATACAGTGAACGGCATCAGGTTCTGCATCAGCTCGCCGACGCGCTCGCTGCGCAACTGACGGGCCGTCTCTTCGTCGAAATTGTCGGCGCTCAGCCGCGACAGCACTTCGCGGACCTGCGTCTTCATGGCCAGAAATCGCCGACGATATCGTTTTGCCATGGATGTCTGCCCAGTGTTTCCGCCGTCGATTGAAACATCCGGCTGTTAAACCGGCTTTAACGGCGAGCGGCGGGCAAAGGAGTTGGATTTGGCTTGGTTAAGACTTCGTGACCAGAGCCGCATGCGCATCATCCGATCAATCCCATCGGTCACGCCAGACGAGATTGATCGGGGCGCGGCCACCGTCCGGCGGGCGCCGCGCAGAGCCGGTGCTATTCCATCAGTGACAGAACACGGTCATAGGCGCTCGAGAACCCCTTGAGCGAGACCGACAGGACCAAATCATCGCCGCCGTCTGCCGTGGCATTGACCTTGAGGACCTTTCCCGATCGCAGGGCGGCGGCCGTCTCGGGGTCGAAAGCAAGCGGCACCAGGCACCCGGCAGGGAGACAGGTCGAGAAGGAGCGCGAGGGCAGCTCGGCATTGTCGTCGAGCGTGAGGATCACGCCATCGTCCAGGCTGAGTCCGAACGGCATGACCATGAGGCCCTTGAGCGCATTGCCGTCGCCGGAGCTGCTCAGTTCGACGGTCAGAACGCGCTGTCGATCCTGGCCACGCAGCTGGGTCTGCGACATGGCGCAACGCACCGCACCCTGTTTAGTCGCGCATGCCACCTGCCAATCGCCATGCGACTCGCGAAGACTCGACGCGTTGCCCGGCAAGGTCACCTCCTGGGCAGCGGAAATGGCGGAGGAGAGACTCAGAGCGGCAAGCGCGGCCAGAGTTGCGGCGAGGGATCGTGTGTTCAACATATCATGGTCTCACGTTGGAGGAAAAAGGGCCGAAGCCCCGGAACTGGAGCGGCAGGCGCGATGTCCTGATTTCGCCGCTCGTGGATGATGGTGTGGTCAGAAGCGCACCTTGAGGTCGAGCCGGGCGGAGTGATCCTGCAGGCCGGTGCCGAGCAGGCCTTCATAGCCAAGGCCGAGCGTGGCGTTGCTGCCGATCTCCATGTCCAGTTCGGCGCCCATCACCAGCGCGTCGCCCGCCTGCGGTACCCCGGCAATGATGAAGGCGTCGCCGCCGGAGGCAAAGCGCATCTGCGTGGTCGGCGTGCCGACGAAGCCATGACGCCAGGCGATCGTGGTCCGCAGCGTGGCCGTCCTGTCGCCGATCGTCAGATCGGCCCTGGTGCGCACGCCGAGATGGCTGAACGCCGCCTCCACCGTGCCCGACGCCACCGTCAGCGCCGCCGCGCCGCCGTTCTCGGTGAAGCCGTCGGTGACGAGGTTCACATAGGAGAGGTTGACGAACGGATCGAACCGCCCTCCCCACGCCTCCAGGCTGTAGGACGCTTCGCCCCAGGCCTGAACCGTGCGGGCGCTGTAGGATGCATCGAGGCTGTCGGAGAAGCCCGAGAAGACCGCCGAGCGCGCCGTCTCGATCTCGTGCCAGCCAAAGCCCAGACCGCCGCTCAGGGTGAAGGCGTTCCAGCGGGCTCCGCCATAGGCGCCGAGGCTGTAGCTGTCGACCGTGGCCGAGGAATCGCGCTCGTCGACATCCACCAGCGAGCGGCTGTATCCGGCCATCAGGCCGAAGCGGGCGTCGTCGAACGGCTCGCCGTCGCCGCCCATCATGATGCCGCCCAGCCGCCGATCGAGCGCCGCCGCATTGCCGTCGCCGTCCCACTTGCCCCACGCGCCGACGCTCCCGCCCCAGATCGGGCCTGTCCCCGGCCGCTGTCCGTCCTCAGTGCCGGAGCCGCCAACGCCGTCATCCCCGTCCAGCGCCGTGCGCACACGGTCCATCGTCGCCTGCCGCGCAAACCGGCTGTCATCCAGCAGCATCGCCCGCAGCGAGGCGTGGATCTCGCCGGACAGATGGTCGAGCGCGTCCGGCGCCTGCGCCGCCGACAGGCCCAGCAGCGCGTCGAAGACGCTGTCGCCCGATCCGAGGCTGAAGGCGCCATCGCCGGTTGCGCACTGATTGGCGGTCATGCCGCCAAGGCAGAAGCTCGTCGCCGTAAGGGACGAGTTGAGCGTCACCTCGCTCGCGCCATAGCCGAGCGTGAAGTCGAGGAAGGCGTAGTCGTCGGTCAGATCGGTGAAGGTGCCGGTGACGCCGCCCGCCGCCGAGATGATGGTGTAGGTCCCCGGCGAATAGGTCGAGCCGTCATCGGTGCCGTTCTCGGCCGTCACATGGACCGTGCCGCCATCGATGGTGACGGCGCCCGAGACATCCAGCAGATCGTTGTCGGTGCCGGCGACGAAGCCGCCATCGGCCAGTTCGACCTCATAGGTGGAGCCGGCGGAGAAGGTCGCGCTGGACGCACTCAGCGTGTCGATCGAGTTGCCCGGCGCAAGCGTGCCGCCGGAGGCGATCGTCATCACGCCCACCATTCCCGATCCGCCGAGCGTGCCGCCGGTCACATCGATGCTGCCGCCAAGCGTACCGTTGACGAGGAAGCTGCCGCCGGAGACCGTCGATGTGCCGGTGAAGCCGGAACTGTCGGCGCTCAGCATGGTGACGCCGGCGAGATGGCTGATGGTGCCGATGCCGCTGATCGCCGCAGCGAAGCTGTAACCGGTGTCGGTATGGTTGAACACCAGCGTGCCGGTGCCCTCGCCGAATTGCAGCAGGTCCGCGTCGAGCATGCCCGCCGCGGCCGCCGCATCCGTCGCCGCCGCGCCGATGGCGATCGTGCCGGTGGAGCCGGCATAGCGGGCGAGAAACACTTCGTCGTCGACGCTGACCTTGCCGCCATCGGTGATGGTGAGCGTGCCCGTGCCAAAGTAGCCCACCGACACATCCGCAGTACTGGTCCAGATCGAATTCAGCGTCGCTTACCGACACGGTGCTGGTCGAGCCGGAATAATAGCCGACCAGGCCGTAAGAGTTGCTGACCGATCCGCCATCCTCGATGACGAGCGTTCCAGTGCCGTGAAGACCGACATAGAGGTCAACGTGATCCGTCCATTCCGATCCCACGCCGCTGACCAGAACCGTGCCGGCGGAGTCGGCCTCGGAGGCGATGTAGCCGCCCGAACTGCTGACCACCCCGCCGTCCTCGATCGTCAGCGTGCCATTGCCGCCAAGCCCGACAAACATCTCCAGCGATGTTGTCAAGGCCGATCCATCGCCGCGCACCGTTGCCGCGCCGGTGGAGCCAACATCGGTCCCGAGATAACCGATCATGCCACTGACCGAGCCGCCATCTTCGATGATGAGGGTGCCTGCGCCGTCATAGCCGACATAGAGGTAGGACGAGAGCGACCACTCGGATCCGGTGCCGGTCACGGTCACCATGCCGTCAGTGCCCGTGCTGCTGCCTATAGTGGCGTCCCCGCCGCCGAGCTGGCCGGTGATCTCGAGCGTGCCGCCATCGGCATAGGTGTCGCCGGTGAAGCCGGAGCTGTCGGCGCTGAAGATCGTGTCGCCGGCGAGATGGTCGATCGTGCCGTCGCCGCTGATCGCCGTGTTGAATTCGTAGTCCGTATCGGTGTGGTTGAAGACCAGTGTGCCGGTGCCGGCGCCGAAGGTCAGCGTGTCCGCATCGAGCGTACCGGCCGCGGCCGCCGCATCCGTCGCTGCCGCGCCGATGTTAAGCGTGCCCGTCGAGCCCGTGTTCCGGGCGAGATAGAGTGCACCATCGACCTCAACCGTACCGCCATCGGAAAGGGTCAGCGTGCCGGTGCCGTCATAGCCGACAGAGAGGTCGCCGCTATTGGTCCATTTTGAATTGGCGCCGCTCACCATCACCGCACCGGTGGAGCTGAAACCATACGCGACATAGCCGCTCGTATCGCTGACCGCTCCGCCATCAGCGATGGTCAGCGTGGCGGTCCCGGAAATGCCGAGATACAGGTAGGACGCGTTCGTCCAGGTCGAGTATGCACCGCTCACCGTCACCGTGCTGGTGGAGCCGGAAGCGTCGCTGATATAGCTATACGTATTGCTGACCGCACCGCCGTTCTCAATGGTGAGCGTGGCGGCGCCAGAAGCGCCGAGGTACAGATAGGACGCGTTCGTCCAGCTCGCCCCCGTCCCTGTGACAATCACCGTGCCGTCGCTGCCCGTGCTGCTGCCGATCGTGCCGCTTCCGCCGGCGAGCTGGCCGGTGATCTCGAGCGTGCCGCCATCGACATCGGTGTCGCCGGTGAAGCCGGAGCTGTCGCCGGTCAGCACCAGCGTGCCGTAATCGGTCTTTGTCAGCGAGCCGCTGCCGGTCAGGCTGCTGGCGATCGTCGCGCTGTAGGCCGCGCCCGCCGTCGTGCCGTCGCCGACGCGGATCGTGTTGGCGCCGTCGATCCCGATGGCGTCGCCGACGACGCTGTAGCCGTCGATGGCGAACTGCATGCCGTTCTGCAGAACGACATCGCCGGCGCTACCGTCGACCGTCACCACGCCGGCGGCGCCCGCGAAGATCAGCAGTTGCGAGGAATTGTAGACATCGTTGACGCTGCCGTCCGAGGTCGTCCAGTTGGTGGTGCTCACATCCCAGGTGCCCGTGCCGCCATCGACGACATTGTTGGCGCTGGTGTTCGACCCATCCCAGAAATAGGTCAGCGCCGCATCGACCAGCAGATTGACCTGGCCCACCGTCGCCGTCTGCACGGTCAGGTTGGTGCTGTCATAGCCGCTCGGCGCCGTGCCGATGTCGAGCCCGTTATCGGTCAGCGTGCCGCCATAGTCGACCAGACGATAGAGGCCGGCGCCGAAGCGGCCCGCATCGGTCACGTTCAGCGTGCCGTCGAGGGTCAGGTCGCCGCCCACCACGATCAGATCGCTGTCGACGCCCGCCGTGCCGGTCGGGCTGCCGAGTTCGAATTCGAGGATCGAGCCCGAGGACAGCGACAGATCGCCGGCGATGGTCAGCGTGCCGGGGCTGTTGCCGGCGGCGATCGTGCCGTCGGTGACGCTGACGGAGCCGTCCAGCGTGCCCGATCCGCCGAGCGTGCCGCCATTGACGGCGACGCTGCCGCCGAGCGTGCCGTCGACGAGGACGGTGCCGTCGGAAATCGTGGTGTCGCCGGTGAAGCCGGAGCTGTCGGCGCTGAAGATCGTGTCGCCGGCGAGATGGTCGATCGTGCCGGCGCCGCTGATCGCGGTGGCGAAATCGTAGTCGCTATCGGTGTGGTTGAAGACCAGCGTGCCGGCGCCGGCGCCGAACGCCAGCGTGTCCGCATCCAGGATGCCCGCCGCAGCGGCCGGGTCCGTCGCCGCCGCGCCGATGTTGAGCGTGCCGGTGGAGCCGCTATTTACAGCGACCTGTAGGCCGGAATCGGCATTGACGGTGCCGCCGTCGGCAATGGTGAGCGCGCCGGCGCCGTTGTTGCCGACATAGACGCTGTACGTGTTCCTCCAAATCGATCCCGCGCCGCTCACGGTCACCGTGCCGGTGGAATCGTCATTCATCCCGATATAGCCATACGAACTGTCGACCACGCCGCCAGCGGCGATGTCGAGCGTGGCGGCGCCGAAAAAGCCGGCAGCGAAGGTGGATGTTGTAAAGATCGATCCGTCGCCACTCACCGTCATCGCGCCGGTTGAGCCGGCATAGTAGCCTATCGCGCCATAGGAACTGCTGACCGTCCCACCATCGCTGATTGTGAACGTGCCGGTGCCGGAGTCGCCGACGGAGATGTGGGCATAACTCGCCCAGTTTGAGCCCTTGCCGCTCACCGTGACCGTGCCATCGCTGCCGGTGGTGCTGCCGATGATTCCCTCAGTGCTGACAAGCTTACCGGTGATGGAGAGCGTGCCGCCATCGACATCGGTGTCGCCGGTGAAGCCGGAGCTGTCGCCGGTCAGCACCAGCGTGCCGTAATCGGTCTTTGTCAGCGAGCCGCTGCCGGTCAGGCTGCTGGCGATCGTCGCGCTGTAGGCCGCGCCCGCCGTCGTGCCGTCGCCGACGCGGATCGTGTTGGCGCCGTCGATCCCGATGGCGTCGCCGACGACGCTGTAGCCGTCGATGGCGAACTGCATGCCGTTCTGCAGAACGACATCGCCGGCGCTACCGTCGACCGTCACCACGCCGGCGGCGCCCGCGAAGATCAGCAGTTGCGAGGAATTGTAGACATCGTTGACGCTGCCGTCCGAGGTCGTCCAGTTGGTGGTGCTCACATCCCAGGTGCCCGTGCCGCCATCGACGACATTGTTGGCGCTGGTGTTCGACCCATCCCAGAAATAGGTCAGCGCCGCATCGACCAGCAGGTTGACCTGGCCCACCGTCGCCGTCTGCACGGTCAGGTTGGTGCTGTCATAGCCGCTCGGCGCCGTGCCGATGTCGAGCCCGTTATCGGTCAGCGTGCCGCCATAGTCGACCAGACGATAGAGGCCGGCGCCGAAGCCGCCCGCATCGGTCACGTTCAGCGTGCCGTCGAGGGTCAGGTCGCCGCCGACATCGATCAGTCGCTGTCGACGCCCGCCGTGCCGGTCGGGCTGCCGAGTTCGAATTCGAGCGTCGAGCCCGAGGACAGCGACAGATCGCCGGCGATGGTCAGCGTGCCGGGGCTGTTGCCGGGGGCGATCGTGCCGTCGGTGACGCTGACGGAGCCGTCGAGCGTGCCCGATCCGCCGAGCGTGCCGCCATTGACGGCGACGCTGCCGCCGAGCGTGCCGTCGACGCGGACGGTGCCGCCGGAACGTAGTGTGCCGGTGAAGCCGGAGCTGTCGGCGCTGAAGATCGTGTCGCCGGCGAGATGGTGATCGTGCCGGGGCCGCTGATCGCGGTGGCGAAATCGTAGTCGCTATCGGTGTGGTTGAAGACCAGCGTGCCGGCGCCGGCGCCGAACGCCAGCGTGTCCGCATCCAGGATGCCGGCCGCAGCGGCCGGGTCCGTCGCCGCCGCGCCGATGTTGAGCGTGCCGGTGGAGCCGCTATCTTCAGCGACCTGTAGGCCGAAATCGGCATTGACGGTGCCGCCGTCGGCAATGGTGAGCGCGCCGGCGCCGTTGTTGCCGACATAGACGCTGTACGTGTTCCTCCAAATCGATCCCGCGCCGCTCACGGTCACCGTGCCGGTGAAATCGTGATTCATCCCGATATAGCCATAGGGACTGTCGACCACGCCGCCAGCGGCGATGTAGAGCGTGGCGGCGCCGAAATAAGCCGGCAGCGAAGGTGGATGTTGTAAAGATCGATCCGTCGCCACTCACCGTCATCGCGCCGGTTGAGCCGGCATAGTAGCCTATCGCGCCATAGGAACTGCTGACCGTCCCACCATCGCTGATTGTGAACGTGCCGGTGCCGGAGTCGCCGACGGAGATGTGGGCATAACTCGCCCAGTTTGAGCCCTTGCCGCTCACCGTGACCGTGCCATCGCTGCCGCGTGGTGCTGCCGATGATTCCCTCAGTGCTGACAAGCTTACCGGTGATGGAGAGCGTGCCGCCATCGACATCGGTGTCGCCGGTGAAGCCGGAGCTGTCGCCGGTCAGCACCAGCGTGCCGTAATCGGTCTTTGTCAGCGAGCCGCTGCCGGTCAGGCTGCTGGCGATCGTCGCGCTGTAGGCCGCGCCCGCCGTCGTGCCGTCGCCGACGCGGATCGTGTTGGCGCCGTCGATCCCGATGGCGTCGCCGACGACGCTGTAGCCGTCGATGGCGAACTGCATGCCGTTCTGCAGAACGACATCGCCGGCGCTACCGTCGACCGTCACCACGCCGGCGGCGCCCGCGAAGATCAGCAGTTGCGAGGAATTGTAGACATCGTTGACGCTGCCGTCCGAGGTCGTCCAGTTGGTGGTGCTCACATCCCAGGTGCCCGTGCCGCCATCGACGACATTGTTGGCGCTGGTGTTCGACCCATCCCAGAAATAGGTCAGCGCCGCATCGACCAGCAGATTGACCTGGCCGACCGTTGCCGTCTGCACGGTCAGGTTGGTGCTGTCATAGCCGCTCGGCGCCGTGCCGATGTCGAGCCCGTTTCGGTCAGCGTGCCGCCATAGTCGATCAGGCGGTAGAGGCCGGCGCCGAAACCACCCGCATCGGTGACGTTCAGCGTGCCGTCGAGGGTCAGGTCGCCGCCCACCATCGATCAGATCGCTGTCGACGCCGGCCGTGCCGGTCGGACTGCCAAGTTCGAATTCGAGGATCGAGGCGGAGGACAGCGACAGGTCGCCGGCGATGATCAGCGTGCCGGGGCTGTTGCCGGGGGCGATCGTGCCGTCGGCGACGTCGACCGAGCCGGTCAGCGTGCCCGAGCCGCCGAACGTGCCGCCGTTGACCCCGACGCTGCCGCCGAGGGTGCTGTTGACGCGGACGGTGCCGTCGGAAATAGTGGTGTCGCCGGTGAAGGCGGAGCCGTCCGCGCCAAGTCGTGTCACCGGCAACATGCTCGATCGTGCCGGCGCCGGTGAGGGCGGCGGCGAAATCGTAATCGCGTATCGGTGTGATTGAAGACCAGCATGCCAGCGCCGGCGACGAACGTCAGGGTGTCCGCATCGAGGATGCCGGCCGCCGCCGCCGCATCCGTAGCCGCCGCACCGATGTTGAGCGTGCCGGTGGAGCCCGCTGTTCCGGGCGAGGTAAAGTGCCTCGATTTGACGCTAACGGTGCCGTCGTCGACTGTGGTCAGCGTACCCGTGCCCTTCATCGCCGACATACAGGCTGAACGCGCTCGTGTTCCAGAGCGATCCAGCACCGGTGACCGTGACCGTGCCGACCGAGTCGGGAGGCGGTCCCCACAGTAGCCGCTCATGGTGGTTGACTTCGCCACCATCAGCGATGGTCCAGCATGCCGGTGCCCATAATAGCCGATGAAGGGACGGTGGACGAATTCGTCCAGACCGAGTTGTCGCCGCTGACCGTAACACTGCCGGTGGAGCCGAAAATTAAAATCCGACCGCCGCTAAAAGAAGTCGCTGACCAAGCCGCCATTCTCCCACGGTCAGCGCGCCATCGCCGGTAGTGGCCGGCATACAGGTAGGACGTTGCTCTTCCCAACTAGAGCCCCCGTTCCGCTGACGATGACCGCGCCGTCGCTACCCGTGCTGCTGCCGATCGGTGCCGCTTCCCCGCCGGCGAGCTGGCCGGTGATCTCGAGCGTGCCGCCATCGACATCGGTGTCGCCGGTGAAGCCGGAGCTGTCGCCGGTCAGCGCCAGCGTGCCGTAATCGGTCTTTGTCAGCGAGCCGCTGCCGGTCAGGCTGCTGGCGATCGTCGCGCTGTAGGCCGCGCCCGCCGTCGTGCCGTCGCCGACGCGGATCGTGTTGGCGCCGTCGATCCCGATGGCGTCGCCGACGACGCTGTAGCCGTCGATGGCGAACTGCATGCCGTTCTGCAGAACGACATCGCCGGCGCTACCGTCGACCGTCACCACGCCGGCGGCGCCCGCGAAGATCAGCAGTTGCGAGGAATTGTAGACATCGTTGACGCTGCCGTCCGAGGTCGTCCAGTTGGTGGTGCTCACATCCCAGGTGCCCGGTGCCGCCATCGACGACATTGTTGGCGCTGGTGTTCGACCCATCCCAGAAATAGGTCAGCGCCGCATCGACCAGCAGATTGACCTGGCCGACCGTTGCCGTCTGCACGGTCAGGTTGGTGCTGTCATAGCCGCTCGGCGCCGTGCCGATGTCGAGCCCGTTATCGGTCAGCGTGCCGCCATAG
>CAVZBM010000003.1:0-232373 GCA_963773525.1 uncultured Alphaproteobacteria bacterium | reverse complement strand
TGAACTCGTTGAGACATTGCGGAGCGATCAGAGAGAACTGGTGACGCAAGGTGAGGACTACGCACAGTGCGTGGAGCGAGCATATACCCTCGAGGAGGCGCAGAACTGTTCACCGCCGGAGTGAATATTCGGAGCGTCGCAACTATCGCTGTCCGATGAAAGGACCAAGTCCGGGCTGATCGTCAGTACCGACGCCTCGATATTCTGGGCGGCTCAAGAATCCGGCACGCCAGAAGTCCCTCTTCCAGAAGCTATGCAGCTTCTGGAAGATCGCTTACCACAACATTGTCTTCAGCGGCAATCTCCCGCTGCAGTGCGATAACTTTCCCGAGAGTATACTGTTGTTTAGAATCTCTTCGCCGCCTTCGGTTATCACTTTTTCTCAGTAGGGTAATTAAGTGCGGAAAGCTAGTTGATGAAAAGCTTGTGTCAGATAGTATTTTGGTCATATAGAAGTGCCTAAACCCTTTCATCTTGAAGCCTATCGCTTCTCGTGAAAAGGTCGTGTATCAAGGTCAAGTGATTGTCGATGCGCCTATGAAAGTGAGGGACGTCCCGCCGAACGTATTCCAAGGCATCAGCATCCTGAAGATAGACAGCTTTGGGAGTGTACGTTTTCATGTCAATGTTGCGCATCGAAAACTCTCTCACCAAAGGCGCGATAGGAAACGATCTTCGTAATCGATTGGCAGTTCCGTTGACGCCGGGTCGGCCTCAAAAAGCGCTCCATGCGTAATTGTGCCTTCGGTCACGTGGACGGAACCCCTGTTATGATAATTTCGGCCCTCGGGGAAATCAAGTTTGACACAACACAGGAAGACGTAGCCACTCGGAATATCGTATGGCTCGATAACACAGGACATGGAAGGGACGAAGCGAAAGCCGATGCGGGGCTTCATGATGTAGACCGCATAGTCGAACCCGTTATCATCGCTCGAGATCGGTCGTCTCAGCCCTCTGAACGCTGCGTGGGATTTGTCAACTCCGTTCGCGCTCCCATCAAGCAAAGCCTCGTAGCGTTCCGCTCCCTGAGACAGGCGGTACTTTTCCCAGAATATAGAGTCCCACAGATCGAGGATCGGCTGCCGACGTCCGGCCATAGCTTGTTTGGCTAGATCACGCCGAGCAACTCTCAGCGACATGATCTGATTTTTGTCGAAGGGGCTCCGTGCTAGAGCGACAGAAGGAGGCGAAAGCCATGCGGACGATCGCCGACCCTCTCCCTCGATGAGGGTTAGGTTTGGCCTATTCATACCCGACACCGCCATTCGCCCCGCCTCTGGATCTAGTCTTTTTCGATTTCTCCTCAGCTACACCCGCTCGTGCTCCCGCAGGTGTCGCACTTCTCGCAGGTGCCGTTGCGCACCATGGTGAAGTTCTGGCATTCCGAGCACATGTTGCCGGTGTAGCCCTGCATCAGCGCCTTCACGCGGCGGTCGGCTTCGAGCTTCTTGGCCTCGGCCGCCGGCGGCTGCGGCGGAGGCCGTTGTCCTCGGAGAAGAGCGCGGTGGCCTTCCTGTCCTCGGCGGCGACTCTCTTCCGGCAATTCCGTCTGCGCGCTCCTCGTAGTCGCGCTTGAAGGCGCGGTCTCCTCGTCCGGTTCCGAGCGCCGACGGCGACTGCCACGAGCCGTTGCGACGGCGCGAGGCGAGCGGCGTCACGTGGCCCGGCGACGCGGCGCGCGGCGGGCTTGCCGGAGGCCGCCCTTCGGCGCCTCCGTCGCGGCCGGTCGGAGACCAGCTTCAGCTGGTGGCCGCGGGTCCAGCCCGTGGAGACCGGCGTCGGTCTTGCCTTCCTTGATGCCCTTGCCGAGCGCGCGTGGAGGCGAAGTCCGACTGGTCGACATGGGCCAGATCGTGGCGGCCGAGATAGGAGATCGCCAGCTCGCGGAAGATGTAGTCGAGGATCGACGTCGCGCTCTTGATCGCGTCGTTGCCCTGGACCGATGCCGGCCGGCTCGAACTTGGTGAAGGTGAAGGCGTCGACATATTCCTCCAGCGGCACGCCGTATTGCAGGCCGAGCGAGACTGGCGATGGCGAAGTTGTTCATCATGGCGCGGAAGGCGGCGCCTTCCTTGTGCATGTCGATGAAGATCTCGCCGAGACGGCCGTCGTCGTACTCGCCGGTGCGCAGGTAGACCTTGTGGCCGCCGATCTTGGCCTTCTGGGTGTAGCCCTTGCGGCGGTTGGGCAGCTTCTCGCGGCTCGCGCACCACCTTCTCGACGACCCGCTCGACGATCCGCTCGGTGACCTGCGCGGCGCGGGCCGGCGGCGGGCGCCTCGATCAGCGCCTCGACGCGTCGTCGTCCTCGTCCTCCTCGTCCTCGATCAGCGAGGCGTTGAGCGGCTGCGACAGCTTCGAGCCGTCGCGATAGAGCGCGTTGGCCTTCAGCGCCAGCTTCCAGGACAGCATGTAGGCGGCCTTGCAGTCCTCGACGGTCGCCTCGTTCGGCATGTTGATGGTCTTGGAGATCGCGCCCGAGATGAAGGGCTGGGCCGCCGCCATCATGCGGATGTGGCTTTCGACCGACAGGTAGCGCTTGCCGATCTTGCCGCAGGGATTGGCGCAATCGAAGACCGGCAGGTGCTCGGTCCTTCAGGTGCGGCGCGCCCTCCAGCGTCATCGCGCCGCAGATGTGGATGTTGGCGGCCTCGATCTCCTTCTTCGAAAAGCCGAGCGCCGGCAGCATCTCGAAGGAGAAGTCGTTGAGCTGCTCGTCGGTGAAGCCGAGCGTCTCCTTGCAGAAGTCCTCGCCGAGCGTCCACTTGTTGAAGGCGAACTTGATGTCGAAGGCGGTCTTCAGCGCCTCGTTGAGCGCCTCGATCTTGTCGTCGGTGAAGCCCTTGGCCTTCGAGCGACGCCGGGTTGATGGCCGGCGCCTGGTTCATGTTGCCGTGGCCGACCGCATAGGCCTCGATCTCGGCGATCTGCGCTCTCCGAATAGCCGAGCGTGCGCAGCGCCTCCGGCACGGCGCGGTTGATGATCTTGAAGTAGCCGCCGCCGGCGAGCTTCTTGAACTTCACCAGCGCGAAGTCGGGCTCGATGCCGGTCGTGTCGCAGTCCATGACGAGGCCGATCGTGCCGGTCGGCGCGATGACGGTGGCCTGGGCGTTGCGGTAGCCGTGCTTCTCGCCCAGTTCGAGCGCGCGGTCCCAGGCGGCATTGCGCGCGGGCGGCGAGCTCGCCGATCCGGGATATTCGGCGTGGTCGAGCGGCACCGGATTGACGGCCAGGTGCTCGTAGCCCTCCGCCTCGCCATGGGCGGCGCGGCGGTGGTTGCGGATGACGCGCAGCATGGCGTCGGCGTTCTGCTCGTAGCCGGGGAAGGGGCCGAGCTCGCCGCGCCATCTCGGCCGAGGTCGCGTAGGCGACGCCGGTCATGATGGCGGACAGCGCGCCGCAGATGGCGCGGCCCTCGTCGCAGTCATAGGGAATGCCGGCGGTCATCAGCAGGCCGCCGATATTGGCGAAGCCGAGGCCGAGCGTGCGGTAGCTGGTAGGAGAGCTCGGCGATCTGCCGGCGACGGGAACTGCGCCATCATGACCGAGATCTCGAGCACGATGGTCCACAGCCGCACCGCATGCTCGAAGGCTCGATGTCGAGCTTCATGCGGCGGCTCGGCCGGTCGTAGAACTGCAGCAGGTTCAGCGAGGCGAGATTGCAGGCGGTGTCGTCGAGGAACATGTATTCGCGAGCACGGGTTGGAGGCGCGGATGCGGCCGCCCGCCGGGCAGGTGTGCCAGTCGTTCATGGTGGTGTTGAAGTGCAGGCCCGGATCGGCCGACGCCCAGGCGGCGTAGCCGATCTTGCTCCCACAGTTCGCGGGCCTTGACGGTCTTCATCGTCTGGCCGTCTTGCGGGCGGTCAGGTGCCAGTCGCCGTCGTCCTCGACGGCGCGCAGGAAGTCGTCCTTGACGCGAGACGGAGTTGTTGGAGTTCTGGCCGGAGACGGTGAGATAGGCCTCCGAATCCCAGTCGGTGTCGTAGGTCTTGAACTCGATGTCGGTGTAGCCCTGGCGCGCGAACTGGATGACGCGCTGGATGTAGTTCTCCGGCACCTGCGCCTTGCTTGGCGGCCCTGATCTCGCGCTTCAGCGCGGGGTTCTTCTTCGGATCGAAGCAGTCGTCTTCTCGGCCCTCGCAGTTGACGCAGGCCTTCATGATGGCCTTCGAGATGCTTCTTGACGATCTTGGAGCCGGTGACGAGCGCGGCGACCTTCTGCTCCTCGTTCACCTTCCAGTCGATGTAGTCCTCGATGTCCGGGTGATCGATGTCGACGACGACCATCTTGGCGGCGCGGCGCGTGGTGCCGCCCGACTTGATGGCGCCGGCGGCGCGGTCGCCGATCTTGAGGAAGCTCATCAGGCCGGACGACTTGCCGCCGCCCGACAGCTTCTCGCCCTCGCCGCGCAGATGGGAGAAGTTGGAGCCGGTGCCCGAGCCGTATTTGAACAGGCGCGCCTCGCGCACCCACAGATCCATGATGCCGCCCTCGTTGACGAGATCGTCGGCGACGGACTGGATGAAGCAGGCATGCGGCTGCGGATGCTCGTAGGCCGAATCGGACTGCTTGAGCTCGCCGGTAAAGGGATCGACGTAGAAATGGCCCTGGCCGGGGCCATCGATGCCATAGGCCCAGTGCAGGCCGGTGTTGAACCATTGCGGGCTGTTCGGCGCGACGCGCTGGGTGGCGAGCATGTAGGCCAGTTCGTCGCGGAAGGCGCTGGCGTCGTCCTCGCTGTCGAAATAGCCGCCCTTCCAGCCCCAATAGGTCCAGGTGCCGGCGAGGCGATCGAAGACCTGCCGCGCATCGCTCTCGCCGCAGTAGCGCTCGTCCTCGGGCAGCTCGGCCAGCGCCTCCTCGTCGGCGACCGAGCGCCACAGGAAGGAGGGAACGTCGTTCTCTTCGACCCTCTTCAGGCGCGCCGGGACGCCGGCCTTGCGGAAATATTTCTGCGCGATGATGTCGGCCGCGACCTGGCTGAACTGCGCCGGCACGTCGATGTTCTCGGCCCGGAACACGACCGAGCCATCCGGATTGCGGATCTCGCTGGTCGCCTTGCGGAAGGCAATGGACGCGTAAGCCAACTCTCCGGCCTTGGTGAAACGCCGCGTGATCTGCATTTTGAACCCCTCGTTTCCGGGCCATCAACGGGCCCTATATATAGTGTCCGACCGTGCCGATTGCCCGTCCCCAGGCCGTTTTTCGAACAGGTCCGTTCCAGCCGACCATCAACCTCCGCCGCATGCGGAAACACCGCAAACCATACCGCTTGCGGCGGCTGCCCTGTCGATGGTCATGTGTTGCAGAGATCGTCGACTGATCAACATGTCGCGTCTCAACGGTGATTAAACTACCAGATGTTGGGTTAATCAACCGTAAAAATTCGCAGGTCCCCAAACTCGCCTGCTCTTTCTAACATCCCCGCGGGGGCACGCCGGCCCCGCTCGCCTTCAGAAGGAGGCGAGTCGGGCGGATAGATCAATAGGCGCTGCGTGCTGGTGTCCCATATTCGGCCGCACCACCAAATCTTGTGTGCGGGCTATGGGGATAATGTGGATGACAAATTATTGCCCTTGCCTGCGACACTGGCGCGCGCCGCCCGCCTGTCCCGTCAGACGAAAGCCCGGATCAGGTAGAAGATCAGGGCGGCGAGGACAGCGGTTGCCGGTACGGTGATGATCCAGGCGGCGGCGATGGTGGTAACGTGGGCCCGGCGGACGAGGCGACGCTGGCGTGCGACTTCGGAGGTTGGATCCGCGTCGTCCCCCGCTTCGTCGTCATCATACTCGCCATTCTCGCCGTCGGAGTCATGGTGGCGCAGCCGTCCCTGCTCACGGCGCATCGCGATATAGCGGCGACGACGCGGCGAATGCGCCGTCCAGATCTCGCGGAAGAAGCCGACGCCGAAGACTGCGCCGACGGCGATATGGGTCGAGGAGACCGGCAAGCCGAACCAGGAGGCGACGATGACGGTGATCGCCGCCGAGAGCGCCACGCAGTAGGCGCGCATGGGGTTGAGCTTGGTGATCTGGCTGCCGACCAGGCGAATCAGTTTCGGGCCGAACAGCAGCAGGCCGAGCGAAATGCCGAGCGCACCAATGATCATCACCCAGAAGGGGATGCCGACCTCCGCCGAGACGCCGCTGTCGGTGGTGGCGCTGACGATCGCGGCGAGCGGGCCGACGGCATTGGCCACATCGTTGGCGCCATGGGCGAAGGAGAGCAGGGCGGCCGAGAGGATCAGCGGAATGCGGAACAGCTTGCGGATCGACTGGTTGCGGTTGTCCATGCCTTCCGACTGCGCGCGGATCAGCGGATGGAAGATCGCCCAGCTCAGGGCGAAGGTGGTCGCGCCGATCATCCAGATCGTGGCGCCGTCGACCGCGACGATCTTCTTCAGCCCTTTCATGGTGAGATAGGCGGCGAAGGCGCCGAACATGACGGCGATGAAGACCGGCACCCACTGGCGTGCCGCGGCGATCTTGTCGACGCGGTAGATGACGAGCGCCTTGACCAGATAGAGGAAGAAGGCGGCGATGATGCCGCCAAGCAGCGGTGAAACCACCCAGCTCGCCGTGATCGCGCCCATGACGGTCCAGTCCACGGTGCCGAAACCGGCCGCCGCGATGCCGCCCCCCATGACGCCGCCGACGATCGCGTGGGTCGTCGATGCCGGTGCGTTGAGGGCCGTGGCAAGATTGACCCAGAGGCCGGCGGCGACCAGCGCGGCCATCATCGCCGCGATGAAGGTGTGAGTCTCCGCCAGACCGGCAGGATCGATGATGCCTTTCGAAATGGTGCTGACGACATCGCCCCCGGCAATCAACGCGCCGGCGCTTTCGAAGATGGCGGCGATGACGAGTGCCCCGCCCATCGTCATTGCCTTGGCGCCGACGGCAGGCCCGACATTGTTGGCGACGTCGTTGGCGCCGATATTCATCGCCATGTAGGCGCCGATCGCCGCGGCTGCGACGATGGTAATCATGGCTGGAGAGCCTGACAGGCCGATCGATACGAAGGTGATGACCAGCACCATGAACATGAAGCCGATGCCGACACCGACCATCGGACGGTTGAGGGCACTCGTCGCCGCCTCGATCTCGCCGACGCGGGAAAGGTCCTTGTCGAGCGTTTCCTTGCGAAGCGTATCAGTCATGTTGGTCCTGGCCCTCCCGAGGGTCATGCCCGCCGGATCGGGCAGTTTTCGACTGGCTATGACAGGGCAACCGGCATCGATCAACGGCAGGTTGTCCGGCTGCCTCAGCTGTCCAGCAATTTCTCCGCCACGTCGAGAAGAAGAGCGGAAAGGTGCGGCTCCTCGACGACCGAGGCGGCCTCCTGCGGGCTCATCCACCGCCGCTCGCGTTCGCCGGCCTCGGGATAGTCGTCGGCGAGGTGGCTGACCGCGAGCGGATGCACGACGATCCGCATGGCCCAACTCGCCCCTTCGGCGAGGTATTTGCGTCCATCATAAACGCCGATCGGCTCTCGTTCGATCCGTCCGACGACGCCGGCTTCCTCGAAAGCCTCCCGTTCGGCGGCTTCCGCCGTGCCTTCGCCACCGTCGATCCCGCCCTTCGGCAAAATCCAGCGCCGGGTGCGCCGGCTGGTGATCAGCAGGTATTGCAGGTCGTCGTCGTTCCTTCGATAGGGCAGCGCCGCCGCCTGGAGTCTCGGCGGTGCTCCGCCCATCAGCATGCGGATCGCCTCGGCCAGTCGGGAGAAGCGAAACGGCATGTCGATCAGCGGCGTCCGCGGAGAGGCCGCCGCCGCTCACCGGTCATTCGAAGTCGGCTCCTGCGATCGGCTGGGCATAGGTCACGTCGAGATCCCAGGGCAGGTATATCCACGTGTCCTGACTGACCTCGGTGACGAAGGTGTCGATCAGCGGCCGCCCTGCCGGCTTGGCATAAACCGTGGCGAAATGGGCATTGGGCAGCATGTCCTTTACGAAGGCGGCCGTGCGGCCGGTGTCGGTCAGTTCGTCGACGATGAGGACATCGCGTCCGCCATCCTCGGTGATCGATTCCTCCAGGCCCTTCAGAAGCCGCAGACTGCTCTGCTCCGTGCCGATCTCGCCGGTATAGGAGACGACGCAGACGGTCTCGATCTTGCGGATGTTCAGTTCCCGGGCGACGACGGCCGCCGGGACGAGCCCTCCACGGGTGATGCAGACCAGGGCACGAAACGGCTTTTCACGGCCCGACAGCCGCCAGGCCAAGGCACGCGCATCGCGGTGGAACTGGTCCCAGGATACGGGGAAGGCTTTGTCTGGAAGCGTCATGAGAGGCGGTCTCCTCGATGGAAGGGCGCAAACCTATGGGGCAGGGGCGGCGTCGGCAAGCTTCTGCCGCGCCAGGACGCCGCTGAGAAGGGGTGATGTCAGTTTTCCCCGGCCAGATGGGCCAGCATCCCGACAATGTCGGCGCGCGCTTTGGCTACGGTGTCGTCGTCCGCACCGCGAATGACGATCTCGGCGCTGTAACGCATCCCGTCATGGCGCGGATAGGAGCCGATGGAGACGGACGGAAACCGCTTGGCGATCTCGCCTAGCGCCTCGCCGAACAGACCCTCGCCGATCCGTGTCTCGACAGCTTCGATGTGGAGCCGCCGCGCCATCGGCAGCGCTGGCAGGAGCGCGTCGAGCATCGCCGAAAAGACCGAAGGGATGCCGGCCATGACATGAACGTTGTCGATTGAAAAACCCGGCGCGGCCGAAACACGGTTCTCGATCAGCGTGGAGCCTTCCGGCATCCGCGTCATGCGGCGGCGGGCCGGCGTGAACGGCATCTTGCGCTCCGCATAGTAGGACTCCAGGAGCGCGACCGCGCGCGGATCCTCGATCAGCGGCCGGTCGAACGCCGTCGCCATGGCCTCGGCGGTGATGTCGTCATGGGTCGGCCCGATGCCGCCGCTGGTGAAGAGATGGGTGTAGCGGGTCCGCAGCTCGTTGACGGCTTCGACGATGCGATCCGCTTCGTCCGGCACCACCCGGATTTCCCGCAGCGCGATGCCGGCGCGATCGAGGTATTCCGCCAGATGACCGCCATTGCGGTCCTTCGTCCGGCCGGACAGGATCTCGTCGCCGATGATGACCATCGCCGCGGTCGGTGCCGAACTGTCGCTCATTGCTTGTCCTGTCGCATTGTCGTGGTGGCCGCTGCGGGACTCGAACCCGCACGGGCAAGAGCCCGAGGCATTTTAAGTGCCTTCCGTCTACCAGTTTCGGCAAGCGGCCATCTGATCGTTCTGCCCCATAGCGCAAGGCCGCATGCGATGCCAGACGCGGCTGGGCCAGCTCCGCTCGACCGCCGCAGGGAACGCGCCCGCAGAGCCGCTGGGGCGTTGCAATCACAGCCTGCCGCTGGAACAAGCTCGCCGGTGTCACATTTGTCCTCTCAGGAACCGACGACGGAGCCGACACGCCATAATGAACGACATTGCCATTCATGAACGCGGTCGCGGCCGTCGGGCTCATTCTCTTCGGGGCATTCCCTGGAAGGGCTGGAAAGACATCTCTTATGCGTGTCTTTCGGGAGATCGGAAGGGATCGGGTTCTGCTGGTCGCGGGAGGCGGGACCTTCTATGTCCTGCTCGCGCTCGTTCCAACCCTGTCGGTGCTCGTCACCACCTACGGGCTGCTGTTCGATCCGACGTCGCTCGCCAGCCACCTGCAACTCCTGTCGACCTTCATGCCCGCGGCGGCGGTCGATCTGATCCGGGACCAGCTCGAGCGATTGACCGATCAGGACGGAGCGACGCTGTCGCTGGCCTTCATTTTTTCGCTGCTGTTTGCGGTGTGGAGCGCCAATGCGGGCATGAAGGGTCTCTTCGAAGCGATGAATGTGGCCTATGACGAACGGGAGAAGCGCGGCTTCCTCACCCTCAACGCCGTCTCGCTCCTCTTCACGCTCGGCGCGGTCATCGGCGTCATCTGCATGGTCGGCGTCGTGATCGTGACGCCCGTCGTTCTCGATTTCTTCAATCTCGGATGGCTGGACGTGGTCATCCGTATCGCCGGTTTCGCCTTTCTCGGCGTCGTCGCGGTCTTCGGGTTGATGCTGCTTTACCGGTACGGGCCAAGCCGGGCCAAGGCCGATTGGCAGTGGTTGCCGGCTGGCGCGATCACCGCCGCCCTCCTGATGCTCATCGTTTCGGCCGCCTTTTCCTTCTACGTTGCCCATTTCGCCGACTACAACGCGACCTATGGCTCGCTCGGCGCCATTATCGGCTTCATGACGCTGATCTGGCTGATCCTCACCATCATCATGCTGGGCGCGGAACTGAACGCAGAAATCGAACATCAGACCGCAAAAGACACGACCACGCCGCCGAAGCAGCCGATGGGCGAGCGGGGGGCCTATGTCGCCGACGATCTCGGGGAATCCACCGCAAGCGGGTCATAAGGCCGAAAGCCCCGCCAGCGGGCGCAATACGCGCCGCAACCATTCATGAAGACTCTTTGCGATAGTCTCGGCCCCGACCGATCCGGACGGGACGAATGATGATGGCACTGCCGAGACCGCTTGTGCGACCGAATATCCGCCTGGCGCGCTTCTGGCGCCACCGCCGCGGCGCGACGGCCGTGGAGTTTTCCCTGCTGTTGCTGCCGTTCCTGATCCTGGTCTTCTCGATCATCGAGGTCTCGCTCGGCTTCGCCGCCGGGCAGCTGCTGGCCAATGGCAGCGAGAAGGTCGTTCGCAAGATCCGGACCGGACAGGAAACCGCCGCCACGGAGACTTGGATCAAGAGCGAGATCTGCAACTCGCTATCGCTGCTCGCGGGATCCAACTGCGAGGGCCGGATCTCGGTCTACATGGAGGAGCAGTCGAGCTTCGCGACCGCGGCCAACGCCTCGCAGATCGCATTCAACCCGGACGGCACCATCAACACCACGGGCTGGGCCATCCTCCCCGGCGGCTCCTCCGGTATCCATACGCTGAAGGCGGTCTATCCGAGGCCGACGATGATCGATCTGATCAGCCTGGTCGCGCCGAACGCGCATATGGAATTCTTCTATACGGCGACATGGCGGAACGAACCCTACTGACGAGCGGGTTTTCGAAGACCGGCTGTCCGAAGCGAGGTGCCTATGAAAATTGACAAGAAGCGATCAAGCGCCGGCGCTCTGGCTGCTCGTTTCCGGGCCGATCGCAGGGGCGTCGCGGCAACCGAATTCGCGATCGTCGCGCCGCTGCTGCTGGTCGCCTATCTCGGCTCGGTGGAACTCGCCGCCGGCATCGACGCGGCCAAGAAGGTCAGCCGTTCCGCGGGCGTCGTCGCCGATCTCGTCGCACAGGGTGACACGTTCACGGCCTCCGAACTCAGCGACATGATCGATATCGGGATGGCCAACATCCAGCCCTATAAGCGCTCGGATCCGACCATCAGCGTCTATGGGATCGAGATCGACGGTTCCGGCGGCACTGCCGTGGCCAAGGTCGCCTGGTCGATCACCAAGACGAAGGGCGGCAGCCCGGCCAAGGCCGTCGCGGATGGAACGGTTCTCACCGATGTCTCGGCGGACCTGATGGTCGGCGACACCTTTCTCGTGCGCGCAACGACCGAACTGAACTACAAGTCGCTATCGCTCGGCTCGACCGAGTATGCTGGCGGGATCGACGGCATCAACCTCGATCAGACGGCGGTGTTTCGGCCTCGCTACGAGGACGAGATCGTCTGTTCCGACTGCAGTTCGGCGCTGCCCTAGAGCCTTTCATCATCAGATTGAACCATTTTGCCGGAGTCGATCTTGTCCAAGGTCGAGGGACTGGGCGAAGGGCGTATTGAAAGACGGCCAAGCCCAAGCCCGATGGAATTGGGCCGGATCGGCCCGGCCTTGTAGGGGCGGCGGTCGCCTTCTATCTGCTGCTGACCGGCGATGCCGCAGATGAGGAGGCCGCAGCAGCGATGCCCGAACTGCCAGAGGTGGAGACCGTTCGAAGGGGCCTCGCACCATTCCTCGAAGGTGCGACAATTCGTCGGTTCGAAGCCCGTCGGCCCGATCTGCGGTTCGCCCTGCCGGACGGAATCGAAGGGCTCTGCGAAGGCCGGAGAATCGTCGGCCTTGGCCGCCGGGCGAAATATCTGCTGATTCACCTCGACAGCGATATCACCCTGATCAGCCATCTCGGGATGAGTGGGTCCTGGCGGATAGATGCGGCTGGCGAGGCAATCCTGCCGGGCGGGACCTATTTTCCGCGCGGCAAGCCGGGAGCGCACGACCATCTCGTCATCTATCTGGAACGCGAGGGGCAGGCGACGGGACGCATCGTCTATAATGATCCGCGGCGCTTCGGTTTTCTTTTGCAATCGCGAACCGCGGAACTGGAGAGCCATCCCGCACTGGCCGGCCTCGGAATCGAACCCCTCGGCAACCAACTCGGCGGCGAAGCACTGGCCCGTCGTCTGGCCGGGCGCGCCGCTCCCTTGAAGGCAGCGCTCCTCGATCAGCGGATTGTGGCCGGTCTCGGCAATATCTATGTGTGCGAAGCGCTGTGGCGGGCCGGCCTGTCGCCACGCCGGAAGGCGGGCTCAATCGTCCCGAAAGACGGTCGCGGCGGTGTTCGAACGGAGCGGCTCGCCGACTGCATAAGAGCGGTTCTGGGCGAAGCCATCGCGGCCGGAGGATCGTCCTTGCGCGACCATATCCGCGCCGACGGTACGCTCGGCTATTTCCAGCATCGCTTCAATGTCTACGATCGCGAGGGCGAGGCCTGTCCGAGGCCAGGCTGCGACGGCATCGTCCGGCGGTTGGTCCAAAGCGGCCGCTCGACCTTTCACTGCCCGAAATGCCAGCGTTAGCGGCGGCTGGCCTCGCTCTTGATGACAGCAATTTCGGGCGGGTTTCGCCTTGACGGACGTCGTGGGCGTCGGTAAAAGCGCGGCGACCATGGCGGCCCACAATGGCCGCCTGCTTTGCTTCGCCACCTGTTCGGCGGCAACCCAGACACTGCAAGGATTTTCGCTCATGGCCAATACGCCGTCGGCCAAGAAGGCCACCCGCAAGATCGCTGCGCGCACCGCAGTCAACAAATCCCGCCGCACCCGCATGCGCACGTTCGTCCGCAAGGTCGAGGAAGCCATTGCGGCCGGCAACAAGGATGCCGCACAGGAAGCGCTTCGCCAGGCGCAGCCGGAGATCATGCGTGCTGCCAACAAGGGCATCGTTCACAAGAACACCGCCTCGCGGAAGGTCTCCCGCCTTTCCCACCGGATCAAGACGATCGAGGCCTGAGCCCGCAGGGGCAGGTCCGATATACAACTTGTTGCTGAAATGAATATGGCAAGCCCGTGGCGATGCGTCGCGGGCTTTTCGTTTGCGTGCCTCGTTGCTCAGGGCGCTGCTGGTCCGACGACGCATCTTTCTAGGCATGCCTCGGCGGAGCCGGAGATGGCGCAAGGGAAGGTGGCGGATGCGGCTCTTCACCGATCTTGATATGTTCTCTGATCAACTGATTTTCTGTATTAAAATCAGTTAATTAGAAGAGTTTTTCCACAGGTTGGAAGACGGCTTCCGGGCGAATCGAGCGGACCCGTAAAGTCAACAAGAAAGATAAACTTTTTTTTCGCCTTTGGTGCTTCATTGGGTTTGCAACAAGAAGGTAACAGAATCCAAAGGTTTTCTCCCTGCGCCTCTCGGCTCACTCGCGTCCAGGTTGTATTTGCTCCGGCCGCTTGCCCGTTTTGAGGCTTGAAAGCCTCTCCGACCTGTCGTTAATGTCGTCTCCATCGAAGGGGGACGGCATCGTCCTTCAGACAGGAACCTCGAAAATTTTCGAAAGTGGGCCGGAGCCCATTTCCGGCGAGGGCGAAGCTTGTCTGAAGTACGGGGCGTCTGTCGCGGTCTTCCGATTGGGGCGGAAAGCCGGCATTGAGAGAGTGATCCGGGGCGTCCGTGTGGGCGTTGCCATCTTCCATCTGCGGCGCCATGCGCGGCGCGGAATGGGCGAAGCTTTTTCAAGAGCCGGGCGCAACGGGAGGCGTTGAAAGAAACAGGGGCGTACCGGGTCAAGGTCCGGGCGGATAAGAGCCAGAAAGCGGCGTAGAGAGAGGCGGAGCGATGAAGGGCGTCAATCACCCACGGGGACTGACCACAACAGGGATTGCAGCGGTCGAGGGGACCAATGCAATCGACGATAACGGGATTTCGCAGGCGACCCTGGAGTCCTTCGAGCGCGTCCGGCAGCGTCTGCGTTCGACGCTGGGCCAGGAGATCTTCAGCTCGTGGTTCGGCCGGATGATGGTGATGGAGGTCGCGGGGCCGATCGTGAGGCTTTCGGTGCCGACGACCTTCCTGCGGTCCTGGATCAACAGCCATTATCTCGATGCGCTGCTCGACATCTGGAAAGAGGAGCGTCCCGAGACGCTGAGGGTCGAGGTGCTGGTTCGCAGCGCCACGCGTCTGCCGCGCAATACGGTGGTGGCGGCAGAGTTCGGCCCGCAGGTGGATGCGACGCGCAAGCCGGGCAAAGGTCATTCGGCGCCCAAGTCAGCGTCGGCGACGCCGCGCATCAACAAGCTTCCCGATATCCGCCACGGCATATTCGGCTCGCCGCTGGATCCCCGCTTCACGTTCGACAGTTTCGTCGAAGGTCCGAGCAATCGCGTGGCCCATGCGGCAGCGCGGGTCGTGGCCGAGGCCGGTGGCCGCTCCGTCCGGTTCAATCCGCTCTTCATCCATGCGTCGGTCGGGCTCGGCAAGACGCATCTGCTGCAGGCGATCGCCGACGAGGCGATCCGCAAGAATGCGAGCGCGCGTGTCGTCTATCTTACCGCCGAGTACTTCATGTGGCGCTTCGCGACGGCCATCCGCGACAACAATGCGCTGTCGCTCAAGGAGCAGCTCCGCGACATCGACCTGCTGATCATCGACGACATGCAGTTTCTTCAGGGCAAGGCGATCCAGAACGAATTCTGCCACATGATCAACACGCTGCTGGACAGTGCGCGACAGGTGGTGGTCGCGGCCGACCGGCCCGCCGGCGAACTGGAGTCGCTGGAAGAGCGCGTCCGGTCGCGGCTCAATGGCGGCGTCATGCTGGAAATGGGCCGGCCCGACGACGGGATGCGCCTGGAGATGCTGCGCGGCAAGCTGCGCTCGGCGCAGAGCGACGATCCGTCGCTGAAGGTCACCGAGGAAGTGCTGGAGCACATCGCCCACACCGTGACCGGTTCCGGCCGCGAACTGGAAGGCGCCTTCAACCAGCTTCTGTTCCGGCAGAGCCTGGAGCCGGAGATGACGATCGAGAAGGTCGACGAGTTTCTGGCCCACATCTACAAGCAGGGCGAGCCGAAGCGGGTCCGCATCGAGGACATCCAGCGGGTCGTCGCCAAGCACTACAATGTCTCCAAGACCGAGCTGCTGAGCAGTCGACGTACCCGGACGGTGGTGCTGCCGCGTCAGATCGCGATGTTCCTGTCCAAGGTCATGACGCTGCGCAGCCTGCCCGAGATCGGCCGGCGATTCGGCGGCAAGGACCACACCACGGTGCTTCATGCGGTTCGCAAGATCGAAGGGCTGGTGGAGAAGGACAAGAAGCTGGCTCAGGAGGTCGAACTGCTCCAGCGCCTGATCAACGAACAGCCCTGAACGAGGCGGGTCTGGAGCATTCCAGGCGGACCGGCGCGTTTCCCACAGGGCCATGGCAAGCGAGATGGCAAATAAGCCGTTTCGCTTGCCTTCGACTACCGAAAAATGCTCCTGTGCGGACAGGTCCGGCGGTCCAAAGGGCGCGCCGGCACTTTTGTCCGTTCCGTTCTTTCCAGAGGGGGAAGCTGCGTCGTCATGCGTGTCACACTCGAGCGCTCCAATCTATTGAAGTCCCTCGGCCATGTGCACCGTGTGGTCGAGCGGCGAAACACCATTCCGATCCTGTCGAACGTCTTGCTGGCCGGCGATGGAGACCGCCTGCAGCTGAAGGCGACCGATCTCGACCTGGAGGTCACGGAAGCGGTTCCGGCGGCGATCGACGTGGCCGGGGGCACGACCGTGCCGGCGCATCTGCTGTACGATATCGTCCGCAAGCTGCCCGACGGGGCCGAGGTCGATCTCAATATGGATGAGGACGGCCGCGCGATGAGCGTGGCGGCCGGGCGCTCCTCGTTCCGGCTGCAATGCCTGCCGCAGGGCGATTTTCCTGCACTCACCGCCGGCCAGTTCAGCCATGAGTTCGAAATCGCGGCCGACGCGCTCAAGCGGCTGATCGACAAGACCCAGTTCGCGATTTCGACCGAAGAGACGCGTTATTATCTCAACGGTATCTACCTGCACACGATCGAGAGCGATGGCGACCTGATGCTGCGCGCCGTCGCGACGGATGGCCACCGGCTCGCGCGCACCCAGATGGCGGCTCCTGCCGGCGCCGAGGGCATGCCCGGCATCATCGTGCCGCGCAAGACGGTGGCGGAACTGCAGAAGCTGCTCGACCTGCCCGAAGAGACGATGGTGAAGGTGGAGCTTTCGGACACCAAGATCCGCTTCAATGCGGGTGAGGTGGTGCTGACCAGCAAGCTGATCGACGGGACGTTCCCGGACTACCAGCGGGTCATTCCGACCGCCAACGACAAACGGCTGGTGCTCGAGCGTGATCGTTTCGCCGCGGCGGTCGACCGCGTCTCGACGATCTCCTCGGAGCGGGGGCGGGCGGTCAAGCTGTCGGTGTCGGAAGATCAGATCGTGCTGACGGTGAACAATCCCGACAGTGGCAGTGCCACCGAAGAACTGTCGGCTGGCTATGAGGCCGAGCCGCTCGATATCGGCTTCAACGCAAAATATCTGCTGGACGTGACGGCGCAATTGGGCGGCGACGAGGCGGTATTCATGCTCGCCGATGCCGGTTCTCCGACGCTGATCAATGACGAGGACGATGGGCAGACGCTTTACGTGCTGATGCCGATGCGCGTCTGATCGACGGATCGTTGGCCGAGGATCTGGACCTGATCGGAGCCGCTCCGCGCGTCGCAATCTCGTCCTTGCGGCTGGGCGATTTTCGCAATCATGCCGATCTGTCGCTCAGGCTCGACGGTCGGCATGTCGTGCTGTTCGGTGAGAACGGTGCGGGCAAGACCAACATTCTGGAAGCCATTTCGCTGCTGTCGCCGGGCCGTGGCCTGCGACGCGCGACCTATGCCGACATGGCGCGGCAGGGTTCTGACGGCTTCGCCATTCACGCCACGGTCGACGGCCCTCTCGGCAGGGCGGAGATCGGCACCGGCACCTTGGCCGGCGGCGCGCTCGGATCGGCTGCCGGAGCCGGCGAGGCCGGCCGGCGCGTCCGCATCAACGGATCTGCCGCCACTGCCGATGCGATGGCCGAATGGCTGCGGGTGATCTGGCTGCTGCCGGCCATGGACGGGCTCTTTACCGGCAGCGGGTCCGACCGGCGGCGCTTTCTCGACCGCATGGTGCTGGCGGTCGACCCCGGCCATGGCCGCCGCTCGCTGGCTTATGAGAAGGCGATGCGCCAGCGCAACCGGATGTTCGCCGACGATGTCCGGGATGAATTATGGTTCGAGAGCGTCGAAGCGGAACTCGCGGCCGCCGGGCTGCCGATCATGACGGCGCGGGCGATGCTCGTGACGAGGCTCCAGGCGATGATCGACATGCTGGCAGAGCCGTCGCCGTTTCCCAAATCGGATCTCGTGCTGCTGGACGGTTTCGACGAGGACGCGCCGCAGAGCGTGGAGGCCTATCGCGCGATCCTGGCGGACAATCGTTACCGTGACCGCGCGGCGGGACGGGCGCTGGTCGGTCCGCATCGTGCCGATCTGGACGTGACCCACCGGCCGAAGGCGATGCCCGCGCCGCTCTGCTCCACTGGTGAGCAGAAGGCGCTGCTGATCGGTCTCGTGCTGGCCCATGCGCGGCTCACAGGGGCACAGGCCGAGATGGCGCCGATCCTGCTGCTCGACGAGATTGCCGCCCATCTGGATGCCCGCCGGCGGGGCGCCCTGTTCGACATACTGGACGAACTCGGCGGACAAGCCTGGATGACGGGAACCGACGGTCATCTCTTTGCCGACCTTGCCGGCCGCGCCAGCTTCTTCCATCTGTCCGGAGGCGCGGTGCAAGCCGTCGATCCGCCGGGCCCAGCGGAGACCATCGAATGACCGATGAGAGCCTCACTGCAGAGGAATTGCGGCGCTACGCTCGCCACATCGTCCTGCCGGAGATCGGCGGCGCCGGACAGCAGAAGCTGCGCAAGGCGCGTGTGCTGGTGGTCGGAGCCGGCGGCCTCGGCGCGCCCGTCCTGCTGTACCTCGCCGCGGCCGGCGTCGGCACGCTCGCGATCATCGACGACGACGTCGTTTCGCTGTCGAACCTGCAGCGGCAGGTGATCCATTCGACCCGGGCGGTCGGACAACCGAAGGTCGAGAGTGCGGCGGCGGCGATCGCCGAGATCAACCCTTCCGTCACGGTCGAGACCCATGGCGATCGGCTGAATGCGGACAACGCCGCGGCGCTGATCGACGCCCATGACATCGTGGTCGACGGGTCCGACAATTTCGAGACGCGCTATCTGCTGGCGGATCTCTGCGCCGAGCGGAAGCGTACGCTGGTGACTGGCGCGGTCGGCCGTTTCGACGGCTCCATCACCGTTCTGCAGCCCTGGACGACCGATGCGGACGGCCGGCAGAATCCGTCCTATCGCAGCCTGTTTCCCGAGCCGCCGGAGCCGGGCACCGTTCCTTCCTGCGCGGAAGCCGGGGTGGTCGGGGCGCTGACCGGGGTGATCGGATCGCTGCAGGCGATGGAGGTGATCAAGCTGGTGACGGGCGCCGGCGAACCACTGATCGGCCGCCTGCTGCTCTATGACGCGCTGGCCGCGCGGTTCGAGACGATCCGCTATCGCGGTCCAAAGGCGTAAAAAACGTCAGCGGCGCCAGAAGAGCGGTGTCAGCAGCATGAAGACGGTCGCGATCTCCAGGCGTCCGAGGAGCATGCCGGCCATCAGGATGGAGAGCGACGTATTGCCGAGCGTCGAGAAATTGCCGGCCGGGCCGATCAGGCTGCCGAGGCCAGGGCCGACATTCGAGAGAGCCGTCAGCGCGCCCGCCAGGGAGGTGATGGCGTCAAGTCCCGTCGCGGCGAGGGCGATGGACAGCACCATCCAGACGAAGATGTAGGAGGCGATGAACAGGACGACGGCAGCCTCCATGTCGCCCGATACGATGCGCTCGCCATAACGGATGGGCGAGACGATGCGCTGGAACAGAAGCTGTTTCAGGCTGTTGACGAATGACTGCCAGAGGATGACGAGCCGGTAGGTCTTGATGCCACCCGCCGTCGATCCCGAGCATCCGCCGAGGAACATCGCCACGAAGATCAGGATGATGGCGAAGGGGCCCCAAGCGTTGTAGTCCTGCGTTGCATATCCGGTGGTGGTGATGATCGACACCAGCGTGAAGGCGCTGTGCGTCAGCGCCTCGAACGCCCCATGGTCCTGCGCGACGATCAGCCAGATCGTGCAGAGCACGACCATCACGAGGATGATGGCGAGATAGGCCTCGATCTGGGGATCCTGGACGGCCTCCGTCTGCCGGCGAAATGCGACGATGGCGAGAATGGTGAACGGCAAGCCGGCCAGCGCCATGAAAACGGTCGACGTCCAGATCAGCCACGGATTTTCGAAGAAGCCGAACGAGGCGTCATGGGTCGAAAACCCGCCCGTCGCCAGCGTCGTCATGGCGTGGTTGATCGCGTCGAACGCGCTCATGCCGCCCATCATGTAGCAGAAGGCGCACAGCATGGTGAGGCCGAGATAGACCGTCAGCAGAGCCGTGGAGAAGGTCGAGAAGCGGGCAAAGGGCCTGTCCTCGATGTCCGAGCTCTCGATGCGGAAATAGGAGAAACCGCCAAGACGCAGATAGGGCAGGATGAACAGACCGAGGACGATCACCCCGATGCCGCCGACCCATTGCAGCAGGGAGCGCCACAGCAGAAGCCCCGGGGGCAGGTCGTCGAGCCCCGTCAGAACGGTGGAGCCGGTGGTGGTGACGGCGGAGACGCTTTCGAAGAGAGCGTGGACGAAGTCGATCGGCAGCGAGGAGAAATAGAGCGGCAGCGCGCCCGCCACGCTGAGCGTCACCCACAGAAGGTTCACGACGAGAAATGCCAGCCTGACCGAAGGACGAGGCACGGGCCCCCTGGTGGCAAGGATCACGGCCAGCGCGATGCCGGCCACCACGAAAGCGGTCATGGCGAAGACACCCCAATCGGGATTGCCGACATAAAGATCGACGGCTCCCGGAATGAGCATCAACACCGAAAGGTAGAGCGCGAAGTTGGCGGCGATGTGCAGTGCCGAACGGACGAGTTCGCGGGTCAAATCAGATCTCGTTTCCTCATCCCGTGCTGACCCTGCGTCGCAAGACCGGGAACCAAACCATTGGCGGCCACGGTTCTAGAGCCTTCCGTCGCGGCTGGGTAGTCGCACATGTCAGAAAACCTGTCGTCCTTTCGTGCGCAAGGGAAGGTGGTGGCCAGTCCTGCCGCGGGTGATGGGGCTTGCCCGGCCTGGATGCAAGTCCGTAGGGAAAGGTGCCACAGGATCGGGAAAGCGAAGCGCTCCGGCCGGAGGTGTCGATGCTCGCTTTGGCCGGTTCGCGTCGCAGAGTCTTGCGGCGCCGGTCCCCTGCTGCCAAGACAAGGGGTGACGGTCGGCCCTGCAAGGGGCGCTACACAGGCACTGGACAGCACTTCGAAGACCGGCCGCGACAGGAGATCGCCGTTTGCACGACATGCCTCGCCGCGAGTTCCAGCCGCCTGCTGCACGCCACGAAGGAGGCGGAGCAGGCGCTGCGCGCCCTGTTCGAGCCGACGCCGCTGCAGCGCAACGCCTTCCTGTCGGAACGCTACGGCGCCGATATCTGGTTGAAGCGGGAGGACCTGACGCCGGTGCGCTCCTACAAGCTGCGCGGCGCCTTCAATTTCATGCGCAAGTCGGTCAACCAGCATGATGGCGGGTTCGTCTGCGCCTCGGCCGGTAATCATGCACAGGGGTTCGCCTTCGCCTGCCGCCACTTCGGCCGGCAAGGCACCGTCTTCATGCCGGTCACGACGCCGGAGCAGAAGATCCTGAAGACCCGCACCTTCGGCGGCGACTATGTCAGGATCGAACTCGTGGGCGACATCTTCGACCAGTGCTACGCCGCCGCCAGAGAGTTCGCCGAGAGCAGCGGTGCGCTGATGGTGCCCCCTTTCGATCATGACGACATCGTCGAAGGGCAGGGGACCGTGATGGCGGAGATCATCGACCAGACGCCTGACAGGTGTATCGTTCGACAGGCTGATCCTGCCGGTCGGCGGAGGCGGACTGTCGACCGGCGTGCTCCAGGTGGCGGAGGCGGCCGGGCTCCATCCGGAGATCACGCTTTGCGAACCGGCCGGCGCGCCGAGCCTGAAACGCAGCCTGGAAGCCGGCGAGCGGATAAGGCTCAACAAGATCGACGGCTTCGTCGACGGCGCCGCGGTGGCGGAGATCGGCGCACTCAACTTCGCTGCGCTTCGCCACATCGATCCTGGCGACGTGCTGACCATTCCCGAGAACCGGCTCTGTACCACCATCGTCGAAATGCTGAACATCGAGGGCATCGTGCTGGAACCCGCGGGCGCCCTGTCGATCGATGCGCTGAAGGATTTGGCCGGCGAAGACGGGAAGGGTCTGGAGGGACAGTCCGTGCTCTGCGTGACCTCCGGCGGCAATTTCGATTTTGAACGGCTGCCGGAGGTGAAGGAGCGTGCGCTGCGGTTCGAAGGGCTGAAGAAGTACTTCATCTTCCGTTTTCCGCAGCGGCCCGGCGCATTGCGGGACTTCCTCGCCCTGCTCGGCCCGCGCGACGACATCGTCCGGTTCGAATATCTGAAGAAGAGCGCCCGCAATTTCGGTTCGGTCGTGATCGGCATCGAAACCGACGAGCCGGCGAATTTCGATGCGCTGACCAAGCGGTTCGATGCCGCCGGCTGGGGTTGGCAGGACATTACCGACAATGATCTGCTGGCGAACCTCCTGATCTGACGGACGGCCGTCATGATGACGGTGGGGCAGCCGATGCCTCTGCAAGCTGGACATGACGAGCCCGGCGCATAGTTTCGCCCAGGCTCGGACCGCCGTTCGAGAAGGCTTTCCACCTCGCTCCACGATCCCGAAGGAGATTTCATGCTGGCGATCGCCATCCTGTCGGTGGCCTATGTGCTGTCGCAGTTCTTCCGCTCGTTTCTCGCCGTCCTCGTGCCGGCGCTGAAGAGCGAACTCGGGGCAACCGACAGCCAGCTTTCCATCGCCGCCGCTGCCTTCTTCGCGCTGTTCGCGCTGTCGCAGCCGGTGGTGGGGCTGGCGCTCGACCGGTTCGGCGCGCGGCGAACGGCGGCGACGATCTTCGCCATTGCCGGCGGAGCCGGTGCGGCGGTCTTCGCGGCTGCCCAGTCGCCGCTCTGGATCATCGTCGCCATGGCGCTTCTCGGCCTTGCATGCGCGCCAGTGATGATGGCGACGACGTACATCTTCGTCCACTCCTTCCCGCCGGCGCGGCTGGCGCTGCTGACCTCCGCCTTCATCGGCATCGGGTCGATCGGCAACATCATCGGAGCCACGCCGCTGGCCCTCGCGAGCGAAGCCTTCGGCTGGCGCGTCGTGACGGCAGCGCTCGGCGCGGTCACGCTCCTCTGCGCGCTCTCCATTCTGGTCATCGTCGGCGATCCCGAGGATGGATCGGTCGACAGCGGGGGCGGCAGCGGCATTTTCGGCACCTTCGCTCTCCTCAAGGAGCGGCGACTCTGGCCCGTTCTCGCCATGAGTTTCGTTGCCTATGCGCCGGCCATGAGCGTGCGGAGCCTTTGGGCCGGGCCCTACATCTCCGACAATTTCGGCGCCGATCCCGTGCTGATCGGCGACGCTGCGCTGGCGATGGCGATTGCCATGACCGCCGGCAGCTTCATCTACGGACCGCTCGACACGCTATTCGGCACCCGCAAACGGGTGGCCTTCATCGGCAATCTGCTCTGTCTCGGCGGATTGATCGGGCTCGCTCTATCGCCGGATCTATCTTTTGTCGGCGTGACGCTGCTGCTCGTGGTGGTCGGCTTCTTCGGAAGCACCTATGGCGTGCTGATGGCGCATGGTCGGGCCTTCGTGCCGCGCGAACTGACGGGGCGCGGCGTCAGCCTGATCAACTTCTTCGCGATGGGCGGTGTGGGTCTCCTGCAATATGCCAGCGGGGTGGTCGCGGAACTGTCCAGTCCGGCGCTGCGCTACCAGGCCGTCTTCGGATTCTTCGCTGTCATGGTCGGCCTCGGCCTTCTGGCCTACCTTTTCTCCAAAGATGCGCGACCTCGCGACTGAGGCTGAAGGACCGATTCATGCCGCTCGACAGATGAATCGCTTTTTCCGCATAAGTTCATGTTCGGTATCGGCTTTTTCTTCTCTTCCTCAGCGTTGGGGCCGCGCTATCTGTGGCGCGCATGACAAAGAAGCCCGGACGCCTGTCGCCCGTTCCCAATCGCATACCGGTCTGGCCGCTGGCGACCTACGCGCTGCCGGCGCTGCCGCTCGCGGCACTGACTTTGCCGCTCTACATCGTCGTGCCGACCTTCTACACGGATGTGATCGGCCTGCCGCTCGGAACGGTCGGCGGGGTGCTGGTCGCCGTCCGGCTGATCGATGCCGTCTCCGATCCCGTCGTCGGATGGGCCTCGGACTATTTTCGACCGCGCTTTGGCCGCCGGCGCATGGCGCTGGCCATCGCCATCGTGCCGACGGCGATCAGCGCCTACATGCTGTTCGCGCCGCCGACCGATGCCAGTTTTGGCTACCTCTTCGTCTGGGCGACGGCGCTCGCGGTGTCCTTCACCATGGCCTATCTGCCCTATATCGCCTGGGGCGCTGAACTCGCCACCGACTATCGCGGACGCAGCCGCGTCGCAGGATTCCGGGAGGTGGCGACGCTGATCGGAACGCTGGTGGCGATCGCGCTCCCCTTCGTGGTCGATGGCGGGCGCGTCGCGGAGGACGCTTCGGGCTGGCACGGTCTCGCGGCTCCTCGGCGCGACCACCGGCTCCTTGCTGATCCTCTTCGGCGTGCTGACGCTGTTGGTCGTTCCCGAGCCGGAGGAGCACAGCCGCCGTCATGGCCTATCATTCCGCGAGGGCGTCGGGGCGATGGTCGACAACCGGCCGTTTCTGCGGCTGATCGCGGCCTATCTTCTGAACGGGCTCGGCAATGGCATTCCGGCGACGCTGTTTCTCTATTTCGTCAGCGCCAGACTGGGCCGGCCGGAGTGGCAGGGGCCGCTGCTGTTCCTCTATTTCGCCTGCGGCGTCATCGGCGTCCCGTTCGCGCTGATGCTTGCCAAATCATTGTCCAAGCATCGCGCATGGTGCTGGGCGATGATCGTCGCCTGCGCCGTCTTCAGCATCGTGCCGTTCCTCGGCGGGCCGAATGGCGCGTTGATCTTTGTCGGGCTGGTGGTGGTGACCGGGTTCGCTGTCGGCTTCGATCTTTCCCTTCCGGCATCGATCCAGGCCGATGTGATCGACATCGATACCGCGGCCACGGGCGAACAGCGCTCGGGCCTCTATTTCTCCGCCTGGTCGCTCGCCACCAAGCTGTCGCTGGCGCTGGGCGTCGGAATCGCCTTTCCGGTGCTGCAACTCGTCGGCTTCGATGCGGAGGCCGGAGCGGACAACGGTGAGACGGCCCTGTTCACGCTGGCGGTGCTGTATGGCTGGACACCGATCCTCTTCAAACTGATGGCGGTCGCTCTCGTCTGGAATTTCCCGCTGGACAAGGCCATGCAGGAGGAGTTGCGACGCCAGATCGAGGCCGGCGACGCCTAGACTTCGTCCTTCGGAGCGGCGGCGATCGGTGCGCGAGAAGAAATGCTTCGGCTGGCCGAGCTTCCGGTCCTTCCAGCCCATGGCGCGGCGCATGAGCGGAAAGTAGATCGCATAGGGAAAGAGGTTGACGACCTTCAGGATCGTCGCCAGCGATCGCGGGAAAACGACCTCGTAACCGCCATTCTCCAGCCCGTCGACCATCGCCTCGGCGGCATCGTCCACCTTCATCAGGAAGGGCATGCTGAAATTGTTGCCCTCGGTCAGAGGCGTGTCGACGAAGCCGGGGTTGATCATCTGGATCCGGATGTCGAGCTTGTCGAGGTCGAACTTCAGCGCCGCGACCATGTTGTTCAGCGCGGCTTTCGATGCGCCATAGGCGGAGGCGAGGGGCAGGCCGCCATAGGCGGAGACCGAACCGACGACGGCGATCTGGCCACGACCGACATCGCGCATGTGCAGGATCGTCGGCACCAGCCCGTTCAGCGTGCCGAAGACGTTGATGCCGTAGGTCTTCTTCATGTTCTGAAGATCGGGATCGTCGCCCTGGACCGGCCAATAATTCCCGGCGACGAAGACGGCGAGGGCGATCGGTCCGTGCTCGGCGACGACCCTTTCCAACAGCGCCTGCATGGCATCCTCATCGGTCACGTCGCAGGGCGCGGCCACGATACGGCCGGGAAGCGCTTCGGCCTCGTCGGCGAGGCTTGCGAGCTTGTCTTCACTGCGGGCGATGCCGATCACGGTCCAGCCCTTGCGCGCCAGTATCAGCGCCGCGGCCCGTCCGATGCCGGAGGAGGCGCCCGTCAGAACACAGACGCCGTCTTGCGGGCGGGCGCGGTAAAGGCTCATCGTCTGGGTTCCCCTCGTCTGTCGGTCGTCGGGTTCCATCTAGGGCTAGACGAGGGAGGGAGAAGCGCGGTTTCCGGGCGGATTTTGCGCTGCCTCCTCCTGCCGTGGAATGGAAGCGCTTGAACCGGCCGGGACGCACACATAGGCTCCCGGCGATCTGTTGTCCCAGGAAACGAAAATGGAAGTTCCGATGGCCCGCACCGTCCTCGATTGCATTGGCGAGACGCCGCTGATCCGCCTCAACAAGGCCTCCGAGATGACGGGCTGCGAGATCCTCGGCAAGGCCGAGTTCCTCAATCCCGGCCAGTCGGTAAAGGATCGCGCCGGTCTCTTCATCATTCGCGACGCCGAGGAGAAGGGCCTGTTGCAGCCGGGCGGCGTCGTCGTCGAGGGCACGGCCGGCAATACCGGGATCGGCCTGACCGTCGTCGCCAAGGCGCTCGGCTACCGGACGGTGATCGTCATCCCGGACACGCAGAGCCAGGAGAAGAAGGACGCGCTGCGCCTTCTCGGCGCAGAACTGCTCGAAGTGCCGGCGGTCCCCTACAAGAATCCGAACAATTACGTGAGGCTTTCGGGCCGCCTCGCCGAGCAGATGGCGCGGCAGTCCAACAAGGGCGCCATCTGGGCCAATCAGTTCGACAATGTCGCCAATCGCGACGGCCATATCCGTACGACCGCCCAAGAAATCTGGCGGCAGACGGATGGCAAGGTGGACGGTTTTGTCGCCGCCGTCGGCACGGGGGGCACGCTTGCCGGCACGTCGATCGGACTGAAGGAGCACAATCCGCAGATCAAGTCGGCGATCGCCGATCCCTGCGGCGCGGCGCTCTACAGCTATTACACGACGGGCGAACTGAAGAGCGAGGGCAACTCGATCACGGAAGGGATCGGGCAGGGGCGCATCACCGAGAACCTCGAAGGCTTCACGCCCGATTTCGCCTATCAGATCCCGGACGAGGAGGCGCTGCCGATCCTGTTCGACCTTGTGCAGGAGGAGGGGCTCTGCCTCGGCGGCTCGTCGGGGATCAACATTGCCGGGGCGATGCGCCTCGCCAGGGATCTCGGGCCGGGGCACACGATCGTGACGGTCCTCTGCGACTACGGCAATCGCTACCAGAGCAAGCTCTTCAACCCCGAGTTCCTTCGCGGAAAGAACCTGCCGGTTCCGGACTGGATGGAAACGACGCCGGAGATCGACATCCCGTTCGAGGAGGCCTGATCCTAAGCCGCCTCGAGCTCGGGAAAGGCGTTGTAGTGCAACCGCGAGTCGCCGCAGATCGATTGGCTGACGTCGTCGATGACCGGACCCAGCCAGTGATTCTCCGCCGAGTAGCGCAGATACATCTTGCTGACGCCGGTATAGGCTCCGTAGCGGTTCTTGGCATTGAACGACACGCAGACGCTCCTGGATGTCTTCGTTCCCGACAGTGTCCGACTGGGAAAAAGCATGTCGGAGATTCGCGCGTCGCGGACGGAATAGGGATCGTGCAATTCGGCTTTCAGCGTGCGCAGAACCATGGCCCGCTCGTCAGCGGTCGGCGGCTCCTGGCCCGCATAGACCGCGGCCTTCTGTTCCGGCGTCGTGCAGCCGGCAAGGAAGGCGAAGTCGGCAACGAGGGTTGCGAACAGTTCGATCTTCTTCGACATAGGCTGTAACCGGTGTTCTGGAATATTTACCCATGACCGTACTGCTCTTTCAACAGGACAGCTACCTATCGACGGTTGAAGCGTCGGTCGCCGCCATCGAGGAGGACGACGCGATCATCCTCGACCGGACCAATTTCTACGCGACATCAGGCGGGCAGCCCGGGGATACAGGTTTCCTGGAACGCGCCGACGGCACGCGCATACCGATCACGGGCGCCGTCTATGCCGATGGCGACAAGACGGTGGTCAGGCATGTGCCGGCCGAAGGCGCTGCTGTTCCGGAGATCGGGGAAATGCTCGTCCTGCACATCGACTGGGATCGCCGGTACCGGCTGATGCGGATGCACACCGCCTGCCATCTGCTCTCCGTCGTCTGCCCCTATCCGATCACCGGCGCAGCGGTCGGCGAGATGGAAAGCCGGGTCGATTTCGACATGGCCGAGGCTCCCGACAAGGGCGAGGTGACGGAGGCGCTGATGCGGCTCGTCGCGGAAAACCATCCGATCTTCACGCAGACGATCGGCGAGGACGAGCTCGCGGCCAATCCCGGTCTCGTCAAGAGCAAGAATGTGCGCCCGCCCGCGGGCGCCGGCGCGATCCGTCTCGTCTGCATCGGCGAAGAGGCGGTGGTGGATAGCCAGCCCTGTGGCGGCACACATGTCTCCGAGACCGCCGAGGTCGGCGACATCCACATCGGCAAGATCGAGAAGAAGGGCCGCGAGAACCGGCGTTTCCGAATTCGTTTCGGCGCCCTAGATCGATAATTCCAAAGCCGGAACGGCAGAAGGGGCGCGATGAAGCTGGAAGGTTCCTGTCACTGCGGCGCCGTGCGCTTTTCCTGCGAGGCGACGTCGCCGGTGCCCTATCAACGCTGCTACTGCTCGATCTGCCGCAAGCAGCAGGGGGGCGGCGGCTACGCCATCAATCTGGGCGCGGATGCGCGGTCGATGCGGGTCGAGGGACGCGAGGCGATCACCGTCTACCACGCCGAAATGGAGGACGGCACGAGTTCCGGCGAACGGCACTTCTGCAGCCGTTGCGGATCGTCTCTTTGGCTGTACGATCCGACCTGGCCGGACCTGATCCATCCGTTTGCATCGGCGATTGACACCGACCTGCCGGTGCCGCCGGCGATCACGTCGCTCATGTTGAACTACAAGGCGAATTGGGTAGAGGTTCACGAGGGGCCAGACGACCGGCACTTTGCGGAATACCCCGATGAATCCCTCGCCGAATGGCACGAACGACACGAATGGAAGGTGCCCGAATGAGTGCTCAAATGCCGCAACCGGTCGTCTCGGCCGACTGGCTCGAACAGCATCTGCACGATCCGGGCCTGTCGATCGTCGACGCCTCCTGGTATCTGCCGGCGCAGGGGCGGGACGCCGAACGCGAGTACGAGGCGGCTCATATTCCGCGCGCGGTATTCTTCGACCAGGACCTTGTCGTGGAGCCCGGCGCCAACCTGCCGCACGCCATGCCGTCGCCTCGCCATTTCTCGCAATATGCGAGTTCCATGGGCATTTCCGCCCATGACATGATCGTCGTCTATGACGGTCCGGGCTTCTTCTCCGCGCCGCGCGTCTGGTGGATGTTCCGTACCATGGGGGCCAAGAACGTGGCGGTGCTGAATGGCGGTTTCGATCGCTGGAAGCGCGAAGGTCGACCGGTGACCGACGAGCCGACGCGGGTCGCGCCCTGTCACTTCGAGACCAGCTTCGATCGGCGGGCGGTCGTGTCCTTCGATGAAATGCAGCAGATCGCCGGGTCGGCCAACATCACCATCGTCGATGCCCGGCCGGCGGGCCGCTTTACCGGCGACGAGCCGGAGCCGCGGGAGGGGATGCGATCCGGTCATATTCCAGGGTCGCGTAATGTGCCGGTCGTCGATCTGGCCGAGAATGGCGAGTTGAAGAGCCCCGAGGGCCTTGCCGACCTCTTCGACGAGGCCGGCGTGCCGAAGGACAGGCCGCTCGTAACGAGTTGTGGCTCCGGCGTGACGGCGGCGGCGCTCCTCCTGGCCCTCGAACAGGCGGGCTACGGCGATGTCCGTCTCTATGACGGCTCGTGGTCGGAGTGGGGTTCTCGCCCGGATACCGAGATCGAGACGGGCCCTGCGCGTCACGAAAAATGAGCGTGGCGTCATCCGAAAAGGCGAGCGAGTTGAAGGCTGTCTTCACCTGGCTGCAGCGAACCGAAGCGCCCGGACCAATGCCCAATGCGCCGCTCGCGGGGCAACTGGCCCTGATCCGCGCGGACTTCATGCCGATGGCGTTCTACCGTTTCCTGCTGGACAGCGTCGGACGACCGCATCACTGGGTGCAGCGGATGCGGATGCCGGACGGCGCGCTGCGCGCGATCCTGGATGCCTCGACGACGGACATCTTCGTCCTCTATTTCGAAGGCACGCCGGCCGGCTTCTTCGAAATCGACCGTCGGCAGGAGGGCACGGCCCACATCGTCCATTTCGGCCTGATGCCGCATGCGCAGGGGCGGCAATTGTCAGGCTGGTTCTTTCAGTCCGCACTCAACGCGGCCTGGCGGGAGGGGACGAAAAGGATCACGATCGGCACGACCTCGCTCGACCATCCGGCGGCGTTGCGGCTGTATCAGCGCTTCGGCTTTGAGGTGACGGAACGCTCGCAGGGGACGATCCGGCCGCTCAGCCTGCGCGAACGGACGGAGCGACTGGTGACGGATTAGGCGGCTTTGCGGACGGCAGCGTGTTCGCCGATCGCCTCGGCATCCTCGCGAATCGCCGACAGCATGCCCTTCGGACCGAGCCGATAGCCGGCGAAATAGAGACCGGGCAGGGGACTGACCGGCTCACCGTCCTTCGGCCGGCCCAGTTCGTCCAGCGCCTCGTCGGCGCCCGTCAGAATGGTGCGCAGATCGGGCTGGAAGCCCGTGGCCTTGATGATCGCGTCATAGGTGCCGCTCTGCCCGTCATCGAAACGGACGCTGCGACCCTCCATCGTCTCGATTCCGCCGACCACTCGTATCCGTCCCTTTCTGATGGCATCAAGCGTGCCGATGTCGAGGAGCGGCACCTTCTTCTCGCGCGCGATCTGCTCCATTGGCCCCATGGCGGGCGTTTTCAGGCCGTAGTCCGACGGCCTGCCGAGCTTCATGCGCAGCAGGGGCGCGTTGATCCTGTCGGCGATGCGCGGGCCGAACAGGCGCTGCACCAGGCCGAACGAGGTAATCGGCAGGCCGAACAGTTCGCGGGGGATGAAGTTGACCGCCGAGCGGGCGGAGAGCGTGACCGCGACCCCTTTCTCCGAAAGGTCGAGCGCGATCTCGCCGCCGGAATTGCCGAAGCCGACAACGAGGACCGTCTGGCCGGCGAAATCGGCGGGCCGCTCATAGACGCCGGAATGGATCATGGTCCCGGTGTAGCGGTCCTCCCCGGGCAGGGCGGCTTGGTTGGGAAAGCTGGCCGAACCGACCGCGATCACGAGAATGGGCGCGTCCAGCGTCTCGCCGTTTTCGAGCGTCACTTGCCAGCCGCCATCCGTCGTGCGTTTTGCGGCGGTCACCTCGCTGTTTGTGCGGATGTCGAGGCCGTTCGCCTCTGCATAGCGGTCGAGATAGGCGGCGAATTCGTCGCGTGACGGAAACCGCGGTAGTTCCGCGCCCATCGGCTGCCCGGGCAGGTGCGAGATCTTCCGGCTGGTGTGGAGGTGCAGCCGATCATAGTGGCCGCGCCAGACGCTGGCGATGCGTCCGCCTCGCTCGAGCACCACCGGCTCATGGCCCGCATGCTTCAGGGTGGCGGCACTGGCCAGCCCGGCCGGCCCGCCACCGACGATGATCGCATCCATGCCCGACGTCGCTCCCTTGCCGATACTGCGAGGGCAACCTGAACTGTCCTCGGCACCGGCGTCAATCGCCAGTCAATCGGGTTTGCGCAGGACAATCTGGCGGACGTCGATATGCTCCTGCCGAAACCCGGCTTCGCAGTAATAGAGGTAGAAAAGCCAGACCTTGCGGAAGCGCTCGTCGAAGCCCGCCGCCCGGATGTCCGGCCAGACCTGCTCGAAGCGCTCGCGCCAGAGCCGGAGGGTGCGGGCGTAGTCCTGCGGGAAGCACCGTTCATTCTCGACCGTGAGCCCGACCGACGCGGCGAGGTCGTGCAGATGGGTCGGCGTCGGCAGCATGCCGCCGGGAAAGACGTAGCGCTGAATGAAGTCCGGATAGCGCCTGTAGTTCTCGAAGGCGCTCTCGCGGATCGTGATCACCTGCAGGCCGGCCGTGCCGCCGGGCCTGAGCGCGTCTCGCAGACTTCTCGAAATAGGTCGGCCACCAGCGCTCGCCGACTGCCTCGAACATCTCGATCGACGCGATCCGATCATATCGTCCGTCCTCGTCGCGATAGTCCCGGAACCGGATCGTCGCGAGGTCTGTCAAACCGGCCTTGGCGAGCCGCCGGTTGGCGTAGTCGTGCTGCTGTTGGCTGATCGTCAGCCCGGTGACCCGACAGCCGCGCTGTGCGGCGGCTTCCGCCAATCCGCCCCAGCCGCAGCCGATTTCGAGAATGTGATCGCCGGCGGCGGCGCCCATTTCGTCGAGCAGCGTCCGGTACTTGTCTCGCTGCGCCTCCTCCAGCGTCTCCGCTCCCCTCGTCCAGAGGGCGGAGGAGTAGGTCATGGAGGGGTCGAGCCAATGCTCGTAGAAGGCGTTGCCGAGATCGTAATGAGCGGCGATGTTGCGACGTGATCCCCGGCGGCTATTGTCGTTCAGCCAGTGACGGATCCGCTGGACGGCATGCGACAGGCTGCTGCCGGCGACGGCGACCTTGGTCAGCGTGTCGGAATTGGCGACGAAGAGGCGCAGGAACGACACCATGTCGGGGCTGTCCCAGTCGCCGTCGAACCAGCTTTCGGCGACGCCCACCGTCCCGTCGAGGAAGGCCCGCCTTGCGAGGCGGTAATTGTGGAGGTGCAACTCCCCGGCCGGACCTCGCTGCTGGCCGTTGATCATGATGCAGCGGCCATCCGGAAGCCGGATACGCAGCGATCCGATGCGGAGGGCGGACAGATGGGCGAGGGCCTTGCGGGCGGCAAGGGGAATATCGCGCAAGGCCTTGGGCAGTTCCCTGTCGGGGCGGAGGTGGAATTCGGTGAAGGTCGTGTCGTTCATGCGGCGTCGCGCTCTCCTGTTTGCGCGGGTCGGGAGGATTTGTCGGCTTCGGTGGCCGGGGTGAAGGGGCGGCCGACCGGAGCGTGGTCGTCGCGTTTGTCGTCGGCCGCTCCGAGGAACCTGACGCCCTTCCACCAGAGCCGCAGCGCTTCCCAGTGGATCGCTGCGTAGACCTTGAAGGGCAGGAAGGGGATCGCGGCGAGGTAGCGCAGAAGCGCCGCCGTGCCGACCGCTTCCGCTTTGCCGGAGAAGACGGCTTCGAAGACAGGCTCTCCTGCATCGGTTTCGTGGATACGGAGCTTCACCGCGCGACCGGGCGGCATCACGCGAAACCGGTATGTTAGCTCCGGGCCGAGGAATGGCGAGACATGCAGCCGCTTGCCGCTGGTCTGGCGGATTCCCGCCTCGGTGATCTCCCCGTCCTCGATCGGCGCGAGATAGGCGTGGCGGCCGCCAAACGTGTTGCGGACGTCATAGACCAGCATCAGCGGCGCGCCGTCCTCGTCGAAGGCGAACCAGACACTGATCGGATTGAACACCCAGCCGAACATGCGCGGATAGCAAAGAAGAAGCCATTGCCGGGGAGGGGGTGCCGACGGCCGCACCTCGCGATACCAGCCGTCGGCCTGCGCGCGCAGATCGCGATGGCCGTTCCGCAGATGATCCGCCGCGCGAAAGCCAAGCAGTCCCGGCGCCTCGACCCCGAGAAGAGGAGAGAGGCGATTCGCCTGGTCCAGCCGGTCGATGTCGATCAGCAACGTGTACACCGCATAGGTGAAACGATGGCCGACGGGCCGCAGGCGATGGTGCATCACCTTGCCGCGATAAAGCGTTGCCGCCTCGCCCGGCGGCGGGCCGTTGGCGGCGAGGGTGGAGGGGAGGCGCCGTCTCACTCCGCCGCCTCCAGTGGCGCCGGACCGCGCTCGAACTCGTCGCGGGCAATCGGCTGCAGTCGCGCGGGAAATGGCAATGTCGCACCGAGCGCCGCTGCAACCTTCAGGCCGGCGCGCAGACCGTCCTCGTGAAAGCCGTAGCCGGTCCATGCTCCGGCGAGCCAGATTCCGTCTCGGCCCTGTATCCGATCCAGCTGCTTTTGCGCGGTCATGGCCCGCCGGTCGAACTGGGGATGATCGTAGCTCCATTCGCCATGCACGGTGGCGGGATCGGGCTCGCGGGTGGGGTTGAGGGTGACGAACAGAGGATGGGCCGGGTCGATGTTCTGCAGGCGGTTCATCCAGTAGGTGACCGCGACATCCGCCGCGACGCCTTCGGCGGAGGACTGGCTATAGTTCCACGACGCCCATGCGCGCCGGCGCTTCGGCATGAAGGATGGATCGGAGTGCAGGATGACGCGGTTCGGCCGGTAGGCGATCGCCTTCAGGAGCGTGTTGCGCTCATCGGCGCCATGCTCGCCGAGCAGCGCGAGCGACTGGTCGCTGTGGCTGGCGAGGACGATCTCGTCGAAGCGTTCCTCGCCCTGATCGGTGACGAGAACGGGACCGGACGGCGTGCTCCTGACGCTCCTGACCGGCGTCCCGAGCCGCACCCGCCCCTCATCCTCCAGCGGCGCCAGAAGCCGTTGCAGATAGTTGCGGGCGCCGCCGCTCACCGTCCGCCATCTCGGCCGGTCCATCGTGTTGAGGCGGTGATTGTGGAAGAAGGCGAGAAACGCGTCGGCCGGAAAATCCAGCATCGCCTCGCGCGGGGTGGACCAGATGGCGGCGCTCATCGGCACCAGATAATCGTCGCGAAACGGCTCGCCGAAGCGATGGTGATCGAGCCAGGCGCCGAGGGACATGCCGGAGATGTGGCTGGCGCCATTGTCCCCCGCCGACAGGGCGTTGAAGCGCTTCATCCCCCACAGCATGCTCCAGAAGCGGGGCCGGGCAAGATTGCGCCGCTGCGCGAAGACCTGACGCCAATCGTCGGAGCCGGCCCACTCGTAGCGGCCTTCGTCGAGCGACAGAGAAAAGCTCATGTCGCTGTCTTCGGTCGCGACGCCGAGGTGATCGAACAGGGCAGTCAGGAGCGGATAGTTCAGCGTATTGAAGACGATGAAGCCGGTGTCGACGGCGATCGACCGGCCGCCGATCCGCAGGTCTCGCGTGGCGGTGTGGCCACCCGGCCGATGGTCCGCCTCGAAGAGTGTGACGTCGGCGCGGTCGCGCAGGGCCCAGGCGCAGGAGGAGCCGGCGATGCCGGAGCCGACGACGGCGACGCGGCGCACACCGTCACGCTCGTGGCTGGTGGTGGGCCCTCTCGGCTTTGCATGGTTCATCAGTCGCCCTTCATGGTCTTGAATGCATCGAGCGCGCGCTCCCGCGCGGCCGCGTGTTCGACCATGGGACGGGGGTAATCGACGCCGAGTTTCACCCCGGCTGCAGAAAGTACGTCGTCCGGCGCCTCCCAGGGAGCATGGAGGTAGCGGTCGGGCAAGGCGGCGATTTCCGGCACGAAGGTGCGGACGTAGCTGCCGTCGGCGTCGAATTTCCGTCCCTGGGCGACAGGCGCGAAGATGCGGAAGAAAGGCGCGGCATCGGCGCCAGAGCCTGCCGTCCACTGCCAGTTGAAGGCGTTGTTGGCCGGATCGGCGTCGACGAGCGTGTCGTAGAACCACTCCTCGCCGCGCTTCCAGTGGACCATCAGGTGCTTGGTCAGGAAGCTGGCGACGATCATCCGTACCCGGTTGTGCATCCAGCCCGTCCGCCAGAGCTGCCGCATTCCGGCGTCGACGATCGGATAGCCGGTCCTTCCGCGCTGCCAGGCCTGCAGGTTTTGGCTGTCGCGGTCATCGTCCCAGGGAAACCCGTCGAACCGGCTGTCGATGTTCCGCCACATCATTTCGGGGCGATGGACGAGAAGGTGCCAGGCGAACTCGCGGAAGACGATCTCCCGCCGGAAGGTCGTGATATCGCTGCCGGCGCTGCGAGGCGCCTCAGTCGCTACCGCATGCCACACCTGGCGCGGGCTGATCTCGCCGAAGGCGAGGTGGGGCGACAGACGGGACGTGCCGCGCTTGCCCGGATGATCGCGTCCAACGGCATAATCGTGGAGCGGCCCGGAGAGGAATTGGTCAAGCGCCTTTCGTGCTCCCGCCTCGCCCGGCGCCCATTCGCGTGAGAAACCTGCGGCCCAGTCGGGATCTTTAGGCAGGAAGCCCCAATCGTCGAGGTCCTCACTCTCGGGCGTATCGGCGAAGCGGAATGGCAGGTCGCAGTGATCAGGAGCGGCATCCTGTATGACAGGAAGCGCTTTCCGTGCGAATGGCGAGAAGACGCTGTAGAACCGGTCGGTCGAGGTACGGACGGCGGCCGGATCGTGGAGAAGGAAGCCTTCGTGACGATGGAACGGAACGTCGGCGGCCGTCAGCGCTTCCGCAAGCTCCTCGTCCGCCTCGCGGCCGGACGGGCCGTAGCGGCGTGACGCATGGACGGATCCCGCTCCGCTTTCGGCAATGACGGATTCGACGGCCGAGACCAGGCGTCCGCTGCGCAGCACCAGTTGACCGCCCGCTTGCGCCAGCGCGTCGCCCAGCGTTTTCAGCGAGTGATGCAGCCACCAGCGGCTGGCGCCGCCCAGCGGACGGAACAGTTCCCCACCCTCGGTTTCATGGACGTAGAGACAGAGAAGGGGTCGGCCGCTTCGCCTGGCCGTGTTCAGCGCCGGGTTGTCCGACAATCGCAGATCGTTGCGGAAGAGGACCAGAACAGGCCGATCGTCATCTGGTGAGGGCACAATCCATCCGCGTCCAAGAACAAGGTCTCAACCGTTGTATTGCGCCGAGCGGCCGCTTCAATGCGTCACCGGGGAAATAGATGATCGGACGCATTTGACGCCCCGAGCGTCAGGCGGTGCGTCTCGGAAGGGATCGCCAGCCGTCGTTCGGGGCCGGCAGCGCCGTGGCGCGGGCGGTTGGTTCGGTCAGGCAGCGACTAAGAGTTCAGGGCCCGGAGAAGGCGGGATCTTGTCGCCAGCCGTTCACGATACGGCGTGAGGGGCCACGTCCTTTTGCACGATCGAAGGTGGCCCCGCACGCCGCGCTGTCCACCAGTGCCAGGCGAGCAACAGTCCTGTAGCGATCAGCGCGGGCACCCAGATGGACTGCGGCCGGAACAGGACGAGGACCGCCAGAGCCACGCGCATCGCCCATTCCGCCATGCCTATGCGCCGCCCGTCGAACCGGGCGAGGGCGGAGGCGACGAGATACAGCGCGACGATGAGCCGCGCGATCGTGACAATCAGCATTTCCCAGTCGATGCCGGGGCCGTAGCCGGCGATGAAACTCGCCCCGGTGCCGAGCGGATCGAGCTTGGCCGCGTCGATCAGGAGGAGCTCCGGATAAAAGGCGAAGACGAAGGGCAGCACGAACATGACGATGCCCGATCGCACGGCAGAAAAGCCCGTCGCCATCGGGTCCGCCTTGGTGATCGACGCGGCGGCGAAGGCCGCGACCGCGACGGGCGGCGTGATCGCCGAGGCCACCGCGAAGAAGAAGATGAACATGTGCGCGGTGAAGGTGGCGATGCCGAGTCGCGACGAGCATCGGCCCCATCAGCAGGGCGACGTTGATGTAGGCCGGCACGGTCGGCATGCCCATGCCGAGCAGCGACCGCCATCAGCATGGCGACCATCAGAGCCGAGGAAGAGGAAGACGCCGCCATCCTGAAGCTGCGGCGCGAAGTCAGCGCAGGAGATTGAGGATATCGAGGGCGATAAAGCCGGAGAGGCCGGTGAAGTTCAGGCAGAAGTCGATCACCGAGACCGCCAGGAACATCAGGTAGAGCGTCGAGATCAAGATGCCGGCGTCGCCGAGGGCGGCCGAGCAGCTTGCGCGGCCGGTGGCGGAATTCCTGGTCGAGGAAGAGGAGCACCGCCAGCAGGGCCGTCGCCCACCAGCCGGCGGAGCCGGCGTCGCCGGCCGAATTCTGCGCCAGTTCGAAGATCCAGGGCGAGGCGTCGCCGCCGCAGGCTGACGCCGAAGAGAGCGGCGATCGGGACCGCAGCCGATCGCCTCCTTGGGCGTGACGAGCAGGAACAGGATCAGCAGGATCGGCCCGAAGATCATGATCAGGTGGAGCCAGTCCTCGCCGGTCAGGCGCATGTCCTCGGTGGTCGTCGCCAACCGCCTCGATGCCCTGCTTGCGGGCCTGGAAGATCACGGACAGGAACAGGCAGCCGAAATAGAAGAAGGCCGGGATGATGGCGGCGATGATGACCTGGCGGTAGGGCACCACCGTCATCGCCGACAGGACGAAGGCGGCGACGCCCATGACGGGCGGCATGATCTGGCCGCCACGCGGCCGCGGCTTCCACGCCTCCGGCGAAGACCTTCGGAGAAGCCGCGCTTCAGCATCATCGGGATGGTCAGCACGCCGGTCGACAGGACGTTGACCACCGGCCCGCCGGAAATGGTGCCGAACATGGCGGACGACACGATCGCCGCATGGGCCGGGCCGCCGCGCAGCCGGCGGGTCCAGAGGAAGGCCAGCTTGATCAGCGAGCGGCCGCCGGCGGAGACGCCGAAGAGCGAGCCCAGCACGATGTAGGGGAAAACCGTGTTCAGCAGGATGCCCATGAAGCGGCCGAGCAGCCCCTGGGCGTTGTTGACGAGAACATCCTCGATGTTGGGCCGGCCGTCGAGCAGCATGCGCGGCTCGCCGCCGAGCTTGGTGATCAGGTACTTGTTCATCCCGTCCGAGCCGAAATCGTACCAGATCAGCACCGTGGCGATCGTATAGGCGGCGATGACGATGGCGACGGCGACCAGGGGAAACCCCCAGACCTTGACGTTGTAGGCGAGGAAGACGGCAATCGCGATACCGACGACGGCGAAGATCCAGATGCCGAGCGTGTTGATGCAGGCGCGGGTCGTCGATCGTCTTCGGAACCGGCAGCCCCATCAGTCTCGGCGAACTCGCGTCTCCTCGCGTCAGCGCCTTGGCGATCAGCGCCTGGCGTTCGCCGGTCAACTGATCGATCAGGCAGACGGAGTCGATCTCGATCAGATAGGAGAGGGCGATGATGATGGCCGCGGCCACGAGCGCGATGTCCATGCCGATGGCAAGGGTGCGCACGCCGCGGCTGCGGCCACTGGGTCGCGCCAGAACGAATGCGTGCAGGGCGACGATCGTCATCATCAGGACGAAGGCGAGCGGAAACAGCCATTCATAGCGGGAACTTGCGGATCAGGAACTGCGGGTTGCCGGTCAGGTCGCTGCGCGGCCGTCGTCGAAGCCCGGGATCGACGGCATCGTGTTGCAGCATGCCCAGAAGACCAGGACCAGACCGAGACGCCACCGCGGCCCGCTGTCCCCAATCGGCTGTCGCAGAGTGGTCTGCTCAGTCGGATGCTTTCATGGCAGGGCCGATCTTTGAAGGAGGAAGGCGAGCGAGCCGGCGCGGCAGTGCGCCGACGCTCCGGTTTTCCCTATTCCTTGGCGCAATCGGGAACGGTGTAGCCCGCCTCTTCCCAGGCCTCGACGGCGCCGGGATGGTATTTGAGCGAGCGATGGCGCCGCAGAAGCCGGTGTTCTCGGGCTCGAGGACGCCGAGATTGATGTTCCGCGCATAGGGCGCCTTGGCCTTCAACTGGTCGAGGTTCTCGATGTAGGCGGCGGTGATCGCCTTCGCGAGCTCGTAGCCCATGTCCTTGTTGACGATGTCGGCGAAGGCCATTCCGAGGCCGCGGAAGATGCCGTCCTCGGAGATAAGCGTCACGCCCTGATCGGGGCCGTAGCCCATGTCTGCACCCTTGACCTCAATCGGGATGTTGCCCGGCGCCTTGAGCATCTTCTGATAGTCCTCGCTCTCGAAGACATCCTTCGGCGTCGACACGATCTTCACTTCACCGGCCGATAGCGCGATCACGACGCGTTCGGACGGGAATGTGAGGGGCACCACGAAGCCCGCTGCCGAGCCGTCGACCAGCGTGCTGGCGAGCTGGCCCCAGTTGACCTGCATGCCCTGATAGTCCTCGCCCTCCTTGAAGCCGGTATTGGCGACGATCGCCTGGCGGGCATTGACGAGCGCCGCGCCGCGCGGCGGACCGTTGAAGATCTTCTTGCCCTTGATGTCGTCCCAGCTTCTCGATGCCGCTGCTTTTGTGGGCGAAGAGCGCGTAGGCGCCGGCGTTGTAGGGATAGAGCGCGCGCAGATTGTCGGCCAGTTCGGCGCCCTTCTCGCCCGTTGGAGAACGGGCCGCGCGCCCTTCTGCAGAAGGAAGTGCAGGATCAGCGGCGCGCGGAGATGTCCGTCTTGCCCTCCGCCACGTTGATGATGGAGTTGGTCAAGCGTCTGGCCTTCCAGCACCTGCAGTTCGGCGATGCCGGCTCTGGCTCAGTATGTCCGCGAGGTGGACCATCGACAGATAGCGGCGAGTTGCCCGGGGCTCGACGTTTCCGCCGTCAGATTGGCCGCGGCATGGGCCGAGCCGGCAAAGGCGATGGCCGACATCGCCGCGCCGGCGGCGAGTCGTCTGAATAGTGCTTCATGTCGTCTCCTCCCAGTGATGACATCCGGCGTCGCGCCGCCTTCGATCGCGGGCGGCGTCCTTCTTATGTCGACCGCTCCGGACCGGCGATCCGCGCGCCTTGCGGCCGCGATAGTTTGCCGTCAGTTCCAGCGGCATGTCGTTCTCGTCATAGACGCCGATCATCACGCCGTCGCCGCCGGGTCTGCCGCGCATCTCCTCCAGCTGCGCCCGCGACTGCGGGTCGTGCGCTGGGACGGGCGGCGCGCCCATTCGAACAGCTTGTCGTACATCTCGTCGATGACCTCGCCGTGCGCCTCGCTCCCGCCGAGGTCGACCAGTTCGTCGGGATCGTTCTGGAGGTCGAACAGCATCGGACGGAAGCCGCCCTCGCAATGGACCAGCTTCCAGCGCTTGTCGGCGACCATGAACATCACCGCTTCGCGGGCCGAAACGCCGAGCCGGTCGGCGAGCGGCGTGGCCGAATAGTCGTATTCGCAGATCACGATAGTCGCGCCGCGGGTCGGCTTGCGTCGCCGTGCAGGAGCGGCAGCAGCGAGCGCCCCTCGAGGATGTGGTCGCCGGTGACGCGTCGCCGCCGGCCACCTCGACGAAGGTCGGCGCAAGATCGATGCTCTCGACGAGCGCGTCGCAGACGGTGCCGCGCGTCGCGTCCGCCTCGGGCGAGGGATCGTAGATGATCAGCGGCACCTTGGATCGAGGTGTCGTGGAAGAACGTCTTCTCGCCCATCCAGTGATCGCCGAGGATATCGCCATGGTCGGAGGTGACGACGATCATCGTGTCCTCCATCCGGCCGGTCTCTTCGAGCCAGTCGAACAGCACGCCCATCTGGTCGTCGCACTGCTTGATCAGCCCCATATAGGCGGGGATCACCGCTCCCGCACGCTCGTCGCGGGAGAAGGCCGCGCCGACCGGGCTTCGCATGAAGCCTTTCAGCACCGGATGGGCGTTGTCGTATTCCGCCTGGCTGCGCACCGGCGGCAGCATGTCCTCGCGGGCCGTACATGTCATGGTAGGGCGCGGGCACGATGTAGGGCCAGTGCGGCTTGATATAGCTCAGATGGCAGCAGCCAGGGCCGCTTGCGCCTGCGCTCGATGAACTCCATCCCGCGCCGCGTGAGATAGGGCGTCTCGCTGTCGCTTCCTCGAGGATGTTGGCTGCTTCGGAACTGTGCTTCAGGAACCAGCCGGAGAGCACATTGCCTTCCTCGTCGATGCCGGAATTGGCATAATCGTGCCAGGGGTTGTCGCCCTCGTAGCCCCTGGCCGCGAGATATTCGTTGTATTTCAGCGCGCCTCGCTCGTCGTAGTAGCCGTCGGGTCCCTCCGGCGCGCATGCCGTCGTCGCGTTCGAACACGTCGAAGCCGCATTCGGCGACGCGGGCGCCGATGACGCTGTCGGGCTCGATGCCGAGCCGCTCCATGCCCTCCGCATCGGCCGCCATGTGGGTCTTGCCGACGAGCCAGCATTCCATGCCGGCCTCGCGCAGGTGATCGCCCATGGTCATCTCGCCGACCTTGAGCGGGATGTCGTTGCCACGACGCGCCGTGGCTAGTGCACGTAGCGCCCGGTATAGGTCGACATGCGCGACGAGCCGCAGATCGGCGACTGGATGTAGGCGCGGTCGAACCGCACGCCCATGCGCAGCCAGCCGGTCGATATTGGGCGTCTTCAGATGCGGGTGGCCGTAGCAGCTCAGGTAGTCCCAGCGCAGCTGATCGAACATGATGAAAAGGATGTTCTTTGCCTTGGCCACGCGCTCGGACCTTTCCCGGATCAGCAGACACGCCGGAGAACCGCCATTTTCAGCGGCCCTTGAGCATGTTTCGAGTGTGTGGAACCCTCCCGTTGGCTCCTCCAGGACCAACGCTAACGCAGACCACAGCCGCCGGGAAATAGAATTCGGCAGTCTCGCTATAGCGGAAAGGATATATCTTGCTGCGAGGCCGCCTCGCGGATCATCTCGACGAGGCGCAATCCGGGTGGGCTGAGCTGGCGACCGACGGCGTAGCTCAGGCCGACGGAACTGACGAGTTCGTCGCCCCGCAGGGGAAGCGCCCTGACCGACCGATCCTGCAGCTCCTGGATGATGGCGCTGCGAGGCATGCAGGCGACGACGTCATCGATCTCGATCATCTGCCGCGTGAAGTCGAACGAGACGGTCTCGATCACGCTGGAGAAGGCGGCGCGTCCGCGAGCGAGGCAGAAGCGATCCATCTCCTTGCGGATGATCGTGCCGCCGAGCGGGAGGACGACATCGTAGCGATCGATGTCGTCGAGTGTGGGATTGGGATGGGTCGCAAGGGAATGATCGGCGCGGACGACGAAGAGCAGCGGCTCGGTGAAGAGGTACTCGAACGTCACGCCGTCCAGATCCTCGGTCGAGGAGAGGCGTCCGAGCAGGAAGTCGATCTCTCCGGTCCGCATGCCGTGCGAGAGCTGGCGCGCCATGTCCCAATGCAGCCGAACGTCGATGCTCGGGTAGTGCTGCTTGAACCGCTGGATCGCGATCGGCATCAGCGTGCGTGTCACGTTGGGAAACATGCCGATCGAGATCGATCGCTCGCGATGGAGATTGGCTGCCTCGCGGGCGCCCGTCTCGATCTGCGCCATTCCCGCTTCGGCATGCTGATGAAAGACTTCGCCGGTCGGCGTCAGCACCAGTCCACGGGACGTCCTCTCGAACAGCGGCTTGCCGACGATCTCCTCCAGTTCGGCGAGTGATCGGGAGATAGCAGGCTGTACGGTGTGAAGCGCTTCGGCCGCAGCCGTGGCAGAGCCCGAGCGGACGACCTCCAGAAAGCAGCGCAGATGGCGCATCCTGATCCGGTCCGGCGATGACATGGGCGCTTCAATCCCTCTTTCTGCCGAGGCGGCCGTCATGGCGCCCACCAATTTGCGAGGCCGGTCCGGCCGGAGAAGCGGAGGGTTCCTCGCCGGCGGAGCCGAAGTCAACACGATGCCGCGAAAAAGGGGCTCTTGCGGCCTGTGATCAGGACAGGGCCTGCCCACCGGGGTCCGCTGCCCGGCCGACGTCCTCCGGCGCGACGGCGACCGTCTTGAGGATCGCATGGCAGGCGACGCCGGGCGCCAGGTCGAGCGCCGCTGCCGAGCGGCGGGTGATGCGGGCGAGAATCCGGCCGGCCGGGGTCGCGATCGAGGCCATTGCGCCGGGACCCTCGCCCTCATGCAGCGCCTCGACCGTTCCGGGCAGGATGTTCAGGGCCGAGAGACCTTGCGGCGCCCCACGCGACAGCATCACGTCATGGGCGGCGATGCGGATCCGGATATGGCTTCCGATCTCGGCCGCCACACGGGGCAGGAAGAGACAGACGCCGCCGGCGTCGAGTTCGGTCAGCCCGTCGGAATGGTGGCGAACCACCCGGCCCGTGAGCATCGCGCCGGCCTCGCGCGCGCCGGCGGGCAGGACGGTCGGATCACCCAGCACGTCGGCCGCCGCGCCCTGACGGATGACACGTCCGGCTTCGAGCGCCACCACCGTGGTGGCGATGCGCGCCACTTCCGAGGCGGAATGGCTGACATAGAGGACCGGCACCGACACTTCGTCGCGCAGCCGCTCGAAATAGGGCAGGATCTCGGCCTTGCGCGCCTCGTCGAGCGCGGCCAGCGGTTCGTCGGCGAGGATCAGCCGGGGCGAGGCCAGCAGCGCCCGGCCGATGGCGACGCGCTGCTTTTCGCCGCCCGACAGCGCGCCGGGGCGGCGGTCCAGCAGATGGCCGATGCCGAGCAGGTCGACCACGCGGCCAAAATCCTCGCGAGCGGCGTTTTTGGGCGCGAACCAGGCGCCATAGCGGAGGTTCTGCCGCACCGACAGATGCGGGAAGAGTCGTCCTTCCTGAAAGATATAGCCAAGGCGGCGTCGGTGGGGCGGCAGGCAGATGCCGCTTTCGGTATCCAGCAGCACCCGGTCGCCAGACGACGATCCGGCCAGCGTCCGGTTTCAGAAGGCCCGCAACCGCATTGATGATGGTCGTCTTGCCCGATCCGGAGCGGCCGAACAGAGCCGTGATGCCGGCCGGGGCGTCGAATTCCACATCGAGCGCGAAGTCCGGAAAGTCATTCCGCAGTGCGACGTCCAGCATCAGACGCCCCCGACGCGGGCGGCGACGCGACGGCCGATCAGTTCGGACAGCAGCAGCGCGCCCATCGCGACGACCACAGAAACCACCACGAGCTTGAGCGCCGAGACCTCGCCGCCGGGCACCTGCAGGAAGGCGTAAATCGCGGAAGGAATCGTCCGGGTCTGGCCGGGAATGTTCGAGACGAAGGTGATCGTCGCACCGAACTCGCCCATCGCCTTGGCGAAGGCGAGGATCGCTCCGGCGACGATACCGGGCAGCGTCATCGGCAGGGTGACGGTCAGGAACACCCAGAGAGGCGAGGCGCCGAGCGTGGCGCTGGCCTGTTCGAGCTTCGGGTCGACCGCCTCGATGGAGAGCCGGATCGCGCGAACCATCAGCGGAAACGCCATGATGCCGGCGGCCAGCGCCGCGCCGGTCCAGCGAAAGGCGAAGACGATGCCGATCTGCGACAAGGGGCCGCCGATCGGGCCTTGGGTGCCGAAGCTCAGAAGAAGGAGATAGCCGGTCACCACCGGCGGCAGGATCAGCGGCAGGTGCACGATGCCGTTCAGGATCTGCTTACCGGGAAACGACCACCGAGCCAGAGCGTAGGCCGTGAACATGCCGAGCGGCAGGCTGACGAGGGTCGCCACCAGAGAGACCTGGAGGGAAAGAACGACCGCCTGCCACTCCGCCGGACCGAGCCAATCCATGCAGCCGGCCTATTGCGGGATGACCACGAAGCCCTGGCGCTCGAATGCCGCGCGCGCCTCCGGGCCACGCAGGTAATCGAGGAATTCCGTCCCGGCCGGGACGTCGCGGCTCGTCAGGCCCGCCGCCGGATAGATGATCGGCGGATGGCTGTCGGCGGGAAAGGTGCCGACGATCGTCACGTCGTCGTCGGCCGCGGCGTCTGTGGCATAGACGATGCCAAAGGGCGCTTCGCCTGTCGCCACCAACGCGAGCGCGGCGCGCACGTTGTCCGTTTGCGCCACCTGCGCCTCGACATCGTCCCAGAGCCCAAGGCTCTCCAGCGACGCCTTGCCGTAGACGCCGGCCGGAACCGCATCGACCAGCGCCATGGCCAGCCGCCCTTCGCCAAGAAGGCCGCGCAGATCGAGGTTCGGCCCGATCTCGACGGGGGCCGCTTCGGTGCCGTGGGCGATCAGCACGATCGCGTTCTTCAGGAGGTCGAACCGCGTGCCTTCTTGGAGCAGGCCATCCGCCTCGAGGGTGTCCATCCACTCCGGATTGGCCGAGATGAAGATGTCGGCCGGCGCGCCTTGCTGGATCTGCCGGGCGAGTATGGAGGATCCGGCGAGCGAGATGGCGAGCTCGTGGCCCGTGGCGGCCTCGAAGTCCTGCTCGATCTCGGCCAGTGCGTTGGTCAGGCTGGCGGCGGCGAAGACGGTGATCTCATCGGCGCAGGCGGCTGCGGGCATTGCCGCGAGCGCGGCGAGAAGCGCTGCCGCCGCGACGCTTCGCAGATAACTGCCGACGGTCTGACGGCTTCATGAGACGCGCTCCCTGACGAACGATATGTTCCACCGGGAAGATCGCAGATGGCGGCCAATGCGCGCAAGCGTTATTTTCGTTCGGGAATATCCCGCAGCAGTTCGACCATCTGCTCGAGCCGCGCTGCTCCGGCCGTCGCGGCGTCGGTCTCGAACGCACGGTAGAGGGCGAGAACCTGCCGACCTGTGTCGGTCAGCGCCGCGCCGCCGCCTCCGGACCCGCCCCGCGTGCTATCGACCAGCGGCTCGCGGAACATCCCGTTCAGCGTGCCGATCAGCATCCAGGCCCGCTTGTAGCTCATGCCCATGGCGCGCCCGGCGGCGGCGATCGAGCCGGTCTCGTCGATCCGCTCGAGAAGCTCGGCCTTTCCCGGACCGATCATCTCGCTCTCGCCGAAAACGAGGCGGATGCGCAGGAGAGGGCGATCGGTCATTTGCTTCATATCGCCACCATCCAACGAGCCGGGCTGTCTCTGCAATGCGAATCTGACGGAGGCCTTCTGACCCGGCAAGTTCAGACACACATTCAGTCGGACCGGGTAACGATGTCGCCGTCGTTCCTGCCTCGCGCGCCGGACCAATGGCGATCGCCTGGTTGGTAGCGCCATGTCGCCGCTGCCGTAGGACGGGCACAGCATCATCCGCGCCTTGGACGACTATCGGATACGCGTTGGCGAAAGACTGCCGAATTCTTAGGAAAATGGCTCCCCGGGCCGGATTCGAACCGACTCGCAAATTATGCAAATATTTCAACGATATTCTCCCATTGAGGCCCTTCGATATCAGTAGCGAAAAACGTAGCAAATTACGCATGGCTTTCTGCAGGCGGGCGCCGGGATTTCCGTGCCTGATGCGATGATCCCCGAGCAGCACGGGAAGATCGATCTGGTGGTGGAGAAGCAAGATCGGCGGATGGTGTGTTGACCGCTAATGGAGCATTGCAGCGAGCGCTGGAGCATCAGCACAAGCTACCTCCGCGTCAGTCCGGCGGCAGCCGGGTCGGTCCAACACATCGCGCGACTGGCGGAGGGGAGGGGTCTGACGTCGAACCTTCTCCAGATCCCAGCCTAAGAATTTAACCAGCCAATACGGGAGCTGGACGACATGACCGACCGCCGTTCCAGTGTCGCAATAAAAAAGTCTGTATGTCCTCCCCGCGCAGTTCGGAGGGAGCCATCACGGGTAGCCGGGAACCTCCACTAGGAGTCGGCTTCCAAATTGACCCGGTAGATTCACGCATGACACGTCAGTTAAGTGCGTCGCCGCCCGTCACCTGTTCTCGTATCAGATGTTTTCCGGAGCTAGAGATCCGTTCAACGATTGGGGATTGGCGCAATGTATTGGCCGCTCGCCGCCGAGGACGCGGATGATGTCGGTTGCCGCGGTACAGCCCATGTTCCGCATGGCCTCATCAGTGTGGGCGGCGATATGCGGTGAGAGGAGGACCCGATCGCACTTCAATAGCGCCTCGTCTTCATAAGGGGGCTCTTGTGGCAGCACATCGAGCGCAGCGCCGGAGATCTCGGCGTTATTCAACGCCTCAACCAGAGCGACGGTGTCGACGATCTCGCCCCTTGCGGCATTGACTAGGTAGGCGGTCGCCTTCATTTTCGAGAGCGCTTCCCGGCCTATCAGCCTGGACGTCGCCGGAGTCAGCGGCGCGTGGACCGAGACGAAATCCGCCTTCGACAGAACGTCGTTTAACGAGGCGCCCTTCAGATTCCGGACCTGGAGTTCTTCTGCACCGAGACCCGGATCGTAAACAATCACATGCATCCCGAAGGCCGCTTGGCAAAGCTCGGCCAGACGTCCGCCTATGCGGCCGCAGCCGATCAGCCCGAGCGTCCGCCCCTTTAGATCGATTCCCATCATCTGATGGCGCAGTTCCCAGTTGCCAGAGCGCACCGCAGCATCGCCGCGGCCGAGATTATGGCAGAGCGCGATCATCATGCCCAAAGCGTGTTCGGCAACTGATTCCGTGTTGGCATCAGGCGTGAAAACGACCGGAATGCCTCGCTCGGTGGCCGCTTCGATCGGGATGTAGTCAAGCCCGACACCGTGGCGCGCAATCACTCGCAGTGACCGTCCTGCACTCTATGACCCGTGGCGTGATCGGATGACGGACCAGAATCGCGTCCACCTCCGCGATCTCCGCGCAAAGAGCTTCTTCGCCGGCCGAAGAAGCGATCCGCACGTCGCCGATCTCATCGAGCATTTTCCGCGCCGCTGGGTGAATCGCCGCAGTGAGAAGAATTTTGGCTTTCATTCGACCTCTCCGATGGCCCCGAACCGGACGCGGCGAGGGGTGTTGACAAACTAGTCAACTAGTTTACTAAACGGGTAGATGTCTAGTCAACTGAAGCCGAACGGGGACGCCGTTGCTATGAATGTCAGGGTGCACTCCACCGCCCAGTTCGCTTATCAGCGCATCAAGGACTCGATCATCAACCTCGGATATGCCCCCGGAGAGAAGCTGTCGGAAGTTCGGCTGGCGGAGGAGCTGGGGGTCGGTCGATCACCCGTGCGAAGCGCCCTGGCGCGGCTGGTGAACGAGGGCTGGCTCGACGTGCTGCCGCAGAACGGCACATTCGTCCGCCAGTTGCGTCCGCACGAGGTCCGCGAACTGGCAGAATTGCGCGAACTGCTGGAGGTTCATGTTACGCGGAAGGCCGCGTCGACAATCAGCGACGAGGAACTGAAGAAGCTCCATGCGGAATTCGACCTTCTTGCCGCACGCGGGGTGGAGGAAAACTTTCCGGCATTTCTTGAGCTCGACGATCGCTTCCACACAGCCATTCACGTCGCGGCTAACAACGGCCGCATCGCTGAAATTCTGAGAAACCTGAAGGAACAGATCCACTGGATAAGGATCACGACCGCGACCTTGCCGGGCCGCGTCACTTCATCCTTTGAGGAGATGCGGGACGTTCTCAAGGCGCTTGAGAGACGCGATGCGGACGCAGCGGCTGAGGCCATGCGCTGTCACGTCGGCAACATTGCCGACACCTTTGAATCAATGCCGCAGAATGCCGATGCGCCGGCGGATTCCAAACAGACGCGAGGTGTTCAATGACACCGGCTTTTCGCGAAGTCAGCACCCGCGAGGCCTCGCAGGGTAGAGGTCCCTATCCGCAGGCCCTTTCGGCTGGCCCCTTTCTCTTTTTGTCTGGCCAGGGGCCGCTGTCCCCCGAAACGAACAAGCCAATCATCGGGTCATTCGCCGAACAGGTGCGGCTGACTATGGCCAATATCACGGCGATCCTCGCCGAAGCGGGCCTTAGCTTGAGAAACGTCGTCAAGATCACCGTCTATCTTAGTGATCTCGATCGCGTGCACGAGTTCAACGAAATTTATGTCGACTATTTCGGTGACCATCGCCCGGCGAGGACGCTGGTGAAGGCCGGCTTGCGCTCGATCGACGTTGAACTCGACGTGATCGCGATGGACCTGCAGGGCGCGGCCCCGTCCCGTGAGCCGGAGTAGGGCCATGGAGAAAGAGCAACGCTTTTGGGTCGGTGCCGATATCGGCGGGACCTTCACTGACATCTTTGCACTGGATGCCGGGTCGGGTCGGTACGCGACGGGCAAGATCCTGACCGATCACGTCGATCCGACGAGGAGTGTCGCCGAAGGTCTGCGGCGACTGGTCGAGGAGGAGGGCGTCCACGCCAAGGACATCGCGCGGGTGCTGCATGCGACGACCCTCGTGACCAACGCGGTCCTCCAGCGACGTGGCGCCAAGATTGGCCTGTTGGCAACCGAAGGCTTCCGCGACGCGGTGGAGATCGGTACCGAGCACCGGTTCGATCTTTATGACCTCAACATCCAGAAGCCGGAGCCGCTGGTTCCCCGGGAATTGCGGCGGCCGGTTCGAGAGCGGATCCTCGCCGACGGGTCGATCGAGACCCCGCTGGACCACGACCAGGTCACGGAGGAAATACGCGTCTTACGCGAAGCCGGCGTCGAGGCGATCGCCGTTTGCCTTCACCACAGCTACCGCAATCCGGCGCACGAGCGGGAACTGGGGGACCTTATTTCAAGAGTGGCTCCCGGCATGGTCGTCACCCTGTCCTCGGAGGTCGCCCCCGAGATCCGCGAATATCAGCGCGCTTCGACGATCTCGCTCAATGCCTACGTCATTCCCCTCGTCGAGCCTTACGTCAGATCGCTCGAGCAGCGTCTTGGCGATCTGAAGATCGATGCTCGAATGCTGATCATGCAGTCCAATGGCGGCATGGTCACGGCAGAGACCAGCAGCGCCCATCCGGTGCGGCTGCTGGAGTCCGGGCCGGCCGCCGGGGCGATCGGCGCGGCACATTTCGCCCGGCGCCTGGACCGCCCGCGAGTTCCTCTCGTTCGACATGGGCGGGACGACAGCCAAGGCCTATATCGTCGACGACGGCGAGCCGCTGGTTTCACGAATGCTGGAGGTCGCTCACGTCCACCGCTTCAAGAAAGGCAGCGGACTGCCGGTCCAGATCCCCGCCATCGACATGATCGAGATTGGCGCTGGCGGCGGCAGTATCGCTGCCATTGATCGGCTGGGCCTGCCGAAGGTCGGTCCGCAGAGCGCGGAATCCGATCCGGGTCCGGCATGCTATGGGCGCGGCGGCAAACTGCCCACCGTCACCGATGCCGATCTGGTGCTGGGCTATATCGGCGCCGACAGCTTTCTCGGCGGCAAGATGAAACTCGACGAGGACGCCGCCCGGCGGGCCTTGCACGAACATTTCGCCGAGCCGATGGGACTGTCGGTCGAAGAAGCGGCGTGGGGCGTCCACAGCATCGTCAACGAAAACATGGCCGCCGCCGCCCGCATGCACATGCTGGAACGCGGCCGCACGCCCTCCGACTACAGCATGGTAGCCTTTGGCGGTGCCGGGCCGGTCCACGCCTATGGCGTGGCGCGAGCGCTCCACCAGAGCGAAATCATCGTGCCGCGTCAGGCTGGCGTTGGCTCGGCCTACGGCCTGCTCTGCGCCCCGGTTTCGTTCGAGAGCGCGCGAAGCCATCCCGCCTTGCTGACGGACGTCGACTGGTCGGAAGCCTGCGGCATCATCGACAGCATGACCGATGAATGCCGGCAGATGGTCGAGTGGGCCGGAGTTCGACCCCGGCGAGATCACCGTTTCGCGCACGGCGGACATGCGTTTTCGCGGTCAGGGACACGAAATCCGCGTGTCCTTCGATGGTCTTGCGTGGCCCAATCCGTCAGTCGAGGAGCTGTCACGCCGCTTTCGCGAGGAGTACAGGCGCCTGAACGCCTTCGAGGGTCCGGATGCGCCAATCGAGGTGATCACCTGGCGGGGTGGGGCCTCGGGACCGATGCCGCGCCTGCCGGCCCTGCAGTCGGACCGCGATCGATCCCAATCAGGCGTCAGACGGCAGCGCGATCTCTATTTCAAGGATTTCGGCGGTTTCGTGCCGGCCAGCATCGTTCCCGTCGCGACCATCGGACCCGGCGAGACCATCACGGGTCCCGCCGTCATCGAACTCGGCGACTCCAATCTGGTGTTCGGGCCGGACGGCTCGCTGACGGTTCAGGACGACGATCTGATCGTTATCCGGATCGAAGGAGAAGGACAGGCGGGAGCATGACAACGTCGTTTCCTCCATATGTTCTGGAGATCCTCTGGAACAGGCTGATCGCCATCGCCGAGGAACAGGCGCAGGTACTGATGCGCGCGGCCTTCTCCACCATCGTACGAGAAGCGGGAGATCTGTCCGCCGCGATCTTCGACAGACGCGGACGGATGATCGCTCAGGCGCATGTCGGAACGCCCGGGCACATCAACACCATGGCGCTCGGAATGCGCCACTTCCTGGCGCATTTTCCGATCGAGACGATCGAGCCCGGTGACGTGCTTCTGTCCAACGACCCGTACAAGTTCGCCGGGCAGCTCAACGACATGAATGTCGTGACCCCGGTCTTCCACGAGGGCGAACTGGTGGCCTTCTTTGCCAGTTGCTGCCACATGGTCGACATCGGGGGCGTCGGGCTCACCGCCGATGCCCGCTCTGTCTATGAGGAGGGGCTGCAGGTTCCGATCTGCAAGTTCCTGATCCGTGGCGAGCCAAACCAGACGGTCTTCGACTTCATCAAGGCGAACGTCCGTACGCCGAACGAGGTCGTCGGCGACCTCTATGCGCAGGTCTCGGGCGGAGAGATCGGCGCAAAGCGTCTGGTCAAGATGCTGGCCGAGTTTGAACTGTCTGATGTGGAGGCGCTGGCCGACGAGATCATCAGCCGGTCCGAGACTGCGGTCCTTGAGGCCGTCCAGTCCTTCCCGGAAGGCCGCTTCACATTCTCCTGCGAGAATGACGGGTTTGAGGCGCCGATCCATATCGAGGTAGCGATCGAACGGCGAGGCGACCACCTCGTCGTCGACTTCGCCGGCACCGATCCGGCCTTGGAACAAGGCATCAATGTTCCGCTTGCCTACACGACCGCCTACTCGACCTATGCAGTGAAGTGCATTCTGGCTCCGGCCGTTCCCAACAATGCCGGCAGCTTCGTTCCGATCAAGGTGCAGGCGCCGGAAGGATCGCTCCTCAACCCGGTCTATCCATCGCCGACCGCCGCGCGCCACATCATCGGCCATTTCCTGCCGTCGGTGGTCTTCGGCGCGCTCGAATCGGCATATCCGGGGCAGGTTCCCGCGGACAGCGCGGCCGGGCTCTGGGTGACGCAGCTCTCGGGCCGGACATGCGAGAACGAGCCGTACACTTTCGCGTTCTTCTCCTGTGGCGGAATGGGCGCGCGTCCCGAACTGGACGGATTGTCGGTCACGTCGTTTCCGAGCGGCATCCAGAACGTCGCCACCGAGATCATCGAAAGTCTTGCGCCGATTGTATTCCACGAGCGCCAGTTGCGCCCAGACTCGGGCGGCGCCGGCCGCTTTCGAGGCGGCCTGGGTCAGACAATACGCTTCGAGGTCCGAGGACGTGGCCGCGCCACCGTATCGGCAATGTATGACAGGGTCCGCTTTGCCCCGAGAGGTGCGGCCGGAGGTTGTTCCGGCCTGCCGGGGCGGATCATCGGGGCCGAAGGCCGCCACCTGCCCAGCAAGGGCCGTTTCGAAATCGATCCGGGAGAGATGGTTACGCTGATGTTGCCCGGCGGCGGCGGCTTCGGCCCGCCCTCCGAACGCGACCCGGAGGCCGCAGATCGCGATGTTCGCGGCGGCTACGTCACCCCTGAACGAAACCAGAAGACTTCCCGATCGGGAACGGAGAGTGCAACCGCACAGGAAGGCGTGCCGGAAGTGGTTCGTCATGAGTACCAGAGGAGAGGAAGATCATGAGTGAATTCGGAAAGCGGACGATGAAATTCGCCCTTGCGGCAGGCTTTGTGCTGGCTGCCGGACAAGTGAGCGCAGAACCAATCAAGCTTGGCGTGATCGCCGGTCTATCGGGTCCCGGAACGTCTTACGGTATCGGCATCAAGCGCGGCGCCGAGATGGCCGTCGAGGAAATCAACGACGCCGGCGGCATCAATGGCGACAAGATCGAGATGGAGCTGTTTGACGACGCCAGCAATCCGGCGCAGTCGGTGACTACCATGCAGCGCATGATCAACGAGGACGTCGATCTCATCGTCGGCGGGTGGGGCAGTTCCCAGGTTCTCGCCAACATGGAAGTCGTGGAACGGGCAGGAGTCCCTTACATCGTCGTGGGCGCGACCAATCCAAGCATCACGTCCGACAAGAACAAGTGGACGTTCCGCGTCATCTTCACGGACGCGATCCAGGCGACCAATCTCGCGAATATCGCCATCGACAAGCTCGGACTGAAGCGCATAGCCATCATCCACGATTCCAACGACTATGGAACCGGCAACAAGGACGTGTTCGAGGCTGCGCTCAAGGAAAAGGGTATCGAGCCGGTCGAGGTGCAGGCCTATCAGAACTCGGACAAGGACTTCACCGCACAGCTTTCGCAGATCAAGCAGGCCGATCCCGACGCTATCGCAGTGTTCGGGACTATTCCCGCTGCGCCGGCGATCATGAACCAGGCAAGTGACCTCGGCATCAATGCCCAGTTCATAGGCACCGGCGGACTTGCCAACGAGAACCTGATCAGTCTCGCGCCCAAGGCTTCCGAAGGCACGATTCTCACCACGTATTTCCATGAGGACGCCGATGAGGAGGCCAAGGCCTGGGCGGCGAAGTACACGGAGAAGTTCGCAGGGGAGTCCCAGCCGCCCCGTCCGATTCTGGGCGCTTGGGAATACCGGGCGATCAAGTACATCGCCGCGCCCTGCCTTGAGAAGGTCGGCACCGATAAGGACAAGCTGCGCGAGTGCATCGGCGCGTGGAAGGGCCAGTTGTTCAGCGTGCCCGGTGATGCGCATTTCGACGCCACCAATCAGCTGATGCAGGAGACCATCCTCGTCAAGGTGAAGGACGGCAGCTTCCAGGCGTTCAAGCCCTGAAGGCAATCGACTGAGAAAGGGCGCCGGCCATGCTTACCCAAATCATCGTCAGCGGAGTGGCGACTGGTTGCATCTATGCAATCGTCGGGCTGGGGTTCACCCTGGTCTACCGCACACTCAAGATGGTGAACTTTGCCCAAGGTCATGTGTTCATGGCCGGCACCTTTCTCGGTCTGATCATCGTCACGAAGTTCGATCTTCCCGTCATCCCGCTCATGCTGGTGGTCATCGTGGTCGCGTTCGCGATCGGGATGCTGGCCGAGCGCCTGATCTTCAGGCGGCTGTACCACAATCACGAAGTGTTCGTCGTCGGCAGTATCGGTCTCGGTATCGTCCTGCAGAACGGGATTCGGGTGTTCTTTCCGGAGCCAATACCGTTTCCAAAGGTGTTTGGCAGCGAAATCCTGACGCTTGGCGATGCGCGCTTTCCCGTCACCAGTATGTGGGTTGTGATCGTCACGCTCGGCTTGGTTTTGCTGCTGCATGTGTTTTTTACCTACACGAAACCCGGACGCGCGATGCGTGCCGTCGCGGCCGATGCGGAGATGGCGAGCGCCGTCGGTGTTCGCGTGCCGCGCACCATCGGCCAGATATTCGGGGTCAGCTTCGCCGTGGCCGCCATTGCCGGTGTTCTCGTCGGGCCCCTCTATTTCGTCTCGTTCGATATGGGCGAGATGGTCGGCCTCAAGGCGTTCAGCGCTGCCGTGTTTGGCGGGATCAACAGCATTCCGGGGACGATTTTCGGCGGCGTCGCTCTCGGACTGCTCGAGGCTCTGGCCGCCGGCTACATCTCGTCGGGCTACAAGGACTTGGTGGCCTTCGTCATTCTCCTGGTGATGTTGATCTGGCGCCCCACCGGCCTCCTCGGCCGCGAAACTCCGGTCAAGGTGTAAGCCATGCGATCCCAGTATCTCATCCCGCTGGCGGTCGTTGCCGCTCTCGCTACCCTACCGATGTTCGCGCCCACCTACATCGTGCACATGGCGGTCTTCGTCTGCATCTACACACTTCCGGTCATCGGCCTGGGCTATCTTACCGGCTATTGCGGGCGCATATCGCTTGCTCAAGGCGGCATGTTCGGGCTGGGGGCCTATACCACGGCGCTGCTCACGACGGGTCTGGGGCTATCGCCACTGCTGACTTTCATCCCGGCCATTGTGGTCACCGTGGTTGTTGCTGTCGCGTTGATGGGGCCGGCCATGCGTCTAGCCGGCCTATATTTCGTCATGGCCACGCTTGGCGTTCAGCAGATCTTCTGGATCCTGTTGATGAACTGGATTGACCTGACCGGTGGTCCCCAAGGCGTCCGCTCCATCCCGCCAATCGGAATCGGCGATCTCACGCTTGACCGGCCGCAGCAGTTTTTCTTCCTCGCACTCGCTGCGGCGGCCGTGTCCTATCTGGTGGCCCGGAGAGTCCTTGCCAGTCGACTCGGCCTGATGCTGAGGGCATTGAGTGACGACGAACTGGCGGCTTCCACCTCGGCTGTTCCGGTTTCGCGCGCGAAGATGACGGCTCTCGCCCTCAGCGCGGCATGGGCCGGTGCTGGAGGCTTCCTCTACGCCCATTACATGCGCTTCATCCATCCCGACATGTTCACGCTGGAGCCCTCGATCCTGTTCCTCGTGATGGCGATGTTCGGCGGCTACCGCTCTCTGGTCGGCATGATCCTGGCGACGATCGTGCTCGAGACCGCGACCGAGTATCTGCGGCCGCTCGGGGAATTTCGGATGATCGCCTATGGGCTGATCCTGCTGGTCGGCATGATGTATTTCCCGCAGGGCATCCTCCCTGTTGTCGAACGCTGGTGGAGAAGCGGACGGGCGGCGCTTGCAGCCGGAGCCGGCAGCCGGAGGGCATCATGAGCCTCGTCGCAGAAGACATCGGTTTGAGTTTCGCCGGCGTGAAGGCACTGTCCTCGGTCAGCCTTGACATCGCGCAGGGCGAGCTGCTCGGCGTCATCGGGCCGAACGGTTCGGGCAAGAGCACGCTCTTCAACGTCATGTCGGGAATCTATCAGCCGGACAAAGGCCAGATGCGATATGACGGCGGCTCCATCATCGGGCTGAAGCCAAGCCAGATCGTCCGTAAGGGTATCGTCCGGACATTCCAGAACAAGCGCCTGTTCGGCAGCATGACCGTTTTGGAGAACACGATGGTGGCTGCACTAAAGGCAGCGACGGGCTCGGTCGTCGGCGATGTCTTCGGAGCGCGCGCCTCCCGTTCGGCGATGGACGACTGCAGGAGCCGGGCGATCGAAGCGCTCAAGGTCACCGGCCTGTCAGACCACCGCGACCTCCTGGCCCAGGACCTCCCGTACGGAGCGCAGAACCGGCTCGAAATCGCCCGTTCGTTGGCGCTCGACCCGGCTCTCCTGTTGCTCGACGAGCCGGCAGCGGGTCTCAATCCAGCGGAACGCACGGAGGTCGGAAATCTCATCCGTACGATCCACGAGCGCGGTGTGACGGTCGTCCTCGTGGAGCACGACGTGCGCATGGTAACGGGGATCTGCACGCGCATCGTGGTCCTCGATCATGGCGAACTGATCGCCAATGGGTCACCGGATGACGTTGTGCGCGATCCGCGGGTCGTTGAAGCCTATTTCGGTGTCATCGATGAGGATGCGGCCAAGGCAAAGGCCGCGCGACACAAGGGCAGACCGCGTGAGGCGGGACCACCGCCGCTCACGCTGAGGGGGCTCGAGGTGCTCTACGGAAAGGTACAGGCCGTTTCCGGTGTCGACATCGAAGTCAATGCGGGAGAGGTGGTCGGCATCCTCGGCGCGAACGGCGCGGGCAAGAGTTCCATCGTTAAGGCCGTGATGGGGCTGGTGCCGGCGGCAAGCGGGGAGATCCATTTCGAAGGCGAGGCGCTCGGTCGCAAGAGTGCTGACGACCGGGTCGGTCTCGGTATGGCTTACGTACCGGAAGGACGCCGCGTGTTCGGCGACTTGTCGGTACTCGATAATCTTCGCATGGGGGCCTATCGCGAGACGGACCGCCCGACGATTGCGAAGCGGATGGAAGAGGTCTTCGATCTGTTTCCCATTCTTCGTGAACGGAAGGAACAGACCTCAGCGACCTTGTCGGGCGGCGAACAGCAAATGCTCGCGATCGGCCGCGCCTTGATGCGCGGTCCGAAGCTGCTGTTGCTTGATGAACCATCGCTTGGTCTCGCGCCGGTGATGGTCAAGGTGATCTACGAGGCGATCCGCAAGATCGCAGAGGCTGGAACGACCATACTCCTTGCTGAACAAAGTGCGCATGTCGCCCTTCAGGTCGCCGACCGGGCCTATCTCCTTGAGACGGGGCGGGTGGTGTTTCAAGGGGAGGCCGAGGATCTGGAGAAGAACGAAGCCATTCGCGATGCCTATCTCGGCACCGCCGCAGAATAGCGAGATTGGAACGCATGAAAATCGTCGATGTGATCGCCTATCCGGTGTCCTTCCGATTGCCGGAAGAGGGCGGTGTGACGCTCGGTATCGGCCGCGCCGTCAAGCGGGATGCGGTCATCGTCAAGGTGACGACCGAAAGCGGACTCGTCGGTTTCGGCGAATCCCATCATGGCCGGGCGCCGGGCGCTATCGCCCATCTGGTGAATACTACGCTGCGCGATCTGGTTCTCGGAATGGACGCCACCGACACGATCTCGGTCTGGTCGAAGGTTTACAGGATGCAGCTGGCCAGCCACGGAATGGGCGCGGCTGCAGTCATGGCGCTGAGCGGTATCGATCTGGCCTTGTGGGACATTCGGGGCAAAGCGGTGGGCTGGCCTCTCTATCGTCTGCTCGGCGGCAGCCGCCGACCCATTGCGGCTTATGCGGGGGGCATCTCGCTGGGGTTCCAGGAGCCAGACGCTTTGGTGGAGGAAGCGAGCGGCCTTGTCGCTGAAGGCTATCGGGCCCTGAAGCTGCGCTTCGGCGATTCACCAAAGAGGGACATCGAGCGCCTGGAGGCGGTGCGCAGGGCTTTGGGAGATGATATCGACATTCTCGTCGACGCCAATGCGGCCTACAGTCGCGATGACGCGCGCAAGGTGATGCCCGTTCTCGACGCGCTTGAGGTGGGTTGGCTGGAGGAGCCCTTTTCACCCCACGATTACGACGACTACGCGGCGGCAGCGCGCTTCGGATCGACTCCGTTAGCGGCAGGCGAAAACCACTACACCAGGTTCGAGTTCACGCGTGTGCTCGATGATGGTGCCATCACGATCTTTCAGCCGGACGTGACCAAGACGGGCGGAATGACCGAAGCCATGCGCGTTGCGGCGATGGCGTCGGCGTGGAAGCGGAAGATCTGCCCCCACACCTCACAAACCGGGATCAGCATGGCGGCAAGTCTTCATTTCCTGTCGGCGATCGAGAATGGCGGGTACTACGAGGCCGACGTGTCGAAGGTGAACGAATTCCGCGACAGGTTGTGCAGCCCTGTCCTGGAGCCGGCCGGCGACGGATGCTTCCTGGCGCCCGACGCTCCGGGTATCGGGGTCGAAGTGGATGAGGACTTCATACGTGCCCACCCCGTCATCGAAGGCGCTTGCTATGTTTAGCCGCCCACACAGTCTTGATCTTGGCTGTGCCGTTGTTTAGCCGCTGCCATGGCTTCGGTCTGGGTCTTCTTAACGGCGGTGGCCGAATTTTAGGTCGAGCCGAATTCGCGACGATTCCTTCTCTTTCGGAAACAAGAAGTCGACAGGCGCAGTAAGAATCCTGGCCTTTTTCCGTGAAGCTGAGTTGAAGTGACAGACAATGAGTGGCACGCGAAATGCGCGCCTTCGCGGGCTAGCGGCTCCCGTTCCTCGCGAATCGCACTGGCGAAGATGGGACCCGGACGGTCGTTCGCGCGACTCCTGCCGTAGAACTCGCGCACAACTTTCCGATAAAGATGTGGTCCATCTCGGGCTGGTTCAGGGGGCCTTCAGGGATCGGCTGCAACCGATCCTCCAGCGGAACAGGCATGATGATCTCTCAAAGGGTAGGCTTTTTGATGAAGCTCCCAGTTCGCTTCATCCATGGTAAGAAAGAGACGCTCCGGCGCAGATGGGCAAAGCTCGCGAGCAAGTTCTGGGCCTCTAGATCAACTGATCCGCGTGCAGGAGGGCTTTGGAAGGAATGCAGCCGACATTGGATGCCGCCTTGCTGTTGATGACCGAGCGGGTCAGCCGATCGCGACTCGTCGGCTGCCGGTGATCGCGCACGGCTGGCCGAGTTTGGTGATCACGCACCACCGTGTCTTTCGGCGCCATTGTGCTGGGTGCGGTAGCTGAAGGTCGGCTGTCCCTGTCGAGGTTCTTCTGCTTCCATTTGCAGGTGCAGCCCGCCGTGCCTGCCTTGCAGCTGATCAACGTGCCATCATCAAACGGCGCGCATACCTTGTCTCGCATCCTTTGACAGTCGAAATATCCGTGGCACCTACAGATCTGACCCTCGCTGTTGCAGGTGTAGCTGGCTCCTGACCCGCCCCCACCACTCCCGACCTGCTCGGCATGGACTGGCATGCCGAGCGCCAAAATGAAAAGAAATGCCGCAACCGATGCGGGGATAATTTTCATCAGCCGATCCTTCACCTAGGCTCCGGCCTTGAAGAACTCGGCCTTCAGGTAGATCGTCGCCATATTGGTGCCGAGACTGTTGATCGGTACCGTCGGCGTCTCTCCGATGGCATCGAGGAGCGAGTCATAGAGACGCTGGTGCCCCTCCGTAGCCCTGGTCCGTCCGTCGCGTGGCATGCTTCCGTCCCGGTGATCTCTTTGACTTCTGGAAGCGTGCTATCACTCGGAGCCACGAGGTGGCGTGGGAGGCAGCGTGGGAACTCCCGCGGAATCGCTGCAGCGGCCGACCGGCGTGATTAAGCCGCGGCTAAGTAATGCTCTAAGTGGTTTCTGGCCTCATCGCCTGGATACCAGCGCCAGGTGACGCCGGAGAAGTCCCTAGGCTTGCCGTCGGCCCACATCCGCTCGTCCCGCTGATCGAGACCTTACAGAGCGCCACCGCCTCGGCGCTGGATGGCGCTTTCGGTCATTGAAGGCCGTCTTTCCAAAGCCCATGCGGGGCGCACGTGTGGGGTGTCGCCCAAGATCGTGGCGCGCTGGTCGACGCGCCTTGAGAAGCGGCGTTCCATCAGGTGACGCCGGGCTCAGAGGTGCTTGTCGATTGAGTATCGGCGCGCGCCCGTTACGGATTGTTGGGAACGAACTGCAATCTCCGTTCGCTATACGCTCATCACGTGTGATTGCTGGTGGAGCGGCCCATCAGGATCGCGCGTCGCAACTGGAAGACCTACAGGCCGATGAGTTGCGTGCAGTCAGAAGCCATGCCGATGCAGTTCGCTTGCGATGCGCGCACGGGACGCCGTATCGCGGGTCGGAAAGGCGGCGAAATAATCCGCCGCAGTAGCGTCTGGTTTTTGCTGGCGGACTTTTTGCCGCCACCGCGCCGCCTGATCGTGGCGGCCGGCCAAACTGTTGGCGGACAGCGCGATCATGGCCATGAGGTAATGTGCCCCGGGTGAGGTGGCTGCACGGTCGGCCCAGCTGGCCGCAGCCTCATGGTCCTCCTGCTGCAACAACATCTGCGCGCGAACGCCATGAAAGCCGTAGAGCAGCGGGTCGAGCGGGCTGAGATACAGCGATGTGTCCAGAGCGGCGAACGTCGCGGTCGCATCACCTCTGAGCATTGCGGTGAAGGCCGAGGCGTAGAATCCTTGCGCATAGTTGGGATTCAGCGCCGTTGCACGCGCCAACCAGTCTGCGGCAACGTCGGGCTCGTTCGTCAGCCAGAACGAACGGCCCATCGTAAAGTTCGCGAATGGGTCGAGAGCGTCCAGTTCCAGACTGCGCTCGGCATGGCACCGCGCGTTGCGGGCCGCCAACGCCGGGTCCGGGGTCTGGCGCAGGAACGCGTCGAGAAAGCTCGTAAAGGACAGCCCCGCATGGGCGCGCGCGAATTGCGGCTCAGCCGTGACCGCCCGTTCGAAACAGGCCTGCGCCAAGGCTGTGTCCGCCGCAGTGAAGCGATAGAGATGGCCGAGGCCAACGTGATAATCGGCCCAGGCGTCTAGACTGCCCGACTCACTCCCCCGCGCGAGACGTGCCTCGTTCAATGGAATGTGGGTCTCGAGAGCAGCCACCAGGTGCGCTGCGATTCGCGCCCTCAGATCGCTGATTTCGTCAACGGGGCCGACCAGCCGATCGGCCCAGAGGATCTCGCGGGAGCTGGTGTCGGTCAGTTCCAGCGTCACCGCTATGGCATGCTGCGGGTTCTCGACGATCCCGGAGAGAACGTAGCGCGCCGCCAGTGCGGTCGACACCAGATCCAGATCGGCATCGATTTGCCTGAAGCGGAACGACGATCCCCGCGCGATCACGGCAATCCAGCGCAGCCGCGACAGCGCCTCGATGATCTCATGCGGGATTGCATCGCCTAGAATGGCAAGCTCCGGCGACATACCCAGCGGCCGGAAGGGCAGAACGGCGATTGAGGGGCGCCCGCTCGGATGGTCGCGCAATTCTGAGGCCAGCGCTTCCGAAGGCGCAACTGCGGGCTTTGAGACGCTCACTTCGGCAACGAAGCGGAAGCCCCGACCGTGAACGGTACCGATCATGGCCTGCCTTGCGCCGTCGTCGCCGACCGCTTGACGGGCCGATCGGATGCGGCTCGATATGCTGGCGTCCGAGACCGCCTGACCGTGCCAGACAGCGGCCACGATTTCGTCCTTTGTGACCATGCGACCGCGGTTTTGGACAAGATGGATGAGCAGCGAAAGGACCTGCGGCTCCATCCGCACCGGTTCATCGCAGCGGGTGAGTTGAAATCGCTCCGGGTCGAGTCGGAAGTCTCCGAACGTCCACGTCATGTGCGATCATACAGCGAAATCGTCGACCCCTACAGGAATTCTTCAGGACTCCGTCAAGCTTGCGCGAGCCGAATGCTTCAACCTCCAAGGGTACAAGGCCGCTGCCCCTTCCGGCAGATTCAATCCTAGGAGCAATAAAATGAGAACCTTCAAAACCTTGATGGCTGCGACAGTTGCGCTTGTCGGTCTTTCAACCGCCAGCTGGTCTGTCGAACCAGCGGATCATTTCGATGACGCCGAGGCTAAACTCTACGAAGCCGGATATCGCCAGGTGCGCCTTGCGGACAGGGATCGCCAGCTCTTTTCGGCGTTCGATGCCGACGGAAGCGAGGTGAACATTGTCGTCGACGCAAATGACGGAACTGTTCTCAGTGTCGCTTATGTCCATGCGGCGGACGAATAGCTTCCGGCAGGGAGATGGGTCGGTCAGGCGACGTCCTTGAACTCCGGGGCGATCGAGGGATCGGCGACCGAGTCCGGCATCCCTGGCCGACGCTGTTGTGCAACTCATGGCTCAGGAATATCTGTGCAAGAAGCGCGGCAGATGACGGCTGGTTTCAGCACCTCACACGATCGACAAAGCCGCTGAACATCGAGCTCGTTTCGGCTGCTCTTGTAGCTGTAGAGAAACGTGCTGCCATGCCCGTCGTTCTGCCTGATCTGAAGACCGTATTATGTTGGCCTGCTGCCGGTTTCTTGGACACCGAGATAAGGTGTTTGACGGAACTGGAGGTTCTGAATGCGAAGAAGAAACTGAAACGCATGATGAAAAAGGTGCCCCCAATGCTGGTTCGCACCGTCCACAAGCAGCAAGCTCTACTTCGCCTTCTTGTGTTCGCCGAGGATACCCTTGGTGGACGCCGCCGCGGCGATCGTCTTCTCCTTCTCCTTCTTCGGCTTGCGCGCTTCCTTGTTCCCCTTCTGCTGACCCTTGGCCATGATTGTCGTCCTCGCAGTGGTCGGTACGAAAGCACCGACATCACGCGTATCATCGCACGGCCGAGGGACGGCTCCTAAGGAATTCGATCCAGATGAGCCAAGACTGGAACAGAATCAGCGCCGGAGGCTTACCGCGTAATCCGCCCGTCGCAGTGCCTCGATGAACGGCAGGACCGAAACGGCAAAGCGATCCGCCTCAGCAATGGCAACCGCTGGGCCCGGTGATGCCACCTGGTTCCGGGCTGCCAACCAATGAGTTCATCAGAGCCCGCTGAATCCTCCATCCAGGCTGTCCCAAGCTCTGTACGTCTAGGATAAATCCGGCAGCGCTGCTTCTGCAGCAGCACCACCAATCCCATGTTCCCGCCTGTCAAAAGCCGGCTTAGGCAGATCGGCCCGCTCGCCCCACCACGTTCCGCACGTTGGAGACCTGCCAGCGGCCGCCCCGCGCGGTACGGATGCCGCGGCTGTTAAGGGCCTTGGCGATGCCGCGATAGCTAGTGATGCCGGAGTATTGCAGCGTCTCGATGAGCGGCAGGATGGACGCGGCAAAGCGGTCGGCCTCGGCGATGGAAACGGCACGGCCAAGGGATGCGGCCTCGGCGGCGTTGGACGGATTGCCGATTGCCGCTGGCGCAGGGCAGGAGGCCAAGCGTGCTTTCGCGGCTCTTGAGATCAACGTGAAGAACGCGGACGGCTCGCTCAAGAGCGCATCGCAGATCATGACGGAGGTCGCAGGCCGGTTCGCCAACATGGAGGACGGCGCAACAAAGACCGCCCTCGCCGTGGCGCTGTTCGGGCGGGCCGGTGCTGATCTCATTCCGATGCTCAATGCCGGGCAGGCCGGGCTTAAGGGGATGCTCGACGAGGCCGATCGGCTGGGCATCGTCATCAGCACACAGACGGCGAAGTCTGCCGAGGCGTTCAACGACAATCTGACGCGTATGGGGACGATCACCGACGCGATCGTTCTCAAACTGACGGCTGACATGCTGCCGGCGTTCGAAGATTTCTCCAAAATGCTGGTGCAGTCGCTGAACGATGTGAAGGTGCTGACGACCGTATCCGATGGCCTGATCAAGGTGATCAAGGGCATTGCCTCTCGGATTGGTCGAGGTAGGCGCCCAAATCCAGATGGCCGGCCTTCAGTTCCAGGGATTCGCCAGTGCTGTGTCCCTTGTCGCGCAGGGCGAGTTCTCTGCCGCGCTACAGGCGATCAAAAATGGAATTGCGAAGGCGAAAGCGGTTCACGACGGAATCAAGACGCTCCAGGACCAGATTTGGGCCGCCGGCGAGAACATGGACGCGCGCTTCGGGCGCGGTCCGGAAGATGCCGCTGCCGATGCGGGGCAGAAGGCAGGCAAGACCTTCGTCGCCAACTTTGCCGAGGCGGCGAAGTCCGGTGGCGGGGCGATCAGAAAAGCGCTGGACCCGATTCAGCAAGAAGTTGATCGAATCTTTGACCAGACCCGCACTCCATTGGAAAACTACGAACGGACCATCGCCCGACTGAACGAGTTGCGCGGCAGGCTTGGGCCCGACACCTACAGCCGCGCGGTCATTCAGGCGCAGGAAGCGTTTGAGCAGGCGTCTCGGTCGGCAGAAAAGGGTTTGACCGACATCCAGAAGGCCAGCGAAGGGTTGGGCCGCTCCTTCGGCTCCGCCCTGTCCGGCCTCATCAAGGGCACGACCAGCCTTCGCGACGTCCTGGCCGATGTTCTCAGCAGCATTGCTCAGGTCATCTCCAGCAACATCACCAATGTTTTCGGCAAGACCGGAGGCGGCGGGGGATTTTTCGCCAGCATGCTCAGCGGGCTTCTTTCCTTCGATGGTGGCGGCTTCACGGGCATGGGCTCGCGTGTCGGCGGCGTCGATGGCAAGGGCGGGTTCCCGGCAATCCTCCACCCCAATGAAACGGTCGTCGATCATCGCCGGATGCTGAACGGCAGCACTCAGGGCGTCCACGTCACCGTGGGAGTTTCCAGCGACGGGAATGGCAACATCATGCCGTTCGTCCAGTCGGTGGCCCGGCAGGAAGCCGGGAAAGCCACCTCCAGCTTGGCAGGAACATCCCGGCCATGGTCGATTCCCGGCAGGCCGAACGGCAACTGAGGAACACCCGCGCATAGTGGTCGCGGGTCTTAGTCGGTTCATCGAATCAACTGGCGAGATAGGAAGCGCGATTACGGGGGCGATCGCCATCAAGACCAGAAACGCCAGCAAGAAACCGCCGCTCCACTTGCTGATACGCTCCAAAGTTTCAGGCTTGAAAAGTGCGGCTCGCTGCAATTCGATCACACGCTTTGCGTTTTCCTCGCTCTCCGCGTCCCGCTGGTCTTCCGGCATTCCCGCGTTGATTGTCAAAATCTCATAGCTGTTGGCTATCTGCTGAAATCGTCCAGCTTGAACATAGTGAACGGAGGTCAAGGCACCGATGATGATGGCGATCACAAAGGCCGCACATAAAACTGCGCCGCAGACAACTAAGAGCGTGTCCCAACTACGGAACGTGGCCACTGCGATGAAATATGTTGCGAGTGCCGCACCGCTGGATTTTACCGGAAACAGGCTCAGTTCTTCGAGAAAAGCGAGATTGCTGCGGTCTACATCTTCATTCGACGTTCAAGCTCCCTGTGCCCACCCTTTAAGTTTTAGCTGATAGCCTCGATCTCCGGAAAAGGAACGAATTTGCGGCCGTTGCAATAGGTTTCCGGATGGCTGGACTTCTCACTCAGGAGCCCGTGCCGGAAGCCATAGGCCTGAGTTGCGGCACCGGTGTATCCCCCGAAACCGATTCTCGGCATTGGCCCGCACGCACACCACCCAAAATCGCCCAAAGTTGACATGCTCGACTGGAAACGGATCGGTCCGCTCGGCACCGCGGATGGAGTAGGGATCGAAGAAATCGGCTTTCACGACAGTGATGATCTGTTCTCGGTAGGTCGTTGGCGGCGGCCCGACACTGGCGGCAACGGTGGCGCTGTCGGTGGGAACGGTTGCCGTGCAGCCTACGCAGGCAATCGCCAGCAGAGGGGCCAACGGCCCAAGAGTTAGCTGCATTGTCCTAGATCCCTGTGGATGAGTGCCCGATGGGTATTACCCAAGATCGCGGCCTGCCCCTCCGTCATGGAGCAGAAGGTGGCTGCGCTAAGTTATAGGCTAAAAGTGTTGCTCCGTATGCGAAAGCCAGAACGGAGAAGAGGAAGAGTCCAGCGGTAGCAGTCATCCAGCTATCTGAAATTCTTCGAAGCCGCATTTCGTTCTGCTCTCGCTCACTCTTGTCAACATAGCGGGTTGAGTAAAAGGCAAACATCCAAGCTGCACACGCAACGGCCGCACCGATTGCCCAAGCTGCAAGGGGGCCCACTACTGCATCCGCCAACCCTAGGCTAATCAGCTGTCCCGCCTGCGTTAATATCGCGAATTCCTGCAGCGCCATTAAGGGCCATTGCAGCTTTCAATCCGCCCTTCGCATATTCCTGAGAAATCTCGCGATAATCAGCCAACGGGGCCCTTCCCGGCCGCGTAGGCCGCCGAAATTTCGCACGCGTGGTACGCTTCCAGCAATACGGTAAACGTTCCTGCTGTCACCAGCGCGCCGCCGAACTCATCGTAGTTCTTCTCAATGATGTCGCCAATTTTCCCGGCGATATGCCGCTTGGCAGCCTCAATTTTCTCCAACCTGTTCATGGGTGTCTGTCCCCTTTCATGTTGCGTCGATGTCGCATGGAACTGCCGACACTGACGGAAAACCGCTGAAAATCAAGGGAAGCAGTTTGCGACGGGTTGCGGCGAGGTGGGGGAAGCAATCGCGGTCGGCGCACCTATGCCGTACCTATCGGCCTTCCGCGCCTTTTTCGACTTCCGCTAAGTGTTTGAAAAGAATGGCTCCCCGGGCCGGATTCGAACCAGCGACCAACCGGTTAACAGCCGGTTGCTCTACCACTGAGCTACCGGGGAACAGCGGCTCGAGCGTGCCGCGGCTATAGCAGAGCCGTTTCAGGCTTGCCAAGTCGCTGCAACAAAAAATCTGCCGCGCCGTTTCCACCTGCAGAGCGACCCCGAGCAAGTCCGTGGGCAAGAGCATGAAGAAGGCCGAAAAAGCCGCCCCCCGAAAACCGGTCACGATCCTGGGACGTCGCTTCTCGGTCCCGCAGTCGCGGCTCGGGCGTCTTGGCCTCGGCTGGGCGCTCATCGCTGGGGGGATACTCGGCTTTCTGCCCATCCTCGGCTTCTGGATGATCCCGCTCGGACTGTTCGTCCTGTCGGTCGACAGTCCCATGCTGCGGCGTCAGCGCCGCCTTCTGGCGACCCGCGTCGGTCGATGGCGGCGGGGCGGACGGGAGCGGGAGACGCGATAGGTCGGTTCCGCTCCTTGAGAGCCCTTCGAAATGTCGGGGACGCAGGCGGAATCCGATGACGACGTTCAACGGCGGCCACACGAGAGGCAATCGTGTCTGCCAATGTCGCGGACAGTGTTTCGCTCTGTGTTCGCGGCAGATGATGGAGGCCTCGCCCGGAATCGAACCGGGGTGCAAGGATTTGCAGTCCTCTGCGTAACCACTCCGCCACGAGGCCAGTCAGCAGGAATTACAACGTATTGCGCATGTCCCGTCACGGGACGGTGCGGAGTTCGGCGCCTGCGGACGCTGCGCAATAGACGGTCCCCGATCGCTTCGCAAGCCCTTCGTGAGGGAGGATCGATAGCAGTGCCTGCGCAATCATTGTATCCTGCAATTCACTCGGAGGGAGGACATGATGAAACTCTTTGCACTTGCAATCGCCCTGCTGCTGGGCGCGACGCTGACGGCTTCGGCACATGGTGGTGGTTGCCGCAAGGCGAGCCTTCCGCAATGCTGCCACATGGACAACAGCGTCGGCAGCGTCCACTGCCACGAGATCCGGCCGGACAGACGGAACCATCTCGTTTCTCATGCCCGCGGACGATCCGCCAGTCGGGTGCTACGCCTTGCGGCGCTGCACCCATGTTGCTATCGACCGCTGGAAGCCACTCCCGCCGGATCCTGCCGGAGGGTCTGCGCAAATGGGGACGATGATGAGTCAGGGATTTGCCGAACTTCGCCGCAAGATGGTTGATGGGCAATTGCGGACGACCAATGTGACGTCGCTACCGGTGCTGGAAGCTTTCCTCACCGTGCCGCGCGAGGAGTTCGTTCCGACGCGCCTGCGCGATCTCGCCTATATCGACGAGGATATCGAGGTGGCGCCCGGCCGCTATCTGATCGAGCCGGGGCCGCTGGCCAAGATGATCCAGTTGGCGGCGGTGAGGCCGGGCGACGTCGTGCTCGATCTGTTCTGCGCCACCGGCTATTCGTCGGCGGTGCTGGCGACCATCGCGTCCAGTGTCATTGCCATCGATTTCGACGAAGGCCTGTGCGAAACCGCCACGGATCGTCTTTCCGCCCTCGGCTACGACAATGTGGCTGTGCTGCACGGCGATCCGGAGCAGGGCTGTGAAGACGAATCGCCGTTCGACATCATCCTGATCGGTGGCGCGGTCGACTACGTTCCCGACCTGATACTGCGGCAGTTGAAGCCGGGCGGTCGTCTGATCACGGTCGAAGGCCATGGCAACGCCGCGAGCGCCGTTCTCTACATCGGCGGCGAAGGCGTCGGCGGCGGCCGGCCGGCCTTCAACTGCGCCATCAAGCCGGTTCCCGGCTTCCGGCGGCAGCCCGGTTTTGTCTTTTGAGCCACAGCTAGTCTCTGATATTGCTTCTGCGGCGGCCTGAAGTTGCGGCGAGGGCTGGACCTTCCCCGACCCACGCCACTACGAATGGTCGGAATCACCGTCGCACGCAAGGGTAGGGGACGTGTTGCGAAACACACTTAAATTGATCGGCGCCTCTGCGGCCATTGCCCTTTCGCTGTCGCCGGCGAAGAGCGAGACCATTCTGGGCGCCATGGCGGCGGCCTACGGGTATAATGCCAATCTGAACAGCGCGCGGGCCGGCGTCCGCATCACGGACGAAATCGGTGCCGATCGCCAAGGGCGGGATGCGGCCGCAGATTTCAGCGACGAGCACGCTCTCCGGAACGGCCGTGCGCCGGCGGTTCGATGGCAATGACGGTACGACGACAAATACCGACACCGACAGCCTCAGCATCGATTTCGGCGTACAGATCAGCCAGACGCTGTTCGACGGCTTCCAGACCCGGAACAATGTCAAGGCGGCAAAGTCCAACGTCTTTGCGAGCCAGCTAAATTTGGAGAACACCGAGCAGAACACGCTGTTCAATGCCGGCACCGCCTATATGGACGTGCTGCGCGATCGACGGCTCGTGACGCTGCGCACACGCAATCTGGAATTCCTGCGCGAGCAGGTCCGTAGCGCAAAGGCCCGCTTCGATGTCGGCGAAGCGACGCGCACCGATGTCTCGCAGGCCGACGCATCCTTGTCACAGGCCCAGGCGTTGCTTTACCTGGCGCGCTCCAACCTTGGCGTCAGCGAGGCGACCTATCGCCAGATCATCGGCCGCATGCCGGGCGACCTGACGCCGGCAGCGCCGTTCACGCGCCGCTTGCCGGGATCGCTCAATACGGCCATCGCCATTGCGCTGAACAACCATCCCGCCATCCAGGCGAACCGCCACCTCGTCGACTCCGCCAGCTTTTCGGTGAAGTCGCGCCAGGGCGCCTTCCTGCCGCAGGTCGGCGCCTCCGCATCGCTGACGCAAGAATTCGCCGGTATCGGCGTCGACGGCACTCCGAGCCAGTTCCGGCGATCGCGATACGCTGACCGCCACGATCGGCGCGCAGGTGACGGTACCGATCTACCAGGGCGGGATCGCTTCCGCCCAGACTCGCCAGGCCAAGGAACAGCTGAGCCAGGCGCGGATCAATGTCGACGTCGCGATCGATCAGGTGCGCGCCAATGCGATCGCCGCCTGGAACCAGTATGTCGCGGCGCGCGAGGCGATCACTGCCGGTCCGACCTCACTCTGGCCCAGAACCTGGCGCTGAGCGGCGTGATCGAGGAGCGCAATGTCGGCCAGCGGACAACGCTCGACGTGCTCAATGCCCAATCGGCGCTGATCACCGCGCAGGTCACGCAGGTCGGAGCCGAGCACGATGCCGTGGTGGCGTCCCTCGGAATCCTGTCGGCCACGGGGCAACTGACCGCCGAGGCGCTCGGCCTTGCCGTCGACAATTATGACCCGGACGAGCACTACGTCGCCGTCAAGGACGCCTGGTACGGTCTGCGGACCCCGGACGGCCGCTAGGCCGGAAACCTTTGCAATAGCTGTAAATCGGATCCTGTCGGACGGATCGGGGGATTCTCAACGGGTGGTCCCTCCGGTAGGGTCAGGCCAATTCGTAGTGTCGGCAGGTCTCGCAGGCACTCGGGGGAAGGGCGCAAAGAATGTCGCAGACAAGCAGCGTCGCACGCGAAGCGTCCATGGACGAAATCCTGGCGTCCATTCGCAAGATCATCGAGGAATCGGATGCTGCCGCCTCGGCAGCCGAGGCGGAAGGAGGACCGCGTGGTCTCTACCAGTCAGCCGCCGGCCGCGGCCGTATCGGATCCGACCGTTCTCGATGCGACCTGTCGGACGATCTGACGGGGCTTCCGGAGGATTTCAGGACGACGACGTTATCGACGATGAGATCATCGCGGCGGGAGAAGCGGAACTGAAGGCGTTCCGCGACGCGGTCAGCGACAAGGGTGGCGATACCTGCAAGCCGGCTGCCAGGCCCGCACCGGACCCGGTCAAGCTGGTCCTCGGCGGCAGGGGCCGAGACGGTGGAGCAGCGTCCGATGAGCCTCGCCGATATCCAGGCGCGGCTGGCACGGCAGGCCGACACGATGGAACGGACCGGACGCGGTGGCGCGGTCTCCGCGCCTGATGCGGATACCGATCATCCGCCGGAAACGGCCGCAAGCGAAGCCGACATCGTTAATTCCGACGCCACACAGGGGTCTGATTGCGCGAAGACCGGCGAAGTCGACCAGGTTGTGGAGGAAGAGGCAGCAGCCCCCGAAGCGGCGGCGCAGCCGCGAACATATGAATACAGTTGGAAAAGTCCGGCCTCCATACCGTCGGAAAGTCGTTTCGCGCCGTTGCCGAACGGCTTGACCGGCAGCTGTCCAGCGAAAACCCTTCGTGGAAGAAGGACATTGCCGACCCGACGCCCGCCGCGGACGGTTCCGGCGATTCGCCGCGGCCTCTCGAAAAGGCGGAGCCGCAGGCCTCGCCGACCGCGCCCGCTGCCGGCCTCGCACCGCTCGTCTCGCAGCAGGCCGGCCGCGCCGTGGCCGATTCTGTTCGGGCAGCTGAAAGAGGCGTTCATCTCCAGTCGTCAGCGCAATTTCGACGAGATGGCGGAGGAGATGATCCGGCCGATGCTGCAGGACTGGCTGGACAATAATTTGCCGACACTGGTCGAGCGGCTGGTGCGGGAAGAAATCGAGCGAATCGCCCAGGGGGACTGACGTCGGTTCTCTCGGCGGGGGCAGAACCGCCGGGACGGCGGCAGGCGCAAGTCCGGTTGACTTCGCCACGTCCGCTCGCGATATGCATGGCCTTCCTCCAACGGACCGCTGGGCTATGCTGGACAAGACCTACGACGCCTCCGCCATCGAACCGAAAATCGCCGCGCGCTGGGACGACGCCAATGCGTTCGCCGCCGGCGCCGGGGCGAAGGCCGGCGCCGATCCCTACTGCATCGTCATCCCGCCGCCCAACGTCACCGGCAGCCTGCATATGGGCCACGCGCTCAACAATACGCTGCAGGACGTGCTGATCCGCTGGCGGCGCATGCTCGGCGACAATGTCCTCTGGCAGCCGGGCATGGACCATGCCGGCATCGCCACGCAGATGGTCGTGGAGCGGCAACTGGCCGAGCGGCAGGAGCCGAGCCGCCGCGAGATGGGCCGCGAGCAGTTCATCGAGCGCGTCTGGCAGTGGAAGGACGAATCCGGCGGGATGATCTTCAACCAGCTGAAGCGCCTCGGCGCGTCCTGCGACTGGGACCGCGAGCGCTTCACGATGGATGACGGCCTCTCCGAAGCGGTGCTCGAAGTCTTCGTCCAGCTCTATGACGAAGGGCTGATCTATCGTGGCAAGCGCCTCGTCAACTGGGACCCGACTTTCGAAACCGCCATCTCCGATCTTGAGGTGGAGAATTGGGAAGTCGACGGCCATATGTGGCATTTCAAATATCCGCTGGCCGGCGGCGAAACCTATGAATATGTCGAGAAAGACGGCGACGGCAACGAGATCCTACGTGAAACGCGCGACTACATCTCGATCGCCACGACGCGGCCCGAGACGATGCTCGGCGATGGCGCGGTCGCTGTTCATCCATCTGACGAACGTTATGCGACAATCGTCGGCAAACTCTGCGAAATACCGGTTGGGCCGAAAGAGCATCGTCGCCTGATCCCGATCATCACCGACGATTATCCCGATCCCGAATTCGGTTCGGGCGCGGTCAAAATCACCGGCGCCCACGACTTCAACGACTATGGCGTCGCCCAGCGCAACGGCATCCCGCTCTACCGGCTGATGGACGAGAAGGCGCATATGCGCGACGATGGCGATCCTTATGCCGAGGAAGCGGCGAAGGCGATGGCGATCGTCCTTTCGGGCAAGAAGCCCGATCCGGGTGATGTCGATACGATCAATCTGGTGCCGGACGAGTTGCGGGGCCTCGATCGCTACGAGGCCCGCCGCCGTGTCGTCAAGGCGATCAATGCCGAAGGCCTGGCGGTCACGACGACCGATGCCGATGGCAATGCAGTGCCGTTCGTCGAGAACAAGACGATCATGCAGCCGTTCGGCGACCGGTCGGGCGACGTCGTCGAACCGATGCTGACCGATCAGTGGTTCGCCGACGCCAAGACTCTGGCAAAGCCGGCGATCGCATCGGTGCGCGAAGGCCGTACCAGTTTCGTGCCCAGAAACTGGGAAAACACCTATTTCGCCTGGATGGAGAACATCGAGCCGTGGTGCATCTCGCGCCAGCTCTGGTGGGGACACCGCATTCCGGCATGGTACGGGCCGGACGGGCAGGTCTTCGTCCGCAAGACCGAGGAAGAGGCGCTCGGCGCGGCGATCCAGCACTACATTGCGCATGAAGGGCCGTGGAAGGCGTTCGTCGAGGAACGGTTGGAGGATCTCCACCCGGACGAACTCCTGACCCGCGACCCGGACGTGCTCGACACCTGGTTCTCGTCGGCGCTGTGGCCGTTCTCGACGCTTGGCTGGCCGGAAAATACCAAGGCGCTCCAGACCTGGTATCCGACCTGCGCCCTCGTGACGGGCTTCGACATCATCTTCTTCTGGGTGGCCCGGATGATGATGATGGGTCTTCACTTCATGGACACCGAGCCGTTCGAGACGGTTTATGTGCATGCTCTGGTCCGCGACAAGCACGGCCAGAAGATGAGCAAGTCCAAGGGCAACGTCATCGACCCGCTGGCGCTGATCGACGAGTACGGCGCCGATGCGCTGCGTTTCACGCTGGCCATCATGGCCGCTCAGGGGCGCGACGTGAAACTCGACGAGCAGCGGGTGGCCGGCTATCGCAATTTCGGCACCAAGCTCTGGAATGCGGTGCGCTTCGCGGAAATGAACGGCGCCGTCCATGGCGGCGGGTTCGATCCTCGTTCGGCGGAGCAGCAGATCAACCGCTGGATCCTGACGGAATTGTCGGAGACCGTGTCGGCGGTCGACGCGGCTCTCGGCGAATACCGCTTCAACGAAGCCGCGGGAGCGCTCTATCGCTTCGTCTGGAACCAGCTTTGCGACTGGTATCTGGAACTGCTGAAGCCGGTCTTCAGCGGTGATGACGAAGCCGCCAAGAGCGAAGCGCGCGCGTGCCTCGGCTATGTGCTGGACCAGTCCTTCGCGCTGCTGCACCCCTTCATGCCGTTCCTGACGGAGGAGCTCTGGGCGGGGACAGCGGAACGGGACGGCCTGCTCTGCCACGCGGCATGGCCGAAGGCGACAGTGAGCGATCCGGAGGCGGCGGACGAGATCAACTGGCTGATCGAAATCATCAGCGGCATCCGGTCGCTGCGTGCGGAAATGAACGTTCCCGCCGGCGCGCGGGCGCCGCTCGTCGTCGTCGGCTGCGGCGATGCAACCCGTGAGCGGGTCGAGCGGCACCAGCCGGCGATCGCTCGGCTCGCCCGGATCGACACGATTGCCTATGCCGAAGTCGCGCCGCCGCGCTCGGCGCAGATGGTGATCGGCGGTTCGACCTTCTGTCTGCCGCTTGGCGACTTGATCGACATCGACGCGGAGTTGGCCCGGCTGGAGAAGGCGCTGAAGGGTGCCCGCGACGATCTCAGCCGCAGCGAGAAGAAGCTCGGCAACGAGAAGTTCGTCTCACGGGCGGATCCGGACATCGTCGAGGCAGAGCGCGCGAAGGCTGCCGATCTGTCGCGCCAGGCCGAGCGACTCGAACTCGCGCTGGCAAATCTGCGCGGCTGAACCGCTTCACTTCGCAGCGACCGTGTCCGAGGAACGCGTCCGCTGCGAAGGCCGATCGCAGGGGAGAGGCCGGGGCGGCTGGCCCTGATGGAGCGTCGCCATCATGTTGGCGAAAGTTTGGGCCGGCAATTCTCCGCCATAGATGACGCGGCGCGGCGCCTTGTGCTTTGCGCCGAGCCAGACGACCGCGACATAGCGGCCGGTATAGCCGGCGAACCAGGCATCGCGGCCCTCCTGGCTTGTCCCTGTCTTGCCGGCCATCGGCTCGGCGAAGGCGGCCCGGCGCCCCGTGCCGCCGACCGAAACGACGTTTCGCAGACCTTTCTCCAGCGTGCAGCGTGCAACCGGGTCCGCCAGCGCGCTTGGCGGCTGCACGGTCAAGGCCTCATCGTGATGATAGATCGTCCGGCCGCCGGTATTGCGCGCATACCAGATGGCGTAGGGCTGGACCGGGTGCCCACCATTCGCGAGGGCAGCGTACCAGCGGGCAATGTCGAGCGGCGATACCGACGCCGTTCCGAGAACGGCGCTCGGCTGATCGGGAAGGCTGCCGCTGATGCCGAGCCGCTGCATGGTCGCGTTGAAGCAATCCTCGTGGTCGAACCAGAGCGCGACGGCCGGAGGATTTCGCGACTGGGCCAGTGCGTCGCGCATCGTCATCGCGCCGAGATAGAGGCCGTCGCTGTTGCGGGGCGTCCAGCCGGAGCGGAACTCCTGCTTCCTGTCATCGACCATGCTGCCCAGCGTCCTGCCATCGGCGAAGGCGCAGAGATAGACGAATGGCTTGATGGTCGAGCCGGGCGAGCGGCGGCCCTCGGCGAGCACATTGAAGCCGCCGGTCTCACCATAGGCCTGAGCGGCGCTCATCGCGGCGATCGCCCCGTCGGGCCTCAGGATCACAACGGCAGCGTCATCATAGGCCGGATCGATCCGCTTGGCCTTCGCCAGAAGCTGCTCGACGGCCCGGTCGGCGTAGAGCTGCGCTTCCGGTTCGAGCGTGGTGGAGACGACCATCGGGCTCTGCCGGTCCTGAAGCTGCTCGGGCAAGCCGACACCAAGGGCGAAATCGCGGGCGCGGGAAAGCCGCATCGTCCACGTCAGCGGACCGTGGCGGCGATGCAGATCAGTCTCGGCTTCGGCCGCTTCTGCGGCGGTCAGAAAGCCCCGCGCCTTCATTGCGTGGATCAGTTCGCGCGCCTGTTTCTCCATATGCGCCTGCTGCGCTTCCGGATTGGCGCGGGAGGGCGCACGGACGCTGAGCGCCAGGAGCGCCGTCTCTCCGGCATTGATCGTCTCGCCATGGGTCTCCCAGACCGTGCTGCGGCCGAAATAGGTGCGCGCGGCGGCTTCGATTCCATAGGCGCCGTTGCCGAAGAAGATGTTGTTCAGATACATCGCCAGGATTTCGTTCTTGCTGAAGATCGTCTCCAGACGCATGGCGATCAGCAATTCCCTGAACTTGCGCAGATAGTGCCGCTCATTGGTGAGGATCAGGTTCTTGACGAGCTGCTGCGTGATCGTCGATCCGCCGGCGCCGGTGTCGGCCAGTCCGAGCACCGCCTGCGCCTCCTGCAGAACCGCGCGACCAAGGGTCAGCGGGTTGAACCCCGGATGCACCTCGAACCATCGATCCTCGGCAGTCAGGAAGGCCTCCCTTACGGTCTCCGAAATGTGCCGTGGCTGCAGGTGCAATGGGGCGACGAGCTGCACATCCTGGCTACGGATGCCGTTCGAACCGGGCCGGACATAGGCCCAGGACGAATAGGCCCGGTGATAGAGCGAGGCGCGGTCATAATCGCCCTCGATCGTCATCGAAGTCAGCCAGACGCCGGCAAGCGCGACAAGGGCGGTCCCGACCAGCGTGATCGCGGCAAGACAATCGCCAAGGAGCGACAGAAAGCGGCGGATGACGATTGCTCCGTTGAGTTCCGTTGATCACGAGAGGCAGGTGGATAGTGACCGCTCCATCGTGGCACGAAAATGTCGGCCGAGCCTAGCCGGCAGTCGGTCGAGAGGCGACGGGGAGGGTTCTAACCGCGCCGACTGATCCCTATCTCTCTGTTCCAGACGATCAAGGCTGCGCAGACAGCGACGGAATCACCACCACGTGCTCGACTTTCCCTATCTTTGGCCAGCCTTTCTCACCGGCGTTGCGCTTCTCCTTTTTCTCGACCTGTTCGTCTTCCATCGCAAGGCGCATGTCATCGGCGTGCGAGAGGCGCTGCTGACCTGGTCGCTCTACGTTCTGATCGCACTGGTCTTCGCAGGCGGCTTGTTCCTGATGGACGGCACGGAAGCCGGATCCCAGTTCCTGACCGGCTATCTGATCGAGGTATCCCTCTCCTTCGACAACGTCTTCGTCATCGCCCTGATCTTCAGGGCCTTCTCCGTGCCCGGCGAAGCCCAGCACCGCGTGCTCTTCTATGGCGTTGCGGGAGCCATCCTGATGCGGCTCTCCCTGATCCTGCCGGGTGTCGAGCTTGTCGATAGCTATCACTGGCTGGGCTATGTCCTTGGCCTCGTGCTGCTGCTCTCCGGCGCCAAGATGATGTTCGGAAACGATCTGGAGAATTTCGACCCGAAGACCAGCCGGACGGTCCGGCTCCTGATGAAGAGCGGACGCGCCCTCGAGGACTATCACGGGGAGCGGTTCCTGGTCCGGCGCGATGGCCGGTACTGGATGACGCCGCTCTTCGTCGTCCTCGTCACCGTCGAGGTCACGGACCTGATCTTCGCCGTCGATTCCATTCCCGCCGTCCTCGCGGTTTCCGACAAGGCGTTCATCGTCTTCTCCTCGAACGTATTCGCGATCCTCGGCCTGCGCGTGCTGTTCTTCGTCCTCGCCGGCATGATGCGCCAGTTCCGCTTCCTGGAGCCGGCGCTCGCGCTCATCCTCGTTCTGATCGGCGTGCGCATGCTGCTGGAGATCTGGTGCATGTGTCGTCCACGGCCATGCTGGCCGGGACCCTGCTGATCCTCCTCGGCGGGGTCATTCTTTCGCTGCTGCGGCCGGGTAGCGAAGCCCAACCAGCCGACGAGAAACGAGAGCAGCAGACGCGGCACGAATCTGTGTGATTTGCGCAACAGAGGGAGCAGCCGTTCGGCCAGCATAGCGATGCCGCTCCGTCGTGCCCGGATGCCGCCACAAACCGGTTCCAGTTGAAGGATCGACGCCGCTCGTATGCGGCGGTCCATCCTGGCGGGATGGCGACCGGTGGCGGGAAGCCCGGTCGGAAAATGGGGCAGAAAGAGGCTGGCGATGACGCGTTCAGTACGCTCATCTCTTCGGATTGCGGGTTGGGCGATGCTGGCGTTTGGCCTGGCATCGTCGGTGTCCACCGGGGCGTGGGCGGCGGATGACGCCAAGCGCAACCCGGATCCATGGGCCCAGTTCCGCAGCGGTTACGAGCTTTATGTCAGCGGCGACAAGCACGCCGCCCTTGCGGCCTATGCCAAGGCAGCGGAAAGCGGCCATGCCGGCGCCCAATGGAAGGTCGCGCGCATGTATGCCGATGGCGACGGCGTCGCCCGCGACGACTATCGCGCATTCGAGATGTTCCGGAAGATCGTGGAACTGGGCGCGACGCCCGGCTCGCAGGAGGAGATTTTCGTCTCCGACGCGCTGGTGGCTTTGGCGCGCTACTTCAGACGGGGCATCTCCGGCACCGAAGTGCAGCCCGATGCGGGCGTGGCGATGGATCTCTATGTCCGCGCCGGCTCCGTCTATGGCAACACGCAGGCGCAGTTCGAGATCGGGCGGATGCTGCTCGACGAGCAGCGCAATCTGCGGCGAGCCGCCCGCTGGCTGCAACTCGCAGCAGGCAAGGGCCATGTCGGAGCCCAGGCGCTGCTCGGCGATCTCCTGTTCCAGAAGGGCAAGACGGTCGAAGGGCTCGCTCTGCTGACGACGGCCCTGGAGCGGGCGAACGATGGTGATCGCGACTGGATCCGTCAGCGCCAGGAACGGGCCTTCGGACTGGCATCGGAGGCCGAGCGCCGCCTCGCCTACGCCATGAGCCGCAGCCAGCGTGGCGAGGTATTCGTCAGCGCCGAATGATCCGCAGCCGGTTCATAGCTCGATCCTGAGATTGACCACGGCCGGCACGTGGTCGGATGGTTTTTCCCAGGCGCGGACGTGCTTCTCGATATCCGTCGAGACCAGCCGGTCGGCGGCTTCCGGGGACAGCAGCAGGTGATCGATACGTATGCCGTTGTTCTTCTGCCATGCGCCGGCCGTGTAGTCCCAGAAGGTGTAGAGCCCGTCGGAGCCGTTGCAGGCCCGGATGGCGTCGGTGAAGCCGAGCGCGATCAGGCGCCGGAACGCGGCGCGGCTTTCGGGCTGGAACAGTGCGTCGTCCCTCCAGTTCTCCGGAAAGCGGACATCTCGCGGCTGCGGAATGACGTTGTAATCTCCAGCGAGGACGAGGCGTTCCTCAAGCGTCAGGCGATCCTTCGCCCAATCGTGCAGCCGGTCCATCCAGCGAAGCTTGTAGCCCCATTTGCGGTCCTCGCCGACCGGATTGCCGTTCGGCAGATAGAGCGAGGCGACGCGCAGCGGACCGTCCTTCGTTTCCCAGACGCCTTCGATGAAGCGCGCCTGCTCGTCCGCGACGCCATTGTCGTCGCCGGGCAGGCCGCGATTGACTTCGGAAGGCGGGGTCCTGGACAGGAGCGCGACCCCGTTGAAGCCTTTTTGGCCGTGCGTCTCGACGTGCCATCCCTTGTCTTCGAGGGGAGCGCGGGGAAAGGGCTCGTCCTGGCTCTTGATCTCCTGCAGACAGACGATGTCCGGCTGGCTCTCGTCCAGCCAGGCCAGCAGCACGTCCATGCGCGCCTTGATGCCGTTGATGTTGAAGGTCGCGATCTTCATGGCGCTCCGTCATCCCCTTGTCGAGACAGGGACGTAGCGGGCAGCGCGACAGTCGTAAAGCTCAGATCGAGAAAGAGGTGCCGCAACCGCAGGACGCGACGGCATTGGGATTTTCGATGTTGAAGGACTGACCGATCAGGTCGTCGACGAAATCGATCTTCGAGCCGGCCATGTAGACCATGGAGAGGTCATCGATGAACACCCTGGCGCCATCGCGTTCGAAGACCTTGTCGTCGTCGTTCTGCGTTTCGGTCAGTCCGAAGGAGTAGGAGAAGCCGGAGCAGCCGCCGCCTTCGACCGTGATGCGCAGGCCGATCTTGTCGTCCTCTCCGGCGACGACCTTGTTGATGCGCCTTGCCGCGCTCTCGGTGATGGTGACGGTTTTTTCGGGTCTGTCGATGGCGTTCATGGCGTTCGTCGCCTTTGTCTTGTTTCAAGACAGAGGTAAGAAGCGAATGGGCCAACGTCAACGCAGACGGTGGCGACGAAGGGTAGGGCGGTATGACGGCGGCGGCAGATTCCGGTCTTTTGGGCATCGGCTTCGGTTATCGACCGCGGGCGCCGTGGGCGTGCGATCCGGCGCGGACGCGCGGACGGCTGCTGGCGGAGCCGGAAAGTCCGACCCGGACGCCGTTCCAGCGCGACCGTGACCGCGTCATCCACTCCAACGCCTTTCGTCGCCTCAAGCTCAAGACGCAGGTCTTCATCAGCGACGAGGGCGACCACCACCGGACCCGCCTGACCCATACGATCGAGGTCTCGCAGATCGCCCGGGCCATCACACGCGCGCTGGAGGGCGACGAGGATCTCGCGGAGGCCGTGGCGCTGTGCCACGATTTCGGCCACACGCCGTTCGGTCACGCGGGCGAGGATGCGCTCGACGCGCTGATGCAGCCCTTTGGCGGTTTCGACCACAACGCCCAGTCGCTGCGGATCGTGACCAAGCTGGAGCGCCGCTATGCCGACTTCGACGGGCTGAACCTGTCGTGGGAGACGCTGGACGGGCTGGTCAAGCACAACGGCCCGCTGATCGGCGGGCACGCGACGAAAGTCGAGGTGCCCGGCTACATCCTCGAATTCGACGCGCAGTTTCCGCTCGGCCTGTCGGAATGGTGCGGGGTGGAAGGGCAGTCGGCGGCGATCGCGGACGATATCGCCTACAACACCCATGACATCGACGACGGCATCCGGGCGGGGCTGTTCAGCCTGGAGCAACTGGCGGAAGCGGTGCCGTTCGTGGCCGGCACGATGGCCGAAGTCGACGATCGCTGGCCGGGGCTGGACCATTCGCGCCGCGTGCATGAATTCCAGCGCCGGCAGATCACCGCCATGGTCGAGGACGTCATCGGCGTCGCCCGGGCCATCATCGAACGGGAGAAGCCGCAGAGCGCCGACGATATCCGCCGGCGCGGAGCGCAGACGGTGGGCTTTTCGCCCGCCATGGCCGAGACGGACCGGCTCCTCAAGGCTTTCCTTTTCGACCGGATGTATCGATCGCCGTCGATCATGGAGTTTCGGCATCTGGCGGAGGATACGGTGCGGCGGCTCTTCGAGCGCTACATTGCCGATCCCGCCTCCCTGCCGTCGGAGTGGCGCCGCACCGCCGTGCTGGCCGCCGACGAGGACCGCGCGTCGCGGATCGTCGCCGACTTCATCGCCGGCATGACCGACAGCTATGCGCTCAAGGAAATCGAGCGGCTGTTTGACGCCCGACAGCCGATCGGCTAGGCGGCAGCGCAAAGCGGGACATCTCCCGTCTTCGCCGCAAGTGGCGAGCCCCTGGCGCCAGAACGAGACTGATCCATGAACCTTTTCGCCGATTTCGCGCAGCGATTCCGTTCGGTCGTGCAAGCTCTTGATCTCAAGGACAAAGAGGGCGCCCCGCCCGACCTGTCGCGGCTGACGGTCGAGCCGCCGCGTGATCCGGCGCACGGCGATCTGGCGTCCAACGTCGCAATGATGCTGGCCAAACCGCTCGGCATCAAGCCGCGGGATCTCGCGCAGTCGATCGCCGATGCGATGGCGAAGGATCCGGACGTCTCGGCGGTGGAGGTCGCGGGGCCGGGCTTCATCAATCTGCGGCTGTCGGACAGCTTTTGGCAGGACCAGCTGCGGTCCATGCTGGCCGCCGGCAAGGACTATGGGCGGTCGAACCTCGGGGGCGGGCGGGCGACCAACGTCGAGTACGTGTCGGCCAATCCGACCGGCCCGATGCATGTCGGCCATTGCCGTGGTGCGGTGGTCGGCGACGCGCTGGCCAGCCTGCTCGCCTTTGCCGGCTATTCGGTGACGCGCGAATATTACGTCAACGATGCCGGCGGTCAGATCATCGTGCTCGGCCAGTCGGTGCTGCTGCGTTATCGCGAGGCACTCGGCGAAGCCATCACCATCCCGGAGGGACTCTATCCCGGGGATTACCTGATACCGGTCGGTGAGGCGCTGACGCAGGAGCACGGCCGGGCCCTGCTCGCGATGGACGAGGCCGAGGCGCTGGCGATCGCGAGGGACAAGGCCGTCGCGATGATGATGGACCTGATCCGCGACGATCTGGCGGCGCTCAACATCCGCCACGACGTCTTCTTCTCCGAGCGGGCGCTGCATGGCGACGGCGGCGGCAAGATCGGCGCCGCAATCGAGGATCTCAGGCAAAAGGGCTTCGTCTATCAGGGCACGCTGCCGCCGCCGAAGGGCCAGTTGCCGGACGATTGGGAGGACCGCGAGCAGGTGCTGTTCCGGTCCACCGAGGTTGGCGACGACGTGGACCGGCCGCTGGTCAAGAGCGACGGCGCCTACACCTATTTCGCCGCCGATGTCGCCTATATGGAGGACAAGTTTGCGCGCGGCTTCGACAAGCTGATCTTCGTTCTCGGGGCCGATCATGGCGGTTATGTCAAGCGCATGGAGGCGCTGGCGAGGGCCGTTTCCGAGACGATCGATATCGACGTTCTGCTGTGCCAGCTCGTCAAACTCTACCGCCACGGAGAGCCGGTGCGGATGGGCAAGCGGACCGGGAATTTCGTCACCTTGCGCGATGTCGTCGACGAAGTCGGCGTCGATGCAGTCCGCTTCATGATGCTCTATCGCAAGGCGGACGCGCCGCTCGATTTCGATTTCGCCAAGGTGACGGAACAGAGCAAGGACAATCCCGTCTTCTACGTCCAGTACGCCTCGGCGCGCGCTCACTCCATCCTCCGCCAGGCGGTCGAGGCTTTCGGGCCGGACATCGCCGCGCCAGAAGGTATCGGTGAGGGCGCCGGCAGCCTCACCGATGAAGGCGAGATCGCGCTGATCCGCAAGCTCGCGGAATGGCCGCGGCTGGTCGAGGCGGCCGCCGCTGTGATGGAGCCGCATCGCGTGGCCTTCTATCTCTACGACCTCGCGAGCGCCTTTCACGCCCACTACAATCGCGGCACCGACAATTCGCAGTTACGGTTCGTTAAGCACGATGATGCACTGTTGACGCGAGCCAGGTTGGGTCTGGTGACGGCCGTGCGCGACGTTCTTGCCGCAGGCCTTGCGATCACGGGTGCTTCGGCCCCGGAAGAGATGCGCTAGGACTGTCAAGACGCTCACATTTCCTGTCACCATTTGCCCACAATGCGTTGCTATCCGGTCACAGTGGGACCGGGCGTCTGCAGCGCTCCGAGTAAGTATGGTGTGCGGAGATTTTCATGGCAGCCAATTCGCATAAGCAGTTGGACGGCGAATTCACGTTGGCCGATGACGATCCGCTAGCCGAACTGACTCGTATCATCGGGCTGGGCAGCGCTTCACGGGACGAAACGTCCGAGGCGGAGGCGGATACGCTGGAGGCCGGCCTCGCAGATATGCTCGGTTCGGGGAATGAGCCGGGGCGCCCGGAACCGGCCGACGATCCGCAACCGGAGACGTTCCATTCCGAGACGGCCAGCGATCATTCACAGGCCAATGTCCCCCACTGGGACGACAGCGACCGGAACTCCGTCGCAGGCGACAGCGTCGAAGAGCCCGCCTATTCCATGACCGAGGAAGCCGATCAGCGGCACGATTTCATCCTTGCGGGCGACGAAGACGAAGCGGTCGCCGCTTCGCCGTTCGAAGCGGCTGAAACGGCCGACGCCGAGCTTGTCGCGGACGAGGACGATCTCATGGTGATCGAGGGACTGTCGCTGCAGGAGACCGAGGACGGATCGACCGCCGACACCAACGATGCCACGCTCGATCATGATTTGAACATGCTCGATTTCGGTGCTGGCGCGGAATTTGATGACGGGCTCGACATCGAAATCGATGCCGCCGACCTCGCCATGACCGAGTTCGATGAGGAGAGCTTCTTCGAAGAGGCGGCCGATCTGCGGTCCGGAAAGGCCGCGTCGTCCGACGTCGATCTCGCCGCCTTCGCCGATTTCAGCGAGGATGGTTTCGCCGACGCATTCGACGCGGCACTGCGCGAAGGCATGGCCGAGTTTGGCGCTGAAGCGGAAGCAGTCGGTGACGAAGAGGCCAAACTGGCGGGACTGGTGACCGCCGTCGGTCTGGACGAAGCAGATCCGTCGGTCGAAATGGTCGAGCTGTCCGAAATGCTTGCCGTCGCCGACCACCCCGATCATCTTGACCGGCCGGACGCCGGAACAGCCGGCGATGCCATCGATGAAGGGTGGCCGCAGCCCGAATTTTCTGACGCGCCTGTGGCGACGGACATTGCGGATGGCGATGTCCCCGATGTCACCTGGGACAGGGATGACGCCATCAGCGCGCCGCCGCCCCGTGCCGCCGATGATGCAGGCGGCCGCGTGCAGCAGTTCGCGTCCGACCGGGACGTCCCGGACGTCGAGACTCGTGTCTATGACGAGATGATCGTGCCGCCGACCGAGCCGCTCGACATCCCCGATGTCTCCGCCGATGAAACACAGGAAACTGAGAGCCTTCAGGACGATGTGCTGGCGGACGAGTTCGCCCACATTCTTCGAACGGAGGGCATGTCGGCCGCTAGCCGTTCCTACTCCAATAGCCCCGACCATTACCGCATCGAGGATGTGACCGAGGAGCCGGGCGATGCAGGGCTGGCCGAAGGGCCTGCGGAGACAGAGGCCGACGCCGCCGCTTTCGACGTCAGCCAGCTCGCACCGGCCGTCGCATTCGAAGCCTATGACGACAATGACAACCGCAGCTTCGCCGCCATGACGCCGCCACCGGCAAAGCGGGGCGGATCCTGGTCGCGCTACGCCATCTATGGCGGCGGAACGGCGCTGGTCCTGCTGCTGCTGGCCGGTGGCAGTTACGCCTACTTCTCCGGTGATGCCGGAGCCGATGGAGAGGTCGCGGTCGTCCGAGCCGACGACGAGCCGGTGAAGGTCCGTCCTGCCGAGAGCGACCAAGCCAGCGTGGCGGTTGCCGAAAACGAGGTCTACGAGACGGTGGAAGGTCGCGCGAGCCAAGCTCCTCGACAGGACGAGCTCGTCGACACCACCGAAAAGCCGCTGGAGATCAACGGCAAGAACGAGGCCCGGATCGCCGCCGAAGACACGACCGAGCCGCAGCTTCGGCGAGACGTCGTCGCCATCCAGCCGCGCAAGGTCCGGACGTTCATCGTGAAGCCGGACGGCTCCATCGTGCCGCGCGGTTCGGAGACAGGTTCGACCGCTGCCGGGACCACTCTGGCCGCAGCGTCGACCGCGGCCGGGGCCGCGGCCGCGGAGAATGCCGCCAATCCCGAAGCGGAGGCGCTTTCGCCGGAGATCGGCGCCGCCTCGATGGCGAAGCCGATCAGCGATGCAGCCGTGGCGCCGGAGCCTGTGGAGGAGAGCGGCGCCGAAATCGCGCTGGCCAATACTGATTCGGATCCCGTCACCGCGGCGCTTGTCGAGACCGCGACCGAAGCGGCAGCCGCCGATGCGGCCGATGACGCCCCGGTCACTGCGGCCATTGCCGAACAGCTCGTCGACATTCCCCTGCCGCAGAGCAGGCCCGATGTCGGGCGAGTAACGCTGGAAACGGCGGCGGCTTCGCCCGTGAACGCGACGCCAGCTCCGACAGCCGCCGACGCCGGCCCGGCCGCCTGGGTGCAGATTGCCTCGCAGCCGTCGCGCGAGGCGGCGCAGATCAGCTACAAGACCCTCAGCCAGCGTTACAGCGGGATTCTGTCCGGCCGGGGCGTCAACATCGTGCCAGCGGAGATACCGGGGCGGGGGACGTTCTATCGCGTCAATATCGCCGCTTCGAGCTTCGGGGACGCCCAGACACTCTGCGGTGAGATCAAGAACGCGGGCGGCGACTGCCTGGCGCGCCGCTAGGCATTTTCGGCCCCGGCTCGGGATGAAGACCATCACCCGCCGTACCGCGCTCGGCCTTTCCGCAGTGGCCGCAACGGCCATTGTCGGGACGCAGATTATCCGTGCAAAACGAGCCGGCCCCCTTTTCGAGGGGCCGAAAGCGTCGCAACCATCGCTCATGACCGAATCGAAAGCCATGATCGTCGGCGTTGCCGGACTTGCACTCGATGACGATGAGATCGCCTTCTTCCGCGATGAGCGGCCGTGGGGGTTCATCGTCTTCTCGCGCAACATCCGGGGGGCGGACCAGCTGAGCGATCTCGTGGCTTCGGTGCGGGACTGCGTCGGTCGGCCCGACATGCCAGTGTTCATCGACCAGGAAGGCGGCCGGGTCCAACGGCTCGGACCGCCGCTCGCACCGGCATATCCGCCGGGCGCGGCGCTCGGCGCGCTTTATGCACGCGACCGCAACGAGGGGTTGCAGGCGGCGTGGCTGATGGCGCGGCTGCACGCGTTCGACCTGAAGCGCTATGGCATCAACGCCAACTGCCTGCCGATTCTCGACGTGCCCGTGCCGGGCGGGCACGACATCATCGGAGACCGGGCCTATGGCCGGCGGCCCGATCAGGTCGAGGCGATCGGACGGTCGGTGATGCAAGGCCTGCTCGACGGCGGCGTGCTGCCGGTGATCAAGCACATTCCCGGCCATGGCCGCGCCGGCGCCGACAGTCACATCGAGCTACCGGTCGTGACGGCCTCGCGCGATGAACTCACCCAGGATTTCGAGCCGTTCAAGGGGCTCAACGAGGCGGTGATGGGCATGACCGCGCATGTCGTTTACACGGCGCTCGATCCGGACCGGCCTGCGACGACGTCGCCGACGGTCGTCCGCGATATCATCCGAGGAGAAATCGGCTTCGATGGCCTCCTGATGAGCGACGATCTCTGCATGCAGGCCATGACCGGCACCTATGCCAAGCGCGCCGAAGAGGTCTTCGCCGCGGGCTGCGACATCGCCCTTCACTGCAATGGCAAGTTGTCGGAGATGCAGGACCTCGCCAGCCGCACGCCGACGCTCTCCGGGGCCGCCGCAGAGCGCGCCGAGCGTGCCCTGGCGCCGCTCGGTCACGACGATGGCGCCGACGAGGCCGTTTGCCGCGACAGGTTCGACACGCTCATGGCCGTTTCTGCCTGAGGGAGCGGGTGCTCTTCTGTTGACGCGGCGGCGGCCCGGTGCTTCACCGGCATGACGTTTCCCAACAGCAAGTGAGCGAATGGCGCTGCCGCAGAAAATGCCGGACGATCCGCACACCTCGGTCGGTGTCAGCTTCGCCGCGAAGCTCGCCTTCGAGGGGATCGGCCATTCCTATGACGACAGGCCAGTCCTGCAGGACGTCAACCTGGTGGCCGAGGCGGGGGAAATCCTCTGCCTGCTCGGTCCCTCGGGGTCGGGCAAGTCGACGCTGCTGCGGATCGCGGCCGGCATCGAGGCCCAGATGGCGGGGCGGGTGCTCCTCAATGAGCGGGAGATCGCCGGGCCGTCCACCTTCCTGCCCCCGGAAAAGCGGTCGATCGGCCTCGTCTTCCAGGATTTCGCTCTTTTCCCGCATTTGACGCTGCTGGAGAACGTCCGCTTCGGCTTGACCGAGCTCAGCCGCAAGGACGGTCTGGCGGAGGCGCGGATCGCGCTGTCACGCGTCGGTCTCAACGACAAGATCGACGCCTATCCGCATGAGCTTTCAGGCGGGCAGCAGCAGCGGGTCGCGCTGGCGCGGGCGCTGGCGCCGCGTCCGGCGGTCCTGCTGATGGACGAGCCGTTTTCAGGGCTGGATTCGCGGCTCAAGGACACGGTGCGGGCGGAGACGCTGGCGGTTCTCCGCCAGAGCCGGACGACGGCAATCATCGTGACGCACGATGCGGAGGAGGCGATGCGAATCGCGGACCGGATCGCGCTGCTGAAGGACGGAAAAGTCGTGCAGGTGGGAACGGCGGAGGAACTCTATCACGCACCTGTCGACCTCTTCACCGCTTCCTTCTTCAGCGAAGTCAATCTGTTTCGGGGGATCGTGGAGGAAGAGACGGTTCCGACGCCGCTCGGCCGATTCGACGCCGCCGGCTTTGCGGCCGGAGCCGAGGTCGACGTGGCGGTGCGTCTGGTCGGGATCGGTGTGTCGGCGAAGAAGGGCGAGATCGTGGCGCGGATCGTCCGGCGGAGATTTCTCGGAATCACCGAAATCGTCGATCTGGCGGTCCCCGGCGCGGACCGCCACGTACGCGCGACCATTCGGGAGGGCCGCCTTCCCCTGGGCGTTAAGGATGTACGGCTTTCCGTCCGGCTCTCGGATGTCCTTGTGTTTGCATCCACTGCCGACTAGGCCTACATCAAGATTCAAACGCTGGGGATTTTGAGGAAACTGGTATGGGAACGTTTTCGATCTGGCACTGGCTGATCGTTCTGGTTGTGGTTCTGCTGCTGTTCGGTCGCGGTAAGATTCCGGAGCTGATGGGCGATGTCGCCAAGGGCATCAAGAGCTTCAAGAAGGGCATGGGGGACGAAGACACCGCCAATGCTCCCGTCGAGCACCGCCGCGACGCAACCGGCACGACCATCGACAACGAACCGGCATCGGAAGACCGCAAGAAGGTTTGATTTCCGACGCCACCCCGAGCGGCCTTCGGAGCGCTGACATCTGATGTTTGATATTGGCTGGCCGGAGCTACTGGTCATCGCGATCGTGCTGGTCGTGGTCGTTGGCCCGAAGGATTTGCCGCGCATGCTGCGGACCTTCGGGCGCACGACCTCGAAGATGCGCTCCATGGCGAACGATTTTCGCAAGCAGTTCGATGACGCGCTGAAAGAGGCAGAGCTCGACGATGTGAGGAAGATCGTCGACGACGCCCGCTCGCTCAATCCGAAAAAGGCGATCCGCCGCGAACTGGCCTCGCTCGACTCCATCGGGCGCGAGGTCGAATCCGATCTCCGAAACGCCGCGCGCCCGAACAGCGAAGCGGCCAAGACCGGTGAGGCGGCGCCCGCCGAGGCCAGTCCGGCCGAGCCGCTGAAAGGTCCGGTTGCGGGCGACGCGCCGGCCAATGCGGCAGAGAAGGCCGACGCACCTGCCAGGACCTCCGAAAAGGCCGATGCTTCGGCACCGTCCAGTCCCGTCAACTCCGATGCCGCCGGGCAGGGTGGCCGGTCGTGAACATCTTCAGCAGGGACGATGACGACGATATCGAGGGCTCCAGCGCGCCGCTGATCGAGCACCTGATCGAGCTCAGGCGGCGGCTGATGTGGGCGGTCGGCGGCTTCTTCATCGCCTTCATCGTCTGCTTCTACTTCGCCAAGCCGCTGTTCAACCTGCTCGTCCAGCCCTTCCGCTGGGCGGTCGGGATGGCAGGTCTCACCCATCGCAATATCGAGCTGATCTACACGGCGCCGCAGGAGTTCTTCTTCACGCAGCTCAAGATCGCCATGTTCGGCGGGATCGTGCTGGCCTTTCCGCTGATCGCCGCGCAAATCTGGAAGTTCGTCGCGCCCGGCCTCTACAGGAACGAGCGAGGGGCGTTCCTGCCGTTCCTCGTCGCCTCGCCGGTCCTTTTCCTGATGGGCGCAGCGCTGGTCTACTTCTTCGCCATGCCGATGGTCATGTGGTTCTTCCTCAGTCAAGAGCAGATGGGCGCGCCCGGCCAGGTCGAAATTTCGCTGCTGCCGAAAGTGTCCGAATATCTCAGCCTCTGCATGACGCTGATCTTTGCCTTCGGCTTGGTGTTCCAGCTTCCCGTGGCGACCACGCTGATGGCGCGCGTCGGCATGGTGACGGCGCAGGGCCTGAAGGAAAAGCGGAAATACGCCATCGTTCTCGCCTTCGTCGCGGCGGCGGTGCTGACGCCGCCCGATCCGATCAGCCAACTCGGTCTGGCCATCCCGACGATCATTCTCTACGAGATCGCGATCTTCATGGCGAAGCGGGTTGAGCGGCCACGAGCCGTCGCCGAGCCTGAGGCCGAAGACTGACGCCGGTCTGGACGCCTTGATCACGAGGGCGGCGGCGCGGCGGTTTTCTTTCAGGCGATGGCATGGCAAGAGAAGCGCCGACTCGCCTCCGGGCGTCCCTCTTTCTTTCGTGAGCCGGTTTCATGCTCGACATCAAATGGATTCGTAGCAATCCCGATGACCTCGACAAGGCGCTGAAGAGCCGCGGCGCGGAGCCGAGGGCACGGGAGATTCTCGGTCTCGATGCAGACCGGCGCGCCCATCAGGCCAAGCTCAACGACATGCAGGAGCGGCGCAACGGCGCCTCCAAGCAGATCGGCCAGGCGATGGGGCATGGCGACACCGAGAAGGCGGAGGCGCTGAAGGCGGAAGTCACGGCGCTCAAGGCCGATCTCCAGGCCGGCGAAACGCGGGCGCGCGAACTGGATGCGGGACTGAACGATCTTCTGGCGACGCTGCCCAATGTGCCGCTGGCGGACGTGCCGATCGGCGCGGACGAAGACGACAATGTCGAGATCCGCAAGGCCGGCGAGAAGCGCGACTACGGCTTTGCGCCAAAGGAGCATTTCGAACTCGGTGAAGCGCTGGGCATGATGGACGCGGAGACCGCAGCGAAGATGAGCGGCACTCGCTTCACGCTGGTTTCGGGGCCGCTGGCGCGCTTGGAGCGGGCGCTCGGCCAGTTCTTCCTCGACACGCATACAAGCGAGCATGGCTATCGCGAAGTGCAGCCGCCTCTGCTGGTCCGCGACGAGGCTCTATTCGGCACGGGACAATTGCCGAAATTCGCCGAGGATCTGTTCCGCACGACGGACGGACGCTGGCTGATCCCGACGGCCGAGGTCTCGCTGACGAACATTGTGCGCGAGGAGATCGTCGATGCGGCGAGCCTGCCGCGCCGCTACACGGCGCTGACGCCGTGCTTCCGCTCGGAAGCGGGATCGGCGGGCCGCGACACGCGCGGCTATCTGCGCCAGCACCAGTTCTACAAGGTCGAGATGGTGTCGATCACCGATGCCGAGAGCGGCGAGGCCGAGCTGGAGCGGATGACCCAATGCGCCGAGACCGTGCTGGATAGGCTCGGCCTGCATTTCCGTACCGTCGTCCTGTGCACTGGCGATATGGGATTCGGCGCGCGCAAGACCTACGATATCGAAGTCTGGCTGCCGGGGCAGGGCGCCTATCGCGAAATCTCGTCCTGCTCGTTCTGTGGCGATTTCCAGGGCCGGCGGATGAATGCGCGCTATCGCGCCGCCGGCGAAAAGCAGACGCAGTTCGTCCATACGCTGAACGGGTCCGGGCGTCGCTGTCGGCCGCGCGCTGATCGCGGTGATGGAGACCTATCAGAACGAGGACGGCTCGATCGCCGTGCCGGACGTGCTGCGGCCCTATATGGGCGGTATCGACCGGATCGAGAGAGCGGAAAGCTGAGTCTTTCCGGAGGCCTGGACGATAGGTTTCAGGCGATGAATCAAGGGCGGCGAAGGCCGCGGACGAGGACGGAATGCGGATTCTCCTGACCAATGATGACGGCATCCTTTCCGAGGGGCTGGCGGCGCTCGAACGGGTGGCGCGGACGTTGTCCGACGATGTCTGGACGGTGGCGCCGGAGACCGACCAGTCGGGCCTGTCGCACTCCTTCACGCTGTCGCACCCGCTCAGGATGCGGCAGATCGACGACTACCGCTTCGCAGTGCGCGGCACGCCGACCGATTGCGTGATCATGGCGGTCAAGCACATCATGGACAGTCCACCCGATCTCATTCTCTCCGGTATCAATTCCGGCGTGAACATTGCCGACGACGTCACCTATTCCGGCACCGTGGCCGGTGCGATCGAGGGCACGCTGATGGGCATCCCCTCCATCGCACTCAGCCAAGCCTATGGCTGGGACGGCGAGAGCGAACGGTCGGTCTCCTACGAGCCGGCCGAAAAGCATGGGCCGGCGATCCTTGAGAAGCTGGTCGGCATGGACCTGCCGGATGGCACCCTCATCAACATCAATTTTCCCCGCTGCGGCGCCGACGAGGTCGAGGGCGTCGAGGTGACGCGGCAGGGGCGGTTGATGCATTCGCTCGGCATCGAGGAGCGGGCGGACGGTCGCGGATTTCCCTATTTCTGGGTCCGGTTCGGCCGTGAATCGCCCGGCGAGCAGGAGGGCACGGACATTCAGGCGCTGCGCGAAAGGCGCGTGTCGGTGTCGGCCCTGAAGCTGAATCTGACCGATCACGAGACGCTCGAGCGGCTGAGGGATCGGCTCGGCTGATGACGAGCGAAGGCTTCGCGGCATTCGCCCTGCGGGCGCGGGAAAACGGCATCGCCGACGCCGCCCTGCTCGGCGCATTCGAAAAGGCGGGCCGCGAACGCTTCGCCCATCCGACGCATCGCCCGGTCATCTGGGCGCCGCGATCGCTGCCGATCGATTGCGGCGAGACGCTCGAAAGCCCCGACCTGCAGATCGCCATGCTGGCGCGGCTGGACCTCGCGCCCGGTCAGCGAATCCTCGAGATCGGGACCGGCAGCGGCTTCACGGCGGCCGTTCTTGGCGCACGCGCCGACCGGCTCCTGACGGTCGAGCGCTACCGGACCCTGGCGTCGCTTGCCCGCGAGCAGATGAAGCGCCTCGGCTTCGATCAGGTGACGGTCCGCCATGGGAACGGCCTCCATGCGGTCGAGCCCGATGACGGACCGTTCGACCGGATCGTGGCATGGGCCTCTTTCCCGGAGGTGCCACGCCAGCTCTCCGACATGTTGGCCAGCAACGGTATCGCGGTGATCGCCGTTGGCGCCCCCGATGAACGGCAGATCGTGACCCGACTGCAGAAGGTCGGCAGCCGATTCGAACGCACCGATTTCACCTGCGCTCGGATGCAGCCGCTGGCCGACACAGCGGCCCGCGCCCTCTGAGCAGAATCCCGATTCCGCAAGAGGGGCCGAACACTTAACGCGCCAGTAAGATTAATAGCTTCTAATACCTGTCATGTGCGTACGAGTAAGGGCAGGTGTTTCATGCGGAGTGATGTTTCAACGGAACGGCGCGGCCATCGGGTGAAGGGCGGCAGTGTCATCTTCCTTCTGCTGGCGGGTCTTTCGGCCGGTTGCAGCACCGACGCGCTCCGCTTCGGGCAGGACGGCTTCTACAACAGCGCCGTCCCGACGCAGAACGATGTCGACTCGATGAGCACCGGCTCCGTGAATGGCCGGATCGACGATCGGCTGACGGCTCGCGGTCCGGTTCGTCCGTCCGCCGACGTCGGTGCGATGGGGACCACTTCCGGCCCTGCGCCCGTGTACGCGGCTGCGGCTCCTGCCTCACCCAATTACCGGACGGCGTCAGCTACGACGAATTATCCACGCATGCCTGTCTATGACCGTCGCCAGCTACCCGCCGCAGGCAATGGGTCGGCAGTCGTGAGCGCACCGCTTCTCGCGCCGCCGTCGGGCTCCGATGGGGTCACGACGGGCTCGGTCGCGCGTACCGTCGCCAGTGCGCCGGTCGCGTCCAGCCCTTCGGCGACGCCGCAGCAGCATGCCGCCGCGGCGCCGCAGCAAAATCTTGCCGCCAAGACCGATCGGGGCGGCTGGAGTGGTGAGGGCACCAAGGTTCAAATCGGTCCCGGCGAAACGGTCTACAGCCTGTCGCGCCGCTATGGCGTGCCCGTCCAGGCGATCAAGGCGGCCAATCGTCTCGGCGACGCCTCCGAGGTGCAGGCCGGCCAGACGTTGATCATCCCGCGCTATTCGTATGGGAAGAACGTCTCGAACTCCTCGCCGGACAGCGATCCCAAGGTCGCCGCCCTTGGCAGGGCCACCGCATCCGTTCCGGCGGAATCGTCCGTTCAAGCCATGCCGGATCGTGAACCCGCCGAAGGTCAATATCGTGTCGTCGCGGGCGACACGCTGGCCGGCATAGCCCGCCGCGCCCACACCAGCGTTTCAGCTCTCAAGGCCGCCAACCGGATGTCGGACGACACGATCCGCATCGGCCAGACATTGAGGCTGCCGGGACATGAAGTGGCGTCGAGCGGCGCCGCCGGAACCGCTGCCCGCGTCGATCCGATCGCCACCGGGCCAGTGGAGAGCAAGACCGCGCGGCCGAAGCTGGCGACCTACGAGAAGCCGAAGACGGACGAGCCGAAGACCATCGCCAAGCTCGAGAGCAGCACGAAGGAAAAGGCGCCAGCGGCGACCGGCGTGTCGAAGCTGCGCTGGCCGGCGAAGGGCCGCGTCATTCGCAATTATGGCGGCGGCAATTCTGGCATCGACATTGCGGTGCCGATGGGCACGCCCGTCAAGGCCGCCGAGAACGGCGTCGTCGTCTATGCCGGCAACGGCCTGAAGGATCTCGGCAACACCGTGCTGGTCCAGCACGCCGACGGCACGACGACCGTCTATGGCAACGCCTCCGAGCTCTCGGTCAAGAAGGGCGACAAGGTTGCTCGTGGCCAGCAGATCGCGCGGGCCGGCACAACGGGCAATGCCAGCGCGCCGCAGGTCCACTTCGAGGTGCGCAAGGACTCCAACCCGGTCGATCCATCGAAATGGCTCGAATAGTGGAGTTCCGCACCTGAAGCTTTCGAAGGGGCCGGCATCGCGCCGGCCCTTTTCGCATCAGGAGGGCAGGTCCAGGCGGCGGCCCAGTTCGCCGGCGATGTCCTGGATGAACTGCCATGCGGTGCGGCCGGAGCGGCTGCCTCGCTCGGCGGCCCACTGCAAGGCGCGGCGGCGCAGCGCCTCCGATTCGATCGGCAGCGCGAAGTGGCGCGCATAGCCGCCGACCATCTCCAGATAGTCGTCCTGGCTCGATTTGTGGAAGCCGAGCCAGAGGCCGAACCGGTCCGAGAGAGACACTTTTTCCTCGATCGCCTCGCCGGGATTGATCGCCGTCGATTGCTCATTGTCGATCATGTCGCGCGGCAGGAGGTGACGCCGGTTCGACGTCGCATAGAGGATGACGTTCTCGGGACGGCCCTCGATGCCGCCCTCGAGCGCGGCCTTCAGAGATTTGTAGGAGGTGTCGTCGCGGTCGAACGAAAGATCGTCGCAGAACAGGATGAAGCGAGCGGACGCGCGCTTCAGCACCGCAAGGAGGCGCGGCAGGCTGGCGATGTCGTCCCTGTTGATCTCGACCAGCTTCAACCCAGCGCCATCGGGCGCGGCGGCGCATTCCGCGTGGACCGCCTTGACCAGCGACGACTTGCCCATGCCGCGGGCGCCCCAGAGCAGCGCGTTGTTGGCCGGCAGGCCGGCGGCGAAGCGCCTCGTATTGTCGAGGAGTCGGTCGCGGCTGGCATCGACGCCCCGGATCAGACCGAGCGGCACGCGCGAGACCTGCTCGATCGGCTCCAGCCAGCCGGGAAAGGGATCGGGATGCCAGACGAAAGCCGGGGCGGCCGAAAGATTGAACGCCATCGGCGGAGCCGGCGCGAGACGCTCCAGCGCCTCGCGTATGGCGGACAATTGCCGGATGGCGGCGTCATTTTCGGTCATCTCGGCTTGCTCTCTGGTTCGATGAAGGGCATGTGACGGGCTCTCGGGCACCGCAGTCATGTGCCACGGTTGCGCGGAGGGCGCAAAGCCCTATATTTCGCGCGCGTTTCGAGGGCGGAGTCGCCGCCCTTCCATCCAGTTTTTCCGCAGGAGCTTGTTCATGTTCGTCACCCCCGCCTTCGCTCAGGGGACCGGCATCGCCGGTGCCGGAGACACCTTTCTTCAGTTCCTGCCCTTTGTCCTCATCTTCGTGGTGATGTATTTCCTGATCATCCGTCCGCAGCGGTCGGCCGCCAAGCGACGGGACGAAATGCTATCCGCCGTGCGGCGGGGCGACACGGTCGTGACCGGCGGCGGCATCATCGGCAAGGTGATCAAGGCGGACGAGGCCGAGCTTGAAGTCGAGATCGCCCAGGGCACCCGGGTCAAGGTGCTGCGGTCCAGCGTGCTGGATGTGCGGGTGAAGGGCGAGCCGGTGCCGGCCAACGCCAAGTAAGAGCGGCAAGGCGGGGCGGCAGCCGCCGATCGTCAAACCTCTGCCGCGTTGCACCGTCAGACAGACGCTGCGGACCACTCACAGACCGGAAGACCCCATGCTGCAATTCGCCCGCTGGAAGACGATCCTGATCTGGCTGACCATCCTGGTCGGCGTCATCGTCGCCCTGCCCAATCTCTTCCCGCGCGCGGTACTGGACGACATGCCGGATTTCGTGCCGACCCGGCAGATGACGCTCGGCCTGGACCTGCAGGGCGGCTCGCACATCCTGCTTCAGATCGACAGCAACGAGATCAGGGAAAGCCGGCTGAAGGCGATCCGGGACGAGGCCCGCACCGCCCTGCGCGGCGCGCGGATCGGCTATACCGGCCTCGCCGTCAGCGGCAATACGGTGCAGCTGCGGCTGCGTGATCCTTCGCAACTGGAGGCTGCGCGCGAGGCCCTCTCCGACCTGCTGTCGCCGATCTCGGCCGGCCTGTTCTCGGGCGGGCAGGTGGACGAGGTCGAGATGGAAGAGGGCGACAATGGCCTGATCCGTCTGTCGCTCACCGATCAGGGCCTGGCCTACCGCGTTTCCTCGGCGTTGACGCAGTCGGTGGAAGTTGTCGGCCGGCGGGTCAACGAACTTGGCACGACCGAGCCGGTGATCCAGCGCCAGGGCGATGACCGGATCCTGGTGCAGGTGCCGGGCCTCGGCGATCCAGAGCGCCTGAAGAACCTTCTCGGCCAGACGGCGCAGCTGACGTTCCAGATGGTCGACACGTCGACACCGGTGCAGGAAGCCATCGAGGGCCGCCCGCCGGCCGGCACCCGCATCATGTATTCCAGCGACGACCCGCCGATTCCCTACCTGATCGAGGACCGGGTGATCGTCTCAGGCGAGAACCTGATCGACGCGCAGCCGACCTTCGACCAGCGCACCGGCGAGGCCGTCGTCTCCTTCCGTTTCGACAATCGGGGCGCCACCCGCTTCGGTCAGGCGACGCAGCAGAATGTGGGCAGGCCGTTCGCCATCGTTCTCGACGACGCGGTCATCTCGGCGCCGGTGATCCGCGAGCCCATCCTTGGCGGCTCCGGCCAGATCTCCGGAAACTTTACCACCGATTCCGCCAAGGACCTGGCGGTCCTCCTGCGCGCCGGCGCACTGCCTGCAACGCTCACGATCGTCGAGGAGCGGACAGTCGGCCCCGGCCTCGGCCAGGATTTAATCGACGCCGGCCTGATGGCTTCGGTCATCGGCTCGATCCTCGTCGTCATCTTCATGGTTGCGGTCTATGGAACGCTCGGCCTGATCGCCAATGTGGCGCTGGTCGCAAACATTGTCCTGCTGATCGCGATCCTGACATTTCTCGGCGCGACGCTCACCCTTCCCGGCATTGCCGGCATCGTGCTCACGGTCGGCATGGCCGTCGATTTCGAACGTCCTGATCTATGAGCGCATACGCGAGGAGCGGCGCAACGGCCGCAAGGTTCTCAACGCCATCGAGACCGGCTTCGAGCGGGCGCTCAGCACGATCGTGGACGCCAACCTCACCACGCTGATCGCCGCGGTCATCCTGTTCTATCTTGGCACCGGCCCGGTGCGCGGCTTCGCCGTGACGCTGGCGATCGGTATCGTCACCACCGTCTTCACCGCCTTCACCCTGACCCGCTGGATGGCTGGTTTCTGGTACAAGCGGACGCGGGCCAAGGAGCTTCCGCGCGCGCCGATGAAACTGGTGCCGGATGTCACGAAGATCCCGTTCATGTGGCTGCGCAAGGCCACCTTCTCCGGCTCGATCGCGCTTTCCCTGGTGGCGCTGCTCGGCTTCTTCGTCGTCGGCATGAATCTCGGCATCGACTTCAAGGGCGGCACGCTGATCGAGGCGCAAGCCAAGGGCGAGACGGCGAATATCGGCGACATTCGCGGCCGGCTGTCCGGTCTCAATCTCGGCGACGTGCAGGTCCAGTCGTTCGGTTCCGAGCGTGAGGTGCTGATCCGCGTCAGCACCCAGGAAGGCGGCGACAATGCCGAGCAGAGCGCCGCCACGAAGGTGCAGGACGAACTGCGCGAGGACTATGATTTCCGCCGCACGGAAGTCGTCGGCCCAACGGTCAGTTCGGAACTGGCCCGGGCGGGAACGATCGGCGTGGCGGTGTCGCTGTTCGCGATCCTGCTCTACATCTGGTTCCGCTTTGAATGGCAGTTCGCGGTGGGCGCCATCGTCTCCACGATGCACGACGTGATCATGACGATCGGCTTCTTCGTGCTGACCGGCATTGAGTTCAACGTCTCGTCGATCGCGGCGATCCTCACCATCGTCGGCTATTCGCTCAACGACACCGTGGTGGTCTATGACCGGGTCCGCGAGAATCTCAGGCGATACCGCAAGATGTCGCTGCCCGACCTCCTCGACCTGTCCATGAACGACACGCTGTCGCGGACGACGATGACGTCGCTGACGACGCTGCTGGCGCTTGGGGCGCTCTTCGTCTTTGGCGGCGAGGTGATCCGATCGTTCACGGCGGCGATGATCTTCGGCGTCTTCATCGGCACCTACTCGTCGATCTTCATCGCCGCGCCGCTGCTGATCCTGTTCAAACTGCGAGGCAGCCGGGTCGCACGCGAGGACGACGAGGATAGCGAGGCGCCGGCGGGCGCTCGGGTGTAACCCGGCGTGGCTGAGGAAGGTCCCGGGCCCTACGCGCTGCGGCCGGCGCATTTTCCCGGCCGGGCGCCGATCGACGCCTATGGCAATGGCGGGTTCCGCTTCGCCGATATGAGCCATCGCGGCTCGCTGATGCTGTTGCCGTCGGGGATTCACGGCTGGGAGCCGGTGGAGGAGGGGCGTATCACGGAAGCGGACCTCCGGCGCGTGCTGGACGAGGCGGCGGCCATCGAAATCCTGTTGCTGGGCATGGGCTCCGACCTGAAACCCATACCTGCCGACCTGCGCGCTGCCCTGCGCGAGGCCGGCATTTCCGCCGATCCGATGAGTACCGGCGCTGCGGTCCGCACCTACAATGTACTCTTGGCCGAAGAGCGGGCGGTCGCCGCCCTGCTGCTGGCGGTGGACTGACGGCGATGACCGATTTCGACCCGCTGCAATCGCTCCGGCAGGCCGATCCGCAGCGCTACGCGGCGCTGCTCTACACGCCCGAGGGCGCAAGGCCGGCGCTGGCGACGCTTCACCTGTTCGATCTGGAACTGGCCCGGATTCCCTCGCTCGTCAAAGAGCCGATGGCGGGGGAGATTCGGCTGCAATGGTGGCGCGAGGTCATCTCCGGCGAGCGCGCCGGCGAGGGTCGGAGCAATCCGCTCGGCGCCGCACTGCTCGATACCGTCGCCGCCCATGATCTTTCGCTCAGCGGTTTCGGCATGATGCTCGATGGGCGCATCGCCGACCTCTACGACGATCCGTTCAACACGCGCACCGACCTGGAAGCCTATCTCGGACAGACGCGGAGCGCGCTTTTTCAACTGCTGCTCCAGATCGTCGCCGCTGATGCGCTGGGCCGTTCCGCCGACGCGTCCGGGCATGCCGGCTGCGCCTGGGGCATTGGGCAGATCCTGTGCCGGGCGGCGATGGATCGCGGTCGGGGCAGGGTGCGCCTGCCGGAGGATATTCTGGCCAGCGCCGGCGGTACGACCGATGAGTGGCTGCGGGCCGAGGACGAGGCGTTTCTCGCGCGCGCCGCCGCTGCAATGACCGCGCTCGGCGAGGAGCATCTGACAAGGGCGAGGTCGGCGATCCGAAATTTGCCGAAGGAGGCGCGGAGTGCCTATCTGCCGCTCGCCTCGACGAGCGTGGTCCTCAAACGGGCCGCGCGGGCAGGCGGCGAACTGTCGCGGACGCCGCTTCACGTGCCGCCGCTGCGTCATCAATGGGCGCTGCTGCGGATGGCGACGGTGTTCTGAGGGCGGGAGGATTTGCAATGACAGGCTTTCTGCGACGGCGCTTCCGGTTCCTGTCCGGTTTCCGAGGTCGGGCCGCGGAAGGCATGCGACGGGCCGCCGACCGGTTCCCGATCACGATCGCCGCGCTGTTCGGCCTGGCTCTCACCGGCTCGCTGGCCGAGGCCGAGCTGATCGGCGATCCGGTCGCGGAGCGAACCGGTCCGTTCTTTCTCGTCGCAGCGCTCGCCAGCCTTGTCGCGGCGCTTGCCTCGGAGCCGCATCTGTCGCGCTGGGGCCGACCGGTCGAACTCGTCGCGACCGTCTCTCTCGGCGCGCTCGCCGCCTATTACGGGCCGGTCAACTACGTGCTTCCGGTGATGGTTGGCGGACTTTTGCTGCTGATCCCGGTCGCGGCAGCGCGGCGCGATCCGGAATCGCTTCCCGTTGTCCTTGGCGGCCTTGGCTTTGCCGCGGCGCTGGGGCTGCTGACGCTGGCGATCTTCGGCGGCGGGCTGTCGGGGACGCTGGCGAGTCTGCGCTATCTGTTCGGACTGCCGGTTCCGGACCGGGTCTTTGCGCAGACCTGGATATGGACCGGGCTGCTCGTCGCACCGCTGTTCGCCCTCGGACGCATTCCGGAACGCGGCGAAATCAATCTCGGCGGCCGCATCCTGCTCGACCGTGCAGCGCTGGCGTTGTTCGATTTCGGCGCCTTTCCGCTGCTGATCATCTACGCGCTCGTCCTCCACGCCTATGCGGTGAAGATCGCTCTGGCGGCGGCGCTGCCGCGAGGCCAGATCGGCTGGATGGTCCTTGCCTACATGCTGACGCTGTTCGGCACGCTGATCGTGACCTCAGGCCATCCGCGCGAGGGCCGTCCCGCGACGAGCCGCTTCGTCATGCGCTACTGGCCGTTCTTCGTGCCGGTGCCGGTCGGCATGCTGTTCGTCTCGCTGTTCGAGCGCATCAGCGCCTATGGCGTCACACAGGAGCGATATTTGCTCGGTCTGGCTGCGCTGGTCGTGGTGGTCGCGGCGCTGCTGCAGCTCTGGCAGCGCGTGCGGGGCGATCACCGCCTGCTGCTGCTGCTCGGCGGCGTGGCCCTCGTTCTTGCGAGCTTCGGGCCGTGGAGCGCTCAGGAGGTTTCGATCCGCAGCCAGCTCCATCGTTTCGAGCGGGCGCTGACAGGATTTCAGAAGAACCAGAGCAGGGAAGAGGTGCGGCAGGCGCTGGCTGCACTGGAATTTCTTGGCTGGAACGACGCTCTCGACCGGACCGTGCCAACGCCACTCATCGTGCCGGCGGGCAGGCGGGACTGGGCCGTTTACGCGCGTCACTTCGGACTTGATCCCTCGGTTCTGCGCATGGCCAGGCGCCATGGCTCCTACGAGCGCAACGGGCAGCTGACGGAGATCGCGGGGTACGACTCGATGCTGCAGAGCGTCTCGATGTCCCGGGACACGCCCTCGCAGCCGATCATCCGAAGCGAGGGCAGTTCTTCGCTACCCGGCATCGAGGTGGTTTTGCGCGATAGCAATCTCATCCTCACGATCGGCAATGAGACCGGGACCTTTCCGATTCCGTTCGAGGACGACGATTCGACAACCCTTCGGACGCTTGCGCCGGACCTCGAACTTCGTGACGAGCGGCGGCAAGTTCGCCTGCTGGTGGAGAGCTGGAGTTGGCCGGAGCCGGAGAGCGGAGAGCCGCTGGAGCTTCGCGGCTTGCAGGCCACATTGCTGCTGCGCTCGCAGGACTGGGCGGCGCTGCGGCGCTGAACGCTATTCGGCTGCGTCAACGCTCTTCAGGCCAAGCCAGGCGCTGCAGTCGGCGAGCGCGCGCGCGGCGACGGCGCGTTTCTTGGCCAGCGCCTTGTCCTTGCCGCGGAACCGCGCCCTCCCAGTCGTCCGGCTTCAGCTTCGTGCCGGGCGTCAGCGGTGGAAAAAGGCCGAAATTGATGTTCATCGGCTGGAACGAACGCTTGCCCGTTTCGTCTTCGCTGGAAAGGTGGCCGCCGGTGATGTGGCCGAGAAGGGCGCCGAAGGCGGTCGTCGTCGGCGGAATGTCGGGCGCACGGCCCGCTCGCTCGGCGGCGGCGAAGCGTCCGGCGAGCAGGCCGATCGCCGCCGATTCGACATAGCCTTCGCAGCCGGTGATCTGGCCGGCAAATCGGAGACCCGGCCGGCCCTTCAGGGTCAGCGAGCCGTCGAGCAATCGCGGAGAATTGATGTAGGTGTTGCGGTGAATGCCGCCGAGCCGCGCGAATTCAGCGTTCGTGCAGCCCGGGGATCATCCGGAAGATCGCCGCCTGGGCTCCGTATTTCAGCTTCGTCTGAAAGCCGACCATGTTGTAGAGCGTGCCGAGCGCATTGTCCTGGCGGAGCTGGACGACGGCATAGGGCTTGACCGCGGGATTGTGGGCATTGGTCAGTCCCATCGGCTTCATCGGTCCGTGGCGCAGGGTTTCGCGGCCGCGTTCCGCCATCACCTCGATCGGCAGACAGCCGTCGAAATAGGGGGTGCCTTCCCATTCGCGGAATTCGGTCTTGTCGCCCTCGATCAGGGCGTCGATGAACGCGTTGTACTGCGCCTCGTCGAGCGGGCAATTGATGTAGTCCTTGCCGGTGCCGCCGGGTCCGACCTTGTCGTAGCGACTCTGGAACCAGGCAACGTCCAGATCGATCGAGTCAAAATGGACGATCGGGGCGATGGCGTCGAAGAAGGCCAGCGCATCGGCTCCGGTTTCGTTGGCGATCGCTTCGGCAAGCGAAGGCGCGGTGAGGGGACCGGTCGCGATGATCGCCTGATCCCAATTCGCCGGCGGCAGGCCGTCGATCTCCTCGCGGACGATAGTGATGAGCGGCTCGTTCTCCAGCGCTGCCGTCACCGCTTGCGAAAATCCAATACGGTCGACGGCCAGCGCCGATCCCGCCGGCACCTGATGGCTATCGGCGCAGGCCATGATCAGCGAGCCGGCCATCCGCATCTCGGCGTGAATGACGCCGACGGCATTGGTGTGGCAATCGTCGGAGCGGAAGGAATTGGAGCAAACCAGTTCGGCGAGGCCGTCGGTATGGTGAGCCGCAGTGCCGCGGACGCCGCGCATTTCGTGCAGCACCACCGGGCACCCCGCCCGCGCGATCTGCCAGGCCGCTTCGGAGCCGGCGAGACCGCCGCCGACGATGTGGATGGGCTTGCGGTCGGTCATGATCAATCTCCTGCGGTCGGCATCCGCTTTCGGAATAGGAGGCCGCTGGCCGGGAGACAAGGGGCCGGGGCGCAACACTCGATCCGGGCGCCGGACGCAAAAACGCCCGTCGGGGGAGGAGGATCCGACGGGCGCCTTTTGCGTGCGAACCGGCATGGGAGGAGGAGAGCCGGTCCGCGCTTTCCGTCGAAGCCCTGGGAGGAGGAGTGGACTTCGGCGAATGTGGCCCGGGTTGGAGATGGGAGGAGGAGTTCTCCGCCCCGGTCGAACTGAGATTTAAGTGATGCCTTGCGGGTTCGCCAGCGTCCATGTTGCATAGCAGCAATGCACTGAGCGGGAACCTTCCCTAGCGTTCATTACAGTTCTGTCATGGCTGACGCGAAAAGGCCGCTCATGCGAACGGCCTTCCAGCGTTTTTCAGCAATGTCATCGTGACCAAATACCGGATCAGGCAACGACCTGGCGAGCGAAATGGCGAATCGATGCCCGCTCCACACCGATGTCCGCAAGCTGCGAATCGCTAAGGCGCGAAAGCTCTCCGACGGTCTCACGGTACTGGCGGTGGCGGCGGATTTTCTGCAGAAAAGTCATCACATACCTCTTCAATGTTTTGCGGCTTGTGCGCAGCCAAGCCGGGATCTGGTGCTCGATTGAAAGCTGACCGGTACATGGTCGCTCCGGGGCCCGCGAGGTAGGGCGAAAACTGCAATGGTGCACTGCACTCAAAGCAGGGCTCGCGGCTGGCTTTTTCAATATTCGGTAACTAGTTGTGCCCCCGGAAGGTGCAGACCCATCCGCAGGTGCCGTGGCGCAGCAGAAATGCGGGCGGTTCGCCCCGATTTTCCCTTTGAAGCCACAAATCCCCGTGATAAGAGGGCCGCGCTTTTGCGGGTGGCTCGCCACCGGCATGAGCGGGTGTGGTGAAATTGGTAGACACGCCAGATTTAGGTTCTGGTGCCGCAAGGCGTGGGGGTTCAAGTCCCTCCACCCGCAGGGCCAGCCCCGCGAAGACCGAATTTTTGCAGGAGACGGCATCCGGCGGATAGAGGTGGCCGGCCTGTCTCCCACATGCAACGGAAGAGAGTAGACATGCAGGTAACCGAAACGCTCAACGACGGCCTGAAGCGCGAGATCAAGGTCGTCGTTCCGGCAGCCGACATGGAATCGCGCCTGATGGAGCGCATCAACGATTCCAAGGACAAGGTCCGGCTGAAGGGCTTCCGTCCCGGCAAGGTGCCGACGGCTCATCTGCGCCGGATGTACGGCAAGTCGTTCATGGCCGAGATCGTCAATGACATCGTCACGAACTCGACCCGCACAGTGATCGCGGAGCGTGACGAGAAGGCCGCCATGCAGCCCGAGATCGTGATGACCGAGGATCAGGACGAGGCGGAGAAGATCCTGGCCGGGGAGCAGGATTTCGAGTTCGAGCTGAAATACGAGATCGTGCCGAAGTTCGAACTGCAGGATGTCTCCGACATCACCATCGAACGACCGGTCGTCGACGTGCCCGAGGAAGAGGTCGAGGACCAAGTCAAGCAGATCGCGCAATCGGCCGCGTCCTACAAGGAAAAGAAGGGCGCAGCCAAGGACGGCGATCGCGTGACGCTGGATTATCTCGGCAAGGTCGACGGCGAGCCGTTCGAAGGTGGCAAGGCCGAGGGCGCCAATCTCGATTCTCGGCTCAGGCAATTTCATCCCCGGCTTCGAAGAGCAGCTCGTTGGCCTGAAGAAGGGCGACGAGAAGACGATCACCGTCACCTTCCCGGAAGAGTACGGCGCCGAGCATCTCGCGGGCAAGGAAGCCACCTTCGACATAACCGTTCACGAAGTGGCTGCGCCGGAGAAGCAGGAGCTCGACGACGAGCTGGCCAAGAAGCTCGGCCTGGAGAGCATGGAGAAGCTGCGCGAGATCGTTCGCGACCAGATGCAGGGTCAGTACGGACAGATGGCCCGGCAGAAGGTCAAGCGCTCGCTGCTGGATGCGCTGGACGAGCGCTACCGCTTCGATGCGCCGGAGAAGCTGACCGACGCCGAGTTCAACAATATCTGGAATCAGGTGACGGCCGATCTGGAACAGCAGGGCAAGAGCTTCGAAGACGAAGACACGACCGAAGAGAAGGCGCGCGAGGAATACCGGAAGCTGGCGGAGCGCCGGGTGCGCCTCGGTCTGGTGCTGTCGGCGATCGGCGAGCAGGCAGAGATCACGGTTACCGAGCAGGAACTGCAGCAGGCCCTCGGCGAGCAGCTTCGTCGCTATCCCGGCCAGGAGCAGCAGGTGATGGAGTTCTACCGCAACACGCCGGATGCAGTGAACGCGCTTCGTGCGCCGATCTTCGAGGAGAAGGTCATCGACCATCTGATGGAGCAGGTCACTGTCAACGACAAGACCGTCACCCGCGAAGAACTGATGGCCGAGGACGACGACGAGATCGCCAGCGGCACCGCTTCGGCCGCAGCGGAGGCCGAAACTCAAGGCTGATCGTCAGGGTCACCCCGAATGCGAAAGGCCGCGCCCGTCAGGACGCGGCTTTTTTTTCATCCTGGGACTCTCAGAGTGGCGGCTGATGTCGCGTCTTTTTCCTCCGACCGGGTGAGTCGTCGGCGTCCGTGCCGGCCTCGATGGTTTCAGGCTGAACCGAGGGCGCTTCGATCAGAGGACGCCGTGTAGGCTGCCCGCCAACTGCCATGATGGATTTCGGCAGACCGTAGACCCACTCATAGCGATATTCAGCGTCTGGAAAAAACCGGCGGACCCGGCGCATGCCGATGAGGCGGTGATGGGCGATGACATCGCTGGCCTCGCTTCTGTCGGGGATTGGACGGAAGAAGCCGAGACGCATCCGCTGCAGCATCGCTACGCGCAGAAGCCTCGGCAGGAACTGGAAGCCGGGGAAACGGAAATGGGGTTCCAGCGGGAACCAGAAATTTGGCGTTTGCATATAGTAGCGCCGGCCGAGGCGTTGCATGTTCGCGGCGAAGCGCCTCATTTCCTGCCAGTGGCCGACGTGCTCGATGACAGAGTTCGAGTGAGCAAGGTCGAACTCCTCGCCGGCGAACAGGTCGAGCGCCGTTGCGTCGCCCTTCACCGAGGCGAAGGTCGCCGCATCGCGGATAGGGAAGGTCTCCGGATTGACGAGCGTGATGTGAATGCGGCTCCGGTGAGCCTCGAGGAAATCGCTGGCGATCGCCCAGTACTGCTCCGTTCCGCCGAGGTCGATGATGCGAGCTTTTCCCTGCTCGGCGAGAATGGACTCGATGAGTTCGCGGACATGACGAAAACGGGCCCGGCGGAAGCAGAACTCCCGGCTGGCCGGATCGCGATAGGGATCAGGTTTGGTAACGGCGTGTTCTGCAACGGTACGCATGGTGTCGACCCTGTTTCATATTGGGACGGCACAGCTAACCCGGCGCGCTGACGTTGGTAACCGTTTTTAAACCATAAGTTGTATGACTGGTTAATGAGAAAGAGTTGAATAAAAACATCGGCATGCTGACGAAGGCGCGATGCAGGGTCTGGAAAACGTCACATATAACCCTGGGCCTTGAGGCTCGCCTCGCCCGAGCGGGCGATGATCACATGGTCGTGGACCGTGATCCCGAGCGGGGTCGCGACGTCGACGATGGTTTTCGTCATCGCAATGTCGGCCCGCGAGGGGGCAGGGTCGCCGGAGGGGTGATTGTGGACAAGGATCATCGCCGTCGCCGACAGCTCCAGCGCCCGGCGCACGACCTCGCGGGGATAGACGGGCGTGTGATCGACAGTGCCGACCTGCTGGACCTCGTCAGCGATCAGCCCGTTCTTCTTGTCCAGAAAGAGGATGCGGAACTGCTCGCGCTGCTCGTGCTGCATGGCGGCGCGGCAATAGTCGATCAGCTTCGTCCAGGAGGAGAGGACCTCCCGGTGCTGGATCTCGCGCTTCAGGCAGCGGCGGTGGAGGGCGGCGACGATCGCCAGATCCCGTGCGACCGCCTCGCCGACATTGGGCACCTCGCGCAGCAGGTGTCGCGGGGCGGAGAGCACCGCCGACAGGCTACCGAATTGATGGATCAGCGCCTTCGCCACGACCTTGGTGTCGGCGCGGGGGATCACCCGGAACAGATACAGTTCGAGGAGTTCGTCGTCGCGAAAGCTCTGGTCGCCATTCTCCTCGAAGCGTTCCCGCAGCCGCTCCCGATGACCATGATAGTGCGGACGAGCTTTATCCGCCGCCGGTTGGGCTCTCTCGTCCGGACCGTTCCCGTTACGGCTCCGTCCTTGCTTCGTCGTCTTGGCAGGACGCTCCTGGCCGAACTGCTCAAAGAAACCGCGCTCGTCCGCGTCGTTCATCCCCGGTCCCCGGACGCCGTAGGTTTCGGATAGGTCTACAGTCCTATTCTTGGCCGTCAAGGCCGGGGCGGTCAAGCCCGGCGGGACTGAAGGTGAAGACTTCGCAACCGTCTGCAGTCACGCCCACCGTATGTTCGTATTGGGCGGTCAACTTCCGATCGGCGGTGATTGCCGTCCATCCATCGTTCAGGACCCGGACGTGCGGGCGGCCCATATTGATCATCGGCTCGATCGTGAAGATCATGCCTTCGCGCATCTCGATGCCTTCATTGGCCCGGCCGTAGTGCAGGATGTTCGGCGCGTCGTGGAAGAGCGCGCCGACGCCGTGACCGCAGAAGTCGCGGACGACGGAGTAGCGATTGGCTTCGGCGTGAAACTGGATCGCCTGACCGATGGCCCCGGTACGTGCGCCCGGCCGGACGGCTTCGACGCCCTTCATCAGGCACTCGTGGGTGACCTCAAGCAGTTTCCGGGCGAACGGCTTGATCCGGCCCACCGAATACATACGCGACGAATCACCGTGCCAGCCGTCGAGGACATAGGTGACGTCGATATTGACGATGTCGCCCTCGCGCAGCGGCTTCCTGTCCGGAATGCCGTGGCAGACGACCTCGTTCTTGGAGGTGCACGAGCTTTTGCGATAGCCCCGATAGTTCAGTGTGGCAGGGATGGCCCCGTGGTCCATGCCGAACTCGAAGACGAAATTGTCGATCTCCTCGGTCGGCGTGCCCGGCTTGACCATCGGCACCAGCTCATCAAGGCAGCGGGCGGTCAACTGGCAAGCGCGACGCATGCCTTCGAAGGCTTCGGCATCGTACAGCCGGATCTGGCCGGTGTTGCGGCGCACCTGTTCTTCGGCCTGGACGTAGATGGTCATGGGGCTCTGCTCCAGCGTAACAGCCTGTCGTCTCACTCTGCAGCGACATGGCAAGCCGGGGCTGCAAATGCAAGTGGACCAGCGTACGCGTGTCGCCGCAGGCCGCACCTCCTCCCGACGCGATAAAATTGTCCATGGTGTTCTGCGAAGCCATTTCGAGCTATAGACACTCAAAATGGTTTGACCTTTTGGGGGAATTGCTGATGGGGTCGAGGCTTGGCTTGAAACCGGTGAAGACAAAGCGCGCCTTTGAGGAGGTCTGCGACCAGATCAGAGCCGAAATTCAATCCGGCAGAATCGCGGTGGGTGACAAGCTGCCCTCGGAGCGCGAACTGGCGGAGCAGCTGCAGGTCAGCCGGGCGACCGTCCGCGAAGCCTTCCGAACACTCGAGATCGGCGGCGTTCTTTCTCTCCACAAGGGCGTCAAGGGCGGCGCCGTGGTCACCGAGGGCAAAGTGCAGCCGATTACGCAGACGATCACCGATCTCCTGTCGCTGGGAGGGCTGTCGCTCAGCGACTACATGGAAGCGCGGGTCTGCCTGCAAAAGGAGATCATCCGGCTGGCCTGCGAGCGGGGCACCGAGGACGATTTCCAGGCTCTGGAGGCCAATATCGCGCGTACCAGGGAGATGACCACGCCTGCCCATGTCGAGGATCGCACGACGCTGACGGTCCAGTTCTACTCCCTGCTCGCGCGCGCAACGCACAATCGGGCGATGGAAATCCTGATGTCGGCGGTGACGGAGCCGCTGGCCTTCTACATCAAGCAGATCGGCGTCGACAGAAGCTGGGACGTCGCCGCGTCGCGGACGCGGGTTCTGCAACATCTGCGGGCACGCGAACCGCAGGCGGCGATCGACGAGATGGTATCGCACATGGAGCGACTCCACACTTACATGCTGTCTCGAACGGCTGCCTTCCAAGGCTAAAAGGAGCATCCTCCCCCTGCCAGCCGGTAACGGCCCCTTGCATTTTTGAAATGGTTAGGCCATTGATTGGTCTGCCTTGAGGAACGCCGGGAGGAGGCGCCGATGCGGGCCGATGCGCCGCGCGTGATCAACACACTGATCAATATCAACATCGCGATCGCTGCCGTGGCGCTGGTCGCCATGTTGCTTCACGTGGTCGTGGACGTCGTGATGCGCGAATTCGTCCACGCGCCGATCTCGGAGACCCTCGAGATCGTTTCCTATTGGTACATGGTCGGTTTGGTCTTCCTCGCTATCCCTGCCGCGCAGGCGCGAGGAGAGCACATCCAGGTCGAGCTTTTCACGAGCGCGCTGCCGCGCCGAGTGCGCATGGCGATGGATGTGCTCGTCCTCCTTCTGAGCGCCGCCGTTCTCGTCGTCTTCACCTGGGTCTCGTCGGAGGAGGCGATACGCCAGACACAGGCGATGACCGTGGTGGAGGCCGGCAGCGGTACGCTGCCGGTTTGGCCGACGCGATGGCTCGTGCCGCTTTCGATGGGCTCGACCTGCCTCATCTGCCTGGTCCAGTCCTTTCTGCTCGCCAGAGATCTCTTCAACGGTGTGGCGGTCGTCGAACAGCATGGCAGTCATGTCGATGTCTAACGTGGAGATCGGAGTTGTCGGGCTGGGCGCCATCCTTCTTCTTCTGGCGCTGCGAGTGCCGATCGCCATCGCTTTGATCACGGTGTCTTTCGGCGGCATATGGGTCCTCATCGGTGATCGCCCGGCACTTGGCTCGCTGCGGACCATCCCCTACCAGTTCGTCGCCCACTGGACGCTGTCGGCCATTCCGATGTTCCTGCTCATGGGATCCGTCGCGTATCGGTCCGGCATCGTCAGCGCCCTTTATTCCACGGCACGGCTGTGGCTGTGCCGCATGCCTGGCGGTCTCGCGATCGCCAGCAACTTCGCCTGCGCTGGCTTCGCCGCTGCCTCCGGCTCATCCCTCGCCACGTCCTCGGCCATGGGGCGCATAGCTGTGCCGGAGATGCTGCGGTACCGCTATGATCCGGGACTATCGACGGGCGTCGTTGCGGCCGCCGGAACGCTGGGGTCGCTCATTCCGCCGTCGATCCTGATGATCCTCTACGGCACGTTCGCCGAGGTCTCGATCGGGCAGTTGATGATCGCCGGAATCGTGCCCGGTCTGCTCACGGCATTCGTTTACGCGGTGATGATCTACCTGCGCTGCGTGCTGAACCCCGCGCTCGCGCCCCCGGTCGATCTGCAGCCCAGCTGGTCCGAGCGCTTCCGCTCCCTGCTTGGGGTCTGGCCGATGCCGGTCCTCATCCTGGGCGTGATCGGCGGTCTCTATGGCGGCCTCGTCACGGCGACCGAAGCCGGCGCGTTGGGCGCTTTCCTGTCCATCGCCATCGCCGTGGCTTACCGGCGGATGAACTGGGAGGTCATGAAGGCCAGCCTCATCGATACGATCTACAGCACCGCCGTGATCTTCTTCGTTTCGATCGGCGCCATCCTGCTGTCGCGTTTCATCGCGCTTTCCGGGCTGCCATCGGCCATGGTCGACCTGTTCGGGGCGGACGCGCTGCAGGGTTACACGGTCGTTCTGTTTTGTGGCCTGGTCTTTCTCTTCCTCGGCATGTTTCTGGATCCCATCGGGCTGATGCTGATCGCCCTTCCCGTCATGCTGCCCATGATCAGGGAAAGTGGCTTCAACCTGATCTGGTTCGGCATCCTGACCATCAAATTCGTCGAGATCGGGCTGATAACGCCGCCGGTCGGGCTCTCCGTCTACACAATCAAGAGCGTGCTTGGCGACCAGGTGCCGCTGACCACGATATTCCGCGGGATCGGCTGGTTTCTCGTCTGCGAACTGTTCGTGGTCGTGCTGCTCGTCGTCTTTCCCAAGATCAGTCTCGTCCTGCCCGGGATGATGCACTGAATGCAATTATCTCACCAAAACCTGAAGAGGAGGAAACGATGGTGAAACGGAAACTCATAGGGGCGGCGCTGCTCGCTGCGACCTTCGTCGCGGGCCCGGCGCTCGCCGAGGACTACAACTACGCGACATTCGTGCCGCCGCAGGCCGCCAACAACACAATAGCGCTGGAGCCGGCGTTCAAGACGATCGCCGAGAAAACCGACGGCGGCGTCAACATCAAGATGTTCGCCGGCGGTCAGCTTCTCGGCGCAAAGGACATGCTGGCCGGCGTTCGCGACGGCATCGCCGATCTCGGCTTCGTCATTCCGGTCTATGCGCCGAGCGCGCTTCCCAATTCGGTGGTCATCTCCGACATGATGCCCTATGGCAGCGATCCGATCGCCGTCGCCGGGGCGTCGCTGCAGACGCAGCTTCTGGATTGCCCGCAGTGCCAGAAGGACTTCGCGGACAACAACCTGACCTACCTTGGCGGGCACGTCCCGACGCCGTACCGGCTGTTGTGCCGCGACGACGTCAAGAGCCTTGCGGACATCAAGGGCTTGAGGATGCGCGGTGGATCGGGCGCGATGGCCCGGACCGCCGAGGCTCTCGGCGGCACGCCGGTCAATATGGGCGCCGGCGATATGTATGAGGCGCTGGAGCGCGGGCAGCTCGATTGCGTCGTCGGACCCGTCGCATGGCTTCGCCAGTACTCGCTCGGCGAAGTGATCCAATCGGTGATCGGCGAGCCTCTCGGCGTCCTGGGCGGCCTCGGCCTCGTGACGTGGAACGCCGACGCCTGGAACGGTCTGACGGACGAGCAGAAGCAGGTGGTGATCAAGGAAATTCCGGGTATCGTCGCCCGCGCCACGGTGGACGGCTACATTGCGGACGACGAGGCAGTGCGCGCCGAATATGAGGGCAAGGTCGCTTTCCATGACGAGGTGCCCGAGATCCGACAGGCCCTCGACAAGATCAACGAGGAAGGTCTGCCGGCCATCATCGAGGCGGCCAAGGCGCGCGGCGCGACCGATCCGAAGGCGATCGCCGAAACCTACCTGAAGAACCTCGAGCGCTGGCGCAAGCTGTCAGAGGAGAAGATCAAGGGTGACACCGAGGCTCTTGCGCAGGCGCTTTGGGACGAGATCTACAGCAAGGTCAAGTTCTAGGAGTCTCGACGCCGTAGCTTTGGGGGCCGGTGCGGGACACGCGCCGGCCCTTTTCTTCGTCCGGAACGGAAACGGCAGAGCGGTGTCGAGTGATGGGGGGAGACGCTCCCGCGCCCCTTGCTTCGATTGGACCGACCAATGATACTCCCTTGGCCGACGAGGCCACTCCAGGAAACCGCCTGCGGCCCGGGGCTGAGGGACTGACGCATGACCGAGACTGCCAAGCCTGCCGACCCGCCGGTGTTCGAGCCGGTCCGCAGCGACCGCACATTCGAGATCGTCGTCGAGAGGATCCGCGAGAAGCTTCTCGCCGGGGCCCTCCGACCGGGCGACAAGCTGCCCCCGGAACGCGAGTTGGCGCGACAGCTCGAGGTGAGCCGCAACGTGGTCCGCGAAGCCCTGCGTTCGCTGGAAAATGCCGGCCTCGTCCGAACCAGACAGGGCGCGCATGGCGGCGCCTTTATCCGAGAGGGGAGCCCGGCGCGCATCACCCAGGCGCTCAGGGATCTGCTTACGCTGAACGCGATCAGCCTCGACGATCTGTTCGAGGCGCGCGTCCTGATGCTGGGCATGGTGCTCGATCGCATCGCCACCATGCCGCGCCCGATCGAGCTTTCCGACCTGCAAGCCAATCTGGCGGAGACGGAAGCCGCGGTCGCGGCAAACGATTCGCCGGGACGGGTCGCGGCGGCCCACGGCTTCTATCATCACATCGCCGCCCTCACAGGCAACAGTGCGCTCGTCTTCACGATCGACGCGCAGACCGAGCTCATCCAGACCTTTCTGCGCTATCGTGCGACGAACATGGACCCGGAGCGGCTTCTGGCTTCCCGGCGCACCTTTCTCGACCATCTGCAACGTGGGGATTTCGAGGCCGCCAAGGCGGAACTCAAGGCGCATCTCGGGAGAGTTCATGACCGGCTCTGGAACCGATAAAAGTCGCATTGACGGTCATTGGTAGGTCCTTTATACCTTTGCTCCAGCAAGAGGAGAACCACCATGCTCGACACCCCGAAACCCGACGAAGAACTGACCATGTTTCGCGACAGCGTGCGCAGGATGGTGGAGCGGGAGGTCGCCCCACTGGCAGCGCAAATCGACCGGGACGACGAGATGCCGCATTCGCTGGTGCCGATCTTCGGCGATATGGGCCTCGTGCAGATCATGATTCCGGAGGAGTATGGCGGTCCCGGCGGAACCACGACCATGGCCTGCATTGCCAAGGAAGAAGTGTCGCGGGCTTCCTTCTCGGTATCGCATCTCGTCGGCGCTACGTCGATCGCCATGGCGTTGCCGCTGGTCCACTACGGAACGGAGGAGCAGCGCAAGAAGTATCTGCCGGAACTGGCGGAAGGCCGCACCCTGACCTGCATCGGGCTGACCGAACCCCACACCGGCTCGGATGTTTCCGGCATCAAGACGTCGGCGCGGCGCGACGGCGGCGACTATGTCATCAATGGTCAGAAGGTGTTCATCACGAAGGCCGATCAGGCCAAGTACATCCTTCTCTTTGCCCGCACCTCGGAGGGAAAGGGCCATGACGGCATCTCCTCCTTCATCGTACCGATGGACAGCCCCGGGCTGAAGATCGGCGGAAGCCCGAAGAAGATGGGTCTGCGCGGCATCAAGAACTGCGACCTCTTCTTCGATGATGTGCGCGTTCCGGCGGAAAACATGGTGGGCGAGGAAGGGCAGGGCTTCAAGAACGCCATGGGCGTGCTCAACATGAACCGTCCCACCGTTGGCGCTGCTGCGGTCGGCATCGCACAGGGAGCGCTCGATGCGTCGCTTCAATATGCGAAGGAGCGGGTTCAGTTCGGTCAGCCGATCGGTCAGTTCCAGCTGGTTCAGGCCATGTTGGCCGACATGGCGATCCAGATCGAAGCCGCGCGTGCGCTGTTGTACAAGGTGACCGCGATGATCGACGCCAATCCCGGCGATCCGGCCGTGCCATCCATGGCGTCGATGGTGAAGACCTTCGCTTCGGACATGGCGATGAAGGTGACGACCGACGCCGTGCAGGTTTTCGGCGGCGCCGGCTATCTCCAGGATCACCCTGTGGAGCGCATGATGCGCGACGCAAAGGTCTGCCAGATCTACGAAGGCACTAACCAGATCCAGCGCCTGATCATCGCCCGGGCCCTCCTCAGACAATGACGGGGACCGTGAACAATCCGATCCGGGTCGTCGATTTCAGCCAGGTCATGGCCGGCCCGTTCTGCACGAGGCTTCTCGCCGACGTGGGAGCCGAGGTGGTCAAGGTGGAGCCGCCGGAAGGCGATGCCATGCGCGGGCGTCCGCCGCTGCGCGACGGGCATTCGGCCTATTTCGGCACGCTCAATGCCGGCAAGCGGAGCGTCGTCCTCGATCTGAAGAGCGAAGGCGGCCGAAATGATGCCTTCGAGCTCGCAAGCGGCGCCGATGTCGTGGTGGAGAACTTCCGACCCGGCGTCATGGAGCGCCTCGGACTCGGCTGGGAGGCCCTGTCGGCCCGGAATCCGCGCCTGATCTACTGCGCGATCTCCGGCTTCGGGCAATCGGGTGCGGCCTCGACCCGACCGGCCTACGCGCCGATGATCCACGCCGCCTCAGGGCACGACCTGGCGCTGATGGACTTTTCCCCCGGCCTCGACCGGCCCGCTCCGACAGGCATGTTCTACGCCGATGTCCTGGCCGGCGTGTATGCCTGGGGCGCGATCCAGACGGCGCTGCTCGAACGCGAACGCAGCGGCGCCGGCCAGCTCGTCGATGTGGGTCTCATGGACAGCCTGCTGGCGATGATGGTCTATGAGTGCCAGGAGGCGCAATTTCCGCAGCCTCGCAAGCGCCATGTCTATACGCCGCTCAAGGCCGCGGACGGGTTCGTCATGGCCGTGCCGCTGTCCGGCAAGAACTTCGGGTCGCTGGTGAAGCTTCTCGGTGATCCGGAGTGGGGGCGGGATCCCCGCTTTCAAACCCCGGCGGGTCGGGAAGCCAATTGGGCGGAGATCATGGCCCGCATCGAAGGCTGGACGTCGGAGCGAAGCGCCGAAGATTGCGAGCGTCTCCTGATGGACGCCGGCGTTCCCTGTTCCCGCTATCGCACCGTGGCGGAGGTCATGGCCGACCCTGCAACGGTAGAACGCGAGATGATGGGCGAGGTCGAGGATGGCGCGGGAACCTTCCTGGCGCCGAACCCGCCGTTCAAGATGTCGCGGACGGCCGCCCATGTGAGGCGTGATATTCCCGCTCTCGGCGAAGCGACGAAAATCTTTCTCGGGATCTGCTGGCGGCAAGAAGAGTCGCTCTGCACCATGACCTCTCACGCTCCCGCAACGACACGGCGTCCGCCGTCCTCCGCCGAAGCCGGCAGAGCCTTGGACAAGCGGAGGGGCGGTCTGCAGGATGTCCTCGCGAGGATCGGCACCAGTCGGCGGTTCTGGACCAATGTCCTCTACGACGCCAGGCGCTTTCGCAAGCACGCCTGGATGGGGCGGGTCGGTTCCGACGAGAGTCGTTCCGCCCGCATACTCAGCCGATGCGCATTTTCTGGAATACGGCATGAGCCTCAGGCAGTCGAGGCCGAGCTTCGGCATGGCGAGGGCCGAGAGGCTGGCCGTGGATCTGCTCAGCCGAAGGGCTGCGGCAGATGCCATGGGAATCGGCCTCAACACGCTCCGTTCATGGTCGCAATTCAACGACCAGACGAAGATACCTCGTTCTGTCACGCAGGCACTTGTGGTCGGGCAGGTTGCGGCAGCCGGTCGAGGCGGCGTCGAAACAATCTTCGCAACCGACGTGCGTGAAGCGACGGCCTTCGATTTCGGCCGCTTCGTGGAGGCCCGTCATTCCGTCCGGGCGTTCGCGCCCGGTCCGGTTTCAGAAAGGGCCATCCGCCGGGCGGTCGCCGCCGCGCAGCGCGCGCCCTCCAGTTGCAACCGCCAGACCTGTCACGCCCATATCTGGACGGAGCGCGAATTGATCGATCGTGTCAGAGCGCATCAGGCCGGCAATCGGACGTTTGGCCACGAACTCGGCGGCATCGCCGTCGTCACGAGCGATCTTCGCTATTGGGAACATGCGGGCGAGCGGTATCAGGCCTGGGTGGATGGTGGCCTGTTCGCCATGACGTTGGCCTATGCCCTGCACGCGGAAGGCCTCGGTACCTGCATGCTGAACTGGTCGGTCGAAAAGGAGGTCGACGAGGCGCTGCGGCGCGAGATCGGCCTCGGCGACGAACACTCGATCATCGTCCTTCTCGGCTTCGGCAACCTGCCAGACAGCTTCAAGACGTGCCAATCGCCGCGGATGCCGATCGAGACCGCACTCACTCTCAACGCGCCGCTCGCCGGCTGATCTTGCTCAGAGATCGAGAACGAGCCTGGCGCTCTTCGATCCCGAGCAGCAGACCATCATCGTTTCGCTCTTCGCCCGCTCCTCGTCCGTCAGGACCATGTCGCGATGGTCCGGTCGGCCCTCGATGACTGGCGTCTCGCAGGTGCCGCAGACCCCTTCCGTGCAGGAAAACGGCACCGAAACGTTGTGGGCGATCAGCACGTCGAGAATCGTCTGGCCCGGCTCGACATGCAGTGTCTTGCCGGAGCGCTGCAACACCACTTCGAACCCGCCATCGCGGGCGGCTTCCTCGCTGGTCGAGAAATATTCGACATGGACGGTCTCGCGCGGCAGGTCTCGCGCGGCTTCCTCGTAGGCGGCCAGCATCGGCTCCGGACCGCAGCAATAGAAATGGGCGCCGGGATTGCTTGCCAGAATCGCCTTCATGTCGATCAGGGCGCCGTTTTGCTCATCGTCGAAATGATACGAGACGGCGCCCTTGCCCTTGCTATTTTCAAGGCATTGCGCAATGGCCTTACGAAAAGCGGCAGCACTACGTGAGCGGGCTGCGTAATGGAGCTTCCACGCGCGCCCGGCCGCCGTGAGCTGCCGGATCATGGCGACGATGGGCGTGATCCCGATACCGCCGGCGATCAGCACGGAAAGCTCCGCCTTGTCATCCAGCGGGAAATTGTTCCTCGGCCGCGAGATGCGGATCTTGTCTCCGACCCGGAGCCTTTCATGCACATAGGCCGAGCCGCCACGGCTCTCGGGATCGCGGTGGATCGCGATGGTGCAGGACGGCGATTCGGAGATTTCGCGGGTCAGGCTGTAGCTGCGCCGCAGATCGTCGCCGAGGGCCACATCGACATGCGAACCCGGCCCTGCAGATGGCAGTCGCGCTCCGTCGAGCGTCTCCAACTCCACGGACAGAACCGTTTCGGCCTCCAGCCGCATCTGTCGCACCCGAACCGGAATGTCGCCGCCGCTCATTGCAACAGGCCCTCCTCGCGGAACTCGTCGACAGCGGCGTGATCGAAGCCGAGGATCTCCGTCATGACCTTTTCGGTGTGCTCTCCAAGGCGCGGAGAAGCAAAGCGCAGCCGGCTCGGCGTCTTTTCGAACCGATAGGCGGGACCGTTATATTTGAGCGTTCCCATTTCCTCGTGGTGCAACGGCCAGAAGTGCCCGTGGGCGTTCAGCACCTCGTCGTCCAGAAGGTCGGACGCCTTGTTGGCCACGCCCGCCGGCACGCCGGCGTCGCGGCAGCGCTTCATCAGTTCGAAGGGGTCCCAGGAAGATGTCTTTTTCGCGATCGCCTCATCGAGCCGATCCGGGCCCGCCTCGCGCGCGGCGGCAAGCGCCTCGGCGCCGCCGAGGACCTCGCAGAGGCTACGCCATTGATCCTCATCCACCGCCTCGATGGCGACCCAGCGCTCTTCGCCCTCACACGGATAGACGCCGTGAACGACCGAGCCGGATTTGCGATTGCCCGCCCTGGTCGCGGCCTCGCCCGTCATCTGGAACGCGAGGATCTCCGGAGACAGAAGCTGCGCCGTCGCCTCGATCTGGCTGACCTCGACATGCTGGCCTTCACCGGTCTTCTCCCGATGGATGAGCGCCGCCATGAGCGCGGCAAGCGCGTAGCGCGGTGAGACGCTGTCGGAATAGGCGCCCTTCGGCATGGCGGGTGGACGGTCGGGCCAGCCGGTCATGCCGTGGATGCCGGCAAGCGCCTGTCCCTGTGCGCCGTAGCCCGGATGACGCGCCCAAGGCCCGGTAGCCCCGTAGAGCGAGGACGAAAGCATGACGATCCGCGGATTGATCTTGCGCAGACTGTCGAAGTCGAGGCCCCATTTGGCCATGACCCCGGGCCGGAAGCTTTCCGCCACCACGTCCGCCCACTCGATCAGGGGACGAATGATCTCGAGCGCCCTCGGATGGTTCATGTCGACGCCCATGCCGAGCTTGGAGGAGTGAAAGTCCGCGAAGAAGCCAGAGCGATTGATGCCCGGCTTGTCATCGATGAACGGTCCGCCGAGACGGATGGAATCCGGATGCCTGAAACTCTCCACCTTCACCACGGTGGCGCCGTTGTCGGAGAGCTGCTTGGTGGCGATCGGCCCAGCCGCCGCCCATGTGAAGTCCGCCACCTTGAGGCCGGCGAAGATTCCTTCGTCTGGATGGATGGAGGAGGTTTCCGTGGTTCTGTCGTTCATGCGGCATTGCCTCTGCTGGCGCGCGCGAGCACGGCCCTGGTATCTGCCCCTGCTCGCGGTGCGGGCGTCGGTCTGGCGAGTGGCGTGGCGGACAGGTTGGCCCAGTGCGCCGGGAGTTCCACCGCCAGACCACGCACCTCGTCCTCAAGCGGCACGTACAGCCCCCGGGCCCGGAACTGCGGGTTCTGGAAGACGCCCTCGACGGAGGAGATCGGCGCGAGGAGGATACGCTCGCGGATCGCGCGTTCCATGAGTTCGTCTGTGGTCTTGCTCTTGATGAAGCCCGCGATGATCTCCGTGACGGCGTCGTAGTCCTCCTGGGGGATGAAGAACTGCTGGTCGCCGTTCCAGTCATGGCGGGTCAGCATATCGTTGTCGAAACCCTCTTCCTTCATCCATTTGACCAGCGCGTCGTACGACTTCGATCGCGCCGCACCGCCGCCACCGCCTACGGGGCCGAAGAAAATGAAGCCGTCCTTCGTCTCCCAGACGAGCCGCGTGAAGAAGCGGTTCGCCCGTTCCTTGCGGATGGCGCCGCCCCGCATCTCGTTCAGCCCGAGGATCTGCCATGCCATGGTGGAATTCAGCAGAGTCCACACGACGCAGGCCTGCACCGAAACGTCGACCCGTTGTCCTTCGCCGGACCGCAGCCGATGCCAATAGGCCATGAGCGCCGCCGAAGCCGCCTCGGCCCCGCCCTGAATCACGCCGACGGGCAGGCAGATGCGGACCGGCGGTCTGTCCGCATCACCGTTGAGGTAAAGGTGGCCGCCGAGCGCCTGCAGCGTCGTGTCTGTCGCCGCATAGCGCTCGTAGTCGCCGCCGCGGCCAAACGGCAGCACCTCCGCCCAGACCAGAGCCGGATTGGCCTTCCGCGCCAGCGCCGCGAGGCGGTCCATCTCGTCCAGTTCCAGACGCTCCCAATCGGTGACGACGATTTCGGCGGACCGGCAGAGATCGACGAAGGCGGCGTCGCCCTCGGGCGTGCCGAGGTTCATCGTGACGCTCTTCTTGCCGTAGTTGAACGCGAGCCAGGCGGCGCTTTCCTCACCCTGCCGCGTCGGCACGAGTGGCGGCGAACGGCGGAAAAGGCTCGCCTCCCTCGGGCTCGATCTTGATCACTTCTGCGCCAAGATCGGCGAGGACCCGGCCGGCGACGGCCGCCCCGAGCGCCGAGATCTTCGAGAACGCGAACATCCTGCAGCGCGGCACCGCTCATAGGTCGTACCCGAAGCCTTCACCAAGCCTCGCCGTCATGGGCACGGAGCCGGCATCGGCCCACGCGTCCTCTTTCGGCAGCTTCATCGACACCGCGCGCACCATGTAGAGGTCAGGATCGTCGAAGCGCTCCGGCTTCTTCCCGCTCTCTTCGAAAGCGTGAGCCACCTCCAGCAGCACGCGTCGGGTCATGGCGATGCCCGTGTCCGATGTGCACAGATGCTCGCGGCTGCGATCATAGACGCGCATCACGCCGGACTGGCAGGCGGCGTCCTGCACCCAGAGCCCCGGCAGACCCGAGAACCATGTTGTCTCCTGCGCCTCATGATCGAAGCAATAGCCGGTCTCGCGCCGGTATTTGGTGACGTAGCGGCCATACGGCACCAGCGCCCCCTGATCGTCGAAGGCCTTGCGGCTGGCGTGACCGGTCTCGCGGCCCTTGTGACCGTTGAGGAAGATGTCCCTGCTCTTCGGGTACATCGGTTCAGAGGGATGATAGGAGAACATGATGCATAGCGTGTTCTCGTCGTCGATCGGCACCCAGGCATGGCCCGAAAGTTCCGGATAGTTCGACTGCGGCGGGACCAGCGAATAGAACGGCATCACGAACTGGTTCACGCGCCAGTAAAGTGTGTCCTCGTCCAGAACGCGGCGAGAGGCGATCGACATGCCGAAGTCCTGTCGCATGCACTCGAAGGTCGGCTTCAGATCGCGCTTGGCGACCCATTGATCGATCGAGCCACCCTGATCGATGCGGCCGTGCAGGATCGGCGCGTGAGCGCTGTCGATCTCTCCTTCCAGCGCCTGAAGCCAGTTGCATTCCTGCACCCGGAACGACAGGACGACGTTGTCCTCCGGAACCATGTTCCACTCCAGATGAGGCAGCGGCGGACGCAACTCCTCCGGCTCGTCGCCCATATAGGTCCACACCACCCCGCCTCTTTCCTGGCAGGGATAGGACTTGATCTTGACCCGTTCCTTCAGCCGCGAACGCGCCGGCTCGGCAGGCATATCGACGATGTTGCCGTCGACGTCGAACTTCCATCCGTGATAGACGCATCGCAGCCCGCAGTCCTCGTTGCGGCCGAAGGCGAGCGGTGCGCCCCGATGGGGGCAGATATTGTCCACCAGGCCGACCCGTCCCTCGCTGTCGCGAAAGACGATCAACGTTTCGCCCAGTGAGCCTCACCGTCTGCGGCTGCCCGTCCGGTTCGAGGTCGGCGGAAGGCATGAACGGTATCCAGTAGAGCCGCATGAGCCCGCCCATCGTCGTGCCGGGGCCCACGCGGACCAGCGTCTCATTGTCCTCATGCGATAGCATTTCTAGCCTCCTGTCGGTTCGCTGCCTGCCGCCTGGGGGCGGCCGTCATTGCTGCTGGCGAGTTCGGCGCCGGGCCTATCGAGCTGCCCCTCGACCAGATCGCCGACGCCGAGGGCGCGTGCCCACCAGCCCTGGTCGGTCGTCTCCAACGGGGGGCGCGGCACCGGCGGCGGATCGCCCGCTCTCAGCCGGCGCATGATTTCCGCAATCCGCTGGCGCTCAAGTTCGAGAAGCGCCTGTTCGACATCCTCGTGCTCTGCCGCGATCCGGCCGAGTTCGGGGTAGCGCAGTCGCCGCGTCCAGACGCCGTCGCGCTCGACCGGTTGCGCCTCCAGAATGTAGGGAATCGAGAGATATTCGCGGACTTTCATCGTTTCGGTCACCTGTCTCAGAGCCCCCGTCGTGGCTGTTCCGGTTCCAAAAGCACGAAGGAAGAATCGTCATGGGGACCGACATGAACGAGAGCCGGACCCGACCGGACCTGCCGCTTACCGGCGCGGCCGGCGGCCTGAAGATAGGCCTCGCGCAGATGCCCCATGCCGTGCATGCGCCCCTCGCCGAGAGAGCCGCCGAAAGTGTTGAGAGGCAATCGGCCATCCCGCTCCGCATGACCGTCCCTGATGAAGGCGGGCGCCTGACCCGGTGCGGTGATTGCGAAGCCGTCCAGCCACTCCCAGACCATCGAAGAGAAGCCGTCATAGAGCTGGGCGGATGTGAGATCCGACGGGGCGCGCCCGCTCATCGACCACAATGCTTCCGGGCGGCCGAAGCCGCTCCACCCGGTCACCCAAGCCGGTTTTGCACCCGCCGCTAGGTCTTCTTCACGGCACATGATGAAGGCCTGCGCGCCGCACACCGGCATGTCGCAGTCGAACAGACAATGCGGTTCGGCCACCATCCGCGCCGCCATGTATGTATCCCGGTCCAGCGGCTTGTTCCGCCAGATCGCCTGCGGGTTGTCGGCGGCGTTGCGCCGCGCGAGATCTACGATGGCGAAGAGATCGTCCCGCGTCGCGCCGTGTTTCTTCATGTATGCCCATGCGCGCGTTGCGAAGCGTGCGCCGGCCGTGGTGTAGCCGTAGGGTTTCGTGAACTGGTCGAGGCCGAAGACCCGGGCGCCGATACCGGTTGCGTATTCGATACCCGGCGCGACATACATCGCCCTGAGGCCCAGTACGAATCGACAGGTGCCGGCAAGTAGGGCGTGGGCGGCGCCGGCGACCATATCGGTCGGGTAGCGACGGAAAAGATCGGCCCCCCATGACAGTCGCAGACCCGCCTGCGAAGCAATCGTCTTCAATGAAATTTCGTCGCCGCCCTCGGCATGGGGGGAGCCGGCATTGGTCGCGAAGGGTGCCCCGACGTAACCGTCAACGTCCTCCCGTTCGAGACGAGCGTCCTCCAGCGCGGCGACAAGGGCATCGAGCGCGAAGGCCGATATGCCACGGTCGCTCCGGCGAACGATCTCGGAGGCTCCGAAGCCGGCAATCACCACGCGACCGTTCACTGCTCCGCGCCTTCCACGGCCGCATAGGACCATCCGTTGGGATCCGGCCGAAAGGAGATGCGCAGCGGATCGCCTGGGCGGAGCGACACCGTCCCGTCATCCTCATCGAGAGCGATGAGCAGGATGTGGGGCGCTTCTTCAACGGCGCACTCGACAATGGTGAGCGGCGGCTCGTGGCCTGGCACAGCGTCCAGATGCAGCACGGTCCGGCCGTGCAACGCGGCGCGACCCGAGCAGCGAAACGGCGACAGATCGGGCGCAAGACATCGGGGGCAGCGTGGTGCAGCCGGTGCCGCGATCGTCTCGCACCGCAGGCACTGTCGCAGGATCAGCGCCCCCTCCCGCGCGCCTTGCCAGAACGGAAGGCTTTCGGCAGTCGGGACAGGCTCCGGACGGGCGCCGGGCATGGGTTGAACTCGCGTCATAGGCGCAATGAATATAATGGACTGACCATTAATTCAATGAAGAAATTGCTCCACGCCACTTTGGATGGCGTGGCCATACCTGATCCGGCGGTCGTCGTGGATGTCGGCTAACTGGTCGGGCTGACGAGATTGCAGGCGGGGTGCATGACCTTCATCACGCGCTTCAGTGAAGAGCACGACGGCATATCGCGGACGATCGAGGACGGCTATCCGAACCGATCTTCGTCAATATGCGCTATCCTGGCAGGGCAGGGGACGCTTTCCAGTCCGGGCGCTGCGTCACTGCTTTCCCTGCGGCGAGCACGACGCGTTGCATCGAACCGCGCGCCACCAGGTCCACTACATTTCTGCTATCGGCAATGACAAGGTCGGCGCGGGCACCCTTGCGTATGCCATAGGCCGGTCCGAGACCAATCAAGCGGGCCGGAATGTCGGTGATCATGGAAAAGGCCTGCATCATTTCGTCGGCGCCCAGATAGGAGGCGAGGAGCGTCCAGCGGGCAATCTCCAGGAGATCGCCAGAGCCTGTCGGTATAAACGGATCCTGAATGTTATCGCAGGCGGCGGCGACCGCGACGTTTGACCTCACGAAGTCCGCAACGCGGGTGAGGCCGCGCGGCGGTAGCACATCGCGGTCGCGACCCTGAAGATAGAGGTTGGCGGCCGGCAGCGTGACAATGCCGATATCGTTCTTCAGGATGCGGTCACGGATCCGTTCGAACTCCTGGCGCGGCGCGGCGCTCAGCGCCGACGCATGACCCAGAACGACGCGGCCCTGCATTCCGTGTCTTTCCGTGCGGTCGATGACCGCGTCGAAGAGAAGCCGATCGGCATCGAGATGCTCATCGAGATGCAGGTCGACCGGCTTTCCGTGACGCATCGCCGCTTCGAAAATGATATCGAGATAGCGCTCGGGATCCTCGGCGACCGCCGGTGTGCCGCCGACGGCGTCCGCCATCGCCACGGCCGCGTCGATGTTTCCTTCGAGCCAGTCGAGATCCTGGTTTGGATGCGGCGTCATGAAGGCCACGAACTGCAGCGTCATGCTTTCGCCGAACTGCCGGCGAATGTCTGCCAGAACCTCGAGTCCCGCAAGTCCCGCATCCTTGTCCACATTCACGTGACTACGGATCGCTGTCGTTCCGTGCTCCCTGCATTGGACGATGGTGCGGACCGCACGGGACGCAATATCCTCGGGCGTCGCCGTTCTGACAAAAGCCGCGAAGGCCTCCCGCGCGCCTTGCAGCGTGCCCGACGGATTCGGCGCGACGACGCCCGTCTTGTCGAGATGTTGATGCGCGTCAACGAAGCCAGGCACGACAAGGGCTCCGCCGAGGTCGACCGCTTTGGCATCGGATGGCGTTTCGATCCCCGGTGCGACATCCAGAATGCGGCCTTCCGCAGAAACGAATATGTCGCGCGTCTCCGGTTCGGCCTTCGGATCGACGAGGACGCGGCCGTCTTTCAGAATGTACGGACCGTCAATCGGGGCGCCCCCCGACCCGAAGGCGGGATTCATGGCTCTCTCCGGATCGGCAAATCTACGTCCGCGCCTTTCAGAGCGGCCTTCATGGCAGCCGGTCGTTTGTCCGCACCTGCCGCCTGGGTCGCGCGCATTTTCATCGGAGGTCTCCTTCTTGAGACAATGGCAACGGGTACAGCAGGCCTAAGCCGCACGAGCCGGACCGGCGGGAAAGACGCCCGACATCGGGGTGAAGCCCTCGATGCGTTTGACCCGGTCGCACCACCGTCGGATGGCGGGATAGTCTCGGCGCGAAACGCCGCCTTCTTCCGACAAAACGACATAGGGAAAGCAGGCGATGTCGGCGATCGTCGGATGCGGTGCCGAACAGATCCAGGCCCGCTTCTCCTTCTCCCCGAACCACAGATGCTCGTCGAGAATACGGAACAGCCGGTGCGCTCCGGCGCGAGCCGCCTCCGCATCGAGGTCGTAGGACAAGGCGTCGTGCAGGCGCGCCGCCGAGGCGGTAGCGGTGATACCCTCGGCGAAGGCCAGCCACTGGCTGACCTCGCCCAGAAGCCGCGGCTGCGAGCACGGATACCACTCGCCCGTACGATCGTATCGCGCGGCAAGATAGACCAGGATCGCCTGCGCATCTCGCAGCACGAGTCCGTCGTCCTCCAGCACCGGAAGCTGGCCGAGCGGATTGATCTTCAGAAACCATTCGGACTTGTGCTCGCGACCGGGATGGAAATCCACTGCGCTCGCTTCATAGTCCAGGCCGAGGATGTGCATCATCAGGCGCAGTTTGTAGCAGTTGCCGGAAAGTTCGTAGTCGTAGAGCGTGATCATGTCTCGTCCTTAGATGTCTAGTACGAGCCGCGGCGACTTCGCGCGGCTGACACAGGTCATGATCTTGACGCCGGCACGCTTCTCGGCCTCGTTCAGATAGACGTCCTGGTGATCCGGTTCGCCCTCGATGACGGTGGCCATGCAGGTACCGCAGGCGCCCTGCTCGCAAGACGAGGGCATATCGATGCCGTTCTCCCGCACCACGTCGAGAATTGTCCGCCCTGCGGGAACCTGGAGCGTCAACGCCGACCGCGCCAGCGCGATTTCGAAGCTCGAACTGTCGTCGATCTCGTTGGTATTCTTGAAGTATTCAAAGCGGGCGGCTTCGTCCGGCCAGCCCTTTTCCGCGGCAATCTCCCGCGCAGCCTTTAGCATCGGGCCGGGCCCGCAGAGATAGAGATACATATGGTCGGCATAGGTCGGGATGCACTCGCGCAGCCTCGCTCCCGTGGCAACGGCGTCGAGCGCCAGATGCCGCTTCAGGTTGCTGCCCAGAAGTTCAAGCCGTTCCGGGAAGGCGCAATGCGTCTGGCCCTGTGCAAAGTAGTGCATCTCGTAGGGCAGGGCGGAATGCTCCAGCGCCTGCGCCATCGCGAGCAGGGGTGTTATGCCGATGCCGCCAGCGATGAAGACCGTCCGGACTGCGTCTCGGCGAAGGGGAAAATTGTTGCGCGGCTCGGAGATCGCGAGAACGTCCCCCTCGCGCACGTTCTCGTGCATGCACGCCGAGCCTCCCAGCGATTCGCGCTCGCGCTTCACGCCGATGACGTAGCTCTCGCTCTCGCCCGGTCCGTTCGTGATCGAATACTGCCTGATTGCGCCGTTAGGCATGTGCACGTCGATATGGGCGCCGGCCTGGAAGGTGGGCAGCTGGCCCTCGATCGGCTTTAGCTCGAAGCCGGCAATGCCTTCTGCCGCGCTCCATTTGCGTGCAACTTGCACCCGGATCGTCGCCTTGCGGCCCGAAGACGAACGCTCTGGCATCGCTGCGAGCTCGGCCGCGACCGGCTGGACCACGACCTCGATCGGCGGCGCGGGGGGCATCCGCGACACCTCCTTCTCCACCGCCTCGCGCAGCGCCGTCAGACGCTCGTTGTGATGACGCCAACACAGCAATCCTGTTTTCGTGCTCCGTTGGTGCGCGGTCGAGAACACCGCGGATGACCGAGCAATTGGAATCGACAGGTTGGACGAAGAACACCGCCCCCGTCCCGGCGCTGTCCGAGTTCGCGCGCAGGACGACGGACGACTCCCCCTTGGCCTCCACCGTCACATCCGCATCGTCGTCGTCGAGAGCGTCGTTCGGCTGGAAGCGGTAGGCGATGAGGCGCTCCAACAGCATCGGCGCGGGTGCGTTGATCGAAATCGGACGCAGCACGAGGCCGTCCGCACCCTCAAGCGCCGCGATTTCCGCAAATTGTCCCGACGGTTCCTCGCAGGCCCAAACGAGCCCGTAGCGCTCGGCGGCCGGATAGGTCCGGTTGGTGATCGTGCGCGCTGGCGCGTCGGCGGGATGGGCGGGGATATAAGTGCACCCGGCGGTGCGATTGGCGTAGCGCCAGCCGTGATATTGGCATTTCAACTCGCGGCCGTCATTGATTCCGATGGAGAGCCGTACGCCCCGATGCAGGCAGCGGTTTTCCCACACGTTTACGTATCCGTCATCTGCACGCCACACGGCGAACTCGCGTCCGGAAAGCTGGGCGTGAAAAACGTGCCTCGAGGGCAGATCGTCGGACGAGGCAATGGGGTGCCAGCGAGATTTATCGGTGTCCAGCATTATAATCTCCGGAAATTTCCGATCAGGTGGTGGAGGGAACAACGCCGTAGGTGACGCCCTTGCCGCTGAGCCAGCGGCGATAGGCTATCGCCGATTTGTCGGACCGGATCGGGGTTTCGGCGCGTGGATCGAGTGGCAGGCGCTTGGGATATTGGTTCTCCAGTATCGGCTTGTCCTGGCCGAAAATCGTCTGCTGAAAGCGCTTGATGGCGTTGTCCCTGCTACTGGCGTCCAGCCGGCATGTGAGGAAGTGCGCCCGCACGTGCTCCTGATCCACGGCCTGGACGAGCAGGGCCACCACATCCATGCGGTTCGGATCGGAGGCGCTCGACTTGTAAAGGACCGAGCAGTGGGGATGGGGCACCCGATAAATGTATTCCACCTCGGCACCCTCATCGGCATGCGCGGAGGCTTTCGGCTGAAAAACGCGACAACGCGTGGCCAGGATTTCGTCGCGCTCGGCTGACACTTCGACGTCGTACTCCTTCACCTCGGTGTGCGGCTCTGCGCCGAGGATGCCGGAATGGACATGCGGCAGGTGGCCGAGATCGAGGAAATTCTCGACTGCGCGCGGTGCCGACACATTGACGCCGAAAGAGGCGGCGTTGAATTGGCGCCGGTCGGTCTCCTCGTATTCTGGAATTGGAAAGAGGTCCGCCGGTGCATCGCCGAAGGTGGTCCAGACATAGCCATAGGCAATCTTGACCGGCAGCGCGTTCGGCAGCTTTTCCATGGCTCGTCGGCCATGATCCGGGGAAGGTTCGGCTAGCCAGACGGCCGCTTTGCCATCACCATCGGCGGAGTAGGCCAGGCGCTCTTCGAGCAGAACCGTCTCGCAGACGGTCCCGATCGGAATGTCCGACAGTGCGGCGATCGGGTGCCACAGGTTGAGGATGACCGGGTCCGTGCATTTCGTGGTCCGCATCGCATGATCCTCCCGGGGTCCGGTTGCCGTTTCGCCAGCGTCACGACGCTGGCGAAGGTCTGCAGCAACGAGAACGGTCAGGATGGTAGTCCGCGCGCTCCTGGGCAGCCATGACGTGAACGCACAATAACTTATCTGAAAATAAGATTGCTGGTCAGCTTGCGGCGGGGATCACGCCGTAGGTGACGCCCTTTTGGCTGAGCCATCGGCGGTAGGCGATCGCCGACTTGTCGGCGCGGATTGGCGTCTCGGCACGAGGGTCGAGCGGCAGTCGCTTCGGGTACTGGTTCTCGAGGATGGGTTTATCCTGACCGAAGATCGTCTGATGAAAGCGCCTGATCGCCTTGTCGTCGTTGACGTCGTCCAATACGCAGGACATGAAGTGCACGCGGACATGCTCCTGATCGAGCGCTTGCATGAAAATGGCCACGACGTCGAGGCGGCTTTCATCCACCGGATTCCATTTGTAAAGCACTGAGCAATAGGGGTGCGGTACGCGGAAGATATAGTCGACGTCCTCTCCGGTGGTGGAGGCACTGGAAGCCCTTGGCTGAAAGACCTTGCATTGCGTGGCGAGCACCTCGTCCCGCTCGGCCGATATCTCGACGTTGTACTCCCTGACCTCAGTGTGAGGCTCTTCGCCGAGAATCCCCGGATGCACATGGGGCAGGTGGCCCAGATCGAGGAAATTTTCCACCGCGCGCGGCGCTGAAACATTGACGCCGATGGTGGCTGAATTGAACCGCCGTCTGTCGGCTTCCTCGTATTCCGGGATTGGGAAAAGCTCGACCGGCTCCTCGCCGAGCGACGTCCAGAGATATCCGTAGGCGACCTTGACCGGGAGCGTATTCGTCAATTCGCCGATATCGACTGGCATGCCCGCTTTCAGGGACGAACCGGAGAGCCAGGCGGCTGTTCCGCCCTGGTCGTCTCGAGCATAGCACAGCCGCTCTTCAAGCAGTCGGGTTTCGAGCACCACGCCGGCGGGCATCTCCGAAAGGGCGCAGATCGGATGCCAGAGATTGAGAATGACGGGATCCGTGCATTTCGTGGTCCGCATCGCTAGCTCCTTAGAACGCATGTTTCCGAGACCGGCAGATGATATTATGCGGCCCAAACGCTCCGCCATGACGTCGAAGCGCAAAAACCTGTCCAGGAATTAGGAGGGCACCACGCGTCATGCGGGTGTTCTTCGTTCAACTGGCGGGCCGAAAAGGTCTCGCCAGTGATGCAGGATAGTGCTGGGAGAGCAGCCGACGGTTCCGTGAGATGATGGCCAGTACAGCAATGGTCGCCAGATACGGCAATGAAGCGAGAAGTTCGGAGGAGATCTTCACGCCGTGGGCCTGAGCCTGAAGCTGAAGGATGGTCAAGCCGCCAAAGAGCCACGCGCCCAGGAGGACGCGCTCGGGCCGCCAAGTGGCGAAGACGACGAGCGCCAACGCTATCCAACCCTTCCCCGCGGTCATGTCCTCCACCCACAGCGGCGTGTAGGCGACGGACAGGTAGGCGCCGCCGAGCCCGGCCATGAGCCCGCCGAAAACCACTGCCAGATACCGAACTCCGATGACGGAATAGCCTATGGCATGAGCGCTCTCCGGAGATTTACCAATGGTGCGAAGGATGAGGCCGCCACGTGTCCGGTAGAGGAACCAGCTTATCAGGGCGAACAGGATCAGCGCGAGATAGACGAGCGGGTCATAGCGGAAAAGCAGCGGCCCGAGCACGGGCACGTTCGAAAGAAGCGGGATGCTCACGGGATCGAGCGCGTCGATCTGCGCGCTGCCGAACCTGTCGCCGAAAAACGCCGATACGCCTGAACCAAAGATCGCCAGCGCCAGCCCTGCTGCACACTGGTTCGTGAGAAACGTCAGCGCGAGCAGGCCGAAGATCAATGACGTCGCGGCGCCGGCCAAAGCGCCAACCAGTATGGCCACGGGAAGCGGCAGGCCGGAGATGCCCGCCCAGAAGGCGAAGACCGCGCCCATGAGCATCATGCCTTCAATTCCGAGATTGAGCACACCGGACTTCTCGACCACGAGTTCGCCGAGCGCCGCGAAGATCAGCGGTGTGGCGGCAATGATCGTACCAGTGAAAACGGAGATGAAGAGTTCCATGTATGGGCGCTACCCGTTCAACTGTTCTGTTCGGCGGTTTGCGCCGCCTGCACGGCGGATGGGTGCGCTCGTGACGGAACAGGGCGTATCCTGTAGAAGATGAAGAAGTCGGCCGCGAGCAGGAAGAAAAGCAGCATGCCCTGGAATATGCGGGTCACGGCCGATGGAACACCCAAGCTGATCTGCAACGCTTCTCCACCCAGGAACAGAAGCGACATCAGCAATCCGGCCAGAACGATGCCGAAGGCGTTGAGTTTGCCGACGAAAGCCACGATGATCGCGGCAAAACCGTAACCTGGAGAAATCTGCGGCGAAAGCTGACCCAGCGGACCCGCCGCCTCCATCATGCCCGCCACTCCCGCGGCGCCGCCGCCGGCCAGCAGCCCGACCCACACCGCAGAGGTCTCCCGGAAGCCGGCATAGCGCGCAGCCCTGGGCGCCGCGCCGCTGACCGACATCTTGTAGCCCAGAAAGCTACGGTCGGTGAACAACCACATGGCCAAAACAGCAAAAACAGTCAGGAAGATCGACACATTGAGGCGATAGGCCTCGCCGAGCAGCGGCCACATGGCCTCGAGAGGCAGAATGGCCGTCTGCGGGAAGTTGAAGCCGGCCGGATCGCGCCATGGCCCGCGCACCAGCCATGAAAGAAGCAGGCTGGCGACATAGGTGAGCATGAGCGTCACCAGGATCTCGTTCGTATTCCATCGCGAGCGGAAGAATGCTGCGATCGCCGCCCATGCGAGCCCCGCCAGGGCCCCCGCAAGCAACATCAGCGGCAGTAGCCAAGCGCTTTCCGGATCAGGATAAAAAAGACCGACGCCAGTCGCTGCGATGGCTCCGACGACGAGTTGACCTTCGGCGCCGATATTCCAGACATTTGCTCGAAAGCCGACCGCCAGTCCGCAGGCGATCAGGATCAGCGGCGACGCCTTCAGGAGCCACTCCGATACCCCATTCAGCGATGCCAGCGGATCGATGAAAAAGCCACGGAACGTCGAGAACGGTTCATAGCCAAGCGAAAGGAAGAGCATCGTGCCGAACAGCAGCGTAAAGCAGATTGCGATCGCCGGCGCGCCGGCGCGCATCCCTCGGGAGGGCTCCGATCTTTGTTCAATTCTGAACCGCAACGCCGACCGCTCCCTCGGTTTTCGCGTGATGATCGAGCCTCGTCATCAGAAGTCCGATTTCTTCGCGATTGATCTGGTTGCGCAAGTGCGGCGCAGAAACCCGTCCTTGGCAAATGACGATCAGCCGGTCGCGAATTTCCAAAAGCTCGTCGAGTTTCCCGGAGATGTTCAACACCGCTTCGCCGGACCGGCTGAGATCGACAATGGGCTGGCGTATGAAGCCGAAGGCGCCGACATCGACGCCTCGAGGCGGCTGCTGGACGAGCAGCAGGCGACGACGCCAGGGCAGCGCTTCGTGATGTTCCGTCGATCGAGGCGCCAAGTCATGGACGTCCTGCCGTGGCCGTAGCCAGATTCGAGATCGGGAAAGCGCTTCGACCGTCGGCGAGGCTCTCGCTCGACGGCCGAGCGAGAGCGCCTTTTCAGCCAAGCGTACCGATCATTCCCTCGACGAGCCAGTTCATCCCGCGGGTCTCCTCATCGGACAGGACCGAGCCGGCTTCGACCCTGACCTTACCGTTCTGGTCTCTGATTTCACCCTCGAACGGGTGCACCTCGCCCCTGGCGATCTTGTCCTCGAGCTGCTTTAGCTCGGATTTCGCCTCAGAGGGGATGACATCAGCGTAAGGCGACATCTTGATCACCCCTTCCGCGATACCGCCCCAGCGATATTCGGGCTTCCAGGTTCCGTTTGCCACATCATTGGCTGCCTTGATGTAGTAGCCGGACCAGTCGAAGGTGCAGGCGGTCAAGTGCTTGTCGGGAGCAAACTGGCTGTGATCGCTCCCGAAGCCGACGACATAGGCACCTTGCTGTGCAGCCGCCTGCGCGGTGACGCCTGTATCCGTCATCGCGCCGACAACGTCGCAACCCTGCGAGAGAAGCACTTTCGCCGCTTCCTTTTCCTTGCCTGGATCGTACCACGTGTTGAGGAAGATCGCGTTGCAGGTGATGTCGGGATCGACGCTGCGCGCGCCCAGCAGGAAAGCGTTGGCAGGACTGAGAATGGCGGGAACCGGAAAGCTCAGTACCCAGCCCAGCTTTTTCGACTTGGTCATGCGAGCGGCCGCGGCGCCGGCCACGTAGGTGCCCTCGTGATACTTCGCATCGAAGACGCCAATGTTCTTGCCGGTCGTAATTCCCGCGCAGTGCTCGAACGCGACGTCGGGGAAGCGCGGAGCCACCTTGTGCATGGGCGCGCCCAGCGAGAAGCTGGTACCGATTATGAGACGGTTGTCCTCGGACGCCAGTTGGCGGAACACCCGTTCGGCGTCCTGCGGTTTGAATATGCTATCGAGGACCGTCAGAGAAACCCGGTCGCCCATCTCCGCCTTCAGTGCGTTTGTGGCGAGTTCGTGTTGTTTGCTCCAGCCAACCTCGTTCGCTGGCGACGAATTGACAATTGCGATTTTCATGGCGTCCTGCGCGTGCACAAAAGTTGCTGCACTGCCAGAAAGCACGAAGGCGCCAGCCCCGCCGCCAAACTTAAGTAGATCCCTGCGTGTCACCTTCATGATTGTTCTCCCATTCGCAAGGCAAGATGTCGACGTCGTGCCTGTTCTTGTACATCAGCGTCCAAGAGCCGGGTCGTAATCCCGAACATCAGACCTTCCGGCCTCCCGCGCCTTGTCGATCACACTGGAGTTTGCTGCAACGATCCCGATGCAGGAATGCCGCTGCCGTCTCAAAACATATCTTGAATGAAGATCGGGGATGGCTAGGCTTGACGTGTCGCTGGACTGATGGCGACCGTGTGGTGCATCCAAGGAGGCAGGGAAACGCATGTCAGACGTCGCCGACTCCTCGCACGGATTTTCCTTCGGTGAAGCGCTTTACCCGATGGGAGGCGTATTCGGGCCGCTCAAGGGCCGCTATGTCTGTGTATTGCTGGTGCACGAGGGGCAGGTCACCATCACATGCGACGATACGATGACCACGCTGGACGAAGGCCAATGTGGCATTTTTTACAACGACCGGATTTATCTGGCGGAATTCGAGATCAAGCGACGCGTCCGGGTGAGTTGGTGCGAGGCGACGCCGTCCAATCTTCCAGAGCCGGTCACGATGCGGTTACGCCGAGGCGGAGCCGGGATAGAGACATCGGAGCGGTTGCGAAGCCTTGTGCAGACGGGCGTGGAACTCGGTTCCGCGTTCGGCATCAACATCAACATGTTTCGCAACGCGCTCGGAGAGGCTGTCTTCCACGCCTTCTTCTATGAAGCGCGCATGTGGGAGCAGACCCTCCACATACCGGCCTCGGTACAGATCGCGCGGCAGATCATGGATGAGGGTCTGTCGCGCGACTTGACTGTTTCTCAACTCGCCGACGAGGCGTCGATCACGCCGCAGCATCTGATCACGCTCTTCAGGAAGCATATGGGCATAACGCCCATTCGATACCTTTGGCAGAAGCGGGCCGACCGGAGCCGCTTTCTGCTTCTGCATACGGGCCTGACGATTGCCGAAATCGCGTATCAGTGCGGATACAAGAATCCCTTCCATTTCTCGCGACAGATCAAGCAGCGGTTCGGAATGTCGCCGAAGGAAATCCGCAAGAAGCGCGGCTATCGCACCCCGCCTGAAATCGCGCAGAACGCCCGGCCGACGGATGAAGGCGGCCGCGTCAAGGCAGAAGGGCGCAGCGAATGGCTGGGTCAGGTGAGCGACGCCTTGGACGATCGGCGGTAGGACCATGGATGGAGCGCGGCTCGCCGTCGCGAATGCTGTCAATCCTCGCGAAGGGCCCGTTCCATCTGGTCGGCGAACGGCTTGACGAGATAGGACAGCGCCGTCCGCTCTCCCGTCTGCAGGAAAACCTCGACCGGCATTCCAGGTATCAGGATTTTCCCGGCCAGCTCGCCCTCGTCGCTGATCGCGATGCTGGCGAGATAGAACGCTTCTCCAGTGTTGTTGTCGACCGACGCAGCCGCGCTGACGACTTCCACGGTTCCGGCAATCTCAGGCGTGGTTCTCTGGTTGAAAGCCGAAAACCGCAGCTTCGCGGTCTGGCCCGGCCGGACTTGATCGATGTCCTGAGGCGCAAGCCTGGCCTCCACGAGAAGTTGCTCGCCCTCCGGTACGATGGTCATGACGGTTTCGCCGGCGCTGATGACCCCGCCCACAGTGTGGACACGCAACTCGTTGACGAAGCCGCTTACCGGTGCACGCACCTCCATCCGTGACAGTCGATCCTTGGCCGCAACGACGCGTTCGCGCAGTTCGGCGATCCGCCCTTCGACGTCGCGCAATTCGCGCTGAGCATCGGTCCGGACCTGTTGGTCGAGTTCGATGATCTTCAATTTGGCTTCGCTGATCTGTCCGGTCACCCTGGCGATATTGGCTTCAATCTCTCCAGTGAGGCCGTCGATCCGGGCAAGCTCGCGCTCCAATGTCCGAGTGCGGCTGCCTTCGAGGATCTGCTTCTTCACGAGCGGTCGAAGCTTTTCCAGATCCTCCGCGATCATGGCGCCTTCGGTCTTGTGCGAGTCCCGTTGCGCGACGAGCCCTCGGATCTGTTCTTCGAACTGGACCATCTGGGAGAGCAGTTGCTCGCGTTGTGCTTCGCGGGTCGCAAGATTGTTGCCGAAGAGCCGGCGCTCCCCCTCTTCGATCTCGCCCCTCGTCTTGAAACTGCTGTCCAACTTGTCGAACGACAATTCGGCCAGGCCGTCACGCTCGGCGCGAAGACGTCCCTCGCGGCCGCGAAGTTCCGCCAGTTGTGCCTGGATCACCCCTAGCTCCGCTCTCGTCTGCGTCTCGTCCAGACGAAGAAGGACAGCGCCTTCATCGACGACATCGCCATGGTCGACCAGGATTTCGGACACGATGCCGCCATCGCGATGCTGCACCTGCTTGACGTTGTGCTTCACGGTCACCTTGCCTTGCGAGACCACGGCGCCGGACACTTTTGCCGATGCAGCCCAGCCGCCGCAGCCGACGATCAGGAGAATGGCCGCCGATCCCGCAACGAGGATCCGGGCGCGGATGCCGAAATTGCGGTTGGCCAGCCGCCCCTTGGCGGCTCCGGCAGACTGGTTTCCCATTGAATTTGCAGCCATCGAATTTGTCTCCAGAACCTTTGGTCGTTGACCAGCGCTATCCGCCGATACCCTATGAATGCTGCCCGCCTTCGCGGTCGGCCAGCACGAAATCCCAAGCGTTCAGCTCGTGGCGGCCATGCAGAATGACCTGAAACTCCGCCTCTTCGTCGTCATCGAGATTCCCCAACACCAAGGTGATTTCCCGATCGTCATCGAGGAGACGATGCTGGTAGGTCAGCGCGCCGATCTCCGCGACCGCACCCTCCTGGGCGGCGCCGGCGAAGAACAGCTTGCGCGCCAGGAACGGATCATCGTCCGACCTCATTCTGGAGAAGTCGATCCGGTCACCGACGGCGAAGTCGTTGATATGGTCGGATGGGCCGCCATCGTTGAGCAGGGCGTCGAGCGAGCGGAACGCAAAGGTGTCGTTGTTCGGGCCGCCGACGAAAATGTTGACCTCATCATTGGCGACGAGACGATCGCGACCCCGGCCGCCGACGACATTTTCGACTTCGAAGATATAGGCGTCGATGCCATCAGCGATGACAATCTTGCCATCAGGCAGATCGACCAGCGTGTCGAACACGATATTGCGCAGATCGATCGTATCCGATCCCGATCCGCCGCGCACCGTGTCCTCTTCCCCGTCGAAGGCAAGAAGGATGATATCGTCTCCCGAGCCACCGTCGAGACAGTCCTGGCCCTCGTCATCGACAAGAACATCGTCTCCGGCCCCGCCATCCAGGACATCATCGCCCGCACCGCCGGCGAGGCTGTCGTCGCCATCGCCACCGTAAAGCGTGTCGTCGCCTTCTCCACCGTGGAGCTGATCATCGCCATCCCCGCCGTCGAGGACATCCGCGCCGGCATCGCCGTGGAGGGAATCGTTCCCGCTGCCGCCGAGGAGTGTGTCGTCTCCGGCCCCGCCATCCAGGACATCATCGCCCGCACCGCCGGCGAGGCTGTCGTCGCCATCGCCACCGTAAAGCGTGTCGTCGCCTTCTCCACCGTGGAGCTGATCATCGCCATCCCCGCCGTCGAGGACATCCGCGCCGGCATCGCCGTGGAGCGAATCGTTCCCGCTGCCGCCGAGGAGTGTGTCGTCTCCGGTCCCGCCATCCAAAAGGTCGTCACCCTCTCCGCCGTCGAGGCTATCGTCGCCATCGCCACCGTAAAGTGTGTCGTTTCCGGTCCCGCCATCCAGAACGTCATCACCCTCTTCGCCATACAGAAGATCTGCACCGGCCTCGCCGAAAAGGACATCGTTGCCGAGGCCGCCGAAGATCACGTCATCGCCGTCACCGCCGTACAGCGTGTCGTCACCATCCCCCCCGATCAGGCGGTCGTTACCCGAACCGCCGGCAATGGCATCGTCACCCTCGCGGCCATAGATTATGTCGTCGGCTCCGAGCCCATCGATCACGTCGTCATAGGGCGTGCCGATGAGAAAATCCTCGCCATCGGTGCCCATGATCTCGTCGCCCGATAATGTGCGTATGGTCATATGAGCCGACTGGTCGACGCCCGCCGTTCCGTCGCTGACCTCGTAGCGAAAGACCACCGGTCCTGCCGCGTCCTGATCTGGAGTGAACAGCCACCGATTCGAGCCGACGGGCAGGAGTGTCCCTTTGTCGACGCCTAGGTTCCTGACCTGGAGCACGTCGCCATCCGCATCGCTCGCGCCTGCCAGCAACATGCTCATCGTGACGATGATCGAGGCGTTTCGCCGGCTTTCGGACAGATAGACCGGACCCAGGAGCGACGGACGTCTATTGGTCTTGCCGGCGTCCGGATCCGTCGCCTCACCAGGACCACTCGCCGGCGGAGTCGAGGTTTCCCCCGGATCGGGATGCGAGGATGCCTGATCCGGCACCACGAACGGGCCCTTATTGTCATTCGAACGAGTGGGCAGGGGGTCGGGGTCTGCCAAGGCGTGCCGCCAGTTGTCGGTCAGATTGGCCGGAAGAACATCGTCCGACGTCAGGAACGACAGCGATGGATCGGACACGAAGCCGGAACCAGGCCCGGAGAACGAGATCGTCTTCAGGTAATCAGCGATGCGTATGATGTTCCCGGCCACGGCAATCTCTGAAGCGAGTGCCTGCGGTGGCGGCCCCAGCGGTTCCGTATCCGGCACTGGAGCGGTGTCATCCTCCGCCGGTCGTGCGACTTCCTCTGCCCGATCATCGTCTACCGGTGTTCCCAACACGGCCAGAACCCAACCCATGAAAACGCCGATGAACGAAAACGCGGGGAGGCGGGATCTCTGGTCCGTTGTCTCGAACTTTCGCGCAGGGGCCGGCGCTTCGTCGCCGCGTGGAATGGAAATTCTGAGTGGATCTTCCATACCGCTCACCATCAAGCCGAGGGTGACGCGACGGCCATGCCGGCGAACGCTGCGCCGGTGGCCGGGAACGGAACGGCACGGGGTGTCTGGCGAAGAATCTCCTCCTTTGGACCAAACGAGACCAATCGTCCGTTCTGGACGATGCCAATGAGATCCACAGCGGCAAGGGCGCTCGGCCGATGGGCGATCACGATCGCGATGCCGCCGCGCGAGCGGACCGACCGCAGGGCCTGCGTCAGAGCCGCTTCGCCTTCGGCATCCAGGTTGGAGTTCGGCTCGTCCAGCACGATCAGAAAAGGGTCGCCGTAGAGTGCGCGCGCCAGACCGATGCGCTGTCTCTGCCCGGCCGAGAGCGCGGTCCCGTTGGGGCCGAGTTCGGTCTGGTAGCCCTTCGGCAGTCTTACGATCATCTCGTGCACGCCGGCCGTGCGGGCAGCGTTCACGATCGTGCGGGGATCGGTATCCCTTTCGAAGCGGGCGATATTCTCGGCAATCGTCCCATCCAGAAGAGAAACGTCTTGCGGCAAAAAGCCGATATTGCGTCCGAGAGTGTCCTTGCGCCACTGGTCCAGATCCGCATCGTCCAGCCGGACATGGCCCCTCAGCAATGGCCAGACGCCGACGAGACCCTTGGCAAGAGAGGTTTTTCCGCCACCTGACGGACCGATCAGGCCGACACCATCTCCGGCTTTGACTTCAAAGCTGACATCGCTCAGGAGAACGGCGCCCGTCGACGGCGCGACGATCGTCGCGTTTTCCATCTTGAGCGACTTCGAGGGGGCGGGCAGTTCGACGAGTGCGGAGTCGTCGTCCATCGCCGCCAGCGTTTCCTTCAGTCGCTGAAAGCTGCGGCGAGCCCCGGCGACGCTCTTCCAATTGCCGATGATCGTGTCGATCGGCGCCAGCGCCCTGGCTGAAGCGACGGAACAGGCGATGATCGCGCCGGCGGTGAGATCACCCTGAATGGTAAGATAGGCTCCGAGGCCGAGAAGAGCCGACTGAAGCATGACCCTCAGCACCTTGGACAGGCCGCTCAACGACCCGGAGATGTCGCTCGTCCGTGTTTGCAGCAGCAAATGCTTCTCGTTGGCTTCTTCGTAGCGGACAACAGCCCGGTCGATGAAGCCCATGGCGCGCAGAATGTCCGCATTGCGTGCATGAGAATTGGCAAGATTGCCTCTTATGACAGCCGATTTCTGCATCTCGCTGCTTGCCTGACGGGTCAGGAGTTCCGTCGTGACCGTCAGCGCGATCAGGACCAGCGCGCCGAGCGTGGTCAGAAGGCCGAGCAGGGGGTGAAGAAGAAAGACGAATACAAGAAACAGGGGCATCCAGGGCAGGTCGAAGAGCGAGACCGAGGCGGGGCTGGCGATGAAGGATCTGACGGTGTCGACATCCCTGCCGCGCTCAAGCGCTTCCGTCGTCGAATAGCCGTAGCGGGGCATCTCCACCACGACTTCATGCGCCAGAGGAGCAAGACGTGCATCGATGCGCGCCCCGAAACGGACCAGTATCTGCGATCTCAGTACATCGAACAGGCCCTGAAAGAGGTAGAGGCCAATGGCCAGGGTGGAGATCGCCACCAGTGTCGGAATACTGCCGCCGGTAAGGACGCGGTCGTAAATCTGCAGCATGTAGAAGGCGCCGGTGAGGGCGAGGAGATTGATCACACCGGACAGGATCAGGAGGAACGCGCCCAGTCCCCTGTAGGAGCCGATCCTCTCGGTCATCAGAGCCGCTTCGGACGCGATCTTCTTGCGGGATTTGGTCATGATACGGAACTCCTACTCACATCACATCGACACTTCGGTGCCTCGATGCCAGCACGATGAAGAAGAGGTTGAATTCGCGGAGCCGGACCGGGGCTTTTCGCCCCGGCCCGCGTGCGGAGGGTCAGCTGACGCCCTGGAAGTCGCTGGCGGTCAGATCGTGGCGACCGTTCAGTTCGATGCTGAAGTCACCTTCGCCACTCTGGCTGACATGGCCCTTGACGATCGTATACTCGCCATCGTCGCGGGTTTCGTGGGTGACGATGATCTGTCCGACCGCCGTGAAGCTGCTCCCGGAACCCATCGTGAAGCCCTGTGACCCGGCCAAGTCATGATTGGCGTCGATGGGCGACAGATCGATGACGTCTCCTGGACGGAAGCCGGCGATCCGGTCGCCGTTGGCTGCCTCTGTCGACATGAACACGAAGGTGTCGGCTCCATCACCGCCATTCATCACGTTGATTGCGAGCGACGCGATGATGGTGTCATTGCCGCTGCCGCCGATCGCGTTTTCGAAGCCGAAGATCGTGTCCGTGCCGATCCCGGGGCCTGTGACACTGCCGTGCTGGAGAAGACCGCTGCCGATGTCGATCCGGAGATCGCCGGTGGCCGCCGAGTAGTCGATCGTGTCGATCCCGTCCTCGCCCCAGTAGACATCGGATTCCGTCTCCGATCTTCGCCAGAACACGGTCATTTCCTGCTCCAAGATAGACGGTGTCGTTGCCTGATCCGCCTTCGACGACATCGTCGCCATCGCCGGCGAATATCCTGTCGTTGCCGTCATCGCCGAAGATCATGTCGTCGCCGCCATCCCCGAAGAGATCGTCGTCTCCTGCTCCGCCGAAGATGACGTCGCGGCCACCACCACCCTTGATGAGATCGAGACCGTCTCCACCGAGGAGCGTATCGTCGCCGTCCTGGCCCAGGATCAGATCGTCGCCAGCCAGGCCCGAAAGCGTATCGTCAGCGGCGGTGCCAAGGAGCACGTCGGCATCGACCGTGCCGAGACGTCCGGTCTGGCCGACGGGAGGCGAAGACGGATTGTTCCCACCATTGCCCGGCACGACCGTATCATCGTCATCGTCGTCGGATCCGCTGTCGCCATCGCCGTCGTCGTCGGAACCGCTGTCGCCGTCATCGTCGCCGGAACCGCTGTCGCCGTCGCCGTCGTCGTCGGAACCGCTGTCGCCGTCGTCATCGCCGTCATCGACGCCCGATCCGTTGTCACCGTCACCGTCTCCGCCATCGTTGTCACCGACGCCGTCGCCGTCTTCGCCACTGTTGGCATCTTCGAAGTCGGCGATGAAGATGTCCTCCGGCAAGCCGGTCAGACCGGTGTTGCGCGCAACGATGTCGGAGAAGTTCTGGCCGTCGACGAATTCTTCGTAGAAGTCGAAATTGTCGAAACGGTCGTGATAGTAGAACCGGTCGCCCTCCTGCAGGCGGTCGAACTGCTCATGCAGCACGACCCAGTAGGTCTGACCAACCATGCCGCCATTGATGTGCTTTTCGGCGAGGCCGCCGAGCCAGAGATCGACCCGGTCGATGCCGCTGACGATCAGGGAGCCGTTCGGACCGTCGGTAAGAACGATATCCGGGTTCACAGCCTTGAACGCATCGATCTCTTCCTGTGTGGTGAGCACCAGGTCGGGATAGGCCTGCTTCATCTGGTCGATGATGCTGTCGCTCAGCTGGTTCCGTTGCTGGAAATCCTCCCATGAGACATAGGGATCGAGCGAGCCGGCGAAACTGATCGCCTCCTTGATGTACGGATCGTTGGAGGCTTTCAGATCCGCACGGACCTGATTGAGCGTGCCGAGACCGACATCCCATCCGCGCGCCAGGTTGAAGGCGAACAGGTCGGCGTTGATGCGAACAAGATCGTTTCGTACCGCATCGACGATGTTGAAGTCGATTTCCTCGGCGGGCTGGGTCGCGATGCCCGCGAGTATCGCTCCGGCTCCGAGCTGGGCGTACCCGGCCTGCGGGACATAGCCCGGAGGCAGCGGCGCCGTGAAGGCATCGGCCTCGTTCGTCGGGTTGAGGAACGCGTCGAACAGCGGCACCTGCTTTGGCTGACCGTCCGGGCCGATGACCGTCAGGGTCTGTCCGATCAGCGAGTGTCCGACCCGGTAGACCGACGAGGCGAACTCGTGCGAGATCCTGGCGTCGACGTCGGGATTGTATCCATTGTGGCCGTGAGAACCGTCACCGCGTATCCCGCCGATCAGGAGGTCGGCGAATTCGGTGAACACGGTGCGCTGATATTCTGCCTCGTTGATCATCTTTGCGGCCTGGAAGATCTCTTCCGGCGTGCCCTCGAAGCCGGATTCGAGCAACTGCTCCACGTGGAAATTGTGGTTGCGGGCCCAGATGGTGTGCATCGAGGTCAGCGAGTAGTTCTCGTTCGCCCGGCCGTCACCGGCGATATAATGGTCGAGCAGGTTGATGTAGGGATTGGTGTCGAGGAGCAGCGGGTAACCGCCACCCATGAAGTTCGACACCATCGAGGACACCACGTCGGGATCATAGGCGCCGGTGGCCTCGTCGAACAGACTGCCGACCGCACCGTCAGCGACCGGGTAGTTGGTGAAATATTCGCGGAAGCTGGCCTGGCCGCCCGGCAGTGAGGGATCGACGAAGATGGTGTCGGCCTGCCAGTGGTGCTGGATCAATTCACGCAGCGTCGGCAGAAGCCGGAAGTCCGGATTGGACGGATCGGCAGCGCCGGCCAGAAGCCGCATGCCCACACCCTCGTTCGCCATCGCTCTCGCGGAGCAGTTGGCCAACGAGGGAATTCGAACCGTAGGCCTGGTTCTGATCGACGAAGGGCGAAGCCTTGTTGAGATGCTGCGGCACACCGTTCTCGTCGATCTCGTACACCTGACCGCGTGTCAGGTCGGCGGGATTGTCGACGCCCGGTGCCCTTGAGGACCCTGGACCGCCGATCTCGATGATGCCGTTCACGGAGTTCTTCGGCAGGAAGTCGAGGCCGTGGTCGAAATACTGGCCGAACGCCATGAAGAAGGTGTTGGCCCCGGACGCTGCCGGCTGCAGATCAGCCTCCTGCGTACCGAGCACGTTGCTGATGGTCCGCGGCTCCAGCCCGGCGAAAATCGGATTGATCGCCCGGTTGTTCGTTGCCTCATCATAGTCGCCGTAGCGGGCCGGCGTCAGGCGGATGAACACTTCGTCGGCGGAGCCATATTCGGCGTGGTCCGCATTGTTGTTGCGTCCGAGGAGTTCACGCACGCCCGCCGCGTCCTCGGTGTCGTCGTCGCCGTTGAAGGCGGGACGTCCGTTGACGAGGTTTTTCAGCCCTTCAAGATCGCGAGCAGTCAGTGCGAAAGCGCCTCTGGTCCCATCGCCGTTGCCGCTCCCCGAAGAGCCGCCTCCAGCTTGAGGTGCTGCCGCCCCCATGAAGGTGATCGAATGCTGACCGTTCGTGAGACGCTGCGTTCCGTCGCCATTTTCGACCATGCTATAGGTCGAGATATCCTGGCCGTCGGCCAGCTCCACGACGTCCTGGGGACGGAGTTGCCCGATAATCGTGTCGTTGCCGCCGTTCGAGCGGAAGACGATCCGATGAGCTGACTGCAGGCCGGAAACATCGACTGTATCGTCGCCGGCACCGCCTTCAATGCGGATCGTGTTGAAGTTCAGGCTCGTCGGCGTGAAGTCGCCGACCGTGGTGACGCTGTCGTTGCCCGGGCCGGTATTGATCGTGATCTCCTCGATATTATCGAGTTCGGCGATAATCCCCCCGTTCCGGGTGATGACGATCTCCGTGCCCGGCTTGAGGTCGGTGAAGCCGGCGGCCACGGCGTTGGCAGCCGCGTATACGATGTAGGCTTCATTCGTGGCATTGCCGTTGACGATGAAGTGGTCATCGGTGCCTGCACCGCCGTCGACGAAGTCGCGGCCGTCCTGGGAGGTCTCGATCGGCAGGCCGAAAAGATCTGCGGAATTCCAGATAATGGTGTCGTTGCCGCCTCCGGCGAAGATGATATCGTTGCCGGTGCCGCCATCCAACGTGTTGGCTGCATCGTTGCCGATCAGGATATCATCGCCATTGCCGCCACCGATGGTCCCGGCGGTATCGCGCACGACGGTAACGCTGCCCACATCATTGGCGATGCTATCGGTGAGCGTGTAATTGAACGAGCCGCCGGCTCCTCCCGTGTCCGTGACCGTCACCGTGCTGGCGGTGCGGCTCACGGCCAGGCCCGTAACGCCGGAAACTGCGCTGACCGAGAGCGATGGACCGTCCGGATCGGTATCGTTGGCCATCAGGGCCCAGGTCGGGATGGTGAAGGCCGTATTGACGTTGTTGGTCACGATTCGGTCGTTTCCGGCCACGGGTTGGTCGTTGACGCTGACCACCTCGATTGTGGCCGTGGCGGTATTGCTGTCGAGAAAGCCGTCACTCACAGTGACCTGAACAATTCGATCCAAGGTGCTGGGCGTATCGGACGTGTTCTGGAACCGTATCGCCTGGATGGCCGCCTGATAATTCGCCAGGCTCTCCGTACCTGCCAGATTGACCGTGATCTGGCCCGCGACCGAGGTGTCGGTGGTGGCGGATATGGCGCCGGGCAGATTGCCCGGGACCAGCAAGGTGTCGCCGGCCTGTGCATTGGTCAGGACAACACGAGCCGAAACGATCTCTCCGCTGTCTTCCGTGATCCGTGGATCGGAGCCGATCGAGACCGGCGCCGTATCTTCCGTAAAGGTCACGGAGATGTCCTCTGACGGCGGATTGGCTGGGCTGAAGAAGGTCGCGTTGATGGCCAGATTGTCGATCGAGAACGATTCACCACCGTCAAGCGTGTTGTTGGCGCGGAAGCGAATGGCGGCGTTGCTGGAGTACGAGACGTTCGTCGGTAGCGCCACGGAGATGTTGCCGCCATTGCCGCCATCGAATGTCCGGAGCGTGACGAAGTTAACGCCATCCGCCGCGAAGTCGAAGAAGATTTCTTCATTGTCGAAGAAGCCCACATTGGCATCGCTGATGCTGAACGTGATCGTCGCGTCGCGGGCACCGGCAAGGTCGAACGAGCGGGTCACCGAAGCATTGTCGACATTGCCGGTGCTGAAGGTCAGTGTCCCGCCCTGGGTGACCTGAATGGTGCCGGATGTGGCGCTGCCATTGTCGCCGGCCTCTACCCAAGGCCCGTTGAAGTTCGACGAGCCAGCATTGTTGTTGTAGCTGCGCGGGCTGAAATTGTCCCCCCAGGTCTGAGTGGTCTGATCAAACCCGTCGAGTTCGAGAAGGGGCGGGGTCAGCGAGACATCGCCATCGGCGAACCGGAGCACTTCGATGTTGTACAGCGTGTCGACGCCATCGGAGATCGCGACGGCTGGATCGTTGCCGAAGCCGGTATGGCTGACCTGGAAGGCTCCGTCGCCGAGGTTCGAGATCGTGTAGTTGGCGCGGATGTCGCTGTAGACGACCGTATCGATGTCCATGGACGCACCGGCGTTCATGATCTCGCGTGTGATCTCCATCTGGCCCGGGTTGATCGCCCGGTCGATCATCAGTTCGAAGAGCGAGCGGCCCGCCCAGTCGGCCGTCAGCGGGTTGCCGCCAACTTCCGCCTCGGTGAAGACGTGCCGCATGGTGTCGACCGTCGCGATCTCCTCGGTCGGATCGTTCGGGTTGCGGATGCTGATCCGCACATTGAGCCAACGATCACCATCCAGAATGTCGTCACCGCCATTGCCCTGCAGAATGTCGCTTCCAGCGCCGCCGAGCAGGACGTTGCCGGCTTCGAACAGGCCGTTGGTGCCAAGGGAGACGATGTTGGACAGTCCGGCGATGCGAGCCAGGCCGGCAGCGTCGAGACCGTCATTGAAGAAGATGCCCTCATTGGCAGCGGTGACGTCGCCTACACCGACCTCGCCATCGGCAGCGGCCGTGCGGTCGTCACCGATGAGGATGTCGTTGTAGTTCCAGCCCGAGAGCGCTTCGGTCTTGTCGAAGCGATTACGCAGGATGTCCTGCTCTTCGGTGGTGAATATCCCGATGCGCATGTCGGCATAGGCGTCGCGCTGAACACCCTTGAAGATCGCCCAGTCGAAGCCGAACATGCCTTCGTTCCGCATGACGCTTTCGCCCTGGACCATGATGTCGTCGCCGGACTCGGCGTCGAAATCATGCTCGTCATTGCCGGCGAACATGACGTCGTGACCGACGATGCTGCTGTTGAAGAAGAGTTCGGAGTTGTCGCCGGCAGTGGTGTCGAAACCGCCGCCCGCTTCGATCCAGTCGTCGCCCTCATTGCCCATCAGGAAGTCGGCGCCGTCGCCGCCGAGAATGAAGTCGTCACCCTCGCCACCGAACACCTCGGTCGAGTCGACGCCGACGAAGATCGCATCCTTGCCACGGCCGCCCATGATGATGTCGAGGCCGTTGGAGTTGGCGATGACGTCGTTGCCATCCTCGCCCTTCAGGAAGTCGCCGCTGTCACCGGAGTCGGTGATGATGTCGTCACCTGCGCCGCCATTGACGAGGTCGACGCCGGCGCCGGCCTCGATGCGGTCATTGCCGCCATCGCCCCATATGCCATCGTCGCCGAAGTCCGCGATGATCGTATCGTCGCCCTCCGTGCCGCCGATGACGACGTGCTCACCCCCGGTGAACCGGATGTAGTTTTGGTCCGGCCCGGCCGTGCCGGGATCGTTGCGCACGACCTTTCCGAGACCCATGCCTTCAAGAATGGGATCGTTGCCTTCCGGATCGGCTTCGAGCTGCATGCTCTGATCGACCTCGAGATAGTGATCGTAATTGGCGAACACGTCGACGCCGATATGGCGGGCAACGATGTCGTCCGCCGTACCGCGGATACCGTCAGGACCCGGATCGGCGATGGCCGTGTTGGCAAGGATCATCTTGGAGAAGGAGTTCTGCTCCAGCTCGTTTAGGAAGTTCTGGCCCTGCGTGCGCGTCAGATAGTAGAACCGGTCGCCGTCCTGCAGGTTTTCCAACTGGGCTTCGAAGACGGCATTGAAGGTCGAGCCGAGCATGCCGCCGAACGGCATGGCCTTTTCCGCCAGCCCGCCGATCCAGAAGTCCACCAGATTGAGACCGGTTTCGACGCCGGCCCAGGCTCCGGTCCCGGACAGATATTCCAAGCGGTCCGCATTGAAGGCGGGGTCGTCGCCGCCGAGGACAAGCATCGTGGCGATCTCGCGTTTCTCCGCCGAGGTCAGGCCCGCCTGCTGCAGCAGGGAGTGCGTGCCATATGACGCGATAAAGTTGATGATGGAGGCCGGGTTGCGAAGGTTCGCGGCCATCTCGATCCAGTTGTCGTAGGGCTTCAGAAACGTCGAGGAGGTCGCCGAGTAGAGCTGGTCGCGCGCTTCGTTCAGCTTGGGCATCGCCGTGTCACGCCCACGCGCAATGTTGATCGCAGGCAGATCGAGCGGCAGACCAAGCAGATTGTTCCGCAGCGCTCCGGTCACGAACTCGTCGATCTCGTTGCCGCGGATCATCTGCATCCCATGAATGATCGCGCCTGCCGCCTCGTCATGATCGAGCCCCATTTCACCGAACGCGATCGGGTTGAGGAAGGCCTCGATCAGGCCGATTTCCGACACCGAACCATCGGTTCCAACAGTGGTGATGGTTTCCGTGAGCATGGAGTGCCCGAACCGATAGACGGTGTGAGCGAATTCCGCGAAGATCGCGGCGTCGATATCCGTGACGCTGTTGAACACGAAGGCGTCGATGTTCGGTTGCACCTTGCGGGCAAACTCTTCGAACACGAGGTGCTGGTACTGCATCTCCGTGGCGAAGCGGGCGCCCTGGAACAGCCGCTCGCCTTCCCAGAGGAGTGTGTTGGCGAATGCCAACTGATCGAGCGCCGCTTCAGGTAGCGTCGGAAGCGCGGTCAGATCGTCGACGAGCCATTCGTTGATGAATGCGAGATCGCCCGATCTCAGGATTTCCAGCTTCTGGGCGTCGATCTGACGGTTATGTTCGGAGTGGAACACGTGGTGGACGGCGGTCAGGCCGATATTCTCGTTTCCGCGCCCGTCGCCGGTGATGAAATGGGCGTCGAGAAGTTCGTTGTCATAGGTGGTGTTGATGCCGAACAGGTTCGGAATGATCGCGTTGCCGGCCACGTCGTCCTCGTCCGGCAGCACTTCGACCATCGGCGTCTCGGGGTTTCTGTCGTCGTCGACAAAGCCTCGCGGAACGGCGTTGTGTGCAATATCGTCCAGGAAGGCGTGATCGGTACGGATGGCGGCGGTCAGGCTGACAGGGGTATCGGGCGTGCCGGAAATGACGTCATCGTCCGTCGTATTCGGGATGCCGTCGGCACCGAGGCCGACAATGACCTGAGCGTATCCCGTAGAGGGGTCCGGGATGAAACGCCCGTACTGATCGGTGCGCAGAAGCGGAACGTTCAGGACGTCGCGATCGGTCAGCTCGATACCGAGCATCTGCACGGCTTGCGCCTTGACTTCCGCCCATGTCGGAAGTCCACCGGCTTCTCCGTCGAGCAGCCTGCCCGTGGCGACGGTCACGCCGTTCACCGTCGCATATTCGCGCAGGAACACCTGGTGAGAGGCGTGCGAGGTATAGGTCTGGTTCTGGTCGACGAACGGTGTTGTCGTATTGGCGGTTTCGTTGGTCGTGTCGTCCGCGGTTCCGATAATGCCGTCGGCGCCAGGACCGTTGGTCGGCGTAGCGCGGGTCAGCGTCATGAAGCGCAACTCCGGCGGCAACTCATCGCCGCTTCCCTGGATCCCGTCCGGCCCGTGAGTGACCAGCGGGTCATCCGCGGCGATCGGGATATAGATCGTTCCGTTGCCGCCCTTGGGAATCAGGTCGAGCCCATGGTCGAAGAACTGCCCGAAGAACGTCATCCAGGCGCTGAAGGGCGCGGTGAGCCCTTCGTCGGGCGCTACGTTCGGGATGACGACGGATCCGTTCTGCTGCGAGATGCCCTTCTCGGCCAGCATCTCGTCGAAGGCGACCCATGCAGCCTGCCGACTCTCCGGTGTCGCGTCAGCGGCCTCGAGCGCCAGCATGAGGGTCTGATAACCGCTCTGGACGGCGGCCAGATCGCCGGTCGCGCCGTAGATGTTTTGTGATCCCGCGACGCTGAGGGCCGCGACGATCGCTGCCGGATTGGTGAATCCCATGTCCGCAACCAGGTTGGAAATCAGGCGCGGATCGGCGTCGGCGACATTGCCTCCAACGCCGTAGTCGGTATTGGTCAGAAGCGGCGCACCGGGCCCGAACGACATGACATCACCGTCTGCATCGTCGGTCTGCTCGGTCGGATTGAGCATGCGCGGCATTGGAAGATCGGCTGCCCCCCAGCTTTCGCGGCCTTCGATGGCATTGTTGTAGCTGCCGTCGACCGTGCGTAGCCCATAGGGGACATGGGGATCGCTGATGGCGGGGAGGGCGCCGGGCGTTCCGGCTGGAACGACATCGCCATCCGCATCGACGTAAATCTGCGTCAGCGGTGTTCCGCTTGCGTGCGCCTCCGCAATCTTGATCTGGCGAATAATGAACTGAAGATCGTTATAGTTAAGCTTAACAGCCATGATACTTTCTCCACAAGAATTGCATGCGCCGGAGCGATAGCTGCTCCAACACGGACATCTACCGACGAAATCTGGGGACGACTGATCTGGATCCCTTCCTTTTGCGGAAGGCTGTCTTATGATCATCGCCTAGATTGGAGATTAACGGAATTTTAACAGGTGAAGACAGGTCAAAAGGTCTTATCGCGAATCAGACCTTGGTCCGATGCTTTCTCACGGACGAAGGTCCGATCGGGCCTGACCGCGCTGAGACGGATTGAGGCTGGGCGCTACCTGGCGCGGCGTTGGCGCCACCTGGGCTTAACCGGTCAATTCATGATCACGTCGATGCTGATCGTGATCACCGGCGCGCTGGTCATGGGCAATCTGCAAGCTCGCTGGGTTACAGCCCGGCTGCTGGACAGCGCGGTCGAGAATGCCGCCATCTACATGGAAGGCATCGTGGCCCCGATCGTCAGGGACGAGCCTTCGGATGCAGGTCTTTCCGAGGAACGCCGGGAACTGCTCGATCGTACGATCCGAAGGACCGGCCTGGTCGCCAAGGTGTTGCGGGTAAACATCTGGCGGCCGGATGGTCGCGTGATATATGGCTCCAACGGATCCACGGCGCACCATCCTCCTGTGATGGAGTCCCTTGACGGCCATCTCTCCTACGATGTCGAACCTGGAGCGGAAGCGCTTGGTCGGTCTCCCGCGCCCGAGAAGGTTCTTGAGATATACATCCCGATCAGGAACGAGAGCGGGGAATTGATCGCGATCGGCGAGTTCTATCAGGATCTCGATCCCTTCCATGATCAGGTTCTTGATATCGTGCTGGGCTCATGGATGCTCAGGCTCGGTGTCTATGGCGTGTTGTTCGGTGCGCTGCTTCTCCTCGTCCACCAGGCCGCTCGAACGATCTCTCTTCAGACAAGGGCCCTTCGGGAAAGTCGTCGGCGACATCTGGCGCTCGTCCGGCAGAACAGACGGCTGGCTCGACAATCGGAGCAGGCGAAGCGTCACGCGCTGGAGAATGGTGAGAGACTGCTCAGCCGGGTTGGAACCGACATTCACGACGGACCCACCCAGCTTCTGGCCCTGGCCATTCTCAACCTCGGTCAGATCGCCAACTCGCTGGGCGACAGGGGCGGGTCCATTCTGACGCAAACGCGGAGACTTATCTCTCAGTCCGTGGTGGAACTGCGTCAGATGTCGAGCGGCCTGATCCTGCCGGAGATCGACGGTCTCAGCCCGCAAGACGCAGTCCGAGCAGCGGTCGAGCGTCACGAGCGGCAGACCGGAGTGCGTGCGGCACTGGTGTTCGAGGGATCGCCGATCGAATGCGGCGTCGACCTTCGAATCTGCATCTACCGCATTGTTCAGGAGGGATTGAACAACGCCAGACAGCATGCGCCTCTCTCCAACGAGGCGGTCGTCATCATCAATGACGGTCGGCAGATCAAGGTGCAGATTGCGGACGATGGATTGAAGCCGCTCACTCCCGCATCAGGTCCCGATACCGGACTGGGGCTGATGGGACTGCGGAACCGCGCGGCTGCCTTCGGCGGATCGATCATTCTCAAGAAGGCAAACGACGGCACGACACTTCTGGAGGCGATCCTTCCGCTCGCAGCGGACCGGTGAAGTCTGGCTGCGCGGATATTCGGTTCAGTGCGGTCGCATCGGTTGCTGGACGTTTGCGGGCGACCGGCGCAGAAGATTGAGACGTTGAGCGGCCAGGACGACCTCGACCCGATTGCTGACTTTGAGCTTCTGGATGATTTCGGTCATGTAGTGCTTGACCGTCTTCTCGCTCAGATCGAGCCGGCTAGCGATCATCTTGTTCGAATAGCCTCTCGAAAGCAGGTTGACGATCTGCTCTTCGCGGATCGTAAGTTGAACGTCTTCCCTGGAAACATCCGGCTTTCTGAGACTTTCGATGATCCGCTTGGACAGCGATGGCGTGACGTAGTTCTGGCCCTTTTGCACCTCCTCCAACGCTACCAGGAGTTGATCCAGCGTGCTGCCTTTCAAGACATAGCCATCCGCTCCCGCGTCGAGAGCCGTCAGGGCATGATCGATCCGATCGGATACCGTAAAGGCGACGATCTTCGTTTCGGGCGACAAGCGCTTTGAGCGCACGATGGCGTCAAAGACATCGCCGGGCATCTGAATGTCGATCAACAGAATATCGGGACGGTATTCGCGCACGATAGCCAGTGCATCCTGATCGTCTGCACCCTCCCCCACCACTTGATAGCCTCTTCGGGATCGCAAGAGGGCGGCCACGCCGTGCCGCAAGACCGGATGGTCGTCGACTACGGCGATCGTCGTTCGGATCATTGCTCGCCCTCAACAGACTATGAACAAGTCTCCCAATATATTGTCCACAACCTTGGAGTGCAGTCAACGGAAATGGCCTCGATCACAAAAAGTTGAGCGGAATAAAATCACATAGGATACTGATTTCTGCAAAATTCGTGCGAATTTTCTGCGAATGGCGTAATGGCGCGCGGTCCGAAAAGAGAAAAAACAGCTTGACCCACAACAAGGTCAAGATAGTCTAAATCAACATGATTTATTTGAACCAGTTGCACCGTTGAGCAGCGAGGAAGGAATATATGTTGACTGAATCCCACGGTCCGAACCGCCTTCCCCCCAGCGACAGCGTTGGCGCTGGCTCGGAGCAACGTTCCGGAAAGGTGTCCTCAGCCCATGGGTCGGTTCCGGAGGGAACGGACGTTCATCAAGCCAATGCGGCGGGAGTGTCCAATCGACTGAGCGCGCTGGAGTACACCGTCGCGGGCTTCGAAGCCTTCTTGTCGATCACGCTCATGGAGCGACTGCACCGGATCGTCGACGAAAAGATCGGAGCCTCGGAGGCGGTTCTGGCGCGGGCCAGGCGGACCTCCAGACTTCTCGCAGTCTCTCTCATTGCGAATGGACTCCTTCTGGCGGTCCTCTTCGTGCCTTTTCTTCGGGCAGGGGCGGTTGCGTTTGCGGCGAAGGTCGTCGCGGGCACCAGTCAGCTTATCGGTTCGCTCGCCGGAGCAGTCGGAGCCTGGCTCTGACAGACAGCTTCTCTTGGTCTCGCGTGCAAGTTCAGACGGCTCGCCTTGTTGATACGTTCTCCCGGAGGGGGCGCAAGTGCGGTGCACGTCATTCATCACGCGCTTCATCGCGGAACACGATGGCATGTCGCCCACGATCGAGGAGACGTGTGGGTAGGAAGTACCGGCACGACGTGCAGACCTGCGCCATCGCCAACAGTATGGGGGCGGTCTCCTTGAGGTGACGATATCCGGCATCGACACGACCGTTGTCGACGGCGCGGCTGACCAAGGTCACGACGTGGCGAAGCCGTCCAGCGCGTCCGGACGACGGCTGCCCATGCCGTGACCCGTTTTGCGACCCTTCATAGGAAGGCTTCTCGGGGAGGAGGAAACGCAGAACGGCGCGGATTGCAAGCTGATCAACGGGTGTCGGCACATCTCGGCCAACAGAAAATGGTACGCCCTACGGGAATCGAACCCGTGTTTCCGCCGTGAAAGGGCGGCGTCCTAGACCGCTAGACGAAGGGCGCGCCTGAGGTGTGAGCCGTATAGTCGGAAGGCCCGGCGAAACGCAAGACCGGATTGGCTCCAAAATCCGAAAAAGCCATTTTGCCGACCGTCTTGCGGCGTGTCGGCAGATGACCCATCGGAAGGCGGATAGCTGTGGGCCGACGTCAGCGGCGGCGGCGGCGCTTGCAGCGCCAGTTCCAGTCACGCTCGGGACCGACGTCGATATGAACGGAGCTGGTGTGGCAATAGGTGCCGACCCCACCACGTCCCGGCATCGAGCGCAGATAGTCCGCCAGGGTCCATTTGCTAACGTCGTCCACCTGAATATCGGCGGCGGCGCAGAACATGTGCAGCGAGCGCTTGGCGCCGCGTGCGCGTTGATTGCGTTCCTTGGAGCGGAAGCCGGAGGTCACGACGACCGGACGGCCGAATTTCTGCTCAACCTGGTGCAGCACCCGAACGAGTGCCGGCTTCAGACAGCCGACGTCGACATCGTCGTGCTGGGTATGAAGGCCGTTCGGGGCGAGCCGGGCCAGGCCGGACAGCGAGGCGACCTGAACAGGTTCGGCGCCCTCGTCGATGTCGATGTCGCTATTGTCGGAACGGCCGTCGGTGCGTTGGATCTCGAAAAGCCGGTCCTTGTTGACACCGGGCAAGGCATCGTCGGGGCGAGAAAAGGAGGGGGCGGGTCTGGCAGCCGGCGGCGGCAGCTGCACGGCGCTGACCCGGCGATCAAGTCGAATCGGCTTCGGAGGTTCCGCGAGCGCCAGGGCGGTTCCCTGTCCGGCAGCGCGGGGGATCGTGCGCGGCAACGGCTTTGGCGCCGGTAGCGGCACGGCGCCGGGCGGGGTGAGCGCCATCGCCTGCGCATCAAGTGTCGTCGGCGGCGCGCCGCGCTCCATAAGCGGACGGGCGGCGAGCTGGATCGGCGCCGGCATCGCGGCCGGCCCCGTGGCGGGCGTCAGGCCGGTCGTTGGAAGCGGCACTGACGATGTCGAAGCGTCGTCGCTCAGCGCGAAGTCCGTTGCGTCTTCTTCGTCACCATCGCCGTCGCCTTGCGCAACCATCTCGGACTCGTCGGCCCATTGGTCCGCCGCGGCCATGTCGACGGATGCGTCGGCCAGCTCGTCCGACGACGATTCGATGTCAGCGAGTGCGAGGCCGAGCGGCGGAAGGGGCGAGTCGGCGGTACAGGCGGTGAGGGCGGAGGCGGAAAGCAGCAGGAGAGCAGCCAGTCGAGCGCAATGCTTCGTCAGAATCGGCTCGCGCAATACCGTCATCCCCTCTCTGGCGGACGGAGCCAGGTCCCGCTGGCATCCATCGTCAAGAAACTGCGCCAACCTATGACGAATCCTGATTAACCGTCGGTTAGCGCAGGCTTCGCTTGCAATAGCGAAGCGCGATTGTCCACCCTGTGACAGGAATAGGGCGCAATTGCGGTTGCAGATGGCGCAATTGCGGTTGGGGCGGCAGCGTTCCCGGTCCCGCTGCTTGCTGCTCTGCCGGCACTTCAGAGACGGGACTGGACGTAGGTGCCGGGCGCTTCGCCAAGGACCTTGCCGGAGATACCGGTGATCTCTCTTGCCGGGACCTTCTCGCTCGACATCGCCTCGATCCACTTCTGCCAGTGCGGCCACCAGGAGCCGGCATGCTCTTCGGCGCCGGTGACCCATTCCTCGAAGCTTTCGGTGAAGTCGGCCCTGCCGTTGGTCCAGTACTGGTACTTCCGGGCATTCGGCGGATTGACCACGCCGGCGATGTGGCCCGACCCCGACAGGACGAGCTGCACCGGCCCGCCGAAGAAGCGGCAGCCCTTGTGGACGGACATGGCGGGGGCAATGTGGTCCTCGCGGGTCGCCAGATTGTAGATCGGCACCTTGATGTCGGTGAGCCTGATCGTCTTGCCGTCGACGGCCATCCTTCCGGCCGTCAGATTGTTCTCCAGATAGCAGTTGCGCAGGTAGAAGCTGTGGTTGGCTGCGGTCATGCGCGTCTGGTCGGCGTTCCAGTAGAGCAGATCGAACGCCATCGGATCCTGACCGCGCATGTAGTTGTTGACCATGTAGGGCCAGATCAACTCCTTGGAGCGTAGCAGGTTGAAGGCTCCCGCCATGCGATCGCCAGCCAGGTAGCCGCTCCTGTTCAACTCCTCCTCGATCTCGGAAATCTGTCGCTCGGTGGCGAAAACCTTGAGATCGCCGGCATATTCAAAGTCGACCTGGGTCGCGAACAGCGTCGCCGACGCGGCTCGCCGGTCACCTTCCTGGGCGAACAGCGCGAGCGCGGAGGAGAGCAGAGTGCCGCCGACGCAGTAGCCGATCATGTTCATCTGGTCCTCACCGGTCAGCTCCTCCACCGTGTCGAGGGCGAAGCCAATGCCCTCGCGCACATAGTCGGTCCAGCTCACGTCGCGGTGCCGTTCGTCCGGGTTGACCCAGGAGATCACGAAGACGGTGTGGCCCTCTTCGACGGCCCAGCCGATAAAGCTCTTCTTCTTGTTGAGGTCGAGGATATAGAACTTGTTGATCCATGGCGGGACGATCACCAGCGGCCGCTTCAACACCGTCTTGCTCGACGGCTCGTACTGGATGATCTCGCAGAGCCGGTTGCGCGCCACGACCTTGCCCGGCGTCACCGCGATGTTCTCGCCGACCTTGAAGGGACGGTCGTCGACCTGCCGCACCCGGATCTCGCCGCCGCCGCGCTCCATGTCCTCGGCCAGCATCTTCATGCCGCGGGCGAGGTTCTCGCCGTTCGATTCGAGCATCTCGCGCATGACCGTTGGATTGGTCATCAGGAAATTGCTGGGCGACATCGCGTTGACGACCTGGCCGAGCAGAAACTCCGTTCGCCGCTTCTCGTCGCTGTTCATCTCGTCCATGTCGTCGATCAGGCCCTTGGTCCAGCGATCGACGACGAAGAAACTGTCGCGCAGAAAGGCATAGAAGGGATTGGACGACCAGTCGTCGCCGACGAAACGCTTGTCGCGTTCGACGGCCGGATCGACCGCGACCGGATGACCGGCGAGGCGGCTGATATTGGCGGTCCAGGCCTCCAGCATGCCTGAGACAAGGCGCGTCTGCATGTCCATCGCGTGAACCGGATCGGACAGCCAGTGTTCTCGGACCCGCTCCATGCTTTCCATCGTGGCGCGGACGATCTCCGGCGTCTCGGGGACGAAGTTTTCCGGATGGGCCTCGCGCGGGCGAAGCCAGGCGGCGGCGGCCTTTCCGGCATTTTCCATGGCGATCGCCATGTTGCGGGCGAATGCCTCCGGATCACTGATCGTGGCGGGTTCCACGCAGCCGTGCTTCTTCTCGTCAGGGACGGACTTTTTGCCCTGGTCCTTGTCCTTGCTCATCGAAGCACCTCCCAATTTCGTCACCGACGCGCCTCGGAGTGTGCAGGTGACATGATGAGAACACTATGGCAGAGAATGAAAATTCCCAATGGGCAATTCGGTGGACGGTTCCGATGTTCGGCCCGGTCTTGCACGAGGGCGACGGATGCGAAAGATGGCGCTGCTGATAGGTGTTCTGGCAGGGGCGGCACTTGCCGCTTCCTGCACGAGCCGGACGCTTTCCTATGATGATCCGCGCATCGCGGACGACGGCACCTATCCCAATCTCAACATCGCACCCGCCGTTGCGACGGAGCCACTCGGAGAGGCCGAGGCGGAAGCGACGATCCGCTCCGTGCAAGCGGCCAGGCCGCCCGATTACCGGCAGCCTGCCTCCGAATACGAGGCACAGCGCCTGCAGCGGCTGGCACAGACACATGGCCCGGAGACGCTGCGGCGCATCGAGGCTTCGGGGAACTGATCGCGGTATCCCATCCGCTGGCCGCGGACCTTCTCGCACCACAGCGAAACGTGTATAGCGCTGCCTCACCGTGCCGATGGCAGGGTTTCGAGCGACCCGCCGCGCGCCACCAGCGATGAGATGAACCCGATGGAAGAGTTCCACAGCGTCCGGCGACTGCCGCCCTACGTTTTCGAACAGGTCAACCGGCTCAAGGCAGCGGCGCGAGCGGCCGGGGCGGACATCATCGATCTCGGCATGGGCAATCCGGACCTGCCGACACCGAAGACGGTCGTGGACAAGCTGGTGGAAGTGGTCCGCGACCCGCGCACCCATCGCTATTCGACGTCGCGCGGCATTCCGGGCCTGCGCAAGGCCCAGGCCGCCTACTACAAGCGCCGTTTCGGCGTCGCTCTCGATCCGGACCGGCAGATCGTCGCCACGCTGGGCTCCAAGGAGGGCTTCGCCAATATGGCGCAGGCCATCACGGCGCCGGGCGACGTCGTGCTGTGTCCGAATCCGACCTATCCGATCCACGCTTTCGGCTTCATCATGAGCGGCGGCGTGATTCGGTCGATGCCGGTGGCGCCGGACAGCCGGTTCGTGCCGGCGCTGGAGCGCGCCGTGCGCCATTCGATCCCGAAGCCGCTGGCGCTGATCCTCAACTATCCGTCCAATCCGACGGCGGAAGTCGCGTCGCTCGATTTCTACAAGGACGTCGTCGCTTTCGCGCGCAAGAACGAACTGATCGTCCTGTCCGATCTCGCCTATGCCGAGATCTATTTCGACGGAAACCCGCCGCCTTCGATCCTACAGGTCGACGGTGCCATGGACGTTGCGGTCGAGTTCACCTCGATGAGCAAGACATTCTCCATGCCGGGCTGGCGGATGGGCTTCGCCGTCGGCAATGAACGCCTGATCGCGGCCCTCGCCAGGGTGAAATCCTATCTCGACTACGGCGCCTTCACGCCGATCCAGGTGGCGGCGACGGCGGCTCTGAACGGTGATGGCACCGATATCGCCGAGGTGCGCGAGGTCTACAGAAAGCGACGCGACGTGATGGTGGAAAGCTTCGGCCGTGCCGGCTTTCCGGTGCCGCCGCCGCCCGCCACGATGTTTGCCTGGGCGCCGATCCCGGAGCGTTTCCAGCATCTCGGCTCGCTGGAGTTTTCCAAGATGCTGGTCGAGAAGGCGCATGTGGCCGTGGCGCCCGGCATCGGCTTTGGCGAGCATGGCGACGACCATGTCAGGTTGGCCCTTGTCGAGAACGAGCATCGCATCCGCCAGGCGGCGCGCAACATCAAGCGATTCCTGGCCGGCAACGCCCCCGAAACGGCCGAGGCCAAGACCGACGACACGACGGCCTGAGCAGCCGTTTTCCAGTGACGACAGATCTAGAAGGATGACTTCATGAGCAGCGCACCACTTCGTATCGGCCTGGCCGGCCTCGGAACGGTCGGCGCGTCGGTGGTTCGGCTGCTGGCGGAAAAGGAAGCCCTGCTGACCCGGCAATGCGGTCGTCCGATCAAGGTGACCGCCGTCACCGCGCGCGACAGGAATCGTGACCGCGGCATCGACCTCTCCGGCGCAAGCTGGCTCGACGGTCCGGACGCCGTTGCCGAGGCCGACGGGATCGACGTCTTCGTCGAGTTGATCGGCGGCGATGGCGAGCCGGCCCTGTCGGCCGTGCAGAAGGCCCTGTCCGCCGGCAAGCATGTGGTGACCGCCAACAAGGCGCTGGTCGCCGCGCACGGTGTTGAACTTGCCGCGATTGCCGAGGAGCAGGGCGTGCTGCTGAACTTCGAGGCCGCCGTCGCCGGCGGTATCCCGGTGATCAAGACCATGCGAGAGGCGCTGGCCGGCAACACGGTCTCGCGGCTCTACGGCATCCTCAACGGCACCTGCAATTACATCCTGACGCGGATGGAGGACGAGGAAATCAGCTTTGAGGACGTGCTGACCGATGCGCAGCGCCTCGGCTATGCGGAGGCCGACCCGACCTTCGACATCGAGGGCAACGACACCGCCCATAAGCTGGCGATCATGACGTCGATTGCCTTCGGCACGCAGATCGCCTCCGACGACATCTATCTGGAAGGCATCTCCAACATCACGCTCGCCGATATTCGCGCGGCGCGCGATCTCGGCTACCGGATCAAGCTCCTCGGCGTCGCACAGAAGACCGAACGGGGAATCGAGCAGCGGGTGCATCCGACGATGGTGCCGATCGAGTCGCAAATCGCGCAGGTGGACGGCGTCACCAATGCCGTCGTGCTCGAGACCGATCTTCTCGGCGCGCTCCTGATGAGCGGTCCCGGGGCAGGGGGCGACGCGACCGCCTCGGCGGTGATCGGCGATATCGCCGACATCGCCAAGAGCCGCCCCGGCCGACAGCACGGCCCGGCGCTCGGCACCCCAGCGAAGGAACTGGCCCCGTATCAGCGCGCGCGCATGCGTAGCCATCAGGGCGGCTATTTCATCCGGCTTCTCGCCCGCGACGAGGTCGGCGTCTTCGCCGCCATCGCGGCGCGCATGGCGCATGCCGGCATCTCGCTGCAGTCGATCGTGCAGCGCGACGATCCGGACAGTCCGGACGCCGCCAGCAAGGCGATCATCCTGACCACCCACGCGACGATGGAAACCGCGATTCGCGAAGCGATTTCGGCAATCGAGAGCGACGGCCATCTGCGTGGCCCGGCGCAGGTGATCCGGATGGAGCCGGCCGGCTGATCGCACCGAGTCCGGCGGCGCCCGGTTATCCACGGGATCGGTTCAATCGATTCGATCCGCGGAAATGCGGCGTGGACCGCTTCGTCTGCCTCGCAAGCCCTTGAAACGGATCGCTTCGTCGTTCTTGCCAGTGCCATTTCGATCTGACACAAGCCGGACGTTTTCGGGCGGCGCATCCACGCCAGCCGCCGATAGAGGGAGATGTGCCCGATGGCTGCCAATGGCCGCTTGGATCGTATTCTGACGCTGGAGATCGCGCGGGTGACCGAGGCAGCGGCCGTTGCCGCGGCCCGTATCAGGGGGCGCGGAGACGAGAAAGACGCCGACCAGGCCGCCGTGGACGCCATGCGTACCGAACTGAACCGGCTGCCGATCGACGGGCGGATCGTGATCGGCGAGGGCGAGCGCGACGAAGCGCCGATGCTGTTCATCGGCGAAGAGGTGGGCACCAAGGAAGGCGACGCGGTGGACATCGCGCTCGACCCGCTCGAAGGCACGACCATCTGCGCCAAGAACCTGCCGAACTCGCTCGCGGTCATCGCCTTTGCCGAGCGGGGCAGCCTGCTCAACGCGCCCGACGTCTACATGGACAAGATCGCCATCGGTCCCGGCTACGAGGCCGGCCTCGTCAGCCTGCGGAAGGGCGCGAAAGAGAACATCGAAGCGCTGGCCGAGGCCAAGGGCGTCGAGATGGCGCGCATCACCGCCTGCATTCTCGACCGGCCGCGTCACGCCAGGCTGATCGAGGAGGTGCGCGCGACCGGCGCCGCCATCCGCCTGATCGGCGATGGCGATGTTGCCGGCGTCATCCATACGACAGACCCGGATGAAACGGGCATCGACATCTATCTCGGAATCGGCGGCGCCCCGGAAGGCGTCCTCGCCGCGGCGGCGCTGCGCTGCATCGGCGGGCAGATGGAAGGCCGCCTCATTCTCGATACGCCGGAGAAGGTGGAGCGGGCCGGCCGCATGGGTGTCTCGGACCCGAACAAGATCTACTCGATGGAGGAGATGGCGCAGGGCGACGTGATCTTCGCCGCGACCGGCGTGACCGACGGCAACATGCTGGACGGCGTGAAGTTCGGTCGCGACCGGATCGAGACGCACACGGTCGTGATGCGCTCGTCGAGCGGGACGGTGCGCGAAATCCGGGCCCGCCATTCCGACCTCGCCAAATTCAAGTTCAAGTGAACAGGGCGCCATTCAGGGGCGGCGGCGAATGGCCTCTGTGGTAAGAGCGGTTCATGCAGGCCCGCTACTTCCTCAATATCCGCCAAAGCGCGACCGGGTTCGCCTGGCACCACCGCCTGACCGAAGCGCAGGAGCAGACGGCGCTCGCCATCGCGCAGAGCGGAGGCGTCGACGAGATCGTCGCGCGCATCCTCGCCGGGCGGAACGTCGGCCATGAGGCGGCGGCGCTGTTCCTGAAGCCGACAATCCGCGATTCGCTACCTGATCCGAAAAGCCTGACGGATATGGAGGTCGCCGCGCAGCGACTGGCGAAAGCCGCCAGGTCGGGCGAGCGTGTGGCGATTTTCGGCGACTACGATGTCGACGGCGCGGCGTCGTCCGCCATCCTCGCCCGCTGGCTGCGCCATTTCGGCATCGACGTGCCGATCCACATCCCGGACCGCATTTTCGAAGGCTACGGGCCCAATCCGGCGGCGATGGAGGCACTCGCCGCCGACGCCTCGCTGATCGTCACCGTCGACTGCGGCACCAACAGCGCCGAGGCGATCACGGCAGCGAAGCAGGCCGGCGCCGACATCATCGTCCTCGATCACCATCAGCCGGGCGGGCCGATGCCATCGGACGCGCTGGCGGTGGTCAATCCGAACCGCGAGGACGACCTTTCCGGCCAGGGGCATCTCTGCGCCGCCGGCGTCACATTCCTCGCCCTCGTCGCCGCAAATGCGTTTCTGCGCGACGAAGGTCTCGCGGTGCCGGACCTGCTCGGCCTTCTGGACCTCGTGGCGATGGCGACGGTCTGCGACGTCGTGCCGCTGATCGGCGTCAATCGCGCCTTTGTCGTGCGTGGGCTGGATATTGCGCGACGGCAGGACAATCCCGGCCTCGCGGCGCTTGCGAAGACAGCGCGGCTGGGCGAGCCGATGCGGCCGTTCCATTTCGGCTTCGTTCTTGGCCCCCGCATCAATGCGGGCGGGCGCATCGGCGACGCTTCGCTCGGCGCCCGGCTCTTGACGACCGACGACCCGATCGAAGCGCGGACCATCGCCGAACGGCTGGATGCGCTCAACGCGGAGCGGCAGGCGATGGAAGCGGAGATGCTGGTACTCGCCCGAGCACAGGCCGAGGCGGAGACCGCTCGGGGCGACGGCCCCGCCGTGCTGATTGCCGAGAGCGACGGGTTTCATCCCGGCGTGGTCGGCTTGCTGGCCTCGCGCCTCAAGGACGGGTTCGGGCGGCCCGCCTTCGCCGTCGCCTTCGACAGGAATGGCAAGGGCACCGGTTCCGGCCGATCGATCGCCGGCGTCGATCTCGGCCGCGCAGTGCGTGAGGCGGTGGAGCGGGGCCTGCTGGTGAAGGGCGGCGGTCACGCCATGGCCGCCGGAATCACCTTGCACCGGGAACAGCTCGGTCCTTTCCGCGCGTTCGTCGAAGAGAGCCTTGGCCACGCCGTTTCGAAGCTTCGTGCCGCGGCCGCACGGCGGATCGACGGGTCGCTGTCGGCCGAAGCACTGACGCTGGAGCTCTGTGAGCGGATCGAGGCCGCGGGACCATACGGATCCGGCCATTCCAGCCCATTCTTCGTGCTGGCTCGCCATCAGATGGAGAGCGTGATGCCGATGGGGCGCGATGGTAGCCATCTGCGTCTCGGGTTGCGGTCGCAGAGTGGCGGTCGTCTCGACGCCGTCGCCTTTCGCTGCGCCGAAGCCGATCTCGGCCGGTTCCTCACCGCGAGACGCGGCCAGACGCTGCATTTCGCGGGCACGCTTTCCGTCAACCACTGGAATGGGCAACGCCGGGTTCAGTTCAGGGTGGAAGACGCTGCGGAAATCAGCTGACGTGCTGCTCTTCGAATGCCGCCGGATCGGACTTCGGTTCAGCTTCTGCACTATCGAACCAGTTGGCGCGCGCCAACTGCCGAATCTGCTCCTTCTGCGCCATCGTCGCTTCATAGCCGATAGCAATCGCTTCGTCGGCCCGATGGAAGTCCAAAAGCCCGATAGACTGGGCTTGCGGCGCAAGAAGAAGTTCCGGCGGACTGCTCGTCATCAGCGAATGCAGGATCTGATCCTGCAACACCGAAAAGGACCGCAGGATGACGCCGCCGAAGCCGAGTTGCCCGCCGGAGGCCTCGACGCCCGACGCATCCACCGCCTTCCTGGAGTCGGAATCGATCCGCGCTTCCTCGATCACGACCTCTTTGGTGCCGGGGCCGCCGGAGAGCGTCACGCCGACGACGGGGCATGGGCTGTGGACACGGCAAGCCTTGACAGGCAAAGGGGCAGTAAGAGCGCCGTCGACCAGCAGCCGATGGCCCCAGTTGACCGGTTCGAAGATGCCCGGCACCGCGTAGGACGCGCGCATGGCGAGAACGAGGCTGCCCGAGCTGATCCAGACCTCTTCGCCGCCCGGCAGGCTGGTCGCGGTGGCGACGAAGGGATGGTCGAGATCCTCGATCTGGCTGTTGCCGAGGGAGGCGCGCAGGAGCCGCTCGATCTTGGCGCCCGTCACGAGGCCCTGACCGCCCCAGCGCAGGTCGAACAGACCGAACATGCGGCGCCACGTGGCCGCACGGGCGAAGGCCTCGAGTTCATCGAGCTTGCCGGCGAGGTAGCTGCCGCCGACGATAGCGCCGATCGAGGTGCCGGCAATCATGTTGATGGGGATCCTGCACTCGTTGAGAGCGCGCAGAACGCCGATATGGACCCAGCCCCGGGCGATACCGCCGCCAAGCGCCAGCGCTATGCCTTCAGGGTGATGTTTCGGATCGTTGCTCCGCTGGTCCATGGCGTCCGATCATAGCGAAGGGATATTGCACCGGTCTTACTTGCCATAGATCGCGGCCGTGTCGAAGACACGTTTTGAGCCGTCGCCCACGAGACGGACGGTTCCGTCGTCCGCCTGGACAATCCGGTAGAAGCAGGAGCGGCGGCCGGTGTGGCAGGTTGCATCGTGACCGGCGACGCGCACTTTCAACTGCACCGCATCCTGATCGCAGTCGGTCCGCATCTCGACGACGGTCTGGAGATTGCCGGAGGTTTCGCCCTTCTTCCACAGCGTTCCGCGCGAGCGCGACCAATAATGGGCGATGCCCGTTTCGATCGTCCGTGACAGCGCCTCGGCGTTCATATGGGCGACCATCAGAAGCGCGCCGTCCCGATCGTCCATGACCACCGCCGTGATCAGGCCCTGCGCATCGAACCGGGGCGTGAAGATTGCACCTTCCTCCAGCGCAGCCTTGTCACCGGGCGGCTCCGGAAACGGCGCCGCCACGCCGTTGGGAGAAGCAGCACGCTTGGAAGGCTCGTTCATCGGCTCTGGCGTCCGCTGCCCGTCCTGATGAGGTCGAAGAATCGGGCGCGTTCTGATGAATCCTCGGAGAACCGGCCGGTGAACGCTGTGGTCACCGTATCCGATCCCTCGCGCCGAATGCCGCGCATCACCATGCACATGTGCTCGGCCTCGATCATCACCGCGACGCCGAGTGGCCGAAGCACGTGCTGAATCTGATCGGCGATCTGCGCGGTCATCGCCTCCTGGGTCTGCAGACGATGGGCGTAGACGTCGACCAGCCGGGCGATCTTCGACAGGCCGAGCACCTTGCCGTCCGGCAGATAGGCGATATGGGCGCGGCCGTGGATCGGCACCATGTGGTGCTCGCAATGGGAGTGGAAGGTGATGTCGCGGAGCAGGACGATGTCCTTGTAGCCGGCGACCTCCTCGAAGGTGCGGCCAAGGATCTCTTCGGGGTTTTGATCGTAGCCGGCGAACATCTCCTCATAGGCCTTCACGACCCGCGCCGGCGTATCGCGCAGACCCTCGCGGGTCTCGTCCTCGCCGATATAGCGCAGCAGCGTCTTGATTGCCTCCTCCGCGTCAGAGCGGCTCGGCCTGTCGTCGAGGGGCTTCGGTTCCGCCAATTTGTGGATCGTGGCGTCCATGATCGTGTCTCCCGTAGTCCCGCTCGAAGGCGCGACGAGTTGAACGGTCGAAACAGCTGGCATGCGGGGGAGTGGTCTCCCGGTCCGACCGGTGCGAGCGGGCGATCAATTGCCCTGTCCCTCTGCCTTGCCGGTCTGCGGCTTCGGTCCCTATATAGGGCCGAGTGCCGATCAACGGAAGACGTCCATGATAAACGACGTTTATAACGAGAAGATCCTTGGCTTCGCGGGCAACATCTCGCGAACGGGGCGGCTGAATGCGCCCGATGCCACCGCGACGGCGCACTCCAAGCTGTGCGGATCGAAGGTGACGGTCGACCTGAAGATGGACGGCGATGTCGTCAGCGACTTTGCGCATGAGGTGAAAGCGTGTGCGCTGGGGCAGGCTTCGTCCTCGATCATGGCGCAGAACGTGATCGGCGCCACCGCCGAGGAAGTTCGCAGTGCGGGGGCTGCGTTGCGCGCCATGCTGAAGGAGGACGGCGCTGCGCCGGAGGGGCGGTTCGCCGACCTCAAATATCTGGCGCCGGTCAAGGACTACAAAGCCCGTCACGCCTCTACCATGCTGACCTTCGACGCCGTCATCGACTGTCTCGACCAGATCGAGAGAAAGCGTGCCGAAGAGGCGGCCTGAGAGGATGAGCGGCCGCAACTATACCGGCGCCTGGCCGAGGACGCCGGCGCGGCTGTTGGGTGTCGGTCTGGTCCGGCTTTACCAGCTGACGCTCTCCGGCTTCGTCGGTCAGGCCTGCAGGCATCAGCCAACCTGTTCCGAATATGCCTATGAGGCGATCGCCCGCCACGGCCTGCTTCGCGGCGGGTGGCTTGGCGCGAAGCGGGTCGCAAAGTGCCGCCCCGGCGGCACACATGGCTTCGATCCGGTCCCGCCGGAGTAAGGAAGCGCTTCCAATCGCTTGCGCAGGTTGCTAAGCCGCATCCCGACCAAATGCGGCGGGTGAACCCCCCGCTGCATCCACGCCACCCGCGCTCGTAGGCGGGACTGGAAAAGGAGAATGAATTCCATGGCTTCCTCCGTTTCGCTCACCTTCCCCGATGGCTCCGTCCGGGATTTTCCGGCCGGCACGACGGGCCGGGACGTCGCCGAACTCCATCTCCAAGTCGCTGGCCAAGAAGGCCGTCGCCATCGCCCTCGACGGCGAGTTGCGCGACCTCGCCGATCCGGTCGAGGACGGCGCGATCGAGATCGTCACCCGCGACGATCCGCGCGCGCTGGAACTGATCCGGCACGATGCAGCGCATGTCATGGCCGAAGCCGTGCAGGAACTGTGGCCGGGGACGCAGGTGACCATCGGGCCGGTGATCGAGAACGGCTTCTACTATGATTTCGCGCGCGAACGAGCCGTTCACGCCGGACGATCTGCCGGTGATCGAGAAGAAGATGCGGGAGATCATCGCGCGCAACAGGCCGTTCACGAAGGAGGTCTGGGACCGCGAGAAGGCGAAGCGTGTGTTCGACGACAAGGGCGAGGCCTACAAGGTCGAGCTCGTCGACGCGATTCCCGCCGATCAGGACGTCAAGATCTACTCGCAGGGCGACTGGTTCGACCTCTGCCGCGGCCCGCACATGGACGCGACCGGCCGGATCGGCGACGCCTTCAAGCTGATGAAGGTCGCCGGCGCCTATTGGCGCGGCGATGCCAACAATCCGATGCTGACCCGCATCTACGGCACCGCCTGGGCCGACCAGAAAGCAGCTCGACGCCTATCTGCACATGCTGGAGGAGGCCGAGAAGCGCGACCACCGCCGCCTCGGCCGCGAGATGGACCTGTTCCACTTCCAGGAGGAAGGGCCGGGCGTCGTGTTCTGGCATCCGAAGGGCTGGCGGATGTTCCAGAACCTGGTTTCCTACATGCGCCGCCGGCTCGACAGCGAAGGCTATGAGGAGGTCAACGCGCCGCAGGTGCTCGACAAGTCGCTGTGGGTCAGACCTCCGGCCACTGGGGCTGGTACCACGAGCACATGTTCGCGGTGACCGAGCCGACGAGGAGGCCGAGGACGACCGCGTCTTCGCGCTCAAGCCGATGAACTGCCCCGGCCACGTCCAGATCTTCAAGCATGGGCTGAAGTCTTACCGCGATCTGCCGATAAGGCTTGGCGGAATTCGGCAATGTTCATCGCTACGAGCCGTCCGGCGCGCTGCATGGGCTGATGCGCGTGCGCGGCTTCACGCAGGACGACGCGCACATCTTCTGCACCGAGGAGCAGCTCGCCGGCGGAGATGCCTGAAGATCAACGATCTGATGCTGTCCATCTACAAGGATTTCGGCTTCGAGGAGATCGAGGTGAAGCTCTCCACGCGGCCGGAAAAGCGGGTCGGCGACGATGCGAGCTGGGACCATGCCGAGGAGATCCTGGAGAGCGTGCTCGAGAAGATCGGCGCCGCCAGGACAACCGCATCAAGACCGGCATCAATCGCGGGCGAGGGCACCTTCTACGGGCCGAAGTTCGAATATACGCTGAAGGACGCGATCGGCCGCGAATGGCAGTGCGGCACGACGCAGGTGGACTTCAACCTGCCGGAGCGGTTCGGCGCCTTCTACATCGACAAGGATTCGGAAAGAAGCAGCCGGTGATGATCCACCGCGCGATCTGCGGGTCGATGGAGCGCTTCCTCGGCATCCTGATCGAGAACCATGCCGGCCATTTGCCGCTCTGGTTCGCGCCGGTGCAGGTCGTCGTCGCGACGATCACCTCGGATGCCGACGACTACGCGCATCGAGGTGGCGCGAGAAGCTGAAGGCGGCCGGGCTGCATCGTCGAGACCGACCTGCGCAACGAGAAGATCAACTACAAGGTCCGCGAGCACTGCTGGCCAAGGTGCCGGTGATCCTGGTCTGCGGCAAGCGCGAGGCCGAGGAGGGCACGGTCAACATGCGCCGGCTCGGCTCGCGCGACCAGGCTTCGATGACGCTCGACGAGGCGATCGCGCGGCTGTCGGACGAGGCGAAGGCCGCCGGATCTGCGGCAGAAGGACCGGGCGGAGGCCGCCTGATCAACCCCGGGTCTCGAAAATGCGAAAGGGCCGGTCGAAGAGACGGGCCCTTTTTCGGGTGAGGCGGCTGTCTTCTAAGACGTAGAACGGCCCGACGGCGCGGGTGTCGGATGGGCGAGCTGTCCCACGGCTGACCGCCGGGCAATGGGGGCCTTCCTCCTGCCGATGCGACGCGTGACGTGCTTCAATCGATCTGCCCCGGCAGGAATTCGCTGCTTCTCCGCCTCGCTGGACGGATTGGCGACCACCTCGATCTCGGCCCGCTTGCCGGGTTCGACGCTGATCTGCTCGGTATAGAACCGGTCGCGGTTGCGGGCGATGACATTGTAGTTGCCGCCCGCCAGGACGAGCGTGGTAAAGGCGCCGACGCGTTCGGCGAGTTTCTCGCCGCTGTCGGACTGGACGATCCAGGAGGTGTCGGCAATGGCCTCGCCGCCGGCATTCCGGACCAGCTTCAGCGTGATCTCGGAGGCCGCATCTCGATCGAGGCGTCGGTCAGCTTGCCGCCTCGACGCGGATGTCGACGCCGGTCGACGCATTCACCTTGCCGTATTTCGAGACGACGTAATAGTCGCCGGCCGGCAAGCGGATGATGGCGTTCGGCTTGATGTTCGGCAGGACGAGCGGGCCGCGTTCGCCGGCAACGCCGGACAGCTTTTCGTAGATGGCGAAGCGCACCTTGCGATCGTTGATCGGGCTGTCGTCGGGCAGGTGAGCGGACAGCTTGAGTCCACCGGCATCGAGGATCAGCGTCTCGGCGCTGTCCTTGCCCGGAACGATGTTGATGCGGCGGGTCGCGCCGGCGCGGCCAAAGCTGGCATGGACGAGGTAGGAACCGGCCGGCAAGGTCAGCTTTGCCCGTCCGCCCGTGGCGGTCGCCACCAGCGGCAGTTTGCCTTCCGGCCCCGTCTCCGGTTCGAATACCCGAAAGGTCAGACCAGAGGGAATGATGTCGCCATCCACCACGAGGCGCGCCGCAAGCTGCAGATTGCCGTCGCCCTGCGGCTTGGCCCGCGGGATCTCGTCACCATCCGCGCCGCCGCCGATCTTGCCGCGGCGGATGCGGATGCGCGGCAGATCCAGTTCGGAGAAGGGGTTCGGTCTGCCGATCATCGCGACCGCGGCAGGCGATGGTTCCGTCTGGAGGCGGCGGCGGGGGCGTCCCGACCTCCGCGCGGAAGTCGTGTCGGGGCGCTTCATTGGAGGTGGCGGGAGCGGCCGCCCGGCGTGTGGCCGCGGCGCGGACTGGGCATAGGACGATGGGGGATTCGCGCAGAAACTACGCCAGAGCGACGAGCGCCAAAGTGAGGATTTTCAAGCGTTTCATGTTGTCAGGGCAATTCCGAGATACGCTGTGTCTTCGTCATCAAACCCGGACGGGTGGCAATTTCAAGGCCTTCATGCCAATGGATCCCGCGACGACAGATCGACATCCGGATGATGACATGACCGATAACGCTCTGCTGGCGCATCTGGCAAATCGCCGCTCGCCTCCTATCGCCGCGCTGGGCGGAGAGGTTCCGGACGACGACATCCGCACCATGCTTTCGCTTGCGAGCCGCGTGCCCGACCATGGCATGCTGACACCGTTTCGTTTCATCCTCTTCCGTGGCGACGCCCGGCGTCGAGGTCGGCAAGCTGCTGGCGAAGCGGCTCGAAGAGCGGGACGGCCCGCTTGTCGGAGGCAGCGCGCCAGAAGGAAGAAGAGCGCTTTTCGCGGGCGCCGCTTGTCGTCGGCGTCGTCTTTGTGCCGAAGGACAACGGTCCGAAGCCGATCCCCGAATGGGAGCAGTTCCTGTGCGCCGGCGCGGTGGCGATGAACCTGCTGCACGCGGCTGGCGCGCCTCGGCTATCGCGCCAACTGGATCACCAACTGGTATTCCGACGACGCGGAGGCACGGCCCTGCTCGGGTTGAAGCCCCGAGGAGCGAGCGGTCGGCTTCGTGCATATCGGCCGGACGGACATGGATGTCGCCGATCGCCAGAGGCCCGATATCGACCAGCTCATCACCGACTATGCCGGACCGGCGAAGGAGTACAGCCATGTTCTACCGTGTCGACGACGGCCACGGCCTGCCACACGATCCCTTCAAGGCGATGGTTTCGCCGCGACCGATCGGCTGGATCTCGACCCGTGACAGACAGGGGCGCGACAATCTGGCGCCGTACTCCTTCTTCATGGCCGTATCCGCGGCGCCTCCGATCGTCATGTTTTCGTCCGTGGGGATGAAGGACAGCGCCCGCGCGGCCGGCGAAAGCGGCGAATTCGCCGTCAATGTCGCCTCCCGCGATCTCGCCGAGGCGGTCAACCTGTCTTCGACCCCGGCCCCAAGCGACGTCTCCGAATTCGAGGTGACGGGGCTGACGCCGGTGCCTTGCGAAATGATTGCGGCGCCAAGGGTGAAGGAGGCGGTCGCGTCGATGGAGTGCAAGCTGATCGAAGTGCGCGAAGTCCTCGATCTTGAAGGCCGACCCACCGACAACCACGTCGTCACCGGCCAGGTGATCGCGTCCATATCGACGAGCGGGCCCTTCACAATGGTCGCTTCGACGTGACCCGAGCGCGTCTCCTCTCGCGTCTCGGCTATATGGACTATCTCTCCACCGACGAGGTTTTCGAGATGTTCCGCCCACGATGGCCGATCGAGAAGAAATAGCCTTACCGAAATGCTGACGATCATGGTGAACCGTACGTAAACCTTTGCCTGTCATCCTGAGGGTCAGTCCAGGCGTCAGGTTACCATCATGATCGTGCAGCATTTTCTGAGATGGCTCGAAACCGCAAAGGTCGATCAGCGGGTTCATGCCGCGAACGCCCTGGCGCGGGCCTGGCTGCAATCCGATCTCGACTTCGACGAGCGCGCCAATGCGGAGGCGGCGCTGACGCTTCTGCTCGACGATCCGAGCCCGCTCGTCCGCACGAGCCTTGCAGACGTGTTCTGCGCCGTTCGCGGCGCCCCGCCGCAGATCATCGCCGCTCTGGCCGCCGACCAGCCCGACGTCGCAGGCAATGTGCTACTCCGTTCGCCGCTCCTGTCCGATGCCGACCTCGTCGAACGCGTGCGTGATGGCGACGGCCGGGCGCAGGCCATCATCGCCCGCCGCACACCTCTTTCGCCGATCGTGTGCGCGGCTCTGGCGGAGATCGGCGACCGCCAGTCCTGCCTCAATGTCATCGCCAACGCGGCCGCCCGCCCTGCTGGCCATTCACTGCGCCGGATCGCCGAACGGTTCGGTCGGTGCGGCGAGGTGAGGACGGCGCTTCTGGCGCGCTCGGACCTGCCAGGGGACGCCCGGCACCTGCTGCTGATCAAGGTCGGCGAAGTTCTCACCGAAGCGCCGCTGCTGAAACGGCTGATGGGCCCGACCCGTGCAAAGCGGGTGTTGCACGAAGCCTGCCGCCGGGCGTCGATCGAGCTCGTCAGCACGACGCCGCGCACGGACTATCCGGCCCTGGCCGAGCATCTGCGGTTGCGCGGCGACCTGACCGAGCACTTTCTCATCCGGCTCGCGGCACATGGACGACTCGGCTTCCTGTCCGTGGTCCTTCAAATCCTGCTCGACGATGACAGGGTGCGCACCGATTCGCTTCTGGCGAGGGGACGGCGCAATGCGCTTGCGGCCGTCCTGAAGAAGGCCGGACTGTCCCCTGCCGGCTCCAGCGCCGTCATCAATGCGGTGCGCCTGTGGCGCGAGGTCGCCGATGGGCGCAGGAACATGGGTGTGCAGGAAGTCTGCTACCGGATGATGAAGACGATGGAAGCGGAACGCGCCGGACTACCCGAGCCGGTCAATGACGACATTCTGACGCTGCTGCGCGGGATCCATCTCGACGAGTTGCGGCGGAACGCGCGGAGCCATGCATTGTCGATCGCGTCGGCTGCCTGACGAGGCTTGACGCGATCCACGGTCGCGAGGGTTGCGCTGCAGCACGAATTCGCTTATCTGGCCGATCATTCCACACGCGGGCTTCGGGCCTGACGGGGAGACATCCCGTCTGGTCCACCGGTGGCAGGGTTCCTGCCTTTGGCTCGCGGAGGTTCAACCGGAAAGGATATGAGATGGCTCTGCCTGACTTCTCCATGCGTCAGCTTTTGGAAGCTGGTGCGCACTTCGGACACCAGACGCATCGCTGGAATCCGAAAATGGCGCCGTACATCTTCGGCGAACGCAACAACATTCACATCATCGACCTGTCGCAGACCGTGCCGCTGCTGCACCAGGCGTTGAAGGTCGTGTCCGACACCGTCGCCGGTGGCGGCCGCGTGCTGTTCGTCGGCACCAAGCGCCAGGCGTCCGAGCTCGTGGCCGACGCGGCGAAGCGCTCGGCGCAATACTATGTGAACGCCCGCTGGCTCGGCGGCATGATGACGAACTGGAAGACGATCTCCAATTCGATCAACCGCCTGCGCAATCTGGAAAATCTTCTCGAGGGCGACGACCAGGGCTACACCAAGAAGGAACGGCTGAACCTCGAGCGCGAGCGCGACAAGCTCGACCGCGCTCTTGGCGGCATCAAGGACATGGGCTCGATCCCGGACCTGATGTTCGTGATCGACACGAACAAGGAAGCCATCGCCATTCAGGAAGCGAAGCGTCTGGGTATTCCGGTCGTTGCGCTGGTCGATTCCAATTGCGATCCGGATGTCGTCGACTATCCGATTCCGGCCAATGACGACGCGGCCCGCGCCATTGCGCTGTTCGCCGACCTGATCGCCAAGTCGGCGATCGATGGCATTGCGCGTCAGCAGGGTTCGATGGGCGTCGACGTCGGCGCTTCGGCCGAGCCGGCCGCGGAAGAGACGTTGCCGACGCCGGGCGGCGAGGGTACCGAGAACGTCAATACCGCGCCTCCGGGCCTCGATAGCGATGTTGCCGGCAAGAGCGCCCCGCTCGACACCGACGCCCTGAAGGGCAACGCCTGATCTTGAGCTGGTAGCGGCGGGCTCACGGCCCGCCGTCCGCCTTGAAACAGCGGAACCTCGTGCCTATTTCGGCACCTTCTTCCGGCGGATGGTCGCCGGTTCTCCTGTTTCAAGACCGATTCATTTCTGGTGTAGGGCACCTTCCGTGCCCTCAACGCCAGATAACTGACATGCACGGGAACGAGAAAATGAGCTTTACTGCCGCTGACGTGAAGGCGCTGCGCGATACGACCGGCGCGGGCATGATGGACTGCAAGAAGGCGTTGCAGGAAAACGACGGCAACATGGAAGCCGCCGTCGACTGGCTGCGCGCCAAGGGCATCGCCAAGGCCGACAAGAAGGCCGGACGGACCGCCGCCGAAGGCCTGATCGGCATTGCCGCCGACGCGACCAGCGCCGTCGTCGTCGAAGTCAATTGCGAAACCGATTTCGCGGCACGCAACGAGGCCTTTCAGCAGATCGTCCGCAATGTCGCGCAGACCGCGCTCGGCACCGACGGCAGCGCCGGCGCCGTGGCGGACGCCGCCTATCCGGGTGGCGAGAAGAGCGTCAAGGATACGATCACCGAAGCGGTCGGCTCGATCGGCGAGAACATGGCGCTGCGCCGCTCGGCCAAGCTGAGTGAAGAGAACGGCGTCGTCGCCCATTACATGCACAACGCAGTGGCCGACAATCTCGGCAAGCTCGGCGTGCTGGTCTCGCTGAAGACGTCCGGGGACAAGGAGAAGGCCGCCGCCTTCGCCCGCCAGGTCGCGATGCACGTCGCCGCCGTCAATCCTGTCGCGCTGACGCCGGACGACGTTCCGGCCGATGTCGCGGATCGCGAGAAGGCGATCTTCATCGAACAGGCCCGCGAGTCCGGCAAGCCTGACAACATCATCGAGAAGATGGTGGAGGGGCGCATGCGCAAGTTTTATCAGGAGTCCGCGCTGGTGAAGCAGGCTTTCGTGATGAATCCCGACGTCACGGTGGAGCAGGCGCTCAAGGAAGCCGGTATCGGCGACGACGCCGAATTGACCGGCTTCGTGCGCTTTCTCGTCGGCGAGGGCGTGGAGAAGGAAGCCGATGATTTCGCTGCCGAAGTGGCTGCAGCCGCCGGCAAGAAGTAACCGTCCCATCCGATCCGGATTCCATCGAGGGCGCGGCGTGACATCGCCGCGCCCTTCGTGTATCGGGCTTTGACCCTACCCATGGCGAAAGGCGAGCTTCCCCCAATGGCCGAAGAGCCTCGTTACAAACGTATCCTTCTCAAGGCATCGGGCGAAGCGTTGATGGGCGAACGGCCCTTCGGGATCGATCAGGCAATCTGCGACCGCCTCGCCAATGATGTGCGCACGGTGTGGGAGCAGGGCGTATCGATCGGCATCGTCATCGGCGGCGGCAATATCTTCCGGGGCGTGCAAGTGGCCGCAAAGGGCGGCGACCGCGTGACCGGCGACCATATGGGGATGCTTGCGACCGTGATGAACGCCCTGGCGCTGCGGACCGCTCTGCGGCAGGCCGGCGTCGACTGCGTCGTCCTGTCGGCGCTCGCGATGGAAGAGATCTGCGACACCTTCAACCAGCGCTCGGCCATGGCGCATCTGGACGCCGGCAAGGTGGTGATCTTTGCGGCCGGGACAGGCAATCCCTTCTTCACGACCGATACGGCGGCCGCCCTGCGCGCCGCCGAGATCGGCGCGGATGTGCTGCTCAAGGCCACTCAGGTGGACGGCATCTACACCGCTGATCCGCGCAAGGATCCGCATGCCGAACGGTTCGAAGTCATCAGTCACGAGGATATGCTGGCGCGGGGCCTGCGCGTCATGGACACGGCCGCGGTGGCGGTCGCCCGAGATTCGCACATTCCGATCATCGTCTATTCGCTGCTTCAGGAGGGCGGTCTCGCAGGGGTCCTGTCCGGGGAGGGGCGACACACTCTGGTGCCGGCCCATTAGTTCGGCCTTACAGGAGGAGCGGGATGCGCCGGTTCAAATTGCAAACACAGGAGAAGACCCATGGCTGACGCCATCGACCTTTCCGATATCCAACGCCGCATGGACGGCGCGGTCAGCGCCTTCAAGAGCGATCTGGCATCGCTGCGAACGGGACGGGCATCGGCCAATCTGCTCGATCCGATCACCGTCGAGGCTTATGGCACGCAGATGCCGATCAACCAGGTGGCCAACGTGACCGTGCCGGAATCGCGCATGATCACGGTCAATGTCTGGGACAAGACGATGGTCGGTCCCCTCGACCGGGCCATCCGCGAGAGCAATCTCGGCTTCAACCCGATCGTCGACGGCCAGACGCTGCGCATTCCGCTGCCGGAACTGAACGAGCAGCGCCGCAAGGAACTGGTAAAGATCGCGCACGACTACGCCGAGAAGGCGCGCGTCGCGGTCCGTCATGTGCGTCGCGACGGGATGGACGCGGTGAAGAAGTCCGAGAAGGACAGCGAGATCGGCCAGGACGACAGTCGCTCCCTCTCCGACAGGGTGCAGAAGATGACGGACGATACGATTGCCCGCATCGACAGCATGGTCGGTGAAAAGGAGCAGGAGATCATGCAGGTCTAGGACCTGCGCGATTGACCCGCCAGAGGAGAACCGGGCCGAATGGCACTCGCGCGTCACGTGGCGATCATCATGGACGGCAATGGACGCTGGGCCAGTGCCCGTGGTCTGCCGCGCTCGGCCGGCCACAAGGCCGGTGTGGAGGCGCTGCGCCGCACGGTGCAGTCGGCTGCCGATCTCGGCATCGGCGTTCTGACCGTCTATGCCTTTTCGTCGGAAAACTGGTCGCGGCCGCAGTCGGAAGTCTCGGACCTGCTCGGCCTCTTCCGCCATTTCGTCGATCGCGACCTGCGCAAGCTGCACGAAAGCGGCGTCCATGTCCGCATGATCGGCAACAGGCAGACAATCTCCGCAGATCTGCTGAGCACGATCACGCGAGCCGAGACGCTGACCGCGGACAATCGCGCCCTTCATCTGAACATCGCCTTCAACTACGGATCGCGCGATGAGATCGCACGTGCCGCCCGACGATTGGCGGAGGCGGTGGCCGGGGGCGCAATCAGCCCAGAGATGATCGACGAGGATGCCATATCGGCAGAACTCGACACGGCCGGGCAGCCGCCGCTCGATCTTCTGATCCGTACCGGCGGCGAACAGCGCCTCTCCAACTTTCTGATGTGGCAGGCTTCCTACACCGAACTCGTCTTCACCGATACTCACTGGCCGGATTTTGGCCATGATCATCTTGCCGCGGCGCTCTCGGAATTCGAGACGCGTGAACGGCGGTTCGGCGGGCTCGACGCCGCCAACACGGCGACCGGATAAAGCCTGCCATGGCCGCCAGCAATTTCTCGGTCCGTGTCCTGTCCGCCGTCGTCCTGGCGCCGCTCGTGCTGCTTCTCACCTGGTATGGCGGTCTGCCGTTCCGGGTGCTGGCTGTCGTGACGACCGCGGCCGTCTTCTATGAATGGGTCGGCATGTTCGCGCCGGCCGGCGATCGTTTCTGGCCCGTCGTCACCGGAATCGCCCTGGCGCTCGTTTCGATCGCGATGCTCTTCGGACTGACCGGCACAATCGGTCTGGCGGTAGTCCTCGGCGTCTATGTCATTCTCGCGGTCATCGCATCGGTTTCGGTGCGCCGGGGGGGTACGCTGTCGCACCCGATCGCCTTCGGCTTTCTCTATGCCGCCCTGCCGGCGCTGGCGGTGATCGTCGTTCGCGGCACGGGGCTGGGCGGCCTCGCCGCGCTGATCTTCCTGCTGGTGGTCGTCTGGGCGACGGACGTCTTCGCCTATTTCACCGGCAAGGCCATTGGCGGCCCGAAGCTGGCGCCGAGGATATCTCCCGGCAAGACCTGGTCCGGAGCGATCGGCGGCGCGCTGCTGGCGGCGGCGAGCGGATTTGCCGTCATCAGTCTCTATGCCGGGGCGGCGATCTGGGTGGTGCTGCCCGTGGCTCTGCTTCTATCGGTGGCGTCACAGCTTGGCGATCTTTTCGAATCAGCGGCGAAGCGGCGCGCGGGGGTGAAGGATTCGGGTCACCTCATACCCGGTCACGGCGGCGTGCTGGACCGTGTGGACGGGCTTGTCGTGGCAGCCGTTTGCCTTTACGCCATCGGCCTGTCGCTCGGCGGGTTCGACGGTCTTGGCGAAGCGATCCTGCGACGCTGACGATCGACCGGCGCGGCGATCACACGGGAGCTGCTGCAGACGTGAACGACCTCCTCTCATCATTGCTGTCCACCGACGGTCTGCTGGTCGGGACGATCCTGCCGTTCCTGTTCGTCATTCTGGTGGTCGTCTTCGTTCACGAGATGGGGCACTACCTCGTCGGGCGCTGGTGCGGGATCGGGGCAAGCGCCTTCTCGCTGGGCTTCGGTCCGGAGATCGTCGGCTTCACCGATCGGCACGGCACACGGTGGAAGCTGTCGGCGATTCCGCTCGGGGGCTATGTGAAGTTCGTCGGCGACATGACGGTGACGAGCTCGCGGCCGGACGACAGCGATCTCGATCCCGGCGATCGGGAACGGGCCTTCCATCTGGCGCCGGTGTGGAAGCGGTTTCTCACGGTGCTGGCGGGTCCGGGGGCCAATTTCCTCCTCACCATCGTGGTGTTCACCGTTTTCCTCAGCTTCTACGGCCGCACAGTCATCGAACCCGTTGTCAACGAGGTGCGCCCGGACTCACCGGCGGCGGCGGCCGGTTTCGAGCCGGGGGACCGGATCCTCTCCGTCGACGGCCGCGCGATCGATGAATTCTCGGACATCCAGAAATACGTCTCCGGACGCACGGGCGACCTGATCACCTTTCTGGTCGAGCGGGACCGTGACCAGACGGTGCTGAAGGCGGCGCCGCGATACATCGAGCAGACCGACGGCGCCGGCAACAGCGTCAGAATCGGGATCATCGGCATCACATCGATGGCGCAGGGGAGTGAGGGCGTCCGGCATCAAACGATGGGTCTCGGCGCCGCCTTCGTCCGCTCCATCGCCGAAACCGGGTCGATCCTGCAGCGCACCCTGGTCTTCATGAAGCGGTTCGCGACGGGCCGCGAGGATAAATGCCAGCTGGGCGGACCGGTGAAGATCGCCGATCTGGCGGGGCAGGCGGCTTCACAAGGCTTTGAACGGCTTGTGGAACTCGTCGCGCTGCTGTCCGTCGGCATCGGCTTCCTCAACCTGTTGCCTGTCCCGCCGCTCGATGGCGGCCACCTCGTCTTCTATGCAGTCGAGGGGGTGATGCGCAGGCCGGTGTCGGAGCGGCTGCTGGAGGTCGGCTACAGGGTCGGTTTCATCGTCGTTCTGCTGTTTATGGGATTCGTGCTGTTCAACGACATTTTCGGCTGCTAGGTCATGGGTGAGGGATGGATATCGAGCGATTCCTGCCATTTAGGAAGACTTTACCATCCGAACGGAATTGGCGTGTCCTGAATGCAACGACGGCAGAATTAGTAAACGAGGATTAACCTCGGGCCTTGTTACGTGCAGGGATCGCAGCCATACGGTTCAGGGGGCCGTATGCAAGGCAGAAGCCCCGAAAAGACGACACAGAGGTAAGTGAGCCCGATGAAGGCATCTTCCAAATTCACCCATGCTGTTTCGATTGCCGCGCTGAGCGTGGGGCTGGCCGCGCCGGTTATCGGCGCGACGCTGGTCGCAGGCACAAGCGCAGCGTTCGCGGCGACGGTGAGCCGGATCGAGGTGCGTGGCAATCAGCGTGTCGACGATCAGACGATCATCAATTACACCGGTATCCAACCGGGCCAGAACGCCTCGGCCGCCGATGTGGACGCTGCCGTCAAGGCGCTTTACGGCACGGGTCTGTTCTCTGATGTCAGCGTGGTACAGCGCGGCGGCACTCTCGTCGTCGAGGTGTCCGAATATGCGACAGTGAATGCGGTTATCTTCCGCGGCAACAAGAAAGCCAAGGACGACAAACTCGCTGCGGCTGTCCAGTTGCAGCCGCGCGGCACCTTCAGCCAGGCGGCGCTGGAGCAGGACGTCGAGGCGATCCGACGTGCCTATTCCAGCATCGGCCGCGCCGATGTCGTCATCACGCCGCAGGTCACCGAGGTCGGAAACGGCCGCGTGAACGTCGTCTACGACATCGACGAGGGCGACCGCACCAAGATCACGCGTATCGAGTTCATCGGCAACGACGCCTATTCCGATCGACGTCTGCGGGACGTGATCTCGACCAAGCAGTCGAATATCCTGTCGTTCCTTTTTCGCAACGATGTTTATGATGACAACCGCCTGCGCGCGGACGAGGAGGCGCTGCGGCGGTTCTACTACAATCGCGGCTATGCGGATTTCCAGATCGTCTCGTCCGACGGCGTCCTCAACGACACAGCGAACGAATATGTCGTGACCTTCACCGTTGAGGAAGGCGAACGCTACCGCTTCGGCGACATCTCCATCGACTCGACCATTGCCGGCGTCACCGGCGAGGATCTCTACCGCTATGTGGAAACGGACCAGGGTGACACCTACTCCGCCAAGGATGTCGAGGATTCGATCATCGGTCTCGCCGAAGCGATGGCCGGAAAGGGATATGCGTTCGCCCAAGTCAATCCGCGCGGCGACCGCGATATCGCCAACCGCACGATCTCGGTCGTCTACACGATCGACCAGGGACCGCGCACCTATGTCCAGCGGATCGAGATTCATGGCAACGAGCGCACGCGCGACTATGTCATTCGTCGCGAATTCGACATTGCCGAGGGCGATCCCTTCAACCAGGTGCTGGTGCAGCGCGCCAAGCGCCGGCTGGAGAAGCTCGATTTCTTCGAGACGGTGAACATTTCCACGGCTTCGGGTTCGGAGCCGGATCAGGTCGTGCTGATCGTCGATGTGGTTGAGAAGAGCACCGGCGAGTTCACGGTCGGCGGCGGCTATTCGACAGGCGGCGACAATGCCGGCCCGAGCGTCGAACTCTCCGTCAGCGAAAGGAACTTCCTCGGCCGTGGTCAGTACGTCCGGTTGGCGGGCAGCGGCGGCAAGAACAACCGCAATTATCAGGTTTCGTTCACCGAGCCGTACTTCCTCGGACGACGGATTTCCGCCGGCTTTGATCTCTTCCGTTCGACCGTCGATTATGACGATTACGATACCGCGACGACCGGCGGTACCGTTCGTTTCGGCCTGCCGATTACCGAAGCGCTATCGGCCCAACTCGCCTACACTTACAAGGTTGACGAGTACGATCTGAACGACTGTTCGATCACGAACACGTCGACCGGCGCCAATAGCTGTGGCCTTTCGAACTACATCGCTCTGGATGTGGCGCAGGGCACCTGGCACACATCGGCAGCGACAATTGGCCTGACCTTCAACACGCTGGACGATTTCCAGAGCCCGCGTGAGGGCATCTATGCCAAGACGGAGGCGGAGTTCGCCGGCATCGGCGGCGACGCCGAGTATTACAAACTGACCGCCCGCGCGCAGTATTTTGCGCTTCTGAACGAGGAATACGACCTTGCCTTCGTCGGCACGGTCGGCGCCGGCCACGTCGACTCCTGGGGCGGCGATCTGCGGACGTTCGATCTGTTCCGCAATTCGGACAAGATGATCCGGGGCTTCGACTATAATGGCATCGGTCCGGTCGATTCCGGTGACCATCTTGGCTTCCAGACCTATGCGCAAGCGAGCGCCGAAGTGACCTTCCCGCTGCCGGCGCTCCCGGAAAGCCTTGGCTTCCGTGGAGCGGTGTTCGCCGATGCGGCGACCGTCGCCGGCTCGCCGTTTCCGGTCGACGAAGCCAACGGGCTGCGGGCCTCGGTCGGCGTCGGTATCCAGTGGGCGTCTCCGTTCGGGCCGCTGCGCGTGAACTACGCGGAGCCGATCGTCAAGAAGGATACCGACGAGGTGCAGCGCTTCAGCTTCGGCATTGGCGGTCACTTCTAGACCCGCACCCGGTTCAAGCTATATGGAAGGCCCGCTGCCCCGCGAGGTGTAGCGGGCTTTCGATTCGAGGGATGCATGTTCTTTTCGCCCCATACACTACTGTCGCTCGGCCAGGTGGCGGAGCTGACTGGCGCTGGCCTCGATCTCAACGGCTCCGATGAGGAAATCCGGATCGAAGGGCTGTCGTCGCTCGCCTCGGCGCGTCCCGGCTACCTCACACTGGTCACCGCCGCGCGCTATGCCTCAGCCCTGGAGGGTTCGCAGGCCGCCGCGGTGATTGTGCCTGCGGCTCTCAAGGACAAGGTCCCGCACGGGATCGCCGTGCTCACGCACGAGCAGCCGCAGTCGGCTTTCGCGGTCGTCGCCGCGCGGCTCCATCCGGAGGCCGTCCGGCCGACGCCCATGACCGGCGCTCCGGGTGTTTCGCCCAAGGCTGCCGTCGATCCGAGCGCGGAGTTGGAGGAGGGGGTCACGATCGAACCCTTTGCGGTCGTCGGACAGGGTGTGAAGATCGGCGCCGGCACGGTCGTCGCGCCGCACGCGGTGATTGGCCGCGACGTCACGATCGGGCGCGGCTGCTCGATCGGAGCGAGCGTGACGGTGCAGTGCGCCCATCTCGGCGATGGCGTCATCCTGCATCCCGGCTGCCGCGTCGGCCAGGATCGGATTCGGCTACGTTCCCGGCCCGATAGGCCTCCAGAAGGTGCCGCAGATCGGACGGGTGATCATCCAGGACGGCGTCGAACTCGGCGCCAATGTGACGGTCGATCGCGGGGCGCTCGACGATACGGTGATCGGGGCCGGCACCAAGGTCGATAATCAGGTGCAGGTGGCGCATAATGTGCGGATCGGCCAGGCGTGCGCCATCGCGGCGCAGGCCGGGATGAGCGGTTCGGTGACGATCGGTGACGGCGTCCTGATCGGTGGACAAGCCGGGTTCGCCGACCATTTGAAAGTCGGTTCGCGTGCCCAGGTCGCAGCGAAGGCCGGCGTCATGAACGACATTCCCGACGGCGAACGCTGGGCCGGCGCTCCGGCCATGCCCGCCCGGCAGTTTTTCCGCCTGACCGCTGCAGTCCAGCGCCTCGCCCGGACTGTGGAACGAAGAAAGGGTGAAGACGACAGATGATCGAGATCGACGAATTCGCGGCCCAGCCTGAACATCGCAGAGATACTCGGGCTTCTTCCCCATCGCTATCCGTTCCTGATGATCGATCGCATCGTCAGCATCAAGGAGGACGAAGAGGCGATCGGCATCAAGAACGTCACGGCGAACGAGCCGCAGTTCACAGGCCATTTCCCCGGCCAGCCGGTCTTTCCAGGCGTGCTGATCATCGAGGCCATGGCGCAGACGGCGGGTGCGATCTGCGCTCGTCAGACGGGCGGCGGCGGCAAGAGCGTGGTCTATTTCATGACCATCGACGGCGCAAAGTTCCGTCGACCCGTGGGGCCGGGCGACGTGCTCGAACTGCATGTGAAGAAGGAGCGCCAGCGCCGCAACATCTGGTGGTTCGAATGTCAGGCGATCGTCTCCGGGCAGAAGGTCGCCGAAGCGACGGTGTCGGCCATGCTCGGCGGACCAGAGACAAAGAACTGATGGGCGTGACGATCCATCCGAGTTCTATCGTCGAGGACGGCGCCCAGCTCGGCGCGGATGTGCGGATCGGGCCGTTCTGTCATGTCGGGAGCAGCACAGTGCTCGGCGACAGGGTCGAACTGGTCAGCCATGTCAGCCTGACCGGACGGACCACGCTGGGCGAGGGCTGCGTTGTCCATCCATTCGCTGTTCTCGGCGGACAGCCGCAGAATTTCCGTCACGATTCCGAGAGTGAAACGACCCTCTGGATCGGCCGGAATACGGTGGTCCGGGAAGGCGCGACGGTGCATCTCGGCTCCAGCAACGCCACCGGCAAAACCGTTGTCGGCGAGCATTGCCACCTCTTTGGGCAATGTCACGTCGCCCATGACTGCCAGATCGGCGACCACGCGATTATCGGCGGCGCGGCGGCGCTCGCCGGTCATGTGGAGGTCGGCGATCATGCCAGCGTCGGCGGATTCACAGCCGTGCTGCAATTTGTCCGGATCGGCCACCATGCCTTTGTCGGAGGCGCCTCGGCGGTCGGCCACGACGTGATTCCGTTCGGCCTTGCCGCTCGCGATCCGGCCGTCCTGCACGGCTTCAACCTGATCGGCATGCGACGTTCCGGCATGAAGCGCTCCGACATCGACACGATGCGTGCCGCCTATGCCGTCATCTACGCCGACGACGGCACGATCGCCGCCAATCTTGAACTGGCGCGTGAACGCTTCGGCGACCATCCGCTCGTCGCCGAGATCATCGCGTTTCTGGAAAGTCGCGGCAAACGACCCGTCATGCGGCCCCGTCGTGGCAAAGGCCCGGCCGATGGCGGCGACGATGCACCGTTGATGTGAGCGATGGGCGGCGTCACGCAGGGCAAGATCGGAATCATCGCCGGCAGCGGCGATCTACCGGTTCTGCTCGCCCGCCATCTCGCCGAAAACGGTCAGCCGGCCGTCGTGCTGGCGCTGCAGGGCGAGGCCGACCGGGACTATGGCGGCCTGCCGGTCCATCGCGCGCCGATCGAGAACCTTCGTCTCCTCGACAGTCTGATCCGCCGGGAAGGCATCACCGCTCTCGTCATGGGCGGCGGCGTCGTCCGGCGGCCGCGCTGGTACGCCATCCGCCTGCCGCTGAAGCTCCTGCCGGTCTTGCCGCGCGCCGTCCGCGCTCTGCGTGCAGGCGATGATGCGCTGCTCCGCACGGCGCACGCTGCACTCGAGACGCTCGGCGTCGAGCTTCTGCCGGTGCAGGCGGTAATGCCGGAGCTTCTGGCGCCGACGGGACAGATCGGTGCGATAGCTCCCCGCACAGACGATCAGATGTCGATCGAGGTCGGCCGAGAGGCGGCGCGGACGCTCGGGCGGCTGGACATCGGTCAGGCGGCGGTGGTGTTCGGCACACGGGCGGTCGCCGTCGAGGGCATCGAAGGCACGGAAGGTCTCCTGAAGCGCGTCGCGGACTATCGGAATCATGGTCGGATCGGGGCGACGCGGCGGGGCGTGCTGGTCAAATGCGCCAAGCCCCACCAGGATCTGCGCAGCGATCTTCCGACGATCGGTCCCGATACCGTCCGTCAGGCCGCGGACGCCGGTCTTGCCGGCATCGCCGTGGAGGCCGGGCGATCGCTGATCCTCAATCTGGAGGACACGATCGCCGCCGCAGACGAGGCGGGACTGTTTCTCTGGGGCATGGCGGGAGAGGGCGCATGAACGGGCCGCTCCGAATCGCCGTCGTCGCCGGCGAGGAATCGGGCGACGTGCTGGCGGCGGACCTGATCGGCGAATTGAAGGTGATCAGCGGCCGCGACGTGACTTTGATCGGGACCGGTGGAGAGCATCTCGCCGCGCTTGGCCAGAAATCGCTCATCGACCCGGAAGACATCTCGATCAAAGGCATCTCGGCGGTGCTGAGCAGCCTGCCGAAGCTGCTGGGCCACATCCGCAAGGTCGGCTCGGAGATCGTTCGGGCAAAGCCGGATGCGCTGCTGATCGTCGACAATCCCGATTTCACCCACCGCGTCGCCAAGCGCGTCCGCGCCGGTCTGCCGGATCTGCCGATCATCGATCTGGTCTGCCCGCAGGTCTGGGCCTGGCGGCAGTGGCGGGCCAAGACGATGCGCTCCTATATCGATCACGTCCTCTGCCTGCTGCCCTTCGAGCCGCAGGCGCTGGCCTCGCTCGACGGGCCAGACGCGACTTATGTCGGCCATCGGCTCGCCGGACTGGAGAGCCTGCGACGGAGCTACGGCGAACATCGCGACCGGCCCGTCGGCGCGAGCCGACGCTCCTCATCCTGCCGGGTTCACGGAGCCGCGATGCGCGCGTGCTGCTGCCGCGCTATCGGCAAGGCGATCGAAATTCTTGCCGCAATTGGGGCACGAGCCGAAACTGGTTCTGCCGACCGTCAGCCGCATCGAGGATGCCGTCCGCGACCTCGTCGCCGACTGGCCCCGGCCGGTCAGTCTCGTCACTGGCGAGGCGGCCCGTCACGAGGCATTTCGAGCGGCCGACGTCGCCGTCGCGGCGTCCGGCACCGTGACGCTCGAACTGGCGCTCGGCGGACTGCCGTTCGTCTCGACCTACCGCATCGACCGGATCGCGTGGTGGGCCCACCAGTTCATCCCCGTCTGGTCGACCTCGCTGCCCAATCTGGTCGCCGATCGTCCGGTGATTCCGGAACTGCACGACTTCGATGGCCGCGCCTCGAACATTGCGCGCGAGATCGCGAGGCTGCTCGAGAGCGAGCCGGCGCGGGCGGCGCAGAAGGAGGGCTTTGCGCGAAATCCGCCGGCGGATGGAGGTCGGCCGAATCGCCGGGCCGGCGCGGAGCGCAGGTGCTGCTGGACCATATCGAGCGGAAGGCGCGTCGGAGCTCGGTCGGCACCCTCAATGAAAAACACCGCCGCGGCGACCGCGACGGTGTCTCATGAATTGCTGCCGGGAAAACCGGATTCAGCGCTTCTCGATCGGCACGTAGTCGCGCTGCGGCGCGCCGGTGTAGAGCTGGCGCGGGCGGCCGATCTTCTGCCGCGGATCCTCGATCATCTCCTTCCACTGGGCGATCCAGCCGACGGTGCGGGCCAGGGCGAACAGCACCGTGAACATCGTGGTCGGGAAGCCGAGCGCCTTCAGCGTGATGCCGGAATAGAAGTCGATGTTCGGATAGAGCTTCTTCTCGACGAAATACTCGTCGGTCAGCGCGATCTTCTCCAGCTCCATCGCGACGTCCAGCAGCGGATCGTCCTTGATGCCGAGTTCGCCGAGGACCTCGTGACAGGTCTTCTGCATGATCTTGGCGCGCGGATCGTAGTTCTTGTAGACGCGGTGGCCGAAGCCCATCAGGCGGAACGGATCGTTCTTGTCCTTGGCGCGGTCGATGAATTCGGGGATGCGGTCGACCGAGCCGATCTCGGCGAGCATGTTCAGCGCCGCCTCGTTGGCGCCGCCATGGGCCGGACCCCAGAGGCAGGCGATGCCGGCGGCGATGCAGGCGAACGGATTGGCGCCCGAAGAGCCGGCCAGGCGGACCGTCGAGGTCGAGGCGTTCTGCTCGTGGTCGGCGTGCAGGATGAAGATGCGGTCCATGGCGCGGGCGAGGACCGGGTTCACCTCGTAGTCCTCGCACGGCACCGCAAAGCACATGCGCAGGAAGTTGCCGGCGTAGGACGAGGTCGTTCTTCGGATAAACGAAGGGCTGGCCGATGTGATACTTGAACGCCATGGCGGCGATGGTCGGCATCTTGGCGATCATGCGCAGCGAGGCGATCATCCGCTGGCGCGGATCGGAGATGTCGGTGAAGTCGTGGTAGAACGCGCTCATCGCGCCGACCACGCCGCACATGATGGCCATGGGGTGGGCATCGCGGCGGAAGCCGGTGAAGAACCGGTTCATCTGCTCGTGCACCATCGTGTGGTGGGTCACGCGATACTCGAAGTCGTCCATCTGCTCCTTGTTCGGCAGTTCGCCGTAGAGCAGCAGGTAGCAGACCTCGAGGAAGCGAGCCCTTCTCGGCCAACTGGTCGATCGGATAGCCGCGATGCAGCAGGACCCCTTCTTCACCATTGATGAAGGTGATGTCGGATTCGCAGCTGGCGGTCGAGGTGAAGCCGGGATCGTAGGTGAAGGCGCCGGTGGAAGCGTAGAGCGAGGAGATGTCCATGACGTCCGGCCCGAGCGTCCCGGAGTGAACGTCGAATTCATAACTCTCGCCGCCGAGTTCCAGTTTCGCCGTCTTATCGCTCATAGGACTTCCTCACGTTCTGACAAACTGCCCCAATTCCTTGCTGCGCCGCACCAAAGGCAGGGTTTGGGCTCTGACTATCCTATTTGGGAGCACCGTGCCAAGCAATCGACCGCGCCAGTCGATTGCGCTGCAGCACGAACGCCGCGTCAGCCTTGCCGCCTGATCGGCCAGCCGGGCCAGCGTCTCATCGCGTCCGAGCACCTTCATCACGTCGAACACGCCCGGAGACACCGCCCGTCCGGTCAGCGCGGCGCGGAGAGGCTGGGCCACCTTGCCCAGCTTCTGGTCCTCGCTTTCGGCGAAGTCCCGGACGATCCGCTCCAGTTCCTCCGGGTCCCCAGCCGCCGATTCCCGAAGGCGCGGCAGCAGGCGCGAAAGCAGGGCGCGGGCGTCGCCGTCGAGCAGACCGGCGGCCTTTTCGTCCAGGGGCAGAGGGCGCGCCGCGACAATGAATTCGGCCGCGTCGACCAGCTCGACCAGCGTCTCTCGCGCGTTCCTTCAGGCCAGGCATCGCCGCCCTCAGCTGCGCCATCTTGCCGTCGTCGAGACGCTCCGCCAGCTCCGGTCCGCCCGGCAGGTGGGGCAGGGTCTCCAGCAGTGTCTGCGTCAGCGCATCGGCGTCGGCGGCCGCGCATGTAATGGCCGTTGAGCGCCTCGAGCTTCTTGAAGTCGAACCGCGCCGCGCCCTTGTTGATGTCCTCCAGCGCGAACCATTCGATCATCTGGTCGAGGCTCATCACCTCGTCGTCGCCATGGCTCCAGCCGAGCCGGACCAGATAGTTGCGCAGCGCCTGCGGCAGATAGCCCATCGCCCGATAGGCATCGATGCCGAGCGCGCCATGACGCTTGGAGAGCTTGGCGCCGTCCGGGCCGTGGATCAGCGGGATATGGGCCATGACCGGCACCTCCCAGCCCATCGCCTGGTAGATCAGCGTCTGGCGCGCGGAATTGGTCAGATGGTCGTCGCCGCGGATGATGTGGGTGACGCCCATATCGTGATCGTCGACCACGACCGCCAGCATGTAGGTCGGATTGCCGTCGGACCGCAGGATGATGAAGTCGTCCAGGTCCTTGTTCGGGAAGCGCACGTCGCCCTGGACCTTGTCCTGGACGAGGGTCTCGCCCTCGCTGCGGCGCCTTGAGGCGGATCGCAAAGGGCGCGCCTTCCGGCGCTTCGGACGGATCACGGTCGCGCCAGCGGCCATCATAGCGGGGCGGGCGCTTCTCGCGCCTTCGCCTTCTCGCGCATCTCCGTCAGTTCCTCGGGCGTGGCATAGCAGCGATAGGCCTTGCCGGCAGCGACCAGTTGCTCCGCCACCTCGCGATGTCGGGGGGCGCGGGCATACTGCGAGACCGGCTCGCCCTCCCAGCCCAGTTCCAGCCAGGACAGTCCCTCGAGGATCGCGGCGGTGGCCTCCTCGGTCGAGCGGGCCCGGTCGGTATCCTCGATGCGCAGCAGCATCGTGCCGCCGTGCTTCTGCGCGATACAGCCAGTTGAAGAGCGCCGTGCGCGCGCCGCCGATGTGGAGGAAGCCGGTGGGCGAGGGGGCGAAACGCGTGACGGGTCGGTCGGTCATGGTCTTCCGGAATCGGTATGATGAGGTGGCCTCCCCGACGGCTTTGCCAGGGCGGGCGCGCTCCGTGTAGCATAGGCACTGACCGGTGCAAGGCCGGAACGCCGGATGGGGACGCCATGGCCGCCGAGCCGACGACCGGAGAGGGCGATGTCGACGAACGCGTGCTGTTTGGCCGAGGCCACAGGCCGCCGCGCGAAGCGTGGACCAGCGTTGCGGCCGAAATCGGCGCTCCAGACACGGTGGCTTTCCACCGCAGTTCCCGAACCCGGCGCGGCGCTTGGTTCGGCAGGTCTCTCCGCCGTGCCGTCGCCGCCACGATCGATCTCGCTCCTGCGCTCGTCAGGGAGGAAGCGGAACGAGGCAGCCTCTTTGTCGGCGGAGCCATGCTGTTTGCACTCGGCGCTTTCGCCTATTTCGCCCTCGGCGGCACGTTCCACCCGCTGCAGCTTCTCGTGATCAGCCTGCCGGCGCTGTGGGCCGCGCATGGATGGCGCGGACAGCCGGCCGGGGCGGCCGGCGCCCTGCTCTTCGCCTTCATCGCCGGGGCGGCTGCCGCTTCGTTCGAGGTCGCGGCGGGGCATCACCCGACGCTCGGCTCGCCCGTCGCAACGGAGATCACCGGTCGGGTTCACGCGGTGGAAGGTCTCGCGAATGGCGGCAATCGGCTGACCCTCGGCATCATCTCGACCGCGCGACCGAGACTTCGTCATGCGCCGGAGGAGGTCCGGATCACCGTCCGGAGCGGCGCCGGCGAGGTGCATGCAGGGGATGTCGTCCGGGTCCGGGCGCGCCTTCTGCCGCCCTCCGGACCGGTGCGTCCCGGTGGCTACGATTTCTCCTTCCATGCCTGGTTCGACGGGCTCGGGGCGATCGGCTTCGCGCTCGGCAATGTCGAGCCGGTGCCGGGTGGCGCCGAGCCGGGTCTGGCGGGGCTGCTGGCGGCCTCGGTCAACGATCTGCGCGTTCGGATCGACCGGCGGATCTCCGAGGTTCTTCAAGAGCCGACGGCAGCGGTGGCCTCCGCCCTTACCGTCGGACACGGAGCGGCCATACCCGATGAAGAACGCGAAGCGCTGCGCGCCAGCGGGCTTGCCCACGTGTTGTCGATCTCCGGTCTGCACATGGCGCTTGCCGCAGGGGTCGTAATCGGCGCTCTCCGGCTCCTCGCCGCGTTCTTCCCGACGCTCGCCGCACGGCGGCCGACACGAAAATGGGCGGCGGCGGCAGGCCTCGTCGCGGCGGCGGCCTATCTGGTGATCAGCGGCGGCGCCGTCGCGACGCAGCGCAGCTTCATGATGCTGGCGATCATCCTCGTGGCGCTGCTCGCCGACCGCACGGCGCTGACCATGCGCAACCTGGCCCTCGCGATGATCCTGGTCGTGCTCGTCGCGCCACACGAAGTGGCGGGTCCGAGTTTCCAGATGTCGTTCGCCGCGACCGCCGCCCTCATCGCTGCCTATCGCGCCCATAGCCGCTGGCAGAAGAGCCGCTGGGCGACGCGGGAGGATCGGCCGTCGGGCGGGCTGGGACGGCTGTCGGCCAGCTTTGTCGGAGGCGTGCTGGCAACGACACTGATCGCCGGCACGGCGACGACGATCTTCGCGCTCTGGCACTTCCAGCGGCTCGCGCCATTCGCTCCGCTCGGCAACCTTCTGGCCGCGCCGGTGATCGCCTTTGTGGTCATGCCGGCGGCGGTGCTGTCGCTTCTGCTGATGCCGCTCGGTCTCGATGCGCCGTTCCTGCATCTGATGGGGTACGGCATCGATGCGATGCTCGGTGTCGCGCGGTTCGTCGCCGATCTTTCGCCTCCCGACCGGACGGGTCTGGTCAGCGGCGGCGCGATCCTGCTGCTGACACTGGCGCTTTGCCTGTTCGCCGCCCTGCAGACCGCCCTGCGCTGGGTCGCCCTGCCAATCGCGCTCCTCGGCATCGGCATCATCGGTTCAGGTGAGCAGCCGGTCGGTTTCGTGTTGGACGATGGCCGCACTGTCGGCCTCGGGACCGGGGACGGCGGCCTCGCAGCGAACCGGGCGCGGCTTTCCGATTTCGTGGGCGGGCAGTGGATGGCTGCGCTGGCGGCCGATCGGCTGATCGGACCGATCAAGGCGCGCGGGACGGATCCCCCGCACAATCCGGACGGACGTGGCGGGGTTTCCGGTGCGACGAACGGCTCTGCCGCTATGACGGGATCGGAAACCGGCCGGTGGTCTGGCTGAAGAACGCTGCGGACGGCCCCGCCTGGTGCGGACGCGCCGCCATCGTCATCGTCGGCGACAAGCGTCACCCGGAAGCGGCGCCGTGCGCCGGCTCGTCCGACACGCAGACAATCGACCGGATGCAGCTCGCCCGACACGGATCGGCGGCGCTCTGGCACAGCACGGAGGCGGGCTGGCGGATCACCTATGCGATCGACGATCCGTCGATGCCCTGGCACGAGTTCACGCCGCTGGAGCCGCGCGGCGCGGGGTTTGCCGGATTGGGAGCCGAAGAAACGACGCGCAACCAAGGAGGCCGCAGCCTCCACCTCAAGCACCGAACCGACGAAGCCTCGCCAGGATTAGATGCCCTGCCTTCTAATCCCGTCTAATAGCGCCGGATCAGGCCGACGAGGCGACCCTGAACCTTGACGCGGTCGGGGGGAAGATGCGGGTCTCATAGGCGGGATTGGCGGCCTCGAGCGCGATGGAGGCGCCCTTCCTGCGGAACCGCTTCAGAGTCGCTTCCTCCTCGTCGACCAGCGCCACGACGATGTCGCCGGGGTCGGCCACCGTGCCGTCGCGGATGATGACGGTATCGCCGTCGAGAATGCCGGCCTCGATCATCGAATCCCCTCGGACCTCCAGTGCGTAATGGACGCCGCCACCGATCATCGAAGGCGGGACGGTGATACTGTCGGTCTGGCTCTGGATGGCGGAGATCGGAACACCGGCTGCGATCCGTCCCATGACCGGCACGTTGATACCGGCCTCGTTGGCGGCTTCAGGAGCGGGGCGGCTAACCGGCGCCTCCGCCTTCTTGCCGAGGCTGCCCTCGATGACCGAGGGGCGGAAACCGTGGTTGCCGGCCGGACCCATGGAATTCGGAAGGCGGATGATTTCCAACGCTCGCGCCCGGTTCGGCAGGCGACGGATGAACCCCCGTTCCTCCAGCGCCGTGATGAGCCGATGGATGCCGCTCTTGGAAGCGAGATCCAGCGCATCCTTCATTTCGTCGAAGGAGGGGGGAATTCCCGTCTCTTTCATGCGTTGATCGATGTAGAGAAGAAGTTCGCGCTGTTTCTTGGTCAGCATTTCCGGCGCCCCGCAGAATCAAACCGATACATAGAATGAACGAACCCTATCTGTTCCCATCATGTTCCGCAAGAGGTGACGCCGCGTCAGGTCGCCAGAGATCGATCGGAACCGTCTGGCCCGCGTCGGCGGGCGCCGCAGAGGGCGGGCGGACGATCAGGGCGTTGGCGGCTGCCATTGTGCGGATCAGCGACGAATCCTGGTCGTCGAAGGGCGTAACATGCCAGCCGTCCCGTCCCCGGCGGGCGGTGGCCCGCATGTAATGCTGCCGGCTCCCATTGGCAGGCAAGGGCGTCTCCAGGACCGCATCCTCGATGTGCGGCACATAGAGACGACCACCCAGCCGGGCGAGGAGGGGCCGCAGGAAGAGATGGGCGCAGACCATGGAGGAGACCGGATTGCCGGGGAGACCGAGGACGTGCGTTCCGCCAAGCCTGCCGACCATGAGCGGCTTGCCGGGCCGCATGGCGATCTTCCAGAAATCGAGAATCATGCCGGCTTCGACCAGCGCCGGGCCGACCAGATCATGGTCGCCGACCGACGCCCCGCCAAGCGTGACGATCACATCCACCTCTTCGCCGCGGGCGCGGGCGATGGCATCGGCCAGTGCCGCGGCCTCATCGCCAACAATACCGAGATCGATCGGAACGCCGCCCATCTCGGCCACGATTGCGGCGACGCCATAGCTATTGGAAGCGATGATCTGGCCCGGTGCGAGGTCTTCGCCAGGCGGGCGCAGTTCGTCGCCGGTCGCGAGAATTGCGACGCGCGGCGAGCGGATGACCATAAGGTCGGCATGAGAGCCCGCGGCGGCCAGGCTGAGCGCGGCGAAGTCCAGCACCGTACCGGGGCCCAGCAGGACGTCTCCCTCGGCGAAGTCGATGCCAGCCCGGCGGACGTGACGGCCCACGGTCTCGATCTGCGAGGGGCGGATCCGGTCATCGGCGATCCGCTCCGCGTTCTCCTGCATCAGCACGGTGTCGGCCCCGTCCGGCAGAGGCGCGCCGGTGAAGATCCGGACGCAATCGCCGGTCCCGACCCTTCCTGCAAAAGGATGGCCTGCCGCCGCTTCACCGATCAGGCGAAGCGGTTCGCCGCCAGGGTCAAGATCGGCCGCTCGAACGGCGTAGCCATCCATGGCGCGGGCGTGAAAGGGAGGTTGCGTCGCGGCGGGCAGGGATCGCGCTGGCGAGGACCCGCCCCGCGGCCTGGTCCAGCGGTACGGTCTCGGCGGAAAGCCGCCCGGCTTCGGAGAGGAGGCGCGACAGCGCTTCGTCGACGGGAAGCAGCGCCATGATCCTCAGCCCGCGCGCCAGTCGCCGGACTTGCCGCCGGTCTTTTCGATCAGGGCGATGTCACCGATGCGCATGCCCTTGTCGACGGCCTTGGCCATGTCGTAGATCGTCAGCGCGGCGACCGAGGCGGCGGTCAGCGCCTCCATCTCGACGCCGGTCTTGCCTGTCAGACTCGACGGTCGCCCGGATACGGAGACCCGGCAGCGCCTCGTCAGGCTCGATCTCGACCGCGATCTTCGACAGGAGCAGCGGGTGGCACAGCGGGATCAACTCGTGGGTCCGCTTGGCGGCCATGATGCCGGCGATGCGGGCCGTGCCGATCACGTCGCCCTTTTTCGCATCTCCGTCGAGGATGGTCTTCAGTGTCGCGGGCTTCATCTTGACGGTCGCGCCGGCAATCGCGGTGCGTGCCGTTTCGATCTTGCCACCGACATCGACCATGTTGGCTTCGCCAACCGCCGAGAGATGCGTCAGCCGATCGGTCTCGCCGCTCATCACTCGGCCTCGGCGGGTATCGGCGCGAGCAAGGCCCTGGTTGCGGCCGTCACATCGGCCTGCCGCATCAGGCTCTCGCCGACCAGGAAGCAGTGGATGCCGTGGCGGCCGAGCCGTGCGCAGTCGGCGGATGTGGAAATTCCGCTTTCGGCAATCATCAGCCGGTCCGCCGGCGCCATCGCGGCAAGCCGCTCCGACGTCTCGAGCGAGACTTCGAACGTGCGCAGATTGCGATTGTTGACACCGATCAACGGAGAGGACAGTCGCTCCAGCGCCCGGTCCATCTCGCGCTCGTCATGAACCTCGATCAGGGCAGCCATCCCAAGCTCATGCGCCGTGTCCTCGAGTGCCCGCGCATCGTCATCGGAGAGGCTGGCCATGATGATGAGGATCGCGTCGGCGCCCCAGCTGCGCGCTTCGTAGACCTGATAGGGTTCGAACATGAAGTCCTTGCGCAGGACCGGCAGGTCGCATGCGGCACGCGCGGCGGTGAGATAGTCGGGCGCGCCCTGGAAGGAGGGCCGGTCGGTCAGAACAGAAAGGCAGGTGGCGCCGCCGGCCTCGTAGGCGCGGGCGAGGGCGGGCGGATCGAAATCGGCGCGGATCAGCCCCTTCGAAGGGCTGGCCTTCTTGATTTCGGCGATCAGGCCAACGCCTCCCGCAGCGACCTTCGCCTGCAGGCCGCCCGCAAAATCGCGGACGGGACCGGCCTCCGCCGCTCGTGCACTGATCTCGGCGGGTGGCACAGCCGCCTTGGCCGCCGCGATCTCGTCACGCTTATAGGCCTCGATCTGCTTCAGTATGTCCGTCATCGCCTTGCCGCGCCGCTGTTGGAGAGCTCGACCAGCTTCCGGAGTCGCTCCCCGGCGCGGCCTTCGTCGATCGATGCGGTTGCCATCTCAGCACCCGAGCGCAGATCATCGGCCTTTCCGGCGACGATCAGCGCCGCGGCACTGTTGAGGATAGCAATGTCACGGTAGGCGCTTTTCTCGCCGTCGAGGAGGCCCCGTAGCGCCTTCGCGTTGAACTCGGCGTCGCCGCCCTTCAGGTCGGCCAGATCGGCGGTCGGCAGACCGGCATCGGCCGGCGTCACGGTGCGGCGCGAAATCTCCCCATTCTCCAGGACCACCACATCGGTGCTGCCGGCGGTCGTCATCTCGTCCAGTCCGCTGCCATGAACGATCCAGAGCTTTTCCGAGCCCAGTTCGCGCATCGCCTCGGCCATCGGCTGCAGCCATTCCGGAGCGAAGACGCCGATCAGCTGCCGCTTGACGCTGGCGGGGTTCGACATCGGGCCGAGGATGTTGAAGATGGTGCGGGTGCCGAGCGCGACGCGGGTCGGGCCGACATGGCGCATGGCGGAATGGTGGCCGGGCGCGAACATGAAGCCGATGCCGGCCTCGCGGATGCAGGCGCCGATCTCCTCGGGCCCGATCTCGATATTGATACCGAGCGCCACCAGCGTGTCCGCTGCACCGGACCGGCTCGACAGGGCCCGGTTGCCATGCTTGGCGACAGGCACGCCGCAGCCGGCGACGATGAAGGCGGCGGCAGTCGAAACGTTGTAGGTGCCGGAATTGTCGCCGCCCGTGCCGACGATGTCGATCGCATCCTCAGGCGCGACGACGCCCGTCATGCGCTCGCGCATGGCGCCGACGGCGCCCTCGATCTCCTCGACGGTCTCGCCGCGCATGCGCAAGGCCATCAGGAAGGCACCCATCTGGGCCGGGTCCGCCTCGCCGTCCATCATGACGGAAAAGGCGTGGCGCGCCTCCTCACGGCTCAGCGGCAGGCCGTCGGCAAGCTTGGCGATCAGGTGCTTCATCCCGTCCTTCATCTAGAAGCTGAGCGCCCGCTGGGCGGCGCCCCGGTCGATCCGGGGCTCGTAGACGGTCTGCAGACGCTCGACGAGCTGCCGCAGCAGATCGTCCGCCACGGCCCTGTCGAAGGATTCCTGCTCGTTCGGCGCAACGGCGTCGGCGCCGCTGGCGACCGGCCGGAAGACCTCGGTCACCCTGAAGACGATATGGTCGGTGCCGCCCGACGCCAGCACCTGGCCGGCCTCTCCCTCTGGAACCGAAAAAATCGCCTCGACGGCGTTGGCGCCCAGCGCCTCCACCTGACTGTCGCGCTTCAGGTCCGATACATGCTGAACCGACAGGCCCAGTTCCGCGGCAATAGAAGCAAGCTCGGCACCCTTGTCGAGCCTCTCCTCCAGCGCCGTGGCGAGATCGGCAACCGCTGTCGCGGCCTTCGCGCGCCTGTAGGCGGCCAGAGCCTCCTCACGCACCTCTTCCAGCGGACGAGCGCGCGTCGGCGTGATCGCGTTGACCTCGTAAAAGACGAAGCCATCGCCTGCCAGATTTTCCGCCGGGTTCTCCAGGCCTTCTTCCGCCTGAAAGACATCCGGCAGCAGGCCCTTCGCGTCGGGCAAGTCCGCGATAGGCTCGCCATCGGGACCACGGCCTTCGGCGTCGATGGCCTCGATGCGCCGGACCGGCACGCCGATCTTCTCGGCGGCTTCGGCCAGTGTCGCGCCGCCGGCGCGGGCATCCTCGTAGGAATCATAGCGGTCAAGCAGATCGTTGCGGGCCTCCAAGAGGGCCATCTCCTGCCGGACCTCGTCCGAGACCTCACTGAGCGGCTTGACGGATTCGGGTGTCACTGCGGTCACTCTCAGGATGGCCGGTCCGAACTTGCCCTCGACGATGCCGGTCGTGCCGATCCCGTCGAGCGAAAAGGCGGCATCGGCAATGGCGGGGTCGGGTATGTCCGTCCTGGCGACACTGCCGAGACTTGCCTGGGAGGCCGTGCGGCCGGCGTCGGCCAGCAGCGTGTCGAAATCTCCGTCGCCTTCCAGCTTGGCGAGCGCAGCCTCGGCTGCCGCGCGGTCAGGGTAGAGAATCTGCTGGACCGTGCGGCGCTCGGGCTGACCATAGCGGCTCTTCGTCCGCTCATATTCGTCGGCTACCGCTTCGTCCGACACGGCTTCGGGATCGGCAATCGCCTGCGGGTCGAGGACGATCAGCGATATGCTACGATATTCCGGCGCGTCGAACCGGCCCGAGTTCTCCGCATACCATTTCGCAAGTTCGTCCTCCGAGGGTGCCTCCGGATCGGGAAGGGATGACGGCGTCAGGACGATGTAATCGGCGTTGCGACGTTCCCCGCGATAGAGAGCGACGGCCGAAAGGAAGGTATCAGGGATGTCGGCTCCGTCCGCCATGGCGGAGACGATCTGCTGGCGGATGGCGACCTGCGACTGGCTGCGCAGGTAATCCTCCGGCCGCATGCCCACCTCGCGAAGCACGGCATCGAAGGTGCGGCGGTCGAACCGGCCGTCGGGGCCGGCGAATGTCGGATCCTCGCCCGCGATCTGCGCGAGGCGCTGGCGCGACAGGCCGAGACCAAGATCGGCGGCCTGCGCATCGAGGAGCGTGCCCGAGACGACCTCTGCCAGCGCCCGGTCATCGAGGCCGAGAGAGCGCGCCTGTTCGCGGGTGACCCGCTGACCGAACTGACGAGACAGGGTCATGATCTGGCGGTCATAGGCGAGGCGGTAGTCGGTAACCGAGGCCGAAGCATCGCCGGCCACCACGACCTTTTCGCCAAAGCCTCCATTGACGCGGCCCGCGATTCCCCAGACCGCGAAGCTCGCGACCAGGAGAAGAAGCAGGATTTTCGCGACCCATGTCCCGGCCGCCTGGCGTAGCATCTGAAGCATCGAGATCCGTTTGTTCGACCGTTTCTGTTGTGCGGTGGGTTTACGGGCTCCGATCCGCCGGATCAAGGCGGCTGTCGCGCATTCGGCTGCCACCGCAGCGAGCCATCTTCGATTGCATAGCCGGCGCTTTCGCGTAAAGAGAGGCGCGCGCCGCCCGTTGATCCCAACGACGCAGAAGGAACAACTGATGAGCCCTTCGATCCGACCGCTGGTCGCTGGAAACTGGAAGATGAACGGCCTGTCAGCCGATCTGCCAGAGCTCCGCATCATGGCCGAACGCTTCGAAGATGCTTGTGGAGGCGCGGCGGATGGTCTGATCTGCGTGCCGGCGACGCTGATCGAACGGGCTGTCAAAACGGCCGAGGGCCGGGCGTTCGCGATCGGCGGCGAGGACTGCCACGCCACGGAAAGCGGTGCGCATACGGGCGACGTTTCCGCCGAAATGGTTGCCGATTGCGGCGCGACCCACATCATCGTCGGCCACTCGGAGCGCCGCTCCGATCATGGCGAGGACGATGCTGCGGTCGCAGCAAAAGCCGCGGCGGTCTGGCGGGCCGGGCTCATCGCCATTATCTGCATCGGCGAGACCGAGGCACAGCGCAAGGACGGCAAGACGCTGGACATCCTGACCAAGCAGATCGAGGGATCGATACCGGACGGCGCGACCGCCGAGAACATGGTGGTCGCCTATGAACCGGTCTGGGCGATCGGTACCGGACTGACGCCGACGGCCGGAGACGTCGCGGCAGCCCATGCGCACATCCGCACGCGCCTCGGTGCAGCGATCGGCGATGGCGGCAAGTCGGTACGCATTCTCTATGGCGGCTCCGTCAAACCGGCAAACGCCGCCGAACTCATGGCGGTCGCCAATGTCGACGGTGCGCTGATCGGTGGAGCAAGCCTCAAGGCGCAGGATTTCCTCGGCGTCGCAGCCGTCTATGCCGACTAGCCGCGCCGGGGTTGGAACTGGAAACGTTTGGCGTTAGAAGCGCGCGGCTGCGACCCGATCGCCGCCTCATCATCATTGGAACATCATGTCTACCGTCCTGATCGTCATTCACCTCATCATCGTCGTTGCGCTCTGCGGACTCGTCCTGATCCAGCGGTCGGAGGGGGGAGGCCTCGGCATTGGCGGTGGATCCGGATTCATGAGCGCGCGCGGCACAGCCAACACGCTGACGCGGACGACGGCGATCCTTGCCGCACTCTTCTTCGCGACTTCGCTCGGCCTTTCGGTTCTGGCGCGGTACAGCGAGCGGCCCACGGATATTCTCGACCAGATCCAGCAGAACAGCCAGGGCGGGCAGAACGAAGACGGCGGTAATCTGCTCGACCAGCTTGGTGGGGGCATCTCGGGCCAGCCGGACGAGCAGCCCGCCCAGCCGGAAGCCGGCATTCCCACCGGCGGCGACGCGCTTCCCTCCGGGGCGCCCGCAGAGGCGCCAGCGCCGACTGGCGAACAGACGCAGCCCGAGCCGCAGAGCCAGCCGATCCAGGACCAGAGTCCCGCGGTGCCTTCGGGCGGGTAACTCCACCTCCCGCTGGTCTACTCTCTCACGTTGCAAAACTGCATCGTCCTTCAACCATGTGAGCGCGGTGCAATCATATGCACTGTGCAGAATGCCGCGACTGCGGCATGATCGAGTAGCCGTCGATCCGTGAAGCGGACCTCGGTTTCAGAGGGATTCGCCATGAAGAATTTTCTATCCGCGATGGTGGCGGCTTTCGCGCTCTATGGTCTCAGCGCCGGGCCGGTCCACGCAGAATATATCGTCGTCCAGGGCGTCAGGATCAGTGTCGCACCGGCGACCGGCGCCGCGCAGGGCGCAAAGGCAAAGGCATCGAAGGACCGGATGGTCCGCACGGCCCCTAAGAAGACGCCGGCGCTGGCGAAGCAGACCGCCCCGAGCAAACCGGCGCAGCCGACCGGGCTGCGGATGAGCGACGGCGATGACGGCCTGCCCGGTATCTTCCGGATTTTCCGCAAGGACGAGAAGGGCCGGATCGCCGACGAGGAACGGCGGGTCAACAGGGATCGAGACCGGGACGTGGCCCTTGCCTCGACAAGGACGAGCAAGAGCGGCCGCTCGGACATGCAGCCGCAGAGCGTGCCGTTTTCCGGCTACAAGCCCGGCACGATCGTAATCAACAGCAAGGCGCGCGAACTGTTCTTCGTCGAAAACCGCCGCACCGCGACGCGGTATCGCGTGGCCGTCGGCCGCGAGGGGCTTGGTTTCACCGGCGAAACGACCGTCGGCGACAAGCAATACTGGCCGAAATGGTTTCCGACCAAGGAGATGCAGGAGCGCGAGCCCAGCAAATACGCTCAATACGCCGAGGGAATGGATGGCGGACCGGCCAATCCGCTCGGGGCCCGCGCGATCTATCTCTACCAGGGCAAGCAGGACACCCATATCCGCATCCACGGGACCAACAATCCATCGTCGATCGGGACTGCCTCGTCGAATGGCTGTTTCCGGATGCTGAACGAGCACGTCATGGAACTCTACGAGAAGGTGAGGATGGGCGCGCCGGTCGTCGTTCTCTGACGGCCTGCCGACCGATGGTTCTATTGCCGTGCGAGGGCGGCCGCCGGTCGCCCCTTTCATGCGGATTTGCATGGCTGGTCTGCATGGCGTCCAAAGATGTGCGAAGGGGCCATTCCGCACTTTCGGAATTGATTCGAACGGGTTAGACCCATAAACCCATGGCGCGTTATATTTTCATCACCGGCGGCGTGGTTTCTTCGCTTGGAAAAGGCATCGCAGCGGCCGCTCTCGCGGCCCTTCTCCAGGCGCGTGGCTACCGAGTCCGCATCCGCAAACTCGATCCCTACCTCAATGTCGACCCCGGCACGATGAGCCCGTATCAGCATGGCGAGGTGTTCGTCACGGACGATGGTGCGGAGACCGATCTCGACCTCGGCCATTACGAGCGCTTCACCGGCCGCTCCGCCAGCCAGGACGACAACATCACCACCGGGCGGATCTACAAGAACATCATCGACAAGGAGCGGCGCGGCGACTATCTCGGCGCGACGGTCCAGGTCATTCCGCACGTCACGAACGAGATCAAGGACTTCGTGCTGTCCGGCAATGACGACTATGACTTCGTGCTGTGCGAGATCGGCGGGACGGTCGGCGATATCGAGGCGATGCCGTTCCTCGAGGCCATCCGCCAGCTCGGTAACGACCTGCCACGCGGCAATGCCATCTACGTCCATCTGACGCTGATGCCCTGGATTCCTGCGGCCGGCGAACTGAAGACCAAGCCGACCCAGCATTCGGTCAAGGAGCTGCGCTCGATCGGCATCGCGCCCGACATCCTGCTGGTGCGCGCCGACCGACCGATCCCGACGGAGGAGCGGCGCAAGCTGTCTCTGTTCTGCAATGTCCGCGAAAGCGCCGTCATCCAGGCCCTCGACGTCGCCAATATCTACGATGTGCCGATGGCCTATCATCGCGAAGGCCTGGATGGAGAAGTGCTGGCGGCCTTCGGCATCGATCCGGCCCCCAAGCCCAGGATGGAGCGCTGGGAGGAAGTCACCGAGCGCATCCACAATCCGGAAGGCGAGGTGACGATCGCCGTCGTCGGCAAATATACCGGCCTCAAGGACGCCTATAAATCGCTGATCGAAGCGCTCGCCCATGGCGGCATCGCCAATCGCGTAAAGGTCAATCTGGACTGGATCGAATCGGAGATCTTCGAGAGTGAGGATCCGGCGCCCTATCTGGAGAAGGTGAACGGCATCATCGTCCCCGGCGCCTTCGGTGAGCGCGGCGCGGAAGGCAAGATACTAGCGGCGCGCTTCGCCCGCGAGCGCAAGGTGCCCTATTTCGGCATCTGCTTCGGCATGCAGATGGCCTGCATCGAGGCGGCCCGCAATCTCGCCGGCATCGAGAACGCATCCTCGACGGAATTTGGCGAGACAGACGAGCCCGTGGTCGGGCTGATGACCGAATGGCTGAAGGGCAACATGCTCGAAAAGCGGGCGGCGAGTGGCGATCTCGGCGGCACGATGCGGCTCGGCGCCTATGAATCGACGCTCTTCGAGGACACGCGCATCGCCGACATCTACGGTCGCCAGACGATCAGCGAACGTCATCGCCATCGCTACGAGGTCAATATCGAATACCGCCAGCGGCTGGAGGCGGCGGGCCTCTGCTTCTCCGGCATGAGTCCGGACGGGATCCTGCCGGAGACCGTCGAATATGCCGACCATCCCTGGTTCATCGGCGTCCAGTATCATCCGGAATTGAAGAGCCGGCCGTTCGAACCGCATCCGCTGTTCGCCAGTTTCATCGAGGCAGCAGTAGAGCAGAGCCGCCTCGTCTGACTGCGCCATTGGCAGTTTCTCCGTTGGCCAGTAATCTCAAAGACGCTGAGCCGATCGGAGGTCGCAACATGCAGCTCGACTTGCCGGACCTTCCGGCCGTTTCACTGGCTCAGAACGGGCGCGCCATTCGCAATTCGGTGTTCGCGGATGCTTCGACACGATGCTTCGGCAGCAACGATGTCCGGCTTGCATTCGACGGTCATGCCGGGTCCGGAGATGTCGAATTCGTCGAGATCGACGCCGACTGCAATTTGATTATCAGCCGATGCTACTGGAAGCAGGCCGGCGCTCTACGCTACCGCGGCGAAGGTTGGGTGCGGTTCAATTTCTGCATGGACGCCAACGCGACCTTCGTCTTCGGCGAACATGGCGCCTATGATCTGAAGGGCACGGAGCTGCGCGTTTTCCGTCAGCCGGAGGGTATCGATTGCGATCACCTGATCCGCCCCGACGCGCGCTCGGTCTGCGTCACGCTGTCGCTGCGTCCGGAGCGTCTGCGCCAGCGGCTCGACGATCTGCCGGCGCTTCGGGCAACCTGCCTCGGATCGCCTGCCGACCACTTCTTCTTCGAGCGGTTCTGGCAGGGTGCGGAGACGATCCGGGCGGTACGGGACCTTCTCAACATCCCCTATGAGGGTGAATTGCGGGTCCCGTATATCCGGGCCAAGACCGAAGAGATGCTTTGCGCCGCCTTCAGCATCATGCTCGACAAGACGCCGCCGCTGTCGGTCGTCATGCGCGAGCCGGACTGGAGCCGGGTGGAGGAGGCCCGCGCGATCATCGAACGCGACGTGACCGATGTGCCGCCGGTTCCGCGTCTCGCGCGCATGGTTGGCCTCAACCGCAACAAGCTCGCCTATGGCTTTCGCCATCGCTACAACGAAACCGTCTCGGAGTTCATCGCTTCGCAGCGCCTGGAGTTTGCCTGGCAGCTGCTGCAGAGCCACGGCCTGACCGTTTCCCAGGTCGCCGAGACGGTAGGCTATGCCCATGCGGCCAGTTTCACCAGCGCCTTCAAGGCGAGGTTCGGCCTGCTGCCGAAGCAGGTTGCCCAAAGCGCTCGGTCGAGATCGTGAGGCCAGCCTAATTGTCCGTGGCGTCAACCTAATTCGGCTTTTGCCCCTGCTGCTAACGTTCTTCCAGCCAATCGATGCGGGAGGGAAAGCATATGGGGCAAGTCGCACTGGAATTCGTTCTCATCCACGGGTCCTGGCACACGGGCGGATGCTGGCAGGCGGTTCAACGGGCACTTGAAGCACAAGGCCATCGAACGCATGCGCCGACCTTGCCCGGACACGGCGACGGCGCCGACAAGAACGTCAGCATGGGCGACTATGTCGACACTGTCTGCCGTTACATCGTCGACAACGACCTGCGCGGCGTCGTGCTGGTCGGTCACAGTGCCGGTGGCACCGTGATCTGCAAGGCGGCGGAGGCGCTCGAAGGGCGCCTCGCGCGACTCGTCTTCCTGGCGCCTCTCCTGGCCGATAGCGGCAAGGCGCTGACGGATGCCGTGCCGCCGGATTATGCGGGTCTCTTCGCCCATATGGCGTCGCAGTCGCCCGACAATACGGTGGTGGCGCCGTGGGAGGTCTTTCGCGACGGCTTCATCGGCGATGCCGACGAAGCGACTGCCAGAGCGGCCTTCGATCAACTTTGTCCGGAGCCATTCGGGCCTCTGACGGAAACGGTCGATCTTTCGAAATTCGCTCAGATGCAGATTCCGAAAAGCTACGTAAACTGCACGGAGGACGTCGTTTTTCCCATTGGCGAATTCGGACTCTTCCCGCGCATGCTGCAGAAGCTCGGCCCCTGCCGTCTGATCCATGCGGCGGGCAGCCATGAGATGATGTTCTCCGATCCCACGGGCCTTGCCGACGCGCTGGTTCGGGCCGGGCGGCCATAAGGGCATGCGGGAGGACGAATACGCCGTTCTCGACGCAACGGAACTGGCGGCGACGATTGCCGCCGGCTCCGTTGCCGCCGAGACGGTGCTGGAAACGGCCATCGCGCGGATCGAACGGCTCAATCCGCAGCTCAACGCGGTGGTCGAACGGCTCTACGATCAGGCACGGGAGGCGCTTTCCGATGCGGACCCGACGGCGCCGTTCCATGGCGTGCCGACGTTGATCAAGGATCTGCATACGCATGTCGCCGGCAGCAGGTTGACCCATGGCTCGGCGTTCATGACCGATCATGTCTGCAGTCACGATAGCGACATCGTGTCGCGGCTCAGAAGAGCCGGGCTCGGCATTCTCGGCCGGTCTAACACGCCTGAGTTCGGTATCAATACGACAACGGAAGGGCGTTTCCACGGCTCTGGGGTCAATCCCTGGAACCACGCGCGGACGCCGGGCGGCTCGTCGGGTGGCAGCGCCGCGGCGGTCGCCGCCGGCATGGTGCCGGTCGCTCATGCGACCGATAGCGGCGGCTCGATCCGCGTGCCCGCCTCGTGCTGCGGCCTTGTCGGATTGAAGCCCAGCCGGGGGCGGGTCTTCGCGGGCCTCGACGCCGGGGAGGGCTGGCACGATCTTTTCAACGCCTTTGTCGTGACGCGCTCCGCCCGCGATGCTGCCGGCCTGCTCGACTGCCTGGCAAACCGGCGGGATCCGGCGCCCTATCGCGCGGAGCCGTTCGTCGGCAGCTATCGAAATCTAAGCGGCCGCGATCCCGGCGCTCTCAGCATCGGTGTTCTCGACCTCACCCAAAGCGCGGTGCCCGTGGATCGGGAATGCCGGCTGGCGATCGAGTTGACGGAGAAGGCTTGCGAAGCGGCCGGTCATCACCTCGAACCGGCGCCAGATCACAGTTCGACCGCCCGGCCTTCGCGGACGGCTTCGTCAAACTCATCTCATCCAGCGTTGCCGCCACCGTCGGGGCCTATGCCAGCGCCTCCGGCAGAACGCCGGAGACCGGGTATTTCGAGCCGGCGGTGTGGGAGACGATCAGACTGGGCCAGACGATCAGCGGCGCGGACCTGAACGAGGCGACGGCGAAGCTGCACCTGATCGCCGTCGACATCATGCGTCAGATCGAACGGTTCGATCTCGTTCTCACGCCGACACTGTCGAGCCCGCCCATCCCGCTCGGTCGTCTCGATACGGCGACGGGCGATCTGAGGGCGTTCCTGGGCAAGGTCTTCGCGTTCGCGCCCTTCACCTCGCTGTTCAACGTCACCGGCCAACCCGCGATCACTCTTCCGGTCCACCAGTCGGAGGACGGGCTGCCCATCGGCATCCAGTTCGCCGCAATGCCGGGCCGCGAGGATCTCCTCCTGCAGATCGCCTCGCAGATGGAAAGGCGGTTCGACTGGGGCCGGCGCCAGGAGGCGCTGATCCAGGCCATCTGATTCCGCACCCCAATCCGCGGATTCTGCCGTCTGCGAATGATCCAACGCTTGGCGACGACCGCGCCTTGCTGGCCACTTGCTCATTCCGGCGCATCATCTAGGTTGCTGGCGAGCCAGCTTGAGGGGATGGATATGGTTGCGTTGGGTGTTCTCGCCGTCGTCGCCGCGATCGCGGTCTATGTCATCGCCATCTACAACGGACTGGTGAAGGCGCGGCAGATGGTGCGCGAGGCGTGGAGCGGCATCGACGTCCAGCTCAAGCGGCGCGCCGATCTCATTCCGAACCTCGTCAACACGGTCAAGGGCTATGCCTCGCATGAGCAGGAGACCCTGCAGCGCGTGACGGAGCTTCGCACTCGCGCGCAGTCGGTCGCGCCGGACAATGTCGAAGAGCGGGCGGCGGTGGAATCCCTCCTCAGTCAGGCCGTCGGCCGCCTTCTCGCGGTCGCCGAAGCCTATCCCGACCTCAAGGCCAACGAGAACTTTCAGGAACTGCAGGCAGCGCTGCAGGAGGTGGAAGCGGAAATCCAGATGTCGCGGCGCTACTACAATGGCGCCGCGCGCGATCTCAACGTCCGGGTGGAGAGCTTTCCGTCGAACCTCGTGGCCAGTTCATTCGGCTTTTCGCAGGCGGAGTATTTCGAGGTGGAATCGGCTGCGGATCGGGCCGTACCGCAGGTCGAGTTCGGCAGCGCCAACTGAACCCATGAGAGCGAGATTTCATTTCCGCCAGACCGCCGCGCTGCTGCTCGCCGTCGGCCTGGCCTTCTTCGGCACTGTCCCTGGTGCGGTTGCGGCCGAACGGATACGCTCCTTCGACAGCGATATCGCCATTGCCAGGGACGGCGAGCTAACGGTCCGTGAGTCCATCATCGTCAATGTCGAAGGCAAGCAGATCCGCCGCGGCATCTTTCGTGATTTTCCGCGTTACCAGACCGGCGAGGACGGCGCCCGCCACAAGGTGTCGTTCGATGTGCTTTCCGTGGAACGGGACGGCAAGGCGGAGCCTTATGCGGAGGAGGGCATCTCCGGAGGCACGCGGCTGCGGATCGGCGACGGCGATGTCCTGCTGCCGCTCGGCGAGCACCGATATGTCATCACCTACCACACCGACCGGCAGATACGCTTCTTCGACACGCATGACGAACTGTTCTGGAACGTCACGGGCACTGACTGGGTCTTTCCGATCGACCGCGCCACCGCGACCGTCGCCGCGCCGGAAGGGGCTTCGGTCAGCCGGACCGTCGCCTATACCGGCGCTTATGGCGAGCAGGGGACAGACGCTGTCGGCGAGATTTCGGCGGACGGGTCGCGCGCCCGTTTCCGCACGACAGCGCCGCTCGACGTGGGCGAGGGGCTGACAATCGGTGTCGCCTTGCCCAAGGGCGCCGTGACACCGCCCGACAGTGCACAGCAACGGGAGTGGTTCCTGCGTGATCATCTCGGCTCACTTATCCTCGCCGCGGGAACGGCGCTGATCGCCCTGTTCTACGTGCTGGCATGGCGCCGTGTCGGTCGGGATCCTCCGGGAGGGGTCATCGTGCCGCGCTGGGACGTGCCGAAGGACCTGTCACCGGCTCTGGTCACCTACATCGTCGAGCGAACGGGCAAGAGCCAGCGCATGACCAGCGCGGCGCTCCTGTCGCTAGCGGTCAAGGGCCTGATCCGCCTCGAGGACATCGCATCGGAGATGCTGATCGTGCCGACCAGCCGGCTGAAGGGGGCGAGCGCCGCCGGTCTGCCCGTCGGCGAAAAGGCGCTTGCCCGGTCGATCCTGTCGCACCCGGACGGGCTGAAGCTCGATCGCGACCAGGGGGAGGATGTCCGATCGATGGTGCGCGGCTTCCGCAGCGCAATGCTCAACGAGCATCGGAACAGCTATTATCACGGCAATGCCGGTTGGGTGATTGCAGGGATCGTGCTCAGCATCGTCGTCTTCGTCGCCTCGCTCATCGCTGGCGGACTGCCGGCGGAACTGCTGCCGATCGGCGGCCCTTTGGTCATCGGCGCGGTCATTCTTTCGATCCTGGTGGCGCGGCTGTTCCGCTCCAATGGCGGCAACATCGTCAAGCGCGTGATCAGCTTCGTGTTCGCCGGCGTGTTCGCTTTCGGCCTCTTCTCCGCCGTTGCCGGCGCGCTGTTCGAACTGCTCTCGGAGGCGACGCTGGACTGGTCGTTCATCGTGGTCGGCGCTCTTCTGCTGATCAACATCCTCTTCTTCATGATCATGGGCGCGCCGACCTCGATCGGTCGCCGCAAGATGGACGAGATCGAGGGGCTGAAGACCTATATCGAACTGGCGGAGGCGGACCGGATGAACCTGCAGGGCGCGCCGGAGATGTCGCCGAGCCACTACGAGACGCTGCTTCCCTATGCGGTGGCGCTGGATCTCGAAAAGCCCTGGACGCAGAAATTCGAGACCTGGCTTGCGGCCGCGGCCGCAGCCGGCGGCGCTTACGCCGCCAGCCAGTGGTCTCCCAGCTGGTACAGCGGCCCGGGCGGACGGCATGGCTGGTCCGACAGTATCAGCGACATCGGCGACCGAATGGGCAGTGCGGTCTCATCGGCCATGCCCACGCCATCGTCGTCCTCGTCCGGCTTTTCCAGCGGCGGCGGATTCTCGGGCGGCGGCGGTGGAGGCGGCGGGGGAGGCGGCTGGTAGCGCCTTCCCAACGGCGCTTCGAACCGTTAGTGGAGCGCGCCATGAAGACCGACCTTTTCGATTTCGACCTGCCCGAAGAGCGCATCGCGCTGCGGCCCGCCGAGCCGCGCGAGGCCGCACGGCTGCTGGTGGTGCGCCCCGACGCGCCCGTCCAGCTTGCCGACCATCGGGTCACGGAGCTGCCGCCGACTGTCTGAGAGCGGGCGATGCGCTGGTGTTCAACGACACCAAGGTCGATCCCGGCGCAGCTCGAAGGGCGGCGCGAGCGGCGAGGGCGCCGAGCCGGCGCGCGATCGACGCCACGCTGCACATGCGCCTCGACGGCCATCGCTGGAAAGCCTTCATCCGGCCGCGCGCAAGCGCTGCAGGTCGGCGACCGCATCCGTTTTCGGCCACGAGCAATTCGGCCTGTCTGCTCGGCACGCTCGACGCCACGCGTGGAGGAAAAGGGCGAGGCGGCGAGGCGACGCTGACCTTCGACCTCACCGGTGCCGGCGCTCGACGAAGCGCATGCATACGGCGCGGCGAGGTGCCGCTGCCGCCCTATATTTCAGCGCAAGCGCGCCGCCCGATGATCGCGACCGCACCGACTATCAGACCGTCTATGCCCGCGAAGAGGGCGCGGTTGCCGCGCCGACCGCCGGGCTTCACTTCACACCGGGCCTGATGGACGCAGGCTGGACGAGGCGGGAATCGAACAGCACTTCGTGACGCTGCATGTCGGCGCCGGCACGTTCCTGCCGGTCAAGGCGGACGATACGGACGAGCATGCGATGCATTCGGAGCGCGGCACGCTCAGCGAGGAAACGGCCGCGGCGCTCAACGAGGTGCGCGAGAGAGGCGGGCGGATCGTCGCCGTCGGCACGACCTCGCTGCGGCTCCTCGAAAGCGCGGCGGACGAGGACGGAACGATCCGGCACGTGGTCCGGCGCGACCGACATCTTCATCACGCCGGGCTACCGCTTTCGGGCCATCGACGTGCTGATGACGAATTTCCATCTGCCGCGCTCGACGCTCTTCATGCTGGTCTGCGCCTTTTCAGGGTCTCGACACGATGCAGGCGGCCTACGCGCCACGCGATCGAGAGCGGCTACCGGTTCTATTCCTATGGCGATGCCTGCCTGCTTTTCCGGAAAGACGCACCGATGACCGACCCGAATGAGCCGACGACGTTTCAGCTTCACGCGCTTGCCCGGGATGGCGCGGCGCGCGGGCGAATCCGACATGCCGCGCGGCGACGATCCGCACACCCGCCTTCATGCCGGTCGGCACGGCCGGCACGGTCAAGGCGATGTATCCCGACCAGGTGCGCGATCTCGGCGCCGACATCATCCTCGGCAACACCTATCATCTGATGCTGCGGCCGGGCGCCGAGCGCGTGGCGCGGCTCGGCGGACTGCACGACTTCGTCCGCTGGCCCCATCCGATCCTGACCGATAGCGGCGGGTTTCAGGTGATGTCCCTGTCGGATCTGCGCAAGATCAACGAGGAAGGCGTGACGTTTCAGAGCCACATCGACGGCTCGCAACATTTCATGACGCCCGGAACGGTCGATCGAGATCCAGGGGCTGCTGGCTCCGACATCCAGATGCAGCTCGACGAGTGCATCGCCCTGCCGGCCGACCGAGAAGGAGATCGCGCGGGCGATGGAGCTTTCGCTGCGCTGGGCAGAGCGCTGCAAGGCCGCCTTCGGCGACCAGCCCGGCAAGGGCGATGTTCGGCATCGTCCAGGGCGGCGACAATCCGCGCCTGCGGCGTGGAATCGGCGGAAGGCCTCGCAGCGATGGACTTGAAGGGGTATGCCATTGGCGGGCTCGCCGTCGGGGAGCCGCAGGCCGTGATGTTCGAAATGATCGAGACGGTCGTGCCGTCGCTGCCGGCGGACCGGCCGCGCTATCTGATGGGCGTCGGCACCCCCGACGACATTCTGGAGTTCCGTGCAGCGCGGGGTCGACATGTTCGACTGCGTCATGCCGACGCGGGCGGGGCGCCATGGCCTGGCTTTCAGCCGCTTCGGCCGCATCAACCTGAAGAACGCCCGCCATGCGGAGGATCACCGGCCGCTCGATCCCGAGAGCGACTGCCCGGCCAGCCGCGACTATTAGCCGCGCCTATCTGCATCACCTCGTCCGCGCCGGCGAACCGCTGGCCGGTATGCTGCTGACCTGGAACAACCTCGCTTATTATCAGCGGCTGATGGCGGATATTCGACACGCGATCAGCGAAGGGTGCCTGACGGCTTTTGCCGAGGAGACCCGCGCTGCGTGGAACCGGGGCGACTTGCCGCCGATCGAATAGGCGCCGGCTCCCGGCCGAGCCGCCCCTCGCAACGCGATGAGAGGACCTAGGACCCGCCTCGCCGGACCGCACCTCCTCTGAGCCCGCTATCATTCGGCCCGCTGCGACTGTCCGCGGGCCGTCCGCGCCTGGCGGCGGGTGCTGCCAACTCCCACCGCGGCGCCCGCCAGTGCCCGCCGCCGCTTGCGCGCCTAGGCCTGGCGCATCGTTCTCCTGCACGGAACGTTCCCTGTTTGTTCTATCCGAAGTCATAAAAAAACGCAGGACTCCAGGACACTTGGAGCTACGTTTTTCCAGAAAATATAGAAAGTGGGGTGAGAAAAAAAGAAGAAAAAAGAAAAAAGAAAAAAGAAGAAAGAAGAAAGAAGAAAGAGGAATATAAAATATATATATGAAAAAAAGAGAAAGAAGGTAGAAAGGGAAAGATAGAGAAAAAATAAGAAAAGGAAAAAAGGAAAAGGGAGAAAATAAAAAAAGACAGTCGGGAGGGACCGATCAAACGTGCGGCCTGGCTGGCAGAACCAAACGCTTGAGGGGTCGAGCCACAGGAAGAATACGTTCCTGTGGGCTCGAGACGGATTGCGAAGATGGACATTCGCAATCCCCTTCCCGACTGCCCTGCCCGTGGGGCAGGGATGGGAGTGAATGGAGGAAAGGCTGACCACGAAGGACCAGTGGAGGTTGGGAAAGAAAGGAGTGGATGGGGCCCTGGCAGGGAGGTGGTACTGCCGAGGGTGGTGGAAAAGAAAGAATGGAATCAGTCGGGAAGGAAAATTGGAGGAAAGGCTGACGAGGAAAGTCAGTGGAAATTGGAGGGATTGAGGAAATCCCCATGTGGAATGGAGCCCTGGCAGGGAGGTGGTACTGCCAAGGGTGGTGGAAAAGAATGAGTTTGTGTGTGTTTGAAAGGATGTGGCTGCAAAAAAAAGTCCCAAAAAGCAAAACCCCTGGCCGGGTGGGAAACGACCAGTTGGATTTAAAAACAAAGAGGTTCACCAGAATGGCTGAATTAAGACCGATCTGACTATTCCAAAAAGAAAGGCGAGGATGTTGGGTGGAAAGGCCAACGGACAGAGCCCCATGGAGAGGTGCTGTGGAAAGGATTAGCTCTGTCCTTCCTCGTGGTTGTGCATGCTGTTTATATGTGAAAAATATGAAAAAACGGACAAAAAGGGTCAGACAAAAAAGATAACAAAAAAGGTCAGATAAAAAATTTAGGAATGTATAATAATTATATATACGGTAAAAAAAGATAATAGAAAATGACTTCATCAACTAGCGGATAAAGTCGGTATGGAAAAACGATAAAATTACAGACCAAGCGTAGCTTGGCCAGGATGACCCAATACGGCCATATATATAAAAAAGATAAAATACGTAAAAAAACGATATTAACTATTATATGAATGTGACAAACGCTCATTGGCTAAACTTAAAATCAAACGTCACAAATATTACTATTAATTGAACATACAACAAATTATAATTGATCGCGTTTCTCTTCATCTTCATCACGGTCAGGCACTGCATAGCAGCTATCGATGCTGCTTTCGAATTCTGATAGACTGTCTCCGGAATATAGTATGTCACCATCTTTTACGTCGCTTACGTCGCTGATTTCAATATCAATGGTATCAATACTGTCACGATCTTCACTTGCATAGTTACCTACGAGACTAAGTTTGCTACCAGTTGTATTATTATCATTATTAGCATCATTGCCGCTATCGTCATTGTCTTCATGATCAGCATCATAATTACATATATCTGTTTGGATTTCCTCGATTGGTCTGGATCTTCTAATGATGACGACACGGCGCTCTACAGCTTGCTTTTCTTCTTCTTGATATTTTTCGTCATTTTCGTCACGGTCATCTTTACGATCATCGTCGCCACTGTCTAATATCAATTCAACATTGACTACATTACTTACTATTACTGGCACCGATTCAACTGTATCGGAATTATCATCATCATCTGCCACATCTACATTCGTATAGATTACACGTTCTCTTTTCTGCGCCATTGTTCGGCCAAAATCTCTCATTTTACGATTAATTGCAGTACCTGATGACATAACCATTAATACAATGAATAATACGACTGAAAATATGACTGCTTTTGCACTTCCATTACCTGACAATGACAGATACGTGACCACGGAAGATATAATATTCCCAATTAGTATTAATATTGAAATTAATGTCTTATATGATGCATTATTATCTTGACCAGTTTTACGTCTCATATCCTCGTACGTTGCTAATAATATCGCATTTACCGGCACTATCACTAATATTACTATAATTAATCTGGATTTGGCGTCTAAGTCTCTTGTCGCGACTAATAATAATGGTGGGATCATTTGCGAAATTGTTAGTACTAATATTGATAATCGTGCATGTTTATATATTCCTCCACCTAATTCATAATATAACATGATTGCCGATGACATCAATAAACCAAATCCGAATGGCAATAAATTAAATTCTCCATCATGTGGTGGTATTGTGTACATTATTGCCGACACGGCTGCACCTGTTGTTGTCATTATTATCATCAACCATCTGTATGCACGTTCTGCTGCTGGATCAATTCTGCCATTTGATTCACCACTGCCCATATTAGTGTAATAATCTTTGACAACCACTCGGAAAAATGTGAATGCCATTGTGAAATACATGGTCGTAGCACTATCAACTAACATGGTTATTACTATGAATATTCCGACATTGCAAACGTAGGCTGCTAACGTTGTATTACTAAATGATTTTTTTAACATTTCAGCTGGTGGTGGCGAGATGGTGTTGCTTCTACGTCTTCTGTATTCTTCTGCTGTTGGTGGTAGGTACATTCCAGTTGCTAGCATTATTACATTAAATATCATTTCTAAACTTGTACCCATTGGATAATCAAATGCCACGTAAATTGGATTGCTAACGCTTTTTGGGATATTTAACACATCTGGATTGGTGACGATTCCTAGTAAAAATGCTTGTAATAATGCCATTCTTACGATTACTAATATTACGAAAATTGCGCCTACATGTTTTACTGCATTATTTTTTTCGATTTGATGATGATTTAATGGTGTTGTGAATGTCATAAATTTTACTATTGTGTCGAACGCTGTCTTTAATGTAAATGCACATGCATATCTTATTCCATATTCAATCGACGATCTTTCGAATGCAAATTTCTCACTGCAGTAATATGATTCGGATTGTTTACAATATTCTGTACCTGCATAATTTACTAGTATTGCCATTGCTAAACTTGCGTATATATTGTCCAGTATTATTTTCATAGTCTTCAGCATGAATCCAATAAATATATTGGCTAATTTTTTTGCATTTGCTACATGTGCTCTAGCACTATGGTCTCTTCTGCACGATAATTGAATTGCTGTTGCGACTACTAATGCAACTATTAATAATGGCGCTTGTAATATTGATGATATGATTAATGATGATATTGTTATTATTGATGCTACTATTAATGTTATTGATATTGTTGAAAATTTGACGGCACCTAATATGAAATTTGCAACTGATGTAATTGCTACTTTTGCTATGGTGAAGCGAGATATGTTGATATCTGCTTCGTCTGGAACACCTCGTGGTGATCGAGACATTGCTAAAAATGTTCAGATGAAAAATGAAACTTTTGTTTCAAACGAATTGAAATAATAGATCGAAAAAAAAGAGTGGAAATTCGTTCAAAGCTATTTCGTTCTCAAAACTTAGGTTTAGAGTTTTATAATATTCAAATGTTAATTTCGATGTTGGGGGTTCGCTGGTAGCTGGCGTCAGAATACCCGCCTTGCGGGCCAAGGGCTACCATCCCTGGCGGATGATCATTTTTTGTTCCGATTGTTGACGCCTGTTTTCACGCTCGGCGCCTTGTCATGGTGCAGGCAAACACGTGCTACATCCGGTAAACGGGGAAACGGCGGTCCCTCGGAGGCTGATTGACGATGGTGCAAGACGCGCTGCGTCAGTTCGCGCGAGTTGGGCGGCCCATGGGTGGGGGAGGGTGTGACCGCGATTTGCCGGCGATCAGTTGAGCGCCATTTCCCCACGACCTGCCGTTTCCCGGCAGGACGAGGGAGCGTTTCATGAGACTGATCTCCGTCTATCTGATCGCGCTGGTGCTGTTCCTGGCCGTGGACTTTGTCTGGCTGGGCTTCGTGGCCAAGGGCTTCTATGCCGAACGGATGGGCGCGCTGATGCGGGACAATCCGAAGCTCGGCGTCGCAGCTGTCTTCTACGCCGCCTATGTCGCCGGTCTGGTTTATTTTGCGATCTGGCCGGCGATGAATGGCGGAGGCTGGACGCAGGCGATGCTGAACGGCGCGCTGTTCGGCTTCTTCGCCTATCTGACCTATGACGCGACCAGCTATTCGGTGCTGAAGGGGTTCGATCCGGTGGTGGCGATCGTCGACACGATCTGGGGGACCGCGCTATCCGCCGCGACGGCGGCCGTCACGGTGGTGGTCGCCGGTGCGATCTGGAGCGGATCGAACCCCTGACGATCAGACCCCGAGGGTCTTCATGCCCTGCAGCGAGACGCTGCTGATCTGCCAACTGCCGTCCGGCTGCCGCCGCAGCGTGTAGAGCGCTTTCCAGAACCGGCCGTCCGGCCCGACGATAAAGACTTCCTGCGCCACTGCGTCCGCCGAGAGCGGGATCGCGTCGCCCATCTTCCAGCTCCTGGGGCTGCGGACCTGCGGATAGCCGCCTTCGACCATCGACATGAACGTCTCGAGGGTCGGAAACATCTGCCGGATGTTGGGCGCCGCATGCGAGTATGCACGGGCGTCGTCTCCCGAACGGAACGACTGGAGCTGGTCATCGATGGTGCTCTGCCACGGTGCGACGTCCTGTGCATGGACGGACGCGGCGAGGAAGAGCCCGGCGGCCGCCGCAATGGCGATGAAGATGGTACGGCGTTCTGTCATCGCAGCCTCCGGTCGTCGTCAGTGCCATTCTTTACGTATGCGGCGGCAAAAGAGTTGCAGGAAGGGCGAAACGGGTTCTACACGAGCCTCACGCCCGCTGGTCCGAATGCCAGCCTCCCGAGATTTGAACCGTTCCAGGATATTGCCGGTCATGGCCGAGGACGAACTGGTCGCCGAGGAAGAGCAGAACGGCTCGGTCTACACCGAGACGGGCGCGGTGCGTCAGGATTTCCTCACGACTGTCTCCACGGCCATCGAGAATCAGGACGACGAGCGGCTGCGTGTCGAGTTCGGCCGTCTGCACAGTTCCGAAATCGGCGACGTGATCGAGGCAATGCCGCCCGATCAGCGGATTGCGCTCGTCGGCCAGATGGGCAGCGATTTCGATTTCGCCGCCCTGACCGAGGTCGACGAGGCGATCCGATTGGAGATCGTCGACCAGTTGCCGAACGACCAGATCGCGCTGGCGGTCCAGGAGCTCGATTCGGACGACGCGGTCTACATCCTTGAGGATCTGGAGGAAGAGGATCAGGAAGAGATCCTCGCGTCAGCTGCCCTTCACCGAACGAATCAGGCTGCGTCGTTCGCTCGACTATCCGGAGGAGACCGCCGGCCGCCGCATGGCGACCGAATTCGTCGCCGTGCCGCCGTTCTGGACGGTCGGGCAGACCATCGACTACATGCGCGAAGACAAGGACCTGCCGGAGAGGTTCAGCCAGATCTTCGTCATCGATCCGGGCTTCCGGCTCTCGGCGCGGTGGATCTCGACCGGGTCCTGCGCACGCAGCGGGCCGAAAAGGTCGAAAGCGTGATGCACGAGACCCGCCACGCCATTCCGGTCGCGATGGACCAGGAAGAGGCGGCGCAGGTCTTCGAGCGCTACGACCTCCTCTCCGCCGCCGTCGTCGACGAGAACGACCGCCTCGTTGGCGTACTCACCATCGATGATGTCGTCGACGTGATCCAGGAAGAGGCCGAAGAGGACATCAAGGCGCTGGGCGGCGTCGGCGACGAAGAACTTTCGGACACCACGGTGGAGATCGCCCGATCGCGGTTCATCTGGCTGCTGATGAACCTCGCGACAGCGGTGCTGGCCTCCGCGGTCATCGGCCTGTTCGACGGGACGATCCAGCAGATGGTGGCGCTCGCGGTGCTGATGCCGATCGTCGCCTCCATGGGCGGCAACGCGGGGACCCAGACGATGACGGTCGCCGTCCGGGCGCTGGCGACGCGCGACATCGACATCTACAACGCGGCGCGAATCATCCGCCGCGAGACGCTGGTGGGCCTCCTCAACGGCGTCATGTTCGCGGTGCTGATCGGTCTGCTCGCCGCGTTCTGGTTCGACAGCCCGTCGCTTGGCGGCGTGATCGCGGCGGCGATGGTCATCAACATGCTCGCAGCGGCGCTTGCCGGGATCCTCATTCCGCTGCGTGCTGGACAAGATGGGCGCCGATCCGGCCATCGCATCCGGTGTCTTCGTCACCACCGTCACGGATGTCGTCGGCTTCTTCGCCTTTCTCGGCCTCGCGGCCTGGTGGTTCCATCTTTTCTGAAGGGTTTCGGCCCGAGGCCGACGATCAAATTGACTTTTACGTAAGAATACTGGAGTTTCGGTCGGCCCCTGTTGGCTTTGAACACCGGAACCGTCCATGCGCGACTACTACACGATTACCGAACTGACCCGGGAGTTCGGCGTTTCGACGCGAACGCTCCGCTTCTACGAGGATGAGGGGCTGATCTCATCCGATGCGGCGCGGCCGCACCCGGCTGTTCCGGCCAGCCGACCGGCACCTGATCAAGCAGATCCTGCGCGGCAAGCGGCTCGGCTTCTCGATCGCGGAGATTCGCGAAATCATCACAGATGTACGACGATCCGCCCGGCGAAGTCGGCCAGCTGAAACAGATCATTGCCAAGATCGAGGAAAAGCGCGCCGAGCTACGACAGAAGAGGCGCGATATCGAGGAGACGATCGCCGAACTCAATGGGAGCGAGGAGGCGTGCGTCGAACGCCTCGCGGAACTCGGCGTCAAGGGCTGAGCGGGCAGACCATCTCTACAGCCAGCGCGAGACGCGTTTGCTGTAGTGCCGCCACGCCTTGCCGAAGCGCGCCGCCAGATGCCGCTCCTCCGGCACGATCTGCAGTCGCGTCACCGCCAAGGCGGTAATGATCGCAAGGATCGGGAACCAGAAATTGTCGAGGGCGAATCCCAGCCCGATCAGGATCAGCGTGTTACCGAGATAGATCGGGTTGCGGCTGAACGCATAGGGTCCGCTCGTTACAAGCTTCGCCGGATCGCGGAGCGGCGAGACCGTCGTGCCTGCCCGGTAAAGCGTGACCATCGCGAAAACGTCCAATCCGAAGCCAGCCGCGACGAGCAGCCAGCCGAAGGCCGCAAGGACCGGCTCGAAGGCAGCCGGCAGGATGGCCAGCGGCAGGATATAGGCGCCAAGCAGATAGGCGATGAGGGCGGCGCCGATGGCGATGACAGGCGGCCACGGAAAACGTGTCGGACCGCGAGCGGGCGCCGCGCGGTGCGCTGCCTGACCAGAGCTGGCCCGGCGGGACCTGCGGCCAGGGCCGGACGTTTTGGCGGCGCCACCATGGCTCATCGGGATCGGTCCTCCTCGGTCGGTGCCGCATCGCGGGTCCCGCCGATCATCTTATCGTCGGCGTGACGAACGCAACGGTTGCGCTGTTCGTCGACGAAAGCAAGCTGCTCCGAATTCAATTGCCGCGACAGCAGGTCCTCTCCGGCCATCGCGTCGGCCATGCAGGGACAATAGAGGGAGCAGAACTCGGCGTCTGTCTGTTCGAGCGCAGTTGCGCTCGCAGGCGAGGCTGAAATCGTCTTTGGAGACGGCGGGCGGGGCGAGCGTCGCCGCCAGCCAGACAAGGCCAAGCAGAATCGGTTGATGGAGCAGATAGACGATCAGAGAATGGCGACCCGGAACGGTCATCCAGTCTGGCAGACTCCTGTCGAAGGCCATCGCGGCAAGATCCGTGAACCAGCCGCGTTCGCGGCCGATGCGGCCGAACGCGATCCCGAACAGGAAGATGCCGAACCAGGGAAAGATCGGGACGTAATCGTTGGATACGGGCCGGGATTTCGGCAAGACCGAGCCACAGGAGTGGACCGGCGTCGAAGATTGGAGAGCGGAAGAGAGAGGGCAGGGCAACCATGACAGCGCCGATGACGATCGTAAGGACCGGCGGCAGGCGCAGGAAAAGCAGGCCGAGGACCGACGCCGCGGCGATCAGGTGGAGAATCCCGAAGAAGATATAGGCTTCGGGAAAGGCGTAGAGCGTCGCCACGGTCACCAGGAGCGCCGCCAGCACGATCTGGAAAAGCCGCTTTGAAAAGGACCGCCAGCGGATGTGCTCACCCTGCGCCAGTGTCAGAGACGTGCCGGCGAGGAAGATGAAGGAGCCGGCAATGCAGCGGGCGAAGACGATCATGCCCCACCGCTGGGGGAGATGCGGCGGGACGTAGCCGAAGATCGAAAGGTCCCATGAGAGGTGGTAGATCGCCATCGCCACGAGTGCGACCGTGCGGGCAAGATCGATCGAACGGACCCGCGGCACCGAATCTCTGAATGCGTCGACGGTCATCCGGCCTCCTCTGACGGATTGGCAGGCAGATCATGGCCGGGGGCCGAAGGTCAATCGTTCGGAGACCGCTACGGCGAATCCGTCGCCTTGTGGCATTCGCGCAACAGACATGCGATTTTGCCGCAGCAACTAAATTCAAAGGTTTATGCGGTTGCCTGCGTCGCGTGTGAGGCGTTCATGACAATACGGCGTCGATGCTCGCTTGCGTTCACGATTCCGTTACCATAATAATCGGCTTCCGGAGGGGGCGCACTCGTGGCGGGCGCGCAGACCGGACAAACGCAAAACGGGGTCTCATTTTCGAATGGATGAAAATGTCCAGAAGAGCTGCTGGGGCGTGACCGCCTGGGCAGTCGCAGCCTTCGCGACGATCGTTTTCGTTGCCTGGCTCGTTGGTGGCGCGGAAGCGACGATCCTCGCTGCGAACTGACAGCTTCGCTGTAAGCAAATCATGTGTTCCGAGGACGCCGGCGCAGAGCCGGCGTTTTCATTTCGAGTTCAGCAGGCCGGACGGGAAGGATGACACTGCATCTGATCAAGCTGTGCGTCGGCGTGGAGAGCGTTGTCGATCTGCAGCAGCATATCGACGAGCGCCTGGACGGCAAGCGCCATCAGGGCATGGCTGTCGAGCAGATCCATTCGACCCGGACGATGCCCAAGCGCGCCCCGGAGATTCTGCAGGGCGGGTCCCTCTATTGGGTCATCAAGGGAACGGTTCAGGTGCGTCAGCGCATTCTCGAACTGCGCCAGCTCACCGACAATGAGGGGCTGAAGCGCTGCGGCATCGTACTGGAGCCGATTCTTCATCCGGTCCGTCCCGTACCGCGTCGGGTGTTCCAGGGCTGGCGCTATCTTGAGGCCGCGGACGCGCCGGCCGATCTCGCTCGGGGTACGGCGGACGACGTGCCGCCGGAACTGATGGCGAAACTGGTCAGCCTGGGTCTGGCCTAGACGAACATCATGGTTAATCAAAATTAATCATGATGTTCTAGCGTGCGACGGAGGGAAGGCGTGGGGGAACCGATGCGGCGGCGTGATACCGGGACAGGAAGCGACGGGCCGGCACATCTGCTGGTCTGCGGCAATGAGAAGGGCGGTACGGGCAAGTCGACCCTCGGCCTTCACATCGCCACCGACCTCCTCAATCGCGGGCTGCGCGTCGGGATCATCGATCTCGACATCCGCCAGCAGACCATGGTCCGGTTCTTTTCCAACCGGGCGCAGACCGCCGAGATCAAGAAGCTCGATCTTCCGCAACCGCGCGTCGAGACGATGGCAACGATCCAGCGCGAGCGAGTTAAGCGATTCGCGACACGAAGAGCGCGGCGCCTTTTTTCGCCTGCTGCTCGACATGCGCGAGGATTGCGACATCGTGCTCATCGACACCCCCGGCGCGGCGACCAACCTTTCCGATATCGCGCACAGCCAGGCCGATACGCTGGTCTCGCCGATGAATGACAGCTTCGTCGATTTCGATGTGCTCGCCCGTCTCGATACGGAGAGCGGTGAGCTGCTGGATACGTCACATTATGCGGATGCGGTGCGTCAGGCCCGCCGCGAACGGCGACGCAGCGGCCAGTGCCTTCTCGATTGGGTGGTGGTCCGCAACCGCCTGGCGGCCTTCACCTCCCGCAATGAGCGCAACGTCGATCTGGGACTTCGGCAACTGGCGATGCAACTCGGCTTCCGCCTCGTCGAAGGCGTGTCGGAGCGGGTGATCTTTCGGGAACTTTTCCCGCTCGGGCTGACCGTGATGGACGAAGGCGCGCTGGTGGCGCTCGACCTCTCAGGCACGGCCTTTTCGTCCCATGGCGCCGCCCGCGCGGAAATCTGCGCATCTGGTCGACACGCTGCGCCTGCCGCTCGATGAGGCGGGGCGGCAGAGGGCACGGGTGCGGCGTGATCTCGGCGCGAAACGAGGCCCCGTGTTCAGGCTTCCGGACATCTTCGCCTGAAGGGCGATCCTTCAGATGAAAAAAGCCCGGCGAGCGGCCGGGCTTTCGATGCTCTCGCGAAACGATCAGAAGCGCAATCTGACCGCGCTGCCTCCGCTGGACGCCAGTACCTTCAGCCGGATCGCGGCCACAGGCATGGCGCCGCGGCGCGAGCGGGCGGCATGCGTCATGAGGATGCCGACAATCTCCCGGGTTCCGACCTTGCCTGAGCCGACCTCGGCCAGATGACGGGCAGCGCGCCGCAGGGGATTTGCCGGATAGGCCGGGTGATCGCCTGGCGATCGACGTCGTTCTGTGTTGCCCTGCGCATTCTGCACCTTCATCGATGCCAACTCCTTCGACTGAATACAAACCGGGAGGGGACCAGAGGCCCTATGAAAAGCGTGTTCCTATTGCTGGACTGCGTAGCAGGCGATCTTCTGACGCTTCAGACCCTTGCAGGTGGACCAGGCCTCCGATTTGCCGGAGAAGCCGGCGAAGCGGACGCGGTGATATTCGGTGCCGCCCTTGACGAACGGGACGGTGAAGCCGTTGCGGCTGCCGAGCAGCGACGATGCGCGGCGACTGCATCGAGTCGATCATCTTGCGAGCCTGGTTCGCCGTATCCACGGAGGCCACCTGGACGACCCATTCGCCGGTCGGGACCGTCGATGAGGTCTTGATGGTGTCGATCGGCGCGGCGGGCCGCGGGACGGCGTGCGCGGGAACGATCTTCTGGGGACGCGGCGCAACGGGTGCGTAGGCCGATACGGGGGCGGAGACCGGCTCGGCGGCGGCAAGCACCGTCGGCGCAGCTGCCGCAGGATTGGGCATCGGTAGCGGCACCTCGGTCGGATCGAGCGCCGCGATGTTACGGCCGAAGCGGACATCGGCAGGTGACGTCCTGGCGATCAGGTCGCCGTCGCCGGCGCGTGAGGCCTTGGGCAGGTACTGGTTGATCAGCTTGACCATCTGGGCGTTGCGTGAGGCGCCGGTGCGGCCGCCCATCACGACGGCGACGATGGAGCGGCCATTGTCCCTTACGCTGGAGACCAGGTTGAAGCCGGAGGCGCGGGTGTAGCCGGTCTTGATGCCGTCGACGCCGCGGACCCGGCCCAGCAGCTGGTTGTGATTGCCGTAGCGCGACCGGCCATAGGTGAAGCTGCGGGTGGCGAAATAGGGGTAATACTGCGGAAAGTGCTCCCGAAGGGCGATGCCGAGCCGCGCCATGTCGCGGGCGGTCGTCACCTGCTGGCCGTCCGGCAAGCCGTGCGGGTTGCGGAACACCGTCCTGCTCATGCCGAGGCTGCGGGCCTTCGCCGTCATGATCCGGCCGAACTGGGCCTCGCTGCCGCCGAAATACTCCCCCAGCGCGCAAGCGACGTCGTTGGCGCTCTTGGTCACCAGCGACAGGATCGCCGGCTCCGCCTCGATCGTGCCGCCCGGGCGAATGCCGATCTTGGTCGGCGGGCGCTGCGAACAGTAGCGGCTCATCGGAATTTGGTGGCCTTGGTGACCTTGCCCGCCTTCATTGCCTCGAACGTGATGTAGAGGGTCATCATCTTGGTGAGAGATGCGGGATAACGCCGCGAATCGGCGTCGTGGGCGTAGAGTGTCTCGCCCGTCTTGGCGTCGATCACGATGCCGGCATATTCGGCCGCCATTGCGGGAGCCGTACCGGAAAGAAGCAGGGGCACCAGAACGCCAGCGGTCGCCATGAGCCGTCGGCCATCAGGCAGGATCGAGGGAGAAAACGCAAAACAACACCCATTTCACTCGTGACAGGGGCGGCGTACGCTTGGGGACTTGCCGCCCGGCTTTTGTTTCCGCAATTGATACAGCCGCGTCCTTTCGAAAAAGTTTAAGCAAACGCTCAAGATGAGCAGGCCAGTCCCGATCCGGGACACCTGCGGGGATCTGCGGCGGGTGACCCTGGGGAAAATTTGCTGCGGCGCACTTGACTTTTTGTGCGCTGCACAATAAGTAGATGGCAAGTGATCGGGATGACGAACCCGACGCGCCCGAACACCAGATATCGAGGATGAAATGTACGACAATATGGAAAAGCTGAACACCGTCTCCAAGGAATTCATGAACAACCAGCTGGCCACCGTCGCTGCTGTGTCGAAGTCGATGCAGACGATTGCCACTGAGACCGCCGACTACGCCAAGAAGTCGATGGAGATGAATGCTTCCTATTTCGAGAAGCTGATGGGCCAGAAGTCGATCGAAGGCGCGATGGAAGTGCAGACCGAATTCGCCAAGAGCGCCTATGAGAACTTCGTTGCCGAGAGCAAGAAGTTCGGCGCCCTCTACCAGGACCTCGCCAAGGAAATGGTGAAGCCGGTCGAGAAGGCCGTTGCGCAGGCCAAGTAAGGCCCGCACCTAATATCCGCCGCTCGCATCCAAGGCGGGCGGGGGCAAATTCACCCGCCGGAGGCTTTCCTCCGGCGGGTCTTTTTTTCTCTGCTTTCGAGGCACGGCCTCGCGCGGGAAAGGACCCTCCGTATCTTTGACAGAAGAGCGCTTGAATGGTGGCGCGAGGGGGCCTTAAACTGGCGGGCGAAATACCTATCTGATTTGCGAAGGCAGGCAGCGACGGGGATCATCATCTGGCATGGCGCAAGGGCTTCTCATCGGCAGTCCGCTTCATCTCGGCCCAGACGACAGTTCCGATCAAGGCGATGAAGGAACGAGCCGTGGGACGGCGGTCATTACACGCACCAAACCGAAGACGAAGCGGCCCAACCTGTACAGGGTGCTGCTGCTCAACGACGACTACACGCCCATGGAGTTCGTGATCCACGTGCTTGAGCGATTCTTCCAGATGGACAGGGACATGGCGACGCGGGTTATGCTGCATGTCCATACACAAGGCGTCGGCGAGTGCGGCGTCTTCACATTCGAAGTGGCAGAGACCAAGGTCACCCAGGTGATGGATTTCGCCCGTCAGCACCAACATCCGCTGCAATGCGTGATGGAGAAAAAGTGAGGACTTTAGATGCCGGCATTTTCTGACAGCCTCGAAAAGGCCATTCACGACGCGCTGACCTATGCCAACGAGCGCGAACATGAATATGCCACCCTGGAGCATCTGCTCCTGGCGCTGATCGACGATCAGGACGCCGCAGCCGTCATGCGGGCCTGTGGTGTCGACATCGAGGAACTGCGCAAGACCGTCACCGACTATGTCGACAACGAGCTCGACAATCTGGTCACGGGATATGACGAGGATTCCAAGCCGACGACCGGCTTTCAGCGCGTCATTCAGCGGGCGGTGATTCACGTCCAGTCATCGGGCCGTGACGAGGTGTCGGGCGCCAATGTGCTGGTCGCCATCTTCGCCGAGCGGGAAAGCCATGCGGCCTATTTCCTGCAGGAACAGCAGATGACCCGCTATGACGCGGTCAACTTCATCAGCCACGGCATCGCCAAGAAGGCGGGCTCTGCCGAGAGCCGCGTCATCAAGGGCGCGAGCGAGGACGCTTCGGAGGTCGACGGCGACGAGGAGGGTGGCGGCAAGAAGGGGCAGGACGCCCTCTCGGCCTATTGCATCAACCTCAATGAGAAGGCGAAGAACGGCAAGATCGATCCGTTGATCGGTCGCAAGGCCGAGATCGACCGCACCATTCAGGTGCTGTGCCGCCGTTCCAAGAACAACCCGCTTTACGTAGGTGATCCCGGCGTCGGCAAGACCGCCATCGCCGAGGGACTCGCCAAGCGCATCGTCGAGGGCGATGTGCCGGAGGTGCTGGTCGACGACACGGTGTTTTCGCTCGACATGGGCACGCTGCTCGCCGGCACGCGCTATCGCGGCGATTTCGAGGAACGGCTTAAGCAGGTCGTCAAGGAGCTGGAAGAGTATCCCGGCGCGATCCTCTTCATCGACGAGATCCATACCGTGATCGGCGCCGGCGCCACCAGCGGCGGTGCGATGGACGCCTCGAACCTGCTGAAGCCGGCGCTGTCTTCCGGAGCGATTCGCTGCATCGGCTCGACCACCTACAAGGAGTACCGGCAGTTCTTCGAGAAGGACCGCGCGCTGGTTCGCCGGTTCCAGAAGATCGACGTGGTGGAGCCGTCACTCGACGACGCCATTGCGATCATGCGCGGCCTGAAGCCCTATTTCGAGGAGTTCCACGACGTCTCCTACACCGACGAAGCCATCAAGGCGTCGGTCGAGTTGTCGAACCGCTACATCACCGACCGCAAGCTGCCCGACAAGGCGATCGACGTGATCGATGAATCGGGCGCGGCGCAGAAGCTGCTGGCCAAGGAAGATCGCGCCAAGACGATCGATGTCGATCAGATCGAGGCGACCGTCGCGACCATGGCGCGAATCCCGCCGAAGACGGTTTCCGCCGATGACGAGCAGGTTCTGGCCAATCTGGAGAAGGAGCTCAAGACAGTCGTCTATGGTCAGGATCTCGCGATCGAGGCGCTGGCCAGTTCGATCAAGCTGGCGCGGGCGGGACTGCGCGAGCCCGACAAGCCGATCGGCTCCTATCTGTTCTCCGGACCGACCGGCGTCGGCAAGACCGAGGTGGCCAAGCAGTTGGCATCGTCGCTCGGCGTGGAGTTGCTGCGCTTTGACATGAGCGAATATATGGAGCGTCACACGGTGAGCCGGCTGATCGGCGCGCCTCCCGGCTATGTCGGTTTCGACCAGGGCGGCCTGCTGACCGATGGCGTCGACCAGCACCCGCATTGCGTGCTTCTCCTCGACGAGATCGAGAAGGCGCATCCGGATCTGTTCAACATCCTGCTGCAGGTGATGGATCATGGATCGCTCACCGACCACAATGGCAAGAAGATCGACTTCCGCAACGTGATCCTGATCATGACGACCAATGCAGGCGCCTCCGAGATGAGCAGGGCCGCGATCGGCTTTCGTTCGTCGCAGCGCAAGGGCGAGGACGAAGAGGCGATCAACCGCCTGTTCACGCCCGAGTTCCGCAACCGTCTCGACTCGATCATTCCGTTCGGTCCGCTGCCGGTGCCGGTCATCCATCGCGTGGTGGAGAAGTTCGTCATGCAGTTGGAGGCGCAGCTCTCCGAACGTGGCGTGACCTTCGAACTGACGCCTGACGCGATCGAATGGCTTGCCGACAAGGGCTACGACCAGAAGATGGGCGCCCGCCCGCTGGGAAGAGTGATCCAGGAGCACATCAAGAAGCCGCTGGCCGAGGAAGTGCTGTTCGGCAAGCTGAAGCATGGCGGGACGGTGAAGGTCTCGGTCGAGGAGAAAGCCGAAGGCAAGACAGGCCTGAAGCTGGAGAGCATACCGGACGACACGCCGCTCAAGCCGAAGAAGGATGGCGACGACCGAACGGCCGAGGAGACCACCTCCGGCTCCGACGGCTGATCCTTCGACGTTCCAGACAAGAAAGGCCCGGCGATGCGCCGGGCCTTTTCACGTTTGGTCAGACGCTGCGTTCAAGTTTCGAGCGCGGATTTCAGTCTCTCGCCGTGCCGACGCAGAAGGTCGGCGTCGGCCATTTCCTTGCCATGAGGACGCAGCGGCTCGCCCTCCTTCACCGGAATGATGTGGATGTGCAGGTGAAAGATGGTCTGGCCGGCGGCCATCTCGTTGAACTGCGCGATGCGGATACCGTCGGCATCGAAGGTCTTGATCGCCGCCCGCGCGAGCTTCTGCGTCACCGTCATCAGATGGCAGAGAACGTCCGGATCGGCATCGAGAAGATTGCGCGACGGCGTCTTCGGGATCACCAGGCAATGGCCGTCGGAACTGGGCATCACGTCCATGATCGCGATGCAGCGGTCATCCTCATAGACCTTGGTCGCCGGAATGTCGCCGCGGAGGATCCCGGCGAAGATATTGTCGTCCGAATAGGCTGGCTCGGCCATCGTTCACTACTCCCTCGTCGTTGACTTCGTTTGGCTCTTCATGCGGGGGCCGGCGACATTGAATCAAGTGCGGCGCGGCATGTTCGGCATCGCGTCGTCCCGGTAGGGCGAATGTTGTGCCAGCATGTCGGCGATCATCGCTTCATCCTGGCGCTCCGCTTCCAGGAAGCCAGCGACCGCGCGGCGAAGGCCTTCGTGACGCAGATAGTGGGCGGATCGGGTCAGCACCGGCATGTAGCCGCGCTGCAGCTTGTGTTCGCCCTGTGCACCGGCTTCCACGGTCTCGCAGGCCGTTGGCGATCGCGTAGTCGATTGCCTGATGATAGCAAAGCTCGAAATGCAGGAAGGGGTGGTCTTCGACGCAGCCCCAGTGGCGGCCGAAAAGCGTGTCGGCGCCGATGAAGTTGATGGCGCCGGCAATGCGTTTTCCGGCGCGCCGGGCGATGACGAGCAGGATATCGTCCGCCATACGCTCGCCGATCAGCGACCAGAAAATCCGATTGAGATAGGGGCGGCCCCATTTGCGGCTGCCCGTGTCCATGTAGAAGGTGTGGAAGTCGTCCCACACCTCCTCGGTCAGGTCGCCGCCGGTCAGCCATTCGATGGTGATGCCATCGGCCAGCGCCTCGCGCCGTTCCCGTTTCAGAGCCTTGCGCTTTCGCGAGGCGAGGGTGCCGAGGAAGTCGTCATAGGATGCATAGCCGCAATTGGGAAAGTGGAACTGGATGTCCTGCCGCTCCAGGAAACCGGCGCCGGTCAATGCGTCCATATCCGCCGGCTGCGCGAAGGTGACATGCGCCGACGACAGGCCGATCTGGTCGCAGGCCGAACGCAGTCCATGGGCGAGGAGGGTCCGATCCTCCGGGGCTTCTGCATTGACCAGCAGGCGCGGGCCGGTGGCAGGGGTAAAGGGATAGCAGCTCTGAAGCTTCGGGTAATAGTCGCCGCCGGCGCGCTCGAAAGCATCGGCCCAGCCATGATCGAACACGTATTCCCCTTGGCTATGGCTCTTCACGTAGGTCGGCGCCGCGCCGCGCAGGCCGCCGTCGCCGTCGTCGAGCCGGAGGTGCCGGGGCAACCATCCGGCCCGTTCGCCGACGCAGTGGCTGTCTTCGAGCGCGGACAGGAAGGCATAGGAGGAAAAGGGGTTGTAGCCCGGATCTCCCGGGGTCGTGCCCGCCATGCCCTCCCACTCGGAGGCGCTGAACGCGTCCATTCCTTCGACGAGGCGGAGGACGGCGCTTTCGGTGTCCGAGCTGGAGGTCGATGGACGGTTTGCCATGGCCGGAATATGGGGTTGGACAAAAGACCGATCAGGGGCGGAAGCTTTCGAAAGTGATCTGGTCGCAGAATTCGTACGCCCACCGCGCCTGATCCATGGACTTCACCGTCCAGCAGAGGAGAGGCAGGCCGCGATCCCGCACCTCTTGGCAGAACGGATTGTCCAGTTCCTCGACATTGAAGGAGACGAAATCGATTTCGCCGAGCATCGACCGGTGCAGATCGAGATCCTTGGGCTGCGATTCCTTCGGCGACGAGGCCGACGGGCAGATGTGGCAGCAGTTCCTTCAGCCGGCGCACCTGCCAGTGCGCGAAGCTCATCAGCGCCAGACCTTCCGGGCAATCTCCGCACCGCCGTCGCAACGGCATCGGCCAGTCTATCCGCCAGGGCGCCATCGGGCTTCAGTTCGACGAGCAGCGGCACGGCGCCTGCGACGCTCGTGAAGAGATCGTTCAGGGTGGGCACTGTTTCATCCGAGCCAAGCACGGGAGTCGAGCGGAACTGCGCCGCCGACCGGTCCGACGCTGCGCCCTCGCAACCCGTCAACCGTTGCAGCGTCGAATCGTGAAAGACCACCACCTCGCCATCCGCGGCGAGGCGCACGTCGCACTCGATCGCGTAGCCGGCCGCGATGGCGGCGCGCGCCGCAGCCGAGCGTGTTCTCGGGCCGGCCGGGCCTCGCGGTCATGAAGGCCGCGATGAGCGATCGGACGTGCCGCCAGGAACGCTGCCGGGTTCGCCGGATTCACTTGTCCGAAAGCGCGAAGACCGCCTCGATCTCGACCGAAGCGTCGAGTGGAAGCGCCGCCATGCCGACCGCGGCACGGGCATGTTTGCCGACCGCTTCCCCGAGAATCTCGACGAAAAAGTCCGACGCGCCATTGGCGACCAGGTGCTGGCTGGTGAAATCCGGTGATGAGGAAACGAACACGCCGATCTTGACGAGCCGCTCTACCGATTCGAAACCGCCGAGAGCGGCCCTGGCCTGAGCCAGGATGTTGATCGCGCAAAACCGGGCGGCCCGCTGGCCGCGCTCGACATCCGCCTCGCTCGTCAACGCGCCCGTTTCGGCCATCTTGCCAGCGTCCAGCGGCAGTTGTCCCGAAATGTGGAGGAGATTGCCTGCACGAACCGCGGGGACATAATTGGCGAGCGGTGTGCCCGGCACCGGCAGTTCGATGCCCGCGGCTGCGAGATTCTTTTCAATGGGATGGGTCATAGGGCCTCTCGCTTCTGGTTCATCGCGACGATAGGGCGAGCTATAAGCGGGAAAAGGAAATTGTCGATCATGATTCAGCGCCGCGCCGTTTTCACCCTCCTTGTGAGCCTGTCGTGCCTGCCGAATGCGGCAGCGGCCGGACTGGCATCCTATCGCGCCGTCTACGACATGGACCTGGCGCGTGCGAGCGAGCGTTCCGGCCTTTCCGACGTCGCCGGCCGAATGGTCTACGAGTTCCGTGGCAGCCCCTGTGCGGGCTATGCGGTTAAGTTCCGCTCCGTTGCCGCCTTTCAGACCGAGGACAGCGAGCAGTTGATCGATCAGCGCGCCACCACCTTCGAGGATATGAACGAGAACCGGTTTTCCTTCACGACCCAGTCCTTCATCGACAACCAGTTCGACAAGGAGGTGAAGGGCGAGGCGACGAAGAAGGAAGCGGACGGCGCGGTTTCGGTTTCATTGTCGCTGCCGGAGGCAAAAACGCTCGCTCTGCCCAATGCGCTCTTCCCGACGGCGCACATGATGGATCTGCTCAAACGGGCGGAGGCTGGCCAGAAGATCTACAAGACCAATGTGTTCGACGGCACGGAAAATGGCGATAAGGTGCTGCTGACCAATGTCGTGATCGGCGAAAGACAAGGCGCGGGGCAGGGCGGCGACAGCGAGTTCGGGCCATTGCTGAATGGCGCCCACTGGCCGATTTCGATGTCCTACTACGACACCAGCTCGGACGATGGGGGCGAGGACGAACCGGTGTTCAGGCTTTCGTTCGACCTCTACGACAACGGCGTCGCCAAGGATTTCAGCATGGATTACGGCGAATTCGTCGTCACGCAGACGCTGGTGGAGCTGGAGCCAGTCGACGCGCCCGCATGCGAAGCACCGACCGGCGATTGATTGGGAGAGGCAGGGTGCCGACCCCTCAGACGTCGAGCATGTCTTCGGAGGCGAAGGCCGCATTCTCCTGAATGAAGCGAAAGCGGGCCTCCGGCTTGGTGCCCATCAGCGCATCCACCGTGCTGCGCGTCTCCTCGGCCTCGGATTGAACCGCGACCCGCAGAAGCGTCCGCGTCGCCGGGCTCATCGTCGTTTCCTTCAACTGGCTCGGCATCATCTCGCCAAGACCCTTGAAGCGACCGATCTCGACCTTGCCGCGGCCCTTGAACTCCGTTTCCATCAGCCTGGCCCGATGGGCGTCGTCGCGGGCATAGAGCGTCTTGCCACCCTGGCTCATCCTGTAGAGCGGGGGGACCGCCAGGAAGAGGTGCTGGTTGCGGATCAGCTCGGGCATTTCCTGATAGAAGAAGGTGATGAGGAGCGAAGCGATGTGCGCGCCGTCGACATCGGCGTCCGTCATGACGATCACGCGCTCGTAGCGCAACTCGTCGTCGCGATAGCGGGCGCCCGTGCCACAGCCCAGCGCCAGGACCAGATCCTGAATGAGCTGGCTGCTGGCGGTCTTGTCGCGGGCGGCCGAAGCGACGTTGAGGATCTTGCCACGCAGGGGAAGGACGGCCTGATTGGTCCGGTTGCGGGCCTGTTTGGCCGAGCCGCCGGCGCTGTCGCCCTCGACGATGAAGAGTTCGGCCCCGGCGGCGGCGTTCTGGGAGCAATCGGAGAGTTTTCCGGGCAGGCGCAGCTTGCGCACGGCGCTCTTCCTGGTGACCTCTCGCTCCTTCTTGCGGCGGACCCGCTCCTCGGCCCGGTCGATCACCCATTCCAGCAGACGGTCCGCCTGGGCAGGCGAGGCCGTCAGCCAGTGGTCAAAAGCGTCGCGGATCGCGTTCTCGACGATGCGCGTCGCCTCCCCGGTCGACAGCTTGTCCTTGGTCTGGCCGACGAATTCCGGCTCGCGGATGAAGACCGACAGCATTCCGGCGGCATTCAGCATGACATCGTCATTGGTGATGATGGCGGCGCGCTTGTTGCCGGTCAGATCCGCATAGGCGCGGAGGCCCTTGGAGAGGGCGGCCCGCATGCCGGCCTCGTGGGTGCCGCCTTCCGGGGTCGGGATCGTGTTGCAGTAGGAACTGAGGAAGCCATCGCCGCCATGCCAGGTCACCGCCCATTCGACGCGGCCATGCCCGATCTTCTTTTCGCTGAGGCCGGCGAAGATCTCGCTGGTCACCTGGCGGTCTTCACCGATCGTGGCGGCGAGATAGTCTCGAAGGCCGTTCGGAAAGTGGAAGGTTTCCGAAGCTCTTGCGACGCCTTTTTCATGTAGTAGTTCAGGCGCGCAGCGCCAGCGGATTTCGACGCCGCCGAAAAGATAGGCCTTCGAGCGGGCCATCCGGTAGAGCCGATCCGGCTCGAAACGGGCGCCGCGGCCGAAGATCTCGGGATCGGGATGGAAACGCTGCCGGGTGCCGCGCCGGTTGTGGACGGGGCCGATATCCTCCAGCGGGCTGGTCGGCAAGCCCCTGGAATAGGTTTGCCTGTAGAGGCGGCGGCCGCGCGCGATCTCGACGACCAGATCGTCGGACAAGGCGTTGACGACGCTGATGCCGACGCCGTGCAGGCCGCCAGAGGTCTCGTAGACCTTGCTGTCGAACTTGCCGCCCGCATGGAGCGTCGTCATGATGACTTCGAGCGCGCTCTTGTTCGGGAATTTGGGGTGGGGATCGACCGGAATGCCGCGGCCATTGTCGGTCACGGTGAGGTAGCCGGATTCGTCCAGCTCGACCTCGATCCAGCTGGCATGACCGGCGACGGCCTCATCCATGCAATTGTCGATCACCTCGGCGAACAGGTGGTGCATCGCCTTGGCGTCGGTGCCGCCAATATACATGCCGGGACGACGGCGGACCGGCTCCAGCCCTTCGAGGACGTCGATATGGGCGGCGGAATAGTCGTCGAGGTTGTCGGAGCTTGCGGAAGTCGTACTCGGCCGCCGCGCCGCGCCGTCGTTCGCAGGGACGACTGGTCGCGATTCCGGCGCGGGCGCTACCGACTCGTGCTTGCGCCCGCTGAAAAGGTCCTCCGCACTATCCATGGGGTCTTTCCGTTCCATCATGCCTTTCCGAATCACCCGAGTGTCGCATTCTGATTCGCGCGATGCGAGCGCGTTCGTCGGATGTTCCCTGCTTTTACACGGAAAACCAAGGGACACAGCCTTGCCCGGCCCGTTTCAGTGTACGGCCGATCCTGGTGTGCGCGCCGCCGCTCATCGCGTCGGCCTCGTCCGGCGGATTGCCCGCTCGAGGGCCTGCAGAAAGGCTGACCGGTCGGCTTTGCCGAAGGGCGCGTTATAGGTCTGGCCCTGGCTGGCCTCGCGGACATGCTGACTGAGATTGCGCGCCGCAAGGGCGCCGCCCACATTCGTCTCGTCCAGGATGCGACCCTTCGGGGTCAGCGCCAGCGCGCCTCGTTCGACGCATCGCGCGGCCAGCGGCACGTCCGTGGTGACACACAGATCGCCCGCGGCAATGTGCTCGACAATATGATCGTCGGCGGCGTCGAAGCCGTCGCTGACGAGGCGGATCGACGCCTCCTCGTAGCGAGACGGTCGCAGGCCCGAGGCGGCCACGTAGACAACCGGCAGGCCGTGGCGTTCGGCAACCCGTTCGATCTCGCCCCGGACCGGACAGGCGTCGGCATCCACCCAGATCGTCGGCCGCTTTGTCGATGTCGTCATTCGGCCCACTCCTCGGCGGGCGGCGCGTCGTCGACCTTGCCGAACAGCGCGACGAAGGAACGCTTCAGGGCGTCGTCCAGATCCGCCATTGTCACCGGCAGGCCGAGGTCGACCAGGCTGGTGACGCCATGGTCGGCCACGCCGCAGGGAACGATACCGCCATAGTGGGAGAGGTCGGGCTCGACATTGATGGCGATGCCGTGGAAGGAGACCCAGCGCCGCAGGCGGATGCCGATCGCCGCGATCTTGTCTTCGGCGGGCGCGCCCTGCGGGGAGGGGGTCTTGTCGGGCCGGACGATCCAGACGCCGACGCGGTCATCGCGCCGTTCGCCGGTGAGGCCGAATTCCGCCAGCGTCTCGATGGTCCAGCGCTCCAGCGCGGCGACGAAGGCGCGGACATCGGGCGTCCGGCGCTTCAGGTCGAGCATGACATAGGCGACCCGCTGTCCGGGACCGTGATAGGTATATTCGCCGCCCCGGCCGGTCCTGTGCACGGGAAAGCGGTCGCGCCAGAGAAGGTCGCCGGACGCCGCGCTGGTGCCGGCGGTGAAGAGCGGCGGATGCTCGACCAGCCAAACCTCCTCGGGCGCCTCGCCATCGGCGATCGCCGCGGCCACCTTCTCCATGCGGCGAACCGCAGTCTCATAGGGCGTCATGCCCGGCTGGACTCGCCACTGGACCGGCGCCGCCGCCGCCCGAGGCAGGAAATCGAACTCTATCTCGTCACGTTGCATCGTGGTTCCAGTGGACCGGGAGAGCGCCGACGTGACGGGCCGAACGGGCCCGAAAAAGCACTGCCGGCAGGCTTGTGTGGCGGAGGCGAGTTTGCTACATCGCCGCCTGCCGGACCGCAAGGGCGATCCGGCCGAGTGCGGTCGTGGCGGAATTGGTAGACGCGCAGCGTTGAGGTCGCTGTGGGGCAACCCGTGGAAGTTCGAGTCTTCTCGACCGCACCATACATTCTTCAGGCGTCTGTTTTCACTGCATTTTCTGCTATTTTCCCCGCACCTGCCGGGCGGGTGAGGGCATGGCAGAGCGTATCCACGGGTTGAACTCGCTTCGGCCTTTCGAGGTCCTGGCGCGTGTCGTTCCGGTCGGAGCGTTTCCTGCTCCGGATGATCTCCGCCGCCCCGTTTTCCGATCGCTTTAGGGATCTCGTGACGCCGCCGCTCCGGCTGGTTGGGCAATCGGCAGAATCCTCTGACGGCGCTCTTGCAATGGGCCGCTTCCGTTCCCATTTCCAATCGACCCAACCAAGCGCAGGCCTCTGATTTCAAAGGCGCTTCGAAAAAAGTCGAAGAAGGCGTT
>CAVZBM010000002.1:0-1203691 GCA_963773525.1 uncultured Alphaproteobacteria bacterium | reverse complement strand
AAGCGGAAAAATAGCACCGGCTTCGTGACCCATCGTCATCACCGTAGGAGAGACGTCCGCCCCTGCCCCTGCGCCGGCTTGACGGAGCGCGACCCCGGCAACACCGCCGACGCCACAAGCGGGCCGCATTCTGTCCTTAGCGCTGGACCGGTCTCGGATCGGGCGTGCCCGCCCGGACTGAATTGACTCGCATGGCCTCGCCGGCAATCTTGCCGCCGGGAGCAAATCGGGGCAATGGGCAGGCGGAACGGCCGCGCGTGATCGCGATCTTGGCGGCCCGGGGTATTTCCGCAGTACAGATCAGGGCGGGGAATGAGAGGACAGCGCGAGATCACGACCTGGCTAGGCGACCACGCGCCCATCCGCGGCGAGGGCAGCGCCTCCGTGCGCGACCGCCGCGAGATTTCCGCCCGCTGGCTTTCCGGCACCGTCCTGACCGGCATGACCTCCTGCATCCTCATGGGCGTGGCCCTGTTCGGCGCCATGGACGGCCGCGAAGTGCTGGCCACCCCGCCCGAACTTTGGAACGGCTCTGGTATCGAGCACCAGATCGTCGCCAAGTCGGATCGCCTGCTGCCGCCACCGCCCTCGCGCGCGCCGCTCAGCGGCAAGCGGCTGGAGGTCGCGACCCTGCAGCGGGAGAACAAGACCGAAGTCGTGCGCATGGCGACATTCGCCTATGCCGATCTTCGTCTCGCCGCCAACTATGCGCGTCGGACCGACTACCCTTCCTTCGATCCGATGCAACTCTTCGCCGCCACCAAGATGAAGGGCGAGGCCGAGCCGACGGGCGAGATCTACGGCGCCAAATTGGAGAATGCGGTCACGCTGCGTCTCTCCGACTTCCCCCTGCAGACCGCCTCCTACCCCGCCGAGGCCGATCTCACGGTCGACGAGGTCGAGACACTGGTCCGCGACACCGGGCGGGCTGCTGGTCGCCGAAGGCGAGACACAGATTGCCGCGCTTCCCTTCGTCAACCCCCAGCGTTTCGGCGAGGCTGATCCGATCAAGGCCATGCTCGGCGCCATTCCGGTCAATGCCCGCATCGTTCCGGAGAACGTCTCGATCGCCTATCAGGACCAACTGGGCCGGCCGAACTTCAGCGAGAGCGTGATCAGCGCCGAGACGGAGACGACACTCGGCGCGTTGATGATCAAGGCCGGCTATGAGGGGGCGGACGCCACCGGCATGACGGAAGCGGTCGGCACGCTCCTGCGCGGCGATAGCCTGAAGCGGGGGACGATCCTGCGCATCGGGCTGGAAGAGGACGACCGGTCGAGCCGGATCGTCCGCATGTCCCTCTATGACGGCCATGAGCATGTTCTGACCGTCGCACGGGACGATCGCGGCCAATATGTGCCGGCCGAGGAACCCAACCCGACGCCGACGCTCCAATTGGCCTATGCGGCCCAGGACGACGACGCGCGGCTCGCCGCGCTCCCGCGCCCGGAGCCGCGCGTCAAGCTGCCCAGCGCCTATGACGCGGTCTGGCAGGCGACGCTTGGCGAGGGACTTTCGCGGGATATGACGCGCGAGCTTCTGCGCGTGGTCTCGGGCGACGTCGACTTTCAGGCATCGATCAAGCCGACCGACAGGATCGAGGTCCTCTACTCCCACCCCGACGAGGACGGCGATGCCAGCGAGGACAGCGTGCTGCTGCACGCGAAGATTGTCATGAATGGCCGCGAGCGCGACTTCTATCGCTTTACGACCAAGGATGGCGAGACCGACTTCTTCGACAGCGAGGGCCGCTCGGCCCGCCAATTCCTGCTTCGCAACCCCTGCCCGAACGGCCGCTTCCGCTCCGGCTTCGGCATGCGTCACCACCCGATTCTCGGCTATAGCCGGATGCATACGGGAGTCGATTGGGCCGCGCCCACGCGGCACCCCCATTATCGCGGCAGGCAACGGTGTGGTGGAAAAGGCCGGATGGGCCGGGGGCTACGGGCGCCAGACGATCATCCGCCACGCCAATGGCTATGAGTCGCAGCTACAACCACCAGAGCGCCATCGCCAAGGGCATCAAGGTCGGCGCCCACGTCACCCAGGGCCAGATCATCGGCTACATCGGCACGACCGGCCTGTCGACCGGGCCGCATTTGCACTACGAGGTCATGGTCAACGGTTCGAAGGTCGATCCAATGCGAGTGCGCCTGCCCAACGGGCTGGTCCTCAAGGACACCGAACTGGCGCGATTCGAGACCGAGAAGAATCGGATCGACGCGATCCTGCGCCAACGCGAGGCCCAGCAGGTCGCCACCGCCGCAACCAACTGATCGCCCTACGGCTGGGCCGGCGAAGAGCCTCGCTCAGTCCTGAAACTCAACCACCGTGCCGGGCACGACCATCTTCGCCAGTTCCGTCGCATCCCAATTGGTCAGGCGCACGCAGCCATGGCTGGCGGTCTTGCCGATCTTGCTCGGCTCCGGCGTACCATGGATGCCGTAGGTCGGCTTCGACAGAGCGATCCAGATCGAACCGACCGGCCCGTTCGGGCCCGGCGGGACGGTGAGGATCTTGTCGTTCTCTCCCTGCTTGAAGTTCTTCGCCGGATCGTAGGTGTAGTTGGGATTGAACGCGATCCGCTCGACCTTGACGGTGCCCGATGGCGACGGCGTGTCGGAGGAGCCGATCGTCGCCGGATAGCTGGCGACCAGCCGTCCAGACGAATCATAGGCGATCACCTGTTCGCGCCCCTTGTCGGCGATGATGCGGGCCACCTTGCCCGTCTTCGCTTCTCCCGTGCGGGCGACGCGGATCGTCTGGCCTTGGCGGTCGAAATCGACACCCGGATTCAGCGCAAGGAGAAAGTTCTCGTCCATGTGAAACCGTTCGGCGATCGCCTCGCGCGCCGAAGTGTACCTCATGCCGGGCATGGCCGCCTTTTCGGCGTAGTCGTCGGGAATCGCCGCGACATAAGGCCCTGACACATCCTCGGCCGTGATCGTATAGTCTTGGAAGGCTGGGCCACCGTGCGAATCGAGCGCCTTGTCGATGGCCTTTTCGTCGGTGAAATCGACGAGTTCACCGGTCAGTTTGCGCCAGCTATCCATGGCGTACAGCATGTTCTGGCCCTTGGCGCCGTCGATGACGCCCGGCGAGGCGCCGACCCGGTCCAGCAGGATTTGCGCCTTGGCGACGGTCATCCTGCCGAGCGGCAGCGCGGATTTCTGGCTTCGCGGCACCTCGATCGCCGGCTCGCTCACGCTCTCCGGCCTGTTCACGGTGCCGGTCGCGATGTCTTCTTCCGTGGAGGCGACATCGGCCGGTTCCGGCAATCGCGCTCGGCCTGCTTCTCAGGAGAACGAATCACCGGCACCTGCTCCTCGATCGAGGCGCTCCGCTCGCGCTGACGCTCATCGGCCCGCTCCCGCTCCCGTCGCATCGCTTCGCGCAGATCCTGGCGGCGCTGACGTTCGGCCTGGCGCTCGGCGCGGATGATGTCGCGAATCTCCGCTTCGCGATCGCGCCGGTCGAGGAACGGCTCGTCACGCCGGTCGAACCGCGGTTCCGCAGGCAGTTCGCGCACTTGCGACGGCGGCTGGATTGTCAGCACTTCGCCGGTGTTGGGATCGAGGAAGATTCGCTCGCCATTGCGGCCGATCACCACATCGGCCGGAATCTGCGCAAGCGCGGCCGGCAGGTCGGCGGCCAGCAGCGCGAGCATGCTCGTCGCAAGGGTCAGGACAGGCAATCGCATGATCGGCATTCTCCTTGTTATCCGCCCGATCGTGGACGGTCCAACATGAACCGGACATGAAAACGGCGAAACCCGCCGGATCGTTCGATCCGGCGGGCTTTTTTGGTTAAACCTTAATCATTCACGCGGCTTCCTGGGCAGCTTCGCCGCCGACGCTGAAGAGCAGCCGGTCGGAGCCCGCGCCGACCTTCACTCGAGCGCCGTCGAAAATGTCGCCCATCAGGATCTTTTCCGCCAGCGGGTCCTGCAATTCCTTCTGCATCACCCGCTTCAGCGGCCGCGCACCATAGGCCGGATCGTAGCCCTTCTCGGCGAGCCACTCGATCGCATCCTCGCCGAGTTCCAGCGTGATCTTGCGATCGGCGAGCAGCTTCTCCAGCCGCTGCAGCTGGATGTGGACGATCGCGCCCATATCGGCCCGCCGCAGCCGGTGGAACAGGATGATCTCGTCGATCCGGTTCAGGAACTCCGGCCGAAACGCGCTGCGGACGACCCCCATCACCTGATCGCGCACGGCATCGACGTCCTGATCCTCGGCAAGATTGACGAGGTATTCGGCGCCGAGATTCGACGTCATGATGATCAGCGTGTTGCGGAAATCGACCGTCCGGCCCTGGCTGTCGGTCAGCCGGCCATCGTCGAGCACCTGAAGCAACACGTTGAAGACGTCCGGATGGGCCTTCTCCACCTCGTCGAAGAGGACGACCTGATAGGGCCGGCGGCGGATCGCCTCGGTGAGCACCCCGCCCTCGTCATAGCCGACATAGCCGGGAGGCGCGCCGATCAGCCGGGCGACGGAATGCTTCTCCATGAACTCGCTCATGTCGATGCGAACCATTGCGCTCTCATCGTCGAACAGGAAGTTCGCGAGCGCCTTGGTCAGCTCGGTCTTGCCAACGCCGGTCGGGCCGAGGAACATGAAGCTGCCGATCGGCCGGTTGGCGTCCTGCAGCCCGGCACGCGCCCGCCGCACCGCCTTGGCGACGGCCTGAACGGCTTCGCCCTGGCCGACGACCCGCTTGGCGATCTCGTCCTCCATGCGAAGCAGCTTGTCGCGCTCGCCCTCCAGCATCTTGTCGACCGGAATGCCCGTCCAGCGGGAGACCACGCCCGCGATATGGTCCGGCGTCACGGTCTCCTCGACCATCGAGCCGGCACTGCCTTCCTTCGCTTCCGCCTCCTGCAGCTTCCGCTCCAGCTCCGGAATCCGGCCATAGGCAAGCTCGCCCGCCTTCTGGAATTCGCCGGAACGCTGCGCGATGGCGAGGTCGTTGCGCGCCTCGTCGAGCTCGCGCTTGAGGTCGGCGGCGAGGCCCAGCTTTTCCTTTTCGGCCATCCAGGCGCTGGTCATGGAATCGCTTTCCTCCTCAAGGTCGGAAAGCTCCTTCTCCAGCTTCGAAAGGCGATCCTTCGCCGCGGCGTCGGTCTCCTTCTTCAGCGCCTCGCGCTCGATCTTGAGCTGCATGATGCGCCGGTCGATCTCGTCGAGCGCCTCCGGCTTGGAATCGACCTGCATGCGCAGGCGGCTTGCGCCCTCGTCGACGAGATCGATCGCCTTGTCCGGCAGGAAACGGTCGGTGATGTAGCGGTTCGAGAGCGTCGCGGCGGCGACCAGCGCGGAGTCGGAGACCCGCACCTTGTGGTGCTGCTCGTATTTCTCCTTCAGCCCGCGAAGGATCGAGATCGTGTCCTCAACCGTCGGCTCGGACACGAAGACCGGCTGGAACCGCCGCGCCAGCGCCGCGTCCTTCTCCACATGCTTGCGATATTCGGCGAGCGTGGTGGCGCCGACGCAGTGCAGTTCGCCGCGCGCCAGCGCCGGCTTCAGCAGATTCGAGGCGTCCATCGCGCCGTCCGCCTTGCCCGCTCCGACCAGCGTATGCATCTCGTCGATGAACAGGATGATCTGGCCGCTCGCCGCCTGCACTTCCGACAGGACGGCCTTCAGCCGCTCCTCGAATTCACCGCGATATTTCGCGCCGGCGATCAGCGCGCCCATATCGAGCGCGAGCAGGCGCTTGTCGCGCAGGCTCTCCGGGATGTCGCCATTGACGATCCGCAGCGCCAGACCCTCGGCAATCGCGGTCTTGCCGACGCCCGGCTCGCCGATCAGGACTGGGTTGTTCTTGGTCCGGCGGCTCAGCACCTGGATCGTCCGGCGAATCTCGTCATCCCGGCCGATCACCGGGTCGAGCTTGCCCTTGCGGGCATCCTCGGTGAGGTCGCGCGCATATTTCTTCAAGGCGTCATAGGCCTGTTCCGCCGAGGCGGTATCGGCTGTGCGGCCCTGCCGCACTTCCTCGATCGCGCCGTTCAGCGCGGTCGGGGTGACACCGGCAGTCTTGAGTATGTCGGCGGTCTTGGCGCTCTTCTCGATGACCAGCGCGGTCAGCAGGCGCTCCACGGTGACAAAGCTGTCGCCGGCCTTCTTCGCCAGTTCCTCGGCGGTCGCGAAGACTTTTGCGAGCGGCTGGCTCATGTAGAGCGACGCACCCGCGCCTTCGACCTGGGGCAGCGCGTTCAGCGCCGCGTCGACAGCCATCCGCACGGCCTTCGAATCACCCCCGGCACGATCGATCAGCGAGGCGGCAAAGCCCTCCTCATCGTCGATCAGCACCTTGAGAAGATGCTCCGGCAGAAGCTGCTGATTGTTACGCGTGACCGCGGCGGTCTGCGCCGCCTGCACAAATCCCCGCACGCGCTCGGTGTATTTTTCCATATTCATATCGAGGTCTCCTTCCCCCACCCGGCCCTTACGGCGCCGGCTCGGCAGATGAATGACGGGAAGCCCTTGAAGGCGCTTCCGGTTTCAGAATGGATATGGGGTGCGGCCAAAGCAATTCCAAGCGCCGATATGACGGCAGTTTCGAACGTGCAGCCGTCGACCGCCAGCGCTTACGAGGCAATCGCGGCAAAGAAAAAGCCGTGGCGCGGTGCGCCACGGCTGCTTCTTCTTGCAAGAACGACGGAGGTCTAGCTGTTGGCCGCGAGCGGCAATTCTCCATTATCGTCCTTGGCCTTCGATCCGTCATCGTCGGTCCCGGCCGGACGGCGGGGCCGACGCGTCCGGCGCACCTTGGTCTCGCCCTCGGCTTCGGCGGCTTCTGCCTCACCTTCGCTGCGCTTGCGGCGCGTCCGGCGCGGCTTGGGAGCACCGTCGCCACCTTTGCCATCCTCGCTGGAGCGACGCTCCGCTTCCGCGACGATATCGGCCGGAGAGTGCGCTGCGGCCGGCGTGGCTTCATCGGCTCCGTCATCGTCATTGTCGGCGCGGTCGTCGCGTCGGCTGCGGCGATTCTCGCTCTGATCATTCCGGCCCCGATTGCCGTCCTGATCGTTGCGACCCCGATTGCCGTCCTGATCGTTGCGACCCCGATTGCCATCCTGATCGTTGCGGCTCCGATTGCCGTCCTGATCGTTGCGACCCCGATTGTCGGAACGGTCGCCGCGCGCGTCCGAGCGACGGTCGGAATCGTCATCCTCGTCATCGTCGTCACTGTCGCCGTCCGCCTCACGCTGAGCGTCGCGCTGGCGCTGCGCTTCCGCGTTCGCGGCCATCGCAGAGGCGATGATGCGGTTGTAGTGCTCCGCATGCTGCAGATAATTCTCTGCCATCACCCGGTCGCCCGAAGAGGCAGCGTCCCGCGACAGCGTCGTGTATTTGTCGGCGATCTGCTGGGCAGAACCGCGAATCTTCACATCGGGTCCGTTGCTCTCATAGTTCCGCGAAAGCGGATTGGGGCCCTTGCGATTATTGCCACCACTATTGTTCCGTCCGCGGTTGCGGCGGTTTTGCTGGTTTGGCCTCATCGATAACTCTTCTTTGTATTGAAAATCCCAAATTCAGGGGTCGAGCCGGCGGTCTGCCGGTTTACGCTGATGAACGACATAGCCGCGCATCATGCTCTTTGCGACTGCCAAAGCGCGACGTGCCCAGCAGCCGATTGATCCGTCATTCTCGGGTCGCTCGCCGGATGCCCCCAGCTTCGAGAAGCGCAACGTTTCCGTTCGTCGACTGACCTGCCGCCATCGATTCCGCTGACCGTTTGGAAACCGGAGCGGCAGAAGCTCTGCGCTTCATTCATCCGGTGATGGCAACTTAGACACTTTTTCTGACTTTGCCAAGGCCCAAAGGGATTTAGCGTTCGCCGGCGGCGGATATGAACAACAATGCGCGAAGGACGCCGCCGAGATCGGCGCGCGAATCCGTCAGCTTGAAGCCGTTGGCGGCGAAGATCGCTGCGACGTCCTGTTCCTGCCCCTGGCCGATCTCCACGGCGATGAAGCCGCCCGTTTCAAGATGGGCCGCCGCGCCGGCCGCGATCGAACGATAGGCATCGAGCCCGTCAGGGCCACCGTCGAGCGCCAGATGCGGATCGTGATCGCGCACGACCGGATCGAGGCGCCGGATCGTCCGGCTGGCGATGTAGGGCGGATTGGAGACGATCGCGGTGAAGCGTTCCTCCACCCCCTCGAGCCAATTCGCCCGGACGATGGCGAATCGTTCCGCAAACCCGTTGAGACTGGCGTTCCGTCCCGCCGTGTCGAGAGCCGATTCGTTGATGTCGGCACCGACGGCGGAGGCTTCCGGAATCTCCTTCAGAAGCGCCAGAGCGATCGCCCCGGTTCCGGTCCCGAGATCGAGCACACCGACGCGCCGTCCCTGTCGGGCCAGCTCACGCAGACGCGGCACGCAGAGTTCGACAAGCGCCTCGGTATCGTCCCTCGGTTCCAGCGTTTCAGGCGAGAGAACCAGGTGGAGGCCGTGGAACTCCCGCCAGCCGAGCAGGCGGTGGAGCGGCATTCCCTCGACCAGTCTCCGCGCCCGCTCGAGCACCTCTTCGCCCGCCGTTTCGTCAACCGTCCGGTCCGGTTCGGCGATCAGCGTCGCCGCATCCAGATCGAGCGTGCCCAGCACCAGCCTCCGGGCGTCCCGACTCGCATTCGGCAAGCCCGCCGCGACCAGCAATTGCCGGACGGCCGCCAGCAGCGCGGCGAGGATCATTGCATCTGCGCCAGCAGCGCTGCCTGATGATCGGCGATCAGTGCATCGATGATCTCGTCGAGATCGCCCTCGATCACCCTGTCCAGCTTGTAGAGCGTCAGGTTGATCCGGTGATCGGTCACCCGGCCCTGCGGAAAATTATAGGTGCGGATGCGCTCCGAACGGTCGCCGGAGCCGACCTGCGCGCGGCGCGATTCGCTGCGTTCGGCATCGGCCTGGCCGCGCTTCATGTCGTAGAGCCGCGTGCGCAGGATCTCCATCGCACGAGCCCGGTTCTGGTGCTGGCTTTTCTCCGACTGGGTGACGACGATCCCCGTCGGGATATGAGTGATGCGCACCGCGCTGTCGGTCGTGTTGACGTGCTGGCCGCCGGCGCCCGAAGCGCGCATCGTATCGATTCTTATATCGGCATCGTTGATCTCGACGTCGACCGCCTCGGCTTCCGGCAGCACCGCCACGGTTGCCGCCGAAGTATGGATCCGCCCCCCTCCCTCGGTCGTCGGCACGCGCTGCACGCGGTGCACGCCCGATTCGAACTTCATGCGCGCGAACACGCCCCGGCCGGAGACCTGCGCGATGATCTCCTTGTAGCCGCCCGCCTCGCCCTCGGAGGCGGAATCGACCGAGACCTTCCAGCCCTTCTCCGCCGCGTAGCGCTCGTACATGCGAAAGAGATCGCCCGCGAACAGCGCCGCTTCGTCGCCGCCCGTCCCCGCCCGGATCTCGAGGATGATGTTGCGGGCATCCGCTTCGTCCTTCGGCAGCATCTGCAGGCGAAGTTCTTCCGTCAGCGTCTCGATCCGCTCGTCCAGCGCTTCCGCCTCCGCTTCGGCCATGCGTCGCATCTCGGCGTCGCTACCGGCTTCGCCGAGCATCTCGTCGACGCCCTTGCGCTCGTCCTGCACCTCGCGCAGCTGCCGAATGGAGGCGACGATGGGCTCCAGTTCGGCGTAATCGGCCGCAACCTTGCCATAGCGGTCGGCATCGGGGCCGGCGGCCAGTTCCGCTTCCAGCATCTGGAATCGTTTCTCCATGGCGGCGAGCCGCGCGGCGGGAAGAGCCTCGACCATGATCAGAGCGTCAGCCCTTTCTCATTGGCGTACTCGGTGAGGAACGACCGGATGTCTTGCCGCTCCGGCCGGTCGAGCTCGGCGTGCAGGCGGCCGGAGAGGTCTCCCAGATCGAGCTCCCGAAGCGTCGCCTTGACCGGTCCGATCGAGGCGGCGCTCATCGACAGTGTGCGGAACCCGATCCCGGCCAATGCCAAGGCCGTGATCGGCCGCGACGCCATTTCGCCGCACAGCGAGAGTGGCAGCGATAGCTTGTCGCATTCGCGGGCGATCTGCCGCAGGGCCCGCAGGAAGGTGCAGGAAAGGACGTCGAACCGGTCGCCGACGATGGGGTTGCCGCGATCCACCGCCATGATGAACTGGAACAGATCGTTGGAGCCGACCGACACGAAGTCGACCAGGCCCGGCAGCCGGTCCATCTGCCAGATCAGCGAGGGCACCTCCAGCATCAGGCCCAGCGCCAGCTCGCTCGGCAATGTGCGGTTGTGGCGACGCAGATGCGTCTTCTCTCGTTCGATCAGCTCGAGCGCCTGCTCGATCTCGCAGATGTCGGTGATCATCGGCAGCATGATCGACAGCTTCTTGCCGCCCGCCGCCCGCAACAGGGCGCGGATCTGCGTGCGGAAGAGCGCGGGCCGGTCCAGCGTCAGGCGGATCGCGCGCCAGCCCATTGCCGGATTCTCCTCCGGCGGTGCATCGCCGAAATAGGGCAGCACCTTGTCACCGCCGATGTCGAGCGTCCGGAAGAGGATCGGCTTGCCGTCGGCTTTCTCGACGACTTCGCGGTAAAGCTCCTCCTGCCGCTCGGCGCGCGGGAAGGCCGATGCAACCATGAACTGCAGTTCGGTTCTGAACAGCCCGACGCCGTCGGCGCCCGACGCCTCCAGTTGCGACATGTCGACCACGAGACCGGCATTCATCAACAGCTTGATGTCGACACCATCGGTGGTCCGCGCCGGCTTGTCGCGCAGCGCCTGGTAGAGCTCCTGCCGCTTCGCCCGGAACCGCACCTTCTCGGCGTAGAGGCTCTCAAGGTCGGCTGGCGGGCGCAGATGCACGCGTCCTTCGTCGCCATCGACGATGATGGCGTCGCCATTCTCGCTCATCGAAACGACGCCGCGCGTCTGGCCCGTGACCGGAATGCCCATGGCGCGGGCGACGATGGAGATGTGGCTGGTCAGCGCCCCATCCTCCAGGACGAGACCGCGAATGCGATCCCGTGGATAGTCCAGCAGTTCCGCCGCGCCCATCGTCCGGGCGACGACGATATTGTCCGTCGCTTCGAGCAACTGTTCGCGTCCGCGGCCGACCAGTTGGCGCAGCAGACGATTGGCAAGATCGTCGAAATCGTTCATCCGCTCGCGGATGTAGGGATCGGCGACGTGGATCATGCGCGCGCGGGTGTCGTTCTGCACTTTCTCGACCGCGCCCTCGGCGGTCAGGCCATTCTGGACGGCCTCTTCCAGCCGCCGCACCCAGCCGGCGTCGTGGGCGAACATGCGATAGGCCTCGAGCACGGCACGGTGTTCGCCATCCGCCGCGATCTCGTCGCGGTTGAGCATGTCGTCGATCGAGACGCGCAGATTGCTGAGCGCGCTGTGCAGGCGCTCCAGTTCGACATCGACATCCTCGGCGAAGAGATTGGTGACGACGATCCGCGGCTCGTGCAGCACGACATAGCCGAGCCCGATGCCGTCCGAGATCGGCACGCCCTCGAAGGTTGCGGGGCGGCGCATGTCGAGTTCGATGCCGGCGCGCGACAGGTTGGCGAGATCGCCGCTGGCCATCATCTCCGCGAGCACCATGGCCACCGTCTGCAGCGCCTCGACCTCGTCCTCGCGATAGATTCGCTGGGTCTTGTTCTGCACCGTCATGACGCCGAGCGTCCGGCCGGCGCGCAGCACCGGCACACCGAGAAAGGAGGAAAACGCCTCTTCCCCCGTCTCCGGCAGATAGCGGAAGGCGGGATGCTTTTCGGCTTGCGGCAGGTTGAGCGTGCGGGCATTGGCCGCGATCGTGCCGACCAGGCCCTGGCCGACCCGCAGCGACGCCATGTGAACGGCGGTCGCTTTCAGGCCCTCGGTCGCATAGAGTTCGAGCACCTCGTCAGCCCGCAGCACGTAGAGCGAGCAGACCTCGGCCACCATGTTGCGGGCGATCTCGGCGACGATCCGGTCAAGCCGCGTCTGCGGATCGAGCGGCTCGGCCATCAACTCCCGGAGACGGCGCAGCAGGACGCGCGGACCGACAGCGAAGTCTGTCATGACGGGTCCCTCCTGCTGGCGCCTCGTTCCGTGATTCTCTGCCAGGACCGTCGCACGGCCGGGCGCTCAAACCTACCTGCGGTCCAATCCATAGGCCGCGTGGAGCGTGCGCACCGCAAGCTCCGTATAGGGGCCGTCGATCAGGATCGAGATCTTGATCTCCGACGTGGTGATTGCGCGTATGTTGATATTGCGCTCTGCCATCGCTTTAAAAGCCGCTGCGGCAACACCAGTGTGACTGCGCATGCCGATGCCGATCACCGAAACCTTGGTCAGCCCCGGCTCGCCCTGAATCGCATCGAAGCCGACCTCGGCCTTGGCGTCGGTGAGAATCTTGACCGCCCGCTCCAGATCGACGGATGGCACCGTGAACGTCATGTCCGTGGCCGCGCCGTCTTCCGAAATGTTCTGGACGATCATGTCGACATTGATGTTGGCCTCGGCCAGCGGCCCGAAGATGCCGGCGGCCACGCCCGGCCGGTCGGCCACGCGCCGCAGCGAGATCTGTGCCTCATCCTTGGCATAGGCGATGCCTGTGACGGTTTCCTGTTCCACGATCTCTTCCTCGTCGCAAATCAGTGTTCCGGGCGGATTTTCGAAATCATTCATCCCGGGTAAGTCCGGATCCTCGAAGGAGGATCGGACAAAAGTGCGGACACCCTGTGTCATCGCAAGTTCCACCGAGCGCACCTGCAGCACCTTGGCGCCGAGGCTGGCCATCTCCAGCATCTCCTCGAACGAGACGCGCGGCAACCGGCGAGCCCGGGGCTCGACGCGCGGATCCGTGGTGTAAACACCATCGACATCGGTGTAGATGTCGCAGCGGTCGGCCTTGACCGCCGCCGCGATCGCGACGGCGGATGTATCGGATCCGCCGCGGCCGAGCGTCGCCACCCGGCCATCGGGACTGATACCCTGGAAACCGGCGATCACGGCCACCTGGCCCTGGCTCATTCGTTCCGTCAGGCGCTGCCCGTCGATCGTTTCGATCCGCGCGGCGCCATGCGCATGATCGGTCTTCAGCGGAATCTGCCAGCCCTGCCAGGAGCGCGCGTCGATGCCCATCGATTGCAGGGCGATGGCGAGCAGGCCGCTCGTCACCTGTTCGCCGGATGCCACCACCGCATCATATTCCCGCGCATCGTAGAAGGAGGCGCCGGCGCCGGCGACCTTCGGCATCTTCTCGACCCAGCCGACCAGCTCGTTGGTCTTGCCGGCCATGGCCGAGACCACGACCGCAACCTCATGGCCGGCGTCCACCTCACGCCTGACGTGCCGCGCAACGACGTGGATGCGGTCCAGGTCGGCCACCGATGTGCCGCCGAATTTCATCACGATGCGCGCCATTGCGGGCGAGTTCTCCCCTTGCAAATCCGGATGACACAGGACCGCCCCGGCCGCATCGCTGCGACATCCGGTCCACGAGAAAGCGCGCCGGTGGGCGGCCGGCGCGGTCGGCGGTTCCTTACTCAAAACCAGCCGGCGAGGCAAGGCGCGCGGCTTGACTTACCGGCCCGTCCGCCAGATGTGAACGGCAGATGATGACAAGGGCGGAACCATGAACACGACCGGCGCAACGACGATCGACACCGCCGAGGTGGACCGTTTTTCGGCCATGGCCGCCGACTGGTGGGACCCGAAGGGCAAGTTTCGGCCGCTGCACAAGTTCAACCCCGTTCGCCTGCGCTACATCGGGGAAGAGGTGGCTGGTCAGTTCGGGCGCGATCTTGCGGCGGCCAAGCCTTTCGAAGGGCTGCGCTTCCTCGACATTGGCTGCGGCGGCGGCCTGCTCTGCGAGCCGATGCGGCGGCTGGGAGCCGACATGGTTGGCGCCGATGCGTCCGAGACCAACATCAAGGTCGCGCAGATCCACGCCGACCAGGCCGGCCTCGACATCGACTACCGTGCGACGACCGCCGAGAGCCTCGCCGATGCCGGCGAGACATTCGACGTCATCCTCAACATGGAGGTCGTCGAACACGTCGCAAATGTCGATCTCTACCTCAAACGATGCGCGCAGATGCTGAAGCCCGGCGGGCTGATGTTCGTCGCAACCATCAACCGGACGATGAAGGCCTACGCGCTCGCCATCGTCGGCGCGGAGCGTGTCCTCCGCTGGCTGCCGAAGGGCACCCACTCCTTCGAAAAGCTGGTCCGGCCGGACGAGATCCACCGGCCGCTATCGGCCGAGGGGCTGGTCCGCCGCGATCTTACCGGCGTCTCATACAATCCGCTCGCCGACCGCTGGGATCGCAGCCGCGACACGGACGTCAACTACATGGCGCTCTACGAACGGCCGGAGTGACGGCTACAGAGCATTTCAGGATGCTCTAGTTCTGCTCTTCCGGCAGATCGGGGATCGGCAGCACGGGCACGCCGTCCTCCAGCAGCGCCTTGACGTCCTCGGTACGGGCCGATCCGTAGATCTTGCGCTCTTCGGCCTCGCCATAATGGATGCGCCGAGCCTCTTCGGCGAAACGGTCGCCGACATCCGTCGCCTCCGTTTTTATCTGACGCACCATCTCGGCCATCTGCCGCATCATCTGCGCCTGCGGCCCCTCCGGTACGAGGCCGACCGATTGCGCTGGCGGTTGATTCTCGGTGCCGGAAGCCGGCGCTCTCCCCTTCTCTTGGGAAACCTTGATCGCCGGCGCCATCAGCATCTTCTCCACCGATGCGGTCCCGCAATGCGGACAGGCGACGAGGCCGCGGCTCTGCTGAGCGTCGAAATCCGCCGACGACCGAAACCAGCCGTCGAACGCATGACCATCGATGCAACGAAGCGCGTAGTGGATCATGAGAGGCTCGAACTCGCCGGACGGACGGTGAACGTCCTGCCATTCTTGAGATTGGGAATGGCCGCCCGCTGGGCGGCGACCGCGCTCAAATCGATAGTCGCGGTCACGACGCAAGGCTCCTCGCCACCCGCATCGGCCAGCACGTCGCCATCAGGCGCGACGATCAGCGAATGGCCGTAGGTCTGCCGCCCGTCTTCGTGGGATCCGCCCTGCGCCGCCGCGATGACGAAGGCGCCGTTCTCGATGGCCCGCGCCCGCAGAAGGACGTGCCAATGCTTCTGGCCGGTCTGCCTCGTGAAGGCTGCCGGAACCGTCAGCACTTCCGCCCCTGCCTGCGCCTGGGCGGTAAACAGATGCGGAAAGCGCACATCATAGCAGACCGACAGGCCGATTTTGCCGAGCGCCGTCTGGGCGACGACCGTCTCCTCTCCGGGGCGATAGGTGCGCGATTCGCGCCAGCTCTCGCCGTCCGGCAGATCGACGTCGAACATGTGGATCTTGTCGTAGCGCGCGATCACAGTTCCGTCGGGACCGAACAGGAAGCCGCGATTGGCGACCCGCCCATCGTCGAGGAGGATCGGAGTCGAGCCGAGATGCAGATGGATCGCCAGCTCCTTGGCCAGCGCCGCGCCTCTCGCGACCAACGGGTCGTCGCGCTCGCTGCGGAGCTTCTCCATCAGGCTGGCGCGGTCGCGTTCGAGCAGGCCGGTCATTTCCGGCGTCTGCACATAGACCGCGCCCTTGGCCGCCGCCTCGCGCACGAACGACTCAAAGTCGCGCAGATTGGTCTCCGGAGCGCGACCGGAGCGCATCTGCACGCAGGCTGCGGTAAAATGGGTCATTCGCCGCTCAGGATGACATCCAGCTTGCCCTGACGGTCGAGGGCATGGATGTCGTCGCTTCCGCCAAGATGCAGGTCGCCGACGAAGATTTGCGGAAAGGTCGACGAACCATTGGCGCGCTGGATCATCTCCCTCTTGCGCTCCGGATGATCGCTGATATCGATCTCCGTGAATTCGATGCCCTTGCTCTGGAGCAGGCGCACCGCCCGCACGCAGTAGCCGCAGAACTGGCGGGTGTAGATATCGACCTGCGGCATGAATCTCTCCTGACGTTTCGCCGGCTGCTGCGCTGCATATAGGCCGTGCGCGGCCTGCGGACAAATCATCAATCTACGCCATCCGGCCTTCCTGCAGAACGCGCGAAAAGGTCAGCACGTCGACGGCTCCCGCCCCGCCGCGCAGCAGCGCCCGCGAGGCGGCCGTCACCGTCGCGCCGGTGGTGTAGACGTCGTCGATCAGCAGCACTCGGCGGCCCGACAGGAAGGGCAGCGCCCTCTCCGGCACTTCGAACGCTCCGCGGACATTGATCTGCCGCTGGTTCCGCGTCAGTCCGACCTGCCGCGGCGTCGGGCGCTTGCGGATCAGGACCTCGGGCCGCAATGGAATGCCCGTGCGATGAGCGATCGCGCGGCCGAGTTCGGCGCTCTGGTTGAAACGGCGCTCGATCAGCCTGCGCCGGTGCAGCGGCACGGGGACGATCAATTGCGCATCGGCCAGGAGGTCTCCGCCCGCCCGCACCATCCATCCCGCCATCCAGCGCGCCAGATCGGTTCGGTCGTGGAACTTCAAGGCGGAGACCAGGCTCCGTGCCGGCCCGTCATGAACGACCGCCGCCCGGGCTCTGGCAAAAACGGGCGGATCGGCGAGTGCTTCGGCGGAAACGATCCCCTCGCCCATTTCGACCGAGAACGGCGTGCCGAGAATCGGGCAGACCGGCGCCTCGATGGCGCGCAGCTTCGGCCAGCAGCCGGCGCAGAACGTGCCCGGCGCGCTGACGATGCGCCCGCATTCGAGGCACGATGGCGGAAACAGCGTCCGGGCGGTCGCACCGCCGAAGGCGCCGGCAAGCCGTCGAAGACCACTGGTCCGCAGCGGCTGCGATCCGGGCTCCGGCGGGGCGCCTGCGTCCGCCGGCCTGACCGGCAGCCATCTGTCCTGATTCTCGGCCATGACATCCTCTTCGACGGCGTCGGTTGCGGTTCCGCGTTCCCGGGCCTAGCTAAGCTTCGCACCGTCCGATCCCTGCCGCAACGATCAGGAGAGATCATTCCTATGTTTGATAGCCGGCAGGTCAGGGTAAGGCGCAGGCGCGCGGCGGTGATGGCCGTCGAGGGTGCCGATTTCCTGGCGCGGCAGGCAGCGGCGGATCTCGATGACCGCCTGACGACCGTGACCCGCACCTTCGACACCGTCAGGCTGATCGGCGCGCGCGGCATCGATCTGGCGGCCATCGTCGCCGCTCACGGCCACGGCGGGCAGGCCATCGAGACGATCGACGCGGCGGAAGCTGAACTTCCGCAGCAACTCGGCGACGAGACCGCCGATCTGGTCGTCTCATTTCTCGATCTTCAGGATATATCCGATCCCCCCGCCTATCTCGCCGCCTGCCGCCGCGCGCTGCGGCCCGATGGCCTGTTTCTCTGCGCCTTTGTCGGCGGCGAGAGTCTCGGTGGTCTTCGCGAGGCGCTGCTTGTCGCGGAGACCGAACTGAAGGGCGGCGCCAGTCCGCGTGTCCATCCGGCGATTGCGCTTCGCGATGCCGGCTCGCTGTTGCAGCGCACGGGTTTCGCCCTGCCGGTCGTCGACCGGCAGCCGACGACCGTGCGCTACGACAGCCTCTTCAACCTGATGGCCGACCTTCGGTCGATGGGCGCGACCAACGCGCTGGCGGCCCGCAGCCGAGAGCCGGCGAGCCGCGCGCTGTTTGCAAGAGCTGCCGAAATCTACGCGGAACGGAACAGCGATCCCGATGGGCGTGTGCGGGCGCTGTTCGAGATCGTCTGGCTGAGCGGCTGGGCGCCCCACGAGAGCCAGCAAAAGCCGCTGCGGCCTGGCTCGGCGAAGACCCGCCTGGCTGACGCGCTGCGCCCGAAGGACAAGGACGAGAAGACGTAAGTGGTCAGACGCCGCTAATGGCCGTCGCCACGCGCCCGATGATGGACATGGCCCGGCCGCCGCTCGCCTCGATGCTGATGAACAGAAGGCCGGCCAGCAGCGCGCAGAGGAGACCGTATTCGACGGCGGTGGCGCCGCGTCCCTCACCGAGGAACCGTCTGATCAGCGGACCTATCATGTCTTCTCTCCCAGCCGCCTCGGGCGGCCGAACCCAGTCACCACGTCTCAGCAATCGCCGGCGGATTGGTCGGCACCGGGCAGGCAGATGATTTCCGTGTTCGGCGTCAGCACGCTCCGACGCACGATGTAGGCGTTGCCCCGCGGCTGTGGCCGAACCGATCCGGTCGTCACGGCATCGATGTTTCCGATCATCGGTCGCTGCAGCGCGTATTGCCGGGCCTTGTGGTCGGCGATGGGTGCGAGGAAAAGCGCCATCATCACCGACGCGGTACCGAACAGAAGGGTCGCACGCAGAATGCCGAACCCCACCCGCCGGGTCGGAGAATCGGCCGGATCCCTCAGCGGCGAAAGATCGACTTTTGATACCATCGGAGACTCCAGTGCGGCCCCGCCGACCATGCGTCGCGGAGCTTTGCAGTGAAGATGGCAGTTCCGCGTGAACAGCTCGTTAATGACCCGCCTGAAGCCGGATCACAGGAGGTCCTGCAGGACCGGGATGAGCGGCTCATCGGCAGGCGGCATCGGATAGTCCCGCAGGGCGTTAGGCCGCACCCATTTGATGGCCTGTCCTTCCCTGCCGGTCGCAATCCCGGAGAAGCGCCGGCAGACGAAGAGCGGCATGAGAAGGTGAAACGACTCGTACGCGTGCGAGGCGAAGGTCAGCGGCGCCAGACAGGGGGCCTGCGTCACGATGCCGAGTTCTTCGTCAAGCTCGCGGATCAGCGCTTCTTCGGGCCGTTCGTCGGGTTCGACCTTTCCACCCGGAAATTCCCACAGGCCGGCGAGGGTCTTGCCCGGCGGCCTTTGGGTAAGAAGAACCCGGCCATCGGCATCGACCAGCGCACAGGCGACCACGAGAAGGAGAGGCGGTTGGCTCACGGCTTCTCCCCCGGCGCGCTCATGTAGAAATAGTCGTAAATCGGCCGAAATCCGAGCGAGAGGGCAAGTGCGGTCGCCGGTCCGTTGCCGGTTTCGATCTGCTCCCAGACGCTTGCCGCCTTGCGCTTCTTTGCCCAGGACAGGATCCCGCGCAGCAGGCTCCGTCCGTGGCCCTGGCCCCTGGCCTTTTCGGTGACGTTCAGCTCAAAGCAGCCGATCATGTCGCCTTGGCGGACGCAGACGACGCTGCCGACCGCGTCCGGCCCGTCCCCCAGCAGGAATGGAAAGCTCGGAGGCTCGATACGCGCGAGGACTGCGGCGATATCGTCGCCACGCTGAACGGATCGGGCGCCGATGGAGGCGTGGGCGGAGGCGAACTCCGCTGCCTTCACCCGCCGCAAGTCGGGCGCGTCGCCGTCGTCCCAATCCTCCAGATCGCGCGAAAAGACCGTTGTCCGTCCCTCCGCGCCCCAGCCGCGCTCGGCGAGCATATCGACGATTCGCTGCGAGGCGAGCGGCGCGATCAGAAATCGGGGCCGTTGACCGGCCGCCGAAAAGCGGTCGATCACCTGGGCGAGGCGCCGTTCCAGATCGGCGTCATCGCTCGGATCGAGCGGCGTGACGCAGTTCTGCCGCTTCGCCGCGCAGTCGCTGGACAGGCGAATGGCCCAGGCGCCGTCATAGTGCAGCGTCTCCGCCGGCCATGCCTGCGCACCGGCCGCCGTGTAGCGGCGGGCGACGGTAAGCGGTGCCTCCGGCACGGTGGGCGAGGTCATCGAACGGCCTCGTCAGCTTCGATAGTCGCCATTGATGGCGACATAGTCCTTGGTCAGATCGCAGGTCCAGATCGTCGCCGACCCCTCGCCTATCCCAAGCTCGGCGGTGATGACGATCGTATCGCTCATCATGTAGGCGGACGTATCGGCCTCCGAGTAGGCCGGGTCGCGTTCGCCCTCGTGCGCCACTCTGATGTCGCCGAAATAGATCGACAGACGGTCGCGATCGGCGGGCTCGCCAGCCTTGCCGACGGCCATGACGACCCGGCCCCAATTGGCGTCCTCGCCGGCGACGGCCGTCTTCACCAGCGGCGAATTGGCGATTGACAGGGCGACCTTGCGCGCCGAGGCGTCGGTCTGCGCGCCCTTTACCCGCACCTCGATCTCCTTGCGGGCCCCCTCACCATCGCGCACGATCTGCCGCGCCAGATCCTGGAGCATCGCGTCGAGCGCCTCGCGAAAGCCGGTCAGCCGCGGGTCGGCCGTATCGTTGATGCGCGGCGCCCCGGCCTCCGCCGCCGCACCGGTGGCGAACAGGAGCAGGGTGTCGGAGGTGGACGTATCGCTGTCGACCGTCACCGAATTGAAGCTGCCGCCGACGCTCGCCGACAGCAGCGCCTGCAGCACGGGTGCATCGATCGGCGCATCCGTGGCGAGGAAGGACAGCATCGTCGCCATGTCCGGCGCGATCATTCCGGCACCCTTGGCGATGCCGTTGATCGTCACGAGATGGTCCCCGATGGCGACCGTCGCGGTGGCGTATTTCGGGTAGGTGTCGGTGGTCATGATCGCCTTGCCGGCGCCGAGCCAGGCATCCGCCTCGGCCTGCTCGACCATTCCGGCGAGAAGCCCGGAGAAGCGGTCGGCCTGAAGCGGCTCGCCGATGACGCCGGTCGATGCCAGATAGACCTCCCCCGGCGCGCAGCCAATGGCGGCCGCGGCGGCAAAGGCCGTCGCCTCGGTCGCTTCGCGCCCCTTCCTTCCGGTGAAGGCGTTGGCATTGCCGGAATTGACGACGAGAATGCGCGCCGCGCCCTGCGGCAGATTGGCGCGGCAGTAATCGACAGGGGCCGATGGGCAGCGGGAACGTGTCAGCGTTCCCGCGACCTGCGTCCCCTCCGGAAAGGTCATCACCAGCAGATCGGTCCGTCCGCGATACTTGATCCCGGCTTCCGCGGTCGCGATGCGGACACCCTCGATCGGCGGCATGGCGGGCGTGGTCTTCGGGGCAAGCGGCGAGACGGCGTGGCTCATGTAGAAACTTTCGACTGGGGCCGGTCCGGGGTGCGACGAGGCGGCAGACTTGCCCGACACGCCTGCAACTTGCAAGCATCGGAAGGCACCGTCGCACGAAAGAAAAAGCCGGCATCGTCCGATGCCGGCTTAGAGCCTTTCACGATGGCGGCGCCTCGGCCGCCGGCGATCATTTGCTGGCAGCGCTGCCGTTTTCGAGCTGGTCCAGCTTCGTCTTCAGCGCCGGGTCGGCCACTTCGACCGTTGCCTTCTCCCGCTCCGCCTTCACCGCCTCTGTATAGCGCTTGACGAGCAACTCGTTGCGAAGCTGGTCTTTCATCTCGTCCAGTGCCGGCGGCTGTGAATCGCGCTTGTCTTCCACTTTGATCACATGGAAGCCGAACTGTGTCTCGACCGGCTCTTTCGTGATCTCGCCGGGTTCGAGTGCGAACGCCGCCTTTTCGAATTCCGGCACCATCTGGCCGGATTTGAAGAAGCCGAGATCACCGCCGGAGGGACCGGACGGGCCGGTGCTTTTCTCCTTGGCGACGGTTTCGAAATCGGCGCCGCCTTCGAGTTCCTTGATGATCGCCTCGGCTTCTTCCTTCGTCTTCACGAGGATGTGGCGCGCGTGAACTTCCGGCTGCTTCGGCATCTGCGCCACGTACTGGTCATAGAGCGCCTTCACATCCTCGTCGGTGATGGAGTTGGCGAGCGTCTTCTGCATGTAGTAGCCGTGCAGCGCGCGCTCGGTCATGAAGGCGATGCTGCGCTTGAACTCGTCGGTCTGATCGAGCCCGGCCTCGCGCGCCTTTTCCGCCATCAGCCTGATTTCGATCACCGCGGCCAGCGCCGCCGCATCGCGCTGATCCTCCGGAATGCGCGAAAACCGCGGGCCCAACTCTCCCATCGCCAGTTCGAGCTGCTGGCGCGTGATCGGCTCCCCATTGACGGTCGCCACCGTCTCGTTCGGGTCCTGTGCCAGGACGGGCGCGGCGACGCTCGCCGCCAACAGGGCGCCGGCGAGGAGAGCGCGGACGGGTCGGAAGGAAATCATTGAACAGTCTCCGAAGACTTTTGCTGGCCCCGGGAGCACCTGAAAGCGTGCATTTGCGTCACTTGGCGTGTGCGGGCGCGAGCGTTGACATCATATGGACCCCCTCTTATCTGTCCGCCAACATTGCGTCCACCCGGCCTGCCGGGCTTTCGGATGTCAATTTGGAAAGGTTTTCAGCGTCACCGCGGCCCCGCGCGGCAGGCCCGCCACCACCGATCCCTTCGGTCGGCAGCGCTGGTCTGGACGTGATCCCGACAGGCGGGGCAGAAAGGACCAACATGGCCAGTCTCGGCGGTTTGGCGACCAAGCTCTTTGGCTCATCCAACGAACGACGCATCCGGAGGCTTCATCCTCTCGTCGATCAGATCAACGGTCTGGAGGACGGGATTGCTGCCCTGTCCGACGACGAACTGAAGGCGAAGACGGACGAGTTCCGCCAGCGGCTGAAGGATGGCGAGAGTGTCGACGACATCCTTCCGGAAGTCTTCGCGGTCGTGCGTGAGGCAAGCAAGCGCGTTCTCGGCCTGCGCCCCTTCGATGTCCAGCTGATGGGCGCCAAGGTGCTGCACGAAGGCGCCATCGCCGAGATGCGGACCGGCGAAGGCAAGACGCTCGTCGCGACGCTGCCGGTCTACCTCAACGCGCTTGAAGGCAAGGGCGTCCACGTCGTCACGGTCAACGACTACCTCGCATCGCGCGACGCCGAAAACATGGGGCGTATCTACTCTTTTCTCGGCATGACCACCGGCGTCATCATGCACGGGATGAACGACGACCAGCGGCGCGAGGCCTATGGCTGCGACATCACCTACGGCACCAATAACGAGCTCGGCTTCGACTATCTGCGCGACAACATGAAATATGAGCGCGACCAGATGGTGCAGCGCGGCCACAACTACGCCATCGTCGATGAGGTCGACTCCATCCTGATCGACGAGGCCCGCACGCCGCTGATCATTTCCGGCCCGCTCGACGACCGGTCCGACATGTACGTGAAGGTCGACAAGCTGATTCCGAACCTCACCGAGGAAGACTACGAGGTCGACGAGAAACAGCGTACCGCCACCTTTACCGAAGAGGGCACGGAGAAGATGGAGAACCTGCTCCGTGACGCCGGCCTGATGCAGGGCAACGGCCTCTACGACATCGAGAACGTCGCGCTGGTCCATCACGCCAACAATGCTCTCCGGGCGCACAGGCTCTTCACCCGCGACAAGGACTACATCGTCAACGGCGGCGACATCGTCATCGTCGACGAGTTCACCGGACGCCAGATGCCCGGCCGCCGCTTTTCAGAAGGTCTGCACCAGGCGCTGGAGGCCAAGGAAGGCGTCGACATCCAGCCCGAGAACCAGACCCTCGCCTCGATCACCTTCCAGAACTATTTCCGCATGTACGACAAGCTGGCCGGCATGACCGGTACTGCGGTGACGGAAGCGGAGGAATTCGGCAACATCTACGGTTTGGATGTCGTCGAGGTGCCGACCAATCTGCCGGTTATCCGCGCTGACGAGGACGACGAGGTTTACCGGACGGCCGAGGAGAAGTTCGCGGCGATCGTCGAGGAGATCAAGGCGGCGAAGGCCAAGGAGCAGCCGATCCTGGTCGGCACCACGTCGATCGAAAAGAGCGAATATCTGGCGGAGCGGCTCCGGCAGGACGGCCTGAAGGATTTCGAGATCCTGAACGCCCGCCAGCATGAGCGCGAGGCCTTCATCGTCGCACAGGCCGGGGTGCCGGGCTCCATCACCATCGCCACCAACATGGCCGGTCGCGGCACCGACATCCAGCTTGGCGGCAACCTGGAGATGCGCCTTGCCGAGGAACTGGGCGAGTTGGAGGGCGACGAGCGCAAGCAGGCAGAGCAGCGTATCCGCGACGAGGTCGCCGGACTGAAGAAGAAAGCGATCGAGGCCGGCGGACTGTATGTGCTGGCGACGGAACGCCACGAGAGCCGCCGCATCGACAATCAGCTGCGCGGCCGTTCCGGTCGTCAGGGCGATCCCGGCCGCTCCAAGTTCTACCTGTCCCTCCAGGACGATTTGATGCGCATCTTCGGCTCCGAACGCATGGACGGCATGCTGCAGAAGCTCGGCCTGCAGGAAGGCGAAGCCATCATCCACCCCTGGATCAACAAGGCGCTGGAGAAGGCGCAGAAGAAGGTCGAGGCGCGCAACTTCGACATTCGCAAGAACCTGCTGAAATACGACGACGTGATGAACGACCAGCGCAAGGTGGTCTTCGAGCAGCGCCTTGAACTGATGGACGGCGAGGACCTCACCGAGACGGTCGAGGAAATGCGCGAGGAAGTGGTCGACGACATGGTCCGCCGCCACATCCCGGAGAACGCCTATGCCGAAAGCTGGGACATTCCCGGCCTCAAGGGCGAGGCCGATGAGGCGCTGAACCTGCAGCTGCCGATCGAGGAATGGGTCGAGGAAGAAGGCATTGCCGAGGACGATATTCGAGAGCGTATCCTCGCTGCGGCGAAGGCCGCTGCAGACGAACGCGCCAATCGCTTCGGTCCCGACGTCCGCACCTATGTCGAGAAGAGCATCCTGCTGCAGACGCTCGATCACCTCTGGCGCGAGCACCTGGTCAATCTGGATCACCTGCGCTCGGTGATCGGCTTCCGCGGCTATGCCCAGCGGGATCCGCTGCAGGAGTACAAGGGCGAGGCCTTCGAGCTTTTCCAGGCCATGCTCAACAATCTGCGGCGCATGACGACGCAGCAGTTGATGCGCATCCAGATCCGCGCCACCGAAGAGATGGAACAGCCGCAGGGTGACGGCGTGCCGGAAGGCGCCCACCCGCACCATCTCGACATGATGACCGGCGAGGACGATGCCGGCGACGGCGATGACGAAGGCTTGCGCTGGAGCGATGCACACGCCGTGTCCGCAACCGGGCAGGACACGAGCGATCCCGACAGCTGGGGCAAGGTCGGCCGCAACGAACCCTGTCCCTGCGGCTCCGGCAAGAAATTCAAACACTGCCACGGCGCCTTCGTATGATGCACGGGGCGGACCGAACCCTGGCCCGCCCGTTCACACCCGGCTCGGTTCGACCGCCATTCCAGTCGGACGCCGTCGGGAACGCCTTCGCCGCCTTTCCCGCGGCGGAACGGACGAACCTCCTACGTATTCGCAGCCTGATCTTCGAAATCGCCAGCCGGATGGACGGCATCGGACCTCTCCAGGAGACCCTCAAATGGGGGCAACCTGCCTATCTGACGTCCGGCAAGAGCGGCTCCACGATCCGGCTGGGACGTCCGAAGGAGGGCGGATATGCGATCTTCGCCCACTGCCGGACCTCGATCATCTCCGATCTTCGCAACCAGCTCGGGGACACGTTCCGCTATGATGGCAACCGCGCGATCCTCTTCGACAGCGCCGCGCAACCTCCGCTGGACGCACTTCGGCATCTGGTTGTGCACGCCCTCACCTACCCCCACAGCAAGAAAGCCGCGCCCCGTTCCACCGTTTCTTAAGCCTCGCCCGTTATCTCTTGTCCGTTAGCGGCAAGATGGGATCCAGCGGTGCGACTTTCTGCCGAAATCACGGCTGAACGCTTCCTCCCGGCACGCCTTGGTGTGGCGGCGCGGCCTCTTGCGCAGAAACTGGACCTGATCATGCGCGGCGAGACCGAGAAGGCCGGCGCGGCACGCGTGGCTCTGGTTGCGTTCTCCGTTCGGCTCGTCGCCGCCTTCCTCGCCTATGTCAGTCAAATCCTTCTGGCCCGCTGGATGGGCAGCTTCGAATATGGTGTCTTCACCTTCGTCTGGGTCACCATGATCATCCTCGGCAATGTCGCCGGACTCGGATTTCACACGGCCATCATTCGCTTTGCTCCGCAATACCAGGAGGAAGAGGACCACACCCGGCTGCGCGGCGTATTGCTGCTTCGGCCAATTGATATCGTTCATCCTGCCGCTCGTGGTGGGCAGTGTCGGCGCCGCCATCGTATGGTTCAGCCGGGGCAGCATCGGCGGCTATTGGGTGCTGCCTTTCGTCGTCGCCTTCGCCTCCGTTCCCTTTCTCGGCCTCGGCGATTTCCATCAAGGCCTTGCCCGCTCGCAGGGTTGGGGCCTACTGGCGATGGTCCCGATCTACCTGCTCCGGCCCTTCCTGATCGTGGCGGGCACCGGACTGGCCCTGTTCTTCGGCATGGATGCAACCGCCCTCACCGCCATCGGCGCGGCGGTCGCGGCGACCGTCCTCACCACGGCGTTTCAGCAGATCCTCCTCCCTCGACGCGTCGTCGACAGGCTGCCGCCGGAACGCAACGTGCGCTACGAGCCACGCCTGTGGTTCGGCGTCGCCCTGCCGATCTTCCTGGTCGAGGGCTTCTTCGCGCTCCTGACCAACGCAGACGTCCTGATGGTCGGCATGGTGCTGGAGCCGGAAGACGTCGCAGTCTATTTTGCCACCGTAAAGACGATCGTCCTCGTCCACTTCGTCTATTTCGCGGTCAAGGCCGCCGTCGCCCAGCGCTATGCCCGGCTCGCCAACCGTGACGGCGACAGCGGAGAACTCGCCGCCTTTGCCCGCGAGACGGTCGCCTGGACCTTCTGGCCCTCGCTTCTGATGAGCGCCGTCGTTCTGGCGGCGGGGCCCTTCCTGCTTTCGCTCTTTGGCGAGAACTATGAGAGCGGTTACCCGCTATTGTTCATCCTGCTGGCGGGCGTCTGCTGCCGCGCGGCGGTCGGTCCGGCAGAAAGTCTTCTGACCATGACGGGACACCAGAACGTCTGCGCCGCGCTGTATGCCGCCGTTCTCGCGGTGAATGTCTCGCTCAATATCATCCTGCTGCCCCGCTACGAGCTGTGGGGCGCGGCAACGGCCACCGCCATCGCCATCGCGGTCGAGGCCTTCCTGCTCCTGTTCGTCGTGCACAGCCGGTTCGGCTTCTGGATGGTCGTCGACGGCCTCCCGAATGTTCGCCGCATCCTGTCCGGGGAAGACCGATGAACGTCGCGGTCCATCCCATTCTCGAAGCGACCGGCCGGGCACGGATCAGCGATCAGGTGATGGCCAATCTGATGGCGCTGCCAGGCTGGAAGCCGCGGCATCAGGCGCTGTTCGATTCCGGTCTGCCGGAATTCGACCGGCGCCTGTCCATCTATCCGGCCTCGGCGGGCTTCGCCCTCCTCCAAGAACTTGATCATCTGGCAGCCCGCTCCATCGAGCGAAACGTCTTCTTCGAACCGCGCTTCCTCGCCCCTGCAATGCCGAGGCTGGAGGACCGCGAAGTCTTCCTCGCCGTGTTGCGCGACGAGGACACTTTGCGCTCGCGCCTGCGCTTTCTGCTGCCTTATTCGATCGAACGGCCCGGTCTCGGCGTCGGCCCGACCGTGATCCGGGGCTGGACCACCCCCTTCGGTCCGGTTGGCGCCCCCCTTATCGACAGCGACGACCCCGTGCAGATCGTCACCGCCGCCTTCGCGCTCCTGTCGCAGAAGAAGCTGAACCTGCCGAACGTGCTGGTGCTGCCCGACATGCCTCTGGACGGACCGGCTGCCGGAGCGGTTCGCGCGGCCGCGATCTCCGCGGACCTACCGATCGACGTCATTCCGGAATCGGCGCGGCCGGTGCTGGACGCGACCGCCGATCCCGACGCGCACTTCGCGGCCGCCGTGAGCGGCCATCATCGCCGCAACTACAATCGTCTGCGCCGCCGCCTCTCCGAGCGCGGCACCCTGACATTCGACATCGCCCGCCAGCCCGACGAGACCCGTGAGGCGATGGAGACCTTCCTGACGCTGGAACTGATGGGCTGGAAGGGCAAGGCGCGTACGGCGATGGCCTCCGACCGATATCAGGCGGCTTTCGCCCGCGAGGCCATCTACCGCCTCGCCGAACGCGACATGGTGCGGATAACGACGCTGAAGCTCGACGGCGAGACCATCGCCTCGCTCGTCGTCCTGCTCGTCGGCGGCACCGCCTATACCTGGAAGACGGCCTTCGACGAGACACTCAAGGAGTTTTCGCCGGGCATCCTCCTGATGATTGATACCACCTCTCACCTGCTGGACGATCCGAACGTCCTGCGCGCCGACAGCTGCGCCGTCGAGAACCATCCCGTCATGAGCCGCCTTTGGAACGAAACCCGCGACTACGGCACGATGATCGTCGGCTTGGTGCCGGGCTCCGACCGCGCCGTCAACCAGACGGCCCGTCAGCTTCATTTCTATCGCGGCACGCGGACCCTAGCCAGAACGGTTCGGGACAAACTGCGCCGGAAGCGTTAGCGGCGATCAGCGCGGCGTGACGTCTTTCATCGTCCGCTCGTCTATATCCTGCACCGACGTCAGATCGTGATGCCCGAAATGGTCGAGGACGAGATTGAGGTTCCGGCGATTGGCCTTGTAGAAGGCGTCGAACACGTCCCCGACCACCGGCACCGATCCCAGGACATAGTCCAGCCCGACATTGCCAAGCATCTTCGCCAGCTTGTGCGATGGCAGGCCGAGCTTCCGCGCCTCGTTGACGATCCACAGCGAAACGACGGCCGCGGCCGTATCGCCGACGCCGGGAATCAGCCCGACGATCGAATCGGCGCCAAGGCGAAAGCCGCCGGGCAGGCGAATTGCGGTGTCCATCAGTCGCGCGGCGCGTGCGATGCGGCGCAGACGCCTCGTCCGGTTGGTGAGGTCGGTGTCCATGGCTTCTCCGATTCGTTGCTGCTCTTCTGACGGGCGCATATGGTGAACCGGTGACGCCGCGGCCAGCGAAGGAAGCGGAGGAGAGGGATCGGATCGGAAAAGACGGGTGGTGCCCCCTGCCGGGGTCGAACCGGCACTCCCGTAAAGGAACCGGATTTTGAGTCCGGCGCGTCTACCAATTCCGCCAAAGGGGCAGCGGGCCGCAACTATATGAGCGGACTGGCCATCGTCAACATGTCTTCGCGCTGGACAGGGACGGCCGTAATCCATAGTCAGAGGGCCCCGCCCGCGCACCGTTCGACGGACCACTCAATGCTGCGACGCCTCTATGACTGGACGATGGGCCTGGCCAGGAGGCGCCACGCGGACAAGGCGCTGGCAGCCGTCAGCTTCGCCGAGAGTTCGGTCTTCCCGATCCCGCCCGACGTGCTGCTCATCCCGATGGTGCTGGCGCGGCGCCAGCGATGGGCCTATCTCGCCACGATCTGCACGATCGCCTCTGTCCTCGGCGCCTTTCTCGGCTATGCGATCGGCGCCCTCTTCATGGATATCATCGGCGACCCGATCCTCCGGTTCTATGGCAAGGAAGACAGTTTCGAGCGCATCCAGATCCTCTACAATCAATGGGGCGGTTGGGGCGTCTTCTTCGCGGCCCTGACGCCATTCCCGTACAAGGTGCTGACCATCTTCTCCGGCGCCACCGGGCTGAACTTCGCCGTCTTCACGATCGTCTCCATCATCGGCCGCGCCGGGCGTTTCTTTCTCGTCGCCTGGCTCCTCGGCCGCTATGGCGAGCCCCTGCAGCGCTTTATCGACCGTTGGCTGAACTGGCTGTTTCTGGCCTTCGTCCTGCTGCTCGTCGGCGGATTTCTTTCACTTAAATTCGTTTTCTAGAGAGAGTCCATGATTTCCAACCGCAATCTCGCAGTCCTGATCGGCATCGGCATGGCCCTGACCGTCGGCGCTGCGCTCGCCTTCGAACACCTTGGCGGCTACATCCCCTGCAGGCTCTGCCTGGAACAGCGGACCGCCTATTATGTCGGCGTCCCCTTCATGATCGGCACCGCCATCGCCGCCTCGCACGGACCGCGGCCGCGCCTCGTCAGAACGCTGTTCGGTGTCGGCGCACTGCTGATGGCATGGACCCTCGTGCTGGGTATCTATCATTCGGGCGTCGAATGGGCTTTCTGGCCCGGACCGACCGACTGCTCCGGCGCCACCAGCACGGTCAGCGATGCCGGCAGTCTGCTCGGCTCACTCGGCATGCATCCGCCCTCCTGCGATCAGGCGGCCGGGCGCTTCCTCGGCATCTCGTTCGCCGGCTGGAACGTACTGGCAGCGGCAATCCTCGCGGCGCTTTGCCTCTATGGCGCTTTCCGCCGACAGGCCTCGCGGCTGACGTGAAACACGGTCACGGCTCCAGCTCGGTGTCCCAGTAGAGATAGTCGAGCCAGCTCTCGTGCAGGTAGTTGGGCGGAAACGCCCTGCCGCGCTCGTGCAACTGATGGGTGCTCGGCTGGAATGGTGTCTGCCGCGGCCACATCTTGGCGCGGTCCGGCATCGATCCGCCCTTCTTCAGATTGCAGGGGGAGCAGGCCGCCACGACGTTCTCCCACGTCGTCTGGCCGCCGCAGCGGCGGGGCACGACATGGTCGAAGGTCAGCTCGTGATGGCTGCCGCAATACTGGCACTCGAACCGGTCGCGCAGGAACAGGTTGAAGCGCGTGAAAGCGGGCCATGTCGCCGGTTTGACGTAACTTTTCAGGCAGACGACGCTTGGCAGCTTCATCGACATCGAGGGCGAGGAGACGCTTTGCTCGTACTCGGCGAGGATGGAGACCCGGTCGAGGAAGACGGCCTTGATGGCGTCTTGCCAGGACCAGACCGACAAGGGGTAGTAGCTCAGCGGCCGGTAATCGGCGTTGAGAACGAGCGCGGGAAGCGCTTCAGGGCGCACGTGAACCGTCACGGCAGGCGGCTCCTTTCATCTCCAGTCGCCGGTGGGGCGGACCGAAAGGCGAACATCACTGGCCTTCTCGCGCAGTTAAGCGCCTCGCGGCTCGGTTGTGAAGATGGTTTTGCACCGCTCGCCCACTGTTTTTCCACCACTTTCTCTACGGCCGATACAATCACAAGGCGACGGTTTCGTAACGGCGGGCCCTCAAACCGGAGCTCCGCCGCCCGTTTTCCGCAATCCATACCAGGCCCAGAGCAGGCGGGCTGCGACGCTGCGGTGCGGCGTCCATCGTTCGGCCAGAGCCAGCAGCGCTTTCTCGTCCGGCCGCTCCGGCAGGCCGAGCGCCTCGTGAGCCGCCGCCTGCAAGGCGAGGTCGCGGGCGGGAAAAACGTCTGGATGACCGGCGGCGAAAAGCAGCCAGCACTCGGCGGTCCATCGCCCTATACCGGTGATCGGCGTCAGCATCGCGATCGCCTCTTCCGCGTCGAGGCGGGGCACGTCCGACAGGCGAAGGCCCTCCTGCTCCGCTCCGGCAACGGCGCGCAGCGTACGGATCTTCGGGCGCGACAGGCCTGCGCCGCGCAGGACCTCCTCCGGCGTCCCCAGAAGGGTCACTCCGTTGAGCGGATCGACCGCCGCGCGCAGCCGCGCAAAGATCGTATCCGCCGCAGCCTTGGAGACCTGCTGGGCGACCACCACTCCGGCGAGACCGGCAAAGTCGCACGCGCTCCTGCGCTGGGGCAACGGTCCGGTCGCCTCTGCAAGACGCACGAGCGCCGGATCGGCCTCGAGGAGGGCCTGCAGGGAGTGGGCGATCGCCTCTTCGGAATCGAGGATCAGCATTGGCTTAATCGTGAGGCCTCTCTGCCGGCTTGGAAAGGGACTTCGTCCATCGTAGCAAGACAACATGGACCACGCGCCGCCCGACAATCCGGTTCTGCGAGCACCGCTCGACACCCCGGTTCTGCGCTTCGCGCCCTCTCCCAACGGCGCGCTGCATCTCGGCCATGCCCGCTCGGCGATCCTGAACGACTGGGCGGCGCAGCGGTCCGGCGGACGCCTGCTGCTAAGGATGGAGGACATCGACCTTGGCCGCTGCACGCCCGACCTCGAACGCGGGGTGCGCGATGATCTCGATTGGCTGGGCATACGCTTCGATGGACCGGTCCGCCGCCAGTCCGAGCACTTCCCCGTTTATCGCCGGGCTTTGGAAAAGCTGCGTGCGATGGGGCTGACCTATCCCGCCTTCACCACGCGCGGCGAACTGCGGGCCCTCGTCGCGCAGGCCGAGGCCGAAGGTCGGCCATGGCCGCGTGATCCGGATGGTGCACCCCTGCCCCCGCCCACAGAAAGGTTGCGCGGCGAAAGCGAGCGGCGGAGACTGGTGATGCAAGGCCGCCCCTTCGCCTGGCGCCTGGACATGCAGGCGGCCCTTGCCCGGCTGGGGGGTGAGAAAATGGTCTGGCGGGAGAGCCCCGCGCCACTCACCGCGCCCGCCGAGGTAACCTTCGAGGGCCGGTTGTGGGGCGATGTCGTCCTGGCGCGGCGCGACACGCCGACCAGCTATCATCTCTCAGTGGTCGTCGACGACGCGGTCCAGCAGGTGACGCACGTGATTCGCGGCCGCGACCTCTATGCGGCCACCGCCGTCCACAGAATCCTCCAGAGGCTTCTCGATCTGCCGGAGCCGGTCTATCACCACCACGCGCTCGTCCTGGACGAGGACGGCCGCAAACTCTCCAAGAGCATCGGCAGCACCGCGATCGCTGCGCGCAGGAAGGCCGGCCTGTCCGCCGCCGAGACTTGTCGGCTGGCCCTTGAGATGGTCGAGCCGATCAAGACCCTCACCCTTCCGGGAACAACCGGCTGACAGCGGCCTTGATGAGAACGAGGAACATGATCAGCGCGAATGCGCCCCCAAGCCCGACAAAGGCGATGGAGGAAAGCGTGAAGATCCGGTAGCCGAATTCAGGCAGCAGCCAAATGGCGCCGAAAAAGCCGAACATCATGATCGCCGTGTTGCCGAACGGCCCATAGGCGTCCTCGTCCAGCATGTTATGCAGGGCGAAACCGGTGACGAGCAGCATGCAGGCGACGAGCGTTGAACCAATAATGATCGTGGGCGTATCGATAAGCGGCATGTTGCCCCCTTCCGATTGGTGATTGGCCCCTGAGCCGAAAAATGTAACACCGCCACATTGCCGATTGCTTAAGGCAAAGTTTGCAATTTCATTGAAGGCAAATCATGAGCTTCAGCGGGGCCGCGGCGCCCATCATCTTCGTGATCTTCTGGTCGACCGGCTTCATCAGCGCACGCTACGCGATGCCCTATGCGGAGCCCTTCGGCTTTCTGACCGTGCGCTACATCCTGTCGATCGCGGCGCTGGCCGCCATCGCGGCGGCCTTTCGCGCGCCGCGCCTGACATGGATTCATCGACGTGATTCCATGGTCGCGGGCATGCTGCTGCACGCCGTCTATCTCGGCATGGTGTTCTGGGCGATCGACAACGGCATGCCGGCGGGACTGTCCGCCCTCATCGTTGGCCTGCAGCCCATCCTGACGGCCTTCATGGCTGCCGGCGCACTGGGCGAGACGATCACGCCGCGCCACTGGATCGGTCTGTCGATCGGCCTCGTCGGCGTCACCATGGTCCTGTTGCCGCGCATCGGGGTGATCGGCTCCGGCGTCAACGTCTGGACCATCGGCGCCTGCTTGCTGGCCGTGCTCGGCATGAGCGCCGGAACCGTCTGGCAGAAGGCGCGGCTGAAGGGCGCGAACCTGATGGCGACGACATCCTGGCAGTTCGTCGGCGCGGCGATTCTGACGCTGCCGCTGGCCCTGTTCGCCGAAAGCCACGAGGTGACGATCACGACGCCGCTCGTCCTGTCCATGATCTGGCTGGTGCTGGTCCTGTCGGTCGGCACGATCCTGCTTTTGATGTGGTTGATCGAGCAGGGCGCTGTGAGTCGCGTGGCCGCCCTGTTCTATCTGGTCCCGGCCTGCACCGCGGTCTTCGCCTTCATTCTGTTCGGCGAGCCGCTCTCGGCGATCCAGATCGTCGGCATGGCGGTCACTGCACTCGCCGTCGCGATGGCCGCTGGAAAGGCAGCCCCCCGGCGGCGCTCAGTGCCCGATAGCGCATGATCGCCGCGTTGAGTTCGCCGCCGAGGATGAAGATCGCGGAGACCATGTAGAGGAAAACCAGCGCCACGATGATCGAGGCGAGGCCCGCATAGGTCGCCGCATAGCGGCCGAAATTGTCCAGATAGGTGACGAAGACCCAGGAGCCGACGACCCAGGCCAGGATGGTCAACGCCATGCCTGGCAGGATGTCGACCAGCCGCCTGCGGCCTTCCGGCAGATAGACGTGGCACATGGCGAGGCCGACGATAAGCACGACGATCGCGATCATGATCCGCAGCGCGTCGAAGGCGAAGACCGGAGGCACAAGCTCCGGGACCTTCCGCAGCATCACCGAATGAATGATCGGCGCCGCGACGAGCAGCAGACTGACGATGGTAAGGCTGATCGTCGCCAGCAGCACGAATCCGAAGCTCTGCAGCCGCAGCGAGATGAAGGACCGGTTTTCGACCTGTCGATAGGCGCGGTTGAGCGAGGTGCGAAGCGCTTCGACGCCGTTGGAGGCAAAGAACAGCGCAAGCAGCACGCCGACTGTCAGAAGACCCCCGCGATCTCCGGAAAGCACGGCCTGCACCTCCCGCGTGACCGGCTTGGCGATCGTGTTCGGCCAGGTCTCGAACAGCAACGGCACCGCGTATTGGGCGAAATAGTCGGCGCCGAGAAAGCCGGCCAGCGACGCGGCGAAGATAAGGAAGGGAAAGATCGCCATCAGCGTCGAAAGGGCGACGTGACTGGCGAACGCCCAGCCATCATCATTGTTGAAGTGGCTGACCGCGTCCCAGACGATCGTGCGAACGATGCGCCACATGGGGTTCCCTGTCCTGTTCATGCCCTGCCCATATGGAGCGGTGGAACGCAAGATCAGCAGAGGCGCCGCAGTCTCTTCCGCGACCCGTGGTTCGACCCAAGAGAAGGGGGTGAAATCGCGCCACCGCTCCCCACATGGCAGGAGAACACGACAAGGAACATCTGATGGCCACCGTTTTTCAATTTGCCGCGCTCGTCGCCATGCTCGCCGTGGGCGTGGTCCTGCTGCGGGGTCTGTGGAACATGATGCGCGCCGGCGATAGCAACACCAGCCAGAAGCTGATGCAGATGCGCGTCTTCCTCCAGTTCATCGCGATCGTGCTGATTGTCGGCGCGCTCTATTTCGCACGGCCGGCCTGACCGGCTTGAAGGGGGACGGCAGTTGGTCAGGCTCAACAAGATCTATACCCGGACGGGCGACGACGGGACCACCGGCATCGGCACCGGCGAGCGGCGCAGGAAGCATGATCCACGGATCGAGGCCTACGGCACCGTCGACGAGGCGAACGCGACGATCGGCCTGGCGCGACTTTACACAAGCGGCGGTACGTCGGATGTCGATGCAATCCTGTCCCGGATCCAGAACGACCTGTTCGACCTCGGCGCCGATCTCTGCTGTCCGCCGACCGACAGGGATCTCGGCTATGAGCCGCTGCGGATCACGGCGGGCCAGGTCGAACGACTGGAAACGGACATCGACCGCCTCAACGAGAGGCTGGCGCCACTGAAGAGCTTCATCCTGCCCGCCGGCTCGCCCGCAGCAACCCATCTGCATCTGGCCCGCACCGTCGTCCGCCGCGCCGAACGGCTGACCGTCGCGGCCCGGGACGACTTTGGCGAGACCATCGGCCCCGAGGTGATCCACTATCTCAATCGCCTGTCGGATCTGCTCTTCGTCGCGGCCCGCATCTGCAATGATGACGGCAGGAACGACGTCCTCTGGGTACCGGGAGCAAGTCGTTGACCCCGTTGGCCACTTCATTTCGGGTATTGGAGCTCGGTGGCGTCTTCTCCGTTGACGTTGACGTAAACGTAATGAAACGATACCTTGCCGCTCGATGTCCTCTCCGGTATGTCGCAGCGCAACAGCCGTCCTTGGCGTTTCCTCGCTGCCGCGAATGAAGCCGCTGAGGGCGCGGGCCATCCGGGCCCGTTCAGCAATGTCTTGGGCAGGATCGACGGGAGACTGAGATGAAAATCCTGGTGCCGGTGAAGCGCGTCATCGACTACAATGTGAAGGTCCGTGTGAAATCGGACGGCTCGGGGGTCGAGACCGCTAACGTCAAGATGAGCATGAACCCCTTCGACGAAATCGCCGTCGAGGAAGCGATCCGCCTGAAGGAAGCGGGAGCCGCAGAGGAAGTCATCGCCGTCTCCATCGGGCCCGAAAAGGCTCAGGAAACCCTTCGCACCGCGCTCGCCATGGGCGCCGACCGCGCCATCCTCGTCAAGACCGACGAGCCGGTCGAGCCCCTTGCCGTCGCAAAGATACTCAAGGCCGTGGTCGACGAAGAGAGCCCGAAGATGGTCATCCTCGGCAAGCAGGCGATCGACGACGACAGCAACCAGACGGGGCAGATGCTCGCCGCTCTTCTCGGCTGGGGCCAGGGCACCTTCGCCAATGATCTGAAGATCGAGGGCGACAAGGCCGAGGTCACGCGCGAGGTCGATGGGGGACTGCAGACCGTCAGCCTCGACCTGCCGGCGATCGTCACGACGGACCTGCGCCTCAACGAGCCGCGCTACGCGTCCCTGCCGAACATCATGAAGGCCAAGAAGAAGCCGCTCGACACCAAGTCGCCCGACGACTACGGCGTCGATATCGCCGCCCGCCTCAAGGTGCTGAAGACCGAGGAGCCGCCGGCGCGCTCGGCCGGTGTCATTCTGGAGAGTGTCGACGAACTGCTCGACAAGCTGAAGAACGAAGAAGGCGTCATCTGAGCCGAACGGATCTGGGAGAACTGAAATGGCTATTCTCATTGTTGCCGATCACGACAACGCCGCCCTGTCCGATCAGACGGCCAAGGCGCTGACCGCCGGCCGCGAAATCGGGAGCGATATCGACATCCTGGTCGCCGGCAAGGGCGCGCAGGGAGCCGCGGATGCCGCTGCCAAGCTCGAAGGCGTGCGCAAGGTTCTGCTGGCGGAAAGCGACCAGCTGGAGCATCAGCTGGCGGAGCCGCTTGCCGCGCTCGTCGAAAGCCTCGCCGGAGACTATGATTATTTCGTCGCCCCCGCGACGACGACCGGCAAGAACGTCATGCCGCGCCTCGCCGCGCTGCTCGACGTGATGCAGCTGTCCGACGTGATGAGCGTCGAGGGCGATGACACGTTCAAGCGTCCGATCTATGCCGGCAACGCCGTTCAGACGGTTCAGTCCACCGACCCCAAGAAGGTTCTGACGATTCGCGGCGCCTCCTTTCAGGCGACCGGAGAAGGCGGCTCGGCGACCGTCGAGACGATCGATGCCGTCGATGGCCCGGGCGTCTCCTCCTTCGTCTCCGAAAAGATCGCCGAGAGCGACCGGCCGGAGTTGACCTCGGCCAAGATCATCCTCTCCGGCGGCCGCGCACTCGGCAGCGAGGAGAAGTTCAACGAGATCATCCTGCCGCTTGCCGACAAGCTGGGCGCCGCGGTCGGCGCCTCGCGCGCCGCGGTCGACGCGGGCTATGCCCCCAATGACTGGCAGGTCGGGCAGACCGGCAAGGTCGTCGCACCGGAACTCTACATCGCGGCCGGCATCTCCGGCGCCATTCAGCATCTGGCGGGCATGAAGGACAGTCGCGTCATCGTCGCGATCAACAAGGACGAGGACGCGCCGATCTTCGGCGTCGCCGATTATGGCCTCGTCGGCGATCTCTTCGAGATCCTGCCCCAGATGAAGGACAAGCTCTGACAAGGGGCCACAGCGACCCCGGAGCCGGAGGAATCCGGATGCCGGGGCCATTTGCGGCCTTTCCTTCGCCGGCGCGGAAATCTGCGCAGGGCGGAAACTGGCATTCGGGGCAATCATGACGGAATTGAAGACGATCGGGATTATCGGTGCCGGCCAGATGGGAGCCGGCATCGCGCAGGTAGCCGCAGTCGCGGGCTACACTGTTTTTCTGTCGGACGTGGCGAAGGAACAGGCCGCGGCAGGACTGGCGGGCATTGAAAAGCGCCTCGACCGTCTCGTCGACAACGGCAAGATGGACGAATCGGCCCGTGATGCGGCGCTCTCGCGCGTCAGGACGGTGACGGGTCTCGGCAAGCTTTCGAACTGCGATCTCGTCATCGAGGCGGCGACCGAGAACGAGGAGATCAAGCAGGCGATCTTCAGGGAGCTTTGCAAGAATCTGAAGGCCGAGGCGCTGCTCGCTTCGAACACCTCTTCGATTTCGATCACCCGGTTGGCCAGCCAGACCGACCGGCCGGAGAAATTCGTCGGCATCCACTTCATGAATCCGGTGCCGGTGATGAAGCTGGTCGAGGTGATCCGCGGCATCGCCACGGCCGACAAGACCTTCGCGGCGGCCAGGGGTTTCGCCGAAAGGCTCGGCAAGAGCGTCACCGTCGCCGAGGACTACCCGGCCTTCATCGTCAACCGAATCCTGCTGCCGATGATCAACGAGGCGATCTACGCCCTCTATGAGGGCGTCGGCGGCGTGGAGGCGATCGACACCGGCATGAAGCTCGGCGCCAACCACCCTATGGGCCCGCTGGAGCTCGCCGACTTCATCGGCCTCGATACCTGTCTTTCGATCATGCAGGTCCTTTACGAGGGGCTCGCCGACAGCAAGTACCGTCCCTGCCCGCTCCTGGTGAAATATGTCGAGGCCGGCTGGCTCGGCCGAAAGACCGGGCGCGGCTTCTACGACTATTCCGGCGAGAAGCCGGTGCCCACCCGCTGACCCGGGGAAGCGAGGCATGAAGCCGTCGACCCTGAAGCGCGGCATGAATTTCTGGCCGCCCTATCTCTTCGCGGGAATCAGGGTCACCGGCATCTCACCCGACTGGCGCGCGATCGACGTCGAATTGCGCCAGCGCCGGCTGAACATGAACTATGTCGGCACCCATTTCGGCGGATCGCTGTTTTCCATGACCGATCCGTTCTTCATGCTGATGCTGATGAACATCCTGCCGCGAGATTACACGGTCTGGGACAAGTCGGCCTGCATCGACTTCATCCGGCCGGGCACCGGCACGCTGCGCGCCGAATTCCGGATCAGCGATGCGATGATCGGGCAGATCGAGACTGCTACCCCGAACGACGGCGATGTGGTCCGACCGACATGGACGGTACCGATAACGGACGCCGCCGGCGAGACGGTGGCAAGGGTCGACAAGACGCTTCACATCCGCCGCCGCAGGGACCAGCGCAGACGCATCGGCGACTGACGGGCGATTCCCGGCTTCGCAGCTGCGCCGTTGCCAAGCGCGCAGCGATCCCACATATGCGGCCCGGCGATGAGCGCCGCATCGGCGGTTGGATTCGTCGCCTGAGTACTGGAAGCAAACGGGAAGACAGGCGGATATGGCGGGACCCAATCTGTTGATCATCGGTGCCGGCGGCGTCGGCGAAGTCGTCGCAAGCAAGGCGGTGCAGTTCCGCGACCGCTTCGGCACGATCAGCTGGGCGGCCCGAACACCCGACAAGCTGGCGGCGAAGACCGCCGCGGTGAACGCACGCTATGGTGCCGCCACCGGCGACCCATTCGTCAACGCCGAACCAGTCGATGCCCGCGATATCGGTTCCGTCGCTGCGCTGATCGGACGGACGAGCGCGCAGATCGTGCTCAACGTCGCCTCGCCCTATTGCAATGTCGCTGTCCTCGAAGCCTGCCTCGCAACCGGCGCGAACTATCTCGACACCGCGCTCGCCGAGGACGAGTTCACGGTCGATATCCCGCCCAACTGGTACGCTCACAAGGAATGGCCGCGCCGTCCGCGATGTGCGGAAAAGGGCGTCACGGCCCTCCTTGGCATGGGCTTCGATCCGGGGGTGGTGAACATCTTCTGCGCCTGGGCGCGCAAGCACCATTTCGACCGGATCGACTCCATCGACATCATCGACGTCAATGCCGGCAGCCACGGCCGATATTTCGCCACCAATTTCGATCCGGACGTCAATCTCCGCGAGGTGACCGAAGAGGTCATCACCTGGGAAGACGGCCGGTGGAAACACATCCCGCACCACAGTGTCTGGCAGGATGTGACGCTGCCGGTGGTCGGGCGTCAGCGCGTCTATTCGATGGGCCATGACGAGTTGCAGAGCCTTGCCGTCAACTTCCCCGAGACGCCGCGCATCTCCTTCTGGATGGGCTTCGGCGAGCATTACCTGAACGTGTTGGAGGTCCTCGACACGCTCGGCCTCACCTCCTCGGTGCCGGTCGAGGTCGATGGCTGCATGGTCGCGCCGAACCGCCTCGTCAAGGCGCTGCTGCCCGATCCCGCCTCGCTCGCCGAGAACTACACCGGAAAGATAGTCATCGGTGTGGATCTGCGCGGCAGGAAGGATGGCGAGGAGAAGCGCCTCTTCATCTGGTCGACGCTCGACCATCAAGAGAACTATGAGGAGGTCGGCGCCCAGTCGATCAGCTATTCCACCGGCGTGCCTGTCATCACCGCCGCCTTGCTGATGGCGGACGGCACATGGAACGCGAAGACGATGGTCAATGTCGAAGAACTCGATCCTGATCCCTTCCTCGCCCTGATGCCCGAGATCGGCTGCCCCTGGCAGGCCGACGAACTGCCCGCCGACGGCTCCTGGCCCTATTCGGATACGGACGCCCCCGGCACCGTCGCAGCGCCCCTCTCGCGTCAAACGGCCGCCGCCGATCGCGGCGCGACCTGATCATGACCACCGCACGAGGCTCCGACGGCAGCGCGCAGCGGCGGACGCTGCCCCACGGCAACTTCCACCGCCTTGACCCGCACGCCGTTCCCTCCCCCTGCCTCGTCATCGATACCGGCCGGCTGGAGGAGAATGGTCGCCGACTGGCGCGCCTGCGGGACGAGGCTGGCTGTAAGGTTCTCCTCGCGCTGAAGGCCTTTGCGCTCCCGGCCTGCGCCCCCATCGTCGGTCGCTATCTCGACGGCACCGCCGCCTCCGGCCTGTGGGAAGCGAAGCTCGGCCGTGAAGCCTTCTCCGGCGAGGTCCACACCTACGCGCCCGGTCTCAAGGTCGCCGACCTTGCTGAGCTGGCCGTCAACACCGACGCCCTGATCTTCAATAGTCTCGGGCAACACGCCCGGTTCGCGCCACTGCTGGCAGAGACGAAGGGCGCCGATCGCCTGAAGCTCGGCCTTCGGATCAATCCGCGGCATCAGGAGGTCGGCAACCCGCTCTACGACCCGGCCGGCCCGTGGAGCCGGCTCGGGATCGATGGCGCGAACCTCTCGCCGGAGGACCTCGGTCCTTTTTCCTTCCTGCACATCCACGCGCTGTGCGATCACGGCTTCGATGCCTTCGCCCGCATGATCGAGGCGATCGAACAGCGTCTGGGCCATCTCTTCTCCGCCGTCGATGAGATCAATCTGGGCGGCGGCGTCCTGTGGACCGACGACAGCTTTCCCCTCGACGAGGCGATCGCCTTCCTGAAGGATTTCCGTATCCGCACCGGCCTGAAGGTGACGCTCGAGCCCGGAACGGCCATGGCGCTGCACGCCGGCGCCATGATCGGCGAGGTGCTCGACATGATGATGGCCGCGGCGCCAGTCATCGTCACCGATCTGTCGGCGACCTGCCACATGCCGGATGCGCTGGAAGCACCCTTCACGCCCGACTGCCTCGGCGCAGAGACCCTTCCACGCGATCTTCCGGCAACCGCCGCCAATCATCCGAACATTGCGCGGGTGGGCGGGCCGACCTGCCTTGCCGGGGATACGATCGGCACCTACCGCTTCGTGGAACTGCCGGCGATCGGCGACCGTCTCGTCTTCACCGACCTCGGCTACTACACCACCGTCAAGAGCACGACCTTCAACGGCACGCCCCTGCCAGACATCGCACTCTGGGACAGCGACGAGGATACCGTCGAGATTGTGAAGCGGTTCGACTGGCGCGATTTCGCCGGCCGGCTCGGCTGACGGTTTAGAGCCTGTCGCGACCGGCTCTAGCCGAAAGCAGCGACCTGCTTGCCGTCGGCGGGCTGGGTCATGCGCTCCAGCCATGCCTGGAAATCCGAAGAGGAAAGCGCCTTGCTGAAGAGATAGCCCTGGCCGATCTCGCAGCCCGCCTTCTGCAATTCCAGATATTGATCGTTTCCTTCGATCCCTTCGGCCGTGGTCGCCAGATTGAGCGTGCGGCTCAGCGAGACGATGGCCTGCACGACGCTCATGCTGCGCTCGTCGGCCATGCACTGCATGACGAAGCTGCGGTCGATCTTGACGCGATCGATCTGCAGCTTGGCCAGTTGCGACAGGCTCGAATAGCCGGTGCCGAAATCATCCAGCGCGATCCGCACGCCGAGTGTCTTCAGATGAGCAAGGACGTCGAGGGCGACTTCCGCGTTCTGGATGAAGGTGCTCTCGGTGATCTCGAGTTCCAGCCGGTGCGCCGGCAAGCTGGTTTCCTTGAGGATAGAGGCCACCTTGAACGCAAGCGCGGTATCGTTGAGCTGCTGCGCCGAAATGTTGAACGACAGCGTCACCCGCTCGTCCCAGTCCATCGCGTCGCTGCAGGCCTGCCGGAGCAGCCGGGTCGACAGTTCGTCGATCAACCCCACCTTTTCCGCCAGCGGAATGAAATCGCTCGGCGGCACCTGCGTGCCGTCGGCGCGGAACCAGCGAGCAAGCGCCTCGCACCCCGCAACACGGCCGGTCTGCAACTCGACGAGCGGCTGGTAGTAGGGCCGGATGCGGTCGTTCTGGATCGCCTCGCGCAGTTCGCGCTCGCGTCTCGCTGTCTCCCTGATCTCTTCCAGCAGGACCGGGTGGAAGACCTCCAGCGCCGTGCCCTTCTGCCGTCTGGCTTGTGACCTGGCGATATCGGCCATGCGGATGAGATCCGCCCCGTCCTCGACATCGTCCGGCATCGTGGCCAGACCGATCGAGCCGGCGACGTCGTGGGTCTCTTCGCCTATCATGACCGGTTGTCTCAGCGCCTCGACAATCCGCTCGGCGAAAGGCATCGCCTCCTCCGATGACCGGCCCGGCAGCAGAGCGACGAACTCGTCGCCGCCATAGCGCGTGACGATCGCGTCCGGCAGGCCCGCAGTCAGGCGGTTCGCGATCTCCTGCAGGATTCGGTCTCCGGTGTCGTGGCCGCGAAGGTCGTTGATCCTCTTCAGATCGCGGAGGTCCACCATCATCGCCGTCAGAAGCGTGTCGTTCCGGCAGCCGCCGAGATAGGCTTCCAGATAGCGGCGGTTGAAAAGGCCGGTGAGGGTGTCATGGTCGGCGCACCACCGGGCGTGATCCTCGGCATGTCGGCGCTGTCGATACTCACGCCGCAGTTCCCGGCTGCGCCGGGCGGCATGGACGAAGCCGACGAGGCCTACGCAAGAGAGCCCAAGCGCCAGCTCGTCGAGCTCCAAGGCCTCGTGCCGTTGCAGAAAGCTGGAAACCCGTTCGAAGAGATCGAATTGATGACCGAAGAGCCACAGGACCAGGCTGCACGCCGCCAGCCAGGCGCCATCCGCAATCGCACGTTTCTTGAGAACAGAAACCATGATGTCGCCCCAAAAGCGGTCTCCGGGGAAGGTCCCGGGCGCTCCGGTCCTCGCCTTTCATGGGAGAAGACCGGCAGCAGTTTCAGGAGGACTTCATGTCCGATTAGCCGCGCACACAGCCGATTGCACCGACGCTGCCACAGCGTCGCCTAACCGCGGTTGAAGACGGATGTTCAATGTTTAACGATCGCGCAAGAAGGCCGGCTGCGGGGGAGGAGAAGAACGCCTTACCCTGCCTTCACCACATCGACCAGATGCAGCGCTTCTTCGCTGGCCCAGTCCGCCGGTCCGTTGATCTGCGCGCGCAGGCACCCGTCCTCGTCGACGAGCGCCGTCACCGGCAGGCCGAGAGCCAGCCCCCGGGCCTTCATCTCGTTGAAGATCGCCGTCGAACTGTCGTGATAGAGCGGCAGCGACTGGACATTGGTCTCCTGGAGGAATGCGCGCGGCTTCTCCAGAGAGCCATTGTCGATATTCACGGCCACGACCTGAAAGTCGTCGCCGCCCTTGGCGCTCTCGAGCTTGTCCAGCGCCGGCATTTCCTCACGGCAGGGCACGCACCATGTCGCCCAGAGGTTCAGCAGCACGGTCTTCCCGGAAAAGTCCGCCAGCGTCACAACCTCGCCGTTCGGCCCGTTGAAGGCGAGATCCGAGAGGTTCTGCGGCTCACTGGCGAGCACCCCCGCGACCTCGCCGATCCGGGCATCGTCGATGGCCCTGGCGAGCTGCGGATCGTCCTTGCAGGAGATGCCGGCCCGGTCGGCGCCGGCGGGCACCTCACGCTCGCCATTGCCAGGAAAGGCGCCGAGCACGTATAGCAGCGCCGTGAAGACCAGCAGAATGAGAAAGCCCAGAAAGACATAGCGGCCCATTGGGCGGCTCGGGCGGGTTGGTTCATCCATGGTTTCAAGAACTCCTTCCAGGGAAATGGCATTTATGAGCGGCGAAAAAGACAGCAATCAGATGTGGGGCGGCCGCTTCGCCTCGGGACCGGACGCCATTATGGAGGCGATCAACGCCTCCATCGACTTCGACCGCGCCCTGTACCGGGAGGATATAGAGGGTTCGCTCGCTCATGCCGAGATGCTCGCTGCACAAGGCATCATTTCCGAGGCGGATCATGAAGCGATCCGTGAGGGCCTGACGCGGATCGGCCAGGAGATCGAGGACGGCACCTTCGAATTCTCGCGCCGGCTCGAGGACATCCACATGAATATCGAGGCGCGGCTTTCGGCGCTGATCGGGCCGGCGGCCGGGCGGCTCCATACGGGCCGCTCGCGCAACGACCAGGTGGCGCTCGATTTCAGGCTTTGGGTCAAGCGCGAACTGGTGCGGATCGACGGGGCGCTGAAGACGCTGATCGAGGCCTTTCTGACCCGCGCCGAGGAACACGCCGAGACCTACCTGCCGGGCTTCACCCATCTGCAGACCGCCCAGCCGGTCACCTTCGGTCATCATTGCATGGCCTATGTGGAGATGTTCGGCCGCGACCGCTCGCGTGTCACCGACTGCATCGCCCGCCTTGACGAAAGTCCGCTCGGCGCAGCCGCGCTCGCCGGAACGTCACTGCCGATCGACCGTCACCGGACGGCGCAGAAGCTTGGCTTCCGCGAGCCGACCCGCAACAGTCTCGACACTGTGTCCGATCGCGATTTCGCGCTGGAGTTCCTGTCGCTCGCGGCAATCTGCGGCATGCATCTGTCGCGCCTCGCCGAGGAGATCGTCATCTGGTCGACGCCACAATTCGGCTTCATCCGCCTCTCCGACGCCTTCTCCACCGGCTCGTCGATCATGCCGCAGAAGAAGAACCCGGACGCGGCCGAACTGATCCGCGCCAAGACCGGCCGCCTCAATGGTGCGCTGATCACGCTGCTGACGGTCATGAAGGGCCTGCCGCTGGCCTATTCGAAGGACATGCAGGAGGACAAGGAAGCCGTGTTCGACGCCGCCGAGACGCTCGACCTGATGATCGCCGCCATGACCGGTATGGTCTCCGACATGGAAGTGCGCGTCGACAGGATGGCCGCCGCCGCCGGCTCCGGCTTCGCGACCGCCACCGACCTTGCCGACTGGCTGGTCCGGACCGTCGACCTGCCCTTCCGCCAGGCCCATCACGTCACCGGCCGGGCCGTGGCGCTGGCGGAGGAGCGCGGGGTCGACCTCGCCGACCTCCCGCTCACCGACCTGCAGGCGATCGACCCGGCGATCACCGAGGATGTCTACCAGGTCCTCACGGTGGAGAGTTGCGCCAAGGCCCGCACCTCCTTCGGCGGTACCGCCCCCGACAATGTCCGCCAGCAGATCGCCTGGTGGCGGCAGCGGCTGGACCAGCAAGCCTGATGGCGACCCGCTCTCTTCAATGCGCAGCCATTTCAGGGTAGAACGGCACCGACCCATGGGAATCGAACATCACATGCGCCTGTCTTCTCTGACGATCCTCGCTCTTTTGACCGGCGCGCTTGCGGTTTCGGCCTGTGGCCGCCGCGCTGATCTGGAAGCCCCTTCGGCCTCGTTGGTCGAGGATGACCAGCGCATCGCCGGACCACTCGCCGTGCCACTCGGCCAGGAGACCAAATCCGCCGCCCGTACGGCGGCGGCCGAGGTCAAGGACGGCACCCTCGAAACCCAGGGCCGGCCGAAGACGGCCCGCGACGAACGCCCCGATCGGCCCTTCTTCCTCGACGGTCTGCTGGAATAGAACCTTGAATCACTTTGACTATGTCGACGGCGTGCTCCATGCCGAGGACGTGCCCGTTCCCGCCATTGCGAGCGAGGTGGGTACGCCGGTCTATATCTACGCCGCCGCGACGATGCGCCGCCACTACCGCGTCTTCACCGAGGCTTTTTCCGGGATCGACAGCCTCGTCTGCTATGCGATGAAGGCCAATTCCAACCAGGCGGTGCTGACGCTGCTGGCGAAGGAGGGTGCCGGCGCCGACGTCGTGTCCGAAGGCGAGCTCCGCCGCGCGCTCGCCGCGGGCATCCCCCCGAGGAAGATCGTGTTCTCCGGCGTCGGCAAGACAGCGCGCGAAATGGATTTCGCCCTGTCCGCCGGCATTCTCTGCTTCAATGTGGAAAGCGAGCCGGAACTGGAACTCCTCTCCGCCCGCGCCGAGGCCCTTGGCGTACCCGCGCCGATTTCGCTGCGCATCAATCCCGATGTCGATGCCAGAACCCACGCGAAAATCTCGACCGGCAAGGCGGAAAACAAATTCGGAATCGCCTATGCGCGGGCTAGGGAGGTCTATCGTCGGGCCGGCGATCTGCCCGGCATCCACATCACCGGCATCGACATGCATATTGGCAGCCAGATCACGGAGCTTGCGCCCTTCGACGAGGCGGCGACGGTGGTGGGCGATCTCGTGCGCGACCTCCGTGAGGACGGCCACACGATCGACCATGTCGACTTCGGCGGCGGCCTCGGCATTCCCTATCTCGATGACAACGATCCGCCTCCCCTCCCCTCGGCCTATGCCGAAGTGGTCGCGCGCCACGCCGCCGATCTCGGCGTCAAGGCCCTGTTCGAGCCCGGCCGGCTGATCGCCGGCAATGCCGGCATCCTCGTCACCGAGGTGATTTATCTGAAGGAAGGCGATGCGAAGAATTTCGTCATCGTCGATGCGGCGATGAACGACCTCATCCGCCCGACACTCTACGAGGCCCATCACACGATCCGGCCTGTCGAGCTCAAGGCGTCGACCACGCCGTGGATCACCGCCGATGTGGTCGGCCCGGTCTGCGAGACCGGCGACTATCTGGCGAAGGACCGCGAGATGAACCGCGTCGCCTCCGGCGATCTCCTCGCCGTCTCTTCGGCCGGGGCCTATGGCGCGGTCCAGGCGAGCACCTACAATTCGCGCCTCCTGGTGCCCGAAGTACTCGTCGACGGCGACCGCTGGCACGTGATTCGCCCGCGCCAGGACTACGAGGCCCTGATCGGTCTGGACTCCGTCCCCGACTGGCTCTGAGGTGGCCTCTAACAACTGACAGCCTGACAGGACCCGCATTTGAGGCGAGAGCCTCTCATGATCGGATTGAACCGCCCTGCCTTCAATTTGACCATGAGAGGCCTTAATCTCATGCAAGGCACGGATGGTCCGCGCCCGAGGACGGAAGGACGCGCGTTGGCCGACCAGCCGCAATCGCATTCTCATTCCATGCAAGCCACAGCGCATCTGACGGCGCGGCTGCAGCGGACGCGTGTTGGCATGGCGATGACGATGGTGGCGGAGCGGCTCTGGCCTCTCGTCCTGCCGACATTGCTCATCGCCGGGCTTTTCCTGATCCTCGCCTGGTCGGGCCTCTTTCGGATCATCGGTGACTGGCCCCGCTTCGGCCTGCTCGCGATCCTTGGCGCCGGCGTCATCTGGGCGCTGGTCCGTCTCCGTCACTTCCGCCTGCCGCGCCGCGAGGAAATCAACCTCCGGCTGGAGCGGCACAACGAACTGCTGCATCGACCGATCGCCACCCAGAGCGATCAGTTGACCGCACGTTCGGCGGACGATCCCTTTGCCGCGGCTCTCTGGCGCGAACACCAGAAGCGGATGGCCGGACGGATCGGCGCGCTCGGCATCGGCATGCCGAAGAGCGACGTCGCGCAGCGTGACCCCTACGCTCTCCGTGCGCTGGTCCCGCTCTGCCTGCTCGTCGCCTTTTCTTTCTCCTTCTCCGGTAACGGCGGCCGCCTGGCCGATGCCTTCAGCCCACCCGGCGAGACGATTGGTGCGCCGCCGGCGCGTATCGATGCCTGGGTGACGCCGCCGGACTACACCGGCCGCGCACCGGTCTTCCTGACGGCCGAGCAGAACCGTGACGAGACGCTCTTTACGGTGCCGCGATTCTCGACCGTCACCATCCGCGTCACCGGCGGCGATACCAGTGTCCAGTGGACGCCCATCGCTGGCGAGCCGGCGGCGGTGCCGCCGACCGATGACGAGCAGCGGCCCGGTTCGATACAGTACGACTACGTCCTCGAAAGCGACGGCACGCTCGACATCGGCGGCGGACAGGCGGGTCCGTTCGCCTTTTCGGTCACGCCCGACAACCCGCCCCTCGCTCGATTCACAGAGGACCCGGCGCAGATCGCGACCGGGGCGCTCGCCCTTCGCTACCAGTTGACGGACGATTACGGCGTCAGTTCCGCTAAGGCCGTGGTAGAAACGCTCGAAGAAGCCGATCCGGAGGCGCGCCCGCTCTACGAGCCGCCGACGATAGACCTGCGGGTGCCCCCGCGCCGGGGCGACGGCACGGGCGAAACGGTCAAGGATCTGGTGGAAAGCCCCTTCGCCGGCATGCCGGTCGGCATCCACATTGTTGCAGAGGACGGCGCCGGCCAGACGGCGCGCAGCCGCAGCAGGAAGCTGCTTCTGCCGAAGCGCGGCTTCACCAACCCGCTCGCCCTCGCCCTTCTGGAACAGCGGCAGGTGCTGGCGATGGACGCGGACGACAAGCCCTATGTCCAGCGGCTTCTGTCGTCGATCATGCTGCGTCCGGCCGAGACCATGCCGCGCCTCGCCGACTATCTTGCCCTGTCGACGGTGAAGTCGCGCCTCGACGAGGCGCAGAGCGATGACCAGTTGCGGGCCGTCGTCGACTATATGTGGGAGATCGCGGTCGGCATCGAGGATGGCAATCTGACGGCCGCGCAGAAGCGGCTGCGCGATGCGCAACAGGCGCTGCGCGAAGCGATCGAGCGCGGCGCCTCGCCGGAAGAGATCGACCGGCTGATGGACGAGATGCGCACGGCCATGGCCGAGTACATGCAGGAACTGGCCGAGAAGACCGCGCGCGATCCGAACCTTGCCCAGCAGCAGCAACAGCTTGATCCGAGTCAGATGATCACCGGCGACGACTTGCAGGAGATGATGGACCGGCTGGAGGAGCTGGCCAAGAACGGCGACAAGGAGGCGGCGCAGCAATTGCTCCAGATGATGGAGCAGATGATGCAGAACATGCAGAGCGCCCAGATGGGCCCGGGCGGTCAGGGAATGCAGAGCGCGCAGGGCCAGATGCGCCAGCAGATGGATCAGCTCGGCGAACTGATGCGCGAGCAGCAGCAACTCATGGACGAGACCTTTCGCCGCCAGCAGGGCGGAGAAGGCCAACAGGGTCAGCCTGGCCAGCGCGGGGACGGGCAATTCGGCCAGGGACAACCCGGCGACGGCCAACAGCAGGGCCAGGGACAAGGCCGGAGTCAGGGACGGAATGAACAGCCAGGCAGCGGCTCGGGCGGTCAAGAGGGCTTCGGCGCCCTCCAGCAACGCCAGCGCCAGTTGCAGCGCGACCTCGGGCGCCTGATGGACGATCTGCAGGGGTCGGGCATCGAGCCCGGAGAAGGCTTCGGCGATGCGCGCGATGCAATGGGACGCGCCGGCGACGATCTCGGCGACCAGGACGGGCTCGGCGCCGTCGGCAATCAGGGCGACGCCATGGATGCGATGCGCCGCGGCGCTCAGGACATGATGAACCAGATGCAGGCGATGCAGCAGGGTCAGCCAGGGCGGCAGGGTGGCGGAGGTCCGAACGGTCAGGCGCGCGGCGATCGCGATCCGCTTGGCCGTCCGCGAGCGGCCCATGGCCCGGAATTCGGAGACTCGACCAAGGTGCCGGAAGAGATCGAGGCGGAGCGTGCCCGCAGGATTCTCGACGAGATCAGGCGCCGGCTTGGCAATCGCCTTTCGCCGGAACTGGAGAGGCAATATCTGGAGCGGCTTCTGGAAGCGCGCTGACGCCTGCCTGACCGACGCCCCGCGTCGTCACGCCGCCTTCTGCTCGGCCAGCGCGTCGCGCACATAGGTTCTCAGATCAGCCAGTTCGAACGGTTTCGGCAGGACGTCGATGATGATGCTCCGGACATCCTCGGCCTGCTCGCGCTGCTCGGCGAAGCCGGTCATGAGGAGGATGGGCAGATGCGGAAAGCGATCGACGATCTTGTGTGCCATGTCGATACCGTCGAGCGCCGGCATGCGGATGTCGGAGAGTACCAGATCGAGGGCGCCCGCCTCCTCGATGACGACCTCAAGCCCCAGATCGCCATCCTCGGCGGTCAGCACTTCGTGACCGTCGAGCGCCAAAGCCCGTGCGGTGAAGCTGCGGACTGCATCGTCATCTTCCACGACAAGGATACGCGCCATCTATGGCTTCCTTTCAGATCCGGAACAGGTTCCAGCCGCCCGACGCCAGGAAGGCGATCACCACCAGCGAGACGAGCAGAACGGCATAACCAACCCTATTTTCCCTCTCCGGCTCCGCAAACGGCCCGCCGGATTTTCCTGTGGGCGAAATGATCTCGAAATCGGCGTCCGTGATCTCTGGTTCGACGTCCTGGATCGGGTGTGGCCGCAGGCCGTTCATCTTTTGTCTTTCCATGAATCGGCATGATTCGCTCTCTGTTCCATGGCCCGAGCTAAGACCGAATATGCTTAACGAATTCTTAATTCGGCCAGTCGTTGACGGCTTTCTTAAATGCCTATTAACCATGGTGGCCCACTGAAGGAGCGTACAGACCCGCATGTGTAGCGCGTCGGGAGAACAGGCGGGGCGACCTTGATCAGCTTCGAGAATGTCGGCTTGCGATACGGTATGGGACCGGAGATTCTCCGTGATGTCACCTTCGACATTCCGGAGCGCTCTTTCCAGTTCCTGACCGGACCCTCCGGCGCCGGCAAGACGACGCTGCTGCGTCTGCTGTTCATGTCGTTGCGCCCGACCCGCGGCCTGATCACCATCTTCGGCAAGGACCGCGCCCAGCTGACCCGGCACGAACTGCCGCGGATCAGGCGGCGCATCGGCGTCGTCTTCCAGGATTTCCGCCTGCTCGACCACATGACCACCTGGGAAAACGTTGCCCTGCCCCTGCGTGTCAGGGGCCGCGACGAGACCGCCTATGCCGCCGACGTGACGGAACTGCTGAAATGGGTCGGCCTTGGGGACCGGATGCACGTCATGCCGCAAGTGCTCTCCGGTGGTGAAAAGCAGCGAGTCGCGATCGCCCGCGCGCTCATCGAGCAGCCCGACATCCTGCTCGCCGACGAGCCGACGGGCAATGTCGATCCGCCGATGGCGCATCGCCTGCTGCGATTGTTCATCGAATTGAACCGCTCCGGCACCGCTGTCGTGATCGCGACGCACGACCTTGGCCTGATGGATCAGGTCGAGGCGCGGCGGATGGTGCTGGAAAACGGCAATCTGGTGACCCATGACTGATCGCGCTCCTGACAAGCGGCAGATCCAAGGCGACGGTCGGCTACCCTCCCGCATGTCCCGCACGGCAAACAGGGTCGGCATGGCGCCACGCCTGCCCCGCCTGGCGAGCGTCCGCTCGGGCTTCGGCCTGGGCGTACGGCCCGGCGGCAGGACGACGCCCATCATCCCTCAGCAGAACGTCGCTGGCCGCGCGCTGACGCTGGTCATCGCGATCATGACCTTCCTTTGCTGCCTGACGACGGGCGGTGTCAGTCTCGTCGCCGATGCGGCGACGCGCTGGCAGGGACAGATCGCCCGCGAGGCGACCATTCAGATCCGCCCCTCCGAGGAGGCCGACATGGCGGACGCTCTTCGGCGGGCGCAGATGATCGCGGAGGACTTTCCGGGGGTCGTCGAGACCAAGATCATCGATGATCGGGAGACCGCCCGCCTCCTGGAACCGTGGCTCGGAAAGGGACTGGATCTGTCGGAACTGCCGGTGCCCCGCCTGATCCTGCTGACGATCGACGAGACAAGCCCACCTGATTTCGCTGCCCTCAGAACCGCACTGACGGCGGAGATCGACAATCTCTCGCTCGATGACCACCGCAGTTGGGTCGATCGTCTCGTCAAGATGGCCGGCACGACCATCCTGATCGGCGTCTCGGTGCTGGCGATGATGATCACCGCTACCGTCCTGACCGTCGTCTTCGCCACCCGTGGCGCGATGGCCGGCAACGACCCGATCATCGAGGTGCTGCACTTCGTCGGCGCCGAACCGCGCTTCATAGCCCGTGAATTCCGGCACCACTTCCTGATGATCGGCCTGCGCGGCGCGCTGATGGGCGGCAGCATCGCGCTCCTCATTTTCGGCCTTTTTCACCTCTGGTCGCTGAACGCCATCGCGACCCCGGAAGGCGACCAGACGAGCGCCCTGTTCGGCGATTTCTCCATCGGCCTGGCGGGATGGCTGGGCGTCGGCACATTGATCATCCTCATCGCCGCATTGACAGCGATAACCTCCCACGTCACCGTCTTGAATTATCTCGGCGAAATGGATCGGCGCGCACTGGAACAGCGCTGATGCAAGAGCCGACGAGGGCACGGCGCCACCCGGCGCCGCGTGAAAGGGGCCGAAATGAGCCGGGCCGATTCGCTCGACGGACGGCGCTTCATTCACCCTTGCCAGTAGCGGGGCTCGTGGGCGGGTGAATCGCGTGGTCGGCACAGTCATCAACTGGTTCGCCATTGCGGCGCTGCTCGCGCTGGTGGCGGGCTTCGTCCTGTTCGTCTACTCGATCCGCGATGTCGACGTGCCGGCCGATCTGCCGGAAGAGGCCGGTATCGTCGCGTTTACAGGCGCCCCGGGACGCATCGAGAAGGCGCTCGACCTGCTCGCCGCCGGCACCGGACGCGTCTGCTGATATCGGGCGTTCATCCCGATACGACCGCCGAGGAGCTGGCCGTCCAACACCGGCGCGACCAGCGGCTCTTTGCATGCTGTGTCGACCTCGACGCCGAGGCGCAGGACACCGTGGGCAATGCCCGCGAAACCATCGAGTGGGCAGAGAAAGAACGGCTTCGACACATTGATCGTCGTGACCAGCGACTGGCACTTGCCGCGCTCATTGCTCGAACTGCAGCACGCCGCCGATGGCCGCCAACTGATCGGCGTGCCCGGTGCGAACCGATGTGATTCGCGAAAATCTCTGGCTCTCCAATAGCGGAACGCTCCGGCTTCTCGCCCAGGAATACGCGAAATATCTTGCTGGCGCTTCTGCGCGAAAACCTGCCGGAGCCCGTCCGCGACTCGCCGCGACCGTCAGAAGCAGGCTGTCCTGAATCGCCCTGAGGCTTTGCGATCGCGCTCACCTCCTATATGTGGCAATGCCTGCCAACGATCCGTAGGACCAAAATCGAACCGCCGATGCTTGCCCTCCGATCCCTGCTCTTCAACACCCTGTTCTACCTCAATCTGGTCGGTCAGATGCTGGTTTTCGGGATCTTCGTCCTCGTCGCACCCTTCTGGTACGTCTGGGGCGTCGGCCAGGTCTGGGGCGCGACCAATCTCTGGCTGGCCCGCAAGATCGTCGGCATCGATCTTCGGATCGAGGGCCGCGAGAACATGATCGACACCAACTGCATCCTCGCCATCAAGCACCAGAGCTTCCTCGATACCTTCGCCTTCGTCCCATCCATCAAGGCGGGCATGATCGTGCTGAAGCGCGAATTGACGTGGATCCCGCTCTTCGGCTGGTACCTGCTGAAGTTCCGCTTCATCGCCATCAACCGGGGCAAGGGCCGCACGGTGATGGACCAGATCGTCGAAACGGCGCAAGAAGCGGATGGCGCGTGAGGAGCGCCAGCTGATCATCTATCCGGAGGGCACCAGAAAGGCCGTGGGCGCACCGCCGGACTACAAATACGGTGTGGTCGAGCTCTACGCCCGCCTCAACGTGCCGGTCGTGCCGATCGCCCACCTCGCGGGACTCTACTGGCCCCGCCGACAGTTCCGCCGCTATCCCGGCGTGATGGTGGCGCGGATCCTCGAACCGATCCCGCCTGGCCTGCCGCGCGCCGAATTCCGCCGCATCCTCTGCGAACGGATCGAAACGGCCTGCGACGAACTGCTGGTCGACGTCGCGAACGGCGCCAATCCGCCGCCCTTCCCGCCGACCGCCGATTAGCGCGACTCGAGGAACTCGGCGTCGATACCGACGGGCTACCGCGCCGCAGCTTGACCTGTCGGACGCCTCCAGCTGCTACGCCACCGCCTCCAGCCAGCTGTCGCGAATATTCGAGCTCGCGCAGATGGCCGACCGTGTTGATCACATAGTCCTCGTTCGGCCCGAACCGGCCCGCTTGCCCCGGCAACACGTTCGGCCGCCTCCTCCGACGCTGAGAGCGCCGAGATACTGCTCGTGCCGTCCGGTCGACCAGATAGCAGACGGCCGGGACGCTACGGCCATCCGCCAGCCGCACCGATCGCTTGCATTCCAGATAGACGTTGGTGACCAGTTCGCGCGCCCGCAGATCGGTCATCACCCGGTCGTGCTGATCGCCCGCTCACGCGGAAGGCCAGACCGACACAGGACCCGCCGCGATCGAGTCCGAGCACGAGACCCGGACGCTCCGGCGTGCCCCTCATGACATGCGAGGAGATGCAGAGCGAACGGTGATAGCCGTGCAGTCGCGCACGGACGGTCTCGACCGGTTCGAATTCCGGTCGCCACATCAGCGAACCGTAGCCAAACACCCAGAAATCGTCCATATCGCCCTCATGTGCACCGCTGCTGTCCAAGTCTGCGTGAAAGTCGCATGACCCGGCGCCTCGCCCCCCATCCGGCGGATCGGAAAACGGCGATCAATGGCGGCAGGATCCTGATCGTCGGCGCCGTCACGATTCTGGCCGCGGCCGCGCTATGGACGGCGGTCTGGTTCTATATGGCGAGCCGCCTCGAAGCGCAAACGCGGGGCATCATCGCCGACCTTGATGAACAGGGCGCCGCCGTAAGCTGCACCGCACTCGGCGCGCACGGCTATCCCTTCCGTCTCGGCCTCTCCTGCGAGCAGCTCGATTTCGCGACCCGTGACGGCCGCTATGCAGCCCGGGCCCCCGGTTTCCGTTCGACAGCACCGCTCTACGATCCCGGCCAACTGGCGGGCCGGGCCGAGGGGCCGGCCAGTCTCCTCTGGCCTGGACTTCCGCCGCTTCGCCTCCAATGGGACGAGCTTCGTTTTTCGACCAGTCTGGCGGAGCCCCTTCCGGACGAAGTGACCGCTCGATGCCGAAGCCGCGATTGTGGCGTTTGCCGATGGCGGAGCGCCCGTCTTGCGGATTTCCCGGGCGGAAGGACGCGGCCGCGTCAAGGGCGACGACCTTGACGTTCGGGGTCGGCTTCGCGGCCTCGTCATCGGACTGGAGGAAACGGGACAGCTTCCGGCGCTCGACATCGATCTCGATGCTTCGGTGGAAAATGGCGCCGCCGCGCTGGCGGACGGCGGCATGCGAGAGCCTGCGAGGTCTGTCGGGGGACCTCGATCAACTGAGCCTTCGTGCCGGCGGCGGCGACGCCGAGATCACCATCTCGGGCGACTACGCGATCGATGAAAAGGGGCGCCTGAACGGCAAGGTCGAGATCCGGGTGAACCAGCCGAAGCGGGTCGGCGAACTGCTGGCCGCCCTCGCGCCCGGCGAGGCGGACGCCATCCGCTCCGCCTTCGACGCTCTCGACGGGCTGGCCATCGATGGCCACAGGACGCCGCCAATTCCCGTGCGGATCAAGGACGGCGTCCCGTCCATCCTGTTCATCAAGCTGCCGCGTATCCCGCCGCTGCCCTGAGCGGCATCGGGCCGCTACTCGGCCTTCGCCTCGCGCACCACGGTCCGGCCGAAATCGGCGACATCGACATCCTGGCCGGCCTCGATGATCCCGCGCCGAATGGCCCGCGTCCGCGTGAACAGATCGAACAGCGCCTCGCCGTCCCCCTGCCGCACGGCCTTGCGCAGCGCCGTCAGATCCTCAGAGAAGCGCGACAGCATCTCCAGGATCGCATCGCGATTGTGCAGGCAGACGTCCCGCCACATGGTCGGGTCGGAAGCGGCAAGACGGGTGAAGTCGCGAAAGCCGGACGCCGAATATTTGATCACTTCGCGCTCGGTGACGTTTTCCAGCTCGTCCGCCGTGCCGACGATATTGTAGGCGATCAGGTGCGGCACGTGCGAAACGAGCGCCAGCACATGATCGTGATGGGCGGCGTCCATCGTTTCGACACGGCTGCCACAGGCCTCCCAGAAGGCCGTCAGTCTTTCGACCGCCGCCGGATCGGTGCCTTCGGTCGGTGTCAGGATGCACCACCGCTCCTCGAAGAGCGAAGCGAAACCCGCCGATGGACCGCTCCTCTCGGTGCCTGCCAGCGGGTGCCCGGCGACGAAATGGACATGATCCGGCAGTTCGGGCGCCATCTGAGCGATGACGGAGCGTTTCGTCGAACCGGCATCGGTGACGATGGCGCCGGGTTTGAGCGCCGGCGCGATCTGCCGCGCGACCGCTCCGGAGGCGCCGACCGGCACCGAGACGATGACGAGATCGGCGTCCCTGACGGCTTCGGCGGCATCGGCCTCGTAGCGTGTGCCGAGACCAAGCGCACGCGCCTCCTCCAGCGTCGTCGCGCTGCGGGTCGAGACCACCACCTCACCCGCCAGCTTCTCACGCGCGATCACACGGGCGAGCGAGGAGCCGATCAGGCCGATGCCGACCAGCGCGATCCGCTCGAACATCGGTCGCGTCATGCCCTCTGGCCCAGAAACTCTGCCAGCGCCGCCAGCACGCCCTCATTGGCCTCCGGCGTGCCGATGCTCATCCGCAGTGCATTGGGAAAACCATAGCCGGCCACCTGGCGCAAGATAAAGCCGCGCTTCGACAGAAAGGCGTCGGCTTTGGCGGCGCTCCTGGCGTCGTCGTCCTCCGGAAAATGGATGAGCACGAAATTGCCGACCGACGGCGTCACCCGCAGGCCAAGCGCCTGCAGCCCCGTTGTCAGCGTCTCCAGCCACTCATTGTTATAGGCGGCGGACGTTTCGACATGAGCCGTGTCTCTCACCGCCGCGACGCCGGCGGCAATGGCCGGCGCGTTGACGTTGAACGGACCGCGCACACGATTGACGGCGTCGATGATGGCGGCAGGGCCGTACATCCAGCCGAGGCGCAGCGCCGCGAGGCCGTAGATCTTCGAAAACGTCCGCGTCATCACCACATTGCTCGACGATCCCGCCAGTTCGATGCCTGCCGCATAGTCGTTGCGGCGGACATATTCGGCATAGGCGGCATCAAGCACCAGCAGCACATTCCGTGGCAGTCCCGCATGGAGCCGCTTTACCTCGTCGAAGGGCAGATAGGTGCCCGTCGGATTGTTCGGATTGGCGAGGAAGACGATCCTCGTCCGCTCGGTGACCGCATCGAGAATGGCATCGACATTGGCGGTCTCGTCCATCTCGGGCGCGACCACCGGCACACCGCCGGCCGCCAGGATCGCGATCCGGTAGACCAGGAAACCATGCTCGGCATAGATGCCCTCGTCGCCGGCATCGAGATAGGTGTAGGCGAGCAGCGACAGCAATTCGTCGGAGCCCGCGCCGCATATGATCCGCGATGCGTCCAGCCCGTGCGCCCTCGCGATGGCTTCGCGCAGATCCGTGGCCGATCCGTCGGGGTAGAGCGCCAGCCGGTCCGCCGCCACCTGATATGCCTCGACCGCCTTCGGCGACGGACCGAGAGGCGTTTCGTTGGACGAGAGCTTGTAAACTCGCGCCGCCCCTTCCGCCTTGTCCTTGCCGGGTACGTAGGCCTGGATGGCGCTGATGCTCTGGCGGGGCTGGGGGCCGTCGGTCTTGGAATAGTCGGTCATCGGGATGCTCTCGGGCGTCAAACTCAACGCGCGCTGATTATCCGGCCTTGTCCGCCCTGTCGAGGGTGCGCCAGTGACGGCCGAGTGCGCCGGCCGGCTGCAACACCGGCTGGAACACCCGCCGGCTCGCCCGCTCGGTCACTGGCAGCCCCTGATAGAGCCGCTTTTCCGCCACGACGATGCGCACACCGGCGAAGATCGGCCACAGGCGGCGGCCCATCTGCTCCAGCGCCGGCGCGAAGCGCAGCGCGAAACGCCGTCTCAGCGGCGGGAAGTGCAGCGCCTCGACCCGGTGGGTGACGGTCAGGTTGCTGTCCTTGAGAAGCCGCGTGAGCTGACCCTCGGAAAAGGGCCGCCCGGTCCCGAATGGCGTGTGCTCGAATCGTGCCCAGACGCCGCGCCGGCTCGGCACGACCACCACCACACGTCCGCCCGGCGACAGCACACGCCAGGCTTCGGTCAGCGTCTCGCGCGGATTTTCGGAGTGTTCGAGCGCATGGATGTAGAGTAGCCGGTCGACGGAGCTGTCGGCGAGCGGCAGTTCCTCGTCGAAGATCAACGCCGTCGCGCTGACGCCGTTGTTCGGCCATGCGACCGCGCCCTGCCCCGCCGGCATGAAGCAGAAGGTTCGTTCCGCCTCAGGCGAGAACCTGTCCAGCCACGGGACCGGATAGCCGACACCGACCAGGCGCTCCGACGCGCTCGGCTCCCACACCGCCGTCAGCGCGCGCGCGATCGACAGCTCGGCCAGCTGGCCGAGCGGGCTCGCGTAGAAATCGCGAAGGGTGCGGATTTCGCAATGCATTACCACAAGATATGACGTCACGGCCGTGGCGCAAAGCCTTGACCCCGTCGGTCCGCGCCGCACCTTCGACGACTGAGGCAAATCGAGGAGAAACGGCATGGCGCTTGAGATCGAGCAATTCATGGCGCGCAGCGACAATTTCTGTGTGCTCGTCCACGACCCGGACAGCCACAGCACGATCAGCATCGATGCACCGGAGGAACAGCCGATCCTCGATGCCCTGGAGCGCAGAGGCTGGAATCTGACCCATATCCTGGTCACCCATCACCACGGCGATCATGTCGAGGCGATCAAGCCGCTCAAGCACCGTTTCACGCCGAAGGTGATCGGCCCGAAGGCCGAAGCAGGCAAGATCGACGGGCTGGACGAGACCGTCGGTGACGGCGACACGCTCTCGATCTGCGGTGAGCAGATCGAGGTGATCGAGACCCCGGGCCACACCGCCGGCCATGTCTGCTACTTCTTTCCGAAGAGCCGGCTGCTCTTTGCCGCCGACACGCTGTTCGCCATGGGCTGCGGCCGCCTGTTCGAGGGCAGCCCCGAGGATATGCAGAGGAGCTTCGACAAGCTGGCGAAGCTGCCCGACGACACGAAGGTCTATTGCGGCCACGAATACACGCTTGCCAATGCCGACTTCGCCCTCACCGTTGATCCGGACAATGAAAAGCTGAAGGCGCGGCACGAGAAGGTCACCGCCCAGCGGCAGGCGGGCGAGGCGACGCTGCCGACCACGATCGGCCTGGAGAAGCAGACCAATCCCTACTTCCGGACCGCCGATCCCGCCCTGAAAAAGGCGCTCGGTATGGAGGACGCCTCCCCGGCGGAGGTTTTTGCAGAGATCCGCGGCCGCAAGGACCGTTTCTAGAGCCTCACATCGATCCGCGCCGGCCGAACAGGCTGGACGCGGCGAGCGCCGCCCCGGAGGTGATGAGGAGGCAGGCGAATCCGATCCGCCACGTCAGTTCGGCCTGGCCGAACAGGATGAGCAGCAGCGTGGAAAGAAGCGGCGCGGCATAGGCCGCCGCGCCGAGCACCGCCACATCGCCGCGCTTCATGCCCTCGTCCCAGAAAAAGAAGGCGGCGCCGACCGGTCCGAGGCCGAGCGCCAGGACCGCGAGCCACTCAAGCGCGCTCCGCGGCAGCACCGTCGTCTCGACCGCCCCGTGCAGCAGAAGGCTGAGGAGACTCGTGCCGAGGCAGTACCAGGTGACGGCCAGCGTCGGCACATCCGCGAAACGGCGCGCCAGCAGCGAATAGCTCGCCCAGCACCCGGCCGCCCCGAGCGCCAGCGCATAGCCGGACAGATAGTCCGTGTCGAAGTCGAGCCCGCCTCCCCTGGTGACGATCAAAACGGTGCCGGCGAGGCCGAGCACCGCCCCCGCCCATTGCCGCCAGCCGGGCGTCCGGCCGGCCACGAGGCCTGAGCCGAGGACGATCAGCAGCGGCCAGAGATAGTTGAGAAGGTTCGCCTCGACCGGCGGGGCCAGCCGCAGGCTGGCGAAGTAGAGGGCGTGAAAGAAGAACAGTCCGCCAATGCCGAAACCCAGCACATGGACGGGCAGGTGCAGCGTCCGGAACAGGATCGCGCGCCGCTCCGCCGTCGACAGCCCAAAGCCGAAGCCGACCAGCGTCGCGATGGTGAACGCAAGTCCGTTCAGCAGCAGCGGCGGCACCTGTCCCGACAGTGTCGTGAACAGTGCGAGCGAGGCCCACAGCAGCACGGCGAGAAAGCCTATGGCGGTCGAACGGATCATCGCGCCCGCTTAAGCGAGCACCCCCGGTCCGGCAAGGTCGCTCAGCGCTCGCCCGAGAGCCGCGAAGCCTCGATCCGCAGCGTCGCGTCCCGGTGCGGGATCACGGCGGAGGCCGGCACCCAATAATCGTCGATGACATTGGCCCAGACGATCTCGATCGTCTGCTTCTCCAGATGTCTGGCCGACGAGCTCTTCGTGCTGTACCCGGCCACCGGCGTGAACCGAACATTGCAATGGACGCCGCGGCGCGGGGCGCCCTCGATGGACAGCGGAACGTTATGCGGTGCGCTCAGCGCCAGTTTCATTCGCATCTCACCGTCGAAGACGTCGAGCGTCCTTTGGCAGACGGCCGCCGCTGTATCGCTGCGGATCACGAGTCCGGAGATCAGGTCTGCGAACCCCGTCTTCGCCGGCCCCTCGAGCGGCACCCAGCTCTTGCTATTCTTGCGCTTGTTTTCCGGCTCGACCTGCAATGAGGCAAGCGTGTCGCCCGACCATGTTGCTCGCCCGCGCCACGGCTTCTTGCCGCCATAGGCCATGCTGAAGCTGTCCGGACGCCATCCGTCCGGCGTCACCCGGCCATTGGCCTCGAAGGTGCCGTTGATCGCACCGAAAATTCGGCCAAGGAGGGCCGGCCGCAAGCTGCCATCCATCGTGTAATGATCGGCGGTGCTCTCCCAGTCGACGTCGATCGTCATCGCCGGCAGGCCGAAGACATTGAAAACGTAGTCGGCGCCGAGGCTGACCGCGCCGGCGGGACCGGCGGACGCCAGCAGCAGTGGCAAGGCGGCCAGCGTCCCGCACGAGATGTTTGTAATGGATCGGCTCATGGTTCCTGCGACCCTGATCGTGGAGGATCGTTCCTTGCCATCACTATCACGAGGCAAATGCGGCATGATAAGGACGTTGGAAGAGGCCATTTGGCGGCAATCGCGACTTGACGGCATCGGCGCTTGCCACTAAGGAACGGCGACTTTTCCGGCCGACCCGCCGAACCGAGCCGCGCCCGCGCGGCTTTTTCGCGTGTCGGCTCAGCCGGCCCGACGGCGCATGATCGCCCGGCCATGGACAAATACGAAGGAACGATCACGATGTCCCGCATCTGCGAACTGACCGGCAAGGGCGTACTGGTAGGCAACAACGTGTCCCATGCCAACAACAGGACCAAGCGCCGCTTCCTGCCCAACCTCGTCAACGTGTCGCTGATCTCCGACGCGACCGGCCAGAGCTATCGGCTCCGGGTTTCGGCTGCGGCCCTGCGTACGGTTGAGCATCGCGGCGGCCTCGACAACTTCCTGATGAAATCGAAGAACGAGACGCTGTCGCAGCGCGTCCGCCTGATCAAGCGTCAGGTGCAGAAGGCTCTCGACAAGGAAAACCTGCCGGCGACCTGATCGCCCGGAGATTTTCTGCTAGATAGAATCGGGCCCCTGCGGCCCGATTTTTTTATGGAGAACCAGATGCCGGCGGGCGGGCAAGCGAGACTCTTGGCCATCTCCGGCAGCGCCCGCGCCGCCTCGACGAACACCGCACTTCTACAAGGACTGCGGGAACTGGCGCCGGAGGGCATCTCGGTCGAGCTTCTGCCGGCGGTCGATAGGCTGCCGGTCTTCTCGCCCGATCGCGAAGGGGCTGGCACGCCACCCGAGATCACAAGGCTGCTCGCCCTGATCGAGCCAGCGGACGGGATTGTCATCGCGAGCCCCGAATATGTCCACGCCATTCCCGGCGGCCTCAAGAATCTCATCGATTGGCTCGTCTCCCGCGAAGTCGTGATCGGCAAGCCGATCGCGATCGCCCACGCCTCTCATCGCGGCGATGATATGCTGTCATCGCTCCGTCTGGTTCTCGGCACCATCTCCTCGGCCTTCGCGGAAGACATCTTCATCCGCATTCCGCTGATGGCGAAGACGCCGGAGGAGATTGGCGAGATCCTGAAAACACCCGAAAACGTGGCGATGATCCGGACATTCCTGTCGGAGTTCGCGGACTACTGCTCGTCGAGCACGAACTCCAGATAGAGCGTCCGCTGCAACAGCGAATGATTGTCGTCGGAGATCATGCCGATGTGCAGCGAGCCATCCTCGGCGCGGAAGGCGTCGATGCCCTCCATATTGTCGATCTGGTAGCGCATGTCGGTGGTGAGGATGATTTCGCCATCGACGACCGCCCCCGGCCGGATCGAGTCCAGATCGATCATGCGCAGTTGCATGCCAACGCCCCGCGCCAGCGAGAAGGCGCGCTCCAGGAGCAGCAGCCTTCCGTCCGGCAGGACGACTCCGTCCGTGGGCGAGAAGCGGCCGCTCTGCCGCACCGTGAACTGCCCCTTGCGCGGCCCCTCCAGGACGGCCGCAAGCAGATTGCCGTTCGCGTCGACGCTGGTCTCGGCGATGACGATCCGAGCACCCTCGAAGGCGCTGTCTTCGGGCGTGCGAACCAGCGTCTCAAGTCCGCCATTGTTGCGCAGCTCGCGGTCCGGAATTATGATCGGGACGTTCCTCAGCGGCAGCGACACCTCGTCGCCCGTGAGCCGGTATTCGGTGACCCGGTCCGTCCGCTCGAAGGAGACGGAGGCGATGTCACCTCTCAGTGACAGCCCCTCTGCATCCGTCAGGTATTTCTGCCGCTGGGCATGGCCATTTTCGTCCCTCATCTCCGAAAGGCTCGCCTCGGCAATACCCACCGGACGCCCCTTCTTGTCCCGCTCGACCCGGCCCAGGAAGAAGAACCCCGTATCGGCAACGGCCACGAAGCGCCCGCCGTCGCCATCGCGGAACCGAAAGCCGGAATAGGCGCCGAGATGGCGGTGGCCGCCGATGAGATGGAGGCCGCCGACGAAGCGCAGCGGGCCGAACCGCGTTTCCCCGGAACCGATCCGGAAGGCGTCGATCCGTTCCGCCTGAACGGGAAAATGATCCGCTGCCGCGGCGGCCGGAACCACGGCTGCCGCAAGGCCGAGCCACAGCAGACCGCCGGTCAGAACAGCGTGTCGCATAATGCTCAGCGATGCGCGGCGGCGAGTCGCCGACCGGTCGATCTCACCGTCGTCGGATCTTCGAAGAGGCCGGCCAGCTGCTCGGTCATCGCGCCGGCCAGTTCCTCCACATCGACGATGGTGACGGCCCGGCGATAGTAGCGCGTGACGTCATGACCGATTCCGATGGCCAGCAGTTCGACGGGCGAGCGGCTCTCGATCCGCTCGATCACGGCGCGCAGATGCTTCTCCAGATAGTTGCCGGCATTGACCGACAGCGTCGAATTGTCGACCGGCGCGCCGTCCGAGATCATCATCAGGATCTTGCGCTGCTCGCGGCGTTTCAGGAGGCGCTGATGGGCCCAGATCAGCGCTTCGCCATCGATGTTCTCCTTCAACAGTCCCTCGCGCATCATCAGGCCGAGATTGGTCTTGGTCCGCCGCCACGGAATGTCGGCACTCTTGTAGATGATGTGGCGCAGATCGTTGAGACGGCCCGGCGCCGGCGGCTTGCCCGCCTTCAGCCATTCCTCGCGGCTGCTTCCACCCTTCCAGGCGCGCGTCGTGAACCCCAGCACCTCGACGGAGACGCCGCACCGCTCCAGCGTCCGCGCCAGAATGTCGGCGCAGGTCGCCGCCACGGTAATCGGGCGGCCCCGCATCGAACCTGAATTGTCGATCAGCAGCGTCACCACCGTATCGCGGAAGTTGGTGTCGCGCTCCTGCTTGAAGGAGAGCGACTGCATCGGGTCGATGATGATGCGCGACAGCCGCGCCGGATCGAGATAGCCCTCTTCGAGGTCGAAATCCCACGACCGGTTCTGCTGCGCCATCAGCCGGCGCTGCAGCCGGTTGGCTAGGCGACTGACGACCCGCTGCATATTGCCGATCTGCTTGTCGAGGAAGGCGCGCAGCCGCTCCAGTTCCTCCTGGTCGCACAGTTCGTCGGCGGCGATCTCCTCGTCGAAGGCGGTGGTGAAGGCCTTGTAGTCGAGCTCTGTCGGTATGTCGGAAAAGACATCGTCCTGCCGCCGCGTCTCGCCCGGCGTCTCCGCCTCGTCCTCGCCATCCTCGTCCTCGTCGAACTCGGCGTCGGAGGCCTCGGCCATCTCGGTCTGGTCGCTATCCTGCGGCTCGCCCTCCTCCTCGGAGGCGTCGGCCGCGGCGTCCTGCTCGCCTTCGGACTGTTCGCCGCCCTCGTCCTCGCTGTCCTGCGGCTCCGGCTCGCTCTCCTCGTCCTCCGACTGGTCCTGCTCGTCGTCCATTTCGTCTGACAGCTCTTCCGCCATCTCCATGGACACGAGAAGGTCGCGGATGGCGCGGGCGAAATCGTCCTGGTTCTCGATGGAGTCGATCAGATCGTCGAGCCGGCCTTCCGCCTTGTCCTCGACCCACTCGCGCCAAAGAGAGACCGCATCCTTGGCGACCGCCGGCACGGGCCGGCCGGTGAGCCGCTCGCGCACCATCAGCGCCACCGCCTCCTCCACCGGCACGTCGTCGCGCTGCGACGCCGCGGTGAAATTGGCCTTCTGATAACGGTCCTTCAGCACCGCATCGATGTTCTCCGCGACCCCCGGCATCCGGTTGGCCCCGATCGAGTCGCAGCGCGCCGCCTCGACCGCGTCATAGACGGCGCGAGCCTGCCGGCCCTCCGGCGCAAGCCGCGCATGCAGTCGCTCGTCATGACAGGCGCGGCGGAGCGCCATGGAATCGCCGAGGCCACGCGTGATCGCCACATCGGCGGCGCCGGGCTTCTTGGGAAGGTCGGGCAGACGCGCCCGGTTGCCGACCAGCGCCGGCTTGTCGCGCGAAAAGGAAACATCCAGTTCGCGCTCGCCGCTGAGCGCGCGAACCGTCGCCGAGACGGACCGCTTGAACCCGTCCTGCGCTTCGATGGCCGACTTGGCGGCCTTGCGGGAATTGTGCCCTGAACTGCTCATCAGCCAGATAGAGCACGTCCGCCGCTCGCGGCAAGAGGCGCGCGCGAACCATCGGCCAAATGAGCGGCCTCTCCATCGCCGGCGGGTTCGGTCATCGTATCGTAGCGGGCACGGGCGGCGCTGATCGCCTCGGCATTGTCGAGCGTCCAGGAGACGAGCGCGCAAACCGGAGCCTGAAGGCTCTCGCCCAGCTCGGTGAGCTTGTACTCGACCTGGGGCGGCGTTGTCGGGCGCACGGTGCGAAGGATGAAACCGTCTCTCTCGAGACGACGCAGTGTCACTGTGAGCATTTTCTGGCTGATGCCGCCCACCTGTCGCCGAAGGGCGTTGAACCGCAGAGGTCCCTCGCGCAGGGCGCGGACGGTCTGAATTGTCCAGCTATCTCCGACCCTTGAGAGCATTTCTGAGATATGGCTGCAGGCCGTCTGACCGGCCCCGTTCGGTTCTGCGGATGCGTTCATCGGTCACGTCCCGGTGAGAAGGTTTCGCAAAAGTGCCTCCTTGCGAAGGCCACCCGGTGAAAAATATATGCCATCGAACCACCCGATACCAGATTACCAGAGGATACTTCAAAATGAGCAGTCACCGCAAACCCCGCATCGCCGTCATTATCGGCTCGACCCGCGACGCCCGCTTTGCCGCAAAGCCGGCAGCCTGGATGCTCGACAAGGCGAAGGCCCATGGCGGCTTCGATGTGGAGCTTGTCGATCTCGCCGAGTGGGATCTGCCGTTCTTCGACGAAAAGGCCTCGAACGCCTGGGTGCCGAGCGAAGATCCCAAGGCGGTCGCCTGGCAGAAGAAGATCGCCGGGTTCGACGGCTACATTTTCGTCGTCGCCGAATACAATCATTCGATCACCGGCGCCCTGAAGAACGCGCTCGACCAAGCCTATGTCGAGTGGAACAGGAAGCCGATGGGCTACATCGGCTATGGCGGCGTCGGCGCGGCGCGCGCCATCGAGCATCTGCGCGGCATCGGCGTCGAATTGCAGATGGTCCCGCTGCGCAACGCCGTCCACATTGCCGCCGGCAGCTTCATGGCCGTCAGCCCGATGGGACAGAACGCGGCGATGAGCACCATCGAGGACGCCATCGCCCCGGCCTCGGCGGCCATGCTCGACGAACTGGAATGGTGGGCCGACGCGACCATGGCCGCCCGTCAGGAGCAGAAGGCGGCGGCCTGATCACCTGTCGCCTGCCGTGCATGAACAAGCCCCCTGCCTCCCCCCCGGACAGGGGGCTTTTCTTCGATGATCCGCGCAGAATGGGACACGGCGACCTTGCTGGAGTCGGCATCCGGCAGACGGCGCCGATGGAACAAATGTGAGAGGGAACCCCTGCGAGGGCGGTTCCGTTGGCCTTGTAATCGAACGGGGCCGTCAGCGGACCCCTTCACTCATTGAACACACGCCCATCGCAGGAGATACGAATGGCTATTGGAACCGCCGACGATTTCGGCACCTTGATCACCAATCTCATCACGCTCGAACATGATGCGATCGCCGCTTACGAGACGGTCATCGAGCGTCTCGACAACGATGCTTATCGCCGCGAAATCGAGGGGTTCAAGACGGACCATGATCGCCACATGCGCGAGCTGAAGGAACTGGCCACGGCGGCCGGAGCGGAAATCCCGGCCGAAGGCGACATGAAGGAATATCTGACCACCGGCAAGGTCGCCCTCGCCGACATGGTCGGCAATGATGAAGCCATCCTCAAGGCGATGGCCACCAACGAAACGGAGACGGTAGCAGCCTACCGCAATGCCTCCGCCAACGCCGTCGTGCCGGCGGCGCACCGGCCGATCTTCGAACGCGCTCTCGCCGACGAACAGCGCCACAAGGCCTGGATGGAGAGGATCGGCAACGGCTGAACAATCGGTTTCACGCCAACGAAAAACCCCGCGCCTCGGCCAAGGCGCGGGGTTTTTGCGTACGCATCCGGCAAGTGTCAGGCGAGCACGACGTTCGCGGCGCTCTCCGGCAGTTCCTCGCCAAAGGCGCGCTGGTAGAATTCGGAGACGATGGTCCGTTCCATCTCGTCGCATTTGTTGAGGAAGGTCAGCCGGAACGACATGCCGACATCCTTGAAGATGTCGGCATTCTCCGCCCAGGTGATGACCGTGCGCGGGCTCATCACGGTGGAGAGGTCGCCATTCATGAAGGCAGCCCGCGTCATGTCGGCGACGCGGACCATCTTGTTGACCACGTCGCGGCCCTGCTCGTTCTGATAGTGCCGCGCCTTGGCCTGGACGATCTCCACCTCCTTGTCGTGCGGCAGATAGTTCAGCGTCGTGACGATCGACCAGCGGTCCATCTGCGCCTGGTTGATCTGCTGGGTGCCGTGATAGAGGCCGGTCGTGTCGCCGAGACCGACCGTATTGGCCGTTGCGAACAGGCGGAAGGCGGGATGGGGGCGGATCACGCGGCTCTGGTCGAGCAGCGTCAGCCGGCCCGAACTCTCCAGCACGCGCTGGATGACGAACATGACATCCGGCCGGCCCGCATCGTATTCGTCGAAGACGAGCGCCACATTGTTCTGGTAGGCCCATGGCAGGATGCCGTCGCGGAACTCGGTGACCTGCTGGCCCTCCCGCAACACGATGGCGTCCTTGCCGACGAGATCGATACGGCTGACATGGCTGTCGAGATTGACGCGCACCGCCGGCCATTTCAGCCGGGCGGCGACCTGCTCGATATGGGTGGACTTGCCGGTGCCGTGGAAGCCGGAAACCAGCACGCGGCGATTATAGGCGAAGCCGGCCAGGATCGCGAGCGTGGTCTGGCGGTCGAACAAATAGTCCGGGTCGAGTTCCGGCACGTGCGAATCGGCCTTCGAATAGGCCGGGACGATCATGTCGGAATCGATGCCGAAGGTCTTGGCGACCGACACCGAGGTGTCGGGCAGGCCGGGCTGTTCGTTGGTCTGGGTATCCATCGGTCTCATCACGGCGGTTTCGCGCCGGATCGTTTTTTCCGCGCGGCCCGCCTCGGTCCTTGTTAATTCAGATTGACGGCTGTCATGGGGCTGATGTCCCCTAGCAGAAACCCGAACGTTTGAGCAATCGATAGGCGTCCAGCACTTCTCGAAAACGTTCCTCGCTGCCCCGATCGCCATGATTGGCGTCGGGATGGCACTGCTTGATCAGGACCTTGTAGCGCTCCCGGATAGTGTGTGGATCGGGCCGTCCGTCGAGATCGAGTGTGCGGATCGCCTTTCGTTCCAGCGGCTTCAGCGGCCGTTCGTAATCGACGGTGCCCGCGCCCGACCGGCCCGGCTGGCGGCGCCCCGTATAGGAGTAGTAGCCGGCACGGCCGCTGCGGATCGAACTGATTTCCGGTGCCGCCGACGCCTCTCCACTGAGGCGAGCCGACCTTCCAGGTCGGCCGGTGGCCGGTCAGCGCTTCCTTCTGATAGCGGGCGATCTCACTGTCGGAGAGGCCGGAGAAATAGTTGTAGCCCTTGTTGTAGCGGCGCACATGATCGAGGCAGAAGCGGAAATATTCGCCCTCTGCGTTGCGTCCGACAGGTGCGCGGAACTGCCCGGCTTCGTCGCAGCCGTCCCACTGGCAAATCGGCTCGGCGCCAGCCGGCGCCCGGCCTGGCGCTGCGGCTTGATACGGATCGAATCGAAAAGGTTCGGGCGCGACTTCATGACATCACGATTCTGGGGTGCTTCGGCAGGCAGAACAAGAATTGACAACGCCCCGCAGTTCGGCCGAAACCAGCGGAGCCCCTGACTGCATCATGAAACGAGAACAAAGTATGGCCGGGTCCCGACCGATCGAAGATGAAATCCGCCGGAAACTGAACGATCGGTTCGCGCCGCAGCGGCTCGAGATCGTCAATGAGAGCCATCTGCATGCCGGTCACCACCATTCCGGTCCCGATGAAGAGGGCGAATTCGACGGAGGCGGCGAGACCCATTTTCGAATCCGCATCGTCGCCGCCGATTTCGACGGCATGAACCGGGTTGCGCGGCATCGCGCGGTCAATGACGCACTGGCAGGAGAACTTGCGCCCGGCAAGGTGCACGCCCTCGCCATCGAACCGGCCGCGCCTGGCGAACCGACGCGCTGGTAGGTCAAACCTGGCCGGCCAGCGGATCATCCGGCGCGACGATCGGCCGGATGCGCAGATTGACGATCCGGTTCTTCTCGCGACGCAGCACGACGAATCGCTTGCCGTGGAAGGTGAAGGCCTGCCGCTCGTCGGGAATTGACTGCGTTTCGTGAATGACGAGGCCGGCCACCGTGGTCGCCCAGTCGTCGGGCAGATCCCAGTCGAGCGCACGATTGAGATCGCGAATTGTCACCGAGCCGTCGACGACGACCGAGCCGTCGGCCTCGATCGTCAGGCCCTGCATCTCGATGTCGTGTTCGTCGGCAATGTCACCGACGATCTCCTCGATAATGTCCTCCAGCGTGATCAGGCCTTCCAGTTCGCCGTACTCGTCCACCACGATCGCGAAGTGGCTCTTGCGGCGCAGAAAGGCGTTGAGCTGGTCCTGCAGCGTGGTGGTGTCGGGCACGAACCAGGCCGGCGCGGCGACCGCGCGCACGTCGATCCGTGCCGCCTCGTTGTTGACGTCGTGCAGCGCGCGCAACAGGTCCTTGGCGTGGATGACGCCGACGATATTGTCCGTCGTCCCCTCCCAGATCGGCATTCTTGTATAGGGCGAGTGCAGGATCTGGCGAACGGCTTCCTCGGGCGATTCGTCGGCATTGAGCGTCTGCATCGTCGTCCGGTGGATCATGACGTCGGAGACTTCCAGTTCCGCAAGGTCGAGAAGGCCCCCGAGCTGGTCGCGATCGGCCTTGACGAAAGCGCCCTCGCGGTGGAGCACCTCCATCGTGCCGCGCAGTTCCTCATGCGCGGTCAGCATCGACTTACCCGCACCGAGCTTGACGCCGAAAAGCCATAGCACCCGCCGGACGATGCCGTTGACCAGCGACGAGACCGGCCCGAGCACCGCGACATAGACGGCGATCAAGCGGCTGACCGTCAGCGCGAACGTGTCCGGCGACGAGATGGCCCAACTCTTCGGCAGCACTTCCGCGAAGATCACGAGCAGCACGGTCATCGTCAGCGTCGCCCAGACGACGCCCGCCTCGCCGAGGAGCTGCAGGAACATCGATGTGGCGAGCGAAGAGGCGAGAATGTTGACGAGATTGTTGCCGATGAGGAGCGCGCCGATCAGCCGGTCCCGCCGCTCGATCAGGCGGGTCACGGTCCCGGCGCGGCCGTCGCCGGCCTGTTCCAGGCTGTGCATGCCGCGCCCGGCTCGCCGCCGTCAGCGCCGTCTCCGATCCGGAAAAGATCGCCGACAGCACGATGAGCACGAGGATGGCGCCAATGATGACCCACATGGCTGTTTATGCCGACAGGCACTCCCGCAAGAAGCTCAGGACCTCTGATGGCGGCACGTCCCGCGCGATGAAGGAGCGGCCGATCCCTTCGGTCAGGATGAAGGTCAGCGATCCGCGGCTGACCTTCTTGTCCTGCGCAATATAGTCCAGAAGCGTCTCGGCGGGAGGCAGTCCGCCCGGCACGTCCGAAAGCCGCGTCGGAAGACCGACATCGCTCAGATGCTTTTCGACCCGTTCCGCATCCTCGACCGAGCACCGGTTGAGCCGCACCGAGAAGCGGTGGGCGAGCGCGGTGCCGATTGCGACCCCCTCGCCATGGATCAGCCTTTCGCTGTCATAGCCGGTGGCGCCCTCCAGCGCGTGGCCGAAGGTGTGGCCGAGATTGAGGAGAGCACGATCGCCTTCCTCCTCCTCGTCGCGTGCGACGACATCGGCCTTGCACCGGCAGGACGCGGCGATGGCCTCGGCCCGGTCAACACCGCCGCGGAAGACGCCGCGCCAGTGCCGCTCGAGCCATTCGAAGAAGTCGGGCCGGTCGATCAGCCCGTATTTGACGATTTCCGCGTAGCCCGCCCGGAACTCCCGGTCGGGCAGCGTGTCGAGAACCGAAATGTCGGCGACCACGAATTCCGGCTGATGGAAGACGCCGATCAGGTTCTTTCCGTGCCGCGAATTGATGCCGGTCTTGCCGCCGACCGAACTGTCGACCTGCGCCAGCAGCGTCGTCGGCACCTGCACCAGTTCCATGCCGCGGCGCACGATGCCGGAGACGAACCCGGACAGATCGCCGATCACGCCGCCGCCGAGCGCCACGACCACGTCGCCGCGTTCCATCCGTTCGCCGAGCACGAAATCCACGGCCGCGAGCAGGTGCTCGGCGCTCTTTGTCTTTTCACCGGGCGGCAGGATCGTGGTCGCAAACGCGATGCCGGCGTCGGTCAGCCCCTCCGTCAGCGCATCCAGATGAAGGCTCGCGACATTCTCGTCGGTGATAATGGCGCAGCGGGCGCCGGGAAGTCTTTCGGCGATCCGTTCTCCAACTCCGCCGAGGAGGCCGGCGCCGATCATGATGTCGTAGGCTCTCTTGCCGAGGCCGACCTCGACCCGACGAATCTCGTCCAGCGCTAGGCTCATGCGCCCTTGTCCTCTGCGTGGCCTGCGAAATGCTCGGCCATGGCTTCCAGCATCTGCTCGGCCATCGTGTCGCGGGGCAGGTCCTCGCTCTTCAGCCGGATGTCCGCAAGACCGTACATCGGTGCGCGCTGCTCCATCAGGCGGGCCAGCGTCTCTTTCGGATCCTCGTTCTGCAGGAGAGGCCGCCCGGGCTTCCGGCTGACCCGCGAGAACAGAAGATCGAGGTCGGCGTCGATCCAGACCGAGAAGCCGGTCTTCTTGATCGAGCGACGGGTCTCGGCGATCCATGAAGGCGCCGCCCCCCAGCGAGATGACGCGCTGCTGTTCGCCGAGGAGCCGGCCGATCACCCGCCGCTCCAGATCTCGAAACTCCGGCTCGCCATACTTCTCGAACAACTCCGGGATCGCCATCGTGCTGACGGTTTCGATCTCGTGATCGCTGTCGATGAAGGGAAGGTTGAGACGGCTTGCAATCACCCGCCCCATCGCCGTCTTGCCTGCGCCCATCAGCCCGACCAGAACGACGTGGCGCCCGGCAAGCCCGCCAAGGATCGCCTGGCGACCGACTTCCGCGCGCGCCGCGGGCGACATCTCCTGGGTACTGTTCAAGGTCATTGCCGCCTTGCACATGAAAAGCGGCCGACCGTCAAGCACCTCGGCTTGCGCATCCATCCTCCGTTGCGCATAAGTGGCCCGACTCCGGTATGACACGGAAAGATGGCGTCATGCCCACCCTCACCCGCTTCCTCGCCTTTGTCGCCATCTGCGCGGCCATCGTCTACGTCACGGCGTTCGCGCTTGCCAATTTCGTCCAGCCGACCCGTGTGGAGGAAAGGATCGAGCTGCCGATCCAGGACCTGCTGAAACGCGCCGAACAGCGCGAAAGGCAATCCTCGCCCGCAGCGCCGCCCCGGCAGGAAGGCGCCGGGAACGGTGGCGATGAGAGCGGGGCTGTAGCCGCCGAAGACAGCGGCGCAGGCCAATGAACGACGGCCACCTGATCGAGAGCTTCCTGGAAATGCTCTCGGCCGAGCGCGGTGCGTCGGCCAACACGCTCGCCGCCTACGAGCGCGATCTGCGCGACCTGTCCGAGAACTGCACCGCCTCGCTTTCGGATGCCGACACTGCAAAGTTGCGCGCCTATGTGGGGGGCCTTTCGAGGCGCGGCTATGCCGCCTCCTCGCAGGCTCGGCGCCTGGCCGCGATGCGGCAGTTCTTCCAGTTCCTTTATGCCGAAGGTCTGCGGACGGACGACCCCACCACCACGCTCGACAATCCGAAGAAGCCGAAGCCCCTGCCCAAGATTCTCAGCGAGACGGATGTTACCGCGTTGCTCGATCTGGCGGAGCAGGAAGCGCTGGCGGCCGGTGAAGCGCTGGCGCCGGTGCGCATGGCCGCGCTGCTCGAAGTGCTCTACGCGACAGGCTTGCGCGTCTCCGAACTCGTCTCCCTCCCAGCCTCAGTCGCGCGCCGGGACGCCCGCTATTTCGTCGTCACCGGAAAGGGCGACAAGGAGCGGCTGGTGCCGCTGTCTGGGCCGGCGCGTGCGGCGATGGACCGCTGGATCAAGCGCCGCGACCGCGCCCCCGTCTTCGCCGGCAGCCTCCATCTCTTTCCTTCGCGCGAAGCGGCTGCCGGCTATCTGCCGCGCCAGGTGTTCGCGCGTGACCTGAAGGCGCTCGCCGCCCGCGCAGGACTGGACCCCAAGGCCGTTTCGCCCCACGTTCTACGGCATGCCTTTGCTTCGCACCTTCTCCAGAACGGCGCCGATCTTCGTTCGGTCCAGCAATTGCTCGGCCACGCCGACATCTCCACGACGCAGATCTATACGCACGTCCTCGAAGAGCGGCTGGTGCGGCTTGTCCAGGACCATCATCCGCTTGCGGGTGCCAGGACGAGCCGGTAAGGAATTCCCGATTTCTCCGTGGCCGGCCATGCCGCTGGCCGCGACCCGATCCGCGGCCAAGCCGCACTGTCCGCAGGACGCGCATGTACAATTATCTTGATTTCGAGAAACCGGTCGCCGAACTCGAAACCCGGATCGTCGAACTCAAGGCGATGATGGAGGAGAACAACTCCGTCGACGTCAAGGAGGAAATCACGAGTCTGGAGGGACGCTCCAGGGACGCGTTGCGCGATCTCTACCGGGCCCTCAGCCCTTGGCAGAAGGCGCAGGTGGCGCGTCATCCGGACCGGCCCCACTGCGTCGATTTCATCAAGGCGCTGGTCGACGATTTCACGCCGCTGGCCGGCGATCGCAAGTATTCCGAGGATGAGGCTGTCATCTCGGGCTTTGGCCGTTTCCGGGGCCAGAGCGTCTGCATTCTCGGTCAGGAGAAGGGCTTCGACACCGAAAGCCGGCTGAAGCGCAATTTCGGCATGGCCCGCCCGGAGGGCTATCGCAAGGCCGTTCGGCTGATGGAGCTTGCCGACCGATTCGCCATTCCGGTCCTGACCTTCGTCGATACCGCCGGCGCTTATCCGGGCCTCGGCGCCGAGGAGCGCGGCCAGGCCGAGGCGATCGCCCGCTCGACGCAGGCCTGCCTCAACCTCTCCACGCCGCTCGTCTCGACCATTATCGGCGAAGGCGGATCCGGCGGCGCGATCGCACTCGCCACGGCGAACCGGGTCTATATGCTGGAACACGCCATCTATTCGGTGATCTCGCCCGAGGGCGCGGCATCGATTCTCTGGCACGACAGCGCACGCGCCAAGGACGCCGCGACCGGCATGAAGATCACCGCTCAGGATCTGGTGGAATTGAAGGTCATTGACGGCATTATTCCCGAGCCGATCGGCGGCGCGCACCGCAATCCCGAGCAGACCATCGCCCGCGCCGGCGATCAAATCGACGCGGCGCTCCGCGATCTCTCCGGCTCCGGCCGCGACCTGAAGGAGGAGCGGCGGGAAAAGTTCCTGGCGATCGGACGGAATATCTGAGCCGGCCACCGTTGCCCCGGCCGCGAACGCGGCTCCCGTCACAAAAACGCCGAACCTTTGCGCCATTGGTGACGCCGCTCGAAGGCAATGGTTAATCGTCCGCTTAACCGCCGCGCAAGGCGGTTTGGCTAGACTGCCTTCGAACGGGCCGGCGTTGCCGCCGATGGGGAAGATGGGGTTGACGGGACGACCATGCTGAAAGCCGTGTTCCGCGCACTTGCCTTTTTGCTCCTGCTCGCAGCGCCGCTGGCGCTGGGCGCCTGCACCGACGCGCTCGACAAGGTGGCGAAGGCGGAGAAGCCGCTGCCGCCGAAGCTCGTCGCCAGGATGAAGGCGATGGGCATGGACGAGACCTCGCCCATTCTCGTGCGGCTGTACAAGGAAGACAGTACGCTCGAAGTCTGGAAGCAGAAGAAGGATGGCCGCTACGCCTTCGTCAAGAGCTACCCGATCTGCAAATATTCCGGCAAGCTCGGTCCGAAATTCATCGAGGGGGACCGCCAGGCGCCGGAAGGGTTCTATACGGTCCGCCCGTACCAGATGAACCCAGACAGCAAATACTATCTCGCCTTCAACATCGGCTTTCCGAACGCCTTCGACCGCGCCCACGGCCGCACCGGCCAGCATTTGATGGTCCATGGCGACTGTTCGTCCTCGGGCTGCTACGCCATGACCGACGAATATGTCGGCGAAATCTACGCCTTCGCCCGCGACGCCTTCCGCGGCGGGCAGCGCGAGTTCCAGATTCAGGCCTTCCCCTTCAAGATGACCGAGGCCAACATGGCCCGCTATGCCGGGGACCCGAACATCGACTTCTGGCGCCAGCTCAAGGAAGGCTCCGACTTCCTTGAACTGACGGGCCAGCCGCCGGCGGTGGGTGTCTGCAAGGGACGCTACGTCTTCGGCCGCCAGCGCGACGGCGTCGCCGCCGAGAGCGGAAATTGCCCCGACATGGACCAGCCGGAGACGCTGACGCTCGCCTTCGCCAAACAGACCGTGCACAATATGGGCGCCTTCACCAAGGCGCTCGATCATGCCGCCCGCGGCAAGATCGCGCCGCCGCGCCCCTCCATCAATGGCATCGAGGAAGCACGAATGGTGTCGGCCTGGATGTCGAAGCGCATCCGCGGTGAAAAGACGTCGCGCCTGCCGCCTTCGCTAGGCGAGAACGCTCCCCTGACGCCGGAGAGGGCGGAAGAAGAGAAGCGCAAGGCGGAAGCGGCCCGTTCCCGGGCGGCCGCGCTGATCGCCGCCGCGACCATCTCCTCGCCGCTTCCGGGCGGGGCTTCGATGAGCCGGCCCGCACCGGTCGGCGGAGCCACCGGTGAAACAACGATCGAACGACGGTTCGCCGATTGAGCGCCGGATCGATCGGATCCGCTGCGTCTGCGCCCGACGCAGGCTCGCCCGCCACGCCGCTTTACGACCTGCGCGGCCTGACCTGCCCGATGCCTGTACTGAAGACCCGCAAGCGCCTGCTCGGCATGAAGCCGGGCGAGCGCCTCCTTGTGTGGACCACCGATCCGCTCGCAATAATCGACATTCCGGTCTTCTGCCGGCAGGACGGCCACCACCTGCTGGAGAGCGGCGCCAGCGCCGACGGCCATGCGTTCCTCATCGCGCGCGGCGAGAAGCCTTCAGAAGGCTGAGAAGCCTGGCACCGCCAGCGGATTGTCTGAAAGCGCCGCCGCGTCGGGCCGGTCGGGAGCGATCTGTCCGGTAAAGGCGCCGAACAGGGCGTCGATCTCGCCCGGCCGATGGCCCTGCGTGATGACCACCAGCGCCGTTTCCGCCGCGCCGTTCGCTGGCCATGATGGCAGGAACTGCACCGGGTGAACCATGCCCTGCACGGCCTGCACCACGGCGGGACGTTCTTCGCCAGTCAGCCGTGCGAGGCCCTTCACGCGAAGCAGGCGGCCGCCGAGGGTACCGACCAGCACTTCCAGGAAGCCCTGCAGCGCAACCGGCGTCAGCGGTTTGTCGGCGCGCAGCACCGTCGTGGCATAGGCATCGCGATGTCCGCCCGTCGCATGGGCTCGCCCCTGATCATGATGATGATCGTGACCGTGGTCGCGAGCAAGGAAGGACGTCTCGGCCGGTCCACTTGCGTCCGCTGCCAGCAATGTCTCTGCCGGCGCGTCGGCGGGAAGGATCGCGGCCGTTCCCGAAAGCTCCGACAGCCTTGTCCTGATCTGCCGGGTCTGTTCGGCGCTCACCAGGTCGGTCTTCGAAAGCACGATGACGTCCGCCACGGCGATCTGCCTTTTGGCTTCGTCGAAGGCTTCAAGCGTCGCCTCGCCATGCAGCGCATCGACCACGGTCAGCACCCGCTCCAGGCGGCCGAGCGTCGAAAGGCCGATCTCGCCGAGGATCGGCAGCGGATCGGCCATGCCGGACGTCTCGATCATGATGCGCGACAATGGACGACCGCGTTCCCCCGCGGCTGCGAGCAGGTCGCTCAGCGTCTGCTCCAGCGCGCCGCCGCCCGCGCAGCACAGGCATCCGCCGGCCATCTCAAGCACCGCGCCGCCGGCTGCCGTCTCGATCAAAGCACCGTCGAGAGGCACCTCGCCGAGCTCATTGACGACCACCCCCGTCTCGCCGAGTGCCGGATCGGTAAGCAGCCGATTGAGAAGCGTCGTCTTGCCCGCGCCGAGAAAGCCGGTCAGCAGGACGACCGGCAGGCGATGATCCTCCGCGATAGTCACTGGGTCTGGTCCGGGCGCTCTTGCGGCAAGGGAATGGCGACGACATCAGCCGGCGCGGTACCGGCCGCGATCTCGTCCTCATCGCCTGTATCACCCGCCGACGGTTCGGCTGACGCGTGTTCGTCATCATCCACCGGGTCCGGCGCCTGTGACGTCTCGCCGCCGCTCCTGCCGACGGCCGGCGTCTCCATCGCGAGGTCGCGCAGCGTCTCGGGGCGCGGCTGCGGCAGCGGGATATCGACGAGGCCGGTGTTGCGGGCGGGCGGTCCGTCCGCGCCGCCAAGCGCGACGGACACGGCGATCGGCTCCCGGCGCATCGGCTCGATGCTGGCGGAGCGATAGAGATATTTGCCGTCCACGTCCCGCCCGTCATAACGGTCCAGTTGAGCGCTACCGGTGCAGATGTCCCGGCTGATATCGGCCACTTCGGCGCCGTCCTCGCCATAGCGCGGCAGGCTCTTGACCGTCTCGCTCACGCTCGCCGGATCGGTCGCGAAACCGGCGGCGAGGAGATCGGCCGCCTGGTCGGCGCGGACCTGCGGGTCGAGCGCACCGAGCACGACCGCGACGATGGTCCGTCCGCCTCTTGTCGCCGAGGCCACCAGATTGAACCCGGACGCGCAGATATAGCCGGTCTTCATACCGTCGGCCCCGGCCATCCGACCCAGCAGGATGTTCGTGTTGGGAACAGCGCTCTTGCGGCCGGGAAGCTGCAGCGCCTCGATGGAAAACACGCCGGCATATTCGGGATAGTCGCGGCGCACGCGGGCGGCGAGCAGACCGAAATCGCGGGCGGTGGTGTACTGACCCTCCTGCGGCAGCCCGTTCGGATTGACGAAATGGCTGTCGGTCATGCCGATCTCGGTGGCCTTCTCGTTCATCATCGTGATGAAACGGTCCTCGGTGCCGCCCACCGCCTCGGCGATCGCCACGGCGATGTCGTTGGCGCTCTTGACGAGCATGATCTTGAGCGCGTTCTCCAGCGTCAGCTCGGTCCCGACGGGATAGCCCATCTTGCTCGGCGGTTCGGCCAGCGCACGCTTGGTGATCTTGACGGGGAGCGCATCGACATGTCACCCGATCGCACCGCCTCGAACGCCAGATAGGCCGTCATGATCTTGGTGATCGACGCCGGATACCAGCGTTCGAACGCCTGCTGATGCGCCAGCACCTTGCCGGTCGCGACATCGACGACGGCGTACGGGTTTGCGGCAGCCTGTGCGACGGAAACGAACAGAAGCAGCAGGGCGGCGAATAAGCGGGCGTGGCGCATCAGGACCTTTGGCATTGTGGATGGGCAGGCTGCCGGAACCTGCCGCCATGGACGAGACATGCGGCGGCATCTGGGCGGCGACGGGGCTCGACGAGGAATATTGCGCGCCATGCCGCCGCTGTCCAATCCTCCTCGTCCGTCAGCCTTTCGAAGCATCAGATTCCTGATCTGGGGATCACGGGTATTGATCCTGTCGGTATCGCCAACCATTATTCCGACTTCGTCGCAGCGGTGTCCGGCGCGTAGGGTCCCAGCGCATCGAAAAGCGGGCCGAGGCGGTCCGCGAAGGGCTGCCAGGTTCCGACTGAACTGCCATAGATCGGCTTGCGGACCTGCGCCAGGCTGGCCGTCTGCACGGGGCGGCGCGTCTCATGGAACGAAAGGCAGGCGTCGTGCCACGGCAGGTCGCACGCCGCGATGAGCCGACGGACCTCCGTCTCCGGGTTTTGCACCAGCGTTTCATAGGAGATTGTGTGAACTGCGCCTGGCTGGATCGCCTGCCAGTGATCCATGACGCGACGATAGCGGCGGTAGCGCCGCCCGATCGCCGCCAGATCGTAGCTCCATTCCTGGCCGGTACGGAAATTGCGCCTGAAACACGCGATCGCGTTGTCGACCGGATCGCGCGTGACGGCCACGATCCTCGCTTTCGGCAGCAGGATGCGGATGAGCCCGAGATGCAGGAAATTGTCGAGTGATTTGTCGACCACTCGGGATGCTCCGGGGGCCGGCCCGCAAAGCGCCGCGACATAGCGATGCGCCAAGGCGGCAAAATGATCGAACGCGGCATCCGTGGCCATCGGCGGCGGCACATCGTCCTTGGTCTCGCTCCCCCTCCAGGCGTAGGGCCACTCCTTCGTGACCGCGAGCCGCACGAGGTGACCGGTCTCGCCCTGTCCGTTCGCCTCGGGATGCGACGCGATGATCTGCTCGACCAGCGTGGTGCCGCTACGCGGCATGCCGATAACGAAAAGCGGCCGTTCGTCATCGAGTCCCGCCTTGGCGAAACGCTCCAAGAAAGAGTGATCGAGATGTCGACAGACGAAATCGACCATGCGCCGCTCGCTTGCTTCGGCTTCTTCGATAGGTCGGGCGACAGGCACTTCGCCGCGCGGAACGATGGCGCGTGAGGGAGGCGTCACATCCTGAAGGCCTTCACGACGCAGCGCATTCGCGGCGAGATAATGGTCGAAGGCCCGGCTTCTGTCGCGGCTCCATAGAAGATCGCCAAGCGCGAAATGCACTGACATGGCCTGCGAGTGATCCGGTTGTTCGCGGACCAGCCAGGCGAGCCGCTCGACTTCCTCTTCCGAAAGCGCCTCAGACCGCAACTGGGCGATACGCAGATAGGCATCAACCGAATCGGGGAAGACCTCGATCGCTTTGCGGTTCACGGCGATCGCCTTTTCCAGGTCACCCAGTATCGCCAGAATTTCCGCCCGGTGGCGGAGCACCGGGCTGGTGTTTCTGACAAGGGTGTCGGCTCTCTCGAATGACTTCAACGCCAATTCGAAGCGGTCGGCGAAGCGATGGCAAACACCGAGATTGAAATAGATTTCGAATCGCGGCGGAAAGCGCCGCTCCATCGCGCGCAGCATACTGGTCGCGCGATCGAGACTGCCGAACTGCAATTCGATCAGCGCCTCTGTCAAACGCAGATCGAAATCATCGGGCGATTGTCGCAAGGCCAGAGCCAGCGCACGCAGGGCTTCCTCGCGATGTCCGGCGGACTGATGAGATCGCGCCTCAGCGATAAGAGGATGCACCGCATTCCTTCCCCATTCCTACCTCTTGGCCTCGTGCCGGCGACACTGGAGGTGTGGCCAAAATGAGCCACACCAAAAAGTTGTTTGTATTAACAACAATCTACCCTCCTCAAAGGCTCAGGCAAAGGGTACGGAGAAAAATCGAATTTCTTGACCGGAGCGCCATCTCGATGAAACTCTCTCTTTGCCGGACCACTGCGCTGAGCGCCGCCGCGACCGGATTGCTGGCGTTTCCGCTATTGGCCGCGCCAAGTCTCGCCGATCAGGTTCCGATCCAATTCGACGTTTGCCAAGGATCCGGTTTCTTATGTGGCAGCACTGTTGCGAACGGCACCTATTCCGGGCCCGCCACGGATTCCCAGTTCAGCGGCAGTTCAAGCGCCCCCGGGGGCGCCAGGGAGGCAGGCGCAACGAATGGGGTCGTCAACGACGCCTATGACGGATACGGCGCGCTCTATGGCGTTCCGACAGGGGAGAGATCTTATAGCGGGGCCTCCTATCTGACGCCGTTCAATGGGATGATCGGCACACGGCAGACGGAAACCTATGCGACGCAGACCGCGCTCCCAGACAACAGCATTCGCTGGTTCGACAGTTTCACCAACAACACAGGCTCGCCGCTCGATATCCGGCTGGCCTTCGGCGGCAATCTCGGCTCCGACAGCAACACGGAAATTCTCTATCAGGGCCCGACCTGGATCGTGACAGGTCAGGCGCCCTATAGCGGCAGCATAAGCAGCGATCCGGTCATCGCTCACCTGTATGGCAATAACAGCTTTGCGGAGAGCGTCGAGATCGTCGACAGCAATGGCGACCCGTACGGTCCAGCATCTTCGAAAAACGTCATTCTCTTTCAGTACCCGAACCGGACGGTTCAGCCTGGCGAGACCATCTCGCTGATGCATGTCAACATCCTGTACGGGGACGAAAGCCGGGGCACCGATCCCAATTCCTACGCGGCGGACGCGCTTCTGGCGCAGCAGGGCGCCGAACTCTTCGTCAACTCGCCCGTCTTCGCCGGCTTGACCGGAGATCAGGTGGCCTCGCTCCTTAACTGGGGGGTAAAAGGCACCACCCCGACATTTGGCGGCGAAGAAACCTCCATCGGCACCGGGCCCCTCGTGGCCAGCCAGGCGTTCCTCAACTATTTTCTCTTCGCCGGCCCCCGCACGGGACCTAATGGCGGCACCGCGATCGAGCCGCTTGCGTACGGGCCCGAGAGGGATATCGATAAGCGCTTCGAGGCGGTCTACAACGCCGATCTCGCTCCGTCCTACGCGGCTCAGCCGAACCGCTATGCGGTCTATGCGGTCGGCGGCGGCGCGTTCGGCGAAATCGGCTCGACCGACTATGCCACCGGTTTTGGCGGCCTCGGAGCCGAAGCCTATTTCGATGCGTTCACGGTTGGCGGCGCTGTCGCCTATTCCGTCGCCTCGGCCGACAACGGAGTCGATTCCGACAGCGACGGTGTGATCGGGTCACTGTACGCCGGCTACGATGCCGGCACCGGCTTTGTCGGACGGCTTGCCTTCAGCTATGGTCGTTTCGACGTCGATTATTCCCGCACGGCAGGCGCATTGACAGCCCGCGGCGATACTGACGCGGATGTGTTCGGCGCCGGCGCGCTGGCGGGCTACCGTCTCGACACGACTTTCGTCTCGCTCATGCCCTATGCCGCCCTCATCTGGTCCTACGCCGATTATGACGGCTACACGGAGACCGGCGCGGGCGCGGCCAATCTCACCGTACCGGATTTCAATCTGTCGGGTTTGACCGTCGAGACGGGTGTGCGGGCTTCCCGCAATGTCGGTATGGCGAATCTCTATGCCGGCCTTGGCTACGCCTATAGCGACGGCGACAGCGATACGATCCAGACGAGCTTTGCCGGAGGAGCCACGACCGCCGCTTCGACATTGGTCGGTTTTGCCGATGGTTCCGCCCTGACGGTTGAGGCCGGCGCAGAGGCCAATTTCACCCGGAACCTCAGCGGCAGTATCGGCTATAAGGGCTATATGAGCGGCGATCCCGCCCATACGTTCGACGCTTCGCTCAAGTTCCGCTTCTGACCGTTTTTCGGCAGGCGCGGACGGCGAAGAGGAACAGCAGGGCGGCGCGGCGGCAACGAAGCTCCGCCCAAAAAATCGCGCGCCATGCCGCCCCTGTTCAACCCTCCTCGTCCGATGGCTTTCGAAACCGTGGAAATGAACTCAGGACTCTGCTAATCGCAGGGCGAGCGGTCCCGTAGCTCAGCAGGATAGAGCATCAGATTCCTAATCTGAGGGTCACTGGTTCGAATCCAGTCGGGATCACCAAGTCCGCAAGGTCGATCGTTTCACCGGTCCCCAACCGTCGACCGTCGGAGAATTTCGAGCCGTGGATCCGATGCGTCAGAACTTGATGGAGAATTTGGCGCGGACCGAAAGCCTGTCCGGATCGACTCCGTAGGGAATATCATATTGGAGGTCAGCCCCATCGAAATCGTAATAGAGCACTTCCACTCCGCTCACGAGCCTGTCGGTGACGGCGAAATCGATGCCACCACCCGCCGTCCAGCCGGAAAGCGTCTTGCTGTCTTCGAACGTCTGTCCGGTCGTTACGATCGACGTGGAGCCGGAATAATCCATCCAGGCAAGACCGCCCGTCACATATCCGAGAAAGCGACCGATGGGCACACCGGCTCTGGCGCGCAAGGACGCCGTCCAGTCCGACTCGGCACTGCACCGGAACAAGGGGTTGGCACAGGAGGTCGCCGCTTCGGTGTCGCTTGCGGATATCTCGCCGACGACACCCGCAAGGACATAGCCGAAACGAAGATCGTAGCCCGCATGAAGGCCTGTCTCGATGCCCTCTGATTTGGGCTGGAGCAGATTGGGCTTCGTCGACTGCGGGTCCATCTCTGCCCATCCGACCGACGCGCCGACATAGAAGCCGCTCCAATCGAACCCCTGAACGGCTTCAGCGCCATCGACGGCCTCTTCCGCGAAGCTGGCGGTCGATAAGGCCAATGCGGCAACTGTCGCCGCCAATATCTTTTGCACAACCACAACCCCATCCCCGGTTTCGGATTCGATCCCGACAACATAACAGATGTTATATTCGATCAAAGCGAACTTCTCGTCAGGATAATCGCGCAGGTTGTGCTGTTGCATAAGGGTTACATGGGGCGGCGCTGCCTCGCGTTCGCCAGCCGCCGCGCGAGCGAAGTCAGCGCAAGAATTGTTGGCCGTAGGGGCTCACCTATGGTCGTAGCATTGTCGTCTGGGACGAAGTTGGTAGCCAACCGCCTCTCTCTCGCCTGCTTCCCGACGGTTTTACCGGACAGCGGCCGTGGAGGCGTAAACGAAAGGGGCGGTTGCCCGCCCCTTCCTGAAGCCGACTCAAGCCAGGCTTACTGTTTGGTCGTATCGTCGGCGGATGCTTCGGACCCGGCGGCGCCGCCCTGCTCCTCGGTATATTTGGCGATCAGCGCCCTGGCCTCGTCGATCAGCGCCTGGCCGTCTATGCCCTTCTCTTTCATGTCGGCCGCCCAGCGCTCATAGACCGGCTGGGCCGCTTCCTTCCACTTCTGGCTCTCTTCCGGGCTCAACGTGATGATGTTGTTGCCCATCTCGACGGCGACCTGGCGGGCCGGCCCGTCGGCTGCGGCCTGCGTCTTGCCGGCGAAGGCAGAGAATTCCATGCCGGAATTTTCGTCGATCGCCTTCTTGATGTCGTCCGGCAGGCTTTCGTACTTCGCCTTGTTCATCGCCAGCGTGAAGGTCACGGTATAGAAGGCGTAGCCGTCCGCGAACTCGGTGTGGTTATGCACCAGTTCCGGGATCTTGAGCGCGGTGGTGACTTCCCACGGCACGACGGCGCCATCGATGACGCCCTTGGACAGTGCCTCGGGAATGGCCGTCACCGGCATGCCGATCGGCGCGGCGTCGAGCTGCTCCAGCAGGAACCCGGCCATGCGGCTTGGCGTGCGAAACTTGACGTTCGCCATGTCGTCCATGCTGTCGATCGGCTTGTTGACGTGCAGCATGCCGGGGCCGTGCACCCAGGCTCCGATGATGTGGAGATTGGCGTAGTCGGTGTCCTTCATCTCCTTATCGAAGAGCTCCCAATAGGCGCGGGATGCGGCTTCCGCATTGGTCATCATGAAGGGCAGCTCGAACACCTCCGAGCGCGGGAAACGGCCAGGCGTGAACCCGTTGACGGTCCACGCGATGTCGACGGCGCCGTCGATCACCTGGTCGATCAGCTCCGGTGGCGTGCCACCGAGCTGCATGGAGGGAAAATGCTCGATCTTCAGCTTTCCGCCGGCGGCCTCTTCGACCTTCTTGATCCACGGATCGATCACCAGCTTCGGCACATTGGCCTGTGGCGGCAGGAACTGGTGCAGGCGCAACGTGACTTCCTGGGCGAAAGACGTGGCGCCGCTCGCAACGAGGGCGCCGAGGCCGACAGCGCCAGCCAACAGCATACGACGAGTACTCTTCATTCTGATCCTCCCATTCCCGCCTACAACCAGGCGGTGTTGCATTATCATTCTTCACGGCCGTCGCCGATGCAATGGGCCTGCCTCCGAAATGTGTAAATATATGTCTTTAATGCAGTGCAATCGGCGATGGAGGCGACGAAACGGTTGAAGGAACGTCCGCCCGGCCTGCGCCACGCCGTAACGATTTTATTTCTGGCCAAACCGCTCTAAGGGTCGCGGCATAGCAGCGGGGCGCAGGGCGAGGCCGCAAGAAGGGAGAAACGGCATGTTTCTGGGCATCGATATCGGAACGTCGGCGGTCAAGATCGTCATCGCGCCGGCGACCGGCGGCGTGGTCGCGAGCGTCAGTGAACCGCTTTCAATATCGAGTCCGCATCCGCTCTGGAGCGAGCAGAACCCCGACGACTGGTGGAGCGCGACCGTGACGGCCTGCGCCAAGGCCAGGGCCGAGGCGCCCGAGGCCTGGAAGACAATCAACGCGATCGGTCTGTCCGGCCAGATGCACGGCGCCACCGTCCTCGGCGCGGACAAGCGGCCCCTCCGCCCGGCAATCCTCTGGAACGACGGCCGCGCCTTCGACGAGTGCGCCGAGATCGAGGCGAATTTTCCTGACCACGGGCAGATCGCCGGCGTGCCGGCCATGCCGGGCTTCACCGCGCCGAAGATCCTCTGGCTGCGCCATCACGAGCCGCAGGTTCATGCCGCGATCGCTCACATCCTGCTGCCGAAGGACTATGTCCGCCTGCAGATGACCGGCGAACTCGCGACCGACATGGCCGATGCCGCCGGCACGATCTGGCTCGACGAGGCGAAGCGGCAATGGTCCGAGGCGCTGTGCGCGGCGAGCGCCACGGATCCGGCCTGGCTGCCGGCGCTCCACGAGGGAACCGAACGGAGCGGCGTCCTCACCGCTTCGGCCGCGGAAACTCTTGACCTGCCCGCCGGCATTCCCGTCGCGGCCGGCGGCGGCGACGCGGCCACCGGCGCCGTCGGCATCGGCGCGGTCAGGGATGGCGACGCATTCCTCTCCCTCGGCACCTCCGGTCAGTTCTTCATCGCCGACGAGGCTTATCGGCCGAACCCGGAAAGCTACGTTCACGCCTTTGCCCATGCCGTCCCGGGCCGCTGGTTCCGCATGGCGGTGATGCTGAACGGCGCGGCGCCGCTTGCCTGGCTGTCGTCGGTCTCGGGGGCCGACATCCCAACCCTTCTCGCCGAGGCGCAGGAAGCGCGGACGGACCGCCTGCCGCTGTTCCTGCCCTATCTGACCGGCGAGCGCAGCCCCCACAACGATCCCTATATCCGCGGCACCTTCTCGGGCCTCGAAGCCTCGACCACGCGCGGCGAGATGGCCCGGGCCGTCATCGACGCCATCGCCTACTGCTTCCGCGACGCGCGCGACAGCCTGGCGGCGGCGGGCGGCGTGGTCGACCGGGCGATGGCGATCGGCGGCGGCACACGCAGTCCGCTCGTCCTGCAGACGCTCGCCGACGCCCTCGGCATCACCCTCATCCGCACCGTCGGCGCCGAGAGCGGCCCGGCTTATGGCGCGGCGCGGCTCTCGGCCGTCTGCGTCGGTGAACTGTCGGTGGACGATCTGGCCGAAAAGCCTGCGACCGAAGCGACCTTCGAACCGAACGCCACGCAGGCGGAGCGCCACGCGATCCGCCATCGACGGTACCAGGCGCTCTACCGCGCGCTGGCGCCCCTCGCCCGCCCGAAAGCTGCGGCCCCCTGACGCCGCTTTCTTCCCGTCCCTCGCGCCTTACATGCAGGCCAGCAGGAAAGGAGGTGCCGGATGAATGACCAGCCGACCATGCGCGACCTGCCGATCGGCATCGATGCGGAGGGAATGCGCGAGGAATTCGACAGTCTCGGCAAGGTGGAAGTGCCGGCCGACCGCTACTGGGGCGCGCAGACCGAGCGCTCGCTGCACCATTTCTCGATCGGCCGCGACCGGATGGCGCCGGAGGTGCCCCGCGCCTATGGCATCGTCAAGAAGGCCTGCGCCATCGTCAATCGCGAGGCCGGGCGCCTGCTGGACTGGAAGGCGGAGGCGATCATCCGCGCGGCCGGCGAAGTGGCCGATGGCAGCCTCGACGATCATTTCCCGCTATTCGTCTGGCAGACCGGCTCCGGCACCCAGACCAACATGAACGTCAACGAGGTGATCGCCAACCGCGCGATCCAGCTTCTCGGCGGCGAACTCGGCAGCCAGAAGCCGGTCGGTCCGAACGACGACGTCAATATGGGCCAGTCGTCCAACGACACCTTCCCGACCGCCATGCACATCGCGGCGAAGATCGCGATCGACGACGACCTCCTGCCCGCGCTGCGCGACCTCGCCACCGCGATCGAGACCAAGGCCGACGGCTGGATGGACGTCGTCAAGACCGGCCGCACCCATCTTCAGGACGCGGTGCCGGTCACGGTCGGCCAGGAATGGCATGGCTGGGCCGGCCAGTTGCGTGACGCGATCGACACGTTGCAGAACGACAGCGAAAAGCTGCTGGAGCTGGCGCTCGGCGGCACCGCCGTCGGCACCGGTCTCAACGCGCCCGAGGGCTTTTCCGAAGCAGCGGCCGCCGAGATCGCCGAACTGACCGGCAAGTCCTTCGTCACCGCGCCGAACAAGTTCGCCGCGCTGGGCGGCCTCGACGCCATGGTCAGGGCGAGCGGTGGCCTTCGCGCCGTCGCCGTGGTCCTGATGAAGATCGCCGACGATGTCCGCTGGCTTGGCTCCGGCCCCCGCCTCGGCCTCGGCGAACTTCGCCTGCCGCCGAATGAGCCGGGGTCGTCGATCATGCCGGGCAAGGTCAATCCGACCCAGAGCGAGGCGCTGATGATGATCGCCATCCAGGTGATGGCGAACGATCAGGCGGTCGCGATGGGCGGCTCGCGTGGCAATCTCCAGCTCAACGTGATGCGTCCGCTCGTCATCGACAATGTGCTGCGCTCGGTCCGCATCCTGACCGACGGCGCCATCAATTTCCGCCGCTTCTGCATCGAGGGGACCGAGCTCGACAGGCAGCGCATCGACCGCGATGTCGAGCGGTCGCTGATGCTGGTGACGGCGCTCGCCCCGGAGATCGGCTATCAGGCCGCTGCCGAAATCGCCAAGGATGCCGCGAAATCCGGTGACACGCTGCGGCAGGCGGCGCTGCGCAGCAGCAAGGTCACGGCCGAGGACTACGACCGGATCATCCGCCCCGAGACGATGGTGGGATCGGGGTTGAAGGGGGCCTGAACGGCCGCCGCAGACGGCCCCTATGACTTCTTCTTGACCCGGCCGTAGAGTTCGAGCCGGTGGTAGACGATGTCGTAACCGAGTTCTTCGGCGATCTCTTCCTGCAGCCGTTCGATCCGCTTTGAGCTGAATTCGATGACGTCGCCGGTATCGAGGTCGATCAGATGGTCGTGGTGCGGCTTGTTGGCCAGTTCGAACCGCGCCCCCGCACCCTCGAACTCGTTGCGCAGAACGGTGCCGCTGTCGACGAGGACCGACAGCGTCCGGTAGACCGTCGCCAGCGAGACCGACGGATCCTGACCGCGCGAGCGCGCCAGCAGTTCCTCCGCCGTCGGATGGTCCGTCGAACCCGCCAGCGCCGACAGGATCGCCATGCGCTGCCGCGTGATCCGCACGCCCTCGGCGCGCAGATCGCTTTCCAGCTCATCGAGGATTTGCGAGTCGGCATCGGTCATCCCCAAGCAGCTAGCACGGTGCGTCAACGGGTTCAATTTTAAATGCAAATCACTCGCATGAAGCTTGACTAGTTGCGAATTATTGTCATATTCATTTGCAACTAAACCGCCTCGGAGCCCGTCTTGTCGTCACCGATCAGAGCCATCCTGACTGCCCTCGCACTTCTGACACTGTCGGCCTGTTCCGACAGCGGCAGCGGTGTGGGTGCGGCCGAAGGCCCGTCCGCCGGGGCCAATCGACCAACCGTGGTGACGACGTTCAGCATCATCGCCGACCTCGCCCGCAATGTTGCCGGCGACGAGGCGGACATCATTTCGATCGTGCCGGTCGGCGCCGACGTCCACACGTTTCAGCCGACACCACCGGCCATCGCCGCGATCCAGTCCGCCGACCTCATCCTGTGGAACGGCCTCAATCTGGAGATCTGGTTCGAACGCTTCCTCGAAGGTCTCGACGCACTGTCGGTCACCGTCTCCGACGGCATCGAACCGATCCCGATTGCCGTGGAGGGCGCCGACGTGCCGAACCCGCACGCATGGATGAGCCTGACCAACGCACGCCGCTATGTCGAGAACATCCGCGATGCCCTGATCGCGGTCGATCCGGATAGCGAAAGCGCCTATCGGAAAAACGCGGCTGCCTATCTCGAACGCATCGAGGCGCTCGAGAAGCCCCTGCGCGAGCGCTTCGCTTCCCTGCCGGCGAACCGGCGCGTGCTGGCGACCTCGGAGGGCGCCTTTTCCTATCTCGCGCGGGATTTCGGCATGCGCGAGCTCTACATCTGGCCGATGAACGCCGATGCGCAGGGGACACCGGAACAGATGCGCAGGATGATCGCCTCCGTCCGGCAGACCGGCGCACCGGCGGTCTTCTCCGAGAGCACCGTTTCCGACAAGCCGGCCAGGCAGGTGGCTCGCGAGACCGAAGCGGCCTATGGCGGCGTCCTCTATGTCGACAGTCTTTCGGAACCCGATGGTCCCGTGCCGACTTACCTCGATCTGATGAAGACGACCACCGGCACCATCGAGAAGGCTCTGATCCGATGAGCGCGCGGCGGATGCAGCGGGCGCGGGGCGAGGCGCCGGCGCCGTCCATGCCCGGCCCTGCCGGAGCCGAGGGACTGGTGGTCGACAACATCACCGTCACCTATCGCAACGGCCACACCGCGCTTGCCGACACGAGCTGCATCATGCCGCCCGGCACGATCTCGGCGCTCGTCGGCATCAACGGCGCCGGCAAGTCGACCCTGTTCAAGGCGATCATGGGCTTCGCACCACTGGCCGCCGGTTCCGTCCGGGTCTTCGGCGGCACGGTCGCCGAGGCGCGGCGGAGAAATCGCATCTCCTATGTGCCGCAGGCCGAGGAGGTCGACTGGACCTTCCCGATCCTCGTCCGCGACGTCGTGATGATGGGCCGCTACGGCCATATGGACTGGCTCCGCCGGCCGCGCTCGCTCGACCGGGAGAAGGTCGCGGACGCGTTGGCCCGCGTCGGCATGGAGGACTATGCGGACCGGCAGATCGGCGAACTCTCGGGCGGCCAGAAGAAGCGCGTCTTCCTCGCCCGCGCGCTGGCGCAGGAAGCCGATCTCGTTCTTCTGGACGAACCCTTCACCGGCGTCGATATCGGCACCGAGGAGCGCATCATCGAACTGCTGCGCGAACTGCGCGACGAGGGCTGCGTCGTGCTGGTCTCCACACACGACCTCGGCTCGGTGCCGGAATATTGCGATCGCACCGTCTTCGTCCGCGGCACGGTGCTGGCGAGCGGCCCGACCAGCGAGGTCTTCAACCCCGCCAACCTCAAGGACGCTTTCGGCGGAACGCTGCGACATTTCGTCCTGACCGGGACGGATCTGCACGAGGACGCCGACGAGCGCAATCTGACCGTCATCACCGACGAGGAGCGCCCCTTCGTTCTCTATGGCGACGAATACCAGCCGCATCGCATGACCGACGAGGAAGCGGCCATGCGCGACGAGGACGAGGAGCCGCCGGCTGACGAGAATGGTCCGCAGCAATGAGCATCTTCGATCCCTTCGCCTATGAATACATGCGCAACGCCATCCTGCTGTCGGCGCTGACCGGCGCGGTCTGTGCGTTCCTGTCGGCCTTCGTCATGCTGAAGGGCTGGTCGCTGATCGGCGACGCGCTGTCCCACTCGATCGTCCCCGGCGTCGCCGGGGCCTATATGCTGGGCCTCCCCTTCGCGGCCGGTGCGTTCCTGTCGGGCGGTCTCGCCGCGGCGACGATCATCGCGGTCAACCGGCGCACCAGGCTGAAGGAAGATGCCATCATGGGCATCATCTTCACCGCCTTCTTCGGCCTTGGCCTCTTCATGGTCTCGCGCAATCCGGTCGCAGTGAATCTGGAGGCGATCGTTCTCGGCAACATCCTCGCCATCGCGCCGGGTGACGCGCTGCAATTGCTGATCATCTCGGTCGTCACGATGGTCATCCTCCTGCTGAAATGGAAAGACCTCGTCGCCGCCTTCTTCGATCCAGACCATGCCCGCAATGTCGGCATCGATCCCGACCGGATGCGAATCCTGTTCTTCGCGCTCCTTGCCGCCTCGACCGTCGCGGCGCTTCAGACCGTCGGGGCCTTCCTCGTCATCGCGATGATCGTCACGCCCGGCGCGACGGCCTATCTCCTGACCGACCGGTTCGGCCGCCTGATTGCCCTCGCCGTAACGATCGGCACCGCGACCTGCTTCTTCGGCGCCTGGGCCAGTTGGTTCCTGAACGGCGCCACCGGCGGCATCATCGTCGTGCTGCAGACGCTGGTGTTCCTGACGGTTTTCGTCTTCGCGCCACGCCACGGCATCCTTGCCGCGCGCCGCAGGGGCCGGGCGGCTCGGCGGGCCGAAGCGCCGGCAATGGCCGGGAACCCAATCGGATCGACGAGCCGGGAGACGCTGCCGTGATCGACGCTCTCGTCAGCGGACTGGTCGAGCCGTTCAGCTACGCCTTCATGCGGACTGCGCTGCTGACGACGCTCGCCATCGCCGTCCCCATGGCGCTCCTCTCCTGCCTGCTCGTGCTGCGCGGCTGGTCGCTGATGGGCGACGCGATCAGCCATGCGGTGCTGCCGGGCGTCGTCCTGGCCTGGTTCGCCGGTCTGCCGATCGCCTTCGGCGCATTTTGCGCCGCCATGATCACCGCCCTCTCCGCCGGCTATCTGCAGGCCAATTCGCGCATCAAGCCGGACACGGCTCTCGGCATTGTCTTCGCCGGCATGTTCGGCCTCGGCGTCGTTCTGTTCGTGGCCCTGCCGTCAGGCCTCCACCTCAACCACATCCTGTTCGGCGACATGCTCGGCATTCGCCGGGCCGATCTTTATCAGGCGCTGGTCATCGGTCTTGCCGCCCTCGTCTTCCTCCTCATCCTGCGCCGCGACCTCGAACTGGTCGCCTTCGACGAGCGTCATGCCCAGGCGATCGGCCTGCGCACGTCGCTGCTCGACACGGCGCTTCTCGCGACGATCTCGATCCTGGTCGTCGCCGCCCTGCAGGCGGTCGGCATCATTCTGGCCGTGGCCTTCCTGATCACGCCCGGCGCAACGGCGTTCCTCATCGTGCGCCGCTTCGAAACGATGCTGGTCCTGTCGACCGTGATCGCCATCGGCAGCACCATCGCCGGCATCTGGGCGAGCTATTGGCTGGCGGCGAGTCCGGCGGCCACGATCGTCCTGATCATGACCGCCGCATTCATGGCCGCCTTCGCGAACGAGCAACTGCGAGGCACCAAAATGGGAAGACGGCGGGAGACGCCACTTCCTTGACCATCCATTCTTTCGACAAGAAGTTGATGGAACTTTCTTTCGGAAGGGACATTTAAGCCAAGGATGTTCGTGGTGGCGCGGGTCGTGACCATCCGTCGGAGATGATCCGCTTCGAACGCCATGGAATGGACCGGCAGTTTTCACCGGTCGAGGGAAAGGAAGTTTACATGTTTAGAAAAACGGCAATCGCTCTTATATCCGTTGGCGCTCTCGGTGCCGCCTCCGGCTGCACCACCACCGAGCAAACCACCACCGCCGGCGCAGTCGGTGGCGCGGCTCTCGGAGCGGCTCTTGGTGGCAGCGTGGAGAGCGCGGCCTTGGGCGCAGCCGCCGGTGGCGCCGCTGGCTTCATTGTCGGCAAGTCGACCGAGCGCCGTGGCTATTGTGTCTATGAAGATCGCAGAGGCAATCGCTACGAGGCCGAGTGCCCGGAGAGATACTGAAGTAATTTAGCTCTCAGAGATCAAAGGGTCGCCCACGGGCGGCCCTTTTTTGCATGCGGGCGAAAACGCCTATCCGACTTTTCGGATCGATCTCTCTTCTTCGAGGTAGCGGCTGAGCATTTCTCGCAGCGCCCCGTGATTGATCGGCTTTGAGAGATAATCGTCCATGCCGCTTTCCATGCACCGTTCCCGGTCGCCCTTCAGGGCATGGGCCGTCACCGCGACGATCGGCGTCCGCTCGATGCCGTCCTTGCGCTCGACCTGCCGGATATGCGCTGTCGCTTCGAGCCCGTTCATCACTGGCATCGAGACGTCCATGAGGATCAGCCGCGGCCGGTGTTCGACGAAGGCTTCCACGGCGAGTTCGCCATTGGCGACGAGCCTGTAGGAATAGGGCAACTCCTCCAGGATCTGCTCGACCACCATCTGGTTGACCTCATTGTCCTCGGCGATCAGCAGATCGAGCTGGCATTCCCGTTTCGCGACGGCCTCGGACCCTCCGGCGCCGGCGGCGCCCTCCGATTTGGCGGGGCCGGCAGGTCCACCCGCGCCCCTCTCTCGACCGGCGGCTTCGACAGCCGCCTCCACCGAACGGAAGACCTCCGGGGCCGCGGCGCGTTCGTCCCTGGTCCTGCGGGCATTCAGCACGGTGTGCAGCGTTTCCAGCAGTGCCGCCGAGCGGGTCGGCTTCACCAGATAGGTATCGACGCCCATCTCGCCGCAGATCGTCTGGTTGACGACATGATCGACAGAGGTCAGCATGATCACGGCCGTGCCGGCCAGCGACCGATCCTTCTGGATCGCTCGCGCCACGTCTTCCCCGTTCATGATCGGCATCTGGTAGTCCAGAACGACGCAGTCGACGGGCAAGCTGGCGTCGCGCGCCGCCTCCAGGATCGCCAGCCCTTCCTCGCCAGAACTGGCGGCACAGGCATCGAAGCCCCATGCGGCCATCTGCTCCAGAAGGATCATCCGGTTGACGGCATTGTCGTCGATCACCAGCACCCGTGCTCCGGCGACGTCACCACGCGCTTGGCGTGCCGGCGCTGCCGCTTCGGCGATCGGCAGGCTGACGTTGATCGAGAACACTGAACCGGCGCCCCACTCGCTCGCGACACTCATGCTACCGTCCATCATCTGCACGAGGCGCGAACTGATGGCGAGGCCGAGGCCGGTGCCTTCGTGCCGGCGCGTCGACGAGGCGTCGACCTGACTGAACTTGTCGAAGACGCTCTGCAGCTTCTCGTCCGGAATGCCGATGCCCGTATCCTCTACCCGGATCGTCAGCTCCAGCTGGCCGTCGCGCTCGCTGCCGCTGACATCGACCAGCACATGCCCCTCTTCCGTGAACTTGACGGCGTTGCCGACGAGATTGGTGATGATCTGTCTCATCCGCCCGACATCGCCGGTCACGTGGGTCGGCAGATCGGGCGCGTAGCGCACGATCAGTTCCAGATCCTTTTCCTTTGCCCTCACGCTCATCAGCGTCGCGACGTCCTGCACCGCCTCCGAGAGGTCGAAGGTCCGCGATTCCAGCACCATCTGACCGGCATCGATCTTCGAGAAGTCGAGAATGTCGTTGATGATCGTCAACAGCGCATTGCCGCTCTTCAGGATGACGTTGGTGAAGATGCGCTGTTTTCCGTTGAGCTCGGTATGCGAAAGCAGCTCCGCCATGCCCAGCACGCCGTTCATCGGAGTCCGGATTTCATGGCTCATATTGGCCAGGAACTCACTCTTGGCGCGATCGGCGAGCTCCGCCTGCTGGCGCGCCTCTGCGAGCTCCGCCTCGCGCTGCCGCGCCTCGGTCACGTCGATCGTCGATCCGAGCAGCACGGGGGTGCCATTCAACTCGAAACGGCTCTTGCTGGAATGCTGGTACTGGATCGACCCGTCCGGCATCTCGCGCGTTTCGGCGATTTCGATGCCTTCCGTTGCCGCACCGGATTCGAAGGCGGCCATGACCTGCCGGTCGTTCTGCGCGAACACCCTGCCGCTTTCGCCGAACAGTTGCGTATCGCTTTGACCGATGGCCTCATGGCGGTCCATCTGGCTCATTCGGCCCCAGGCCTTGTTGGCGTAGGTCAGCCGCCCGTCGCGGTCCTTGGTGTAGATGGCCGCCGGCACATTGTCGACGATCTCGCGGAACAGTTCGATCTCGTGCAACGACTTCTCCAGATCGTCCTGAACCTGCTTTTCTTCGGTCAGATCGACGCGCAGCATGATCAGCAAACCGTCCTCGGTGCGCACGTCGATGGCCTTGTACCACCTGCCGTCGGGCCGGCGCCGCTCATAGGAGCGATAGGGCTCGTCATAATGGCGCTCCATCGCCGACAGCCATGCTTCTTCGTCGCACTCATAGAGCGCATCGATGGCTGGATTGCCCATATATCGGTAGAGACCCCGGGAGCGGCCGACGCGCAGGGTGTCGCGTATCGTCTGCCCCGGGCTGATGCAGACCCTCCGCGATCTTCTCGCGCATCCGCTTGTTGGCGATCAGGAACTCGTTGTTCTCGTCATAGATGAGGACGTCGAGATGCAGACTGTCGATGATGTTGGCGAGCCGGCGGCGCATCGCCTCCGATTTCAGCTCTGCCTCCTTCTGATCGGTGATGTCGACGCGAATGCCGACGAAGAGGCCGCTCGGAAGACGGCGGTTGAAGACCTTGTGCCAAGTCGCCGGACGGCGTCTGGCGTTCGACCACGCAGATGCGGAACGTCATAGCTCTTCTCGCACGCTTCGAGCCAGGCCTCTGGGTCGTCCTCGTACAGGCTGTCGATCTCGTCGAAGCCGCTCTGACAGAAATAGCCGTTGCTGCGGCCCGCCCGCAGCAGGTCGCGCAGATCGCTGCCCGGTTCGGAAAGGCTGCGGTCGATCTCGGGAAGCCATTTCCGATAGGTCTCGTTGGCGACGAGGATCTTGTTGTTCGCGTCCCAGACGATGAGCCCGGCCGGCAGGGTCTCGACGATCCCCTCCAATTGCTGCCTCACCGCCTCGGACCGGAACTCCTCTTCCTTCTGCTCGGTGATATCGACCCGCACGCCGACGAAGAGGCCGCTGGGCAGGCGGCGGCTGAAGGCCTTGTACCAGCGCCCGTCCGAAGCCTGTCGCTCGTCGACCCGATCCGGCTCGTCATAGAGCCGTTCCATGGCCTCCAGCCATTCTTCGGGATCGGAGTCGTAAAGCGCATCGACGCCATCGTCTCCGCTATCGCGAAAATAGCCCGCCTGCCGTCCAAGTGTCAGCGACTCCCGGAGCGTGCCGCCCGGCGCGTTGTGGAAGTCCTTCAGTTCCGGCAGTGAATTCGAAGAGCATGCGGTTGACCATGACCAGGCGGTTGTTCTCGTCATAGACGACAAGGGACGCCGGCAGCGTCTCGACGATCCCCTCCAGCTGCTTGCGCGTGGCTTCCGATGCGAGCTCCGCTTCCTTCTGCTCGGTGATGTCGAAGCGCACCCCGATAAAGGTGCCGTCCTCGTGCCGCACATTGACGGCCTTGATCCACCGGCCGTCCTTCTGGCGCCGGATATCGGTGACGCAGCCCGGCCGCTTCCAGCGAGCAAGAACCGCCTCGATCCACTGCTCCGGGTCGTCCTGCCGCAGCCGGTTGAACTCGTCATCCTCGAAATAGTCGAAGAGGTCCGTCTTCAGGCCTTCACGGAGCACGTCGGCGATCGTGCCGCCCTCGACCTGGTGGGGCGCGAAATCCGGTCTTGCCCGCCTTGCCTCGGCATTGGCGAAGAGGAACCGGTCGTCGCCGTCATACATCACGATCTGCGCCGGCACGGAGTTGAGGACCCGCTCCAGCGTATGGTTGGCCCGCGTCGCCTCCCGTGCGGCACTGCGGAAATCGGTGATGTCGGTCAGGAACTCGACATAGTCTCCGGCCGCGGTTCGCTGCGCGCGAACCTGGAAGGCGCGCCCGTCAGGGCTCTCGACTTCCTTGGCCGAGGCGACTGCGACGTCGCGTCCGGCGATCTGGCTTTCGATCCATTCCTCTTCCCCACCCACGATCGCTTCGAGCCAGCCGCTATAGGCATAGGAGGTGATGAATTCGCGGTAGGTCTGTCCGTTCCGGAGATCGGCGCCTTCGCCGGCAACCTTGCGGATGGCGTCGTTGTGGAAGACCAGCCGATCGTCGCCGTCCCAGAGCAGAAGGCCGGCATTCGCTGCGTTCATCGCAGCTTCGATACGGCGAACGTACTCGGTCTGCTCCTCGATCCGCCGTTCCAGTCGCCGAACCTGATCGTCCGAGGCCGACGGTGTTGCTACGGTCTCGCCATGAAGCGGAGAATTGGCGTGAACGCGCCTGACGACACCCTGGAAGCCGTCGAAACCACCAGCATCGCAGAACGTCGGCGCGCCGGCGAGCATCAGATCGCCCTGTCCGTCCGGGCTCTCGATGCGCAGGTCCGTAAAGGGCACCCGCGCGGCAAAGGCATCCCGGAACACGTCGGAGGACGACAACAGGTCGGCGAAGACGGCGATGAGCCGGCGGGACGGTTTGTCGCCGCTCAGCGGCAAGACCTGCGTCGGCGCACCCCATTCGTCGGTCTCCCAGATCCAGTCGGCGGTCAGACCGAGGAGCCCGAGCAGGTTCCCCTTGTGGAGACCGGCGATCATCCCCGCTGTATCGGGATTGCTCTTTTCTGGCGACATCAGCCTCTGGGCCTGCAATTCGTCGAATGACAGGCCAAAAGTAGAGGTGACATCTTGCATGAGCGTTAACGTTAACGGACATCATACCTATGAGCGCGGTTTTTCCCGTTTTCGCTGACGCAGGAGCGAACGCAACTCGCGTGCGGAAACGAGACCCTGCAAATACTTGCGCTGAATGCTCGCCGCCGTATGTTACCTTGAGGAAGAAGGAGGTCAGGATGCGGCCGGGAGCGTTTCTACTGATCGCGGCGAGCTTGTTCGGAGGCGTGGAGTTCGGCCTCCGCCGCATGGGCCGTTTCCAGGGATCTCAGCAGTCCGTCGACGGCAGCATACAAACTGACCTACAATTTCGACCTGTTCGGCGACAAGGGGAGCATGGAGTTCGGCTGCACGACGAATTTCCGGACGTATTACCTTGCCGGTGAATTCGAGGGCGGAGACACAGACTTTTCGTATATCATTCTGACCGACGACGATCAAACGACGGATTCTACTGTCCGAGTGAAGCAACGTCGGGACTGGCGATTGCCGCTTTCCTTTCTCACAATGGACGTAGATAATGATCGGATGGACCGCATCCTACGCAAGTTTGAGGCGGCTCGGGACTTCGTGGTGATGACCTTTTCCGTTGACGCCGCACGATCAGACAATGATTTCAAGACGTTGATCGATGTTCGCGGGTCCACGCGGGCCGTGCGCGAGTTTCGGTCGAAGTGCGCCGGACCTGAAGCGGCGACGGACGCCACCGAGGCGGTGCGCAACGGGCAAACGACCCCCAGAGCCAATGATCCTCGTCCTGTCTTACCAAGCAAAGACGTAATCGAGACAATTGCTGCCGCGATGCTGTTGAAAAATGCGGAGGATGTTGAGCTATACGCGAACAATGAGGGCACGCCGCTATGGCAAAAGAGCCTTATCGAGATTCTTGCCGAACATCTTAGCAGCGGAACCGCCCTTGACGAAGAAGCACACAGCCCCAGGATCCTGACCAGATCTACTCTATCGTGCAATGAGCCGAGTTCCGGATGGCGAGAAACTGTACTATTACTGCTATCTCGATCTTTTCGAGGAAACTCACGCTGCCGGCGGCCAAGGGCTCGCCGATCCATCCACCCATAGCCAAATGACCATCGAGTTCACCCTGCGGTTCACCCCCGAGTTGCAATATACGATATGGACGAATATTGGCCTGGTCACCGTTCAATAAGCTGCCGGATGGCGGTCGGTTGACATATCCCTACCCGTCTCGGCCGGCACGGTCGTTTCTGCCGAATCTGGCGCGAGCGCATGACAGTTGATGGCGATGTACGGGTGGACCAATCCGACGCAGGCCGAATCCTACATCCGTGCGGCCTCACGCAAGCGCATGGGCGTGGTGGCCGGCGGGCACATCGTCAACGCCATTTCCCCGACCATTGATCGGTTAGGGGAAAGTGATGGGTAAGTCGCGGAAAAACGGTCGCCGAATTGGCGAATGGTACTCCCAAGGGGAATCGAACCCCTGTTTCCGCCGTGAGAGGGCGGCGTCCTGACCGCTAGACGATGGGAGCATCCGGATCGGTGCCGGCATATAAGACGATGCGGCGTCTTTGGCAATGGCCGAAATCTGTCGATCGTCGATGAAGTTCAATCGCCCCGGTCGATGGGGATTTCGCCGAGCACGCGGCCATCGCGCATGTCGAGCTGGAGGATCCGCTCGCCATCGGCGCCCTTCAGGTGCAACGTGACGCGGTGGCCGTCGGCGGCCAAGCGCGCAATTCGTTCCCCCGCTCCGAGCCGCAAGTTCGCCGCTCCGGCAGGATTGTCGCGGGCAGGAACAGGCCGGCATTCTCCACTGGCGCAATCGCCGGTTGGCCGTCACGGAAGATGAGAACGCCGACCACCACCGCGACGAGGCCGAAGACGACCACCAGATTGATGATCATGAACCGGATGAGCCGACCCCGCAGCCGCTCCGCCGCCGGATCAAGCGCGGCTCTCCTCGCCCTCCGGCCCGTTCTCCGTCGTCCCGCCTGCCATTGTGTCTTCCCGCCCCTGCCGCTATTGCCGCGACTGTTAGACGAGTGGGCGACGCGATGAAAGAGATCATGCTCGATGGCAGCGATGCCGGCCAGCGCATCGACCAGGCGCTGGCGGCGCGGCTGGCGCCGGAACTTTCGCGGGGCCGCATCCAGGCCCTGCTGCGGGCCGGCGCGGTGCGCATCGACGGCAGACCGGTCACCGAGCCCAAGGCGAAGACGCCGGCTGCCGGCATCGTCCGCATCGACATGCCCGCGCCCGAAGACCCGGCGCCGAAGCCACAGGCGATCCCGTTGACGATCCTGTTCGAGGACGACGAGATCATCGTCGTCGACAAGCCGGCCGGCCTCGTCGTCCATCCCGGCGCGGGCGTGCCCGACGGCACGCTCGTCAACGCGCTGATCCATCATTGCGGCGACAGCCTCTCCGGCATCGGCGGCGTCAGACGACCCGGCATCGTCCACCGGCTCGACAAGGACACGTCCGGCATCATGGTCGTGGCGAAAACCGACCATGCTCACCGGACGCTCTCCGAGGCCTTTGCCGAACATGGCCGCGACGGCGCTCTGCAGCGCGCCTACGCCGCCCTCTGCTGGGGCGAGCCGAACCGCACGCGCGGCACGATCGACGCGCCGCTCGGCCGCGCCGCATCCGACCGGACACGGCGGGCGGTGGTCGGCGAGGGTCGCGCCGATGCCCGCCATGCGCTCACCCACTACACGGTCGAGCGCCGGTTCGGCGCCCACTCCGGCGGGCCGGCTGCCGCGGCACTGGTCGAATGCCGCCTCGAGACGGGGCGGACCCATCAGATACGGGTTCACATGGCCCATATCGGCCATCCGCTGATCGGCGACGCCGCCTATGGCGCGGCCTTTGCGACCAAGGCGAACAAGCTGCCAGACAGCCTCCGCGCCGTGGTGCAGAGCTTCGGCCGCCAGGCGCTGCACGCCCGCCATCTCGCTTTCCGGCATCCGGAACGGGCGAACCTCTGTCCTTCACCACCGATCCGCCGGCGGACATGGCAGCGCTGCTGGAGGCTTTCGACAGCCTTTGAACCCTTCGACGCGACGTCGGAACGTTACGGATTGTTAAGTGCCGGCAGCGAGGCGATTCTGAAACAACGCTCGCATTGGACCGTTCAATCAACTATATAAGAGAGCTTGCCGGTTCGGCGCGGGGACGCGTGAAACGGCGCCGGTTCGCCTTCGCTGAGGGAACCGTACGACAACGAGGAGGGTGCTTTATGGCCCAGACATTACCGAGTGTCGCCTCCGGCGAAGGAGGTCTGACGCGGTATTTGGAAGAGATCCGGCGCTTCCCGATGCTCCAGCCGGACGAAGAATACATGCTCGCCAAGCGCTACGCCGAGCATGAGGACACCGACGCCGCGCACAAGCTGGTGACCAGCCACCTGCGGCTCGTGGCGAAGATCGCCATGGGCTATCGCGGCTACGGCCTGCCGATCGGTGAGGTGATCTCCGAAGGCAATGTCGGCCTGATGCAGGCCGTCAAGAAATTCGAGCCGGAACGCGGCTTCCGCCTGGCGACTTACGCCATGTGGTGGATCAGGGCCGCGATTCAGGAGTACATCCTGCGCTCATGGTCGCTCGTGAAGATGGGCACCACCGCCAATCAGAAGCGACTGTTCTTCAATCTGCGCAAGACGAAGAGCAAGATTCAGGCGCTCGACGATGGCGACCTGCATCCCGACCAGGTCAAGGAGATCGCGACCCGGCTGAAGGTCACCGAGGAGGACGTCGTTTCCATGAACCGCCGTCTCGGCGGCGATGCTTCGCTGAACGCGCCGATCCGCGCGACCGAGGGCGAAAGCGGCCAGTGGCAGGACTGGCTCGTCGACGAAAGCGAGAGCCAGGAGGATATCCTCCTGGAGCAAGACGAGCTGGAAACGCGGCGCGCCATGCTGGTCGACGCGATGGAGCACCTCAACGACCGCGAGAAGCGGATCTTCCAGGCCCGCCGCCTGTCCGAGGATCCGATCACGCTGGAGGAGCTTTCGGGCGAATTCGGTGTCAGCCGCGAGCGTGTCCGCCAGATCGAGGTCCGGGCCTTTGAGAAGGTGCAGGAACAGATGCAGGAAGCGGCGAAGAAGCTGGAGCGCAATGAACCGCGCCCCGAACTGGCGGCTCACTAAGCCGCGCCGCGCCAGTGACGAATCGAAACCCGCCGGGAAGGCCTCTTTTCCCGGCGGGTTTTCTTTGCCCATCGCTCTCAGCCTTCCGGCAGAGGATGGGTCTGCCAGTACTCCAGCACCTCGTCGACGATCTTCGAGCCGGGCAGTCCCTTCTCCATCGTAAACAGCGCACGGCGCCCCGCTTCGATCACGACCAGCAGATCGATCCAGTCGCGGTTGCGGACAGATCCAGATTGGACTGCCGGGCCTGTTGACCCTCATCCAGCATCATCAGAAAGAAATTGCTGCCGATCTCCGCCGGGAACGCCCGCAGCGCCTCGCCCTGCGCCGCTTCGGTTTCCTTGAACATCATTCGCAGGATCTCGCGCACGCCACGGCCGGGCTCCTTGCTCGTCGGCTCGAAGATCAGTTCGATCACATGACTGGCCGGCAGCGACGGGTCGCCGTTGCGGCGCAGGGTCATCCGCATGGAGGTTCCGGTGTCCGGGACATAGAGGTCGGCGCGGATCGCCGGCTCTTCTTCCATGTCTGGCCCCGGCTGCTCCTCGACCTGCGTCCAGACGACGCTGCCCTGCAGACGCCTCAATTGCTCGTTGGCCGTCCGCTCCTCCGAATAGATCGCCCTCTGTCCGACCTGCACCGCCGGCTTCGCTTCGTCCGACGCGGATTCTCGTCAGCGGGGGCGGCGGGTGCCGGCGACGGGCGCTTCGGGCTCGGCCTGGGCCACCGTCAGCGGTGCGACGGAGGTGCCTTCGCCGAATTCGTCGACAGGGCCGCCCGCCGATCCCGCATCGATCTCGGTGCCGTCCGGCTGCAGCCTCTGAGTGAACTTCTGCGGCCGCTCCGCTCCGGCTTCCGTCCCCGACGGCCGTTCGGACGAGGCGGCCGGAGTCGAGCTGGCGGGCTCGGCCGTCGTTGCAATCACCTTGTCCTCCTCACCGAAGAAATCGTTCAGTCCGTCTTCCAGCTTCGCCAGCTGGGCGTTGAAGACATCCGGCATGAAATAGGCGACGGCGCCGACTCCTCCGGCCAGCAGCAGGATGATTGCCGCGACGATGGCGGCGCTCCACCGGCGCGAAAGACCGGCGCGGCCCGCGCCGCACTGAAGCGCGAACGATCCTTGCGCTGCAGGGATTCGGTCTCGGCGGCGACATCCGTCAGCTCCGCATCGGTCGCCGCGCCATCATGGGGCGGTGCGACCGAAACGCTGTCGGACGTGTCGGCGGTCACTTCGTCGAGCGGGCTGGAAGGCTCGTCCGCTCTCGGCGCCTCGGGCTCGAACGGCTCTGGCTGCGGCTCAGGCCCCTCATCGGCAAGCATCGGATCGGCTGGCGGCAACGGTCCGCCTGCTGGTCCGCCGAACAGCGTCTCATAGGGGGTTTCTTCGGAGGCGGCGGCGCTCCGGCTCGCTCCTCCTCGGTCTCTTCCGGAGGAGTGCCGCAGGCTCGGCGCCGGCGATTCGGGCGTCGGTCGCGGCCGGCGCGCCTCCACGATCCGGCGCGCGGCGCGAACGCGACCTGCCTTTTCGGCCCCAGCACATCGCCCAGATCGTCCTGGAATCGGTACTCGTCCTCGACGGCCTGGATCGCCCGTTCGACCACCGCCATGTTGCGCTCGATCGTCGCCTGGTCGGCATCGGGCTTCGCCGCCAGCAGCTTTGAGCGAATCTGGATCCTCGCCTTGTCGTAGACCTTGGCGCGGATAGCCGCATCGTGGCGCGGCAGGCCATCGATCGTTTTCTTGAGAACCGCAGCGATATCCGCCATTCGTCGCTATCCTTCCCTCCGCCCCGCCCTCGCGCCTCTGCGTGGGCAGATGACGCGGGAGTGCGGGAGCGTAAAGATTTTCGCTAATCTTTCAAACAGTGTGACGGCAATACGGTCAACAGGCCTCAATCGATGAACGGGTCCGTCACAAGAATCGTATCTTCGCGCTCCGGAGACGTCGAAAGCATGGCGACCGGCGCCCCGATCAGTTCCTCGATCCGCCGGACATATTTGATCGCCTGCGCGGGCAGGTCCGCCCAGCGCCGTGCCCCCACCGTCGAATCGGTCCAACCCTCGAACACCTCGTAGATCGGCTCCACGCGCCCCTGCAGATGGGCGCTCGCGGGCAGATAATCGATCTCCTTTCCGTCCAGACGATAGCCCGTGCAGATGGCGATCTCCTTCAACCCGTCGAGCACGTCCAGCTTGGTCAGCGCGATGCCTGTGATCCCGTTGATCGCGACGCTCTGCCGCACCAGGACGGCGTCGAACCAGCCGCAGCGGCGCTTGCGGCCCGTCACCGTTCCGAACTCGTGGCCGCGCTCGCCGAGGGTCTGGCCGACCTCGTTCTGCTGCTCCGTCGGAAACGGCCCCTCGCCGACCCGCGTCGTGTAGGCCTTGGTGATGCCGAGGACATAGTCGATCGCGTTCGGACCGAGCCCGGATCCGGCCGCCGCCTGCCCCGCCACCACGTTGGACGAGGTGACGAAGGGATAGGTGCCGTGGTCGACATCGAGCAGGCTGCCCTGCGCGCCCTCGAACAGGATACGCTCGCCGGCCCGACGTTTCTGGTCGAGCACGCTCCAAACCCGGTCGATGAAGGGCGCGATCTTCGGCGTCACCTCCGCCAGTTCGTCGAGCAGCGTCTGCGGCTCGATCTCGGCCACGCCGAGGCCACGCCGAAGCGGATTGTGATGCGCCAGAACGCGCTCGACCTTCGCCGGCAGCACGTCCGGATCGAGAAGGTCCAGCGCCTTGATCGAACGGCGGCCGACCTTGTCCTCATAGGCCGGCCCGATGCCGCGGCCGGTGGTGCCGATCTTCGTTCCCTTTTCGGCGCGCTCCTCGCGGAGCCGGTCCAGTTCGCCGTGCAGCGACAGGATCAGCGGCACGTTCTCGGCGATCTTCAGCACCTCCGGCGTGATCGAGACGCCCTGCCCTTCCAGCCGTTGCACTTCGGCGATGAAGGCGCGCGGATCGAAGACGACGCCGTTGCCGATCACCGACAGCTTGCCGCGTACGACGCCGGACGGCAGCAGCGACAGCTTGTAGGATGTGCCGTCGATGACCAGCGTGTGGCCGGCATTGTGGCCGCCCTGAAAGCGCACGACGACATTCGCGCGATCAGAGAGCCAGTCGACGATCTTGCCCTTGCCCTCGTCGCCCCATTGCGAGCCGACCACAACCACATTGGCCATTTGATACTCCAGCAGCCTCTAGCACCCCGGCGACGACCGCAGCCGCGATCTCCCATGCGGGCAAACGCGCGCCTTATAGCGGCTGAAGCGGCATTTGCCGACAGCAAAAGCGCATTTCGCATCGATCGGCCACCACGTCACCCGAATGTTTGCCCTTGCGTCGGCCGCCAATCGCCGCCAAAGGCGGGGGAATGGCACATGCCAACGAAAATAGCGGGATCAGCCCGGCGCTCATCGCCTACGGCATCCTCACCCTGACGACGTCTTCTGGGGCGGCAACGCCGTGGCGGGCCGTCTTGCGACCGGCCATATCTCGCCCGGCATGCTGACCATGCTGCGCTGGATCGGCGCGCTCGCCCTGCTCGTCGCGATCAGCGGCCCGCGCATTCGTGCGCGATGGGCCGAAGTTCCGCCGCGCGCTTCCGCATCTGATGGTTCTCGGCGGCGTCGGCTTCGCCGGATTCAACATTCTTCTCTACACCGGCCTCAACTACACCACCGCCATCAATGCGGCGGTCCTGCAGGCCGGCATCCCCGTTGCGGTCTTCCTGCTGAATTTCCTGGTCTACCGGCAGACCCCGGGGTCGATGCCAGCTTCTCGGCCTGATCCTCGGAATGGCCGGCGTGGCGCTGGTCGCCCTCCGGGGGGACCTGGCCAATCTGGCGACGCTCAGCGTCAATTTCGGCGATCTTCTGCTGGTCTGCGCCGTCATCTGCTATGGCGCCTACACTGTTGCGCTGCGGGCCAAGCCCGAGGCCCTGCACTGGCAGAGCACGATGACCGGCATGTCCCTCGGCGCCCTCATCGTCAGCATTCCCTACGCGCTGTGGGAATACGCGTGGGGCGGATGATCCTGCCCGACGCCATCGGCTGGGGCATTGTCCTCTTTGCGGTCGTCCTCCCCTCGATCGTCAGCCAGAGCCTCTACATTCGCGGCAACGAGCTGATCGGCGGCAACCGGGCCGGCCTTTTCGTCAATCTGGTTCCGATCTGGGGAACGATCCTCGCCGTCCTCATTCTCGGGGAACGCTTCCATGCCTGGCAAGCCGTCGCGCTCGCCCTGACCTTCGGCGGCATCGCCTTGGCGGAACGGTTCAAACCGGCGCCGCAATAGAAGTGGCGGGCTTTTGGCCCGCCATTCGATCTCGTTCGGCAATCGCTACCGCTCAGATTTCCACGTCGAAGGACAGCGCCTTTGCGCGGATGATCTGCGGATGGGCCGTCAGCTTCTCGATCACGGCCGGCGAAGCGGGTTCGTCCAGATAGAGAAGCGCGATCGCATCACCACCGGCCTTGCTGCGGCCGAGCTGGAAATTGGCGATGTTGACGCCGTTCTCGCCGAGCGTCGTACCGAGGGCGCCGATGAAGCCCGGCTTGTCGATATTGGTCGTGTAGACCATGTTCCGGCCGATCTCGGCGTCGATATTGATGCCCTTGATCTGGATGAAGCGCGGCTTTCCGTCCGAGAAGACGGTGCCGGCGACGGATCGGGTGATGTCGTCGGCCTTGACGCGCAGCATGATGTAGCCGTCGAAGACGCCGGACTTGTCGCGTCGCACCTCCGAGATGATCACGCCGCGTTCCTTGGCCAGCAGCGGCGCGGAGACCATGTTGGCCTCCGGCATCTGCGGCCGCATCAGGCCCGACACCGCGGCCGAAACCAGCGCCCGGGTGTTCATCGCCGCGGTCGAACCGTCGAAGATGATCTCGACTTCGCGGATCGGCGAATCGGTGACCTGGCCGACGAAACAGCCCAGCATCTCGGCCAGCTTCACGAACGGCTTCAGGACCGGCGCTTCCTCCGCCGAGATCGACGGCATGTTGATCGCGTTGGTCACCGCACCGGTGTTGAGGTAATCGCTCATCTGTTCGGCGACCTGCAGGGCGACGTTCTCCTGCGCCTCACTGGTCGACGCGCCCAGATGCGGCGTGCAGACCACATTGTCCATGCCGAATAGTGGATTGTCCTTGGCCGGCTCCTCCTCGAACACGTCGAGCGCGGCCCCGGCGACCTTGCCGCTCTTCAGCGCCTCGACCAGATCGGCTTCCACGATCAGTCCGCCGCGCGCGCAGTTGATGATACGGACGCCGTCCTTCATCTTCGCCAGCGCCTTGGCGTCGATGATGTGACGGGTCTTGTCGGTGAGCGGCGTGTGCAGCGTGATGAAGTCGGCGCGGGCGAACAGCTCGTCGAGATCGACCTTCTTGACGCCGAGTTGGACGGCACGCTCCTGCGTCAGGAACGGGTCGTAGGCGATGACGTTCATCTTCAACCCGATGGCGCGCGCGGCGACGATCGAGCCGATATTGCCCGCGCCGATGATCCCGAGCGTCTTGCCGGTGATCTCGACGCCCATGAACTTGCTCTTCTCCCACTTGCCCGCATGGGTGCTCGTATTGGCTTCCGGAATCTGCCGCGCGACCGCGAACATCATCGCGATGGCATGCTCGGCCGTGGTGATGGAATTGCCGAAGGGCGTGTTCATCACGATGATGCCCTTCCGCGAGGCGGCCGGAATGTCGACATTGTCGACGCCGATGCCGGCGCGGCCGATGACCTTCAGCCGAGGGGCGTTCTCGATCAGCTTTTCCGTGACCTTGGTCGCCGAGCGGATCGCGAGTCCGTCATAGTCGCCGATGATTTCGGCCAGTTTTTCCTTGTCCTTGCCGACCTCCGGCTTGAAGTCGACTTCGATGCCCTTGTCCTTGAAGATCTGGACGGCAGCGTCGGAAAGCTTGTCTGAAATGAGTACGCGCGGTGCCATTGTCTCGGCCTCCTGCCTTGATGCGGCGTTCAGCCGCGATGCAAAAATGGGATGACGGCGGATGGCGCCCGAACGCCATCCTCAAAGTCGGAACGCTGGATCAGCCGAGCTGCTTCTTCTGCGTCTGGTAGGCGTAGCTGAGCCACGGCATCAGTGCTTGCAGATCGGCTGTCTCGACCGTTGCGCCAGCCCATATGCGCAAACCGGCCGGCGCGTCGCGATAGGCGCCGATGTCGTAGGCGGCGCCCTCCTGGTCGAGCTGACTGACGAGACCCTTGGCGAAGGCGGCCTGGCCGTCCTCGTCGAGCGCCAGCACCTCGGGATCGGTGATGGTCAGGCAGACCGAGGTGTTGGAGCGGGTCGCCGGGTCCTTGGCCAGATTGCCGATCCAGCCATTGTCGTCGACGAAGTCCCAAATCACCTTGGCGTTGTCGTCGGCACGCTGCATCAGACCATCGAGGCCGCCCACCGACTTCGCCCATTCCAGCGCATCGATGTAATCCTCGACGCAGAGCATGGACGGCGTGTTGATCGTCTCGCCCTTGAAAATGCCCTCGATCAGCTTGCCGCCCTTGGTCAGGCGGAAGATCTTCGGCAGGGCTCGATCCGGCGTGAACCTCTCGAGCCGCTCGACCGCCCGCGGGCCGAGAATGATCATGCCGTGGGCAGCCTCGCCGCCCAGCACCTTCTGCCAGGAGAACGTCACCACATCGAGCTTGTCGAAAGGCAAATCCTGCGCGAAGGCGGCCGATGTCGCGTCGCAGATCGTCAGACCTTCCCGATCGTCGGGGATGAAGTCGCCATTCGGCACCCGGACGCCGGAGGTCGTTCCGTTCCAGGTGAAGATCGACATCGCGATCGAAATCGACCTTGCCGAGATCGGGCAGTTCGCCGTAGCCGGCCTCGATCTTGCGCGAATCGTCGAGCTTGAGCTGCTTGAGGACGTCGGTGACCCAGCCGGCGCCGAAACTTTCCCACGCCAGCACGTCGACGCCACGCTCGCCGAGCATGGTCCATAGAGCCATCTCGACCGCGCCGGTGTCGGAACCGGGAACGATGCCGATACGGTGGGTGTCAGGCACCTGCAACACCTCCCGCGTCAGGTCGATCGCGTGCTGGAGACGCGATTTTCCGGGCTTGGCGCGGTGAGACCGGCCGACAAGGGCGTTGCTGAGGGCTTCAACGGTCCAGCCGGGGCGCTTGGCGCAGGGGCCGGACGAAAAGTAGGGGCGAGCCGGGCGGATCGCCGGCTTGGCGTTATCTGTCATCGATGTCTCCTATCCTCGCAGATAGGGCGTCCCTCGTTGGGGAGGGATGGCCCGCCGCCGACTTAGAGGCAGGCGGAGAGTCGCGTCAAGCGGCAATCCGCCCGGTCTTTCGAACCGGGCGGCAGATCGCGAGGCATGCAGTGAATGGATGCTCAGAGACCGAGGCGCAGGCCGACGCGGATCTGATGCTGCATCGTGCTGTCCTCGAACGTGACGCTGTCGCCGTCCCTGACGAGCTGCTTTGCGCCCGGAATGGCGAACAGCCGGTAGCCGAGGTCGAGCTTGAGCCTCTCGTTCAGATCATAGGAGGCGCCGGCACTGAGCTGATACGCAAAATGAAATTCGCGTTCGCGATCATCCGTATAAAGATGAAGGCGAAGCTGCAGGTTGCAGCTCGCGCTATCGGTACAGAGCGTCTCGGTGTAGACGCCATTGTCGGTATAGGCGATGCCGGCGCCGGCGCCGACATAGGGCGTGATGCGCGCGAAGGTGCCGAAATCGAAGAAGCCGTTCACGAGAAAGGTCCAGGCGTGCGAGTTCCCGTCGGTTTCCTCGGTACAGGGAACCGTCGTCGCCGCGCCGGTCGAAGTGGTGCCGGGACAGGTGGTGCACGTGGGGTCGGAATCGTAATCGCCCAGGCCCGTGAAGCCAAGTTCCCCCTCCATCCGGAAGAGATCGTTGAGCTGATAGCCGGCGGCGACCGACCCGCTGAGAGAGCCGACGCTTGTTAGGACGCCGAATCCGTGCTGGGATTGAATGTCTCGGGAATGTTCATCACATCGACGCCGAGATCGCCGCGAATATACCAGCGCGTCACCGTCTCGACCGGCGATGTACTCCTGCATCGCCGGAAACGCGGCTTCGTCCACCATCGGCGGATTGTAGTCGTAATCCGCGGCCATGGCCGAACGGCGAGGCGAAGCCGGCGAGGGCGGCAAGAACGAAAAGCGGCTGACGCATGGACTGACTCCGGATCGGGAAGCGCCGCTTCGTGGCGCCGGTTCCTTGGTGTCAGTCACCATTAACCATCGCGGTTAAAGCCCGGTTAAGCATGAGGCCGGCGACGGCAAGACCAGGAAAAAAAGCAAAAGGCCGCCCGGATGGGGCGGCCTCGATCAGAATAGACGCGTGGACTATTTGTAGACCGGGGGCGGTGCGGGCGGCAGCGGCGGCGCCGGCGGCACGTAGGTCTTGCAGCGCGGGTTGGGGCCGCCGAAATTGTAGCGCAAGCCGGCGCGGACCTCGTGGCTCGTGATACGCTCGTCCTAGCCCGGGCCGTTGAAGGTATTGAAGGCGAACATCCGGCCGCCCTCGATCTGGCGGAACCGATAGCCGATATCGGCCTCGAAATCTTCGGTCAGGCAGTAGGAGGCGCCCGCCATCAACTGCCAGGCGAAGCGCCATTCGGCATAGCCGTCATGGGGTGTGACGGTCGTGCCGTCATCATTGTAGAGCGTGTCCCATTTGACGCGGGCGCCACCGAGGCCGGCGCCGGCATAGGCCGTGAAACCGTGATAGGTGCCGAGATCGACATAGGCATTGGCCATGATCGTCAGGATGCTGACCTTCGACGTGTCGTCGGAGGTACAGGCGACGGCGGGGGCGCCGCAGGTGCCGGTGGTCGATCCGCGGAAGTCGAACTTCTTGTACCAGTCGACGCCCAGCTTCCGTCCGGAAGTACTTATGGACATTGGCGCCGATTGCGCCGCCGACGCCCCAGCTATTGTCCAGATGGGTCTCGTCGAAGCTGTTTTCACCGGTCGGGCGTGCGATAGGTGATGTCACCGATCTTGTTCTTGAAGCCGTACATGACATCGCCGCGGATATACCAGCTGCCGAAGCCGGCATCGGCGACCGGAGCCGGCTCGTAATAGACAGGCGCCGGCTCGATGATTTCCGGTTCCGGAACGTAGAGATCGGCCGCAGAGGCCTGGCCATGGGCTGCCGAGGCCAGCAGCGCCGCGCCAAGAAAAACGATCGCAGAGCGTTTCATTGTTGTACCCCGTGAAATACTGCCGACGTTCGCGGCCTGTTTCATTGGGGCACACTATGAAGAACAATCGTTAATCGGCACTTAAGCCTAACGCATGTGGTGAAAAACGGACTCGAAGACTCGCCCATAACAAGAAAACCCCGCCGCTCCGGCGACGGGGTCGATCGGGCTGTTCCGGTGTCGGCCGATCAGGCGACCTGGTCGATCACCTCAACCAGTTCGTCGACGATTGTGGTGACGAGATGGGTGTCGTCGCCCTCGGCCATCACACGGATCAGCGGCTCGGTGCCGGAGGGGCGGATCACGAGGCGGCCATTGGTCCCGAGCCGGCTCCGCGCCGCTTCGATCGCGGCCTTGACTTCGTCCTTTTCCAGCGGAGCATGCGAGGTGTATCGAACGTTCCGCAGCAGCTGCGGCACCGGCTCGAAGCGGCTCAGCACCTCGCTCGCCGGCTTCTGCGCCTGCTGGATGCAGGCCAGCACCTGCAGCGCCGTGATCAGACCATCGCCGGTCGTCCCGTAATCGGTGAGCACGACGTGGCCCGACTGTTCGCCGCCGACATTGAAGCCCTTGGCCCGCATATGCTCGACCACATAGCGGTCGCCCACCTTGGTGCGCGCCAGCGACAGGCCGAGCTTGGCCAGATGCCGCTCGAAACCGAGATTGCTCATGACCGTCGCGACCACGCCGCCGCCTTCCAGGCGGCCGGTGTTGAGCCAGCTCTCGGCGATCAGCGCCATGATCTGGTCGCCATCGATCTCGCGGCCAGTCTCGTCGACGATGACGATCCGGTCGGCATCGCCGTCGAGCGCGATGCCGATATCGGCGCGCACTTCGTGGACCTTGCGGGCAAGCGCCGCCGGGACTGGTCGAGCCGCATTCATCGTTGATGTTGCGCCCGTCCGGGCTGACGCCGATCGCCACGACATCGGCGCCGAGTTCCCACAGCACGGCGGGCGCGACCCTGTAGGCCGCGCCATTGGCGCAGTCGACGGCGACCCGCATGCCCGTTGAGATCGAGCGCACGCGGCAGCGATCGCTTGGCGTGTTCGATATAGCGGTCCTGGACGCCGTCGACGCGCTTGGCCTTGCCGATCGCATCCGAGCTGGCGAGGTGTCGCGACAGATCCTCATCCATCAGCGCTTCGATCTGCATCTCGATCTCGTCGGACAGCTTGAAGCCGTCCGGACCGAACAGCTTGATGCCGTTGTCGAAATAGGGATTGTGCGAGGCACTGAGCATGACGCCGATATCGGCCCGCAGCGACCGGACGAGCATGGCGACGGCCGGTGTCGGGATCGGGCCGAGCAGGAACACGTCCATGCCCGCCGCGCAGAACCCCGCGACGAGCGCGTTCTCCAGCATGTAGCCCGAGAGCCGGGTGTCCTTGCCGATCACGACGCGGTGCTTATGGCCGCCATTCCTGAAGGCGACGCCGGCGGCCATGCCGACCTTCATCGCGATCTCGGCGGTCATCTTGCCGCGATTGGCGCGGCCCCGAATGCCATCGGTGCCGAAATATTGTCTGCTCATTCGCAAGCCCTCTGCCCTGCATCCTTATGCCGCAAGGAATGCTGCTTGTGGCATCAAGATACTTGTCGCCCCGTTACCGAACCGGCGCATCATCGTCTGTGGTAAAGAAACTCAGAGGGAGCGCCTGGGGCACAGTGATGGCGCGGCCGCGGCAAACAGGCGGCTGGCAACTCTTTTGCCGCCGGCCGTTGCCCTTTCGGCAACATGGTCTGCCGCTCTCTCACGAGCGAGAGCCCGCCTCATCGCGATGAGACGGGCCCCGATTCTGACATCCCTGCGGAACTCTAGCCTTGCGGCTGCGGCTCCAGTCCGCCGTCCGGCTCGCCCGGCCGCGGGCCGGCCTGCCGTCGGCACCGACGATCCGCGCGAGGGCGGCGTATCGTCGCCGGCGTCGCGCGACGGCTTGTGGCCGGCGAGAAGCTGCTTGATCTCGTCGCCCGACAGCGTCTCGTATTCGAGAAGACCCTCGGCCAGCGCGATCCAGCCATCGTGCTCGTCGGTCAGGATCCGCCGCGCCTCGGCATAGGCGTCGTCGATCAGCTTGCGAACCTCGCCGTCGATGATCCGCGCCGTCTCCTCGGAGATGTTCTTGCTCTGGGTCACCGAGTGGCCGAGGAACACCTCCTGCTCGTTCTCGCCATAGGCGACCTGGCCGAGCTTGTCGGAAAAGCCCCACTGGGTGACCATGGCCCGCGCCAGCTTGGTCGCCTGCTCGATGTCCGAGGCGGCGCCGGAGGTGATGTTCTCCTTGCCGAACTTGATCTCCTCGGCGACGCGCCCGCCCATCATGATCGCCAGGCGGCTGATCATGTATTTGTAGCTCATCGAGTAGCGGTCGCCCTCGGGCAGCTGCATGACCATGCCGAGCGCACGGCCGCGCGGGATGATCGTCGCCTTGTGCACCGGATCGGCGGACGGCACGTGCAGCGCGACGATCGCGTGGCCGGCCTCGTGATAGGCGGTCAGTTCCTTCTCCGCCTGCGTCATGGCGGACGAACGCCGTTCCGCGCCCATCATCACCTTGTCCTTGGCGTCCTCGAACTCGGCCATGGTGACGAGCCGCTTGTTGCGCCGCGCCGCCATCAGCGCCGCCTCGTTGACGAGGTTGGCGAGATCGGCGCCGGAGAAGCCGGGCGTGCCGCGCGCCAGCACCTTGAGATCGACATTCGGCGCCAGCGGCACGTTGCGGACATGCACCTTGAGGATCCGCTCGCGGCCGGCGATGTCCGGATTGGGCACCACCACCTGGCGGTCGAAGCGGCCCGGACGCAGCAGCGCCGGATCGAGCACGTCGGGACGGTTGGTCGCGGCGATCAGGATGATCGACTCGGTCGCCTCGAAGCCGTCCATCTCGACCAGAAGCTGGTTCAGCGTCTGCTCGCGCTCGTCATTGCCGCCGCCGAGGCCGGCGCCGCGATGGCGACCGACCGCGTCGATCTCGTCGATGAAGATGATGCAGGGGCTGTTCTTCTTGGCCTGCTCGAACATGTCGCGCACACGGCTGGCGCCGACGCCGACGAACATCTCGACGAAGTCCGAACCGGAAATGGTGAAGAACGGCACGCCCGCCTCGCCGGCCACCGCCCGCGCCAGCAGCGTCTTGCCGGTGCCGGGAGGGCCGACCAGCAGCACGCCCTTCGGAATCTTGCCGCCGAGGCGCTGGAACTTCTGCGGGTCGCGCAGGAACTCGACGATCTCCTCGAGGTCCTCCTTGGCCTCCTCGACGCCGGCGACGTCCTGGAAGGTGACGCGGCCATGCGCCTCGGTCAGCAGCTTGGCCTTGGACTTGCCGAACCCCATCGCCCGCCCGGAGCCGGACTGCATCTGGCGCATGAAGAAGATCCAGACGCCGAGGATCAGGATCATCGGCAGCCATGACAGGAAATAGCCGAGGATCGAGTTGGACCCGTCGCTCTCCGGCCGCGCCTGGATTTCGACGTTCTGGCGCTCCAGCCGCGTCACGAGACCTTCATCGCCGGGCGAATAGGTCTGGAAGCCGGACGGAACTGTCGCTGTAGCTGCCGGTGATGCGGTCGCCGCTGATCGTCACCGATTTCACGCGGCCGCTATCGACGGCCTGGATGAACTCGGAATAGGCGATCTCCGAGCCGGTCGACCGCTGCTGCGGCGACTGGAAGAGATTGAAGAGCGCCACGAGCAATACCGCGATGATCGCCCACAGCACGAAGTTCCGGTAGTTAGGATTCATTTTGGGTCCAGTTTCGGTGAGCCGGCATGCGAGCCCGCCTGCCAATCATGGTCAAGATAGGGACGCGAAGGGCGCGTGCCAAGCGATCCTTGCGCTCAATCGATAATGTTATGAACGATTGTCGCCGGCGGGGCGGGAGTTGGATCGAGGCCGCAGAGACGTTCGATCTGTCGCGCCACGTCGAGATCCTGGAGCGGGACCGCCGAGGCGAAGGGATATGGCCTCTCGGTCCTGCCGCTGCCGCAGACCCTTGCCGTCGCTGCGTGCCGCTTCTCGCGGCGGATGCGGACCGCCTCCCCCCGCCGTTCGACGACGCAGCGCGCGAGGCTGGCGCTGCCGCTGCGGCCGATCCGTGAGAGCAGATCCCGCACCGCCCCTTCGGGCGGGCGGTGGTCGAGCCCGCCGGCGAATGCCAGCAGGACGCGCATGGTTTCGTTCGTTACCGGATGTGTCGGATCACTCTCCGCCCGATTCCCGCAGCGCGAGGATTTGCGGCCCATCCCAATCGCGCCCGCTCGGCGATCATCGCCGCGACGGCACGGTTGAAGCCGCGCCCGCGCCGCTCGATCGCTCCGCCGCCTGGGCGACCAGTCGATCGACGTCGATCCCGTCCTGACGCAGGCGAATGCGCTCGAAGCGCCGGTCGCGATTGGACGGATCGTCGCGAAACGGAAGACCCTGCCGCTCCAGCCAGTCGCGCAGCGCCCCCCGCCGCGCATCGAGAAGGGGTCGAAGGAACCAGCTGCCGCCGTCGCCGCTGCGCCAGAACGTTGCCGGCGCGATTCCCGCCAGTCCGATCGCGGGCCTCCGCATTGCGCCGCTGCCTCATGGCCACCGTCTCGGCCTGGTCGTCCGCGGTGTGGGCGATGAGGACGACGGCGCGCCGCTCGAATGCATATCGGGTTAGCAGTCCGTGGCGCGCGCGCCGCGCAGCGGCCTGCACGCCTCTCTCCGGCTTTTCGCCCTGCCATTGCAGCGTCTCATGCGGCAGGCCCAGCGTCCGACACGTCTGCGCAACGAATTCCGCCTCCGACGCGCTCTCCGGCCGCAACATATGGTCGACGGTGACAACGTGCAGCCGTCCGCCTTCGCCGCGCGAAAGCAGAGCGGAACGGACGAGATGCAGCATCGCCATGCTGTCGCCGCCGCCGGAGACGGCAAGGACGACCGGTCCCTCGACTGGCAGCGAAAGCGAAAACGGCGCCCCGGATAGCACCGGGACGCCGCTGATGTCAGAATGTCCCAGCATGGCGCTCAGCACGAAGCGCCGGCCTCCTCCTGCGACAGCCGGACACGGAAGGCATCCGATGTCTCGGGATAGCGGGCCGGGATCGAGCGCAGCGTCTCGCAAGCCACATCCTTCTGGCCCATGACGGCCAGCGTCGCCCCGAGCTTGAGCATCATGTCCGGCGCCTTGTCGCTCTGCGCATGATCCTTCGTGCCGTCGAGAAAGACCTCGACCGCGTCGGCATAGCGCTCTTGGCCGCGAAGGCTTTCGCCGAGCCAGAACTGGGCGTCCGCTGCACGCGGATCGTCGGGATAGCTCTCGCCGAACTGGCGAAACCCGGCCTCAGCACCGGCATAGTCGCCGGCGAGGACGCGGTCATAGGCTTCGCGATAAAGCGCGTTGGGGTTCGTCACCGGGGGAAGCGAGGCGACGGTCGTCTGGTCGGTGCCGGCCGGCGCATTGGCCGTCGCCCTGACATTGCCGATGTCGTCCAGCGTCAGCGTTCCGAGATCCCGCGGCGGCGCACCGAGATCGACGGACGAGCCATCCTGCAGCGGCGTCCGACGACTGATGCGCATCCATCGGCATCTCATCGCCCAGCGCAGCCTCGCCTCTTCCGCCGGCGTCGGCATCGTGGCCGGCTGGCAGCACTCGCCCGACTCGGGCTAGAGTGTCCTCATCCTCGGCCTTGGCGCGGCCAGGCTCGTCGCCCTGTGCCGCCCCGGACTGGCCGTCCTGCGCGGGCGGATTGCCCTCGAGCTGGTCGACGCGGAACTGCATGTCTTCCAGCTGCTTGCGCACCTGCTCCTGCAACTGCAGGATCTGGAAGTTGAGATCCTCGACCAGCCCGTTCAGCCGCCGCACCTGCTCTTCGAGCTGGGCGACGCGCGGATCCGTCGCCTGCGCCATCTCGACCTGCGCAGCCTTCGGCTCCTCATCGCGCGAAAAAATCGAAAATGGCCCTGCCTGCGCGGGCGCGAACGGCAAGACAAGAGCAACGGTCAGCAGCGCGGCGCGCGTGAGGGCGGATTTGGCCAGAGCCATGGGAAGGTCCTCGAAAGTCATTGTTACGGAGACGATCCGGCCGGGCGAGAGCCGACGGATGGATCGGATCCGATAGGTGCACATCACTTTGCCGAAAATACGGAGGGCAGAAGATTGCCCTCCGCTGTTGCAGTTGGGTCACAGGGACGGCAGCGCCGCCCCCTTCCCCTACTTCAGGACGGTGACGGCGCGGCGGTTCTGCGACCAGCAGGAAATGTCATCGCAGACCGCGACGGGACGCTCCTTGCCGTAGGAGACTGTGTCGAGCCGGTTGGCTGCGACGCCGCGGCTGATCAGATAGTCGCGGGCCGCGGCGGCGCGCCGTGCGCCAAGGGCAATATTGTATTCGCGCGTGCCTCGCTCGTCGGCATGGCCCTCCACGGTGATCGCGTAGTTCGGATACTGGCTCAGCCACTGCGCCTGCTTGGCCAGCGTCTGCTGGGCATCGGCGCGGATGACGGAGGAGTTGGTGTCGAAGAACACGCGATCGCCGACATTGACCGTGAAGTCCTGCGGCGTGCCGGGCTGGGCGCTGCCGGCGGCGCTGAGGCCGAGTTCCGCGGCCGAATTCGGCACGTTCTTCTTGGATGCGCAGCCAGCCAGTGCAAGCGCGCCGACGAGCGCGATCATGGCCGGATTGCGGGAAAGTTCAACGAAACGACGCATGGTCGCTACCCCTTGATATGCGGCGGCCGCAGCCCCCTCTGGTTCCAGATCGAACCGCCGATCAACGTGGCCGCAGCCATCGTCCCCATATCGGCAGTCCCCGTCCCACGGCGCCGCACGCTAGTGCTGATTGCGGCACAATGGCGACGGCTGCTCGGTATTTCACCGTCCAGCCGCCCAATTCTCCTTAGTCGAGCCGGGGCGACCAGGCTGGATCCGACGCGAAAGCCGGCGTCGGAATGGCCTGTTCGTTCCGGCCCGTCAGGTCGATCGAGCGCAGCTTCGGGCCGCTGCCCGGTTCTTCCCTGAAGAACATGATGACACGGCCGTTCGGCGCCCATGTCGGCCCCTCGACCAGAAAGCCCGAGGTGAGAATGCGCTCGCCCGAGCCGTCCGGCTTCATCACGCCGATGGCGAATTCGCCGCCGGTCTGCTTGGTGAAGGCGACCAGGTCGCCGCGAGGGACTCCAGACGGGCGTCGAGTAGCTGCCATTGCCGAAGCTGATCCGCGTCTGGCCCGAGCCGTCGGCGTTCATCTTGTAGATCTGCGCCGGCCCGCCCCGGTCGGAGGTGAAGACGATCTGTCCGCCGTCGGGCGAATAGGAGGGCGAGGTGTCGATCGCGCTGGTGTCGGTCAGCCGCTGCATGGTGCGGCTCGACAGGTCCATGGTGAAGATGTCGGAATTGCCGTCCTGCCGGCCGATGCTCATCACCACCTTGCCACCGTCGGGCGAGAAGCGCGGCGCAAAGCTCATGCCGGGAATATTGCCGATCAGTTCGCGCTGGCCGGTCTCCAGCTGCAGCAGATAGACCCGCGGCTGACCATCGGCATACGACATGTAGGTGACTTCCTGCCGGTTGGGCGAGAAGCGGGGCGTCAGCACGATCTGCCCGCCCTTGGTCAGGTAGCGCAGATTGGCGCCGTCCTGGTCCATGATGGCGAGGCGCTTGTTGCGCTGGTCCTTCGGCCCGCTCTCGTCGACGAAGACGATCCGCGTGTCGAAATAGCCCTCTTCACCGGTCAGCGCCTTGTAGATCGTGTCGGCGATGATGTGCGCGACCCGCCGCCAATTGTCCGGCGAGGTGAAGAACTGCTCGCCGACGATCTGCGACTGGCCATAGGTGTCCCACAGGCGGAACTCGGCCCGCAGCCGCCCATTGTCGGGCACGATCCGGCCGGTCACCAGCGCCTGCGCGTCGATCGCGGTCCAGTCCTGGAAGCGCGGCGTCTGGTCCGGATTGTTGATCTGCTCGATGAAGGCGGCCTTGTCGATCGGCCGGAACAGGCCCGATCGCGCCAGATCGGCGGCGATCACCTCCGTCACCTGGGCGCCGAGATTGTCCTGGCTCGTGAAATCGGTGATCGCGATCGGCAGCGGCTCAACGGTGCCGCGATTGACGTCGATCTCGACGACCGCCTGCGCTGGCAGGACGAGCCAGAACAGCGCGGCGACGATCATGGCGAACTGGGAAAGAAGACGGGAGATATCGGGTCATCATGAAACTTTGCTTGGTCCTCGACGGATCAGAAGAACATGTCGCGGGGATCGAAATTGACGATCACCTCGCGCCACGTATCGAATTTGCCCTCGGGCACGCGAAGCCCCTGGACGTTACATTTCTGGATGGCGCGCACGGCGCTGCGATCGAATTGCGGATTGCCCGATGACTTGCTCACCCGGGGATCGCCCTCGAGTTTGCCGGTCTGGTCCAGCGAGAAGGTCACGGTGACCAGAAGGTTGTCGGCGTCGACAATGCCCGCATCGATGCTCCAGCAGCCACCGAGTTGATCGCGCAGCGCTGCCATCTCGGAGGCGGAGAGTTTCGGCGCGTTGGTGCGCGAGGCGCCGGCGCCGGCGGTTTTGGTGCTGGCTTTGGCGCCGCCGCCCTTTTCCTTCTGCTTGTTGATCAGCGCCTTGATCTCATCGTCGAGCGCCTTGGCCTCCGCCAGCTTCTTCGCTTCCGCTTCGGCCTTTTTCCTGGCGTCCGCTTCGGCGAGTTCACGCTTCTTGCGCTCGGCCTCCTCGGCGGCCTTCTTCTTCCTTGCCTCGGCCTTCTTCTGTTCCTCGTCCGCCCGGCGCTGCTCTTCCTGCTTCTTGCGCTCCTGCTCGGCCTTCTTGAGAAGCTCGGCGACGGGATCGACCTGTGGCTCCGGTTTCGGATCGGCCTTGGCCTCTTTCTTCGGCTCCGGCTCCGGTTCCGGATCGGCCTTCGCCACCTCCACCGGCTTCTCGACGGGCTTGCGCTCCGGGCGCGGCATCGGCAGGGGCGGCGCTGCGGGCGCCGAACTTTCGACCTTCCGCTCGGCAGGCACGGCATCCGGGGCGTTGTCGAGATCGGCGACATTGCTGCCGACATGGATCGCGTCGGGCTTCGGCTCCGGTGCATCGACCTTCTCGGGCGCCGGCGGCTTCTCCTTGGCGGCCTTTTTCTCGCCCTCGACCAGCTGGTTGAGCTGCGCTTCCGAGATCGTCGTCACCGCAATAGCCTCATCCACCTCGAAGGGCTTGGGCGCCGCGAGCGAGAACACTGCGAAACCCAGCACCGCAAGGTGGAGAACGATCGATGTGACGAGCCCGGTCTTCATGAGGCGCGGTCAGCCCTCCTCCTGCACGGTGACGAGGCCGACATTGCCGAAGCCGCCGGCCTGAATCCGCGCCATGACCCGCATCACGCTGCCATAGTCGATGGTCTTGTCACCGCGCACGAAGATGCGTGCATCGCCCTTGGCGCCCTTGATCGCCTGCAACTTCGGCACGACCTCGTCCAGCTGAAGCTCGGTCTCCTGAAGGAAGATGCGGCCCTCGGCGTCGACGGACACGACGAGCGGTTCCGTATCGCTGTTCATCGGCGCGGCGTCGGTGTTCGGAAGATCGACCGGCACACCGACGGTCATCAGCGGCGCGGCGACCATGAAGATGATCAGCAGCACCAGCATGACGTCGACCAGCGGCGTCACGTTGATTTCCGAGATCGTACCGGTCCGCGAGCGGCGACGCCGGGCGCGGCGGCCCTGATATCCTGCCTTGGACGGCGCTCCCATGGCCATGATGCGCCCCTTACGCCGCCGCCTGGGCGGAGCTGCGATTGGCTGCGGTGCGCTCGTCGATCTGACGCGACAGGATGGCCGAGAACTCGTCCGCAAAGCCCTCCATGCGCCCGCCGAGCTTGTTGGCGTCGCCGGACAGCTTGTTGTAGGCCATCACCGCCGGAATCGCGGCGACGAGGCCGATGGCCGTCGCCAGCAGCGCTTCGGCAATGCCGGGGGCGACCACGGCAAGCGACGTCTGTTTGGAGCCAGCGATAGCCTGGAATGACGTCATGATGCCGATCACGGTGCCGAACAGGCCGATGAACGGCGCGGCCGAGCCGATGGTCGCGAGAAAGCCGAGCCGGCTCTCCAGCCCCTCCATCTCGCGCGCCAGGGCCAGATCCATCGACTTGTCGATACGGCTCTGCAGTGGCGCCGGGCTGCGCGCGCCGCGCTCGAAGCTCTTCTTCCACTCCCGCATCGCCGCGACGAAGATTGCGGACATGCCCGTGGTGCGCCGGTCCGACAGCGTGCGATAGAGCTCTTCCAGCGACTGGCCAGACCAGAACGTGTCCTCGAACCGGTCCAGCGCGCGTCGCATGCGACGGAAGGCGATGATCTTCTCCACGATGATCGCCCAGGTCCAGATCGAGGCGAGGATCAGGCCGACCATGACCAGCTTGACCACCCACCCCGCCTGCATGAAGAGGTCGATGAGCGAGATATCGCCACCCGGTGCGGCCAATGCCACCTGTTCCATGATATGGGTTCCCCTGAAGTTCGGACGGGGCGCCGGCGGTTAACGCCGAATGGACTGCCACACACCCGTTCTTTGGCTTTTCTCGCGTAAATTTGGCGAATGGAAGGCGTTTGCCACCCATTCGTGCAGCGAAAACAGGGTTAACACGGCGTAGTTAATGCGTCGTTAGGATTTCGTGTCGGAACTGTGGCAGCCAATCAGGAACGCGGCAGCGCCGTTGCACCAAAGGCGTTGCGCCACGCCTGCGGCAGTCGCCGCGGACGACCGTCGCGGCCGATGATCGCGACGTGGACGGTCGCTTCGATCAGGACCTGCCCTCCGCGAAGGATGCGCTGCGCCATCGTGACGCGGGCTCCTGCGATCGCCTCGAACGCCGTTTCCACTGTCAGGACGTCGTCGATCCGGGCCGGACCACGGAAGTCGATCTCCATGCGCCGGACAACCCAGACGAGCGCCTCCGCCTCGGGCCGGTCGATGAGTTCCGTATGCAATATGCCATGCAGCCGCAGGAAATCCGACCGGCCCCGCTCCATGAACTCCAGGTAGCGCGCGTGGTAGACGACGCCGGAGAAGTCGGTGTCCGCATAATAGACCCGTGCCGCCAGCCGGTGGACGCCATTGTCGATCCGCCCGGCCAGACCGTCCGCTTCAGGAGCGGCGGGCGCTGCCGACGATTCATCATGATGGCTCATAGCGCTTTTCCTTCTTCGGCCGGCGCGGCAAGGTCCGGCCGATCGATCACGACAGGAGCCTTTCCTGATGGCATTCCGTTTGCCGTGGCTCAAGCCCGGCCTCCTTTCCGCGCTCGCCGCCACAATGGTTCTGGCGGCCGCATCCCCGGCCCTTGCCGCTGGGTTTCGGCCGGGGCGAGGCCTCAACATGGACATCTGGGTGACCTGGCCGTCCGAAGACCAGTGGGGTGACCGCTCCGTGATGCTGCCTTTTCCGGAATGGCGGCAGTATGTGACGGACGACGAATTGCGCGAGGTGCGACAGGCAGGGATCGACACCATCCGCGTCCCGGTCGATCCGCGGCCGCTTCTGTCTCCCAACGCACGGCCTCTGCGCGAGGAACTGGAAGCCTCGGTGATCGACAGTATCACGCTTCTCGAGGAGTCCGGGTTCCGGGTCATCCTCGACCTGCACGTGATACCCGATGGCGAAACGCCCCATAGGCTGTTCAGCAACGAGCGGCTCTGGACGGACTATCTGCGTCTGGTCGGCGACTTCGCCTCCCGCCTCGCCACCTTCAAAACGGCGACGGTCGCCCTGGAGCCGATCAACGAGCCACCGACAGAGTGCGCGGGACGTGCCGCCACCGTCTGGCAGCGGCGGATGGAAGAGCTTCATCGCGCAATCCGCACCGAGGCGCCTGATCTCACAATTGTCGCGACCGGTGGCTGCATGAGCAGCGCCGAGGGGCTGGGGGCGCTTGATCCGGCCCCCTTCGACGACTGGACGCTGTTCACCTTCCACTCCTACGCGCCATTCCTCCTGACCCATCAGGGAGCGAGTTGGGCGGGGGATGTCGCGCCGCACGTTTCCGGCCTGCCATTCCCGCCCTACGGCGAAAACGAGGACGAGGCGCGTGAAGCTCTCGACATGACGCTTCGGCGGGTTCGTTCCGAAGCGCCGATCCTGCGCCGTGCCGGCATCGCAGCCTATATCGGGGAGGAATTCGCGCTGATCGACAGCGAGGACGAACTGCGCCAGGTGATGGGCGAGCCGTTCGAGACCGTGAGCAGATGGGCGGAGCGGCACGGCATTCCCAACGACCGAATATTTCTCGGCGAATTCGGCATGATCCGCCAAGAATACGGCAAACCCTTCGTTACCCCGCCCAGCGATCGGGCCGCCTATTACCGCGCCTCGATCGCGCTCGCCGAGCGCAATGGCTTCGGCTGGGCGATGTGGGGCTGGGGCGGCGCCTTCGGCATCGTCGACGCTTTTGACCGGCGGGCGGAACGCCAGGTGCTGGACATGATCGAGGATCTGCCGCCGCCCCACGATTCCGACGATTCCAACGGCTGAACGTTCAGGCGACCGGCGACGGACCACCCAGCTCCAGCAGGACGATCTCCGGCGCCATGCCGAAACGGATCGGAAGGATGGAACAGCCGATGCCGCCCGTCACCAGCAGATGGCGGCCTCCATCGACATAGTGGCCGTAGCGATAGCGAAGATCCGGCCGGACTCGGGGCACCACCGGAGCCCATCCGAACAGGACGATCTGTCCGCCATGGGTGTGACCGGACAGCGTCAGGCTGACCCGCTCCGGCACATCGGGAAGGATATCCGGCTCGTGCGCCATCAGCAGCACCGGCGCCCCGTCATCCTGGATCATGGAAAGGGTGGCCGGCAGATCGTCCCGCGGCGAAAGTCGCTCGCGCCCCGGCAGCAGTCCCCAGACGATCTGGTCGCCGAGACCGGCGAGCCAGAACGCACCGGCTTCGGTCTCGATTCGGCGTGCATCGTTTTCGTAGACGGCGATTCCGTTCCTCAGCAGTCCCTCGCGAACCTGCGACGGACTGCCGAGGCTCATCCTCGTCGTCGGATCGTCGGCCCAGTCGTGATTGCCGAGCACGGCGTGGACGCCGAGCGGCGCCCGCAGCCGGCCGAGTTCCTTCGACCACGCATCGATCGGCACCGGGCCCGTCGAGAGCGCCATGCCGGAGATAAAGTCGCCAAGCAGCAGATGAATGTCGGCCTGCAGCCCGTTCATCGCGGTGACGATGCGCCGGATGCGCGACGGCGTCATCCATGGGTCGCAGGCGTGCAGGTCGCTCATGATCGCCACACGCAGCGGCAGTCCCTGCGGCCAACCGGGCGGCGTCAGGGCGTAGCGCTGCACGCGCAGGCGGACGAAGGTCTCGGCCGCGAGCGCCGATGTCGCGGTCAACCCGGCCAGCGCAGCTCCGCCGAGAACCTTGATCATGTCGCGGCGGGTCGCCATCACTCCTCCTCGAAGAGGCTCGCTTGCATCGCCGCGACATCCTTCGGCGCCGGCAGGCCGATATGTTTCCAGGCGCCCGCCGTCATCATCCGGCCGCGCGGCGTCCTCTGGATGAACCCCTGCTGGATCAGGTAAGGCTCGATAATGTCCTCAATGGCGTCGCGTGGCTCGGAAAGCGCGGCTGCAATGGTCTCGATCCCGACCGGCCCGCCGCCGAAATGTCTGGCGATGAGGAACAGATAACGCCGGTCGAGCGAATCGAGCCCGCGCTTGTCGACCTCGAGACGGTCAAGCGCCTCGTCGGCGATCCTGGCATCGACTGCTTCGGCCTTGGCGACCTCGGCGAAATCGCGCACCCGGCGCAGCAGCCGTCCCGCGATGCGCGGCGTCCCCCGCGCCCGGGTCGCCACCTCCCTCGCGCCATCGTCGGTCATCGGCAGGCCCATCAGTCGCGCGCCGCGCCGGACGATCTGCTCCAGCTCTTCGGCAGAGTAGAATTCGAGCCGGACGGGAATCCCGAACCGGTCGCGGAGCGGCGTCGTCAGCAGGCCGAGGCGCGTCGTGGCGGCAACGAGCGTGAAGCGGGCGAGATCGATCTTCACGCTGCGCGCGGCCGGCCCTTCACCGATGATCAGGTCGAGTTGAAAATCCTCCATCGCCGGATAGAGGATTTCCTCGACGGCCGGGCTGAGGCGGTGGATCTCGTCGATGAAGAGAACGTCCCGGTCCTCCAGATTGGTCAGCAGCGCCGCCAGATCGCCGGCCTTGGCGATCACCGGCCCGGACGTCGAGCGGAAATTGACGCCGAGTTCGCGCGCCATGATCTGCGCCAGCGTCGTCTTGCCCAGACCGGGCGGACCGACGAACAGCACGTGGTCCAGCGCCTCACCCCGGCTCTTGGCCGCCTCGATGAACACCTTGAGATTGGCGCGTGCGGCCGCCTGCCCAACGAAATCATCGAGCGTCTGCGGGCGCAGCGTCAGGTCGATGTCCTCGCCACGCTTCTCGGCGTCGATCAGGCGGTCGGGCTCGACTCATTGCAGCAGCTCCATGCCGGGAACCGTGGCGGCGGCCCGACGGTCGAAGGTCAGGGTTCCTCGCGCGCCAGCTGCTGATCCGGCCCATGCGATCAGATAGCCAGCGATATCCGCTTGTATCGTTACGTCCGATGCGAGCAGCATTCCGAGCCGCTCTGCATGTTCCATGACGACCCCCTCGCTGGCGAGAAGCTCGCTGATCAGTTGTCTGATGTCTTTCGTGGAATAACCGAGACCGCGCGACAGAAGCCAGACCGTCTCCGCCAGCGTTACGGCGCAGACGAAGATGGGATCGCGAGCGTCGCGCTCCGACAGGAATGCCCGAGCCAGCCGGTTCTGCTCTGGATGGTCGTCGACCAGAAAGCGCAGCAACACGTTGGTATCGACGCCGATCAACGCTTCTTTTCTTTCAAATCGCCCGTGATGCGCGCGTCATCGGTGCGGATGACTGCGCCGAGCATCTCGTCCATTTCTTCAATGCTCAGACTTTTGCCGTTGGGAGGCCGACCCAGACAGCCAGCCAGATCCGCCAGCTTGCGGTTCTTCGGCATTGCGACGATCTCCCCCCCGGACCGTCACATAGAATCGCGTCCCGGGTTGCAGACCTAGTTGTTCCCGAACATCCTTCGGAATAGTCAGTTGTCCTTTGGAGGTCATTGTCGTCACTGATCCCATTACGGCTCTGCTCCTCGACTACGAATCCACTTCTGTAAGAACATAGGCCGTGGGTAAGAAAATGTCAGCTTGCCAACTCCTTCAGACCAAGTCGGATGAGCTTGGCGCTGTCGGCGCCCTCGCCGGCGCTCTTCAAAGCCGCCGCGACGGCCGCGGCGGCCTGGTCACGGCCATAGCCGAGATTGGTGAGGGCGGAGACGGCGTCCGTGATCGGCGCAGGCGCGACGCCCTCCCCGAGGTCCTGCGCCAGGCCGCTGGCCGGCGTGAGTGCACCGCCGAGCGCGGGTGCCCGGTTCTTGAGTTCGCTGACGATGCGCTGGGCGACCTTCGGCCCGACGCCCGGCGCCCGCGCCACCATCGCCTTGTCCTGCAGCGCGATGGCGTTGGCGAGGTCGGAGGCCGCCAGCGTGGAGAGAATGGCAAGCGCCACCTTGGCGCCGACGCCCTGCACCGTCATCAGCAGCCGGAACCATTCCCGCTCCAGCCCGCTGGAAAAGCCGTAGAGGCGGATCAGGTCTTCGCGGACGATGGTCTCGATCTGCAGGACCGCCGCCTCGCCCTCGTGGAGGGAAGCCAGCGTCCGCATCGGGCAATGGGCGACATAGCCGACGCCGTGGACGTCGAGGATGACATGATCGTCGGCGATCTCGTCGACCGTTCCCTTCAACCTGCCGATCATGCGGCCTCTCCCTCATCGGGCGCGATCAGAACAAGATCCGGGAAATACCTCCGATAGCGGCGGCCGTCGCGGGTCAGGAGGCGGTGGCCCATCACATAGGCATGCGCGCCGATCAGGAAGTCGGGCAAAGTCCGCTCGCGGACCCCGCCCGCCCTTCGGTAGGCCCAGAAGGCGCGGCCTGCCAGATAGCCTGCTTCCCACGGCAGGTTCTCCCGGTCGAGTTCCAGCGGCTCACAGCGCTTCCTCAACCGCTTCATAGCGGTCGAACCGAACGGAAAACTCGCTGAGGATAATGGGATTGATCACCAGACGTCCTCCGGCGAAGCCTTCGAGGCGATCGCGTGACCACGCATACCAGACCGGATCCCGCGACGAGATATCGATGAGGACATTGGAATCGACCAGCACGGCGGATTCAACCACGCGTGGCATCCATCACATCATCCGTCCTGATCGATGGATCGCCGGTACCGGCCAGGGCATCGAGCGCCTTGTTAAAGCGGCGCAGCCTCTCGGCGATCGCCTGTGAATGCCGCTGATCGGCTCGCTCGACCACGATACGACCGCCTTCGAGGCTGATCCTTACCTCCGAATTCGCGCTGATTCCGGCCGCCTCACGCAGGGCTTTGGGGAGCGTCACCTGACCTTTGTCCGAAACACGCAATCGAGCCTCCTGAGTAGGAATTTTTCGGAAAATATCCTACTGAACAGAACAGGTCAAGAACAAAGTCCCGCCTAAACCGCCTTCAGGAGCGCCCGGCGGGCGGCATCCCCCACCCTGTTGTGGGCATGGCAGATCGCGATGGCGAGCGCGTCGGCCGCGTCGTCGCTGTCGTAGCGCGCCTTCGGCATCAAGATGCGCAGCATCATCTGGATCTGCTTCTTGTCGCCATGGCCGACCCCGATCACCGCCTTCTTCACGGCGTTCGGCGCATACTCGGCGACCGGCAGGCCAGCGCGCGCCGGCACCAGCATGGCGATCCCGCGTGCCTGGCCGAGCTTGAGCGTGGCTCCGGCGTCCTTGTTGACGAAGGTGATCTCGACGCTTGCCTCGTCCGGTTGCTCCCGATGCACCACCTCGGTCAGCCCGTCGTGAAGCTGACAGAGCCGGCTGGCCAGATCGGCCTTGCCGTCCGACGTGATCGTGCCCGCCCCGACGAAGCGCAGCGACGAGCCCAGCGTCTCCACGATGCCCCAGCCCATCCGCCGGAGCCCGGGATCGATGCCGATGATGCGAATCGGTGCGCTTGCCATGGACGAAGTCTGTGCCATGGCCGTCAGCATCGCCAGAGAATGTGAACAAAAAAGAAACATTTCCAGCGGAGATTGCTGGAGACGTGCTTTGGCAGACGCCGTCAGCGGCCGAAGGCGGTCCGCAGCAGATCGATCTGCGCTCCGACGGGATTCTCGGCCGTCTCTTCCTCGGCGGGGCTCCCGCGCTCATAGATTTCACTGTCGACGCGGCGGACGAGGCGCTGCAGCGACAGCGATCGATCGACCAGATCGAGGAAAGCCTCCGGCAACTGATCCCATCCCGGCGCCCCGCGATCGGAATCGGCTGTATCGAGCTTCACCTTCTTCTTCTCGACGACCACCTGCTCACGCGTCATTTCACCGGCATTGGCGGCACGCTGAAGGAGAAGCCAGGAGGCGATCTGCATCAGCCGCGTCGTCAGCCGCATCGACTTCGGCCGCATAGAGCGTCGCCGGCAGGCGATCCAGCTGGCGCGCGGCGATCCGGCCCTCGCCATCGAGATAGCCGGCAGCGTCCTCGACCAGCGTCATCCCGGTCGAATAAAGCTCCCGGAACGATTTGGAGAAGATCCGCCGCTCCGCAAGCCGCACCGTTTCGCCGCTTTTCCTGCTGGTGTCGTTCATCGCTGTTCGCCCTCGTTCCGCGCTTCGGCGGATGCACCCATCCGCCATGCCGTGCCCTCGTCCGGCGGTCGAGGAAAATTGGCGCATGGGCCTCCTGTCGGCAAGCATAGCCTTAAAGAACAGTTAACGACAGGGGATAGCGGGAACAACGCTTCTGGCTACCGAGCCCGCCGAAGATCGGCCGGACCTGAAGCCAAAAAAAAGGCCGCTCACGAGGAACGACCATAAGAAGTCTTACAGGGAGCGTCAAACGGAAGGAAGGAACCGTCCGGATGAATCCGGCACGAGCCGGATGTCCCGAAACATGCCGTACAAAGGTTAACAAACACCTAACGAGAGTCGATTTATCAACCTTTCCGAATCCGGTCGCGCAGCCTGTATTTCTGGATCTTGCCGGTCGAGGTCTTGGGGATCTCCTCGAAGAGGAAGTCCTTCGGCACCTTGAAGCGCGCCAACCTCTCATTGCAGTGCCTGGCAAGTTCCTCCGCATCGACCGAGCGCCCGGGCTTGCACTCGATATAGGCGATCGGCGTCTCGCCCCATTTTTCGTCGGGCCGGGCCACCACCGCGCAGGCGGCGACGGAAGAATGCTTGTAGAGCACGTCCTCGACCTCGATCGAGGAGATGTTCTCGCCGCCGGAAATGATGATGTCCTTCGAGCGGTCCTTCAGTTCGATATAGCCATCCTCATGCATGATGCCGAGGTCGCCGGAGTGGAACCAGCCGCCTTCGAAGGCCTCCGCCGTCGCATCCGCGTTCTTCAGGTAGCCCTTCATCACGATATTGCCGCGGAACATGACTTCGCCGATCGACCGCCCGTCGTGCGGAACCTGTTCCATCGTTTCCGGATCGAGGACCGTCAGATCCTCCAGCCCGGCATAGCGGACGCCCTGCCTCGCCTTCTTGTCCGCCCGCCCATCGCGGTCGAGGCCGTCCCATTCGCCTTTCCATTCATTGACGACCGAGGGCCCGTAGGTCTCGGTCAACCCGTAGAGATGGACGACGTTGAACCCCGCATCGGCCATCGCCGCGAGGACCGCGCCCGGCGGCGGCGCGGCGGCCGTGTTGAACGTCACCGTCTGCGGGAAATCGCGCCGCTCCTCGTCCGCCGCATTGATCAGAAGGCTCATCACGATCGGTGCCCCGCAGAGATGGGTGACGCCGTGATCGGCGATGGCGTCGTAGATCGGCTTGGCGCGCACCCAGCGCAGGCAGACATGGGTCGAGCCGGTCACCGCCAGCGTCCAGGGAAAGCACCAGCCATTGCAGTGGAACATCGGCAAGGTCCACAGATAGACCGAGCCGCCGCCGATCGCGGCATGGACCGTATTGTTGTAGGCCATCAGCGCCGCACCGCGATGATGATAGACGACCCCTTTGGGATTGCCGGTCGTGCCGGAGGTGTAGTTGAGGGCGATGGCGTCCCATTCATCGCCGGGCAACGACCAGTCGAAGTCCGGATCGCCTTCCGCCACCAGCGCCTCGTAGTCCAGCGAACCGATCGGGTCGCCCTTGCGGAACGGTCCGTCATCGCCGAAGTCGGGATCGTCATAGTCGATGACGAACGGTTCGACCTTCGCTTTCGCCAGCGCGTCCTTCATCACCGCCGAAAACTCCTGGTCGACGATCACCACCTTGGATTCGGCATGGTCGAGCTGGAACGCGATGACGGCTGCGTCGAGCCGGGTGTTGAGGCTGTGCAGCACGGCCTTCATCATCGGCACACCGAAATGGCACTCGAGCATCGGAGGCGTGTTCGAAAGCATCACGGTGACCGTATCGCCCTTGCCGATGCCACGCTTCGAGAGCGCCGAGGCGAGCTGCCTGGACCGCGTGTAGAACTCGCCATAGCTGCGGCGCAGCGATCCGTGGATGATGGCGGTCCGCTCCGGCCACACGTCCGCGGCACGCTTGAGGAACGACAGCGGACTCATTGGCTGATAGTTCGCCGGACATTTCTCAAGTCCGGTCTCGTAGGCGTTTGTCATTGTCTCCTCCCCCAGCGCGACCGCGCCAACAATAGACAAGTCCGGCGCCGCCGCAATCGAGACAATTTCGCGCAAGGCCGTCGGTTGAACCCGCGCGGCACATCGTCCTACAAGCACTTTCGCCTTGATGCGGCCATGAAGGGCCGCCCTAGAGGGCACTTGAACCCGCGCCGAGGAGACCATGGCCAAAACGTTGTCCGACCGTTGCCGTCTCGTTCTGATCGCGCCGCCAATCGAGAGCGATGACGATCTCGTCAGCGCGATCCGTTCGGCCATCTCGGGCGGCGATGTCGCTTCGCTGATCCTGCCGGCGGGCGGACGCGACGAGAAATCCATGCAGGCGCTGGCCACCCGGATCGTCGAAATCGCCCATGAACGGGGTGTCGCCGTGATGGTGGCCGACGACACGCGTGTCGCCGGCCGTGTTGGCGCCGACGGCGTCCATCTGGAAAACGCCCGCGCCGCGATGGCCGAAACGATGGAGCGCTTCGACGGAAAACTGATGTTCGGGGCCGGCGGTGCGAAGACGCGCCACGAAGCGCTGGAGATCGGCGAGGCGCAGCCGGACTACATCTTCTTCGGCCGTATCGGCTACGACAACAAGCCCGACCCCCATCCGCGTAACCTCGCAATGTCGGAATGGTGGGCGCAGATGGTCTCGATCCCCTGCGTGACGATGGGCGGTTCGATCCCCGAAAGCGCCCTTGCCGTGGCGGCGACAGGCGCCGACTTCGTCGCCCTCTCGATGGCCGTCTTCTCCGGCCCCGAAACACCGGCCGAGCGTGTCGCGGCGATCAACGAGGCGCTCGATGCCGAGGCGCCCCGCTTCAGCGACGAGGGGCCCTGATGCGGCGGCGACTCGTCGTATTCCTGGTCGTCCTCGGCATCTGCGGCCCCGCCGGCGCCCAGTCGACCGATCAAGACGATGAGAGCTTGGTCGGCGCGTCGGAGTTCCGGACCTCGAAGCCGGACGGCCGCAGGCTTCCCACCGGCCAGCAGCAGGGTGACCTGGCCGAAGAGTTCGACAAGGGCCGGTTCGGCGACAAGCCGGAAGACGCTGCCTTCACCGCTTTCCAGCTCGGCCGTTTCCTGACTGCCATCCGTTTGGCGACGCCCCTCGCCGAGAGCGGCGATCCTGCGGCGCAGACCCTCCTCGGCGAGATCTATGCTGGCGGCCTGGGCGTTCCGACCGACCGCGAGAAGGCCGCCGAATGGTACGCCCGCGCGGCGGAGGCCGGCGTGCCCGCAGCCCAGTTCCAGTACGCGCTGATGCTGCTCGACGGGCAATATGTCGAGAAGAACGAGGAATTCGCCGACCGCCTGCTCAGGCAGGCGGCGGAGGGGGGCAATGCCAATGCCCAGTTCAACTACGCCCAGCGCCTGCTGAAGACGGGCGGCGATGCACAGAAGAAGGAAGCGGCGTCCTGGTATCGAAAGGCCGCGGCGAAGGGCGTACCGGACGCGCAATATGCCTATGCCAACTGGCTGGCGGGTGAAATCGACGGTCTGACGCGGGATCTTCCCGAAGCGCGGAGATGGCTGACGCAAGCTGCCCGTGGCGGCATGACGGCGGCAAGGGTCGAACTGGCGACCTGGCTGTTTTCGGGCAAGGGCGGAGAGCGCGATTTCGAACAGGGGTTCAAGCTGCTGCGGCACGCCGCTCATACCGGAAACATTGCGGCGCAGAGCCAGTTGGCAAAGGCCTATATCTACGGCTACGGCACCGAGCCCGACACGATCGAAGCGGCGAGTTGGTACATCAAGGCCCGGCGTGCCGGCCTTCAGGATCGCGAACTGGATGACCTGATGGACGGCCTCTCCGAGGAGCAGAAGCAAAAAGCGCTGGAGCGGGCCAACCGCCATTGACCGCGGCGCCCGCGCTTCTCCGCCGCCGCTCTTGTTTCGGCGACGGATTTGGGCCAAGGGACAGCCGAGCAATCAGCACGAAATTCTGGAAACGAACGGCTTCCCAATGAAGATCAACGGCAATGAGGTCCGCCCCGGCAACGTCATCGAACACAATGGCGGGCTCTGGGTCGCGGTCAAGACCAACCACGTCAAGCCCGGCAAGGGCGGCGCTTTCAACCAGGTCGAGATGAAGAACGTCATCGACGGCACCAAGCTGAACGAACGCTTCCGCGCCTCCGAGACGGTCGAGCGGGTTCGCCTGGAGCAGAAGGACTTCACCTATCTCTACGCGCAGGAGGACATGCTCGTCTTCATGGACAGCGAGACCTACGACCAGCTCGAACTGTCGCAGGATTTCGTCGGCGACCGTGCCGCCTTCCTGAAGGACGGCATGACCGTGACCGTCGAACTCTACGAGGAGAAGCCGATCGGCATTTCGCTGCCCGACCAGGTGACGCTCGAGATCGCCGAGGCGGACCCGGTCGTGAAGGGGCAGACGCAGTCGTCGTCCTACAAGCCCGCGGTGCTGGAGAACGGCATCCGCATTCTGGTGCCGCCCTTCATCGGGGCCGGCGAGAAGATCATCGTCGATACCAACGACATCACCTATGTGAGCCGGGCCAACTGAGCCCGGTACGCAGCGGCACCGCCGACCGACGCGGCCTGCGCGCCGGCTCGCCCTCTACCGAGCACTACTCTGGAAGGACATCATGGCCCGTTCCGCACTCATGAACGTCATGGTCGGCGCCGCCGCCAAGGCCGGTCGCCGGCTGGCCAGGGATTTCGGCGAGGTGGAGAACCTGCAGGTGTCGGTCAAGGGGCCGGGCGATTTCGTGACGCGGGCCGATCTCGAAGCCGAGAAGACGATCCATGAGGAGCTCTCCCGCGCGCGGCCGGAATTCGGCTTCCTGATGGAGGAGCGCGGCCAGGTCGAAGGCGCCGACACGAGCCAGCGTTGGATCGTCGACCCCATCGACGGCACGACGAACTTCCTGCACGCCATCCCGCTCTTCGCGATCTCGATCGCCCTGGAGCGGGAGGGACAGATCGTCGCGGCGGTGGTGTACAATCCGCTCATGGACGAGCTGTTCACGGCCGAGAAGGGCCAGGGCGCCTTCTTCAACGACCGCCGCCTCCGCGTCGCCAATCGCCGTCAGATGACCGATGGGCTCGTCTCGCTCTCGATCCCCCATCTTGGCCTGCCGGACCACGCCGGCGCCAGCCGGCAGCTGCGCAATCTGATGGCCAATTCAGGCGGCCTCCGCTCGATCGGCTCGGCCGCGCTCGACCTCGCCTGGGTCGCCGCGGGTCGTTTCGACGCGATCGTCCAGCAGACCGTCATGCCCTGGGACATCGCCGCAGGCATGCTGCTCGTGCGTGAAGCGGGCGGTTATGTGTCAGATATCCATGGCCGTGACGACATGTTCGGCACCGGCACGGTCCTGGCCGCCAATGCCAGGCTGATCGCTGAACTGGAGACCACGCTCAACAAGGGCCTGTGACGTGGGCGGGGTTTTGTTCCTGCTAGGCAAGCCCATATAAGCGTGTAAGTTTCGACCCCAAATGGACGAAGGAAGCGGCGAAGGAGGAAACCGCGATGGCGGGGACTGCGGATGATCTGAAAGCGGAGCGGTCGCCGCGGGTCTATGATCCGGGCCGGTTGTCCTCGCCTCGGGTTTTTCTGCTTTCGATGGTCATCTTCCTGATCCTCGCCGGCTTCCTGGCGGCGATCCTGTCGCGTCAGATCATCTCCGCCTTCATGACCAATCCGGGCCTGAACGGCCTGATCATCGGCGTGCTGGTCGTCGGCATCCTGCTCTGCTTCGGTCAGGTGCTGCGCCTGTTCCGCGAGGTCGGCTGGGTCAACTCGTTTCGTGAAGGACTGGAAGCGCGACGCGACCCGATCCTGCTGGCGCCGATGCGGGCGCTCCTGTCGCGCTCGACCGCGACCGCGCTGACGCCGGCCGCCATGCGTTCGATCCTCGACTCGATCGCCACGCGGCTCGACGAAAGCCGCGACGTGATCCGCTACCTCGTCGGTCTGCTCGTGTTTCTCGGCCTGCTCGGCACCTTCTGGGGCCTGCTGCGCACGATCGGCTCGATCGGCGACACGATCCAGTCGCTCAATCCGGCCGCGACGGCCGGTCCCGATATTCTGGATTCGCTGAAGAGCGGCCTGTCGGAGCCGCTGTCCGGCATGGGCACCGCCTTCTCCTCATCGCTCTTCGGCCTCTCCGGATCGCTTATTCTCGGCTTCCTGGAACTGCAGGCCGGCCGCGCCCAGACCCGCTTCTATACCGAATTCGAGAACTGGCTCTCCTCGGTCACCGCGCTCGATTCCGATATCGTGCCGGAAGCCTCGAATTCCGATGAGATGCGGGCCATGGCGGAAAGCCTCAAGCGCCTGCAGGAGGGCGGCACCAGCCCGCGCATGACCAACGCCATGGGTTCGCTCGCCGAAGGCATATCGGGGCTCGTCCGCAACATGCGCGGCGAGCAGCAGATGCTGCGCGAATGGATGAACGCCCAGGCGCAGGAGCAGCAGAAGATGCGCCAGACCCTCGACCGGCTGACCGCCGCGCTGGAAGAGCGCGAGCGGCAGGACGGCTGAGCCGATGGCGCTGCGTCGCCGCGCACGCACCGGGGTCGACTATTGGCCCGGCTTCGTCGATGCCATGGCGACGCTGCTCCTGACGTTCACATTCCTCCTGTCCATCTATGCCGTGGCGCAATTCATCCTCACCCAGCAGATCCGCGGGCAGGATGACGTGCTGACCCGTCTCAACAGCCAGATCAGCGAATTGACGCGCCTGCTCGCTCTCGAGCGCGCCTCCGGTTCGGACGCCGATCAGGAACTGGCGGCGCTCCGCGCCAGTCTCGCCAGCGCCGAAACGGATCGCAGCCGGCTTCAGGCGCTTCTCAGCGAAGGGGCCGGCAGCAGCGACAAGGCTGCGGTGAGGATCGAACAATTGGCCTCCTCGCTCGACGAACAGGAGGCGATCTCCGAGCGGGCGCTGAGCCAGGTCGAGATTCTCAACCAGCAAATTCTCGCCCTGCGCCGCCAGATCGCGGCGCTGGAGGATGCGCTGGAGGCGTCGGAATCGAAGGACCGGGAGTCGAGCGCCCGCATCGCCGATCTCGGTCAGCGCCTCAATGTCGCTCTCGCCCGGCGCGTACAGGAGCTGAACCGCTATCGCTCTGATTTTTTCGGCCGGCTGCGGCAGATTCTGGAGAACCGCGAAGGCATCTCGGTCGTCGGCGACCGTTTCGTCTTCCAGTCCGAGGTCCTGTTCGCCTCAGGCTCCGACGAGATCAATCCGGCCGGTCGGGATCAGATGCGCAAGCTGGCGCAGGCGGTCAACGATCTACGGCAGGAGATTCCGAACGAGATCGACTGGATCCTGCGCGTCGACGGCCATACCGACAGTGTTCCGCTGTCCGGCACCGGCCGCATCCGCGACAATTGGGAGCTGTCGGCTCAGCGCGCCATCGCCGTCGTCAAGTTCCTGATCGATGAGGGCGTCCCCGCCGATCGGCTCGCGGCCACCGGCTTCGCCGACAATCAGCCGCTCGTCGAAGGCGATGACGAGGAAGCGCGCCGCCGCAACCGTCGAATCGAGCTGAAGCTGACCAACCGCTGACGCGCCGGCTGTGGGGAAGCCCGGCTCCCGCTTGCCGTGGCCGACGACGCGGGCCATCCTCTCCGGCGGGAGGAACCTCGATGGTCGAAGACAAAGCCGACATCGTCATCATCGGCGCCGGGCTTGCCGGTCTGGTCGCCGCCTGCGAGGCCGCGGACAGCGGTCGCCGCGTCGTCATCCTCGATCAGGAAGGGGAGCAGACGCTGGGCGGGCAGGCCTTCTGGTCGCTTGGCGGCCTCTTCATGGTGGACACGCCCGAACAGCGGCGCCTCGGGGTGCGCGACAGCCGCGATCTCGCCTGGGCCGACTGGCAGGCCACGGCGGGCTGGGACCGCGAGGGCGACGAAAGCGGCCGGCGGATGGCCGAGGCCTATGTCGAGTTCGCGGCCGGCGAGATGCGGCCATGGCTGCACGGCATGGGCATGCGCTGGTTTCCGGTTCCGGGCTGGGCGGAGCGCGGAGGCGGCCTCGCCGACGGCCATGGCAATTCGGTGCCGCGCTTCCACCTGACCTGGGGGACAGGCCCTGGCGTCCTCGAGCCGTTCCTGAAGAAGGTGCGGGAACACGAGGCCGAGGGCCGGGTCAATTTGCGCTTCCGCCACCGGGTCACCGATCTCGACACCGTCGATGGCGCCATATGCGGCGTCTCCGGCGTCACCCTGGCGCCCCATGAGGGCGAACGCAGCACCCCCTCCCCACAGGCGGTCACCGGCGATTTTTCGCTCGCCGCGGAGGCGGTGATCATTGCATCGGGCGGTATTGGCGGCAATTTCGAAAAGGTGCGGCAGAACTGGCCGGAGGAGCGTTTCGGACCGCCGCCGAACGTCATGGTGGCCGGCGTGCCCGCCCATGTCGACGGCCGGATGCTCGACGTCGCCGAGAGCGCTGGCGCCGCCCTTCATGCCATGGATCGCATGTGGCACTACACCGAGGGACTGCGGAACTACGCGCCGGTCTGGGACAATCATGGCATCCGGGTCATCCCGGGACCCAACTCGCTCTGGTTCGACGCGCTCGGCCGCCGCATGGAGGCGCCGAACTTTCCGGGTTTCGACACGGTGGCGACGCTCAAGCGAATTCTCGCCGCCGGCCATGACTGGTCGTGGTTCGTGACGACGCCGGCGATCATGGACAAGGAGTTCGCGCTCTCCGGCTCCGAGCAGAACCCCGATTTCACGGGCAAGGACTGGAAGCTGACCTTCCGCTCGCGCGTCCTGAAACGGGGCATGACGCCGGTCCGCCGTTTTCTGGCCGAGGGTGAAGACTTCATCCTGCGGGACACGCTGGAGGAACTGGTGCCGGCGATGAACGAACTCGCCGGCGTCGATCTCCTCGATCCCGCGTCGATACGCCGGCAGGTCGCGCTCTACGATGCGGAACTTGTCAATCCATTCTGCAAGGACGCCCAGATCGCCGCCATCCGCGCCGCGCGCCTCTATCGGGGAGATCGGCTGGTGCGCGCCGCGAAGCCGGCTCCCTTCCTGGACGGCGGGCCGCTGGTCGCCATTCGCATGAACATCCTGACTCGCAAGAGCCTCGGCGGAATCAGGACCGACTTGAACGGAGTCGTCGTCAAAGCCGACGGCACCAAACTGGAAGGCCTTTATGCGTGCGGCGAAGCCGCCGGTTTCGGCGGCGGCGCCTTCCACGGCTATGGCGCGCTGGAAGGAACGTTTCTCGGCGGCTGCATCTTCAGCGGACGCCTCGCCGGCAAAGCGGCCGGATCGGCTATCGGCGAGCGATTGGCATGACGAAGTGCGGGGAGAGCCAGTGCCCTCCCCGCCAAAACCTCTTTCATTTATCGCTCGGACGCTCAGAACCAGTCGTCGTCGACAGCCGGTAGCGCTTCGAGTTGCTCTTCGGTGTAGTTGGTCACGAAGATGATATCGTCGCTATCGCCGCCTGCCAGCTCCAGATTATCGGTCGAGACCAGGACGTGCCGGTCACCGATATCGAGAAAGCCGCCGACCTCGACGATCAGACCAGCCATATCGCCGTTTTGATCAATGACGACATTATCGATTTCACCGATTTCCTCCCAGTCCGTATCGTACGGGTAGAAGGTGTCGTCTCCGAACGTGTAGTCGGCATCGCCATAGACAGTGTAGACGGGATTTCCGATCAGATCGTTGAGACGGTAATAGCTCGTCATATCACCGACAGCCGCCGGGTTCGCCTGATTGTTCATGTCGGTATTGTCCTGCGCGAGGGCAGGTGATGCCATGAGCAGCGCGATCAAGCTGATTCCAATGGTTTTCATAGCTGTGTCTCCCAGAATTGTTGTGGTGACTTCACGGAATCAACGACCGTCTGGGCTTTTTGTTTCGCAATTTCTAAAATGTGAAGGCGATCGTGCGCAGTGGGAAACGTGTGACTATTCCGCCGCCGACGAGCGGGTCTGGCCCGCGTCGAACTGCAAGGCGGCCAGCCGCGCATAAAGGCCGCCGCGTGCCACGAGGCTCGCATGGGTGCCCTGCTCGACGATCCGTCCCTCATCCATCACGAGGATGCGGTCGGCCTTCAGAATGGTGGCAAGGCGATGCGCGATGACGATCGTCGTCCGGCCTTCCATCAATGTTTCGAGCGCTGCCTGCACAGCACTTTCACTTTCGGCATCGAGAGCGCTGGTCGCCTCGTCGAGCAGCAGAACCGGCGCATCGCGCAGGATCGCCCGCGCGATCGCGATCCGCTGCCGCTGGCCACCCGACAGCGTGACGCCGCGCTCGCCGACCATCGTGTCGTATCCGTCCGCCATCGACGCAATGAAACGCTCGGCATTGGCGGCCTTCGCGGCGGCGCGGATGGCTTCGTCATTCGCCTCCGCCCGGCCGAAGCGGATGTTCTCGGCGACGCTCGTGGCGAAGATGGCTGGCTCCTGCGACACGATGGCGAGGGCCGCGCGCAGATCGGCCGGATCGAGCGTCGTGATCGGGACGCCATCCAGCAGCACCTGTCCTGACTGGGGATCGTAGTAGCGCAGCAGGAGGCCGAGGATCGTGCTCTTGCCGGCCCCGCTCGGCCCGACGATCGCAACCGTCTCCCCGGGTTCGACGGTGAAGGAGAGGCTGTGCAGGGCCGGCAGGTCCGGCCGCGTCGGATAGGAGAAGGAGACAGTGTCGAAACTGATTCGCCCTTCGACATGCGGCGGCAGTTGTGCCGGCTGCGGCGGGGCGACTATCGCCGGCCTCTCTTCGAGCAGTTCGACCAGCCGCTCGGCCGCACCCGCCGCCTGGGACAGTTCACCCCAGACTTCGGACAGCGCGCCGAGAGCGCCGGCGGCAAACACCGAGTAGAGCAGGAACTGGCCGAGCGTGCCCGGGCTCATCTCCCCGCTCATGACGTCGCGCGCGCCGAACCACAGAACCGCGACGATCGAGGCGAATATGGTGAAGATCGCGACGAAGGTCAGCAGCGCTCGCGCCTTGATGGCCGAGCGCGCGGCTTCGAACGCCGCCTCCACCGAATTGCCGAAACGGCGCCTGACCGCCGGCTCGCCATTGTAAGCCTGCAGCGTCCGGATCGCACCGATCTGCTCGGCGGCGAAGGCCGAGGCGCCGGCGAGCGTGTCTTGCGCCGAGCGGCTGCGGCGGCGGACACTGCGGCCAAAGCCGACCAGCGGCAGGATGATGATCGGGATCGCCGCGAGCACCAGGGCGGACAGCTTGGGGCTGGTGATCACCATCATCCCGATCGCGCCGAGGACGAGAAGGCTGTTGCGCAGCGCCACCGATGTCGTCGCGCCGACTGCGCTCTTGATCTGCGTGGTGTCCGCCGTCAGTCGCGAAACGATCTCGCCGCTCTGGCCCTGGTCGAAGAAGCCCGCCGACAGGCGCGTAACGTGGGAGAAGACCGCTTCCCGCAGATCGGCGACCACCCGTTCTCCGAGGGAGATCACGAAATAGTAGCGGCCTGCCGACGCCACGGCCAGCAGCGCGGCCATCACGATCAGCATCAGGAAATAAGCGCCGATCAGGCCGCTATTGGCCTCGTCGAAGCCGTGGTCGATCATCCGGCGGACGGCGATCGGCAGGGCCAGCGTCGTGACGGCCGCTATCGAAAGAAAGAAGATGGCGCCGGCAACGGTCTTCGGATAGCGCCTGACATAGGGCAACAGTGCGAGCAGCGGACTGAGACTCCGACGCCGTTCCTGTCCGGTTCCGTTGTCTTCCGCCATCATCACCCTTTCCCGCCGTTCGATTGCCGCAACGGCCTTGCCCCGAAAACCCGGCTACTGTATAGGCACGCGAAATGCGCGGGCCAAGGGCAACCGGTTGCCGGTCCGCTCCCAGCGGAAACAATTTGACGGCAGGGTCCTGGTCAAAGGCTGCTCCGAGCAGCCGCAGCCCCTCCGGACGTGAAAGACGAAGAGCTGAACCGATGAAGGCCGACATCCATCCCGAATACCACATGATCACCGTCACCATGACCGACGGCTCGAGCTATCAGACCCGCTCGACCTGGGGCAAGGAAGGCGACACGCTGAACCTGGACATCGATCCGCGCACGCATCCGGCCTGGACCGGCGGTCAGCAGAACCTGGTCGATCGCGGCGGACGCGTTTCGCGCTTCAAGAACAGGTTCGGCAATCTCGGCATTTGATGGGGAACGAGCGGATCCGGCCACGCCGTCCGCTCCCTTAGCGAAACCCCCGGACGGTATTGCCCGTTCGGGGGTTTTCGTTCTTGCACATGAGCCGCCCGGGATCAGATCTTGCGTTCGAAGGTGATGTCGCTCGTCACCCTCTCCTGACCCTCGACCTTGTCGGAAACGATCTGCCGCAGGGTGTTGGGCCCGACACGCTTGAGCTTCATGGTCGCCTCGCGATCACCCATCACCAGTTTCGGCCAGTGCATCGTCAGCAGCAGCGTGTCCGGCGCAGTCATCTGGCCCTCAAGCCGGGTCGGCCCTTCCTCCAGCGCGTGATACGTGCCGTCGATCGCCATCGCGCTGGTGTGTTTCAAGTCAATCCCGATGGCCTTCTTTAGGAAGAGTGCACCGCACTCGCCCTTGAGCGAGGTGTTGCTCTCGCCATCGTTGATCGACAGCTCACATGAAATGTTGAGATCCCGGCCAAAGCGATCGAGATAGGTCTCGCCGGAGCCCTTCCATTCGCCATCCAGCTCCGCGAACAGGTTCAGCGGGCCGCCGATCGAGGGCGAAATCATCGCGTCACGGATGACGCGACCCGCATGATCGGGCTGGCTGGCGCCGCCGGAATAGGCCGAAGCCACCAACGCCTCGCCTTCCGCCGGCCCCGACGCCCGCACGCGGTCCTGCTTCGCGGCGGCGGCATGCTGAACGGCCAGGTAATTGTCCGGCGGCCGGTCGATGATCTTCTCGCCTATCGCATCGTTGGCGAAAGCCGGCGCGCTGAAGGAAACGGCAAGCATGGCTGCACAAAGGATCGGACGGATGCGGTTGGTCATCGCGGGATTTCTTGTTGATTTCATCATGGGATAACGTGTGTGATTAAGCATGGTTTCGCGCCGGAATTATGACAATCGGAATAAAGTCGCCGTCACCATTTCCTTCTCGTTCCGAAGCCGGGAGACAGTATGAGCGGACAGGTCGAGCGGATCATCGAACGATTCGCATTGCAGCCCCACCCCGAAGGCGGCTGGTTCCGTGAAACCTGGCGCGGGCCTGAGGGAGCAAACGGCCGTTCCGTCGGCACGGCCATCCTGTTCCTTCTGGAAGAGCATCAAAAGAGCCACTGGCACCGTGTCGATGCCGCCGAATGCTGGTTCTGGAATGCTGGAGGGCCGCTGGAACTGCGAGTCATGGAAGAGGGCGAGACCATGGCGGCTGCCTATCGGCTCGGCCCGGATATTGTCGGAGGCGACCTGCCGCACGCGCTCGTACCGGCCGATGCCTGGCAGACGGCGCGCCCGCTGGGCGGCTGGGTGCTCGTCAGTTGCACCGTATCTCCCGGATTTGATTTTGCCGGCTTCGAACTGGCCGAGCCTGGCTGGGAGCCATTCTGAATAATGACGGCCGGTATCAGGACCGTCATTCTTGGCAAACTTTGCCAAAGACGGAGCCGACCATGGCAACCATGAACGTTTCCCTGCCCGACGCCATGAAGGATTGGGTCGAGACCCAGACCCGCACGGGCCGCTACGCCAATGCCTCAGACTACATCCGTGATCTCGTTCACCACGATCGAGAGAGGCAGGAGAAGATCGCCCGTCTGAAGGCGCTGGTCGACGATGGGCTGGCGAGCGGCATCTACGAGGGCACGATGGAAGATATCATGGACGAGGCGCGTGCCCGTAACGGTCTGCCGCCGATGAAAGCAGCTTCATGAGGTGGCGGCTGGCCCAAGAAGCTGCTGAGGACCTCATCAATATCCAGGAACAATCGATCCGCCTCTTTGGCGAGAAGAGCGCGAATACTTGTCACGCCAGTATGAAACGGGCCTTCGAACGCCTTGCAGCCTTCCCAGAGACCGGTCGTCCCGCTGCAAATCTCGGCCACGATATCCGCGTTCACCCGATCCGCTCGCACATCATCCTCTATCGGGAAGCGAGACAGGACTTCTCGTCATTCGCGTCCGCCATCTGCGGGAGGACTGGCTGACGACAGTGACGACGGCTGATTGGCTTCAACGGTCGGCGTGACCGAGATCGCGGTCGGGATCGATGATGTCGCGGACCCGCCGCTTCAGTTCCTTGGCTTCCGGAAATCCGTTCTCGGCCGCGCGGTCCCAGACCCGTCTGTTGTCGACGTCGACAGTGAACACGCCGCCCGTCGCGTCCGGCACCAGCGCCACCTCGCCGATTTCATTGGCGAAGGTCGACAGCAGTTCGCTGCCGAGCCAGCCCGCGCGAAGCAGCCAATTGCACCGCGTGCAGTAGGTGATCGCGATCCGCGGGCCACGGCCCGCTTGCGCATCCGGAGACGCCTTCAGATCCTGCCCGACCGGAGCATCCGGTCTCGCGCTCATGCTGTTTCTCTCCTGTCGGATCAGGCCGAAAGCTTGGCCATCACGGCGTCGTCCACCTCGAAATTGGCATAGACGTTCTGTACGTCGTCATCCTCGTCCAAACGGTCGATCATCTTGAGAATGCTGTCCGCGCGCTCCTCGTCGACAGGCGTCGTGGTCTGCGGCTTCCAGATCGCCCGAACGCTTTCCGCCTCGCCGATCTTCTCTTCTAGAGCGCTGGAGACGTCGCCAATGTCCTCGAAGGCGCAATAGATCGCGTGGCCATTGCCATCCGACTGCACATCCTCGGCGCCGGCCTCGATCGCGGCCATCATCACCGTCTCCGCATCGCCCGCTTCGGAATCGTAGACGATCTCGCCGACGCGATCGAACATGAACGCCACGGAGCCTGTCTCGCCCATCGTGCCGCCGCTTTTGGTGAACGCCGCGCGGACGTTCGACGCCGTGCGATTGCGGTTATCCGTCAACGCCTCGACGATGACCGCGACGCCGCCGGGGCCGTAGCCCTCATAGCGCACTTCCTCGTAGCTCTCGCTGTCGCCGCCGATCGCCTTGTTGATCGCCCGCTCGATATTGTCCTTCGGCATCGACTGCGCCTTGGCGTTCTGAACGGCGAGGCGCAGGCGCGGATTCATCTCCGGATCGGGCGTGCCCATCTTGGCCGCGACCGTGATCTCGCGCGCCAGCTTGGAGAACAGCTTGGAGCGGACCGCATCCTGCCGGCCCTTGCGGTGCATGATGTTCTTGAACTGTGAATGGCCTGCCATGGTCGTCTCCCGTCTCTCTTCCGCCGCTTCGCGGGTGCACCCCGTCCCATTCGGCGTGCGTCGCCGCCGATAGCGTCCGCCCTTGCGAAATGCTGGATCGGCGCGCTTATAATCCATTTGTTTTCCGGACGAAACCGCCGGCACGAGAGGAAAATGAGCGATCAGACGGTGCAGATGCCCGCCCTTCCGATCCGGGGCGGCTGCCAGTGCGGGCGCGTCCGCTATGCGATCGGCGAGGCGCCTGTCACCTTCTATCTCTGCCACTGCAGCAACTGCCAGAAACAGTCGACCTCCATGGCGGGGGCGTCGATGATCGTCCGGCGATCCGCGCTGAGCATCGAGGGTGAGTCCGCGACGGTCGCGTGGCAGGCCGACAGCGGCGCAGAGAGATTTGGTCAGTTCTGCCCGCACTGCGGCGTGCGCATCCTTCACGGCTCGCACAGCGGCAGGCTGGGCGACAGGATCACGATCAAGGCGGGCACACTCGACGATCCGTCCTGGCTGCGCCCCGCCGGTCATATCTGGACGTCCAGCGCCGTGCCCTGGCTCCACTGGCCGGAGGATGCGCTGCTCTACGAACGCCAGCCGCCGGATTACGAGGCTCTCAGTCGTCGCTGGCGGCAAATGCTGCAGGTCGAGTAGGTGCCTCCGCGGCTTTCGCGTCGGAGCCGCCATCGAGGAAGCCAAGACAGGCCGCCGCCACCGCGACGTCGGACAGTACGCGATTGTGACCGAGTCCGGTAACCGGCGCCAACTGGCCGATCGGATTCGCAGCTGCTAGCCGCTCGGCCGCGGCGAACGGAACCTGCCGATCATCGCGGTCGTGGACGATCAGGGTTTCGCCGCGCCGCTGGCGCATCAACGGGGCGCCCTGGAACTGCTCCAGCGGCCGACCGAAGCGCCGCTCGATCCGGAGCCCGGCGAGATCGACCGTCCGATCGCTCAGTCCCAGAAACCCGCCGACCGCGGCAAGAAAGGACGCCGGACGATCCGGAGCCGCCAGCAGGACGAGCCGAACGTCGTCGCCTGTCCCGGCCAATGCCGCAAGACAGGCCGCACCGCCCATCGAATGACCGATCAAGCCGTGGAAGGGGCCGTAGGCCTCACGGATGAATGCGATCGTGTCCACGAACTCCGGGAGGCCCGTGAGCGAACCCTCCGAGGCACCGTGAGCCGGCGCGTCGAACATGATGGTGCGGTAGCCGCGCGCCGCCAGCGCGCCGGCGAGCGGCGCCATCTGCGCCGCGCTACCGGCCCAGCCGTGAACCAGCAGCACCCGCCGCCCGCTCTCCGGACCGCCCTTGTACACCACGATCCGCCGGCCGTCCGAGAGGCGACACGGCTCCGCCCCCATCCGCGCAAGCGCCGGTCTCTCCGCCGCAGTCATCCGGTAACGGCGGGGCGTCAGGAAGATGCGCTCCATCGCGAAGGCTGCGCCGGCCGGGAAAGCCCGATCGAGCACGCGAAGGACCAGACGAGCGATGGTGCTGTTTTTGCGTCTCATGATGCGCTCCCGAGGCTGTCCCTCGATTTCGTGATGGAAAATCCTCGGCTCTGGGCGATCAGCCGCTCAAAGCTCTGACGTGCAAGCACCCAGGCCCGATCGTCATCAAGCAGGCGGACGAACTGCTCGAACCCGCCGAGGATCGACCACATTTCAAAGGCGAAGGCGTCCGGATCCGTCTCTTTCGCCAGATCTCCGGTCTCGATCGCCAGCCGGACACCCTGGCGAAAGGAATCGATGGCGGCTGCGATGTGCAGCTTCACCCGGCTGCGGACGGGGCCGTGCCGGTCATCGAACTCCGACGAGGCGGCTGCGAAGAGGCAGGAATTGTCGAATTCGCCGGCCTTCCACTGCAGCCAGTTTTCAAATATCGCGCGCAGCCGCGGCAAACCGCGCGGCTCTCTGAAGGCCGGCCGAAAGACCTCTCGCGCGATCTGATCCGCGACGTGGTCGAGAAGCGCGATCTGCAGCGCCTCTTTCGAATCGAAGTGAGCATAGACCCCACTCTTCGACAGGCCGGTCAACTTCGCGAGGATGCCGATCGACATGCCTTCAAGGCCAAGCTCTCCGGCAATGAGGGAGGCCTTGCCGAGAATGTGGTCACGTGTGGCGAGCTTCTTGGACATCCCGCATAAAAAGAACGACCGTTCGTTCTTTGTCAAGAGCCGATTTTGTCTTTGTGGCAATCCGCCAATGCAACTCGTACGCGGCATGACGCCCTGCTGGCGCACCGATATCGGGCCGACGGAACGGAGCGTTCAATAGTTCGTCATTGCGCGAGCCGTCCGTTTGTGGTGCTCTTTCCTTTCCTTCGGGAACCGGAAAGAGACGACCATGAGCCGGCTCGCCGCATTGCTTTCGTCGCTGTTCCTGGCGAGCGTCCTGTTGACCGCGAGGCCCGCCGACGCCGCCTCGCCGACCGAACCCCTGGATCCGGCCGCGCAGCAGCCGCCCGCCAGTCGCTGCATGCTGATCGCCCGCGATCTGGAGCGACAGGGAACGCCGGTTCGTCTTGCATCGGCGCAGAATGACCCGCGTTGGGCGGCCCTCGATGCCCGGAGCGTGCGCATTCGCTATGCTGGCCATTCGACTTTCCTCATCGAGACGCCGCAGGGCGTTCGGATCGCCACCGATTTCTCGGGCGTGTTCGGCGCTCGCCCGACGCCCGACGTGGCCACGATGAACCACGCCCACATCACCCATTGGACGCCTCGGCCCGATCCGGCGATCCCGCACGTGCTGAAAGGATGGGCCGACCCGGATGGCACTCCCGCGCGCCACTGGCTGCCCGTGGGCGATGTCCTGATCCGCAACGTGCCGACCGACATCCGCCAGGGCGATGCGATGGAGATCGCCGGCAATTCGATCTTCATCTTCGAAGTGGCCGATCTCTGCATCGGCCATCTCGGCCACCTCCACCACCCGCTGACACAGGCTCATCATGCTGCGATAGGGCGTCTCGACATCGTCATGGTGCCGATCGATGGCGGCCTGACCCTCTCGACCGAGGCGATGGTCGATCTCGTCGAGAACCTCCAGGCTCGCATCGTCCTGCCGATGCACCGGCGTTTCAGGCCGATCGAGCACTTCCTGGCCCGCGTGCGCGGCAATTTCGATGTGCGCTTCGAACCGGATGACACGATCGACGTCTCCATCACCTCCCTGCCCCGGGCGCCGACCATCATCGTTCTAAAGGGGGTTTGAGCATGCGGACAGGTGTCCTGCTCTTCATCACGCTGGCCAGCCTTTCCACGCCGGTCGTCCACGCCGCACCGGAGAGCGCGCCGCAGTCGCTGACGCAGGACGATGCGGAGCGGGTGGCTCGCAAGGGACGGCTTTTCAGCCAGTTGCGCAACGCCCGCAGTGAAGCGGAGGGCCGGGCGATGGAAAGTGCGATCTGGCAGTTCTGGATGGAGGGCGCACCGACCCCCGAGGTACGCGAACTGGTCGAACAGGCCATGGAGCGGCGGGGCAGCTACGATCTGCGCGGCGCCGAGGCCATTCTGGACGACGCGATCGATGCCGCGCCGCACTACGCCGAGGCCTTGAACCAGCGCGCCTTCATTCGCTTCCTGCGCGAGGATTTCGGCGGCGCCTTGGACGATCTGGAGCGGACGCTCGAACTTGAGCCCGATCATTTCGGCGCGCTCGCCGGCCTCTATCACGTCCTTACCCGTCAGGGCCGGCTGGACGCGGCTTTCGGCGCGCTGCGGCGGGCCGTCGAAATCCATCCCTGGATACGCGAACGGTCCGCCCTGCCGGCCGACCGGCAGCCGCCGGAAGCAACCGAGCTTTAGGCCCTAATGGAAGGAGCGGCTGCTGGCCGCGGCGGTGGCGTCCTCGGCGGCGGCCGCCTGGACGCGCCTGCGCCGGGCCAGCATGTTGAGCCCTTCCACCAGCGCCGAGAAGCCCATCGCGGCGTAGATGTAGCCCTTCGGCACATGGAATCCGAACCCGTCCGCGATCAGCGTCATGCCGATCATCAGCAGGAAGCCCAGGGCCAGCATCACCAGGGTCGGGTTGACGGCGATGAACCGCGACAGCGGATTGGCCGCGATCAGCATCACCGTGACGGCGACGATAACCGCAATGAACATGATCGCCAGCACGTCGGTCATGCCGACGGCAGTGACGATGGAATCGATGGAAAAAACGAGGTCCAGCACGAGGATCTGGGCAATGGCGCTGCCGACGGTGAGCGTACCGATGCGACCCATGTTCTCCTTCGGATCGGCGGGGTCGACGCTGTGGTGGATTTCCTTTGTCGCCTTCCAGACGAGGAACAGACCGCCGGCGATCAGGATCAGGTCGCGGATCGAGAAATCATGGTCGAAAAGGGTGAAGAGCGGCTGGGTGAGCTGGACGATGTATGAAACGGTCGCCAGCAGCACGAGCCGCAGCACGAGCGCCATCGAGATCCCGATCTTTCGCGCCCGGTTCTGCTCGCTTGCCGGCAGCCTGTTGGTCAGGATCGAGATGAAGATCAGATTGTCGATGCCGAGAACGACCTCGAGCACGATCAGGGTGACGAGCGCCGCGATCCCTTCGGGCGTGGCGATATAGGCGAACGATTCGATTATGGCGTCCATCATGGTCCTGTCGGAGCTGCGATTTCTGAGACCCTCATCTAAGCGCGCAACGCTCCGGCGCAAGCGGCCGCTTCACCAGAAATCGGGACGGATGTCGGTGAGCCACGGCCCGATGCGGAGCGGCGAGAGCTTTTCGGTCAGGCCGGTGCGATCGGAAATCTCGACGCACAGGCCGCAGATCGTCGCCGGCCCGTTGGCCGCCTCCATCCGCCCTTTCGGCACCTTGGAGAGAAACCGGTTGAGAGGCTCCTCCTTGTCCATGCCAAGGGAGGAATCATAGTCGCCGCACATGCCGGCGTCGGACTGATAGGCCGTCCCGCCGGTGAGGATCATGTGATCGGCGGTCGGGCAGTGCGTGTGGGTGCCGACGACGACGGAGACCTTGCCGTCGAGGAAATGGCCGAAACACATCTTCTCGCTTGTCGCTTCGGCGTGGAAGTCGAAGATCGCTGCGTCGCAGACGTCGCCCAACGGCGCGTTCTCCAGGATCGCTTCGGCGCAGTGGAACGGGTCGTCCAGTTCCGGATGCATGAAGACCCGGCCCATCAGATTGGCGACGAGAATGCGCGCGCCGTTCCTCGCTTCGTAGAGCCCGCTGCCGCGGCCTGGCGTCCCCTTCGGGTAATTCGCCGGTCGCAGGAACCGGTCCTCGCGCGGCGCGAACGTCAGCGCCTCGCGCTGGTCGAACACATGGTTGCCGGTGGTCACGACATCGGCGCCGGCCGCTAGGGTCTCGTGGAGGATCGCTTCGGTGATGCCGAAGCCGCCGGCGGCATTCTCGCCGTTGACGACGACGAAATCGAGCTTGTAGTCGGCCATCAGGTCGGGGAGCAGATGAAACACCGCCGATCGACCTGCACGGCCCACCATGTCGCCGAGGAAGAGAAATCGCATGGCCTCTTCTAAGCGGGCGGTTCGAACCGGCGCAAGCTGTTTTCGGTGAGCACCGCGTCGAGGCGGACATCGTGGGGGCCGGCGGGAATGGCCGCGATCTCCTGTGCGGCGAAGGCGAGGCCGATCAGCCTTGGCCGGCGGCCCGCCTCGTGCAGGGCCGCGATGGCCCGGTCATAATGGCCCGCCCCATATCCGAGGCGGTTGCCGAGCGGATCGAACGCGGCAAGGGGCAGCAGGATGAGATCAGGCTGGACCACCGCCGCCTCCGGGCCCGGTCCGACCGTTCCGAAGCCGGTTTGCACCAATGCCGCATCCCTCACGAGTTCGCGGAACACGATGGTGGTCCTGTCGATGGTCGCCGGTGAACACAGTCGCGCGCCGTGTTCCGCGAGAACGTGCATCAGCGGCCGCGGATCGATCTCCGAACGGATCGGCATGTAACCGGCGACGATCCCGCCCGGCTCGATGGCGATCGACGCCGCCTGCGAGGCCAGGGCCAACGACGCCTCGACCCGCTCGATCGGATCCATCGCGTCCCGACGGCGCAGGGCCTGCGCCCGCAATTGCTGCTTTGCTGAAAGGTCCGCCATGCCTGCCGACTTCCTCCTTGTCGGTTCCTCGATAGAGCCGGAGCGCGGCAAATTGCGAGGCGCATGAGCGAGAGCGCGAAACGCTGCGGCGGTAGGAAGCGAAGGAGAGATTGCAACTCGCGGATCCTCCGTTCCGATCAATTCTCCGCGAGAGCCTGAGTGACACAGCGTCTACGAGAAGTGGGATATTCAGCCGCAATAAAGACGGTCGAAGGGCCTATTCCTGGGCATCCGACGCAGTGATCCCCCACCAGCCGAAAGCCAACCCACGCTCGGATACCTCGCTTAGGACAACCGAAATGAAAACGATAATGATCGCCACTGTATTCGGTTTAGCGGCCGTCGCCTCGGCAAGCGCTGAGCCCGCCAGTAGAAGCTCGTTGCCGCCTCAGGCAGTCGAGGGCCAATTGGTCTTGCTGGAGCCTGGCCGAGCATTACGGACTCCGATCGCCACTTCACCGAAATCAACCGGACGCAGCCTTTCCGATCTACACGAAACGTAGCGGGACACCGGACAGCTATGTGAGGCTCTCCGGAGCGGGCACAGCGATCGCTACCCCCAATGGGCTCGATGTCGACATTTCGGTCGCGAGATAGTCGCTGATCGAGCCAAGAACGGAGATGCCGAGCCTTTGCCCGGCATTTTCGGTCCTGGCCTTGGGCTAAGCGATCCTGAGATGCGGGAGCAGCGAAATGCGAGTGGACCACGGCGACCGGTGGCACGATTGATCCCGGGAACCTACTAGGTAGGTGGGCACCGTATGTCCGAACCCACGGGTCCGGTCAGGGACAGTTCCCTTTGAGATCAATAAGGCCCCGAGAATGTGTTGGCCTGCCGAGAAGCGCAGTCCACTCTGTTGCCAATATAGGCGCTTCGGACACGTTCGAAAAGCCGGTCGATGAGTCTTTCGGCGCGAACCTCGAAATTGCGCCGCAATGCCCGCCGGAGCGCCGCTCCTCCTCTCTCGCCAGGACTTGGCCGCCCAGGGAGCCGCCGACGCTCTCTGGGGAAGCGGAACGATTTTCAGGGGCGGGTGTTATCCGAGGTGTAGGGACCTGCGAAAAGCAACGACCAACAAATTTTGGAGAATATTATGAAAGCCACCCTCACAGCCATTGCACTTCTGTTCGCCATCCCCGGCATGGCCATTGCTTCCGACAATGTCGACGAAGAGAAGCTGCCGGAACGCGCGATGGAAAATCCTGCCACGACCGGTGACGCCGATGCGACCGCCGGTGAGGTTGATGCGATGACCGCTGCGGCCAACAATTGCGTCGACAAGGACGGTGTGGAGGAAGAAGACCTTTCTGAACGCGCCCAGCAGGATGGCGTCGACACCACCGAGTGCGAAACCTTCATGGAAGGCGACGCGAATGCCGGACGCGAATGCAAACGCCGACATGGCTGATACGCCTGCCGACGAAGCAGATCTCCCCGAGCGCGCCAAGGCGAACCCTGCCACGGAAGGCAAACTTGACGCCGCGGACTAAAGTCCTCGACAAACGATGAATTGCGACGCCGGCTCCGCAGGGGCCGGCGTTTTTCGTTGTCTGGACCGCAGACGCGCACGCGCCGGAGACGTTTAAGGTTTCGATTCGCCACCGCTTTCAGTTGAACGGACTGTTCAACCCGTTCCAGGCGACGATCCGAAACCCCGCCGGTCAAGCCTCCGTCCTTGAAACTGGTACCGGAACACGGCTGGCGCATGAGGCGCAGGTCGCAACGCTCCGGACAATCAAGGAGATTGATAATGAAGATGCTTTTGACCGCCGCCACCCTCTCGCTCGCAACCACGGGCTCGGCCCTCGCTCTCGATACGGCAACGCTGCCCGAGCGGGCCCAGGAGAGCCCGATCGCGACCGAATCGCGCTACGACGCGACGGTCGGTTCCGAAACCGATCCGGACCTCGACATGATGCCGACCTTCTCGATCGACCGGATGCCCGGCAGGGCAGCGGAAAGCCGCGCGCCCTCCTATATCGACACGCCCAACGTCGACAGCGCGGCGCTTCCTGCGCGTGCGATGGAGCGCTGAGCACCAACAACGCTCCGAGTTTCCTGGAGCCTGTCAAGGGACCCCTGCCAGCAGCCGCTGGCGGGGGTCTTGTTGTCGTGGGCCACCCACAATATGGTCCGCGCGCTTTGAAATGACGGAAGGAAGGCGAGGCATGCGTTTTGAGGGAACCGACACCTATGTCGCCGACAAGGATCTGATGGTGGCGGTGAACGCTGCAATTGCTCTTGAGCGGCCACTGCTGGTGAAGGGCGAACCCGGTACCGGCAAAACCGAGCTTGCACGCCAGGTCTCTGACGCGCTCGGCCTTCCGATGATCGAGTGGAACGTCAAGTCCACGACGCGCGCCCAGCAGGGACTTTACGAGTACGACGCCGTCTCGCGTCTGCGCGACAGCCAGCTCGGCGATCCGCGGTTCGAGGATATCCGCAACTACATCAAGCAGGGCAAGCTCTGGCAGGCTTTCACGGCCGACCAGCGCGTCGTGCTCCTGATCGACGAGATCGACAAGGCCGACATCGAGTTTCCCAACGACCTTCTGCAGGAACTCGACCGGATGGAGTTCTATGTCTATGAGCTCGACGAGACGGTCAAGGCGCGTCACCGGCCGATCGTTATCATCACTTCCAACAACGAAAAGGAGCTGCCGGACGCGTTTCTGCGTCGCTGCTTCTTCCACTATATCCGCTTTCCGGACGCCGAGACGCTGACGAGGATCGTCGACGTCCACTATCCGGACATCAAGCGGCGGCTGGTCTCGGCCGCGCTCAGCCAGTTCTATGAGATCCGCGAAACGCCGGGTCTGAAGAAGAAGCCGTCGACATCCGAGGCCCTGGACTGGATCCGCCTGCTCGTCGCCGACGACATCGCGCCCGAGGATCTTCGTGGCGATGCGAAGGACGCACTGCCGCGACTGCACGGCGCCCTGCTCAAGAACGAGCAGGACGTCCATCTGTTCGAGCGCATGGCATTCCTCGCCCGGCAGCGGGCCAGATAGTTACCACACCGCTGTTCGATTCATGGACGCAAACGGATTGCCGTGTGGCCATCAACGATTATGGTAAGCCGCTGGGGCTCTTTTTCAGAACTGGAAGATCGTGAAAGCTGCTGCACATCCGCGCAATGACGAGCGTCTTGCGCGACTGAACTCCTACGGGATCCTCGACACCGGCGAAGAAGAGGTGTTCGACGAGATCGTCGAATTGGCCACCCGGTTGACCGGAAGCCCCATCTCGCTGGTGTCCCTGGTCGACAGGGACCGGCAATGGTTCAAGGCGCGCAAGGGCGGTCTGCCAAGACAGACCGATCTGGAAAATTCCGTCTGCGCCCACGCAATCCTGCAGGACGGCCTGTTCGAGATCGAGGATCTGGAGGCGGACGAGCGGACCGCGGGACTGTCGATCGTAACCGAGGACGACGAAGCGGTCCGCTTCTACGCCGGAACGCCCATCAAGACGTCCGACGACCTGCCCCTTGGCATGCTTTGCATTCTTGATACGCGGCCGAGACGGCTGACGGACGATCAGCGCTTTGCCCTGACCGTGCTCGGAAAGCAGGTATGCGCGCAACTGGAGCTGCGGGCTCGGCTCAGTGCCGAGACGGAGGCGGGCGATCGCATGCGCGAGCGCGAGATGGAGCTTCAGAAGGCCCTGTCCGAACAGGAATTGCTGGCCAAAGAGATCGATCACCGCGTCAAGAATTCGCTCGCCATGGTTTCCTCCTTCCTCAACATGCAGAAGCGGCGGGCCGAGAGCGAGGAGGCCAAGACCGAACTGGAAGCGGCCAGTCATCGGGTCGCGGCCATCAGCCTCCTGCACCAGGAACTCTACAACGCCTCCGTGACCGGCCGCATCTCCCTCCCTCAACTGGCCGACCGTATTCTCATGCTCCTGCGCGAGGCCGCACCGGCCAATGTCGAGCTGCGCGCCGAACTCGAACCGTTGATCGTGGACTCGCGACGCGCCGCCGCCTTCGCGGTGGTCACGAACGAGTTCGTCACCAACTCCTTCAAATATGCGTTCCGGGATCGACCGGGCGGCTGCGTCACGGTCACCGGCAGGCCGGAGCATGAAGGCTACCGGTTGACGCTTTCCGACGATGGCGTCGGCGGCGATCCCTGCAAGGCCAGGACGGGTCGGGGGCTGGGCACCCGCATCATCCGCTCCATCGCAGGCCAGCTCGGCGACGATGCGCGTCTCTCCGTGACAGCGGAAGGCTACCGTTTCTCGGCCCTGATCCCGGAGCTGAAGGAAGACGCGACGCAATCGGACGGGCCAAAGCCGCGTTGACCGGGGCGCTCGCGAGGCCTATCTTTGCAGCGTGGTGATTTGGCCGGCCGGCTTGCAGCCACGTTAAACAACTCGCTAAAAGGGCCGCTCCGGATTTCCATCAGAGACGGCCGAGCCTTGTTGGCGGGTTCTGCGCACAGCCTGGTCGCGCCCTGTTTCGGAGTCTGAATCATGCCGATACGCATTCCCGACGCGCTGCCCGCCCGCGAGGTTCTCGTTCGCGAGGGCGTACAGGTGATGGATGAAAGCGTCGCGACGCGTCAGGACATCCGCCCGCTGCAGATCGGCCTCCTCAATCTGATGCCCAACAAGATCGACACGGAAACCCAGATCGCGCGGCTGATCGGTTCGACGCCGCTGCAGGTGGAACTCAGCCTGATCCGCGTCGGCAGCCATCAGCCGCGCAACACGGCCGAGGAGCACCTGATCTCCTTCTATTCGACCTGGGAGGAGGTGAAGGACCGCAAGTTCGACGGCTTCATCATCACCGGCGCGCCGATCGAGACCCTGCCCTTCGAGGACGTCACCTATTGGGCCGAACTGCAGCAGATCCTCGACTGGACGACGACCCACGTCCATTCCTCCTTCTTCATCTGCTGGGGCGCCATGGCGGCCGCCTACCACTTTCACGGCGTCCCGAAGCATGAATTGCAGCAGAAGGCGTTCGGCGTCTATCGCCATCGCAACCTGCAGCCGTCCTCGCCCTATCTTTCCGGCTTCTCCGACGATTTCTCCATCTCGGTGTCACGCTGGACGGAGGTGCGCCGCGACGACATCGCCGGAGGTTCGGGCCTGAACATCCTGATGGAGAGCGACGAGACCGGCCTGTGCCTTCTCGCCGAGGAGTTCGCCAACCGGCTCTATATCTTCAATCACATCGAATATGATCACGGCTCGCTCGCCGCGGAGTATTTCCGCGACCGGGCGGCCGGCAAGCCGATCAACATCCCCGCCAACTACTTTCCCGATGACGATCCGCAGCGCAAGCCGATCAACCGCTGGCGCTCGCACGCTTTCCTGCTGTTCAGCAACTGGATCAACCAGATGTACCAGACGACGCCGTATGAGTTGGCGGATATCGGCAAGGACCGGCAGGTGAAGAACCAGGCGGCATGAAGATGGGCGGAGCGGTCCGCCGTGCCTTCGGTTTCAGCCAGCGCAGAGAACCCGGTTTCGTCCGCTCTTCTTCGCCTGATAGAGCGCCTCGTCGGCGCGATGGAGGATCTTGTCGAAACTGCCATCCTTGGGCGCGGCGTTCGGCGACACCGATCGACGCCGTGATACTGAGTGTGCCGCCGGCGGTCTTGATGGGCTGTCCCGCCAGCCGCTGCCGGAATTTGTCCGCCATCTCGGCCGCCCGCCGCATATTGTGGCCAGGCGCGAGGATCAGGAACTCTTCGCCGCCGATCCGCGCGAAGATGGCCGAATCCATACCCGCCGTGGCGAGGAAATGATGGCCCACCTTGGTGAACGACTTCAGCACCTCATCGCCGACCGCGTGACCATAGCGATCGTTGACGTCCTTGAAGTTGTCGACGTCGATGAGCGCGACGGCGAACGGCGAGGCATCGCCGATCGACCGCTCCATATGAAGCCCTGCCTCGTAGAAGGCGTGTCGCCTGTTGTAGGCACCGGTCAGTTCGTCGGTGATGGAGAGCTTCCGGAGTGAATTCTCTGCCCGCTTCTGGTCCGTGATGTCCTGAAGCAGCACCTGGATCACCGGCAGGCCGTCCCAGGGCAGGCGCCCCATGATGACCTTCATCAAACGCTCCTCGCCGCTCAGCGAATTGGTGATCACCGCCTCCTGCGCGACAGTCTCGCCCATGGTCCGGAAGGCCTGGTCGAAATTGAGGATTTCCGCCCCCTCGCGCTGAAAATCGAGAAAGTGCCTGCCGATCAGCACCTGCCGATCCTTGCCGAGCAGCCCGCAGGCGCCGGCATTGGCATAGAGGATGGCATGCCGGGAATGGATGAGGACGCCCACGGGCATCGCATCCAGCATGATTCCGAGCCGATCCTCGGTATCGACCACCGAGGCCCGCGTGATGTCCGCCGTTGCCGAGCCTTGCTCGTCGCAGTCGAAAAGTTCAAACATATCAATATCGCCCTCTAAGCGTGACGCTAGGGCATTTTCGTTATCAATAACTTACCTTCGGACGAATCGATTGAAATTAAATCAACATGAACGCAGTGGTTGCATCACCGGTCCGGCGGTGCGAGACCGATCGTGTTTTCCACCCTTCAGCAGCCGGCCCGGAGCCGTTAGTCTCCTCCCATGTTCATTCCCTTTTTCCTCGAGTTGAAAGCCGCTTCCGTCCCCGTCTCGCTGCGCGAATATCTCTCGCTGCTGGAGGGCCTGGACGCCGACCTCGTCAGCTATGATGTCGAGGGCTTCTACTATCTGGCACGGGCGGCGCTGGTGAAGGACGAGCGCTTCATCGACCGGTTCGACAGGGTCTTCAGCCATTACTTTCGGGGGGTGGAGGCGGTGTCCGGCCAGGCCGCCGAAGGTCCGGCCGCGATGGATCTGCCGGAAGAATGGCTGCGGCGGCTCGCCGATAAGCACCTGACCGAGGAAGAAAAGAAGCTGGTCGAAAGCCTCGGCGGCTTCGAAAAGCTCATGGAAACGCTGAAGAAGCGGCTGGAAGAACAGGAAAAGCGCCACCAGGGCGGCAGCAAGTGGATCGGCACGGCCGGCACCTCACCCTTCGGCGCCTATGGCTATAATCCGGAGGGCGTCCGCATCGGCCAGAAGGAAAGCCGCCATCGCCGGGCGGTGAAGGTCTGGGACAAGCGGGAATTCCGCGACCTCGACGGCGATGTCGAGATCGGCACCCGCAACATCAAGGTCGCGCTCAAGCGTCTGCGCCGCTGGGTGCGCGAAGGCGCCGAGGAGGAATTCGACCTCGATGGCACGGTCCGCTCGACGGCCGAGCACGGCTATCTCGACGTCAAGACGCGGCCCGAGCGCCGCAACGCGGTCAAGCTGCTGATGTTCTTCGATGTCGGCGGCTCGATGGACGACCACATCCGGGTCGCCGAGGAGCTGTTTTCGGCGGCGCGGTCGGAGTTTCGGCAGCTCGAATATTTCTACTTCCACAACTGCCTTTACGAACGGGTCTGGCAGGAGAACGGTCGCCGCCACGACCGCACGATCCCGACCCTCGACGTGCTCCACAAATATGGCCCCGACTATAAGGTCATTTTCGTCGGCGATGCGGCCATGAGCCCCTACGAGATCGCCTATCCGGGCGGCTCGGTCGAGCACTGGAACGCGGAAGCCGGCGCGGTCTGGATGCAGCGTGTCATGGCCCGGTGGAAGAACGTCATCTGGATCAATCCCGTCGAGCCGGCTCAATGGAAATGGACACATTCCACCGAGATGATCAGCGATCTCGTTGACGGCCGGATGTATCCCCTGACCCTTAAGGGCCTTGAAGCGGCCACCAGGGAGCTGTCGCGCCGGCATTGAGCCCGCAGCGGTGCACTTGACGGCGAATCCGCCGACTCCACCTCTTCTTCAGAGCCGTCACGCGGCGTGGCGGTGCGAACGAGGAGATCGACGCCATGGCCACCAATACGGGCGAAGGCTACCGCAAGGGCGCGGTCAAGGAGCGGACCCAGATCAGGGACGGCAGCGGCCACTGGAACAAGCGCGATCGCGCCACGGGCGAGTTCATGGACCAGAAGGCTGACACCGAGCCGTTCAAGGGTGTCGCCAAGGAACCGGACCGCCGCCAGGACCACTGAAGCCGCCGCGGCAGGCGCGCCGCTGGCCCTCCTTTGACGGCACCGGAAAGCAGGGGCGCCCAGTCCTGCCGAATGACTTCGAGCGCCGCGTGTTGCGGCAACCGCGCTGATGACGGGCTCACGCCGCCATGCGGCGGCACTCCTCCATGCATTCGGCGCAGGCTTCGGCGCATTGCCGGCAATGATCGTGATCGTGGCGGCTGCATTCCTCCATGCACGCCTCGCAGATGGTGGCGCAGGACGCGCAGAGCGCGAGCGGCGTTGCGCGAATCGGACGCGCAGGCCCGGGCACAGTCGGCGCAGATCAGCATGCAGTCGCGGCAGGCACGGATACAGTCGTCCATGCCCGCCTTTCCCGATGCACTGGTCGAGACAGTAGGCGCAGGCGAGCATGCATTGGGCACAGGCGGTGGCGCACGCCTTGTGGTTGAGGGTCAGGTCGATCGCGTTCAATGGAGCCTCCTCGTAGCGGCTTAGGAACGCGCTCCTGCTACCGGAGTTCCGTGACAGGCGATTGACAAAAATCTATTTGGAAAAATCGTTTGCTTTTAAGGGCATAACACGCCGCTCAGCGCATTCCCAGCGCTTCCTTGTAGAGATCGAGCATGGCCTCCGCTTCCTGGCGCTCGGCCTCCTCCTGCTTGCGCAGGCGGATGATCTGCCGCATGGCCTTGGTATCGAAACCGGTGCCCTTCGCCTCCGCGTAGATATCCTTGATGTCGTCGGCGATCGTCTTCTTTTCTTCCTCCAGTCGCTCGATGCGCTCGATGAAGGCGCGGAGCTGGCCACTGGCCACGGTCTCACTGGTCGGCGTATCGGAATGCTCTGCCACGGATCTCGTCTCCAAAGGATGGAATCTGGCCCTGCAGGTGCCAGAGCCCGGGGCGGCTGGTCAACAGAAACCGCGTCAGAAGAATCCGGCGCCTGTGAGCGGCGGGGATAACTTCGGCAGAAACAGCGCTCAGGATTCGCTTGGCCGGTTCACCTCGAAAGCCGTCTTCTGCGCATCGCTGGCCTCGGACTGAAAACGCGATTTCCACTCATCATACGGCATCCCGTAGACGATCTCGCGGCTTTCCTCCTTGGTGAGGGCGATGCCGTCCTCTTCGGCCGCTTCGCGATACCAGTTCGACAGGCAGTTGCGGCAGAAGCCGGCGAGATTCATCAGATCGATGTTCTGCACGTCGGTCCGCTCCCGCAGATGCGACAGCAGGCGTCGGAACGCCGCCGCTTCCAGGTCACGCCGCTGTTCGTCGTCGAGCTTGCCGTCAGCCATTGAGGCCTCCCTGTCTGCATCCGCTGGATATCGGGCCGGCACTGCGCTCCGTCAACGGGCGTCGGCGCTGCCCGGTTGGCAAAGCACGCCTTCCCGCCCCATAAGTGCCGGAGCGCTGACGCCAGTCGCCGATGTTTCGAAAGACCACCATGCCGCTTCCCTTCGCCGACATCGCCATCCATGTCGACCCGGCCGCCGAAGAGGAGGCGCATGAAATCCGCATGCGTCGCCTGGCCTTTGCTTTGGCCTATCCCTTCGCCCACCCGGACCGCAGCTATGTCTATCTCGGCGATTTCGGCGCGGCGCCGCTGCCGGAGCACCCACGCGACTGGGCCGCGACGGAAGAGGCGTCCGCACCAATTCGGCGCGCCACGGAAGCGCTTGCCCGGTTCGATTTTTCCACGGCGACCGCGGTGCTGGCGGCCGGCTCCAATGCCGCGCCCCTGCAGCTGACCCGCAAATACACGATCCACGAGGATCACCTTGCGTCGGTCGTCATACCGTGCCTGCGCGTTCGGGTGCCCGACCACATCGCCTGCTACACGCGGCAGATGGCGCCCTATGGTTCGATCCCGACCATGATCGTCCGGCAGCAGGGCGCGGCCTCTCTCTTCTACGTCAACATTCTCGACCGGCACATGCTGGAGCGGATGAACCACACCGAAGGCCTCGGCGCCCATTACGGCCTCACTGAGCTTGGCCATGTCAGGCAGAGCGGCTTCGCCCCTATCGAAGGAATGCCCATCCATGGCTATCAGGCGATGGCCGGGCACTTTCCGATCCGGCTCGACACGACGCCCGCCTTCGACTGTGATCTGCCGGCGCTCGATCAGCGCGGCATGCAGGAGCGCATCATCACGGCGCTCGGGCTCGATATCAGCGTCGAACGGTTCGTCCTGCGCAACATCTACGAGCCCGACCATCGCGCTGCCATCGTGGAGCAATTGCGCGATCTCCGACTTTGATCCCTCACCCGCGTTTCTTGGTCTCGTTCCCTCACCGCTGCCGCGTTGACAGACGGCTGCCGATTGCCGAAAAACAGCCGGATTCGTTCACTATCGACAAGACGCGAATCGACAGCGGGGGTGTGGTTTGAAGCGCGTTGCAGGTACGGTTCTCGCCACTCTGTCGCTTGCGCTTTTGGGAACCCTTGCCGGGACGCCATCGGCATGGGCCGATTTCCGCGTCTGCAACGCCACCCAGAACCTGGTCGGCGTCGCGATCGGCCTGCGCGGCTCCTCCGGCTGGGTCACCGAAGGCTGGTGGCATATCGAGCCGGCCAACTGCAAGACGCTGCTGGAAGGCCCCCTTACCTCGCGCTTCTACTATCTCTATGCGGAAGACGCGCAGCGTGGCGGCCGCTGGGACGGGCCGATCAACATGTGCGTCGCCGACAAGGAGTTCAAGATCGTCGGCATCAACGACTGCTACGCGCGCGGCTATCAGCGGGTCGGCTTTCAGGAGCACGACACGGGCGAGCAGGTCAACTGGATGCTGCAACTGACCGACGAACCGCCGCCCGAGGAAAGCGCGGCACTGCCGTCGGACATGCCCTCGCCGCCGGACACGCCGCTGATCGGCGACGACAACGGCCCGATTGAGAACGACGACGCACCGGGCGACGACTCGGCCGATGTTTCGACATCGCCTGCGACATCGACGACCCCGCCTTCGGCCGAAGACGATGCGGCGCAGCCACCAGTCAAAGCCGGAGATGCAGCAGGCCAATAGGGCCAGCCGTCTTCGCTACGTTCTCATCAACACCTTCGCGCTTGCACTGTTACAAAGTTCGCCTTACGCAGGGGATCAACGTAAACCGATTTAGACACCGGATTTCTTGACTATGCGACGCAGCCGAAAGGTGAAGATTCTAGCCACGCTCGGCCCCTCCTCCGACACGGAGGAGATGATTCTGAAGCTCTTCCAGGCCGGCGCCGACGTTTTCCGGATCAATATGAGCCATGCCAGCCACGACACCATGCGACAGCAGGTGGCGCGCATCCGGGCGGTCGAGAGCAGGCTTGGCAGACCGATCGGCATACTGGGCGATCTTCAGGGCCCGAAGCTTCGCGTCGGAACCTTCAAGGGCGGCAAGGCCGACCTTCGGGAGGGCCAGACCTTCACGCTGGACGACAATCCGGCGCCCGGCGATTCGACCCGCGTTCACCTGCCCCACCCGGAAATCCTCGAAGCGGTGCAACCCGGCCATCGCCTGCTGATCAATGACGGCAAGCTGCAACTTGTGGCCGAGAAGAGCGACAAGCGCTCCATCACCTGCACGGTGGTGGCGGGGACGGCCATCTCCGACAAGAAGGGCGTTTCACTGCCCGACACCGATCTGGCCGTCGGCGCCCTGACCGACAAGGACCGCGCCGACCTGCAGGCCTGTCTCGAGGCCGAGGTCGACTGGATCGCCCTGTCCTTCGTGCAGCGGCCGGAGGATCTGGTCGAGTGCCGGGAACTGGCGGGCGGCCGGGCCTACATCATGTCCAAGATCGAAAAGCCGCAGGCGCTGCACCGGATCGACGAGATCATCGAACTGTCGGACGCGATCATGGTCGCGCGCGGCGATCTCGGCGTCGAGATGCCGGTTCAGGCCGTGCCCGGCATCCAGAAGCGCCTGACGCGCCTGTCGCGGGCGGCGGGCAAGCCGGTGGTCGTCGCGACGCAGATGCTGGAAAGCATGATCACCGCGCCGGTGCCGACCCGGGCCGAGGTCTCCGATGTCGCCCACGCGGTTTTCGAGGGCGCCGACGCCGTGATGCTGTCGGCCGAGAGCGCCGCCGGCGATTATCCGGTCGAAGCGGTCACGATGATGAACGCCATTGCCGAATCGGTCGAGCGCGAGCCGACCTATCCCAGCATCATCACCGCGCAGCGGCCGGAGCCGAACAAGACGACCGCCGACGCCGTCTCGCTTGCCGCCCGGCAGATGGCCGAGACGCTCGATGTCGCTTCCATCGTCACCTACACCGATTCAGGCGCAACCGGCATCCGCACGGCGCGGGAGCGGCCGATGGTTCCGATCATCAGCCTGTCGCCGAGACTCGACACGGCCCGTCGGCTCTCTCTCGTCTGGGGCTGCCATTGCGTCGTGACGGAAGACGCCGACAATCTCGACGACATGGTTTTGCGCGCCAGCCGAATCGCCGAGGAAGAGGAATTCGCCAAGCCCGGCGACCGCATCATCATCGTCGCCGGGGTTCCGCTCGGCACACGGGGCAGCACCAACATGCTCCGCGTCGCCCGCATCGGCGGCGAACGCTATCGCAACCTCCCGAAATCGGACGACTGACGGCAGCGCCGGCCAAGACCGCGCATCGTCAGCGGCTGGCCGCGGCGGCCAGAATGTCGCCGGCATCCGTCCGGCTTTGCGAGTGCGCAGTCGCCGCCATGATCGTCCCGCGCGATGACGGCTTCGACGACCGCCACTTCCGCCTGCAGGTCGTCGATCCCCTCGACAGGACGAGCGGCGGTTCGGCCGATCGCCGCCAGGACCGCACGCGGGGCGACATGGTCGCTCTTGTGACCGCAATTGCGGATCAGAAACAGCTCGGCCCCCACAATATCCCGCACGCAGCCGACGGAATGGACGTGCTCGTAGACCACCGTGTCGCTGTCTCCCGTCAGGATAACGGTCGGACAGGTCACCGAGGGATAGCGCTCGCTCGTCGCCGTCACGTGATCGAACAGCCCTTCGACGTCGATGGCGTTGGCGCGGAAGTTTCGCGGCCGAAGCGTCAGTGCGATGGCGGCGCGCTCCGCATAGCCCTTCGGCACGCGATTGGGGGCAAACACGCACTCGACGCCCTTGCCGATGTGCAGCAGCCCGCCCGGCAGCGCCAGCGTCCATGCGAACAGCCGGCCGAGCAATGGACGCGAAGCCAGGCGATAATACCAGTTCGTCTCCCCGCCCGGCCATGGATGAGTTGCCGGCGACAGCAGCACCAGACCTCGAACGCGCTCGGGATGGTTCATGGCGAGATCGAGCGCGACAGCGCCGCCAAAGGAATGGCCAACCGCCACCACCCCCTCCGGCGCAACCCGTCCGATCAGCGCGGCGATGGCGCGCGCCTGCCCGTCTGGCCGGTCGTGCCCGTGGCCGCGGCCGCTCCAGCCATGGCCGGGGCGGTCGACGAAGATCATCGGCCAGCGGCCGCGAAAGCTCGCCATGGCGCTCATCGGATCGCGCAGATTTCCGCTTGCGCCGTGGATGAAGAGCGCCGGCGGCGCGTTCGCCGCCTCGCCCTCGCCCGGCCAGAAGACATAGTGGAGATCGATACCATCGACGCGTTCAATGGCGCCGTTCGCGCCATAGCGTTTCCCGATGGCTGCCGACGCCGCCCAGCTGAAAACGAAAAGCGCCGACGGCACGCCGACGATGAAGAGGAGGAACAGAGACAGCAGATCCATGCGACGCCCGACCCTCAGAGCGTCTGGTTGGCGACCGCCTTGCGCAGGCTTTCGGCCTGCTCCTGCGCCGTTTCCAATGTCGGAAAGATTTCCAGTACCCGCTCGTAAATGGCAAGCGCCGCTGCAGGACGACCGGACTGCTGCAGAATGGCGCCCATTCCCGTCAGCGCGCCGAAGTGCTTCGGCTCCAGGGCCAGGACCCGCTCGATATCGGCCATCGACTTGCTCCAGTCGCCGCGCAGGAAATGCAGCGTTGCGCGAAGATTCCAGGCTTCGGCGTAGTCCGGCTTCAGGACGATGGCCTCGCCGAGCAGGTCGAGTGCAACGTCGGTCTGGTCGCGCTGCAGCGCCTGCCGGGCATTGGTCATCAAATAGTCCACCGTGGCGCTGCCCGATTCGTTCCACTTCATCTGGATCGAATTGGCGACAAGCTTGCCGACCGCCGCATTGGGCGCCTTGGCGAGTGTGGCGAAAAGGTCGTCGAGCTCCTTGCGCCGCCGTTCCGCACCATAAAGGAACGGCGCCTTCTCCTCGGCCGTCGCCCGGTCGGACTCCTGCTCGTCGGGTTCGGAGCGCGATCCATCGCTTGGCGCCGGCGGCATCCAGTTCGGAATGAAGGGCGTCTCCATCTGAACGGGACGCGGTGCTGCCGTGCCGTCCACCGACGCGCCCGCTATCAGAATCAATGACAGAAAAACCAAGAACCGCATGAAAGCCAGAATAGGGCCTTCATGCGGTTCGGACAATCATTGGCAGTCAATCGATGCGGCTTCGTACCGCCCGCGCGATGTCAGCCCTGACGGGCCTTGAAGCGCGGATTCTGCTTGTTGATGATGTAGACGCGGCCTTTGCGGCGCACGAGGCGGTTCTCGCGATGCCGGCCCTTCAGGCTCTTCAGCGAATTCTTGATCTTCATCGGTCCATTCCCGGTTCGTCTGGCGAGAGGGAGCCGTGTGCCCGGCTCTCGTTCATCAAGGAAACGGCGCGCCGCACGGGCACGCCGGAAAAAGATGCGGCTCCATAGGCCGTAAGCGGCCCTGCTGTCAAGGATCGCCCTAGGCGGCGCGATGGCGCGTTGCATAGGCTGCGCCGCCGCGTTATATGCGATGCCATTCCCATTTTTACCGGTGGTATCGACCACCGCCCGCGCTTCGGGACGCGGGCGAAGGAAGGATTATTCGCTTATGGCTCAACAGCTCCTCATGCCGAAGGCAACAGCCGTCTGGCTGGTCGACAACACGGCGCTGTCCTTCGACCAGATTGCCCATTTCTGCAAGCTCCACCCGCTCGAGGTGAAGGCCATCGCCGATGGCGAATCGGCGCAGGGCATCAAGGGTCTCGACCCCGTCATGAGCGGCCAGTTGACGCGCGACGAGATCGGCAAGGCCGAAGGTGACAAGAACTATCGCATGAAGCTCGCCGATCCGAAGGTTCGCGTGCCGGAGGCCAAGCGCCGGGGCCCACGCTACACGCCGGTGTCCAAGCGGCAGGATCGGCCGAACGCCATCATGTGGCTGGTCAAGAACCATCCGGAACTGAAGGATGGCCAGATCTGCCGCCTCGTTGGGACGACCAAGAGCACGATCGAGACGATCCGCAATCGCGAGCACTGGAACCAGGCCAATCTGGTGCCGATGGATCCGGTCACCCTCGGCATGTGCTCGCAGATCGATCTCGACTTCGAGGTGTCCAAGGCGTCCAAGGACAAGCCGGTCGCCGAGCCGCAGAACGACACGACGCTCCTGCCCGCTTCCGCCACCGAGAATCTGACCGAGAACACCTCCGTCTTCGGCGCGCGCACCGAGGCGCAGCAGGAGGGCAAGGAAGATGAACTCGACGCCGCCAAGGTCTTCGCCAAGCTGTCCTCGCTGAAAGGCAGGAGCAAGGAGGCCGAAGAGGACGAGGAATAGGCTCCATGACGGGCCGCTAGGCCGGCAGCATGCCCGCCGGAACGGGTGTGCCGGCCGCGGCTTCGATCCTGCGGTAGTAGTCCGCGAGCGATCGCCCGGGAGCGGGCGGTTCAATCCGCCCCGTTTCCTCCAGCGCGGCGATACGGTCGACCCGGAACATCCGGAAATCGCCGCGCAATTCGCACCAGCCGACCAGCGTCCAGACCTTTCCCCAGAAGACAAGCGCGAGCGGCCTGACCTGCCGGCTGGTCCGCGCATTCGCCTCGTCCCCATAGTCGAGCCGCAGCACCGCGTTTCGGTCGATTGCCCCGTTGATGCGGTCGATCAGCACGCGATGCGCGGCGGGGACGAGAAAGAACGGTACGAACAGCCGCAAGGCGTCGGCGGCGCCGCTCCGGTCCTCCGGCAGCACAGCTTCGATCTTTCCCAGCGCGCTCGACGCCGCCCGGCTCATTTCCGTCCCGCCGAAGGCCGTAATCATCCGCACACCGGCGACGAGCGCGCCGATCTCCTCCAGGCTGAACATCAGCGGCGGCAGGTCGAAGCCCGGCCGCAGCACGTAGCCGACGCCGGCCTCCCCGTCGATGGGTACACCCGTACCCTGCAGGTCAGCGATATCGCGATAGATTGTCCTCTCGGAGACCTCCAGATCCTCGGCCAGCCGCTTCGCCGTGACGACGCGTCCGCGGCGAAGCGCCTGGATGATCATGAAGAGGCGGTCCGCGCGGCGCATTTGTCGACCTGCCAGTCCTTTCACTCAACGTCTAGGCCGAGACGAGACCGATGGAATTGCCATCGGGATCCGACCGCATAGGCGAACCGCCCGGCGGGGATTTCGATGACCGGCGTGACCACTTTCCCTCCGGCCTGCTTCGTCCGTTCGATAGCTTCCTCCACAGTGCCGGAAACGGCAATATGGATCGTCGGCCCGTTGCCGCCCGCCGCCGGCTTGCCTTCATAGAGATGGCCGGAGACCCCCTCGCCATCATAGGCGAAGACGGCGACCGTGTTCGGCCCCATCTCCTGATCGTTCAGTGAGAGGCCCGTGGCCTGCTGATAGAAGACCTTGGCGGCGGCCAGATCGCTTACCGGAATTTCGAACCAGACGCCTATGTTCTGCTTTGGCATGTCATCTCTCCATTGCTGTCCCGGTGTCGGGATACGGCAAGGTGACACACTCCTCCTGACAGCATCCTGTCAGCAGTCTCGCACGGCCGCTCGACAACCTTTGCGATCGGCCGTGCGTTTGGTATCCGGACAGCCTCGATGGAGACCGCCATGTTCAAGCGCATCGTCAAATCACTGCTGATCGGATGGATCCTGAAGCGGGTGCTGGAGCGTTCGACCCGCCGGCGCGGCCGCCGGGCCGCCTGATCAGCCCTCGTCGTCGTCGGCGGGGAGCGTCAGGTTGAGCGCTCTCCTGCCGCCATCGACGAGCACCGTTTCGCCGGTCATGTAGGCTGCGCGGCTGGAAACCATGAAGCTCACCAGTTCCGCCACCTCGTCGGGCTCTCCGACCCTGCCGAGCGGCGTGCGGCTCAGAATCTCCGCCCGCAGATGCGGGCGCTCGGTGAGATCGGCGACCATGTCGGTGGCGATTGTTCCAGGCGCCACGCCGTTGACGCGGATTCCCCAGGGCGCCAGTTCCACCGCTGCGCTTCGCGTCAGTTGATCCATCGCGCCCTTCGATACGCAATAGGCCAGATGACCGGCCATCGCGACCCGGCCGTTGAGGGACGAGAGGTTGACGATCGTACCGGGCGACCGGCCCTCCTCGATCTGTCGCACCATCTGCCGCGCAGCCGCCTGCGTTGTCAGGAACGCCCCTGTCACATTGATGTCCAGCACCCGCCGAAAGGCATCCTCGGTCAGATCGAGAAAGGGACAGAGCTGAAGGACCGCTGCGTTGTTGACCAGAATGTCGATGGTCTCGAACTGGTCCACGGCCAGCGCCATCAGATTGTGCACGTCGAGCCGTTGCGACACGTCCGCCCGGATGAAGGCGGCGGAACCCTGAGCGGCCAGTTCTTCCGTCACCGCTTCGCCGGTCTGGTGGTCCATGTCGGCAATGACGACCCTCGCGCCGTCCTTCACCAGCCGTCGTGCGATGGCGAGGCCGATGCCGCTCGCAGCCCCCGTCACGATCGCTGTCTTTCCCTCGAAGCTCATCGTTCGCGCCCTTCGTGCCTGGCGCGAAAGGATGGAGTTCCAGAGCGCCGGGTCAATCCGCCGGCGACCTCTGGCCAGGCGACGCTCGGGCCGAATTCGCAAAACGGCAAGGAACCTTCGCCCGGCATCGACGGTTCTATCCAACACCACTGTTTGATGACCGGGAGGCAGAAATTCCATGAACAGTATCATCTATCTCATAGGCCTTGTGGTCGTCGTGCTTTTCATACTCTCCCTGTTTTAACTGACCCGAGATGAACACCATGTCCCAAGATCCCAATATGAAAAAGAACGCGGCGGAGAAAGCGAAAGCCGACGCCGCAGACGTCCGTGAAACGGCGAAGCGGGAAGCCGATTCGGCCTCTCGCGAGGCCTCCAAGGCCGCCGGCGATCTGAAATCGGAAGCCCAGCGCCTCGCCGAAAAGGCGAAGGATGAAGGGCTCAATCAGGCCGAGCGTGGCAAGGATGCGGCGGCATCGACCGTCGACGACTTCGCCGCCTCCGTCCGTGCCGCGGCCGACAAGCTCGGTGAGCGCGATCAGTCGCTGTCCGCCAATCTCGTTCGCGAGGCCGCCCGCGGCCTTGAGGATGTGAGCGGCGCCATTTCCGGTCGCTCCGTCGGCGAGATCGTCAACAGCCTTTCGGGCTTTGCGAGACGCCAACCGAGCGCCTTTATGGTCGGCGCCGCCTTGACGGGCATAGCGCTCGGCCGTTTTGCCCGCTCTTCGGGCGCGCACACCGCCGCTGACTATGGAACAGCGCCCGACACGGCTTCCACCGGGTACCAGCGAGACAATGCGGGATACCAGCGAGGCAATGCGGATAGCATGCTGTCCCGCACCGACAGCGCCGTCAGGAGCGGGGTCCGCGACCTCGACACTGGCTCGCCGGCGTCCGCGACGGTCTCGCCGCCCAAACCCGCGACGGTGACTTCGCCCAATCCCACCACGAGTTCCTCGTCCGCATCCGGGACCACGGGGGCGTCCGCGTCCAGCACCGGCTCCTCCTCTCCATCCGGTCAGGTTCGGCCAAGCCGAGCCCGTCGACGACCACGACGAGCAGCCGGACGCCGAGCGGCGGCGGTACGATCAGCGGTGGAACCGGCGGTCCCATCGGACAGCCAAAGAAGGGGGCCTGATCATGAGCCAGCCAACCGAAAACAATAACGAAAACCGTTCTATCCCGGACCTGATCCGCTCGCTGGTCGACGAGGTGCGGGCCCTCTTCCAGACGGAAGGGCGTCTGATCCGCTCGGAGATCAACGACAAGGTTTCCCAGCTTCAGACGGGCGGCGGCGAAATAGCCGCAGGGGCCATCTGCCTGCTGGTCGCGCTCTTCGTCCTGTCGCAGGCGCTCGTGGCAGCGATCACCAAGCTGCTCGCAGTCCTGTTCGATGCCGAGGCGGCCGCGGCGTACGATGCCGCACCGGGCGCCGGTTGGGCCGCTTGGGCCGCGCTGATTGTCGGAATTATCTTCGGGATCATCGGCTACGTCCTCCTCAACCGGGGGCGTGCGAGCCTGAAGGCCCGGAACCTCATGCCGGATCGCACCGCGGACCAGGTCTCGCGTGATGCCAAACTTGTGAAGGAGCAGACACGATGAGCGACAAGACCGATCGCCTCGAAGCGGAAGCGGAGCGCCACCGCTCCAATATCGACCACACGATTGACGCCCTCAAGGATCGCGTCAGCCCTGGCCAGATGGTTGACGAAGCGCTCAGCTATGTCCGCGACGGACAGATGGCCGACGCCGGCCGTAACCTTGGTCGCCAGGTCCGCGACAACCCAATGGCCCTCGGCCTGATCGGCGCCGGCATTGCCTGGCTGGCCTTCGGCGGCGGCGTCCGTTCCGCCGGCCGCGACCTTTACGATCGATACGGCCCGGACGATGACGGACCGGACGAGTATGGCCGCTTCCGCGCAGTGGGAGGCAGCCGCCTCGACCCGGGCCGGTTTCCGTCCAGCGGCGACTACCGTGATCCGTACCGCTCTGCCGCCGACGCCGATCCACGGACCGGTCGCGCCACCCATATCGGCGAGCCTCGGACGGACCGGAACGGCGACTTCGTGCACCAGAGGCACGTCGACGGGCCATCGGCCAGCGGGTCGGGCGCCGGCGGATCCTCGCTGAAGGACAAGGCATCGAGCGCCGGTTCGGCGGTCAAGGATGCCGCTTCCGAGGCCGGATCGACCGTTTCCGGCGCGGCTTCGAAAGCCGGTTCCACCGCGTCGGACGCCGCGTCAGGCGTGGCGTCGGGTGCGAAATCGGCCGGCGCGGCCGTGGGCAACGCCGCGAGCGATGCGGCGTCGGGACTGGCCTCCGGTGCGTCAGCCGCAGACTCACGCCGCCAGCGATGCGGCCTCCGCGACCGGCCATGCCTTCGCCGAAAGCGGCAGGGCGGTCAGTCGCGGCGCGTCCTATGCCAGTCGTTCCGCCGCTCGCGGCTATCGCAGTGTCCGCTCCGAACTGATCGATGCCTTCCGTGACGAACCGCTCGTCTTCGGCGCCATCGCGGTCGCCGTCGGCGCAGCGATCGGCGCGGCTCTGCCGCCGACGCGGCGGGAGGACGAATGGATGGGCGAGACGCGCGACGACCTGCGCGACGAGGCCTATGAGGCCGGTCGCGAAGCTGTCGCCGGCGCACGCGACGTGGCCGAGAAGACCTACGCCGCCGCATCGGACAAGGCCGAGGAAAAGGGCCTGAAACCGTCCGGCGAAGGTGAGACGGTGGCCAGCAAGGTCTCCGACGTCGCGCGGACGGCCGCCAAGACGGCGAAGAACGAGAGCGAGAAAAAGCTCTGAACGATCGATCACCGATCGAACACTAAAAAGGGCGCGCCGGGATTGGCGCGCCCTTTTCAGTTTTCAGTTGTGCAGCAAACGGTTCATTTCTCGTCCAGCGGTCGCGACAGGATGCCGCGCCGGTCCAGTGCGGCGGCGATCTCGTCGAGGATTGCCGGATCGTCGATCGTCGCCGGGACGCTCCATTCCTCGCGATCGGCGATCTTCTGCATGGTCGCGCGCAGGATCTTGCCGGAGCGGGTCTTCGGCAGCCGCTTGATGCAGACCAGTTGCCGAAAAGCCGCGACGGCCCCGATACGGTCGCGGACCATCGCCACCACTTCTTTTTCGACGTCTTCTTCCGACCTGTCGGCGCCGGCCGATAGCACCACGAAGCCGAGCGGCACCTGCCCCTTCATCGGGTCGGCCATGCCGATCACCGCCGTCTCCGCGACGTCCGGATGTTCCGACAGCACCTCCTCCATCGCCCCGGTCGAAAGCCGATGGCCGGCGACGTTGATGATGTCGTCGGTGCGCGACATGATGAACAGATAGCCATCCTCGTCGATCTTCCCCGCATCGGCCGTCTTGTAATAGCCGGGGAACTCCGTGAGGTAGGCGTCCCGGAAGCGCTGCTCCGCGTTCCAGAGCGTCGGCAGTGCGCCGGGCGGCAATGGCAGCTTCGCCACGACGTTGCCGAGCGTGTTCGGCTCGGTGACCGGCTCACCCTCGTCAGTCAGGATCTGCAGGTCGTAGCCCGGCATCGGCTTGGTCGGTGAGCCATATTTGACAGGCAGGAGGCCGAGCCCCGCGGGATTGCCGCACATGACCCAGCCGGTCTCGGTCTGCCACCAATGGTCGATCACCGGGACGCCGAGATGCTTCTCGGCCCATTTGATCGTTTCGGGATCGGCCCTCTCGCCGGCGAGGAACAGGATTTCGAACGACGACAGGTCGTACTTCCTGATGAACTCGCCCTCGGGGTCCTGCTGGCGGATCGCGCGGAAAGCTGTCGGCGCAGTGAACATCGCCTTGGCGCCGTACTCCTCGATGACCCGCCAGAAAACGCCGGCATCGGGTGTGCCGACCGGCTTGCCTTCGTAGATGATGCCGGTCGCGCCGCGAAGCAGCGGCCCATAGACGATATAGGAGTGGCCGACCACCCAGCCGAAATCGGAAGCGGTGAAGAGGACATCGCCGGGATCGATCCCGTAGAAGTTTCCCATCGTCCAGTGAAGGGCGACCATATGGCCGCCATTGTCGCGGACAACGCCCTTCGGCTGACCGGTCGTGCCGGAAGTGTAGAGGATGTAGAGCGGGTCGGTCGCCTTGACCGCCACCGGCTCCACTGATCGTCCGCGGGTGGCCGCGACGGCCTCGGCCCAGTCGATGTCGCGCCCCTCGATCATCGTCGCCTCGGCTTGGGGCCGTTGGAAGATCAGGGTTTTCGCCGGCGCCTCCTTCGCCATTTCGAACGCGCGGTCGAGCAGCGGCTTGTACTCGACGACCCGGGAGGGCTCCAGTCCGCACGACGCGGCGAGGACGATCTTCGGCTTGGCGTCGTCGATCCGTGTCGCCAGTTCCTTGGCGGCGAACCCTCCGAAGACGACGGAATGGATGGCGCCGAGCCGTGCGCAGGCCAGCATCGCCATCGCTGTCTGCGGGATCATCGGCATATAGATGATCACGCGGTCGCCCTTGCCGATCCCCTGATCGGAAAGGACGGCAGCAAGCGCGTTCACCTCGTCCAGCAGCTCGGCATAGGTGAAGATCTGTTTGGTGTCGGTGATCGGGCTGTCATAGATGAGCGCCCGCCGATCGCCATGGCCGGCTTTGACATGCCGATCCAGGGCATTGGCGCAGGTGTTGCACTCGGCGCCGACGAACCACCGCCCGTAGACGCCTGCATCGGGATCGAAGATCGTGTCGGCCGGCTTGATCCAGTCGATCCCCTCGGCCTGCTCGGCCCAATACCCTTCCGGATCGTCCTTCCATTGAGCATAGCTGCGCTCATAGTCGCTCATCCTGTCCTCCTCGGCCGGCGCTTCGGCGAGACTATTGCCAAACTCGAACGAAAGGAACCATTTGGCTATCGACGCAAACGGTGGGCTGGAACGAAGGAACCGGCCCCGCAGAGGCAGGGCCGGTCGTTTCGGTCGCGGTGGTCGTGACGCCTCAGCAGTCGCTGACGCAGATGATGATCTTGCGCTTCTCGCTGTCGTCGGTCGTCGCGCTGGTCGTCGTGCCGTCGATACCCTCATCTGCGCCGGCGCCGCTTGTCGCGTCGGAGGTCTCTCCCTCAGACCCGGCGCCGAGGCTAGCGCCTGCGCTCGTGGAGCCGCCGATGCCAATGCCGGCAGCCGCTGTCCCGCCGGGCGAACCAGTGCCAACTCCGGCATCGGCTCCCGCTGCTGCGCCGCCCAAACCAGCGCCGACCCCGGCGCTTGCCCCGCCACTGCCGGCGTCGGCACTTGCACCGGCACCGCCAACCCCGCCCACGCCAACGCCGGCGCTGCCGCCGACCTGCGCACTGGCAGGCGTCAGTGTCACAAGAACAAGACCCGTCGCAAGAAGAGTTGATCGAAATATATGCATGGCTAATCTCCCTTTGATTTGCCTGACCAACGGGAGGAGAGGAATATGGATGCTGAGATTCGACGGAACGTCCTCTTCATTGCTAACCATTCGTTAGCGCGCGATACACGAAGGGATCACGGTGCTTCCCCGTGGGGAGACCTTTTCCGAGTGCGGTATCCGTGTCAGAACAGCGGCCCGCCGCCGCCAACGGACCCGACCGATTTTGAACCGCCCGTGACCAAAGCCTTCTCGCTTCTCATCATCCTGATCATGGCCGTCCAGCTGGTCTATCCGCTCGGATTGCCCGGCTTGAAAAGGCGGCGCGACTTCTGGAAACTGGCGCTCGTCGCGCTCGGCGTCATCGCCCTGACGATCCTGATCCGCCCGTAACGGCGATCGCTATTCGGCGGGCGTCCCGTCTTCCGCCATGAGAGCCGGCATATCGTCCGGCGCCAGCCGCTGCCGCTGCGGCGGGGCGAATTCGGCGCGGGCGATGCACTCGGCGATATGGCGGGCCCAGACATTGTAGCCGACCGGCCCCGCGTGAAAGCCATCGCAGGAGAAATGATCCGGCAGGACGAGATCGATCGCCGGCAGGACCGCCACACCCTGCTCGCGGCAGACGCTCCACCCGACGCGCGAAAGCGTGTCGGCGCGCAGATCCATGATCGTCGCCAGCGGCTCCGGCAGGTTCGGCATCTTGCGGAAGTCGAGCAGCGAACACCAGTGCAGCCGGGCATCCGGGAACCGCGCCTTGACCGCGAAGACGAGGCGCGTCAGGTCGCGTTCGAAACGGCGGCGCGTGTGGAAGTTTTTCGCGTCATTATGGCCGACCGACAGGATGATGTGCGACCAGTTGCCGTGCGGCAGATTGGGCACGACGCACTCGGTCACCTCCCGCGCGACGGCACCGTTGAAGCCAGACGCCCGCCAGCGAACGGGCCGGCCGGTCAGGTCCCGCAGGCGGCGGGCGATCGACGGCGCCAGCGTATCGTCCTGGCGCTCCGTGCCGACGCCGTGGACCGTGCTGTCGCCGATCACGAGGACCGAGATTTCCGCGCCGCGTCCGGTCAGCCGGCCGCCGGTCCGGCCCGGTGGCGGGGCCAGCCGGGGCGTCCGCGTGCGCGTCCACAGTCCTTGGAGGATGTAGATCGGAACAGCCAGTCCGGAGAGAACCCATGCAATACGCGAATGTCGGCGCTGAGGCTCGGGGTCCGGCCGAATGCCTGCCTCACTGATGATTCGGTACTGATAGCTTGCCCGCCACACCTGTCCGACCTGCCGCTCGTTGCAAATGTCGCGATTGCCGAACCGAAGGCCATCGCCTTCTGGAACTATAGGGGTGCTTTTCCCGTGGTAAAGAATCGCATGACGGAAAGAGTAAACTCAATCATCACTTCTCGTCTCTTCCACCGACAGGATGTGAGCGGCCATGTGCTCGCCCATTGCGCGATAGCCAAGAGAGCCGGCATGGAAACCGTCGCGGGAGAACCCTTCCGCCGCGACAACCGAAAGATCAGGCAGCACCACCATGCCACGCTCGCGGCACAGGGTGCGGGCGCGCCGGGTCAGCACGTCGGCGCGCAGGTCGAGGACGCTTGCCAGCGGTTCGGGCAGACCCGGCACGAGGCGAAAGTCGAAGATCGGGTTCCAGAACAGCCGCGCGCCGGGAAAGCGTGCGCGCAACGCGTAGATCAACTCGCCGAAGTCGCGTTTGAAGCGGCGCGCGCTGTGCCAGTTCTTGGCATCGTTCACCCCCACCGACAAGACGATATGGGTAAAGTCCCGCGGCTCCAGATGCGGCATCACCGTTCGGACCAATTGTGGAACGGTCGCCGAATTGAAGCCGGCGGAGCGCCAGCGCACCGCCCGGCCACTTTCCTCCGCGAGATGCCTTGCTAGATTGCAGGCAAGTCCCTCCTCCTGCCGGTTGACGCCCACTCCCTGCACGGAGCTGTCCCCAAGGACCAGCAGGCGGATCTTCGGCCCCTTGCCGTCGAACCGTCCCTCGACCGGCCCCGGCGGCGGCGACAGGCGAATGCTGCGCCGGCGCATGCCGACGCCCTGCCAGACATAGACCGGCAGGAACAGCCACGAAAGAAGCCCGGCGAAACGGTGATGGCGGCCAGGCCACGGGCCAGACGGCTCGATCCCGTCCGCGCTGACGGCGCCGGTGATTTTCTGCGGCCGCTTCGCCATCAGCTCTGCATCATTCCTATTTCAGCGCCTCGACCCCGGGAAGAGCCTTGCCTTCCATCCATTCCAGAAAGGCGCCGCCGGCCGTCGAGACATAGGTGAAATCGTCGGCCACGCCGGCATGGTTGAGCGCCGAGACCGTGTCGCCGCCGCCGGCGACCGAAACGAGTTCACCGGCGCGGGTGCGCTCCGCCGCATGGCGGGCCGCGGCCACGGTCGCCTTGTCGAAGGGGTCGATCTCGAATGCCCCGAGCGGGCCGTTCCAGACCAGCGTTTTGGCGCGGTCGATCCATTCCTTCACCGTCTCCACGCTTTGCGGCCCGGCATCGAGGATCATCTGCCCGTCCGGCACGTCTTCCACCGGCACCACGCGGCTTTCGACCCCGGCCTCGAACTTCCCGGCGACGACCGCGTCGACCGGCAGCACGATCGCGCAGCCCGCCTCGGCCGCCTCCATCTCGATCTCCCGCGCCGTGCTCGCCAGTTCGTCCTCGCTGAGCGAAGCCTGCACGTTGACGCCCCGCGCTGCCAGAAAGGTGTTGGCCATGCCGCCGCCCACGACGATCGCGTCCACCCTCTTTACCAAATTCATCAGAAGGTCGATCTTGGTGGAGACCTTCGCTCCGCCGACGATGGCGACCACCGGCCGCTGCGGATGGCCGAGCCCTTTCTGCAGCGCCTCCAGTTCCGCCTGCATCGTGCGCCCGGCATAGGCCGGCAGCAGGTGCGCCAGCCTTTCGGTCGAGGCATGGGCGCGATGCGCCGCCGAAAAGGCATCGTTCACGTAAGCGTCGCCCAGTTCGGCATAGCGGCGGGCGAGGTCCGGATCGTTCTTTTCCTCGCCGGGTTCGAAGCGGGTGTTCTCCAGCAGCAGGATGTCGCCGTTCGCCATCTCCGACACCGACTCCGCCGCCTGATCCAGCGTTGCGAAATGCACGCGGTGATCGAGCACTTCCTCCACGGCGGCGGCGATCGGCTTCAGGCTCATCTCCGGCACCACCTTGCCCTTCGGACGGCCGAAATGGGCGAGAAGGATTACCTTGGCGCCCTTGCCCGACAATTCCTCGATCGTCGGCGCGACACGCTCGATGCGGGTGGCGTCGGTCACCGTTCCGTCCTTCATCGGCACGTTGATGTCGACCCGCACGAGGATTCGCTTGCCGGCGACATCCTTCAGATCATCGAGTGTCTTGAAATCCATGTTCTTACCAACCCCACGCGCCACATCCATGGCACCCGAATAATGGCATCGCGCCACCGCGTCCAGATTCGGGAAGCCGAGTTTGATGGCGGGCGTCAGCCAGGCTGCCGGGCGAACACCAGCGTGATGCCGAAACCGGCGATCACGACGCCGAACACCCGCTCCATCCAGACCCGCAGCGAAAGAAAGGCGCGGCGGACGGCCGGCCGCGCGAAGAACAGCGACACGATCGTGAACCAGAGCGTCGCGGTCAGCGCCGTCGTCGCGCCATACGCGAGTTGCAGGGCAAGCGGCGTCTCCGGGGTCGCCACCTGGGTATAGATCGACAGGGTGAAGAACGTCGCCTTCACATTGGTCGCGTTGGTCAGGAAACCCCAGCGGAGCGCACGCCACGGCGCCATCGGCGCAAGCCCGCCATCCCCGTCCACCAGCGTCCCCTGACCCGCCTTCGCGTGGCGGATCATCGAGACGCCGAGAAACACCAGATAGGCCGCCCCGATCCATTTGAGGATGTTGAACAGCAGGATCGACTGGCTCACCGCCACCCCGACCCCGGCAATGGCGTAGCCGGCATGGATCAGCAGGCCGAGGCCGATGCCGACCGCAGTGAGGATGCCGGCCCCGCGTCCACTCATCAGCGCATTGCGCGAGACCACGGCAAAATCCGGTCCCGGCAGCATCGCCGCCAGAAGCGTCAGGACGAAGACCGTAGCGATGCCACTCACGTCCGGGCCCCTCTGAAAAGGTCGCTCCAGGCGGGCGCCTGATCGAATAGTTCGAAATCGCCATGGGCGGCGCGATCGCCGAGATTCCTGATCTGCCGGAGGGCAGCGCGGCAGAAGGATCCGCCAAGACTGATCCGTCGCACGCCCGCCCCGGCGATCTGCTCCAACGAGAGCCCTTTGACGCCGAAGCCGATCACGTGGTTCACCGGAGCCGAAGTCTGTTCGCAGATCGTCCGCAACTGCTCCAGATCGTCGAGATGCGGCGCGTAGACCACGTCCGCGCCCAGTTCGGCGAAGCGGGTCAGACGCTTCAGAACCTCTTCGAAATCATAGCCCCGCCCATTGCCGTCCGCCCGCGCCGTCAGGACCAGCCCATGCCGCCGGGCCTCTGCCACGGCGGCTTCGACGCGATCGGCCGCCTCCTCGAACGGGCGAAAGTTAGTGGGAGCGGATGGTGCGGTGTCCTCGATGGACAGACCGGCAAGGCCCAGCGAAGCCGCCATCGCGACGGTCTCCGCCACGCCTTCCGGCGTTTCGGCGAAGCCGTCCTCCGCATCGGCGGTGACGGGCAGGCCGGTAACCTCGCTCAGCCGCGCCGCATGGCGCAGAGCCTCAACCCGCGACACCATCCCGGCGGCGTCCTTGCGACCGAGCGACGCGGCATAGCCGGATGAGGTGCTGGCGAGGGCCGGGAAACCGCAGGCGGCGAGCAGCCTCGCGCTCATCTCGTCCCACGGATTGGGGATGACGAAGCAGCCGCTCCGATGCAGCTCTCTGAAACGCTTGGTCAGGTCCGGCATAGGGCTCGGTCCCTCGAGGGAGATTGCGGACGGGCTTTCACCCGTCCGCCGCCACTTCAGATCAGCTTGCCCATGGCGACCGCCGTATCGGTCATCCGATTGGAGAAGCCCCACTCATTGTCGTACCAGGAAAGCACCGAGCAAAGTGTTCCGTCCATCACCTTGGTCTGGTCGAGCGCGACCGTCGACGAATGCGGATCGTGGTTGAAGTCGATGGAGACGTTCGGCTGATCGGTGAAGGCGAGAATTCCCTTCAGCTCGCCCTTCGCGGCCTCGACCAGCGCCTCGTTGATCGCCTCGGCCGTCAGCGCCTTCTTCGGAATGAACTTGAAATCGACCAGCGAGACATTGGGCGTCGGCACCCGTACCGAAATGCCGTCGAGCTTGCCGGCGAGGTCCGGGATCACGAGGCCGATCGCCTTGGCCGCCCCGGTCGAGGTCGGGATCTGGCTCATCGCCGCCGCGCGGCCGCGATAGAGATCCTTGTGCATCGTGTCGAGCGTCGGCTGGTCGCCCGTATAGGAATGGATGGTCGTCATCATTCCCTTTTCGATGCCGAACCGATTGTGCAGCACATAGACCAGCGGCGCGAGGCAGTTGGTGGTGCAGGAGGCGTTGGAGACGACGAGATCGTCCTTCGTCAATTCGTCGTGATTGACGCCGTAGACGATCGTCTTGTCGGCGCCGGTCGCCGGCGCGGACACCAGAACCCGCTTGGCGCCGGCCTCCAGATGCATCGACGCCTTGTCCTTCGCGGTGAAGATGCCGGTGCACTCCATGACGACGTCGATATCGAGATCGCCCCACGGCAGCGCCTTCGGGTCCCGCTCGGCGTAGACCTTGAAGCTGTCTCCGCCCTCGATGTTGATCGTGTCGCCGTCGACGGTAACATCCTTCGGAAACCGGCCGTGCACGCTGTCGAAGCGCATCAGATGGGCGTTCGTCTCGACCGGGCCGAGATCATTGATGGCGACGACGTCGACATCCTTGCGGCCGCTCTCATAGATGGCGCGGACCACGTTGCGGCCGATGCGGCCGAACCCGTTAATGGCGATGCGAAGCGTCATGGGCGATATCTCCTGCGAAAATGCCCGGCCGCGCCTTCGGACGATCGGCGCGAACCCAAGGGAATGAACCGCCACGCTCATAGTCCGGCGGCGCGGAAGAATCCACCCTGCCCATTATCGCAGGGACAAGTCGGCAACCGCCGGCGGTCCTACCTGTTCAGGACCGACAGCCGCTTCTCAGCCGCTTCGACGATCGCCTGCGCGGTGATGCCGAAATGAGCGAACAGCGCGCCGGCGGGACCGGACGCGCCGAACCCCTTCATGCCGATGAACGGGTCGTCGCGGTCGAGGAAGGTGTCCCAGCCCTGCCGGATCGCCGCCTCGACGCCGACATTGACCTTGGAGTTGCCACGGATCGCCGCCTTGTAGGCAGAGCTCTGCTGCTCGAACAGTTCGAAACAGGGAACCGAGACGACGCGGGTCGGATGGCCGCCGGCTTCCAGCGCCTGCCGGGCCTCCATGGCGATCGACACTTCCGAGCCCGTCGCGAAGATCGTGACCTCCGGATCGGCGGAGGCCGTCGCCAGCTCATAGGCGCCGTAGCGGCACATGTTCTCTTCCTCGAACTCGTGGCGCAGCGTCGGCAGGTTCTGCCGGGTCAGCGCCAGCGTCGAGGGCGCCTTGCGGCTCTCCAGCGCCAGCTGCCAGCATTCGGCGGTCTCGCAGGCATCGGCCGGGCGGAACACATAGTGGTTGGGGATCGCCCGCAGCGCCGCCAGATGCTCCACCGGCTGATGCGTCGGGCCGTCCTCGCCGAGACCGATGGAATCATGCGTCATGACGTAGATGACCCGCAGCCCCATCAGCGAGGAGAGGCGCATCGCCGGCCGGCAGTAATCGGTGAAGACGAGGAAGGTCGCGCCGTAGGGGATCAGGCCGCCATGCAGGGCGATGCCGTTCATCGCCGCGGCCATGCCGTGCTCGCGAATGCCGTAATAGATGTAGCGGCCGGTGAAATCGTCGGCCGAAACAGGCTGCGTCTGGCTGGTCTTGGTGTTGTTGGAGCCGGTCAGATCCGCCGAGCCGCCGATCGTCTCCGGCACGGCGCCATTGATTACTTCGAGCGCCATTTCCGACGCCTTGCGTGTTGCGACCTTCGGCTGTTCGCGAGCCAGCTTCTTCTTGTAGTCGGCCAGGGCATTTTCGAGCGCCCCCGGCAGATCGCCGCGCATGGCGCGTTCGAAGGCTCCCTTTCGATCCGGCCCGGCACCCTGCAGACGCTCTTCCCAGGCTGCCCGCACCTTCGTCGAGCGCAGGCCCGCCAGGCGCCAGTCGTCGAGGATTTCGCTCGGAACGTCGAACGGCTCATGCGCCCAGCCGAGCGCCTTGCGCGTGCCGGCGATCTCTTCGGTGCCGAGCGGGCTGCCATGCGCCTTGTTGGTGCCGACCTTGGTCGGTGCGCCGCGGCCGATCTCGGTCTTGCAGGCGATCATGGTCGGCTTGTCGCTGGCGCGGGCCTTGTCGATCGCATCGGCGATGGCGTCCGGATCATGGCCATCGATGGCCATCGTGTTCCAGCCCGACGCCTCGAAGCGGGCGCATTGATCCGTCGAATCCGACAGCGCCACGGCGCCGTCGATGGTGATGCCGTTATTGTCCCAGAAGACGATCAGCTTGTTCAGCCGCAGATGGCCGGCAAGCGCGATCGCTTCCTGGCTGATGCCTTCCATCAGGCAGCCATCGCCGGCGATCGTGTAGGTGTAGTGGTCGACGAGATCGTCGCCATAGCGCGCATTGAGCAGCCGCTCGGCGAGCGCCATGCCGACAGCGTTGGTGAGGCCCTGGCCGAGCGGGCCCGTCGTGGTCTCGATCCCGGCAGCGTGGCCATATTCGGGATGGCCGGCGGTCCGGCTGCCGAGCTGGCGGAAATTCTTGATCTCGTCGAGCGTAATGTCTTCGTAGCCGGTGAGATAGAGCAGCGAATAGAGCAGCATCGAACCATGGCCGGCCGATAGCACGAAGCGGTCGCGGTCCGGCCAGTGCGGGTTCTTCGGATCGTGCTTCAGATAACGCGAGAACAGCACCGTCGCGATGTCCGCCACGCCCATGGGCAGGCCGGGATGACCGGAATTGGCCTTCTCCACCGCATCCATGGAGAGGAAACGGATCGCATTGGCCATCCGCTCATGTTTCTCGGACTGGGTCATGATTGCTCGCTGATTGTCGCTGTCTGGCGTGGTCGCACGCGCGCCAGGGTCGGGCGCGGCTTTGGGTTTCGCATCGGAGCCCTGACGAATTGCCGGGTTTCGCCCCGCTCCGGTCAAAAGGCCGGCGACAAATAGCAGGGCCCGCAGATGAGTCAATCAGCGGTAGTCGACAGGGCCGTGGATGGAGCGTCGGGCGCCGTTGACCCGTCCTTAAAGCGGCCCATAAGCTGCGTAGTCTAATCGACGGAAAAGCCGCACTGATTCGCGGCATGTTCATGGTATCTCGGCGGGAATGATGGCGGAAGACAGCGACTTTCGGCAGGCCATGACGCGGTTGGCGGAGGCCATCGGCACCTTGGAGAACGCCATTGATGCGCGTCTGGAGCGCGAGCAGGACTTCGCCGGCGCCGAGGAGGAGGTCCAGCGTATGAACGCCGACCGCGCCCGCCTCGCCGGACTTCTCGACGAGAGCGAGGCGCGCGCCGAGCGTCTGTCGGATACCAATCGGGAGGTCTCCAACCGGCTGGTTACCGCCATGGAATCGATTCGCGCCGTGGTCGATCGCTGAGGAGCGCTGATGTCGCAAGTTTCCGTCACCATCGACGACAAGACCTATCGCATGGCTTGCGACGAGGGCCAGGAAGAACATCTGCTCGGCCTTGCCGAACAGCTCGACGGATATATCCGCCATCTGAAGGCCAATTTCGGCGAGATCGGCGATCATCGCCTGTCGGTGATGGCCGGCATCATGGTGATGGACGAACTGGCCGACGCGAAGAAGCGGCTCGACCGCCTCGAAAGCGAAATTGCCGCGCTGAAGGATCAGCGTGACAGTGCCGACAGGAAGGCGCGGGACGCCGGCGGCGCCATTGCCGGCGACATCAACCGCCTCGCAGAGCGGGTCCAGACCCTGGCGAAGAAACTGGACGGGTAAAACGTTACCCCTCCATCTCCTCCTTCAGCATTTCCAGTTCCAGCCATTCCTCCTCGGCGCGCGCCAGCCGTTCCTTCGCCGCCTCGACTTCTTTCGCCAGCGCGTTGAAGCCTTGCGGATCGCGGGCAAAGAAGTCCGGCCTGGCGAGTCTCGGCTTCGCCCTGTTCGATCTCGCTCGTCAGCGCCTCCATCTCGCCCGGCAGCTTCTCCAGCCGGAACTGCTGCTTGTAGGAGAGCTTGGCCGCCTTCTTCCTCGCCTCCGGCTCTTCGAGGGGCCGGGCCGTCGCTGTCGTCCTGCTCTCGCTTTTCTGCCCGATCGCCTTGAACGGCCGACTGCCGCGCTGCGCCAGCATATCGGAATAGCCCCCGGCATAGGCGGTCCAGCGGCCGTCGCCCTCCGGCACCAGCGTGCTCGTCACCGTTCTGTCGAGAAAATCGCGGTCATGGCTGACAAGGATCACCGTGCCGGCAAAATTCGCCACCAGCTCCTGCAGCAGATCGAGCGTCTCCATGTCCAGATCGTTGGTCGGCTCGTCGAGGACCAGCAGATTGGCCGGCTGCGCCAGCGTCCTCGCCAGCAGCAGCCGCGCCTTCTCGCCGCCGGACAGTTCGCGGATCGGCGTCCGCGCCTGCTCCGGCGAGAACAGGAAATCCTTCATGTAGGAAACGACGTGCCGCGGCTGGTCGTTGATGACAAGCTGGTCGCCCCGTCCGCCGGTCAGCCATTCGGCGAGGCCCATAGCGGGATCAAGCGCCGCGCGCCGCTGGTCCAGCGTCGCGACTTCCAGATTGGTGCCGTGCCGGACCCAGCCGGCATCGGGCGGCAGTTCGCCTGTCAGGAGCTTCAGCAGCGTCGTCTTGCCGGCGCCGTTCGGACCGACGAGGCCGATCCGGTCGCCGCGCTGCACCCGAATCGAGAAGTCGCGCACGATCGGCGGACCGCCATAGGCCTTCGACAGACCCTTCGCCTCGATCACCAGCTTGCCGCTGGTCTCCGCCTCGCTCGCCTCCAGCGTCGCGCTTCCCTCCGGGCCCCGCCGCTCGCGAAACTGCCGGCGCAGTTCGGCGAGCTCCCCGACGCGGCGCATGTTGCGCTTGCGCCGGCCGGAGACGCCGTGGACGATCCAGTGCTGCTCGCGTTCGATCTTGCGGCCGAGCTTGTGGTGCGCCGCTTCCTCTTCCTCCAGCAGCCGGTCGCGCCAGTCCTCGAACTTCGCGAACCCCTCCTCCAGCCGCCGTGTGGTGCCCCGATCGAGCCAGATGACGGTATCGGTCACGTTCTCCAGGAAATCGCCGGTCGTGGCTGATCGTGACCAGCGCCGAGCGGCTGCGCGCCAGTTCCTCTTCCAGCCATTCGATGGTGGCGAGGTCGAGATGGTTGGTCGGCTCGTCGAGGAGGAGGATGTCCGGCTCCGGCGCCATCAGCCGCGCCAGCGCCGCGCGCCGTGCTTCACCGCCCGACAGGTGCGCCGGATCGGCGCTGCCGGAGAGCCCGAGATGCTCGATCAGATAGGCGACCCGCCAGGTGTCGTCCGCCGGTCCGAGGCCTGAACCGACATACGCCTCGACCGTCTCGAATCCTTCGAAATCCGGCGCTTGCGGCAGATAGCGCAGTGTCGCGTCGGGCTGGCGGAAGACCTCGCCCTCCATCGGCTCGATCTGGCCGGCGGCGATCTTGAGCAGCGTTGATTTACCCGATCCGTTGCGCCCGACGAGCGCGATCTTCTCGCCGGGCCCGATCGACAGCGAGGCGCCCTCCAGAAGCGGAGTGCCGCCGAAGGTCAGGAATATCGCGTCGAGCGTCAGAAGCGGTGGCGCCATCGATCAGTCGGCCTCGCCCTCGTCCATGGCGTCGGCGATCATGCCGGAGATCTCCGCGTCGGTCACCGCCGGTTGATTGGTGTCGAGCGTCGCCAGCAGCAGCCCGCGTCCGCCGCCCAGCGTCACGTTGAGCGGTCCATCGGCGACGTTGGAGATCGTCCGCGACGAGCCGAAGGGAATGTCCTCGCCGGCGAGCGGCCAGCGCGCGCCGTGGATCGTCAGCCCCTCCAGATCCGACAGGACCAGGATCGAGAACAGCGTGCCTTCGGAGAAATCGAACCTGTTCTCCGCCTCCACCCGCAGCGGATAGCCTTCCTGACGGCCGTCGGTGAGAACCGTGTCGATCCCCGCCTCGTGCAGACCGATCGCCGCCGTGGCGATCTGCAAGGCGTGGTCGAAGCGTGGCCCGCCGAATGCGCCCGGCCATGACGATCGAGCGGGCGCCGCGCCGCAGCGCCTCGCGAATCGCGATGTCGCCGTCGCTCATGTCCTTGTCGACGGGATGGCGCTGCTGCGCGACCTCGGCGAACCGCTCCAGATCCTCCTCCGACGCGCTGTCGAAATCGCCGACCCACAGTTCCGGCGTGATGCCGAGCGCCGCCGCATGGGCAATGCCGCTATCGGCCGCGATGGCCGGCAGGCCCGCCAGCTGGCTCATCAGCCGTGGCGTCGGGGCCATGTCCCCGCCGAAAAACAGCACGTAGCGATCCATCGCAATATCCTTCGTATCACCGGCACGGCGGTCCGCATCGGCGGCAGGCTCTAGCGGCTTCCGCGGCCGAACGCCAGCCGCCTCGCCCAAGTGTATTGCGACGGGGCCGCCCGGAAGGAGCCATATTCGTCGCCTAGTTCGACCTTCAGCCGTCCTTGCGTAAGCGGCCGGCTCGGGGCAGAGGGTCATGCGAAGGAAAATCGTCAGACAGGGGCTATCGCGCGTGACGAACCTCCCGAACCGGAACGGCCGGATCCGCCATGGCCGAGCGTCCGGCACGATTGCTGCTGTCATGCTTGTCAGCATTGCGCTGTCCGGCTGTGCGGCGGTCAATGACAGTCTTGTGGAAGAGAAGGGCGAATCGCGCCGCGAAGCGCTGCTCGGCCCCTCGTCGAGACCGGTTACGGTCGACAATGTCGGCGCCAATGACAAGCTCCGCCGGCTCGCCGCCGAGCAGCATCCGAAGATCGTTGCCTCCTATGGCGGCGAATATTCCGATCCGAAGCTGGAGCGGATGGTGGCGCGAATCGTCGGCGAGCTGACCACGGCCGGCGACAACGCCACGCAAATCTACAACATCAGCATTCTGGATTCGCCGGCGATCAACGCGTTCGCCTTGCCGGGCGGCTATCTCTACATCACCCGCGGCCTGCTGGCGCTCGCCAATGATTCCGCCGAGCTTGCGACTGTCATCGCCCATGAGATGGCGCATGTGACGGCCAATCACGGCATCGAGCGCCAGAAGATGGAGCGCGCCGAGACCGTCGCCTCGCGCGTCGCCGAGGATCTGCTGGGCGGCTCCAGCGATGCGCGCGCGGCGGCCATTCGTGGCCAGCTCAAGCTGGCGCAGTTCTCCCGCGGCCAGGAACTCGCCGCCGACGCGATCGGTATCCGTGCGACAGCCACCGCCGGCTTCGATCCCTACGCGGCGGTGCGGTTCCTGCGCGCCCTCAGCGCCTATACCCGCTTCCGGTCCGTGACCGGCGCCAAGCCGGAGCTCGACTTCCTCGCCAGCCATCCGACCAGCGAGCGCCGCATGGAGATCGCCCAGCGCCTTGCTCGCCAGCAGGGCGGACCGGGCGTCGGCACCCGCGCACGGGACGCCTATCTCGCCGGCATCGACGGAATGATCTACGGCGACACGGCGTCCGAAGGCTTCGTGCGCGGCCGCGAATTCCTCCATCCGCGCATCGGCATCGGCTTCCGCGTCCCGGAGCGCTTCGTGATCGACAACACGGCCGAAGCAGTGACGGCGGCCGGGCCCGGTGACATGGCAATCCGCTTCGATGGGGTGCGTGTGCCGCCCCGGACATCGCTTCCCGATTATCTGGCGAGCGGCTGGATCGGCGGCCTCGATCCCAATTCCGTCGAGGCGGGCAGCGTCAATGGCATGCCCTATGCGCGAGCCCGCGCCGAGGCCGATGGATGGCAGTTCGCGATCTCGGTTTATCGCGTCGGCAACACGGTCTACCGCCTCCTCACCGCCGCGCCGAGCGGCACCGAGCAACTGGCCGCGCTGGCCGAGGACATTTCCGGTTCCTTCCGCACACTATCGGAGGCCGAGAAGGCCTCGTTGAAGCCGCTGCGCATCCGTATCGCAACGGCCAAGACCCGGGGACACCGCCGCCAGCCTCGCTGCGCAGATGGCCGGGGCAGAGCGCAAGGAGCAGCTTTTCCGCCTGCTGAACGGTCTCGACGACCGCGAGGAAGTGGAGCCGGGCGAAAAGTTCAAGCTCGTCGTCGAATAGCGAAACCCGGAACGTCGCCGTCCCGGGCTTTCTGCTCCTGGCGTCGCGTTCGCTCGGTCAGGCGACCGAATGATCGGCGATCTCCGGGTGGTCCTTCATCAGCGCGCCGCGCAGCTTCTCCATCGCCCGGCTTTCGATCTGCCGCACCCGTTCCTTGGAGATGCCGAGCTTGTCGCCCAGCGCCTCCAGCGTCGCGCCGTCGTCACAGAGGCGCCGCTCGTTGATGATCCGCAATTCGCGCTCGTTGAGGACCGAGAGCGCAGTTCGCAGCCATGCCGTCCGGCGGCTTTCATCGAGGCTGGTTCCCACCACCTCGTCCGGCAGCGGATCGTCGCTGACGAGGAAGTCCTGACGGTCGGCGCTCCCGTCGCTATCCGCGACCATCGGCGCGTTGAGCGAGGAATCGGGGCCGGACAGGCGGCTGTCCATCAGCGCCACATCGGCCTCCGAGACGCCGAGGGCCGACGAGATCTCCTTGTACATGACGGCCGATGACAGCATTTCGCCGCCCTGGCTCAGTTTGGCGCGAAGGCGGCGAAGGTTGAAGAACAGCGATTTCTGTGCCGAGGAGGTTCCCCCGCGGACGATCGACCAGTTGCGCAGGATGTAGTCCTGGATCGACGCCCGGATCCACCAGGTGGCGTAGGTCGAGAAACGCACCTCCCGTTCGGGCTCGAACCGCGCCGCCGCTTCGAGAAGTCCGACATGGCCCTCCTGGATCAGATCGCTCATCGGCAGACCGAAATTGCGGAATTTCGCGGCCATCGAGATGACGAGGCGCATATGAGCCGTCGTGATCTTGTGCAGCGCCGCCTGGTCCTGATCTTCCTTCCATCGTACCGCGAGCTCGTGTTCCTCCTCCCGTTCCAGATAGGGGGCCTTCATCGCAGCCCGGATCATGGAGGAGCGGCCGGTATCGGTACGCATGGTGTTTCCTTTCGTCCCTGTCGATCGGCCCCGCAACGTCGAGGCCGCAACCCGTCCCGGACGGAGAGGAGGCGTTCTCTCCCCGTCCGGCCTCACAAAGTGAAATGCCAGTATGACGCCTTGGTTCCCCTCTGGCGAAAGATTTTTTTGGGCGGAACTGTCGGAATTTCTTTGGTTTTTTTGTCTTGACAAAGAAGGTCAGGCGTTGCAGCCCACGTCAAGGTCTTGCCGGAGCCGTTTTGTGACACGGGCATGAAAAAGCCCGGCCGAAGCCGGGCTCTTTTGTCACGCAGAGCGGAGGAATCGGTGGCCTAGGCGGCCTCTTCCTTGGATTCCTCTTCACTGTCATTCGCCTTGGGACCGCGCTTCGGCCCCTTGGCGAGATTCTGCTCGATGAGATGGACGGCTTCGGTCTCACTCATCTTGTTCACTGCCGCGATCTCGCGCGCCATGCGATCGAGAGCGGCCTCGTAGAGCTGGCGCTCCGAATAGGACTGCTCGGGCTGATTCTCGGCACGATAGAGGTCGCGCACGACCTCGGCGATCGAGATCAGATCACCGGAGTTGATCTTCGCGTCATATTCCTGTGCGCGCCGCGACCACATGGTCCGCTTGATGCGCGCCCTGCCCTGCACAACCTTGAGGGCGCGTTCGACATAGTCGCCCTCGGACAGCTTGCGCATGCCGACCGTCTCGGCCTTTGCGACCGGCACCTTCAGGCGCATCTTGTCCTTCTGAAAATCAATGACGAAGAGTTCCAGCTTCATGCCGGCCACTTCCTGCTCTTCGATCGCCGTGATCTGACCGACACCATGCGCCGGATAGACGATGAACTGCCCCGTCTTGTAACCCTGACGCTGTGCTGCTGTTTTCTTGTTACTGGCCATACTAGGCAAACTCCCTATTCGCTCCCTACAGCGGAGCTGAAGTCGCATGCCGTCACTCGTGACTGCGCCTGACAATTCATTCCTCAAATGCGGGCGAAACGAACGGGCCCGGCCGATTGGAACGAAGAGACCCAAACGGTCGGAGCACGGACGGTTTCAGGAAGCTGTCAAGGAAAGGCGCCTGGGAACTTCTTGATATTGCGGCATGTGATGAAAAGGTAACACAAAATGTGCCGCAAATCAATCTATTGCTGCGCACGCGAAGGCCAGCATCGCCAAAGGATGCAGATTATGGTTTATCGGACGATCGGCGGTTGAGCGGAGACCGGCGCGCTGAGCCGCCGCCAGCCCGCCTTTTCCCTCAGTCGCCGGAGCCCGGCTCCGCCGAGAAATACTTCGTCAGCTTGTCCTGCTCCCCGTCGAACGACTCAGCATCCTGCGGCGGGTCCTTCTTGACCGTGATGTTCGGCCATTTCTCCGCATATTCCGTGTTGATCTCCAGCCATTTGTCGAGCCCCGGCTCGGTGTCCGGCTTGATCGCCTCCGCCGGGCATTCCGGCTCGCAGACGCCGCAATCGATGCACTCGTCCGGATGGATCACCAGCATGTTCTCGCCTTCGTAGAAGCAGTCGACCGGGCAGACCTCCACGCAGTCCGTGTATTTGCATTTGATGCAGTTGTCCGTGACGAGATAGGTCATCGAGTTTCACTTCCGGGAAAGCGCGGGGCCACCGCCTCGCTGGAGGATGCGGGCCGGACCTATAATGTCGCGACCCCGCTTTCAAGACATAGAAATCACCGCGAGAGGCCCGCAAGGCGGAACATTATTCCGTGCCGGACGCCGCCCGCGCGGCCTGTTCGGCAACGACGTCCTCATAGAGGCCCCTGGCTTCCGTTGCGGGACCCCGGCGGGTGCCCGGATCGATGATCCGCAGCACCCTCACCCCCGATGACAGCGACACCGTCAGCACATCGCCCGGCCGCACGGCCTTGGCGCCGCCGTCGACCTTGACCCGATTGACCCGCACATGACCGGCTTCGCAGAGCTTCTGCGCCAGCGTACGGCTCTTGACGATGCGGGCGAAGAACAGCCAGCGGTCCAGCCGCTGCGTAGCGAGCGGCGACGGCACATCGCTGTCCGTCTGCTTGCGTTCGCGGCCCGTCCGCCGCTCTCGCCGCTCACTTGCCAAATTTGTCCTTCAGCGACTGCAGCTTGGCGAACGGAGAGTCCGGGTCCGCCTGCTTTTCCTGCGGACGCGAGGGCCGCGCTTCGTAATGTGCCGGTTTGCCGCCCCCGCCCTTGCCGTGCTTCGGCGGCCGGCCCTTGCCCTTGTAGTTCGGGCCGCCGGCATTCTGGCCGTTGCGATCCTGGTTTGGTGCGCCGCGCCCGGCGGGAGCCCGTCCCTGTCTGGGCCCACCGCCCCGGCGCGGCCCCCGCTCCGTCCGCGCCGGCCGCCAGATCGTGATCATCTTCTCTTCGGCCGCACCCTCGCCGGAAGGAGCGGATGGCTCCTCATTTCCCTCGGCAGGAGTGCCTTCGATCTTGGCCGCGCCCTGAGTCGCGGCGAGCACGGCGTGCGGATCGCGCTTCTGCGGCTTCGGCGCCGAATGAGTGGCGACATGATGGGCCGCATGGGCCTGCCCGAGCGTCTCGTTGAGGTCGCAAACATGCTCTTCCTCGTCGCGGCGCGCCCGATCGTCCGGTGTATCGGCGACCGAAGCGGGTGACAGCGGCGGCTTCCTTGCGTGACGATCGGCCTCCGCAAGGCCGGAACCCGGCGCATCGCCCATCACTTGCTCGAGCACCTCGTGCGGATCGTGCGGCTTCGGCTCATCCTTCTTGCGCTGTGAGACATTGACCTGCGCGGCGGCGTGGGCATGGGCGAGCGCCTCACTCACCTCACCCGAATGCGTCGCCTCTTCCTCCCGCGCATCGTCGCGGTCGGCGACGGAGGGCGACGTCGTCCTGCCGGACCATCGGCCAGCGACGGGCGCGGCGTCTGGTTGTGCAGCGGCCTCGGCTTCCTCGGATTTCTCCACGGGTCCGGTCGCGGCCGCACGGGCTTGGAGCACGTCGGCCTCGCGTTTTTTCTCGCCACGATAGCCGAGGCCCTTCAGCACCTCCTCCATGTCTTCGGCGGTGGCGCCGAGAATGCTCATCATCGCCGGCGTCACGAAGAAGGCGCGGCCGTCGAGCGCTCCGTCGGGCGGTGTGCCGGTGCCGGCCTTCCAGGAGAGCGCCGGGCGGATGAGATCGGCGAGCCGTTCCAGTATGTCGATCCGAACGGCGCGCTTGCCAAGGACACGGAAGCCGCCGAGCCGGTAGAAATCCTGCCGCCAGGAGAGATCGGCGGGAAACGAGGTGCGACCCTGCATCAGCGCGGCGACCACGTCGCCCTCTCCGGGCTCGCCGCGTGCATCGTTCGCCACCTGCCACAGCGTCGTCAGAAGGCCGGCCGGGGCAGGCTTCAGCAGGGCCGGCACGAAGATGTGGTAGGCGCCGAAGCGAACGCCGAGCTTGCGAAGACCAGCGCGCGCATCCTGATCGAGGCCGCGCACATCCTCGGCCACCTTGCGGCGATCGAGCACGCCGAGCGCCTCGTAGAGCTGATAGGCAAGGCCGCGCGCCATGCCCTCCAGTCCCTCGCCGGCCTTCAGATCCGTCAGCGGCTTGAGCTGCGTCTCGATCAGGTGCCGCAGGTAGCGTTCGGCGCGGGCCTGCACCTTGTCGCGCATCGGGCCGTTGAGCTGCTCGTCGGCCAGCAGCACGAAGCGTGGCGTCAGCACGTCCTCGCCCGAAGTCAGCGCGGCGACAGGGTCGCCGATCCAGCGCAACACGCCGTCCGAGCCGATCGCCAGATCATGGTTCGGCGCGGTCGCGAAATGTTCGGCGCGCTTTTCGAACTCGGCGGCAAGCGCCTTTTCGGCGGCGCTCCGGATGGCCTTGGCTTCCTCTCCCTCGGCCGCCTTGTCGGCAGTGAACCTGAACCCGTTCAACGTGCCGATCGTATGGCCCTCGACCGTGACCTCACCTGCAGCGCCGATTTCCGCTTCCAGCATGGCATTCTCTCTCAGCCGCCTCATCAGAACGCTTGTCCTGCGGTCAACGAAGCGTTTCGTCAACCGCTCGTGCAGCGCATCGCTCAACCGATCCTCGATCCGCCGTGTCTCATTTTGCCAGTGAACGGGATCGGAAAGCCAGCCCGGCCGATGAGAAACATACGTCCATGTCCGTATCTGGGCGATCCGGGCCGACAGCGTGTCGATATCGCCGTCCGTCCTGTCAGCCCGGCGCACCTGCCCCGCCATGTAGTCCTCGTCCACATGTCCGTTCGTGCCAAGATCGGTAAAGAGTTGTCCGATAATGTCCGCATGCTGGGCGGGCGCGATCCGGCGATAGTCCGGCAAGGCGCAGCAATCCCAAAGCAGCGCCACGCGATTTCGCCCTTGCGCCAGCCGGGCGACATCCTCGTCCTTGGCGAGGAAGGCGAGCGCACGCGCATCGGTCGCCGGCAGCGCCCGGGTCAGCCCCTCGACCTGCGGCGAGACCTCCAGCGAAGACGTGAGCGCCCGGATCGACGAGAAGTCGATGGCGCGGCTGCGCCACTGCATCGTCCGGACGGGCGAGAATTCATGGCTTTCGATCCGCTCGACGGTCTCTTCGTCGAAGGCGTCCTGCAGGCCGGTGACACCGAACGTGCCGTCGTTCTGATAGCGGCCGGCGCGGCCGGCGATCTGCGCCAGTTCGGCCGGATTGAGCGACCGGTACTGGAAACCGTCGAACTTCCAGCTCTGGGCGAAGGCGACGTGGTCGACGTCCAGATTGAGTCCCATACCGATGGCGTCGGTCGCAACGAGGAAATCGACATCGCCGTTCTGGTAAAGCTCGACCTGCGCGTTACGGGTTCGCGGGGACAGGGCGCCGAGCACGACCGCCGCACCGCCGCGCTGCCGGCGGATCAGTTCGGCGATGCCATAGACCTGGTCGCCGGAGAAGGCGACGATGGCGGAACGGCGTGGCAGCCGCGTGATCTTCTTGCCGCCGGCATAGGCCAGGTGAGACAGGCGCGGCCGCGTCGTGATGGTGATGCCCGGCAGCAGCCGCGACAGGATGCCCGACATCGTCGCGGCGCCCAGCAGCAGTGTCTCGTGCCGGCCGCGAAGATGCAGGATGCGGTCGCTGAACACATGACCGCGCTCCAGATCGCCGGCCAGTTGCACCTCGTCGATGGCGACGAAGGAGACGTCGGTCTGGCGCGGCAGTGCTTCGACCGTGCAGACGCTGTAGCGGGCGCCCGGCGGGGCGATCTTTTCTTCGCCCGTGATCAGCGCCGCATTGGCCGGGCCGACGCGCTCGCAGACGCGGGCATAGACCTCCCGCGCCAGCAGCCGAAGCGGCAGACCGATCAGGCCCGACGGGTGGGACACAAGCCGATCGATCGCAAGGTGCGTCTTGCCGGTGTTCGTCGGGCCCAGAATGGCCGTCACGCCCTGTCCGGAATAGGGCGAGCGGGCCTTCTCCTCTTGTCGCGTGATGCGCATGGCCCCTTCCGGCTCGGCCCGGCCGGCGAAACTCGCCGCCCGCAGCCTGCATTTATCGAACCCGGATGCACCGGATTCGTCTTCCTCGTGTCCGTCCGGAACATAGGGGCTTCGATGCGCCGCGTTAAGAGTAAGAACGTCGCCGGAACGAACCGTGCCCGAATCGCGGGAATCGGGCGATTGCCGATTCGTTCACGGCTAGATGAAGCGTCGGAGCCGAGGAATTCGGCAAGATGTGGAGCAACCACCTCTGCTTCGTCGCCGCCGACCGGGACCAAACCTTAACGCGGCAGGCCGACTGTTGCCGCGCGGTAATAGTCTCGCAACACCTCCTAACGAGGAGTGAACGTCAAGATTATGGTTTCGTTAGCGATTGGAACCGAGGCGGAACGAATCGCGGACGAATGGGAACGCCCTGATTCGCCGATTCGGGCGGGCCGAAATCCTAACAATTCGTGAACCGGCGCAACGACATGAGCATTGAGGGCGGGTCCCTCGGCGAAAACGGCGCGCGGATCGCGGGTTTCCGCCCGGCGGCCGCCCGCGTCGTCCGGCCGCTGGCCCGCAGGCCCGCTACGCGCTGCGCGGCCCTCCTCGCGGATCACCACGCCAAACGAAAACAGAATGGATTCAATCTGGACCTGAAAGGGTCTGAGGCGCGACGGCGGTCAGACCATGTATTGCCCGCCATTGGCCGAGATCGTCGAACCGGTGATGAAGCCCGCATCGTCGGAGGCGAGGAAGACGACGCAGCGCGCGATCTCCTCCGGCTCGCCAAGACGGCCGACCGGGATCTGCGGCAGGATCGTCTCGTTCATCACCTTCTCCGGGATCGTGCTCATCATATCGGTATTGATGTAGCCGGGGCAGATCGCGTTGACGGTGATGCCCTTGCGCGCGCCTTCCTGGGCCAGCGCCTTGGTGAAGCCGATATCGCCGGCCTTCGCCGCGGAATAGTTGGCCTGTGCGAACTGGCCCTTCTGGCCGTTGATCGACGAGATGCTGATGATCCGGCCGAAGCTGCGGTCGCGCATGCCGTCCCAGACATTGCGCGTCATGTTGAACAGGCCGGTCAGATTGGTGCCGATCACGGCGTCCCAGTGCTCCGGCGTCATCTTGTGGAACGGCGCGTCGCGCGTGATGCCGGCATTGTTGACGAGGATTTCGACCGGCCCGCCGGCCTCATCCTCGATCCTTGCGATACCGTCCTTGCAGGCGTCGAACGAGGCGACGTCCCATTTGTAGGTTTTGATGCCGGTCTCGTCGGTGAAGGCCGCCGCCCTCTCGTCATTGCCGGCGTAAGTGGCGGCGACCGTATGGCCGGCCTCCTTCAATCCCCTCGAAATGGCGGCGCCGATTCCGCGGCTTCCCCCCGTAACAATTGCTACACGACCCATTCTTTCCTCCCATCGCCGCAGGTGGACATGCCCCGCGTGCTCCTCGGGAGTTTTGTAGGACAGTGACCTGTCAACGCAACCCGTTCCCTCAGGGAATCTCCCTATTGCAGCGCAGCAGAAGGGGGTCCCGGACGCTCGGGTTCAGGACCGGCGGCATTTCCGGATCGATCCGACGAAGGCCGGCCGCTCCATGGCGACCGGCCATTAGCGCCAGATCGGTCAGTTCAGGCTTTCGACGCACATGGCGACGCCCATGCCGCCGCCGATGCAGAGCGTGGCGAGGCCCTTCTTGGCGCCCTTGCGCTGCATCTCGAACAGCAGCGTGTTGAAGATGCGGGCGCCGGACGCGCCGATCGGATGGCCGATGGCGATCGCGCCGCCATTGACGTTCACGATGTCGGGATTCCAGCCCATGTCCTTGTTGACGGCGCAGGCCTGGGCGGCGAACGCCTCGTTGGCCTCGACGAGGTCGAGATCGTCGACCTTCCAGCCGGCCTTTTCCAGCGCCCGGCGCGAAGACGGGATCGGCCCCGTGCCCATGATCTGCGGATCGACGCCCGCGGTCGCCCATGAGACGATGCGCGCCATCGGCGTGATGCCGCGCTTGGCCGCTTCGTCCTCGGTCATCAGCACCACCGCCGCCGCGCCGTCATTGATGCCGGAGGCGTTGGCCGCGGTCACCGTGCCCTCCTTGTCGAAGGCCGGGCGCAGCTTGCCGACGCCCTCGATCGTGACGCCGTGCTTGATGTATTCGTCATCCTCGACCACCGTATCGCCCTTGCGGCCCTTGACGGTGAACGGGACGATCTCGTCCTTGAACTTGCCGGCCTTCTGCGCCGCTTCGGCCTTGTTCTGCGACGACACCGCGAACTGGTCCTGCGTATCGCGCGACAGCTGCCATTTCTGCGCGACGTTCTCGGCCGTATTGCCCATGTGATAGTTGTAGAAGGCGTCCATCAGCCCGTCCCGCAGCATGGTGTCGATCATCTTGAGGTCGCCCATCTTGACGCCGCTGCGCAGATGCGCGGCGTGAGGGGCCATGCTCATGCTCTCCTGGCCGCCGGCGACGATGATGCTGGCGTCGCCGGTGGCGATCTGCTGCATGCCGATGGCGACGGCGCGCAGGCCCGAGCCGCAGAGCTGGTTGAGGCCCCACGCCGTCGTCTCCTGCGGGCAACCGGCGCCCATGGCGGCCTGGCGGGCGGGGTTCTGGCCCTGCGCCGCGGTCAGGATCTGGCCCATGATCACCTCGTCGACATCGCCGGCATCGACTCCGGCGCGCTCGCAGCGCGGCCTTGATAGCCGTCGCCCCGAGTTCATGGGCCGGCACGTTGGCGAAGACGCCGTTGAACGCGCCGACGGGCGTGCGGGCGGCGCTGGCGATGACGATCGATTGTGACATGGTTTCCACCTTTCCGTTCGGGACGCGGTGTCCGGTCCGCCTGATAGAAGAAGCGGTCGCGACAGCCGGTACCCTATGTGATCCTCCGACAGGCGCATTTCGCACCTGCGTTAAGGATAAGAATTGACCTTCAAGGGACTTTTTGCAAGTCCGACAAACGGCAACGCATGGGCACAAGGCGCTTGGCATGGCAGAGGTACCGTGCCTATTGTCGCATCATAATGTGAACCGATGCCGCAGTCGCAGCATTTTTCCCCACCATCGAAAGGGAGGCCTGGAATGGCAGAAAAAGGTGGCACGATCGTCATCAAGAAATACGCCAACCGGCGACTCTACAACACCGGCACCAGCACCTACGTCACGCTCGAGGACCTCTCCAACATGGTCAAGCGCGACGAGGATTTCGTCGTGCAGGATGCCAAGAGCGGCGAGGACATCACTCATTCCGTGCTGACCCAGATCATCTTCGAGCTGGAGAACCAGACCGGCAACGCCATGCTGCCGATCTCCATTCCTGCGGCAGCTCATCGCCTATTATGGCGACCAGATGCAGATGTTCGTCCCGTCCTATCTCGAACAGTCGATGAAGGCGTTCCAGAGCCGTCAGGAGCAGCTGCGCGAGGACTTCTCCAGCGCGATGGGCGATCCGGTGCAGCTGATGAATGTCGGCCAGAAGGCGATGGAGGAGCAGGCGCGTCGCAACATGGAAATGTTCACCAAGGCGATGTCGATGTTCAATCCGTTCGCCGCCGGCCCCGCCGCAGGCGTCGAGGCGTTCGGCCGGAACGAATCGAACGAGAGCCGATCCTCCGACGATCTCTCCGAGATGAAGCGGCAGATCGCTGCGATGCAGGAGAAACTGGACAAGCTCGGGGGCAGCTGAATGCGGCGAGGAACGGTGGCGGGCCGCCGTCGTTGATCGAGAACCCGGCGCGACAGCCGGACTCCAGGATCAACGAATGAGGATGTCTCATGGATATTCCCCCGCAGACGCAGGATCGAATGCCCGGCATCGAACGCAAGCTCGATCCCCCCGCCATCCACATCACCGACGAGTACAAGGGCAGCGGCAAGCTCACCGGCAAGGTCGCCATCGTCAGCGGCGGTGACAGCGGCATCGGCCGCGCCGTGGCGCTGCATTTCGCCCGTGAGGGTGCGAAGGTCGCGATCCTCTATCTGGAGGAAACGGAAGACGCCGAGGACGCCCGCGCCCTCGTCGAGAAGGAGGGCGCCGAGGTGATGCTGTTCCGCGGCGATCTCGGGCAGAGCGGGACGGCGGACAAGGCGGTCGAGGCCGTCATCAGACCGCTTCGGGCGGATCGACATCGTCGTCAACAATGCCGGCATCCAGATCGCCGCCGAGAGCCTGACCGACATCAGCGACGAGGAGTGGCGCCGCCATTTCGACAGCAATGTCCATTCCATGTTCTACCTCAGCCGCGCCGCCCTGCCCCACCTGAAAAAGGGAGCGCGCATCATCAACACGACCTCGATCAATGCCTTCAAGGGCAACGACAAGCTGGTCGCCTACACGGCCACCAAGGGCGCGCAGCTCGGATTCACGCGGGCGCTGGCCAAGCAGCTCGGCGGCAAGGGCATCCTCGTCAACGAGGTCGCCCCTGGGCCGATCTGGACGCCGATCCAGCCAGCCAGCTTCGACGGCGAGACGGTCGCCAATCTCGGCAATGACACGCTGCTCGGCCGGATCGGACAGCCTTCGGAAGTGGCCCCCGCCTTCGTCTACCTCGCCAGCAATGACGGATCCTACGTCACCGGGCAGACGATCCACGTCAATGGCGGCCTGATCATTGGCGGCTGAGCGGTTCAGCCCCGACCCGGCCTGGCTGGAGGCCGAGGGATCGCGCATCCTCGACTTTTGCCGGGCAGCCGCCATTCCCGGCGGCGGCTTCGGCGGGCTCGACGGGCGTGGCTGGTTACCCGCCGACGCGGCCGTGCACGGCGTCCTCACCTGCCGCAAGATCCATTGCTATGCCCTTGCCGGAATGCTCGGCCAGACCGACGCGGCCTCGTTGGTGGAGCACGGGCTGACGGCGCTTCGCGGCCCGCTCCGCGACGATGAAAACGGCGGCTGGTTCGCCACGGCCCCCGGCGACGATCATCGCAAGGAGGCCTATCTCCACGCCTTCGTCGCGCTCTGCGCTTCAACGGCGACAATGGCCGGCTTCGACGTCGCCGACATACTGGACGAGGCGGTCGCGATCATCGAGGACCGTTTCTGGTCGGAAGAAGAAGGCGCGCTGCGTGAACGCTTCGAGGCCGACTGGACCGGCGAGATGGACTATCGCGGCGCCAATGCCAACATGCACGGCGTCGAAGCGTTCCTTGCCCTCGCCGAAGCGACCGCCAATAGCCGCTGGACGCGCCGCGCGCTGCGCATCGCCGAGCGCCTTGTCCACCGGCAAGCGCGCCGGAACGGCTACGCGGTGATCGAGCATTTCGATCGCGACTGGTCCGTGCTGCGCGACTTCAACGCCGATCATCCGCATGACGATCTGCGCCCCTTCGGCATGACGCCCGGCCACTATGCCGAATGGGCGCACCTATTGCTCCGGATCGAACGGGCGCTGCAGAACGCCGGCGAGACCGCGCCCGACTGGCTTCTTGAAGACGCAAAAGCCCTGTTCGCGGCGCTGCTGCGTGATGGCTGGCGGGAGGGGAAGCATCCCGGCATCGTCTACACGGTGGACTGGGACGGCGCGGTCAGCGTCGGCAACCGGCCGCACTGGGTTGTCGCCGAGGCCATCGTCGCCGCCGATGCGCTGCACCGCCGCACCGGCGAAGCGCCCTATCGCGACTGGTACGACCGGTTCTGGACGATCGTCGAGGCGGCTTTCATCGATCGCGAATTCGGCGGCTGGTGGAACGAACTCGACGAGCACGACCACCCGTCCCAAATGATCTACCGGGGCAAGCCCGATCTCTACCACATCTACCAGGCGACGCTCGCTCCGCGCCTGCCCTTCGCGCCGAGCTACGCCGCGGCAGTCCGCAGGTCACGGCAAGGCTGAAACGGCAAAAGCCGGTCTCCCTGCGGACACCGGCTTCGCTCTAAATGTCGGACCGATCGGCGCCCGCGCAAAAGCGCGGCGCGCGTTCGCTCACTCCTTCGGCTGAAGGACCTGACGGCCGCGATACATGCCGCTCTTCAGATCGATATGATGCGGGCGGCGCAGTTCGCCGGTATTCGCATCCTCGATATAGGTCGGCTGCTTCAGCGAATCGTCGCTGCGGCGCATGCCGCGCTTGGAACGCGTAACTTTCCTTTTCGGCACTGCCATGGTGCATCTCCGTTTGGCTCAACGCTGCCACGGGCCCTCATCGACAAGGACCATCAGCGGTGACGATGGTTTGAGAATTGCCGGGCCTATACACGCTCCGCGCCGACAATGCCAGCACCTTGCCGCGAAAAATTGCCGGGGAGCCCCTCGCCCCGTGGGGGTGGTGAGAAGCGATCCACGAAGTCGACCAATCGACAACCATTTGTCATTGAAGCGCCGAACGCCCGGAGCGAAAGCGAAGGGCAGCCGCGGGTGGAGGGAGGACCTGCGCCACCTCCCCCTTGAGGGGAGGTCGGAGAGGCAAGCGGAGCGTAGCCGATCCGGGTGGGGGTCTCTGAACCGCCGCCTTCCTGATCACCCCCACCTGAAAGGCGCTTCGCGCTTTCGACCTCCCCTCAAGGGGGAGGTTGGGCGCTAGCTCCCGTCGCTCCCCGTCCTTCGGCCATTTGCCGAGCAGGCCGAGACGACGTTCGGGCCTTCCTCCGCTCGATCCGCCATGACGTTCGGCGCGCGCGGCCTCGAACGCCTCTTCCAGCCGCCGCCGGAAATCGGGATCGCCGCCCTGCAGCCAGCGCTCGCGCTGGATCCAACGCGCCTCGCGCAGATCCTCGTAGTCCCTCTCGATCTGCCGACACAGCCGCAAATGGTGCAGCAGAAAGCCCAGCGTGGCGACGAACACCAGCGCCGGTACGATCAGCACCAGCGCCTTGATCGCGTCGGGCGCGGATTCGAACGTGTCGAGCAGATCGGCGCGGAAATCATACGGGTCCATGGTCCAACTCCCTTCCCCCAGCCGCGGCGGATAGATCGCCAACAGTCTGATTTCACGAAGAAACGGTCACCAGAGACGTCTCTGGTGGCCGGGGAGCTAGATAAACCGTGCCTAGACGGCCGCCCCGGCTTTTTGGGCCGAACCTTGGACATACGCCGAGGCCTCCCCGGCCATTTCTGGTCGAGAAGGATATCGGCCGGCGCGATACCGGCCACTAGGCAGTGGGGTTTTCTAGGCCCCAGGCCGGAATATTTTCCGGCCCATGATGGGTATAGGGGAGGATGAGGAGAGGAGCAAGGGGTGGATTAGGCGGCCTGGCCTGCACGGCCCATCTTCCCTTTGAGGGGCTGGCCGATTCTCGCCGAGGCCGAAGCCGCCGGGCCGCCGCTTCCCTGCCTTATCCCTTCAACCCGAGGCAGCCCGTATAGGCGCCGCTTTGCGCCGCACGGCGCTGGATCAGCCGGGCGAGACGGCGCGTCGCGGAGCCGCCGGACTTCGGATTGCGCGTTTCGGGATTGGGCAGCGTCACCGCGAGCCGCGCCGCCTGCTCGGCATTGAGCTTCGCCGCCGAACGACCGAAATAATGTTGCGACGCCGCTTCCACGCCGTAGATCCCGTCGCCGAGTTCGACGATGTTGAGATAGATTTCCATGATCCGCCGCTTCGACAGGATCGAGTCCACTGCGACCGCATAGGGAATTTCGATGCTCTTGCGGAGGAAGGAGCGCGACGGCCAGAGGAACAGGTTCTTGACGAGCTGCATCGGGATGGTCGAGGCGCCGCGCGTCTTTTCGCCGCCCAAAGCGTCCTCCACGACACCCTTCAATTCGCCGAGATCGACGCCGTAATGGCGGCAGAACTGACCGTCCTCGCTCATCATCACGCTACGCGGCAGCACCGGCGCCATCTCGTCCAGCGCCACCCACTGTCGCTCATAGCCCCTGAAGGTGACGAGATCGGCGATCATCAGCGTCGACACCGGATGGACCTGCGGGATCAGCGCCAGGAGGGTCAGCGCGATCGGCAGCAGCGCCAGAACGACGAGCCCTCCGAAGAGGCGGAAAAGCCAGCCGCCAGGGCCGCGACGGCGTCGACTGCGGTCCCGCCGCTCGGACCGCGCCGGCTGGCCGAGTTTCCTTCGAGCGGCTTTCACAAGGGAATCGCCTGTTCCGAGCGGGTGCGGACGAGGCGCCGGGGCCGCGCTTCGCCCTGCTGCGTGTGAATCTCCCGCCCGTCGGTACACGGTCTCGTCCCATTTCGTCATGTCGTCCAAGCCTTTAATCGGCACACGCGGAAGAGGCAATCGAAGCCGGCGCCCGAGGCTGACGCTTGACCAGACCAACAGGACAGGGCAGGTCGGCGCCATCACCCGCGAAACCGGCCCGACCATGCAACCGCCTCCCGCCCTTGCCGACCACGCCGAAAGGCTCGACGCCCTCCTCGACCGGCTGCTGACGACCGCGCCGCAGGCCGACGAGATCGACCGGCCGGAGCGGCTGCGCGCCGCGATGGTGCACGGCATGCTCGGCGGCGGCAAGCGCCTTCGCCCCTTTCTCGTCGAGCAGATCGCCGGGCTGTTCGACACCTCCGGCGAGGCGGTTCTCCGGGTCGGAGCGGCGCTGGAATGCGTCCATTGCTATTCGCTGATCCATGACGACCTGCCGGCGATGGATGATGACGATCTGCGGCGCGGCCGGCCGACCGTCCACCGCGCCTTTGACGAAGCCACGGCCATTCTTGCCGGCGACGCTCTTCTGACGCTGGCCTTCGACCTGCTCACGTCCGACGCCACCGATCTTCCCGCCGATCGCAAGCTGGCGCTCGCCAATGGCCTCGCCCGCGCCGCCGGCATTGGCGGCATGGTCGGCGGCCAGATGCTCGACCTGCAGGCGGAAACGGCGTCGAGGCCGCACGGGCCGGCGGAGATCGAGACGCTCCAGGCGATGAAGACGGGAGCGCTGCTCCGCTATGCCTGCGAGGCCGGCGCCATCGCCGCCGGTGCACCGCCGAAGGACCGGCAGAGGCTGAGGCGGTTCGGCGAGATCATCGGCCTCGCCTTCCAGCTTGCCGACGATCTGCTCGACCTGACCAGCGATGCCGAGACGCTCGGCAAGGCAACCGGCAAGGACGCCGCGGCGGGAAAGGCGACGCTGCCGGCGCTGCGCGGTGTGCCATGGGCGCGGGAGCGCCTCGAAACGCTTGTCGCCGAGGCCCGTGAATTGCTCGCTCCCTATGGCGACAGGGCCGCCATCCTTCAGCAGACGGCCCGTTTCATCGCCGAGCGCGACCGCTAGAACCTGTCACCGATTCTTCTGAACGATGCAGCTTGCCCCCTTGCCGCGCAGTTCGGCGCAGAGCCGGTTGGCCTCGCTGCGACTGTCGGCGCCGATGCCGACGGCGTAGATGCGCGCTCGCGCCCCGGGTCGGCGGATCCGGGTAATGACCGGCCCCCGATTCGCGACGGCCGAGAACTGCTTGCGGAGTTGCTGCAACTGCCGCTCCGCCGCGCCGCGCTGGAAGCTGCCGGCCAGTTGGACGAGCCATGGCTTGGTCGGCGTCGCGACGGCCGGCGCCCGCGTGATCATCGCCGGCAGCTTTTCGCAGCCCTCGATGAAGGAATGCTCCTTGCTGAGCGGCTGGATGGCGGCGGCGTAGTCCCTGTCGGCGAACCTTTCCGACGGCTCCTGCAGCACCTTCAGCACATAGGCCTCGGTCTCGTAGGGCAGGAAGGGATTGCCGCCGATCCAGCGGCGAAGCCTTTCCTCGCCGGCATTGTAGCCGATCGCCGCCCGGCCGAGATTGCCGTAGGCGCTCCTCATTTCGGCAAGATATTCGGCCGACGCGGCAATGGCGGTTTCCATGTCGAAGGCATTGACCAGGCCACGAAGCTTCGCGGTGCCCGGCATGAACTGGGCGATGCCCTCCGCGCCGACCGGGGAGACGGCGCCGGGATCGAACCGGCTCTCGGTCCAGATAAGCCGTGCGAGAAACGCCGCCGGCAGGCCGTTCTGCTCGGCCTCGCGCTGGATCAGGCGGCAGACCCGGCCGACATGGCCGGCGGGATCGCTGATTGCGGTTTGGGCGGTGTCGCTTCCGGCGGAACCGGCAGGCTGTGCGGCAGCGGCGGAGAGGACCACAAGCAGGCCGAGAAGGCCGGTGCCGATCAGGCGTAGGGTCCGGCCGCAGGACACCGGCTCATTCCGCGGCGTCGGCACTGCGGCCGAAGCGCCGTTCGATATAGTCGGCCAGCATCGTCCGGAAATCCTCGGCGATGGTGTTTCCACGCAGCGTCGCGGCCTTGCGGCCTTCGATGAAGACCGGCGCCGCCGGACTCTCGCCGGTGCCGGGCAGCGAGATGCCGATATCGGCATGCTTGCTTTCGCCCGGTCCATTGACGATGCAGCCCATCACCGCGACTTTCAATTCTTCCACGCCCGGATATTTGTCACGCCAGATCGGCATCTGCTCGCGCAGGTCGGATTCGATCCGCTGCGCCAGTTCCTGAAACACCGTCGACGTCGTTCGTCCGCAGCCCGGACAGGCCGCGACCACCGGCAGGAACTGCCGGAACCCCATCGTCTGCAGCAATTCCTGCGCGACCTGCACTTCGCGCGTTCGGTCGCCGCCCGGCTCCGGCGTCAGCGAGATGCGGATCGTATCGCCGATGCCCTGCTGCAGCAGGATGCCCATCGCCGCCGACGAGGCGACGACGCCCTTGGTACCCATGCCGGCCTCGGTGAGGCCGAGATGCAGCGCATGATCGCTCCTCTCGGCCAGCATGGCATAGACCGAGATCAGATCCTGCACCCGGCTGACCTTGGCGGAAAGGATGATCCGGTTGCGCGGCAGGCCGATCGTCTCGGCGAGATCGGCGGACAGCAGCGCGCTCTGCACGATCGCTTCCTGCGTCACCTGGCGGGCGGACAGGGGCGATCCGTTCGTCTGGTTCTCGTCCATCAGCCGCGTCAGCAGTTCCTGGTCGAGCGAGCCCCAATTGACCCCGATGCGAACCGGTTTGTCGTAGCGGATCGCGATCTCGACGATCTCGGCGAACTGCCGGTCGCGCTTGTCGCGAAAGCCGACATTGCCGGGATTGATGCGGTACTTGGCGAGTGCCTCGGCGCAGGCCGGGTGAGCGGCCAGCAGCTTGTGGCCGATATAATGGAAATCGCCGACCAGCGGCACATCCAGGCCGAGCCGCTCCAGCCTCTCCCGAATTTTCGGCACTGCCGCGGCCGCTTCGTCCCGGTCGACCGTGATCCTGACGATCTCTGATCCCGCCCGGCTGAGCGCCGCCACCTGTGCGACGGTCCCATCCACATCCGCCGTATCGGTGTTGGTCATGGACTGTACGACCACCGGCGCCCCGCCACCGACCATGACGCCGCCGACATCGACGCCGACTGAATGGCGGCGGGCAAGGGGCTCGCGGAGAATGGCGGTCATCGATGGCCTCTTTCGTGATGCGGCATTACCGCCTCGCCTAGGTCGGGTGCCTTTTCGCCTGCGTCAAGCACGAAGTCGTGTCAATCGCGTGGCCGTCTCTTTCGGAAAGGATGGAACCGGTCTCGTTCCCTGCCGTTGAAAGGATGATACGCATATTGCTTGAGCGAAGGACGATTTTCATGAGCCTCTTCCGCGAGAATGACTGGCGCGACGATCTTTCCGATCAATTGGACGCCCTGCGCAGCGAGATTTCGTCGCTTCGCAAGGAGACGGCGCGCCGATCCGGTCATGCGCTGTCCTCGACCCGCCATTCCGGTGAGGACCTGATCCATTCGATCCGGGACTATCTCCATCCGCGAGGAAGCTTCTATGAGCGGGGCTGGCGTCGTGCCTCCGACCATCCGGGCACAACGGCCGCCGCGGCGCTCGTCGGCGTCGCCCTGATCGGCCTCGCCGCGACCTTTTTCTGGAGCAACCCGCTGAAACGGGAAAGGCATCACGATCGGCCGGGAACGCCGACGCCGCCGCCGCAGTCCTGACCAGCATCCAGTGACGCAAGTAACGGCCGTCCCGCGAGGGGCGGCTTTTTGCGTGCCGTGATTTGCTGCGGTTGCGAAAGGGCGATGAAGCCCCATCTTTGGGTGACCGATGACCTTTCGGGGAGAGGCCGTTCCAGACAGCTGGTGGCGGCGAGGAGCGATGGGACTGCCGGACGAGCCGTAGCCAGGGACAGTCTTGATGGAGCAGATCATTCCAAGCCGACCGCGGCGCAGGGCCGATGATCCGGTCGCTGTCAATCTCGCCCTTCAGGGCGGCGGCAGTCACGGCGCCTTCACCTGGGGCGTCCTCGACCGCCTGCTCGAGGATGGCAGGCTGAACTTCCCGGCCATTTCCGGCACCTCCGCCGGGGCGGTCAATGCGGTGGCGCTGGCGCATGGCTGGGCAGAGGACGGTCGCGACGGAGCCCGCCAGAAGCTGCACGATCTGTGGCGTCGCATAGGCCTCAAGGGACGCTTCTCACCGATCCAGCGCACGCCCTGGGATAAGGTCTGGGGCAATTGGTCGATCGAGCACACGGTAGGGTACAATTGGCTCGAAGCGCTGTCGCGGGCGGTTTCTCCCGCCATCGCCAACCCGTTCGGTCTCAATCCGCTTCGGGAAGCCGTCGACGCGGAGATCGATTTCGACCTGATCAGCCGCAAATGTCCGATCGAGTTGTTTATTGCAGCGACGAATGTGGAGACGGGTCAGCTTCGCCTGTTCGACAATACGGAACTGAGTTCCAACGTGATTGCGGCTTCGACCTGCCTGCCGACGATCTTTCCGGCCGTGGAAATCGGCGGCGAGCACTACTGGGACGGCGGCTATGGTGGCAATCCGGCGCTTTTCCCCCTGCGCGACGCGAACGATCATGCCGATCTGCTTCTCATCCAGATCAACCCGATCATCCGACGGGGTGTGCCGCAGACGGCGCGGGCGATCCAGAACCGCGTCGATGAGATCACCTTCAACGCCACGCTACTGCGCGAACTGCGCGACATCGCGATGTTCCGCAGGCTGATCGCCGACGGCAAGCTCGATCCCACGGCGGTGAAGCTGCAGCGATTTCACCGGATCGACGGCGACAGCCATCTCGGTGAACTTGCGGCCAGTTCCAAGGTTTCGGCCGAATGGGAGTTCCTGACCCATCTGCGCGATCTTGGCCGCGCCGCCGCCGAGGACTGGATGAGCGCCTGCATCGATCGCGTCGGCGTCGAAGAGACGTTCGATCTGCCCTCTCTTACCGAGGAGGGACGGCTTTCGCAGCCCTATCGCCGCAAGCAGGCTCGGACCATGCTGATCGATCGGATCCGCGATCTCGTGAACCGCTAGACCGTCGGCGCGATCGGGCGCTGGCCGCCAGGCCCCCTCGCAACGGGCGACAACGCAAATGAATGAGTATATCGTGCTCTTCGAATGTGAGGCCTGCGCGGCCTCGGCAAGGGGAGCCTGAATGGAACTGACGGTCAATGGCCGGACGGTCGAACTGGACGTCGATCCCGACATGCCGCTTCTGTGGGCCCTGCGCGATGCGCTGGGGCTGACCGGCACCAAATTCGGCTGCGGGATCGCCCAGTGCGGCGCCTGCACCGTCATCGTCGATGGAACGGCGCGCCGGTCCTGCGTCACGCCGGTCGGAGCCATCGACGGCGCCGAGATCGTCACCATCGAAGGGCTGGTCGAAAATGGCGCCCCGCACCCGGTTCAGCAGGCCTGGATCGATGAGCAGGTGCCGCAATGCGGCTACTGTCAGGCCGGCCAGATCATGAGCGCCGTGGCGCTGCTCGACGAGAACCCGACACCCACCGACGCCGATATAGCGAACGCCATGACCGGCAACTACTGCCGCTGCGGCACTTATCCTGCCATTCGTGCGGCGATTCTCCGCGCCTCCGGTCAGGACGCCGGTCGTCAGGCCCTGGAGAGCGACGGCGTGGAGGAGGCCGGCCGTGGGTAGAGCCGCCACCATCACCCGCCGTACGCTCCTCGTCGGCGCGGCGGCGATCGGCGCCGGGGCGGCCTTCGTCGCCTGGCGGGCGAGTGAGCCGCTGGAAAATCCATTCGAGGGCAAGCTCTCGGCCGGCGACGCCACTCTGAACCCTTTTGTCCTGATCGCCGCGGACGGCACGGTCACCGTCGTGGTTCCCCGCGCCGAGATGGGCCAGGGCGTCATGACGACACTCGCCGCACTCGTCGCCGAGGAACTCGATCTCGGGCTCTCCGACATCGCTGTCATCCACGGTCCGGCTTCCGAGACCTACTACAACGGCGCGATGATCACCTCGGCCATGCCCGTGGAGCCGTGGGAAGAGGGAGCGATGGCCGACGGCTTCAGACAGATCGGGGACTTCGCCGGAAGGATGCTCGGCATTCAGGCGACCGGCGGCTCCACCTCCACCCGCGATGCATTCGACCGGATGCGGATCGCCGGTGCCTGTGCCCGCGAGACGCTTAAAGCCACTGCCGCCGAAGTCTGGAACGTCGACCCGAGCCGCCTCCAGACGCGCGGCGGCCTCGTCATCGATCCATCCGTACCCCGTTCGGTCCGCTATGCGGAATTGGCGGCCGCCGCGGCACTACGCGAGCCGGTTGCGGATGTCCGGCCGCGCGATCCCTCCGAATGGAAGATTCTCGGCCGGAGCCAGGCTCGGGTCGACATTCCCGCCAAGGTCAAGGGCGCACCGATCTTCGGAATCGACGTTACTCTGCCCGACATGCTGTATGGGACGGTGGCCATGGGGCCGCTGCCCGGAATGAAGGTTGAAGACGCGGACCGCAACGCCGCCCTCGCGGTGCCGGGAGTCCGCGCCGTCGCTCCGATCTCGACGGCCTATGGCGAGGGTTACGGCATCATCGCCGACAGCACGTGGACGGCTTTCAAGGCCCGCCAAGCCCTAGCTGCCCGGTGGACGGGTGGCGCCGCGCTCGGCGGCCAAGCGCTGGACCAAGCCTTCGCGACTGCCTTCGATGCCGATGATGACGATGTGCACCGCGACGATGGCGATGTCGACGAGATCTTGAGCGACGATGATCCTGCCGGCCTTGTCACGGCGGAATATGTCCTGCCGCCGCTTGCCCATGCGACGATGGAGCCGATGAACGCGACCGCGCGCTTCAAGGACGGCGTCCTCGACATCTGGTGCGGCAATCAGGGACCGACGATGGTTCGCGACCAATGCGCGGACGCCCTCGGCATCGACAAGGAAAACTGCCGCGTCCATACGATGATGCTCGGCGGCGGCTTTGGCCGGCGGGCTGAGACCGACTTCGCGCTCTACGCCGCCATTCTGGCCGATCGCTCCGACGGTCGCCCGGTCAAGGTCACCTGGCCGCGCGAGGAGGACACGCGGAACGACCTCTACCGGCCGCCGGCCCGCGCCAGATGCCGCGCAAGGCTCACGGCGGACGGCCAGATCGCCGCGATCGACATGCGCCTCGCCTCTCCCTCGGTGATGAAGTCGCTTTCCGGCCGCATCGGCATACCGGCGTTCGGGATGGACACCACGATGAGCGAGGGCGCCGCCAATCAGCTCTATGAGATCGCCAATCTTCGCGTCTCCACGCCACTTGTCGACACGCCCCTGCCGGTCGGATTCTGGCGGTCGGTCGGCAATTCCACCAATGCCTTCTTCATGGAATGCTTCCTCGACGAAGTAGCCAAGGCCGCCGGGCGTGATCCGCTGGAGATGCGTCTTTCGCTGCTGGGCGGTTTCGAACCCGCCAAGGCCGTGCTGGAAAAGGTCGCGGCGATGGCCGGCTGGAACGGTGGCAAGGCCGACGGCGACAAGGCCCAAGGGCTGGCCTTCTGCTTCTCCTATGACACGTCGGTTGCCCAGATTGTCGAGGTCTCGCACGACGCCGAAGGACGCATATCGATCGACAATGTCTGGTGCGCCGCCGATTGCGGCCTTGTCCTTGATCCAGCCATCGTCCGCGCGCAGCTATCCGGCGGGATCGTCTTCGGCCTTTCGGCCGCCATGATGCAGGAGATCACCTTCGCGGAGGGACAGGTCGAACAGGGCAATTTCGACACCTATCCGATGATGCGGTTTCACCAGTGCCCGAAGATCGAAGTGGCGCTCAGCCGCAAGCAGACCTTCATGGGTGGCATTGGCGAGCCCGGCGTGCCGCCCGCGGCTCCGGCTCTGGCCAATGCGGTCGCCGCGCTTACCGGCGAGCGCATCCGGACCCTGCCGCTGAACAAGACGGTCACCTTCGTCTGAAGTCGGCAGCCCCTCCTTGCAGGCGGTGAGCCAGCGGATGGCGCCTGGCCGATTCACCGAAGGCTCTTCGACCCTGGAACACTCTCAGCCGGTCTCTGGAATATTAGTTGGCGAACGACAGGTTTGGCCATATCCTACTGTCCCGGCGGAACAAAATGCCCCTTCAGCGCATTTCCATCCAATACGATAAGGAGTTTTCAGATGAGCACGCTTGGCATTATTCTTCTCGTCATACTCGTCCTCCTCCTGCTTGGCGCCATTCCCGCGCGCGGCCGCTTCGGCAACGGTCCGATCGGCATTGTCGGCATCATCCTGATCATCGTGATCATCCTCGTGCTGGCCGGCTACATTTGATCCGAAAGATTGATCGGACTGAACCGAACGACGCCCGGCCATCGGTCCGGGCGTTTTTCATGCGGATGAGGACAAGGGAGCGAGCCTGATCTGTCGCCGCAGTCCGGCCAGCATGGCGATGAACAGGAGGAGCATGATCGGCAGCCAGTTCAGAACCGCGGAAAGGCCCGCCCACGATGCGAGGAATCCAATTGCCGACGGCGCGAGGAGAACACCGGAGAATCCAAGCGTCGACAGGATGGCGATGCCCGTGCCCGCAGGAACGCCCGGAATGGCGGCGGCAATGACGAAAAGGATCGGCGTCAGATTGCTGAGGCCGATCCCGACCAGCAGGCATCCCAGCAGGATAAGGATCGGCTCCGCCGGCAGACTGAACAGCAGAAGGCCGGATCCGGCAACCACCGAACCGAGCGTCAGCACGAACCACAAACCGTATCTCGAACGCAGCGGATCCCCGACGAAGCGCAGCGCCGCCATGGCGAACGAGAAGGCGCCGAACGCATAGCCCGACATGGCGACGGGAAAGCCGCGCTCCTGCCGCAGGAACAGGGCGCTCCAGTCGAGCATCGCTCCTTCGACGACATAGGCGATCAGCCCCAACAGTCCGATCAGGTAGGGAAGCGGCGTGATCGGCCAGCCCCGCACCCTGCCCTCTTCGCCGGAGGCGTGATCGCCGGCCTCGTTCAGCCGCCAGCCCGCGATCACGAAGGCAAGGGCGAAGACCACGGCGCCGGAGATCAGCGCATGCGGCCAAACACCCAGGCTGGCGATCAGCCAGCCGCCCGCCGTCGCGCCGAAAAACCCGCCGAGCGACCAGAAGCCGTGGCACGAGCTCATGATCGTCCGGCCCATGCCCTTCTCGGTTTCGACGGCAGCGGTATTGATCGCCACCTCGCTCAGTCCGACCACCGTCCCACAGACGAACATCACCGCGGCCGCCGCCAACGGATCCGGGACGAGCGTGAGCGCCGGCAGCATCAGGCCGCCGAGCCAGGATCCCGTCACCAGCGCCGGGCGGGGCCCCACGCGCGTCACCCAAGCGCCGGCCAGCGGCATGGCGATCAGCGAGCCGATGCCGAAGACGAAGATCAGCAGGCCGAGACCACCCTCCGCAATGCCCACATGGGCAGCGAATTCGGGAATCTTCGCCGCCCAGCTGCCGATGATGAAGCCAGCCTGCAGATAGGCGGCATTGACGGCGATACGCGGCAGCGGCCAGCGCTGTCCCATACCCGTCGTGCCGCCGGCGGCCATCAGCCCTCCATCCGCACCAGCAGGTCCTTGGCGTCGATCTGATCGCCGGGCGCGACCAGCACATCGGCCACCGTGCCGTCGCTGTCGGCGTGGAGCGCCGTCTCCATCTTCATCGCCTCGATCGAGACGATCACGTCGCCCGCCTTCACCTCCTGGCCGGCCTTGACGGCCACCGAAGAGATCACCCCCGGCATCGGTGCGCCGATATGGACGGGATTGCCCGGCTCCGCCTTCGGACGCGCCTTGATGGCATCGGCGCCGTGCAGGCGATCCGGTACCTTGACTCGGCGCGGCTGACCGTTGATCTCGAAGAACACCGTCTTCTCGCCCTTCTCGTCGGTCTCGCCGACCGCCAGCGTGCGCACCGTCAGCGTCTTGCCGCGCTCGATGGTGACATAGGCCTCGTCCTCCACCGGCAGACCATAGAAATAGACGGGCGTCGGCAGCGCCTCGACCGGACCGTACTCCTCGCGGACCGCCATGAAGTCGGTAAAGACCTTCGGATACATCAGATAGGAGGCGAAGCGGCGGTCGTCGATCTCGTGGCCGAGCCGCTCCTCGATCTCCGTGCGCTGTGCGTCGAGATCGGCATCGGGCAGCCGCGAGCCAGGCCGCACCGTATAGGGCTCCTCGCCCTTCAGCACCTTCTTCTGAATGTCCTCGGGCCAGCCGCCGGGCGGTTGGCCGAGATCGCCGCGCATCATCGACACCACGCTGTCGGGGAAGGCGATGTCGCGCTTTTCGTCCTTGACGTCGGCGATGGTCAGGTCCTGGCTGACCATCATCAGCGCCATGTCGCCCACCACCTTGGAGGACGGCGTCACCTTGACGATGTCGCCGAACAGCATGTTGACGTCGTGATAGGCCTGCGCGACCTGGTGCCACCGGCTCTCCAGGCCGAGCGAGCGCGCCTGTTCCTTGAGATTGGTGAACTGCCCGCCGGGCATCTCGTGCAGATAGACCTCCGAAGCGGGGCTCTGGGAGATGTTCTCGAACGCGGCGTACTGGGCGCGCACGGCCTCCCAGTAGAAGCTGATCTTGCGTATCCATTCCGGATCGAGACCGGTATCGCGGGGGCCGTCGCGCAGCGCCTCGACGATCGAGCCGAGACAGGGCTGAGACGTGTTGCCGGAGAAGGCGTCCATCGCCGCATCGACGGCGTCGACGCCGGACTCGACCGCGGCGAGGATCGACGCCGCGGCAATGCCGCTCGTATCGTGCGTGTGGAAGTGGATCGGCAGGTCCGTCGCCTCGCGCAGCGCCTTGAAGAGCGCTTTCGCCGCCGCCGGCTTCAGCAGGCCCGCCATATCCTTGACGGCGAGGATGTGCGCCCCCGCCGCCTCCAGTTCGCCGGCGAGGCCGACATAATATTTGAGATCGTATTTGGCGCGGTTGGGATCGCCGATATTGCCGGTATAGCAGAGCGCGGCTTCGATGATCTTGCCGCTCTCGCCGACCGCGTCCATCGCGACCCGCATGTTCTCGACCCAGTTGAGGCAGTCGAAGACGCGGAAGATATCGACGCCACCCTCGGCCGCCTGCTGGACGAAGTAGCGGACCACATTGTCCGGATAGTTGGTGTAGCCGACGCCGTTCGCGCCGCGCAGCAGCATCTGGGTCAGGAGGTTCGGCGCCGCCTCTCGGATCGCCGCCAGCCGGTCCCAGGGATCCTCCGTCAGAAATCGCATGGAGACGTCGAAGGTGGCCCCGCCCCAGCATTCCAGCGACAGCAATTGCGGCAGCGCACGGGCGTAGGTGCCGGCGATCGCGGTGATGTCGTAGGACCGCATGCGCGTCGCCAGCAGGCTCTGATGAGCGTCGCGCATGGTCGTGTCGGTGATCAGCACGCGCTGCTGGTCGCGCATCCATCGGGCGAAGCCGGCCGCGCCCCTCGCCTCGAAGACCTGCCGCGCACCGTCCGGCGCCGGTCCGCCGAAGAAGGGCGGCGCAGGCGCCGCCGCATCGGCCGGCGGCATCGGTCGAGAGCGGGTTTCGGGATGGCCGTTGACGGTGGCGTCGGCGATGTAGTGCAGCAGCTTGGTCGCACGGTCCTGCCGCTTGACGGCGGAGAACAGCTCCGGCGTGTTGTCGATGAACTTCGTCGTGTAGCTGTTGTCCTGGAACTTCGGGTGGCCGATGATCGCCTCGAGGAAGGTCAGGTTCGTCGCAACGCCGCGTATGCGGAACTCGCGCAGGGCGCGGTCCATCCGCGGCGATGGCCTCCTCCGGCGTCGGCGCCCAGGCCGTCACCTTCTCCAGCAGTGGATCGTAGAAGCGGGTGATGACGGCGCCGGAATAGGCGGTGCCGCCGTCGAGGCGGATGCCGAAGCCGGTCGCGCCGCGATAGGCGGTGATGCGGCCATAGTCCGGAATGAAGTTCTGCTCCGGATCCTCGGTCGTGATGCGGCACTGCAGAGCGTGGCCGTTGAGCCTGATGTCGGCCTGCGCCGGCACGTGACTTTCCGGCGTGCCGATCGCGGCACCCTCAAGGATGCGGATCTGCGCCTTGACGATGTCGATGCCGGTAACCTCTTCGGTGACTGTGTGCTCGACCTGGATGCGCGGATTGACCTCGATGAAGTAGAAGGCGCCGGTGTCGACATCCATCAGGAACTCCACGGTCCCCGCGCCGACATAATCGGTCGCCGCGGCGATCTTCAGCGCGTGCCCGCAGAGTTCCTCGCGCTGGGCCTCGTTCAGATAAGGCGCCGGCGCACGCTCCACCACCTTCTGGTTGCGCCGCTGGATCGAACAGTCGCGCTCGAACAGATGCACCTGACTGCCATGCGTGTCGCCGAGCACCTGCACCTCGACATGGCGGGCGCGCTCGACCAGCTTCTCCAGATAGACCTCGTCCTTGCCGAAGGCGGCACGGGCCTCGCGCTTGGCCTCGGTCACCTCGCGCGACAGATCGTCGGCCGAGCGGATGGCGCGCATGCCGCGGCCGCCGCCGCCCCAGCTCGCCTTCAGCATCACCGGATAGCCGACCGCCTCGGCCATCCGGGCGACTTCGTCCGGATCGTCCGGCAGAGGCTCCGTCGCGGGCACGACCGGTACGCCGACCTCCATGGCGAGGTTACGGGCGGCGACCTTGTTGCCGAGACGGCGCATCGTGTCCGGCCTCGGTCCGATAAAGACGATTCCGGCCTCGGCGCAGGCATCGGCGAATTCCGGGCTCTCCGACAGCAGGCCATAGCCCGGATGGATCGCATCCACCTCCGCCATCTTGGCAACGCGGATCACCTCCTCGATGGACAGATAGCTCTCGATCGGTCCGAGATCCTTTGCCAGATGTGGCCCACGTCCGATCTGATAGCTCTCGTCGGCCTTGAACCGGTGAAGCGAATATTTGTCCTCCTCGGCCCAGATCGCGACAGTCTTGATGCCCATTTCGTTGGCCGCGCGGAACACGCGGATGGCGATTTCCGAGCGATTGGCGACGAGGAGTTTCCTGATCTTCACGTGAACCCTTTCGGAGAGGCAGACAGACGGGCGCCGCCATATCCGGGGGCGACGGCGACAGGATTGCGCAAGCAAGAATGCTGCAACGCAAAATGATGTGATTGATCGATTTACAGGATGGGGCCCGATCGCTCAAGCCCGGCCGCCCGGAGTGGCCAGTGAACGAAAAACGGGCCCGGCTTTCGCCGGACCCGTCGATTTCGAAGCTGCCGGTCGAAGCCGGAGCAGGAAGGAAGGCTCAGTCGGCCTTCTTCTCCTCTTCCGACGAGTCCATGCTGTCCTTGGCGTCGTCGGCCTTGTTCATGTTGCTGCCGGGATCGGACGCGTCGATCTGCGCATACTTGCCGTCGTGCCACTCGTAGAACACGTAGCCCGGCAGCGAGACGTCGCCCTTGTCGTCGAAGGAGAGTTCGCCGAGAACGGTTTCGAACTGGCCTTCGTCGAGAGCCTTCGTCAGCGCGTCGAACTCGGTGGAACCGGCCGCTTCCGCGGCCTGCTTGAAGGCCTGCACTGCAGCGTATGTGTAGAGGACGTAGCCCTCCGTCGGCTTACCGGCCGCTTCGAGTTCGTCCACGATCGGCTTGGCGTTCGGATTGTTGCGCGGATCGGGCGAGAACGTCATCAGCGTGCCTTCCCCGGCATCGCCGGTGATGGCCCAGTACTCGTCGGTGACGAGCGCATCGCCGGAGACGATCTGCAGATCCATGCCTTGCTCCTTGGCCTGGCGCGCCATGAGCCCGGCTTCGGTGTGGTAGCCGCCGACATAGAGAACGGAGACGCCGGCGTCCTTCAGCTTGGAGATCAGGGCAGAATAGTCCTTTTCGCCAGCAGTATAGGATTCAACGAGCGCCGGCTCCTTGCCGGCCGCTTCCATGGCGGCCTGGGTCTGGTCGGCCAGGCCCTTGCCGTAGGCCGTCTTGTCGTTGACGATCGCGATCTTGGCGTCGGCGAAGTTCTTGGCAAGGTAGTTGCCCGCCGTCTCGCCCTGCTGGTCGTCACGGCCGCAGACGCGATAGATGCCCGGGCCGGGGCGATTATCGGTGAAGTCAGGATTGGTCGACGCCGGTGAGATCTGAACGATACCCTCGTCGGCATAGACGGACGAAGCCGGGATCGATGAGCCGGAGCAGAAATGGCCGGCCACGAAGGCGACGCCCTGCGAGGCGAAATCCTGTGCCACGGCGACGGCCTGCTTCGGGTCGCACGCATCGTCGCCCACGACGAGCTTCAGCTGTTCGCCATTGAGGCCGCCGGCCTTGTTGATATCGGCGACGGCCTGCTCGGCGCCGGCCTGCATCTGCGCGCCAAAAGAGGCGTACTGGCCGGTGATCGGGCCGGCAACGGCAACGAGAATTTCGGCGGAGGCAGGTGCCGCGCCCATCAAACCGAGGGCCACGCCAGCAAGAAGTAGTTTCTTCATGTTCGCTCCAAGTTCACCCTGTTTGTTCTTAGCCGATCAGCACGGAGGGTGGGGGCCGGCTGTCGTCTGTTGTCCCTGTGACAGGCATGAAAGCGCATCACACGGCCGTTGAAAAGGGGGCACAGCCTTGGGACTTCAAGCTTTACGTCGCCAGGTGAACGGAGACTTTCTCTCATAGGCGAAACTGTATTGGCGGTTCATCTGCGAGGCCCGCGTCAACTGCCGGCCGATCCAGGCGAAGGCCGCCAGCACCGCCACGTCGACGACGAAGTACCAGGGCTGCAGAAGTGTCCCGTGGAACAGGGCGAAATGCAGGAAACGCACCGCGCATGCGAGCAGCAGGACGTAGATCGCCAGTTCTCGGGGTCCGCGCCAGTCCGCGGCAGCGGCCTTGCCCGTCAGATAGGCCGCGCCGCCGCCGAGAAAGACGGTGACGAGCAAGAAATCGCCGAAACTTACTTCCCAGATCGGATTTATCGATCGCTCCTAATGCGCTCCGCCTTCGAGATAGGCGGCGCGGACGTCTTCCCGCTTCAGCAGTTCCGCGCCGGTTCCAGTCATCGTCACCTCGCCATTGACCATGACATAGCCGCGATGCGCCAGTTTCAAGGCGTGGAAGGCATTCTGCTCGACGAAGAAGACGGTCAGCCCCTCATTTTCGTTGAGCTCGCGAACGGCCTCGAAGATCTGCTTGACGATCAGCGGGGCGAGGCCGAGCGACGGCTCGTCCATCATCAGCATCTTCGGCCGGCTCATCAGCGCGCGGCCAATGGCCAGCATCTGCTGTTCGCCGCCGGAAAGGGTCCCGCCGCGCTGGTTCTTCCGCTCCTTGAGCCGGGGGAAGAGGTCGAACACCTTCCGCAGATCGTCCTCGAAATGCTCCTCTTCGACCAGACTCGCGCCCATCATCAGGTTTTCCATCACCGTCATGCGCGAGAAGATGCGCCGCCCTTCCGGCGACTGAGCGATACCCTTGCGCATGATGAGGTGCGTCGGCGTGGTCGTGATGTCTTCGCCGTCGAACAGGATACGACCCGCCTTGGCGCGAGGCGTCCCGCAGATACTCATCATCAGTGTCGACTTGCCGGCGCCGTTTGCGCCGATCAGCGTGACGATCTCGCCCTTGCCGACCTCGACGGCCACGCCCCGTAGGGCCACGATCTTGCCATAGGCGGCATGCAGGCCCTCGACCTGCAACATCGGAAGCGCGCTCATGCCTGGCCTCCGTCGGTCTCATGCTCCGCCGCTTCCGCTCGATGCAGATCGGCTCGGATCGCCTCGTCATCGATCTCCGATTCATCGTCGACGCCAAGATAGGCGGCGATCACCTTCGGATCGTTGCGCACTGCCTCGGCCGTGCCGTCGGCGATCTTGCAGCCATAGTCGAGCACGATCACATGGTCGGAAATCTTCATGACGACGCCCATATCGTGCTCGATCAGCAGGATCGAGGTGCCGCTCTCGGACCGGATGAACTCCAGAAGCTCGTTCAGCTCCGCCGATTTGCGCGGGTTGAGGCCCGCGGCCGGCTCGTCCAGGCACAGAAGATGCGGCTCCGAACACATCGCCCGCGCGATCTCGAGCCGCCGCTGCGCGCCGTAGGGCAGATCGGCCGCCGGGTCGTCGGCCCGGTCCAGCAGATGGCACTGCTCCAGCCAGTAGACGGCGCGCTCTTTGGCCCGTGCGGCGGCCGAGCTGTAGCGCGGCAGGTTGAACAGTCCGGCGACCGAGAAGACGGATGCCTTCATCAACGGGTTGTGCTGCGCGACCAGCAGGTTCTCGAGGCACGTCATGCCGCCGAACAACCGGATGTTCTGGAAGGTGCGGGCCACCTTCGCCGTCCGGCTGATGGTGAAGTCCGGCATCCGCTCCAGCAGGAACACCGCCCCGTCGGACTGGCGCGAATAGCGAGACGGCGAATTGGTCAGCGCCAGTACGTCGTCATCGCGTCGGCCGGGGCCGTGGCGCATGACGATACGGCCTTCCGTCGGCTTGTAGAAGCCGGTCACGCAGTTGAAGACCGTCGTCTTGCCGGCGCCGTTCGGTCCGATCAGCGCAGTGATGTCGCCGCGCCCGACGGTGAAGGAGAGATCATCGACAGCAACCAGTCCGCCGAAGCGCATGGTCAGGTGTTCGACGGTGAGAAGCGGGTCGGTTTCCCAGCGATGCTCTGTTTGTGATGTCATGGTCATTGGCTCAGTGTCCCTCGCCCTGCGCGACCACGCCCGCGTCGATCCGCTTGCGTTCCTTGTAGACGGCTGTCGGCGCCCGCGAGGAGATCAGTCCGCGCGGTTTCCACACCATGATCAGCACCATGGCGAGCCCGAAGATCAGCATCCGGTACTGCGTCGGATCGAAATTGTCGCCGAGGACGACCGACAGGAAGCCGATGTTGCGCAGCAACTCGATGCCGCCGATCATCACGATGGAAGCGAAGACGATGCCGATCTGGCTGCCGAGGCCGCCGAGAACGACGATGGCGAGGATGATCGCACTTTCGATGAAGGTGAAGCTTTCCGGGCTGATGAAGCCCTGGCGCGTTGCGAAGAACGAGCCTGCGAAACCGCCGAACATGGCGCCGAGGGAGAAGGCGGACAATTTGACGAGCGTCGTGTTGATACCGAGCGAGCGACAGGCGATCTCGTCTTCGCGCAACGCCTCCCAGGCCCGTCCGACCGGCAGCCGGCGCAGGCGCATCGTTGCGAAATGGGTGATCAGCGCGAGCGCGAAGATGATGTAGTAGAAGAAGATGAAGCGGTGTGTCGTGTCGTAATCGAGGCCGAATATGGCGGCGAAGCCGTCTTCGCTCCGATTGAACTCGATTCCGAACAGCGTCGGCTTCGGAATCCGTCCGATGCCGTCCGGCCCGCCCGTGAACTCGGACCAGTTGAGCAGGACCACCCGGACGATTTCTCCGAAAGCGAGGGTAACGATAGCGAGATAGTCGCCGCGCAGGCGCAGCACCGGAAAACCGAGCATGACGCCCCACAGGGCCGCGAAGATGCCCGCCAGTGGCAGCGCCATCCAGAATCCGAACCCGAAATATTGCGCCAGCAGCGCGTAGGAATAGGCGCCGACCGCGTAGAAGGCCACATAGCCGAGGTCGAGCAGACCGGCGAGGCCGACCACGATGTTCAGGCCCCATCCGAGCATCACATAGGTGAGGATCAGGATGGAGATGTCGATGAGCTGGCGGTCGCGGTTCGGGAACAGCAGCATCACCAGCCAGGGCAGCGCCAGCGCCACGACGAAGAGGACCCGCAGCGCCCACGTTCCGAGTGTGCTTAGCCTTTCGGCCCGCAGCTGCGCCGCAACGCCGGTCGCCGGCTTGCCGATCTTGCCGGTGGCGCGCGAGATGATCACGATCGAGGCCGAGCAGGATCGCGCCGAACACGACACCGATCAGGACGGAGCCGATCAGCTCCTCCATCTGCCCCGTATGGAACAGCATGTCGCCGAGCGGATGCCAGGCATAGAGGACCACGAAACCCCCGATGAAGATGGCGGATACCATGACGCGGACGCGCGGTCGTGCCGGCGACAGCAGATAGGCATCGACCAGCAGCTTGCCGACGAAGGCGAAGATCAGGGCGAGGGCATAGAGGCTCCAGCGCCAGGCGATGTCGAGCCCGCCGGGCGCGATGCTGGTCCGGATCGGCAGAAAGAAGAGCGCGAGGACGCCGGTCATGAAGGTCGCAATCCCCGCCTGCTTGAGCCGCTCCTGCAGCCCGTGCGGACCAGGCTGGATGACCAGATTGGGCGCGTCGGCCCGCTCTTCGCGCTTGATCTGTGCACCTTCGGGCTCGTTGAGCGCCGTCGGCTGCTCCGAGCCGGTGCTGTTTTCGGTTTCGCCGGCCATCAGACCTTCTCCACTTCCGGTTTGCCGAGAAGGCCGCTCGGCATGAAGATCAGCACGATGGCGAGGATCGAGAACGCAGCGACATCCTTGTATTCGACCGAGAAATAGGCGCTCCAGAAAACCTCGATCAGACCAAGCACGATGCCTCCCAGCATCGCGCCGGGCAGCGAACCGATGCCGCCGAGCACGGCCGCCGTAAACGCCTTCACGCCCGCCAGGAAGCCGATGTAGAAGTCGAGCACGCCATAAAGGAGCAGGAACATCATCCCCGCAACGGCGGCCAGGGCGGCGCCCATGACGAAGGTCAGGCTGATTGTCCTGTCGACGTCGACGCCGAGCAGCGCCGCCATCTTCTGATCCTGTTCGCAGGCCCGTTGCGAGCGGCCCAGCGCCGTCTTGTTGATGAGCATCGTGAAGCCGACCATCAACACGAACGTCGCGACGATGATCAGCAGTTGCATCCAGGAGAGCTGCACCACCATTCCGCCCTGGTCACGGGTGTCGAAGAGCTGGAAGCCGCCCGAGATGATCGGCTGGATCGGTTTGACGCGTGCGCCCTGGGTCACCTGGATGAAGTTCTGCAGCACGATGCTCATGCCGATCGCGGTGATCAGCGGCGCGAGACGGAACGATCCGCGCAGCGGCCGGTAGGCGATCCGCTCCACCGTCCAGCCCCAGAAGGCGGTGAAGAGCATCGCCACGACCAGGACCAGGAGCAGCGCCACGAAGAGCATGGTCGCGCCGGTCGCGCCGGTGATGCCGAGCAGCAGGATCATGGCGAGCGCCACATAGGCGCCCACCGTGAAGATGTCGCCATGGGCGAAATTGATCATGCCGATGATGCCGTAGACCATCGTATAGCCGATGGCGATGAGCCCGTAGATCGAGCCGAGTGTCAGCCCGTTGATGAGCTGCTGGATAAAATATTCCATTTTTCGGTTGTCGTCCCCCCGGTGGCCCTTTGGACCGTTGCGGCCACAATAAGCGCGAAAAAAGCGCGCGGCCAAGCCCTCTTTTCCTTTTTCTCCAACAGCTACGGTCCCGAATGAAGCGTCTATCGGCCGTTCACCGTCCGCCGCGGCAAGCAGCCAGCCTTGTGCTGCGCTTTGCCAGCACGGCTCGGAGACAACGAAAGATTGTGACGATCAGCCAGGACGTGCGGATGGACTGCTCTCCGTGCACAGAGAAAGGCGACCCGCGGCGGCCGCCTTTCGCTTAGCGGAATATCTGTTACTGCGTCTCGATCACGCCGCACGCGATCCGGTCGCCAGCAGCGCCGGAAGGCTGGCTTTCATAGTCGTCGGCGCCCGCATGAATGACAATCGCCGAGCCGTCGTCGTCCAGCAGATAGCCCTTGTCGCCTTCCCTCAGGCTGACATTGTCGTTCAGGACCTCCTGCGTCAGCGTTCCGCTCCCCGGCACGTGGATATTCGGCATGTCCCCAGGATGCGGGCCACCCTCCACGAGCAGGCCGTGCTCCTTGTCACCGGCGAGATGGCCGCCGGCTGCCTTGAAGTCGGGATCGCATTGTCCGATCGGCGTGGATGTGGAAGCCGTGAGCCCCCTCCGGCAGGTCCTTCAGATCGAGTGTCAGCAGCACGCCATTCGGCGTCTGTCGAAGCTCCACCGAGCCGTGCTCGGCTCCGTCGGCGCCCTTGAGATTTCGCCGTGACGGAAGGTGCCTCCTCGGCAAACGTCGGAGCCGAAAGAACCAGCGCCGCCATGGCTGGGAGAACGATGGCTCAGGGTGCGCATGAAACCTCCTCGAGGAATGCCTGAAATGATGAGGATCAAAGACCAAAGTTCTTGGACTGAAATAGTCTGCGCTTAGAACGGAAAATCAAACGTTCTCACCCGGCGAGACGAGCGGCAGGAGGCCGCGCTAGATCATGCATGTGCGCAAGCTCTTGTGCGATGGCGGCGTAATCGGTCGGCTTCTGATAGATCAGGGAGGCGGGAAGCCCCTCTTCGCAGAGATGCTTCGGACTTTGGGAGGTGACGATGGCGAAGGGCACGCCATGTTCGTCGAGCCAGTGCGCGATCGGCATCGACGTCCCGTCGGGCAGATTGAAGTCGAGAAGCGCGGCGTCCACGCTCCGCGCGTTGAGGATGCGCATTGCATCGCTGACGGTGCGGGCGACCTCGACCCGATGACCCGCGGATTCGAGGCTTTCCTCGGCATCCATGGCGATCAGCACCTCATCTTCGACTATTAGAATGTTCTTATAAAAAGGTTGTCATCGCCTCACCGTCCTTTCGAGGAAACAATGTCCGGTCGGGGCTTTAGTTTCCATTTTGAATCGAAATGTGCGTCTTCATGGTTAGCGCTTCGTAAACCGCATATCGTTCGTCAACGGTTTCAACGTCTCGCGGCACGGCAGACGCGACGGCGGCGGCGCTCGATTCACCCCCGGGCTTGTGTCAGACGTCCGCGACGCGTCGCCGGCGTCACCGGCGGCGCATTCTGGGGCAGTTCCAGATCGAACGTCACGCGCAGGCCATCCGGCTCGAAGCGCCGTTCCAGTGCGATCGCCGTCATCTGGAGTAGACGGGTGCCGAAGCCGGTGGCCGGCTCGTTCCGCGATATTGCTGATGTCGCTCACGGCCATGCTCTTTCCAGACGAAGTGGAGGCGCCGTTCGCCGTCGCGGTCCATTCGATCGACAGCTCTCCCTCTTCGGACCCGAAGACGCCGTGCTTGATGGCGTTGGTACCCAGTTCGTGGATGACGAGGCCAAACTGGGTCGCCGTCTCCGCCGGAAGCAGCACCACCGGCCCATCGACCCGGATCGGCCGGTCCGGCCCGAGCAGCGGCCTGAGCTGCGAATGGATCACCTCTCTCAGGCTCGGCGCCGACCAGTCGCGCTCCGTCAGCAGGGCATGGCTCGCCGAGAGGCTGGAGATACGGCCGAGGAAGCTCTCGGCGAAGGCCTGCGGACTTTCCGCCGTGCGCAGCGTCTGTCGGGCCATGCCCTGGATCACCGCCAGGGTGTTCTTCACGCGATGCGACAGCTCACGCATCAGCAGCGTCTGGCGTTCGACATGCCGCTGCTGCTCGCTCATGTCGCGCATGATCGTCGAAAGCGACGTGATCTCCCCCTGATCCGTATGCGCGATCAGCACCTGGCTGACCGGAATCTGCCTGCCCTCGGCGATGCCGAGCACGCTTTCGCCCGTCCACAGCCGCTCCTTGGCCAAGGCCTCGCGCTCCTCTGCACCGAGGCGAGCGAGGAGGTTCGGCGCGGCGGCAGGCACCGGGTCGGTGGCGCTACTGCGATCCCTATCGTCGGAGAGCAGCCGCCGACCGCCGGGATTGACGAAAATCGGCGTGCCGTCCGGCAGGCCGAGGGCGACGTAGTCGGGCGTAGCGTCGATGATCGCGCCGAGCCGTCGCGAGTGCTCCTCGGCCTGGCGCCGCGACGTGATGTCGATTCCCGAGAGCACCACCGAGCCGTTGATCGGCGCATCCTGCAGGGGCGAGACCTGCAGATCCATCCAGATCTCCGTGGTCCCTTGACCGTCGGCTCCACTGATCAGTATGTCGAAGCGCGACGTCCTGCTCGTGCCGGGTTGCCGCCTGGACTGCTTCGCGAACCGCTGCTGCGGCCGTGGCATCGCCGCCCCACCAGGCTTCGTTCCAGATCTTCATGCCGAGCAGGCCGCGCATCGAGTGGCTGCCGCCGGTAAAGTCGCCGTCATTGGTCTCGACCACGGTGCCGTCGGGTCCGACGACCGCCACCCACGCGACGAGGCTGTCCAGGATGCCGCGCAGCAGCCGTCTCGTGCTGACGCACGCGCCGTTCCACCCGTTTGCGCTCCGACACGTCGCGCACCGATCCGCGCGCCACGCATCGCACCGGCCGCATGCCGCGCCGTTCATGGGTGATCCGCCCATTGATGGCGACCCAGCGCGGCAGAACGTTGGCCGCATCGTCGATCCGCGGTTCCGACGGTGAACGTCGTGCCGTTTTCCGGACGCTTTCCCAGAAGCAGCGGGCGCAGCATGCGCCGAATCCTGAGGGTGAAGCTGGTTGAGGAAGGTAACGATGCTTATCGGCCGCTCCGAGGCCGGCAGGTCGAGTATTCTGCATGTCCGCTCGTCGACCAGGATGGTCCCCGCCTTCAGATCGGCCTCGAAGAAGCCGAGACCGGCCGCGTCGGCGGCAAGGGCCAGTCGGTCCCGTTGCCGGACATCCCGGAATAGTCGATGACTCCGACGACCAGCGCGATGGCGCCGAAGATGAAGAGCTGCTGCTGGACCAGCACGGTGCGGCCAAGTGTAACGCCAACACCGAAGGCAATCTCGCTCTGCCATACCAGGTCGATGCAGTAGAGCAGCCCGGCCAGCGCCGTCGCGAGCGAGGCGCCGCGAACGTCATAGGCCAGCGAGGCCCAGATGATCAGGGGCGCGATGTGGATCAGTCGGATCGGGCCCGGCGCGCCGCCGAGAACGAGGATCATTCCGATGAGAATCAGACGCGACGATGACGATCAGGAGCCCCGGCCTGCGTGGCACGCCTTGTCGCCACCAGCTCTCCAGCAGAGGCCACGCGCTGACGATCCCGACGAAATGGCCGAGCAGCAGGACGACGCCAATATCGAACAAGCGGTCGATCGGCAGGTGACCATTCCAGGTTTCGATGGCGAGCGACGTGCCGACGGAAGCAGCCGCCGTCGGCAGCCCCGCAATCGCCAGGAACAGCAGGAGCGAGGGAACGCCGTCGAACGGATCGCGGACGCCGATGAAGCGCGCGGCGGCGACTCCGACGACCGGACCGAGCGCCTCGACGCACGCGATGATCAGGGCGTCCGTCGGCCTGACATTGCCGCCGAACGCCAGCAGCGCAAACAGGCTGGCGAGCAGGATCGCCGGCGCAACGCGATAGCCGAACAGCGACACCGCGGCGAGGGCGACGCCTGCTGCCGGCCATATCGGAACGAGCGCATCGGTCCTGTCCGACAGATACAGCACGCCGCCGGATGCGAGGCAGTAGACGAGGAATGTCAGAATGTTCGCGGCGACCGCACCCGATGGGCCGCCGCGCAACGTCCCCGACACTGATGCTGTTCGACGAATTTTCCATGGACGCTGGCAAATCCCACGGATGAGGGGCGGGTCGGCTTGACCGCTGGCCTATCAGGCCCGACCGGCCCATTCAATTCGAGCGTTGCGCATGCCGGTCGTGCGGATGAGTCTTTTGCTCAGGCCGCTACGGCCTTTTGCGCGCCCGAGCCAGAGAATCTTAGGATCGGACCCTCTTCAATCAATGCCGTGACCCTGTCGGCCGGCATCGGCCGTCCAAGCAGGAAGCCCTGCATTTCGGAACAGCCATGCTCGCGCAGGAAGTCGATGTGGCTCTGCATGTCGACGCCTTCGGCAACGACCTTGAAATCCATTGTCCTGCCGAGGCCGATCACCGAACGCACGATCTCGTGCGCCTGGGGATTGTGCGTGATCTTCTCGATGAAGGTCCGATCGATCTTCAGCGTATCGAAGGGAAACGCCATAAGGGCGGACAACGACGAATAGCCGGTGCCGAAATCGTCCATCGCGATCGAAATGTCCATCGCCCGCAGCTTGCGGAGGACGTCGAGCGTCCGCTCGGTATCGGCGATCAGCAGCGACTCCGTGATCTCGATTTCCAGCCGCTTCGGATTGAAGCCCGTCGTCAGGAGCGTTTCCCGGACCGCCTGTACCAGATCGGTATGGATGATCTGGACTGGCGACACATTGATCGCAAGATTGAGCTCCCTCGGCCAATGATAGGCGATCGAACACGCCTTCTCCATCAGGCAGCGGCCGAGTTCGATGATCATGCCATACTCCTCGGCGATGGAAATGAACTCCACCGGCGAGATCGGGCCGAGTTGCGGATGGGTCCACCGCGCGAGGGCCTCGAAGCCCGTCAGCCGGCAATCGCTGACCCGCGCCTTCGGCTGGAAATGGATGTCGATCGCCTTGTCTTCGAGGGCCTGCTGCAGGTCGGCGGCCAGCATCCTGCGCTTCCGCAGGGCCCGGTCCATATTTTCGTCGAATGTGCAGATCCGCTCCAGGGGGTTCTGCTTGATCCGGCCGAGTGCGCAGCCCGCATTGGCCTGCAACTCCTCGGCGCTCTGGCCATGAGCCGGAAAGACGGAAACCCCTGCGCTGAGAGAGACGTTGATCAGCTTCTTCTTGACGTTGAAGCTCTGATCGCACGCACTGAAGATGCGTCTCACGAGGCTTGGCAGCGCATCTTCGTCATCCTCCCTCTTCGGCTGCAGGGCCACGAACTCGTCTCCGCCCAGCCGCGCCAGATATTCATCCTCGCGCAGACAGCCACGCATCCGCTCCGCCAGAGTCTTCAGCAGGGCGTCCCCCGTCGCATGACCGAAAACGTCGTTGATTTCCTTGAACCGCTTGAGGTCGAAGGTGATGACGTGAAATTCCTCGCCCTTCTGCTTTGCGGCGCGTATCCGGCGGTTGATCTCACCGCTGAATCCGAGCCGGTTGGGCAGGTCGGTCAAGGGGTCGAACGTCGCCAGATACGTGATCCGCCGCTCGGTCTCGCGCCGCTCGGCCAGCGCCATCACGTGGCGGGTAATGTCGACCAGGACGATCGACCGGAACTGGTGCGGCAGATCGACGACGCGGCTTTCGAAGATGCGCTTGCCGATGGTGATCTCGCCCCTTTCGTGGCCGAGGATCTTTGCCAGCAGAACGCCGGCGCGGAACGAACCGGCATCGGCCGCCGCTTCGGCGGCGAGTCGCCAGTAGGCCGAGTTGGCCATCTTGATGCAATTGTCGGCGTCGATAACGGCAATGACGGCCTCGGTGTTCTCCAGAACGGAGATCGTCATGGCATAGCGGTCGTGCCCTGCCACGGCATAGCGGATGGCGCGCTGGAGAATGGCGGACGTCAGTTCGCGATGCTCCAGAAGGTCGGCAGCGCCTGCGTATCGCGCCCCGTCGTCCGGCAGCAGCCATTGCGGGCCGGTCAGGATCACCGGCACCTGCTTCGGCTGACCCTTCATCCATTTCAGCAGGTCCAGCCCGTTGCAAACCGGCAGATCCGCCGCCGCCAGCACAACATCGAACGGTTCGCTCTTGAGCAGCCCGATCATTGCGGCGGCATGATCGGCCGTCCTGACGGTGCAACTGGCGCCGGCAACCCTGCTCAACTCTCCTCGAATGGCCCCCGCACGTGAGCGATCGGCTTCTGCCAGAAGAATTCGATATGAAGGCTGTGCCGGCATCGCTCCGCTTTCCCGTGACCGGAATTCCGACAATTAGAGTCAAATCGTGAGCATCCGCTTAACCCGATACAGCCGCGCTCTCGCCCGTACGGGGACCGCATCTTTCGGATGCGATTGCCAAAGCCTGAGCGGGTCGACCATTGACGGTGACATAAAGATTTGTTTATGTCCCAGTCCAGTCCGCCTCGCTTGACTTGCCGCACCGGATGGATGCATGCGGCCCATGAAGGCGGACAGCCAACGGAGAACTTCATGGCGACGCCGCAACCGCCCCTTCAGCAGGCCGTCGACAGGCCGCCGACCGCGATCCGCCTCGACGGGGCGAACGACGCGCATGTGAAGGTGTCCTACGAGTTCTTCCCGCCGAAGACGGAGCGGGCCGAAGCCGGGCTTTGGGAAGCGGTCAAGCGTCTGGAGATCCTCCAGCCCTCATACGTCTCGGTCACCTATGGGGCCGGCGGAACGACCCAGGCGCGCACCCTCGGCACGGTGGCACGGATGGTTCGGGAGACCTCGCTCACACCCGCTGCCCACCTCACCTGCGTCGGCGCCAGCCGCGAAGAGATCGATCGGGTCGCCGACCAGTTGTGGGACGCCGGCGTCCGCTCCGTGGTTGCGCTGCGGGGCGATCCGCCGACCGGTTTCGGCGGCCGCTACGAGCCCCATCCCGAAGGCTATCCCTATGCGCCGGAACTGATCGAGGGGCTGAAGAGGCGGCATGATTTCGAGGTCTTCTGCTCCGCCTATCCGGAGCGCCATCCGGAAAGCGCCGATTGGGGGATCGAACTGGATGTCCTGCGTCGCAAGGCCGATGCGGGCGCCAGCAAGGCGATCACGCAGTTCTTCTTCGAGGCCGGCACCTTCTTCCGCTTTCGCGACCGTGTCGCCGCTGCCGGCATTGCGATCGACATCGTGCCCGGCGTCATGCTGCAGCCCAATGTCGCGGGTCTCGCCCGCATGGCCGGCGCGGTGGGCGTCGAGGTGCCGCACTGGTACCGGCGCATGTTCGAAGGTCTCGACGACGATCTTCTGACGCGCCAGATGCTCACTGCCTCGGTCGCCACCGATCTCTGCGCCGAACTGTACGATGGCGGCGTGCGTGACTTTCACCTTTATACGCTGAACCGCGCCGATATCGCGATCGCGGTCAGCCGTGCGCTGGGCGAGGCCCATGCACGGATATCTCACAGGGACTGACATCATGCCCAATCGTTGGGACGCTATCGCCGACGCGGCCAAGAGCCGTATTCTCGTACTGGACGGCGCCATGGGCACCATGCTCCAGCGCCAGGGACTGGAGGAGGAGGATTTCCGCGGCGAGCGTTTCGCCGACTGGCCGCTGCCGCTGAAAGGCGACAACGACCTTCTGTCGCTGACGAAACCCGACGCCGTGGCAAAGGTCCATCATGCCTATCTGGAAGCCGGCGCCGATCTGATCGAGACCAACAGCTTCAACGCGACGACCATCAGCCAGGCCGATTACGGGATGCAGGAGCACGCCGGCGACATCGCCGCCGCGGCCGCCGCCGTCGCCCGCCGCTGCGCCGATGAGTGGACCGATCGGACGCCGGACAAGCCCCGCGCCGTCCTCGGCTCCATCGGTCCGCTGAACAAGACCCTGTCGATCTCGCCGAAGGTCGAGGATCCCGGCTATCGCGACGTGACCTTCGACGAGGTCAAGGACGCCTATCGCGGACAGATCGACGCGATGTTCGACAATATCGACGCGCTCCTGATCGAGACGGTCTTCGACACGCTCAACGCCAAGGCCGCGATTCTCGCCTGCCGCGAAGCGTTCGACGCCCATGGTGAGGACAAGCCGATCCTGATCTCCGGCACCATCACCGACCGCTCCGGCCGCACTTTGTCAGGTCAGACGCCGGAAGCCTTCTGGCTGTCGGTCATGCACGCCCGGCCCTTCGCCGTCGGTTTCAACTGTGCGCTCGGCGCCGAGGAGATGCGCCCACATATCAGCGCCATCGGCAGGGTCGCCGATACGCGTATCCTCGCCTTCCCCAACGCCGGGCTCCCCAACGCCTTCGGCGAGTATGACCAGAGCCCCGACGAGATGCAGGCGCTGCTCCGGCCATGGGCGGAAGACGGCTACATCAACATCGTCGGCGGCTGCTGCGGCACGACGCCCGACCACATCCGCGCCATCGCAAAAGCCGTTGAGAATGCCGCACCGCATGTTCCGTCGAAGGTGCCTCCGACGCTTCGGCTCTCCGGACTCGAGCCGTTCCAGATCGCGGTGAACGCATGAGCGCAGGAGCCTCCAGCCAGTTCATCAATATCGGCGAACGCACCAACGTCGCGGGCTCGGCCAAATTCAAGCGACTGATCGTCGACGGCCAGTTCGAAGAGGCGCTGTCGGTCGCCCGCCAGCAGGTCGAGAACGGCGCCCAGATCATCGACGTCAATATGGATGATGGCCTGATCGACGGCGTCGAGGCGATGCGAACCTTCCTCCAGCGCATGGCCGGCGAGCCCGACATCGCCCGCGTGCCGGTGATGATTGACAGTTCCAAATGGGAGGTGATCGAGGCCGGGCTGAAATGCGTTCAGGGCAAGGCCGTCGTCAATTCGATCAGCCTGAAGGAGGGCGAGGAACCCTTCCTGGAGCAGGCCCGCAAGCTCAAGGCCTACGGCGCGGCGACCGTCATCATGGCGTTCGACGAGAACGGCCAGGCCGAGACGGCGGAGCACAAGTTCGCGATCTGCGAGCGGGCCTACCGGCTTCTCGTCGACCGGATCGGTTTCCCGGCCGAGGACATCATCTTCGACCCCAACATCTTTGCCGTCGCCACCGGCATCGAGGAGCATAACGACTACGCCGTCGCCTTCTTCGATGCGTGCCGGCGCATCAAGGCGAACCTTCCGCACGCCCGCATCTCCGGCGGCCTCTCCAACGTCTCCTTCTCGTTCCGCGGCAACGATCTTGTCCGAGAGGCGATGCACAGCGTCTTCCTCTACCACGCCATTCCGGCCGGCCTCGACATGGCGATCGTCAATGCCGGCCAGCTGACGATCTATGACGACATCCCCGAAGAGCTGCGCGAGGCAGTCGAGGACGTCATCCTCAACCGCCGCGACGACGCGACCGATCGTCTCCTTACAATCGCCGATCGCTACAAGGGAGAAGGCGGGGTCAAGGCCAGGCAGCAGGACACCAGGTGGCGCGACGAGCCGGTCGGCAAGCGCCTGGAACATGCGCTGGTTCATGGCATAACCGAATATATCGTCGACGATACCGAGGAGGCGCGCCAGGCCGCCGAGCGCCCGCTGCACGTCATCGAGGGCCCGCTGATGGACGGCATGAACGTCGTCGGCGACCTCTTCGGCGCGGGCAAGATGTTCCTGCCGCAGGTGGTCAAGAGCGCCCGCGTGATGAAGGCGGCGGTCGCCCATCTCCTGCCCTATCTGGAGGCGGAGAAGGAAAGGACCGGCCAGGCCGGCAAGTCCAACGGCACGATCCTGATGGCGACGGTCAAGGGCGACGTCCACGACATCGGCAAGAACATCGTCGGCGTTGTCCTGCAGTGCAACGGCTACGACGTGATCGACCTCGGCGTCATGGTGCCGGCGGAGAAGATCCTCGACGAGGCGAAAAAGAACAACGTCGACATGATCGGTCTCTCCGGCCTGATCACTCCGTCCCTGGACGAGATGGTCCACATCGCCGGCGAGATGCAGCGCGGCAGCTTCACCATCCCGCTGCTGATCGGCGGCGCCACCACCTCCTCGACCCACACTGCGGTCAAGATCGAGCCCGCCTACGACCGGGACGTCGTGGTCTATGTCCCCGACGCCTCCCGTGCCGTCGGGGTCGTCGGCCATCTGATGGGTAGCCAGAAGGCGGGCTATGTCGAGCGGGTGCGGGAAGATCACGCCAAGGCGCGGGCCGCCCATGCCGATGCGCAGGGCAAGAAGGAGCGCCTGACCCTCAAGGAGGCGCGCGCCAACGCCGCCCGGCTGGATTTCGAAACCTATACGCCGCCCGCGCCGAACTTCACCGGCACCAGGAACTTTATTGATTACGATCTGGCGACGATCCGACAATATATCGACTGGACCCCCTTCTTCGCGACCTGGGAGATGAGGAGCCGCTATCCGGGCATCCTGCAGAGCAAGGATTACGGTCCCGCCGCGCGCGATCTCTTCGACGATGCCAACGAGATGCTGGATCGGATGGTCGCGGAAAAATGGGTCGAGGCCCGCGCCGTGGTCGGCTTCTGGCCGGCGCGGCGCGACGGCGATGACGACATCGCGGTCTTCGAGGACGACGAGCGCCGCAACCGTCGCGCGACGCTCCACGGCATTCGCCAGCAGATCCAGAAGCGCGGCAATGGACGGCCGAACTACTGCCTGTCGGACTTCATCTCCCCGAAGGAAGACTGGATCGGCGGCTTCTGCGTCACCGCCGGCCTTGGCGAGGAGGTCCACTCCAAGGCCTTCATCTCCGCCAATGACGATTATAACAACATTCTCTTCAAGGCGCTGTGCGACCGCCTCGCCGAGGCCTTTGCCGAGCACATGCACCAACGTGTCCGCAGGGAGTTCTGGGGCTATGCCGCGGACGAGACGCTGTCCAATGATGAGCTGATCGGCGAGAAGTATGCTGGCATCCGACCGGCGCCGGGTTATCCCTCCCAGCCGGACCATACCGAGAAGGCGACGCTGTTCTCGCTGCTGAACGCCACCGAGCAGGCCGGCGTGACGCTGACCCAGAGCTTCGCCATGCATCCGGCCTCATCGGTCTCCGGTCTTTACTTCTCCCATCCGGACAGCGTCTATTTCGGCGTCGGCAAGATCGAGAAGGATCAGGTCGAGGACTATGCGCGACGCAAGCGGATGGACGTTGCGGATGTCGAGCGCTGGCTCGCGCCGATCCTCAACTACGATCCGCAGAGACTGCAGCAGGAGGCAGCACGATGATCCGGTGGCTGATCTGGATCGCCATCTTCATTGCCGCCTTCCTCATCGCGGCGCGGCTGTTCCGACGGCGTTGATCGCCGGCACTCAGCGCGCCAGCGAATCCATCAGCGCCTTGTTCTCGCAGAAGCCGGGCGTCGGCTCGGCTGCCTCGGCGTTCTGCAGGAAATGTTCGCAGGCTTCCGAATGGCGGCAGCTCTGGCAGCGATAGAACGCATTGCGCAGCGCCCCATCCGACACGCGCAGCATGCGCTCGTCATCGAGCGCGCCTGTCCGCCGCATCATCGCGCCCATCAGCTCGCCGTGCTTTTCGAACTTCCGAAAGATACCCATGATCCGTCTCCCATCGATCGCCGATGAATGGGAGACTGATTCTTCGAGACGGAACCCGCCTTGATCTGTGTCAAAGGGCGATCGCGCGACGCCCCGACGGTCGGAAGCGCTACTTCGGCGCCATGCGGATCGCGCCGTCGAGGCGGATCGTCTCGCCGTTCAGCATCGGATTGGCGATGATCGCTTCGGCGAGCTGCGCATATTCGTCCGGCTTGCCGAGGCGGCTTGGGAACGGCACCTGCTTGCCGAGGCTGGCCTGCGCCTCCTCCGGCAGCCCTGCCAGCATCGGCGTCCAGAAGATCCCGGGAGCGATCGTCATGACGCGAATGCCGTAGCGCGCCAGTTCGCGTGCGAGCGGCAGCGCCAGCCCCGCAACGCCCGCCTTGGAGGCTCCATAGGCGGGCTGGCCGATCTGTCCGTCGAAGGCCGCGACCGAGGCCGTGTTGATGATCACGCCCCGCTCTTCTCCGAGCGGCTCCGCCTGGGCCAGTCGTTCGGCGAATTTCGCCGCGACGTTGTAGGTGCCGATCAGGTTGATCGCGATGACCTTGGAGAAAAAGTCCAGCGGCGTCGCCTTGCCGTCGCGGTCGAGCATCTTGGACGGCGTGCCGACACCGGCGCAGTTGACGAGCACGCGCGCAACGCCATGCTTGTCCTCTGCTTCGGCGACCGCCGCCCGGACCGCTTCGTCATTGGAGACATCGACCCGGATGAAATGGCCGCCGAGGGCCTCCGCCTCCTTGCGGCCGGCCTCCTCGTTCATGTCCAGCAGCGTCACCTTCGCGCCGGCCTTCGCCAGCCTTTTTGCGGTAGCCAGTCCGAGGCCGGATGCGCCTCCGGTAACAAGTGCGGCCTGTCCTGAAACGTCCATGCGTAATCCCCTCGGCTCGTGTCGGAAGGTCGGTCTGTCATCTGCCGCACGGCATGGCAAGGGCTTTCGAAACGAGTCGATTTCTGGCTACGCGACACCCGATCGCCCCCCGCACTGATTGTTAAATCAATATTCAAACCTGCCCGTGCATCAATCGTCGTGGGTATTTTATCTTCGGGGAAAGCGCATGCTCGCGAAAATGATTGGGCGGTTCAGTCTTCGCCTCACTCTCTCGGTCCTGTTCGCGGTGCTGGCCTTTCTGGCCTGCGCGACCGTCGGCACCGTCGGTTACCTCCAGGCGGCGGGCGAGATGCGCCAGGCGACGGAGAAGGAGCTGGGCCTCCTCGCGCGGTCCCAGGTGCGCGCCGTCACCGACTACGAGAACCGGTTGCGGGCGGCGATCGCCAACATGTCGTCCAGTTCGCTCGTGCCGCGCAGCATCCTCGAACTGGCCGTCGGCTTCCGAATCGAAAACCAACGGCAGCAGAACCTCGACATCTTCAGGAACGCCGGCGCCACCCCCGAAGAGCGCGCCAGCTTCGCGGGAAAGAAGAAGAACACGACCATCTACGACTGGAAGCATGCCGAGGTCCACAATTCGCTGCTGACCTACTGGACCGATCTCAGCCTGTCCGACCTCTATCTGATCGATGGCGACGGCAACCTGATCTACACGGTCACCAAGTCCGACGAATTCATGCAGAACGTCGCCGACACCTCGTTCGGCCGCCTCAACGAATTCTATGACTCCATCATGAAAGGCGAGGCCGCAACGCGTGAAACCGAGGGCTTCGAGCCCTATCCGGTGGGTGGGCCCTCACTCCTTCTGGCGCAGGCCGTTCCCCAGTCCTTCAGCCTCGCAACGCCCAAGGGAGGGCAGGCCAAGCCGATGGCGATCATTGCCTTCCGCGTCGGAGCGGACAAGCTGTCGGCCCTACTGGCAGCGCAGGATCTCGACGCGAACCGGCAGATTCTCCTCCTCACCGACGACGCCGGCAATGTCGTCGCCAGCAGCGACGGCCGTGTACGCGCGGCGCCGATCGATCTCTCCGGCCTCGTGGCCGCCGAGGGCAGGTTTCCACAACGGCAATATCAACGATGCCGAAGGCCTCGGCACCGCCATCGTGTCGATGGCCGACGTCGATATCAACGGCAAGCCGCACCACATCATCGCCGCCACCGAGCGGAACTTCGCGCTGGCCGGCGTGACCAGAATGGGCCTCACAATGGCCGGCCTCACCTTCCTCGCGCTGATCGCCGCATGTCTTGCGGGGGTGTTCTTCTCGAGCCTCGTGGCGCGGCCGATCAACGTCCTGACGGAGGACATGCGGCGTCTGGCCGAGGGCGATCTCGACAATGCCAACTATGCCTATGATCTGAAGAACGAGGTCGGCTCGATGGCCTCGGCGGTCGAGGTCTTCCGCGAGCAGGCGCTGGAGAAGCAGCGCATCGAGATCGAGACCGAGCAGATGCGCAGCCACGCCGAGAGCGAACGGACCGAGCGCGAGGCGCTCAGCGCCCGCGACAACGATGCCCGCCGCCATGCGCTGGAGACGCTCGGCACCGGGTTGCGCAGCCTCGCCGACGGCAATATCAGCCATCGCATCGTCCAGCCCTTCGCCGCCGAGTTCGACCAGTTGCGCGTCGACTACAACGAAGCCGCCGGCAAGCTGGCCGATGCCCTCTGCCAGGCGGCCCGCAGCGCCGATTCCATCTGCCTGTCCTCCGCCGAGGTCAGCAATGCGGCGAGCGACCTCGCGCGCCGCACCGAGAAGCAGGCCGCGTCGATCGAGCAATCCTCCGAGACGCTCTCGCAGATTGCCGGCAACGCCTCCGACGTCGCCAGCCGGACCGATCAGGTGCAGACCATCGTCGAACATGCCAAGAAGGAAGCGGCGCAGTCGGCCGAGATCGTCGACCGGGCGATGAACGCCATGCGCGAGATCGAGGATTCCTCCAGCGAGATCACCCAGATCGTCAGCGTGATCAACGAGATCGCCTTCCAGACCAACCTTCTGGCGCTGAATGCCGGCGTCGAGGCGGCGCGCGCCGGCGAGGCCGGCAAGGGCTTCGGCGTCGTCGCCCAGGAAGTGCGCGAACTGGCCCAGCGCTGCGGCGGGGCGGCCGGCGAGATCCGTGGCCTGATCACCCGCTCGGTGGAAAAGGTGAAGTCGGGCTCGGCCCTCGTCAGCGACACCGGCGAGACGCTGAAGCGGATCGTCACCGAGGTCGCCGACATCAGCGAGCACGTCACCGCCATCACCAGCGCGATGCGCAGCCAGTCGGACGGCCTCGCCCGGGTCAGCAACACGATGCGGACCATGGACCAGGAGACCCAGAAGAACGCCGCCATTGCCGAGGAATCGACGGCCGGCAGCCAGGTGCTGGCCAATGAGGCGGCGCGCCTCAACCAGCAGCTCTCCCAGTTCGACGTCTCCGCCGCCGAGCAGGCTGATCACGGCCGATCCATCGACGACGCCTACGATGATGGCGATGCCGAAGCCGCCTGATCCCCCTTCGGCCCACGCACAACGTAAAAAGGCCCGGCCACAGCGCCGGGCCTTTCGCATTGGGGGATGATCAGGATCCTTGCGAATTCGACCGGCGCTCGCAAGGAGCGCCTGCTTCGGGAGGCCGGATGACAATGACTGGAAGAGACGACCGCGAGGCGGGGAGAGGCTACTTCACCGAAGAGGATTCCGTGGAGGTCGTGACCTCACGCAACGCACAAGCCGAAAGCGAACGGTTGAAGGAGGTGATGGCGGTCGTCACCCGAAAGCTGCACGAGGCCGTCAAGGAGATCGAACCGACCCAGGACGAATGGATGCAGGCGATCCGCTTCCTCACCCGCACCGGGCAGATGTGCAATGAGTGGCGGCAGGAGTTCATCCTGCTCTCCGACATCCTCGGCGTCTCCATGCTGGTCGACGCGATCAACAATCGGAAGCCCTCCGGTGCCTCCGAATCGACGGTGCTCGGGCCGTTCCATGTCGAAGGGGCGCCGCATCTGCCGATGGGCGCCAATATCTGCCTCGACGGCAAGGGCGAGGACGTTGTTGTCAGTGGCCGCATCCTCGACGTCGACGGCCGCCCGGTCGAGGGCGCGTCGATCGATGTGTGGCAAGCCAATGACGAGGGATTCTACGATGTCCAGCAGAAGGGCATCCAGCCGGATTTCAACCTGCGCGGCCGGTTCCGCACAGGTCCGGACGGCCGCTACTGGTTCCGGGCGGTCAAGCCGAAATACTATCCGATCCCCGATGATGGTCCCGTCGGCCAGCTGCTCGGAGCGCTCGGCCGCCACCCCTACCGACCGGCCCATCTGCACTACATCGTCGGTGCGGAAGACTTTGAGACACTGGTCACCCACATCTTCGACCCCGACGACCCCTACATCCACTCCGATGCAGTGTTCGGCGTGAAAGAGAGCCTGCTCGCGCAATTCGAATCCGTCGACGATCCGGAGCGCGCAGAGAGCTACGGCTTCGCCGCGCCCTTCTGGCAGGTCGAGCATGATTTCGTGCTCGCCAAGAAGGGACGATGATCCGGAACGAGAAAGGCCGGCGCTGTTGCGCCGGCCTCCGAAGCTCCGTCCCGCTGACACTCAGCCCAGCGTCGGCATGGTGAACTGGGCGTCGTCGCGGATGCCGGTCGGCCAGCGCGTGGTCGTGGTCTTCATCCGCGTGTAGAAGCGGACGCCCTCCAGCCCGTGCATGGCGTGATCGCCGAAGATCGATGCCTTCCATCCGCCAAAGGAGTGGAACGCCATCGGCACCGGGATCGGCACGTTGATGCCGACCATGCCGACCTCGATGTCGTTGCTGAAGGCGCGGGCGGTGTCGCCGTCGCGGGTGAAGATCGCCGTGCCGTTGGCATAATTGTGGCCGTGGATCAGGTCGACCGCGTCCTGATAGGAATCGCGCCGCACCATGGAGAGCACCGGCCCGAAAATCTCGTCGCGATAGATGCTCATCTCCGGCTTGACGTGATCGAACAGCGTGCCGCCGACATAGAAGCCGTTCTCGTAGCCCTGCTTGTCCTGCCTGAAGCCGCGACCATCGACGACCAGCTCCGCGCCTTCCTCGACGCCCTTGTCGATATAGCCGAGAACCCGGTCGCGGGCCTGGGCGGTGACGAGCGGACCCATATCGGCGTCGCTGTCGCTATAGGGCCCGATCTTGAGCGCCTCGATCTTCGGCACCAGTCTCTCGACCAGCGCGTCGGCGACGGCGTCCGTGACCGGCACGGCGACCGAGACCGCCATACAGCGTTCGCCGGCCGAACCGAAGGCCGCGCCCATCAGCGCGTTGGTCGCCATGTCGAGATCGGCGTCCGGCATGATGATCATGTGGTTCTTGGCGCCGCCGAGCGCCTGCACCCGCTTGCCGTTCGCCGTGCCGGTCGCATGGATATACTGAGCGATCGGCGTCGAGCCGACGAACGAGACGGCCTTGATGTCCGGATGGTGCAGGATGGCGTCGACCGCCTCCTTGTCACCCATCACGACGTTGAACACACCCTCCGGCAGGCCGGCCTCGGTCAGCCATTCGGCGAGCAGTAGCGAAACCGACGGATCGCGCTCCGACGGCTTCAGGATGAAAGTGTTCCCGCAGGCGATGGCGATCGGAAACATCCACATCGGCACCATGGCCGGAAAGTTGAACGGCGTGATGCCGGCGACGACGCCCAGCGGATGGCGCAGCGAGTGAGTGTCGATGCCGCCGCCCACCTGTCCGGAAAAATCGCCGATCAGATGGCTCGGCATGCCAACGGCGAATTCCACGACCTCCAGGCCCCGGATCGCTTCGCCCTTGGCATCGTCGAACGTCTTGCCGTGCTCGGCCGAAATGGCCGTCGCGAGCTCATCGAGCCGGTCCCACAGCAGCATCTTGAACTTGTCGAGAATGCGGACGCGGCGCAGCGGCGATGTCTGCGACCATTCCGGGAAGGCCGCCTTGGCCGCCGCGACGGCCTGGTTCACCTCGTCGGCGGAGGCCAGCGCGACTGTCTTCTCGCTCTCGCCCGTCGCCGGATTGAAGACCGGCTGGTTGCGACCCGATGTGCCTGCGACCTTCTTGCCGCCGATGAAATGTCCGATCTCGCTCATGGGAATCCTCCCTTTCGTGTGTCCTTGCGATCCAGATGAACCCTACGCCAGTGCAAAACAATAGACAGAAATTGAGAAACGTTTTGCATTCGTGCATAACCTGCCGCTGATCGACGACCCGCAGGAGAAAAGGTTCCCATGATCGAATGGAATGATGGCCGCCTGCTTCTCGCCATCGCCCGCTCGGGCACCATGCTGGACGCGGCACGGTCTCTCGGCCTCAATCAGGCGACCCTGTCGCGACGCATGACGGCGCTCGAGACCGCCATCGGCACCTCGCTTCTCGTCCGCCGCACCAGCGGCTGCACGCTGACCGAGGCTGGTCAATCCCTCGCCATTGCCATGGAGCGGGTCGAGAACGAGTTCCTGCAGGCGCAGGCGGCGCTGACGGAGAGTGGCGAGGATCCGACCGGCACGATCCGCGTCGGCGCGCCCGACGGGTTCGGTCATTCCTTCATCGCCCCTCGCCTCGGCACGCTGTCAGCCATGCATTCGAAGCTGCAGATCCAGCTCGTGCCGGTCACCCAGAACTTTTCGCTCTCCAAGCGCGAGGCCGACATCGCCGTCACCCTCGGCCGGCCCCAGTCCGGCCGGCTCGTCGCCCAGAAGCTGACGGACTACACGCTCAGCCTCTACGCCGCGCCCGGCTACATCGAGCGCTTCGGTCAGCCACGGCGGCGCGACGACCTGCTCGACCACCGCCTGGTCGGCTTCGTCGATGATCTCATCTTCTCGCCGATGCTCTCCTACGCGCAGGATTTCCACCCCGGCTGGCGCTCGGCGGTCGAGGTGTCGAGCACGATGGGTCAGTTCGAGGCCGTGCGCGCCGGCGCCGGCATAGCGGTGCTACATGATTACATGGCCGCCGACCGGGCCGATCTGGTCCGCGTCCTGCCGCAACTGATGACCCGTCGCGACTACTGGCTGATCCACCACGAAAGCCTGCGCGGTCTGGCGCGCGTCCGCGCGGTGACGGCCTTTCTGGTCAGTGAGGTGAGGAACGCTTCCGGCCGTTTTGTCCGACAGCCCTTGGCGTCGTCCGTTGCAGAGGAATAACCCGTCTGCGCAAGTGCAAAGGGGATCAAAGGGCGCTGCCGGCCTTGCCGCGCTGGTCCTGCGTTCCCGCCAGCCATTCCCGAACCCTCTTCTCCGGATCCTCATGGAGGGTGATGTCGGTGACGACGGCGGCAATGTCGGCTCCCGCCTCGAACAGCGCCGGCAGCCGCTCGACGGTGACGCCGCCGATCCCGACCAGCGGCAGGTCGGCGACCCACTGCTTCCATCGCGTCAGCCGTTCGAGCCCCTGCGGATACCACGGCATCTTCTTCAGCCGCGTCTCCCAGATGGGACCGAGGGCGACGTAGTCCGGCCACGCCGCGAGTGCCGTGGCGAGCTCGGCCTTGTCATGCGTCGAGATGCCGAGCCTCAGCCCGGCATTGCGGATCTCCGGCACATTGGCGCCGGCGAGATCCTCCTGGCCGAGATGCACCCAAGCGCAGCCCTCCTCGATCGCCAGTCGCCAATAATCGTTGACGACGAGCGTGCAATCATGGGCGACGCAGCAGGCCTTGGCGCGGCGGATATTGTCGCGAAGCTCCTCCTCGCCCATGCCCTTGCAGCGGAGTTGCACCAGCTTGACGCCCACCGGCACCAGCCGCTCGACCCAGTCGGCATCGTCGACGATCAGATAGAACGGATCGAGCGCCGTCCGCGCGTTCGTTGCCGTCACAGCAGCGCCTTTCCGAAAACCGGGGTCGAGGGCACCGCCATGTCGCGCGAGTCGAGCGGATCGGCCTGTCGTCCGAGCGCCCCGGCCTGCACGGCCATCGCCATCGCCTTCGCCATCGCCACCGGATCACCCGCGCCTGCCACCGCGCTGTTGAGCAGCACGGCGTCATAGCCGAGCTCCATCGCTCGCGCCGCATGGCTCGGCAGGCCGATCCCGGCGTCGATCACCAGCGGCACGTCGGGGAAGTGGCCGCGCAGCGAGCGCAGACCGTATTCATTGTTCAGCCCGCGCGCGGTGCCGATCGGCGCCCCCCAGGGCATCAGCACCTTGCAGCCGGCGGCCAACAGTTTTTCAGCGATGACGAGATCCTCGGTGCAGTAGGGGAAAACCTCGAACCCTTCCTCGGTCAGGATGCGCGCCGCGTCCACCAGCGCGATGACGTCGGGGCAGAGCGTGTCGTTCTCGCCGATCACCTCCAGCTTGACCCACGGCGTGCCGAAGATCTCCCGCGCCATCTGCGCCGTCGTCACCGCCTCCTTGACGCCATGGCAACCGGCAGTGTTGGGCAGGACCCGCACGCCGAGATCGGAGATCAGGTCGAAGAACGCCTGCCCTGCCCCGTCCGCCCCTTCGCGCCGCAGCGAGACGGTGACGATGTCGACCTCGGCGGCCTGCACGGCGTCAGCCATCAACTTCGGCGACGGATATTGCGCCGTGCCGAGAAACAAGCGTGATTTCGGCTCGAAGCCGTAGAAACTGGTCATGGTAGCCCGTCAGCCGCCCTTCATCGGCGCCAGGATTTCGATTCTGTCGCCGTCCGAAAGCACCGTCTCCTGCCGCTCCCCTTTCGGCACGAACTCGCCGTTCAGCGCCGTCGCGACCAGCCGGCCGGCATAGTCCAACTCGGCGATGAGGGCGGCGAGGTCGGCCGCCTCCGCCTCAAGCTGTTGCCCGTTGACGATCAGATTCATGAAGAAACTCCGCTTGCTTGCCTTCGAGCGCCGCCGCGACATCCGCTCCCAGCGCCGGCGCCAGCAGAAAGCCGTGCCGGAAGAGGCCGTTGGCGTGAAGGGTGCGGCCGTCGCGGACGATGCGCGGCAGATTGTCCGGAAAGGCCGGCCGCAGATCCGCGCCGGTCTCGACGATCTCCGCCTCGGCGAAGGCCGGATGCAGCGCATGCAGCGCATTGAGGAGATCGACCGTGCCGCGCACGGTCACGCCGCCGCGCCGCTCGCTCTCATACTGGGTCGCGCCGACCATGAACTGCCCGTCCCCGCGCGGCACGACATAGCAGGGGAAACGGGGATGGATGAGCCGCACCGGCCGCGACAGCGATACCTCCTTGCACCGGACGACCAGCATCTCGCCGCGCACGCCGCGCAAATCCGGCAGGGCGCTCTTCGCGGCCATGCCCCGGCAATCGACGATCGGCCCGCCATGGCGCTTCTCTTCGCCCGCGAGATCGGTCTCGTATTCGACCGCAACCCCCCGCCCCGCCAGCCGCGCCGTCAGCGCAACGATGGCCCGGCGCGGATCGAGATGCGCTTCGGCCGCGAAGAACAGCGCCCGCGAAAACCGGTCGCCGAGGTCCGGCTCCAGACCCGCAAGCTCTTCGCCGTCCAGCCATTCGAACGCCTCGGTCCGGCGTGCGAAGCGGGAGAGTTCGCCATCGTCGCGGCCCGGCGCAACCACCAGCGAACCGTGGCGCGTGACCGGCACGCGGTCCGCCCACCAGCCGATGGCGGGCACGCCACGCCGCTTCACCACCTCGTCCTGCGTCGCCGCCTCGATCCACGGCGCCAGCATGCCGCCCGCATGCCATGAGCAGGCGGCGGGGCCGAAGCCGGCCGACCGGTCGATGACGCGGACGGCGTGCCCGGCCTCGGCAAGGGTCAGTGCTGTGACGAGACCGGCGACGCCGGCCCCGGCGATGAGGATGGTCATTCCGCGGCGTCGCCTTTCTGCAACTCCGCCACTTCATCGGGCGTCATGTAAAGATCGCCGCCGGCGCGATATTTCTCCGCCATCTTCTCCATGCCCTCCTTCTGTGCCTCGGCGCGAATGTCGTGGCTGATCCGCATGGAGCAGAATTTCGGTCCGCACATGGAGCAGAAATGGGCGACCTTGTGCGCCTCCTTCGGCAGGGTCTCGTCGTGGAACTGCCGCGCGGTGTCCGGGTCGAGGCCGAGGTTGAACTGGTCTTCCCAGCGGAACTCGAACCGCGCGCGGCTCAAGGCATCGTCCCGAATCTTGGCCGCCGGATGGCCCTTGGCGAGATCGGCCGCGTGCGCCGCGATCTTGTAGGTGATGACGCCGGTCTTGACGTCGTCGCGGTCGGGCAGGCCGAGATGCTCCTTCGGCGTGACGTAGCAGAGCATGGCGGTGCCGAACCAGCCGATCATCGCCGCGCCGATCGCGGACGTGATGTGGTCGTAGCCGGGCGCGATGTCGGTCGTCAGCGGCCCGAGCGTATAGAACGGCGCCTCGCCGCACATTTCGAGCTGCTTGTCCATGTTGGCCTTGATCTTGTGCATCGGCACATGACCCGGCCCCTCGATCATCACCTGGCAGTCCTTCGCCCAGGCGATCTTCGTCAATTCGCCCAGCGTTTCCAGCTCGGCGAACTGCGCCGCATCATTGGCGTCGGCGATCGAACCGGGCCGCAGCCCGTCGCCGAGCGAGAACGACACGTCATAGGCGCGGCAGATATCGCAGATCTCGTCGAAATGTTCATAGAGGAAGCTCTCGCGGTGATGGTGCAGGCACCACTTCGCCATGATCGAGCCACCGCGCGAGACGATGCCGGTGACGCGGTTCGCGGTCAGCGGCACGTAGTGCAGCCGGACGCCGGCATGGATGGTAAAATAGTCGACTCCCTGCTCCGCCTGCTCGATGAGCGTGTCGCGGAACACCTCCCAGCTGAGATCCTCGGCGACGCCGTTGACCTTCTCCAGCGCCTGGTAGAGCGGCACCGTGCCGATCGGCACCGGCGCGTTGCGGATGATCCAGTCGCGGATATTGTGGATGTTGCGGCCGGTGGAGAGGTCCATCACCGTGTCGGCGCCCCAGCGGATCGCCCAGACCATCTTCTCCACCTCTTCGGCCATCGAGGAGGTGACGGCGGAATTGCCGATATTGGCGTTGATCTTGGTCAGGAAGTTGCGGCCGATGATCATCGGCTCCAGCTCCGGATGGTTGACGTTGGACGGGATGATCGCCCGCCCGCGCGCGATCTCGTCGCGGACGAACTCCGCCGTCACGAAATCGGGAATCGACGCGCCCCAATCCTCGCCGTCGCGCTCGAGCGCCGCCTTGGCCTGCTGCCGGCCGAGATTCTCACGGATCGCGACATACTCCATTTCCGGCGTGATGATGCCGGCCTTGGCATAGGCCATTTGTGTCACGGCCTTGCCGTCCTTTGCCACGAAGGGCTGATGGCGGACGGGAAATTCCGGCGTCAGCTTATCGCCCTTGGCGAAGCCATTGTCCTCCGGCTTGACTTCGCGGCCCTCGGCGCGCGTGCAGTCGCCGCGCGCTTCGATCCACGCCTCGCGGTGGCGCGGCAGGCCGCCCCGTATGTCGATCAGCGCGTCGGGATCGGTGTAGGGGCCGGAGGCATCATAGACGTTGACCGGCGGCTCGCCGGCTGTCGGATGCACCGCGACCTGCCGCATCGGCACGGCGATCTGCGGGTGATGCTCGCCCTTGGCGAAGACCTTGCGGGACGCCGGGCAGCGCCCCTTGCGTGACGTCCGGTGTGACGGGCTTGACGACGTTCATGGCGCGCTCCTCGGTTCGCATGTCGGACCCGGAGGCGGACGGCGGGAGGAGACCGATGGCGGGACGGCGGGCCGGAGGAATGGTTCTCTGGCCGCGGCTCGTCCGCTTCGCGCTCCCTACGCCGGTTCTCAACCCGGATCAGGTTCGAAGGGTCGCCGCGCCGCGCTTGGCCTCACCGGCACTCGCGCTTATCGGCCTCTCAGCTCCTCGGCGCCGAACGCGCCGGTGGAGCCCCCCTGGCTCATGGGCAAGAGATACGCGCCCCGGCCGCCGGGCGCAAGACCGCTTGCAGCCCCACGCGTCGGACGGCGGCGACAGGCCCCGATAAACCTCCGCTTCCGCCGAATGCTGGCCTCGATGTTGGTCATGGGTGCTCTTGCACTAGTTTCCCCTCCGGCCCAACCAGGAGAACGTCACATGCTCACCGTTCACTGCCTCGCCTTTTCCCGCGCGCTGCGCGTCATGTGGCTGCTGGAGGATCTCGGCGTCGACTACACGATGGTCTTCTACGAGCGGACCGATAAATTCCTCGCGCCCGACAGTCTCAAGCAGGTCCATCCGCTCGGCAAGTCGCCGGTGATCGAGGATGGCGACCTGACGCTGGCCGAATCGGCCACCATCCTGCGCTATCTGCGCGACCGCTACGGCGACGGCCGCTTCGGTCCGCACGCCGGCAGCCCGGACTTCTGGCACCACGAGGAGTGGCTCGATTACGGCGAAGGCACGCTCGCTCCCTTCGTCATCGCCGACGCCGTCGCCAAACGGCTCGGCTCCGATGCGGGCGCTCGCAACGCGGCGCGGCTGAAGGACAATCTCGACTACCTTTCCGCCCATTTCGACGATGGCCGCGAGTTCCTGATGGGCGGCGACCTCTCCCTCGCCGACATCCAATTGTCCTACCTGATGGCCATTGCGGCGGCGGCGGGCCAGCTCGAAGGTCGCGACGCTCTCGCCGCCTACTGGAAACGGCTGCAGGAGCGGCCAGGCTACAAGGCGGCAATCGCCAAGGGCGGGCCGATGGTCCCGTCGCGACGCTAGCCATAGCGGAGGGCAAGGCCGAAATCGCATTCCAGAGCTCTTCAACGGGTGGCGGCGGTGGAGGGACCGGCCCGGCTTGCCGGTCGACCGCCGGCCTGACATCGTCGTTCAGGTCATGGATCCTCGGGACGAGCCCGAGGATGACGAAGCCTTCAAAGCCCTGCGCCTCGTCTACTCCTCCGTGCCATCCTCCGGCCATTTGCCGAGCAGGCCGAGACGGTTCGGTGCGCGGTCCGCCAGATGATCCGGCAAGCGGCCAGCCGGGCGCGACTCGAACGCCTCTTCCAGCCGTCGCCGGAAATCGGGATCGCCGCCGTCCTGCAGCCAGCGTTCGCGCTGGATCCAACGCGCCTCGCGCAAATCCTCATGGTCCCGCTCGATCTGCCGGCAACCGCGCAGATGATGCAGAAACAGCGCGAAACCGCCCAGCAGCAGGATCACCGGCAGGGCCAGCATCAGCCCCTTGATCGCGTCGGGCGCGGATTGAAATTTGTCGAGCAGGTCGGCGCCGAAATGGTAGTCGTCCATGGTCCAACTCCCTTCTCAGCCTCGCCGAATGAGCATCAACAGGCTGATTTTGATAAGGAAACGGTCACCAGGAAGCCTGGTGACCGGGGAGTAAGAAGTCGCCGCAAGACGACCGCCACGGCCTTTAAGCCGAAGCTCTGGACATACGCCGAGGCCTCCCCGGCCATAGGTGGTCGAGGAGGTATCGTTCCGGTCGATACCGACCGCTTGCGGTGAGGCTTCTTAGACCCCAGGCCAGAATTTATTCCGACCCGGCACGGGTATAGGGAAGGATGGGCAGAGCGGCAAGGGGGGCGGATTGGCCGGTCTGAACAACCCCTCATCCAACTAAGCCGAGGCGGAAGCCGGCACACTGCTGACCGCTACGTGGGGAGGTCGAAAGCGCGAAGCGCTTTTCGGGTGGGGGAGCAGTGTTGCAGATTATCCCGCCTCACGCGAAATCGGGAGGCGCGGGTCGGATATCGTTAACCTCCGTCTGACCGCTACGTGCCCTCATAGCTGCCGTTGCGGCTGAGTTGCAGCGCCGCGAGCAGCGCGGCCCCGAGCTCGGCGTCCGAAACCGTCTCGGCAAATCGGATGGGTTCCCTGTTTTCGAAACGCATCCAGCGGCCGCCGCCGAGCGACCGGTGCGGCTCCAGTTCGATCGTCCCTTTGGTCCAGATCAGGTCGACCGATCCGGCGCCGCCAAACAGCGCCTTGACGCTGCGGACGCCGGCCTGCTTCTTCATCTCCTCGAAGATCCGTTTCGAAGGCCGCGTCGCGACGTAGGCGCGGACCGCGGCGACGGCGGCGTCGTCCTCCAGATAGCGGCTCGCCCGCAGCGCGACCCAGGCCGCCGCGCCCAATTCCGGCGCCGTGAGATCGGTCGGCAGAAGCGCATCGATACGCTCCGGATCGAGGCCGGCCATCCCGTAGACCGCCCAGGAATGGACCCGGTAGAACCACGGAAAGAGAAAGACCGAGGCGCGGCGTTCGGGCGGCCAGCGCGTATCCTTGTCGTGAAACTGATCATGGCGGTCCATTACGTCGCCACGCTGACCTTCATCTCGATGTCGCAGCTCTCCGCATAGGCTCTGGCGCGCTCGAGCTGGGCCAGTTGCTGCGCGTTAAAGTCCGCCGGCACTGCCAGTTCGAGGCGGCGGCCGCGAATGTGCTCGCTGCTGATGATTTCGTCCGCGATCTTGTCGAAGTCGAACGCCCTGATCCGCTCGATATCCCGCCGGAGATACCGGAAAATCCGCTCTGGATGGTCCCGAAGGGCGAGGCGCGAGAGGTTCATCGTCTTGACGCTCGTGGCCACCCTGGAGCGGCGATCGTAGAAATCGAAAACCTTGAAGTTCTTCTTTTGTTCGTACAACCAATCGCCCAGATCGGCAACCCTTGCGAGATAGATTTCGAAAGAGAGACCCTGCTGCTGGATCGGCGCGCCGAACACGATGCCGCCATTCCGAACCGTGCGGAAATCGTGCCTCGGCGTGCGGCCGCGCAGGCGGCTTCGTGCCCTCTTCAGCGGCAGGGCCAGTTGGCGGACGCGGGCGAAAGCGCGGCGTGCGAGGTCGAGCCGGGCGGGCAGCGCGACGGTCGCTTGACCAGCCGAAGCAGCCAATCGTCTCGAGCCGGCGCCTTCGGGCGCCGCCAACGCCGCATATGCTCCGCCCTTGTCCCCCGTCACGCCACCGGGCTACCTCCCTTTCCATAGGAAAGTATGCCTGCTTGAGACGGACTATGAATAATTTCTTATTCTAAGAAGGTGTCACTGCGGAGAAGATTCGTTCGGCCAAGGCCGGTCGACCTGCCCTATCGGCTGGGTGCGGGACGATCGAACGGGGATCGCCGGCCTGTGTCTCACCAACGGAGAGTACCGCCGGCGATCCGCAACGCAGGCTATCGATAACGGCCCGGAAACCTCAGCCCGTCAGCTTTTCCAGCCCGGCCACCTGCGCCTTGCCGATGCTCTGCAACTCCGTGCCGTCGATCAGCGGGCACGGCTCGTCGAGCCGCTCATAGCCGTTGGAGAGGTCGAAGCTATTGGCGGCCGGCAGGCGCGAGAGCTCGTCCCACGTCACCGGTATGGCGAGCGGCCCGCCCTTCCGCGCCCGCAGCGAATAGGGGCTGACGGCCGTCGCGCCGCGCTGGTTGCGCAGCCAGTCGACGAAAATGCGGCCGCCGCGCTTGGCTTTGCGCATATTGGCGGTGAAACGCTTCGGCTGGCTGTCGCCGAGATAAGCGGCCAGCGCCTGGGCGAACAGCGTTACCGTTTCATATTCGGCGATACGCCGCAGCCGCGCGGTGACGTGGATACCCTTGCCACCGGTGACGACCGGCGTGGTGGCGATGCCGAGATCGGCGAGAAGGTCCCGCAGATCGGTGGCGCCGCTCCTCACATCGTCCCAGCCGAGCCCCTCGTCCGGGTCGAGGTCGAAGATGATGCGGTCCGGCTTGTCCAGCATGTCGGCCGCCGCGATCCAGGGGTGAAACTCGATCGTGCCCATCTGCGCGGCCGAAACGAAGCCGACCGGCTTCTCGATCACCAGATAGTCGGCCGTGTCGCCGTCGCTTTCCTCGATCGGCACCGCGCCGATGCCAGCCGGGAAGTTGCCCTCATAGTGCTTCTGAAAGAAGCAGCCCTTGCCGCCCTTGGCGCCGGCCGGGCAGCGGATCAGCGAAAGCGGACGCTTGCCGGCCAGCGCGAACAGGCGCTCGCCCGCCGCGTCGCACCATTCGGCGACATCGCGCTTGGTCCATTTGGCACCGTCGAAGATCACCCGCTTCGGGCTGCTGATGGCGATACCCGCCACCTTCGCGCCGGCCTTCGCCGCAGCGGCCCGGGTGGAGCGGCTCTTGCCGCCCCCGCCCTTTCCATCGTCCTGATCCACCACCCCTGTCACCTCGTCGATCGACGCCTCGGCGGCCTCGTTGGCCGCGCTTGCCTGTTCCAGCACCACCGCCTTGGCGTCCTTGTCGCCGCGCAGGCCGAGGAAGACGGGATGCCGGAGGCTTCCCTCGTCGGTCAGCTCGGTGAACTTCACCTCGGCCACCAGTTTCGGCGTCACCCAATGCGCGCCGCGGCGCGAGGCCTTGGGTATGGCCGCAAAGGGCGGGGTCTTCCGCGAAAGCGGCTTCATCGCCGCCTGCAGCTCGTCCAGCGACCGCTCATCGAAGCCCGAGCCGACGCGGCCGCGATAGACCAGATCGTCGCCGTCGAAGACACCGAGGAGAAGCGACGAAAAGGGCCTGCCGGTCTTGTCGCTGTCGCTCCAGCCGCCGATCACGAACTCCTGGCGCTTCTCCGCCTTGATCTTCAGGAAGTTTCGATTGCGCCCGCTGCGATAGGGCGCCTCGGCGCGCTTGCTGACAATGCCCTCTCCGCCGGCCTTGGCGATTGCCTCGAACACCTGCGGCCCGTTGCCGGCGATATGCTGCGAATAGCCGAGTGCGACGCTTTCCGGTGCTCTGTCGAGAAGCGTTTCCAGCTTCGCCTTGCGTTCGGAAAGCGGCAGGCCGGTCAGATCCTTGCCATCCAGTTCCAGAAGGTCGAACGCCTGGAGGCGCAGCGGCGCGCCCGCTTCCAGATCCGCCTGCAGGGCCGAGAAGGCGCTGCCGGAGCCGGTGTGCAGCGAGACGATCTCACCGTCGATCAGCGCGCTCTTGCAGGGCAGCGAAGCCAGCGCCTCCGGCACGCCCTTGTAGCGCTCGGTCCAGTCCTTGCCATTGCGTGTCCAGAGCTTGACCTGTCCGCCGCCGATGGCGGCGATGCAGCGATAGCCGTCGAACTTGGTCTCGTGCAGCCAGTCCTCACCTTCCGGCGCGTCATCGACGAGCGTCGCGAGCTGCGGCTCGCGGAACGGCGGCAGCTTGCCCGTGCCCCGCTTGGACCGTCCCTTCCGCTGCGCCGGCAAAGCGAGCCGAGCCGCCTTTCCCATCTCCGGTAGCGCCTTGGGTTTCGCGCCCCCGGCGATCTCGTCCATCGTCCGGCCGCTCTTGACCGACAGCGTGTTGCGCTGGATCAGCCCTTCCGCATCATCATCGACGGCGTGGCCGTCGCGCTCCTTGATCAGCAGCCAGTTCTCGCCCTTCTCGCCGGGCCGGCGCTTCATCCGCACCAGCGTCCAGCCGCCGACCATGCGCTGGCCGAAGAGCTCGAATTTCAGCTTGCCCTCGGCGAGGCCCTCCTCGAAATCGGAGAGCGGAGCAAATGCGCCCCGGTCCCAGAGCATCACCGTGCCGCCGCCATACTGCCCTTTCGGAATCGTGCCCTCGAAGGTGCCATAGGCCAGCGGGTGGTCCTCGGTACGGACGGCGAGCCGTTTCTCGCCGGGGTCGAGGCTTGGGCCTCGCGTCACCGCCCAGGAGAGGAGGACACCGTTCCAGGCGAGGCGGAAATCATAATGCAGTCGGGTCGCCGCGTGTTTCTGCACGAGAAAGTGCAGCGACGGCGCAAGATCGGTGCCGCCCTTGGAGGACGGCTCTTCCGTTCGCGCGAAATCGCGCTTCTCATCATAGGTCTTGAGCGCCTGCGCGGCCTGCTGGCGACGGGTCGGCATCGGCTACGACGCCTTCTTCTGCCGGCTGCGCGATGAGGAGGATTTCGACGCGGCGGCCTTTTTCGAAGCGGCCGACGACTTGCCGCCCTTGTCCTCCGCCTTGTCGAGGCTCGCCTTCAGCGCTGCCATCAGGTCGACGACATTGTCGCCGCCCTTGCCCTTGGCCGGCGTCTCGCCCTCGCGCACCGGCACGCGCGTGCCCTTCTTGTCGGACACCTTCGCCTCGACGAGTTCGCGCAGCGCATCGGCATAGTGGTCGGTGAACGAATCCGCGTTGAACGGCGCGGTCTTGCGGTCGATCAGCGTTGTGGCGACGTCGAGCAGGTCCTTGTCCGCCTTTTCGTCCTTGATCTCGGAGAACAGCGGCTCGGCGTTTCGGATTTCCTCGGCATAATGCAGCGTCTCCAGCAGCAGCCCGTCGCCGCAGGGCTTGATCGCGACCAGATACTCTTTGCCGCGCATCGAAAGCTGGCCGAGGCCGACCTTCTCGCTCTTCCTCAGTGCATCGCGCACCACCCGGTAGGCATCCTGCGCCAGTTCGTCCGCCGGCGTCATGTAATAGGGCCGGTCGAAATAGAGCGGCGGGATTTCGCACGAGCCGACGAACTGCACCAGTTCCAGCGTCTTCTTGGTCTCCAGCCGGATCGCATCGACCTCGTCCGGATCGATCAGAACATATTCGCCTTCGTCGGTCTCATAGCCCTTGACGATATCGGATGAGTCGATGGGGCCGATCCCCTGCACGGTCTTCTCATAGGAGACGGGCTTGCCGGAGGGCTTGTGGATCTGCCGGAAGCTGATCTTCGAGGCCGTCTTCGTTGCGGTGTAGAGCTCGATCGGGATCGAGACGAGAGACAGGCGGAGCTGCCCTTTCCAGACGGGACGCGGTGCCATGGGTAACGCTTCTCCTGAACACACCAAACTAGGGCCACCAACCGCAGCCTCAACAGGAATCCAATTCCGATCCGTCCGATTCGTTCCGTGGGCTGGACGCGCCGTGTGCAGCCGGTAAGCTCGCCGGAACGAAAGCGGCCACGGGAGAAGAGCGATGAGACCGATCCGGCACTGGCTGCTCGCCGCGCTACTGATCGGCTACCCCTTCCCTCTCCTCGCCCAGCAGGCGGCGGATGCCGTCGCTCCGGAACGCGCGACCCGCGTGGTTGAAAACGTCGACGCCTTTGCGGAGCTGCCGGAGCGCGTCCGCCGGTCGATCGAGACCAAGGCGCGTGGCGAGCCGGTCCGGGGCCGCGAATGGATGATCGCCGTCGCCAATCCGCACGCGGCCGAGGCCGGCGCGGAGGTATTGGAGGCGGGCGGCACGGCGGCCGACGCGATGGTCGCCGTCCAGACCGTGCTGGGCCTGGTTGAGCCGCAGAGTTCGGGCCTCGGCGGCGGCGCCTTTCTGGTCTGGTACGATGCCGACAAGAGGGCGGTGACGACGCTCGACGGCCGCGAAACTGCGCCCGCTTCGGCAACGCCGAAGCTCTTCCTCGACGAGAAAGGCCAGCCGCTCGGCTTCTTCGAGGCGGTGGTCGGCGGCCGCTCGGTCGGCGTTCCCGGCGTGCCGGCCCTGATGGAAGAGGCGCATCGCCGCTGGGGCCGCACCAACTGGACCGACCTTTTCGCACCGGCGATCGCGATGGCGGAAGAAGGCTTCACCGTCTCGCCGCGCGTGGCCGAGCTGATCGCCGGTGATACCCAGCGGCTGGACGGGTTCGAGGACACGCGCGCCTATTTCATGCCGGACGGCAAGCCGCTCGCTGCCGGCGCGACGCTTCGCAATCCCGCCTATGCGGGGACGCTGAGAGCGCTCGCCGCGCAGGGCGCGCAAGCCTTCTACGAGGGACCGATCGCCGAGGCGATCGTCCGCACCATCCGTGAAGCGCCCGGCAATCCAGGCAGGCTGCGCCTCGCCGATCTCGCCGCCTATCGCGCCAAAGAACGTCCGGCCGTCTGCGCCGCCTATCGAACCTATGATGTCTGTGGCATGGGCCCGCCCTCGTCCGGCGGCGTCGGGGTCGGCGAAATCCTCGGCCTTCTCGATCCCTTCGATCTTGCGGCGCTCGGTCCGAGCAATCCGGAGGCTCTCCGCCTGATCGGGGATGCCACGCGCCTCGCCTTTGCCGATCGCGGCCGCTACCTCGCCGACAGCGATTTCGTGCCGGTGCCGGTGAAGGGACTTCTCGATCCCGGCTATCTGGGTCAGCGGTCGGAACTGCTGAAGGGCCACGACGCCCTGCCTGAGGTCACACCGGGCGAGCCGGGGTGGGACCACGCCCGTCTCGACCTCGGTGATGGCGTCTCCCTCGCCCAACCCTCGACATCGCACATCTCGATCGTCGATCGCCATGGCAATGCGCTCTCCATGACGAGCAGCGTCGAGAACGCCTTCGGCTCCCGGCTCTTCGTCGGGGGCTTCCTGCTCAACAACCAGCTCACCGACTTCTCCTTCCCAAGCCATGAGGACGGTCGCCCGATCGCCAATCGCGTCGAACCCGGCAAGCGGCCGCGCTCCTCGATGGCGCCGACCATCGTCCTGAAGGACGGCAAGCCGCACTTCGTGGTCGGCAGCCCGGGCGGCAGCCGGATCATCCCTTTCGTCGCGGGCGCCATCATCGCCCATCTGGACTGGGGGCTTGATGCGCAGGCGGCGCTCGCCGTGCCGCACGCGGTCAACCGCTTCGGCACCTACGATCTGGAGGAAGGGACCGCCGCCGCCGACCTCGCCGACGAACTCGAGGCGATCGGCTTCGACGTCTCGGTCGGCGCCCTCAATTCGGGCCTGCACTCCATTGCGATCGACGAGGATGGCGGCCTGTCCGGCGGCGCCGATCCGCGCCGCGAAGGTATCGCCCTTGGCGGTGGGATGGACGAGAACGACGGGCAGTAGCCGCCCCGCATAACCCCTCAGTGCCGCTGGCGGATGTGCTTCTCGATGGCGTCCGTGGCGGCGGTCACGCCCCGCAGGGCGATTCTCACCGCACCATCGCTCTTCGATGGGGCATAGCGAATGGTCAACCGCGAGCCGGCCCGCATCTTCTGGACCAGCGTCGCCGCCACCGCGGGATCCATGATCGTGACGGTGTCGGCGGAATTGTCGTAGTCGGGGGTGCCGATTTTCCAGGCGGATCTTGGAATGGCGACGGTCTCGCCGCCAAAGACGAAGGACAGGTCGTGCAGATCGTCGGCCACCAGGCCTTCATCATAAAATTCAATGACCCATCGCTCGTCACCAAGGCGAAGGAGGGACAGCCGGCTGCTGCCGAAAAACGTGTCGCCATTCGCCTTCCGCTCGTAGTGGACCGCACGGCACTCCCCCTCACCCTTCTCCGCGCAGACCGAGAGCCAGTCGCCATGATAGGAGCGCAGTTCGCCGAATTCGTGGAGGAACCAGTTGCCCGCCAGCGCCGGACCTGCTCCGGCTATTAGCAATGCGACGATTGCAGCGACGATCGGCCGATATCGACGTTCTCCGGGTGCGGCTGCCGACGGGCCCATCAGCGCAGCGTCGCCGGCAGCGACAGGAAGCCGCGGAAACGCAGCCGCTGGCTCCGCTCCGCACCCTCGACCAGCCGATAGTCCGGAAACCGCTCCAGAAAACGCGAGATCGCGATCTTGCCCTCCAGCCGCGCGACGCTCATGCCGATGCACTGGTGCGGGCCGGAGGCGAAGGCGAGGTGCCGGTTGGGTCGCCGCGAAATGTCGAAACGGTCGGGATCGTCGAACACCTCCGGATCGCGATTGGCCGCACCGATGCAGAGCGTCAGGAAGGTGCCGGCGGGCATGTCGACATCGCCGAACCGGACCGGGCCGGTCGTCATCCGGTTGCCGAGCTGATTGGACGATTCGTAGCGCAGCATCTCCTCCACCGCCGTGCGGATCAGCGACGGGTCATCGAGCAGGCGCCGGCGCTCCTCGGGGAAGCGGTCGAGCAGTTCCAGTCCGTTCCCGATCAGGTTCGTCGTCGTCTCGTGACCGGCATTGAGGATGAAGATGCAGTTCTGCAGAAGCTCCGTCTCCGACAGCTTCTCGCCGCTCTTCTCGCCCTGGATCAGCCGCGTCAGCACGTCCTTTTCCGGATCGCCCGGCGCCTGTCGCCGGCGCTCGACCAGCGTTTCCAGATAGGCGAGGAAATCGCGGACCGCGCGGTTCCCGGTCGCCTCCTGCTCATCGGTCAGCACCGGTTCCAGCGCGCCGAGAATGGCGAGCGACCAGTCCCGCAGCGGCTCGCGCTCCTCATGTGGCACGGCGAGCAGATTGCCGATCACCTCGACGGGAATGGCCGAGGCGAAGTCGCCGATCAGATCGACGGTCTCGCCGTTCTCGGTCTTCTCGTCGAGCCGGTCGAGCAGGCGCGCGACCAGCGCCTCGACATCGCCTTCCAGCGCCGAGACCGCGCGCGGATTGAGCGCGCCGGCGAGGATCGAGCGGACGCGCGTGTGCAGCGGCGGATCGTTGAAGACGAGGCTTGTCGTGTGGTGATCGAAAAGCGGCGACGGCCCGTATTTCTCCCCGAACTCGACGGTCTTGTCGGAGGAAAAGAGCGTGGTGTCCTTGTAGACGCGCTCCAGATCCGCGTGGCGGCTCAGCAGATAGCTGTCCGGCCCGAGCTTCTTGACCGGCGCATGGGCGAGGAGCGCGGCATAAGTCGGATAGGGATCGTCGACGAAGCCGGCGGGCGGCTTGGCGAGACTGAATCGCTGCGCGAGTTCAGCGTCCGTGTCGCGCCCGGTGTCCATCATCGCGGTCTGAATGTGCGCCATCGAATTCCTCCTCGTGCCTCCGCGACGATTGTAGCGCAATCAGCCGCCGCGCGTCAGACCAGGCCGAGCGCACGCATCTGCCCGTCCGCGACCTTTTCCCACTCCGCCAGCAGGTCCTGATTGGGCCGGGTCCGCAGGCCCATCGCCGCAAGGCGCTCGAACCGCTGCGAATTGGCGTCGCCAAACGTGTCCGCTACGCGCGGTTGCCAATACTGGACCGAGGCGCGCGCGGCCTCCCTGCCTTCAGGCTCGGCCACGATGCGCTCCAGCCCCTCGATGCCGAGCTCCGTATGGCGCTTCTCGCGTGGTCGGATGTCCCGGATGATCTCGGCGAGCGGCGCATAGGAGACATGGCTCATCTCGGCAAGATGGATATCGGTCGCGAGCCCCATCAGGACGTTCATCACGACGGAATCGATCCAGCCCTGGAGAGGCAGGTGAAACACCGAAAGTCGCATGTCCGCGCCGTGCCGCCGGGCTGCGATCTCCGCCTCGCGAGGCAGCCGCGCCGACCAGTCATGGGCGCGGTTGTAGCGCGCCTTGTCGGTGCCGAAATCGGCCATCAGGTCGAGCACACTATCCGCATGCGCCGCCTTTTCCAGGACGATTCGGCTGGCGGCGATCCGCTCCTTGATGCCCGGCGCCTGATTGACGCAATCGGCGAAACCGGCCGAGCCCGCCAGTTCGCTGTCGACGAAGGACGACATCAGCCGCAGCAGTTCTCCGCGATAGCGTGGCGGCACATTGTCGGGCGAGGTCAGCACCCCGCCCTTCGCCAGATAATCGCCGATCTCCGCCGCGCCGCTCATTGCCGGCCTCCATCACTCATCATAGGTGAGAACCACCCTGTCGCTCAGCGGATGGGACTGGCAGGACAGCACGTAGCCGGCCCGCACCTCGTAATCCTCCAGCGCGTGGTTCGTCTCCATCTCGACATCCCCCTCCAGCACCTTGGCCCGGCAGGTCGAGCAGACCCCGGCCTTGCAGGAATAGGGCGCGTCCATGTCGTGGGCGAGCGCCGCGTCGAGAAGGCTGGTCTCCCGCGACATGCTGAACGACCGCGTCACCCCGTCGAGCGTGATCGTCGCCTCGGTGTCGCCTTCGCCCTGCGTCTGTTGGCGGGAGACGGCCTTGCGTGCCGCCCGCCCGGGCTGGCTCGAGGCGAACAGTTCGAACTTGATCTGATCGTCGGACAGGCCGTGGTCGCGCAGCGCCTCGGCGATCACCAGCATCAGCGGCTCGGGTCCGCAGATGAAGGCGGTGTCGATCGAGGCGGGGTCGAGCCACAGTTCGAGCAGTCGGTCGAGCTTCTGGCGGTCGATCCGCCCGCCGAACAGCTCGTTCCCCTCGGCCTCCGATTTCAGGATGTGCAGGACGGAGAAGCGGCCGAGATTCTCGTTCTTCAGATCCTCCAGCTCCTCGCGGAACATGATCGAGTTCACCTGCCGATTGGCATAGACCAGCGTGAAGCGCGAATGCGGCTCCCGCTTGAGCACCGTCCGGATGATCGACAGGACCGGGGTGATACCCGAGCCGGCGGCGAAGGCGACGTAGTTACGGTTCGCGTCGGGGTCGATCGCGGTGTGGAATCGGCCTTGCGGCGGCATCGCCTCCAGCGTGTCGCCGACCTTCAGTCCTTCATTGGCGAAGGTCGAGAAGGCGCCGCCCTCGACCCGCTTGATGCCGACCCGCAGGACCGGATCGTCGCACCCGGCGCAGATCGAATAGGACCGCCGCAACTCCTGATCGTCGAACATGCGGCGGAAGGTCAGGTACTGACCCTGCGTGAAGTGGAAGCGCTCGCGATCCTCGTCGCGCGGCTGCAGCGACACGACCACGGAATCGCGCGTGTCGCGGGTGACGTCGGTGACGGTCAGCGGCAGGAAGCGGCTCATCTCATTGGCTCAGATGCATTTGAAATAATCGAAGGGTTCGAGGCAGGCTTTGCAGCGATAAGCCGCCTTGCAGGGCGTCGAGCCGAACTGGCTGACGCGCTCGGTGTCGGTCGAGCCGCAGCGCGGGCAGGCAATGGCGGGCGCCGAGCCCGAGAGGCGCGCGGCGCGGGCGCTGGCGAGATCGCCGGCCGCGCCCTCCTGCGGCGGCGCGATGCCGTAGTCGCGCAGCTTCTGTCGCGCATCCTCGCCGATCCAGTCGGTCGTCCAGGGCGGCGACAGCCGCCGTTCGATCCGAACATCCGTCACCCCTCTCCCGGCCAACGCCGTCTCGATGTCGAGTTCGATGATCGAGGTCGCCGGGACAGCCGGAATAGGTCGGCGTGACCGCCACGACGAGCGTCTCGCCGTCGAACTCGGACGTCGCGGACGATGCCGAGGTCGGTCATCGAGATCACCGGTATCTCCGGATCCGGCACCTCCGAGAGCCAGGTCCAGACCTCTTCCTTGCTGGGCAGCGTCGCGACGGCCATGGTCACCAGCTCGCGCCGGGATAGGCGCGCTGCAGGAACTGCATCTGCGCCAGCAGATGGCCGAGATGTTCCGAATGCCGCGTGCCGTTCTTGCCGCCCGTCTGGGCGAAATCATTGTCCGGACGCTTGAGCGTCGCCTCGTCCAGCACGTCGTTCACCAGGCGGTCCCATGCCGGCTTGAGAGAATCGGGACGCGGCGCGATGCCGGCGTCCGCCACCGCCTCGTCGACGCCATCGGTGACGAACATCTCGTTGGCGAAGGTCCAGAGCGTATCGAGCGCCGCCTGTACCCGCCGATGGCTTTCCTCCGTGCCGTCGCCGAGGCGGACGATCAGGTCCGACGACCGCTCGACATGATAGGTCACTTCCTTCAGCGCCTTGGCCGCGATCTCGGCGACGCGCGCGCTGGATGAACCGGTCAGCGCCCGCAGCATCTCCAAATGCCAGGCATCGAACAGGAACTGCCGCATCAGGGTCATGGCCATGTCGCCATTCGGCTTCTCGACCAGCAGCAGGCTGCGGAACCGCGATGACGTCGCGCAGGAAGGCCAGATCATCCGCGCTGCGCCCCTCCCCCTCGACCTCGCCGGCCAGCCCCAGCCACATCTGCGTGTGGCCGATCAGGTCGAGGCCGACATTGGCAAGCGCGATATCCTCTTCCAGCACAGGCGCATGGCCGCACCATTCCGAGACCCGGTGGCCGAGGACGAGCGGGGAATCGCCCATCCGGCACAGCCACTCGAAGAAGGCGGGCTTGAGCTCCTCGTTCTCGACATGGGGATCGCGCGGCGCCTGCCCCTCGGCGGCGCGGCGGGCCATATCGACGACATCAGTCGCCATCACGTCAGGCAGCGACGGCATCACATATGCCCCACTTCGTCTGGAATGTCGTAGAAGGTCGGGTGGCGATAGGTCTTGCTCTCGGCCGGGTCGAACAGCGGTCCCTTGTCGCTCGGCGCCGAAGCGGTGATGTCCATCGACTTCACCACCCAGATCGAGACCCCCTCCTTGCGCCGCGTATAGACATCGCGGGCATGGTTGATCGCCATTTCGGCATCGGGGGCGTGCAGGCTGCCGACATGGCGGTGGTTCAGCCCGTGCTGTCCCCGGATGAAGATTTCCCAGAGCGGCCAGTCCTTGCTCATACGGGTCTCCCGATCTCGTTGGTGGGTCGGCCCTTGCGGACCAGGTGCTTACTCGGCGGCCTGAAGCTCGCTCTCGGACCGCCGCGCGGCGCGTTTGTCGGCATAGGCATTGAGCGCGTCGCGGAACCAAGCCCCGTCGTCCCACGCCTTGCGGCGGGCGGCGAGACGCTCCTCGTTGCAGGGGCCATTGCCCTTGATGACCTGGAAGAACTCGTTCCAGTCCGGCTCGGAGAAGTCGTAGCCGCCCTTCTCCTCGTTCCAGGCCAGCTTTTCGTCCGGCACCGTCAGTCCGAGGAAGTGGGCCTGCGGCACGGTCTGGTCGACGAACTTCTGCCGCAACTCGTCATTGGTGTTGATCTTGATGCGCCATCTCATCGACTGGTCCGAATGGACCGATTCCTTGTCGGACGGCCCGAACATCATCAGCGACGGATACCAGAAGCGGTTGAGCGCATCCTGCGCCATCTCCTTCTGCTCCGTCGTGCCGTTCGCCATCTTGCGCATGATGTCGAAGCCCTGGCGCTGGTGGAAGCTCTCTTCCTTGCAGATGCGGACCATCGCCCTTGCGTACGGTCCGTAGGAAGTACGCTGCAGCGGCACCTGGTTCATGATCGCCGCGCCATCGACCAGCCAGCCGACCGCGCCCATGTCGGCCCAGGTCAGCGTCGGATAGTTGAAGATCGACGAATACTTCATCTTGCCCGAATGAAGCTGTTCGAACAGATCGTCACGGGTGACGCCAAGGGTCTCTGCGGCGGAATAGAGGTAGAGCCCGTGCCCGGCCTCGTCCTGCACCTTGGCGAGCAGGATCTGCTTGCGCTCCAGCGTCGGCGCGCGGGCGATCCAGTTGCCTTCCGGCAATTGGCCGACGATCTCCGAATGGGCGTGCTGGCCCATCATTCGGATCAGCGTCTTGCGGTAGTGCGCCGGCATCCAGTCTTTCGGCTCGATCCGTCTCGCCCCGATCGATCCGCGCCTGGAAGGCGGCTTCCATCTCTTCGGTGCCGGCTTCGATTCCCTTGCGCTGCTCGGCGCCGAGTTCCTGTCCGTACATCGTGCAATCCTCCCCGCCAGAACTCGCGGCGGCCATTCCTCACTGAAGGGTGAACGGCCGGAAGCGGCCGAGGTTCACCCTCGATGCAGAAACCGATAGCACGAAACATCACACGAAGAAAGTGTTTTGAGATTTTCTGTGATGTTTCATGCTTCACCGCCCGTAGATCGTTGCTCTCCCACTGCCTGAGATCTCCACGTTCGCCCGTTCCGGATCGGCGAAAAGCGCGGCCACAGCACGCTCCGCGAGCGGAGAGAGGGAGCGGTGCAGGCTGTCGAACAGGGTTCGGGCTCGAACACCCGGCCAGTCCGGCGGTAGGCCGTCGCCGGGCAGGTCCGGATCGCGCAGCAGAAGCAGCCGGAAATCATGGACGAGCAGCAGGCGGAGCAGCAGGGCGCCGGTTGCGTCGAGATCGGCCACCCTTTCGGCGATCGGCGCGAACCGGCGGATCATCGCCCCATACCCCGCCGCCAGCTCGTCCAGCGGCCAGAGCGACCGGGCCAGATCCGCCAGCTGGGCCGTATCCGAGACGGAGGCGATCTCGAAGACGAGTTCTCCGTTCCCGGCGCCGCCGGAACTGATCGGCCCGAGGAAGAGGTCGCCGGCGAGCCGCGCCAGATGCTCATCGCGCATCGCCTCTTCGGACCGGCCCGGCGCAAGACGGATCGCCCAGTTCTCGGTCCGCGGCGGCGGCGCATAAAGCTGCCGTTCCACTGCCGCGAACTCTCGATGCGCTGCCTCGGTGAGGCGATAGTAGCTGCGCCGCCCCCGCCGCTCGCCGGCAAGCCGACCTGAGGAGACCAGTCGCGAGACCGCCGTCCTGATGAGCGTTTCCGAAAAGCCGAGCCTCTCCGACAATTCGATCAGCTGCGCCATGCCCAGCACACCGCCATGCGGCATGACCACGTCACCATAGATGGTGACGATCATGGCCGGCGCGCGCGGAGCGAGATCCTGGCGAATTGCTGCAACGAGACGGTCGGCCGGCATGATCAACCTGGGCGGGTGGCGGTAATCGCACCGTAGACCAAGTCGGCCCGGGAGGGAATTCGGCGGCGTCCACGACAGGATCAGGGCGGTGCCATACATGAGGCCCACGCCCGACTGCCTCCTCCGGCGACTGGCCGTCTCGCCCGATCCGGACAGTCAGACACAAGCTTGCCTCCGTAGTTTTCGGCGACGATTACGGGGGTAGAGCAATTGAGTCTGGTCGCCACACCGACCAAGGGTTTGGCCAAGCGCCGGTCCGATGTCGGCCTGGCGATCGGCGTGGCGATGATCCTCGTCATCCTGTTCCTGCCGATCCCTTCCTTCATGATCGACATGGGCCTGGCGCTCTCGCTGGCCTTCTCGATCCTGATCCTCCTCGTCGCGCTGTGGATCGACCGGCCGCTCGACTTCTCCGCCTTCCCGACCGTGCTGCTGATCGCCACCATGCTGCGCCTGTCGCTGAACATCGCGACGACGCGCATGATCCTCTCGCAGGGACACGAGGGCACCAACGCCGCCGGCCATGTCATCGGCGGCTTCGCAAAATTCGTCATGGGCGGCGACTTCCTGATCGGTATCGTCGTCTTCCTGATCCTGGTCATCGTCAACTTCATCGTCATCACCAAGGGCGCGACCCGCATCGCCGAGGTCGGCGCCCGCTTCACCCTCGACGCCATTCCGGGCAAGCAGATGAGCATCGACGCCGATCTCGGCGCCGGAATCATCACCGAAAAGGAAGCCCAGTTGCGCCGCCGCGAACTGGAAGAGGAAAGCGCCTTCTTCGGCTCCATGGACGGCGCTTCGAAATTCGTCCGCGGCGACGCCGTCGCCGGCCTCATCATCACTGCCGTCAACGTCTTCGGCGGCATCGCCATCGGCTATAGCCGCCATGCCATGGATTTCGGTCAGGCGGCGGATGTCTTCGTCAAGCTGTCGGTCGGCGACGGCCTGGTCTCGCAGATCCCGGCGCTGATTACCTCGCTGGCGGCCGGCCTGCTGGTCTCCAAGGGCGGCACGCGCGGCTCCGCCGACATCATCCTCTTCAAGCAGTTGGGCGGCCATCCACGCGCCCTCCATGTCGGCGCCGGCCTGCTCGGCATGCTCGCCTTCATGCCCGGCCTGCCCTTCATTCCGTTCGCGCTATCTTGCCTCCATCTTCGCCGGTTCGGCTTTCCGGATCCAGCGTGCCGCGCGCCAGCAAGCGGCCGACGTCGAGAACGAGCGTGCCGCCGAACTCGCCGAACAGCAGCAGGCCGACGATCGTTCGCTGAAGAAGTCGCTGGCCGTCGCCGAGATCGAGGTGGTCATGGGCAAGCAGGTTTCCGTCGCGCTCCTGCCGCAGAACGAGGAGCTGACCTTCCGCATGTCGCGGATCAGGAAACGCTTCGCCCAGGACTATGGCTTCGTCATCCCCGAGGTTGCGATCAAGGACGACCTGACGATCCCGCCGACCCACTACCAGATCCGCATCTTCGGCACGGTGCTCGCCTCCTATGAACTGCGCATCGGCGAGGTGCTGGCCCTCTGTCCCGAGGAGGCCGTCGCCGACCTGCCATCGGTCAAGGTCAGGGAGCCGGCCTTCGGCATGGACGCGATGAGCCTTCCGGCGCACCTGACGGACGAGTTGAAGCGCCGGCGGATTTCCGTCGCCGACAATGTCAGCGTGCTCCTGACCCACCTGTCGGAAGTGGTCCGCAACAATCTGCCGCAGCTGCTGTCCTACAAGGCCGTCCGGCACCTGATCGACCGGCTCGAGCCGGAATATCGGAAGCTCGCCGACGACATCTGCACCAATCATTTGTCCTATCCCGGTCTGCAGGCGATCCTGAAGATGCTGCTCGCCGACCGCGTCTCGATCCGCAACCTCAACCTGATCCTCGAAGCGGTCGCCGAGGTTGCGCCGCACATGCGCCGCACCGAGAAGCTCGTCGAGCATGTGCGCCTGCGCATCAGCCAGCAGATCTGCGGCGACCTCTCCAAGGACGGCGTCCTCAACGTGCTGCGGCTCGGCACCCAATGGGACATCCTTTTCCAGGAGAGCCTGCGCCGCGACAACAATGGCGAGGTGCGCGATTTCGACATGAACCCGGCGGCGCTGGAGAAATTCGCCGACGACGCGACGCGGATCATCAAGGAGCACGCCAAGACCGGCGTGCCCTTCGCACTGCTGACCTCGGCGGAAACGCGTCCCTATGTCCGCATGATCCTGGAGCGCCTCCATCCGAGCCTGCCGGTCATCGCTCATTCGGAGCTGGCCCGAGGCATGCAGGTCAAACTGCTCGGCTCGATCGGCTGAGGGGGCAAACGGATGTCGTTCATCGTCCAGCAGCTCGGCCTGGACTACTTCCTGGTCCTCTGCCGGATCGGCGGCTGCCTGATGCTGCTTCCGGGCATCGGCTCCTCGCGCGTCCCGGCCCGTGTCCGGATGCTGCTTGTCATCGCTCTCGCCGCCGCGATCATGCCCTCGGTGACGACGATCCAACCCGGAGGGGCCCTCGCCGCGACCGACAATCTTCTCCACACGATCGTCACCGAGACGATCATCGGCGTGATCATCGGCTTCTCCGTGCGCATCGTGGTCGCGGCGCTGGAATTCATCACCGCCGCCATCGCCATGACCATCGGCTATGGCGGCATGCTGGGACCGGCCGTGGCGGAAGCCCAGCCGCAGGCCTCGCTCGGCTCGTTCATATCCCTCTGCGCCCTGCTGCTGCTCTTCACGCTGGATTTCCACCATGCTGTGATCGCCTCGCTGGTCCAGTCCTACCAGCTTCTGCCGATCGGGGAGGGCCTGACGGCCGCCGCCGTCCTGAGCCGCGCCAACGATCTGGCGACCGACGGTTTCCTCCTCGCGCTTCGGCTTGGGATTCCCTTTCTCGTCTATGGCATCGTCGTCAATCTGGCGATCGGCCTGACCAACAAGCTGACCCCGCAGATTCCGGTCTATTTCATGTCGCTGCCGGCGGTCCTGCTCGGCGGCCTCGTTCTCGCCGCCTTCACCGTGCCGGCGATGCTCTCGCAGTTCGGCACCTCGCTGATCCAGATGATCTCCCATTGAGACGGATGCCATGCAGACGCCCGCACGCCGGAAGAGACTGATCCAGACACTGACCCGGCTCGCAAGCCAGCGCGAGCAGGAGCGCGACCGGCTTCGCATGCTGCTGATGAGCGTCGAGCGCGAGCTCGACGAGATCGCCGCCCTGATCGCCCGCGACAATCAGACGCTGGACCCTTTCATCGGCATGATCGGCAAGCGCCGCGCCGGCCTTCGGCAGCAGGCGGAGACGCTGCGCGAATCGATCCGGACGCTGTCGCTCGAACTCAAGCGCGAGGAGCGCCAGATCGACGATTTCCGCGACGGCGAACGCCGTGCCGAGGCGGCCGGCGAGGAGATCGCAAGGGACGAGGCGCTATCGCACCGCCTCTCGTCGGATTCGGGCTGACCAGGCCGCATATGTCCAGTCTCTTGCAAGCTTCGTCGCATAGATTGGCTTCGACACGGATCGAGAGAGGGCCATGGCCGTCGATTTCCCCAGTGACCTGATCGCCGACGTTGCACGTGCGGCGGACAGCCAGGCGCTCCAGCAGGCCCGGGCCCGCTTGGCTGGCGCCTCTGCGCCGAACGACGTCGCGGCGAGGGCCTTTGCCGGCGAACTGGCTGCAACCGATAAGACCGGGGCTGCGGCCGCCGCGCCACGCGCCTCCGCCAAGGCCGACGCCAAGCCGCTGCAGCGCTTCGAGGCGATGATGCTGCAGCAGATGATTCAACAGATGATGCCGAAGGACGCCGGCGCCGTTTACGGCGAGGGCTTCGCCGGTGACATGTGGCGCTCCATGCAGGCCGAGAAGATGGCGGAATCCTTTGCCGAGCGTGGCGGCATCGGTATCGCCAAGACACTTGCTTCGCGGCTGGCCATGAACGGCAGCGACCTCAGGGCGAGCACCGCCAGCGGCGCGGCGATCGTCGACAGGATAACCCTGCAGATGCTGCGCGGGCAGCAGGAAAGCTAGAGACCGGTGAACGAGGTATCGCAGTGGACAGGCGGATGACATCAGATGGCGTGGGCGCTGCCGAGCGCCTGATCGGTTCGATCTCGAAATGCCTGGCGGAGGAGACGGAGTATCTCCGCGTCAATCGCGATGGCGAGTTGACGCAGTTCAACACGCGCAAGAACCAGCTCCTGACGGAATTCGTTCGGCTCGGCGCCCGCCTCGGCGAGGATGAAATCCACGCCATCGATCGCGCCAAGCTGACCGATCTGAACAAGGCGATCGCCGCCAACAGGCGCCAGATCGAGATCAGCATCTACGTCAACCGCAAGGTCACCGACACGCTGATGGACATGGCGCGGGACGCCGAGGACGACGGCACCTACTCCATGATGCCTGGCGTCTACGGTTAGAGCCTCCATGTCCAGATCAGATCATTATGCCGGAGCAGATCCGTTTCAAAGTCGGGGTTTTAATCTGAACATGGCTGGCTCTGGTCGATGATCCGCTCGCTGATCTATGGCTTGCTCGGAACGTCGGCCCTGGTCGCCGGGCTCATGCTCTCGGTGCCGGTCATTCCCACCGCCGCCGATCAGCACGCCGCCGAAGAGGACGGGGCGACGGATGGCGCGCCGGCGAAAACCGCCAACAGCCGCGATTTGCCGGTCCTCGTCGCGCCGTTGATTTCGACCGATTCGGAGGTCGTCGGCTATCAGTCACTGGCGCTGTCGCTGGTGACGACCGAGACCTACTCACCCGAGGAACTCAAGGAGATCCAGATCGCGATCGAGGACGCCTTCAACGAATTCATCGCCACCACTGAAACGGACGACCGCCGCAGCCAGTTCAACGACCTGCTGACTCTCGGCGAGACGCTGGAAGGCGAAGCGCAGAAGCGGCTCGGCCGCGACCTGCGGTTCGACCTGGTGGCCCTGCAGTCCGACATCTTCAAGAAGACCGAGACGCGGCAGAACCTGATCGAGCCGAAGACCGGCTCGATCGACCGCCGCAGCGAGCGATAGGTAGGGCGCGGCGGACGCCGACTTTGAAAAACGCGGCGCTATTTTGAGGTTACAGATAATCACCGCTGTCGTTCAGGATGATCGCCGGAAGCCTTGTCAGCGCCCATGGCAGGAGCGGCAGGACAGGTGATCGCAGCCCGACCGCCGACTTCCGACTTCCGACTTCCGACTTCCGACTTCCGACTTCCGACTTCCGACTTCCGACTTCCGACTTCCGACTTCCGACTTCCGACGAAGGACGCCCAACGAGCCGGGATCGTCAAGGGCTCGCCGGCAAAGGGAACGTCGTCGACCGCTCCCGATTCGCAAGCCTTCCACTGCTATTGAAGCAAGACCGGTGACGGCTGTTGCAACCGCAGAGTCGCTGATAGTAGCGTTGGCAATCTTTCGAGTTGAATGATTCGGAGCAGCCATCGATGAACGCGCAGCTAGGGACGAATGGCACGGCCTCTTCCATTCGCTCCCGGTTTACCGCACGGGAAATCGAATGTCTCCGCTGGTGCTCGATGGGCAAGACGAGTTCGGAGATCGCAACCATCGTCGGCCTCAGCGAACACACCGTCAATCACTATCTGATCTCGTCGGCCCGCAAGCTGGAATGCACCAATCGCATCCACGCCGTGGCCAATGCGCTGCGCCACGGGCTGATCATATAGATTGATCGAATTTATGGTGACGGGTCAGCCGTCACGCATGAGCCGGGCGATCGATTCCAGGCAGGTGCCGATTTCGACCATGTCCTGAACCTGCGGAACAGCATCCACATGCGAGAGGAGTTCCGCCATCTCCTTCAACTGCTGCGAGTGAAGGTCGAGAGTCTGCAGGAAATCCAGCGACTGCTGGTCGAGCTGGTCGATCGGCCAGTCCTGATCGACGTCCAGTCGGGCGGCAATGTCCCTCAACTGCGTCGCCACGATGCCGACAAGGCGGCGAAAGCTGACGGCGATCGGCTCCGGAGCGCCGGGGATGCCGTCTGCCTCATCGTCGCCCCAGAAATCGTCATCGTTTTCAAAGAGCAGAGCTTCACCAGACATACACGCGCTCCATCAAAAAAAGTCGATATCGTCGGCGACCGACGGCTTGGGCACGGCGCGCACGGTCTGTTCGACGACAGTGTCCTCGATGGACTTGACCCATGCACGGCCGGTATGCGCCTGAAAGTTGACCCGCCGCGCCTTGAATCCACCGAGATCTTCGGCCACCACAGGATAGCCTTCCGCCCTTAGGAATTCCCGAACGAAGGCGATATTCTCCTCGCCGGGCTGGCAGTTCGAGGCAAACATCCGGGCGCCGCCGAACAGTTTGACGCGCAGATCGCCACGCGCGGCACCGCGTTTGAACATCTCGTTCAGCATCATCTCCATAAGCCAGGCGCCGTAGCCGCGCTGCTCGTCGCTGCTGCTGGAATTGCCCGGCAACAGGATGTGGTTCATGCCGCCGAGCCCGCACACCGGGTCGAAGGCGCAGCACGAGACGCACGAGCCAAGAACCGCGCTCAGCGTCGTATCGGGGCGGCCGGTCACGGCATATTCGCCCTGACCGACGACGGTCTTGATGAGACCGAGATTCCCCATCAGCCGAACTTCCCGACCACCGCCTCAAGGGCGCTCTTCAGGATGACCGGCGTAAACGGCTTGGCGAGAACGTTGTTCGCGCCGAGCTTGCGCGCCTGGTCGACCACCTTGGCGTCCTTCCTGCCGGTGATCATGATGAAGCCGGTCTTCGAAAGCTTGGCGCTGGCGCGGACGGCCTGCAGCAGCTTCATGCCGTCGACGTCCGGCATGTAGAGATCGGAGATGACGATATGGACCGGCTGCGCGTTCAGCTTTGTGAAGCCGTCCCGGCCGTCCTTGGCGAGCTGGATGTTCTTGAGACCCAGTCCCTGAAGCATTTCAACCGTCAACATCCGGCTGGTGACGTTGTCGTCGACCACCATGACGTGAAGCATGTCCTTGATGCTCATTGATTTGCGACCTTCTTTACGGGCTGGCGGCAGAGGAGGGCATCCGCCAGTTCTTCCAACGGGAGTATTTTTTCAGCCGCGCCGCATTCCGCGGCTACCCGCGGCATTCCATAGACGAGGCTCGTCGTGCGATCCTGGGCGAAGGTCCGCGCACCGGCCTTCCGCAGCGCCAGAAGGCCCTGGGCGCCGTCGGACCCCATCCCTGTCAGGACCGCGGCGCTGATGGAGAATTTCGAGAGCGCGGCGAGGGAACGGAACATCTCGTCGACCGCCGGCCGGTGACCCTGCACTGGATCGCTGTCGACGATGTGGCAGGTCAGGGCGCTGCGCCCGTGAATGTGCAGATGCCCGACCTCGCCCGGCGCCAGATAGATCGTGCCGCGCTTCAAGGCCTCGCCATCCTCGGCGACCTTGAGCGTCGGCGCGATGGCTCTGTCGAGCCGCGCCGCAAGACCGGCCGAGAACCGCCCCGGCAGATGCTGGGTGATGATGGTCGGCGGGCAGTCGGCGGGAAAGCTCTCCAGAATGACCTCCAGCGCTTCGATTCCGCCGGTGGAAGATCCGAGGGCGATCAGGTCTGGCCCGGCGCCGCTGGCTGCCGGTCCGGCGGCAGCGGCGGAGTTCGCCGCCGGCGCAGCCTTCGCGGCAACCGGTCGGGCGGCGACGGCCCCGACGCCCATGATGCCGGCGTCACGCACTGACTGGCGCATCGTCTGCATCGCGTTCTCGTCGGACAGGTTCGGCTTCGGCAGACAGGCATTGGCGCCGAGCCGCAGTGCCTCGCTCGCCACCGAGCTGCCCTCCGTGGCGTGACCGGAGATCACCACCACCGGCATCGGCCGCAGCGTCATGATCCGCTTCAGGAACTCCAGCCCGTTCATGCCCGGCATTTCCAGGTCGAGCGTGATGACGTCGGGATTGAGCGCCTTGATCTTGTCTCTGGCCTCGAAAGGATCGGCGGCTGTCCCGACGATCTGCAGGGACGGATCCTCCTTGAGGATGAGCTCGATCATGGATTGCATGATCGGCGAATCATCGACAATCAGGACTTTGTAGTGTCGGGTCATGACGCCGTGCTCGCTTTCTGAAAGCCGGAAGGACAACAGGGTTTGAACTGGCTCGCAGCAGGACCGTGCAGCCGTTCGGAATGGCCGAGATAGAGGTAGCCGCCCGGCTCCAGCATCTGCGCGAACCGTTCCATCAGCGCCGACTGAAGCTCGTTGGGGAAGTAGATCAGGACGTTGCGACAGAAGATCCCGCGAAAGCGCCGCTTCATCGGCCAGCTTTCCTTCAGGTTCAACGGATTGAACTGAACCAGGCGGCGCAGCGGCTCGACCGGCTGCACATGGCCGCCGGCCTCGCGGAACCAGCGCGATCGCAAGGCTGGCGGCAGCTTGTCGCCCTCTGTCGGGGAGTATTGGGCGGCGCACGCCTTGCGGAGAATGTCTGTATCGATGTCGGTCGCCAGGATTCGCAGATCGGCACTGCCGAAATTGCCGTTCGCCGCCTCCAGCAGCGTCGCGCCCAGCGAGAAGGCTTCGCGACCATCGGAGCAGCCCGCCGACCAGAAGCGGATCGGCCGGCCGGCTTTCGCATCGGCGATCGCCGCCGGCGCCACATGGTCGCGGACATGTTCGAAATGGTGTGGTTCGCGCCAGAAATCGGTGACGTTGGTTGTCACCGCGCAGATCATCGAATGGCACTCTTCCGCCCCCTCGCGCGAAGCGACCAGACGCGCATAATCTTCGTAGGATCCGCATTTGAGTGCACGCAGCCGCCGCGCGAGCCGGCCGCAGACCAGCTCGCGCTTGCTGTCCGACAATTCGATGCCGGCCCGCTCCGAGACGATCCGGCGGATCGTCTCGAACGCCTCGGCCGTCAGGGTCGGCGCCGTAAGAACATCGGCTGCTGGTGCGAGCAGGCTCATCAGGCGGCTTCCTGCAGCGCTGACGAGAAGATGTTCTCCAGCATGATCTCGCAGATGATCGCGTCCTCGTGGAGGATCACCTGGCGCAGGAATTCCGCACCGACCGGCGTGTCCATGTCCGGCAGGTCGCGAATGTCCTCCGGCTCGACCTGCAGGATATCGGAGACGCTGTCGACCAGCATGCCAGCCAGCCGCTCGCCCACCTGAGCCACGATGACGACGCTCTGCGGCGTCGGCTCGCAATCGCCGAGCCCGAACCGGGCCGAGACGTCGATGATCGGCAGGATCGTACCGCGCAGATTGACGACTCCGACGACATATTCCGGCACATGCGGCAGCTTCGTCGCATGGTTCCAGCCGCGAATCTCGCGGATCGAGGTGATGTCGATGCAGAACTGTCGGCCCCGCACCATGAAGGCGATGAACTCCCGGGTATTGTGGTGATTCGCGGTCATGCGACTGCCCTTTCCATGACGAGGTGTGAACTGTTGTTCTGACGAAGGCCGAGCGCCACCTCGAGGATCTCGTCGACGTCGAGGATCAGGGCGATGCGGCCGGTGCCGAGGATGGTCGCGGCGCTGACGTCGGAGACGCGGCCGAAATTGGCCTCCAGCGACTTGATGACGAATTGCTGCTGACCATCGAACTCGTCGACGAGCAGCGCGGCCGAAGAGCCCGACTGCGACTCCACGATCAGGAGGGTCGCCTTCTCCGGCAGCTCGTCCCGTGTCCGGAAACCGAGCCGCGAGGCGATGTCGATGACCGGGATCAGCGTGTCGCGCACGCGTACCACCGGCTTGCCGCCGATGTCGTGGACATTGCCCCTGGCGATGCTCATCGTCTCCAGCACACTCGACAGCGGCACGACGAAGATCTCGCCGGCGGCGCGGATGACCATGCCATCCAGAATGGCGAGCGTAAGCGGCAGGCTGAGCCGGATCTGGGTGCCCTTGCCCGGTGTCGAACCGATCGAGACGCGGCCGCCGAGAGCCTGGATCGACTGGCGAACGACATCCATGCCCACCCCGCGGCCGGAAAGGTCCGTGAGCTGTTCGGCGGTCGAGAACCCTGGCGCGAAGATCAGATTGTCGATCTCGCTTTCGCTGAGCTCGGCCCCGCTTCGATGATGCCCTTCTCCGTCGCCTTCTGGACAAGGCGTTCGCGGTTGAGGCCGGCGCCGTCATCCTCGATCTCGATGACGACGATCCGGCCCGACTGATGGAAGGCGGTGAGCTTGATCGTTCCCTGCTCGTCCTTGCCCCTGGCCGCGCGATCTTCCGGCTTTTCGATGCCATGGTCGATCGCGTTGCGGATCATGTGGGTCAGCGGATCGCTCAGACCCTTCGATGACGGTGGTGTCGACCTCGGTGTTCTCACCTTCGAGCGCCAGCACGCGCCTTCTTGCCGGTCGCGCTGCAGGCCTCGCGGACGATCCGTGACATGCGCATGAAGACCGGCTTGACCGGCTGCGCACGGATCGCCATCACGCTCTCCTGGATCTCGCGCATCAGCCGCTCGATCTCGCGCAGCATGTTCTGCGAGGGCGAATCCCGATTGTCCATCTCGGTCGACAGGCTCTGCGCCAGCATCGCCTGGCTGATCACCGCCTCGCCCATCAGGTTGATGAGGCGATCGACGCGCTCGGATTCCACGCGAATCGTCGGCGATGTTTTCAGCGCCGCCGGCTTGTCCTTCGCAGGAAGGCCGCCGCCGGCTTCGTCGGCCTTTGTCTCCGCGATGTTCTTCACCTCGGTCTCCGGAAACGCTGCAAGGGCGGTGGACGCCGGCTCGTTCGCGGCCGGATCCTCCGCCTCGTCGTCTTCCCCCTCGGCGCCCTCGAAACTGGCAAGCAGATTGTCGAGGTCCGGCATATCGTCCATTGGGGCGCCTTCCGGTTCCTCGAGCGAATGGGAGACCTCGCAGTCGCCTTCGCACCATTCGAGCAGCTCCGTCACCTCCTCGCTGGCGGTGTCGGTCGCCAGGCGCAGGACGAAGGTCAGATGAGCCTTTGTCGTATCCAGCGCGCTCAGCGCCGGCACGTTTCCGCTTTCGGTCATGATGGTCAGTTCGCCGAGCTCGCCGAGATTGCGGGCGAGCTTCTGCACGTCGTTGCCGCGCTGGTAGAACGCCAGGCTGGGCTTGATGCGGATGGTGTGAACCGTAGCCGCCGGCTCGATCGGCTCGAAGGCGATCGGCGCAATGTCGATCGGCACGGCGTCGAACTCGATGTCCGGTTCCGGCTCATCGGAGACGGCGCCGGCGAAGGCTTCCGTCAGCCGCTCGACGATGTCGCTCGTATCGGGAATTTCGGTGCCGTCGCGCGTCGCGGCAATGACGTCGCTCATCCGGTCGGCGGCGGCCGCGATCAGGTCGAGCCGCGGGTCGCGGCCCGGATCCGGCTCGTTGCGGATGACGTCCAGAGCGTTTTCCACCTTGTGGGCGAACTCGACCAGCTCGGCGAACCCGAACGCGCCGGCGCCGCCCTTGATCGAGTGGATCGCGCGAAAGATCGCATGGACGCACCCGACCTCTTCCGGATCGCCCTGCAGCGTCATGAACGACTGCTCGACCTCGGCCAACTGTTCGGCGCATTCCAGAAAAAAGGTAATTTTGATGCTGTCCAGATCCATGATCCGTTCTCCGTCAGGCCAGAACCCGGTTGATAGCGGCCAACAGCTTGTCAGGACTGAAGGGTTTGACGATCCAGCCGGTCGCCCCGGCGTCGCGGGCGCGGGCCTTCTTTTCCTGGCTCGATTCCGTTGTCAGGACGAGGATCGGCGCAGCGGCGCAGCGCGGGCCGCTCCGCACTGCGGAAATGAAGCCGTAGCCGTCCAGGTTCGGCATGTTGATGTCGGTGATGATGACGTCCGGCTCGCAACCCTGCAGCTTCTCCAGCCCGTCCTGGCCGTCTTCGGCCGTGACAACGTTGAAGCCGGCGCCTTTCAGGCAGGCTTCCACAAGCTGTCTGATCGTGCGGGAATCGTCGACGGCGAGAATGGTCTGGGACATCAGTGAACTCCTTCGATGCGGAGAGAATCGGTCGTCAGACCGAGGCGGTCCAGCGAGGTGGTGAATGGCGCGGACGGGTTTTCCCACTGCAGGGCGAAACCATCGTCGAACCACTGCCTGGAAGCAGAGATGAGGACTTCGATGCAGGGCGTGTCGATCCGCGAGACGGCAGCGGCGTCGATCACCAGATCGCCGCCGATCCGCTCCAGCAGCGTCGCCCGAAGGTTTTCCGCCTGGTCGAGATCGAGAACGGCTGGCAGTGCAAAGCGCACGGCGTCGCTGGGAAGGGCGACAGTCTCGGCCCCATCGTGCGCCAACGTCGGCGGCTCGCTTTCTTCGGACGTCATGGCCGGCTCATCGTCGAGCGCGAGGCAGGCGAAGGGATCGTCTTCGCCGGCGGCATCGGCGCCAATGGGCGGCAATTCCGCAAGTGAGGCGAATTCGTCATCGCCGGCCTCGGTGAACGGGTCCGCCGGATCACCGGGCAGGCTGTCACCGACGGCCGCCGGCTCGTCCAGCGAAAGCCCCGGGAGGTCCTCCATCTCCAGCGCTGGTGCGCTTTCGTCCAGCAGGAGGCGCCCGGTCGGCCGTTCGCCCAGCACGTCGGAATAGTCATCCGTCACTATCTCGGTCGGATGGTCCATCGTCAGTGGCGTGAAGTCGTCGAGTTGGTTCCGCATCAGAACTCCTCCCAGTCTTCGTCGATCGCGGCGTTGCCGAGGGTGAGGTTCGGAGCGAACTGACCGGCCGGAGGTCTGGAAGACGCGGCCCGCACTGGCGCTTTCGTCGTCTTCGTCTCAGCCGGCCGCGAAGGCGCCCGGTCCCGTTGGCCGCGGGCCGCGAGATCGGAGAATCGGCCCGTGGAGCCGCTCTTGAGCGCCGCGGCGGCGGTCCTCAATTCCGCGCCCGTGCGGGCCTCGGACGAGCGCGGCAGAGACCTTGCCTGCGAAGCCGGCTTCGAGACCTCGGGCCTTCTCGCGACGGCCCCCACCGATTTATGCCCGGCATGCACCTCACGCAGCAGCGCCGACAGATCCTCGGTGCTGCGCTGCAGCGAATAGCTCGCCGCCGTGACCTCTTCGGCCATGGCGGCGTTCTGCTGGGTCATGCTGTCCATCTCGACCGCGCTGCTGTTCAGACTGTCCAGCGAACGCGACTGCTCCTGGGCGCTTTCGGTGATGGTCTGCACATTCTGGCTGATGTTCAGGACGTGATCGGAAATCCGCTTCAACGCCGTCCCGGTCTCGTTGACGAGACGCGAGCCGTTGGCGATCTGCTGGGTGGACTGGGTGATCAGCGACGAGATCTCCCGCGCCGCCGTTGCCGAGCGCTGGGCGAGCGCCCGCACCTCGGAGGCCACTACGGCGAATCCCTGGCCGGCATCGCCCGCGCGGGCTGCCTCGACGCCGGCGTTGAGCGCCAGGAGATTGGTCTGGAACGCGATCTCGTCGATGACCGTGATGATCTTGTTGATCTGGGTGGCCGAATCCTCGATCTGCTTCATCGCGGCGAGCGCCTCATCGACGACATGGCCGCTCTTTTCGGCGTCGTTTCGTGCGCTGGTGGCAACGCTGCTTGTCTCTTTCAGATGACCGGCCGACGTGCGGACGTTCTGCACCACCGTGCCGAGCGTCGAGACGGTCTCCTCCAGGGCGACCGCCTGGCGCTCGGTCCGCCTTGAAAGATCGTCGGAGGCGCTGACGATCTCGCTGACGCCGGTGCCGAGACCGTCGACCGTCTGGCTGACTTGGTTCAGTGTTCCGGCGATCCGCTTGCGGGCGGCGCCGTAGCTCGCCTTGAGGCCATCGATCTCAGCCGGGAACGCAGCGTCGATCCGGTGCGCGAAATTGCCCTCGGCGAATTCCAGGAGTGCCTTCTCGAGCGCAGCGAGCGCCGCACGGCTGGCTTCATCGAGACCCGCCGGCTTCTGCTCCACGACAGCCACTGGCGCGGCCGGTGCGGGCGCGGGCTTCGGCTCCGTCAGCTTGCGGCCGAGCGCGCCGAAGATATCGTCACGAGCCAGAAATCCGTTCTTCTCGGCCGGTGGTCGACCCGTCCGCATCAGGGTCGCGAGCATGTCCAGCGGCGTCACGATCGCGCTCTGCATGCCGCGGGCAATAAGAATCAGGCTGGCGGTTCCGAGTCCCAGAAAAGCGAGGAACGCGAATGGCAGCAAGCTCTGGCCCGGCACGTCGATACCGGCAACCGATATCGCACAAAGCCCAAGCGCCAGTGTCTGGGTCGCAAGACCGACGAAAAGCAATGAATTCAATGGTCGAATGACAGTCGCCGCGCGAACATCGTTCGCAGCGGGCGCTTTCGTCGCCGTCGAGACGGTCATGAAAGTCCCCAGAGGTCCTGGCCGATGAAAACAGCCCGCACTGACGGCGGAGGGATCGGCCTGCATGCCCACAAGCGTCCCCGACACTCGCTCCCAATGGCGTCGACGTTAGCCATATTGGGCTTAACCATCAGTAAACGGGCCGCCAAAGCACCTTCGCTGCCGACTGATCAGGCTCGCGCAAACTTCGGCTCGTAGGATCACGGCAAATGGAGATGGAATTTGAAGGTTCTGGTTCCGGGATTCATTGCCATTTTCGCCGGAGCGGCGGTCGGGGCCTACGCGGCCCTGCCGCCGAACGCACCGGGTTTGTCCGCCGATGTGGAACTGGTGGGAACCGATTTCAAAGCCTACAGCATCGCCGTGCCGCGCCGCGAGGGCGAGAAGACCGACGGCTATGTCGTTGTGGATGTTCGGGGCACGCACGACGACAGCCTCACCGATTCGGCGGCGACCGCCTATGTGACGGCGGCCCTCGGCCTCCTCGCCAGCACCCATCAGGTACAGGACCTCGATCCCGATGTTCTTGTGCACCGGGACCGGCTGGCGCAGCGAATCACGGCCGCTCTCGCGACGATGGGGCAGGACAAGGCGATCTGGAAAATCGAGGTCGGCAATATGGGGTTCATGGCGCGCCAGGATGGCGGCTAGACGCCTCGGGAAAAAGAAAAGTGGATTTGTTGATGTTAAGAGTATTGAAACCAGTCTTGTTAACCATTTGTTAACGCATTCCGTTAAGGGATCGTTAACATTTGAAGGGGCGACCAGCGGTTCATGAGGAGCCGAGGCATGAAGCCGCCCGGTCGGGCCGGAGGATCCGGTATGTCCGATGACAATGCGCCGAATGAACGGTGCCCAGGAAAGTCTGTGCAGATGACGAGCATCAGAACCAATTCGGCCGCCATGGTGGCGCTCCGCACCTTGGAAACCACCAACAAGGCGCTGGAAGAGACCCAGAAGCGCATCTCGACCGGCTATCGCGTCGCCGAAGCCTCCGACAATGCGGCCTACTGGTCGATCGCCACGGTCATGAAGTCCGACAAGGCGGCGCTTTCCACGGTCCAGGACGCACTCGGCCTCGGTACGGCCAAGATCGACGTCACCTACACCGCGCTCAATTCCGCCATCGATGTCGTCGACGCCATCAAGTCCAAGCTCGTTGCCGCGCGCGAGCCTGGCGTGGACAAGCAGAAGATCCAGGACGAGATCAACCAGCTCCAGGAGCAACTGATCGGCATCGCCCAGTCGGCGAGCTTCTCCGGTGAGAACTGGCTCAACGTCGATTCCTCCTCTTCAGGCTACGCCGCGACACAGGAGATCGTCTCGTCGTTCAACCGCACCGGCAGCACGGTGACCGTCGATACGATCAAGATCGACATCAGCACGCTGGCATTGACCGACGCGGGCGGCGCCGGACTGCTGGAGGTCGAGACGACGTCGGGCACCACCCCGACCGACGTCACCTTCTCGATCCTGTCGCTCGACATCACGGCCGCCAACGTCACCGATTCGACCATCGATGACATGATCGATTTCGTGCACACGGCCTTCACGGATTTGACCAACGCGGCGTCGGACCTCGGCGCCATGAAGAGTCGCCTCGACATGCAGACCGACTTTGTGGCGACGCTGATGGACGCCATGACGCGCGGCATCTCGTCGCTGATCGACGCCGACATGAGCGAGGAATCCACCCGTCTTCAGGCGCTTCAGACCCAGCAGCAGCTCGGCGTGCAATCTCTCTCCATTGCCAACTCGTCGGCCCAGAACATACTGGCGCTGTTCAAGGGCTAGGCGTTCCAGCGCGCTATCTTAGGCTGACAAACAATCAGAAGGCCCGGATCTCAGGATCCGGGCCTTCTGATTGTGGAGGCGACGGTAAAGGCAGATGGCCTGGCGCAGCGGCCGCTCAGGTCAGCATGTATTGCTGTGACTGCAGCGTCTGCGCCAAATGGCGGGTATTGTCGTCCGGATCGCTGCTATTGTTGGCGAACGCGATGTAGTCGAGCTGCACTCGCGGCCCCTCGGCGGAGAGGAAAAGGCGGAAATAGGCCTGCATGTCGTCGCGGCTCAGCGACAGGTCGAGGCAGATTTCCGGCAGCTTGTTCCAGCTGAGCACGATGCTGGAACTGTTGCCGAGGGTGATGAAGCCTGGCGTGAAATGGAAATTGGCGGCCTCGTTGACGATCTCCGCCAGCGACACGTGCAGATCGAGCGCGATGAAGGCCGCGAAATGCACCGGCTCCGCCAGCATCAGCTCTTCGGCAAAGGGAGCGATCCCTTGTGAAAGGATGGCTTCGCGAACATGCTTCTGATCAGTAGGCAGCATCGGCTGATCCGGTTTTCTGAACGAGACGAATAAGGGCCGCGACAGCACGGTAGAACTCTGTCGGGATGAGGGAATCGAGCGGCGCGGCGCGGTAGAGCGACCGCGCCAGGGGCACGTCCTCGAAGATCGGCACCCCTGCCTCCTCGGCGATCCGCCGGATGCGCAACGCGACCTCGTCGGTCCCCTTGGCGATGACGCGCGGCGCGGGATCCTTGTCCGGATTGTACCGCAGCGCGACCGAGAAGTGCGTTGGGTTGGCGACCACGAGCGTCGCTTCCGGCACCGACGCCATCATCCGGCTGCGCGCACGCGCCCGGGCAACCGCGCGGATGCGCGACTTCACCAGCGGGTCGCCTTCCGCCTGCTTGTGCTCTTCCTTGACCTCCTGCTTTGTCATCCGCAGATCCGCGCGCCACATCGTGCGGGAGACGCTGAAATCGATCACGCCGATGATCAGCATGAAGACGAAGAGATAGGTGACGAGCAGCGTGATCGTGTGGACGAGCCCCGACAGCGAGGCCGTGACGTCCAGATTGAGATAGGATGGCAGCTCCAGCAGGCGGGCGCGGAGCAGCACCCCGACGAGCAGCGCGGCGAACAGGAACTTCGCCAGCGACTTGGCGAACTCGACCAGGCCGCGCTTGCCGAAGATCTTGTTCCATCCCTTGACGAGCGAGACCTTGCTCCACTTGGGCTGAATCCGGTTCGGAACCATCCGCGGCGCGTTCTGCAGGACGGACGAGCCGATACCGGCAACGATCAGCAGCAGGAAAAGCGGCACGACGATGGCGCCGACCACCGGCATCAGATGCCAGAGCAGCCGCCGTAAATCCTCCGCCGAACCGATCGGCACGCCCGCGGCATTGTCGACGATATAGCCGAGATCGGAGGCGAAACGGCTGACCGAGCCCTTCGCCGCCAAAAGCACCCAGATCAGCATGGCGCCGAGAGAGACCGCCAGCGTCGTCTCCCGCGACACCGCCGTCTGCCCCTTCTCCAGCGCATCCCGGATCCTTTTCTCGGTCGGATCCTCGGTTTTGCTGTCCTTGTCCTGCTCGCTCATCGCGGATCAGTCCCAGCGGCTAGTTTTCGGCCGAGGGAAGGCTGAACTCGCCGTTCTGCGCACGGCGCAGCACATCGGCGACGATCTTCCGGCGGGCACTGACGATCTCGGTCTCCGGAATGGGCTTCGGCGAAGCAAGCTCGGCTTCGATCATGCGGCGGTTGCGTTGGCCGACAGCGCCCAGCACCGCCTCCCGCGTCTGCTCGTTCACGCCCTTCAGCGCAATCGTCAGCAGGTCCTGCGGCATGCTGTCGAAGATGGCCGACAGCGCCGCCTGGTCGAGCAGCGGCAGATCCTCGAAGCGGAACAGGTGAGACCTGACCTCGGCGAGCCGCTTCGGCGGCACCAGGCCCTTCAGGTCGTCCATCAATTCGTCCAGCTCGGCCCGGTCGAACTCGTTCAGCGCTGCGGCCACCATGCGGGACCGCTCACCGCCACCGCCACTATCGTCGCTGCCGAAGGTTTCCCGCAGGCGATCCTCGATCAGCGCGACGACAGCATCGCTCGGCGGCTTGGCGGCGATCATGAATCCGATCACCGCGCTGCGCTTTTCGCGATCCAGCATAAGCAACTGGCGCGCCACGTTCTGGTCCGGCAGGCGCGACAGCACATAGGCGGTGACGAGGTCGCTTTCCTCGGTAAGGAATTCCGACAGGCCATCCGCGTCCACACTGGCGAGCTTGTTCCAGATCGACGCATTGTCGTTGTCGTTCTTCCCGAGCAGGTTGACCAGACCCTCTTCGCCGAAGGAATTGGCGAGCATCTCGGCCACCCGCGTGTCCAGTTCGTCGATACCCGCGCCGGTGACGAACATGTTCTCGAAATCGCCGACAACCTGTTTCAAATCGTCCTCCGTAAGCCGCGACATGTTGCGGGCGCACTGGGCCATATGCCGAAGCTCTTCGGGCTGGAAGTTCCGGATGAACTCCTTGCCGCGATCCTTGCCCATCGCCATGATCACGGCGATCGCCCGATGCGTATCGATTAGCTGGATCATGCTGTTTCGCCGGTGCTCGGAACCGTCAGGCGCCGCTGCCCTCGATCGAGAGGATCTTCAGCCCATAGGCCGTCGGTTCGCCTTCCAGCGCGATCAGCTCGGCCGTACCGATCTTCGTCTCGTTGACGATCAGATCGATCGGCTCGCCGATCATCTTGTTGAGCGAAAGAACCTGACCGGGGCCGATACGTCCGAGTTCGGCGACCGTCATGCCGATCCGGCCGAGAACCACCTCCAGTTCGAGCGGGATGTTCTGGATCGCGATCGGCGAACGCGACGTCGACCTGGCGGGCTTGGCCTCCCGCGCCGGCGTCGCGTCGGGATCAGACCCGCCCATCTGGCTCATATGCTCGCTGAGTTCGTCCTGAAGACTTTCCAGTCCCATGGCTTCCATCCGTTAGGTTGCGGGCGACCGATCCGTCGGAGGGATCAGTTCGTGGCCGGATCGTCGTTGATGCGAATGCAGTAGTGATCGCCGCTCTTGCCGACGCGGGCGGTGGCGAGAACCTCCTCTCCCACCTGCATGATGCAGTTCGAGAAAGAGGCGTCGGCCAGCGGAATGACACTTCCGACCTCCAACTGCTCTATCTCCCGGTAGGTCAGCATGCCGCCCGAGATGCGGATGGTCGCCTCGACCCGCAGACCGCCGAAGCGCGGCCCGTTCCTGTCATCATTGGCCTGGCCCCGGCCCGCCTCGCCGCGCCGCCGCTGCGGCCGGCATGACCGGTTCCGGCAACCGTTCCACCGGGATCGTCATCTGCATCATGCCGTCCCGGCCGCCGACGGTGACCGTGAAGCGCAGGACGAGGACGCGCTTCGCCTTGATAACCGTCAGGTCCACTTCGGCCGAGCGGCATAGCTCCGGCATTCCGATTTCGTGTTTGGTCTCCTTGCCGATCGCGACGATCAGATCGCGCCACAGCATGTCGCAGATCGACTGCTCGATCCGGGTCAGCGGCTTGTCGCTCTTCTCGCTCGTCGCCGACAGTGTTCCGCCCAGGAGCAGGGTCGCGACGTCGCGAACGGACTGCATCTCCACGGTCGCCAGCAGCGTCGGTGCGGCCATCTCGCCCTTGTTGGCATCAAGGCCGTCGCCGCAGCGAACGAGCACCGAATTGGCTGATTGTTCCGCATGCCAGGCGCCGATTTCGGTGCGTGTCGCGCTCTCGAAACTGAAACGGGCGAGTCCGGCGATATCCGGTCCGAGGTCGCCGGTCATGGCGTGCGCGAGCGCCCGGCCGAGACGCTCATCCTGATCGGAGGTATCCCTTGCCACCGTCGTCCTCGCCTGAAGGGCCTCGACGAAACGCGACAGGCTCTCCGTTTTGCTCAGCGTATTGAGGCTCATGCGACGACTCCTGCAGTTACGGTCGCTTCCTCGACCGCGTTGATGGAAGGACGGTCATGGGCGGAGATCGCCTTGCGACCGAACTCCAGAGCGACCTGCGGCACCGATCCGTTCATGTGCGCGATCAGCGTCTGCTTGGCGACGAAGTATTTGCGCATGTCCTTCTCGCGCATCAGCTTCACCTTTGCGGCAAGCGGTCCGACGATCGCGTAGGATGCGAAGATGCCGAAGAAGGTGCCGACCAGTGCCGCGCCGATCAGCCCCCCGAGCACTTCCGGCGTCGAGTTGATCTTGCCCATTGCCTTCACCACACCGAGAACCGCGGCGATGATGCCGAGCGCCGGCAGGGCGTCCGACGTTGCCTGCAGCGCGTGGTAGCCCTTGAGCGCATCGTGGCGGAGCGTCTGGATCTCTTCCTCCATCAGCGCCTCGACCTCGTGCGGTCGGGCATTGCCGACCATGATCAGCCGCAGGTAGTCGCAGATGAAATTGCGGAACTCGTGATTTTTCTGGATGGTCGGATAGGCCTCGAAGATCGGGCTGCTGTCCGGATTGTCGATGTGGTTCTCGAACTCGCTCTTCGGCCGGTCCTTCAACTGCCGCAGCAGCGTGTAGAGAAGGCTCAGCATGTCGAGATAGTCCTTCTCGTTCGGCGCCTTTCCGCCCAACGCCTCCACGAGGCTCCTGCCGGTGTCCTTCACGACCGGCAGCGGATTGGCGACGAGGAATGTGCCGAGCGCGGCGCCGCCGATGATCACGTATTCCCACGGCTGCAGGAGAACCTGCAGATGGCCGCCCATCGCCATGTAGCCGCCGATCACGCAGCCGAACGTAACAATGACACCGAGTATGACGCCCAACGATCTTCTCCATCGACGGTCTGCCGCCGTTCGATGGTGACGCTAGTGGCGAATCCTTGCGCCGGGCTGGAAGGCTCCGCCGACCGGAGCAGGTGCCGCCGAATGCGAGTTGAAGCGGCGGCGGAACACGTCAGTTTCGCGCAAGGCCGTTAAGCAATATTTGCGATATTCGCCGATATTTTAACGCTTTTCGGCCTGAGGGAAAACGCGGTCATGCTCAGCACCTACGCCGCATACAATCTGACCACCCAGAATCTGGACCGCTCACATGACCATCGTGAAGAAGGATCCGATGGTCGCGCGGGAGACCGCCTATTACCTCGAGAACATCACCAAGGTGAAATCGGCCGAGGAGATGGTCGACGACACGCGGCTGCTGAACTACGCCGCCAAGGCCTATGGTCTGGAGGACATGTCCTACGCCAAGGCCTTCATGTTGAAGGTTCTGGAGGAAGGCCCGGACGGTTTCGCCGACAAGCTTGCCGACAGCCGCTATACCGCCTTCGCGAAAGCCTTCAACTTCGCCGCCTATGGCGGCACGGCGACGACCTTCACCACGAGCCCAGCAAGGCACCGTCGATCTCTATAACCGGCAGACGCTGGAACAGAACGAGGGCGAGAAGAACGACGCCGTGCGGCTGGCGATGTATTTCGAGAGAAAGGCGCCGGACCTCGAGAGCGTCACCGGCATCCTGGCCGATTCCGCCATCTTCCAGGTGGTCCGCACCATGTACAGCCTGCCCGACGAGATGGCGATGCTCGACATCGACAAGCAGATCGAGATGCTCGAAGAGCGGGTCGACATCACCGACTTCAAGGATCCGGACAAGCTGGCCAAGTCGATCGAGCGCTTCTCGGCGATGTGGGATGCGCAGAACGGCGAGGCGGCCGCGGCTTCCAGCGTGGGATTGCTGTTCGGCAGCACCGGCGGAACCCTGTCTGCGGACATGCTCCTGTCCCTTCTCACCCGGTAGCACAGGACGAACCGATGAAGGACAGCCTCTATATCGGCCTTTCGGCGCAGATGGCGATCGAGAAGCGCATGGAGACGCTGGCCGACAATGTCGCCAACGTGAATACCGTCGGCTTCCGCGCCACCCGCGTGCGGTTCGAGCAAGCGCTCAGCAAGACGGACGCCGGCGAGAATGTCTTCGTCAAGGAAGGCGGCACCTATATCGATACGCGCCCGGGCGCGCTGGTCGAGACGGGCAATTCGCTGGATTTCGCCATCAACGGCAATGCCTGGTTCGGTATCCGCTCAGGCGCCGGGACGGTCCTGACCAGAGATGGCCGCTTCACTCTCGGCACGGATGGACAGCTGCAGACCCTGAACGGCGATCTGGTGATCGATGCCGGCGGCGCGCCGATCCAGGTCGACGGGGCCGCGGGTCCGCTCCAGGCCGGTCAGGACGGCGTCCTCTACCAGAACGGCAAGATCGTCGGGTCGATCGGCCTCTTCGGCTACGAGCCCGTCCAACGAGATCGCCCGCTCGGAAGGTTCGGCGATCGTTCCGACCTCGACACCCGAGCCGCTTGTCGACCGTGGCGATATCGGTGTCGTGCAGGGCTTCATCGAAGAATCGAACGTCGATCCCGTCCGGGAGATGACGCAGCTGATCTCGCTGCAGCGCCGCTTCGAATCGGTCAACAGCCTGATGTCCAAGACCACCGACAAGACGGATGATGCCGTCAAGTTCCTGGGTGGCCAGTGATCTGCCAGCCCCGTCTCCAGGCGCTGACGGCCTTCGCCGCCGGCGCCTCCCCGATGCCGCATGAATGCGGCCGCGTCCTCGCGATCTCGTCGGGGCAATTGCGCCTGCGCGGCCTCGGCTACAGCGTCAGCCTCGGCGAGTGCCTGATCTGCCAGACCCAGGACGGACCGGTTCCGATCCAGGTCGTCCGTATCGACGCGACGGATGTTCGCGCCGCGCCCTTCGTGGACGGCTATCGCATCCGTCGCGACGACATCGTCCTGCGGATGCCGCCACAGATCGGCACGCCCGACGAAGCCTGGCGTGGCCGCATCCTCAATGGGCTCGGCATGCCGGTCGACGGCCAGGCGATGATCGCGACGAAGGCGCAACAGGAAGAGCCTGCCATCTCGGCGAGGCAGCGACGCATCCTCTCCGCATGCCGCGTCGACGAGGCATTCCGCACCGGCGTCGCCGCCATCGATGTCTTCACGCCCGCTCTGCTACGGCCAGCGTCTCGGCATCTTCGCCGGCTCGGGCGTCGGCAAGTCGACGCTGCTGTCCATGCTCGCCAATTCCGGCGCGTTCGACGCCGTGATCATCGGCCTGATCGGCGAGAGAACGCGCGAAGCACGGGAATTCATGCAGGAAACGCTGCAGGAAGAAGCACGCGCCAAGGCCGTGACGATCGTTGCGACCAGCGACGAGACGCGCCCTGATGCGGGTGCGGGCCGCCGAACTGACGATGGCGACGGCGGAGTGGTATCGCGATCAGGGGAAGCGCGTGCTGGTCCTGTTCGATTCCGTCACGCGCTACGCCCATGCCCTGCGCGAGATCGGCATCGCCCTCGGCGAGGCGCCGATCGCCAGGGGCTACCCGCCGAGCGTCTTCGCGGCACTGCCCCGGCTGATGGAGCGCGGTGGACCGGCGCTCGACGGCAGCGGCGGTTCGATCACCATGATCGCGACCGTGCTCGTCGACGGTGACGAGCACAATGAACCGATCGGCGACACGCTTCGCGGCATCCTCGACGGCCACGTCGTTCTTTCGCGGGCGATCGCCTCCGAGGGACGCTACCCGCCGGTCGACATCACCCAGTCACTGTCCCGCCTGGCGCTGCGGGCCTGGAGCGAGGAGCACCGCCTCTTCGTCACCGAACTGAAGGCGCTGATCGCCCGCTACGAGGAAACCCAGGACCTGCGCTTGCTGGGCGGCTGGCGGCGCGGTGCCGATCCCTTCCTCGACAAGGCCGTGGACATGGTCCCGGTCATCTACGACGCCATCAGGCAGAGCCCCGGCCAGACGGGACTGCGTGACCCGTTCGACGCCATCGCCCGCCGCCTGAAGGCGGTTTCGACTCCCCCACCGGAGGACCCACAGAATGCTTTTCCGACCGCTCCGGGCGCTCGCAATCCTGTTTTCGGGGCCGGCGCTGCTTTCCCGTTTGGGTGATGGCCTGCTGGCGCTGACCGGCGCCGGCGTCGCCGTCGCCAGCGCCGCGCTGCCGTTCTTCGTCGCCGCCCATCCGGATCGCTTCGGCCCGCCCGAGATGCACTATGACGGCGTCGTCGTCGAACTGGCCGATGCCGATCTGATCCGGGAGGAGAGCGACGAGGACCTCAACCAGCGCGCGATTCATCGCGACCCCCTACGACGACCTCGCGGTCGGCACGGTGACCCCGTCACAACGCTCCGAGGAATTTCTGGCCGGCCGAAAAGGCGATGCGACGTTCTCGCCCTTCGGCACCTCCAACGCGTTCACCGATTGGCAGCGCGACAGGGTCACGTCCGGCCGCCGTGCGCTGGCGGCGCTCAACGGGCGGGCCGCCATCGTCGACGGCGGAGCCGTCCGGATGATCCAGAAGGGCTCGATCCTGGCCGACGGCCACAAGGTCAGTTCCGTCCGCAGCGACGAGCATGCGGTGACGCTGCTCTTCGAGGACGGCAGCATGGAACGGCTGCCTCTCGACGAGTTGCAGGGGCTCGGGGTCTCGCAAGCTACGCGCAAGTAACCCCGCCTAGGGTGCTTCCGAAAGGAATGCACCATGTCGTCTCTGCCGATCTTCTCCCTCGCATCGAGGCATGCCGAATGGCTGACGATTCGCCAGCAGACGGTGGCGAACAACATCGCCAACGCGCAGACGCCCGACTACAAGGCTTCCAGGGTTTCGCCCTTCCAGGCCGTCCTTGACGACAAGGCCGGGACGATGAGCCGCACCAGCCCGCTGCATCTCGCCAGCGCCGGCAATGTCGGCGGCAGATACGGCACGGCGGAGGTCTACGGGACCGAACAGCCGGTCTCGGTCGAGAACGAGATCGTCGAGCAGACCGAGCTGCGCCAGTCCTACGAGCTGAACACCTCGATCGCCAAAGCCTTCCATCGCATGATCCTCTCCGTCGCGAAGCCCTGATCATGGACCCGCTGCTCACCTCGCTTCGTGTTTCGTCCTCCGGCCTCCAGGTGCAGAGCCAGCGGCTGAAGGTCGTCTCGGAGAACATCGCCAATGCCAACTCCACGGCTTCGACCCCCGCCCAGGACCCGTTCCGCCGCAGGCTGGTGAGCTTCGAATCCGAACTCGACAAGACAACCGGCGGCGTTTCGGTCCGGGTGCGCGACATCAGCGGCGACCAGCGCGCCTTCCCGATGGAATACGACCCCGGCAACCCGGCCGCCGACGCCAATGGCTACGTACGCATGCCGAACGTCAACGTGCTGGTCGAGATGGCCGACATGCGCGACGCCAACCAGTCCTACGAGGCCAACCTGCAGGTCATGCGCCAGGTGCGCGAGCTCGTCTCGCTGACCATCGACATGATGAACACGCGATGATCGACAAGCTCTCCGCCATATCCGCCGCACGGCTCGGCACCACGGCCGAGGCCGGCATGGCCAAGCCTGTCGCGCCGGCGGGCGATTTCGCCAGCGCTCTTGCCGAGGGCGTCCGCAACGTCGCCGATCAGATCGGCGAAGCGGACCGGATGTCCATGGCCGGCCTTTCCGGTCAGGCCGGACCCGCGCGAGGTCGCCGAGGCGGTGATGACGGCGGAACAATCCCTGCAGACGGCGATCGCCGTGCGCGACAAGATCGTCAATGCCTTTCTCGACATCAGTCGCATGCAGATCTGAGGAGATTGAACGATGCGCGCCCTCTCCATTGCCGCGACCGGCATGACCGCCCAGCAGACCAATCTGGAAGTCATCGCCAACAACGTCGCCAACATCAACACGACGGGCTTCAAGCGGGCGCGGGCCGAATTCACCGACCTTCTCTACCAGACGGAGCGCCTGAAGGGCTCCGCCGCGCGGGCGGACACGGGTCTGATACCGGAAGGCGCCCATCTCGGCCTCGGTGTCCGCAGTGCCGCCATCCGAAACGTGCATGAGCAGGGTACGCTGGAGAGCACCGGCAATGCGCTCGACGTCGCCCTCAACGGCAAGGGCTGGTTCGTCGTCAGCGGCGCCAATGACGAAACGCTCTATACGCGCGCAGGCGCCTTCAACACCGATGCCACCGGCCAGATCGTGATGCCGAACGGCATGCCGCTCGCCGCTGCGATCACCATTCCCTCCGACGCGGTCGCCGTTTCGATCAGCGAGAGCGGCCAGGTCTTCGCCCAGATCGACGGCCAGAACGAGTTGCAGGAAGTCGGCCAGATCACGCTCGCCAGCTTTGCCAACGAGGCCGGCCTGATCCCGCTCGGCGACAACCTCTTCCGCCAGTCCGAGGCCTCCGGAGAGCCGGTCGCCGGCGTCCCGGGCGATCCCGGTTTCGGCACGGTCCGGCAGGGCTATCTGGAAAGCTCCAACGTCGATCCCGTCAAGGAAATCACGGCGCTTGATCGCCGCCCAGCGCGGCTATGAGATGAACTCGAAGGTCATCCAGGCCGCCGACGACATGGCCGGCACGGTGGCCCGGAATCTGAGATAGAGCCAATGAAGCCGGGCACATTCACGAGGCGCGCGCCATCCTTCCGAATCGGCAGGCGCGATGGCGATATCGCTGGCAGTCGCTCGGCGGCGTGTCGGCGCCTGCCGCATGGGCCGAACCGGTCGTCATCGCCAAACGCGTCATCCATCCCGGCGAACTTGTCGACGGCGGCGACCTGCGCATCTTCAATACCAAGGGCCGCGTCCTCTCCGATGCGCCCTTCGCCAGCGCGCTCGAACAGACCAGTGGCATGGTCGCCGACCGGACGATCCTGCCGGACCGGCTGATCCTCCTGTCCCATCTGCGCCAGCGATCGGCCATCAGCGCCGGATCGCTCGTTCCGGTCACCTACCAGAGCGGCGCCTTGTCGATCCGCATGGACGCGGTCGCGCTGACCGATGCCGCGCCGGGTCAGGCGGTCACGCTGCGCAACCGCGACACCGGACGGCAGATCGAGGCGCTCGCCAGAGCCGACGGCACGGCGGTGCTGCTGCCATGAGAAGAGCAATCGCCTCCTTCCGTTCTCGTGCTGATGATCCTCAATCCGGCGAGTCTGCTTGGCCGGCGCCGACACCGACTTCAGCGGCTATTCACGGCTCAAGGACATCGCCTCGATCACCGGTTCGCGCGACAATCAGCTATATGGCTATGGTCTCGTCGTCGGCCTGAAGGGCACCGGCGACAGCCTGCGCAATTCGCCATTCACCGAGCAGTCGATGCGGTCCATGCTCGACAATCTCGGCATCGCGACCGAACTGGGTCAGATCCGCTCGCGCAATGTCGCGGCGGTTCTCGTGACCGCGACCCTGCCACCCTTCGTCCGTCCCGGCACCCGCATCGACGTCACGGTCTCCTCGCTCGGCGATGCCGGCTCGCTGCTCGGCGGAACCCTTGTCCTGACGCCGCTCAAGGGACCGGACGCCGAGATCTACGCTGCGGCGCAGGGCCAGGTCGTGACCAGCGGCTTCGCGATCGAGGGCCAGGCCGAAGAAGTCAGCCGCGGAGTGCCGACCTCGGCGCGCATTCCCAATGGCGCGATCGTCGAACGCGCCGTCGCCGCATCCTTCGAGGAAGATCGAACGCTGACGGTCCAGCTTCGCAATCCGGACTTCACCACTGCCGTCCGCCTGACCGATTCGATCAACGGGTTCGCCAAGCGCACCTGGGAAAAGACGGTTGCCCGCGAGGTGGACTCCCGGACGGTCGCCCTGTCCGTGCCGGCCGGCGTCAGCCCGGCCCGCTTCGTCGCGTCGATCGAGAACATTCCCGTCGTCGTCGACCAGCCGGCCCGGGTCGTCATTGACGAGCGCACGGGCACCATCGTCATCGGCGCCGATGTCCGCATCTCTCCGGTCGCCGTCAGCCAGGGCGCTCTCGCCGTCTCGGTCACCGAACTGCCGCAGGTCGTGCAGCCGGCGCCCTTCTCCGATGGCGTCACCGCGGTCGAGCCCCGCAGCCTTGTCGACGTCGCCCAGTCCGACGGCCCGGTCTCGATCCTCAACGGTGTCAGCCTGAGCGAGATCGCCGCCGGACTCAACAGGCTCGGCGTAAAGCCCGCCGATACCATCGCCATCCTGCAGGCCATCAAGTCGGCCGGCGCCTTGCAGGCCGAGTTGGTGCTCCAATGATGGCCCGCTCCGCTCTTCTTCTCCTGGCCTCGCTTGCCGCCGTGGTGCCCGCCGTTGCAGCCGACGACGGCGATCCGACGACGGAACAGCACTCGAGCGCTGCGACGACCGCGCGCCTGCCGAAGCATCTGCAGCTGAGCCAGGACGAGGTCGTCCTGCCGGAGGAGGCGACCTATTGCAACGCCATCGTCGACCAGGCCCGCGAGCTGCGTTACTCGGCCCGGGAAGAGGAACTCAGGAAGCTGCAGAGTGAACTGGAGCACGGCCTCGAACTGATCGAGACGAAGAAGGCGGAATTCGAGAAATGGGTACAACGTCGTGATGCGTTCTCCAACAACGCGTCGGAGACATTGATCGCCATCTACGAGAAGATGCGGCCCGAGGCGGCCGCCGAGCGCCTCACCATCGTCGACCCGATGCTGGCTTCCGCCATCCTCCTGAAGATGCCGCCCGGCAAGTCCGGCACCATCCTCAACGAGATGGAGGCGAAGAAGGCCGCCGGGATCACCGCCATCATGGCGGCAAGCGCCCGAAAGAAAAACGGATGATCATGCGCCCCTTGCTCCGTGCTGCAGCGCTTGTCCTTGGCGGTCTCCTGCTCGGCGGCTGTTCGCAGACGCTGAGTGAAATCAATCGCCCGCCGGACATGTCGGCGGTCGGCGCCGGCATCGCCACCGCGACGCCGGTCGCCTGGCAAGCCTATCCCGCCTATCAGTCGTCGCCGCAGCGAGGCTATTCCCTCTGGAACCGGCAGGGCAGCGGTCTCTATGTTTCGCAGCGCGCGCTGGCGCCGGGCGACCTGCTGACGGTGCTGATCCAGATCAACGACCGCGCCCAGATCTCCAATGAATCCGATCGGTCGCGAACCTCGGGCCGCTCCCTCGGTCTCGACGGCAGCTATGATTTCGCGGTCACGGGCACCAAGGAGAAAGCCGGAACCGGCACGGGCACCGGCTCGCTCGGCGCATCCCATTCCTCCGATTTCACCGGCAGCGGCTCGACCACCCGCTCCGAGGTCATCCGCCTCTCGATGGGCGCGGTCGTGACGGAGGTCCTGCCGAACGGCAATCTCGTCATTCGTGGCACGCAGGAGGTTCGCGTGAACGCAGAACTGCGCATCCTGCAGGTCGCAGGCATTGTCCGGCCGGGCGATATCGGTCCGAACAATACGATCGACTATGACCGGATCGCCGAAGCACGCATCTCCTACGGCGGCCGCGGCCGCATCAGCGAGGTCCAGCAACCGCCCTGGGGCCAGCAGGTCATCGACCTGATCACGCCCCTCTAGGAAAAGCGGCCATGTCCCTGATCAGTCCCGCACCCGGAAAGCAGCCCAAGGCCGGGATCGTCAAGACGCTGCTGATCCCCGTCGCCATCATGCTGGCGGTGGGCGGCGGCGCTGGCTTCGGCGTTGGCTCATTCGTTCTGGCGCCCCGGATGGAAGCCGCCCTCGCCCGTCCTGAACCAGCGTCGACCGGAACCGACGAGGCGTCGACGCCCGGCATGGCCGCCGCACGACACCGCCGCCGGCGCGCTCGGCGACGCGCTGGCCAAGATCGTCGATCTGGCACCGATCACCGTCAATCTGGCCGTCCCGAACAACATCTTGATGCGCCTCCAGATCGCGGTGAAGACCACCGGCCTGGCCGACGAGGCGACGCTGGAGCTGGTCCATCAGGACATCACCGCATATGTCCGGCAGCTTCGCCTCGACCAGTTGCGCAGCCCGAACGGCTATCTGCGGATTCGAGACGATCTGCAGCGGCGCGCCCGGATCCGGAGCGAGGGCGGCATCACCGATCTCTATGTGCGCATGATGGTGTTTGAATGAGAGCGTTTCGTGCGCTTCTGCCGGCGCTGGCGCGGCGTCGGTTCTGCTCGTTCTGGCCGAGCCGGCGCTTGCGCAGCAATTGCAGCTCCCCGCCTTCCTCCAGCCCGGTGAAAAGACCGACGGGCAGACGGCCGGCTACATCGTCCAACTCTTCGGGCTTCTGACGGTCCTGTCGCTGGCGCCGGGCATCCTGATCTCCGTCACCAGCTTCACGCGCTTCATCGTAGTGTTCTCCATCATGCGCTCCGGCCTCGGCCTCCAGACGACGCCAGCCAATCTGATCCTCGTCAGCCTGGCCCTTTTCATGACATGGTATGTCATGAACCCGGTTGTCGATCGCGCCTGGAACGACGGCCTCGGCCCGATGATGCGCAACGAGATCAGCCAGGAAGAAGGCTTCCGCCGCACGGCCGAACCATTCCGCCGCTTCATGCTGGCCAATGTGCGGGATACCGACCTGCGCCTGTTCGCCGACCTGTCGCCCCGATCCGGGCAGGAGTCCGCGCGGCGAGGCGCCCTGCCCAGCCGCTTCCGGCGCAGCCGAAAGCCGACGGCGATGATCCCTTCGTGGGCGTTGGTGCCACGCTCCAACCGATCGTCGATGCCGATGCCGAGGTCGCCGGAAAAGATGACGGCGAAACGGTGGCCTACAGCATTCTCATTCCCGCCTTCATGATCTCCGAATTGCGGCGCGGCTTCGAGATCGGCTTTCTGGTCGTGCTGCCGTTCCTCGTCATCGACCTGGTCGTATCCACGATCACCATGGCGATGGGCATGATGATGCTGCCGCCGACGGTGCTCTCCCTGCCGCTCAAGGTTCTCTTCTTCGTCCTGATCGACGGCTGGAACCTTCTGGTCGGCTCGATGGTCCGTTCATTCACCTGAAGGGCGTCGTGGGCAAGGGTTTCCTCACGATTCCGGGATCGGTTGGCATGGCTAAGAAAACGATAACATTTACCGTTTCTTAGCACTTTTCTTACGTTTCCTTAGGCATTAACGCGCATTGTCGGGGTCGACGGTTGTCGCGCCAGCCTCCGGGGCTGGGCGATCGGCATGAGGCCCTTGATCGTCGCGCCCGAAATAGCCGGCATGTCCCTTTATGGCTTCACCCGTAGGGACCATTCCAATGTCCAGTATTCATACCAATGTTGCCGCCATGACGGCGCTGAAGTCGTTGCAGATGACCAACAAGTCTCTGGAAGCGACCCAGAAGAACATCTCCACCGGTTATCGGGTCTCCGACGCCTCCGACAACGCCGCCTACTGGTCGATCGCGACGACGATGCGCTCCGACAACAAGGCGCTCAGCACCGTCAAGGATGCGCTCGGCCTCGGCGCCGCCAAGGTCGACGTCGCCTACACGGCGATGAACTCGGCCATCGAAGTGGTCGACGAGATCAAGGCCAAACTGGTTGCCGCGCGTGAGCCGGGTGTCGACAAGACCAAGATCCAGAGCGAGATCGAAGCGCTCCAGGGCCAGTTGCAGTCCGTCGCCGACAGTGCCTCCTTCTCCGGCGAGAACTGGCTGAGCTTTGACGACAGCGCGGGCACCAGCAAGGCGATCGTCGCCTCCTTCACCCGCGGTTCCGCGGGCGTATCGATCGGCACGATCTCGATCGACGTCTCGGACATCAAGCTGTTCGGCAATGACAGCGCCGGCACGCCGGTCGACAACGGCCTTCTCAACACGAGCTATACGACGAACAATGGCGCTTCCACGCCTGTCGCCGTCAGCTATACGATCGCGAACTTCGACATCACGGCGGCCGATGTCGACGATACGGTCATCGAGGGCATGCTCTCCAACGTCGAGAGCGTTCTGGAAGACATGACCACCGCCGCCGCCGATCTTGGTTCGACCAAGAGCCGCATCGACATGCAGACCGACTTCATCGGCAATCTGATGGATTCGATCAAGAGCGGCATCGGCAAGCTGGTCGACGCGGACATGACCGAGGAATCGACCCGGCTGCAGGCCCTGCAGACCCAGCAGCAGCTCGGCATCCAGGCCCTGTCGATGGCCAATTCGGGCGCGCAGTCGCTGCTGTCGCTCTTCCGCTCCTAAAAACACGCGCAATAAAAACAGACAAGAAGGCCGTCCGTATTTGGACGGCCTTCTTTTTCTCGCTTATCTGCATGTTTATAGCTTAATATAAAATATTTTAATCTTTCATTAGGCATGTTCTGAGAAAGTATCTGGGACGATGACCGCGCGGCCATGTTCTGCGCGAACCGCATGATGCTTTGGCATCGTCAGGCTCGGATCAGTCGGGCATGTCCCAGTGTGTACGGCTAGGGACCCCTTTCAATGTCCAGTATTCATACCAACGTCGCCGCGATGACGGCGCTCAAGGCCCTCCAGATGACCAACAAGTCGCTGGAAGCCACTCAAAAGAACATTTCGACCGGCTATCGGGTTTCCGACGCCTCCGACAACGCCGCCTACTGGTCGATCGCGACCACCATGCGCTCCGACAACAAGGCTCTCAGCACGGTCAATGATGCGCTCGGACTCGGCGCCGCCAAGGTCGATGTCGCCTACACCGCCATGGATTCGGCGATCGAGGTGGTCGACGAGATCAAGAACAAGCTCGTCGCCGCCCGCGAACCGGGTGTCGACACCGTCAAGATCCAGAGCGAGATCGAGGAGTTGCAGAACCAGTTGAAGTCGATCGCCGACAGCGCATCGTTCTCCGGCGAGAACTGGCTCTCCAACAGCGCCGCGAGTGGCGACACGAAGAAAATCGTCTCGTCCTTCACGCGCGACTCCAGCGGCAATGTCAGCATAGGCACCGTTTCCGTCGACATCTTCAGCTCAAAGCTGTTCGACAGCGCCACCACCGACCGCTCGACCCTCGCCTCGTCGAACCAGGGCATGCTCGATGCCGTTCTCTTGGACTACGATGCCGATGGGGATGCAACGGCCGACGCCACCTTTACCGTGTCCGTCTACAATCTGGACGTCAGCTCTGCGACCGACGTGCAGATCGACGGCATGATCTGGAACGTGGACAACATTCTGGACGACATGACGACGGCGGCCGCCGATCTCGGATCGACCAAGAGCCGGATCGATATGCAGTCCGAGTTCGTCAATAATCTGATGAACTCGATCTCGAGCGGCATCGGCAAGCTGGTCGATGCAGACATGACCGAAGAGTCGACCCGGCTGCAGGCCCTGCAGACCCAGCAGCAGTTGGGTATCCAGGCGCTTTCGATGGCCAATTCCGGCGCCCAGTCGTTGCTCTCGCTCTTCCGTTCGTAGCACCGACAACCACATACTGAAGCCGCCGGAGGCGGCGGCTTCTTTGCGCCTGCCCGCTTCTTCCCGTCGCTTTCCAGTCTCCCGCAGAGGGTTCGATTACGATTAATTAGCGTTCGGCCGGTACTGTGATCGAGACGACAATCGTGCAGCCCCTTTCAGCTGTCTGATCGGCATGAAGCCTCTGATCGTCCTGCGCGATTTTTTCCGCATGTCCCTGTGTGCGTAACCCTGGGGACCAAACCCTTATGTCCAGTATCCATACCAATACCGCCGCCATGACGGCGCTGAAGTCGCTCCAGATGACGAACAAGGCTCTGGAAGCGACGCAGAAGAACATCTCCACCGGCTATCGGGTCTCCGACGCATCGGACAACGCCGCCTACTGGTCGATCGCGACGACGATGCGCTCCGACAACAAGGCGCTCAGCACCGTCAAGGACGCCCTCGGCCTCGGCGCCGCAAAGGTCGATGTCGCCTACACCGCCATGGATTCGGCGATCGATGTGGTCGACGAGATCAAGGCCAAGCTGGTTGCCGCACGTGAGCCGGGCGTCGACAAGACCAAGATCCAGAGCGAGATCAAGGCTCTTCAGGAGCAGTTGAAGTCTGTCGCCGACAGCGCTTCCTTCTCCGGCGAGAACTGGCTCTCCAGCAGCGCCGCCAGTGGCGACACCAAGAAAATCGTCGCCTCCTTCACCCGCGACTCCACCGGCTCTGTCTCGATCGGTACCGTCTCGGTCGACGTCTTCAGCTCCAAGCTGTTCGATAGCGCGACCACCGACCGCTCGACCCTCGCTTCGTCGAACCAGGGCCTCCTCGACGCCGTCCTCGCCGATTACGACGCCGATGGGGATGCCACGGCCGACGCCACCTATACGGTGTCCGTCTACAATCTGGACATCAGTTCGGCGACCGACGTGCAGATCGACGGCATGATCTGGAACGTCGAGAATGTGCTTGGCGACATGACGACGGCGGCCGCCGATCTCGGTGCAACCAAGAGCCGCATCGACATGCAGTCCGACTTCGTCGGCAATCTGATGGACTCGATCTCCAGCGGCATCGGCAAGCTGGTCGATGCCGACATGACCGAAGAGTCGACCCGGCTGCAGGCTCTGCAGACCCAGCAGCAGCTGGGCATCCAGGCGCTGTCGATGGCCAACTCCGGTTCGCAGTCGCTGCTGTCGCTCTTCCGCTGATCGGCGACTGCCGCTCCTCGGTTCGATATTGGAGGCCGCCCCTGTCGGGGCGGCCTTTGCCATTCTGGCGGGGCGGCATGAGGGCCCGCGCGTTAATCCTCTGTTATCGTTGCACACACTCTTTCTTAGAAACTCTGATGCATCCTCAACCTTGACGGTATCGCGTGGACCACGAGGTCGGGCGATCGGCATGAAGCCTCTGATCGTCCTGCGCGATCTTTTCCGCATGTCCCTGTGTGCGTAACCCTGGGGACCAAACCCTTATGTCCAGTATCCATACCAATACCGCCGCTATGACGGCGCTGAAGTCACTCCAGATGACCAACAAGGCTCTGGAAGCGACCCAGAAGAACATCTCTACCGGCTATCGGGTCTCCGACGCCTCCGACAACGCCGCCTACTGGTCGATCGCCACGACGATGCGCTCCGACAACAAGGCTCTCAGCACCGTCAAGGATGCGCTCGGCCTCGGCGCCGCCAAGGTCGACGTCGCCTATACCGGCATGAATTCCGCCATCGACGTCGTCGACGAGATCAAGGCCAAGCTGGTTGCTGCCAAGGAGCCGGGTGTCGACAAGGAGAAGATCCAGAGCGAGATCACCGCGCTTCAGGGCCAGCTCACCTCGATCGCCGACAGCGCCTCCTTCTCCGGCGAGAACTGGCTGAGCTTCGACGACAGCGCGGGCACCAGCAAGGCCATCGTCGCCTCCTTCACCCGCAGTTCGACTGGCTCGGTGTCGATCGGCACGATCTCGATCGACGTGTCGAACATCAAGCTGTTCGGCAATGACAGCGCCGGCACGCCGGTCGACAACGGCCTTCTCAACACGAGCTATACGACGAACAACGGCGCTTCGACGCCTGTCGCCGTGAGCTACACGATCGCGAACCTCGACATCACGGCAGCCAACGTCGACGACACGGTCATTGACGGCATGCTGTCCAATGTCGAGACCGTGCTCGAGGACATGACGACCGCCGCCGCCGACCTCGGCGCCAGCAAGAGCCGCATCGACATGCAGACCGACTTCATCGGCAATCTGATGGATTCGATCTCGAGCGGCATCGGCAAGCTCGTCGACGCGGACATGACCGAGGAATCGACCCGGCTGCAGGCCCTGCAGACCCAGCAGCAGCTCGGCATCCAGGCCCTGTCGATGGCCAACTCCGGTTCGCAGTCGCTGCTGTCGCTCTTCCGCTAGAACCGGACAACTTGACGTCGAATCGAAGGGCCGCCTCTCGCGAGGCGGCCCTTTCCGCATCTTTGCGATCAACCTTTTCGGCTGCGAATTCAGCCTTTGTTCACCAATACCTTCAACGGCGCCGAAAGGGGTTCATGCGAGGATACTGCACGACGGAGCGCTGTAGTCCCCCTTGGGAAGGCTCGGCATGAGGCCGGTTCGCAGCTCCAGCCTTTGAACGAGGCATGTCCCGATTTGTTTTCAGTACGGGCGTATCTCCATGACGAGCCTTATGACGAATACGAGTGCCATGACGGCCCTGAAGTCTCTTCAGGCGACCAACAAGGCACTCGAAGCCACGCAGAAGAACATCTCCACCGGCTACCGGGTCTCCGACGCCTCCGACAACGCCGCCTACTGGTCGATCGCAACCACCATGCGGTCCGACAACAAGGCCCTCGGCACGGTCAACGATGCCCTTGGCCTGGCATCGGCCAAGCTCGATGTCGCCTACACCGGAATGAACTCCGCCATCGAGGTGGTTCAGGAGATGAAGAGCAAGATCGTCGCCGCGCAGGAGCCGGGCGTCGATAAGGCGAAGGTTCAGAGCGAAATCACCGCGCTCCAGGACCAGCTCCTCTCGATCGCCGACAGCGCGTCGTTCTCCGGCGAGAACTGGTTGACCTCATCAGGTACGAAGCAACTCGTCGCCTCCTTCACCCGTGACTCCTCGGGCAACGTCGCGGTGACGACGATCGACGTCGACCTCAGCACCATTCAGCTCGTCGACAGCACGTCCAGCCCATCGGCCGGAATTCTGGGCGCCGCAGGAACGGCGAGCAGCACCTCGGTTCTGGACATGGATGTCACCTCCGGCACGCTCGCCGACCTGTTGACCGATGTCGACACGGCACTGGAAGCGATGACGACGGCGGCCGCCGATCTCGGCGCCACCAAGAACCGTGTTTCGATCCAGTCGGACTTTGTTTCAGCCCTGCGCGATTCGATCAGCGCCGGTGTCGGCAAGCTGGTCGACGCGGACATGACCGAGGAATCGACTCGGCTTCAGGCCTTGCAGACCCAGCAGCAGCTGGGCATCCAGGCCCTCTCCATGGCCAATTCGGGCTCGCAGTCGCTGCTTGCGCTGTTCCGCTGATCTCGCCTCGCACCGTCTGGATCGAGGAGGGCCTCCACGGGGGCCCTCTTTCTCATTCCAAGTCCACGCAAGTTTCGTCGCATAGGTTGCACCTCTGTAGGAACAGGGTGTGCGAACTGTGCCAGAACGGCTTCAGGCTCTTCTTCAAAGCCTAACGGCAATCGGCAAGGCGCGGCTCGCGACATTCGCGACCGTGGCCGTTCTCACGACCGGACTGATCATGGGCGGCGTGATGTTCCTGGCTCAGCCGACCTACGAGACGCTCTATGTCGGCCTCGACCGCGACGATGTGAACCGGATCGGCATTGTCCTTTCCGAAGCCAGCATCGCCTACGACATCGATTCGGGCGGCAGCACGATTCTCGTCGAAGCAGGGCAGACGGCCCGCGCGCGCATGATCCTTGCCGAGAAGGGTCTGCCGGGCAGCAACAATTCAGGCTATGAACTGTTCGACAATCTGGGCTCGCTCGGCCTCACCTCCTTCATGCAGGAGGTCACGCGGGTGCGTGCCCTGGAAGGCGAAATCGCCCGATCGATTCAGTCGATCGACGGCGTCAAGGCGGCCCGGGTCCACATCGTCATGCCGGACCAGACCGGCTTTCGCGACCGCAATCGCCGCCCGACCGCCTCGGTCCTGCTCGCGTCCAACGGCTCCGACCTTCAGTCGAAGGCCGAGGGAATCCGCAAGCTGGTGGCGGCGGCCATCCCTTCCCTCGATGAAGCCGACGTCACCGTGCTCGATTCGTCCGGCCGCCTCCTTGCCTCTGGCGATGCCGGCGATTCGGAAACCGCCGGCTCCGCCTTCGATCTGAAGAACCGGATCGAGTCGGACCTGTCGCGTACCATCGGCAACGCCTTGCGGCCCTACATCGGCGAGATGAACTACCGCGTCGCCGTCCAGGCGGATCTCGATACCGACCGGCGGCAGATCGAGGAGACGATCTTCGACCCCGACAGCAAGGTCGAGCGGAGCGTCCAGATTTCCCGGTCGCAGGATCGCGCCAACGAGGCCAAGACCAGCAACACTGCGACGGTCGAGCAGAACATCCCGACCGAGAACAGCGGCGACGCCAGCAGCGAATCGGGCGCCAAGAGCTCCGAAGAGAGGGAGCGCCGCGAGGAGACGACGAATTTCGAGATCAGCTCCAAGCGGATCGCCACGCTGACGAACGGCTACCGCATCCGGCGTCTCAACGTTGCCGTCCTTCTCAACCGCGGCATTGTCGACGAGGCGGCGGCCGCTGCGAATGTGCCGGTGGAGCAGCGCCTCGACTCCATCCGCGAACTGGTTTCCACCGCCGCGGGTATCGATACCGGGCGCGGCGATCGCATCGATGTGACGGCAATCGAATTCCTGCCGCCGGACCAGACACTGGAAGCGGTCGGGGGCGGCTGGATGGAAGCGGCGTCACCTCATCTGTCGACGGCCATCCGCGCTCTGGTCTTCGTCATCGTCTCGGTTCTGGTTCTGCTGCTCGGCGTGCGCCCTCTGCTGAACTCGCTCGAGCTGAAGCCGGCGGCCCGGCCGCAGAAAGCGGAGTTGACAGCGGACGACAGCGACGAGATGGGACTGCTTCCCGATCTCCATTCCCCCAAGAGCGACGGCTTCGCCGAGCTGAACGGTCCGAGCGAGTTTTCCTCGACGTCGGATTTTTCCAGGCCCGGCGACTTCTCGCTCAACAATGACTATTCGCCGACGGCCGGTTTCCAGATGGACGACACGCCGGAGATGCAGGCCGAGATACACCTCCGCCAGCGCATGGCGGAGGTCGGCGAGGATCCCCGGGCGCGTGTCCTGGCCATGCTGGAGATCGATCAGGAACGGACCCTTCAGCTCCTGCGCCGGTGGGTTCGCGACGACATGAAGGCAAAAGAAAGTAGCAAGGCGGCATGACACGTTTTCGCTCCCGCACCAACGTGCTGCTGGCCGATGCCGGCAGTTTCGAGCCTCTCGGCGGCTCCCTCCAGCGCAGCGGCTTCGAGCCGATGGGTGAAGACGGCCCTTTCGGCGAGCGCCCGCCCGCCGCAATGAAAGACGAGCCCTCACTGGCTGGTGACCCCGATCCCTTCGGCGCCGGAGATGAGCCGCCCGCGCTTGGTTCGCACCATCCGGACGATGGACTTGCCGCAGCCGGTGACCTGCCCGATCTGCCGATCGAGGCGGGCTCCGACCTTTTCGATACCTTTGACGCGAATTGGGATAGCGGCCTTTCCGATCCATCGGCGCCTCCAAACGGACTGCCCGACCTCGGCGGCTTCGACGACGGTTTGGAACTTGCCGTCGCCGATCCTTTCGCGGACGCGGATGCGGGCGGAAAGCTTCCGGATCTGCCGACCGCTCCCGATCTGCCGGACCTGTCCGGCTTCAGCGATGCCGATTTCACCGGACCGTTTGCGGCCGACGATGCGGCGCTGCCCGATCCCTTCGCCGCCTCGCCGGCGACCAACATCGAACATGAGCCCGAACTGCCGCAGATCGGCGCCCCTGGCCCTGACAATGGCGAGGCCGCGTCCTCGCATGCGGAGCAGGTCTCGCTGAGTGGTCCGTTCGCGAAAGAGGAAAAAGCCGCCGCGCCCGATCCGCTGTCGATCGAGGGGCTTCCCGATCTGCCTGACCTGCCTGAAGGGGAAACCCCCAGCCTCGGGACGCCGAACGATCTGGCCAGCCTCGAGGCGGCAGCCGGAATGGCGAGCAACACGATCGGCATCGGCGTCGACCCCCTCGCCGATGAGGCTTCATTTGCGGGGAACGTCGTCAGCTTCGGCAACCGCTCCGGCCGGGCACACCGACGCGGTGGCGTCCCGTCTTGTCGACGAACTCCAGAACGGTCTCGACGACCTTCGCGAGAGGCTGATGAGCGAGATCGGCGACGCGGTCGCCGCGATCCTGGAGCCGCTGGTGTCGCGCCTGGCCATCGAACAGGCCATAGACGCCTTCGGTGCTGATATCGCCGCCTGCCTCGGCCATGAACGGCCGGACACGCCCCTGCAGGCCGAGGTGCCAGCGGACGTCCTTGCTGCGGTTCGCGCGATGATCACCGAGCGCGGGCTGCCGGTCGAGGCCAAGGCCGGGCGCCATGACGCTCTCCTGCTGCATCTCGACACGACCACGCGGGCGATCGGCCTGCCGCGTCTTCAGGAATTCTGTGACACGCTATGAACAATGGCGAAATCATCATCGTCCGCCGCGCGAGCGAGCATGATGAGGGCCACCATGGCGGCGCCTGGAAGATCGCGTTCGCCGATTTCATGACCGCCATGATGGCGCTGTTCCTCGTTCTCTGGCTGATCAACGCGGCCAATGAGGAGACCAAGCAATCGGTCGCCAGCTACTTCAACCCGGTCAAGCTGGTCGACGACCGGCGCACCGTGAAGGGCATGAGCGAGAGCGAGAGCGAATCCCCTCGCGAGGCGAGCAAGGGCTTCGAGAAAACCGACGCTGATTCCAACGAGACCCAGTCGGAGAAGTACGAGAACAGCCAGCCGGCTCAGAACATGACGCAGGATACCAGCTATTTCGCCAACCCGACTCAGTTGCTGGACAGCCTCGCGGCGGAGGAGCGGGCGCTCCTGACGGCGCGCGGCGAGATGATGGCCGATCCCGGGGTCGAGAAGGACGCCGAATTCGCCGACCCTTTTGCTCCGAACTTCTGGCAGCCTCTCCGGGTGGTGGCATCGGAGGGTGATCCCGAAGCGCGGGTCTTCGAGAAGACGTCCGAGGAAGGCCAGATGGGCGTGCTGGAGGGTGGCGAGGCCGAAAAGGCCGGCCCGACTGTTTCGGATATGCCTGGACCGAAGGCGGAGCCTTCTGGGGACGGCGCCGAACCGGTCGCCGGCGGGCCTGGGACGGACGAAGAGGGAGCGTCTGTCGAGCCTAAGGCGTCTGCCGGCGAAGACGAGTCCCTGGACGGCACCACCGAGGGCGAGGAGCCAGCCAAAGCCGCCGCCGACAAGGAGGCCGGCAATCGGAAGGCCGAAGAGGCGACCGCGAACACCGGCGAAAAGTTGGAAGCAACGGCCGAAAAACTGGAAGCCGCTCTTCGCCAGGAGATCGCACGCGACGCCGATCCCACGGACAGGATCGCCGATGCGGTCAGCGTGACGCGGGTCCCGAACGGCTTCCGGATTTCCCTCACCGACAATTTGCCAGCCGCGATGTTCGAGGTGGGATCGGCCGTTCCGACAGGTCCGGTCGTCCTCGCTCTCGAGGCCGTCGGACGCGAGTTGCAGAAACGGCCGGGACGCATCTTCATTCATGGCCACACGGATTCCCGACCCATGCGCCGAAAGGACGACGACAATTGGCGTCTCTCCACCGACCGGGCGCGTAGCGTCTATTTCATGCTGCTTCGCGGTGGCCTCGACGACAGCCGCGTCACCCAGATCGCTGGTTTCGCCGACCGGCGCCGCGTCAACGCCGACGACGGCCTCGATCCGCGCAACCGTCGTATTGAAATCCTGCTGGAAGCCCAATGATCGGCCGGCGGCTGCGCAAGATGCGCCTCGCCTTCCTGGTTGCCGTCCTGTGCACGGCGGCGCCGGCCGGGGCGGTGCAGGATGGCTCGATCGGGACCGGTCGCTCGGCCGAACCCGTTGCGCAGACCCCGCTCTCCACGCCAAGGCAGGACCGGCTCGACGCCAACCTTCAGATCGCCGCCGACGAAACGCTGCTACCGCCTTCGCAACCGCTGCCCCCGAAACTGCCGGCCTCCGAACTGCGGAGCGTCTCCGGTGACGCCGAAGCAGGACCCGTGCTGGAGCGCGGCGCCGAGACACCGATTCACCACCCCGAAGGCGTGAACACGGCCAGGATCCCCAAGAAGCTCCGCTTCGATGCGTTCATCACGGGTCTGTTCGAGTTCCAGGACGCGATCGTCGCAGGCGATCCGAGCGCCCTCGCCCTGCAGGGCAAGGTGCTGCGGCGGCTGCAGGCGAATCTCATCAGCGAACGACAGATATTCAGTGAGATGGACGCGCCGGTCGAGCCGCTGCTGGTCTTCGCTCTTTCCGGCGGCGACGCCCGCGTCTCGGTCGAGCTGCTGGAGCGCATTCCGAACACCCATCCGGTCCATCCTCTGGCGCAGTCGGTCATCGCCTATCTGAAAGGCAACCCCGATTCGGCACGGAGCCTGGCGCAGCATGATCCGAGCCATTTTGCCTTTCCGCTCAGCGCCATTCTCGCCCTGTCGACCGGCACCGCCAACGCCCCGGTCAATCCCGCGATTGCCGCCAAAGCGCTCGAGATGGCGGCGATACTCGGGACCGGGACGCTGGTCGAGGAGGTCTCCCTTCGTCGCCTGCTGGAAGTCTATGAAAAGACCGGCGACGAAACCGCCTTTCTGGCGGTCGCCGAAAGCTACGGCCTGCGGTTTCCGCGTTCGCTCTTCCTCAACGAGTACGCCCGCCGGCTTTCATTGACGCTGGTCGAGAACAATTGGGCGCCGCCACACGGCCTTGCGCCGATCCTCGAATGGATGCGCCCGGAGCAATCGACGGTCATCGCGCGCGAAATCGCCCGGGGCGCAGCGATCAAGGGGGAGCACAGGCTTGCGCTGATGGGGACCGAATGGCTGCGGAGGTTCGAGCAGCAGCCCCGCGCGGACGACCAACTCTACGAGGCGATGGCGCAACTGGCTGCGCAGAACATCGACAGGGCGCGGCAGATCGACGCGGCGATCGCCACCGATCAACTGGCCGAACGCGACCGTCCGCTGCTCGTCAGCCTGCGGCTTGCGCTGCGCCATATCACCGAGGGACCCGCCATCGCCGATTTGCCTCTGGGGCGCCAGATGAGTTCCCATCTACCCGTGCTCAAGGCGGAACTGCAGCCCGAGCACCGCATGGGAAAGGCGCAGCACGGTTTCGGCATCACGCCCCCCGCCTCCATGCCGGAGCCGCCCGCAGCGGCGGCCGATACCGAAATCGCCGACCTGCGTGAACGCCTGAGTGCGACCATGGATGCGATCCAAAAGCTGAGCACCGAATAGAATGATCAAGCTCCCCTTCTTCGTCGCCCCGGGCGGCCAGCCAGCCGGCGGAACGGCCTTTACGGCGCGACATCCGTCACATGGAAACGCGCCGGGAAACGAATTTGGCATGCTCGTCGGCCTGCAGATGGCCGGTAAATCGGCCTCCGGGCCCCAGCAAACCGCGTCCGAAAGGGGCCAGACCAACGGCACGCACGACGCCAGGCCGCCTGTCGTCTTCCGGCTCGCGCACGAAATGGCCGGCACAAGCGGCGCCGTTCCGGCGAATGACGACACCGCCGCCGACGAGCCGTCGCCAGATGATCCGGCGGCTATCGCGCCCGACGAAGCTGATGGGCTCGGTGAACCTGCAGCCGATCCCCCGGCGCCGGAGGTCGCCGGGTCGCCGACGGCACCGCCAACGTCTGTCGTCGGATCCGACGAGCCTGCGGCGGTGCCGACGCAGACTGCAAGCGCAAGAAGCGGCCAGGAGCCACTGCCGGCGGCCGATGGGACGGCGCTTGATGCCAGCGCCGCCGCCGAACATGCCGATAGCCGGCAGCGCCATGGCCCGACGCCGCCACCGCAGCCGGCTCCTTCCACGGCAGCGGCCACGGCAGCGCCGTCCGCAGCCAGCGCCCTGCAGATTGCGGGAGGCCATGGCGCCAATGGTGAGGCGACGGCTCTTCCGGCGCGCCCGGTCACCCGCCCCTCGACGGAAGGCTCCGCGGTGCCCGGGGCAACCATCTCGGCCGCTCGTGCCGGGGCCCTTGAGGCAGCGTCCGCTAGACCGCAGCGCTACGCAAGGAATGAGGGCGAAGCCGAAGGTGGCTCACGGCAAGAGGACGCACGGACGACCCGGGATGGCGATCAGGCCAATCCGACGGGGCCCGCCGCGGCCCAAGCGGGCGCGTCGATCGCGACGAGCCGCAGCCAAAGCCCGGCTGCCGCAGCGGCGGCAACCGCGCTCGGCACGGCCTCCACCGCCCTCTCCAAAGCTCTCGGCGATCAGTTCACCGTCTCCCGCATACAGGAATTCAACGGCGGTCATACCAAACTCATGAAGCTGCAGTTGCAGCCGGCTCACCTCGGCCAGCTCGACATCGTTCTGAAGGGAACCGACGGCCGTCTCACAGTCGAGATCCAGACTCGCAGCGCCGAGGCGCAGAACATCCTGACGCGCGAAAAGGCGTCGCTACGAACCGCGCTCGACGATGCCAACCTGACCATCGAGAACCTGTCCATCGATCCCGCACGCGATCGTAGAATTGCGTCCGCAAGTCCCGCGCAAGCGGGCTCCTCGATGAATGAAGCCGGACAGGGCTCGGGGGAACGATTCGATGGAAACCGATCGAGCAGCGAAGCCGGCCAGAATCGGTCGCGCAACCAATCGTCGCCTTTCAATCGACAGGCTCATGGTGGCGAGCCTGACGGTCGTGGCGATGCTGGCTCTGCTGGGACAGAGCCTCGCCCCGGCTCCGGCCTACGCATCTAGGGACCGGCGGACCGCCGCTCCTCCGACGCAGAATCTCTGCGAAAGGGAAATGATCGCGGCCTCGGCACGCTCCGGCGTGCCCCTCGGCGTCCTCTATGCCGTCGGTCTGACCGAAACCGGTTCGTCGGCTGGCATGCAGCCCTACGCCCTCAACATCGAAGGACGCACCGTTCAGCCGCGGAGCCTGGAGGAGGCGCTGCGCATCGTCCACCGCGAGCAGGGCCGCGGCGCAACCCTGATCGACGTCGGCTGCATGCAGATCAACCTCCACTACCACCAAAAGTCCTTCGACAGTCTCAAGGCGATGTTCGATCCGGCCGAGAACGTCGATTATGCCGCGCGATTTCTGCAGCAATTGCGCTGGCGTCACGGCACCTGGTCGATGGCCGTGGCCCGCTATCACGCCGGCGCCGGCAACGATGCAGCGCAGAAACGTTACGTCTGCTCCGTCATCCGGCGGATGATCGACACCGGATTTGGCCGCGTAACCCCGCGCGCCGCCACATTCTGCGGAATATGACAATGCGGTTTCTGAATCCGAAATCAAACACTTGGACTGATTCGTCTTGTTACGGCATCGGTCAATTGTGAAATCTCGCAGTTGTCAGCGATTCGCACAGACGCCAACGATGATCAAGAAATCATTAACTGTTTGATTCGAGGGGAAACAGGATGATTGTCATCATCGATGATAGGCAAATTGTGACTGAAGGCTACAAGGGGCTGTTTCGGCGCGAAGGATTCTGTTGTGTGGGGTTCGGCGCCGAAGAATTTCGTATCTGGGCGAGCGGGGCGTCCAATGAAGAGATGACCGGCATTGAAGCCGTGCTGGTTGCCGAAAACAACGCCGAGTGTATCGACGCGGAACTGGCCAAGAAGATCGGTCCATCGCCGCGTCTCGCATTGGCCGACAACGGCAACCTTGAAACGACGCTGCGGCTTTTCAGCCGGGGCTATGACGATGTGGTCAAGAAGCCGGTTCATGTCCGGGAAATCCTGGCCCGGATCAACGCGGTCCGCCATCGCGGCTATGTCGCCGACAACAACAATGTGCAGCCGGGTCTGCGCATCCATCTCGACGGCCGTGATCCCGAGATCGACGGCATCCCGCTCAAGCTGCCGCGTCGCGAGCAGCGCATCCTGGAATATCTGGCGTCCGTCAACGGCCGCCGCGTCAGTCGGGCGCAGATCTTCACGGCCACCTACGGCATCCTCGAAGAGGGTGTCGAGGAGACCGTCGTCGAGAGCCATATCTCCAAGCTCCGCAAGAAGCTGCGCAGCAAGCTCGGCTACGACCCAATCGATAGCAAACGTTATCTCGGCTATCGCCTTGACCTGGATCAGGAGAGCGAGGAAGCCGAAAGAAGCGCTCCCGAAATCGTCATCGCCGCCGACGTGGCGCTCGAGGATCGCACGGGCCGGCGTGAGCCTCACGCAAGCTTGCCCGCCTAGTCTTTCCCGAATGGCTGTCCGAGGGGTCGCACCATGAGCATTTTTGGCACGATGCAGACAAGCATCTCCGGCATGAACGCGCAGTCCAGCCGGCTCTCCAGCGTCGCTGACAACATCGCGAACTCGGACACGCTCGGATACAAGAAGCAGGGTACCAACTTCGCCACCCTAGTCACGAGTTCGGGCGGCGGACAGGGACACACCTCCGGCGGCGTGATCACCAACAACACGATCAAGATCGAGCAGCAGGGCGTTCTGCAATACACCTCGGCCTCGACCGATCTGGCCATCCTCGGCAACGGTTTCTTCCTGGTCAGCGACGGCCAGAACAACGGCTTTCTGACGCGCTCCGGGGCGTTCGAGGTCGACAAGTCCGGCTATCTCGTCAACTCTGGCGGATATCGTCTTCAGGGATACAGCATGGCCTCCGGCGTCACCCCGGTCGCCAATGGTCTGGCCGGTCTCGTCGATATCCAGATCAGCCAGCAGCCGCTGCCGGCGGCGGCCTCCACGCTCGCCACCTTCCAGGCGACCCTGCCCTCTCAGGCGGCCATCGAGACAGCGGCCGTGACGAGCGGCGAACTGCCCTCCGACAACGTCGCCGGGGCGACCTTCTCCGGCAAGACGTCGCTCTCCGCCTATGACAGTCTCGGCAACGAGATCACGCTGGACGTCTACTACACCAAGACTGCGGGCGACACGTGGGAAGTCACGGTCTTCGATCAGGCCGACGCCCACTCCTCATTGGAAGCCTTCCCCTATGGAAGCGGGCCGTTGGCGACGGACTCCCTGCAGTTCGACACGTCGACCGGCGCTCTGACCACGACCTCCGCCAGCGGCCTCACAATCCCGGTCCCCAATGGCGAGAACCTGTCTCTCAACCTCGCCGGCATGACGCTTGGCACAGGCTTCACGGTCGTCGGGTCCAACGTCAACGGAAACGCGCCGGCCGGTGCGACGGGTATCGAGATCAACGATGAGGGCATCCTCAGCGTGACCTATGAGGACGGCTCCTTCAGAAAGCTGTTCATGGTGGCTCTCGCCGACGTGCCGAGCCCGACCAACCTGACGCCCGTGACCGGCACGCTCTTCCGCCAGAGCGCCAATTCGGGCGACATCCGGGTCGGCGCGGCCGGATCGGGCGGCTTCGGTCAGATCATCGCATCCTCTCTTGAGCAGTCCAACGTCGATATTGCCGAGGAACTGACGAACATGATTCAGGCCCAGCGCAGCTATACCGCCAACTCGAAAGTCTTTCAGACGGGGTCGGAGATCATGGACCTCGTTGTCAATCTCAAACGCTAAGGCGCCCCAGGCGCCCATGAAGGGCGTCCCGGCGCCGACCGGAGCGTAGAATGTCCCTCACCGCCGCATTGATGAGTGCACAGGCATCGATCTTCGATATCTCGCGGCGCGTCAGCACTGTCTCCACCAACATCACCCGAGCAGACGATCCGAATTACGCCCGCCGCGTCACCGAGAACAACGTTTCCGGCAGTGCCGGCACCGGGGTGAGGCGGACGGTCGCGCCTCAGCTTGAACTGATGCTGCGGGAATCCGCCACCACCGCTTCGGGCGCCGAACTGACGGCCGACAAGATGGCGCAGCTATCCCGCCTGCTTGGCTACGGTGACGGTGCCCTCTCCTCCATGATGTCCGGGCTGCAATCCCGGATGGAACTCTACGCCGCCTCGCCCGCCGATGCCGCGCTCGGACCGGCGGTGGTCGAGCAGGCTCAGCTGATCACCTCGACGATCCGCGGCAATGTTCAGTCGCTTCAGGGATTCGCCCACGGGATCGGTGATGAAATACAGGGCGAGGCGAATAATCTGGAGTCGCTGCTGAACAGCTTCGCCAGGATTAACAAGACGGTGGTGACGGGGCGGTCCACGGGTCAGGACGTGTCCGACGCGCTCGACGAGCGCAGCAACATACTGAACCAGATTTCCGGTATCGTGCCGGTCTCGCCGATCGAACGCGACAGCGGTGACATGATGCTCGTCACGACCAATGGCGTGACGCTTTTCGACAAGAGCCCGCGCGACGTGACAGCCGTCATCGATGCGACCAACTCCTCCAGGAACGCGGTCTATATCGACGGTATCGCGATGCGGGTGCCGGCCGGCACCGACAGCGCCTCCTCCAATGGCCGGCTGGCGGCCCTCCTCAACATGAGCCAGCAGGTCATTCCGCAGGCCATGAACGAGCTGGACGAACTGGCTCGTGGGCTGATCGTTGCGTTCGCCGAGACGGACCAGACCGGCACCGGGCCGGACATGGCCGGCCTCTTCACCTGGGCAGGCGGCCCGGACCTTTCCATGGCGACGGCCCATAGTCCGTCCATGGCGGCGACGCTATCGGTCAATTCGGTGTTCATCGCAAGCCAGGGTGGCTCGCCGGACCGGCTGCGCGACGGCGGCGCGAACGGCGCCAACTATCTGGTCAACACGGCCGGCTACGGCTCCTTTTCGGATCGGATCGAGACAATCATCTCGTCGCTCGATGCGCCGTTCGCCTTCGATCCGAGCGTCACCGGCGGCGCTCGCAGCTTGCTGGATTTTGCCTCCGTCATCGAAGCCAACATGGAGACGAGCCGCGTCTCGTCCTCGCAATCCGCCGAGCGGGCAAGTGCGCTCAGCAGCAGCCTCGGCGAGCGGTTTTCCAATACGATCAACGTCAATCTGGACGAAGAAATCGCCCTCCTCGTCGACCTGCAAAACTCCTATGAGGCGTCCTCGCAAATCCTCTCGGTCGTCGATCAGATGCTCGCCCGGCTCTTCGAGGTCGTGAGGTAGGCGATGAGGATAAACGGGGCATCGACCTATTCACTGACCAACGCGCTGAGGGACACGCTCCTCGACACGCAGGCCAAGATCGAGAAGGCACAGCTCGAAGCGGTGACGGGCAACGCGGCCGATACGGCCGAGAGGCTCGGCGCGACGGTCCACCGCTACCGCTATCTGGTGCGGCAGGCCGACCGGCTGGACAGCATCACGGCGACCAATTCGCTGACCCAGACCCGGCTGCGATCAGCGCAGGCGACGCTCGGCAGTTTCGGTGACGTCACCCAGGCCATCGCCGACGTCTCCAACATCGACGGGATCGGGGCGGTCAGCGCCAACGGCATGCGGAACTATCTCGATCAACTGACGTCGCTCGCCAACAGCTCGCAGCAAGGCATCCATCTCTTCGCCGGCATCAACACCGACGTGACGCCGATCGCCGACTACGCGAGCAGCCAGTTGGCCATGGATGTCGAGGCGGCTTTCGTCACCCGTTTCGGCTTCGGCACCAGCGATCCTCTGGTCTCGTCGATCAGCGCCGCGGATATGAAGGATTTCCTCGGGAACGACGCGCTGGCGCTGTTCACCGGTCCGGCATGGAGCGGAATGTCGCGAGCGACTGACGAGGGGATTCATTCGCGCATCCTGCCGAGCGAGACCGCGGAGACGAGCGTCGGCACTAACGAGAAGGCGTTCCGGCTCGGCTTCGCCGCCGCGGCGCTCGGCGCAACCTTTCTCAACCTCGGCATAGACGACGGTGTCGGCAACGCGATCCGTTCCTTCGTGACGCAAACCGCTGCCGAAGCCACGTCGGAGACCGCAATACTGCGCGGTCGGGTTGGCCTGATGGAGGAGAGGCTGCAGAACGCGCAGGATCGGCTTGGCCAGCAATCGTCGCTGATGCGCGAATTTGCCGGCGAGATGGTCGCCGTCGATCCGTACGAGGCGGCGACGCGCCTGAACACGCTGATCCAGCAGTTAGAGACATCTTACACACTGACGGGACGGGTCCAGAACCTGTCATTGCTGAAATACATCTAGGTGAGGGTCCTAGACGACAGCCCGTTCGCGACAGGGGGATAACAAGCCAATGTATATGGCAAACTACATCGACCAGCAGGAAGAATCGCTCAGCGATGCGCGCGGTCGTGAACGCGAATTGATGCAGCAGTCGATCGAACTGCTGGAGCAGGCGAAGGCGGCCGGGGCCAGTTCGCTGGAGGCGATCCGTGCGGTCCATTTCAGCAGCCGTCTGTGGATGACGCTGATGGAAGACCTCGCCGACAACGACAACGTGCTGCCCGAGCAGCTGCGGGCCAATCTCATCTCGATCGGGATCTGGGTTCTCAAGACGCTCGACTCCATTCGTCAGGGGCGGAGCGACAATTTCACCGGCGTGATCGAGATCACCGGAATCATTCGGGACGGTTTGAAATGAACGGCTTCAAGATTTCGCTCAAGGCGAACGAGAAGATTTACATCAACGGGGCGATCATCCGCTTCGACCGCAAGACGTCCATGGAAATCATGAATGATGTCGACTTCCTTCTGGCCAACCACATTCTTCAGCCCGAGGACGCCACCACGCCGCTACGACAGCTTTATTTCGTCGTCCAGCTGATGTTGATGACACCGAACGACGTCGAAGCCTCGATGACGGTTTATCGTCAGCTTCTGCCCTCGATGATCTCGGCCTTCCAGAGCGAGAAGGTCGTGTCGGAGCTCAAGGTGCTCGACCGTCTCGTACACGAGAAGCGCTATTTCGAGGCCATGCGCTCGATCCGGGAACTCTATCCGTTCGAGGCGGCGATTCTCGATCCGAAGGCCAGGCAGGATGCGGAGCCGATCCCGGCGCCGCTGCACAGAGCGGTGGGCTGACCATGACGACCGTATCTCCGACCCAGACGACCAACGCCGGCGCGGCCCCTGCCGCTTCGGCCTCGGGCAAGAACCTCGTCGACTACGACATGTTTCTGCAATTGCTTGTGACCCAGATGAAGAATCAGGATCCGACCAGCCCGGCGGATTCGATGGATTATGTCGCCCAGCTCGCCAACTTCTCCAATGTCGAGCAGGGCGTCCAGCTCAACGCCAAGCTCGATCAGCTTCTGTCGACCGCGTCGCTTTCGCAGGCGGGATCGCTGATCGGCCGCACGGTCACCGACGGCGACGGTGTCGGCGGCGTGGTCTCCGAAGTGCGGATTTCATCGTCAGGCCCCGTCGCCATTCTCGCCGACGGTCGGGAAATTGCGGTCGGCACGGGCACGGTGATTTCCTGATGAACGGCACCGACGCGCTCGATCTTTCACAGGCGGCGCTGTGGACGGTGATCAGCCTGGCCGCACCGGCGGTCGTGCCGGCCATGCTGGCCGGGCTTGCGGTCGCCCTGTTTCAGGCCCTGACGCAGATTCAGGAGGTGACGCTGACCTTCGTGCCGAAGATCCTGATCGCCCTGTTCTCGATCGTGCTGTTCTCCGGCTTCATGGGCAGCACCCTCGTCGCCTTCTCCGAGCACGTCTACGACAAGGCCGAGCACGGTTTCCTGTGACACCGGACGATCTGTAGACTGCGACCCCGATCAGGCGGCGCGGCTGGTGGCGGCGGACGATTGTCCGCCATTGCCGTCAATGTCGAAGCGGCGCAGCATCTCGGCGAGACTCCGCGCCTGATCGACGAGCTGCCTGTTGGCCTGCGCCCCATCTTCGGCCATCTGCGCATTCTGCATCGTCAGCTGGTCGAGGCCGTGAGCGGCTTCGTGGATGTTGTCGACATTCTTCGACTGCTGCTCCGTCGCGGCAGCCAGTTCGACGACGATCTTGTCGACGACCCCGGCCTTTTCGACGATCGCCTGCAGGGCTTCGCCGGTCCGGTCGACCAGTTCCACACCCTTGCGGACCTGCGACTTCGACGTCTCGAGCAATGTCTTGACCCCGTTCGATTCTTTCGCCGAGCGCTGGGCCAGTTCACGCACTTCCTGCGCGACCACGGCGAAGCCGCGTCCCGCATCGCCGGCGCGGGCCGCCTCGACGCCGGCGTTGAGCGCCAGGAGGTTGGTCTGGAACGCCAGTTCCTCGATCACCGCCACCACCTGGTTGATCTGCGAGGAGAAATCGTCGATCGCCTTCATCGCCGCGATCGTCTCCTGGACGATGGCGGACGAGTTGCGGGCCTGGCCGAGCGTCTCGTCGATCGCGACGTTAGCCTTGGCAGCGCCGTCGGACGCGCTCTTCAACCCTTCGCGGATCTCGTTGAGGGAGGCGACCGTCTGCTGGATGTTGGCGGCCTGCTGGCCGGTGCGGTCCGACAGGCTCGCAGAGGCGGTCAGCAGCTGCGTGCAATTGGCGTCCATCTCGCTGGTATTGTCGACCACGGACACGATCACGTCGCGCAGGTGAGACACGGCATAGTTGAAATTCTCGCGCAGCGGCTCGTACTGGGCCGGAAAGGGCGTCGCCAGATTAGTCGCCAGATTGCCTTCCGCGAGCGCCTGCAGCGCCTCGCCGATTTCGGCCACGATTCCCGCCTGGTCCTGCCTGTCCTTCTCCAGCGCCAACCGCGCGTTCTCCTGCTCCGTCGCATCCTGCAGCGTTTCAACCACGGCGATGATCTCGCCGCTCTCGTCCATGATCGGACAGGCGTCGATGAGGAGATAGCGACGTCCGCCGGCCGGAAGATCGCACCAGTTCTCCGCGCGCAGGTCCGGCCCGGACGGAGCGCGCGATTGCGCCGCGTAAAGATTGGCGACGAGCTCGGGATTCTTGCCGAAGGCGAGATCCGCCAGGCAAGGACGCGCCTGCGGATAAAAGCCCTTCCAGTGATCGGCGGTTCCGATCATGTCCGAGGCCGTGACGCCCGTCAGCTTCTCGCAGGCCGGATTCCACAGCGCCACCTTGCCCTCCCGGTCGAGAACGAAGGCGGGGATCGCCATTCGCTCGATGGCGGAGAGCGCCAGCGACGCCGGGTCGTTCTGCGGCGGGGTTTCACGTTTTCTGAAGAAGCGATTGGCCACGCGGCATGACCTCCTGGCAATGTATCTCGCCCCATCTTGTCGAAGACACGCTTAACAGGCGCTTAATCCTACACCTTTGACGCGACTGAACCTGCCGCCGTCGTCGACCGGATGCCAACGCCTCGGTCGGGGCAGGCAGGTTGAAAGCAACCGGCCCGGACCCCGGTGGCCTTGCGGAGTCGACACTTTCAAGGTCCACCTTACTTAGCGGTGCGAAGGCGGCAGGAGACACCCGATCTCCGGACCGAATGGGAAACCCCAGCAGAAGGAAGATGCGCATGGCGAGCGCTGCAAGCGAAGCCTTCTACTCACTCCACCGGCACGGCTTCGTCCGCGCCGGCGCCTGCACACCGCGGGTCCGCACCGCCAATATCGCCTTCAATCGCGACGCCATACTGGCCGAGGCCCGGCGCGGCCATGAGGCCGGAGCCGACCTGCTCGTCTACCCTGAGCTCTGCGTCTCCTCCTACGCGCTCGACGACCTGCTCATGCAGACCGCGCTCCTCGACGCCGTCGAGGCGGCCGTCGACGAGATCGTGGTGGCAAGCGCGGAACTGACGCCGGTTCTCGTCATTGGCGCCCCACTCCGCCACAATGGCCGCCTCTACAATTGCGCCCTCGTCGTCGCCCAAGGCCGGCTTCTCGGCGTCGTCCCGAAGAGCTTCTTGCCGAACTACCGCGAATATTACGAGAAGCGCTGGTTCGCCCATGGCCGCAACATTCGCGGCAAGGCGATCCACGTCGCTGGACGGGACGTGCCGTTCGGCACTGATCTGATTTTCGCCGCGGACAACCTGCCCGGCTTCCGGCTCTTCATCGAGATCTGCGAGGACTATTGGGCCCCGATCCCGCCATCCGCCCATGGCGCGCTTGCGGGCGCGACGATCATCGCCAATCTCTCCGCCTCCAACGTCACCATCGGCAAATCCGATGAACGGCACATGCTGGCGCGCTCGCAGTCGGCCCGAACCGCCAGCGCCTACGTCTACTCTGCCGCCGGCCATGGCGAGAGCACCACCGATATGGCCTGGGACGGCCAGGGCATGATCTACGAGTTGGGCGACCTGCTCGCCGAGTCCGAGCGCTTCAACCTGGAGCCGGACATCTGCATCGTCGACATCGATTGCGATCGGATCCTCGGGGATCGTATCCGCATGCAGACCTTCAACGACGCCGCCGAGCATGACGGCCGCCCCGAGGATGATTTTCGCATCGTGACGTTCGACCATCGGACGGCCGAGGGCGACATCGGACTGATCCGGCCGATCCGCCGCTTCCCCTTCGTGCCGAACCGCCGGCACAAGCTCGACGACGACTGTTTCGAGGCCTTCAACATTCAGGTCGACGCGCTGATGCGCCGTCTCCAGGCGACGGGTTCCAAGTCGCTGGTCATTGGTATCTCCGGCGGTCTGGATTCCACGCATGCCCTGATCGTCGCCGCCAAGACCTGCGACCGGCTCGGCCTGCCGCGCACCATGATCCGCGGCTACACCATGCCCGGCTTCGCGACCAGCGAGGGCACCAAGAGCAATGCGTGGAAGCTGATGAACGCGCTCGGCATCACCGCCGAGGAGATCGACATCCGACCCGCCGCCCGCCGGATGCTGGAGGACATCGGTCACCCGTTCGCAGAGGGCGAACCGGTTTATGACGTGACGTTCGAGAACGTTCAGGCGGGGCTTCGCACTGACTATCTTTTCCGCCTCGCCGGCCAGAATCGCGGCTTTGTCCTTGGTACTGGTGATCTGTCGGAACTGGCGCTGGGCTGGTGCACCTACGGCGTCGGCGACCAGATGAGCCACTACGCGGTCAATGCCGGCGTGCCGAAGACGCTGATCCAGTATCTGATCCGCTGGTCGATCGGCACCGACCAGTTCGATCAGCAGACCGACGCCGTGCTGGATGCAATCCTCGCGACGGAGATTTCGCCCGAACTGGTGCCGGCCGGCGAAGAGGGCGCGATCCAGAGCACCGAAGAGATCATCGGTCCTTACGAACTCAATGATTTCTTCCTGCATCACATCGTGCGGTTCGGCCAGCGTCCCTCCAAGGTCGCCTTCCTGGCCTGGCACGCATGGCGTGACATCGAGGAGGGCATCTGGCCCGACGCCTTCCCGGATGCGCGCCGACGCGCCTATGATGTGGCGACGATCCGCAAATGGCTGGAGAACTTCCTCGTCCGGTTCTTCCAGTTCAGCCAGTTCAAGCGTTCGGCCATACCGAACGGGCCGAAGGTGTCGTCGGGTGGCGCGCTCAGTCCGCGCGGCGACTGGCGGGCGCCCTCGGATGCCTCGGCCTCGCCCTGGCTGGAGGAACTGCGCGCCAACGTGCCCGAGCGCTGAACGGCGGCATCTCCGCGACCGTTACGCCGCGAGACCCGTGCGTCTGGGGCGATAATAGTTCGCCCTGTCCTCCTCGACCCGGAAATGGGCGATGGTGGCGAGCAGACTGCTCGCCTCCTGCGACATGGCCCCCACTGCCTCGGCCGTCTGCTGGACCATGGCCGCATTGTCCTGCGTCAGACGATCGATCTTGCCGACCGCTTCATTGATGCCGTGGATTCCCTCCGACTGTTCCTTGGCGCCGGTCGAGATCGAGCGGATGTGCTGGTCGACCTCGGCGATCTGCTCCTGAATGGAGCGCAGCGACTTGCCCGCCGCATTGACCAGCGTCACGCCGGACGCGACTTCGTCGCTGGTCGTGCGGATCAGGGCCTTGATATCGCGCGCGGCCTGGGCCGCCCGTTGCGCCAGCGCCCGAACCTCCTGGGCCACGACGGCGAATCCGGCGCCCGCCGATCCGGCCCGGGACGCCTCCACCCCGGCATTGAGGGCCAGCAGGTTGGTCTGGCAGGCGATTTCGTCGATCATCTCGGTGATGCTCCCGATCTTCCCGGACGCCTGCTCGACACGGCCCATCGCCTCGACGGCATCCTGCACCACGACACCTGACTTCTCCGAATTGGCGCGCGCTTCGGCAACGCGGGCCATCGCTTCGGCGGCCCGCTGCTCGGACTGCTTCACGGTCTGTGTGATCTCTTCCAGCGTCGCTGCCGTCTCTTCAAGCGAGGCCGCCTGATGCACGGTGCGGTCGGAGAGATCGCTTGCGCTGCCTTCGAGCTCCGTCGAGACCTGGCTGACCGTCTCCGCCGCCGACTTGATCGACCGGATCAGTGGGACGAGCTTCTCGAACGTCGTGTTGATCGACATCTGCAATTCGGCGAAGGCGCCCGATGCCTGACCGTCCATCCGTCGCCCGAGATCGCCGTCGGCGAGCGCGGTCATCACCTGCAGCACGGCCTCCACATTCCGATCGACTGTCTCCACCAGCGTGTTGGCGTTGTTCGCCAGCACGTTGAGGTCGGCGACCGTGAACTGGCTGTCCACCCGGCCGGAGAAATCGCCCCGCACGGCGCCGTCCATCATCGACGACATCTGCGCGATGAGTTGCGCCATCTCGTCCGCGTAACGCCGACGCTCCGCCTGGGCCGTTTCGCTCTCGGCCTCCAGCCTTGCGCGCTCGACAGCATTGTCGCGGAACACTTCCAGCGCCGCGGTCATCCGCCTGATTTCGGGCGTGAAGCTCTTTCCCGGCAGTTGGACATCCTCGACCCCATCGGCCAGTTCGCGCATGGCACGGGTCACATGAAGCAGCGGGCGAGTGATGCCGCGAACGATCAGCAGGCTGATGATCAGCGCCACGCCGCCGCCGATGGCCAGCATGGTCAGTTCCCTGTCTGTCTCGCTCGCCAGCGTCTCGTTGGCCGCCGCGATCATGCTCTGGGCAGCCTCTCCGACAATGTCTTCCACGGCCGTGAGCCGCTCCATCAGCGCCTGTTGTTCGCGATTCAATTTCTCGGTTGTGGGAACGGCCGTGGTCGGTGTCAGCCCGAGCGCCAGCTTCAGGCTGTCACGCCAGGACCCGTAGGCCGGCTGCAGCCCGGCGACCTGATCGCCGATCCCCCCGGAGAGCGTGTTTTGCGAGAACCCTGCCAGCACCTCGCCGATCGCGTTGTCGTGGCCGCTGAAGCGGCGTTCGACTTCGGCCCGCGGGACGAATGTCGTGAGCTTGAGGATCTCGCCCATATCGGCGCGCATCTCTTCGATCTCCACCGCGACCTTGGCGGTTCTGGCCCGCGCGTCGAGCGCCTGCTCGACTGTGGCGGCAACGGCCCGCTGTCCCTCGTTGGACTGACGCGCGATGAGAAACGAGACGCCGATGCCGGCCAGAATGGCGAGAACGAGCGGTATGATGATTTGCAGACGGATCGACATGGCAATGTCCTCAGTTCGGCAGCGTCGGCAGCGAAGATTCCTGCTGATCGGCGGTCAGGGTGCGCAGGAAGGCAACCAGGTCCTCCCGCTCTCCATCGGTCAGCCTGAACGGCTGGATCATCGGCGATCGCGACGGGCGGACGATGCCGCCGCTCTCATAGTGGACGATTACCTGATCCAGAGTGAACAGCGATCCATCATGCATGAACGGCGCCCGATAGGTCGTGTTGCGCAGGCCCGGCGTCTTGAATGCGTGCCGGGCCAGCGGGTCGTCCGGGTCGAGCACGGCGCGCCCCTCGTCCATCGTCCACAGCCCGATATCGTGAAAGGCGTTGTCGGTGAAATTCCAGCCGGTGTGGCACTGCGCGCAGCCGGCCTTGCCGACGAACAGGTCGAAACCGTTTTTGGCGCTCTCCGAAACGGCCGTCTCGTCTCCATCGACCCATCGGTCGAAGGGAGACCAGCCGCTGACGATGGTGCGCTCATAGGTGGCGATCGCCTTCAGGACGTTCTCCCTGGTGATCCCCTCATCGGGGAAGACCTCGTTGAACCATGCGACGTAACTGGACACGGATGACAGCTCGCTCGTGATGATGTCGAAGTCGCCGTTCATCTCCGCGGCTGCGGTGATCGGGCCGGCGGCCTGGTCTTCCAGCGTCTCCGCCCGTCCGTCCCAGAAATGCGGGCTCACCCACGCCATGTTCAGCACCGTGGGGGAGTTGCGGCCGAGCGCGGTGTTCGCCGCGCCGACCGACCCGGAAACGGGAGCCTCGTAGCCGAAGGATGGATTGTGGCAGCTGGCACAATTGATGTTCTTGGCGCCGGAAAGCCGGGGGTCGAAGAACATCATCTTGCCCAGTGTGGCGAGCTGTGGGGAATAGGGTGCGACACCGTCGAACGGGATCGACAATGGCCGCTTGTAGTCGGAGAGATCGCGCGCAGTGGCGACCCCATTTGCCATGGTGGTCGCGGCAAACGCCGCAGCCAAGCCGAACAGTAGTGCCCTCACGCCAATGCTCCTCATATCGCCCCGGCGCAGCCGCCGGCCACACTCGCGTTGGAATCAACTTAAAGGCGAGTTGGTCAACGGATTGTTAAGCGCGTTCGACATGTTGGACTTCCGCGGCGAACACCCGTTGGTCGGCGTAAATGCTGGGAGGAGGAGGGCTCAACACGGCCAAGGAAGGTGATGCGGGAGCGAATCGATGTCCCGTTCGGGGACGCATCGGTAAGCGGGAAGCCGCCGCGATATACTTGTTTTTTAGGAAATTGCGATACAAGCACGACCTGTCCAACCGAACACAGCCTCTTCGCCATGCACGACCTGCAACACGCCCTCGCCCGTTTCAGTCGCTTTCTGCGCGACGCCGGCCTTCTGGACAGGCTGAGTTATCATCCGGAGCGCCATTACATGCGCGGCCCGGGTCCGGCCTGCCAGCGCAAGACGATTGCTCAATTCTGACCGTCCGCCCCGGCCACCGGGCCGGGGCGGACGTCCGCAGATGGGAGAAGCGCGTCGGGGCGCTGTCAGCCCAGCACTTCGGCGACCGCCTCGGCCGTCTTACTGGCGATGTCGTCGGCCTCCTTGCGACTAAGGCAGAGCGGCGGCGCGAAGCCGAGAATGTCGCCCTGCGGCATCGCCCGCGCGATGATGCCGTGCTTCAGCAATGCGGCGGCGACCGACGGTCCGACCTTCTTCGACGGATCGAAGAAGACGCGATCGTCGCGATCCTCGACAAATTCGACCGCGCACAGCATGCCCTCGCCCCGAATGTCGCCGACATGGCGATGGGTGGATAGAGCCTCGCCCATGACGGTGTTGAGATAGGCGCCGGTCTCGCCGGCATTGTCCACCAGGCCAAGCGAGTCGATCAGCTTGAGATTGGCAACGCCGGCGGCGGCACCGATCGGATGCGCCGAATACGTCCAGCCATGGCCGATCGCTCCGAACTCGTCCGTTCCCTGCTCCAGCACCTTCCAGACCCTGTCGCCGACGATGGAGCCGGACAGGGGCGCGTAGGCCGAAGTCAGTCCCTTGGCGATGGTGATGATGTCGGGCGTGATGCCGTAATGGTTCGAGCCCATCATCGAGCCCAGCCGGCCGAACCCGGTCACCACCTCGTCGGCAATCAGCAGGATGTCGTGCTTCTTCAGGACGGCCTGGATCGCTTCCCAGTAACCGGCGGGAGGCGGAACGATGCCGCCGGTCCCGAGCACCGGCTCGCCAATGAAGGCGGCGATCGTGTCCGCGCCCTCACGGTCGATCAGCGCTTCCAACTCTGCGGCGCAATGGGCCGAGAACTGCTCCTCGGACTGCGACAGGTCATCGCGCCGGTAATAGTAGGGCGCCTCGGTGTGTAGGACCTGGGACAGCGGCAGGTCGAACTTCTTGTGAAACAGCTCCAGCCCGGTCAGCGAACCGGTCATCAGGCCCGAGCCGTGGTAGCCGCGCCAGCGCGAGATGATCTTCTTCTTCTCCGGTCGGCCGAGGATGTTGTTGTAGTACCAGACGAGCTTGATGTTGGTCTCGTTGGCATCCGATCCGCCGAGGCCGAAATAGACCTTGGACATGTGGTCCGGCGCGCGGTCGAGAATCATCTTGGCGAGCGTGATCGAGGCTTCGGTGCCGTGCCCGACATAGGCATGGTAGTAGGCGAGCTCCTTCGCCTGCGCCGCGATCGCCTCGGCGATCTCGCTGCGGCCATAGCCGGCATTGACGCAATAGAGCCCGGCGAAGGCGTCGAGCAGCCGATTGCCGTCGCGATCCTCGATAAAGCAGCCCGACCCGCCGGTCACGATCCGGTTCGGCGCCTCGCCGCGCGCGAACTGCGCGAGATGGGTCGAGGGGTGGAAGAAGTTCTCGCGGTCCCACTGGTCCAGTTGGTCGTTACGCAGCATTGTCCTGTCCTTCTCGATTGGTGTCATGCCCAGTCGCGGCACACATATTTGATCTCGGTGAAAGCCTCCATTCCGAGGCGGGAGCCTTCGCGCTCCAGCCCGGACTGCTTCATCCCGCCGAACGGGATCGGCGCGCCGGTGACCTTGGTGCGATTGATAGCCACCATGCCGAACTGCAGGGTCCGGCTGGCGCGGTAGATGCGTCGCGGGTCCTGCGTATGCAGATAGGCGACGAGGCCGTATTCGGTGTCGTTGGCGCGCTGCAGCACCTCCTCCTCCGTCTGGAAAGGCGCGATCGCCGCCACCGGGCCGAAGGTTTCCTCGTGCAGGATCAGCGCTTCGGCAGGCACGTCTGCCAGAACGGTCGGCTCGAAGAAGAGTGCGCCGGCGGAGTGGCGCTCGCCGCCGGTCAGCAGGCGGGCGCCCTTTTGCAGCGCGTCCGCGACATGCTCCTCCTGCTTGGCGACGGCCTTCTCGTTCATCAGCGGCCCGATATCGGGGTCGTCGAAGCCCTTGCCGACGGTCAGCTTCGCCGTGGCCGCCGCGAACCGGCTGCAGAACGCGTCATAAACCGTCTGTTCGACGAAGAAGCGATTGGCGCCGAGACAATCCTGTCCCGACGTCGCGAACTTGGCCTTGATCGCCTCTTCCACGGCCTGATCGAGGTCGGCATCGGCGAAAACGATGAAGGGGGCGTGCCCGCCAAGTTCGAGGACGAGCCGCTTCACCGTGTCGGCCGCCTGCCGATAAAGCAGCTTGCCGACGCCCGTCGAGCCGGTGAACGATACGGCGCGCACGCGCACATCCTCCATCCACGGCTGGACGATCGTGGCCGCGTCGCCCGTGACGATGTTGAAGACGCCGGCCGGAAGCCCCGCCCGCTCGCCGAGCTCCGCGAGGGCCAGCGCCGAATAGGGCGTCTCGGCCGAGGGGTGAGCGACCACGGTGCAGCCAGCCGCAAGCGCCGCGGCGGCCTTGCGGGTGAGCATCGCCGACGGGAAATTCCACGGCGTGATCAGCGCCGCGACCCCGACCGGCTCGCGCCAGACCTCGACCTCCGCATCCGGCAGGTGCGAGGTCACGCTCTCGATGTTCGGCCGCTTCGCCTCCTCGGCGTAGAATTCGATGAACGAGGCGCCGTAGTCGATCTCGCCGCGCGCCTCGGAGATCGGCTTGCCCTGCTCGGCGACCATGATCCGCGCAAGATCCTCGCGGTTTGCGGTGACGAGTTCGAACCAGCGCCGCAAGATGGCCGAACGCTGCTGCGGCAGCATGCCGGCCCATTGGGCGAACGCCGCATGGGCCGCGTCGACGGCCGCGACGCTGTCCCGGCCCGACAGGCTGGCGACGTCGCCGAGATGGCTTCCGTCGGCCGGATCGGCGACCGCGAACGTCGCGGCTTCGGCGCCGGCCGACCAGCGGCCGCCCACATAGGCGAAGCTGCGCAGGAGGGAGGCATCATCGAGGCCGAGGGGCGCTCTCTTGCGGGTAGGCATGGCTTGGGACATGACGCGGCTCGTCGCTTTGAGTGCAATGGCCGGACTCTACGCGGTGATCCGCGGACGATGCGTCTTGAGCGCCGGGGGTCACATGGTTGATTCGTCTTTTTCTTGCTGACCTGGCGACAGGTCCGTCTCCTCCCACGAGAGCGGCAGCAGGACGTCGAGCGGCGGAGCTATGCTCTTCACCGACTTCGTCACGACATAGGTGAAATAGCGGCTCAGCCCCGTCTGCGACGACAGCAATTGGTCGATCATCCGCTGATAGCTGTCGATGTCGCGTGTCACCACATGGAGCAGATAGTCGAAGCCGCCGCCCAGCGCCCAGCAGGCGACGATCTCGTCGTGGCGTGCGACCGCCCGTTCGAAGGTCTGGAAGGTGGAGACCTTGTGGTTGTCGAGTTCGGCGGTGACGAAGAGCGAGACATGCGGGGCGATCCGCCGCAATTCGATCTCGGCCCGGTAACCGGAGATGATACCCGCCGATTCCAGTCGCTTCAGCCGCTGCCAGCACGGCGTCGCGGAGAGGTTTACTCGTTTGGCGAGATCCGCCTTCGAGATCCGGCCTTCCCGCGACAATATGGCGAGCATGCGGATGTCGCGGTCATCGAGCTTTAGCATGGTTGGGCGGCATCCATCTTGAGCGACAAATCGCTTGTCAAATGTCATGATTACCGCCATCTGTAACTCATGACAATCTGGCCTCCCAGACCCGAGGAGTTGCGGCGTCCCGTCTACCGGTCCCTGGCCGAGGCTTTCATCCGTGCGGTCGAGGCCGGCGAGTTGCGCGCCGGCGATCGCCTGCCCACCCATCGCAACCTCGCCTACGACCTCGGACTGAGTGTGCAGACCGTCAGCCGCGCCTATGACGAGTTGATCCGGGGCGGCTTCATCACCGGTGAAGTCGGCCGCGGCACCTTCGTCAATGTCGTCCGCAACGACACCCAGACGCCCTATACGCCGGACAGCCACTACGGCTCGATCATCGACTGCTCGATCCTCAAGCCGGTCTTCGAGCCCTTCCATCTGGAGCTGATGCGCCAGACGCTGATCCGCATGGGCGCCGACCTGCCGGCAAGGGCGCTGTCCTCGTTCCGGCCGTCGGGCGCGCTGAAGAGGTACAACCGTTCGGCCGAGCGATGGCTCGGACATTGCGGCCTGAAGATCTCCGAGCAGAGCGTCCTGATGACCAACGGCGCCACGCCCGCCATGACGATCGCGCTGATGACCGCGGCCGATCCCGGCGACCTCGTGGTGACCGAGGAGCTCGGCCACCACACGCTGATCCCTCTGACCCGCTATCTCGGTCTGCGCCTGCGAGCGCTGGAGATCGACGATGAGGGTATCATGCCGGAGGCCTTTGCCGCCGCGTGCGAGCGCGGCCCCGTCAAGGCGCTGTTCGTGATGCCGACCGCCCTCAACCCGTTCGCGTCGATCATGTCGGTCGAGCGGCGGCAGGAACTCGTCGAGATCGCCCGGCGCCATGATGTTCTGATCATCGAGAACGACGCCTGGGGGCCGCTTCAGTCCAGCCGGCCACCCCCGATCGCCTCGATGGCGCCGGAGCGGACCTTCTATTTCACGACCCTGACGAAATGCATCATGCCGGGCCTGCGCTTTGGTTGGATGGTCGTGCCGGCGACCTTCCATTCCGCCGCCGCCAACCGCCATCTCGTCACGAATTGGATGGCGACACCGCTGCTGGCGGAGATCGCCGAGCGCTGGATCGAGGACGGCACGGCCCAGTCGCTGCTGCAGTGGCAGCGGGGCGCTCTCGGCGAACGAAACCGGCTGACGCAGGAGATCCTCTCCGGCCTTGCCATCAATTCCAGCGAGAACGGCATGCATGTCTGGCTCCCCATGCCCGGAGACTGGACGGAAGATGCCTTTGTCGCCCATGCCCGCCTGAATGGCGTCGCAATCGCGCCCGGCTCGTCCTTCCAGCTGTCGGAGGCCCGCCGCCATTCGGGCGTGCGCATCTGCCTCGGCGCGGAAACACTCGAGACGCTGAAGCGCGGGCTGATCGTGATCAATCGCCTTGCCCGCAGCCAGCCCGAACCGGCATTGCTGACGCTCTGACGCTGAGGGTCCGCGGCTGGCGGTTCGACGCCGCAAATGAGCGGCCGGCGAAATTGTCATGATTTAATATAGTCATTGACTCCCAATTGTCCCTACGACACCCTCGGCAAAACCAGCACAATATCAGCGATGCCGGAGGCACCGCCGCCTGCCGCGTGAGAATGTTCCGTGCTCTGGAGGAATCGGGGGCCAATGCGCCGCCGGCCGGGACGCATCGAATGCCAATGGTTTAACAATGGGAGAATCCACGCATGAAATCGATCATCCGTAAGCTGTTGGGAGGCGCCGCCGCCGCAGCGATTCTTGTTGCTGGCGCGGCAAGCGCCAACGCCGACAGCTGGAAATATGCCATGGAGGAATCGCTGACCGAAGTGCAGGGCGTCTACGCCACGAAGTTCAAGGAAGCGATCGAAGCCAATTCCGATCACACCGTCGAGCTCTACCCCTATGGAACGCTCGGCGAATCCGCCGACATCATGGAGCAGGCGCAGGCGGGAATCCTGCAGTTCGTGGACCAGTCGCCGGGCTTCACCGGCGCTCTGATCCCCGAAGCGCAAGTCTTCTTCGTGCCCTACCTGCTGCCGACCGATCAGGCCCAGCTGGCGCGCTTCTTCAAGGAGAGCAAGGCGGTCAACGAGATGTTCCCCGAGCTCTACGCCGAGCAGGGCCTCGAACTGCTCGTCATGTTTCCCGAAGGGGAAGTGGCGATGACCACCAAGGAGCCGGTGAAAACCTGCGAAGACCTCAACGAGGTCAAGTTCCGCGTGATGACCAATCCGCTCCTCGTCGAAGTCGTACAAGGCCTTCGGAGCGACGCCGACACCATTGCCGTGGGGCGAGGTCTATGGCGGCCTGCAGACCAACATCATCCAGGGTCAGGAAAACCCGACCTTCTACCTCTATTCGACGAAAATCTTCGAGGTGACCGACTACATCACCTATGCCGGCCACAACAACTTCACCACCGCGGTGATGGCCAACAAGGACTTCTATGACGGCCTGTCCGACGAGGACAAGAAGGTCGTCGAGCAAGCGGCCGACACCGCGTATGACTACATCGTCGGATACCAGAAGGGTCTTGCCGAGAGCGAACTCGACAAGATCAGGGAGGCCAAGCCGGAGATGACCATCACCACGCTGACCGAGGAGCAGCGCAGCTGCTTCAAGGAAGCTGCCAAGGAGGTCGAGGACAAGTTCATCGAGATGACCGGCGAAAGCGGGCAGAAGATCCTCGACCAGCTGAAAGCCGACCTCGAGGCCGCCTCGAACTGAGTGCGCCGAGGTACTGAGGTAAAGACCGGAGGCCGTCCGCGCTGGCGGCCTCCGGAAGTTCGGCACACTGGTCCGGAGGCAGGCGTGGACGGCTCCAAGCAAGGCAATCCCCATTCATCATCACTGCCGGGTGTGCTCGGGCTGGTCGACAACGCCATCAGCCGGGTCGAATCCGTCATGCTGGCGGCCGGTGTCATCCTGATGGCGCTGAACACCGTCGCCAACGTGGTGGGGCGTTTCATCTTCCAGTACAGCCTGTTCTTCAGCGAAGAACTGAACCGGATCCTGATCATCCTGATCACCTTCGCCGGCATCAGCTACGCCGCGCGCATGGGCCGCCACATCCGCATGTCGGCGATCTACGACGCGCTCAGCCCCGCCCTGCGCAAGGTCTTCATGGTCGTGATCGCGGTCGTCACCGCGCTGTCGATGTTCGCCCTTTGCTATTTCTCCATCGGCTACATCACCAAGGTCGCGATCTCCGGTCGCGTGCTGCCGTCGCTGCAGATCCCGGTCTACTGGATCTTTCTCTGGGTGCCGGTCGGCTTCTTCATGACCGGTCTCCAATACGCGCTCACCGCCATCAAGAACCTGATCGAGCCAAGGACATCTATCTCTCGACCCGTGTGCTCGAGGGATACGAGGAAGACGAATTCGAGGTCTGAGAGACGACGACATGGCACTGACCATCTTCCTGATCATGGTGGTTCTGCTGCTGCTCGGCTTCCCGATGATGATTCCGCTGCTCGTCGCGACCTTTGTCGGCTTCATGTTGATGTTCGGCGATATCGGCCAGATGGACTTCATGGTCCAGCAGATCATGGCCGGCATCCGCCCCGCCTCGCTGATCGCCGTGCCGATGTTCATCCTGGCCGCCGACATCATGACCCGCGGCCAGTCGGCCGACCGGCTGATCGACATGGTCATGAAGTTCGTCGGCCACGTCAAGTGGCGGCCTCGCCGTCTGCACGGCGGCCGCCTGCACCCTGTTCGGCGCCGTCTCCGGCTCCACCCAGGCGACGGTCGTCGCGGTCGGCTCGCCGCTGCGGCCGCGCATGCTGAAAGCCGGTTACAAGGATTCCTTCGTCCTGGCGCTGATCATCAATGCCTCGGACATCGCCTTCCTCATTCCGCCCTCGATCGGCATGATCATCTATGGCGTGATTTCCAGCACCTCGATCGCCGAGCTGTTCATTGCGGGCATCGGGCCGGGCCTGCTGCTGCTGGTGCTGTTTTCCGCCTACAGCATGATCTATGCGACCGTCATGGGCGTGCCGACCGAGCCGAAGGCGAGTTGGGGCGAGCGCCTCACATCGGTCCGCATGGCGCTCTGGCCGCTCGGTTTTCCGGTCATCATCATCGGCGGCATTTACGGCGGCATCTTCAGCCCGACCGAGGCGGCCGCGGCCTGTGTGCTCTATGCCGTGATCCTGGAATTCATCGTCTTCCGGTCGCTGAAGCTGAGCGACATCTACAGGATCGCCAAGTCGACCGGTCTGATCACCGCCGTCGTCTTCATCCTCGTCGGTGCCGGCGCCGCCTTCTCCTGGGTGATTTCCTTTGCTCAGGTGCCGCAGCACATCCTCGCCGCGGTCGGCGTCGCCGACATGGGACCGAAGGGCGTGCTGGCGGTCATCTCCGATCGCCTTCTTCGTCGGCTGCATGTTCGTCGATCCGATCGTCGTCATCCTGATACTGGTCCCGATCTTCGCCCCGGTGGTGCAGGCTGTCGGCCTCGACCCGGTACTCGTCGGCACCATCATCACGCTGCAGGTCGCGATCGGCTCGGCCACACCGCCCTTCGGCTGCGACATCTTCACCGCCATCGCGATCTTCAAACGGCCCTATATCGAGGTCATCCGGGGGATCTTTCCCGTTCACGGTGATCCTCCTGTTCGTGTCGGTCGCGCTGATCTTCTTCCCGCAGATCGCCCTGTTCCTGCGCGATCTGGCGTTCCGCTGAGGGGAGAGACCGATGTTCAAGACGATAGTCGTCGCCGTCGACGGGTCCGAACGCGCCAAGAAGGCGCTGAAACTGGCTGCCGATCTGCAGAAATCTGTCGGGTGGCAAACTGTTGATCGTCACCGTCTACCGCCACCATTCGTTGCTCGAGGCCTCGATGTCACATCGTGCAGCCCGATGAACCGGAAACGCTCGATACGGCGATGCGCGACCATGCCCGCAGCGTTGCCGAGGAAGCCAAACAGATCGCCATCGCCGAGGGCGTGGCCGGCGCACGCGCCTTCGCCAAGGCCGGTCAGCCGGCACGCGGCATCGTCAAGTTTGCCGAGGAACACGATGCGGACCTGATCGTCGTCGGCGGCAGGGGCCACGGCGATGCCGACGGTTTTCTTCTCGGCAGCGTTTCTCACAAGGTGACCAGCCTGGCGAAATGCCCGGTGCTCGTCGCCTGACCCCCGGACGTTTCGACGTGTCGGGCTCCATTTTAAAGGACAGCAAGACGTGAACGCCCGCGCCGTATCGAGATCGCCGGAGAGCGTAAGGCTGAAGGACCGAGGGTCGGGAACCCGTTTCGGGCTGATCGCGCTGGCGACCGACCTGACCAGCGAACGCGACATCTATGACCTGCTGCCGCGGAGTGGTGTGGCGATTCACACGACCCGCATCCCCTACGCCAATCCGACCACGCCGGAGAACCTGCGCGCCATGTCGCCGCGGCTGACCGAGGCGGCGGCACTGATCGCGCCGGGAGAAGACCTCGCCGCCATCTGTTACAGTTGCACCGCCGCTTCCGTCGTTATTGGCGATGATCAGGTGGCGTCGGCGATCAGGCAGGCACGGCCCAGTGTCCCCGTGGTCACGCCGACCGGCGCGGCGCGGCTTGCCTTCCAGGCGCTCGGGGTGCAGCGCCTAGCCGTGTTGACACCCTACACCATCACGACCAGCGAGCCGATGGCCGCCTACTTTCAAGAGCGGGGCCTCGACCCTCACCGCCTTCCATTGTCTAGGCCTCGAAGACGACCGCGAGATGGCTCGCGTCTCGGACGAGACCATCGTCAACGCCGCTCTCGTCGTCGACAACCCCGATGCGGAAGCGATCTTCATCTCCTGCACCGGACTTCCGGCAGTGCGCGTCATCGGCGAGATCGAGCGGCGCATCGGCAAACCGGTGGTGACCTCCAATCAGGCGACGGCTTGGGCGATGGCGCGATTGGGCGGGTTCGAAAATCATGATCCGGGCGCGCACGGCCGCCTCTTCGGACACGGTCTTCCGTCCGAGAGAGCAGGAGAGGCGGCATGAGCAGCCCCGAAGCCCTTCGTCACGCTTGGCGAGATCCAATCAGCCCGGAATGTCATCGCCGGCACCATTCGCCAGACGCCCGTCAATCCGTCGCCGTCGCTCGGCGAACGGCTCGGCGTGCCGGTCCATCTCAAGCTGGAGCATCTGCAGGTGACCGGCAGCTTCAAGCTGCGCGGCGCCACCAACGCCGTCCTGTCGCTAAGCGACGCGGACAAGGCGAAGGGCGTCGTCGGCGTCTCGACCGGCAATCATGGCCGCGGCCTCGCCCATGCCGCGCGCATGGCGGGCGTCCGCTGCATCATCTGCATGTCCGAACTCGTCCCGCAGACCAAGATCGACGGTATCGAGGCGCTGGGCGCCGAAGTGCGGATCGTCGGCCGCTCCCAGGACGAGGCGCAGCAGGAGGTCGATCGCCTCGTGAAGGACGGGATGACGATGATCCCGCCCTTCGACGATCGCCGCATCGTCGCCGGCCAGGGAACGCTGACGCTCGAACTGATGGAGCAGTTGGACGAGATCGGCACCATCCTCGTACCGTTGTCGGGCGGAGGGCTGATCGCCGGCGTCGCGGCGGCCGCCAAGGCGCTGCGGCCGGACATTCACGTCGTCGGCATTTCGATGGAGCGCGGCGCGGCCATGCATGAATGCCTGCGCGCCGGCAAGCCTGTCGCGGTCGAGGAACTGCCGACCCTCGCCGACTCGCTCGGCGGCGGCGTCGGTCTCGACAATCGGCTCACCTTCGCCATGACCCGCGACCTCGTCGACGAAATCGTGCTCGTCAGTGAAGCGGAGATCGCTACCGGCATCCGCCACATCTACTGGGAGGAACGGCAGATCGTCGAAGGCTCCGGCGCCGTCGGCGTCGCCGCGATCCTCTCCGGGAAGATCCGCAGCGGCGGCCCCGTCGCCGCGATCCTCAGCGGTGGCAATATCGACATGAAGCAGCATCACCGGATCGTCTCCGGCGAGGATGTCGACGTGACCAAAGAGGCCGCGTGACATGTCGACGATCAAGGTCCTCACGGAAGCAGACCTGCGCACCGTGGTGAAGCTGGACCTGTCTGCCGTCGATGCCGTGGAACAGGCCTTCGCGGCCCTCGCCACCGGAAATGTCGTCATGCCGCCGATCCTGTCGATGGCGATCGCCGACCATAATGGCGAAGTCGACGTCAAGACGGCCTATGTACCGGGCGTGGAATCGTTCGCCATCAAGGTATCGCCGGGCTTCTTCGACAATCCGAAGATCGGCCTGCCATCGACATCCGGCCTGATGATCGTGCTGTCGGTCAGGACCGGCCGGCTCGAAGCCCTCCTGCTCGACAATGGCTATCTGACCGATATCCGCACCGCGGCGGCAGGCGCGGTCGCGGCACGATATCTGGCCCGCGACGACGCCACCACGGCCTGCATCATCGGCGCCGGCATCCAGGCGCGGATGCAGCTTCAGGCCCTCTGCCTGGTACGACCGCTTGAGCGCGCCACTCTCTGGGCGCGCGACGGCGAGAAGGCCGGAACTGCCGCGAGAGAACTGAGCACAGATGCTCGGCATTGCCGTCACCGCGACCGACGATGCCGGCGAGGCCGTCCGCAAAGCGGACATCATCGTGACGACGACACCCGCGACGGACCCGGTTCTGAAGGCCGACTGGCTGCGGCCCGGCCAGCACGTCACGGCCATGGGTTCGGACCAGCACAACAAGAACGAGCTCGACCCGGCCTGTATCGCGAAAGCCGATCTCTACGTGCCTGACCGGCTTTCGCAGACCCGCACGCTCGGCGAACTCCGCTCGGCGATCGAGGCGGGTGCGATCGCCGCCGACGCCGAATTCGCCGAGCTCGGCGCCATCATCCATGGCGACGCACCGGGCCGGCCCTCCGCCGACGCCATCACCATCGCCGATCTCACCGGAACCGGTGTCCAGGACACCGCCATCGCCGCCTTTGCCCGCAAGCGCGCCGAAGCGCTCGGTCTCGGCACCGACATTCGACAACTGAACCAGGAAGAGACACGCGCATGGCCGCGCCTTCACTCGCTTTTGACCGTGCAGAATATGACGGCAGGGTCGCCAGGACCCGCCAGGCCATGGAGGCGGCCGGGGTGGATGTGATCATCGTCTCCGATCCGTCCAACATGGCCTGGCTGACCGGCTATGACGGCTGGTCGTTCTACGTCCACCAATGCGTTCTCGTCGGTCCCGATGGCGATCCGGTCTGGTTCGGCCGCGGACAGGACGTCAACGGCGCCCGCCGCACCACCTACCTCTCCGAGGCCGACATCATCGGCTATCCCGACCACTACGTGCAGTCGACCGAGCGGCACCCGATGGATTTCCTCTCCGCCCGGATCGAGGAGCGCGGCTGGTCGTCGCATGCGCATTGGCGTCGAGATGGACAATTACTGGTTTTCGGCCGCCGCCTTCGCCTCGCTGCAGAAGCATCTGCCCAATGCCCGCTTCTCCGACACGACCGGTCTCGTCAACTGGCAGCGGGCGGTGAAGTCCGAGCGCGAACTGGACTACATGCGCAAGGCGGCGCGGCTCGTCGAACGCATGCATGCAGTGATCGTCGAGAAATGCGAGCCCGGATACCGCAAGAGTAACCTCGTCGCCGACATCTACGAGGCCGGGCTGCGTTATGATGAAGCGCTGGGCTTCGGCGGCGACTATCCGGCCATCGTGCCGCTCCTGCCGTCCGGCGCCGACGCGTCCGCTCCGCATCTGACCTGGGACGACCAGCCGATGAAGGCGGGGGAAGGCACGTTCTTCGAGATTGCCGGCGCCTACAAGCGCTACCACTGCCCGCTGTCGCGCACCGTCTTCCTCGGCAAGCCGACCCAGACCTTTCTCGACGCCGAGAAGGCGGTTCTGGAGGGCATGGAAGCAGGCCTCGGCGCAGCGAAGGCCGGCAATCGCTGCGAGGACATCGCCAACGCCTTCTTCGCCGTTCTCAAGAAGTACGGGATCACCAAGGACAGCCGCACCGGCTATCCGATCGGCCTGTCCTATCCGCCCGATTGGGGCGAGCGCACCATGTCGCTTCGCCCCGGCGACAGGACGGTCCTGAAGGAGAACATGACCTTCCACTTCATGACCGGCCTTTGGATGGACGATTGGGGCTTCGAGATCACCGAGAGCATCGTCATCGGCGCCAACGGCCCCGAATGCCTGGCCAACGTGCCGCGCAAGCTGTTCGTCAAGGAGTGAGGCAAATGCCTTCCAACCCGATAAGACCGACAATCCCACTCGATATGGACGGCAAGCATCACGGCTTCCTGCGCCTGCCCTATAGCCGCGACGATTCCGCCTGGGGGTCGGTTATGATTCCGCTCACGGTGATCGCCAATGGCGAAGGACCGACGGCGCTTCTGACCGGTGGCAATCATGGCGACGAATATGAAGGGCCGGTCGCCCTGCAGAACCTCGCGCTGACGCTTGAACCAGACATGATCCGCGGCCGTGTCATCATCGCCCCCGCCTTCAACTACCCCGCCTTCCGGTCCGGCACGCGCACCTCGATGATCGATCGTGGCAACATGAACCGCTGCTTTCCCGGCCGCCCGGACGGTACCGTCACCGAAAAGATCGCAGACTACTTCAATACCGTGCTGGTTCCTCAGGCCGATGTCGTCGTCGACTTCCACTCCGGCGGGAAGACGCTCGACTTCATCCCCTTCGCCAGCGCCCATGTGCTGGACGACAAGCGGCAGCAGGCGGCCTGCGTCGCGGCGGTCGAGGCTTTCAATGCCCCTTACACGGTGATGATGCTGGAGATCGACGCCGTCGGCATGTTCGACACCGCCGTCGAGGAGCAGGGCAAGGTCTTCGTGACGACCGAACTCGGCGGCGGCGGCACCGCCACGGCGCGATCCATCGCCATCGCCAGGAAGGGCGTCAGCAATGTCCTCAAGCATGCCGGCATCATGGAGGGCGAACCGGAAATCGAGCCGACGGTGACGCTGGACATGCCGGATGGCGACTGTTTCGTGTTCAGCGAGCATGATGGCCTGCTGGAACCGGTCAGGGATCTCGGAGAAGAGGTCGGGAAGGGCGAGACGGTCGCTCGCATCTGGCCGGCGGATCGTACCGGCGTCGCCCCCGTCGACTATGCGGCCAAACGATCGGGCATCCTCGCATCACGTCACTTCCCAAGCCTCGTCAAGGCGGGAGACTGCATGGCGGTGGTGGCCGAGAGGATCTGACGGAGGAAATCCGCGCGGGCGTCTTGAATGTTCAGCCGGACAGCCACCCGCCTGAAAAGCCCAGCCGCAGCAGGCCCTTCCGGAAGATATCGGAGCGCTTTCCGAGATTCCAGATGAGTTCGCTGCGGCCATTCTCGATCATCGTGACGAGGAGCCCCTGATCGAGACCGAACACGCTGTCGCAGATCCATCCGGCCGGGCCATCATTCGGCAGGGACGGATTGAAGCTGCCGACGAAGCGGCCCTTGTCGAGAACGCCCGGGAAGCGGGACAGGATTGCCGCCGTGCCTTCCAGCGCCGCCTTCCTATCGTGGGCGTAGCAGGCGAGCGGACCCCACGGCACCAGTGTGCCGTCGTCCGGACCGTTCGGCGCACCGCGCGCATCGTAGCCCCGGAACCGATGGACGCGGCCGTCAAAGGCCTTCTTCTTGCCCTGTGGGCCGGCGCAGGCGGACAGACCCCAGACGTCGGCGTCATAGCCACGCCACTTCATCGGGTTGAGCGAGGCATAGGCCCGCTGCACGGCAATCGCCCGGCGGCTGTTCTCGAAATAGTCGGTGCCGCGCTGGCGGCAGTGGCCATCGTCGAGGCCACGAAAGTCCAGCCAGATCTGCGAGAACAGATGGATGAAGAGCGGCGATGCGGCGATCCAGTCGAAACCGAGCATGTGCCGCCAGTCATAATGCTCGGTCATGCGATGATAGGTCTCCGCCGGAATCCGCTCGCCGTCGCCCACCACCGAGAGGACATACATGATGTGCGCCTCGCTGTAATGCTCCCAGTCGCCGCCGAAGAAGCCGCGCTTCGGCTTCCACGCCTTGTTGACGAAGCCCTTCGGGTCCATCATCCAGCGCCAGTCGACGGCGTTGACGAGGTCGAGGCCGGCGGTGCGTATCGCGGCTTCGTCGTGGTCGGGCCCGTCAAAGTAGGTCCGCGCCGTTTCGACCCCCGCCAGCAAAAGAGCCGTGTCGATGGTCGAAAGCTCGGAGTTCCACGCGCGCTTGCCGCTCTCCATATCGAGGAAATGGTAGAAGAAGCCGTGATGCCCGGTGGCGTCGGCTGCGGATCCATGCGGGGCATCGCGGAAGAAGCGGACGGTTCTGGCGGCGCGCTTGGCCGCCTCCTGCCGGCTCAGCCATCCCCGCTCCACGGCGATCGGCAGGCAGGTGAGAAAAAAGCCGACCGAGGCGATGGAGCAGATGTCGGGATTCGCCGACTGATCCGGCACGAGCCCGGTGTGGTCATGGGAGTACTCGGTGAAGTAGGTGAAGGCGTCGTGCTGGAAACCTTCCAGCCGGGCGGCGATGTCGTTCGCCGTTAGTGTCGTCGGATCCTTTCGGGGGATGGGCGTTCCTTTGGACGGCGGATAGACGGCCCCAGGCGCGGTGCTGCCGATGGGTTGGACGTCGCTTTCGCCCTCGGACGCTCCCGCAATGTCGGTCATTGCCGGTTCCGGACGTTCGCGCCTCGCGCTCCGCCGCAGTTCGATTTCCGTCACCGACTGCGGCGCGCAGGTCAGCTCGAGGCGGAGGACGCCGTCGGTGGTGCTGGCAGCGATCTCTTCTTCGATCAGCTCGGAGGCCGCCTCCAACTTCTTCACCTGATCCGGTGTCGGATAATCCGGCTCGCCCATTATCGTCCAGAGCGCCTTTGGGTTGGCATGGTCGTCATCGATCCGCCGCAGTCGGGCCTCGGCCGGACCTTCCCAGCCGGATATCTCGATCGTAGCGGTCTCCGTTCCGATTCTCTCGCGCGGCAGGGCCAGATTGACGATGATCAGAACGAGGCGATCCGCATCGCGGGCCGCGAAGACCTTGACCGTCTCATGGCCGCCGCCGACCTCGATGCGGTCCTCCGGCAGATCGTGCAGGATCTGAAAGGCGCGATAGACGGGCTTGGCGATGTCGTGGATCGTCAGCAGTCCAAAGCCACCATGGAAGGGCTGCAGCGGAAAGTAGTTCTCCTCGAAGATATCGGTGAAGGTCCACCAGGAGCACGCGTCGACTGCATTGCGCACGGTCAGCATGGCATAGGCCATATGGGCCGCCGCATAGGGCTCATCGTGCAGCGGGTCGCGCGGATTGGAGGATGTGCTCCACTCGGTGAAATAGATGGGCTTTTCCGCCCGCACCTGCCGACGGACATCCTCCGCCCGTTCCGCGATCACGCCGAGATGGCTGTCGGCGAGTTGCGCCTTCGTATCGTCGCCGGGGCTCCCAAACGCATCCGTGGGATAGGTATGGGTGCTGATGAAGTCCGGCGGCACCTCCTCTTCCTCGCAGAAGGCGAGGAAGTCCTCGATCCACGCGCATTGCGCAGTGACCGGACCGCCGATCCGGAGACCCTCGTCGACGCCTTTGATCGCCCGCCAGCTCTCCCGATAAAGCGCGAAGTAATCGTCACGGTCGCCGCTCCAGAACCCGCCCTGATTGGGCTCGTTCCAGATCTCGATCGGCCATTGCGCGACCTCCTCGATCCCGTAGCGGTCCTTCAGATGGGTGAGGAGGCGGGAAACGAGGGCGCCCCAGTCGCTCATCTTGCGCGGCGGCGTGACATTGGCGCCGTAGTGGAAGACGGTCTGGTCGCCCGAGGCTAGGGCGCGCGGCATGAAGGACAATTCCACGATAGGCCGCATGCCGATTGAAAGCAGATAGTCGAAGATGCGATCGACATTGTGGAACTGATAGATGGTCCGGTCCTGCTGAACCGTCAGGGTCCCCATGTCGTCGTCGAGAATGCCGTGGAAGCGGATATGGCCGAAGCCGAGCTCGTCGTGACATCGCTTGAGCTGCGCCTGCCAGTCGGCGCGGAGCGCGAGAAGCGCATGACCGGAGCCGACGCACATCTCCCAGCAGGGCGCGATGCGTTCGGTGGATCCCTCGCTGTCGCAGGAGAACGTGACGGCCATGGCGATCGTGTCCTTCTTCTAGCGCAACCGTCGCGGCGGCCGGCGCCTTCTGTCGGCGCGGGCCAGGTATCCAACGGCGGCCAGAACAGCGAGACCGGCCAGCGCCGCCCCGCCGGCCAGAACGGCTTCGCGGTGGCGACTCGCCCAGATGAAGGGCGACCGGCTCGAGGACTGGCGGGTGAACCGTCCCCTGGCGCCATAGTCGCCGTCGACGCTCTCGTAGAGATTGTCGGGCCGCCCCGGAACCGCCGGCTCGTCAGTCATCTGGCCGCCGAAGGCGTTGCTGGCGAGGATCCGGTCGCCGAGCCATGGGACCAGGCGCTGGCCGAGGATCGCCTTCCACGCCGGCCAGCCGAGCCAGTATTCGCGCCGCGGGTGGAACACGGCGTAGACGATCCCGTCGGCGATCAGTTCCGGCTGGAAGATCGGCGGCAGCGGCTGCAGGCGCTTCGGCATCCGGCTGCGCGCCCAGTCGAACTGCGGCGTGTTGACCGCCGGCAGATGCACCACGGTGAGTTCGATCCGCGAATGGTCGTGGATCAGTTCGCTGCGCAGTGAATCGGTGAAGCCGACAATGGCGTGCTTGGCGGCGCAATAGGCCGACTGCAGCGGAATCGACCGGTAGGCGAGCGCCGAGCCGACCTGCACGATGGTGCCCCTGTCGCGCGGCTTCATACGCTTCAGTGCCGCCAGCGTGCCATGGACATAGCCGAGATAGGTGACCTCGGTAACACGGCGATACTCCTCGGCCGTCGTCTCGCTGACCGGTGCGATCACCGTCACCATGGCGACATTGATCCAGATGTCGATCGGCCCGAGTTCCCGTTCGATCCGCTCGGCGGCTTGGTCGACGGCCTCCGCATCGGCGACGTCGAGCGGCAGGACGAGCGCCTGACCTCCCCGTTCGCGCACTTCCTGCGCGGTCCTCTGCAAGCGCTCTTCGTTGCGCGCGATCAGTCCGAGCTTGTGGCCCGACCGCGCCAGCCGCCGCGCAACTGCGCGGCCGACACCGGCCGAGGCTCCGGTGATGGCGATGACGGTCATAACGATCTCCCGTTCTGCTCAAGGAGTGATCTACCATGTTTCATGTCGCTCAACCTCCGGCGCAGATCGAGAGGTGATCCAGGCTTCGGCGTGGATCTTCCGGCTGTCCAGTCAAGATCGGATCCGGCAGGTGCGCAGCCAGAGTCTCACCCGACCAAGCACCGAAGGCCGGGGGAAGTTCCTGAACGCGCTATCAAGTTTTCCCGCAAATCGCCGGGAAACGACCGCCGTCCACGATCGTTGGTCTGACGAGGCGCCGCGTAAGGGCCCGGTTGCGGAAGGAAACGATCTCGTCGAAGCGGATGATACGACGATCGTTCAGCACAGGCGCTTTGACGTTTCGCCAGGCCGACAGGGGCCTGATGACCACGATCGCCTGAGCCGGCCCAGGCCGGCGACGGTTCTTCACGAAGGGAGTTTCCGATGACCACAGTCGCCGATTTCATTCTTCAGCGTCTCCACGCCTCCGGCGTCAAACGCATATTTGGTTTTCCGGGCGATGGCATTGGCGGGCTCGTCGCGGCGCTCGGACGCGACGACAGCATCGACTTCGTTCAGACGCGGCATGAGGAAGCCGCCGCCTTCATGGCCTGCGCCCATGCCAAATGGACCGGCGAGGTCGGCGTCTGCATGGCGACGTCCGGGCCGGGCGCGATCCACCTTCTCAACGGGCTCTACGACGCCAAGCTCGATCACCAGCCGGTGATGGCGATCGTCGGTCAACAGTCTCGTGCTGCACTCGGCGGCAATTATCAGCAGGAGGTCGACCTTCACACGCTGTTCAAGGACGTCGCCAGTGACTTCGTGCAGACGATGATGGCGCCGGCGCAGGCCCGCCACCTGTCGATCGCGGCCTCCGGATCGCTGCGTCCCGGCGCAACGTCACCGCGATCATCATTCCCAATGACGTTCAGGAAGCGGCCGCCGTCGAGAAGCCGCCGCACCAGCACGGCACGGTGCATTCGGGAATGGGCTGGTCGGAACCGTCGACGCTGCCGCGCGATGAAGATCTGGACCGCGCAGCGGCGATCCTGAACGAGGGCGACAAGGTCGCGATCCTTGCCGGAGCCGGCGCGCTCGCAGCGGGCCCCGAGGTCGCCGAGACTGCCGAAGTCCTGGGCGCGGGCGTGGCCAAGGCGCTGCTTGGAAAGGCCGTTTTGCCGGACGACCTGCCCTTCGTCACCGGCCAGATCGGCCTGCTTGGCACCGAACCGTCCGACTGGATGATGCGCCACTGCGACACGTTCCTGATGATCGGTTCGCGCTTTCCCTATTCGGAGTTCCTTCCAAAGGAAGGCCAGGCGAAAGCCGTCCAGATCGATCTTGATCCGACCATGCTCTCCATCCGCTATCCGATGGACGTCAACCTGACCGGCGATGCGGCCGCGACGCTGCGCGCCCTGATGCCGCGCCTGCAGAGAAAGGAAGATCGCTCGTTCCGCGAGGACATCGAGACACGTGTTGCGGAATGGTGGAAGGATGAGGAGGAACGCGCCCTTGAAGAGGCCGATCCGATCAATCCGGAACTGGTCTTCAAGGAGGCGTCGCCGCGGCTTCCGGAAAACGCGATCATCGCGGCCGATTCCGGCTCGTCGGCCAACTGGTTCGCCCGCGCCATCCGGATCCGCGAGGGCATGAAGGCCTCTCTCTCCGGCACGCTCGCCACCATGTGCCCCGGCGTACCCTACGTGACGGCGGCGAAATTCGCGTACCCCGATCGCGTCGCCGTCGCCTTCGTCGGCGACGGCGCCATGCAGATGCTTGGCAATAATGGCCTGATCACCATCGGCAAATATTGGCGGCAATGGTCCGATCCGCGCCTCGTCATCGCCGTTCTCAACAATCACGACCTGAACCAGGTGACGTGGGAACTGCGGGCCATGGCGAACAGCCCGCGGGTGCCCGAGACGCAGGACGTGCCGGCCTTCAACTATGCGGCCTACGCCGAGCTAACGGGTCTGGAAGGCATCCGTGTGGAACGGCCGGAGGATGTCGCGTCCGCCTGGGACCGGGCCTTTGCCTGCGACCGGCCCTGCGTGCTGGATTTCCGCACGGACCCTAGCGTGCCTACGCTGCCGCCGCATATCAGCCTCTCGCAGGCCAAGAGCTATTCGGAAGCGCTGCTGAAGGGCGATCCGGACGAGGCCGGCATTCTCTGGCAGACCTTCAAGCGGCTCACGGACTGAGGGCATATGAGCGGTAGGATCGCGCGGAACGCCAACGCCCCTCAGGACAGGCCGAGCATCCGGCGGTTGGCGCCATCGTCCGCTTCGGCGCCGGCGAAGTCGTCGAATGCCTTTTCCGTCACGCGGATGATGTGGTGCCGGACGAACTCGGCTCCCTCGCGGGCGCCGTCCTCCGGATGTTTCAGGCAGCATTCCCATTCGACGACGGCCCAGCCATCGAAATCGTGAGCCGTCAGCTTGGAGAAGACGCTGCCGAAATCGACCTGCCCGTCGCCCGGCGAGCGGAAACGGCCGGCCCGGTCCACCCAGCTCTGATAGCCGGAATAGACGCCCTGGCGGCCGGTCGGGTTGAACTCCGCATCCTTGACATGAAACATCCGGATGCGCTCGTGATAGATGTCGATATTGTCGAGATAGTCGAGACACTGCAGCACGTAGTGCGACGGGTCGTAGAGCATGTTGCAGCGGGCATGGTTGCCGACCCGCTCCAGGAACATCTCGAAGGTGACGCCGTCATGCAGATCCTCGCCCGGATGGATCTCGTAGCAGATGTCGACGCCGCGGCTCTCCGCGTGATCGAGGATCGGCCTCCAGCGCTTCGCCAGCTCGTCGAACGCCGTTTCGATCAGCCCCGCGGGGCGCTGCGGCCAAGGATAGACATAGGGCCAGGCGAGCGCGCCGGAAAAGCTCGCCATCGCATCGAGACCGAGATTGCGCGAGGCGTCGAGCGCCATCATGACCTGCCGCACCGCCCATTCCTGTCGCGCCTTCGGATTGCCCCGTACCTCGGGAGCGGCAAACCCTTCGAAAGCCTCGTCATAGGCAGGATGAACCGCGACGAGCTGGCCCTGAAGATGGGTCGAAAGCTCCGTCACCTCGACGCCGTTGCCGGCTGCCACGCCCTTGATCTCGTCGCAATAATCCTTCGATGAGGCCGCTTTCTCCAGATCGAACAGCCGGCCATCCCAACTCGGAATCTGTACACCGATATAGCCGCAGTCGGCCGCCCATCTGGTGATGGAATCCCAGGAATTGAACGGCGCCTCGTCGCTGGCGAACTGCGCCAGGAACAGCGCGGGTCCCTTGATCGTCTTCATGATCGTCTCGCTTCTGTGGATCGGCCCGGCCCGATACGGGCGGCATTGCTATTCACGCCGCGAGCGGGCGCGGCTGTCAGGCATGCCTGCGCGGTGTTCTCCGCGCAGGCATCGTTTGGGTCAGGATACGCCCCTCAGAACGGCGAATCCGGGAAGTAGAAGTCCTTCGCATTCTCAGGCGTCACCAGCGTGGCGTCGAGCGTATAGGTGCCCGACACCGGAACCTGGGCGAACAGCGCCGCCGCCGTCAGTTCCATCGCGGTGCCCACCATTGCCGGCGGATAGAGCACGTCGACCGGAATCATCTTGTCGCCGTCCATCACCTTCTTGATCATGTCCTTGGAGCCGGCGCCGGCGATGACATACTGGATGTCGGTACGCTTGGCCTGCTCGATCGCCTGCAGGACGCCGACAGCCATGTCGTCGTCCTGGCACCAGACCACGTCGATCTCCGGATATTTGGTCAGGAAGTCCTGCATCACCTTGAAGGCGTCGTCACGGTTCCAATTGCCGAACTGGCGGTCGAGGATCTCCACGTTCGAGCCGGCGATGCCCTTGTCGAACCCGTCCTGGCGCTGCTGGTCGATCGGGATCGGCAGGCCGCGGACCACCACCACCTTGGCGTTGGGCGAGTGCTCGGCAATGTACTGACCGGCGACCTCGCCGAGTGCCGGATTGTTACCGGCGACGTAGAGATCACGGACGGTGCTGTCGTTCACGCTCGGCGCGCGGTCGACGATCGTCACGAACGTGCCCTTGTCCTTCACCTGCCTGATGGCGTTGACCAGCGGGTCCGGATCGGTCGGCAGGATCACCAGCGCGTCGAGGCCCTGCACCGAAAGGTCCTGGATCGCGTTGGCCTGGCTTGCCGGATCGGGCGACGTCTTCACGATGACATTGGCGTCCGGATATTCGGCCTTGATCAGATCGGCCACGCGGTTGGCGTGGTAGACGACGCCGGCGGTCCAGCCATGGTCGGCTGCCGGTATCGAGACGCCGATCGTCTTGCCGTCTGCCGCCTGGGCAGCGCCCGACAGCAGCAGCATCGTTGCCGCGACCCCCATCACTTTCTTCAACATGTCTCACTCCCTTTTGACTGCGGGGCTCTGTTGTTTCCGGGTGGGCGCCCCTTGGACCATGCCCGGCTTACGACTTGCGCGTCAGCGAGCGCTGCACGAGCATCGCAATGATGATGATCGAGCCCTGAATGGTGCTGATCAGATATTCGCTGATGAAATTGGAAAGCAGCATGATGTTGCCGACGAGTTCGAGGATGAACGCGCCGCAGATCGTGCCCCAGACGCGGCCGACGCCGCCCTTGAGCGCGGTGCCGCCGACGACGACCGCCGTGATCGCCTGGAGTTCCCACAATATGCCGGTCGTCGCCGAGGTCGAGCCGAGACGGGGCACGTAGAGCAGCACCGCCACGGCGACGCAGAGCCCCTGGATGATGAAGGCGATCATCCGCACCCGGTCGACCGCGACACCCGAATAGCGCGCCACGTCCCGGTTGGAGCCGACGGCCGTCACGTGGCGGCCGTAGCGCGTCCTGTAGAGCAGGAAGGCCGCGATCAGCGTGACCAGCAAAATGCAGATGATCGGGATCGGCAGGCCGAGGAAGGAGCCGAAATAGACCGGGCCATACATGGCCTGGATCTCGGGAGAGCGAAGCGTGATCGCACCGCCCTGCGACAGCCATATCGTCAGCCCGCGATAAATGCCCATCGTGCCGAGCGTGGCGATGAACGGTTCGATCCGTCCGACCGTGGTGACCAGCCCGTTGAACAGGCCGCAGAGGGCGCCGGCGAGCATCGCGAAGACGACGCCGGCGAGCAGCATCAGCATCGGATCGGCGATGACGCCGGAGTTGAGGAACAGGATCATCAGGCTTGCGACGAAAGCGAGCATTGCGCCGACCGACAGATCGAGGTCGCCCGACGAGATCACGAAGGTGGCGCCGACGGCGATGATGGCGATGAAGGCGCTGCGAGTCGCAACGTTGGAGAGATTGGCGACACTGACGAAATTGGGATTTGCCATCGCGCCGAGGATGAGAAGCAGGAGGAGCGCGGCGAACGGCGCCACGGCCCTGAGGTCGATGTCTCTCCAGGACCGGGACGTCCCTGCCGCCGCCTTCCTGTCGTCGCTCGCGCTGCTGTCCAAAGCCATGCTCCTGGATTCCCGTTCGTTCAGTGGCGGTCAGCCACTCAGGCGGCCATCCGCTTGAGGCCGGCCGAGTACCGCATGATTTCCTGCTCGTTGATGTCGTCGCCCTCGAGCCAGCCGACGATCCGGCCTTCCCGCATGACCGCGACCCGCGTGCAGAGCCCGATCACCTCCGGCAGTTCGGAGGAGACCAGCACGATCGACTTGCCGCCGCGCGCCAGCGCCGAGATGAAATGGTAGATCTGCTGCTTGGTCCCGACATCGATGCCGCGCGTCGGCTCGTCGATGATGATGATTTCCGGCTCCGTTTCCATCACCTTGGCAAGCATCAGCTTCTGCTGGTTGCCTCCGGACATCCGACCCGCGACGATCCGACCGTCCCGCACGCGGATATCGAAGCGGCGCGTCGCCCGCGCCAGCGCCTTTTCCTCGCTTCTCGGGTTGAGATAGCCGTGGGTCGTGTGCCGATCGAGCGACTGGAGCGTCAGGTTGACCGCCATGCGCGAGCCGAGCAGCAGCCCCTTCGACTTGCGGTCCTTGGTCATGTAGGCGAGGCCGGCGCGGTTGGCCGCGCGTGCGTCGCCGGCCGGCATCGGCTCTCCCTTTATGAAGACCTCGCCCGCCAGCCGCGGACGCAGCCCGGCGACCGCTTCCATCAATTCCGTCCGGCCCGAGCCGATCAGACCGGAAAAGCCGATGATCTCGCCGCGCTTCACTTCGAAACTGGCATCTTGCACGAAACCGGTTGTGATCCCCCGGACGGAGAGCGTCGCCTCCTCGTCGACATCCGGCTCCTGCTTGGACGGATAGAGGCTCGACAGTTCCCGTCCCACCATCAGCTGCGCGATGGATTCGCCGTCCAGCGTGTCGGTCGGAGCCGTATTGACCCATTGACCGTCCCGCAGCACGGTGACGCGGTCCGACAGGGCCAGCACCTCGTCGAGCTTGTGCGAGACGAAGACGAAGCTCGTCCCCTCGTCGCGAAGACGCCGCACCTGATCGAACAGCACAGCCGTCTCTTCCGACGACAGTACGGCCGTCGGCTCGTCCATGAAAATCACCTTGGCCTTCTTGCTGATCGCCTTGGCGATCTCGACCATCTGGCGGTCGGCGACGGGCAGTGAACCGATCACCGCGTTTTCGTCGATGCGCGAGCCAAGCGAATCCAGCACGCGGCGCGTCGCAGCGCGCATCGCCTTGCGGTCCAGGACTCCGAAACGGGTGATCTCGCGGCCGAGAAAAAGGCTCTCTGTCACCGTCAGATGTTCGGCGAGATTGAACTCCTGGTGAATGATGACGAGGCCGAGATTTTCCGCAGCACCGTTCGGGGGCAGCTTGACCGGCTCGCCCTCGAGCAGGATCTCGCCCGAACTCGGCTGCTCGAAGCCGGACATGATCTTCACGAAGGTCGATTTGCCGGCGCCGTTTTCGCCGACGAGGGCGTGGATCTCGCCCGTCCTGAGGTCGAAGTTGACGCTGAACAGGACCTGGACGCCGCCGAACGACTTGCTGATTCGCCGAGCCGCAAGAACGGGGGCGCCGCCATCGGCGGTGTTGCCAGCCATCGTCTCCTCCCCTGCGTTGGCCCGCTATTACAACTGTGTAAACCTTTACATTGGCGGATGTAAAGGTTTACATCATCACATTGACACCGTTTTCCTACTTCCGCCCCGATGGACGACTGGCTACTGTCCGCGGCGCTCATCAACGGGAAATTGCTCACGTGTCGAATCCCACGCCCGCGACGATCGAGGATGTCGCGCGAATTGCAGAGGTCTCGATCGCGACGGTTTCCCGGGCCATTCACATGCCGGAAAAGGTCGCCAACTCGACGCGTCTGAAGGTCAACCAGGCGATCGCCGTCACCGGCTACACGACCAACGCCGTCGCGCGCAGCCTGCGCCTCGGCCGCTCCAACATGATCCTCGTCGTGGCCCCCGATATCGGCGACCCGAATTTCTCCAGCATCCTCGTCGGCCTTGAGAACGAGGCCCGATCGCATGGGTACGGCATCCTGATCGGCCACACCCAGAACGACGTCCAGCGCGCCCTGGAATACCTGAAGTTCCTCAATTCCAACCAGGCCGCCGGCCTCATCCTCTTCACCGGCATCCTTCCATTCGGCCATCAGACCATGACCGCCCGGCTGCCGCCGAGCGTCGGCGTTTTCGAGCCGGTCCACAATGGCGGCATCCCCTATGTCGGGGTCGACGATGTCGCCGGCGCCCGCAAGCTCGCCGACCTTCTGCTGGCCGAAGGTCACCGGACGATCGCGTTCATCGGCGATTCCCGGACGCGCCTCGCCTACAGTCGTCGGCGGCAGGGTTACGAGGAGGCGTTGGACGCAGCGGGCATCGTGGCGGACGATCGCATCGTCCTCGATGGCGACGGCACGGTCGAAAGCGGGCGCCTGGCTCTGGAGCGGCTATTCATGGACGATCGCGTGCCGACCGCCTTCATGTGCGTCAACGACCAGACGGCGATCGGCGTCATGCTCGGCCTGAGCGCGCGCGGCTACGATGTTCCCCGCGACTTCTCCGTAACCGGCTTCGACGATGTGCCGCTGGCGGGCTTCATGACGCCGCCGCTGACCACCATCCGCCAGCCGCGCACGGCGATCGGCCGGCAGGCGATGAAACTGCTTCTGGACCTGCTCTCCGCCGGCGAACCGCCGAAATCGGAGAGCCTGTTGCTGCCCGATCTTGTCGTCCGTGGCTCCGTCGGTCCGGCGATGAAGCAGGACTGGCAGGACTAGCAGGGCAGATAGGTCTCGACGCTCGCCATGCCGGCCTTCCATGCCAGACCGTCCGCGCCGGCGAACCTGACGCTTCACGAGGCGATCGACATCGATGTGCCGATTGCCTGCGGCGATGCGCCTGTCTTTCCCGGCGATGTCATGATTGGAGACCGGGACGGCGTGATGGTGATCCCGGCCCATCTGGCGGACGAGATCGCCGAGGAATGCACCGGCATGAAGAGCTATGAGGACTACGTTCTTGAGCAGGTGCAGGTGGGGGTCCCGGTCATCGGTCTCTATCCGCGCACCCGGGACGAGTACCAGCAGAAATACCAGCGATGGCGCGAGCGGACGGGCTGCTGAATGGCGTCTCGAGACGCGCGAGTGGGGCGACGAATTGCTGTCTGCTCCCCCGGAATGAACATGTGAGAATTGGCGGAGAGAGGGGGATAGGATGTCCGTCTTGAGCCAACGTCGCCTCAGTTCGGCCGTTGCAAACTGAGAGCGACGTTCCTCGGCTGGATCGAAACATTATTGCGAACGGGCGAGCCCGACATCAGCAGGTTCAGCTTGTATCCTGCCTCTGTCCTGTTGCGGGCCTGCAGTTTTTTCATGATGTTTCGAATGTGGACTTTCACCGTGCTCTCGCACATGTTCAAATCATAGGCGATAAGCTTGTTCGGCTTGCCGCGGCGCAGCGCTTCCGCCACCGCAGACTGTCGTTGTGTAAGGGGTGCCAGTTCGTGTGAAATCCCTTTGTTCGCGAAGATGTCGCGAACTGCGAGCAGACTGGCGGTGGGTATGAACACCCCGCCGGAGCCTGCCAGACGGACCGCTATGAGCGTGGCCTCGATCCCAAGACTGGCCGGAATGTAAGCTCGCGCACCAAGATCGATAGAAGCAACGATCTCCGAAAACTCCTCGAATGGCGAAAGCACGATGATCGGCACGGACCCTGAAGCCACAACCTTGGAGAGATCGGCTTTGACCTCCGGATCAGACATTCGGCGGCCCTGTGTGTTGTAGAGGATGGCGGTGGGCGACTCGACCGAACCCATTCCTTCGATCCAGTCCGCAACCGACTTGAAAGAGTCAACGGCAATGCTCGGCTCAGCCGTCTCGATGCCGCGCGTCAAGCACTCCCGTTCCAACGCTCGGCTGTCGATCAGAACGAGCCCCATCACCTGTTTTCTTGCCGCTCGAATGCCACTCACGGAGTTATCCTCCCACGCTTCAAGCAAGTTACTTTTTTCCGATAATACCCGCTACGACGTCGTTGGAGCGCGGCCGCGCTCACACATCGATGTCACATCGATGTCACGACAGTTTTACTGATCGCTACCCTACACCCGCCTTATGAAATATACAACTTGAAATTGAATTGTTAAACTTTTTTTAACCAAGCTGCTTTCGCCGAATTCTTGGTATTTTTCCCTGGAAGCGGAGTTGTAGCCACGAAATCCCTTAATAGCGAATTCTATACGCAATCAACTATGTCCTCGTAATTCCTGCACCGACGCCCCAAATAATGCAGGGGAATCGCCTTAAATACCTTTATATTGAGATATAATGCGAACATAATGGCCGCTGGCTTTCCTGGAACTTTGGGAGTCCACCGACGGATACTGCGCGGGCCGGCGACGGAGCTGCCGCGCCGCCTTTTTCAGCGGGTGAGCACAGTTGAAGCCGCCCTGCCTCAGAACAGTTCGGCGACGCCATCCACCGACAGTTCGGCGTTACGAAAGACCAGTTCGGCTGCCCGGAGCCCACCCACCTGCAGACGGATGACCGGTTCGGGCCCGAGGGCGCTCAGGAGGATGCCCATGTGGCCGGGAGCCGGTTCCACGGCCGGGCAGACGGACAGACCGAGACGCGCTGCCGCGCTCCGGTCGACGTCGCCCCAGAACTGGGCGACCAGTGCGCCCGGGGCGACCGAAGCGAGATGGGCGAGGTCGGAATAGTCGGCCATGGGTGTGCGTGTCGGGTCGACAGCGACGACCACCGCATCCCACTCCCCCTTCGGGATCGACCATATCCGGTCGACGAGGATGACTGTCGCTCCGGTCTGCAGGAGCCCCGTCTCGATGAACGGGGCGAAGTCATTGTTGCAGACGAGGACGATCCGACGTCCGCGCGGCGCCAGCCCAGCGTCGGACAGGAGACGCGCGCAGAGCGGTCCGAGAAAGGCGAAGACCCCGACGCGTTCGTGGCGTTCGTTGACGGCCGCCACGCGAATACCCCGTTCGCGACAGGCTGCCAGATCGAGGTCGCCGCCGCGGAATTCCCACGCCTCGAACATGAGGGCGATCACGGAACGGCGCGGCAGACATTCGATCATCTCGCGGGTGATCGGACGCAGATGACCGGAATTGGTGAGGATGTCGCACCGGGCGAGCATGTCGTGCGTCGCCTGTCGCGCCACCTCGATGCGACCGGTCACGCCTGCGAACGACGCGAGTTCGAGCGTCGCGGCCGCCGCGTCCTCGAAGCTTCCATGCCGGGCGGAACCGCGTGCCACGGCGTAGACCTTGCGGGCGTTCGCCATTGCCGCGATGACCGCGGTGACGGCGTAGACGCCGGTCGCCGCCTCCGTGACCACGGTCAGTTCCGAAAGATCGAGGCCGAGCCGCTCGATCCGGCGTTGCATTCTTCCGACAGTCCACATCGCCGCGATGGCCGCGTCGGTGTTCGTTCCTTCCGGACCGTTGCCGCCGGTCCCCGTGTGTCCGCGAGCAGCTTCGATCATGGGATCTCTCCGAGCCTTCCTCGTTGCGCTCGATGTCGACTATCCTGGCGGCCTTCGTCAGCCGGTCGCCTGAAGCCGCGAGCGCCGCGCTGCGCCGACGGCGTTCGAGAGATTCGCGATGACCCGCTGCTGCTCCGCTTCCGTCATCTGGGCGTAGAGTGGCAGCAGCACCGTCCGGTCCCGCCTGCGTTCCGACCGGACCAGCGAATGCCGGTTCGCGTGCCCGGCATAGGCCGCTTCGAGATGGGCGCACATGATGCCGCGACGCGAGGCAACGCCGGCATCGAGCATGTCCTGCATCAGCCCACGCTGGTCGATATCGTCCGCAAGTCCGACGCAGTAGCTTTGCCAGTTCGACCGCGCCCATTCGGGCTCCAGCGGCGCCGTTACGCCGTCGACGCCCCCTAGCAGCATCCCGTAGCGCCCGGCGAGGGCACGGCGGCGGGCGACGATCTCCGGCAGCCGCTTCAACTGCTCGCGTCCGATCGCGGCCTGGATGTCAGTCATGCGGTAGTTGTAGCCGGACACCGGATAGTCCTCGAAGATCACCCGGGCGCTGTCGTGGCGGACGGTGTCGGAAACCGACATGCCGTGCTGGCGCCAGCGCCGGAAGGCCGCGTCCCATTCCGGATTTCGCGTCGTCAGCATGCCGCCTTCGCCGGTGGTGAGCACCTTGCGCGGGTGGAAGGAGAACGCGACCACATCGCCATGGACGCGCCCGATTCTGCTCCACTCGCCGTCCAGCCTGATCTCGGAGCCAATCGCGCAGGCCGCGTCCTCGATCAGCGGAATGCCGTGGCCGCGGGCGATCGCCAACAACTGGGCGAGGTCGCAGGGCATCCCCACCTGGTGAACGCAGAGGATGGCGCGGGTGCGCACGGTGATCGCGCCCACCACCGCATGAGGGTCGATGTTGAAGCCGTCCGGCTCGATGTCGACGAAGACCGGCAGCGCCCCGCACTGGCGGATGACGTTCGCCGCGGCGATGAAGGAATGGCTGGCAGTGATTACCTCGTCGCCGGGGCCGACCCCAGCCGCGAGGAGGGCGAGATGCAGCGCCGTCGTGCAGTTCGAGACCGCGCAGGCGTGCGGCGCTCCGACCAGGTCTGCGAACTCGCGCTCGAACGCCGCGACCTGCGGCCCTTGGCTCAGCCAGCCCGAAAGCACCACGGACCTGGCCGCCTCGGCCTCCGGATCGCCGAGGAGGGGCTTCGCGATGGGGATCATGACACCTTCTCCCGGGCCGCTTCCGCACGTTCGGCCCGCCACCAGGCGACGAGGTCGCGGATGCCTTCGCGCCGCCCGATCCGCGCCTCGAAGCCGAGGGCGTCCCTCGCCGCATTTGTCGAGGCGAGCCGCCGCGGCACCGGATTGACTGCCCGAGCCGGCTCATGGACCGGAGAGAGCCACGGACGATCCATCTCGTCCGCCAGTTCGGCGGCGAGGTCGAGCAGCGACGTCTCGGCGCCGCTGCCGACGTTGAAGACCACGTCGCTTGCGTCAGCCTGAGCGGCCAGGAGGTTGGCGCGGGCGATGTCGGCGACGTGGATCATGTCCATCGTCTGCTGCCCGTCCCCGAACACGACCGGCGGTTCGCCCGCCTCGATCCGCTCCATCCAGCGGATCATCACCTCCGTATAGCGTCCGTGAATATCCATCCTCGGCCCGTAGGCGTTGAAATAGCGCAGCGCCACATAGTCCAGCCCGTGCATGTCGTTGAACGAGCGCAACAGCCCCTCGCCGAACGACTTGGCGACGCCGTAGAGGGTGCGGTTGCCGTAAGGATGATGAGCTTCGTCAGTCGGGAAATCCTCGGCCATGCCGTAGATCGAGGCCGAGGAGGCGAAGACGACCTTGCGCACTCCGTTCTCGACGCAGCGTCTGAACAGGTCGTAGGTCGCGTTCACCATCACCTCGATGGCCGCGTCGGGCTCGGCCGCGCACTGGGTGATGCGCAGGGCGGCCTGATGGAAGACCATGTCGGCGCCAGGAACGAGGCGGCGCATGAGATCGCCGTCGCGGATGTCGCCGTTGACCAGTTCCACCCGCCGGCTCGCCAGCGCCTGGGCCAGGTTCGCGACGCGGCCGCGCACCATGTTGTCGACGACGACGATGGGGCCGGCGCCGGCCTCGACCAGGGCGTCGACGATATGGGATCCGACGAAGCCGGCGCCGCCGGTCACCAGGATCCGCTTGTTGCGAAGATCGTTCACGGGGCTTCCCTTCATTCGGCCGCGACGGCGACGGCGAGCGTCTGCCGGTTCACCGCCTCGACCACTTCGTTGACCTGTTTCGGCGTCAGTTCCGGGTAGAGCGGCAGGGACAGGGCCTCTTCGGCGAACGCCTCCGAGATCGGGAACGCGCCGCAGTCGTGACCGAGACCAGCGTAGGCCGGCTGCAGGTGTACCGGACGCGGATAGTGGATGCTGGTGGCGATGCCCGCCGCGGCAAGTCGCTCACGCACCGCGTCACGATCGCGCACGCGGATCGCGTAGACATGCGCGGCGTGGTCGGCTCCGAAAGGTCCGGCCGGCCGCAGCAGATCGCCGGCGAGCCGCTCCCCGTAGGCGTTGGCGACGTGCCGGCGGGCGGCGTTCCACGCCTCGAGCCGCTTGAGCTTGACGCCGAGCACCGCTCCCTGGATAGCGTCCATGCGGTAGTTGAAGCCGTGTCGCACATGATTGTAGCGACCCTCCTGCCCCCAGTCCCGCAGCGAGCGGATGGTCTCGGCGAATGCGGCGCTGTCGGTGGTGACCGCGCCACCCTCGCCGCAGGCGCCGAGGTTCTTGCCGGGATAGAAGCTGAAGCAGGCGAGATCTCCGAAAGCGCCGGCACGCACACCGCCGCGTTCGGCGCCGTGCGCCTGCGCCGCGTCCTCGATCACGAGGAGCCCGTGTCGCCGGGCGATGTCGCGGATTGCCGCCATGTCGGCGAGCCGGCCGTGCAGGTGCACCGGCATGATCGCCCGCGTGCGCGGGGTGATCGCGGCTTCCAGCCGGACCGGGTCCATCGTCCACGTCGTCGGATCGATGTCGGCGAAGACCGGCGTCGCGCCGGAATAGACGATTGCGGCGACGGTGGCGACGAAGGTCATCGGCACCGTGATCACCTCGTCGCCCGCACCAATCCCGGCGGCAAGAAGCGCCAGATGAAGCGCCGCCGTGCCGGAACTGACGGCAATGGCGTGTTCGGTGCCGCAGAAGGCGGCGAAGCGTTCCTCGAAGCGGACGACGCCGTCGCCGAGCACGTAGCTGCCGGAGCGCAGGGTCGCGAGCACGGCCTCCTCGATTTCCAGGCCGATCGTCTTGTATTGCGCGGAGAGGTCGAGGAACGGGATCATGAAGCCAGCCTTTCCGGAGCCAGTTCCACCGGCTGGCCGCGCATCGCCATCGATCGGCTGGCGGCGGCCAGCATTTCCACGACGCGAAGGCCGGCCTCGCCATCGGTGAGCGGCCGTTCGCCCAATTCGATGCATCGGGCGAACTCCTCCATTTCCGTCGCCAGGGCCTCGCGGGAGGAGATGACCGGAGCGCGCATCTCGCCGATCCGGTAGGATATCCGGCTCTCTCGCGTGGCCAGGCCGCGCTCCTCCGACGCCACCCCGCGGTCGTAGACCTTGACCTTCTCGCTGGTCTGCATGTCGTCGTAGATCACCATCCGGCGGCTGCCGCCGATCAGCGCCTGGCGGATCTTCACCGGCGCCAGCCAGCTGACGTTGAGATGGGCCATCGCGCCGCCGTCGAAGTAGACCGACAGGTGGGCCATGTTCTCGGGACTGCCGCGTACGAAGGCGGCGCCGCTCGCCGAGATCGCGACCGGCTTCGCTGTGAGCAGGTGGTCGAGGATCGAGAAATCGTGCACGGCGAGGTCCCAGATCACGCTCACGTCGCGCTGGAACAGGCCGAGATTTACCCGGGTCGAATCGTAGTAGTAGACGTCGCCGAGCTTTCCGGACCCGATGAGGTCGGCGATCGTCCGCACCGCTCCAGTGTAGACGAAGGTGTGGTCGACCATCAGCACCAACCGGCGACGGGCCGCCTCCTCGACGAGAACGGACGAGGTAGCGACGTTTTCTGTCATCGGCTTCTCGACAAGGACATGCTTGCCCGCCTTTAGCGCCGCCAGCGCGATCTCGAAATGCGTGTTCACCGGCGTCGCCACCAGGACGGCATCGACCGAAGGGTCGCTGACGAGGCTCCGCCAGTCCGTCGTCATGCGCGTGGAGGGGTGTCGCCGAGAAGCCCTCTCGAGCGCGGCATCGGAGAAGTCGGCGATCATCTCGACCGAGAGCGCGCCCGAATCCGCGACCGCCCTCGCAAGGTTCGGACCCCAGTAGCCGTAGCCGACGATGCCTGTCCGGATCATTGCGCCATCTCCGCCGTCAGGCCGGCTTTCCCGCCGGGGGACCGCTCGATCGTCGCCGCCGCGTTTTCGATCCGCGTGCGCATGTCGCCGATGATCCTCGCGGGGTTGCCGGCGACGATGGCGAAGGCCGGAACATCGCGTGTGACGACGGCGCCGGCGCCGACGAGCGCCCGCTCGCCGATCGTGACCCCGCAGACGATCGTCGCGTTCGATCCGATCGAGGCGCCCCGCCGGACGAGTGTCGGCGTGCACTCCCAGTCGCCGTCGCGCTGCATCGACCCGTCGGGATTGGTGGCGCGAGGAAGGAGTCCGTTGGTGAACATGACGCCGTGCGCCACCATCACCTCGTCCTCAATGGTTACGCCCTCGCAGATGAAGGAGTGCGACGAGATCTTGCAGTGTTCGCCGACCGAGGCTCCCTTCTGAATCTCGACGAAGGGTCCAATGCGCGTCCCGGCGCCGATCCGGCAGCCGTACATGTTGACGAGATCAGGGTGGGTCACAATGGCGTTTTCGGCGATGGTGCAGGAGGTTACAGGCACGGTTTTCCCCTCTCGAAGCTCCCTTGGCTGCCGAACGGTTTCACGGACGCCGCTCCCGCACATCCCGGCAGTTCGGCCAAGGGGAGACGAACATGGCGGGGGCGGCTACGCCTTTAGGACAGGTCCGATTGCCCGGGCGGTGCCTGGGCTGGGGTCAGCGGGCGACCGCGTTGCGCGGCGCGACGGCCGCACGGGCTCCGCCCGGCGCGGTTGCGACGGCCGCCCCGCAGCTCTCCATCACCGCAATCGCGGGCCCGCCGAGATCAGGGCAGAGAATGAGCAGTCGTGCGCGAAGAGTCGCCGATTACATCCGACCTCGGATCGCCGTGACCCCAAAAGACAGGAGGTCATGAGCTACATGCAGGTCGCCCATGCCGTGTGACATGACGCCGACGAAGCGCATCGCATCCGAAACACAAAGCTGCTCCGGCCCCTTCTGCCGCCGAACGAGTGAGCACGCTATCGCTCATCCGCAACGAGGCGAGGGTCTTCGTCATCTACAATTTGTCCCGGACCACGCGTCGGCAGCGGCCAGGATTATCGGCTTCCCCGCCTGGTGCGCGGCCGCAAAACATCATCCTTTCGGGGTATGCGCGCCGAAAAACCTGTCTGTTCTGGTGAATTGATCGCCACCATCACGCGTGCTGACCTGCGGCTCCTGCCATGCCGGATCCAGGCGAACGGCGTCGCGCGAGACAGCAGGCTGTCCTCGAGTCGGCAGGCAGCTGCGGGACGACGGCGAAGCCATTGATGATCGGAGGGCACGGTGAACGATGTCGCGAGAAGATCGCCGGATCCTCGCCTCCTGCTCGGTGTAGCCTGTCCCCGGTGGCCCCGGGAACGGGGGGAAATGCTTGAAGGCTACTCGATCTTCCTGCCTGTGCCCTCCGATCTCCCCCTCTTCTACAAGATGGCGCTGCAGGTCATCAGCCGGCAATCGCTCACCCATGTGAACGAGATCGTCGTCATTCCGGATCGCGACACGCCCGCCTTCGCCGCCGTCGTCGCCGAAACCGGTTCAACGATCGGGAACGTGCCGCTCGTCTATTGCGGCAACAGGCCTTTCGCCACCCTGGTTTCCCGGCTCTACGGGCGGCCGAGCTTTCTCTACGCGATGCAGGTGATCAGGGGGCTGACGCAGGCGCGTTCAAAGTACGCGCTGCTGCACGATGCGGACCTATTTCTCTTCGACAATTCTTTCATCGAACGGCAGTACGAGACCATGAGTACGCGCCACCTGAACGCCCTCGGCGTGAACAGGTCCTGGGACCCGTGGTACGCGGAAAACGGCCTGGAGCACGTCACGGCGACCTGGGAGCTGATGTTGTCTACGGACTGGGCGCGCTCGTTTCCGCCGGTCCTCCTGACGCCCCACACAAATACGGTCGTGGGCCAGAGACACAAGTTCGACGTCCTGCTCTACGCCCAGTGCCTGACCAAGTCCGAGACGATCGATACGGTTCCGGTGGGAAGCGAGCTGGTTCACTTCAACTACGTCATCGGCACCTACCGCAACTTCACTCAGAGCCTCCGGCGGTTCGTGGACGAGCGCTTCATCATCATGCTCCTGCGTATCCTGATCGACGCGTACGATCCGGATGGCGATTATCGTCGGGTCCCGCCCTGGAACGAGATACTGGGCGCGCTGCGAACTGGTCATCCGCGACTGGCCTTTCCGAGCGCCTCAGTCGGCGGCGCCGCATATCTGCAGACGCGGTCGAAGATCGTACGCTTCCTCGATCTACCATTGGTTTCGGAAACGCTTCGGCAGTCGATCACACGGAGACTCGCGCAGTTCGACGATGTCTATCTCGAGGCGCGCTCGCCCGAGGCGCAACGCCTCGATCCTCTTGCCTGCCCGGCTTGATACTTTCCGCCCCACATACAGGATCAGGAACAATGCTCCATCCGGTCTCGGCCATCGAAGAACGCTTCGAGAACCTGCTGCTTCGGCGAGCGCAGGAAAGCGGCGGCAAGGAGCGCATCAAGAGCCTCCTCCGCGCATTCGGATATGACACGGAGCACTGGCTGCGCGTCGTCCCCTACCAGACGTGCTTCTCCTGGATCGAGGCGCTAGGCCCGGAAAAACTCGATGTGCTCGAGATCAGCGGCGGCGATCACACATGGCAGCGGCTTCGCTTTCGCAGCTATCGTCAGGCCAATTTCCCGGAATTCGATATTTGCCGGGACCGGCTGGAGGAGAGCTTCGATCTCATCATCGCCGACAACGTGTTCGAGCATGTTCCCTATCCCTGGCGCGCCGCCAGAAACGTACACGCGATGCTGAACGAGGGCGGGCATTTTCTCAACCTCACGCCCTTCATGGTGAAGGTCCACCCCTGCCCCAGCGACTGCACGCGCTGGACCGAGGAAGGCATCGCGTATTTCCTTGAAGATTGCGGGTTTGACAGGACGAGCATCCGCACCGGCTCATGGGGCAACCGCAAATGCCTGAGGTCCAATCTCAGGCGGTGGAGCCGGCACGGATGGTGGGCGGATCTGAGCAACGAACCGGACTTCCCCCTCCAGGTCTGGGCGCTGGCGCGAAAATAGCGCGACGATCATTTCCGATCGGCCCGACCGGGCGTTTCAGCGACTACTAGAGCCTTTCACGGCCAGGTTGAAGCAATTCTGTTCCTCGTCCGGAGTGGCGGTCCGCGAGGAATAGTGCGGCCGTGAAGAGTCGAGCGGATATCCGCTTCGCTCGCATTTTCAAGTTGCCTCAATCGTGGAAGCAAAGGCCTTTGTCTTCTAACGCTCACCCAGGCCGTCCTGAATGGCTTTGATGATCGGCTCAAAGAAATAACTGATCAAGCGACGCTCGCCCGTGACGACATCGATCATGCCGGTCATTCCGGATGACAAGGCGAATTGCTCGCCCTCGCGCTCCACGTGAGTTTGATCGAGCTTTATCTGAGCAGCATAGACCCAACCATCTGTGTCTTCCATCTGCCGCGCATCGGCCCCCACCTGCGTCACCCGACCCTTCAGATAACCGAAGCGTTCTGCTGGAAATGCGTCCAGCTTGATGATGGCGCGCTGACCGGGAGCCAGGAAGCCGGCGTCCCGGTTTTCGAAGAATGCTTCGATCTCCAATGGCGCATCAGCCGGAACCACCGACATGATGTCCTGACCGGCCTGGACGTGGCCACCGAGGGTATGAACTTTCAGGTTTTCGATCTTTCCATCGACCGGAGCGAACAGCACGGTATTGCGCAGATGGTTTTGGGCCGCCACAATATTCGCTTGCAAACCCTCGATCGAATCCTTCGCCTCGGCGACGGACTTTCTGTATTGCGCTAGCGCTTCGAGCACGATCCGCTCCCGGCGCCGTTTGACCAGGTTCAGTTTGGCGTTTAGCTCATCGAGCTGGTTACGCGAAACAAGCATTCCAGCTTTTGTGGCGCTTGTCTCGCGAAGGCGATCCAGATAGGTCGTGTTGCTGATCGTGCCTTTCTTGCGAAGCGCCTCTGCCGAAGCATTCCGCTCTTGCATTAAACTGAATTCGGCTTCTGCTTCCGTGGCGCGCGTCTGTTGTGTTTTGAGAGATGACCGGATTTGAGCAATTTCTGCGTCTGCCTCAGAAAGTTGAGCCTGAATCGAGAACAAGACCGAACCGACCAGCGCCTTGAAGGCCTCGTCCCCGGATTGGCCGAATGAAAATGAAGCCTTGGAAGCGCCCCGGTCAACCAGTTGCTCATGACGGTCCAGGCTGTATGCGATCAAGGGCTCAAGAATGCTCTGCGACAGACGCAATTGCCGATCCTGCCGGGCAAGCTCCGACTGCAATCTGGCGATCTCGCTTTCGATCGACGTAGGAACCAACGTCATGATAACCTGTCCGGCCAAGACCGAATCTCCATCGCGAACCGGCAAGGACAGGATTTGCCCGCTGAACTGGGGCTGAACCGTCTGTGTCCGCACGGTCGATACGATGCGACCCGAGCCGCGTGCGACGATCTCCGTTTTTGCGAACCAGCTTCCCGCGACGATGGACCCGAACAGCACGACGAGGACCCATGCCGTGAAACGAAGGGTCGGAGAGCTTTGAAAGTGATCCGTCTCGCTCATGCCAGGCCATCCGACGTGCTGGCCTGGAGCCGGTTGAGATCGATGATCCGCTTTTCGCCCTCGATCAGGTCGGGCCGGTGCGTGATCAGGATCACGGTCCTCGATCTGGCGAGCCGCTGCAGGGTCTCCATCACGGCCTTTGCTGACGCCTCATCCAGCGAACTCGTCGGCTCGTCCAGGACCAGAACGTCCGGCTTGTTCAAGAGACTGCGCGCCAGGGCGATACGTTGCCGCTGTCCGCCGGAGAGCTTTTGCCCACGCTCACCCACCTGCGTGTCGATGCCGTCGGGCAGGCGTCGAAGGAAGTCACAGGCGCTGTCCTCCAAAGCTGCTTCGATCTCGCGTGGGGAGGCCGCCGCATTGGCCATTTGGAGGTTTTCGAGAACGGTGCCTGCGAACAACATCGGCTCCTGCGCGACATAGCCGACATGGCGTCGCACGCTCATGGGATCGTGCTGGTGGAGAATATGGCCGTCCAGCGCGACCTTGCCGCTTCCTGGCGGATAGAAGCCGCAGAGGAGCTTGGCGAGGGTGGACTTGCCGCAGCCGCTGTCGCCGACGATGATCGTCGGGATGCCGGGCTCCGCGTTCAGGCTGACATTGCTCAGGACGTGGTTTTCGAGCGAGTAGCCGAAACACAGTCTGTCGACCTGCACGCGACCCTCGTTCGTGTCCGGCAGCTTCGGCAGCCCGCTCTCGCCTTCGGCCTTGGGGTTCAGCAGATCGCCGAGGCGAAATCTCGCAACGCGCAGATTTCTGCCATTTCTCCCATATTTTGGAGACGGAAAAGATCGGCTCCGCAACCTTTTCGGCGATGAGATGAAAGGCGATCAACTGCCCAAGTGTCAGTTGCCCGGCGAAGACGAGCTGTGCGCCGAAATAGATGACGAGAATAACGGAGAAACCGTTCAGCAATTCGCCAACCGCGTGATTGGCGATATTGAGCTTTGCAACCCGCCACTGCTGGAACAGCGATAAATTCAGCGCTTTCCAGACCCGGCGACTATGAAACGCTTCGCTGCCGATGGACTTGACGATGATCGGATTGCCATAGGCTTCCACCATCTTCGATTGATGATCCGCCCCCGCCTGGAACCGGTCCTGCATCCGCCCCCGCAGAAACGGCCCGATCACGCCGAAGCAGATCATTTGCAGCGGAATCAACAGCAGGACGACGAGGGTCAAAAAGGGACTCAGGGCCAAGAGGGCGCATACATATATGACGACAAACAGGATATCGAGTGACGTCCGCGCCACTGTGCCCGTCAGAAATTCCCGGACCGTATCAACCTCTTCGATTCGGGCCAGTTGGTTCCCAAGGTTGAAGCGCTGCAAGCGAAACAAGGGCAGCTTCAAAGAATGGTCGTAAATGCGCTGGCCCAGTTCCGAGGTCAATCGGTTGGCAAGCAGCGTGGCGAGCAGCCCGGACAATATCGTGAGAACGACCGAGAACAGTGTGGTCCCGAGCAGGATGATCAGGATCAGCTTCAGACTTGCGATCCGCTGAAAGGGGAGCACCCGGTCGATCAGGGTCTGAAACACGAAGGGCTGAACCAGCCCGATCAAGCGGATCACGATCGCCACGACGATCAGTTCGGCGACAAAATGCGTATAGCGCCGGGTCGAGCGGGTGAACCAGGAGAGAGGAGCAGGTTGCCCGTGCAATTCTTTGGTCTGAGAGAGACTCACGGTCACGAGCCCATCTCGTAGAAAGAATACTGTTGCGTACGCAATTTTTGCCTCCAGAATTTTCCGGCTCGCGCCCGATATACAAGACGCCGCAAGGTCGCCACGAGGGCTTCTATCGGTTGACAGAGATACGAATCAATATATTTGTGCGCGGCATCCGATATTCGGTGCAAATGAAGCAATGCAACAGGAGGTTGTAGTGAAGTCGATTCAGTCAAAGAGACAAATGACGCGTTGTAGTGGCTATATTAGCGGCGACGGAAACGTGGTAACCGGCACCATTGGCACCGGCGATGGCGGCGCTTCCGGCAGCGCCTCCCCCAGCTTCTAACCGGCGGCGTATTGGGTGCATCAGTTCGCTGGTGCACCCGTTAGAATGGGCAGAGCTATCGGACCAAACGGTGCAAGACCATCGCAACCTGTTCGCAGAATGCACGACAATCGCTGCCGTCCTTCAGCCCGAGCAAGCGGATCACGATCGCCACGACGATCAGTTCGGTGACAAAATCTATATAGCGACGGGTCGAGCGGGTGAACCAGGAAAGATGAGCGGATTGCCTGTGTAACTCTTGCACCTGAGATAATTTCAATGACGCGATCCTGCATCCCAAGCAATAGATCGTTTCATGCGCAATTTCACCTTCAGCATATTTTTCTCGTACGAAACATAAGAGAGTTTGAATTCAATACAGTTTGTCACATACGCTGTTTAGCGGTTGACAGAGACGGAAATCAATTTATTTATTGTTACCAGCCGATGTTTTTCGGCATTCATCAGACAATACAACAGGAGATTGCAATGAGATCGGCCCATTCGAAGAGACAAATGACGCGTTGCGGCGGTGGCGGTGGCGGTGACAATGGCGGAGGCTTCTCGGCAAGCACGACGGATGGCGGCATCAGTATCGGCTACACCGCACATTTTTAGCCAGCACTTCGCTTCGGGTGCATCAGTTTGCTGGTGCACCCGTGAGATTGGGCGAGATTATATGAGCAAACGGTATGGATTAGTCGCGATACTGTTCGCCATTTTGGCGGCGGGTTGCACAACAATCCCTGACTACTTTTCCGGCCTGGGCGGACTGACGAGCACCGAGAAGAAATTTGTCAAACTTGCTTTTTCTGATTTTCTCAATGGCACGGGTAAGAGGAAATTAATCTACAAGCCGAATGTCTATGTCTATGTCCACGGGAACGCCGCTTCTTCGTTTAGGCGAGACGTCAAGGCCGACCTGGACATCCTCAATACAAGCTTCCACGTGCAGTTGGTGGACGATGCCAGTGCGGCTGATATCGACCTCTACCTCTATAGAAGCGACGGATCCCTCGGAAAGATTGGTGCGTATACCGAAGCGCTTAACTACAGAAACAGGTACCCAATTCGCGCGTTTGGCAAACAGCTGATCTTCAACTCGGATGGGACGATGAAAGGAGTTGGCGATGCGCGCCGACCCTACCCACCAGGTTATTTCAAGCCCGAAACATTCCATAAGAAGCGGTACTTCCGGCCCTGCGCGGGAGCGTTTTACGAGTCGACACTGGACAAGCAATTGAAGATTTTTTGGCCGAGGAAGACCTGGTGGGGCAGTCGGCCGCACCCTTGGATCAGCGAGCGCCCGGACAAGGCCGTCTTTCATGTGTTCGCCGGCTTCTATGGGCCAGACGCCGCGAAGGCCTATCGAGAAATCGGTGTGTCGGCCGATCAGGTGACCCGGCTTGCGAAGAGCTGCCTCCTCGAAGAACTCGGGCACGCGGTGACCCTGTGGAGCGATGTCGACGAGGACGGAATATTCGAAAAACACGGCCCCAAGATAGAGGCCTCCAGTCGCGCCGAAGAGCTTGAGCTTTCTCTCAAGCACCGCGAGGGAGACGAGGCAGAGCTACGCGAACTCTTGGCGATATACCGCCGCCCCCGGATTAGAGACGGCCTCACCAAGGCCGAGGTGATCGAGATCTTGAAAAATGACTGACATCGTCAGGCAATATTCGACAGGAACGATCCGACGGCTCACCACAGGTGATGGTGTTCTGCTGGCCTCATCGCTGAGAGAGATTGATATCATCGAGCTGAAGAAATTCGACGGTTCGGCTCCTGAGGCTGCGATCAGGCAATCGGTCGAAAACTCAAAGATCGCCTTCTCGCTCCACGACAACCAAGAGAGACTGCTTGCCGTGACCGGGGTGGGATGGACGTTCAATCCCCGTGTCGGACGCGTCTGGCTCCTGGCGACTCCTCACTTCGATGGTGCGTCCTTCACCATCGCGCGTGGAACCCGCGATCTGATACGATACTTCATGCAGGGCCACGATGTCCTCTCGAACTTCGTCTATTCGAAAAACAGAAAAACCGTAAGGTGGCTTAAATGGTCCGGGTTCGAGACCGTTTCCGAGCAGACGACAAAGCATAGCGGAGGCGAGACGTTCTACGAAATGGCCTGCTTCAAAGATGCGGTCGTCAGGGATCTCTACATGAACAAGGATTGGCAGACATTTTCGGACACTTGCGGTTTCGCGCCTATTGAGGCGGGTCGTCTGGAATGATCGTTATGGCCTGCCTGTGTCCTGAGATCTCGAATTTACCCCATCGATCGAATTGAAATTGTTGGCCGCGAACATCGACTTCGATGTGACCCGTCATCGCCGGACCGGCAGATGCGACCTGCCCATCGAACGGTCCTCCTTCCTTCGGAAGAGCTGTCGACTTTCCCAAGGCAAGTCCTCAGGGATTGAGGTCTCCGGGAAAGCCGGGTGCCGTCACGTTCAACGGCGCCATCAAACGTGGGCGCCAAGGGGCCGAGCGCCCTCCAAGCCGACGGAGTCTCCGGCGATCACTCCCGGCCGGGTTGCGGGACCAGCGACAGCCGCGCCGCCCGATCGGTGACCATCCGCCAGACCGCGGCGAGTTCCTGGCCCGCGGGGTGACGAGTGTAGCGGAGCGCGATGAGCCAGCCCGCGGCGCCTCCGGCCGCAGCGAGGAGCGTCGGCCCCGGGCCGAGGGTGAGACCATCGGGCGAGGCCAGCAGCAGCACGAGGCCGGGGATTGTAGCCGTCCCGACGGCAAGGCCGAGGCTCGCGCGCGAGGCCGAGACGAGCTCGCGCCAGCTCAGTCCGATCGCCCGGCGGACGAAAAAGAGGGCAACGGCCATCTGCAAGGGCGCGGCCACGAGCAGGCTCGCCGCCACGGCCTCGAGCCCCAGCTGGCTGGCGCCGACGACGATCGCCATGGAGGGCGGCAGGCTGATCAAGCTCGCCAGCATGGTGTCCCTGATATGTCCCATCGCGACCAGGACAGGAAAGGTCATGAACGCCGGCGCGAGCGCCATCGTCGCGAGCGCGATGAGGCGAACCAGGGGCGCGGTCGCCTCCCATTGAGCACCCAGGAGCACACGCACAACCGGGTCGGCGAGGGCCGCCAGCAGGACGAGCGCGGGCCACTGGAAAGCCGACATCATCGCATGGCCGCGCAGGTAGACGTCCTTCAGATCGCCCCCCTCGCGAGCGTGGCGCGCCATCGCCGGAAGAACGACCGGCTGCAGGGCCTGGACCAGCGCCCGGTCGGGAAGCTGACAGATGGTGATGGCCCGGCCATAGAGCCCGACCGCGTCCAGTCCCAGCAGGCGTCCGAGGAGCAGACGCGGCAGGACGTCGGACGCCGCGTTGATCAATGCGACGAAGGACGACACCGCCCCGAACCTCGCCAGTTTGTCGAATTCCGCAAGCGTCGGCCGAAACACCCAGGGTTCGGGACGAACCCGGAAGCAAAGTACAGCTGTGGCGACCGCGGCGGCGACCAGGCCCCACATGTAGCTCGCTGCGCCATGGCCGGCCAGTCCGAGGCCGAGGGTGACCGCCGTATTCACGCCGGCCGCAACGGTATTGATGAAGGCGAGCTGTCCAAAAGCAAGTTCGCGCTGCATCAGTCCGACGAGCGGAGTGCTGAACGGGGCGACCATGAAGCCGATGGCCGCAATCCGGAGCATCGGCCCGAATTCTGGTTGACCGAAAAGATGCGAGATCGGCGTCGCGAATGCGATCAAGGCCACAGATGTGCAGACCGAGATCAGCAGAGTCGATGTGAACGCCGTGCGCACATAGAGCTTCTCCACGACCGGAAGCTGCACAATGAAAGGTACGACGCCAAACGATCTTACTCCATCGCAGAGCAGCACCAAGGCGTTCACGATCAGATAGAGGCCGGTCTCGGCCGGAGTCAGCAGGCGGGCCATGATCGCGATGGTTACGATCATCAGTCCCTGGACAAGATAGCGCTCGATTGCGGAATACAGCGCGGAGATCCTGATCTCGCTCATGAACTAGCCGCCCCCGCCTGTTCGCTCGGGATCGCGATCACCGGCCAGCTTGAGACGATCGTGCAGGTCACGTCGTTCACGCCACAGTTTGAACAATCGATAGGATGCCTCCAGCTGCGGGCTGAACCGGCTTTTCCAGAGGATCCGCTGCGTTTGTCTGACGAAACTCTTGGAGTAACGCAGGCCGGGCCCCGGGGGGATGTTTGGTCGAAGGAGGGGAGGACTGAGGGTAGCAAGGCCTCGGTCCAGGCCGCGTCCGAGCTGCGAGCCGATCCAACGGATCCGGGAAGCCGGTCCACCTGCTGCCGGGGATGGCCGATGCCCTGCAGATCCCGATGACGACAATCGCCCGTCGGCGGCCGAATCGAAGAGTCCGGCGATCCAGGCCGCCCATCGCTCGTCGTCCGGGGCCGCGTCGTGAATGCTGGGCCGGACCGGCGCCGGCTTCTCATGCGCTCCACGCCTTGGTGGTGGAGCGTGGAGAGCGGCGCGCACGCCGTCCAGAAGCGGATGGACGAGCTGCGGGTACCAGCCGGCGAGCTGCGCCGCATCCTCCAGACGTCCCTGGCAGCGGAGCGCGGTCAGATACAAGGCCCATTCGACCGGATCCGGATCCTTTGCGCCATAGGAGACGGTCGCCTTCTCGACGAGCCAGCCGAACTCGAGCCATGGCCCCTTCAGGATCGCCTTGCAGCAGGTCGCAAAGCGCCAGTCCAAATCGACCTTCCAGCGAATCGGGCATATACGAGACCGCGCCGTTGAAATGGCTGCGTGCGGCATCTGGATCGCCGAGGACAAGCGATTCACGCCCTCGGCGGAGCAGGATGCGATCCGGGCCCTCCTTGTTTGTCCGGATCTCCGCGGAGAATTCGGCCCCCTTTCGTGAGACGACCGATAGATCTCCGAACGGCCCCTTCTGGACGATCCGCAGATGAGGCGCCAGATCCTTCTGCAGGACGAACCATTGATGGATCTGGCTTCGTTGAGCCGTGGTATGTCGGGAATGAACCAAGGCATAACCGGCATCGGTTATGGATTTCAGTCGTTCGGGATCTTTACTCAATGCGTCTACGACCTCCAGCACATCGTCCGCATCGGCAAAGACGCAGTTGATCATGTGAACGAAGCCGGCTTCCTCGACCGAATGGCTTTTCTGCGTGATGAGGCAGCAGCGGGCGCCCGGAATCTCAAGATGCTTTCGCACGATGTCGTTCGCCACGGTTCCGCAGGTCGGTGAAAACTGACTGGCATTGAGGGTCCGTGCATAGGGCTCACCCCATAGCATCTTCGAGGCATTCGCTGCGGCATAACCAAGATGCGGGGGCTCCAGGCAGGGATAGGAGGCGGCAAGAAGAGGAAAAACCCGCCTGCGCCATGGATACATTTCGCCCCGGCCGCCGCTCAGCATGATCGGAATGGTCTTCTCGGCACCGTAGTCGCGAAACAGCGCCGGATCGATGAAGTTGGGCCAGATGAAGACCTGATCCAAGCTCTGGGGAAGATAGTCATGCACAGCCGTGGAGATCGAGAAGGCCGTGCCGATCCCCCAGTCAGCCAGGTCGGACAGAAACCCAGAGCGTGTGGGGGACCAGGGATCGGCGTTGAGGAGCGCGGCTCTGGGAATTTCGGGAAACGCCGAAGTATTGCGGATCTCTATCCGGCGGGAAATATTGAGCTGCCAGCCGATCTCGAAAAGCGCGAGGTCGGGTTGGTGACGGGCGCAGACTTCGCTGTAGTCACAATCCTCCTGGATGAGGACGACATCGAAAAATTGCCGGAGGCAACGGAGTTGGTCATCGATATGCAGCAGGATGTATCGGGCGAATCGTTCGTTGGGTCGATGGTCCCAGCGAAAGAAAACGAGCTTGGGCTTGGGCTTGGTCATGTCAACGCTCGGAACCCGCGGTCAAAATTAGGTGTCGAGTGGTCGGTATGATCCACGTCGAAGGCCGTCGCTGGGGCGAGGCGCGCGCAGATTTCAAGGCTCGGATCGTGAGGCGAATCTGCCCGGCAGGGTTTCGCTCGCGCGTCTACGGGCCGGTGACCCGAGGTTCGAGCACGTTCGTCCCAGTCCGCGGGCACGAGAGGTCCCATCCTGATGCCGCTCCTGCTCGTGCTGGACGTCCCCCACTGCCCGTGCCGGATCACTTCGCCATGGCGAGAGATCGATATCGGTCGCCTGAGAGCTAGCACGGGGGACGCATCGGCCATATTCGTCCAAGGGGCGTAGCCCGGTTAACGCTTTCGGCCGGTTCGGGAATCCTTGAACCCGCTGCCGAGTGCATGAAACTCAGATCCCAAGCGCCGGCGAGTGCGCGGGCCGCCCTTGCGGCGTGCGGCAATGGTCTCGACCGCACATGGCGGCGGTCGTCGCGACGAAAAGGATTTGCGTCAGGCACGTGTCAGACGTGGAGAACAGGTGGAGCGGCGAACGGGTTCATCGACATCGGACGCCCGCACGCGGTGGAAACCCTGGTCATCGCGGACTCTCCCGCCACCTGTTCCGGCTGGCGAAACCGCCGGCTCATTCTCGGGCATAGACGTCCTCGTAACGGACGATGTCGTCCTCGCCGAGATAGACGCCGGACTGCACCTCGATCAGGCGAAGCGGCACCCGTCCGGGATTCTCGAGCCTGTGGACGGAGCCGAGCGGAATATAGGTCGACTGGTTTTCCGTCAGCAGCCGCACCTCGTCGCCGACCGTAACGCGGGCGGTGCCAGACACGACCACCCAGTGCTCGGCCCGATGCACGTGGCTCTGCAGCGAGAGCAGCCCGCCGGGCTTGACCACGATCTGCTTCACCTGGAAGCGGTTTCCGTGCGCCACGGTTTCGTACCAACCCCAGGGGCGGTGGCAGCGCGGAAATCCCTCCGCCTGCGGCGCGCCCCGCCGCTTCAACGCGTCGACGGCCAGACGGACGTCCTGCGTCCGGTCCATGTCGGCGATCAGCACGGCGTCCCGCGTCGCGATCGCCGCAAGATTCCTCAGTCCGATTCCCACCACCGCCATATCGGGGTCGTCGCAGCGCAGCAGCGTCCGCTCGCAATCGATCGCCACGGCGTCGCCGACGGTGACGACGCCGCCGCCTTCCTCCTGCCAAATGGTCTTCCAGCTTCCGAGGTCGTTCCAGCCGCAGTCCACCGGCACGACGACGCCGCCCTCGATTTGCTCCATGATTGCATAGTCGATCGAGATCGCCGGGCTCACGGCATAGGCGGCCGCGTCCGGACGGAAGAAGTCGAGGTCGTTCTGGCCCCTGGACATGGCCTGCGCGGCCGCCCGACCGACTTCGGGGGCATGCGTCTCGAAGGCTTCCAGCAATCTCCCTGCGGGGAACGCAAAGATGCCGGAATTCCACAGGATAGCGGCCCGAGCGGACCATCTCGACAGCCGCCGCGGCCTGCGGCTTCTCGACGAACGACAGGAAGGGCTGCACCCCATGCTGCGACGGAGACTCCACCTCGATATAGCCGTAGCCCGTTTCGGGACGGTCGGGTCGGACGCCGAACGTCGTGAAGCGACCTCGCCGCGCTTCCTCCACGCCGATCGCCACCGCACGATTGAAGGCCGCCTCATCGGCGACCGCGTGGTCCGAGGGCAGCACCAGCAGCACAGCGTCCGGATCGATCTCGACCGCAAGCCGGGCCGCCAGACAGATTGCCGGAGCAGTGTTGCGGCTCGACGGCTCCACGACGATACGACTCGCCCTCATGCCCGCCTCCCTCATCTGGTCGGCCGCGACGAAACGAAAGTCGCGATGCGTCATCAGCAGGGGATCGGCGAAACCGGCCTGGCGGATGCGGCTGAGCGTGCGCTGGAATAGGCTCTCCTCGCCGAGCAGTTCGGTGAACTGCTTCGGATGCGAGCGGCGGGAGGTGGGCCATAGCCGTGTTCCGGAGCCGCCACAGAGGATGACTGGGAAGATCGTGCAGGATCGTGCGTCGATCTCGATCGTCCCGCCGACCGGCGGCGTCCGCAAGGTGTCCATGCCATGTCTCCCGATCAGACCCAAACTGCCCGCCGCGGACCGCAACGTCGGGCGTGTCGATACTGTTGCGGCGAGGCGCAGCGGACGGCGACTTAGACTTTCGGAGGTGGCAGGACGCCCTTTCGGCTACCGCCTCCGGCGGAAGGTCTCCTTTTGCACCACTGTCACTGCGCCCGCTCCCCCGGCACACCGGCGGGCGCCGGCGCCGGCGCCGAACGCCGGCCGGCCAGCATCCGCGCCGTCCGGAGAGTGTCGCGATAGCGGCGAAGGAGGTTCGGCTCGCCCGCGAACGTCACTCCCGCCAGGAAGATCCGGATCTGCTCCAGTGATCCGGCACCCCGAAGGGTCGCCTTGGCGACCCGCAGCGGCAGATGGTCCGCAGGATCGAGCCGACGTTTCGCCTTCCGTTCCTCCAGATGGCGATTCGTCGCATCGATCGTCGCCTCCCAGTGGACGATACGCCGGGCGATCATCGCCGGGTCTTCGACCTCGCGGAACCAGTTATTGTTGTGGATCCGGTAGCATCCAAGCGCGTCCGGTATCACCGCTACCGGCCCGAGAAAGGGATAGATTCCGACCAGCCAGGCGTCGGCCGATATCCGGAAGGCCTCGGGAATGGCGCCGGCCTCGTCCCACGCTCGGCGCCGGACCGCGATGGCGGAGGTCATGGGAAAGGGCCACCAGCCGGCCGAGCGAGCCATCCGCGGCGCCAGGTTGCCGCGGCACAGGCTGCGCGGTATGGGGCGTCGCGTCCGCGCCTCGCCGGCCCGGACCGGCTGCAGACGGTGATAGGTGAGGACCGTGTCGGGCTCGGCATCGAAGGCCGCCGCGACACGCGACAGCTTGTCCGGATGCCACCAGTCGTCGGCATCGAGGAAGCAGAGGATCTCCCCCCGGCTCGCGGTGACGCCGGCGTTAAGCGCGGCGGCTTGGCCGCGATTGTCCTGGAACACCAGTCTCGCCCGCCCCCGGAACCGCTCGAGAACGGCGCGCGATCCGTCGGTCGACCCATCGTCCACCACGATGACCTCGAAGGAATCATGGTCCTGGCGCAGCGCACTCTCCACTGCCGCAGGCAGGAAGCCGCGGTAGTTGTAGTTGTCGACGACGACACTGATGCGCGGACGCTGCACGCGCGCCAACGCGCCGCCGTCTCCGCCCTCATCATTCGCCGACCACGAAGAATGTCCGGCGGGCATTGCGCTCGACGTGGAGGACATCAGGCCACGCCGAGCGGCTGCACGGGAACGTTCCGGGCGACGAGCGACGGTGTTGGCCGCGTGCCGGGATCGCGCCTGCGCCTTCGTCCGCCCGACTCCGCGATATGCGCCTCGAAATACGCGATGGTCCTCACGAGCCCGTCGCGCAGCGCCACGGTGGGCTCCCACCCAAGCAGCTCCCGCGCGCGGTCGATGTCGGGACGGCGCTGCATCGGGTCGTCCTGCGGCAAGGGCGCATGGACGATGCGCGAGCGCGAGCCGGTCAGATCGATCACCATCTCCGCAAGCTCGCGGATCTGGAATTCGGCCGGATTGCCGAGATTGACGGGCCCGGTTTCACCCTCGGTTCTCATCAGCCGAACGAAGCCCTCGATGAGATCGTCGACATAGCAGAAGGAGCGGGTCTGCCTTCCATCGCCGTATAGCGTCACGGGCTCGCTTCGCAGGGCCTGCATGATCAGGTTCGACACGACACGCCCGTCGTTCGGGTGCATCCGGGGCCCGTAGGTATTGAAGATGCGCGCGACGCGTATCTCCACGCCGAACTGGCGATGATAGTCGAAGAACAGCGTCTCGGCGCAGCGCTTGCCTTCGTCGTAGCAGGCGCGGGGACCGATCGGATTCACCGATCCCCGGTAGCTCTCGACCTGCGGATGCACCAGCGGATCGCCGTAGACCTCGCTCGTCGATGACTGGAAGATCCGCGCCCGCGTGCGCTTGGCCAGCCCGAGCATGTTGATGGCGCCATGCACGTTGGTCTTGACGGTGGCCACCGGGTCGAACTGGTAGTGGATGGGAGAGGCCGGGCAGGCGAGATTGTAGATCTCGTCGACTTCGACATAGAGCGGGAACGTCACGTCATGACGCAGCAGCTCGAAACGGTGGTCGTCGAGGAGATGCAAGATGTTGTCGCGTGAGCCGGTGAAGAAGTTGTCGACGCACAGGACGTCGTTATCGTCGGCGATCAGGCGCTCGCAGAGGAAGGAGCCGAGAAAGCCGGCACCTCCGGTGACAAGAATTCGCTTGCGCTCGTTCATCTAGATAATCCTCTCCGTAAGCCTGGATCGTGGTCGTTTCAGTAGGCGCCGCGCCCGCGCAGGACGGCGAAAATCGTGCTCAGGATGATGTGCAGGTCGAACCAGAAGGACCGGTTCTCCATGTAGAAGTCGTCGATCTGCTGCTGCAGCGCGATGTCGGCGCAACTGCGCTCCGAAATCTGCCAAAGGCCTGTCAGCCCCGGCTTCATCCTGCTGCGGCGTCCCCGGAACTCGGCGTTCATCGCGGCAAGGTGGTAGATGGGAAACGGCCGCGGCCCGACGATGCTCATCTTTCCCGCGATCACGTTGAACAGCTGCGGCATCTCGTCGATGCTGCAGGCGCGCAGGATCTTGCCCACCACGGGCAGGACACGAGGATCATCACGCAGCTTGAAGTGCGCTTCCCACTCGGACCGCGCCCCGGCGTCCGTCTGCAGCAGCCGTTCGAGCCGTTCTTCGGCATCGAGATACATCGTCCGCAGCTTCAGGACGGGGAACGGGCTGCCGTTCAGTCCCTCGCGCATCTGGCGATAGAGGACCGGACCCGGATCCACTATGCGGATCACGATGGCGGCCACCACCATGACCGGCGTGAAGATCACTGCGGCCGGCAACGCCACCGCAAGATCGACAATCCGGTCGAGAGGCGCCAGAGTCGCTCCCCTCCGGCCGAAAAGGGTCAGGCCGATCTCTCCCGGCCGTCCAGCGGGGATCGGGGCCGGGAAATTTAGCCCCGGAACATTCCCCAGCAGGACGACTTCGGCAAAGTCCTGACGCAGATGCGTCACATCCGCGGACGACACCGTACCGACCACGATGGCGATCCGCGCAGGTTGCCCGGATGCCGGTCGGATCCCGTAGCGCCAGTGACGGCGGAAGAACGAGCGGAGCTGCGCAACTTCCTGCGGCCCGCCGATGATGGCCGCGCTCTCGCCCCACAGGCCGAGCCGGTGCAGCACGGCCTTCGCCAGGCCCTCGAAGATGAGCTGGAATCCGAAGGCGACGGCGAGCAGCACGCCTGCGATGGTGAATTTCGACCCGTCGTCCGACAGCACCGCCGCGGCCAGACCGCCCGCAACCGCCAGTCCCAGCACCGCATGTGCACGGCGCCGGAAACGTTCATGGTCATGGAGGCGGTAGCCTGGGTAGAGCCCGGCTAGCCAGAAAACCGATATCGCGGCGCCTGCCGCTGCGGCCGGCGCCCACTCGGTCAGCGAATCCGAGATACCGAGCGGAAAGAGAACCAGCCAGGCTGCCAGAAAGGCGGCGACATCGCCCGCGACGAGCACTGTCGAGGCAGCGATCCGATCAATCAAACCGCGGCGCTCGCTTGCTGCGGACTGCCTGGACCATGAAAAGTCCGCCCACGCACGGGTTCCCGCCGAAGATGGCGCCGTCCGCCGCAGGTCCGGATCGTCCGTTCCGGACGGCACCGCTATTTCCGTGAAATCCGCTGACCCCGCCGAAGCAGAGGGTACGAAGGATCTGAATTGCACCCCGACACCGCCGGGTGCGTCCTCGAGCAGAGCCGTCATTGCGAACACCTCGCGCTGGTCACGGTCGCGTCCCCCGGCTCGCTCCGCAGCGGGCCGTGCTCGAAGCTACGGTCGGTCGGATCTGGGCCGGGATTCATCCTTTCGGTCACGGCCACCTCCGTTCGGCCGGTGGCGGGAGGCCGGCCGCCCCGGAAGTGAGACGGCACCACTCCCTTTTGGTCACCTTCTCCATTCGCACAGGCACAACCAGCATCCGTCCGGACGGGGGCTCATCCGATTTGGACCCTCGTATGGGCGGTCGCCGCGGGGGATAGGAAAGACGCCGGGGATCTCCCGGATGCTTCCGGGCTGGCGCAACCGACCGGGCCGGACCGGAGAGGGGATGTCGATGCCGAGAGAACAGTACATCAACCTTCTCGGCATCCGGGTCTCGGCCGTTGACCTGGCCGGCGCGGCGTCCCGCATCGAGGCGGCGGTCCGGAGCGGCGATCGCGGCTATGTCTGCATCACCGGCGCCCACGGCGTCGTGCTCGCCCAGGGCGACCAACGCCTGCGGGACATCCATAACCGCGCCTTCCTTGTGACGCCGGATGGCATGCCCCTCGTCTGGGCGCTGCGTTATCACGGACATCGCCGCTGCGGCCGCGTCTACGGCCCGGACTTGATGGCAACCCTTTTCGACCGCGGACGGCATGCCGGACTCCGGCACTTTCTCTACGGGGCGACTCCCGGGACCCTTCTGAAGCTGGAAGAGCGCCTGCTCGAACGCTATCCCGGTGCCGAGATCGCCGGCAGCTGGTCCCCTCCCTTTCGCCCGCTGAGCGTCGGAGAGGAGGACGAGGTCGCCGACATCATCAATGCCTCGGGCGCGAACGTCGTGTGGGTCGGGCTGGGCACGCCAAAACAGGAACTGTGGATGGCGCGGATGCGCGAACGGCTGGCAGCGCCGATCCTGCTGGGTGTCGGCGCCGCCTTCGATTTTCATGCCGGCGTACTCCGCCAGGCGCCACGCATCGTACAGCGCAGCGGCCTTGAGTGGGCCTTCCGTCTGGCCTGCGAGCCGCGTCGGCTATGGCGTCGCTACGCGGTCGTCGTGCCGGCATTCACCGCCCTCAACCTGATGCAGATGCTCGGACTGCGGGAGTTTCCATCCGACTGACGCTTTGACATTCCGTCCTCGCCCGACGCGGGTCGGGAAGGACCGGGCTTCAGCGGGAAGCAGAGTGTCGGTGACACCGAGCTAGCCATCGAAGGAGAACGAAATGGCCAACAACCCGTCCCGCTCGGCCCTGGTGCTCGGAGCCGGAGGATTCATCGGATCGCACCTCGTCACGCGGCTGAAGAAGGAAGGACTTTGGGTGCGCGGCGTCGACCTCAAGTTTCCCGAATTCTCTCCGACGGAGGCCGACGATTTCGTGGTCGGGGACCTGCGGGAACAGCAGGTCGTGCGCTCGGTCGTCGACCGCCGCTTCGACGAGGTCTATCAACTCGCCGCGGACATGGGCGGTGCCGGCTACATCTTCACCGGCGAGCACGACGCAGAGGTCATGCACAATTCGGCGACGATCAACCTCAACGTCCTCGACGCCGCACACCGGCGCAACATCCGGTCGGTCTTCTACTCCTCCTCCGCCTGCATGTATCCGGCGTACAATCAGGAGGATCCGGAGAATCCCATCTGCTCGGAGTCGTCCGCCTATCCCGCCGCGCCTGACAGCGAATATGGCTGGGAGAAGCTGTTCTCCGAGCGCGTCTACCTCGCCTACAACCGGAACTTCAACATGCAGAACCGCGTCGCCCGGTTCCACAACATCTTCGGCCCCGAGGGCACCTGGCAGGGCGGCAAGGAAAAGGCGCCGGCGGCCATCTGCCGGAAGGTGGCGAATGCCGCCAGCGGCGACGCCATCGACATCTGGGGCGATGGCGAACAGACCCGGTCCTTCCTCTATATCAACGAATGCGTCGAGGGGGTCCTGCGGCTGGCCCGCTCCGAATTCGAAGGGCCGGTGAACATCGGCTCGGAGGAAATGGTCACGATCAACCATCTCGTCGACATCGTTGCCGACATCGCCGGCAAGGCGATCGAGAAGAACCATATCCTCGGCCCGACCGGCGTGCGTGGTCGCAACTCCGACAACCGGCTCATCCGCGAGAAGCTGGGCTGGTTTCCGTCGCAGTCGCTCCGGGCCGGCCTCGAGCGGACCTACAACTGGATCGAGTGGCAGGTCCGTCGCAATACGCCGGCCTCGATCGTCGCACCGGCGCCCACGGAGCGCGCCGCGATGCCCTCACTGATCGGCCCACGAGCCGGGGCCGAGACCTCGACGGCTTCCGCCTGACGGCGGAAGCCGTCACCCGCCAGACGAACGAGGGTGGCAGTTCGACCGGAAGATGCGCGACGCCATCCGCTTCGGCCGCACGAGGACATTCCAATTGCCTGGGCCGAAGACCCGCATCCCATGCAGAGCATACAGAGGCCCACGTCCATCTACTGGAGCAACATCATGCGCGGTTCATCCGACGACAGCACGCCCTCACCCGCAAGTACACCTGAACTCGCGGCGATGCGCGTGGACGGGTTTTCCATCGTCAGGAGCGCCATACCAATCGACCTCGCGAACCGGCTGAAGGAAGGGGTAAGGGATCACTTCCGCACCTCGGGTCGCATGCAGTACGGAGGCAAGTTCCAGCTTCGCGGGCTGAATGTCCGTCCGGACCTGGCCGAGATCCTGCTTTCGGAGCCGGTCATCGAGGTGATCCGGCGCCATGTCACCCCCGGAGCGATGCTGCTCACGGGCGAGTGCGACCTGATGATGAACACCACGTCGAGCTGGCATAAGGACATCACGCCGGACATGAGGCTCGGTCCGGATCTGTACGCCGATACCGGCTTCGCGGTGTACAAGATGGCCATTTACCTGCAGGATCAGGACGATGCCTCGCCTGCCGCCTTCCGAGTCCGCCCCGGCTCACATCTTTGCCTCGACGGCAAGGGGATGGCTGAAACGCGGCTCGGCACCCATGTCGGCGATGTCGTGGTCTTCGACGTGCGTCTAGATCATGCCGGCCAGCCGCAGACATTCTCGGACCGGATCCTGCACAGAGTGACCAAAGTCCTGGCGCCGAGTTTGGGCGGCGATCCGGAGGCGTGGTTCACCCGCCTGCGGATGCTGCTTGCCCGGCTGGGAGGCAAGTCCGAACGGCTCGCGGTGTTCCTGACATTCGGCCCGGATGCGCCTGCGACCCGGGCTTACGAAGAAGCGGGCCGACACCGGCACGGGGCGGCGACGGCGCCGCTTTCAGCGGGAGCGACGGCAGCGGCCGTTCGCCTGGGCATCGCCATGATCGGGACCGAGGGCGACAGGTCTCCACGTCCGGTCTGATCGGCGGCGTCTCGCCGCGCCGCGGCGAGCGTCTGCGCTCAGCCTGAGCATCTGCCGGCTCCGGAACTCCTGGCCGACGCCGAACCGGTTGTCAGGCCCTTTCCCCCGGGATGATCCTGCCGCTCTCCGTCAGGGTCTCGGCATGTATCTCTGCGAGCGGAAGGAACAGGCGGACGGATCACTGAACCCGTAAAGGGCGTGACGACGCGGGTTCACCATGTTGACGACCGTCACGATCGGCTTGGTCTCGCCGCTCCGCAGCCGTTCGATCGCCGTCTCTGCCGACCGTTGGCTCGTTCGCCCCCATCTCAGGACGAGGAGGGTCGCGTCGACCGCATTGGCGATGAACGAGGCAACAACGCTCGACAGCGCGGGCGGACTGTCGAAGACCACGATCCGATGCTGAGCCTTGGCGTAGCTCAGGATGGAGGCGAGGCAGGGCTGGTCCAGCGGTTTGTCACGATGTCTTCCCCGCGCGACGTAGGCGACGCCGCTCGTCTTATCGATCCGCACGACGTCGGCGAGTGCCGCCGTGCCATGGAGCACGTCGCCCAGTCCGGCATCCGCGAGACCGCCGAACAGGGCATGGAGGCGGCCCCGGTGCAGGTCGCAGTCGACGAGCAGCACCGGGCGCGAAGCCGCAAGCTCGACGGCCAGCGCGGCCGCCAGCATGGATTTTCCCTCGCCGGCCAGCGGCGATGTCACCAGAACGCTGGCGGGGAATCGTCCGCCGTTCGCCTGTTCCAGCCCGACGACGATGCCCCGGACGGCGTCGGCGATCGCGCTGTCGCGGCGGCGGGCGAGGATGCGGGGCAGCTTGCGGGCGATCCGACCCGGAAGACGCCGCACCAGCGCACCGGGCGTGCCGCCGAGGACGCGGCGAAGCTGTCTCGGACTGCGCACGGTGTCGTCAAGCATCTCGACCAGCACGGCGCTCGTCAGCCCTGCAAGAACGGCTGCGCCCATGGCGAGAGCCAGGTAGAAGGCGCGACCGCGTCCAGTCGGATAGGGCGGTTCGGTCGCGGGAGAAAGGACTTCGATGTCGGCGGCTGGCAGCTCGCTCTGGGCCGCCAGCGCACGCCGCTGTTCCGTCAGGGCGGCCAGCGCCGCCATCTCGTCCGAAACCGTCTTTTCCAGTTCCCGTCCCTGTGCGGCGGCGCGCTCCTGGCCGACGACGGCGGCGCCGGCTGTCTCCAGCGAAGCTCTGATAGCCGCATCCTCCCGATCGATGGCATCCGTCCGAGCGCCGATCGTCTGCTTGTAACGGGCGATCTCGATGCCGACCGCCGCGCTCGTGGCCTCGACCTTCGCCCGAGCCTCCACGACCGGCCGGGCGGAATCGCCGTAGACGTCCAGCAGACGCGACAGCTCGTGGCGGCGCAGTTGCAACTCGCGCGCCAGCTCGGTGCCGGCGGGGGTGTCGACCATTGCGATCCTATCCTCCGGAGAGGCGGCATTGCCGAGCGCCGTCGTGGCGGCGACCAGGTCGCCGCGACTTCGGGCGAGGTCCGCCTGCCGCGCGTTCAGGTCGGGGATCATTTTCAGATTGCCCGCCAGAAGCTCCCTGGAAGCCAGTCCTCCCGCCTTGCCGAAAGCCTCTACGGCTTGTTCGGCATCGGCTAGCCGCGCCTCCTGTTCCCGGACGCGCTGCGCCAGCCAACGGTCCGCCGCTGCGGTACGGAGGCTGCGATCGTTCTCTCTCGTCTCGAGATAGACGCGCAGGAGAGTGTTCGGCACGGCGGCGGCAAGCTTGGGATCGTGCGCCTCAAACCCGATCTCGATGACGTTCGAGGCGGGGACGGTTGCCACCCGCAGGGCCTCGAAGAATGACCGGATCACGGGGTCCAGTCGGTTGTTGTCGTCCTGCGGCTGGCCGCCGTAGCCCGTCATGTCGCGTACGACCTTCAGGATCGACGCCCTGATGCGATTCACCGTCGAAGGCTGCCGGAGGGCCGGATTGAATTCGGCTCGTTCGTCCAGGTGGAGCGTCTGGATGACCTTGGCTGCAACATCGCGCGACCGCAGACGCTCGACCTCGGTGGGAAGGTTGAGGGGCGAGGCGCCGGGGCGGTCCGGCCCGGCGAACGCGGCAACCGGGGCAGACTGGATCAGGACGCGCGACTGGGCCGAATAAACCGGGAGAAACAAAAGAATGGGCAGCAGGGCGGCAAGGGACAGCAACATGAACACGCCCGCGATCAGCCAGATCCGTCTGCGAACGATGCGAAAGGCTCCGGTCAGGTCGAGTTCGCCTTCCCTCGGCTCGAACTGGGGAGGGGCTGCCAAAAACGGGCGCATGGCCAGGGAGAAGTCCTCAGCGCGGGTCATGTCGTCGTCCCTTCCAGCAGTTCCGGGGATGAGGTTGCGAGCGATCCGTAGAGCGCATCGAGCGACCGCATGTAGGCGTTCATGCTGAAGCGCTCGAGATAGCCGGCCCGAGCAGCCGCACCGAGCCGCGCCCGTTCCTGGGGGTCGGCGACCAGGCGGGCGAGCGTCGCCGCGATGGCATCGCGATCGCCCGTTGGCACGAACAGCCCGTTGACCCCGTCCCGGATCGCCTCTTCATGCGCCCCGACACGGGTGGTGACCACGGCCCGGCCGTGAGCGAGCCCCTCGACGACGGCCATCGCCATGCCCTCGGCGTGCGACGGCAGCACCAGGATATCGGCGTTCTCCATGAGCGAGCGGGTTTCCTCCCTGCCCAGCCAGCCCGGCATCGTCACCCGGCCTGCGAGGCCGAGTCTCGCAGCCTCCTCGCGATAACGTTCGACCGGTCCGTCGCCGGCGAGGACGGCGCGCCAGCGCAATGGTGCGAGCACCGACCCCGCCAACGCCTCCAGCAGTTCCGGCACGCCCTTGCGCGGTCCCAGCGTGCCCAGGAACAGGATGGTGGGCGTCGCGGCGGTCGGAGGGCGAACGTGCCCCGGGTCCGGAACGCAGTTGCGCAGGATATCGATCTTGGAGGAGGCCGTGCCGAGGCGATCGACGACGGTGTCGCGATCCCTTCGCCCGAGGACGATCACCCGGTCGGCGCCCTGGAACATCTCCCTGATCATGGCCTGCTGCCGGGGCGAGCGCCTGCCGAAGTCGTCCGCATAGTCGTTGTCGTGGAGATGCAGGACGTGGGTGCAGCGGATCGTGCGTGCGAGCCGGGCCAGGACCGCCTTGCGGATCGTGCTACCACGACCGGCGACGTGGATGTGATGGATGCGCTCCGGTGCCACGATGCGGTCGGCCAGCATCACGCCGAGCGCCAGCGCGAATCGCGCCAGCGACCGCGGCGGCGACCAGGACGGGCCACGCGTGTCGGTCACCCGATGCGACTGATCGGAGTTCGCAGCTTGGATGACGTAGCCCACCAGCCGTCCGATCCCGCCTCCTGCCTCCTGGCCCCCGGGAAGGTAATGGCGCACATTCACCGTGATACCGTTCCTCATGCCGCCCTCGCTAACCGTTCCCCGCAGCCCGATGCGGCGGTGCCCCGGTCGGGCTCCTGCCCCAGAAAGGCCGAGCGATGTTTTTCGTGAATGTCGCGACCGCCGGCGCTGGGGTGCGCGAGGCGATGCTTCGGTAGAGCGCCGCCGCGGCCGCTCCGACCGTCGATGGGGCGTTCGGTCCTTCGGCCCAGGCAAGGGCGGACCTGCCGTATTCGGCAAGGAGATCGGCCCGCCCGGCGAGGTCGGCGAGCGCGTCGGCGAGGCGGGCGGGATCGTCGGGCGGAACCACCGCGCCGAGCCGATTGAGCCGCACCGTCGCTCCCAGCTCGCCGACCTCCGTCGCGACGACCGGACGTCCGAACGCGGCCGCGATGTTCAAGACCCCGCTCTGCGAAGCCTCGCGGTAAGGCAGGGCGACGAGATCGGCATCGAGGAAGAGCCGCGCCAGTTCCCGGTCGTCGATAAAGCGGTGACGGACGTCGTAGCGGGACGGCTCTCCCATCAGGTCGCGAAGCGCCCACGGATCGTCGCCGCGCCCGGCGAGGACGATACGCAGTCCGGGCAGGCGCTCACGCAGCAGCGCCTCGGCCCGCACCAGTACGTCGAGTCCCTTGTAGGCGAAGAGCCGCCCGAACATCAGCACCGTGAAGCCGTCGTGTTCGCGGCGCGTCATCGCCTCGCGCCGGGCGAGTTCGGCATAGCGTCCAATCGCCGGATGCGCGAGCACGTGCACGCGCTCCGGCATCTTGCCGAAGCGCCGGGCGGCGCGCCGGGCCAGCGCCTCACCATGGACGACGATGTCGCCGGACTGTCGGCAGGCCAGATCGCAGCACCATCTCGGCACCGCTCCCGTATCGGCATCGCCGGGATGCAGGTCGACGTCGTGCACCGTCGTCACGATCGGCACTGGGCGCCAGAACGGCAGTGCCAGGTTGAGCCACACGACCGTGTGGCTGAGCAGGTGGACGACGTCCGGCCGCTCACGCCGCACGAGGCGCGTCAAGGCGACGAGAAACCGCGGATTGCTGAAGTCGCGATGGCGGGGCCAGTCCAAGAGCCGGAGATCGACTTTCGGATCGATCGCTTCCGCCAGGTGCGCGTAGCGCCGACGAGGCACGCCGAGCACCACTTCGGCATGGTCCGCGAGGCCGTTGGCGAAGGCGATTGTAAAGTCCTCCAGTTCGGAGACCAGCAGGAGGACCCGCGGTCGGGAACGATCCGCAGGCAGAGCGGCGGGTCCGGCACCGCCATATGCCGCGAGGGCGCTCATCGAGGCGGCTTTCGGGCGATCGCAACCTGGACCACGTCTCCAGGTTCCACCGCGGTCTGCATCGTCGCCGTCACGACCATCTCCTTGCCGTCGACGATCCGGTGAATGGTCGCCTCGGGATCCGGCGCCTCGGTCGATTCGGGTGCGGTGATGGCGATGCCGGCGGCAAGCAGCGCGCTGGCCAGGACGCCGCTCTCCGCCTCCAGCTTCGACCGTTCCGCGATCGCACTCGCAAGGTCGTTGCGCAGGTCGATCCGCCGGTTGGCATCGGCCACGTCGAGTTCGTAGCGGATGCTCTCCTTGCTCTGGCGGGCGCGGGCGGCGAAAGCCTGGTTATCCAGCAGATCCCGCGAGATCTGCGATTTCTGGCGTTCCAGCTCCTGCAGTCGCACCGCGGGCACGAGACCCTTGGCGAGGAGGATGCGGGTCCTCTCCACCTGATCGGTCTGGATGTCTTGTTCGCTCCGCTCCAGCAACGCCTGCTGTTCGAGCACGTCGATCTCCAGATCGGCAAGGTCGAGGCCGGCCTTCAGGTGCTCACGGCTGCTCCCGAACTGCTTCAGGCGGTCTTCGAAGAGACCCGTGTTCAGTTCGAGGATCGCTTGGGCGTCGGCCGCACTGGCCTCGCTGCCATCGACGGACGGGAACTTCGGGGTACGCAGACCATCGAGTTCGGCCCGCAGTCTCGCGATTCCGATCTCCGCCTGAACCAGCGCGAAGGCGTTCCCTTCCCATTTCGCCCTCAGTTCCAGGAGATCCGTCGCCGACAGCCGGTCGGGACCGCGCGTGCGGTCGATTCCTCCGGCGAGAATAATCGCGTGACGCACGGTGAGTCCCGGGGAAAACGGCACGGCGCCTGGCCCGGCGACGGCGCCGCCGACATAGAACGGGCGATAGGCCGCGATCTCGATAAGGACGGTCGGGACACGGACGATGCCGTGTTCCGCGATCGCGGCTTCGACGCGCTCGCGGGCGCCGTCGAGATCGAAACCCGCGACCGCGACGCTGCCGACCTGCGGCAGCATGATGCGCCCGTCGGCGTCGACCACCGCCTCGCGCCCCAGTTCGGGCGCCTCGAGCACCGAGACCCTGAGCACGTCGCCGGGCGCCACGGGCGAAGCGGCGTGCCCTGCCTCGATCAAGACGAAGACCGAAAGCCAAACAGCCAGCGACAGGGACCACCGCGCCGAGACGCCGGCGCGGCGGCGCCGAATGCTACAAGTCCGATGCGGTTTCTCGTAACGGGCCATCGGCGGAGTCCGGGGGGTTCCAAAGCAGGTTATGCGGCCGCAGCCGCTTCGCGTTTCGCAGTCAGCCTAGCCGCGACACGAACCGCCTAAAGACGCGCATTCGGTGGTACCGGAGCGCATTTCGACGACCATTCGGCGAGTCCCTCCGCCGAATGGTCGATGCCGGATGAGCCATGCGGACGATGCCCGCTACGAATTGACGTTTGCGATCGGGATCGCACTGCGGTCTTCTTGCGGATCGGCGCGAGCGCCGTCAGCGTGAGTCCGATCCGTGATAACGAGCCGTCTTCCAAGCAGCACCGGCATGCGCATCTCCTGGCGCTCCTTCGAATGGTGGGGCTGCGGGACGGCGCTTTTCTTCCAGACCGGCGCCATCTTCCCGCTGATGACGGATAGCCTTCTCGGGCCATTGGGCCAGAACGCCACCGCCCTGCTTCGGCTCCTGTCGCTGGTGCCCTACGCCATCACGCTTGTGCTTCTGGCCAAACACAGCGCCTCTCTGCTTCTGGTGCTTCGTCGCAACCTTCTCTTTTCCGCGCTCCTGATGCTTCCGATCCTTTCGGTCCTGTGGTCCGTCAGTCCTGCCGTCTCGTTCCGCAGGGCGATCGGCCTCGTTCTCTCCATGGCGATCGCCTATGTGATCGCCCTGCGCTTCACACCCAGGCAGACGCTTGCACTCGTCGGCGCCGTTCTCCTGCCATGCATGGTGGCAAGTCTCGGTTTGGCCGTCCTCGCGCCGCATCTGGCCTGGATGCCCGACGGCCCGGAACTGCGTGGGGTATTCGTGCACAAGAACGTGCTCGGCTGGTATTCCGCGGCGGCGATCCTCGTCAGCGGCTTCATGATCCTCGATGGCCCGTCCGTCCTTCGACGCGTCGGCTGCCTCGCCCTCGTCCCGAGCGTCGCCTGCCTGCTCGCATCCACATCCATGACCGGCATCCTCGCGGCCATGGCCGTTCTCGTCATTACGCCGTTCTACCTCGTCCTGCCCCTCGTGAAGGGGCCGTCGAGGCTCCTGTTGGTGCTTCTCGTCACGGAGGCCGCGATGCTGCTGATGTTCGGTCTTCAGGCCTACCTCGTTCCGGCACTGGAGGCGCTGGGGAAGGATCCGACGCTGACGGGACGTGTGCCGCTATGGGAACTCGCCGACGGCTATATCGCTCGTCAGCCGCTTCTCGGCTACGGCTACAAGGCCTTCTGGAACAGCCCGCCGGCCTGGCAGATCTGGAGCGCGATCGGCTGGAACGCGCCGCACGCCCACAATGGCTACCGCGAGATGCTGTTGAGCTGCGGGCTGGTCGGCCTCGCACCCCTGCTACTGGTTCTCGCCGGTGCCCTTCGACAGGGGGCAGCCCTGCATTGCGCCGCGCCACGGGACGGCTGGATCTGGCTCAACGTCCTGATCGTCATGCTCATCGTGATGAACCTGACCGAGTGCCTGTTCATGGAGCAGAACAACTTCTTCTTCATCCTGTGCGGCGCCGCCATCGTCATGTTCGGGCTGTATTCTCCCGAACTGGGAAGGGTCCATTCAAGCGCGTTACGCTCTCCGGTCCGCTGGCGTGTCCGGCTCCGGGAGGGCGGACTTTGACGATCCTGCGTATCGCGCAGGCTGCGGCCGTGGCCTGGCTCGGCGTGGCCTCCGTGGGATTGGACGGCTTCACGACGGCCGTAGCCGGCAACGCCGAGGCCCATGGGAGGTCCGCTACGGCGCGAGCGTCGATCCTGCGAATCTACGTCTCGCCGGATGGGAACGACGCGTGGCGCGGCGATCGGAGCGAACCTTCCGCCGATCGCCGCAGCGGACCTGTCGCCAGTCTCGAAGCTGCCCGCGAGATCGCGCGGGCGCATCTCGGTCCAAGGGAGATCGTGCTGCGAGGCGGCGACTATTATCTCCGGACCACCGTTCAGTTCGACGCCCGCGACAGCGGCCTGAGGATCGTTGCGGCGGCCGGTGAAAAGCCGGTCCTCCACGGTGGGCCGCTCCTGCCGCACTGGCGCCATGACGGCGGCGGGCGCTGGTCGGCGCCGCTCGACATCTCCCCTGAAACGACTGTCGGCGACCTCTTCGTGGTTGGCGAGCGGCAGACGGAGGCCCGGTTTCCCGATGCAGGGCCGCAGGACGACGCCCGCTCCGGATGGCTCTTCGCAGCACGGCCGGCAGCCGAGGCGGAATCGCTCGGGAATAGACAGTTCCGCTTCCATGCCGGCGACCTGCCGCCCCTGGCCGGCATCGACGGCCTCGTCGCGCACGTCGTCGGCGGTGCCGTCCCGGGCATGCAGTGGGGCAGCGATGTCCTGCCGATCGTTTCCATCGATCGCAATTCGCTTACGATCCACACCGTCGGAACCGGCTATTTCTTCACCGGCGAAGGCAGTCGCTATTTTCTCGCCGGCCGGGAGGAATTCCTGGATGCACCGGGGGAATGGTGGTTCCACCGCAAGGCGGGTCGCCTCAGCTACCTCCCCCGGGAGGCGGGTTTCGAACAGGCGCCGGTCGTTGCGGGCATCGTCGCGTCGCTGTTGCGCCTCGATGGCGCTTCAGACGTGACGATCGCCGGCCTCGGCTTTGAGGACGGCGCCCCGGACGGAACGGGCAAGGTCGGGACCGACACGCGAGGAGGCGGAGCCGTCCGGCTGGAGCGGGCGCACCGCGTCCGGCTGATCCGCAACGTCTTCAGGAACGTCGGCGTCGCGATCCACGTCTCCGAGAGCGACGATGTCGTGATCACCGGCAACCGCATCGCCCACACCGCCGGCAATGCCATCTATCTCGGAACGTCCTGGGGGACGTTCCGCCGTTCGGATCGGGCGAGGATTTCGAACAATCGGATCTTCGATGTCGGCAGCGTCTACTTCGAGAGCGCGGCGATCTGGTTCCAGGCCGCCGACGACATCCGGATTGCGCACAACCTCATCGAGAGGACGGCGCAGTTCGGCATCGCCGGTGGATCCATCTGGGGTCCCGACGACGCCTGCCATCGCAGTGTGATCGAATACAACGTCATCCGCGACGCAAATCGCAGCACTGCCGACGGCGGCGCGATCAAGCTGATGGGCGCGCAGGGCGACCGGCAGGAGAGCACCATCCGCTACAACGTCGTCACCGGCTCGGACCAGCTGATGAACAGGGCCGACGGCACTTTCTGGCCGCGACGCTACGAGAACACCGAGGAGTGGCCGAGTCCGATCAGTTGGGCCATCTACCTCGACGGACGCGCAAGCGGGGTCGCGATCACCGGCAATCTGCTGCGGGGCAATGTGGCGGGGATCGGCATTAACGGTGGCTGGAGCAACGTCGTCGCGGGGAACATCGTCGTCGAAGGCAGCGGTAGCGCCTTCCGCTTCGACGACGGCACCGGTCGGGGCTGGCGCCCCGCCTGGGCGGCGTCGAACCGCGTCGAACACAACGTCGTCATCGTCGAACCTGGAGCCGACCGGGTCGTCGACGTCCATGTCCCCGACCTCGGCCTGTCCTTCGTCACGTTCACCGACAATCTCTACTGGGGCGCCGTGGGCTCGACCGGCTTCCGGGTTGTTCCCGCCCCTTGGGGGGCGTCCGGCATCGGGGACCTTGCCCGCTTCTCCGTCGGCGGACCGGCCGGCAAGGAGCGGATTGCCGACCCCGGTTTAAGGCATCTCGGCGGCGGCTACGCCCTGCCTGACGACACGGCGGCTGGTCGGATGGGAATCGATCTCGAGCCGCTGCGGAACGCCGGTCCGCAGGACGGCTGCGCGTGCCCGAGGTCGCAGTGAGGGGCGTCTCGTTCCTCGACTTTTATCTCGGCTTCTTCGATAAAAAGGAGGATCGCGTAGAGCCCGCCCCAAACCCATTCGCTCCGGAAAAGGTGCAACCATCTGACCAGAATGGACCAGAAAGCGGTGGCGGAGAGGGGGGGATTCGAACCCCCGATACCCGTGAAGGTATGCCGCATTTCGAGTGCGGTGCATTCGACCACTCTGCCACCTCTCCGCGCGCAGTGAACCGGCCTCGGCCGGCTGGTGATCGAACGGCCACTGCATAATCACGCCGCCGCACCTTCACAAGCCCAAAATATAGAATTCCGTGCCGCTCACGTCGCCGAAGCTTGACCTTGCGCCCGCGATTGATTATCGCACCGCCAGCCTGCCGAAGCCGCAAAGCTTCCGCGGGCTTTTCCGTTGGCCGAAAAAGGGCAGCGGATCGAAACGCCGCCTCGGTGCGGCCAAGACTGACAAAAAGACGGACGGCAGGTCGTGCATGTGCGCCAGGTGCCAGATCCGGACGGACAAGGATTGAAACGATGTTCGCAGTCATCAAGACAGGCGGCAAGCAATATCGCGTCGCTGCCGACGACCAGATCACCATCGAGCGCCTGACCGGCGACGTCGGTGACGCCATCACCTTCGACAATGTGCTGATGATCGGCAATGGCGACGATATCAAGATCGGCGCCCCGCTCCTCGACGGGCTGACCGTCGCCGGCGAGATCATCGAGCAGCATCGCGGCAAGAAGGTCATCACCTTCAAGAAGCGCCGCCGCCAGAATTCGCGCCGCAAGAAGGGTCATCGCCAGCTGCTGACGACGGTCCGCATCACCGAGATCGCCGGCGATAGCGATGGCGGCAAGAAGCCGGCAAAGAAGGCCGAGCCGAAGAAGGCCAAGGACGAGGCGCCCGCCAAGAGCGAAGCCGCCGCCAGCCAGCCGCGGAGACGAAGGCCTCCGCCAGCAAGTCCACGGACGGGGCCAAGGCTGACGACCTGAAGACGATCAAGGGCATCGGTCCGAAGGCCGCCGACCAGCTCAACGATGCGGGCATCACGACCTACGCCCAGCTCGCTGCGCTCACCGACGAGCAGATCGACGAACTGGACGCCAACATGCCGTTCTCGGCGGCCCAGTTGAAGGACTGGCGCGACCAGGCCAGCGGCCTCGCCGGCTGAACGTTTTGACGGGAGACGCCAGCGTCTCCATATTGGACAACTGAATTCGCGCCGGCCGGTCCGGCGCACAGGAGAACAACCATGGCACACAAGAAAGCAGGCGGCTCGTCCCGCAACGGTCGCGATTCCGCCGGTCGCCGTCTCGGCGTCAAGAAGTTCGGTGGCGAGAAGGTCATTCCCGGTAACATCATCATCCGCCAGCGCGGCACCAAATGGCATCCGGGCGACAATGTCGGCATCGGCAAGGACCACACCATCTTCGCGCTGGTCGAAGGCAATGTCTCCTTCCGCACCCGCGCGGGCGGCAGGGTCTTCGTCTCCGTCGACGCCCTTCAGCAGGCAGCGGAATAATCGGCGGACTGCCGCCGGTCCGACCGGGCACGGTCCGGCACGTTGCGGGGCCGGCCGATGCGAGGGATGGCGAGCGAATGATGCGGACAATCTGGGCCCGTGGCTGTCACCTCTTCTCCTGTGCCTGCCGGCCCTCGCTCATGCCGACGGCATCGAGGGCGCAGGCCGGCGCCGAGCTGGTCGAGGGCTGGACCGCCGCGGTCACGTCCGGCGATGCGGATCGCGTTGCCTCTGTCCTCGCGCCGGAATTCCAGCTCATGCGCCAGAGCGGTGCGGCCTATGACGCCGAGGCCTATGTTGCCGGCGGCTTTCCCGCCATCGCCAAGGCGCCCGCCGTCGAGGATGTGGTGGAGACCGGCGATGGCGACATTCGCGTCGTCCGCTACTGGCTGGTGATCGACGAAACCGTCGACGGCGCCGCACTGACGCGCCGATGCGCCGCGGCTGACCGTCTTCCGGCGGATCGGCGATGGCTGGTACGTCTCGGCTCATGCCAATTTCGCCGCCCGCGAGGCAAAGTGACGGCCCGTCCGGCCGGGACGTGGTCGGCCAGTTCCGGCGCTACGGCCAGGTCGCTGATCACTCCAGACGTAAAAGTCGTTCTCCCCTCTCGGGCCTCTTCCCGAAGCAGACGCGCGCATCGGTCCGTTCGACTTCTCGACCCGCTCGCCGGAAAACTTGTCGATCCGCTGATCGGCAGCGAGTGCACTCGCACGTTTCGACGCCCTCAACCATACTGTGATCGCCTCCAAGTCGGTCACCATGACGTTCGTCTGAACCTTCGCCACGCCGAGCCTCTTCAATGCAACCCGAATCATGAAGACACAGCGGCCACCACCGCTTGTCATCGCTGCGGCATCAAACAGCGATGGCTAACTGATTCGAGATGCCTTGCCGGCAGAGGCAATCACGGAGCGGAGTTTTCCCCGCAATTCCCGTAAACTTTCCACGGGGGAAAAGCTACGAAAACTCTTGTGTCACTTAACTACACAAAGCGGCTGAGAATTTCGTAATCTGATCAAGCCAAGGGGCCTGCAGGTCCCGACAAGACCATCAAACTGCAGACCCCAAGGCTGGCGCTACGCCCGCGGGTGGAGAGTGCATCAGCGCTCTCCCATTCCCGCTGACAATGGGAAGAACCTCTCCCACATCAAGCTCTCTGGAACACATCAGGATCAGCGAATATCGTTCGAACCCACTCCTTTGGGTGTTCGATCTCATCAATGAACCGGCTTTGATGGGGGTCGTTCATCAAGGTTTCTCCGATCCGCAGCCTGCCTGAGCCGCCCCTCGCCAGAACCGCGGTTTTCCGCTAGAAAACCGCCTTTCCCAGATCGTCGGCCTCGTACCGGCCGATCCAATCGACCGAAGAACAGCCATGAAATTCCTGGACCAGGCCAAGATCGACATCAAATCCGGCCCCGGCGGCGCTGGCGCGGTCTCGTTTCGCCGCGAGAAGTTCATCGAGTTCGGCGGGCCCGACGGCGGCGATGGCGGCAAGGGTGGCGACGTCTGGGCCGAGGCGGTCGAAAATCTCAACACGCTGATCGACTACCGCTACCAGCAGCATTTCAAGGCCGAGATCGGCATGCACGGCATGGGCCGCAACCGCACCGGCCGCCATGGCGCCGACGTCGTGCTGAAGGTGCCGGTGGGAACGCAGATCTTCGAAGAGGACAACGAGACGCTGATCGCCGACCTGACCGAGCCGGGCCAGCGGGTGCGTCTCGCAAGGGGCGGCAATGGCGGCTTCGGCAACGCGCACTTCAGGAGTTCGACCAATCAGGCGCCGCGCCATGCCAATCCGGGCCAGGAGGCCGAGGAGCGGACGATCTGGCTGCGCCTGAAGCTGATCGCCGATGTCGGTCTGGTCGGCCTGCCCAACGCCGGCAAGAGCACTTTCCTGGCGACGGTAACGCGCGCCCGGCCGAAGATCGCCGACTATCCCTTCACCACCCTGACGCCCAATCTCGGCGTCGCGCGCATCGACAATCGCGAATTCGTCATCGCCGATATTCCGGGCCTGATCGAGGGTGCGCATGAAGGCGTCGGCATCGGCGACCGCTTCCTCGGCCATGTCGAGCGGACGCGGGTCCTCCTGCACCTGGTCTCGGCGCAGGAAGAGGATGTCGCCGGCGCCTACCGGACCGTGCGCGGCGAGATCGAGGCCTATGGCCATGGCCTCGTCGACAAGCCGGAAGTGCTGGTCCTCAGCCAGACCGATACGGTGGAAGAGGAAATGCTGGCTGAAAAGAGCGCGGCGCTGGCCAAGGCGGCCGGTCGGCAGCCGATCCTCCTTTCCTCGGCGACGCACCACAATCTGGATATCGTCCAGCGCGCATTGATGGACGAGATCGAGGCGCAGCGGCGGGCGGAAAACCCGCCCCGCGCCGACGACCGCTGGCAGGCGGTTCCGCTCGGCACCGCCGGCACGGCGAAGGACTGACCCGATGGCTGCCGAGCGGGCGCTCGACCTGTCGCGCTGGCGGCGGATCACCATCAAGGTCGGCTCGGCTCTGCTAGTCGACCGCCGCTCCGGGCTCCGCGCCGATTGGCTGGCGGCTCTCTGTTCCGATATCGCACGACTGAAGGCCGACGGCGCCGATGTCCTCGTCGTCTCCTCCGGCGCCATCGCGCTCGGCCGCACATTGCTCGGCATGCCCGCCGGATCGCTGAAGCTCGAGGAGAACCAGGCCGCCGCCGCCATGGGTCAGATCGCCCTCTCCTCGGCCTGGGCCGACGCGCTCGGCGCATGCGACGTCAAGGCAGGGCAGATACTTATCACCCTGTCCGATACCGAGGCGCGGCGCCGCTACCTCAATGCACGCGCGACGATCGGAACCCTCCTCAAACATGGTGTCGTGCCGGTGATCAACGAGAACGACACGGTCGCGACGGAAGAGATCCGCTATGGCGACAATGACCGCCTCGCTGCCCGCGTCGCGACCATGGTCGGCGCCGATCTGCTGATCCTTCTGTCCGACGTCGACGGGCTGTACACCGCACCGCCCGCGACGAACCCGAATGCGCAACTGATCGAGACGGTGCCGCGCATAACGCCGGAGATCGAGGCCATGGCGGGCAGCGCGGCGTCCGAACTCTCGCGGGGCGGCATGCGCACCAAGGTCGAAGCCGGCAAGATCGCGACCGCCGGCGGATGCGCGATGATCATCACCTCCGGCCAGACCCTCTCGCCCATTGCCGCCGTCGCAGCCGGCGCCCGTCACACCCTGTTCGAGGCGAGCGGCGGCGCAAGCGCCAGGAAGGGCTGGATCGTCGGCACGGTCGAAAGCCAGGGCCGGCTCTACATCGACGAGGGCGCCGAAACGGCGCTGCGCTCCGGCAAGAGCCTGTTGCCCGCCGGCGTCCGCCGCATCGACGGCGTCTTCCGGCGCGGCGATCCTGTCTCGATCCATAGGCTGCAGACTGGTGCCGAGATCGCCCGCGGCCTCGCCGGCTATGACAGCGACGAGGCGATGAAGATCGCCGGCCACCGCAACGCCGAGATCGAGGCCATCCTCCGCCACCCGCCGCGCAGCGCCATGATCCACCGCGACGATCTGGTCCTGCTGTAGGCAAAAGGGCGCAACCGTCTGGCGCACCGGAGCATTCTCTGTCTATCATGCAAGGAGAGGAGAATGCCCATGGCCTACGACCCGACCCAGCCCGACGACCGCACCCCTGCCGTCTCGTCGGGTGACCACTGGGTCTGGCAACTCGCCTTCGGCATCATCCTGCTGATCGGCGGCCTGATCGCGCTTCTCAATCCTTTCGCCGCGTCGGTCGCCGCGACGACCATCGCCGCGATCGTCTTCCTCTTCGTCGGCATTCTGCAGATCGTCATGGCGGTGCGCGACACCCACGGCACGGCGAGCCGTCTCGCGACCGGCTTTCTTGGCGCGCTGCTGATCCTCTTCGCCGTCCTGCTGCTTTTCGACCCGATCGGCGGCATCATCTCGCTGACCCTCATGATCGGCATCTTCTTCATCATGCTCGGCGCGGCGCGGCTCTGGATCGCCTGGCGCCTGCGGCCGCGGCGAGACTGGGGCTGGTTGGCCGTCGCCGGGGCCATCACCGTTGCCCTCGGCATTGCGACCTTGTTCTTCGCCACCGCCGGCGATCTCGCGCTTCTCGGCCTCTTCCTCGCGGTCGACCTGCTGTTCGCGGGCGGCGCCGCGATTGCACAGGCGATGATGGGCCGCTCGCTCGACTGAGCCTCCGCCAGTCCGGGCTGGCGACAACGGGTTGCGGGCCCGCAGCACAGTCTCTACAAGCCGTTTTGCCCGTTTGGCGGGCGATAGAAGGGCCGATGGAGCCGGGGACAATGACCATGCTCGACCGTGTGAAGGACGATGGCAACGAGATCCGTACTCTGATGGCCGGAATCGGGCTACGCGCCCGCGCCGCCTCGGCACCGCTGGCCATCGCGTCGACGGAAGCGAAGAACGCCGCGCTGCGCGCCATGGCCGACGAGATCGACGCAGCGCGGGACGATATTCTCCGCGCCAATGCCAAGGACATGGAAGCCGCCCGCGCTCGCGGTCTCGCCGGCTCTTTCCTGGACCGGCTGGAACTGACCGACGACCGTATCGCCGCCATGGCGAACGGCATCCGCGCCATCGCCGAACTGCCCGACCCGGTCGGTGCGATCATCGCCGAATGGGACCGTCCGAACGGCCTTCACATCGAACGGGTGAGGACGCCGCTGGGCGTCATCGGCGTGATCTATGAGAGCCGGCCCAACGTCACCGCCGACGCAGGCGCACTCTGCCTGAAAAGTGGCAATGCGGTGATCCTGCGCGGGGGCTCCGACAGCGCCCATTCATCGCGCGCGATCCACGCCGCACTGGCCGAGGGTTTGCGCGAGGCCGGTCTGCCCGAAGATGTCGATTCAGCTCGTTCCGACGACCGACCGCGCTGCCGTCGGCGAGTTGCTGACCGGTCTGAGCGGCACCGTCGACGTCATCGTGCCGCGTGGCGGCAAGAGCCTGGTCGCGCGTGTCGAGAGCGAGGCGCGCGTGCCGGTCTTCGCCCATCTGGAGGGCCTCTGCCACATCTATGTCGACCGATCCGCCGATCTCGAAATGGCGGTCGGGATCGTCGCCAACGCCAAGATGCGACGCACCGGCATCTGCGGCGCCGTCGAAACCCTCCTCGTCGACCGGGCCGCGGTCGACACGCACTTGAAGCCTATCCTCGATCGCCTCGCCGAGCGCGGCTGCGAGATCCGCGGTGACGAAGCCGTTCGCGCGGCATGGCCGGCGGCGAAGGAGGCGGAAGACGCCGACTGGGCGACGGAATATCTCGATGCGATCATCTCGGTCGCGGTTGTCGACGGCATCTCCGGTGCGATCCAGCACATCAATCGCTGGTCGTCGCGGCACACCGAGGCGATCCTCGCCGAGGATGCCGATGCGGTCGCCCGCTTCTTCGCCGAGATCGACAGTGCGATCCTGCTGCACAACGCCTCGACCCAGTTCGCCGACGGCGGCGAATTCGGCATGGGCGCCGAGATCGGCATCGCCACCGGCAAGATGCATGCGCGCGGGCCCGTGGGCCTCGAACAGCTTTGCTCCTTCAAGTACCGCGTTCGCGGCACGGGCCAGACGCGGCCCTGAGGGCCGCGTTCCCCGCCCGCCGCCATGCGCCTGATCGGAACGGCCCGCGACCGCCCGCCCGTCGACCTCGCCGGAATCGACCGCTGTTATCTGCGCATGCCGATGGCGATGCCAGGCATGGTGATCGGCCTCTTCGGCGGCTCCTTCAATCCGCCCCATAGCGGCCATGCGCTCGTCGCCGAGACGGCGCTGCGGCGGCTCAATCTCGACCGGCTGTGGTGGATGGTGACGCCCGGCAACCCGCTGAAGAGCCGGAACCAACTGGCGCCCCTTGCCGAGCGCCTCGCTGAATCGGAAGCCACCGCCCCGAACCCCCGCATCGATGTCACCGCCTTCGAGGCCATTACAGGGGCAGGCTTCACCGCCGACACGCTGGCCCACATCCGCCAGCGCCATCCGGCGGTGCGTTTCGTCTGGATCATGGGCGCCGACAGCCTCGCCGGCTTCCACCGCTGGCAGCGCTGGCAGGAGATCGCGCACACCTTTCCGATCGCCATCATCGACCGGCCGGGCTCGACCCTCGCCTTCCTGTCATCGCGCATGACAAAGACCTTCGACCATGCCCGCGTCGACGAGGACGATGCCGCGCTGCTGCCCTATCTCGATCCGCCGGCCTGGACCTTCATCCACGGCCCGCGATCGGCCCTGTCGTCGACCGAGATTCCGCGAGGGGCGGGCGGGCGCTCCTCAGTAGGGCGTGTCGTCCTTGCGGGTGAAGGCCCAGCCATCATCCGTCATCACTGCCTTCAGATCGTCTTCGGGATAGCTGCCCTCGTCACCGGGCGTCCGGTCGCCGATCTCAAGGTAGGTGGCCGGCTCCCCGGTTCGGTTGACGAGGTGATGCGCGCCGCCGCCGGCGGCAAAACCGGCGCAGTCGCCAGGCGAAAGCTGCCATTCGCCCTTGTCCGTCCGCAGCGTCGGATAGCCGGCGAGGATGTAGACGAACTCGTCCTGCTTCGAATGGCGGTGCAGCAGGGCTGATTGTGCGCCGGGCGGCAGAACGGTCAGGTTGACGCCGAAATTCGTAAGCCCGAACAGATCGCCGAGCGGCCGTTTGATTCGCCCCTCGACGCGCTTGGCGAACACCGGCGGATAATTCGACGCCTTCTGCCGGGCTGGCTGGTCGGCGGCATGAACAAAGGCGGCAGTTGGAGCAATCATTGAGATTTTCGGCCTTTCATCGTGCTGGGGCTGAGCTCGGAATGTTGTGAATATGAGACCACGGCAAGCCCGGCGCCAGCTTTGGTGCCGCCGCATCTTGAAATTGTCATCCCTCGCTGCCAACTTTGGATTCGTGCCGCCCCATGTGGGCGACGGCAGCAACGGAAAGGAACGACGCTGGCACAGCACGTACAGGCCCTCGCGGCCAATATATCGACCGATCGCAACGCAGAGCCGCGACACAGTCTTCGTCCGGCCGACCGCACCGCAGAACGGACGCTGGAAACAGTCCTCGCATCACTGGAAGATTCCAAGGCCGAGGACATCCTCTCAATCGACATTCGAGGCAAGTCCAGCCTCGGCGATTTCATGGTCATCGCCTCCGGGCGGTCGCACCGGCATGTCGCCGCGGTCTCCGAGCACCTGAAGCAGGCGCTCAAGGAGAAGGGATTTGGCACCGCGCGTGTCGAGGGAGACGGCTCCGCCGACTGGGTCCTCATCGATCAGGGTGACGTGATCATCCACATCTTCCGCCCGGAAGTCCGGGAATTCTACAATCTGGAGAAGATGTGGCAGCTCCCCGATCTGGAGGATGGCACCGTCCACTAAAGGGACGGCCCAAGCCTGAAAGGCAGGGCGGATGCGCATTGTGATCCACGCCGTGGGCCGGATGAAGGCCGGCCCCGAAGCGGACCTGTGCGACCGCTACATTGAGCGTTTTCGCCGCGCCGGCCCCGCTCAGGGCCTGCAACTCGACCGGCTGATCGAACCGGCAGAGAGCCGTGCGTCCGGTGCGGCGTCCCGCATGCGCGAAGAAGCCGACAAGCTCCTGTCGCAACTGGGCGACGATGCCGTCCTTGTCCTTCTCGACGAGCGCGGCGACGACATCGGATCGGCAGAATTTACATCTCGCCTCGCCCGCTACCGGGACGATGGCAAGGCCGCCATCGTCCTCGCCATCGGCGGCCCCGACGGCCACGATCCGTCGCTGCGCCAGCGGGCCGATTTGGTACTATCCTACGGCCGCGCCACATTTCCCCATCAGATCGTCCGCATCCTTCTGGCCGAACAGCTTTACCGTGCCGCGACGATCCTCGCCGGCCATCCCTACCACCGCGCCTGACGAACGCGCTTCGCCGCAAGCCTGAAGCAGGGCTGCGGCCTTATTGTTTCCAATCTTGCGACGTAGGGACGAGGCGATCGGAGGGGCGCCGACATGGTTAGGCATCAGTTAACGACCGGGGCGGTAGGATGAGCGTATGACAGCGCGCCGCCCGTCCCCCCTGCGTGCCCTGCCGGTCAGCCTTCTCCTGGCCACCGCCCCACTTGGTGCGGCCTGGAGCGCCGACGGCCCCCAAGGCCGTCCGACATTCGACCCCGATCTGACCGAGGCCAGAAAGATCGCTCTTCGACGCGACGAGATGCGGGGCGAATATGAATCCCTCGCCCGCAGGCTGGCCGAGAGCGCTTCGCGCCGGGCCGAACTGCAGGCGACAATCGCCGCCCTCGGCGACGACGCGCGCGCCATCGGCGCCGCCCTCATCGATGCCGCCAAGACCGAGCGCAAACTGACCGAAGACATTGCCGACATCGAATCGCGGCTGACGGGCCTGCGCGAGCGGCAGGCGGGAATCCGCGTCTCGCTGACGACGCGGCGCACGCTCCTGGCGGAAGTCCTCGCTTCGCTGCAGAGAATGGGGCTCAACCCGCCGCCGGCGCTTCTGGTGACGCCGGACGACGCGCTGTCGGCGGTCCGCAGCGCCATCCTGCTCGGTGCGGTGGTGCCGGAACTGCGCGCGGAAACGACCGCGCTCCTCAAGGATCTTACCGACCTGCGCAATGTTGCTTCACGCATCGAGGATCAGAAGAAGGAACTGGCCGAGACCAGGCAGGACCAGGCCGCCGAGCGAGAACGCCTGTCGCTGCTGCTCAATGCCAAAAACGCTGCGCGCAGCAAGAGCGAGGCCCAGATCGAGGCTGAGCAGGCCCGGGCGAGCGAACTTGCAAGCCGCGCCTCGAGCCTCGCCGACCTGATCGATTCGCTGGAAAAGGATCGCGTCGAGGCCGAGGAGACGGCGCGGGAGGAAGCCAAGCGGAAGGCCGAGGAAGCTGCCGAGGCCGCGCGTCTGGCGGAACTGGAGGCTCAGCAACGGCAAACTGCCGAAGCCGAGGCCAAGGCGAAGGCCGCACGCGAACTGGCCGAACGTCTGGCGAAGCTGCGCGATCCGGACGAGGCCGATGTGGACCATCGCTTGGCGGCCCGCGTACCGTTTGCGGCGCGCAAGGGACAGCTGATCCTGCCTGTCGCCGGCCAGTTTGCCAGCCGCTACGGCGAAATCGACGAAACGGGCGAGAAACGGCTTGGCGACACCGTTCGGTCACAATCGGGCTCCATCGTCACGTCTCCGGCTGGGGGTATGGTGCTGTTCGCGGGACGGTTCCGCAGTTTCGGACAAACGATCATTCTCGACGCGGGCGAAGGTTACTCGATCGTCATGGGCGGCATGCACTCGATCAATGTGACGCGCGGCCAGAACGTCCTCGCTGGCGAACCGATCGGCGAAATGGGCGACACCCGCCTTGCCGCGCTTGCCCCGCTCGATGATACCCTTTCGGAACCGGTTCTCTACATCGAGTTCTGGAAGGATAGACAACCGGTGAACCCGTCCCCATGGTGGGCGGGTCGCAGTCTTGGAAGGACGGATAATGATTCGTAAGCTCTCGCTGCTCTGTGCCGGCGCCCTCATTGGCGCAACGGCCATGACCGTGGTGACGAACGGGCTCGATCTTCAGGCACGCGCCGCCAGCAGCGAGACCTATCGCCAGCTGGCAATTTTCGGCGATGTGCTCGAGCGCGTGCGCAGCCAGTATGTGACGGAGCCGGACGAGAAGGAACTGATCAGGAGCGCCATCAGAGGCATGCTCGCCTCGCTCGATCCCCACTCCGCCTATCTCGATCCTGACGAAGCGACGGACATGAACGTTCAGACCCGCGGCGAGTTCGGCGGCCTCGGCATTGAGGTGACCATGGAGGACGACCTCGTCAAGGTCATCACGCCGATGGATGAGACCCCCGCGATGAAGGCGGGTGTGCTGGCCGGCGACCTGATCGCCAAGATCGACGGCGAGGATGTGCGCGGTCTGACGCTGGCCGAGGCGGTCGACAGGATGCGCGGCGCCCGCGGCGAGCCGATCGTCCTGACCATTCTTCGCGAAGGCGCCGACGCGCCGTTCGACATCGAGGTCATTCGCGACATCATCAAGGTAAAGGCCGTCAAGGCGCGCGCCGAGGGTGATGTCGGCTACATCAAGGTGACGTCGTTCACCGAGAAGACCTTTGCCGACCTCGAAAAGGGCTTCAAGTCGATCAAGGCCCAGATCCCGGAAGAGAAGCTGAAGGGATACGTCCTTGATCTGCGGCTCAATCCAGGCGGCGTACTGACGCAGGCGATCGCCGTGTCCGACGCTTTCCTCGACCGCGGCAAGATCCTGTCGACCCGTGGCCGTGATGACCGCGAATACAAGCGCTATGACGCGACCCCCGGTGATCTGGCCGAAGGCAAGCCGGTGATCGTTCTGATCAATGGCGGTTCGGCCTCGGCCTCGGAGATCGTCGCCGGTGCGTTGCAGGATCTGCGACGCGCCACGGTGCTCGGCACCCGTTCCTTCGGCAAGGGCTCGGTTCAAACCGTCCTTCCGCTGGCGGAGAACGGGGCGCTGAAGCTGACCACCGCACTTTACTACCTGCCCTCTGACGCCTCGATCCAGGGCCGTGGCATCACGCCCGACATCCTTGTCAAGCAGCCGCTACCCGATGACATGAAGGGCCGCGAGGCCGATCTGAAGCGCGGTGAATTGGCGCTGCGCGGTCACATCACCGGCAACGAGGAAGACGAGGCCGGTTCCGGCTCCGTCGCCTATGTGCCGCCGGAGGCCAAGGACGATCTGCAGCTTCAGGCGGCGCTCCGCCTGCTGCGCGGGGAAGACCAGAACGCGTCCTTCCCGCCCTCGCAGGATCGCGCGGACGCAAGCGCGGCACAGCAGCAATAAAGCGACCGGCGGACCGAAAGGTCCGCCGTTTTTCTTCCAGCGGACGGATCGTTTCAGCCAGTCATGAGCCTGCCGACCGAAAGCGATCCGACGATCCGCTCCATCGACAGGCCGTTGGGTCTGGCCCGGGCCGACAGAAAGCGTCGACCATCGGCCATTCGAACCGGTCTTGCCGGACAAGGCATCCCCGTCCTCCTCGCGCTGGTCCTTCTGGGAGGGTCCGTCTGGACCGCAAGCCATCGCGACCCGCTTCGCGCGCCCGAGGCGGCGCAGTCCCTGACGGGGCAGTCCGCTGTCCCACCCGTGCCGGCACAAGCCGACGCCGCCGTCGTGGAGAACGAAGCACCGCAGACCCGCCCCACCGTCACCTCACCCGGCACACGCATCGATGATGGCCGCGGCCCGGCCATCATCCGCGTCACGCCGAATGACGATCGCCTGCCCGACCTGCCGGACGGCACCAGCCCGGCCGATGTCGAAGGCGCGGTCGTTATCCGCGATCCATCCGCCCTGTCGCAGCCGATGCAGCTGTCGACGCGCCCGAAACCGGCGCTCGTGGAGCAGTCTCCGCAAGGGCCGCTGCCGAAGATCGGCCCTGATGGCGAGCGCCCCTTCGATGCCTACCGCCGCCCCGCCCGGCCCATCGACGGACCGGCCATTGCGATCGTCGTCGGCGGTCTTGGTCTGTCGCAGACGGGTACACAGCAGGCGATCCAGTCGCTGCCCGGCGAGGTCACCTTCGCCTTTGCGCCGACCGGCAACAGCCTGTCGCGCTGGCAGGAGGCCGCCCGCCGCACCGGCCACGAGCTCCTGCTCCAACTGCCGATGGAGCCCTTCGGCTATCCGAACACCAGCCCCGGCCCCGGCACCTTGCTGGCGGATGCACCGGCCGCGGAAACGGTGGCGCTGGCCCGCAAGACGCTCGGCCGCCTCGGCAACTATGTCGGGGTTCTCAACTATATGGGCGGACGGTTCCTGACCGAGAAGCAGGCGCTGCAGCCGGTGATGGCGGAGATCGCCGGGCGCGGCCTGATGTTCGTCGACGATGGCACCGCGCCGGCATCTCATGCGCAGCGCCTTGCGGCGCAGGAAGGGGCGCCCTTCGCAATGGCCGGTGATGCCGTCGATGCCATTCGCGATCCGGAGGCGATCCGCCGCGCCCTGGCCGCTCTGGAGGCTCGGGCCAAGACAGGCCGCCCCGTCATCGCCACGGCATCGGCCTTTCGCATGACCATCGATGAGCTTGCCAGATGGATGGACGAGGCGAGCGATCGCGGCATCCGCTTCGTGCCGGTCAGCGCCTTGGCGACGGACAACCGCTGAACGAGGATCACGTGGCGATGGCGAAACCCGTCCGCAAAGCGCAAGACGCTTCCCTACCGCCCCTGCGTTGGCATCATGGTCCTGAATGGCGAAGGCCTCGTCTGGGCTGGCCACCGCAAGGCCGAACCCGATTCGGAGGAAGCCAGCTCCGGCCATCTCTGGCAGATGCCGCAGGGTGGACTCGACGCAGGCGAGGATGCCAGGGCCGCTGGGCTCCGTGAACTCTACGAGGAGACCGGTATCCAGTCCGTCCGCCTGCTGGCCGAGACGCCGGACTGGCTGACCTACGACCTGCCGGACCATTTGGTGGGCAAGGCGCTCAAGGGCCGCTATCGCGGGCAGAAGCAGCTCTGGTTCGCTTATCGCTTCGAGGGGAACGAGAGCGAGATCCGGATCGATCCGCCGCCCGAGGGTCATGCCGCCGAGTTCGACGCATGGGACTGGAAGCCGATGGCCGATCTGCCGGAGCTGGTCGTCCCGTTCAAGCGCGAGCTTTACCAGAAGGTCATCGCCGCCTTCTGCCATCTCGCGCCCTGAGGGCATCACCCGGCTCGCGCCACGATCGCCCGCGCCACGTCGGCAAGATCCTCACCGACCAGATCTGCCGGCAGCATGACCGATGGATAGTGCTGCCCCCGCCGAACGAACGCCGTCTGCATACCCGCACACTTGGCCCCATGCAGGTCCCAGGCGTGGCAGGCGATCATGCAGTGCGCCGCCGGCGGTTCTCCGGTCGCCGCGAAGGCTTGGCGATAGACGCTCTCATGCGGTTTGAACCGTCCGACGCCCTGCACACTGAGGACCTCGGAGACGTGTCCGGCCAGTCGCGCACCGTCGAGCAGCGCGGCCGTCCGCTCGGCCGGGCCGTTCGACAGCGCGACGATCCGTACGCCGGCCGCGTGGAGAAGGCCGAAGCACTCGCTCGCCCCTTCATGCGCGGGCATCGCGCCAAACGCCTCGAGAACAGATTTCTTGGCGGCCTCGCCAGCCGCGACCGCCGCGGATGGCAAGCAGTTCCTCCAGCGCCTCGCGCAGGATGTCGGGGAACGGACGGGCATGATGGGTGGTGTCGAGGGCGAAGGCATCGCGCAGCCCGAAAGCGAACCAGGTTTCCAGATCTCGGCCATCGAGACCGCAACCGGCGATCGCCCTGCGGACCGGAGCAAGGGAAAAGACGGTTTCGATGATGTCGAAGACCGCCACGCGGATTGGCTCTGTCATGCCCGCTCCTCCTGCCGCTGACGAGCCCCAACTAGGGCGGCGCGCGCCCGTGTCAGCGCAAAAGGAAACGGGCCCTCTCGGGCCCGCACATTATCGGAGTCGGAATGAGTAGGGGCCCCCGTCAAGCCGGCAGGATCTGCTCGTGCAGCGTCGTCAGGGAGCCGAGCATGTGCTCCAGCTCGCTCCGCTCATCATCGTCCGAGGTTTCCTTGATGCGCGTCCGCGCCTCCTCGATCCGCGAGGTCAGGATGTCGCGGTCGAAATCGCCGGGTTTGGCGGCCAGTTCGGCGAGGATGGTACAACTGTCGGGCTGCACATCGGCGAAGCCGCCGAGAACCACGAACTGTTCCTTGCTGCCACCGGCCTCGACCGTCACCATGCCGGCGCGCAGTGACGACATGGTCGGAGCGTGGTTCGGCATCGCCGTGAAGTCGCCATCGGCGCCCGGCACGACGACCGAATCGACCTCCCGCGAGACGAGAAGACGTTCGGGCGAGACCAGTTCGAATGTGAATGCCATGGGAAGTTACGCTCCGGCGGCTCGGTTCGAATGGTGAGGCTTCGCCGCGAGGTGCCGCGGCGAAGCGGAACGGTTGGCTTCAGGCGGCCTGCTCGGCCAGCTTCTGCGCCTTGGCGACGGCCTCTTCCATCGTGCCCACCATGTAGAAGGCGGCTTCCGGAAGATGGTCGTATTCGCCATTGGCGAGGCCCTTGAAGCCCTTGATCGTGTCTTCGAGCGCGACGAGCTTGCCCGGTGAGCCGGTGAAGACCTCGGCGACGAAGAAGGGCTGCGACAGGAAGCGCTCGATCTTGCGGGCGCGTGCAACCGCCACCTTGTCCTCTTCGGACAGCTCATCCATCCCCAGAATGGCGATGATGTCCTGCAGGCTCTTGTAGCGCTGCAGGGTCGACTGTACCTGCCGGGCGACTTCGTAATGCTCTTCACCGACGATCTGCGGATCCAGCATGCGCGACGTTGAGTCCAGCGGGTCGACGGCCGGGTAGATGCCCTTCTCGGCGATCGAGCGCGACAGCACGGTCGTGGCGTCGAGGTGGGCGAACGACGTCGCCGGCGCCGGGTCGGTCAGGTCGTCGGCGGGCACGTAAATGGCCTGCACCGAGGTGATCGAACCCGTCGTGGTGGTCGTGATGCGCTCCTGCAGGGCTCCCATGTCGGTCGCCAGTGTCGGCTGATAGCCGACGGCCGAGGGAATGCGGCCGAGAAGCGCCGACACCTCGGAACCCGCCTGCGTGAAGCGGAAGATGTTATCGACGAAGAACAGCACGTCCTGGCCTTGGTCGCGGAAGTGCTCGGCGACCGTCAGGCCGGTCAGCGCGACGCGGGCGCGGGCGCCGGGCGGCTCGTTCATCTGGCCGTAGACCAGCGCGGCCTTGGAGCCTTCGCCGCCGCCTTCCTTGTTGACGTTGGATTCGATCATCTCCCAGTAGAGGTCGTTGCCCTCACGGGTGCGCTCGCCGACACCGGCGAAGACGGAATAGCCGCCATGCGCCTTGGCGATGTTGTTGATCAGCTCCATGATCAGAACGGTCTTGCCGACACCGGCGCCGCCGAACAGGCCGATCTTGCCGCCACGCGCGTAGGGGGCGAGAAGGTCGACGACCTTGATGCCGGTCTCGAGGATCTGCGCCTCGGTCGACTGATCCACATAGTCCGGAGCCGGCTGGTGGATGCCGCGCAGGCCTTCATTCGGGATAGGGCCGGCTTCGTCCACGGGCTCGCCGATGACGTTCATGATGCGGCCGAGCGTTCCTTCGCCGACCGGCACCGAGATCGGCGAACCGGTGTCGACCACGGCCTGACCACGAACCAGACCCTCGGTGGAGTCCATCGCGATGGTGCGCACGACGTTCTGACCGAGGTGCTGGGCGACCTCCAGAACGAGGCGGTTGCCATTGTTGCTGGCTTCGAGCGCGTTCAGGATCGCCGGCAGGTGATCCTCGAAGGCGACGTCGACGACGGCGCCCACAACCTGGTGGACCTTGCCCTGCGGGCCCTCCGGCAACGTGTATGCCGGCTTGGTGTTTTCTTCGGCCATAAATGCCTCCTGGGTCGTCAGAGCGCTTCCGCGCCCGCAATGATTTCGATCAGTTCGGTCGTGATCTTGGCCTGGCGTTGACGGTTATAGTCCAGCGTCAGCCGGTCGATCATGTCGTTGGCGTTGCGCGTCGCATTGTCCATCGCGCTCATCCGGGCGCCCTGCTCCGATGCCGCATTCTCCAGCAAGGCCCGGAAGATCTGGACGGAAATGTTCCGCGGGATCAGCGTGCGCAGGATGTCGCCTTCGCTCGGCTCGTAATCGTAGAGGACGTCCGATCCGGCCGCCTCGCCTTCGTCGGCGACGGCTTCCGGCTTGGCCGGGATGATCTGCTGGGCCTTCGGCATCTGCGTCACGACGTTCTCGAACTCCGAATAGAACAGCGTGCAGACGTCGAACTGGTCGTCCTCGAACAGCCCGATCACCTTGCGGCCGATCGCGTCCGCGTCGGAGAAGCCGAGCGACTTGACGTTGCGCAGGTCGACACGGTCGATGATCATGTTGCCGAATTCGCGGCGCAGGATGTCGAAGCCCTTCTTGCCGACGCAGATGAACTTCACCGTCTTGCCGTTGGCGATCAGCCTGCGCGCATGGTCGCGCGCCAGCCGGGCGATCGACGAGTTGAAACCGCCGCAAAGGCCGCGCTCGGCCGTGCAGACGACGAGAAGATGCACGTCGTCCTTGCCGGTTCCTGTCATCAGCTTCGGCGCATCGGTCGGTTCACCGCCGCCGGCGAGATTCGCCAGCACCGTGCTCATCCGCTGCGAATAGGGACGCGCGGCCTCCGCCGCTTCCTGCGCACGGCGCAGCTTGGCGGCGGCGACCATCTGCATCGCCTTGGTGATCTTCGCGGTCGACTTGACCGAGGCGATCCGGACGCGGAGCTCTTTCAGATTGGCCATGGAATGGTCCCCGTCGGAGCGTTCTTAGGAGAAGGTCTTGGCGAAGGAATCGACCTCGGCCTTCAGCTTGTCCTTGATCTCGTCCGTCAGCGCCTTTTCCCGGGCGATGGCGTCGAGCACTTCCTTGCCTTCATTGCGCATGTGGCTGAGAAGGCCGGCCTCGAACTTCGTCACCTGGTTGACGGCGATCTTGTCCAGATAGCCGTTGACGCCGGCATAGATCACCGCGACCTGCTCTTCAGTCTTGAGCGGACTGAACTGCGGCTGCTTCAGGAGCTCTGTCAGGCGTTCGCCGCGATTCAGCAGGCGCTGCGTGGCGGCATCGAGGTCCGAGCCGAACTGTGCGAACGCCGCCATCTCGCGATACTGGGCGAGCTCGCCCTTGATCGAGCCGGCGACCTGCTTCATCGCCTTGATCTGCGCCGCCGAGCCGACGCGCGACACCGAAAGGCCGACATTGACGGCCGGGCGGATGCCCTGGAAGAACAGGTCGGTCTCCAGGAAGATCTGGCCGTCGGTGATCGAGATCACGTTGGTCGGGATGAAGGCCGAGACGTCGCCGCCCTGGGTTTCGATGATCGGCAGCGCCGTCAGCGAACCGGCGCCATTGTCCTCGTTCAGCTTGGCCGCGCGCTCCAGCAGGCGCGAATGCAGATAGAAGACATCGCCCGGATAAGCCTCGCGGCCGGGCGGGCGGCGCAGCAGCAGCGACATCTGGCGATAGGCGACAGCCTGCTTGGAGAGGTCGTCATAGCCGATCAGCGCGTGCTTTCCGTTGTCGCGGAAATACTCGCCCATCGCGCAGCCGGTGAACGGAGCCAGATACTGCATCGGCGCCGGATCCGAAGCGGTCGCCGCGACGATGATCGAATAGGGCAGTGCGCCGCGCTCTTCGAGAACCTTGACGAACTGCGCGACCGTCGAGCGCTTCTGTCCGATGGCGACATAGACGCAGTAGAGCTTGTCGCTCTCGCGGTTCTCGTCGTGCGCCGGCTTCTGGTTGAGGAAGGTGTCGAGGATGATCGCCGTCTTGCCGGTCTGGCGGTCGCCGATGACGAGCTCGCGCTGGCCGCGGCCGATCGGGATCAGCGCGTCGATGGCCTTCAGGCCGGTCGCCATCGGCTCGTGCACCGACTTGCGGGGAATGATGCCCGGCGCCTTGACGTCGACGCGGCGAATCTCGGTGGCGTTCAGCGGACCCTTGCCGTCGATCGGATTGCCGAGAGCATCGACGACGCGGCCGAGAAGCTCCGGGCCGACGGGCACGGAGACGATGTCGCCGGTACGCTTTGCGGTGTCGCCTTCCTTGATGCCGCGGTCGTCGCCGAACAGCACGACACCGACATTGTCGGCCTCGAGGTTCAGCGCCATGCCGCGAATGCCGCCGGGGAACTCCACCATCTCGCCGGCCTGGACGTTGTCGAGGCCGTAGATACGGGCGATACCGTCACCGACGGACAGGACCTGGCCGACTTCGGACACCTCGGCCTCCTGGCCGAAGTTCTTGATCTGGTTTTTCAGGATTTCGGAGATTTCCGACGCGCGGATATCCATCAGCCGACCTCTTTCAGTGCAAGCTTCATCGAATTCAGTTTGGTCTTCAGCGACGTGTCGATCTGGCGGCTGCCGATCTGCACGATCAGGCCGCCAAGCAGGGACGGATCGACAGACAGGTCGATCGCCACATCCTTGCCGGCAACGCCCTTCAGCGTGTCAGCAAGCTCGGCCCTCTGCCCGTCGGTCAGCGCATGCGCGGCGACCACCCTGGCGGTCACCTCGCCACGGGCGTCCGCGGCGATTTCCTTGAACGCCGCGATCATGCCAGGCAGCACGAACAGGCGCCGGTTTCGCGCCACCACCTGCAGGAAGTTCTTGGTCAGAGGCGCGACCTTGCCCTTCTCGGCGATCGCGACCAGCGCCTTTTCCTGCTCGTCCGCCGCGAAGACCGGCGACTTGATCAGACGGGCCAGCCCGTCCGATTCCTCGATCAGCTCACCGAGCCTCGTCAGATCCTGTTCCACCTGCTCGGCGCTGTCATTGCCCTGCGCAAGTTCGAACAGGGATGACGCATAGCGTCGGGCAACACCGGAAATGGGAGATTTGGATTGCGACACGACTGATCTATCTCTCGTTCGACCGAGATGAAGGTACCTGGCATCGAAGCGGATAGCCTAGGCGAAACCCTTGATCTCGCTGGAAACAGCCGACGAAAACTGACCTGCAGAAAAGCGGGTCCCCGCCGATTTCGTGGCCGCTATAGCAGAGGCCTTCCGGCGGTGCAACACGCCTGCGCGGCTCTTCTCGCGGCCATCGCGGCCAACCCTTGTGGGAAGCTGCGCCGGCGTCAGATCAGGCTGAGCGGACCTAGCACCGCACCGGCCGCAAGGGCCGCTTCGATGATCAGCAGGATGGCGTTCCGCCCGCGCGCCGGCGTATCGATCAGGAGCGCCAGGAAGCGTCCCATGGCGGCGAAGATCCAGGCTGCGCCGAGCGCCAGAAAGAGGAGCGGCTGCCACAGGACGATCGCGGCCAGTCCGAGGCCGAGATGGAAGCCGCCGGCCCGCGCCCGTGCGATACCGGCGGCCGGAAGTCCGATGAATTCCGGATCGACATCATGCAGGCCGAGCGCCCGGCGCGGAAACAGCATCATGTAGAGGCCGAGCAGCGCGGTGATCACCGCCGAGGCCAGTGACAGCCAGTCACCGGCATTGACGGGAACGGGCAATGCGAGTTCCATTGTCGATCTCATCCCTCGTTCAAGCTGCGTCGCCGCAAGCCTAGCTGCAGCTTCCGACAAAGCCGGCCTGGCGCGTGCCGCCGCCGCGACTGACGCTGATCGCGCCGCGATAGAGGAGGCGCGGCGGCTTGTGCCACGCCTTCAGACGCTTGTCGGCCTCCGTCATGATACGCTGCATGTCGATCCGCACGCTGATCGGTGCGCTGCCAAAGGTCTCGTAATGGCGCACCTCGCCGCCCTCGGCCTCCTCGACATTCTTGAGCTTGAGTTCACGCATCAGGCCGCCGAGGCGCATATAGCCGCGTTCGACGGCCGCGCGGCCGTCGTAAAAGCGCTCCGTCACGAAAGCGAAATCCTCCGGCGACTGCTCATTGACCGTGGCGGCGGCCTCCTCCGTCTCGCTCGACGCATCCGGCATTGCCTCGATCGTCGCCGCACCGTCCGCGTCGTCGAGGGACGCCAGATCGAGATCATTCGGAAGGTCGGCGCGGACGAACCCGCAATAGAGGGCCGATGGCACCCAGCGAACCTCGCCGATCTCCGGCGCCTCGTCCGGCGCCGCCTTGAGCGCGATCTTCTGGCCATCGGGCAAATCGGCCTGGGCGTCCTTTGGATCTGGCAAACCGATCGGCGGCATCGTCGCCGACGCTTCGTCTGTCGGGGCGAAGGCGTTCAGCGTCGACGGCCCGTCGCTCTCGTCGCCCGAGACTGCCGCATCGTCGCTGCCGGCCTCTTGCCCGTCCGTCGCAGCGCCGTCGGGCAATCCCTTCCGGTCCGCTTCGGCCGCCTCCTTTTGCGCCGCGCCGGTATTGGCCTCGGCCAGCATCATCGCCGGCGCAACACGGCCCTGTCGCTCGTCGCCGGCGACCTCCGCGACATCGATACCGACGGCCGCGGCCGCCTCGTCCAAGGTTCGGTAGGCTGCGGGTCCGGCATAGTGAACGGTCACGCCCCCGAGAAAGAAGATGAGGAAGGCCAGGAAAGTGAAAAGAATGGCGCGCATGGAGGCCCTGTTGTCTTGCTCGCTGTGTTCCGACGCCCGCCCCCATAGCCGTCGTCCATCAACCTATGGCGAATTACGGCAGTGGAAAGGCTGATGCGGCTGTAGCCCTCCCGAAGGCTCCTAGAGAAAGCTCTGCGGATCGATGTCCACCTGCACGCGCAGGCTGCCGCGCGGCTTCGGCCCGGCGGCTATGATCGACCGGATATGGGCCTGCAGGTCGCTCTTGCGCCCGCCATGGACGAGAAGGCGATAGCGGTAGCGCCCACGGATCAGGGCCAGCGGCGCCTCGGCCGGGCCCAGAATATCGATCTCACCCGACGGCGGCGCCGAGGCGCGCAGCGCTCGCGCATGTTTCTCTGTTTCGGCCTTGTCCTCGCCGGAAACGATCAGCGCGGCGAGCCGGCCGAAGGGCGGCAGGCCCGCCCGCTGCCGCTCGCCGATCTCGCGCTCGTAGAATTTTTCGCGGTCGCCCGAGACGAGCGCCGCCATGACCGGATGCTCCGGCTGGTAGGTCTGGATCAGCCCGAGCGACGCCTCACCGGTTCGTCCGGCGCGTCCTGTCACCTGATGAAGCAGTTGGAAGGTCCGCTCGGCAGCGCGCGGATCGCCATTGGTGAGGCCGATATCGGCGTCCACGACGCCCACCACCGTCATCTTGGGAAAGTGATGGCCCTTGGCGACCAGCTGCGTGCCGATGACGATATCCGCCTCGCCCTTGGCGATGGCGTCGAGTTCCAGCCGCAGCCGTTTGGCGCCGCCGGGCATGTCGGAGGACAGCATCACCGTCCGCGCCTCGGGGAAATGGTGGACCACCTCCTCGAGCAGCCGCTCCACCCCCGGCCCGCAGGCGACGAGATGATCGAGGGTCCCGCAATGGGGACAGGCCTCCGGCACCGGCTCCGCATGGCCGCAATGATGGCACTGCATCTGCCGGCGGAACCGGTGCTCGACCAGCCAGGCGGAACAATTGGGGCATTCGAAGCGGTGGCCGCACACCCGGCACAGCGTCAGCGGCGCGTATCCACGGCGGTTGAGGAACAGCAGCGCCTGCTCGCCGCGCCCGATCGCCCGCGCGACCGCCTTGAGCAGCACCGGCGACAGGAAGCCGCCCCGCGCCGGCGGGTGCTTGCGCATGTCGATGGTCCGCAGATCCGGCATGGCCGCCTCGCCGAACCGGCTCGCCAGCCGCACCGTGCCATAGCGCCCCGCCTCGGCATTGACCCGGCTTTCGATCGAGGGCGTGGCCGAGGCGAGAACGATCGGAAAATCGCCGAGATGGGCGCGAACGACCGCCATGTCGCGTGCATTGTAGAAGACCCGCTCATCCTGCTTGTAGGCCTGGTCGTGTTCCTCGTCGATGACGATCAGGCCAAGGTCCTGAAACGGCAGGAAGAGCGCCGAGCGCGCACCGGCGACGACCCGCACCCGCCCCTCGTTGACCTGCCGCCAGACCCGCTCGCGCATCTTCGGCGCCATGTCTGAGTGCCATTCGGCGGGCCGCGCCCCGAACCGGTCGTGGAATCGCTCGAGGAAGGCCGCGGTCAGCGCGATCTCCGGCAGCAGGATCAGCGCCTGCCTGCCCTCGTCGAGCGCCGCCGCCACCGCTTCGAAATAGACCTCCGTCTTGCCGGATCCGGTGACGCCGTCGATCAGCGTCGCCGAATAGCCGTCGGCTGCAACGGCCTTGCGAAGAATGTCGGCGGCCGCTGCCTGGTCCCCGGTCAGCGGCGGCCGCCGCCGCGCCGTATCCGGCTCCGGCACGACCGGCGGCGGCGCCAGCATCACGTCCTCGAACGTGCCTGCCTTGGCCAGACCCTCGATGACCGAGGGCGAGACGCCGGCGGCATGGGCGAGGCCGCTCTTGGTCCAGGCGCCGCGATTGTCCTTGATCAATTCGAACACCCGCCGCCGCGCCGGCGTCAGCCGCTCCGGCCTGATCTCCGGCGTCGGCAGGAGAGCCGGCACCCATGGTTCCGGATCGAACGCCGCAGGCACGCGCAGCACCATCCGCGCGACGAGGCCCGGCGGGGTCAGCGTCCACGCCGCGACCCACTCGATGAAACGACGCATGGTCGCGTCGATCGGCGGACAGTCGAAAGCCTGCGTGATCGCCCGCAGCTTCGTGGGATCGACCGCGTCACCCGCGCCGGCGGCGTCCCAGACGAGCCCGGGCACCTGACGCGGTCCGACCGGCACCTGCACGATCGATCCCGGCGCCACGTCCATGCCCTCGGGCACGGCATAGCTGTAGGGCGCCGGCACCGGCAGCGGCACCAGCACCGGCACCACCTTGCCCATGGCTATCGCGCCCGACTTTTTCGAATCAGCCTTCATCGCCCCGTGACCTTTGCCGCTTTACGCGATATGGGGAACGGCAAATCCGGACAGAACAGCAACGGTCGGCCGCGCCGCCGCCTGAGGGAGCCTGAGACCCATGAAATTTTTCGTCGATACCGCCGATGTGGACGAGATCCGCAAGCTGAACGATCTCGGCATGCTCGACGGGGTGACGACCAACCCGTCGCTGATCGCCAAGGCCGGCCGCGACATCAGGGAAGTGACGAAGGAGATCTGCTCCATCGTCTCCGGCCCGGTCTCGGCCGAGGTCACGGCGCTCGATCACGAGACGATGATGAAGGAGGCCGAAATCCTTGCGAAGATCGCCGACAACATCGCCATCAAGGTGCCACTCACCTTCGACGGGCTGAAGACCTGCAAGGTGCTCACCGGCAACGGCCAGATGGTCAATGTCACGCTCTGCTTCTCGGCCAACCAGGCGCTGCTCGCCGCCAAGGCCGGCGCCACCTTCGTCAGCCCCTTCCTCGGCCGTCTCGACGATATGGGCATCGATGGCATGGAGCTGATCGGCGAGATCCGCACCATCTACGACAATTACGATTTCCAGACCGAGATTCTTGCCGCCTCGATCCGCACCGTGAACCACGTCAAGGAAGCCGCCATGATCGGCTCCGATGTCGCGACCGTGCCGCCGGCGATCCTCCATGCCCTCGTCAAGCATCCGCTGACCGACAAGGGCCTCGACGCCTTCACCGCCGATTGGAAGAAGACCGGCCAGAGCATTTTGTAAGAGCTGGAAGCCGCCGTGAAGGCGCTGGTCCTCGGCGGTTACGGACTGATCGGAGCCGCCTGCCTGCGCGGTTTGAGCCAGGCCGGTCTGGCGGTCACCGGCCTCGGCCGCGATCCTCGAATGGCGCGGCGGGTCGCGCCGGATGCCGATTGGATCATCCGGGACCTGGCGGCGCTCACGGTTGACGAATGGCGACAGCTGATCGCTGACAAGGACGTGGTGATCAACGCATCGGGCGCCCTTCAGAACGGCGCCCGTGATACTCTCGCCGCCATTCATGAAACCGCTATTGAACGGCTCGTGGAGGCGCTCGAAGGCACACCGACGCGGCTGGTGCAGATTTCGGCGGTCGGCGCTTCGCGGGCGGCGCATCTGGACTTTTTTCGGACCAAGGGAAACGGCGACGCGATCATTCAAGCCTCGAGCATCGACTGGGTGATCCTGCGTCCTGCCCTCGTCGTCGGGCGAGACGCCTATGGAGGCACGGCGCTCTTGCGCGCGGCGGCCGCAGTGCCGTTCCTATCGCCGCGGCTCTTTCCGGACGTGGACATCCAGACAGTCTTCCTCGACGATCTGATCGATGCCGTGGTGCAGGCAGCCAAGGGCGACGTCCCCTCCAGAACCCTGGCCGACATTGCCGAGCCCGAAGGACGCCCGCTGCCGGAGACGATCGCGATGATCCGCCGCTGGCTCGGCTTCCGTCGACCGGTCGCGATCCTGCCGATACCCCGCTGCATCGTCTCGGCCCTTGCATTCGTCGCTGACCGTCTCGGCCATCTCGGCTGGCGTTCGCCGCTGCGCAGCAACGCGCTCACGGCGCTTTCCGAGGGAATAGGCGGCGCCCCCTCCGCCTGGCAGGATGCCGGCGGCAAGCGCTGCCGATCGCTTGAGGAGACCTTGGCGGCCATTCCGGCCACCGTTCAGGAGCGATGGTTCTCGCGCCTCTACCTTCTGTTCCCTCTCGGGCTGGCAACCCTGTCCCTGTTCTGGATTCTGTCCGGTCTGTTGGGTCTGATCCGGCACGACGAAGCGAAGGCGGTCCTGACGACCCGCGGGGTTGGCGATGGTCTCGCCGCCGCCTTCGTCCTCGGGGGCTCGATCATCGACATCGCCCTCGGCCTCGCCATCCTCTGGCGGGCCTGGGTTCGCATCGCCTGCCTCGGCATGGTGACGGTTTCCACGGCCTATCTGATCGGCGGCACGATCATTGCCCCCGATCTGTGGGCCGATCCGCTCGGCGCCTTTGTGAAAACGCTCCCCGCCACCGTCCTGGCTCTTTTCGTGGCGGCGATCGCGGACGAACGATGAGGGGCGATCTTCTCCTGTATTTGCATGTGATCGGCGCGACGGTCTTACTGGGAACCGGCGCCGGCATCGCGTTCTTCATGGCCGTATCCAACCGCGGCCGCGACCCGGCCCTGATCGCCCATGTGGCAGGCATCGTGGTGGTGGCCGATACGGTGTTCACCACCGTCGCAGCGATCGTCCAGCCGATCACGGGCTATCTGCTGGTCCGCGAACTCCACTGGAGCTTGGCGGAAGGCTGGATCGCCCTGTCGTTCATTCTCTATCTCGTAACGGGCCTGTTTTGGCTGCCTGTGGTGTGGATGCAGATCAGGCTGCGCGACCTGGCGCGCTCGGCCGCCCGAACGGGTTCGGCCCTTCCGGCAAGCTATCACCGCCTCTACCGCATCTGGTTCGCGTTCGGGTTTCCGGCCTTCCTCGCGGTCCTCGCCATTGTCTGGCTGATGGTCACCAAACCGTCATTCGACATAGGGTGGTGAACAGGCCGGCCTAGTCAGGAAAACGGGAGCGAACGCCAACATGATTCTCGCTGCGCTGTGGCCGGTCTTCGCGCTCATCCTGATTGGCTATCTGCTGCGCCGGGCGACGTTTCCCGATCCCGCCTTGTGGCCCGCCGCCGAAAAGCTCAACTATTTCCTGCTCTTTCCGGCGCTGCTCGTTCTGAGCCTTTCCAAGGCTCCGCTCGACGATCCAGCCATCCTCCGTCTCGGCGGCGCGATCGTCGCGACTGTCCTGATCGTTGCGGCGGTAACGGGGCTTCTCGCCCGGCTGCGCGGCTGGCCTGCTGCCCGTCACGGTCCCCTCTTGCAGGGCCTGATCCGCTTCAACACCTATCTCGGTCTCGCCATTGTCGGCAACGTGGCGGGGCCGGAGGCGATGGCGCGTGCCGCCGTCCTCCTCGCCATCGCCGTGCCGACCGTCAATGTGCTGTCGGTGCTGGCGCTCGCGGGCGGCCGCGGGGTCGGAGCCAAAGCCCTTCTGCGGCCACTCATCACCAACCCGCTGATCCTGGCATGCCTGGTCGGCATCGCACTTTCGCTGAGCGGGATCGGCATGCCCGCCGTCGCCGGCGAGATCGTCCGCTTCCTTGGCAATGCAAGCCTGCCGCTCGGCCTCCTCTGCGTCGGCGCGGCGCTGAAGCCGGGCGCGGCGCAGCGAGAAACGGTGACGATCCTGGCGAACAGCGTCGCCCGCCTTGTCGCCGTGCCTGTCCTCGCCTGGGCCATCGGCAGCATGCTGGGTCTCGGCACGACGGAGATGTTGGCGCTCGTCACCTTCACAGCCATTCCGACGGCAGCGACGGCCTATGTGCTGACGACGCAGATGAAAGGCGACGGCACGCTGATGGCCGGCGTGACCACGGCGCAGACGGTGATGGCGGCCCTCACGCTGCCGATCGTGCTCAATCTCCTGCGTTGAACCTTCGCCGGCCCCCGCGACATCAGCCGGTCCAGCCTACTTCGGCGCGATGACCGGCGGGCTGTACTGTTTCAACTGCGCGTTGACGGCGAGAGCGATGATCTGCGCCAATTCGCGCGCCGCATCTTCCTCGGCGTCCTGCTCGGCGGACCGCAGCGCGTAGAGCTGCGTCGAGCGGTCATACTGCGCAAAGGCGCGGCGGTCGCCGGCGGCGATGATCTCACCGGTCTCGACATTGACCAGATTGTAGATGCCACGCAATTCGATCTGACCCGCAAAGGCGCGGTTGACCTGGCCGTCCGCCACCGGCGCCGTGTTGGAGGTTCGGGTCTTCTTGGCGAGCCGGACATCGAGACGGAACGGTGCACCGACCGGTTGGCTGCGGCCGCCATTAATCAGGAAGACCAGTTCGTCCCGCAGCATGAAGCCGGACCGCCCGTCGATGTCCGACACCGCGACCGGCAGGCGATTGGTGGTCACCCCGCCGCTCGTGCCGTAGAGCGGTTGCACCGTGCAGGCGGCCACCACCATCAGCCCGAACAGGCCGAGCAGGGTTCGACCCAGCGCCGCAGCGCGATCAGACCACCACATTGACGATTCTCCCCGGCACCACGATCACCTTCTTCGGTGTCCCACCATCCAGCATCTTCTGCACCGCGTCGAGAGCAAGCGCGGCAGCTTCCACCTCGTCCTTGCCAGCATTCTTGCCGACTGTCACATCGGCCCGCTTCTTGCCGTTGACCTGCACCGGCAGCGTAATCGCGTCATCCTCGATCAGCGCCTCGTCGAAAGAGGGCCAGGCGGACGCAGAGATGAGGGTCTGATGGCCGAGCATCTGCCAGCATTCCTCGGCAAGGTGCGGCATCATCGGCGCCAGCATCGCCACCAGCTTGTCGGCCGCATCGGCCAGCGCGCTCGCCATCGCCTCGTCCGCCTCGCCCTTCGCCGCGACCTGCAGCGGCGCCGACAGAACATTGACCAGCTCGTAGAGCCGCGCCACCGCCTTGTTGAAGGCGAGCTTCTCGATATCCTCGCCGACCGCCTTCACCGTCCGGTGCGCCGCCTTGGAAATCGCCGCGGCCTCGCCGTCGGTCGTCGCCTGCGCCTCCGCCTTCGCCAGTACGGGCGCAGCCTCGGCCAGCAGCCGCCAGACGCGCTGCACGAAACGATGCGCGCCTTCGACGCCGGCCTCGGTCCAGATCACGTCCCGCTCGGGCGGACTGTCGGACAGCATGAAGAAACGGGCCGTGTCGGCCCCGTAGGAGGCCAGGATCTCGTCCGGATCGACGACGTTCTTCTTGCTCTTGCTCATCTTTTCGATGCCGCCGATGGCAACCTCGTTGCCTGAGGACAGAAGAAGAGCGCGGCGCTCGTCGCCCTCGCCTTCCAGGCGCACCTCGGCCGGTGTGACGTAGCCGCCGTCGGCCGCGCGATAAGTCTCGTGCACCACCATGCCCTGCGTGAAGAGGCCCTTGAACGGCTCCTTCAGGTCGAGATGGCCGGTCTGCCGCATCGCGCGGGTAAAGAAGCGCGAATAGAGAAGATGCAGGATCGCGTGTTCGATACCGCCAATATACTGGTCGACCGGCAGCCACTCATTGGCGACCTCCGGCTCCGTCGGCTGGTCGGCATGCGGCGCGGTGAAGCGCGCGAAATACCAGGAGGAATCGACGAAGGTGTCCATCGTGTCGGTCTCGCGCTGCGCCGGCCCTGCGCATTTCGGGCAGGAGACGTCGCGCCAGGTCGGATGACGGTCGAGCGGATTGCCGGGCTTGTCGAAGCTGACATCGTCCGGCAGCCTGACCGGCAGGTCCGCTTTGCGGACCGGCACCGTGCCGCAGGTCTCGCAGTGGACGACGGGGATCGGACAGCCCCAGTAGCGCTGGCGTGAGATGCCCCAGTCGCGCAGCTTGTACTTCACCTGCCGCTCGGCGACGGGCCGGTTGCCGAGCCTCTCGCTCTCCAGCCTGTCGGCGACGGCGTCGAAGGCTTCGTCGCTCGTCATGCCGTTCATGAAGCCCGAATTGATCATCACCCCGTCGCCATCATAGGCGCCGGTCGAAAGATCCGGCGCCTTGCCGCCGGGCGCGACCACAGGCGTAATCGGCAGATGGTACCTGGTGGCGAACTCGAAGTCGCGCTGATCATGAGCCGGGCAGCCGAACAGGGCGCCGGTGCCGTAGTCGGTGAGGACGAAATTGGCGACCCAGACCGGCACCTTCCACGCCGGGTCGAGCGGGTGTTGGACGAAGAGGCCCGTGTCGAAGCCCTTCTTCTCGGCTGTCTCCAGCGCGGCGACGGAGGTGCCCATCCGCCGGCATTCGGCAGCGAAGGCCGCGAGCGTCTCATCGTTCTCGGCGAGCTTCTGGCTCAACGGATGGTCCGGCGCGATCGCCATGAAGGACGCGCCATAAAGCGTGTCGGGCCGGGTGGTGTAGACCTCGATCTCGTCGAACCCCTCCGGCGCGCCCTCGGCCAATGGCCAGCGAATCTGCAGGCCCTCGCTCTTGCCGATCCAATTTCGCTGCATGGTGCGGACCTTCTCCGGCCAGCCGTCCAGATCTTCGAGCGCGGCGAGGAGATCCTCAGAAAAATCAGAGATTTTGAAGAACCACTGCACCAGTTCGCGCTGCTCGACCTCGGCGCCGGAGCGCCAGCCCTTGCCATCGATCACCTGTTCATTGGCGAGCACCGTCATGTCGACCGGGTCCCAGTTCACCCGGCTCTTCTTGCGGGTCACCAGTCCGGCGTCCAGCATGTCGAGAAACAGCATCTGCTGGCGATGATAATAGTCGACGTCGCAGGTCGCGAATTCTCTACTCCAGTCCAGCGAAAGGCCCATGCTCTTCAGCTGGCTGCGCATCGTGTCGATATTGGCGTAGGTCCAGGTGCCGGGATGGGTCTTGTTGGCCATGGCGGCGTTCTCCGCCGGCATGCCGAACGCGTCCCAGCCCATCGGGTGCAGCACGGCGAAGCCCTTCGCCCGCTTGTAGCGCGCCACGACGTCGCCCATCGTGTAGTTGCGCACATGGCCCATATGGATGCGGCCCGACGGGTAGGGAAACATCTCCAGCACGTAGTACTTCTCGCGCCGATCGTCCTTGTCGGTCTCGAACAGCTTTCTCTCGTCCCAGGCGGCCTGCCATTTCGGCTCGACGGTGCGGGAATTGTAGCGCTCGGTTGCCATGGTCTGGGCTTTTCTATCTTCTCGATGCTGGCGGACGATCGGCGGATGCTTGACCACGCTTTCTCAAAAGCGTCAACCGCCGCGGCAAACGGCGAACCGGAAGGAAGCAGGATGAACGACGCGGCGGAAAAGCTGGAACGGGTGAGGCAGGCGATCACCGCCGCCGCCGAGGAGGCGGGCCGGCCGGCGACCGACATCACGCTCATCGCCGTCTCAAAGACGCAGGACGCCGAGGCGATCCGCCCGGTCCTGAACGCCGGCCACCGCACATTCGGCGAGAACCGCGTGCAGGAGGCCGAAACCAAATGGCCAGCGCTGCGCGAGGAATATCCGAACGTCGAGCTGCACCTGATCGGCCCGCTGCAGAGCAACAAGGCGGCCGATGCCGTCGCCCTCTTCGACGTGATCGAGACGGTCGACCGCGAGAAGATCGCCCGCGAACTGGCAAAGGAGATGGAAAAGCAGGGGAAGACCCCTCGCCTGCTCGTCCAGGTCAACACCGGCAAGGAAGAGCAGAAGGCCGGGATCGCGCCGGAAGAGGCGGTTGCCTTCGTCGCGAGGTGCCGCGATGAATATGGCCTCGCCATCGATGGCCTGATGTGCATTCCGCCCCTGGACGAGAACCCCGGCCCGCATTTCGCCTTGCTCGAAAAGCTCGCCGACGAGGCCGGCCTCTCCGTCCTCTCCATGGGCATGAGCGCCGATTTCAAGACGGCCATCGCCTTCGGCGCCACCCATGTGCGGGTCGGCAGCGCGATCTTCGGCGAGCGGGACTACGGCTGACAGGGGTCAGGCAGCGCCTGGAGAACGATCGTGCGCCGCACGCCCCAACAGGCGATAGGGCTGTATCAGGATCTCCGCGGGAATGTGCAGCTCGCGATGGAGTGCCTGGATCATCGCTGTGGACAGGGCTCGCCGCCGATTGAGTATCTCCGAAACCCGCGATCTCGATCCGATCACCTCGACGAGATCGTTCCGCGAAAATCGCCCTTCGGCCATACCTGTTTCGAGAGCCGTCACGGGGTCTGGCGGCGCAATCGGCCATCGGCGGGCCTCATAGGCCTCGATGAGGGCCGAGAGTACGTCGAACCGGTCCCCTTCCGATGTTCCCTGCGCCGGCTCATCGTCGAAATAGCGCTCGATCTCCTTGAGGGCCCAGTCATAATCGTCTTCGTTACGGATGGGTCGAACGTCCATCACACTGTCTCCGGGTCGATGCGATCATATTCGGCATGAGTTCCGACAAACTTGACCAGCACACGCTGATATTCGTACGAGATCCTGACAATCAGCCGGTATTTGTTGCCGCCAATATCGAAAATGACACGATTGTCGCCAACGAAATCAGCCGAGCCGAACGCCGCCCTGACTTCATGGGGAGCGCGCCAGCCTGCGACACTCACGATCGCAAACCAGTTTCGAAGCGGTGCCTCGGCTCTTGGATGCTCTTCCCAGAAAACGCGCAAGGTCCGCTTCGCGATGATCTGCATCCCGCAACATAGTCTATTCCCATATCGGGAACAAGAGCAGCTGTGGAACGCTCAGTGCAGCACGAATTCGCCCGTCACGCTCTTCCATTCGCCAGGCCGGATCAGCCTGCGGTGGCAGTAGCGGATCGAATGCAGCGGCCCGTCCAGCTTGGCCTGCCAGAAGTCGAGAAATCGCTGCATCGCGGGAAATCGCGGCGCGAGATCGTAGTCCTGCCAGACATAGGTCTGCAGGAAATCGGGATGATCCGGCATGTGGTAGAGGATCTCCGCCGTGGTCAGCCCATAACCCTTCAGCATCAGTTCCATTTCGCTTCGGTCCAGCATCATGGCACTGCTCCATATTGCCTCGATAAGGTAAATTAGGCGCCCGGCAGGGTTAACGACAAGCTAACACGGGGCCTTACCGCTTTTTTATCAATGTGTTGGCACTGTTGCGCCATGGCTGCTAACAACCTCTTGTATGTCACCGGCATCTGCCTGGGCGCGCCGGTCTGCCATCCCAATGTCGCATTGGAGCGGCGGCCCGAACGCGCTATCTCCACTGACGAGAGGTGACGGTGGCGAGGCCGACGGGTCGCGCGCACTGGAAATTATGGCAGCCCATGCCGACAAGGCTGCCTGGGAATTGAGGGAGGAGTTCCATGAGTGAGGTTCATCTGCATCCCGTTCAGGATGCATGGAAGGAGCGCGCGCTGATCGACAAGGCCACGTACGAGGCCTGGTACAAGCGCTCGATCGACGATCCGGAAGGCTTCTGGACCGAGCACATGAAGCGGCTCGACTGGGTCAAGGAGCCGACGAAGATCAAGAATGTCGACTTCACCTATCCGGACGTCTCGATCAAATGGTTCGAGGATGGCGAATTGAACGTTGCCGTCAATTGCGTCGACCGCCATCTCGCCGAGCGCGGCGACCAGACCGCCATCATCTGGGAGCCCGACGATCCGAAGGACGAGGCCCAGTTCGTCACCTACCGGCAACTGCACGCTCATGTTTGTAAATTCGCCAATGTGCTGAAAGAGATGGGTGTCAAGAAGGGCGATCGCGTCGTCATCTACCTGCCGATGATCCCGCAGGCGACCTACGCCATGCTCGCCTGCGCCCGCATCGGCGCGGTCCACTCCATCGTCTTCGCCGGTTTTTCGCCCGATGCGCTGGCCGACCGCATCAATGACAGCGACGCCAAGCTCCTGATCACCGCCGATTTCGCCCCGCGCGGCGGCAGGAAGACCGCGCTCAAGGCCAATGCCGACAAGGCGTTGAAGAAGTGCGGCGACGATGTCCGCTGCATCGTCGTCCAGCGCGTCGGCGATGGCGTCGAGATGAAGGACGGCCGCGATTTCTGGCTGCACGAGATGGAGAATGGCGTCGAAGCCGATTGCGAACCGGTGACGATGAACGCGGAGGACCCGCTCTTCATCCTCTACACCTCCGGCTCGACCGGCAAGCCGAAGGGCGTCGTCCACACCTCCGGCGGCTACCTGCTCTGGGCGGCGATGACCCATGAATACGTCTTCGACTACCACCGCGGCGACATCTACTGGTGCGGGGCAGATATCGGCTGGGTCACCGGCCACAGCTATATCGTCTACGGCCCGCTCGCCAACGGCGCCATCACGCTGATGTTCGAGGGCGTACCGACCTGGCCCGACGCCTCGCGCTTCTGGCAGGTGATCGACAAGCACAAGGTCAACCAGTTCTACACGGCCCCAACCGCCCTCCGCGCATTGATGGGCAAGGGCGACCAGTTCGTCGAGAAGGCCGACCTGTCGACGCTGAAGGTGCTCGGCACCGTCGGCGAGCCGATCAACCCGGAGGCGTGGGAGTGGTATTTCCACAAGATCGGCAAGGGCAATGTGCCGATCGTCGACACATGGTGGCAGACCGAGACCGGCGGCCACATGATCACCCCGCTGCCCGGCGCGACCGACCTCAAGCCCGGCTCGGCCACCAACCCCTTCTTCGGCGTCGTGCCGGTGATGCTGGAGCCGGAAACCGGCAAGGTGATCGAGACGGTGGAGGCCGAGGGCGTCCTCGCCATCGCCGACAGCTGGCCGGGCCAGATGCGCACCGTCTATGGCGATCATGAGCGCTTCGCCAACACCTATTTCCAGCAGTACAAGGGCTTCTACTTCTCCGGCGACGGCGCCCGCCGCGATGCCGACGGCTATTACTGGATCACCGGCCGCGTCGACGACGTCCTCAATGTCTCGGGCCACCGCATGGGCACCGCCGAGGTGGAGAGCGCGCTGGTCTCGCACCCGAAGGTCTCCGAGGCCGCCGTCGTCGGCTATCCGCACGACATCAAGGGCCAGGGCATCTACTGCTACGTCACGCTGATGGCCGGCGAGGAAGGCGACGACGCATTGCGCAAGGAGCTGCGCGACCATGTTCGCGAGGAGATCGGCCCGATCGCCTCTCCGGACATGATCCAGTTCGCGCCGGGCCTGCCGAAGACCCGCTCCGGCAAGATCATGCGCCGCATCCTGCGCAAGATCGCCGAGGACGATTTCGGCAGCCTCGGCGACACCTCCACCCTCGCCGAGCCAGAGGTCGTCGACGACCTGATCGACAACCGGCAGAACCGAAAGGGCTGAGGACCGAGGGGCGCCCAGTCACCCTCGGCGCCCCGGTCAGCTCATCTTCGAGCTGCCCGCCTTCGCGTCACCGGTCTTCGCGTCGCCGGTGTTCACGTCGCCCGAATTGGCCAGGGACGCCATCGGCTTGTCGTTCCAGTTGGACCCCTCGTCCACGACCTGCGCCTTCTTTTCGAACGCGAGCGAAGCCATTGGCTCGCCATTGCCGTTGAGGTCATCCTCATGGTCGCTCACGTCGCTCTCGTCGCTCTCATCGACCTCTCCGAAGGCAAGCGCGACCTTGTCGGGCGAAAGATCGGGACAATGCGCCACCGTCGCCTCGACGACGCAATGGACGATCTGCGCCAGCTTGTTGACGTTTGGTTGGAACGTGTTGAACGGCGTTCTGTAGAGCCGGTCCTGCAGCATGACGGTGACTCCCGTACGGCCGACCTTGACAGCGTCGCTGATCGTGTGGGGCGACAGCGTTCTTACGGCGTTGTAGGCCTCGTAGGACTCCTTGCTCATGCCATCGTGATGCCGGAGAGGCACCATGCCGAAGACGTTGACGACCATGAGGTTAACGTTGCTGCGCCAGTCCTCGAATTCGCTCGGCGTCAGCTTGGTGGGATCGAGGTTCAGCAGGTCCTCCGGCTCGTCCTTCAAGTTGAACGTGTTCGTCTTTCCGTTTTCCGTCAGCACCACGTAGATCGGGGACGTCTTTGTATCAAAGACGTCCGGAGGATCGTCGCTGAAAAGCTCGGCGGTCGGGCCCGACTTCAGGGTCTCCGCCGGCTTTGGGCTGACAGCTTGCGGCTCGGGCTTGGATGCGGCGCCCTTGGAGAACAGCCTGGAGAAGAGCGAAGAACCCTTCTTCGGTTTCGATTTGAGATCAGCCCCCTTTTCCGACGCATCGCCCGTCGACGCCGGCGTGCTGTAGATTTTGTATTTCGGTGATATCTGCATGATGGCCCCGCTCTCTCCTGTTTGCGGAGCAAGTGTCGCCCGGGAATTTTTGCCCGGCCAATAGCAATGGCTTATCAAGTCCGCAGCCGAGCCGATGTCGCACTTGGGTGAGGCTATTCCTCCCCACGCGGCCATTTGCCGAGCAGGCCGAGACGCACGCTCGGGCCTTCCTCCGCGCGATTCGCCAGACGATCCGGCGCGCGCGGCTCGAACGCCTCTTCCAGCCGCCGCCGGAAATCGGGATCGCCGCCGTCCTGCAGCCAGCGCTCGCGCTGGATCCAACGCGCCTCGCGCAAATCCTCATGGTCCCGCTCGATCTGCCGGCAACCGCGCAGATGATGCAGGAACAGCGCGAAACCGCCCAGCAGCAGGATCACCGGCAGGGCCAGCATCAGCCCCTTGATCGCGTCGGGCGCGGATTGAAACGTGTCGAGCAGATCGGCGCCGAAATGGTAATCGTCCATGGTCCAACTCCCCATCGTCTTCAGGCCCGCCAAGCACCGGCAAGAACCTGAAATCATTGGTGAATGGGCCACCAGAGAAGCTCTGGTGGCCGGAGAGTTGAGAAACCGCACAGCACGGCCGCCCCGGCCTTTAGGCTTGCGCCTTGGACATGCGCCGAGGCCTCCCCGGCCAGATAGGTCGAGAAGAGTATCGACCGGCAGCGATACCGGCCAGCTGTACGGGGTTCTCACGCCCCGGCCGGAATATTTTCCGGATGATCCGGGTATAGGCGAGGATGCGGGGACGGGCAAGGGGGTGGATTTGATCGTGGTCGCCCAACCTCCCCCTTGAGGGAAGGTCGAAAGCGCGAAGCGTCTTTCGGGTGGGGGTGACGAGGTAGCCGCCGTTCAAGACCCCCCACCCCGGATCGGCTGCACTCCGCTGGCCTGCCGGCCGTTCGCTTGCGCTCCGGGCGTTCGGCGCTTCAATCGACAAATCGTTATCGATTGATCCACTTCGTGGACCGCTTCTCACCCCCTCAAGGGGGAGGTGGGGCGCCTCCATTGCCGCTTCGTCATCCTCGGGCTTGACCCGAGGATCCATTCCGGAGCCGTCCAACGAGGTGGCGGCGGTGGAGGGACCGGCCCGCCGCTTTACGGTCGGCCGCTGGCGGAGCGGTGCCGTTCAGGCATGGATCCTCGGATCAAGTCCGAGGATGACGAAGCGGAGAGGGTGCGGACCCTGCGACGAGCGCCGGCTCCGCCTCCCCCCTATCCACCCCTCCTCAACCTCCTTTATCCTCTCACCATTCGCCTTCCATGGGAGTGCCGGGTCGCGAACCGGAGATCTGGTTGGGGGCGGGGCTAGCCCTTCGCTAGGGCTTCGGGCGTTCGTCGTTCCAATCGACAAATCGTTGTCGATTGGCCGGCTTCGCCGAACTCTCCTCACCGTGGCGGGGCGGGCGCAGCCGGTGCGTTCGCCCGTGGATACAGCATTTCCTTTGGCCATCGCGCTGTTGGCAAGTTGATTGGTGGGCTTTGAAAACTGCCGGGAGACCGGAGGCCAAACCACACCTTTTTCGTCGTCACGGGTCGGGTGCCGCAAGGCGTTCGGCCGGGAAGGCGGCGGGATCGAAGATTCGGAGACAAATGGTAAGGCGCGGTTCGCGCAGCGAATTGAGAGTGAACGATTTCACTCTCGAAGCGACGAACGGCTGGCGGAAAGCTGCCGCTCCTACGCGTCTAAACAGGAAAAATGGCGTCAAGCGCCGTCAGCCCTGAACTCCCACTTCTCAATGGCCAGACGGCTTTGCCGGGCGTGGCGGCGGCGAGGCGTGCGATGGCGGCGACAGCCGCCTAAATCCTCACCCCGCCTTGGCGACCTTCTCCGCCCTCTTCCGCTCATGCGGGTCGAGATAGAGCTTGCGCAGGCGGATGGTCTTGGGCGTCACTTCCATCAGCTCGTCGTCCTGGATCCATGACAGGGCGCGGTCCAGCGTCATGCGGATCGGCGGGGTCAGCTTGACCGCCTCGTCCTTGCCGGAGGCACGGATATTGGTCAGCTTCTTGCCCTTCAGCACATTGACCTCGAGGTCGTTGTCGCGGGTGTGGATGCCGACGATCATGCCCTGATAAACCTTCTCGCCGGCCTCGATCACCATCGGGCCGCGATCCTCCAGGTTGAACAGCGCATAGGCGGCGGCCTCGCCATTGTCGTTGCTGATCAGGACGCCCTGGACGCGGCCGCCGATCGGCCCGCGATGGGTGGCGTATTCATGGAACAGGCGGTTCATGATGGCGGTGCCGCGCGTGTCGGTCAGCAGTTCGCTCTGATAGCCGATCAGGCCGCGCGTCGGGGCGTGGAAGACGAGGCGCTGGCGCCCGCCGCCACTGGGACGCAGCTCGATCATGTCGCCCTTCCGCTCGCTCATCTTCTGCACGACGATGCCGGCGAACTCCTCGTCGACATCGATCACGACCTCCTCGATCGGCTCCATCAGCCGGCCGGTGAAATCATGGTGCATGACGACGCGCGGGCGGCTGACGGCCAGTTCGAAACCCTCGCGGCGCATGGTCTCGATCAGCACGGCGAGCTGCAATTCGCCGCGGCCGGAGACGTAGAACGAATCCTTGTCGGCCGCTTCCTCGATCTTCAGCGCGACATTGCCCTCGGCCTCCTTGAACAGGCGGTCGCGGATGACGCGGCTCGTCACCTTGCTGCCCTCCGTGCCGGCGAGCGGCGAATCATTGACGATGAAGCTCATCGTCACGGTCGGCGGGTCGATCGGCTGGGCGGCGAGCGGCGCGGTCACGGACGGGTCGCAGAACGTGTCGGCGACGGTGCCTTCGGACAGGCCCGCAATGGCGACGATGTCGCCCGCCTCGGCGGTGTCGACCGGCTGGCGCTCCAGGCCCCGGAAGGCGAGGATCTTGCTGACGCGGCCGGTCTCCTTGACCGAGCCGTCATGGCCGAGCACCTTGACGGGCTGGTTGGCCTTGAGCGCGCCGGACGCGATGCGGCCGGTGATGATGCGGCCGAGGAACGGGTTGGCCTCCAGGATCGTGCCGATCATGCGGAACGGGCCGGGCTCGACCGCCGGCGCCGGCACATGCTTCAGGACGAGATCGAACAGCGGATCGAGACCCTCCTGCGGACCCTCCGGCTCGGTCGCCATCCAGCCGTCGCGGCCGGAGCCGTAGAGCACCGGGAAATCGAGCTGCTCCTCATTGGCGTCCAGATTGGCGAACAGGTCGAAGATCTCGTCCAGCACCTCTTCGGCGCGGGCGTCCGGGCGGTCGATCTTGTTGATCGCGACGATCGGCTTCAGGCCGACCTTGAGCGCCTTGCCGACGACGAACTTGGTCTGCGGCATCGGCCCCTCGGCCGCGTCGACCAGCAGCACGGCGCCGTCGACCATGGAGAGGATGCGCTCCACCTCGCCGCCGAAATCGGCGTGGCCGGGCGTGTCGACGATGTTGATGCGGGTGCCGTGCCAGTCCACCGACGTCGCCTTGGCGAGGATGGTGATGCCGCGCTCCTGCTCCAGCTCGTTGCTGTCCATCGCGCGCTCGGCGACGCGCTGGTTCTCGCGGAACGAGCCGGACTGCTTGAGAAGCTGGTCGACGAGGGTGGTCTTGCCATGGTCGACATGGGCGATGATGGCAATGTTGCGCAGGGCCATAGCGGCGGTCTTTCGAATTGTGCGGGTGCGGAGTGCTTGGGCGCGCATATAGCGACTATTGCTGCAATGCGAAAGGGGGCGGCCCGCCGGGCACGATGCAAGAAGAGTTGGCACGGCTTTTGCGCCGGAAACAGTTAGTGGTATTCACGATCATGGCCTTCGGCGTTTTCATGCACCGTTTTGACTCGATCTATGACGACAGCCCGTCGGAGCACTACCAGTTCCCGGGACAGTATCTTTCCCGTGCAAGACAGTTCGAGGGCGGGTGGGTCCTCTTTCTGGAGCCGACCAAGGTCGCTGACTCCCGGGGCTATTTTGCCGTCGCGCGCGTTGAGCGGATCATCGCCGATCCAGCAGCCGAAGGCATGCATCGCGCGATTATCGAAGCGGGAAGCTATCTAGACTTCGCCAATCCGGTGCCCTTCAGCGACGCTGGTTCACCAATCGAACGGGGATTGCTGAACGAAGCGGGGCGGCTGTCCGGGAGGGCGCAGTCCGCCGTTCGACCAATCGCGGAAGCCGATTTCACAGCGATCATCGGGAGAGGCCTCGCCGACAATGAGACGTTCCTGCCTCGCGCCGATCCTGCGCCAGGAACGACCCACGAAATAGACGATCTCAGCCAGTCGACTTTCGTTTGGGACGGACCCGTCCGTCGCGACAGCATCCTCGTCTCACGCATCCAGCGCGACCGCATCTTTCGTCGCCGGGTGCTCGCCGTCTATGGTGAGCGCTGCGCCCTCACCGGGCTGCGCCTCATCAATGGCGGAGGACGAGCGGAGGTCGAGGCTGCCCACATCATGCCGGTCGCAAAGGGTGGGCCGGACAGTGTGCAGAACGGCCTTGCCCTTTGCGGAACAGCTCACTGGATGTTCGATCGGGGCCTACTGACTTTGAGCGACGACCTCTCGATCCGGGTTTCGCGGCAGCTCAATGATCCCGCCAGCATCGAAGCTCTCCTGAATCGAGACGGACTGGCCCGCGCGCCAGTGCGCCCGACCGAACGGCCGCACCCGCATTTTCTCGCCTGGCACCGCGACAACTGCTTCAAGCAATAGTTCCGCGGCTTCTAATCGACCGCCGCCCGTCTGGCCCTCTGATCCACATCCTCCACCTCGGCCAGCGTTTGCGGCTCGGGCAGGCCGGCGAGGGCGTCCATCGCCGCTTCGACGCGTGCGGCCATGTCGAGAAAGCCGATGCGACCGGCGATGAAGGCGTCGAGCGCCGCCTCCTTGGCGCCGTTCAGCACCGCGCCGGACGCGCCGCCGGCGGCCATCGCGCGGCGGGCGAGGCGCAGCGCCGGGAAGCGGTCCTCGTCGGGCGCCTCGAAATCGAGCCGCGACAGGGCGGCGAAGTCGAGCCGCTCGGCCGGCAGCGCCGAGCGCTCCGGCCATGACAGCGCGTAGGCGATCGGCACCCGCATATCGGCCGGGCCGAGCTGCGCGATGATGGAGCCGTCGGAAAAGCGGACCATGGAATGGACGATCGATTGCCGATGGACGACCACCTCGACGCGGTCGGGCGGCAGGCCGAACAGGTGCTGCGCCTCGATCATCTCGAGCGCCTTGTTGAACATGGACGCGCTGTCGATGGAGATCTTGGTGCCCATCGACCAGTTGGGGTGGGCGGCGGCGCTTTCGGCGGTGACATCCGCCATCCGCTCGCGAGGCCAGGTGCGGAACGGCCCGCCCGAAGCGGTGAGGACCACGGTCTCGACGGCGGAGCGGTCCTGGCCGGCGAGCGCCTGGAAGATCGCATTGTGCTCCGAATCGACCGGCAGCAGGGTGGCGCCGTGGCGTTCGCATTCGGCAAGGAAGAGCGAACCGGCGCAGACCAGGCACTCCTTGTTGGCCAGTGCGATGACCCCGCCATGACCGATGGCGGCGAGGGTCGGGGCAAGGCCGGCAATACCGACGATCGCCGCCATGGTGATGTCGACGGGCCGGCTCGCCGCCTCGATCAGGGCGTCGCGGCCCGCCGCGACCTCGATGCCGGTGCCGGAGAGCGCCTCCTTGAGGTCGCCATAGCGGGCCTCGTCGGCGGTGACGGCCAGTTTCGCAGCGGTCGCCTTCGCCTGTTCGGCGAGGAGCGCGATGTTCGACGCGCCGGTCAGGACCTCGACGGTGAAGGCTGCGGGGCCGAGATGAGCGAGCACGTCGAGCGTCGAGACGCCGACCGAGCCGGTGGCGCCGAGGATCGAGATCGAACGGGGCCCGTCAGCCATCAGCAATAATCCTCGACGCGCCTCGCCTGTTCGTCCGTATAGCGCGCGCCATGGGCGAAGCCGGCCGGCAGGATCGCCTCGATCGCGGCCATCTGTTCGGCGGTCAGCTCCAGCCCGGCGGCCATCGCATTCTGCTGCAGATGGACCGGTGTCCGTGTGCCTGGGATAACATGGATATGGGGGGCCTGGTTGAGCACCCATGCATTGGCGAGGGTGGGAGCGGGCAGTCCCATCTCGTCGGCGAGGACGCGGAACGCCGCGATCCTTGCGTCGTTGCGGGCGAAGTTCTCGGGCGTGAAGCGCGGATTGTTGCGGCGAAAATCCTTCTCGCCGAAGGTTTCGGGCCTGAGCGGCACGTCACCGAAGACGCCCCGGCCGAGCGAGGAGAAGGCGACGAAGGCGGTACCATAGCGCCGGCAGGCGTCGATCATGCCGAGTTCCGGCAGGCGTGTCCAAAGCGAATATTCGCTCTGCACCGCGCGAACAGGATGGACCGACACCGCGCGCTCCAGGGTCGAGGGGGCGATCTCGGACAGGCCGATGCCGCCCGCGAGCCCCTCCTCGACCAGCGCGGCAAGTCCTTCCATCACCGTCTCGACCGGCACGGCGGGATCGCGGCGGTGGACGTAGTAGAGCTCGACACGGTCAGTCTGCAGGCGCTCGAGCGATGCCTCCAGGCAGCGCCGCAGATGGGCGGGATCGTTGTTGATACCGTGGCCCGGCTCGATCGCGCCCTTGGTCGCCAGCGTCACCTTGTCGCGGCTACCGGGATGGGCGGCGAAGAACCGGCCGAGAATCGACTCGCAGAGGCCGTCGCCACCATAGATGTTCGCGACGTCCCAGTGGTCGACGCCAAGGTCGAGCGCCTTGGCGAGGGTGGCGCGGCTGGTTTCCTCGTCGGCGGGGCCGTACATGCCGCCAAAACTCATGGCGCCGAGGCCGACCGAGGAGACGAGCGGGCCATCGGCCCCGAGGGTACGGTGTTCCATGCAATTTCTCCCGCTGGATCGGGTGGCGGATTAGCAGGACAGATCAGTGAATGCCAGTTGCGGAGACGAACGGAGGGAGGCGCGCGAACAGGACCGCCCTCGGCGGCGCATGCGGTAGCGAACTTGATTTTGATCAAGGACCTCGCCAGCGACCGCGAAGAGAGTGAAGCGGTCACTTCATCGGAGGAGCATGTGTCATGGCCTGGACGTCATCCCAAAAATCTCTCCTGTTTCTGCTTCGGCTCTCTATGGCATGGGTCTTCCTCTATGCCGCCTCGCATCAGGTTTTGAACTCCGGCTTCACGGTCGCCGGGTTCCTCTCGTCGACCAAGACCTTCCACGGTCTCTTCGCTCCCTTGACCGCTCCGTCGATCGCTCCAGCGGTCACCTTCCTTGTCGCCTACGGCCATCTCCTGATCGGCCTGTCGCTGCTGATCGGACTGATGACCCGGATTTCGGCCATCGCCGGCATCGGACTCATGCTGCTGTACTGGATGGCGCACCTGGATTTCCCTTTTGTCAGCAATCCCAACAATTTCCTGCTGGATGAGCACATCGTCTACGCGCTGGTGCTCGGCCTCCTCATCGCCGCTCATGCCGGACATGTCTGGGGCGTCGACGGCTGGCTCGCTCGCCGTGCCGACGTCCGGCACAACAGGTTCATGGACTGGGCAACCGCATAGTCTAAGGCCGGGTCGCGCATGTCTTCTGCGCGACCCGCACGGCGGGCTGCTACAGCACGTCTATCGTTGGCTGATGCGCCTGACCTCGATGGTCGTTCCCTGCTGACAAATCGAGACCCGGGCGATCTTGCCGGTCACCTGGACCGGCGCGCCAGGGCCCAGCCTCTTCGTGTCGCCGGCGAGGGTGTAGAGCTTGCCGTCGATGCTCCGCATGGCCTGGCATTCCACTCCCTCGCTGGTCAGCATGCCGGTGATGGTAACGCTGTCGTTCCGCCGGTCCGACCGGTCTCTCTCGTCGCGGTCGCGGTTCCGCGGGGGCGGGCCGGCGCTGACGATCCGGAATGGCGTCGACCGGACCCGGAGGCGACTATCCAGCGTCTGCACGACCACCGCGAAATCATCGTCGCGCCTGTTGGCCTCGGGAACGGTGAGAGTTGTGCGGACCCGTCCTCTTGAATTGGCGCGTCCTCTCTGAAGCGCGCGAAAGTCGTTTCGAGACGAGCCGCCGCCGACTTCCACCGGCGCGAAGGGCGGAAAACCCTCGGCCGATACCGAGATGTCCGATCCGGCGGGACCGCGCTGCGGTGAAATGGAAATGCTGAGCCGCGAACCAGCCCGCTCGTCCCGGTCGTCCGGCTCATCACTCGTGCGAAGGCGGGCGCCGATGGCAATGTCCCGCGGATCGATATCGGGATTGGCACGGAGGAGGTCGCCGAGCGAAACCCCGCAGCGCCGGGCAATGGCATACAGCGTATCGCCCGGCTGGACGCGGACGAAGGCGCCGCAGTTCGAGCCGGCCTGGGCAAGCTGAACCTGCCGTGCGGCGGTCGGCTCCGTCAGAAGAAAGAGCGTCGCGGCTGCCAGAACGATCGTCCTGAGCCGCAGGGCGCGAATGTTCGTCATCGGAGTCTCCTCATCCACATCGTCTGCGGTTCAATGAATGAGGAGACGAATCGTTCACGCAAGGGCCGTCGTCAAATGGCAGAGGGACATTGCGCCTGCTGATCCCCGGAAACTGCGCGGGCGGCCACAAGTCATCTTGAGACCATCGACGCTGTCGGATCCAAACCAGTCGTCTCGCCAATATGGAACCTGTGGGTGCGATGCCGGTTCGACCTGTCGAACCGACGGAACAAGGCGGACCGGACAATATGGAATCAATGTCAGGCAGCGATGACAGGCTTTAACCTTGCAGTGGCGATTGCCGGTGGAACGGTCCTCCTTCTTGGTCTCGTGGCGGGTTACATCAAGAACCGGCTGTGGATGGCGGAAACGACGGTCTGCCTGCTGACGGGTATCGTCATCGGCCCCGCCGTGCTGGGTTTTGCCGACATTGCCGCTCTGGAGGTGGAACGCTTCTTTCTTCTGAAGGAGGTTGCGCGCCTGACTCTCGGAATGGCGGTCATGGGGGCCGCCCTGCGTCTGCCGGCACGCTTCGTGGTGCGTCATCCTGCCGGCCTGGGCGCGGTGCTCGGCCTGGGCCTGCCCCTCATGTGGCTGAGTTCGGCGGCGCTGGACTTCATCCTGCTCGACCACTCCCTCCTTGTAGCCTTGCTGATCGGCGCGGCGCTTGCACCCACCGACCCGGTCGTCGCGGGATCGGTCGTCACCGGCAAGATCGCGGGGCGGCTGATCCCTCGGAGGTTGCGCCATCTGCTGACGGCGGAGAGCGGCGCCAATGACGGGCTGGCGCTCTTGATCATCATGTTGCCCATTCTGCTCCTCCAGCACAGCACGCCGCAGCCGCTCACCGAATGGCTGACGCGCGTGCTGTTGTGGGAGATCCTGGGCGCGGTCGCGATGGGCGTGGCGGCCGGATGGCTGGCCGGGCGGATCTTGGTGTGGGCCTATCGCCAGCCGTTCTCCGAAAGCCATTCGACCGTCACCGTCGCACTCGCGCTCGCGCTGACGGTCCTTGCGGCCGTGCGGTTGTCGGGAAGCGACGGCATACTCGCCGTCTTCGCGGCCGGACTCATGTTCAACCGCTTCGTGGCGGCCCGCGAAACGCGGCATGAACATGCACAGGAGGCGATCGGCCGGTTCTTCAGTCTGCCGGTCTTCATCCTGATCGGTGTCATGCTGCCCTGGCAAGCATGGTACGACCTAGGCTGGAGCGGCGTCATGTTCGTCCTCGCCGTGATGCTCCTGCGCCGCTTGCCGTGGTGGCTGTTGCTGAAACCCCTCGCTCCCGAGATGAAGACCATGCCGGAGGCGGCCTTTCTCGGCTGGTTCGGCCCGATCGGGGTGTCGACGATCTACTACGCGATCCTTGCTCGCGAGCAGACCGGCAACGATGCCGCGTGGACGGTGTCGAGCCTCGTCGTGTTCGCCTCGGTGATCCTGCACGGAATCACGGCGACGCCACTGACGCAGCTTTACGGGCGACATAGGGAGCGCTCCGCCTCATCGCCGGCTGGCGAACGGAACGACGAGGGCCGACAGCCGCCTTCCTCGGACACGGACGCGAATGGGAGTGGAGCGCCACGCGCCGGCGTGGAGACCCGACACTGAAGCGGACCAGTCACCCCTGCGTCAAAACCGGGCGCAAAAGCCGCCGATCGTCATTTACGCAGAATGACCCAAAGGGCATGGATGATGCCGGGGATATAGCCCAGCAGGGTCAGCAGGATGTTCAGCCAGAAGTGCAGGCCGATGCCGACCTGCAGGAAGACGCCGAGCGGCGGCAGGATGATGGCGATCAGGATGCGGACGATATCCATGGGCATGATCCTCTTCGATGCGTTTCTTGCCGGACAACGTCGCCGAGCGGCCGCGGTTGCCTGTGCCCCTGCGGATCCATGGGACGGAAGTCTCGTCATCGTCGCCTCTTGCATGATGGTCCGACAATGCCCACACTCTGATTCGTGTTCAACGAAACGAAAGGAGGTGATCCGATGTCGAGTGTTTACCAGTTCCGTGTTGTGGTCTCGGCGGATTGCCTTCAGGGGAAGCAGCCTTCCCGCTGATAGCGCATGATGTGCGGCCGGAGCCGACTCGATCGGCCGGCTGACGACCGCACCGCGAACGGAAGACACGGGGCCCGCCTGAAAAGGCGGGCCTTTTCCGTTGGAGAGCGCGGGATCAGTCCGCAGCGCCGACCGTGATGCGATCGATCACCGGCCTTGCGGCTTCACCGTCATGGCACCAGTCGATCCGCCGGCCACCGTCATAGGGGACGGCATAGCGCTCGGCGATCATCGTCGCCGTCAGATCGCCGCGCGCCATCGATAGCGACCTCCGCCAGGACGCGGCCATAATATTTGCCGGCCTCGACGTTGCGCAGCGTCACCTTGCCGGAGCGCAACAACGCCTCCACCCGCCGCGTCGCAGCCTTTCCCGCCCGCTCCTCGGCCTCGCAGCCCGGCCGCCTCGTCTCAGGCGTGTCCATGCCCTTGACGCGAACCGTGTAACGGAGCCGCATCCCCGGCCAGACCAGCGCATCGGCGACGAAACTGTCACCATCGATGACATTGACGACGGAGACGGCAACCGGACCGGAAACGATCTGCCGGGCCGAAAGCGGGGTCGGCAGCAGGCTGGCCGGCATGCACGATGCAGAGGATCGGGAAGGCGAATCGCATGGAGCAATTCTAGTATAAAGTGTGGAAGCCTTGAAACTCTTCGCATGGTAGCAGCGCGTGGCGCATTGGTATCGGGCCTCTCGCGTCATCGACCGGTCGGCGAACCCGGCCCTCGCAAAGGCAGTTCCCGAAGCCGCTGAATGTGCTTAGCTTCGATTCATGATCACCATCGTGATTCTGATCGCCGTGGCGTCGGCGGGGCTGTTGCTGTTCTCGCCGCGCCTCGCAAGGGCGCCGCTGTGGCGGGCGACGGTGACGCCGCTCGCCTCCATCATCGGCAGCGGTTTTCTCGTGCTCGGGCCGATCCTCCACATCTCCTTTGGCTGGTACGCACCGGCGGCGATGGCAGCCCTTTGCCTCGTCGCCTGGGCCTTCGGCGCGGCCATCCGGTTCAATATCGGCCGGCGCGAGGCCGGCGTGCGCAGCCGGGCGGAGGAACGGCTAGAGCTTGTCGCTTCATGGGCGCTGGCCTTCGCCTATTTCATCTCCGTCGCCTACTATCTCAACCTGTTCGGCGCCTTCGGCACAGAGCTGACGCCTTGGCAATCGCCCGAGCATGGCACGGATCCTGACCAGCGCTATGCTGCTCCTGATCCTCATCGTCGGCTGGAGCCGGGGGTTCAAGGCGCTGGAATGGCTGGAAACGATCAGCGTTTCGCTGAAGCTGGCGATGATCGCCGGCCTGCTGAGCGGGACTCGCCTTGGTATTTTGGCGACAAGGCGATGGCCGGCGAACTGATCGTCAGCGCGCCGAAGGTCACGGGATGGCAGGCGCTGGCGGTCGCCTTCGGACTCGATCGTCACGGTCCAGGGCTTCGAAACGTCGCGCTATCTCGGCGCAGAATATGATGCCGCGATGCGGATCCGCTCGATGCGGCTGGCGCAGATGCTCTCGGCGGCGATCTATGTCGTCTACATCCTGCTGATCGCCTATCGTGTTCCGGTCCGATGCGGTGCCGCTGAAGGAGACGGCGATCATCGGGCTGATGGCGCTGGTTGCGCCGATCCTCCCGCTGCTGCTGACGGCGGCCGCCCTTGCCGCGCAGTTCAGCGCGGCGGTCGCCGATACCAGCGGCTCCGGCGGACTGATCGAGGAACTGACCGGCGGAACGGTCTCCGTGCGCGTGGCCTACGCGCTGCTCGTCGTTACGGGCCTGGCGTTGACCTGGGCGCTCAACGTCTTCGAGATCATCACCTACGCCTCGCGCGCCTTCGCGTTCTACTACGCGATCCAGTCCGCTATCGCGGCGGCCGGCGCGGCGCGGCAGGAGGAGCCTTGCCGCGGGGTGTTCTTCGGCGACGCTGACGCTGCTTGGCCTCATGATCGTCGGTTTCGGCGTGCCCGTCGGCTCGTGACGTCAGAAGTCGACGGCAATTCCCTTCTTCTCCCAGTCGCCATAGCGAACGGGCTCGCGGCCGCCGCGGCCATCCAGTTCACGCGGCATCGTCTCCTCGAACCTGTCGATGCTCGGCGCGCCGCGCCTCGGCCTCCGCGAGGGCGCGCTGGGCGGCCGGCGGCAGATCCTCCAAGCGGCGTCCGGACGAGGCACTCGGTGCGGCGTTCGCCTCACCTGCAGTTTCTGCTCTCTTCGCTCATGGCCGGCCTCGATTGATCACGATCGTCCTGCCTCCCATATAAGACGCGACCCAGCACTCTGCATCCTTCGGAAAGGACGGCGGTTTCGATGAATTACGTGAAGACGGCAATGCTGATCGCTTTCATGACTGCGCTCTTCATGGGCGTCGGGCTCCTGATCGGCGGGCGCGGCGGCATGATGATCGCGTTCGGCGTCGCAATCGCCATGAACCTCTTCTCCTACTGGAACGCCGACAAGCTCGTCCTCAAGATGCACGGCGCGCGCCAGGTGGATGCGCAGAGCGCGCCGGCCTTCTACCGGCTGATCGAGCGGCTGTCGCGGCAGGCCGGCCTGCCGATGCCGAAGGTCTACATCATGGAGAACGACCAGCCGAACGCGTTCGCCACGGGACGGAACCCGGAGAACGCGGCGGTCGCGGCGACGACGGGCTGCTCCGCCAGCTCGACGAACGCGAACTGGCGGGCGTGATGGCCCATGAACTGGCCCATGTACAGAACCGCGACACGCTGATCATGACCATCACGGCGACATTGGCCGGTGCGATCTCGATGCTCGCCAATTTCGCCTTCTTCTTCGGCGGCAACCGCAACAGCAACAATCCTCTCGGCATCGTCGGCATGCTCGCGGCGATGATCGTCGCGCCACTGGCCGCGATGATCGTCCAGATGGCGATCAGCCGGACCCGTGAATATGCTGCCGACAGGCGCGGAGCGGAGATCTCCGGCGACCCGCTGTCGCTCGCCAGCGCCCTGGCGCGCATCGCGCGCGGCGCCGAGGCGATTCCGAACATGGATGCCGAACGCAACCCCGCCACCGCCCATATGTTCATCATCAACCCGCTTTCCGGCCAGCGCATGGACGGTCTCTTCTCGACCCATCCCGCCACCGCCAACCGGATCGCCGCGCTGCGGCAGATGGCGAGCGAACGGAGCGGCGGTCCCTCGCCGGCTTCGGACGCGGGTGTGGACGTCAGCCGGGGCGGTGCCCGCGTGCCGACAGGCGCGGGCCGGCGCGGGCCTTGGAGCACCAGCACCCGCCCCGGACCCTGGGCGTGAGCGGCAGGGCGGGCGCAACCGCAGGGCGGCAACGCGGTCCGAAGCCCACTGCCGATCTATCCTCCGTCGCCGCCAAGCCGGGCCTTGCGGTGCGGCTGGCGGCTGCGCGCCTTCTGGCGGCGGTGATCGACAAGTCGCAGTCCGCTCGACGCGCTGACCGATGACGAGCACGGCAATCCGGCCTATCTCGCGCTGGACGCGCGCGACCGGGCGCTCTGTCGTGCGATCCTGATGGCGGCGCTCCGCCATCGCGGCAGCCTCGCCGCGCTGATCGCGAAGAGGCTGGACCGGCCACTGCCGCCGAACGCCCGTGCCCTGGAGCATCTGCTGCATGTCGGCGGCGGCGCAGATCGTCCATCTTTCGGTGCCCGACAGCGCGACGGTCGATCTGGCCGTGACGGCGGCTCAGGCCGACCCGCGCCTGTCCCGATTTGCGGCTCTCGTCAACGCGGTGCTGCGCGGCATCGCCCGCATGTCGGACGAGGAGCGCGCCAGGGCGACGGCTGGAGCGGCGGATGCGCCGGACTGGTTCACCGGCGCGCTCGTAAGAGACTATGGGGCCGAGAAAGCCGACGCCATCCTCGCCGCCCACCGGTCGGAGGCGCCGATCGATCTGACCGTCAAGGATGGTGCGGACAGGTGGGCGGAAGCGCTCGGGGCGACGGTACTGCCGAATGGTTCGCTGCGGCTGTCACCCGGCGGACCGCCGATCCCGTCGCTGGCCGGCTTCGCGGAAGGCGCATGGTGGGTGCAGGACGCCGCCGCCACGATTCCCGCCCGACTCCTAGGCGGACGGCCCGGCATGCGGATCGCCGATCTCTGCGCCGCCCCCGGCGGCAAGACGGCGCAGCTGGCACTGACCGGCGCCGAAGTGACGGCGGTCGATTTGTCCGCACCGCGACTGAGACGGCTGGAGGGCAATCTTTCGCGGCTCGGCCTCTCTGTCGAGACGATCGTCGCCGATCTGCGGGCGTGGGAGCCGGACGAGCCTTTCGACGCCGTTCTCCTCGATGCACCCTGTTCCTCCACCGGCACGGCGCGGCGCCATCCCGACATCCCCTGGACCAAGTCCGACGACGTCGTCGAGAAGATGGCATCGCTGCAGGCTGTCCTGCTCCAGCGCTGCCGCCACTTCGTGAAGCCGGGCGGGACGATCGTCTTCGCCAATTGCTCGCTCGACCGGCGAGAGGGCGAGGCGGTGGCCGGGGCGTTCGCCGCGCTTGATGGAATCGACGCGGTTCCCGTTGCGGCGGCGGAAGTGCCCGGCTTCGAAGATGCCATCACGGCGGAGGGATGGATCAGGACGACCCCGGCGGACTGGCACGATCTCGGCGGCGTCGACGGATTCTTCGCCGCGCGGTTCCGTCGCCTGTAGAGGGCGTCTTCCGAGCTCCGAAAGGGGTGGACAGGGGCCCGGCGATAGGAAAGACTTCCGGTGTTCCTCATCCTTCCGGCAGGCTCATGTCCGACATCTCACCCCGGCCCCTCAGCCTCGACGAAGCCCGCGAACTGGTCGGCTGGGCCGGGCGGGAAAGCTGGAATCCCGGCATTGGCGACGCGGACGCGTTCTATTCCACAGACCCCGGCGGCTTCATCGGGACGTTTGCCGACGGACGTCTGGTCGCCGGCATCTCGGCCATCCGATACGGATCCGATTTCGGCTTCGTCGGCCTCTACATCTGCCGCCCTGAATTTCGCGGAAGGGGTCATGGCCTGATCGTCTGGAAAGCGGGAATGGAGCGGCTGAGCGGTCGCACCGTCGGACTGGACGGGGTGACGGAACAGCAGGACAATTATGCCAGGATGGGCTTCCGCATCGCCTACCGCACGACCCGCTGGACCGGACGGGTGGAGGCGGACGGCGGGCCCGCTGAGGGCGTCGAGCCGGTTTCGCCGGACATGGCGACGGAGATCGCCGCCTTCGATCGCCGCTTCTTCTGCGCCGATCGGTCGAACTTCGTCAGCCAATGGATTGCGCCGCCGCGCCACGCCTTTGTCGTGCGGGAGGAGGGGCGGCTCCGCGGCTATGCCGTCATCCGAGAGTGCCGAGAGGGCCGTAAGCTCGGGCCTCTCTTCGCCGAGAACGAGCAGATGGTGCGCCGCCTCATCAACGCTTGCGCGGAAGTGGCCGATGGCGCGGAGATCCATCTCGACGTGCCCTTCTATCAGCAGGGCTTCATCCGTCATCTCCAGGCGCTCGGTTTCGTGCAGGGTTTCGAGACCGCGCGCATGTATGTCGGTCCGGCCCCGGCGATCGAGCAGCAGGGCGTATTCGCCGTCACCACGCTCGAACTCGGCTGACTGCTACCCTTCCGAGACAAGATTTCTCCGACTTATCCACCGTCCCGGTTTTGTCTGGCCGCGGGCGCGCCGTAAAATGAAGAGCGCGGCGCGCGCGACAGGGGGGGATCGGTGGAGACGAGCGGATCGATCGCGGCATTCGCCTTCCTGCTTCGCGACCTCGCGCGACGAAGCCTCGTCGCCTCGGCAGGAACCGGCCGTCTCGCCCGTGCGCGGGCGCTCAGACCCGTCGCCTCTCCGCCCGGAATCCTGTTCGCGCCGCCGCGGCTGATGCCGGGCGATTCGGACCGCGCCAAGGGCCTCTACTCAGGCGAGTGGACGCTTGCGGGGCACACGCTGCGAGTCGATGCCAACGGACCCTTCGCTCAGAGCGGCGCACCCGATGCATGGGTCCGGGAACTGGAGCGGTTCGGCTGGCTCGCCGACCTACAGGCCGCGGGCGGTGACCTCTTCGCCGCCCATGCGCGGCTTCTCATCGAGAATTATCTGTCCCGACCTCTCTTCGCCACACCGCATGGACGGGACGTCGGCAATACAGCGGAACGAACCCGCCAATGGCTGCTCGCCTCGCCGCTCCTGTTTCGCGGCGCGGAACACCGCTTCACCGTCAAACTCGGCCGGGCGCTCGTCCAGCATGGACGCTGGCTGCGGCGGACCGTCGCCTCGGCGCCGGAGCCGCTGGATCGGCTGCGCGGACGCGCGGCGCTGCTGGCGCTCGCCCTTTGTCTTGGCGACGGCGAAAAGCGGCGTGAGAAGGCGCAGCGGCGGCTCATCGCGGAGATGGAGGCGCAGTTGCTGGCCGATGGCGGCCATGCCAGCCGCGATCCGTCGGTGCTGCCGGTCGTCCTCGAGGACCTCCTGCTGCTGCGCCAATCGTATCGTCATCTTGGCCGCGCGCCGCCGCAACCCATCATCGAAGCGATCGAAAAGAGCTTCGTCCTGTTGCGGTTCTTCGATACGGGCGGGGGACGGCTGGCCCGGTTCAACGGCGCCGGCTGGGTCGATCCCGCGCTGATCGAAGCGCTGCTTGCACAGGACGATACGGGGGGACGGCCGGCCGGTCTCGCCGCCGCCTCTCGCTATCTGCGAATGGAGGCTGATGGGAAGGTTTTGGTGGCGGATGCGGGCGGCCCGCCGCCGCTGCGCTTCGCGCGCCACGCTCATGCCGGCGCGCTCTCCTTCGAATTCGCGGCCAACGGACGGCCGCTGATCGTCAATTGCGGCGCGGCCCGCGATCCCCAATCCACCGTCTTCGGCCTGTCCCGCATCACAGCCGCGCATTCGACGCTGACCATTGGCGAGCGGTCATCGGCGCGGTTCGCGAGCGTCGGCCGGCTGTTCGGCGAGTTCGGGGGTCGCCTCCTGACCGGCGGGCTCGGCGTTACTGTTCGCCGCGAAGGTCCATTGGCCGCGACGGTCAGCCATGACGGTTACGCCGAAGCGTTCGGCACCGTTCATGAGCGGACGCTGACCCTCTCCCACGATGGCCGCTGCCTGAACGGGGTCGACCGGCTGATCGCAAGCCCCGGCCGCAGTTTCGCGGTCGGTGGCGCCCCCGTGACAATACGCTTTCACCTTCATCCCGATATCGACGCCTGGGCCGACCAGGATGGATCGGCGATCCTGTCGGTCGCCGCCGGCCGCCGCTGGCGGTTCGTCGTCGACGGCCAGCGCGTGGCGCTGACGGACTCGATCTATCTCGGCCGGTCGGGAGGGCCGCTTGCGACCCGGCAGATCGAGATCACGCTCACCGGCGTCACGGCGCCGATCGCGATCGAATGGGGTCTCCTCTATCTCGACTGAAGTCACCCAACGTCAATCTGGTGATAGTCGCGCCCTTCGTCTCGCCAATGACGGGGCGTCATGCTAGGGCGCGCACTCCTTCCCGAACCTCTCCCGCCGCTGTCGCGGGTGCCATTGATGACAGGATCTCTCCATGGCCGTTGCCGCGAAAGCCATCACGCCCCCCGACCGCGTTGCGATCCGCCGGGCGCTGCTTTCGGTCTCCGACAAGACCGGGCTGATCGAACTGGCGCGGGCCTTGGCGGATCGCGACGTCGATCTGCTGTCCACCGGCGGAACGGCGAAGGCCATACGCGATGCCGGTATCGCAGTGACGGACGTCTCCGGGATCACCGGCTTCCCTGAGATCATGGATGGCCGGGTCAAGACGCTGCATCCGAAGGTCCATGGCGCTCTGCTCGCCATCCGCGACGATGCCGGCCACCGCGAGGCGATGAGCGCGCACGGCATCGAGGGGATCGATCTGGCGGTGATCAATCTCTATCCGTTCGAGGAGGTGCGGGCGTCCGGCGGCGAGTACGGTCTCACCGTCGAGAATATCGACATTGGCGGGCCGGCCATGGTGCGCGCCTCGGCCAAGAACCACGCCTATGTGTCGATCGTGGTCGACCCGTCCGACTACGCGCCCCTGCTGTCCCAACTGGATCAGAACGACGGTGCGACCGACTATGCCTTCCGGCAGAAACTGGCCGCGAAGGCCTTCGCGCGGACGGCGGCCTATGATGCCGCCATCTCGAACTGGTTCGCCGACACGCTGGAAATCGAGACGCCCGACTATCGCGCCTTCGGCGGCAGGCTCGCCGCGATCATGCGCTATGGCGAGAACCCGCACCAGAGCGCCGGCTTCTATGTCGACGGCACCAACCGGCCGGGTGTCGCCAATGCAAGGCAGGTGCAGGGCAAGACGCTCTCCTACAACAATATCAACGACACCGACGCCGCCTTCGAGCTTGTCGCGGAGTTCGACCCGAAGCGCACGGCCGCCGTCGCCATCATCAAGCACGCCAACCCCTGCGGCGTCGCCGAAGGCGCCTCGCTCGCCGAAGCCTATTCCAAGGCGCTCCGCTGCGATCCCGTCTCGGCCTTCGGCGGCATCGTCGCGCTGAACGGCCTCCTCGACGCGGCCGTGGCCGAGGAGATCGTCAAGGTCTTCACCGAGGTGATCATCGCGCCGGAGGCCAGCGATCAGGCGCTTGCGATCATCGCCGCGAAGAAGAACCTTCGCCTTCTGCTGACCGGCGGCCTTCCCGACCCGGCGACGCATGCCGCCATCGTCAAGAGCGTCGCCGGCGGTCTTCTTGTGCAGGACCGCGACTTTGGCCGCGTCGATGACCTCGACCTCAAGGTGGTGACGAAGCGTGCGCCGAGCGAGGCGGAGATGGCCGATCTTCGCTTCGCCTTCCGCGTCGCCAAGCACGTCAAGAGCAATGCGATCGTCTATGCCAAGGACGGCGCGACCGTCGGCGTCGGAGCCGGCCAGATGAGCCGCGTCGACAGCGCCCGGATCGCCGCGCGCAAGAGCGCCGACGCCGCCGAGGCAGCCGGCTTGGCGGAGCCGCTGACGATGGGCTCGGTCGTCGCGTCCGACGCTTTTTTCCCCTTCGCGGACGGTCTGCTTTCGGCCGTCGAAGCCGGGGCGACGGCTGTCATCCAGCCGGGCGGATCGGTACGCGATGACGAGGTCGTCGCTGCCGCCGACGAGCACGGCATTGCGATGGTGATGACCGGCATGCGGCACTTCCGTCACTGAGGCGCACTCCGCGAGGTTGTTCGCGGCTCAACCGGTGATAGGCTGCGCCCTCACCTCGGGAGGGTCAGACATGAAGCGCTTCAGCAGTCCACGCATCCGACGGGTGGCCCTGACTTTTCTCACTGCGGTCCTTCTGGCAGCTCCCTTGCAGACCATCTCTGCCCATCCTGCTGACGATGCCATGCTCGGCGCGTTCGACGTCACCGATGTCGCGGCCGACGATGTTCTGAACGTGCGCGATCTCGATGCGGCCTCCGACATTTCGAGCGCACCGATCGTCGCGGAACTGGCGCCGGACACCGCCGGCATCGCGGCAACGGGGCGCGTCCGGATGATCGACGGACGGCTCTGGCGGGAACTCATCGTCGGCGACCGGCGAGGTTGGGCCTCGAGCGCCTTCCTCTCACCGGCAGGGCAGGAGAGCTACGACCTGCCGAACAGCCTTGCCTGTCACGGCACCGAACCGTTCTGGTCCCTCCGGATCGAGGACGGACGTCTGGATTTTGACGCGCCCGATCGGCACGCGACGATGGAGGAGCGATCCCGCTCCCAGCCCGTCAACGATCGTTCCGTGACCGTCATCGAAACGATGAGCGACGACGACGCTATCATCCTGTTCGACGGGGCCTGCTCCGACGGAATGTCCGACATCCTCCATCCGCTCAGGATCATCTTTCTGCGCCGGGGCCTGGCCCCCTTGTCGGGCTGCTGCGCGAGGTGATGCCGCTCACACAACAATAGGTGGTTGACATAACAATTGGTCTCGGCGCATTTCTTGCGCGGGAGATGCAGAATGGTCGTCGGGATATCGAGAACGGCAATGGCGGATCGGCCGGCGGGCTGCCCGACCGACGCGACGCTCCGCGATTTTCTCGGCTATCGGCTGAAGCGGGCTTATATGGCCGTGCAGGCCGATCTGACTTCGGCACTGGCCGAGCACGATCTGCGGCTGTCGACCTTCTCGGTCCTGTCGGTCATCGCGGAGAACCCCGGCCTGACACAGACAGAAGTGGGCGCGGTGCTGGCGATCGAGCGATCGAATCTCGTCGGGCTTCTCGACGATCTGGAGAAACGGGGGCTCGTCATCCGCGGCCGCGTGCCGAGCGATCGCCGGTCCTACGCCCTGCGGATCACGCTCGAGGGCCAGGACCTGCGCGAGCGGGCGGCGCGGACCATTGCGTCCCACGAGGCGGTCATGTTCGCTGGGCTGCCGGCGGAGGACAGGGCGCGGCTGTTCGACACGCTGACAACGATCGAGAACCACCGCGCACCCCGGAGGGGCGGAAGCGGCGAGGCCGGGCAAAAAGGGAGATGACGATGAGTACGAGCGCCGATTTCACGCCGCATCAGGTGAAGCGGGAGGACCGTGACGACGGATCGATCGTGCTGTCGTCCGGTGTCCCGCTCGGGCCGGTCGCTCCGACCACGGCGGACTGGCTTCATCACTGGGCCGAACAGACGCCCGACCGGATCTTCCTGGCCGAGCGGAACGACGAGGGCGGCTGGGACGAGGTCAGCTACCGCCAGGCGCTCGATACCGTACGCGCCTATGCGGCCGGGCTGCTCGCCATGGGCCTCAGCCGCGATAAGCCGCTGATCATCCTCTCCAGCAATTCGATCGCTCATGGCCTGCTGGCGCTCGCCGGCCAGTATGTCGGCGTGCCGGTGGTGCCGCTCGCCGAACAATATTCGCTGATCGAGGCGGCGCAGGGACGGCTCCGCTACATCGTCGGCAAGGTGCTGCCCGGCATGGTCTATGCCGAGGATGGCGAGCAATATGCGAACGCGCTCGGGCTCGACATTTTCGAGACCGCCGCGCTCCTCGTCAGAACCGGCAGCGTGCCGGGCCGCAAGGCGCTCAGCCTCGACGAGCTGGTCTCGCGCGGCGACGGCATCGACATCGATGCCGCGCATGAGCGCGTCGGCCCCGACACAGTCGTCAAGTTGCTCTTCACCTCCGGCTCGACCTCCGAGCCGAAGGGCGTCGAGACCACCCACCGGATGATGTGCGTCAACCAGGCGCAGATCGCCGCCGGCTGGCCGTTCCTGAAGAAGTCGCCGCCGGTGATTACCGACTGGTTGCCCTGGAACCACGTCTTTGGCGGCTCGCACAATTTCAACATGGCGCTGGCCAATGGCGGCACGCTGAACATCGATGCCGGCAAGCCGGCGCCCGGCGTGATCGGCACGACGCTGCAGAATCTGAAGGAGCGCCCGCCGACCATCGCCTTCAACGTGCCGGCCGGATTCGGCATGCTGCTCGACGCGATGGAGACGGACGAGGAGTTGCGCCAGGCTTATTTCCGCGACCTCAAGGTCGTCTTCTACGCCGGCGCCTCGCTGCCGCAGCCCATGTGGGAGAAGCTGCGCGCGCACGCCCTCGACGTCTCGGGCCAGGAACCGCTGATGGCCTCGTCCTGGGGCATGACGGAAACCGCCCCGGCGCATCTCCTGGTCCACCAGAAGGTCGACCGGTCCGGCCTGATCGGCGTGCCGCTGCCCGAGGCGGAGGTCAGGCTGATCCCCGACGAGGACGGCCGCTGCGAACTGCGCGTCAAAGGCCCGAACGTCCTGACCGGCTACTACAAGGACGACAAGAGGACGGCCGAGGCCTTCGACGAGGAAGGCTGGTTCGTCACCGGCGACGCGGTGCTGTTCGCCGAGCCCGGCAATGACGAGGCCGGCCTCGTCTTCGACGGCCGCGTCGGCGAGGACTTCAAGCTCCTCACCGGCACTTGGGTGCGCGCCTCGACGCTGCGGCTCGACGCGCTGAAGGCGCTTTCCGGCCTCGCCGCCGACTGCGTCGTCTGCGGCCGAGACCGCGGCGAGATCGGCCTGCTGGTCTTCCCCCACCCGCAGGCGTTGGCGAGCCATGGCGACGAGCCCGACGGCGATGGCCTGAACCGCGCGGCGGCGCTGAAGGCGGCACTGGCCGAGCGGCTGGCCGAGCTTGCCCGTGGCGCCAGCGGCTCTTCGAAGCGGATCGCCCGCGCGGCGGTGATGGCCGAGCCGCCCTCCGTCGCCGACAATGAGATCACCGCCAAGGGCAGCCTCAACGTCGCCAAGATCCAGAAGCGCCGCGCCGCGCTGATCGACCGTCTTTATACCGACGCCGACCCCGCCGTGATCAGGATTTCCCGGAGCTGATACCGCCATGATCGACCTCGACACCATCCGCGCCATCGACATCCACACCCATGCGGAGGAGCCCTGCGGCTGCCATCCGGACGATGGCTATGACGATCTGCAGGCGACGATGGCGAACTATTTCGGCGCGCCGTGGAAGCACCCGCCGACCATGCAGGAGACGGCGGCGCACTACCGCGAGCAGAACATCGCCGCCGTCATCTTCCCGGTCGATTCCGAGCGCGAGACCGGCTATCGCCGCTACCGCAACGAGGAGGTGGCGCAGATCGCCGCCGACAATGACGACGTCCTGATCCCCTTCGCCTCGATCGATCCCGTGGAAAGGCAAGATGGGCGTCCGCGAGGCGCGGCGGCTGATCGACGAATTCGGCATCAAGGGCTTCAAGTTCCACCCGACCATGCAGGGCTTCTTCCCGAACGACCGCATGGCCTATCCGCTCTACGAGGCGATCGCCGAGGCCGGCGCCATCGCGCTGTTCCACACCGGCCAGACGGGCGTCGGCTCCGGCATGCGCGCCGGCAACGGCATGCGCCTGAAATACTCCAACCCGATCCATCTCGACGATGTCGCGGTGGACTTCCCCGACATGAAGATCATCATGGCCCACCCCTCCTTTCCGTGGCAGGAGGAGGCGCTGGCGGTCGCCCAGCACAAGCCGAACGTCTATATCGACCTGTCCGGCTGGTCGCCGAAATACTTCCCGCCGATCCTCGTCCGCTACGCCAATTCGATCCTGAAGAAGAAGATGCTGTTCGGCTCCGACTGGCCGATGATCACGCCGGAGCGCTGGCTCGACCGATTTCGACAAGGCCGACTTCAAGGACGAGGTGCGGCCGGGCATCCTCAAGCACAATGCCGCCAAGCTGCTCGGCCTCGAAAGCGGCCGCACCGATCTGAAGCCGAAGGAGGGCGGCAAGCCCCAGCCGGTCTGAGCGGCCCGTCTCGGCGCCCCCGCCTCACGCCCCCTTGCGGTCGAAGCCGGCGATGCGGCGATAGCCGGTCGCGACCTCGTCCAGCTCGGCCTCGCTGATCAGGTCCTCGATCCGGTCGTCGGGGCCGCTGACCCGCGCATCGGCGATGTCGAGCACCCGCTCCGGCCCCGATTGCCGGTTGGCGAGGACGAGTTCGGTCGTCACCGGCCGCCGCGCCCGCTCATAGGCCAGCAGCCCGTCCGGCCCCGGCTCGTCGGCCAGCGCATCGGCCAGCGCCCGCGCATCGAGGATCGCCTGCGACGCGCCGTTTGCGCCGATCGGATACATCGGATGGGCGGCGTCGCCGAGCAGGCTGACGCGCCCTTCGGTCCAGCGCGCGACGGGATCGCGGTCGACCATCGGGAACTCGGTCACCCCTTCCGTCGCCTCCATGATCGCCACCGGGTCCATGTCGTCCATGCGGAAGTCGGCGAACGCGGCGATGAAGTCGCGCGAGCTTTGCCGCGTCCAGTCGGCGTCCTGGATGTGGCGCGGGCTGTCGCGGCGCAGCTCGGCCACCCAGTTGGTCAGCGCCCGGCCGCGCCGGCGCGCCTCCTCGCTGACCGGATAGGTGACGAATTTGACGTCGTGATTGCCGGCGATGACCATGGTCCGCCCGTCGCCGATCGGATCGGTCTCGACCGCACCGCGCCACATCATCGTGCCCTCGTAATGCAGCGGCGGCTCGCCCGGATGGAGCTGCGCGCGGACCGCCGAGCGCAGGCCGTCGGCGCCGAGCAGCAGGTCGGCGTGCGCCTGCCCCCCATCCTCGAAATGCAGCGTCACCCCGTCGCGCTCCTCCGTGAAGCGGGTCAGCGCCTCGCCCGTCCGCACCGCGTCGTCGCCGAGCCGCTCGCGCACCGCCGCCAGCAGCATCATCTGCAGATGGCCGCGATGGATCGAATATTGCGGCGCCGAGAAGCCGGCCTCCATATTGCGCGGGTCGGACTGGATCAGATGGCCGAAGCGCGTCCGGTACTCGATGGCGCGGGTGCGGATGGCGGTGGCGTCGAGCCGCTCCTTCAGGCCGAGCGACCAGAGCACGGCGGAAGCGTGCGGCATGACGTTGATGCCGACGCCGAGCGGCCGGATCTCGCGCACCGCCTCGAAGACCTGGGCCTCGAAGCCCTTGTCGGCCAGCGCGAGCGCCGCCGCCAGCCCGCCAATGCCCGCCCCGGCGATGGCAATCCGCATGATCGTCTCCTCCTCGTTGGGAGGGGAAGCTAGCGCGGAACGGGCGGGAGGGGAATCGCCATTCGGTCCAAGGGGCCTCGGCGGCGGCCGCTGCCATGCGCCAACCCCTCGCCCCTTTGGGGGTGAGAAGCGGTCCACGAAGTGGATCAATCGACAACGATTTGTCGATTGGAGCGCCGAACGCCCGGAGCGCAAGCGAAGGGCCGCGATAGGGAGGCACGGCGAGGCGAAGCCAAGCCGATGCCGCACTTGGGTGAGGGGCCGATCGTTCTCCTCGACCCCGAAACCGGCACGCCTCCCCACCTCCCCTTGAGAGGAGGTCGAAAGCGCGAAGCGTTCTTGGGTGGGGGTGATCAGCCAATCACCGCCGCTTCGTCATCCTCGGACTTGATCCGAGGATCCATGCCTGAACGGCGACGCGCCGCCAGCGGGCGACCGGCAAGCGTCGGGCCGACCCCTCCACCCCCGCCACCTTGTTGGAGGGCTCTGCGAATGGATCCTCGGATCAAGTCCGAGGATGACGACCGTTATGATACGTCGCCGCCATGAGACATGCCTCATCGCCGCCACGCCCGGCAAAGCCGTCTGGCCAATGAAAGGGGAGTTCAGGGCTGACGGCGCTTGACGCCAGATTTCCTGTTTAGACGCGTAGGAGCGGCAGCATTCCGCCAGCCGTTCGTCGCTTCGAGAGCGAAATCGTTCGCTCTCGATTCGCTGCGCGAACCGCGCCTCACCATTTGCACGGTAGGTTCGATCCCCGAGCCTTCCGAAGCCTGCCGCCCTTGCGGATGGCCGACCCCGTGACCCGGAGAAAGGTGTGGTTTGGCCTCCGGTTGCCCGGCAGTTTTCAAAGCCCACCAATCAACTTGTTCCCGCACGTGGCCGAAGGAGAACTGTACCACGGGCGGAACGCACCTGCTGCGGCCGCCCCGCCACGGTGAGGAGAGTTCGGCGAAGCCGGCCAATTGACTATGATTTGTCGATTGGAACGACGAACGCCCGGAGCCCTAGCGAAGAAGCGCTAGCCTCGCCCCGACCAGACCTCCGGTCCGCCGACCGTGCGGAAGCGCTCGCGCGAAGCGCGGCTGATAGCCAACGATTTGGCTTTCAGAGCGACAAACGCCCGGAGCCCTAGCGGAGGGCAAACTCCCATGGAAGGCGAATGGCGGAGAGGGTAAAGGAGGTTGGAGGGGGCGTGGATAGGGAGGCTTAAACAGCCGCAGAAACGCCCGAACGCCTCACGCGGACCTCGAAGCCCCGCTCATGCAGGGCGAGCGCGGCGGCCGGCCCGCCAATGGAAATGGGATTTGGTGAGAGGCGGCGGGCGTCGACGAGCGTCGGCGCAGCCGATCAATGAGAACGATCCTTGCTCAACAAGCCGAGCAGCGGGGATATTGACTTGGGCGGCTTCCTGATTTACTGTTTGTTCACAGGTTGTCCCCAACAATCGCTGGGGCGAAACATCATGAAAACAATGAAGCTAAATCTGAGCGTCGCATCTCCAAAGTGCCGTTGCTGCGGTCGATTCTGGCGTCCCGCTATCGGCGTCAGCGCAGAGAAAAGCTACTGTCGGAATTGTGCGAGCGAGCGGCGTGCGGAGGCGAGCGTCCGGTTGGGCGTTCGGAAGCTCAAGCGTGCGGACTTCTCCGGACCTTACCTGCTCCCGCGGCATCTGCGAAAATCTTAGGAACAGAGAAAGCTCCGGAGACCTGCCTCGGCATAGCGGCGTCCAACGGTCCCGTTAGACGTGGCTAAAGACCGAGCCCGCCCGCCACCGGTGGGCTCGCTCCAAGCTCGCCAACGATGTTTGCGCTCTGAAAAACGTTCCCATTCTGCAACAAGTAGACGTTGACCCTTGTTCCGTTGCCATCGCACGAGATCATCGGTCACGTCGACCTCCCACGCCGGCTCTACTGTGAGCGGAGCTATCCCGTTGAGGGCTTGTTGAGCGCTCTGATAACGCTTCGATGGGTCGTCAGATAGTAGTTTACGTATAACCCGCCGCCAGTCCTTAGGCACGTGGGGAAGCCATGCAAGAGTATCCGCAAAGCCACCGTTTTGAACAACCACGCGAGGTTTTGGCGCCTCCTCATACCAGATCTTTCCGTGCAGGAGGCGATACATGGTCATACCGAGCGCCCAGAGGTCGGTCTTTGCGCTGGTACCTGCTCCATGCCACACCTCATACGCAATGTGATCGCTGTAGCCGGCTTGCGAAGCATAACCAAGGACAAGCCTGTCGGTCACAAGTCCAAAATCGGCGAGTTGAGCAACACCATTGCCATCGATCAAAATGTTGGCAGGCTTGATATCTCTATGAATCATACCTCGTTGATGCAACGCCACAAGCCCGTGAAGGACCTGCGTAGTGACCCGCTTCAAGCTCGGCAATGACATAGGTCCCGCTATGAATTGATCCTTGAGCGAGCCGCCAGGGCAGAATGCCATGCATATCACTACACTGTCGCCACCGTCTCCTTCCACAACGTAGTGAACTTTGACCACGTTCCGGTGCTCGGCCCGAGATAGGTTCTGGGCTTCGCCCAAGTGTTCGCTCTTGTAAATGGCCCACTCGGCGTCATCAAACATGGCCTTTCTGCGCAGCACCTTAACTGCCACCGGGCCATGTGCAGGATCTTATCCCCTTATGGACATCGCCGAAATGCCCATTCCCGATCTGTATTCCTATCTTCAAGCCTGAAGTATATCCTGACATCAACGATTCCTCGCCGCCACGACAAGCATTGCCACCTCACGGCTCATCTTCCGAAGTTTCTTGCCGGCAGTATTCGCGTCCCAAAATGAGTCATCTTCGATGTAATCGTCAACGTTTCGGTCACCGTAGGTTCGGCTTACGACCCCCTTTTTCATCTGCGTGACGTTGCAAACCGATGCCGCAGCAGCAATGATGACCCCCCGAACCTCAGCGGTGTGGAGCATTCCGAGCTTAGCCACCCCTCGTCCCAACACCGCGCTCGCCTTCACAATGGCCTCTTCGATTCCGGCTTCTCGGATGTGATCAGCGCATTGCTGGTGGAGCACTTGATACGCCTCTGAACGGTCTCCTCGTTGAACCTTCCAATTGCCGTCCTCGAGAATGACTATTGGATCCTCGTCATCATCTGGGACTTCGGCGTCGACATAAATGACGTTCTCCTTAGAGGCGCTCAATCCGATAATTCGTCTAGTCATCAGCAGAATCCTGTTTCTTTTCCTGATTGATGCATGGATGGCAGGCAAGGGGAAGCTGACAGCGTGCTCCGACAGGAAAATTAATTCGATTTCAGTTGACCCCCACCCCCCTTGCCCATCCTTCCATCCTCCGCTACACCATCCTCGGGCCGGAAAATATTCCGGTCTGGGGCTTAGTAACCCCGGCTACTAGGCCGGTATCGCGCCGGCCGATACTCTCTCTCGACCTATCGGGCCGGGGAGGCCTCGGTGTATGTCCAGGGTGAAAGCCTAAAGACCGGGGCGGCCGCGTAGCCGGTTTACTAACTCCCTGGCCACCAGAGTTTCTCTGGTGGCCCCTATTCCAGTGATTTCAGGCACTCGCCGTGCTTCGGCGGGCCTGGAGACGATGGGGAGTTGCACCATGGACCCTTACCATTTCCGCGCCGATCTGCTCGACACATTCCAGTCCGCGCCCGACGCGATCAAGGCGCTGGCGCTGATCGTGCCGCCGCTGGCTTTCGTCGTCTTCGGCCTCGGCCTCGCCGCGCTGTTGCTGCACCATCGGCGCGCCGACCGCCAGATCGAGCGGGACTACGAGGATCTGCGCGAGGCCCGGCAGATCCAGCGCGAGCGCTGGCTTCACGGCGGCGATCCCGATTTCCGGCGGCGGCTGGAAGAAGCGTTCCAGCCGCGTCCGGCCGACCATTTGCCGGATCGTCTGGCGGACCCTCTCGCGGAACACGCGCCGAACCGTCTGGGCCTGCTCGGCAGATGGCCGAAGGACGGGGAGGACCAGGCGAGCGCCCAACCTCCCCCTTGAGGAGAGGTCGAAAGCGCGGAGCGTCTTTCGGGTGGGGGTGATGGGGAAGGTGGGCGATGGGTCGGCCCACCCGCCTTGCCACCAGCCGGCCCCCGCCCCATCCTTCCATCAGGCGGCGAAGCCCGCCGAAACGGGAGGAAATGAACATGAAACACTGGCTCAGCGCCGGGCTCGCCCTGGCCGTGCTTGGCGGCACGCCCGCCCTCGCCCAGACGGACGATGCGAAGACCGACGGCGCCACCACCGAAACGGCCGCGACCGGCGATTTCTCGCAGGTCGATCCGATCATCTTCGTCCATGGCGACAGCGACACCGCCGCCCTCTGGACGGCCCAGATGTGGCGGTTCGAGAGCAATGGCTTTCCGCGCGACAAGATGTTCGCGATCGATCTCGACAACCCCGGCGCGCGCGACGACGACACGGTCCCGCAGGACAATCGCTCGTCGACGGAGGAGGTCGCCACCCAGTTGAAGGAAAAGGTCGAATCGGTGCTGCAGCGGACGGGCGCGCAGAAGGTCGATCTCGTCGGCAATTCGCGCGGCTGCCAGACCATCCGCAACTATCTGCAGAACTATGGCGGCGCCGAGAAGACCGACGCGGCGGTGCTGACCGGCTGCGTCTACAAGGGCGTCTACGTCAATCCGGGCGATCGGCTCGGCTCCGAATACAACGGCGCCGGCCCGTTCCTCACCGGCCTCGCCGAGGGCTACGACACGATGAAGAATGTCGACGTCACGACGATCCGCTCCGACAGGTTCGATCTCTACAACCAGCCGATGGGCGACTATATCGGCGCGCCGGGCGTGCCGATCGGCGGCACCCATGAGGGGCCGGAACTGGAAGGCGCGGACAATCAGGTCATCCCCGGCGCCGACCATCGCGAGACGGCCTATTCGCCCGAAGCGTTCGAGATCATGTTCGAGGCGATCACCGGCCAGGAGCCGGCGACCAACGAGATCAGGGCCGAACAGTCGGTGACGCTGAACGGCGAGGTCTCCGGCTGGGCCAATGACCGGCCGGACAATCTGCCGCTGCCGGGCGCGCAGGTCTCCGTCTACGAGACCGATCCGCAGACCGGCGACCGCAAGGGCGAGCCGGTGCACCAGTCCACCGTCGGCGACGACGGAATGTGGGGTCCGTTCGACGCCAGGCCCGACCAGACCTACGAATTCGTCATCGAGGCGGAAGGCTATCCAACGCACCACATCTACCGCTCGCCCTTCCCGCGCTCCTCCGACATCGTCAATCTGCGGCTCTATCCGAAGGAGGGCGCCGCGACCGAGAGCAAGAGCCACATCATGGCCATGCGCCCGCGCGGCTATCTCGGCATCGACGACGAGGTGCAGTGGAACGGCCAGAAGGCCGAGGGCCTCGGCGACAAGGACGTGCCGAATGTCTGGAAGGTGGCCGAGGGTTCCGACGAGGCCGGCGAGACGAAGCGCTTCACCTTCGAGGGCGAGACCATCGCCGGCAAGACCTGGCCGTCCGATACCGACACCGCCTGGATCGAACTGACCAACTGACGGGAAAACATGGCGGGGCTTCGGCCCCGCCGTCGCATGATCGATCAGCCGGCGCTTTGCTTTTGGCGGACGCCGTATCAGATTGCTCCCATGGACGAGCACGAGACCACGGACGACAAGACCCGCTGGGCCGAGGAGCGCACCGACTGGGCCGAGGACCGGACGGTGCTCGCCAATGAGCGGACCTTCGCCGGCTGGATGCGCACCGGCCTCGCCGCCGTCGGCATCGGCCTCGCCACCAAGGCGATCTTCCGCGTCGCCGAACCGACATGGGTGGCGAAGCTGGCGGCCAGCGGCTTCATCGCCGTCGGCATCCTGATCTTCTACTTCGCCTGGCGCAATGGCCGCGGCGTGCTGGATCGGCTCGACGCCCATGTCGCGCGGCCCCTCCCCCGCCGCCATCTCGGCGCCGTCGCCGGCCTCTTCGGTCTTGCCAGCCTTGTCGTCATGGTGGTCCTCTGGCTGATCTGACGGGCCTTGCCCGCGACCGCGGGGAAGCGGCGGCGGCGCTTGCGCGGGATGGGCGCGGCGCGTTAGTCGTGATGGCGCTGTCGCGGAGGTCACCATGCATCTCGACGTATTTCTCGCCTATCTCGCCCTCTCCTTCGTCATCATCGTGGTGCCCGGCCCCAATGTGACGCTGATCGTCGCGACGTCGGCGCTGCGCGGCTGGCGCGCCGGGCTGATGGTCGTCTTCGGCGCAACGGCGGCGATGGCGGTGCAGGTCGCGCTGGTATCGCTCGGCCTCGCCTGGGTGGTCGAACGGTTCGGCCATCTGTTCGATGTCGTCCGCTATGCCGGCGCCGCCTATCTGATCTATCTCGGCATTCGGGTCTGGCGCACGGGGAGCGATCCCCATGACGCGCCGCCGCAGGGGATGCGGCTGCTGCGCAAGGGCTTCTGGGTCGGCCTCGCCAATCCGAAGAGCCTGGCGTTCTTCGCCGCCTTCTTCCCGCAATTTCTCGATCCCGAGCTGTCCACTGCCCCGCAGTTCGCGGCGATGATGGCCGGGTTCGTCGTCCTCGCCTTCGTCGTCAATTTCGGCTACGCGCTGGCGGCCGGGCTGGGACACCGCTTTGCGACCGGCGAGCGGTTCCGACTGTGGCTCGGGCGCGGCAGCGGCGTCGTGCTGATCGGCGGCGGCGCGCTGCTCGCCGGTGTCCGGCAGGAGTAGGGGCAAAGCAGCCATCCGAAGTCTCTTGCCCGCCGCCGCGGATCGTCGCAGAACCCTCCGATGCGCACGATCGATATCGACAATTGGGACCGCGCCGGTCCGTTCCGCTTCTTCGCCGGCTATGAGCGCCCGCAATACGGCCTCGTCACGCGGCTCGATGTCACCAGAATGATGACGCAGATGAAGGCGGCCGGTCACCGCCCCTTCATCACCATCCTCTATGCCCTCTCGGTCGCCGGCAATGCGGTTCCCGCCTTCCGCCAGCGGCTGCGCGGCGGCGCCGATGGCGAGCCGCTGGGCGTCGTCGAGCACGAGACGATCGGCGTTGCGCCGACCATTGCCCGGTCGGATGGCAGCTTCGCCTTCAGCGCCATTCCCCACGCGGCGAATCTGGCCGCGTTCGAGGCCGAGGCCGCCCGGCTGATCGACGAGGCGAAGTCGACGACCGGTCTCACGGACCCCGGCCACCACGATGGCTGGCTCTATATGAGTTGCACGCCGACGATCGACTTCACGGCGCTGACCAACGCCATGGCGGGGCCGCTCGATTCCGTGCCCCGCATCTGCTGGGGCAAATATGTGGAGGACGCGGACGGGCGCTGGTCCTGCGCGCTCTGCGTCGAGGTCCATCACTGCCTGGTCGATGGCGGTCACATCGCCGCCTTCGTCGCCGAGGCGCAGAAGGCGCTCGACGGACTCCAACTATAGAAGAGGCTGGACGCCGGAGGACGATCCGCACGTCACCGCGCCATGGCGTGATACTCCGGATTGGGCGCCATCTCGGTGGCGCTCGCCAGTCGATTGCTCATCGCGAAGAAGCCGGTCACCGAGGCGATGTCGAAGATGTCGCGCTCCGAGAACCCGGCTGCGCGCAGCGCCTCGCGGTCGCCCTCGCCCATCGTCGCCGGGCGTTCGGTGAGCGTCTCGACAAAGGTCAGCATCGCGCGCTGGCGCTCGGGCAGGTCGGCGGCGCGCCAGTTCTGCGCGATCGTCTCGGCCAGCGCCGGATCGCCGGTCAGCTGGCGCAGCGCCGCGCCATGGGCGGTCAGGCAGTAGTGACAGCGATTGATCGACGAGACGACCACCGCGATCATCTCGCGCTCGGCCTTGGACAGGCCCGACGGCGCCAGCATCAGCGAATTGTAGAACCGCGAGAAGGCCTCGAGCCGTTCGCTGTCGAAAGCGTGCGCGACGAGGACGTTCGGCACGAGGCCGAGCTTCTCCTCGCAGACGTCGAAATATTTGCCCATCCCGTCGGGCATCGGCTGTTCCGGCGGCAGGTCGATCGCCATCACCTTCGGCAGTCCCCCCTGGCGCCAATCCGGTTGGGTCGTCTTGTCGCCACTCGCGGCGCGATTGTCCGCCATCTCGTCACCTCCATAAATCGTCGCCGCCATAATGGCGTCTTATGCCTCTCGCGTCACGACGGCAGAGAGGGTAATCCTGTCACGTAGCGGCGATGCCGAGGGGGAGAGGCGCATCATGACCGACACGGCACGACCGGGCCCGGCAGCTTTCGACGCAGCGCCCCGGCGGGGCGCAAGCAGGCGCGGCATCTGGGGATGGATGTTCTTCGACTGGGCGGCGCAGCCCTTCTTCACGGTGGTCACCACCTTCATCTTCGGCCCCTACTTCGTCAGCCGGCTGGCGAGCGATCCGGTCGCCGGGCAGTCCGCCTGGGCCTATGGGGTGGCCGTCGCGGGTCTGTGCATCGCCTTCCTGTCGCCGATCCTCGGCTCCATCGCCGACCAGACCGGGCCGAAGAAGCCCTGGATCGCCGGCTTCGCGGTCCTCAAGATCGTGATGCTGGCAAGCCTCTGGTTCGCCGCTCCGGGCTCGTCGCTCCTGCTGGTCGTGGGGGCATTTTCCCTGGCGACGATCGCGGCGGAATTCTCGATCGTCTTCAATGATTCCATGCTGCCGCGCATCGCGACGCCCGAGCAGACGGGCCGGGTCTCGAACACCGCCTGGGGGCTCGGCTATGCCGGCGGCCTGATCGTCCTCCTCTTCACCATCCTTTTCCTGTCGGCGAACCCGCAGACCGGCCGTACGCTGATCGGCGTCGAACCGCTTTTCGGACTCGATGCGGCGGCGGGCGAGGACGCCCGCATCACCGGCCCGATCGCAGCCGTCTGGTACCTGGTCTTCATCCTGCCGATGTTCCTCTTCACGCCGGACGTCGCCTACCGGCGGCGGTCCTTCGGCGAGGCCATCCGTTCCGGCTTCGCCGAGATCGGAACGACGCTGGCGGAGGCCCGCCGCCAGCCCGGCATCGCCCGGTTCCTGATCGCTCGGATGGTCTACCAGGACGGCATCAATGCGCTGATCGTGCTGGGCGGCACCTTCGCCGCCGCGCTCTTCGGCTGGCCGATCATGGAAATCGGCATATTCGGCATCATCCTGAACCTGACGGCGATTCCCGGCTGCATCCTCGCCGGCTGGCTCGACAGCCGGATCGGCTCGAAGCGGATCGTCATCGGCGCGATCGTCCTGCTTTTCGTCGCGACGATCGGCATCATCTCGACACGGCCGGGTTCGATGCTGTTCGGCGCCCTGCCTTTGTCGACCGACGATAGCGGCGGGCTGTTCGGCACAGCGGCCGAGAAGGGTTACATCCTGTTCGGCCTCCTCATCGGCCTCGCCTTCGGCCCGGTCCAGGCCTCGTCGCGGGCGTGGATGGCGCGCAGCGTGCCGCAGGAAGAGGCCGGCCGCTGGTTCGGCTTCTATGCCCTGTCGGGCCGCGCCACGAGCTTTCTTGCTCCGCTCATGGTCGGGCTGGTGACGACGCTGAGCGGTTCGGCGGCCCTCGGCATGGCCATGATCATCCTGTTCCTGCTGGTCGGCCTGGTCCTCGCCGTTGCAACGCCCTATCCGGCAGCCAGCCCGCAGACCTTGCTGCGCACCGGCTGAAGGAGGGTCGATGGTTAACAGCGGTTTAACCCTTCCCGCTTAGGCTGGCCTGGATCGGCGGCGCATGCCGCCTCTTGCCATGGGATTGAGTGATGAGCGACGTTCACGACCGCTATGCCTTCGAACTGAAGGATGACGGAGCGGGTGCCGTTCGGACCTTTCTCCGCACGGCCGGCGGCCGGCTGCTCGGCCTCGCCCTCATCGCCATGGTCGGGTTCGCGGTTGCCTCGCTGGCGACATGGCGGGTCGACGATCCGTCCTTCAGTTTCGCGACCGACCGGGCGCCGCAGAACGTCATGGGCTTCCCCGGCTCCGCCTTCGCCGATCTGGCCGCGCAGTTCCTCGGACTGGCGACGCTCGTCGCGATCCTGCCGGCGATCGCATGGGGATGGCTGCTCGTCGCCGGCCGCCCTGTCGACCGCAAGATCTGGCGCCTGCTTTCCTGGGCCGGATGCATCGCAGCGACAACTCTCGCCCTCGCCTGCCTGCCGGTGCACGCTTCATGGCCGCTTCCGTCCGGCCTCGGCGGCGTCATCGGCGACATGCTGCTGCGCCTTCCGGCGATGCTGCTTGGCCGCCCGGCCGACGGCGTCATCGCCGCCGGCATCGGCATGGCGGCCGGAGCGGGTGCCGCCTGGCTCTTCACCCGTGCGGCCATCTGGTCTCTCCTGCCCGCGCTGACGCCGAAAATGCCCGAGCGGCAGGAAGAACCGGAGCCGTTCGAGGATTGGGAACTGGACGACCCGCAAGCCGAGCCGGCCTGGCGCAGGATTTCCGTCGCTCTCTTCGGCGCGGCGACGCACATGATCTACAAGGCGCGGGCCTCCGCGAGGCGCAGCCGCGCGGCCCATGCCGAGCGTCGCCTCGATCCGCCGCGCCTGACGCCCGCCAATGACCGCGCCACCCAGCGCGAGCCCGCCGTCGACTGGAATGACGGCCGTGAGCGAGCGCTGCCCGACACCCCGCCGGATGGCCTCCTGATCGACGAGGAGGACGCGGCTTATCTCGAAGACCGGGACGACGACCTGGCCCGATCCGGAACCCGCCTCGCATGACGACGATCTGCCGTGGGACGCCGATGACGAGGGCGCCGATGCCGGTGGGCCGGAGGAACGGATCGTCCCGTTCCGTCCGCAGCTCGTCCACTCCAATGAAAAGCCGAAGACGGAGCAGAAGCCGGCCGCGCCGGCGCCGCGGCGCGCCGCCGCGAAAGCGGTCCGGAGCGGCAAGTTCGAACTGCCGTCGCCGCGCTTTCTCGCCGAGCCGAAGAAGCTCGGCCCCGGCGCGCGGGTCACCGAGGCGCAGCTGGCCGACAATGCCCGCCAGCTGGAGGCGGTGCTCAACGATTTCGGGGTCAAGGGCGAGATCATGACGGTGCGGCCCGGCCCGGTCGTCACGCTCTATGAACTCGAGCCTGCGCCCGGCGTGAAGTCGTCGCGGGTGATCGGCCTCGCCGAGGATATCGCCCGTTCGATGAGCGCCATCGCCGCGCGCGTCGCCGTCGTGCCGGGCCGGAACGCCATCGGCATCGAGCTGCCGAACGAGCAGCGCGAGACCGTCTATCTGCGTGAGCTGATCGGCGGCAAGGACTTCCAGCAGACCAAGAGCAAGCTCGGCCTGTCGCTCGGCAAGACCATCGGCGGCGAGGCGGTGATCGCCGATCTTGCCAAGATGCCGCATCTGCTGGTCGCCGGCACCACCGGCTCGGGCAAGTCGGTGGCGATCAACACGATGATCCTGTCGCTGCTCTACCGGCTGACGCCGCAGCAGTGCCGGCTGATCATGATCGACCCGAAGATGCTTGAACTCTCCGTCTATGACGGCATCCCGCACCTCCTCTCGCCGGTCGTCACCGACCCCAAGAAGGCCGTCGTCGCCCTCAAATGGACGGTTCGCGAGATGGAAGAGCGCTACCGCAAGATGAGCAAGGTCGGCGTACGCAACATCGATGGCTTCAATGCGCGGGTCAACGAGGCCAACGCCAAGGGTGAGACAATCACCCGCACGGTCCAGACCGGCTTCGACCGGCACACCGGCGAGGCGATCTACGAGCACGAGGAGATGGACCTCGATCCGATGCCCTTCATCGTCGTGATCATCGACGAGATGGCCGATCTGATGATGGTCGCCGGCAAGGAGATCGAGGGCGCGGTGCAGCGTCTGGCGCAGATGGCGCGGGCCGCCGGCATCCATGTCATCATGGCCACCCAGCGCCCCTCGGTCGATGTCATTACCGGCACGATCAAGGCCAACTTCCCGACCCGCATCTCCTTCCAGGTGACCAGCAAGATCGACAGCCGGACGATCCTCGGCGAGATGGGCGCCGAACAGCTGCTCGGCATGGGCGACATGCTCTACCAGGCCGCCGGCGGCCGCAGCCAGCGCGTCCACGGCCCCTTCGTCTCGGACGAGGAGGTGGAAGCCATCGTCAACCATCTGAAGACGCAGGGCGTGCCGGAATATCTCGATTCCGTCACCGAGGACACTGACGACGACGATGAAGAGGGCGGCGGTGAGGGCGGCGGCGCAGGCGCCGGCGACCTCGACAGCGAAGATCCCTATGATCAGGCGGTCGCAATCGTCCTGCGCGACGGCAAGGCGTCGACTTCCTACATCCAGCGCCGGCTCAGCATTGGCTACAACCGCGCCGCCTCGATCATCGAGCGGATGGAGCAGGAGGGCGTGATCGGTCCCGCCGACCATGCCGGCAAGCGCGAGATCCTGGTGCCGCGCGACGAATTCGACGATTGACGCACGGCAAGGCCGAACCCTCTCGACCTCCGTCATCCTCTTGCCCATCTATGCGCCTAGACGGGCGCCGAAGAGGACGACTCACATGACGAGGACATTCATGACCCCACCCAAGCGTCCCGCGCGGACCCTTGCAGCCATCGCCCTCGGCGCGGCGCTCGCCATCGCGGCGCCTGCCGGCGCGGCCATCGCCCAAGGCGGCGCCGTCGCACAGAAGATCGCCGATCACTTCGCCTCGGTGAAGACGATGAAGGGCGAGTTCGTGCAGTTCGGGCCGCGCGGCGAGCAGACCGGCGGCACCTTCCAGATCGCCCGCCCCGGCAAGATCCGCTTCGACTATGAGCCGCCGGCTCAGTTCAGCGTCGTCGCCGATGGCCGCAACGTGGTGATGAACAACAAGAAGCTGAAGACCTACGACATGTATCCGCTGTCCAAGACGCCGCTGAAGCTGCTGCTGGACGAGCAGATCGATCTGTCCGGCGACCGCGTCAAGAGCGTCAAGGTCGACCCCGACCTCGTCACGGTGGTGATGGCCGACAAGAGCGTCTTCGGCAATGCCAGCATCACCATGATGTTCGATCCGAACACCAACGCGCTGCGCCAGTGGACCATCACCGATGCACAGGGCAAGGACACGACCGTCATGCTGTTCAACGTGCAGGAGGGCGCCGGCGTCGATGCTTCGAAATTCGCCATCGATTATAAGCGCGTCAACCGCCAGGCGATGAAGAGCAACATGCAGGGCCGATAGGACCTGTCACGGCCGGAAAGACGTTTTCCTGTCGAAGGCCCGCGACAAGCGGGCCTTTTGCATTGCGTAGGACGCCTGGCGCCGCCATTTTTCCGGCGCACAATGACCCGGAGATCCGACGCCCCATGCCTTTCTCCATCGCCACCTGGAACATCAATTCGGTGCGGCTGCGCCTGCCTCTCGTGGAGAACTTTCTGGACGAATATGCGCCGGACATCCTCTGCCTCCAGGAGACCAAGTGCCCGGACGACAAGTTCCCGTTCGAGCCGCTGCGCGCCAAGGGCTACGAGGCGATCGAGGTGAACGGCCAGAAGGGCTATCACGGCGTCGCGACGCTCTCCCGCCGTCCGCTCGATCTGGTCGAGAAGCGCGAATATTGCGCCAAGGGCGATTGCCGGCATCTGTCCGTGAGGTTCAGAACCGGCGACAGATCCATCCTCCTGCACAATTTCTACGTTCCGGCGGGCGGCGATGAACCGGATCCCGACATCAACCCCAAATTCCGCCACAAGATCGACTTCCTGGACGAGATGCAGCGCGTCCATGCCGAGGACGACCGGGCGGATTTCGCCGTCCTCGTCGGCGATCTCAACATCGCGCCTCTGGAGACCGACGTCTGGAGCCACAAGCAGCTCTTGAAGGTCGTCAGCCATACGCCGTTGGAGACCGACACGCTGGAGCGTCTGCGCGTCGGCAATGGCTGGGCCGACCTGATGCGCACGGTCATCCCGCCGGAAGAGACGCTCTATACCTGGTGGAGCTATCGCGCCCGCGACTGGGAAGCCTCCGACAGGGGCCGCCGCCTCGACCATGTCTGGGGCAGCCCCGCGCTGGTCCCGCATCTGGCGGGGCTCGACGTGCTGCGCCATGCGCGCGGATGGGAGCGCCCGAGCGATCACGTCCCCGTCATTGCACGGTTCGACCTGGACTGAGCCAGAAGTCAGTCAGGCTCTAGTCTTCAAAGCGATCGCCGATCGCCCCGATCCGGGCCGTCATCGTGGCGAGCCGGTCGCGCAGAATGTCGTGCATGGCGCGGGCGAGCCCGGGATATTCCTCGAGCACCCGCCGCAGCGTGTTGCGGCTGAGCCGCAGCAGCGTCGCCGGACCTTCGACCGCCGTGGCCGTGCCGGGCCGGGTGGTGGTCGCGATCAGCGCAAGCTCGTCGAGCACCGAATCCCGTCCGAAAACGTCCGCCGGCCGCCCCGCCTGCGTTTCGACGGCGACCGTGCCGGAGCGCACGATGAAGGCGCTGTCGGCATTGGCGCCTTTGCGGAACAGCTCCTGCCCCTCGTCCAGTCGAACGCTTTCGCAGGCGAAGGCGAGGATACGCAACTGCTCGTCATCCAGCGGAGAGAGCAGCGGGACCTGCGCGAGCGCGGCGATATCGTCATTGAGAGACATTCAGTTCTTTCCGGGCACGTTCCTGGACGACAGAACCGCCGCACCAGCCGGCCGTCAGGGAACCAGCTTGTAGCCGCCACCCTCGGTGACGATGATCTCGCAATTGGACGGGTCGCGCTCGATCTTCTGGCGCAGGCGGTAGACATGCGTTTCGAGCGTGTGGGTCGACACGCCGCTATTGTAGCCCCAGACCTCTTCCAGCAGCGTATCGCGTGTGACCACGCGCTGATCGGCGCGGATCAGGTAGCGGATGATGTTCGCTTCCTTCTCGGTCAGCTTTACCTTGCCGCCCCCCTGGTCGAACAGCACCTTCTGCTTCGGCTTGAACGTGTAGGGTCCGACCGTGAAGCTCGCATCCTCGGATTGGTCGAACTGGCGCAGTTGCGTGCGGATGCGGGCCAGCAGGACGGCGAATCGGAACGGCTTGGTGATATAGTCATTGGCACCGGCCTCAAGGCCGAGAATCGTGTCGGAATCGGTGTCCTGCGCCGTCAGCATGATGATCGGCGTGCGCAGGCCGTTCTTGCGCAGCACCTTGACCGCTTCCCGCCCGTCGAGATCCGGCAGGTTGACATCCATGATGATCAGATCGACGACATGGGTCCGTGCGGTATTGATCCCCTGGCTGGCGGACTTGGCCTCGATGACCTCGAACTCGTCATAGAGACCGAGTTGCTCGACGAGCGTCTGCCGCAGGGTATCATCGTCGTCGACGACGAGAATGGTTCGCGTGGTCATGGTCGCCCCGGAGATTCAGCCCACGGAAAGTCAGAATAGCTGTTTATCATACTCACAACCCATGAAACATGATCTCCGTTAACTTTCCATTCAATGTCGGCAGCGTCCGCCGGGCCCCCCTTGTGGTGAGACGGGCGCCGACCGGGCCTCATCACGGACGTCTCACGCTCGGACCCCTCAGTCTTCCGTGTGCGCTGGGTCGCACGGGCCTCGTCTCGCTCAAACGCGAGGGCGATGGCGGCACGCCGCTCGGCAGCCACCCGATCCTGTTCGGCTATCGCCGCGCCGACCGCGGCTGGCGGCAGAGCGCGCCGCTCCCGCTCCGCACTCTCCGCGCCGATGATGGCTGGTGCGACGCGCCGGCGCATCCCGCCTATAATCGGCCGGTTCAGCTTCCCTTCCCCGCCAGCCACGAGCGGATGACCCGTGCGGACCGGCTCTACGATTGCTGCATCGTCCTCGACCATAATTTCACCAGGAGGGTCCGTGGCGCCGGCAGCGCGATCTTCCTGCATCTCGCCGCGCCGGGTTATCCGGCGACGCAAGGCTGCATCGCGCTCGCGCCTCGCGACATGGTTCGGCTCTTGCCCTATCTGAAACCAGGCCGCCGCCTGATCGTGCGGCGATAGACGGATGGTGACATGGCACGCGCATTTCTGATCGTGATGGACAGCTTCGGCGTCGGCGGCGCGCCCGATGCCGGCGACTATTTCAACGGCGGCGAGAGCGATTTCGGCGCCTCGACCCTGCACCACATCGCCGAGGCTTGCGCCGCCGGACGCTGTGACAATGATGAACGCTCCGGACCGCTGCGGCTGCCCAATCTGGAACGGCTCGGTCTCGGCATCGCCGCCCGTCAGGCGACCGGCGAACTGCCGGCGGGTTTTTCGGACGAGCCGGACCTTATCGGCCGCGCCTGCACGGCGACGGAGGTCTCCAGGGGCAAGGACACGATCAGCGGCCATTGGGAGATCGGCGGCGTGCCGGTCCCGTTCGACTGGGGCTACCTGCCAAAGACGATCCCGACCCTGCCGGACGATATCCGCGAGGGCATGATAGAGGCTGGCAACCTGCCGGGCATCCTCGCGGACCGCCATGCCGAAGGCATCGGCGTGATCGAGGCGTTCGGCGAGGCGCACATCGCGACCGGCAAGCCGATCGTCTACACCTCGGCCGATTCGGTGATCCAGATCGCGGCGCATGAGCAGCATTTTGGCCTGCAGCAGCTCTACGATCTCTGCGAGTCGACGCGTGACCTTGCCGACCGATACAGGATCGGCCGCGTCATCGCCCGCCCTTTCATCGGCGAGAAGCCGGGCGAGTTCCAGCGCACCGGCAATCGCAGGGACTATTCCGTGCCACCCCCCGAGCCGACCATTCTCGACCGCCTGAGCGAGGCAGGGCATGTGGTGCGGACCATCGGCAAGGTGGCGGACATCTTCGCCCATCGCGGCGTGACGAGAATCCCGCAAGGCCTCCGGCCATCCGGCGCTGATGGCCGAAACGCTTCAGGCTCTGGACGAACTGCCGGATGGTGGTATCGCCTTCGTCAACTTCGTCGATTTCGATCAGCTCTACGGCCATCGCCGCAACCCGGCAGGCTACGCCGCCGCGCTGGAATGGTTCGACGCGCGGCTACCGGAGATCCTGGATCGCCTTCGGCCCGACGATCTTCTGATCATCACGGCCGATCATGGCAACGATCCCACCTGGGACGGCACCGATCACACACGCGAACGGGTGCCGATCCTGATCACCGGTGCGGGTACGGCGCCCGGCGAAGGAGCGATGCGCGAAACCTTCGCCGATATCGCCGCAACCATCGCCGGTCACCTACATGTCCAGCCGGGTCCGCACGGCCAGCCGATCGGCCGCGCCTGACGTCAGTCGGTATCTTGAGGCAGTGCATAGACCGCGAACTGATCGGAGACCGCCGGCGACAGGATGGAATTGCCGCCAGCGACGAAGGCGACATATTCGCGGCCGTCATGGACATAGACGGCCGGGTTGCTGACTGAGGGCGCGGCAACGATGTCGCTCCACAGCACTTTGCCGTTCTCCGGATCGATCGCCCTGACGAACGAATCCATCGACGCTCCGATGAAGATCACGCCGCCGGCCGTCAGAACCGGTGCGCCGATATTGGGCGAACCCCAGCTTTCCGGCCCGTAGAAGCCCCACTTCTTGGAGCGGCCGAACGGCACTTCCCAGAGCCGCTCTCCGGTGTTGAGGTCATAGGCCGACAGCGTCCCGTAGGGCGGCTCCCAACAAGGCAGTCCCATGTCGGACACCCAGTTGAGGAGCTTGAAGCCGTACGGCGCGCCGAACTGCGGATAATAGCCCTGCTCGTTACCGCTACCGCCCTCGATCTCCTCGTACCTTTCACGCGGCACCAGCGTCAGCGTCTGGACGACCTTGGAGACGTTGACGTAGAAGCGGCCCGTATTCGGATCGACCGAGCCGCCGCCCCACTGCATGCCGCCGGCCGTGCCGGGATAGACGATCGTCCCCTCTTCCGACGGCGGTGTGAAGAGCCCTTCATAGCGCATGCCGTCGACCAGTTCCTCGCACTGACCGAAGCTGGCGATATTGGCGAGCGTGCTGAGCTTCGGATAGTGCTCGTAATCATGGGTCGGCGGCGGCGTCATGTAGAAGGGCTGGGTCGGCGAAGCCTGCTCGCCCTTCGCGTGGGACGCCGGAACCGGCCGCTCCTCCGGGCTGAAGATCGGTTCGCCGGTCTCGCGGTTCAGCACGTAGAGCATCGACTGCTTGGTTGTCTGCACCAGCGCCGGCACGGTCTTGCCGTCCACCTGCAGGTCGACCAGCGTCGGCGCGGCATCGGTGTCGTAGTCCCAAATGTCGTGATGGACGAGTTGCCGCGACCAGATGATCTCGCCCGTTTCGGTGTCGACCGCGGTGACCGACGTCGCAAGCGGAATCTTCTCGGTGCGGTTGCCGCCCCAGTAATTGGGGCTCGGCGACGACACCGGCAGATAGAGGATGCCCCGCTCCTCATCGACGCTCATCGAGGCCCACACATTGGCCGTGCCCGTCTCTTCGCGGATATCCGCCGGCAGGAAGTTCACCTCCCACTCCATCTCCCCGGTTCGCGCATCGACGGCGAAGACGGAGCCGGGCGGGGCCGTGGCCCACTCCCAGTCCTTGCCGGCCCAGCCGATGAAGAGCTTGTCCTTATAGGCGGTCGGCGGCTGCAGCAGGGACAGCGGCCAGCGATCATTGGTCGTGTTCCACTTGTTGACGTCCAGCACGCCGTTGTCGCCGAAATCGGTGCAGGGCTTGCCGGTGTCGGCGTCGACCGCGTGCAACGTGGCGTCCATCGTGCCGATGTAGACCCGCTTCTCGCACGGCGTGTCGGGCTTCGGATTCTCCGCCTGCCAATAGGTAACGCCGCGGTTCTTGAGCGCCGGCTGGGTGAGCGCCTTCAGCGTGCTGTTGGTGTTGTACGACCATTTCTCCTGGCCGGTCGCCGGGTCGAGCGCGATGATCCGGTAGAATGGCGTGCCGAGATAGAGCGTCTTGTTGGCGTAGATCGGCGTTGCCGACCAGACCGTGGCCGGCAGCTCGCCCGATCCGTCCGAAACGTCACCGGTGTGGAACTCCCAGACCTTCTCCAGCTTGCCGACATTCTCCGCCGTGATCTGGTCCGCGGGTGAATATTTCTGCGCCGCCAGATTTCCGTTGAAGGTCGTCCAGTCGGTCGAGCGGGGGCCGATCGGGGTCTGCGGCTGCGGCTTCGGCGCCGCCGTCGTTTCCGTGACCGTTTCCGTGTTGCGCGTGGGCTCTTGATCCGCCGGCTGGCTCTGGGAGGTCGTTCCCGGCTCGGGCGGACTGGTGCGCGTGCTGTCCTCCGAGGACGAACCGGCGCCGGGCGAGGCGTTCTGAAGATCGGTTTGCGAAAGAGCCGGGCCGGAAAGAATCAGGGCGCACAGCAGCGGCAGAAGAAATGGCATGCGGCTCATGATGCGGCCTCCGGATATGGATCGGCGAGGGCGGCGATCAGCACTCCGAGGAGCGCAACCAGCGCCGCGGCGACAATGGAGAGGTGAAGGAGAAACCATCCGGCGAGCCCGGTCAGGATGGCCGCGACCACCACGAGGACGATGAGCGCGACGCGCAACCCGCCCTGGTCGATCCCGGCCATGAGGATGGCGCCGAGCACCAGCGCTCCACCGCCAAGCGCTGCAAGCAGTGCTCCCGCTGTTTCGTTGATGCCGGTCAGCGGCATGAAATAGCCGTAGAGAGCCACGGCAAGCACCACGAGCCCTCCTATCGCCAGCAGAAGCAAGCCAATCCGGTGCATCGCGCTCTCCTTCGCGTCAAAAGATGAAGCGGTTCCGATAGACGATTAGGAGTAGGACGGTCGCTGGTGGCTTCAACGCCTAGTCCGGATATTTTGCCTTCAGGTCCTCCAGCACCTCGCCGTCGATCCGGCCGTCATAGTGGATGCGATTGTCGTAATTGGCTTCGCCGAGAAAACGGGCGAGCACGTCCGTATCGGTCCCGGTCCATTCCTCCCCCCTGGAGACCGGAAAGTCCTTCCGGCTCAGCAATCGCTTCAGATAGGCCGCTGTCTCGCCCTGGATCGGCACCATCTTCTCCGGATCGGATGGGAGATAGGACATCCGGTGCAGGTGCAGGCAGCGCGCCAGTTCCTCGATGGGCGTTTCGTGGTCATAGACGGTGATGTCGACCATGCGGTCGCGACAACCCGCCATAGCCGCCCTCCTCCTTGAGGACCAGCAGTCCGGCAGCCTGTTCGCCGCGCAGTTCGCCGCCGGCGTCCCGTCCCGCCCGCAGGGCCGCGATCAAGCGATCGGCGAGAGGACTGTCGGCCATTGCCTCGAATGTCCTGATCATCGCCGCCACGACGTTTTCGCCGACGAGCGCATTGCCGCAGGCGATGCAGCCATCCCCGGACATGCAGCCGGAAAAGCCGTTCCAGTCATCCATCGCGGCCCCGGTATGGCCGACACCGGCGCCATGCATGGCAAGGACGCCGAACTGCCGCTCGGCGACGCCGTCGAGATCGCGGACGGCGATCGCCGCTGCCTCGTCCGCCGACGCGCCATGCTCCATCAGGTCGAGCATCTTCGCGGCCGCGCGCGGATCGGCGAACCCTTGCGTCGTCACGGCACCGACGCCGCCGCGCCCATGCAGCACCAGCGAACCGACCCCTGGAAACTTCGACTGCACCGCACAACCGATCTCGCCCTTGTCGAGATCCCGGCCGATGATCGAATAGGTCATGAGGCGCTCCTCCCTTTCCATTGCCAGACTGTCGTCCGTTTCACCTCGGCATCCTCCAGCACGCGCGTCACCGGCACCTCGTAGCTCGGCGAGCGCGATCAGCTCCGATTGCGGCAGATAGGTCCGGCCGGGATCGCCGACGAGGACGATCGCGCCGCGGTCGACGAGCGTGTCGAACCAGCCGGCACAGCCGCGCCGCCAGCGCTTGTCGTAGAACACGTCGCCGGCGAGGATCGACCGTCCCAGCCCTCGTCGCGGCCGATCAGGTCGTCATTGCGGACTCGACCGACACGCCGTTCGCCGCGGCATTGAGCCGGATCGCGACGCCGGCAGAACGGGTCGATGTCGGCCGCCAGCACCGATCGCGCGCCGGCCTTCATCGCGGCGATGGCGACGAGGCCGCTGCCGCTGGCGAAATCGAGGACGGTGCGCCCCGTGACGGTCTCGGGATGATCCAGCATGTAGCGGGCCAGCGCCCTGCCCGCCGGCCCAGGCGAAGGCCCAGAAGGGCGGCGGCAGCCCGATTTCGTGGAGTTCCTCCTCGGTCTTCTCCCACAGCGCGATCGCCTCGTCGGCGAGGTGCAGGCGGATCTCCGGCACATGCGGCGGAGCGAGCAGCGCTGTGTTGGTCCTGACGAAGTCGTCGGCCCTCGCCGGATCGAGCCTCACCGCCGCTGCACCTCGTCGAGTTGCCAGCCGACCGGAATGGCGGCAAGCGCGAAGAGAGCGAAAAGCGCCAGCACGGCGGAGGTGCCGATCAGTTCGGCGACCAGGCCAAAAACGCCCATCAGCAGCAGGACGAGCCCGATGAACGTGTTGGAAAAGGCGGTGTAGACGGAGCGCTCCCTGGCAGGCGCCATGTCGGTGAGGTGGATCACCCGCCCCTGGCGGACACCCTGATAGGCCAGTTGCAGCAGAAACAGCGCGAAGGGCGCCAGCATTGGCCACCATCCGCCGAAGGGGTGGAAGGCGGAGAGACCGGCAGCGAGGGACAGGACGAGCGCGGCGAAGACGGCGCTCCACAGCAGGACCTGCCGGCTCGAACGATCAGACAGCCAGCCCCAGACATAACTGCCGACAATGGCCGCGAAGGCCGAGGCGAGGACGAAGCTGCCGAGATGGCCAAGCGCGCGGCCGCCCTGCTGTCCGGCCGAAAGCAGCAGGTAGGGCGGCGCAAGCGCTGTCACCGTCAGGAGGGCGCGGGTCAGGCAGAACAGCCGGAACTGCCTGTCCGCCCAGAGATCGCCCGCTGAACGCAGCAGCGCCCGCAAACCATCCCGACCGTCATCGTTCGCGCCGGCCTCCTCGACGAGCAGGGTGAACAGAAACGCCGCCAGCGCCCACAGCCCCGCGGCCAACGCCAGCGCGCCGAGGAGCACTGGTTTCGTCAACGGCAGAATGCCGAAGGCGAGCGACGCGCCGAAGGCAAGGGCGAAGGCCGCCGCCAGCGAACCGGCGAGACCCGTGACGGAGCCGCGATGGCCCTTGCTGATCGTCTTGCCGAGAACATCCTTGTACGACACCGACGACAGCGACCGGCCGAGCGCGAAGATGGCGAGGAAGCCGACGGTCAGCCACCCGGCGAGAGCGCCTTCGAGGACGAGCATCGTCGCCGCCATTGCCGCGACGGCCGCTGCCTGCACCGCCGAGCCGAGCGCCCAGACCCATTTGCGCCGGGCGATCCGGCGGACACGGTGACTTTCGATGATCTGCGGCAGCAGGGCGAGGGATTCGCGCAGCGGCACCAGAAGGCCGATCGCGGCGGCCGGCGCACCGACCGCGTTCAGCAGCCATGGCAGGACGAGCTTCGGATCGATCAGCGCGTCGCCGGTCTTGGTCGCCGTCAGCGCGGCGATGTGCAGTCCCGCATTGCGCGGCTGCTCGGCGCAGGCGCTCTCGGGAATGTCCTCGCAGACGCGGTCCGCGCCGTCAGCGAAGACCAGTTGGCCGAGATCGGTGAAGACACCCATGGATTGACGCTTCGGCTGAAGGGGCGGACTGGCATCGCTATCTGGCCCCTGCCCTGCGAGTTTCAATGCTGCGAAACGCCGCGTCAGACCGGCTTCAGCGTCTCCGGATCGACTCCGCCCATTCGGCAGACTTCGGTCCACTCCTCGGCCTTCACCGGCTGGACGGACAGCCGCATGGAGGTCACCAGCGCCATGTCCGACAGCTTTTCGTTGGCCTTGACGTCCTTCAGCGTGACCGGGTTCGGCATCGGAGCGAGCGCGCGGATGTCGACGCAATCCCAGCGCGGGTCGTCGGTCGTCGATGTCCGGATGCGCCAGCGCGCAAACCTCGCAGATGCCGACCACCTCCAGCCCCTCGTTCGAATGATAGTAGAAGCCGCGATCGCCGATCTCCATGGCGCGCATATTGTTGCGCGCCTGGTAATTGCGCACGCCGTCCCACTGTTCGCCGGCCTTGCCCTTGTCGACGAGATCGTCCCAGGAGAACTTGAAGGGCTCGGATTTGAAGAGCCAGTAGTTCATGCCTTGTCGGACGGCTTTCCGGCCACCCATTTCCACGCCTTCAGTTCGGTCGACGAGAACAGGCCCGCCTTCGCGTAGGGATCGCTGGCGGCCAGCGCTTCGGCCTCCGCACGGTCCGCGACGTCGAAGACGATGAGCGAGCCCGTCATCTCTCCCGCATCGTCGAGGAAGGGGCCGCCGAAGACGACGCGGCCCGCCTCTTCCTGCGGTCGCAACCAGTCCAGATGTTGCGCACGCGTTTCCTTGCGCAGGGAAAGGCCGTCCGGCTTGTCGGTGCAGATAAGGGCGAAATGCATGATCGTCTCCGTTTCGATCTCAGATGTTGTCCTCGGCCTTGACCGGCCGCGTCATCAGGTCGGCGACCAGCTCCCGGACGGAGCTTTCGCCTTCCAGCAGCGCCACGGTGGCGTCGATGATCGGCGTCTCGATGTCGTGGCGGCGCGCCAGTTCGGCCGCGATGCCCGCCGTCGCGAACGCCCTCCGCCAGCCTCAGCCCCTCGGTCGACCCACCCCGCCCGAGCGTCGCGCCATAGGTGAAGTTGCGCGACTGTTCCGAGCCGCAGGTCAGGATCAGGTCGCCGAGGCCGGACAGGCCCATCAGCGTATCGCGATGGCCGCCCAGCGCCACGCCCAGCCGCCGCAATTCGACGAAGCCGCGCGTGACGAGCGCGGCGCGGGCGCTGGCTCCGAGATTGGCCCCCGCGGCCGCGCCCACGGCGATGGCGAGCACGTTCTTGAGCGCGCCGCCCGCTTCAACGCCGCGCAGATCGTCGGTGGAATAACAGCGAAAGGCCGGCGCGCTGAGCATTTCCGCCAGTTGGTGGGCCAGATCGAAATCCTCGGCAGCGACCGTCACCGCCGTCGGAAGTCCGCGCGCGACGTCGGCGGCGAAGGACGGACCGGATAACGCGGCAAGCGGCGTATCCGGTAAGGTCTCGCCGCGCAGCTCGCTGACGAGTTTTCCGGTGTCGCGCTCGATCCCCTTGGCGCAGAGGACGACCGGAACGCCGGACGGCATGTGCGCCGCCGCCGCCGCGAGCGCGCTCCGCGTCGCCTGCGCGGGCACGACCGACAGGACCAGGCCCGCCCCATCCAGCGTCTCTTCGAGGCTTGCGGAGGCGGCGATGCCGGGCGGCAGCAGCACGTCCGGCAGATAATGACGGTTGGTTCGGTGCTTGTTGATCTCGTTGACGAGCCGTTCGTCACGCGCCCAGAGCCGGACTTCGTGGCCGGCATGCAACGCGGTACGGCAAGCGCCGTGCCCCACGATCCGCCTCCGAGAACCGCCACCGGGCCTTCGACTGTTCTCGATGCGCTCACGCCTTGGCCCCCCGCTTGCCCGACCCGACCAGCGGAATGGCAGCCTCGTCGAGCGGCCAGCGCGAGCGCGGCGGCATCGCGAACACCTCTTCGGCGGCAGGGACGAGATTTGCCAGCAGCCGCTCGAGGCCGGCATGGGCGATCATGGCGGCGTTGTCCGTACAGAGCGCGAGGGGTGGCGCGACGAACCGAAAGCCTCTCTCGTCACAGAGGGTCCCGAGCGTCTCTCGGATGGCGCCGTTCGCCGCCACCCCACCCGCGACCACAAGCGCCGGCATCGTGTGGGACGGGAACGCTGCGGTGAAATGTTCCAATGCTCTGCCGACGCGATCGCGCAACGTCGCGGAGACGGCCACCTGGAAGGAGGCGCAGAGATCGGCGACGTCCTGTTCGGTCAGCGGCGCGACACTTTCGGCCGCCTGCCGGACGGCTGTCTTCAAACCGGAGAAGGAGAAGTCGAGCCGCTTCTCGCCCTTCAGCGGGCGCGGCAGGACAAAGCGGGTCCCGTCGCCCTGCGCCGCGGCCTTCTCCACATTGGGACCGCCCGGATAGGGCAGGCCGAGCAGCTTGGCCGTCTTGTCGAAGGCTTCGCCAAGCGCATCGTCGATCGTCGTGCCGAGGCGTTCATGATCGCCGACCCCGCGCACCAGCAGGATCTGGGTGTGTCCGCCGGAGACGAGAAGCAGCAGGTAAGGGAAGGCGAGGCCGTCGGTCAGCCGCGCCGTCAGCGCATGGCCTTCCAGATGATTGACGGGAATGAGCGGCTTGTCGGCGGCGAAGGCCAGCGCCTTGCCGGTCATCAGGCCGACCATGAGCCCGCCGATCAGGCCCGGCCCGGCGGTGACGGCGATGGCATCGAGTTCGCCGAGCGTCACCCCGGCATCGTCGAGCGCCGCCTGAACGATGCCGTCGAGCGCGGAGACATGGGCCCGCGCGGCGATTTCCGGAACGACGCCGCCGAACGCCGCATGCTCCTCGATCTGGCTGAGAACGATATTGGAGAGGATGCGCACCGTGGGCGCGGCCGTTCCTGCCCCGGCACGGCCCGCGACGACCGAAGCGGCCGTCTCGTCGCAACTGGTTTCGATGCCGAGCACCAGTCGCTCGCCGGCATGCGTGCGGGATGGAAATGCGGCGATCGGACCGGTTGGCTTGTCGGACATGATGGCTTCGGTTTAAGGCACTCGCGGCGCGCGGCAATGGTTTCCGCGCAGGTAACACAAGCAGGCTCACGATGGAAACGGACCTTTTCCGGATCGGCACGCGCGGCAGCGACCTCGCCCTCGCCCAGGCCCACGAGACACGGACGCGTCTCATGACCGCGCACGGCCTGCCGAAAGAGGCGTTCGAGATCGTCATCATCTCGACGGCCGGCGACCGCATTCAGGACCGCGCCCTCGCGGAAGTGGGCGGCAAGGGCCTGTTCACGCTGGAGATCGAGGAACGGCTCGCCGATGGCCGCATCGACCTCGCGGTCCACTCCTCCAAGGACATGCCGACCGAACTGCCGGACGGCCTCCACCTCTCCTGCTTCCTGCCGCGAGAGGATGCGCGGGACGCCTTCATCGGCGGCGTATCGGACAAGCTTCTCGACCTGCCGCAGGGCGCGACGGTCGGGTCGTCCTCGCTGCGCCGGCAGGCGCTCTTGCGCCGCATGCGTCCGGATCTGAAGGTGGTTCTCTACCGGGGCAACGTCCCGACCCGCCTGCGCAAGCTGGCGGAGGGGCAGGTCGACGGCACGCTGCTCGCAATGGCCGGCCTCATGCGCCTTGGCCTTGCCGATCACGTCACCGAAGCCCTGCCGCTGGATGTCTTCCCGCCGGCGCCGGGCCAGGGAGCCATCTGCATCGAAAGCCGTGTCGGGGACGAGCGCATCGACGCGCTTCTGGCGCCGATCAACCATGCCGGGACGGCTGCGGCCCTTTCGTGTGAGCGCGCCTTCCTCGGCGCGCTGGACGGCTCGTGCCGAACGCCCATTGCCGGATACGCCCATCTGGCGAAGGGGCGGCTGCATTTCTCCGGCACGATCCTCCGCCCGGACGGGACGGAATCGCACACCACCGCGCTGGACGGCCCTGCGGATGACGGTGCGCGGATCGGCCGCGAGGCCGGTGAGGAGTTGCGCGGCCGCGCCGGCCCCGGCTTCTTCGACGGCTGGAGCTGACCGAACCATGCGTCGCCTCACTGTCCTCGTCACGCGGCCTGAGCCGGGTGCATCGAAGACGGCGGCGGCTATCCGCGCCCGCGGCCACGACGCCCATTGCCTGCCCCTGACGGAAATCGTCGCCCTTTCCCCCGATCGCTGGCCCGACCCGGCGGAACTGGACGGCCTCGTCGCGACCAGCGCCAATGCGTTTCGCCATCTGCCCGACGCGGCGCGGAACCTGTTCCGTTCCCTCCCGCTCCACGTGGGGGGCGAGGCGACCGCCGGGGCCGCCCGGCAAGCCGGCTTCGAAGAGGTTCTTATCGCCGAGGGCGATGCCGCAGCGCTGGCGGACCAGATCCTTGCCGGAACGCCGCGACGCCTGCTCTACCTCGCGGGGCGGGTTCGGCGACCGAACCTTGAGGAAAAGCTTCGTGAGGGGGGAAACGCCCTCCAGATCGTCGAGGTCTACGATACCCGGCCAAGGCCGATTCTGGACGAGCAACTGAAACGGCTGCAGGAAATTGCGTTCGACGCGGTCCTCCTGACATCGACGGAGACTGCGCGGCTGTTCGCCGGACTCTCAGGGGCGTCCGGTCTTGCGGCAGATGCGCCGCGGCTTTGCCTTTCCCGCCGGATCGCCGAAATGGGCGGGGCCCCCGCTCTCGTTTCGAAGCGCCCGGATGAGGAGAGCCTCCTTGCCCTCCTCGACCGGCTGGCCGGCCCGTGACTGACCACAAAGCGGATTCCGCTGCCCGTTGAAGGCTGGCGAACTCCGAAAATCGCGCTACGCTTATGGTTTGGCGAAAGATGCACCCTAGCTTTCGCCGCCGCAGATACTAATTTTGAATTTTTCCGGAGCCCCTGAATGGCGAAGAAGCCCGGCGAGCGCCACTCCGCCACCAATCGCGATCCCGTCACCATCGATCTCGAGGGCGAGGATGTGAGACGTCTCGAGGACAGCGAGACAGGCAATGACGGTGCCGCCGCCGAAGCGGCCGAACCGACCCCGATGGATGCGGACGACGTGCCGGGCAGGGACAGCATCGACGAGCCTGCCCGTGAACCTGAAGATGCGGCGATTGCCGACGAGACGGCGGATTTGTCCGACGCAGAGCCGGATACCAACGAGGTGGTGACCGCCGAAGCGGGCAACGACTCCAACGTCGCCGACCAGACGGCGGCGTTCGAGGAGCCACTGCCCGGGCCGGCGACGACGGACGTCACATCGCCGGAGCCGGTAACCGGCTCGGATGAAACTGCCGATGACGTTTCGCCCGCCGAAACAGGACCCTCATCGGAGCCCCCTCCGCCGCCGCCAGTTGGGCGCGAGCCGCAGGGCGGCGGCATGGGTGCCTTCGGCGCGTTTCTGCTCGGCGCCATTCTCGTTGCGCTCGGCCTCGGCAGCGCCGTCTGGCTGGGCTACGTCCCGGTGGCCGGCGAAGGATCCGGCGCGAACAATGCCCAGGTTGCGGGGCTTCGCCAGGAGGTGGAGGCGCTGCGCAGCCAGGTGGCGGACGTCCAAAATACCGATGGCGGGGTGACGCCGGAAGACCTTGCCACGCTTCGGGATCAGGTCCAGCAACTGCGCGACAGCGTTTCCAGCGGTAACGCCGGCGACGCCCCGGCGCTGCAGGCGCTGGCCAACCGTGTCGAGGCGCTGGAAGCGGGACCCTCTGAAGGCGACGGCGCCGATGCAAGGCAGGCGATCGAGACTGCCGGCCAGCAGACGCGGCAACTGGCGGAGCGGCTGAACGAAATGGAGACCCGCCTCGCCTCGCTGCAACAGACGGCGAGCGAGCGGCAGGACGCCACTCGACAGACCCGGCAGTCGCTATCGGAATTCGATCAGCAGTTCGCTACGATCAGCCAGACTATCTCCGACCTGCGGGACAGCGTCGCTTCGCTGACGGAGCGGGTCGCAACCCTGTCGAGCCGGCTCGACGAAGTGCGGAAGACGGCGGAGGGCAATCGCGCACAGGAGAACGTCGCCCGCGCCATTGCCGCTTCGGCTCTCCGCAGCGCGGTCGAGGGCGGACGATCCTATCGGAACGAGTTGCAGACCGCGCGGGCGCTCGGTGCCGATGGCGCGGCGGTCGAGACGCTTTCGCAATATGCGGAAACCGGCGTGAAGACCCCTGCCGAACTGGCCGCACGGGCGCCTGCCGTCGCCGACGCCATGCGCGATGCGCTGGCGCCCCGGTCACCAACGGAAACGACCGGCGGCCTCCTCGACCAGTTGACCGCCGGGGCCCGATCGCTGGTCACCATCCGGCGGCAGGGCGAGCTAAACGGCGAAAGTCCCGCAAGCGCGATCACCCGCTTCGAGAACGCTGTGCGCAATGGCGACCTCGAGAAGGCGCTCGCCGACTATCACAGCCTGCCGCCCGAGGTGCAGGAGGCTGGACAATCCTTTGCCAGCGACCTCAGGGCGACGGCGGCGGCCGAGGCGAGCCTGCCGAAGGTGCTGTCGGCTGTCGGCCAGGCGGGCCGCGCTGCGCCCGACGGCGGATCCGAACCATCGGTGGACGGGCAGGACCAGCCCGCCTCTTCCACGGGCGACGCCGCGCCAGCCGCCGCGACTGACGAAACCATCACACCCGGGACGGAGCAGTGAACTTGATCAGGCTCATCTTCTTCTTCGTCCTCGTCCTGGCCCTCGCGGGCCTGTTCGCCTGGGTGGCCGACATGCCGGCCACTGTCACGCTGAACCTGCCCGGAATGCAGGCCGAGGTTTCGCTTCTGGTTGCTCTCGTGGCGATCGTCGCGCTGATCGGCGCGGTGATGATCCTGTGGTGGCTTCTGAAGGGCATCATCGGCGGTCCGGAGCGGCTGACGCGGCATTTTCGCTCGCGCAAGCGCGACCGCGGCTATCAGGCGCTTTCGACGGGCATGATCGCCATCGGCGCTGGCGATAGCGGCCTCGCCCGCAAAATGAACGCACGCGCCTCGCAGAACCTCGACCCGTCGACCGAGCCGCTGCTCTACCTCCTCGACGCCCAGACATCGCTGCTGGAAGGCAACCATTCGGACGCCCGTCGCAAGTTCGAGACGATGCTGGACGACCCGGAGACGCGCCCGCTCGGTCTCCACGGCCTCTATCTCGAAGCGCAGACACTGGGCGAGACCCGCGCCGCCCGTCATTTCGCCGAACTGGCGGCCAAGGATGCGCCCCAGCTCGGCTGGGCTTCGCGCGCCGCGATGGAAGCGCGAACCGCCGAGAGGGATTGGGACGGTGCTCTCAAGCTTCTCGACCGGCAGATGGCCACGAAACAGATCCCGAAGGACGAGTACAAACGCCAGCGCGCCGTGCTGATGACGGCGAAATCGATGGAGATCGTCGACACCGATCCCTCCCAGGCGCGGTCGCTCGCGAGCGAGGCCGCCTCGCTGGAACCGGATTTCGTGCCGGCCACCCTCGCCCATGCCCGCGCGGCGATCCGCAAGGGCGATACACGGAGCGCCGGCAAGGTGCTGGAGGCGGCATGGCGTCGCGATCCGCATCCGCAGGTCGGCGACCTCTATCTGCATCTGCGGCCGGGCGACCCGGTGCAGGATCGTCTTGCCCGGGCCCGAAAGCTGGAACAGTGGAAGCCGCAGAACCCGGTCGCCGCGACGATCCTCGCCCGCGCGCTCTACGAGGCGGGCGACCATCGCGAGGCGCGGGAGACGATCGAACCGGTGATCCGCACCCAGCCGAGCGAGGGCGCTTTCCTGCTGCTCGCCGATATCGAGGACGAGCAGACCGGCGATCAGGGCCGGGTCCGCCATTGGCTGGCGCAGGCGGTCAAGGCGCCCCGCGATCCGGCCTGGACGACGGATGGCTACATCTCGGAACACTGGGCGCCGATCAGTCCCGTGACCGGCCGCCTCGACGCCTTCGAGTGGAAGGTGCCTGTCGAGCAGGTGCTGCCGATGGTCGACGGCAAGCCCGTCGGCGCCTTCGAATATGATGCGACCGTTCCGGTCATTCCGAAGATCGAATCGCAGGATGCGATTCCGGAAAGCCGCTCGAGCGTCGAACTCCGGGACGTCTCGCTCGATAGCGAAGAGATCGAACCCGACGCGGTGCCCGACGACAGCCCGCAGATCGAGGACGAGGCGGCTGCGCCCGCACCTGTGTCGCCCGATGAAGCAGCATCCTCTCAGGGGACGCGCCGGCCGCACCGCCGCAGACCCTACAACCGGGCCCGCCGGACGATCCCGGTCCGACCAGCCCGCCAAAGAAACAGGAAAGCAGTCGCTACCGCTTGTTCTGAGCGGCCGATATCAGCCATGTTCGAACGTCTCGCCGAAATTTTTCGCGGCTCGCCCGAGCCTTCCGAAGAAACCAGGGATCACGAAATCCGCCGCGCTGCCGCCGCGCTGCTCGTCATCCTGATGGATGCCGACGGCGTCAGGGAGCCCGAGGAGGAAGCCCGGCTTCGGAAAAATCTCGGCGCCCGCTTCGGCCTGGACGACGGGGCTCTGGCCCGGCTCGTGAAGGATGGCAAGACGGCCGCGGCCGAGAGCGCGGACTTCTATGCCTTCACCTCGGTTCTGAAGAACGAGTTCGATTTCGATGAGCGGAACAGCTTCATCGGAATGCTCTGGGAGATGGCCTATGCGGATGGCGTGGCCGACGAGCTGGAGGACAATCTGGTCTGGCGCATCTCCGAGCTGATGGGCGTCGCCGGCCGCGAGCGCATCTTTCAGCGCCAGGAAGCGGCTGAGCGGCTGGGCGTTCCCGTCCGCCAGCGCTCCGATCTTTCGACCAGCGGCACGGAGACGGGATGATCGACCCGCCTTCCCGCCCGGCGCCGCAAGACGGGCGGCACCGCCCGATTATCGTCGTCCTGCATCAGGAGCACTCCTCGCCGGGACGCGTCGGCATCCTGCTGAAGGAGATGGGATTTCCGCTCGACATCCGGCGGCCGCGCTTCGGCGATCCGCTACCGGAGAGCCTGGATGACCACGCCGGCGCCGTCATCTTCGGCGGCCCGATGAGCGCCAATGACGACGAGGAATTCCTCCGCTTCGAGACTGACTGGATCGGCGTCCCGCTGAGGGAGAAGCGCCCGTTCCTCGGGCTTTGCCTTGGCGCGCAGATGCTGGTCAACCATCTCGGCGGCAAGGTTCACTCCCACCCGGAGGGCTACGCCGAATATGGCTGGTACGACCTCGAACCGACCGAGACGGGCGAGGCCTTCATCGATAGCTGGCCTCGCAAGGTCCTGCAGTTCCACAAGGAAGGGGTCGCGCTGCCCGGCGGCGTCAAGCTGCTGGCGCGCGGTGAGGAGCGCTTCCCGAACCAGGCTTTCGTCACCGGCGGCAATGCCGTCGGCGTGCAGTTCCACCCGGAGCTGACCGCCCTGATGCTGCACCGCTGGGTGGTGCGGGCGCATGAACGCTTCGATCTGCCTGGCGCTCAATCGGCAAGGGAAAGCCTGCAGGGGCGGCTCGTTTTCGATGCGCCGCTGCGGCGCTGGATCATCGGCCTTCTGGAGCAGCTGTTCCTGCAGCCCGAACGGCATGCCGGGAGCGAGAGACCGCTCCCATAGCCTCCTGCTCCCGCGACCTCAGCTCTTCGACTTTGCCCGCTTGATCGCCTCGGCGATTTTTTCCCGGGCAAAGGCCGCTCCGTGCCAGTCGCCTATCTTCACCCATTTGCCGGGCTCCAGATCCTTGTAGTGCTCGAAGAAGTGCTCGACCTGCTGGCGCGTGATCTCCGGCAGGTCGCTATAGTCGTTGACGCCGTCATAGCGCTTCGTCAGCTTGTGGCTCGGCACGGCGATGATCTTCTCGTCCACGCCGCCATCGTCTTCCATCAGCAAGACGCCGACGGGCCGCGCATTGATGATGCAACCCGGAACGAGCGGCCGCGTGTTCATCACCATCACGTCGATCGGGTCGCCATCGTCGGACAGGGTATGCGGCACGAAGCCGTAATTTCCCGGATAGGTCATCGGCGTGTAGAGGAACCGGTCGACGACCAGCGCGCCGGCATCCTTGTCCATTTCATATTTGATCGGCTGCCCGCCGACGGGCACTTCGATGATGACATTGACATCTTCCGGCGGATTCGTGCCGATGGCGATGGCGTCGATACGCATGAGGGTTTCGCTCTGCTAGGCTGGATCGGTGTTGCGCCCTGATACCGAAGGAGGTCAGACCATGCAATCGCCTGTCCTCCAGGCCAGGGGCGTGACGATCGCCCGACGGACGGCGCCATGGCTCATCCTCGCTCTTCTCGCCACGACCTGCCCCGCTGCCGCCGCCGACAGCCTTTACCAGACGCTCGACCTGCGATCCGACTGCGCGAAATTGACCGCCTCGGAGGAAGGCGACTCGGCAAGCTTTCTCTGTCACGGACCCGCCGGGGTCCCCTTCGTCGAGGATTACGGCGATCTGCGGTCCAGCGTCACTTATGGCGTGGGCAAGCAGGCGGAGCGGGCGTGGCAGAGCTTCGGCCCGTTCAATGCGCCGGGGCCGACAATCGAGTGGCGCTATGAAGACGGCGTATCGCGACCGATCGCCACGATCCGGCGCTGGCGCGTCGAGACAGGCTCGAACGAAGGTGAACCGAACTGGTCGATTCTGGTCGTCAGCCGCGTCGCCCAGCATGGCGAGGGCGGCTGCACGATCGGCTATGTCGATTCGCGCCGCATCGACCATGCCAATCTGGCTGCGCGAATCATCGCCGATGCAGGTGCGAGGAACTTTCGCTGCCGGCAAGACGAGCCGCTCTATAGGCCTGACGACGAGGAACTGCGGGCGATCGTCAGCCGCTGAGACGGAATCAGGCCCAGACGAAGGCGATCTTCTTGAGGGCGACCTCGCCGAATCGTTCGATCCCTTCGGCGACATCGATACCGCCATGGCCGGCATAAAATTGCTGCGCGATTCGATTGTCCTCGAGCGCCCAGACGACCGTGCCCAGCAACCGTGCCGCGCCGAGCTCCTCGCGCGCCGCGGCGAAGAGACGGCTGCCGATGCCCAGCCCCTGATACTCGGGCTTCAGGTAGAGTTCGTAGATCTCGCCCTTCTGCGGCAATTCGCGCGCCCGATTGCGGCCGTATGTCGCATAGCCGACGATCTCCTCGCCGAACTCGGCGACGAGCACGGAGGCGGATCGCGACAGCGCGCGTCTCCACCATTCCTCGCCGCGCTGGCCGATCATACGCGTCAGGATGGCATGGGGAATGAGACCTGAATAGGCGCCCTGCCACGATTCATGGTGCACGCCGGCGATGCCGCCGGCATCGGCCCTTGACGCATTTCGTATGTCGAGCGACAGCGTGTTCATGGTTCTTTAACCATAGAGAGCCGAACCGGTTGCAGACAAGACGGAACAAAGAGCGGAAGGGATTTCGCCCACTGATTTCTGTCCCGGTCGGGTAAAGCGGGGAAAGTCGGATGACGGCACGCGACGGACCGGTGGTCGCAATCTCGTCGCTGGTGGCGGCGGGATCGGTGGGCCTGCGGGCGATCCTCCCCGCCATGCAGGCGCGCAGACGTGAGGTCATCGCCGTACCGACGGCGCTCCTGCCCTGGCATCCGGGTCACGGGCGCGGGACGTTCTTGCCGACCGGCGCGGACGGATTCGACGGCCTCCTGACCGACCTGTCCTCCCGGGCCGAAAGACTGGCTCCGGCGGCGATCGTCTCGGGCTGGCTTGCCGACGAATTGCAGGTGGCGAGCCTCGCCCGCTTCATCGGCGAGATGAAATCGCGATTGCCCGGCATCCTCTATCTCTGCGATCCCGTGATCGGCGACGCCAATGGCGCCTATCGCCCGACAGCCGTGATCGACGCGATCGCCGAAAAACTGTTGCCGCTCGCCGATATCGCGACGCCCAACCGTTACGAACTGGAACTGCTGGCGGGGCGCCCGCTGAACGACAACAATGCGCTGATCGCGGCGGGCCGCGACCTCGGGCGCGAACGCCTCCTCATCACCACCGCCTTCGGATTGATGGCCGGCAGCCTCGGCAACATTCTCCTGACGGAGCGCCGCGCTCTTCTAGTCGAAAACCGGATCGTTCCCGATGCGCCGCACGGGCCGGGCGATCTCTTCAGCGCGCTTTTCCTGGCGCGTCTGCTCGAGGGTCAGGCGGAGCAGGCGGCTCTGTCGGCGGCCACGGCGTCGGTGTTCGAGATGCTGGCCCGCTCGCGCAAGACCGGCTCGACCGAGCTTGCTCTCGCCGCGGAGCAGCAATGCCTGATCCGGCCGATGGCGATGGTCACCGAGCGGTCGCTGGCGCTGCCGAAAATGCCGGCCGACGACTGAAGCGGATCGGCCGCCGCTCGCGACAAGCCATGCCCCGCCGATTGCCATCTGAACCCGAACGCGCCATAGCCTTCCGCAACGCAATGAGAGCAGGAATCGACGATCATGGGTCACCTTCCGGATCATCTGGAACAGGGCTACGCCGCCTTCATGCGCGGACGCTTTTCCTTCGAGACGGAACGCTATCGCACGCTCGCCGAAGAGGGGCAGAAGCCGGCGACCCTCGTCATCGCCTGCTGCGACAGCCGCGCCGCTCCCGAGGTCATCTTCAATTCGGCGCCGGGCGAGATCTTCGTCATCCGCAACGTCGCCAATCTCGTGCCGCCCTACGCGCCCGACGGCGACTACCACTCGACATCGGCGGCGTTGGAATTCGCCGTTCAGGCGCTTCAGGTCCAGCACATACTTGTGATGGGCCATGGCCGCTGCGGCGGCATCGCCGCGAAGCTCAGCCCGTCCGACCCGCTGTCGCCGGGCGATTTCATCGGCAAATGGATCGGCCTTCTCGATGAGCCGGCGAGGACCGTCGAAGCCCTCGGCGTCGACGAAGCCAGCGACCGGCAGACCGCGCTGGAGCGCGCTGCGGTGAAGCATTCGATCGACAATCTGCGGACCTTCCCGAATGTTCGGGAGCGCGAGGAGAAGGGTCGATTGTCGATCCATGGCGGCTGGTTCGACATCTCGACCGGCGAGCTCTGGTCCCTCGACCCGCAAAGCGGCGAGTTCGAACGCCAGAGGGCGTAGCCGCAAGCAAAAGGCCGGCGCCCCGCGGCACCGGCCTCGCTCTGTCAGTCGGCCTTGGGATCAGCCGTCGATCTGGGCGGCCATCTGCGCGATGGCCCGCTGATAGACGTCGGCGCTGTTCCAGCCCTCGATCCCGCGGAAGCCCGCTTGCCCTCGCTGATAGTTGCGCGTCATGCCGTGGGCCCGCAGGAAATTGGCCGTCGAGTAGAGCGCGTCGGCGGTGTCCTTCAGATCCACCCGGCCATCGCCGTTTCCATCGACCCCGTAGCGCAGGATGTTGTTCGGCAGGAATTGGGTGTGGCCATATTCGGCATGCGCCGCACCTTTGGTGTTGGGCGAGAACAGGCCGCTATCAACCATGCGCAGGGCGGCGATCAGGTGCGGAAAGAAATAGTCGGACCGGCGGCAATCATAGACGAGCGTCGCCGCCGAGGAAACGACCGGCTGATCGCCGGTGAAGCGGCCGAAGCCGGTTTCCATGCCCCAGATCGCCAACAGCGGGCCGGCCGGCACACCGTAGCGCTGCTCGATGTTCGACAACAGGCGGGCATTCTGCTGCTTCTTCTGCTTGCCGATGCGGACGATGGCGTCGCAGCCTCGCTTCTTGCAGAAACTGTCGAGGCTCATGCCGAAGGCAGATCCGCCCTTCTTGACCGCCCGATCGGCCCTGATCGTGGCGCTGTTGTAGCGCGCCTTCGCCAGCGCCTGCAGGCCGCGCTGTCCGACGCCGTTGGCCTGGGCAACGGGCGCGAACTCCTGCTTCCACTGTTCGAAGCCGGACGCGCCATTGCCGCATCGCGGCGCGGCTTCGGCGGCAGTGAGACCGAGTGCGAGGACGAGAACGGCTCCGGCTATCCGGCGGACCGGGCGGAAATGGACCATGAAGATGAGCTCCTCAGATGTGGAAAGGATCGGGGTCGGTTGTAGCTGGCGCATAATGTGCCAATGAGGCCGCAATTTGAAGGCGTTGCCCGCGCACTGCCGAAAGGCGCGGTTGCAGAGCCCTCGAAAGCTCGCCTCGCGTGGCCGCCTTGCCTTTGTCACGCTTTTGGCCTAAGGACCACGCGATTTCGAGAAGCGGACAGCTTTGCGAAGCCGACCGGGGCCAGCCTCTCCAGGAGAGAGCGGTGCGGGATCCCGGAGGTCAACACCCGACAGCGCGATGCGCCCTCGGGTGCGTTTTCGCTTTGTTTGCTTGTTCGCAGACGCCGCCGTTCCCATTCTCCGCGGCGATGATGCGCGGAGCAAAGGAGTGAATGAATGTTCGACAGCCTATCGGATCGCCTTTCGGGAATTCTCGACGGCCTGACCGGCCGTGGCGCGCTGTCGGAGCAGGATGTGCAGGCGGCGCTGCGCGAGGTTCGCCGCGCGCTGATCGAGGCCGACGTCGCCCTGCCCGTCGTCCGCTCCTTCACCGAGAGCGTGCGCGAAAAGGCGGTCGGCGTCTCGACGCTGAAGGCCATCAAGCCCGGCCAGCAGGTCGTCAAGCTGGTCCATGACGAACTCGTCGAGATGCTCGGCTCCGACGCCGAGCCGATCGATCTCAACGCCGCGGCCCCGGTCGTCATCATGATGGTCGGCCTGCAGGGCTCCGGCAAGACGACCACCACCGGCAAGATCGGCCTGCGCCTGCAGAAGCGCCAGAACCGCAAGGTCCTGATGGCTTCGCTCGACACCCGCCGCCCCGCCGCGCAGGAGCAGTTGCGCCAGATCGGCGAGCAGGTCGACGTCGCGACATTGCCGATCATCGCCGGCCAGACGCCGGTACAGATCGCCCAGCGCGCGGTCCAGGCCGGTCGGCTCGGCGGCTACGACGTCGTCATCCTCGACACCGCCGGCCGCACGTCCATCGACGCCGAACTGATGGCCGAAGCCGCCGACATCAAGCGCTCGACCGATCCGCACGAGATCCTGCTCGTCGCCGACAGCCTGACCGGCCAGGACGCCGTCACGCTCGCCGAGAATTTCGACGAGGCGGTCGGCGTCACGGGCATCGTCCTGACCCGCATGGACGGCGATGGCCGGGGCGGCGCGGCGCTTTCCATGCGCTCGGTCACCGGCAAGCCGGTCAAGCTGATCGGCACCGGCGAGAAGATGGACGCGCTGGAGGACTTCCACCCGGCGCGCATCGCCGACCGGATCCTCGGCATGGGCGACATCGTCAGCCTGGTGGAGAGGGCCGCCGAGCAGATCGACGCCGAGAAAGCGGCGGCGATGGCCCGGAAGATGGCCTCGGGCAAGTTCGACATGAACGACCTGGCCGATCAGCTGCGCCAGATGCAGAAGATGGGCGGCCTTGGCGGCATCATGGGCATGATGCCCGGCATGGGAAAGATGAAGGACCAGATGGCCGTCGCGGGGCTCGACGACAAGCTCTTTGGCCGGCAGATCGCGATCATCCAGTCGATGACGCAGAAGGAACGCGAAACCCCCGCGATCCTCAAGCACAGCAGGAAGAAGCGCATCGCCGCCGGCTCCGGCACCGACGCCGCACAGATCAACAAGCTGCTCAAGATGCACAAGCAGATGGCCGACATGATGAAGGCCATGGGCGGCAAGAAGGGCGGCGGCAAGATGCGCCAGATGATGGGCATGCTGGGCGGCAGGATGGGCATGCCCGGCGGCATGGGCGGCATGCCGGACCTGTCGAAGATGGATCCGAAGCAGATCGAGCAGATGGCCAAGCAGGCCCAGGCGGCCGGAATGGGTGGTGGCGGCAAGGGCCTTCCCGGCGGCGGCCTGCCTGGCCTTCCGGGCGGCGCCGGCGGTCTTCCGGGTCTCCCCGGACTGCCAGGCAGGAAGAAGTGAGGCGGCGGCCGTGAGCGACTACGTCACTCCATCGCCCGACATAAAGACGGAGCGCCTGGTCCTTCGCGGCTGGCGGGCCGAGGATTCCGGCCTTGTGAAGGCAATCTACGGCGATCCCGAGACTGCGCGATTTATCGGCGGAGAACTGAGTCCGGAACAGAGCTGGCGCGCCTTTGCCACTACGGTCGGCCACTGGCATCTGCGCGGCTTCGGTCTCTGCGTGGTGGAACAGCGCGCGACGGCAACGGCGATCGGCTGGTGCGGCCACTGGTATCCGGAAGGATGGGCGGAGCCCGAGATCGGCTATGCGTTTATCGCATCCGCGCATGGCAAGGGCTTTGCCACCGAAGCGGCGAACGCGGCTCTGATTCATGCCTATGAGACGCTGGGCTGGGCCACGGCCGTGTCATTCATCGATCCGGCCAACGCGCCGTCCCAGTCCGTTGCACGGCGCGTCGGCGCCAGCAAGACCGGTGGCACGTTCACCCTCAGGCCCGGTCACACAGGCGACATCTGGCGCCACCTTGCCCCCGATCGGTTCAGGGAGCGCTCGAATGCCGCAGCCTGACGACACCAGCCGCGCCGCCGAACTGCTCGCCGGCTACCGCCGGTCGATCGACAATTTCGACGCGGTGCTGATCCACACGCTCGCCGAGCGTTTCCGCTGCACCAAGGCGGTCGGCGAACTGAAGGCGAGGCACGACCTGCCGCCGTCCGATCCCGATCGCGAGAGCAAGCAGATCGACCGCCTGCGCAAACTGGCGGTCGACGCCGATCTCGACCCCGATTTCGCCGAGAAATTCCTGGCCTTCATCGTCCGCGAGGTGATCCAGCATCACGAGCGGATTGCGGAGACGTGAAGGCGCAGGGCTGACCGACAAGAATTCCAACGATAGCCACATCATCAGAACTCAAGGAGAGAACCCATGGCCATCAAGATCCGCCTCGCTCGCGCGGGCTCCAAGAAGCGCCCCTATTATCACATCGTCGCCGCTGATGCGCGCTCGCCGCGCGACGGCCGCTTCATCGAGGAGCTCGGTCGCTGGAACCCGATGCTGCCGAAGGACGAGAAGCGCGTCGAGCTGAAGGAAGATCGCATCAAGGAATGGCTCGAGAAGGGCGCCCAGCCGACCGACCGCGTGCTGCGCTTCCTCGACGAGGCCGGCATCGCCCAGCGTCCGTCGCGCAACAACCCGCAGAAGGCCGAGCCCGGCAAGAAGGCGCAGGAGCGTGTAGCCGAGCGCAAGGCCGCCGAGGAAGCCGCTGCCGCGGCCAAGGCCGAAGCGGAAGCCGCCGCCAAGGCCGAAGCTGAGGCCCCCGCCGAAGCCGAAGCCCCTGCGGAAGAGGCTCCCGCCGAGGAGTAAGCCTCTGTCGAGATGCAGCTGAAAGGGCCGGGCGTTTTGCCCGGCCTTTTTATTGGCCCCTACAAGCCGAAGATCTGCCCGGTTCGGCGGTTGAGAATGCGATCGACGCGCGCGCCGTCCCAGTGGAAATCATAGTGATCCGCCTGTTCGGGAGCCGCTATCAGGTCCGGCCAGAAGAGCCCTGCACATTCTCCGCCGCGATTGCGGACGCTGCGATAGACGACACCGTTCGAACCCTCGCGCCGCAGCCGCGCCCCAAGCGTCTGGCTCGGTCCATAATAGTCGGGATCGTGGCAGTCCGGCTCGTCGCGAAGATCGTGCAGGTCGAGGTCGAGCGTGTTGACGAGGGCGCGGAACTGCGACGTCCAGCCCGACTCTTCGTCACTGTTGGCCATGGCGCGGCAATGGTGGTGGGCGACTTCGCGGAGCGCGGTCTCCTCGCTGTCGCCAACGCTGTAGATGCCGTAGCTGCCGTCGGTGAAGCGGCCGGGCCGGTCGTGGCTCACATGGACGAACGGCGCCATCAGGAAGCTTGCTCCCGGACCGCTGACCCGCCGCTCCGGCGGCACCAGTTCAAGCCGTCCGAGATGCTCCCATATGCGTGGATTGGTCTTGGTCTCGGCCGAGGCCAGCGCCTCCCAATCCCTCGGATCGGCAATGTCCTCGAACAGATCGATCGGTGGGTGGATCGAGCGGATGATTCGCCACGCCGCAGGCCAGCGAACATGGCGGACCGGAATCGCCGCCGGATCAGCCGCCGCGTTCGGCATCGAGATAGGACCGCACCCGCATCAGCGAGAACATGTCGCCCTCGCAGCATGACCTGAAGCGGGGTGTCGCCTCCGAACGCATCATTGCGACGCTTCACCCAGCGATAGCCCCGTTCGGGATCGGCGAAGAGGTAGCGCAGGCCCTTGTGGATGCCGAGGAGGAGCGACAGCCGGGTGCCGAGATCACGGTCGATGCGCCCGATCTCGCCCTTCTTCCAGCGCGCATAGGTGCGGGCGGCGAGCCCTCCGAGCACGCCGCGGGCCTCGGCATCCGTCAGTTTCCAGCGGGCGAAGAGATTGAGGACCGCCCGCGCCGCCGCCGCCGCTTCCTCGTCGGTCAGGGCGGGCAGATCGGGTCGGGCCTCGGCAGGCCGTATCTCCAGGAGCATCGGCACCCTCCTTCTTTGGCATAAGATAGGTGTATCTCCGCCAAACGGCAAATCCTGCGGTTGCTAAACCAGCACGCGGAGAGGCTACCACCTCGCAGGAGGCCGGGAACTGGCATCGCTATCCCGGCCAACACCCATCACGGCTTTGCCGGCAGCGCCTCCTCGATCCGCTCCAGCTGGCTCCTGATCTGCTGGATCTCCAGCTCGGCGCGTAAATTGACGTCGTAGTCCTGCTCCGCGGCCAGCCTGTCCCTCTTAGCCTGGCGATTCTGGCTCATCATGATGACCGGCGCCTGCAGCGCAGCCAGCATCGACAGTATCAGGTTGAGGAACACGTAGGGATAGGGATCGAAGGCCTCGCTCCGGGTCAGGATCAGCGTGTTGAGGCCGATCCAGGCGAGCAGCGTGCCGACCGCGATGATGATGAAGGTCCACGACCCGCCGAATTCGGCGACCTGATCGGCGACCCGGTCGCCGATCGTCCGAGTCTCGGCGAATTCGGTGTTGACGTTGCGCGCCGTCGAAAGCCGATGCGCCGCCCGCTTCATCACCCGCTGCTCCCTCGCGGTCAGATCCTCAAAGCCGCGCTCCAGGAGACGCTCGGCCAGCATCCTGATTTCAGCATCCATCTCTGTCTCCTTGGCTGTGAGCGACGATTTCTGGCGCGGTTTGCGGCGGTCCACAAGCGGCCCGCACGGCGAAGCGGCGGCAATGGTTGCACCGGCGCAAGCGCGCGGCCATTGTGCCCGCAGATCCGCCCGCAGGGCGACAGGTAGGAGATCGAAATGAAGACCCGCATTGCCCTGTTGCGCGAAATGGGACTGCCCCGCCCCTATACGCAAAGCCGGCCGCTGCAGATCGTCGAGGCCGAACTGGGCGAGCCGGGGCCGGGTGAAATGCTGGTGAAACTGGCGGCGGCCGGGCTCTGCCATTCCGACCTCTCCACGATCAACGCCGATCGGCCCCGAACCATGCCGATGGCGATCGGACACGAGGCTTCGGGCGTCGTCGAAAAGACGGGACCCGGCGTCAGCCGTTTCGCCGAGGGGGATCATGTGGTCATGGTCTTCGTCCCCTCCTGCGGCCATTGCGTGCCCTGCGCCGAGGGCCGCCCCGCTTTGTGCGAACCGGGCGCCGCGGCGAACGGCGCCGGCACGCTGATCACCGGCGCGCGGCGGATCGAGGCGGATGGCGAAACGATCAACCACCATCTCGGCGTTTCGGCCTTCTCCGACCGCGTCGTCGTCTCGGAGAACTCCTGCGTCAAGATCGACGACGACATCCCGCTGGATCGCGCCGCCCTCCTCGGCTGCGCCGTGCTGACCGGCGTCGGCGCGGTGCTCAATTCGGGTGATCTGCGGCCAGGCCAGGACGCCGCCATCATCGGCCTTGGCGGCGTCGGCCTCGCCGGCCTCCTCGGCGCCCGCGCCGGCGGAGCGCGACGTTTGATCGCCGTCGATCTGGCCAAGGACAAGCGCGATCTGGCGCTCGAACTCGGCGCCACCCATGCGATCGATCCAACGGAGGATGGCGCGGTGGAGAAGGTGAAGGAATGGACCGGCGGCGGCGTCGATCTGGCGGTGGAACTGGCGGGTGCGGTGCCGGCGCTGAAATTCGCCTATGGCATCACCCGCCGTGGCGGCACCACCGTGACCGCCGGCTTGCCGCACCCGCAGGCGGAGCTTTCCTTTGCGCCCGTGACGTTGACCGCCGAGGAACGAACCCTGAAAGGCTCCTATGTCGGCTCGTGCGTGCCGCTGCGCGACATCCCGCGCTACGCCGCCCTGATGATGGACGGCCGCCTGCCGATCGAGAAGCTGATGACTCACCGGATCGGACTCGAGGACATCAATGAAGGCTTCGAGAGGCTCGCGGCGGGCGATGCGATCCGCCAGGTCGTCATTTTCGACTGATCGATGCCGTTCGTCGCCGCAGACGATGGATGATGACCAGAGCCTTGCAGGATCAGAAGCGAACCGTCAGCCCCGCACGAAACCCGTGAAAAAGGACATCGTCAAGTTCGATGCCAGAAGTCTGCTGACCGTTTCCGCTCGTGAGCAACCCAGCCTTCGGGAACTGTGCCGTCGAAGTGGCGACGTTGGCGAGCCAAAGAAAGTTATAGCCTGCGCTCAGAGAGACGTATTCGGTAAGATCAAACCGAGTGCCAACCGCTCCTTCGATCATATACGACGTATGGTCGTAATCGCCGCTGAAAGTGCCGATCCTCGCGCCGATAGGTTGTTCTGCGTAGACCTCATTGCTCGTCCGGTTGTAGAAAACGCCGCCCTTTGCCAAGGCATCGAAGACAAATCGTCCCTTCCGCCAGTTGGCACTCACGCCGATCTGCCCCCCATAGAGATCGTTGTCCGTCTCTGCACCGACCGTGAAAACCGTAGGTGAGGTGATCGTGACGTCTTCCGAAAAATTCAGGTAACGCGGCCCTCCGAAGACTCGGATGTTGTACCCTAAATCATAGCCAACGTTCGCTTCGCCGCTCGCGAGATTGGAATCAAAGTCCACTTCCAGGGTAGGAGCCGCAAAAGCTGTAGCCGGTGAGGTTCTGAAGAAACCATTTGATGTGCCCAAGGCATCGGATGTGCCGTGGCCGATAAAAATCCCGCGCACGCCGACATCCCATCGCGGATCGACTTGAACCGTAACATCGGCCTGAAAGCCCTGCGAAAAATCAAGGTCCAGATCGTCGCCGCGAAACTCCGACGCGGTGCCGTTATAGGTGAAGATCAGATCATCATCGGGATCCGAGCGGCCCATATAGAGAATGGATGCGTTCGCAGTGAGCCGGTCGCCATCGACGGCAAATCGTTCCGGTGCAACGTCCTGCGCGAAAGACGCTGTTGAGGCTAATCCCGCACCCGCAATTGCCAAACAGATCGCTTTCAACATGTCATCTCCGGTTCCTCGCATTCACGGAAATCATATGTTTAACGACCGATGGGCGCCACATAGCAAATCCACGATGTAGCGTTTCCTGCTTCAGATGTCTCCGACCTACAACAATTGAGCCGTCGCTTATGAAAGGCGGCACCAGATGAGAATGCTGTGTGAAACGCCGCACAGGGAACGACATGACCAACCGCCATGGTCCAGTTCGCGGATCGGTCGCGATCGCGTGAATCGCTCCCGAGGCGCGTTCCGAATCGCGACCCGCCATACAAAAAATCGAAATTTGATTGACTCGGCCCGCTCGCTTCTGACTTAATCCGAAGAATGGCAGACGACGCTCCCAATCATGTTCGACCCGACTACGCGATCTGGACACTCGGCTTCGCCAAGGGTCGCATGCACCGTGATTTTATTGAAGGCGCACCTGTTGCAAGCAATCAGGGCATCGTGCCGATCCCGATGATCTACTCGGTCGCGATCGCCGGCAGCGGACAGGATCGAAAGGTCTTTCTGATCGATACCGGCTTCGCCCATGGACAGTCGATGACCGGGCGGAATTTCGAAGATTTCGAGACCCCGGAGGTCGTCCTCGCCAAGATCGGACTCTCCCCCGGCGATATCGACGCGATCATTCTCACCCATCTGCATTTCGATCACGCCGGCAATCTGGATGCATTTCCCGAGGTGCCGATCTATCTGCAGAGGCGTGAATATGAGGGCTGGAAGTCGGTGGTCGCCGAGAGCGGCGGCGGTGGCACGAAATCCGATTGGGCCATGTCCTCGATGCGCCGGGACGACTGGCCCACCATCGAACGCGCCGTCCAGGCGGGGCGGGTGCGTTTTCTCGATGGTGATGCCGAAATCCATCCCGGCCTGACCGCCCATCTCGAGGCCGACGCCCATTGCTTCGGCTGCCAGTGGCTGGAGTTCGCCACGCCGGAGGGGCCCGTGGTGATCGCCGGCGACAATGTGGTCAGCTATGCCAATCTGGAGCGCATGTGGCCGCCCGGCTACCATCAGGGCAACGCCTGGAACCTGCTCGCCTGCTACCGTCGTGTTCTCGACCTCGTCGGTGAGGACGGCCTGCACAGGGTGTCTCCCGGCCACGACATGAGCCTGTTCGACCGCGTACCGAGCGTCGTGATCGGCGCAAACCCGGTGGCCGAACTTTATGCCGGTCCGGGCCGGTCCATCATCCCGAATCCCGAATTCCGAACGCAGAGGAGCTTACAGCCATGAAATTCCTGTTTCGACGCGCGTCCCCCCTGGTGGCCGCCCTGTCGGCCAGCCTGCTGGCCGGCGCGGCACACGCCCAGTCCGCCGATCCGATCAAGGTCGGCGACATCAACAGCTATTCGACGATGGCCGCCTTCGCCGAGCCGTACCGCAATGGCCTCACCATGGCCATCGAGGAGGTCAACGAGAGCGGCGGCGTCGACGGCCGGACGATCGAGCTCATCTCCCGTGACGATGGCGGCAAGCCGGAGAACGCGCTGCGGGCGGCCAACGAGCTGGTGCTGAACGAGAAGGTCGCCCTCTTGACCGGCACCTTCGCCTCCAATGTCGGCCTGGCCGTGGCGGAGTTCGCCAAACAGGAGCAGGTCCCCTTCGTCGCTTCCGAAGCGCTGAGCGACGCCCTGACCTGGGCAAAAGGCAACAAATACACCTTCCGCATCCGGGCCAGCACCTACATGCAAGCCGCCATGCTGGTCGAGGAAGCCGCCAAGCTTCCGGCGACGAAATGGGCGATCATCGCCCCGAACTACGAGTTCGGCCACTCCGTCGCGGACAGCTTCAAGAAGCTTCTGAAGGAGAAGAAGCCGGACGTCGAATTCGTCGCCGAGCAATATCCGACCTTCGGCGACATCAATGCCGGTTCGGTCGTTCAGGTGGTCGCCCGCGCCGAGCCCGAGGCGATCTTCAATGCGACGTTCGGACCGGATCTGGTCCGCCTCGTCCGCGAGGGCAACGACCGTCTCCTGTTTGATGACAAGGCGGTCTTCAGTGTTCTGACCGGGCAGCCCGAATTTCTCGATCCGCTCGGCGCGGAGGCTCCGGAGGGCTGGGTCGTGACCGGATATCCGTGGGACAAGATCGACATGGCCGGCCACGCCGATTTCGTGAAGGCGTATCAGAAAGCCTATGACGATTATCCGCGCGCCGGCTCCCTGAGCGGCTATGTGACCGGCAAGACGGTGGCGGCGGCGCTGAAGAAAGCCGGATCGACGAAGGCCGACGACATCGTCGCGGCTCTCGAGGGCCTGCAGGTGGAAACGCCGCTTGGGCCGATCACCGTCCGCGCCTCCGATCACCAGTCGACGCTCGGAATGTTCGTCGGCAAGATCGCGCTCGAGGACAACAAGGGGACGATGTCGGACTTCGACTATATCTCCGGCGAGGATGTCCTGCCGAGCGACGAAGAGGTCAAGGCCCTGCGTCCGCAGGAGTGATTCGAACCGACGGGCCGGGAGCCGCGCAGGCTTCCGGCCCGTCTGGACCCATTCAGGATCAGATTGAACCGTTCTGGTCCTGAAGGATCTGGCAACAAGGTAAGCGGCATGGGTTTCTGGTTCGCGCAGATCATGTCGGGGCTGGCGTCGGCCTCGATCCTCTTTCTGGTTGCCGTCGGCCTGTCCCTCGTCTTCGGCGTCACCAAGATCGTCAATTTCGCCCATGGGGCGCTGCTGATGATCGGCGCCTATGTCGGTTACTTCCTGACGGTTCGTTTCGGCGGCGATCCGCTCGGCTTCTGGGCCTGCGTCCTGGGAGCAGCCCTCTTTTGCGGGTTGCTCGGGGCGTTGATCGAGATCCTGCTCCTGCGGCGCCTCTATGGTGCGCCGGAGCTCTTTCAGCTGCTGGCGACCTTCGCCGTGGCGCTGATCGCCGAGGATGTCCTGCTGACCTTCTTCGGCTCCGAAGACCTGCTCGGGCCGAGAGCGCCGGGCATACCCGCCGCAATCCGCCTTTTCGGCCAGCCGGTGCCCGTCTACGATCTGATCCTGATCGGCATCGCGCCGCTGACCCTCGGCGCCCTTCTGCTCGTGACGCGCAAGACCCATTGGGGTGTCCTGATCCGTGCCGCCAGCCAGGATCGTGAGATGGTCGGCGCGCTCGGCGTCAATCAGGCCTGGCTGTTCACAAGCGTCTTCTTCCTCGGCAGCGCGCTGGCGGGACTGGCCGGCGCCCTGCAGATCCCGCGCGAGGCGGTCAATCTCGGCATGGGGACGACGGCGATCGCCGAGGCCTTCGCCGTTGTCGTGATCGGCGGCATGGGCAGCCTGCAGGGCGCGTTCGTCGCCGCGCTGATCATTGGCGTCCTGCGCGCCTTCACGACGGTGCTGTTTCCCTCGCTCACGCTGGTCCTGCTCTTCCTGGTGATGGCGGCGACGCTGGTGATCAGGCCGTGGGGCCTCTTCGGCCGGCCCGAATCGGCGGACAAGCCGCACGAATTCTCCAACGAGCCGCCGCTGCGCAAGGCCAACCGGTGGATGATCGTCGCGGCGGCGATCATCGCCGTCGCCATGCTCGCCGTGCCGCTTGCCTTCGGCGGCTACGGCGTTTCGATCGCCACCCGGATCGTCATCATGATGGTGTTCGCGGCGAGCCTTTACTTCATCCTGGCGCCAGGCGGGATGATCTCGTTCGGCCATGCCTGCTATTTCGGCCTTGGCGCCTACGGCGCCGCCCTCGCTGTCGCATAGTCTGGAAATGTCCTTCGGCTTGGCCATGGCATCGGCGGTCGCCGCCGGCGCTGTCGGCGCCGCGGTTTTCGGCTGGCTGTCGGTGCGCCTGAGCGGGGTCTATTTCGCCATGCTGACGCTCGCCTTCGCGCAGATGGTCTGGTCCCTCGCCTTCCAGTGGTACGACGTCACCGGCGGCGACAACGGGATCGTCGGCGTCTGGGCAAGCGATCTCTTCCGCGACCGCACGGCCTTCTATGAACTGGTGCTGGTCTGCGGCATCGGAGCGGTGCTTCTGCTGCGCCACCTTCTGCATGCTCCCCTCGGCTATGCGCTTCGCGCGACACGCGACTCCACACGCCGCGCGGAGGCGATCGGCATCGATGTCCGCCGCACGCGCTGGATCGCCTTCATCATCGCCGGCACGGTCGCGGGGCTTGCAGGTGGCTTCTTCGCCTTCGCCAATGGCAGCGTCTTTCCCGACTACGTGCATGTGACACGGTCGATCGATGCACTCGTCATGGTGCTTCTCGGCGGGGTGCAGACGATCATCGGACCGCTCGTCGGGGCGGCCGCCCTGAAGGGGCTGGAAGGCGAGGTCATGCGCTACACCGATCTGTGGCGCGCCGTCCTCGGCGCCATCATCCTCGGGCTGGTCCTCCTGTTGCCGGTCGGCCTGACGGGAATCGCGCAACGGTTCACCTCGCGCCGGGAGGATCGCTGATGCTGACGGTCCGCTCCCTCGTCGTTCGCTATGGCAGGATGACCGTCGTGCACGGCGTCGATCTCGACGTCGGCGCCGGCCAGATGGTCGCGCTGATCGGGCCGAACGGCGCCGGCAAGACGACCTGCTTCAACGCGATCAACGGCCAGGTTGCGGCGGCCTCCGGGACGGTCGAACTCGGCGGCGAAAGCCTGCGCGGCCTGTCGCCGGCAGCCATCTGGGCGCGCGGTGTCGGGCCGAACCTTCCAGATCACCGCCACCTTCGCCTCCATGACGGTCCGTGAGAACCTGCAGATGGGCCTTCTCTCCCATCACGGCAGGCGGTTCTCGATCGGCCGCGCGACCCGCGACAGGTACCGGGACGAAGCGGACACCCTTCTGGAAGCGGTTGGCATGATCGGTCAGGCCGAACGCGCCGCCGGTGTGCTCGCCTATGGCGATCTGAAACGTCTGGAACTGGCGATGGCGATGACCAACGAACCCCGGCTTTTGCTGATGGACGAGCCGACGGCCGGCATGGCGCCGACGGAGCGGGACGAATTGATGCGGCTGACGCGAAGGCTGACGCGCGAGCGCTCCATCGCCGTTCTCGTCACCGATCACGACGTCGATACGATCTTCCGCTATGCCGACCACATCAAGGTGCTTCACCGCGGCCGCATCATCGCCTCCGGCGAGGCCGGCGAGATCCGCGATGATCCGCAGGTTCGCGAAATCTATCTCGGCGGCGGCGCCTCGCGCCGGCTTGCTGGGGAGAAGGTGGATCAATGAGCCTCCTGCTTGTCGACAATCTCGTCGCCCATTACGGCAAGGCCCGCATTCTGTCCGATGTGTCCCTTGCCATCGCGCGCAGCGAGATCGCCGTTCTCCTCGGCCGCAACGGTGCTGGCAAGACGACCACGCTCCGCTCCATCATGGGCCTGATGGAGCGCAGGAGCGGACGGATCGAGTTCGACGGCGCCGATATCGCTCGCCTCCGGCCCTTCGAGATCTGCCGTAGAGGCATCGGCTTCGTGCCTGAAGACCGGCGCATCTTCACCGATCTGACCGTCGACGAGAATCTGGAGGTCGGCGCCCGGGCGGGCCATTCGGACGGCGCGTGGCCGCGCGAGCGGCTCTACGACGTCTTCCCCAACCTTGCCGGCATGCAGAAGCGGCGAGCCGACCAGATGAGCGGCGGCGAGCAGCAGATGCTTACCCTTGCCCGGCACATTGATGGGCGGCCCGAAGATGATGCTGATCGACGAGCCCTCCGAAGGGCTGGCGCCGGTGATCGTCGATCAGATGGCGACGATGCTGCACACCTTGCGCGAGGAGGGCGTGACGGTGTTGCTGTCGGAACAGAACATGTTCTTCGCCGCCGAGGTCGCGACCCACGCGATCATCATCGAGAAGGGCGCGATCCATTTCGACGGCGCGATGCAGGCGGTTCTCGACGACGGCGAGTTGCGGTCGAAATATCTGGCGGTCTGACGACCCTCGGCAGCGGTAGGCGACGTATCCGGCGGCGAACCCTCAGAGCTTGACGCAGACATTGCGGAGTTCGGTGTAGAACTCCATCGAATGAACGCCGCCCTCGCGGCCGATTCCGGATGCCTTGGAGCCTCCGAACGGGGTGCGGAGGTCACGCAGGAACCAGCAATTCACCCAGCTGATGCCCACCTCGATCCGGCCGGCGACGCGATGGGCGCGGCTGAGATTCTCGGTCCAGATCGATGTTGCGAGCCCGTAGGGCGTGTCGTTGGCAAGGGCGATCGCCTCCTCTTCGTCATCGAACGGGCAAAGATGGGTGCACGGGCCGAAGATCTCGTCGGTGACGACGGGATCCCTCTCCGAAAGCCCCGTCCAGACCGTCGGCTCCACCCAGTAGCCGCCTTCGAAGCCCTGCAGATCGGGCTTGCCCCCGCCGGCGAGTGATTTCGGCCCCGGCATCCCTGGCCTTGTCGTAGTAGGACAGCACCTTCTGCTGATGCTCGGCGCTGATCGTCGGGCCCATGGTGGTGGAGGCGTCGAACGGATCGCCGAAGCTGTAGCCACGCGCCCTGGCGGCGAGTCCTTCGGCGACGCGGTCGAAGATGCCACGCTGGACGTAGAGGCGTTCGGTGCCGAGACAGACCTGCCCCGTATTGGCGAACAGGCGCGGGCGATGCCCTCCATGGTCTTGTCGAAATCGGCGTCGTCGAAGATCACGCCGGCATTCTTGCCGCCGAGTTCGAGCGAGACCGGCCGGACGCCGGTTGCGGCAGCCCGCATGATAGCTTCGCCGGTCCGAGTCTCGCCGGTGAAGGTGATGCCGTCGACATCCGGATGGGTGGTCAGGAATTCACCCGCGCTTCCGGGGCCGTGACCATGGACCACATTGTAGACGCCACGGGGAATGCCGACCTCGTTCATCACTTCGCCGAGCAGGGTGGCCGTCGCCGGCGTCTGCTCGGATGGCTTGACGACGACCGTATTGCCGCAGGCAAGGGCCGGCGCCACCTTCCACGTCATCAGCAGCAGGGGCAGGTTCCACGGGCAGATGACGGCGATCACCCCACGCGGCAGCCTCAGCGCATAGTTGATCGCGCCCGCGCCGTCGGGCGTCGGCATCTCGAACGCTTCGGTGCCCGTCGTCGCCACCTGATCGGCGAAGATGTTGAAGTTCGCCGCGCCCCTCGGAATGTCGATATGGCTGGCGATCGACGTTGGCTTGCCGGTATCGCGGATTTCAGCGGCCAGGAACTCGTCGAAGCGCTCGTTGATCCGGTCTGCCAGCTTGCGAAGAAGGGCGGTGCGCTGCGGGACGCTCATTGTCCCCCACGGCCCCTTGAGCGCCGATCGAGCGGCGCCGACCGCCTGCGCCACCTGTTCCTGATCGGCGGCGCGGATGCTGGCGAATTCCTCCCCGGTGGGCGGGTAGAAGTTCGCATATTGCTCGCCATGGCCGAGCACGTACTCGCCATCGATGAAGTTGTGGATCTCCGCCATCTACATTCCGGCCGCGGCCGGTCTCCTCGAACTGATCATGATTGCGCTCATCGTCTCCGCTACGCGAATTCGCGCCAGACGGAGGCGCCGATACCACAGCGCATCTCGTTGGACGCCACGTAGAAGACGCGCTCGCCGGAGGTTTCGCCCGGCAGCGGCCAGCGCCACCATCCAGGCAAGAAGCTCGGTCGTCCCGCCGCCGCCCGCTTCGTTCATCCGCTCGATCGTCGCCTCCCGCATGACGCGGTCCGCATCGCCCTCGGCCATCAGATCCAGGAACCAGTTGTCGAAGGTCGGATCCATGGTGAAGTAACGCGGCCCGCCGGGTTCGTGGCTGAGACCGCCGGTCGCCATCAGGCCGACGCGAAGATCCTCCGGCAGGTCCTCGCGCACGATCCGCCGCAATTCGCGGCCGAAGGCGATGCAGTCGGCCGGTTCGGGCGTCGGCGGATTGATGCAGTTCATGTGGATCGGCAGGATCGGCACGTCATAGCCGAGATACCAGAGCGGCACGGACCAGTTGTCGTCGAACAGCAGGCCCTCGCCCTTGTCGACCTTGTGGCCTGCCGCGGCCGCCTTTCGGCGATGGTCCGCGGCGATCTCCGGACGGCCCGTGACGTGATAGCCGGGCTGCTTCAGCCATGCCTTGAAGAATTCGGCCGGCCCGTCCCATTCGGCGGCGCAGTCGACCCGCCAGTGCGGCGGGTTCTTCAGCGGCAGGTTGAGCAGATGATCGTTGCCGACGCCGATGATGACGTCGGGCTTGGCCTCCGACATGATCCGGCCGAGCTCCCGATAGCCTGCCTCGATCGCTTCGCGATCCTCGGGCGGGCATGCTTCGATCCAGCCGGTGACACCCGGCGCGTGGGCCATTCCCATGATCGAGACGAATTCAGCCATGAATTGCTCACTCCTATTCGATGATCGAGGAGCCGAAGCTCTTGCGATAGGCCTCGGCAGCCTTGCTCTTGGAGGTGTTTCGGCGATGCGCCGTGGAAGAGACGAGTGATCTGCGGCAGGAAATAGGGATGGACGCCGAGTTCCCCGAGGCGCTTGACGTCGACATTGCGGAACGCTTCCTTTTCCTCATCGCTGAGACCGTAGCGCTCCATGATTTCCTCGTGCTTTTCGGGAAAGGTCGGCCATACCGCATTGTCGCGCCTGATTTCGAACACCATGCGGTTGGACGGCAGATCAGGATCGAATTCGTTGGCCGAGGCGCGGCTTTCGTTCTCTTGGCTCATCAGACGGTCCTTCATCAATCGTCGCGTTGCGCAAGAGCGTAGGCCTCCATCCCCCAGCCCGTCAATATAATTTCGATTTTTTCGGATGACTGCCCAACATCACCTACCGCTCATCCTGCTATGGCGGTCGAAGCCGGCCGTCCCGAGCGCCATCAGTCCTGAAGCCGCTTCGCTTGAGGCCATCCCTCCCACCTGTCCAGGCCGGATCGTGCACGGACTCGGAGCAGGCTCCTACCGCTAAATATCGATTTCCCTTGCAATCGGGGGAAATTTCGATTTTCCTTGCGGCGGGTGGCGCTGCCGGACAGCGTCGACAGTTCAGCGAGGCGATGTCGCGGCACATGCGGATAGACGTTCAGCACCACTTCCTGCCCAGCGCCTATGTCGAAGCGGTCGGCCGCGACCGGATCGCCGACACGATCGTTTCGGGCCGCTGTCCGGACTGGACGCCGCAGGTGTCCCTGGATGCGATGGACCGCAACGATATTTCAGCCGCCATCCTCTCGCTCGCCTCGCCCGGATTTCATTTCGACGATGGCGGCAGCGCCGCGAAGCTGGCGCGTCATTGCAACGACGAAGCTGCGGTCCATGCGCGAAATCATCCCGATCGCTTCGGCTTCTTCGCCACCCTGCCGCTTCCCCACCTCGACGAGAGCCTCGACGAGATCGGTCGGGCCCTGGATGAACTCGGGGCCGACGGCGTCTGCCTTCTGACCAATTATGACGGCCACTATCTCGGAGACGAGGGAATGCGGCCGGTGCTGGAGGAGCTCGATCGGCGCGGTGCCGTCGTCTTTGTTCATCCCGCCGATATCGGTGGCGGGCGGCCGCTTCCGCATCTGCCGGCCGCGACCCTCGAATTTCCCTTCGATACCACGCGGGCGATCACGAACCTGCTGTTCTCGGGCGACATGGCGCGGCTCCGGAACATTCGCTTCATCTTCTCCCACGCCGGCGGCACGATCCCGTTCCTCGCCGAGCGGATCGCCCGGCTCGAGCGCCGACCCGACCTGAAGGAGGCGGTGCCGCACGGAGCGCTGGCGGAGATGAAGCGGCACTATTACGACATCGCGCTTTCCGCCATGCCCCGCACATTGCAGCCGCTTCTCGATTTCGTCCCTGCCGATCAGGTTCTGTTCGCCTCCGACTTTCCGTTCGCGGGAGAGGACACGATGGCGGCGACGGTCCGGATGCTGAACGGCCAGGGCCTGCCCGCCGACACCGTCGCCGCCATCGAATCTCGGAACGCCGTCGGTCTTTTCCCTGCGCGCTTCCTGGGAGAGACGACCGCCGAAACCGCGCGAGGACGCCGATGACCGAGCCGCTAATGTCCGTCGATGAGCGCCTGGACCCGGCGCATAGCGCGGTCCTGGTGATTGACATGCAGAATGATTTCTGCGCGGAGGGCGGCTATGTCGAGACGGCGGTCGGACGTTCGACCGCGGCGTGCCGGGCGCTCGTGCCGACACTCGCCCGGTTTCTCGACGATTGCCGGCGCCTGCAGGTTCCGATCGTCTGGGTACGCGCCATCTACGATCACGACAAGATCCCCCTTCCGATGCTCGCCAAGCAGCGCCAGAACGGCGCATCCGTCTGCTGCGGATCGGGTTCGCAAGGCGCGGCGTTCTATGGGGTGGCGCCGCAGGGCGACGAACCCGTCTTCGACAAGCACAGCTACAGCGCCTTCGTCGGTCCGCAACCGGCGCAATGGCTGAACGACAATGGGATCAGGAGCCTCGTCTTCACGGGCGTGCAGACCAATGTCTGCGTCGAGACCAGTCTCCGCGACGCCGTTTGCCAGGGATTCTACTCGGCGATCGCCGCTGATTGCGTCGCCTCCCACGCCCCAGCCCTTCACGACGCGACGCTCGCCAATGTCGGCGCCCTGTTCGGCGACGTGTTGCCGAGCGAGGAGATCTTGTCGATCTGGCGCAGGAAGGGCAGGAGCGCGGCATGAGCCAGAACGCGAGCCTCCACATCGAGCCCGGCCAGTCCATCCTGAAGGACACGATCGCCGAGATGACCTATCCCGAGGTGGAGGCGGCCATCGCGCGCGGAGCGGTAGCCCTCTGGGGCCTCGGCGTCGTCGAGCAGCACGGCCCGCATCTGCCGACCGGGACCGACATCTATGTTCCGACCGTACGGCTGCGGCTGGCTCGCCAGGCCTTGGCGAAAAAAGGCATCGAGGCGCTGATCGTGCCGCCCTTCTACTGGGGGGTGAACCACGTGTCCGCGGCGTTCCCGGTGTCCTTCCAGGTAAGGCCGGCGGTCATGATCGATCTGATGGCCGACGTCATCGACAGCCTTGGCAGGGACGGCTTCGGGCATGTCTTCTGCTTCTCCGGGCACGGCGATGCCAAGCACAACCAGGCGATCTTCGAAGGCTGCCGCAAGGCGGCCGAGAACGGCGCCGTCAGCGCCAGGTTCGTGGCGGCCGTCAACCTTCTGGAACGGCTCGGAATCGCACGTGACGATCCCAATGCGCTGTGCACCGACCGGTCCTTCCCCGCCGACAGGCCCGGCGCGCGCCACCCGGACGTCCATGCCGGCGACTGGGAGACCTCGATCATGTTGGCGATCCATCCCGAACTCGTCCGGCAGGACCGCCTGGAGGACCTGCCCTCCACCGATCTCGGCCCGGACGACCTGGCGAAATGGCGCCAGGGCCACGAAGCGGCCCGGGAGGTGACGCCGGACGGATATTTCGGCGATCCCGCTTCGGCGACCAAAGCTTTCGGCGAGGAGGAAATCCGTTCCGAGGCCAACGACATCGCCATTGCCATCGAGAGGATGATCCGCGGCTGACGCCGCAGCGGCCATCGAACGTCACCGACAACCAGCATCAGAAAGAGGAGAGCTTCATGAAACGGATAGCCAAGGCAATCGCCATAGGCGCCATGACCGCCGCCATGGCCACCGCCGTAAGGGCGGAAGACGTCAAGATCGGCTTCATCTCGACATTTTCGGGGCCCGCCGCCTTTTCGGGCGACTACGCCAAGAAGGGCGTCGATCTCTATCTCAAGCAGCATCCCGACGCGTTCGGCGACGTCAATGTCGACATCGTCACCCGCGACGACACCGGCCCGGCCGCCGAGACCGCCAAGCGCCTGGCGCAGGAACTCGTCGTTCAGGAGAACGTCGATCTGATCATGGGCATCCAGTGGTCCAACAACGCCTTCGCGATCCTCGACATCGCCAATGAAGCCAAGGTGCCGGTCGTCCTCTTCAATGCAGCGACGTCGTCGCTCACCGAGGCTTCTCCCTATGTCGTGCGGGTCAGCCGGACGATGTGGCAGTCCTCCTACCCGCTCGGCACCTACGCAGCCGAAGAGATGGGACTGAAGAAGGCGATCGTCCTGTTCGCCGACTACGCCCCGGGCAAGGACGCCAAGGAGGCCTTCACCAAGGGCTTCGAGGAAGCGGGCGGCTCTGTCGTCGAGGAGATCCCCCTTCCCTTCCCGCAGACGCCGGACTTCACGCCGTTCCTGCAGCGGGCGAAGCTCTCCGATGCCGACACGATCTACGCCTTTATGCCCTCGGGCGCCTATTCGACGGCCTTCGTGAAGGCTTTCGTCAGCACGGGACTGAAGGACAAGATGACCCTGATCGGGCCCGGCGACATCGCACCGCCGTCCGAGCTCGAACTGATGGGCGAGGGCATCGAGGACGCCACGATCATCTTCCACTATTCCACGGCCGTACCGGGCGCCGCCAATGAGGCGTTCCTCAAGGCATGGAACGAGGCCTATCCGGACACCCCGGTCGATGCCTTCGCCGTGCAGGCCTATGACGGCATGGCTGCGATCGATCACGCGATCCGCAAGACCGGCGGCGATTTCGACGCCGAAAGCTTCGTCGACGCGCTCAAGGGCTGGACCTACGACAGCGCCCGCGGACCCATCTCCATCGATCCGGAGACCCGCGACGTGGTCGAGAACCAGTACATCATGAAGATCGAGCGCAACAATGAGGGCAAGCTGTCGGAAACCATCATCGACACGATCAAGGATGTGAAGGATCCGTGGAAGGCGCAGAAGAAAGACTGACGCTCCCTTTACAGCGGTGGGCGGCGAATGTTCGATCATTCGCCGCCCACCGCCTTCTTCAGGATGAAGGTCTGACGTGACAATCCTCTTCAACATCGTCTTCGACGGCGTCGCCCTCGGCATGCTGCTGTTCACGATCACGGTCGGCCTGACCGTCACGATGGGCGTGATGAACTTCGTCAACCTCGCGCACGGCGCTTTCGCCATGGGAGGAGGCTACGGCCTCGTCCTGCTGTGCGGCCAATGGGGGCTCGACTTCGTCCCCTCGCTGCTCCTGATCGCGCTCACCTTCTTTATCGTCGGCAGCGTCCTGGAGACCCTTCTCTTTCGCCACTTCTACGCCGCCGGACCCCTTATCCAGGTGCTGATGACGATCGGCATCGTCTACATGTCCATTGCGGCAATCACCTATTTCTTCGGCCCGCTCAGCACCGGCATCACGCTGCCCGACTATCTGCGCGGGCGGGTGACGGTCGGCCCCTTCGGATTTCCGCTCTACCGCGCGGTCATCATCGGCTTCGGAACGGTGCTCGCCCTGGTGCTCTGGCTGGTCCTCGACCACACGCTCATCGGCGCGCGGGTCCGGGCCGCCGTCGGCAATCGTCAGATGGCGGAGAATATCGGAATCAACGTGCCGCTTCTCTTTTCGGTCCTCTTCGGCATCGGCAGCGCGCTCGCGGCGGTCGGCGGCGCGCTTTCGATTGAAGTCGTGGGGCTGACGCCGAACTACGCGCTCACCTTCCTCGTGCTGGTCCTTCTGATCGTCATCATGGGCGGCATGGGCAGCATCAGCGGCACGCTCGGCGCGGCCCTGGTCGTCGGCGTTCTCGACAATGCGGGCAAGTTCCTGTTTCCCCAGTCGGGCGCCTTTCTGATCTACATCATGGCGTTCGCGATCCTGCTCTGGAAGCCCGCCGGACTGGCCCCGGGACCCGCCCACCGATGATCGGACACGCAGTCTTCTCACGCGACGAAGGGCCACTCTGGGCCTTTGTGCCGGTCTACCTTGCCGTCGCCGTCTGGTACGTCCTGTTTCCGAACCAGCTTCATCTCGGCACGGCGGTCATGATCATGATCGTGCTGGCGCTGTCGATCGATCTGGTTCTCGGATTCGGCGGCATCAACACGCTCGGCCAGGCGGCGCTCTACGGCGCGGGCGCCTACGCTGCCGGCTTCCTGTGCGTCTATGCCGGCATCACCGAGCCGATCTCCGGTCTGGTCGTCGGAGCCGCAGCCGGCATCGTCATCGCCGTCCTGACTGGCTTCCTCATCCTGCGCGGCAATGATCTGACCACGCTCGCGCTGAGCATCGTGGTCGCCGGCGTGATGCTGGAGCTGTCCAACACGTTCCAGGGGGTGACGGGCGGTTTCGACGGGCTGCGCGGGATCGATATGGCGCCCCTTTTCGGCCTCTTCAATTTCGACCTCTGGGGCCGCACCGGCTTCCTCTACGCCGCTGCCGTGATGCTGGCGATGCATGCGCTGGTCTGGCGCATCGTCTCGTCGCCCTTCGGCATCGCCATGAGGGGAATCCGCGAAAACCCGCAGCGCATGGAGACGATCGGCACGCCAGTGATGGCGCGCCGGCTCGCCATCTACGCGCTCGGCGGAGCGATCGCCGGCATCGCAGGCGCCGTCCAGACCCAGACCTCCGAGTTCGTCTCGATGGAAGTGCTGTCCTTCCATCTCTCGGCGACGGCGCTGACCGTTGTCATCATGGGCGGCCTCGGCCGCATCTATGGCGCCTTCATCGGCGCGCTGATCTACGTTCTGTTTCAGGACTACATGGCCAAGGCCGCCCCGCAGTACTGGTTCTTCTGGCTGGGACTTCTGCTTGTCGTCGTCGCCATTTTCATGCGCGGCGGGATCGGCGCCATACTGGAGACGGGCTGGCGCCGCATCCGCAAGGATCGGAGGCGGACATGACCGATCCGGTGCTGGAAGTCCGCGACCTCTGCCTCTCCTTCGGCGCGATCGAAGTGGCGCGCGACATCACCTTCGACCTCCGTCCAGGCGACCGCAAGGCCGTCATCGGCCCCAATGGCGCGGGAAAGACGACTCTCATCAACATGCTGACGGGCGTACAGAAGCCGGATAGCGGCGCGGTTCGTCTTGCCGGCAAGGACCTTCTGTCGATGCCTCCACACAAGCGCGTGCATGCCGGCCTCGGGCGCACCTACCAGATCACCAACCTGTTTTCGTCCATGACGGTCTTCGAGAACATCTATCTGCCCGTGGCCGAGCGACGCGGCATCGCGACCCGGCTCTTCCGGCACGCCGCCCGGTTCGACGAGGTCAATGAGGAAGTCGATCGCATCCTGTCTCTGACCGGACTGTCGGACCATGCGGGGCAGCCGGTCTCGAGCCTGCCATACGGCCTGCGGCGGCTGGTCGAACTGGCGATCGCGCTCGCTCTTTCGCCCAAGGCGCTTCTGCTCGACGAGCCGGCGGCCGGCATTCCCGATCACGAAGCCGAGCTGGTCCAGAACGTCGTCGACAATCTGCCTGCCGACATCGCCGTGCTCCTGATCGAGCATGACATGGAACTGGTGTTCCGCTTCGCGCAGGAGATCATCGTCCTTGTCCAGGGCGCCATCCTGCGCAGCGGCCCGCCCGACGAGATCGCCAATGATCCCCAGGTGCGGCAGATCTACCTGGGTGGGACGTGATGGCCCGGCCGGAAGCACTCGATCTGCAGCTCGAAGATCTGACAGCAGGCTATGGCGAACTGCAGATCCTGCACGGCCTGTCGTTCGCGGCGGAGCCAGGCGAGGCGATCTGCATCATCGGCCGCAACGGCATGGGCAAGACCACGCTGCTCTCGTCGATCGCCGGGCGGACGAGGATCGCCGGCGGCCGGATCGTCGCCGGCGGCGCGAGTCTGCGGGACCAGACGAGGGTTGCGCTCTCGCGGATGGGAATCGGCCTGGTTCCGCAGGAGCGCGAGGTCTTCGCCAACCTGACCGTGGAGGAGAACCTGAAGGTCGCCGACCAGAAGGGAAGCTGGACCATGGCGGACGTCTATGCCCTCTTTCCGCGTCTGACCGAGCGGCGGTCCAATCTCGGATCCCGGCTTTCCGGCGGTGAACAGCAGATGCTCTCCGTCGCCCGGGCGCTGATGGGCTCGCCGCGGCTTCTCCTGCTGGATGAACCATCGGAGGGACTGGCGCCGGTCATCGTCGACCAGCTCTTCGAGGCCCTGCTCGAGGTCCGGCAGACGCAGAGCATGACGATGCTTCTGGTCGAACAGCATGTCAGGCGAGGCCTGGATTTCTGTCCCCGCGTCATCGGGCTGCGGAACGGCAGGATCGTCTATGATGGCGCGTCGTCGGTCCTGCTGGAGGACGATACACAGCTCGATGCGATCATGGGGCTGCAGCCATAGCCGCGGCCGTGATATGCAGACGGCGACCTCATGAACCGACCGCAGATGGATCAGGCGGTCGCGAGACACCTAGTCCCGTCCGCGGCGACGGACGATGACGGAGCGGGTGCCGGGTAGAGGAAGATGGCAACCATGCACAATGGGCAGATTCTGGAATACGCAACGCTTTCGGAAGCGGCCTATGCGCGTCTTCGCGAAGACATCCTCGGCGGCAGATGGAAGCCGGGCGACAAGCTTCGGCTCGATACCCTTCGGCAAACCTATGGCTATGGCCTCAGCTCCCTGCGCGAAGCTCTGTCGAAGCTGTCCTCCGAGCGGCTGGTCCGCAGCACCGGGCAGCGCGGCTACTGGGTCGAGACGATCTCCCGCGAAGAGTTCGAGGACATCACCAATCTGCGCCTTCTCCTCGAGCCGGAGGCGCTGGAGCGTTCGGTCGCGAACGCAACCGCCGAATGGGAGAAGGAATTCGCCGAGACATTCAGCGAATTGCAGGCGGTGGAGCAGACGCTCGATACCAACCGCGAGAAGTTGAGCGCCGAATGGGAAAGGAAGAACCGGGCCTTTCACAGCGCGTCGGTCAAGAACTGCGGATCGGAGTGGATGCTGCGCTTCGTCAAGGCCCTGATCGAGCAGTCGGAACGCTACCGGCGCCAGGCTGTTCGCATGCACGCCATACCGAAGGAAGTCCTGCAGTCCGAACATGAGGCGATCTTCGATGCGGCGCTGGCCCGCAACGGACGGCTGGCGGCAGAACTCCTGAGAGTTCACATCCGCAATTCCGCCACCGCTCTGGCCGCGGCGATCTTCGACGATGGCGCCGCTCAGCCCGTTGAACCGCCGCGCAGGAAATCGAAGTGAAAGCCGTCGCGTCGCCGAGCGCACACGGCCGAGGGTCCCGCGCTCGAAATGCGCCGGAGCGACGATGACGTCCCGATCGGCATAGGTCTCCAGAAACCGGCGGCGTGTCGCGACCGCCTTGTCGGGCAACTCGCAGAATCGGCTGAACAGATGCGTCTCCCGCACCTGGATCGGGTGATGCATCACGTCGCCCGAGAAGACCAGATGCCCGCCGGAATTCTGCAGATGGAAGGCGACATGGCCGATTGAATGGCCGAAGGTCGGCTCCAGACGCACGCCGTTCGACAGCTCCGCCGTCTCGCTGACGATCTCCGCCAGCCCCGCCTCCACCACCGGCAGCACGCTGTCGGCGAAGACCGGCCCCTCCGGAGCATCGTTGCCCTTCGCCTGTTCCGCCTGCCAATGCTCGAATTCGTGGCGGGCAAACACGTAGCGGGCATTCGGAAAGGTCGGCACCCAGCGGCCATTCTGCAGCCGGGTGTTCCAGCCGACATGGTCGAAGTGCAGATGCGTGCACATCACGTAGTCGACCTCCTCCAGTCGCAGGCCGGTCGCCAGCAGCCGTTCCAGCCAGCCGGTCCGCAACATGTGGAAGTGGCGGCGCATTGCGCGGTCTTGCAGTCGCCGACGCAGGTGTCGATCAGAATCGTGTGATGGGCGGTCCGGATGATGTTGGTCTGGCGCACCATCGCCAGCAACTGCGCGCCGGATCGTAGAGATCGGGAGCCATCCAGCCCGCATTGCGGGCGATCTCCTCGTCCGTGATCTGCGGAAACATGAAGTCGGGCACGTAGCGGGGCCCCGAGACTTCGACCACCGAGCTGATGGTCGCATCGCCCATTTCCAGGTGAAACATGGCGCTACTCCGCTGCCGTTCCGTGGTACCAGCGCAGCAGCTTCCGCTCGACGGCGACGATGCCCCAATTGAGCAGATATCCCGTTGCGGCCAGCAGGATCACCGCGGCATACATCGAAGCCGCCTGCATGGCGTACTGCATGGTGAGGAGGTAGTGGCCGATCCCGGTCCCCCCGGCGATCATCTCGGCCACGACGGTGACGATCAGGGCGAGCGCCAGGCTGATCCTGAGACCGGAGAATATGTAGGGAAGGCTCGCCGGCAGCATGAGGCGCAGGATCGTCCGCGCGCGGCCATGACGGAACGTGCGTGCCGTCGCAATGAGCGTCGGATCGACCGACCGGACACCCTGCGCCGTGTTGATGAGAACCGGGAACACCGTCGAGAACGCGACCACCGTCACCTTCATCGCCTCGTCGATGCCGAGCAGAAGGATCAACGGGGGCACGATCCCGGGGACCGGAAGCGGCCGGAAGAATTCCAGCGTCGGCGAGAGGAGTCGGCGAAGGAGCGGACTGAGCCCGACCGCAAAACCGAGGACGATGCCGATGACGGCGCCGATCACCAGCCCGCTGACCATCAGGCGCATGCTGGCGAGAAACACCCCCGCCAGTTCCCCGCCGGAATTGACGATTGCCGCGAGCACCTCGCTCACGGGCGGCCAGTTGAGACTGTCGACCCAGTACCGGGCCGAGATCTCCCAGACGATCAGCAGGGCGACGATCACCAACACACCGCTCAGGCGACTGGAGCTCCAGGCCTTCATCATAGGCGAAAAGCCCCGCCCGGCCTTCCGCTGAGAGGGGCTTCGGTCCTGCATGGTGGTCTCGATACTCATCTAACCTCTTCGGGACAAGGGCCGGCGCCCCTTAAAGCGCCGGCCCCGGCTCCATCACTCCGTGGCGGTCTTGTAGAGCAGCTTGCTCGCATCATAGGGCTCGCGCACCAGACCGTATTTCGCCATCAGGTCCATCGTCGCCTGCAGTTTCGCCGGGTCGATGGTCTTGTGAAACGGCAGGATCTGCAGATCGGCGAGCTGGTCGGCCGACAGTCGGGTATAGCCGGAGATGATCTCGACCCATTCGTCGCTGCCGGCATTCTCGTTCGCCCAGTCGACGCCCTTGTTGTAGGCGGAGACGAAGCTCGAGACGATCTCCGGATTGTCGTCGATATAGGATTGGGTCGCGGCGTACATGCCGACCGGGATCTCCGGCTGGATGGTGCTGTAAGGCCAGCCGACGACATCCACCTTGCCGCTCGATGTGCCGACGGTCAGGAACGGATCGACGAGAAACGCCGCGTCGACCTGATCGCCCGCAACCGCGTCGAGCATCTGCGGGAACGGCACTTCCAGATAGGTGACCGCGTCGGAATCGCCGCCCGTTTCGTCGACCCACGCCTTGGCGTAGAGCCAGATGATGTTGTTGCGGGTGTTGACGGCGACCTTCTTGCCATTCAGATCGGCGCCGGATTTGAGTCCGGCACCGGGCTTGGCGACGATGGCGGCGATGTCGGGCGCCTCCTTGGCGGTGAAACTGCCGGCTGCGACCACCTTGAACCCGAGCCCCTGAGCGGCGCCGAGCGCAATCGAGACACAGTTGGAGAAGGCGAACTGCACGGCTCCGGAGGCCAGGGCGGGCAAGCCGACCGCACCACCGGCGGTTGGCGTGGTGTCCACCTGCAGCCCCGCCTCCTCGAAATATCCCTTGGTGATCGCGACCTGCAACGGGGCAGTATCGATGATCGGAATGGTGCTGACCCTTACCGTGGTCAGTTCCGCGGCCGAGGCCGCGGCGGTCGACATCGCCATGATGCCGCACAGCGTCAGTTTCGTAAGAAGTTTCATCATTTTCTTCCTTCCTTCCTTCCAACTTTCGACGTCGTTCCCTTGCCCATTGCCGGCGTCTTCCGCTCGATCGGGAAAGGATGGTGTTCCGTGGCTATTTCTCCGATTGGCGGTTCCAGAAGAGGAGGCGCCGCTCCAGTTCCTCGAAGGCCAGGTTGAGCAGGAAGCCCAGCACCGCCAGGATCACCAGCCAGGCGTACATCGAGGTCACCTGGAAGCTACGCTGCATGTCGACGATCAAATAGCCGATCCCGCCGGTCCCGGCGAGCATCTCGGCGACGACCACGAGGATGAGACCAAGACCGAGACTGATGCGCATGCCGGTGATGATGAACGGCAACGCCGCCGGCAGGACCACGCTCCACAGAATGCGCGCCGGACTGATGCCGAACGTCCGTGCGGTGTTGATCAGGAGCGGATCGACGCCCCTGACGCCCTGCACGGTGTTGATCAGCACGGGAAAGAAGACCGCCAGGCCGACGATGACCAGCTTCATGGTGTCGCCAATGCCGAGGAACAGGATCAGCGGCGGGAGCAGCGCCGGCTTGGGCAGCGGGCGGATCGCCTCCATCAGGGGCTCCAGCAGATTGTAAAGCGGGCTCGTAGCGGCCCATCAGTATGCCCGTGACGATGCCGAGACCGCTGGCGATCAGATAGGCCAGTCCAAGCAGGCGCAGCGTCTGTCCGAGCGGCGACCAGAGTTCGCCACCGCCCATGATGTAGAGAAGTTCGCGCCAGACGTCGGTCGGCGCCGGAATCAGGGCCCGATTGCACCGCGCCGCCGTCGACCGCCAGTTCGAGTGCGACGATCGCCGCGACCGGCAGTATGGCGCCGAGAAGAATGCTGGAAAGGGTGGTCAGGCCGCTACGCATGCTGGGGCGTCCGCGTCAGCGAATCCAGCAGGTGATGGCGCAGTTCGAGGAAGCGCGGCTCCTCTGGCGTGGAAATCCGGTCGCGCGGACGCGACAGCCCCGTCGGGATCGTCTCCACGATCTGCGAGGGGCGCGAGGACAGCACCGCGATGCGATCCGACAGGAAGATCGCCTCGTCGACATCATGCGTGACAAGAACCGCGGTGAACGACCGCTCCTTCCACAGGCGGAGCACCAGCTCGTGCAGGTCCATGCGCGTCAGCGCGTCGACGGAACTGAACGGTTCGTCGAGCAGCAGCACCCTCGGCTCGGCGGCCAGGGCGCGAGCAATGGCGACGCGTTGCTGCATGCCGCCCGACAACTGCCAGGGATAGTGATGGGCGAAGTCGGAAAGACCCACCATGTCCAGGAAGGTCCGGCAGAATTCGCGGCGCTCCCTGCGCGATTTGCCGCCGCGTCCTTCGATCGCGAACTCGACATTGCCGAGCACGGTGCGCCAGGGAAGCAGCGAGCGGCTGTATTGCTGGAACAGATAGACCAGGTCTTCGGGCGGACCGACGACCTCGCGCCCGCCCACCTGTACCTGGCCGCCGCTTGCATTGATCAGACCCGCCGCGATCTGGAGAAATGTCGACTTTCCGCAACCGGAGGGGCCGACCACGGTCAGGAATTCACCATCGGCAACGTCGAGCGTGATGTCGCCGAGCGCCACGACCTCACCCTTCTCGCCCGAAGCGAAGGACTTCGTGACCGACCGAAGCACCAGCGCCTGATCGTTGCTTGCTCCAGCCATTGGGCCTCCGTTTTCCCCGAAAGGAACTGGTTTCGCTTGTTCAGGGCACGCTAGGACAATGAACGGGGCCTGACCAGAGAAATTCGAAATTTTTTTACGCCGCCGTCGCTGACCGCTGAATTTTGTCCTTCAATGCCGTATCCTCTCGTGACGTTGACCATTCCCTGTCTTGCAATTTCGAAATTACGGCCCTAGCCTCGTCACAAGCTGACAGTCGCCCAGGCGGCCCCGCCTCGCATATCGAGAGAGATTTCCAATGCCCAAGCAGATAATCCAGGCCAGTAACGCGCCGGTGACCGGCTTTACCGACAAGTCGACGCCTTCGCCACTGGCCCAGGCGATCCGCGCCGGCGACTTTGTCTATGTGTCCGGCCAGGGTCCTCTCGATCCGGAGACAAAGACCGTGGTGTCGGACAGGATCGAGGAACAGACGCGCCAGACCCTGAGCAACCTCGTCCGCGTTCTCGACGCGGCCGGCGCGGGATTGAACCATGTCGTCAACATGCGCGTCTGTCTGCGCGACACCGACGATTTTCCGGCCTTCAATGAAACCTTTCGCGAATTCATGAATGGTGAGAAGGTCACCCGCACCTGCATCGGCGGAAAGCCGCACCGGGCTGGCGTGAACGTGGAAGTCGACTGCGTCGCCTATCTCGGCTGACAATTTTGGCACTATGCGAGGAGCCTATCCATCATGTACACGCGATCGATGAGTGAAGCGCCGGTGGTCGATCTGGAGCAGATCGGACGGGAACTCGAGGAATCCGGAGCGCGTGTTCGCGTTCTCTGGCAGGAGCCGGACCAGTTGTCTTTCGTCGCGCGGGGCCGCGAATACCGCAGCGAGTTTCACATCAACCCCAGTGACGAGATCATGTACATGATCCGCGGCGAGATGAAGCTCCATATCCGCACGCCCGAGGGCGGGGAAAAGATCGTCACCATCCCCGAAGGCGGGCTGAACTTCACGCCGAGCGGCATGCCGCATTCACCGCGCTTTCCGCCGGACGCGATCGCCCTGATCTCGGAGCGCCAGCGCCGGGAAGGCGAAGAGGATCGGTTCCAGTGGTATTGCGACAATTGCGACGCCCTGCTCCACGAGGAGACGTTTGTCGTTTCGGACTACACGGCCGATCCGGTTTCGAAGGCCTACGCCAATTTCTTCAACAGTGAAGAGAACCGCACCTGCGACCAATGTGGCCATGTTAAGCCCGCACCGGACAGCTTCTGACGCCCGATGACCACCCCGCTCTACGCCGATACGGTCCTCACTGGCGGCAAGATCGCGACCCTCGCTGCGGACGGCGCGGTCTGCCAGGCGCTGGCGATCCGAGACGGCCGCATCCTCGCCGTCGGCACGGATGACGAGGTCCTCCAATTCGCCGGCCCGCAGACCGATCGACGGGAGCTTTCCGGGCGTATCGTCCTGCCGGGGCTGATCGATACCCACACCCATCTCGACCTCGCCGGCGCCGACGCATCCGCGGTCCAGTTCTCCGGCGTCAGGAATGCCGAGGAGGCGCTTGAGCGCATCCGGACTTACGCGGGCAGCGTGCCGAAGGGCCAGTGGATCCGGGGCGCGACCTGGCATCCGGTCTCGCAGCTTGAGGAAAAGCGCTATCTGACGCGCGAGGAGCTGGATGGCGCTGCGCCCGATCATCCGATTGTGCTGCCGGTCAGCCATTTCACAATGGTCAACAGCCGCGCTCTTGTAATCGCCGGCATCGATGACGGCACGCCCGACCCGGACGGCGGCACCATTCACCGGTCGGAGAGCGGCAGCGCCACCGGTCTGCTCGAGGAGCGGGCCGAGGACCTGGTGACGCGCTGCCTGCCGGAATGGACCGAAGCGGAGCGGCGAGGATCACTTGCGGCAGGCGATGAAGATCGCCAACGGGTTCGGCCTCACCAGCGCCATCAGCGCCGCGGTCAGCCCTGCGACCTTCCGCGCTCATCAGGCCATCTGCCGGCGCGGCGAAGCGACGCTGCGGGTCAGCGCGATGTTCGCACCGACGGGCGGCCTCAGCCCCGACATCCCGGTCGAGGACTGGGAAGCCTTGTTTTCCCGCATCGGAGCGATGTCGGATTTCGGCAATGAATGGCTGAGCTTTTCGGGCGTCAAGCTGCAGATCGACGGCGGCATGACCTTGGGCACGGCGCTGATGCGTGAGCCCTACCCTCACGATCCCGCCTTCCACGGCGTCGCGGTGATCGAACCGGAGCGGTTCAAGGCCTATGTCGCCATCGCCAACCGCTATGGCTGGCGTGTCGGCGTCCATGCCGTCGGCGATGCGGCCATCGATCTCGTTCTGGACGCCTACGAAGCCGCCGACCGGGACCGTCCGATCGGCGACCGCCGCTTCGTGGTGATCCATGGCAGCCTGATCCGCCCCGATCAGATGGATCGTGCGGCGCGGATGAAGGTCCGCGTCGACGCCCAGTCCACCTTTCTTTGGCGCAAGGCCGGGACGGTGGCGGACTATCTCGGACAGGCGGTCGCCGACCGGGCGTTCCCGATGCGCAGCATGATCGATCGCATGGGAATGGATCTTATCGGTCAGGGAACGGACAATCCGATCAACGATCTCGATCCGTTCATCAACATCGCCATGATGGTCACCCGGCGCGATGCCAAGGGCAGGCTGTTCGGCCCAGGCGAGGCGATCACCCGGGAAGAGGCGGTCAGGCTCTATACGAGCGCGGCGGCGCGCTACGCCTTCTGGGAAGACGAACTCGGGACGATCGAGGTCGGCAAGCGCGCGGACCTTGCCATTCTTGAAGACGATGTCTTCACCGTACCGGACGACGCGCTGAAGGATGTCCGCGTCTCCGAAACGATCATCGATGGCAGAACGGTCTACCGTCGAAGCTGAGATGGAACAGGCGCAGCCAGCTCTGCCGGAAGACGGGCGGCTAGCGCAAAAGGAGGATTCATGCTGACAGACGAGCAGCGGGCGCAGGCGGTGGCTTCGCTCCTGGAGAGCCACCGGACCAAGGTTCAAGGGCGCCGGCCATCGGAAATGTTCCCGGACATCGAGATCGCCGACAGCTATGCGATATCGTCGGCCGTCGCGGAAAAACGGGTGGCCGACGGGGCGAAGATCGTCGGCCACAAGATCGGCCTGACTTCGAAGGCGATGCAGGCTTCGTCCAAGATCGACGAGCCCGACTATGGCTACCTGTTCGATGATCTCGTCCTGCAGGATGGTGCGAAGGTGCCGTTCGAGAATTTCTGCGTGCCGCGTGTCGAGCCGGAACTGACCTTTATCCTGAAGGAACCGTTGCAGGGGCCGGGCGTCGGGCTTGTCGACGTGCTGCGGGCCACCGAGTGGGTGGTTCCCTCGATCGAGATCATCGATGCGCGGGTAACCGAGCCGCGCAGGATTTTCGACACGGTCGCCGATAATGGCGCCGCCGCCGGTATCGTCCTCGGCGGCCGACCCATGCGGCCCGACGATATCGATTTGCGCTGGGTCGGCGCGATCTTCTATCGCAACTCGGAAATCGAGGAGACCGGCCTCGCCGCCGGCGTTCTCGGCCATCCGGCCATGGCGATCGCCTGGCTGGCCAACAAGCTCGGGCCGTTCGGGACCACGCTTCAGCCAGGCCATCTGATGCTGTCCGGCAGCTTCACACGACCGGTCTGGGCGCAGAAGGGCGACACGCTGCATGCCGATTTCGGGCCGCTCGGTTCCGTGGCGGTGCAGTTCACATGACGACACTGCCGGAGAACCAGTTCAAGAAGAGGCTGCTTGCGGGCGAGACCCAATACGGCCTGTGGATGAGCCTTGCCAGCCCGGTCGCCGCAGAGGCGCTGTCGCTTGTCGGCTATGACTGGCTGATGTTCGACCTGGAGCATTCGCCGATCGAGGTCGCCTCGCTTCAGCCGCTGCTTCAGGCGGCCCAGGGCGGCGCCTCGTCCTGTGTCGCACGGCCGGCCTGGAATGACCGCGTGCTGATCAAGCGCATGCTGGACGTGGGCGCGCAGACGCTCCTGATCCCGTTCGTTCAGAATGCCGACGAGGCGCGCGCCGCCGTGGCCGCGACCCGCTATCCACCGGAGGGCGTGCGCGGGGTCGCAGGCTCCACTCGTGCCAGCCGCTACGGCATGGCGCCGGGCTATCTCGGCGCCGCCGGAAACGAGATCTGCGTGCTGGTCCAGATCGAGACCGGCGCCGCCGTCGAAGAAATCGAAGCCATCGCTGCCGTTCCTGGCGTCGACGGGGTCTTCATCGGGCCGTCCGACCTTTCGGCCTCGCTCGGCCATCTTGGAAATCCCGGCGCAGAGCCGGTGCAAAGGGTGTTGGAACAGGCCGCAGGACGCATCGCCGCCACCGGCAAGGCGCCGGGCATCCTGGCGACCAATCGCGAGGATGCGCTTCGCTACCGGCAGTGGGGCTATCGCTTCATCGCCGCATCGGTTGACATCGGTCTCCTGATGACCGGCGCCCGAACGCTCCTCTCCGCTCTCCGCGAATCCTGAGCTGTCGCGTCTGATCTCTGCGAAGGGAACTTCGCTCCGTCCGGCTGTGACCGGACCGGGCGCTTCGTGAAGGACGCGCGGTCGGTGTCCTCCCACGGAACCACATGTTACGAAACAGGATTTTGGTGGAGCCGAGGGGAATCGAACCCCTGACCTCGTCATTGCGAACGACGCGCTCTCCCAACTGAGCTACGGCCCCACGCGGCGGGGCTGAAAGCGGCCCCGCAAGACCGGCGCATTTACCGGCGGGCGGCGAATTCTGTCAAGCACCATGCTGCCGTTGCCAGCGATCCGCCGGACTGGACAAATCCACGCCCGGAGACCAGTTTGCACCGCCCCGCCAGGCGCCGCGTCCGTAGGCTCGGCCAGAAGTCCGCATCCCTTGGCGAGGTGACAGCCGGACAGGAACAGAATGACCGACACGGAACACCCGGCGGATGGCGATGCGCCGCGCGATCACCGGCCGGAAGACCGCTTTGCCGCCTTCCGCCACAGCGCCTACGCCAAATACTGGCTGTCGCGCTTCTTCTCCACCTTCGCCACGCAGATCTTCATCGTCGCGCTCGGCTGGCAGGTCTACGACATCACGCGCGATCCGCTCGATCTCGGCCTGATCGGGCTGACGCAGTTCCTGCCTGCCCTGCTGCTTGTCCTCGTCACCGGCTCCGCCGCCGACCGGTTCGGCCGCCGCCGCATCATGGCGATCAGCGCCGCCATCGAGGCTGCCATCGCCACGGCGCTCCTGTTCTATACGCTCAGCAAATCGGCCGTCGTCTGGCCCGTCTTTGCCCTCCTCGTCCTGTTCGGCAGCGCGCGCGCCTTCTACAGCCCGGCCAGTTCCGCCCTCATCGCCAATCTGGTGCCGGTCGACACCTTCGCCAATGCCGTTTCCTGGAATGCCTCGGCGTGGCAGGCGGCGACCATCGTCGGTCCGGTCTTCGGCGGCCTTCTGTACGGCATCGGCGCAACGGTGGCCTACGGCGTCGCCACCGTCCTCTTCGTCGCCGGCGCGGCGCTGGTCATCTCGATTCCGGCTCCCGCACAGCGGCTGGAAAGGGAACGGATCAGCGTCCGCACGGTGACCGCCGGCTTCGACTATATCCGCCGGGAAAAGGTCGTGTTCGGCGCGATCTCGCTCGATCTTTTCGCGGTGCTGCTGGGCGGAGCGGTGGCGCTGATGCCGGTCTATGCCCGCGATATCCTGTCCGTCGGCCCGTTCGGCCTCGGCATGCTGCGCGCCGCGCCGGGCATCGGTGCGCTGGCCATGGCCTTCTGGCTGGCACGCTATCCGATCCGCGTCCATGCCGGAGCCATCATGCTGGCCACGGTCGCGCTGTTCGGCCTGTTCACCATCGTCTTCGGCTCTTCCACGCTGGCCTGGCTTTCGATCGTCGCGCTGATCGGCATGGGCGCCGCCGACATGGTCTCCGTCGTCATCCGCGAGACGCTGATCCAACTGTGGACGCCGGACGAGTTGCGCGGCCGCGTCAATGCGGTCAACCAGGTCTTCCTCGGCGCCAGCAATGAACTTGGCGAGTTCCGCGCCGGCACCATGGCCTATCTGATCGGTGCGGCACCGGCGGTGGTGCTCGGCGGTTTCGCCGCGATGGGGTGCGCGGGCCTGTGGGCATGGCTGTTCCCGCAGCTGGCGCGGGTGCAGCATCTGAACAGCCGCGATTAGAGCTTTGCCAGCCTCGCCTGGATGAGATCGGGATCGCCCGCGATCTCGATCCGCTTCAGCCGGCCCGTCGCGCCGCCGATCACGCTCATGTCGCTCTTTCGGATATCGAGCCCATCGGCGAGGAGGGCGACGAGCGCCCCATTGGCCTTGCCGCGCTCCGGGACCGCGCGAACGCGGGCGGCCAGATAGCCCAGCCCGTCCGCCCCGGTCTCGAACCCGTCGATGCGGTCATGCGCCGCGCGCGGTGTCAGCCGGACGACCAGTTCGACCCCTTTCGCCGTGACGCGAAACGCCGGCACCGCATGGCTCACACGCTGTAGAGAATCTGGACCAGAACCTGCTCGATGAAGAAGATGAGGACGAACAGGATGATCGGCGAGATGTCGATGCCGCCCAGATTGGGCATGATGCGGCGGATCGGCGCCAGCACCGGCTCGGTGACCCGCACGAGAAAGTCCCAGACCATGTCGACGAAGCGATTGCGCCGGTTGATGACGTCGAACGCGATCAGCCAGGAAACGATGATCATCGCGATGACGATCCATTTGTAGATGTTGAGCGCGTAGAGGAGCGTCAGGATGACGGGCTGGAGCACGGTGGGTCATTCCCTTTCTACGGTGTTCGGGCCTCGCTGGCCGGCGCATGAGGTCCCGATGTAGCTTCGCCGGCGCGCTGCCACAAGGGCGGGCCGTGAAACGCCTTTGGTTCCCGCCGCAGCATGGCCGACGGAAGCCGCCGCCCCGGACATGAAAACGCCGGCCGATCGACGGCCGGCGTTCGGAGTGTCGGGGCCTGGACCTTCGGCCGCAACCGCCCGTCAGGCGTGGTAGGCGCTTTCGCCGTGCGACGTCAGGTCGAGACCCTGCCGTTCCGCCGGCTCGTCCACCCTCAGCCCGACCACCATGTCGACCACCTTGTAGAGGATCGCCGAGACGACACCGCTCCACAGGACCGTGATGACGACGGCGATGATCTGGATCGTGGTTTGCGAGACCATCGAGTAGTCGCCGCCGCCGGTGCCGCCGAGCATTGGCGAGGTGAAGATACCGGTCCCGACGGCGCCGATGATGCCGCCGATGCCGTGCACGCCGAACACGTCGAGGCTGTCATCGTAGCCGGCCTTGATCTTCACCACCGCCACGAAGAAGTAGCAGACCGCCGAGGCGATCGCGCCGAGGGCGATCGCGCCGACCGGGCCGATCGACCCGCAGGCCGGCGTCACCGCGACGAGGCCGGCGATCATGCCGGACGCCGCGCCGAGCATCGAGGCCTTGCCGCGAACCACGCCCTCGATCACGATCCAGGCGAGGATGGCGCCGGCCGTCGCCGTGAAGGTGTTGATCATGGCGAGCGCCGCGCCCGATGTGGCCTCGAGATTGGAGCCGGCATTGAAGCCGAACCAGCCGACCCAGAGGATACCCGCACCGACCAGCGTCAGCGTCATCGAATGCGGCGCCATGTTGTCGCGGCCATAGCCGAGACGCGGGCCGATCATCAGCGAGCCGACCAGCGCCGCCACGCCGGCATTGATGTGCACGACGGTGCCGCCGGCGAAATCGAGCGCACCGAGGTTGAAGATGTAGCCGGCCCCGTCCCAGACCATGTGCGCGATCGGGAAGTAGACGAACGTCACCCACAGGCCGACAAACAGCATCACCGCCGAGAAGCGCATCCGTTCGGCGAAGCCGCCGACGATCAGCGCGGGCGTGATGCAGGCGAAGGTCATCTGGAAGCAGATGAACACCCACTCCGGAATCTCCACGCCGTCGGTGAAGGTCGCGGCCGTGCTGTCACCGGTGACACCGGAGAGGAACACCTTGCCGAGGCCGCCCCAGAATGGGCTGGTGCCGCCGCCAAAGGCGAACGAGTAGCCGTAGAGCGTCCACAGGACGATCACCAGCGCGGTGATGCCGGTGCACTGCATCAGCACCGACAGCATGTTCTTGGTGCGGACGAGACCGCCATAGAAGAGCGCGAGGCCGGGCAGGATCATGAAGAGAACCAGCACCGAGGCGATCATCATGAAGGCGGTGTCGCCCTTGTCGACCGTGGCGGCGGCGGCCGGAGCCGCATCCGCTGCGGCGGCCGTCGCGGCGCCGCCGGCGGCATCGGCCGCGTCCTGGGCGAAGGCCGGTTCGAGACACGCGATGCCGGCGAGACCCGAAAGTGCGGCGATGGCGAGAAGTTTGCGGTTCATTGTCGAAGACCCCTCTTGATCAAAGTGCGTCGGCATCGGTCTCGCCCGTGCGGATCCGCAGGGCGCTGTCGATGGCGTAGGTGAAGATCTTGCCGTCGCCGATCTGGCCGGTCTTGGCGGCCCCGGCGATCGCGTCGACGACCCTGTCGACCTCGCCCGTCGGCACGACCACCTCGATCTTCAGCTTGGGAAGGAAGCTCACGGCGTACTCGGCGCCACGATAGATTTCAGTATGGCCCTTCTGGCGGCCGTAACCCTTTACTTCGGTCACGGTCAGGCCCTGCACGCCGATGCCGGTGAGCGCTTCGCGCACCTCGTCCAGCTTGAACGGCTTGATGATTGCCATCACGATTTTCATTCGGCTCGAGCCCTCTTCTTTGCGTCTGGTCACGCAGTGGTTCGTGAACGCATGCGAGTTGGTCCCCGCGGGTTCGGGGAAGGAGGGATACAAGGATCATGCCAAGTGGGGCGCTGCCCGTGTCAAACCCTGCGAAGAGGGGTCGGGCAGCTGCGTCTGAAGGAGCGGCGGGCAGCCGACGCTCCAACTATGCATAAATATTGTGCAGAAGGCCGAAGTTTGCCTATTCTTTAGGCGACCGCAGCCGCATCAGGCCTTCCTGCGCCACCGAGGCGATATGGGTGCCGTCGCGAGCGAAGATGAGGCCCCGCGTGAAGCCGAGCGAGGCGATCGATCGACGGGCTTTCCGAACTGTAGAGGACCCAGTCCGACAGATCGATCGGCCGGTGAAACCACATCGCGTGGTCGATGCTCGCCATCTGCAGTTGCGGATCCCAGACCGAGCGGCCATGGGCAAACGTGGCCGCGTCGAGCAGCGTCAGGTCCGAAGCATAGGCGAGGATCGCCGCCCGCAGCGGCTCGTCGTCCGGCACCGGCCCGAGCGTTCTGACCCACACATGCTGGACCGGCTCCAGCTTCTTCGTCGTCAGGTAGTGGTCGGTGACGACCGGGCGGAACTCGAAGGGCCGCGGCGCGCTCCCACCAGTTGCGCATGTTCTCCGGCAGTTGCTCGATGAAGCCGCGCATCAGTTCGCCGTCGTTCCCGAGCTCTTCCGGCGTCGGCACGTCCGGCATCGGGGTCTGGTGCTCCAAGCCCCTCCTCGTTCAGGTGAAACGAGGCCATGAAGTGAGAAGATGGCGTGGCCGTGCTGGATCGCGTTCACCCGGCGGGTGACGAAACTGCGGCCGTCGCGGATGCGGTCGACCTGATAGATGATCGGCACGGACGGGTCGCCCGGCCGCAGAAAGTAGGCGTGGAGCGAATGCACCCCATATTCAGCCTCGACGGTCTGCTGGGCCGCCACCAGCGCCTGTCCGATCACCTGGCCGCCGAAGACGCGCTGCCAGCCAGCCTTGGGAGAATTGCCGCGATAGAGATTGTGTTCCAGCCGTTCCAGCGTCAGCGTTTGAGAAGGTCTCCGATCGGGTCCGACATGGCGCTCGATTTCTCTCGTGGACTGGTGGGACCGTGTCCGACAGGGTAGGGCGCCAGTCAAGCCGCAAAGCCCGTTTCGAATATCAGGGAGTATGTCTGGCCATGAAGCATGACAGCAGCGGCGCGAGTGACGAGCGCCGCTGCGACATCCTCGTCTGCGGCGCCGGCTATGTGGGACTGGCGACCGCCGTGGCGATCAAGCAGGCACGGCCCTCGCTCGACGTCGTGCTTGTCGACGCCGCCCCGGAGGGCGTCTGGCGGAAGGATGGGCGCGCCTCGGCCATCGCTGCGGCCGCCGAGGCCATGCTGACCGCCTCGGCGTCTGGCCGGGCCTGCGGCGGGCGCCCAGCCGATCACCGAGATGATCGTCACCGACAGCCGCACCTCCGACCCGATCCGCCCGGTGTTCCTGACCTTCTCCGGTGAGGTCGAGCCCGGCCGGCCCTTCGCTCACATGGTGATGAATCGCGACCTGAACGGAGCGCTGCGTGACAAGGCCAACGAGCTCGGCATCGAGATCCTGCAGGGCACGCCGATCGCCGCCCTCGACCGAGCGGGCCGCTGGCCGTCGACAACCGCCAGCGACGGCCGGCGCTTTCGTCGCGCCTCATCGTCGCAGCCGACGGCGTCCGCTCCAGGCTTCGCGACTGGGCCGGCATCCGCACCGTCTCCTGGGACTATGGCCAGAGCGGCATCGTCTGCACGGTCGGCCATGAGCGGCCGCATCATGGTCGGGCCGAGGAGCACTTCCTGCCGGCCGGACCCTTCGCGACCCTGCCGCTGCCGGGCAACCGCTCCTCGATCGTCTGGACCGAGCGGACCGCGGATGCCGAGCGGCTGGTCAAGCCGGATCCCTTCCTCTTCGAAGCGGAACTGGAATCGCGCTTCGGCCGCCATCTCGGCGCGATCAGCGTCGAGAGCGAGCCGCGCGCCTGGCCGCTCGGCCTGACGCTCGCGCGCGCCTTCGTTACTCAGCGGCTTGCGCTGGCAGGGGACGCCGCTCACGGCATTCATCCGATCGCCGGCCAGGGCCTCAATCTCGGCTTCAAGGATGCGGCGGCGCTGGCGGAGGTGGTGGTCGAGGCCGACCGGCTCGGCCTCGATTTCGGCCAGGAGGACGTGCTGGAGGCCTATCAGCGCTGGCGGCGGTTCGACACGGTGCGGATGGGGGCGACGACCGACATTCTCAACCGCCTCTTCTCCAACGATATCGGTCCGCTCCGGCATGATCCGCGATGTCGGCCTCGGCCTGGTCAACCGGCTGCCGGGCCTGAAGCGGGACTTCATCGCCCAGGCCGCCGGCACGTCGGGACCGGCGCCGCGACTGCTGAAGGGAGAGGCGATATGATGAATGGCATCGATGGCGCATCGGCGCAGCCAAAGGCGCCGGCCCGCCAGCGTCTCGGCTTCGACGAACTCGCCGAACTTGTTAAGATGGCGGCCCGCGCCCGCGCCTATCCGGACGATCTGTCCTCGATCGCCGCCGAGATGACGCTCTGGTGCGAGCGCCATCGCCTGCCTGGCCCGGCCGCGATGGCCGATCATCTGGAGAAGCTGGTGCGGTTCGACCGGGAGACGGCCGATCCGAAGCCGCAGAAGGATGGCACGGTCCGCTTCGCCGATCCGGTCCTTGGCGGCATGTTCGTTCATCACCACTATGACGACTTCCAGTGGCCGGCGCTGATCGAGGGGCCGGCGACGGGCGCTATCCTGTTTCCGGCCTTCCTCGCGCTCGGCGCTCACCAGCGTGGCGACCGGCTGTCCATCGCGTTTCTCGGCACCGAGGACCGGCCCGCCGAAGCGGCGCGGTTCCTCTATGGCGAAGGCCGCTCGCTCCTGGAGGGCGACGCCGACGTCGCCCGTTTGTCGCGTCGCATCGCCGTCGAAAAGCTCGCCGGCGAGGGTCCGCTGCTCGACGAACCGCTCGCCCAAAGCGTGCCGTGCGGAACCGATGTGCTGCGGCGACTGAGAATCGATCGCGGAAGGCTGAGAGGCGCGCAGGACCGGAAGCAATGATGATCCTTCTTCTGCCCATCGCCGCAACCGCCGCCGCCCAGCCGCTCGTCGGGAACAGCGACGCTGCGTCCACTCCCGAGCAGATCGACGTGAGCCCGAGCGGGCTTTATGACAAGGTCGACAGCTGGGCCGATGGATTCATTGCGCTCCTGCCAAATATCGGCGTTGCCATCGTCCTCTTCATCCTCTTCTGGGTGATCGGCTGGGCGGTCAAGCGATCGCTGCTCGCCTGGGCGCGGCGCCGCCGCCGCGAGAATCTCGGCGAGGTGCTCGGCGGTTTTCTCAAGGCGGCGATCATCATTCTCGGCGCGCTGCTCGCCATGACCATCATCCTGCCGACGTTGAAGCCGGCCGATCTCGTCGCCGGCCTCGGCATCGGCTCGGTGGCGATCGGCTTCGCCTTCAAGGACATCCTTCAGAACTGGCTCGCCGGCCTGCTGATCCTGATTCGCGAGCCCTTCCGGCCGGGCGACCAGATCGTCATCAACGGCTATGAGGGAACGGTCGATCACATCGAGACGCGGGTCACGGCCATCCGCACCTATGATGGCCGCCTCGCGCTGATCCCGAACGCCGACGTCTACACCAACGCCGTCATCGTCAACACCGCCTTTCCGACGCGGCGCACCGAATGCCATATCAGGATCGACTATGGTGACGATATCGAAACGGCCATGGCGCTCGTGCTGGAGGCCGTCAGCAAGGCCCCGGGCGTTCTGAGCGAGCCGGCGCCGGACGTTCTGCTCGTCGACCTTCCGGCCTCCTGGGTGACGATCCGGACCCGCTGGTGGACCAACCCCCATCGGTTGGACATCCTGCAGGTGCGGTCGAACGTGATCGCGGCGATCAAGCTGGCCCTTGAGGAAGCCGGCTTTGACATGCCCTACGAGACGCAGATCGCCATTGCTCGCTCCCAGACAGGGCAACCCGGCGGCGGCGACCGCCGGCAATAGCGCGACGGCCGACTGCCTCGCGACAATCGGCCGCGGCCAAGCCGCAAGTCGCGCTGGGAGACGTTTGCCGGCCCTCCTCCTCGGCGCCCGATACAATCGCAACTTGTATTTCAAAATCAACTTTTGCTTTTGCTCTCGGTCTGCACCTTTATCTTGGGCACTAAAGATTAAACGCGCCGGTTGAAATTTCATATCGACTCTACTTTGGCGGTATTACTAAATTATCATACTTATAAACACTACCTTAGGACAAAATACCGTAGCTGAGCTCTTCTGATCATTGTAGGGCGTCCGAATGTCCCACCGCATTTACTCTCTCCTTCATCGCCTTTTCGGCGATCGTCGAGGCAATTTTGGCATGATGGCGGCGCTTCTGACCGTGCCGCTGCTGATCGCGGTCACGCTTCCCATCGACACCGTCAGGGCGCTGGCTGTGCGAACCGTCGTGCAGCAGGCCGCCGACGCGGCCGCACTGGTGGCTGCCTCCTCCGATCTCGGCTCCGCATCAGAGCGCGGGGTTCTGGCTGATTCGGTCTTCCAGGCCAATATCCAGGCGCAGGGCGCCAACTTGAATATCTTCTCGGCCGGTCTCAATGAGAGTTCCAGTTCCGGTAGTTCCACGCCTGACACCTTCACCTATTCCGTCACCGCGACGGTCGGCGACGGCGCGACGATCCTGCCGCTCGGCACGCTCTTCCATGCCGACGTGGATGCAGTGGCGAAGAAGGGCAACGAGAAGATCGACATCGCCGTCGTGCTCGATAGTACTGCCTCGCTGGTGAAGCAGGACGGCACTTCCACGACCAGGATCCAGGAACTGCAGACGGCCGCCCACGCCTTCATCGATCGGTTTTCCAGCACCAACGAGGTCCAACTTGCCGTTGTTCCTTTCAATACGCAGGTGAAGGCCGACCCCGCCACTGTTGCGGAAATCGACTTCACCCTCGACTGCAGCGAACTGAATTCTCCGACGTCTTACGAGACGAGCTGGTGCGCGTCCGGCAAAGACGGTTTCACGCTGCCCACAGAGTCGAGCGGATATTATGTTATCTCGTCATCGATCTATTCAAAGAGTAGGTCCTGCCGGTCGTCGGACTGTACGCTGTATTACATCCAATCCCGAGGCTATAAATCAGAATATGACCCGACCGACGACAGCTACAAGATCAATCGTTACGAGAGCACGTGTTTTTCCTATACGGACTATGACCAGGGGGATGTTTCCCCGTGCGGGAAGTACAGCTTTGAAGCGACGATCTTTGTTGAGCCGCGGGTGCCGGACGGAACGTCTTATAGCTGCTATTATGATCGGGATAAGCCCTACGATGTCACGGGGGATGTGTCGCCAGTCGAGGGAACGGCGACGGACTACGTTGAGGCGGCGTGCCGGACTGGCCTAAGCTACATGATGGCGCTAACCGACCAGTACGACGAGGTGAGGGACGCCATCGACGATATCAATCCGCAGGGCAGCACGAACATCACCATCGGCGTGGCCTGGGGCATGGAAGCCCTGTCGACGAGTCCGCCGCTGATGGGCGCCCGCAGGGAGGCACGAAAGGTCATGATCGTGATGACGGACGGCACGAACACGTCCAACCGATGGGGCGAAGGGGCCGCGGAGATCAACGAGCGGACGAAGCTGGCGTGCGAGAACGCCCGGGCTGCGGGCATCGACGTCTACACCGTCAATCTCGTCGACGGCGATTCCAGCCTGCTTTCCGAGTGCGCGGGGGACTCCAGCCGAGCGCTCAATGCAACCCGCGGCGATCTGGAGGAGACCTTCCAGAAAATTGCGAACCAGATCATCGGGACGTATCTGGCCGGCTGATCGTCGCACCCAAAGCGCTGTCGCTTTCAAATGCACGCGGGGATAGGTGCGAGTTTGCCGTTTACTTCAATTTAAACGTGTAAACTAACGCCGGTTTAAACCGCCGAATGGCACATGCAGGCTGTGATGAACAGACTGCGTGACACATCGATGGACCCATTCCGGAGCAAGGCGTTCTGGCGGAACCGTCGCGGCAACTTCGCGATCATGACCGCCATCATGGCTGTTCCGATCGTGCTTGTCATTGCCGCTGCGGTCGACATGACGCGCCTTCTCGGCGTCAAGGAGGCGATCCGCTCCGCCGCCGATGCCGCCGCCCTCGCCGCCGCCAGTTCCAGTCTCGACACCGCGGCCGAACGAAGCGATCTGGCCGATCGGGTCTTTGCCGCCAATCTGGACCTCGCGAAGGTCGGCTCGCTGATCAAGTCGAATGCGCTACAGGAGACCGGCGGCGGCGCCACGCCCAGGCAATATACCTATAACGTCGACGTCACGCTCGACGATGGCGCGACGTTGATGCCGATCGCCGATTTCTGGAACGCCAATGTCGGTTCGGTCGTCCAGGCCGCCGATCAAAAGCTCGACATCGCGCTGGTCCTCGACAATTCCGGTTCGATGCACGAGACCGACGGCGGGACGACGACCCGCATGCAGGAACTGATCGACGCCGCCCAGGCCTTCATTGATGTCTTTCCCGCCGACGGCATGACCCAGATCGCGCTCGTTCCCTTCGATTCACAGGTGAAGGTCGATCTGGCCGCAATCAATGCCGTGTCCGGGCAGCAAGCCAATCCCTATGCCGAGATCGACTGCACGACGGTCGCCGCGGAGGATCTCGACCTCTGCATCGCCAACCAGACGACAACCACCGAAAGCAACGAGATCGTCACCGGCAACGAATTCAGCATGAATTGCAATTTGCTGAGCGGTGCGACCGATCAAGAACGGCTATGGTGCGCCGCGGGCAGGACAGGCTTCGATCTTCCGTCGCTCGGCACGGGCGCCTACGTGACCTCGGTGAAGCGCGGCCGCTGGTGCTATTTCTTCTGCCTCACCGGTTACGGGATCACGGCCAGCCAATATGTCGCCACCCTGCAGGACGGCAACTACAGGATCACCCGCCATACCGGAGAATGCGCCAGCTTCAGCAGCTACAGCGTCGGCGACCCCAGCCCCTGTGACACACATGACGGCAGCTGGCTGACGATTTTCGACCAGCCCGCGTCTTCGTCGACGACGGAAACCGTCACCACCACCACCACCGCCTATTCCACCGGGCCGGCGACCAGCAAGACGGAAGATGCGATCGCCGCCAATGCGAATCTGCTCTGGCTCGGCACCGAACCCTATCAGGGCTGCGTCATCGACCGGCTGCCTGACGCCGACATCACCGGCTTCGCCGCGCCCGTCATCGGCACCATCAGCGAGTATCCGAAAGCCAACTGCGCCACGACCACGCTTGCCACTGTCAGCGGCCTGACAACCGGCTTCGCTTCGCTGAAATCGATGATCGCCGCCATGCAGCCGTCGCACAACACCAACATCACCATCGGCGTGGCCTGGGGCATGGAGGCGCTTTCCGCCTCGGCGCCACTCACCGGCGTCCGCAGCGATGCCCGCAAGATCATGGTCATCATGACCGATGGCGAGAACACCCAGAATCGCTGGGTCGACGCACGCCACCTTTCCGGCGGCACGACCCTCGTCAACCAGACCAAGAGCACGCTGATCGATGCAAAGACGCTCGCCGCCTGCCAGACCGCCAGGGACAATGACATCGAGATCTTCACGCTGAACCTGATCGACGCCGATTCCGGCCTGCTCCAGAGCTGCGCCAGCGGAGACGACTACGTCTACTCGGCGGGCCATGACGACCTGGTCGCCACCTTCGAGGCGATCGCGCGCAAGATCAGGCGGATTCGTCTGGTGAGCTGAACGTCCGGCAAGGTGCCATCCATTGGCATTCGCACCGTTCGGTTCAAGGACAATTTACCTAGTTCTTCAACGTCATCTTAGCGTCGGGGGGTGCAGGGATGCGCCATGATTTTTCATGGGGTGTTCCAGTGCTGATCCAGATCTACTCGTCCATTCGTTGCCTGGTCGGTGGCCGCCAGGGCAATTTCAGCGTGATGGCGGCTCTTCTGACCGTGCCGTTGCTGATCGCGGTCGTCGTTCCGATCGATACCGTGAGGGCGCTCGCCGTCCGGACCGTGGTCCAGCAGGCGGCCGACGCCGCTGCGCTGGCCGCCGCGTCCTCCGGCCTGAGTCTGGCATCCGAACGCAGCGATCTCGCCGACTCGGTCTTCCAGACCAACATCACCGAGAAGGGCGCCCTACTCAATATATTTTCGGCAAGCCTGAGCGAAAGCTCCAGTTCCGGTGGCTCCAGCCCCGACACCTACACTTACTCCGTCTCGGCGACGATCGGCGACGGCGCGACGATCCTGCCGCTCGGCAGGCTCTTCAGCGCCGATATCGATGCGGTCGTGAAGACGGGCAACCCGATGATCGACATCGCCCTCGTCCTCGACAATTCCGAATCCATGGACGAGTTGGACGACACTGCGACGAGCCGAATGGATGAACTCAAGGCGGCGGCGACCGCCTTCATCAAACAGTTCGAGAACAACGATGACGTCCAGATCGCACTCGTTCCCTTTGCTTCCCAGGTCAGGGCCGACATCAGCGTCGGTGCCAGCACCAGCACCAATCCGCTGGTCAACCAAGGCTGCTATGCCGATCGCTCGCCGCCATACGACATAACGGGAGACGTCCTGCCGGTGACCGGTACAGAGACGGAGTATCCGAAGGTTCCCTGCAACCCCGACAGTCTGCTCTACTCATCCGGCCTCACCGGCCAGATCGGCTCCGTTCAAAGCGCAATCGCCGCAATGGAGCCGGCCGGGAAGACGAACATCACCATTGGCGTCGCCTGGGGCATGGAGGCACTGTCGTCCAGCCCGCCCCTGACCGGTGCGCGTTCCGACGCTCGCAAGGTCATGCTTGTCATGACCGACGGCAAGAACACCTTGAACCGCTGGGACAGCGACGCCACCAGCATCGATCCCCGCACCAAGCTAGCATGTGAGACCGCGAGAGAGGCCGAGATCGAGATCTACACCGTCAACTTCGTCGACGGCGATTCAACACTCCTGTCGGAATGCGCGACCGACCTCGGAAAGGCGGCCAATGCGGCCCGCGGCGGGCTCGAGGACATTTTCGAAAACATCGCGACCGTCATCAAGCAGACCTACCTCGCCGGCTGAATGCACCACGAAACAATTGAAAGAGGCGAGCATTGACGCGCTGGCCACTCGACGAAGCCGAAGCGGGTCAGGACGGGGACATGCGATCATACGAAAGAACAGGAGTGTTGATCTGGTGAGCTGAGCAAGCGCGAGCGCGAGCGCATCGGGTTCAATTTTCCCCTATAGGTTGAGAGAGTGTTTACCCATTCCCTCAACGCGATCTTAGCTCCACGGGTGCAGGATACGCCATGACTTTTCATGGGGTATTCCAATGTTGACCCGGATTCGCGCTTCCATTCGTCGCCTTGTCGGTGACCGCCAAGGCAATTTCGGCATGATGGCCGCCCTTCTGACGGTGCCGCTGCTGATCGCCGTGGCGATCCCGATCGATACGGTGAGGGCCCTTGGCGTTCGAATCGTGGTCCAGCAGGCCGCCGACGCCGCGGCGCTGGCCGCCGCGACCTCCGACCTGTCCTCCGCCTCCCAACGCCGCGCGCTGGCCGATTCGGTGTTCCAGGCCAACATTGCGGCGGAAGGGGTCTCGCTGAGCATTTCCTCGGCAGGCTTGCAGGAAAGCTCCGGCTCCGGCGGCTCCGACCCTGACACCTACACCTATTCCGTCTCGGCGACGATCGGCGACGGCGCGACGATCCTGCCGATTGGAAAGCTCTTCAACGCCGATGTCGACGCCGTCGTGAAAACGGGCAACCAGAAGATCGACATCGCCCTCGTGCTCGACAATTCCGGCTCGATGGGCAGCACCGACGGGACCTCGACCACCCGCATGGACGAATTGAAGTCGGCTGCGACGTCCTTCGTCGAGCAGTTCGAGAACAACAATCAGGTCAAGATCGCCCTCGTGGCCTTCGATTCCCAGGTCCGGGTCAATACGAACGTCGGTACCGGAACGGCCACCAATCCCTACGCGGAGATCGATTGCAGTACGATCGTCGATGCCGAGGTGAAGGCCCTGTGCCAGGCCAACCAGACCACCACCACGACCACCTCCACCGTGACCAACACACCCCCTTTCACGATGGATTGCACGAAGCTGAGCAACGCCACATCCTACGAGACCCAATGGTGCAACGCGCACAAGACCGGTTTCAACCTGCCGACCGAGGAGCAGGGCCGCTGGGTCGTCAGCTCCAACTCGCGAAGCGAGTGCGTCGACTGGGGCTGGAGCTGGTATTCGGGCTATTCGTGCCAGCGCTACGGCTATGTCTATGACATCACGTCCCGCGTCTACGTTTCCGATAAGACGAACGGGCGTTACAAGATCCACCGCTATGCGGGCACCTGCACATCCTCCAGCAGCTACAGCCGCGGCGATGTGACACCGTGCGGCGTTGTCCATAGTTTCGACCGCACCATCTTTGACGAAGGCGAGCCGGCGCCGGTCACCCAGACCGTTACCAACACGGTCACCGCCTTCACCAACACGGCGCTCAGCGACAAGAGCGACGATACCGATACGCCGGACGCCGACCTCCTTTGGGGTGGCGTCGGCTCCTATGATGGCTGCTACACCGATCGCATCCCAACCCTACGACGTGACCGGCGACATCCTTCCTCATAGCGGCACCGACACTCAATATCCGCAGGCCCAGTGCGCCAACGACAATCTGATCTACACCGAGGGCCTGACCAACAATGCCAACAAGGTGAAGAGCGCGATCACATCGATGGAGCCGGCCGGCATGACCAACATCACGATCGGCGTCGCCTGGGGCATGGAAGCGCTGTCGCAGAACCCGCCCCTGACCGGCGGTCGTGGAGGCGACACACGCAAGGTCATGGTGGTCATGACCGACGGCCAGAACACGCGGAATCGCTGGAAGAACGTCAATGTCCGGAGCGGTTACAACTGGGTCGTCAGTTCCACCGTCCGTGACCAGATCGATGCCCGCACGAAGGCCGCATGCACGACAGCCAAGGACGCGGGGATCGAGGTTTACACCGTCAATCTCGTCGACGGCAACTCGGCCCTGCTGTCGGACTGCGCAACCGACCCCGGCAAGTCGGCGAACGCCATCCGCGGCGGTCTGGAGAGCACCTTCCGGGACATCGCCACCCAGATCATGAAGACCTATCTGGCGGGCTGACCGCCCTCCAACGGGAAAGAAAGAAGGAGGCAGGCGCGCCGGCGCCTGCCTCCTTCCTTGTGCTGACAGCGAGAACCTCGCCGAGGTCGGCCTCGCGCTTGTTGCTCAGCTATGGCCCGGCAGGCCCTCGAAAGCGTGCGGGCCCCAGATCTTCCTGACCTGCTGATCGCGGCCGCAGCCGTTCCGATAGCGCTTATAGGCGTCCTTTTTCATCTTGATACCGAAACGCGTCAGGATGCGGTCTTCGCTCTGGTGGTAGTTCTGGTGATACTCACCGGCGGCGGTGAACTTGTCGGGTGACGTGACCGCCTCGACCGGGGTGACGATCTCGGCGCCGAGCTGCTCCTGCGCCTTCGCCTCCACCTCCCTCGCCGTCTTCGCCTGCTCCTCCGAGACCGGATAGATCGCCGAACTGTAGCCATGGCCGCGGTCGCAGAACTGGCCGCCGGCGTCGGTCACGTCGATACTGTGGAGCAACACGTCGACCAGTTGGTCATAGCCGACCTTCGCGGGATCGTAGGTGATCTTCACCGCCTCGCGATGATGGCCGTCATGATAGGTCTCGTAGGTCGGATTCTCGGTCGTGCCGCCGATGAAGCCGGAGACCGTCTCCGTCACGCCCGGCACCTTGTCGAAATCGCTCTCGACGCACCAGAAGCACCCGCCGGCGAAGATCGCCGTATCGGCATGGGCCGGCGCCGTCACGCCGGCGGTCGAAAGGCCGGCCGCAAGGGCGGCGGCAAGGGTCAGTGAACGGGCCATGGAAATCCTCCGGATCGTTGCGCCGCGTATCGCAAGAAGCGGCGCGGCATCTGTACGGCTACCCGATTAACGGAGCCCGGAGCGCGTTTGTTTCAGCCGAGGGCCCGTCATGATCGGATTGAACCACTGCCGAGCCCGATGAGGTTGAGGGCGAGGATTGGGGAAGGGCCTGGCGGGTTGCAGGCTCTACCCCTCCACATGCCGGTGTATCCACGCCTCGTCATCGTCCTCGACCGCTTCGACTTGCTCCTGCACGTCGAGGTTTTCGGCCGCTTCGATCCAGCCGTGACGCAGGCAGATTTCGGACGCGGTGGACAGATCGTCGGTCACCGTCGTCGGAATGCCGTGCGCCGCCGCCAGCTCATGCAGACGTTCGATCGGCGCGTCGTTCACATGAGCGACGTCGCGGATGAAGACCGCCATGACGCGGCCTGGGTGCCGCTCGATCACCGCGGCATAGATTTCGGCGTCGCGCTGGCCGGAATCGCCGATGAGGATGAAATTCAGCTCCGGCCACATCTCCATCACCCGGTCGATCATCTCGCCCTTGTGGCCGGTATGACCGCCTGTGAACCACTTCGTCTCGTCGAGGCCGAAATCCTTGAGGAACATCGGTCCGAGCGGGACGTCGTTCAGCGCCATGAAGCGCTCGAAGAGGTCGGCGAGGTTCCAGGGGCTGGAGGAGATATAGACCACCGGGTTGGTTTCCGGCCCCGCCGGACCCTCGGCCAGCGCGGAATAGAGCGCCGACGTTCCCGGCAGGACCTGCCGGCCCGCCGCGGAATGGGCGACAACCGTCCGCCAGTGCTTCAGGAAATTGAACGCGCCCGTCTTCACGATCGTGTCGTCAATGTCGGAGATCACGCCGAAACGGGCCTGCGGCGAAGGCGTCCGGATCCGGCAACGCGCTTCCAGCGGCGGCGCCTCCGCTTCGCCGGCGTGGAGCAGCGTGACGTCCACCATCTCCCATGGGCCGGATCCATCGAATCCAGGCCCCGGCGCGATGGTCAGGTCGAAGAACCCTTCCTCGTCGGTGACCAGTTCGCCACCGATCTCCCCGAGCTGCCAGGCGACCCGGGCATCGGGAATCTCACGGCTGGCGTAGCGCTTGTAGGTGTAGCGGAGATTGGTCAGCAGCGAACGGCTGTTGAGATGCTCCACCTCGCCGCGATTCTCGATCACCCGTCCCCGGAACCACACATATTCGGTCGTGCCGAAGCCGATATAGGGTTGGATCATGGCCGGCTTGTTGAGGCCGAGGCGCCGCCGCAGCGAGCGGCGAAAATCGCCGAGATGGCCTTTCGCATAGAAAATCTTGCGGCGCAGCCATGTCGCCCAATCGGATTCCATCCGCCGTCTCTCCCTGCCTTTCCGCCGATCAGCGTCCGCCCCGCAGATAAGGGAAGCCGCGCACAGGACAAGAAAACACGGCGCCACCGATGCCGGAGTTGGGAAAGGGGCTGGCTGATTCTCCTCGAGGCCGAAGCCGGCACGCCGCCCATCCTCCCACTGAAGGGGAGGTCGAAAGCGCGGAGCGTCTTTCGGGCGGGGGCTTGCGACCGATGATCGTCCCCACACCCCCGGACCTGCGGCCAGCCCTCCCCACAGAGGGGAGGGTGGGCGTCGGGCCTAATCCTCCGCCCCGTCCTTCGGCCATTTGCCGAGCAGGCCGAGACGAACGCTCGGGCCTTCCTCCGCTCGATCCGGCATGCGCTCCGGCGCGCGCGGCTGGAACGCTTCTTCCAGCCGTCGCCGGAAATCCGGATCGCCGCCCTGCAGCCAGCGCTCGCGCTGGATGTGCCGGGCCTCGCGCAGATCCTCATGATCCCGCTCGATCTGCCTGCAGCCGCGCAGGTGATGCAGAAGCAGCGCGGCCAGACCGAGCAGCAGGATCGGCCCGGAGAGCACGATCAGCGCCTTGATGGCGTCGGGCGCGGTCTGAAACGTGTCGAGCAGGTGGGCGCCGAAATGATAATTGTCCATGGACCAACTCCCCATCGTTTTCAGGTCCGCCGAGTGTCAGCAAGCACCTGAAATCATTTGATGAATGGGCCACCAGAGAAGCTCTGGTGGCCGGAGAGTTGATAAACCGCGTACACGGCCGCCCCGGCCTTTAGGCTTGCGCCTTGGACATACGCCGAGGCCTCCCCGGCCATTTCTGGTCGAGAAGAGTATCGACCGGCGCGATACCGGCCAACGTACGCGAGGTTATCAAGCCCCAGACCGGAATATTTTCCGGCCCATGATGGGTATAGGCGAGGATGCGGGGACGGGCAAGGGGTGGCGTGTCGCGAGGAGCCATCGCCGCTTGCCCAACGGCACGCCGCCGAGGATCACCGGGTGGACCCCGCCGAGCCGAAGGTGCAACCTCGGCATCCGGTCCGGCGTTCCCTTCCCGCGACGCCGGCCTGTCCGGCATTCTTTTTCAGCGACCGAGGATTTCCCATGAAGCGCCACGCAACCGCCATCTGGCAAGGCACCCTCTCCGACGGCACGGGCACGCTCGATACCCAGTCCGGCGCCCTTTCCGCCCACGGCTATTCCTTCAAGTCGCGTTTCGAGGATGAGAACGGCAAGTCCGGCACCAATCCCGAAGAGCTGCTCGCCGCCGCCCATGCCGGCTGCTTCGCCATGCAGCTTTCGCACATGCTCGCCGAAAACGGCACGCCCGCCGACAAGCTCGTGGCAAAAAGCGTCATCACCCTGGAGAAGGGCGACGGTGGCTTCTCGATCAAGGCCTCGAGGATCACGCTGGAGGGTCAGGTCCCGCAGATCGACGCGGAGAAGTTCCAGGCGCTCGCGACGAAGGCCAAGGAAAGCTGTCCCGTCTCGCGCGCCCTCGGAGCGATCGAGATCACGCTCGACGCCAGCCTCGCCTAGAGCGGGAATTGCAGCGCACCATTTGCGACGATCGGCCGCGTCCTCGATCGGGGACGCGGCTTTTTTCTCGCCGATCGATCCCGGGACCGCTATGGCAGGACATCGCGGACGGGGAGAACGAAGATGGGCGTCGGCTACGAAACGCGCGGCAGGATCGCCATCCTGACCCTCAACCGGCCGGAGATGCGCAATGCGGTCGACCGGCAAACGGCCCGGCTGCTCTACGAGGCTGCGCTGAGATTCCATCAGGACGATAATCTCGACGTCGCCATCCTGACCGGAGCCGGCGGCAATTTCTGCGCCGGCGCCGACCTGAAGGCGATCGCCGGCGGCGACCGCAATGTCGTGGAGGCGGAAGGCGACCTGGCGCCCATGGGCCCGTCGCGGCTGCGCCTTTCCAAACCGGTCATCGCCGCCATCGAGGGCTACGCCGTCGCGGGCGGGCTGGAACTGGCCCTCTGGTGCGATCTGCGGGTCGTCTCTGAGACGGCGGTCTTCGGTGTCTTCTGCCGCCGCTTCGGGGTGCCGCTGATCGATCTCGGCACGATCCGCCTTCCGCGCCTGATCGGCCAGTCGCGCGCCTCCGACATGATCCTGACCGGCCGCGCCGTCGAAGCCGATGAAGCGCACGCGATCGGGCTCGCCAACCGGCTGGTCCCTGCCGGACAGGCGCTTGAGCAGGCGATCGCCCTGGCCGAGGAGATCGCCGCGTTCCCGCAGAGATGCCTTCGCGCCGACCGCCGTTCCATGCTCGACCAGTGGCAGCTCTCCGACGACGAAGCCGTCCGCCGCGAACTGCTGGGCGGTCTCGACATCATCGAAGCGGGCGAGACCGCAGAGGGCGCCGGCCGCTTCGCACGCGGGGCTGGCCGCCACGGCGCCTTCGGTCCCAAGGGCTGAGCAGGCTTCAGTTCCCCATGGCGAGGCGCGGCAGCCACAGCACGATGCCTGGGAAGGCGACCAGCAGTCGCGATGGTGATCGCGTCGGCCACGAAGAAGGGCGTCACCCCGCGGAACACGTCCTGCACCGAGATGTCGTCGCGCACGCCCGCCACGACGAAGCAGTTGAGCCCGATCGGCGGAGTGATCAGGCAGAACTCCGCCATCTTCACCACGAGGATCCCGAACCAGATCGCGCACATCGGCCCCGCTCATGCCGAAGGCCGACTGGTCGGCGGCCGCACGTCCTCGCCGCCGTTCAGCGCCATCACCGCCGGGTAGACCACCGGCAGCGTCAGCAGCAGCATCCCGATCGCGTCCATGAACATCCCCAGCACCGCATAGGCGAGCAGGATCAGCACCAGCGTCATCCATCGGCGACTGGTCGAGCCGCCGGATCCAGTCGGCGAAGGCGCGCGGCAGGTCGGCGAAGCCCAGGAAGCGGACGTAGATCAGCACGCCCCAGATGATCGAGAAGATCATCGACGGACAGCTTGGCGGTCTCCAGCAGCGCGTCCTTCAGTTCCTTCCAGCGCATCCCGCGCCAGACCGCCATCAGGAACACGACGAAGGCGCCGATCGCGCCGCCCTCGGTCGGCGTGCCCCAGGCGTCGCCGCCGAACGGGTTGTAGACGAAGAAGATGATGATCGACGACGACGACGAAGATCGGCAGCGCCGGCGGCAATGGCGAGAAGCCGCTGCCTCCAGCTATAGCCGCCGACCGGCGGCCCGAAGCCGCTGATCAGCATCGCAAGGCCGATGATGAGGAGGGCGTAGATCACCGCCGACACATGCCTGGCAAGAAGCCCGCGAGCAGCAGCTTGCCGACGTCCTGCTCGACGATGATCGCGTAGATCACGAGGATCGCCGAGGGCGGGATCAGCGAGGCCAGCGTTCCGCCCGCCGCGACCACGCCTGCCGCGAAGCGTTTGTCGTAGCCGATTTCAGCATCTCCGGGATCGCGATCCGGGCGAAGACGGCCGAGGTGGCGACGGATGCGCCGGAAACGGCGGCAAAGCCGGCCGTTGCGAAGACGGTCGAGACGGCGAGGCCGCCCGGCACCCAGCCGACCCAGCGCTTGGCGGCCTCGAACAGCGCGCTGGTGAGGCCGGCGTAATAGGCGAGATAGCCGATCAGGATGAAGGTCGGGATCAGGCTCAGCGCCTGGTGCGCCACCTTGGAGTGCGGCACCTGTCCGGCGGTCTTGACCGCGACCGTGAACGCCCAGACGAACTCGTCGGCGCGCGTAGCCCTTCTTGGCCCAGAAGATCCAGATCAGGCCCGACGAGCCCCGCCAGCGCCGCGGCGAAGGCCACGCGCATGCCCAGGACGACCACGATCAGCATGCCGACCGTGACGACGATGCCGATTTCGACCGGTGTCATCGGAGATCCGTTCTATGCGGGGTGCTCGCGGACGGTCTCGGCTCCAGCCGTTCGTCATGGACGGCTTCGGCCTCGGCCGGCGGCCTGCGTCCGCCGCGCTCCTCACCAGCGGCACCGCCACCGGCTGGTCAGGTCCCAGCACCAGCGCGCGGCCATAGGCCCAGAGCTGGATCACCAGCCGCAGCGCCAGGACCGCGAAGGCCACCGGCACCACCAGCTTGGCCGGCCAGAGCGGCAGGTTGATGTCGAACGAGCTGTCGCGCGACCAGAGCGGCGCGGTGAAATCGAAGCTGCGGCTCGAAATGCGCCCAGGAGCCCCAGATCAGCAGTAACATCAGCACCAGCACCAGCGACGTCGTCACGAATTCGGCCGCCCAGAGCGCCCTGCCCTTCAGCTGGCCGACCACGATGTCCATGCGGATATGGCCGCCCAGCCGCTGGGTGAAGGAGATGCCCATGAAGGCGATCAGCGGCATCGCCTGTTCGATCCAGTCGACGTAGCCCGGCAGCGGCTGGTTCAGGAAATTCCGCCCGCCGACCGAGACGACGGCGAGCAGCATCGAGCGAGAACACCGCCAGCCCCGAGACCAGCGCCAGCCACCCCTCGACCCGGAACAGCGCCCGGTCCAGCCGCGACAGGCGCGTGCCGTCCTCGAGCCAGGTTGCGCCATGCCATGCACCCGCCATCTGGCGCGGCTCGCCCTTGTCTTGCCGGCCTCCGGTGGGCCCCGCCGCCGCCGCGGACTGGCGCGCGGCCTTGGCTCTAGCTTGCCTCGTCGATCATGCTCGACGACCAGATCGTAGAGCTCCTGCGCCCGGCAGCCCGCGGCCGTTCATCTCCTCGATCCAGGCCTGGGCGTCGGACGGCGGCGGCCTTGTCCTCGAGCGCGGCCATCTCCCTCGTCGAAAGGTCACCTTCTCGATCCCCCTCTCCTCCAGCGTCGGGCCCCACCGGCTCATCGTCTTGTTGTTGTAGTGTCTGGACATAATAATCCATCGCCTCGGCGAGCGAGCTCATCAGCGCCTCGCGGTTCTCGTCCGAAAGGGCGTTCAGCGCATCGGTATTGGCCACGACGGGGCAGTTCACCGTGCCCGGGATTGAGGTTGGTCGTCCACCAGTCGCCGGTCTCGACCGTGCCGAAGGACATGTGGGCGTGCGGCGCGAAGCTACGCCCTGGACGACGCCGCTTCGAGCGCCTGGCGACCTCGGTCGCGGACATCGATGTCGGCACCGCGCCGACCTTCTCCATCGCCTCGCCGATGCCGCCGGTCGCGCGCACCGTGCATGCCCTCGAAATCCGCAAGCTTCTGCGGCTTCTGGCCTATGCCGACGAATATTGTACTGCGGCAGGGCGACGGCATCAGCAGCATCGCGTTCCAGCGCGCCAGATCCTTCTTCACGGCCGGATGCTGATAGACCACCTCGGAAAGGTCCGCGCTCCAGCTCCAGCGTGTCGACGCCCAGGAACGGCAGTTCCAGCACGGTGATCGTGGGGTTCTTGTCGCGGTGGTAGCCGGCGCAGAACTGCGCCATCTCGAAGGCGCCGATGGAGATCCCGTCGAGGTTCTCGTTGTTCTTGGACAGGCCGCCATAGGAGATGTTCATGGTGAAATCGCCATTGGTCTTCTGCTCGACCAGTTCGTCCAGCTTCTCGACATGCTCGGTGAAGGCCCGGCGCTTGCCCCAGACGGAGACGTTCCATTCCACGGCCATCGCCGGGACCGTGAAGGCCGTCGTCAGGAGGGCGGCCATCGCCGCCACGGTCAGTTTCTTCATCGAAAATCCTCCCCTTCGTCCTATGATTTGACGCAGAGTAACCGTGTGACGGCGTTGCGCAAGCCTTATGCGCACTTGGCGCGCCGCGATTGCTTTTGGCGGCCGCTCATGCCAAGCGGGCCCGAACGGCGGAGAGCGACCGAGCCCGCCAAGCCGCGGCCGAAATTCCTCATGTTCGACGTCATCTCCATCACCGGTCCGATCTTCATCGTCATCGCCATCGGCTTTCTCACCGTTCGCCTCGGCCTGATGTCGGTCGACGAGGTCCGCCCTCTCGGCCGCTTCGTGGTGACGATCGCCCTGCCCGCGCTTCTGTTCAAGGCGATCGCGACACGGCCGATGAGCGAGGTGCTCGATCCGGCCTATGCCGCCACTTATGCGGCGGGCTCGTTGATCCTGCTCGCCGCCGGATACGTTTTCAGCCGCCGCGCCAGCGGCCTGCCGGCCCCGCAGGCGGCGATGCGTACCATGGGCATGATGTGCCCCAATTCCGGCTATGTCGGCTATCCGATCCTGCTGATCCTGATGCCCGCAGTCGCGGCGCAGGTCCTGGCGCTCAACTTCATCGTCGAGAACGTCCTGTTCCTGCCGCTGCTGCTGGTGCTGGCGGAACGGGGGCGGTCGGGCGCCCGGGCCGCCACACTCGGCCGGACGATCCTGTCGACCTTCGGACGGCTGGCGCGGACGCCGCTGATGCTGGCCGTGGTCCTCGCCATTCCGGTCTCGCTGGTCGGACTGCCTTTGCCGGAGATCGTCCTGCGGCCCCTGTCGCTGCTCGCTGCCGTCGCGGTCGGCGCGGCGTTGTTCTATGTCGGCGGCATGCTGGCCGCTCTCGGCACGACGGGCATGAGCGGCGAGGTCGTGCCGACCACCATCGGCAAGCTCCTCATCCACCCGATCGCGATCCTCGGTACCTATCTCGCACTGACCGCTCTCGGCATGCCTCATATCAGCGAGGAGATGATGACCGCCCTGGTGCTGACGGCGGCGCTGCCGGCCTTCAGCATCTATCCGGTTCTGGCCGGAGCCTATGATTACGGGCCGCAGGCGAGCTTCGCGCTGGTCATGCAGACGGCGTTCTCGTTCATCACCGTCACGGCGCTGCTCTATTTTCTGCAGAACCCCGGCGGCCACGCCTTCATCGGCGCACTGTAGATCGTTTCAGGGCCGCTTAGCCGCCGATCGGGACGGCGGTGACGCGCCAGCCGGCCTGGCGCAGCAATTCGACCACTCCCTCCTCGCCCGGCAGGTGCAGGGCGCCGATCGCGATGAAGGCCTTACCGGCTTCCAGATAGGGTACGGCCGCTTCGGCCATGTGATGGTTGCGGGCGATCACGACGCGCTGCTCGAACGCCTCGGCGGCCTCGCGCTGTTCGGCATCGAGCGGCCCCTGAAGATTTTCCCCGATCGCTTCCAGCGCCGGCATGATCAGGCCGAGATCGCCGGCGAGATAGCGGACGGTGAGCGTCTCGGTCATGTCGGCGGCGTAGCCGTCCAGCTCGGCCGCCTCGATCAGGCCGGCGATGTGACTTTCCATCGGCATGGCGGCGAGCGCCTCCATCTGCGCGACCATCGTCTCCAGCCCCTCGACCTCCTTGCCCGTCTCGTCCGCCTGGTTGGCGAGAACATTGTCGAGGAACTTGAGCCCCGCAGCCTTGCGCTTCAACTCGCAGGGCGGCGCGGCCATCATGCCGGCGATCAGCCAGGGCTTCAGCTTCACAGCCGTCGCCGGGTCGATGCCGCGGCGGCCGAGAGCCGCCTCGACGGCCTGGCGATCGTCGACATCCATGGTGTCGAAGGCGCTCTTGCCGTCCGTATAGACGAACAGCGAGGGATGGCGCGCCATGGCGAGCGTGGCGGATATCTTGCTGCGGACATCGGCCGCTTCCATGACGAAGGCGTCGGCCTCCTCGAAGGCCTGCTCGACGGCGGCCGGCAGCGCAAGCGCACGCGGATCGGTGGTGTGGATCGTGCCGAACAGCCAGGACGGCTCCAAATCATCCTTCTCGATGCGCCAGAACCGGCCCTTTCCGTTCGGCGTCGCGGCGAAAGTTGCTTCCGCACGGTCCGCCAGCTCCGGCGCCGTCCCTTGCAGTTCGGCAAAAAGGTCGCGGCCCTGGCAGACCGGCGCATCGTCGGTGGCGGCCGCCCGCACCGCCGCCGGATCGACGAGCAGCAGACTTGCGGCGAAGGCCAGGAACAGCAGACCGTGCAGCAGTCCTGCGGCGATGATCGCAGGGCTGGCCAGCCGCGAAAGGATGGAAGCGCAATCCGTTCATGCTCGCACCCTCGCATGAGGAGCCATGCCAAAAGGTAAAATCCGGCGCCGGCTCCAGCCGACTTACCGAGCCGCTATCGGTCAGACCGGCGCGGCCGCGCGGATGGGCGCCGTCGTAGATCTGCAGCAGCCGCGTCGTCTCGACCTCCGTGTAGAGCTGTGTGGTCGAAAGGCTGGCATGGCCGAGCAGTTCCTGGATCGTGCGCAGGTCGCCGCCCGCCGAAAGCAGATGCGTCGCGAAGGAGTGCCGCAGCGCGTGCGGCGTCGCGCTCTCGGGCAGGCCGAGCGCCCGGCGGAGCCGCTGCATGTCGCGCTGCAGCACGCCGGGATTGAGCGCGCCGCCCCGCGCGCCCACGGAACAGCGGACCGTTCGCCGACAGATCATAGGGGCAGAGCCGCCGATAGGCGTCACCGCCTCCACCGCCGCCGGCAGCACCGGGACCATGCGCGTCTTGCCGCCCTTGCCCGTGATCCTGCAGCGTCGCCTGGCGCGGATCGGAAAGCGCATCGCCGGCAAGGCCGAGCGCCTCGCGATATGCGCAATCCGAGACCGTAGAGCAGGTCAGCATGGCGGCGTTCCGTGCGGCGATCCACGGCTCTTCCTGGATCTGCTCGTCGAACTCCACGACCTGCCGCGCCTCGTCGACCGAGAGCGGCTTCGGCAGGCTTCGTTTCTTCTTCGGTGTTTTCGCCGCCATCGCCGCGGCGCTCGAGGCATGGCCCTGGCGTTCGAGATATTTCAGCAGGGAACGGATCGCCGGAGAGGTTGCGCCCGAGCGACCGCGCACCCGTGCCCGCCTTCCGCCTGTTGGCGAGAAAGGCGCGGAAATCGGTCGGCTTCAGCCGGCGCAGCACCGCGAAGCTGGCCGGGCCGCCATGGTGCTGCGTCAGGAAGGCGAGGAACTGACGGGTGTCCCGCTCATAGGCCTCGACGGTCAGATCGGCGACCCGGCGCTCCTCGGCGAGGCTCCGGAGCCAGTCCGCGCGGGCGGCCAGCAGGTCCGGCGAGGCAAAGGTGAGGATCGAATCATCGCGGCTCATGACGCCATTGTAGCGCCGGAAGGTTGACGGAATGAAAGCAGCCATGTTTCTCGCTTCCGAGGCGGATTTGGAGATGCCAGGCGATGACGGATCGGGACGAAAGGATGGTGGTGGTCGCGACGGTCGGCGCGGCGCACGGCATTCGCGGCGAGGTCCGGATCAGGAGCTTCACCGAAGACCCGGCCGATTTCGCCGCCTACGGGCCGCTCTTCGCAGCGGACGGTCGCCGCTTCGAAGTGGAGAGCGCACGCCCGCAAAAGACGATGATGATCGCCCGGCTGAAGGGCGTCACGACGCGCGAGGCCGCCGAAGCGCTCAATGGACTTGAACTGTCGGTGCCGAGGCAGGCGCTGGGCGAGGCGGAGGAAGACGAGTTCTTCCTCGCCGATCTGGTCGGGCTTGCGGCGCGGGATCCCGAAGGCCGGCTGCTCGGCAAGGTCGTCGCCGTTCACGATTTCGGAGCGGGCGATATCCTTGAAATCCGCAGGGCGGCGGGCGGCAGCCAGATGATCGCCTTCACGCAAGAGACCATCCCGGCGGTCGATCTCGATGGCGGTGCGCTGACGGTGGTCCTGCCGGAGGAGATCTCGGAGCGTGACGAGGACGAGGCGGGCGCGCCATGAGCTTCGCGGTCACCATCGTCACGCTCTACCCCGAAATGTTTCCTGCCCATCTCGGCCAGTCGCTCGCCGGCAAGGGCCTCGCCGAGGGCACGTGGTCGCTGCGGACGATACACCTGCGCGATTTCGGCCTCGGCCGGCACCGCGCCGTCGACGATACGCCGGCCGGCGGCGGGGCGGGCATGGTCCTGCGGCCCGATTGCCTCGCCGCGGCGATCGACAGTGCGGCCATCCCCGATGATGTGCCGCGACTCCTGATGAGCCCGCGCGGTCGTCCCCTGGATCAGGCATTCGTGCGCGAGCTTGCCGCCGGGCCGGGCGCACTGATCGTCTGCGGCCGCTTCGAGGGCGTCGATCAGCGGGTCATCGAGGGTCGACACCTGACGGAAGTCTCGGTCGGCGACTATATTCTCTCCGGCGGCGAGCCGGCGGCGCTGACCCTCCTCGACGCCGTCGTCCGCCTCCTCCCCGGCATCATGGGCAATGAGGAGAGCGGCACGGACGAGAGTTTCGAGACCGGCCTGCTGGAGCATCCGCATTTCACCAAGCCCGCCGAATGGGAAGGCCGCGCCGTGCCGGACATACTGAAGAGCGGCAACCACGCCGCGATCGAGGCGTGGCGGCGGCAGCAGGCGGAAGCGCTGACGATGCAGAGGCGACCAGATCTTCTGGCCAGGACGGACGAAGGAACAGGACGTGGCAAACACGACGATTGAACGGCGAGCAGCCGGCACGACATGGCTTCTGCGCTTGGAGGGCCTGGCGCTTTTCGTTGCCGCGACCCTGGTCTATTTCCAGCTCCCGGCGCCGGCTTCATGGTGGGTTTTTCTCCTCTTCCTCCTCGTGCCCGATCTCTTCATGCTCGGCTATCTCGCCGGCCCCACAATCGGCGCGGCGACCTACAATGCCGCCCACACAACCATCGGTCCGATCGCCCTCGCTTTGGCCGGCTGGATCGTGGAGATCCCGTTCTCGATGGACGCGGCCGCGATCTGGCTCGCCCATATCGGCATCGATCGCGCGCTCGGCTACGGGCTGAAGCACCGCAGCGGATTCAAGTCGACGCATCTCGGCGGCATGTGACCGCCGCTGGAGAACACGGGGCGAAAGGACGTGAACGATGGCAAAGGCGTATGATGCGTACCTGCCGCTGAACACGCTGAAACCTTTTGCCGATTCAGTCTGGATCGTCGACGGACCGGAGATCCGGATGAACTATTTCGGTATCCGATTGCCCTTTCCAACCCGGATGACCGTTGTCCGCCTCCCCGACGGGACCCTCTGGGTTCATTCGCCCATCGCCTGGGACGACGCGCTTGGCGAGGCCGTCGCCGCGCTCGGTCCCGTCGCCCATCTGGTTGCGCCGAATACGCTTCATTACTGGTATCTCCCAGAATGGCAGGAGCGTTTTCCCGAGGCCCGCAGCTACGGCCCGCCGGGTCTGGAAAAGCGGGCGCGGCGTAAGGTTCGTGTCGATGAAACGCTGGGCAGCGAGCCGCCGGAAGCATGGCGCGGCGTTTTCGACCAATGCGTCTTCCCGGGCAGCATCCTGACCGAGGTCGATTTCCTTCATCGCCCGACGAGGACGCTCATCCTGACCGATCTGATCGAGAATTTCGAACCGGAGCGCATCCGCCACCGACTGTTGCGTTGGACCATGCGGCTGTTCGGCCCGGTCGAACCGGACGGCAAGGCCCCCTTCGACATGCAATGGAGCTTCGCGGGCCATCGCGGCGCCGTTCGAGCCTCGGCCCGCCAGATCGTCGGGTGGAAGCCCGAGCGGGTAGTCCTCGCCCATGGCCGCTGCTATGAGGAGAATGGCGAGGCGGAGGTCCGGCGGGCCTTCCGCTGGGCGCTCTGAGGTAACGCAATCCGCGGCGCAGGTTGGCTTGATCGGCGAACCCTTTTGCTGTAAGGCGCTGCTCAAAATCCGGCGTAACGACCGGACGAAGCATCCACGGATTCCGTGAACACGACCCTGCGGCGAGCATTTCGCCCGCCGCACCGCTCCGACAATGCAGGCCGGGACACCGGCTGCCGGCGGGTGTCGCTCTGACGGTCCGAAAAGAACAAGGATCGAAGAAATGGATATTATTCGTCAGCTCGAGGCGGAGGAATGCGCCCGCATCGAAGAGCAGCGCAAGCTTCCCGTATTCTCGCCGGGTGACACGGTTCGCGTGCAGGTCCGCGTGACCGAAGGCCAGCGCACCCGTCTGCAGGCTTTCGAAGGCGTCTGCATCGCCCGCTCCGGCGGCGGCCTGAACGAGAACTTCACCGTCCGCAAGATCTCCTTCGGCGAAGGCGTCGAGCGCGTCTTCCCGATCTTCTCGCCGATGGTCGAGGCGGTGGAGGTCGTCCGTCGCGGCAAGGTGCGCCGGGCCAAGCTCTATTACATGCGCGAGCGCCGCGGCAAATCGGCCCGTATCACCGAGGCCACCAACGTTCGCGCCCGTCGTCTGAACGACGAGGCCCGCAACGTCGCCGCCGAGGCACGCGCCGCCAAGCAGGCCGAGAAAGACGCAGCCAAGACCGAGAACGCCGAGGGCTGATCTCCGCAGTCCCGAAGGGGCGTCGAATCGGAACCGACCGAGAGCCGCGGTGCATCCACCGCGGCTTTCTTTCGTTTGAGGACAGGTAGGGAAGGACGGGAGGCCGCCAATGCTGGAAATGCTGGAGGGCGACAGCGCGCTACCGCTGGCCACGATGGCGCTGCGCCTGTTGCTGGCGGCAGTGCTGGGTGGGCTGATCGGCTATGAGCGGGAACGGCACGATCACGATGCCGGCTTCCGGACGCATACGCTCGTCACGGTCGCCGCCTGCATCTACGCGCTGATCGCGATCGAGATGGTCCAGATGAACGTCTTCACCGGCGCCAACATGCGCGCCGACCCGCTGCGCGTGATCGAGGCGATCACCTCCGGCGTCGCCTTTCTAGCTGCCGGGATCATCTTCTTTCACGAGGACAAGGTTCATGGCGTGACAACCGGAGCCGGCCTCTGGCTGGCAGCCGCGGTCGGCCTGGCCTGCGGACTTGGCCTCTGGCGCGTCGCCGTCCTCGGCACCATCTTCTGGGCGATCGCCATGGTCCTGCTGCGGGTGGTGGAGAAGAGGCGCTTCGAGAAGCGTGGCGAAAGTTCCTCGTCGGCCCGGCACCGCCGGCGCGGAGAGGATTGAAGCGGCCACGCCGCCTTGATAAGGGAAGCCCATGATCAGGCGTGCCAACATCCCGGTTTCCGGCTTCGTTCTGCAGGACAGGAAGCGCCTGCCGAACCGCTTCGACGCGCATCGTGCCGGCAGCGCACTCGCCCGCCTGGCGTGACGGCCCTTCATCCCCGTCATCCAGCCGAGTTCTCAATCCCGAGAAGGGACCCCGAAATGACCGACGCACCCCGCACGCTCTACGACAAGATTTTCGACGACCACATCGTCGATCGCCAGGAAGACGGCACCGTCCTGCTCTGGATCGACCGTCACCTCGTCCATGAGGTGACGAGCCCGCAGGCCTTTGAGGGACTTCGCATGGCCACCCGCAAGGTCCGCCACCCTGAACGGACGCTCGCCGTCGTCGACCACAACGTGCCCACTTCGCCGGATCGCCATCTCGGCATCAAAAACGAGGAAAGCCGCATTCAGGTCGAGGCGCTGGCGAAGAACGCATCCGAATTCGGCATCGAATATTACGACGAAGCCGACATGCGGCAGGGCATCGTCCACATCGTCGGGCCGGAACAGGGATTCACCCTGCCGGGCATGACGATCGTCTGCGGCGACAGCCACACTTCGACCCACGGCGCCTTCGGCGCCCTCGCCCACGGCATCGGCACCTCCGAGGTCGAGCATGTCCTGGCGACCCAGACGCTGATCCAGAAGAAGGCGAAGAACATGCTGGTCCAGGTCGACGGCCAGCTTCCGCAGGGCGTCACCGCCAAGGACATCATTCTTGTCCATCATCGGCGAGATCGGCACCGCCGGCGGCACCGGTCACGTGATCGAATATGCGGGCGAGGCGATCGAGGCGCTGTCCATGGAAGGCCGCATGACCGTCTGCAACATGAGCATCGAGGGCGGTGCCCGCGCCGGCCTGATCGCGCCGGACGAAAAAACCTTCGACTACATCAAGGGTCGCCCCCGCGCGCCGAAGGGGCAAGCGCTGGAACAGGCGATCGAATACTGGAAGTCGCTCCGCTCCGACGACGGCGCCCATTTCGACCGGGTCGTGCAACTCGACGCCGCCAACCTGCCGCCGATCGTCTCCTGGGGCTCGTCGCCGGAAGACGTCGTCTCGGTCACGGGCGTCGTGCCGGACCCGGCAAGGATCGCCGACGAGAACAAGCGCGCCAGCAAGGAACGCGCCCTCGCCTATATGGGGCTGACGCCGGGAACGAAGATCACCGACATCAGGCTCGACCGCGTCTTCCTCGGCTCCTGCACCAATGGCCGGATCGAGGATCTGCGCGCCGCCGCCGCGATCGTCAAGGACAAGCGTGTCGCAAGCCATGTCGACGCGATGGTCGTGCCTGGCTCCGGCCTGGTCAAGCAGCAGGCGGAACAGGAAGGCCTCGACCGGATCTTCAGGGACGCCGGCTTCGACTGGCGCGAGCCGGGCTGTTCCATGTGCCTCGCCATGAACGACGACCGTCTCAAGCCGGAGGAGCGCTGCGCCTCCACCTCGAACCGCAATTTCGAAGGTCGCCAGGGCTATAAGGGCCGCACCCATCTCGTCTCGCCGGCCATGGCGGCGGCGGCGGCGATCGCCGGCCATTTCGTCGACATCCGCGAGTGGCGCTGAGCCGGCCTGACCAGCCCATCCGTCCGCCCGGCGCCGCTGATCCGGCGCCGGGCGCGCCCAGCGACGATGCAGCAGCTCTTCCGGCACCCGATCCGTCGGGCTTCCTCCGGACGGCGCTCTCTTTGACGGTTGCGGCACAGGCGCAAAGATGGTGCTATTTCCCGTGCCGAAGCACGCGCAATACGCCTCGTTCGGGACAGGTGAGGTATCGTCGATCATCGATGACCAGGCATGAACGGGAAACGATAGCGTCGCGCATCAGCCGCACTCTCGCCGACCGGATCATCTCCGGCGTGCTTGAGCCGGGGACCCGTCTTCGGCAGGATCACATTGCCGAGGAGTTCGGGGCGAGCCATGTTCCGGTGCGCGAGGCGTTCCGGTTGCTCGAGGCACAGGGCCTGGCGGTGAGCAAGCCGCGCCAGGGCGTCCGCGTCGCATCCTTCGATCTGGCCCAGGTCCAGGAGGTCGCGGCCATGCGCGCGGCCCTCGAAGAGCTCGCTCTGCGATACGCCGCCCCCCATCTGACGCCAGAGATCCTCGACCACGCCCAACAAGCGACCGAAGCCGGCGAACGGTCCCGGGACGTCAGGGCATGGGAGGATGCGAACCGACTGTTTCACAAGCTCATTCTCGATCCGTGCGACATGCCGCGACTGATCGCGGCCATTGACGATCTGCATGCGGCGAGCGCCCGCTTCCTCTTCGCGATCTGGACCACGGAGTGGGAGGCGCGGCCCGAGAACGACCATCGCGCAATTGTCGAGGCCCTACGCGGAGGCGATGTCGAGACGGCCGCGTCGATCCTGCGCCGGCACGTCCAGCGGATCGGACAGGGGCCGATGACCACGCCCTCCGGCCGAACCCGCCGCGGATTCGCGATTGTCGGCTGATCGGTGCAGAGGGGGCTTTTCCGCTCCTCGAATCTGTTATAGATCGATCAATGGAAATTATCTATAATTTTATTGTTGGAGATCCCGATGTTTCGATACGCTGCCCCGACTGCCCGGCGCCCCCTCGGCCCGCTCGATCTGCCGCAACGCTCGCTTTCCTGGCAGCTCTTCGCCGTCGCCTTCGGAACACTGCTGCTGACCTTGAGCTCCTATGTCGAGGTTCCGATGATCCCCGTGCCGATGACGATGCAGACCTTCGCGGTCACGCTGATCGGTGCGCTCTACGGCTGGCGCATCGGCGGACTCACCATCATCGCCTGGCTGATCGAAGGGGCCGCCGGCCTTCCGGTTCTGGCGGGCGGCGCCGGCGGCGCAATGCACTTCATGGGACCGACAGGCGGCTACCTCTTCGCCTTTCCCATCGTTGGCGCTTTCGTCGGGTGGCTCACCGAGCACGGCTGGAACGGCGAGCGGCCCGTCCTGTCGTTCACGGCGATGCTGATCGGCAACATGCTGTGCCTCGTTCTGGGGGCGGCGTGGCTGGCGGCGATGATCGGCACCGAGCCTGCCATCACCAACGGTGTCACGCCTTTCATCCTCGGCGGCGGTTTGAAATCGGCGCTCGCCGCCGCCGTCATGACCGCTCTGGCCCGCGGCCCCTCAGCGAAGCCTCGTCGGTGACCGTTCGGCTGCGGCCCCACCATCTGCTGTGCGTTCTGACCTATGTGGGCAGGGGATATTCCCCTGCCTTCACCGCCAATTACGATGCTCTCGTCGACCGTCTCGCAGCCGGCGAAGCGATCCTGATCGTCGACGGCCCGGACGACATTTGCGGCCCGGTGATGGCGACCGACGATCCCCATTGTCTCAAAGAGAGCGTCGTCGAACGCGACCGCCTGGCCGCAAATGACGTCGCCGCGCTGATCGGAGCGCCTATCGAGCCCGGCCTACAGATTGCACTCGACGAGCGGGTCCTGCCGGCGATGCGAAAGGCGTTCGCCGGTGGAACTGTTCGGGCCGCCTGCACCGGCTGCGAATGGTCCCAGCTTTGCAGCGCCGTCGCTTCGATCGGATTCCGCGACACCCGGCTCTGACGGAACCCGGCGCCGTCAGGAGAGCACGCCCTCCGCGCGCAACCGCTCCAGCGCCTCCTCATCGTAGCCAAGCGCCGTCAGGATGGAGTCGGTATCGCCGCCCGGCTTGGGTGGCCGCCCCGGCTCGTCCGCCGGCGTCCGGCTGAAGCGGGGGGCGGGCGCGGCCTGGCTGATGCCGTCGATCTCCACGAAAGTGCCTCGCGCGGCCAGATGCGGATGCTCCGGCGCTTCCGCCCAGTTCAGTACCGGCGTGACGCAGGCATCGCTGCCGGCGAAAAGGGCTGTCCATTCCTCGCGGGTCCTGCTGCGGAAGATCGCTTCATAGGTCTCGTGACGCTCCGCCCAGTCATCGGTCTTCATCTGCGTGCCCTTGTGGTCCTCGGGCAGCCCTGCCCTGTCGACGAGCTGGGCAAAGAACCGCGGCTCCAGCGGTCCGACCGCGATGAACTTCCCGTCGGCGCATTCATAGCAGCGGTAGAAAGGGGCGCCGCCGTCGAGAAGGTTGGACTGCCGGCCCTCCTTCCAGATATTTCGTGCGCGCAGCGAATGGATGAGCGCCAGAAGCGCCGGCACGCCGTCGACCATCGCCGCGTCGACGATCTGGCCCTTGCCGGAATTCTGCCGCTCCCACAGTGCGGCCAGGAGGCCCAGCAGCAGGAACATCGTTCCGCCGGCATAGTCGGCGGCGATATTGAGCGGCGGAACGGGGGCCCCTTTGCCGGACCGATCGCGTGCAGAAGGCCGGTCAGGCCGAGATAGTTGATGTCGTGACCCGCCATCGCGGCCATCGGCCCGTCCTGTCCCCAGCCGGTCATGCGGCCATAGACGAGTTGCGGATTACGCGCTTGGCAAACAGACGGGCCGAGACCCATCCGCTCCATCGCGCCCGGCCGGAACCCTTCGATCAGCACGTCCGCCGCGTCGATCAGCGCGAATGCGATGTCGACGGCGGCGGACTGCTTCAGATTCAGCGCGATCGACCGCTTGCCTCTATTGTTGATGTCGGTGGGGTCGAAAGTTCCCGACCGGGGAGCGATGACGGTCACTTCGGCCCCGAGATCGGCGAGAAGCTGCCCGGCAAGGGGCGCCGGACCGAGGCCGGCCATTTCCACCACCTTTAGGTCGGCAAGCGGCCCACTCATGCTGTCATCCCCGCGAGCCTGCACGATGAATTCTGACGGCTGACGGTGCTTCTCCACAGATGCGCCGTCCAATTGACGGCGGCTCCCTTCATCATCGGCGCCTCCTCCTTGCACGATTGGGCTTGTAGTCTGATACGCTATGCCGCTGCGAACTTCGAGCAACTTGAGCATCCAGCGCAAGCATGTCGGGGGTGGCCAGCGGGCCACTCTCCTCAACTGACCGGGAGTCTTCTGTGCTGAAACGAACGATCTATGAGGAGGATCATGAGATCTTCCGCAACTCCGTCCGCCGCTGGGCGGAGGAGCACGTCTTCCCGCACGCCGACACATGGCGCGAAGCGGGCTGCGTCAGCCGCGAGGTCTGGAAGAGCGCCGGCGACCAGGGCTTCCTCTGCATGTATGCCGACGAGAAGCATGGCGGGCTCGGCCTCCGGGATTTTCGCTACGACATGATCCTCGTCGAGGAGATCGGCTCGCGCGAGCCGGGCTTCTTCCTCGCCCTCCACAACCGCATCGTCGGCCCCTATCTGCAGAACGTCGCAACGGAGGCGCAGCGCGACCGGTACATGCCCGGCATCGTCTCCGGCGACACGATACTGGCGATCGCCATGACCGAACCCGGCACCGGCTCCGACCTTGCCGGCATCAGGACGCGGGCCGTGGAGATGGACGACCACTGGGTCCTGAACGGCTCGAAGACATACATCTCCAACGGCTTCCTGGCCGGCCTCGTCCTCGTCGCGGCGAAGACCAATCCGGACGCCTCACACGAAATCGGCTTGTTCCTGGTCGAGGATGGCTGGGAAGGCTTCAGCCGCGGCCGCAACCTCAAGAAGATGGGGCTGCCTTCGCAGGACACCGCCGAACTCTTCTTCGATGATGTGAGGGTGCCGAAGGAGAACGTCCTCGGCGATCCCCGCGCCGGGTTCAGGATCATGATGACCAACCTCGCCGAGGAACGGCTGATCGGAGCCGTCGGCTTCGCCGCGCGGGCCGAATACGCCTTCGGTATCACCATGGACTACATCATGGACCGCCGCGCCTTCGGCCGCCCCATCGGCACCTTCCAGAACTCCCGCTTCAAGATGGCGTCGATGCGGACCGAGCTCGACGCCGCCTGGGCGCTGACCGACCATTGCGTCCGCGAGCATCTGGCCGGCGAACTCTCTCCCGAAATGGCCGCCGAAGCCAAGCTCTTCACCTCCGAGGTGGAAGGGCGCGTGGTCGACGAGTGCGTCCAGCTTCACGGCGGCGCGGGCTTCATGGACGAATACGAGATCTCGCGGCTCTACACCGATGCCCGCATCAGCCGCATCTATGCCGGCACGTCGGAGATCATGCGCGAGATCATCGGCCGTGGGCTCGGTCTGGACGACAGGCAGCGCAACTGACACCCATCCGCCCGCAGGCGGAGCCGAGGACGGACCGGCGAGAAGACCATCATGAACGATGGCAGGCGCCGCGATCAGACCCGGCGTTCCACCATCATCTTCTTGATCTCGGCGATGGCCTTGGCCGGATCGAGGCCCTTCGGGCAGGTCTGGGTGCAGTTCATTTGCCGTCCGACCGCAGGCGGAGCCGAGGACGGACAGAATCATGGTCCATCATGAACGATGGCAGGCGCCGCGATCAGACCCGGCGTTCCACCAGCATCTTTTTGATCTCGGCGATGGCCTTGGCCGGATTGAGGCCCTTCGGGCAGGTCTGGGTGCAGTTCATTTGCCGTCCGACCGCAGGCGAAGCCGAGGACGGACAGAATCATGGTCCATCATGAACGATGGCAGGCGCCGCGATCAGACCCGGCGTTCCACCATCATCTTCTTGATCTCGGCGATGGCCTTGGCCGGATTGAGGCCCTTCGGGCAGGTCTGGGTGCAGTTCATGATGGTGTGGCAGCGATAGAGCCGGAACGGATCCTCCAGATCGTCGAGCCGCTCCCCGGTCGCCTCGTCGCGGCTGTCGATCAGCCAGCGATAGGCCTGCAGCAGCGCCGCCGGCCCGAGATAGCGGTCGCCGTTCCACCAGTAGGAGGGGCAGGCCGTGGAGCAGCAGGCGCAAAGGATGCACTCGTAGAGGCCGTCGAGCTTGGCGCGGTCCTCATGGCTCTGCCGCCACTCCTTGGCCGGCTCCGGCGTCGTCGTCTGCAGCCACGGCTCGATGAAGCGGTGCTGCGCATAGAACTGCGTCAAGTCCGGCACGAGGTCCTTGACCACCGGCATGTGCGGCAGGGGATAGATCTTGATCGGCCCGTCGAAATCATCGATGCCCTTGGTGCAGGCCAGCGTGTTTGTGCCGCCGATATTCATCGCGCAGGAGCCGCAGATGCCCTCGCGGCAGGAACGCCGCAGCGTCAGCGTCGGATCGATCTTGTTCTTGATGTAGAGCAGCGCGTCGAGCACCATCGGCCCGCAATCGTCGAGATCGACCCAATAGGTATCCATGCGCGGATTGTCGTTATCGTCCGGGCTCCAGCGATAGATCTCGAACCTGCGCAGATCGCCGCCGCTCTCCGGCTTCGGCCATTCCCGGCCGTCCGTGACCTGCGAATTCTTGGGAAGCGTGATTTCAACCATGGTCGGTTTCCCTGGTGTTGCCACCGGCATTGAAGAGGATGCACTGGCCCGAGATCATCTCGTAGAGCTGCATTCCCGTTCTTGCGGCATATTCGTCGCAGGCGCGCCGTGCGCCCGGACAACGCGGCGATCCGTAATCGTCGCAGATGAAGATCCCCCCGTCCGAGAGCCGGGGGCCGAAGAACTCGAGCGACAGCATGGTCGGCTCATAGAGATCGACATCGAGGTGGACGAGTGCGAAGCGGCGGTCGGCGACTTCTTCGAACCGGTCCGGAATCCATCCCTTCATGAACGACACATTGTCGTGGCCGGAGAGATTGGCGCGGGTCCTTCCTTCGTCGGCGTGGATGTCCCCCTTTTTCCAGGAGGCCTTGCCGGTGCCGGCCACGACATCTTCCGGCCCGGGCTCCGACAGGCCTTCCCAGGAATCGAACAGGAAGTAGTCGCGTCTCGCCTCATCAGCGGCGAGCATGAAGAGCGTCGATCGACCGTTGCGCACTCCGCACTCGGCAATGTCGCCCTCGACCCCAGCGATGGTGCGCATCGCCGATTGCAGACCGAAACAGCGTTCCCACGGAATGCCGGGAATCTCTACGGTTCGCTTCATCGTCTCGCGGAAGAGCAGGTTGTCCGGCCATGACGCCTTCCGGCTCGACAGCTCGACGATATGCGACCGGTCGCGCGGGAAGATGGCGTCCTTCAGGTGACCGAATCCGACGAACCGCCTGTTTTCATACGGCTCGCTGAAGGGATGGAAAGGGCTGCCCGGGCGGCCTTTCGACATGCTCAATACACCCGCTTCTTCGGTGCGATCTTTTCCAGATCGATGCCGCCGGCGATCAGCTCGGTGTGGACGGGGCGATAGGAGAGCGTCACCTCGCCGCCATCGCTAACCGTCGCCAGCGAGTGGACGCGCCAGTCCTTGTCGTCGCGCTCGGTGAAGTCCTCGCGGGCGTGGGCGCCACGGCTCTCCTTTCGGGCCTCGGCCGAATAGACCGTGGTGATCGCATTGGCCATCAAATTCTGCAGTTCCAGGGTCTCGACGAGATCGGAATTCCAGATCATCGAGCGGTCTGTGACCTTGATGTCCGCCATCTCGCCCCAGAGTTCGCTGATCCGCCGGCAGCCCTGCTCCAGCGTCTCCTCGGTGCGGAAGACGGCGGCCTCCTCCTGCATCGCCTTCTGCATCTTCTCGCGCAGCACGGCGGTCGGCGTGCCGCCATCGGCGTGGCGCGTCTTGTCGAACCGCGCCATGATCGCCTCGCACGCGGCTTCGTTGAGCGGCGGCAACACGCTTTCCCTGTCGACGACCTCTGCCGCGCGGATCGCTGCCGCTCGGCCGAACACGACGAGATCGATCAGCGAGTTGGAGCCGAGCCGGTTGGCGCCGTGCACCGAGGCGCAACCGGCCTCGCCGACGGCCATCAGGCCCGGCACGGTCGCGTTCGGGTTGTCTTCGGTGGGGTTCAGCACCTCGCCATAATAGTTGGTCGGGATGCCGCCCATATTGTAGTGGACCGTCGGCAGCACCGGGATCGGCTCCTTGGTGACGTCGACGCCGGCGAAGATCTTGGCGCTCTCCGAAATGCCCGGCAGGCGCTCGGCCAGCACGTCCGGATCGAGATGGTCGAGGTGCAGGAAGATGTGGTCCTTTTCCTTGCCGACGCCGCGCCCTTCGCGGATCTCCATCGTCATGCAGCGGCTGACGACGTCGCGTGAGGCAAGATCCTTGGCGCTCGGCGCATAGCGCTCCATGAAGCGCTCGCCTTCGGAATTGACGAGATAGCCGCCCTCGCCGCGCGCGCCCTCGGTGATCAGGCAGCCCGCGCCATAGATGCCGGTCGGGTGGAACTGCACGAACTCCATGTCCTGCAGCGGCAGGCCGGCCCGCGCCACCATGCCGCCGCCATCGCCGGTGCAGGTATGGGCGGAGGTGGCCGAGAAATAGGCGCGGCCATAGCCGCCGGTCGCCAGCACCACCATCTTGGCGGAGAAGCGGTGGATCGTGCCGTCGTCCAGATCCCAGGCGATGACGCCGGTGCAGCGGCCGTCCTCCTCCATGATCAGGTCGAGCGCGAAATATTCGATGAAGAACTGGGCGTTGTTCTTGAGCGACTGACCGTAGAGCGTGTGCAGGATCGCGTGGCCGGTCCGGTCGGCCGCCGCGCAGGTCCGCTGCACGGGCGGGCCGTCGCCATAGTTCTGCATGTGGCCGCCGAACGGCCGCTGATAGATCTTGCCGTCCTCGGTCCGCGAGAACGGCACGCCGTAATGCTCCAGCTCGTACACCGCCTTCGGCGCTTCCATGGCGAGATATTGCATGGCGTCGACATCGCCGAGCCAATCGGAGCCCTTCACCGTGTCGTACATGTGCCACTGCCAGCAGTCCGGCGTCATGTTCTGCAGCGAGGCGGCGATGCCGCCCTGCGCCGCCACGGTGTGGCTGCGGGTCGGGAAGACCTTGGTCACGCAGGCGGTCTTGAGGCCCTGTTCGGCCATACCGAGCGTCGCGCGGAGGCCCGCGCCGCCGGCGCCGACCACCACGACGTCGAACTGGTGGTCGACAAAAGTATAGCTATTGTTGGTATCAGCCATCGGTCGGTTGTCTCCTCAACCCAGAAGGGCGAGCTTGATGAGCGCGTAGAGGGCGATCAGCGCCACGGCCGCGCAATAGGCGTTGTTGGCGAGAAGGGCGAGCGCCTTCATGCCGTCGCCATCGACATAGTCCTCGATCACCATCTGCATGCCGAGTTTCATGTGCCAGGCGATATTGATCACCGCCGCCGCCAGCAGAAGGCCGATGAACGGATTGGCCAGCATCGAGCGCGTCTCGTCGCCGTCGAGCCCGAAGGCCGCGGCGATCACCCCGAAGATGACCAGCGTCAGGATCGGATTGAGCGCCGCGGTCAGGCGCTGGTGCCAGAAATGCTCGGTGCCGTCGCGGGCGGCGCCGAGGCCCCGCACTTTCTTCAGCGGTGTGCGCATGTCGTTCTGCATCGTCATCCTCGTGCCTCCTTCAGACCAGCAGCCAGGCGATCAGCCAGCAGACGACGGTCAGCGCCAGCGATGCGACCGGCAACGCCAGCGACGTGACCCGGCTCTCATCGCGGCTGAGCAGGTAGCCGAAATCCCAGACCAGATGGCGGACGCCTCCGAGCATGTGGTGAAAATACACCCAGGAGAACAGGAACAGCACGATCAGACCGATCACCGAGCCGAACACGTCCGAAAAGATATCAGCTGCATCGCCGCCGCTGGCCATCGCCAGAAGCCACAGCGCGACAAGCGCCAGACCGCCATACATGGTCATGCCGGTGATCCGGTGAAGGATGCTCATCACCATCGAAGGGATGGGCTTGTAGATCTGCAGATGCGGCGAGATTGGCCGCGGTCGCATGGGCGCGTTGGAGCTCATCTTTTCCCCGTTCCGGACGGATGCTCGAATTGCGGAGCGGCCGCCGATTTCAGCTTGATACCGGCCGCTTTTGCATGTGGTGATAGGGCAAGAACCCTGCCGCGTCAAAGCGTGCCGGGCCGGATTCAGGCCGGTTTGCAAGGTGGTAGCCGATTGAAACGATTGAAGTTGCGGCCTCGCCGAATTCAGTGTCAGCGCCGGCAGTCGAGCGGCATGTCGCCCGCCTTCATGAACAGCGCGTCCGTCCCCTCGATGACGAGGGCATAGCCATCGGCGCCGTATCGCGAGCGCTGCCCGGGCGGCGAGGCCGGCAGCACGATCTCTTCACCCGCCGGTGAGGTGACGGCGACGTCGCTGCCGCCGGCGCGGCGGACATCCATCATGCCGCCCCCGTCGCAGCGGAAGCGTCCATAGGGAGCACCGCCGGGTCCGCCGTAAAGCGCGGCGGTGGGCGGCGATGCGGCGTTGCACGCGCTCAGCAGCAGAAGGCTCGCAAGCGCCGCCAGCCGGCTGGTCGTGGCCATCATTCTACTCCGCGAACCGTGTGACATGGGCGTGAATGTCGGCCGGATCGCCGGCCTTCGCGAACAGCGCCTGACCGTCGCTTCGTTCCTTCGGCGCCTGCAGCGACAGCCGCAGCCATCCCCGCTCGGCGGCCCTTGCCTTCAGGCCGTCGATCAGCGCACTGCCGAAACCGTTCCGCTGACGGTCGGAGCGGACGTGAACATGGTCGCAGAGACCGACCCGGTTGCCGGAGACGGGTTCCGGCAGGTCGTAGAAGAGCGCGAAGCCGACAAGGTCCTTGTCCTCGAACACGCCGAGCACCTCGCCGGTCCGGTCCTGCAGCAGCCGCTCGGCATAATAAGCGTCGGGCCGCCGCGGCGCTCCGCGATGCAGCGCTTGAGCGTAGTCGGCGAGAAGCGGCGCCAGGGCGCGCGCGTCGGAAAGGCGCAACAGACGTGTCTCGACCAAGAGGGATCTCCGGAAAGAACGGCATTTTCAGCGTCTTTTAACCATTAACGACGCCGGAGGAAAACACCGCATTGGGGGATCAAAGGGCAATGAAAAGGGTTAAGAATGAGTTAAGAACGATGATGACGATACGCAAGAACGGGCCGCGCCATGATGAAGACCCCCACCTTCCCAACCCTTCCCGCCGCCCTTGGCGTCCTGCTTTTGGCAGCACAGGCCGCGGGCGCATCGCCGAAGGTCATCCACATCACGCCCGGCGGCGACGTCGAGGTGATCTATCCGGGCGGTGAGCAGCCCTCCGTCGACACCCGCCCGACAGCCGAAGTCCAGGGCGAAGGCCTTCCGGTGATCGTTCGGGGCCCGGGCCGCTCGACCGGCGCGACCTCCCGGTCCGTCGTGGTCGTGCAGCGGTTCTTCACCCCACCCTATTTGGCGGCGCCGATTGCGCCGACGATCCGGCGCCCCGTGGTCCACCGGCCGGTCGTCGTACGTCCACGAGTGATCAACCCTCATCGGTACAGTCACCAGGACCGATCGTCGGCCACGGTCATCTTCAATGGCGGCCGCGGCCATTATGACGACGTCGATATCAACGTGGCGGTCGATCACGACTGATCTCCGACACTTGCGAAGGAGCGGGCCGACCGCTATCGCCTGATCGGTGCGCGCTCGGCAACGGGCGCCGTTTTGCTCCCGATGGTCCGGCTCGCCGTGCTCGATACCTTTCTAGCCATCATGCCGGTCTTCCTGATCGTCCTTGCCGGATTCGCCTCGGCGAGAACGGGTTGGCTGCCGCAGGGCGCCGGTCACATCCTCAACCAATATGCCCTTCGCGTGGCGATTCCCGCGCTGCTGTTTCGGGCAATGTATCAGTTGGATTTCGCCCAGGCCTTCGCCCCGCCTGTGCTGCTTGCCTTTTACGCCGGTGCGTTCACCTGCTTCGCCGTCGGTTATGCGATGGCTCGAATGGCCTTTCGCGACGGTGCGGAGCGCGCCGTCGCTGTCGGCTTTGCCGCGACCTTCTCCAACACCGTGCTGCTCGGCCTGTCGATTACGGGGCGGGTCTATGGCGAAGCGGAAATGACCGTCGTGTTCGGGATCATCTCGATCCACGCCCTTCTGCTCTATCCGGTGGGCATGACGGCGATGGAAATTGCGCGACCTGCCGGCGAGGGCAACAAGCGGCAGCGCATTCGTCAGGGTCTCGGACGGATCGTGGCCAATCCGCTTCTGGCGGGCGTCGTCGGAGGCATCGCCGTCAATCTGCTGGCCCTGCCCATGCCTGAGCCGGCGATGTCGGCGATCGGCCTGCTCGCCCAGAGCGCCATTCCGGCGGCGCTCGTCGGCATCGGCCTGAGTCTGGCGGCTCTCCGAATCCGCAGCGAGCTCTCCGAGACCTTCGCCGTCTGCGGTCTGCTGCTCCTGCTGCATCCGGCAATCGTCTGGGGCCTCGGCCGGTTCGTCCTGGATCTCGAGGCGACGCAGCTTCGCGGGGCGACGCTGCTCGCGGCCATGCCGGCGGGCGTCAACACCTATCTCTTCGCCCTGCTCTACGACAAGGGCGTCCGCCTCTCCGCCTCGGTCGTTCTGATCTCCACGGTGCTGTCCATTTTTACGGTGACCGGCTGGATCGCCTTTTTGCAATAGGGCCTATCCTGCCTGACGCCGCCTCCGCCGTGAGGGGCGGACCTCGGCCGGTGAAGCGGCTTCGCTCATCGCGACGCGATTTCGGCCTTCGCTCTTTGCGCGATAGAGAGCGTCGTCGGCAAGCGTCAGGGCTTCCGAAAAGCTCTGCCCGCGACGCCACGCGGAGATGCCGAAGCTGGCGGTCACCTTCTCGCCGCCGAGCTCCGGCAGCGACACCATCTCGATCGCCATCCGCAGACCCTCCGCGCAAAGTCGCGCGGTTCCCAATTCGCAGTGGCGGATGATCAGGACGAATTCCTCGCCTCCGAGACGGGCGGCGGTGTGCGATGGACCGAGGACGCCGCGGATGATGTCGCCGAGAGCGCGCAGTACGGCGTCCCCTGCGACATGGCCGCAGCTGTCATTGATCGCCTTGAAGTGATCGATATCCAGCAGGATCACGGCATGTTGATCGAGGCGCTTCGAGAAGGCCTGTTCATGTCTGCGGACGTGTCTTTCGAGATCCCGCCGGTTGCCGAGGCCGGTGAGCGGGTCGACACCAGCTGCATGGCTGAGAGTGCCGACCACCGTGCGCAGATTGAGAATGAGCGCCGCAATCGCGATCCAGACCGACACCGCAGCAAAGATGATGTTGATCATCGTGGCATAATCGGTCGTGAGATAGACTTGGGGACGGTCTCCGAACCCTGCGGCGGCGGCAAGGGCCGGACGCAGCGGATATTGCAGGGTCGAGGCGACCGCCGCAGCCAGAAAGTTCCACTCGGCCCAGCCTCGCAGCGGTCGCTTGACGATGAAATAGACGGCAAATCCCTGCAGCACGGCATACCCCCCTTGCTGAAGACCCAGCCGGAGGAGTGAATCGTATGGCAATGAGAAGGCGACCCAGCGCAGGACGAGGAACCCCGCCGCCAGCCCGGCCATCAAGGCGTAGGGCGGCCGGACGTCCCGGCCATGTGCGACCGCGATCGAAACCGCCGCGACCATGCTGAGATAACAGCCATAGGAGATGAGCAGCAACGGCCGGGCGTTCGCGAGGTGCGGGATGAGCAGTTCGACGGCGGCGCCGCACAACCCGCAGAGAATCGCGATGGCGCTCCACAAGAGCCCCTTCTGGCTGCGGTCCAGCCAGTAGACGGCGAGGAAGGCAACCAGCAGTCCGGCAGCGATCACCAAATTCATGATCAGCGAAACTGAGGGCGCCGCGAGCATGGTTGATCCGCAAACATTTCGTGTCAGGGATCATTCACTAGTCCGGCAAGGATTAAATATCCCTCTAGATGCGGCGCTCAGCCAAACGTCCGGATGGCCGACGCGGTTTCATCGATCCCGTTGGACTTCGACCGCGGAACCTCCCGCGCCGCCGATGAAACGGCCTCGTCCACCACCACGCGGTTCCGGCCATCGGTCTTGGCGCGGTAGAGAGCGGCGTCGGCGAGCGTCAGGGCCTTCGAGAAGCTCTGGCCACGGCGCCAGGCGGAGACGCCGAAACTCGCCGTCACCTTCTGGCCGCCGAGTTCCGGCAGCGACACCATCTCGAATGCCATCCGCAAGCCTTCTGCGCAGAGCCTCGCCGTCTGCAACTCGCAGTGGCGGATGATCAGCACGAATTCCTCGCCACCGAGACGGGCGGCCGTGTGGGAGGAGCCGAGGACGCTGCGGATGATCTCACAGAATGAGCGCAGGACGGCATCGCCGGCGGCGTGACCGCAGCTGTCGTTGACCGCCTTGAAGTGATCGACGTCGAGGAGGATGACCGCGTGTTGGTCGAGACGCGCCGAGAAGCACCGCTCGTGTTCCTGCAGGTGTCGTTCGAGTTCGCGGCGATTGGCGAGACCGGTGAGGGGATCGGTCCCCGCCTTGCGGTTCAGGGAGCGGACGATGACCTGGAGATGGAATATGATCAAGGCGATGGCGACCCACACGATGGTGGCGGCAAAAATGATCTGGGCGATCGTCGCGTAGTCAGCCGTAAGATAGGCTGCGGCGTCGTCGCCATAGCCCGTGAGATAGGCGAGAAACGGACGCAATGGGTATTGAAATGTGCTCGCCACCATCGCGCCGAGCAGGTTCCAGTCGGCCCAGTCTCTCGGCCTTCCTTTGACGGCATAATAGATGGCGAACGCTTGCAGCACCGCATAGCCGGATTGGTGGAGGCTGAAGCGGAGCAGCGATTCATATCCGATCCAGAAGTTGACCGTCTGAATCGCCACAAACAATCCGATCAAGAAGGCAAAGAGCCGGTAGGGAGGCTTGATCTGCCGCGCATGAGCGACGGCAATGGAAATGGCAGCGACCATGCCGAGATATAGGCCGTAGGACAGGACGAGCGGGATCAGCAGATTGTCGAGGTGGGGAATCACGACCTCTATCGCCGCGCCGCAGGTCCCGCTGACCGTGGCGATTGCGCTCCACAACAGCCCCTTCTGGCTCCGATCCAGCCAATAGGCAGACGAAAAGGCAATCAGCACCGCGGCGGCGATCACCAGGTTCATGATCAGGGTTGCCGATGGCGCCGCGAGCATGGCCTAACGCCTCTTCTCACAAGATCGCACCGGTCTTTCACACAGGGTTGCATGCAGCACCGAGAGGGCGGCGCGGCTCGTCGTGCGGATCGTCTCTCCGGACGTGGAACTGAATGGCTTCGTCCTGGTCATGACAGGCTCGATCCGGAAGTAGTTTGAGTTCGTGCAGCCCGAGATAAGCCGACAAGACTTAAATAATCCCTCAGCCATGGAAGAATCCCGATTTTGTGTCGGAATCGCCCGTCAATCTGGATGACTGCATCAGATCGGGGTGGACCAAGACGCGTCCGTCCCCGCGATCCACTCCTCCTCTTGGAAACAATCGACGGGAACCTTTTACATCTTCCGTACATTCTCCGCAGTGGTGTTTGTTCACACTTGGAGATTTTCGATGACGGAACGGGAACGGGAAGTGATCGTCACCAACAATGGAAATGGTGGCGGAGGCGGCGGCGGTGGCTGGATCTTCGCCATCATCCTGATCATCCTGATCGCCCTCGGCCTATGGTGGTTCTTCGGCGGCGGTTTTGGCGCCATGACGGGTGACGGCGGCGACGTGGACGTCAATGTCGAAGCACCGGTGACCCCGGCCGAAACCGGCGGCACAGGCGAAGCCGGCGGCGCTGGCGATTGATCACAGCCATTTTGTCTTGCGAAGAGAGCGGCGGCCTGCGGCAAGCGGGCCGCTCCTCACCCCGCCGATCAGCGTTCCGGAACTGCAGGCGGCCGGTTTCCGTTTCCAATAGAAAGCAACTGCTGAAAGGGACGCATCATGGCAGAGGAAAGACCAACACCCGGCAAACCTGTAACTGGCAGGCCCCGGCCTGATCGTCAGAGCTGGTTTCTGCCGATCGTCGGAGCGGTTGTCGTTCTGGGAGCGATCTTCCTGTTTTTCGCCTGGTCGGACAATGGGCAGCTCGCCGGACAGGCCGAGTTGCCGGCCTCCGACATGAACACCGGCAGTGTCGACGACACCGCCACGCACGTCGATCGCTATTCCACCGATGACGAGGCGAATGATCGATAGCTGCCGGAAAGGCCGGCCGAGGCCCACCCGAAAAAATAGCGAACGCGCTCGGCTGTCACTCAGCTATGGATAGGCTTGGCGAAACATGCCAGCGCTGCTTCCCGCACGGCTTCGCTCATGGTGGGGTGGGCGTGGCAGACCCGCGCCAGATCCTCGCTGGAGCCTGAGAACTCCATCAGAACGACCGCCTCGTGGATCATCTCGCCGGCATTGTGCCCGAGAATATGCACGCCCAGCACGCGGTCCGTCGTCTTGTCGGCGAGGATCTTCACAAACCCGTCCGTCGCCAGCATGGCGCGGGCGCGGCCATTGGCGGAAAAGCTGAACTTGCCGATGGTGTATTCGATGCCGGCTTCCTTCAACTCCTCCTCGGTCCTGCCGACCGAGGCCACTTCCGGCGCGGTGTAGACCACCGACGGGATGGCGTCGTAATTCACGTGGCCCGCCTGGCCGGCCAGGATTTCAGCGACGGCGATTCCCTCGTCTTCGGCCTTGTGCGCCAGCATCGGTCCCCGCACCACGTCGCCAATGGCATAGACGCCGTCGACATTGGTGCGGAAATGATCGTCGATGACGACGCGTCCACGGTCGGTCTCGATACCAGCCTCTTGCAGCCCGAGCGCATCCGTATAGGGCCGCCGGCCCGTCGAGATCAGCACGACATCGGCCTCGATCGTCGTCGCGTCTCCCCCATCTGACCGGCTCATAGGTGACAGCCGCGACCTGTCCGCGCCTCTCGACAGCAGTCACCTTCGCGTCCGTTTCGATGGAAATGCCCTGCTTCTTCAGAAGCTTCTGGAACTGTCGCGAGACGTCCCCGTCCATCGGGCCAAGGATTTTCGGCAGGTATTCGATGACGGTGACCTCGGCGCCGAGCCGGCTCCAGACCGAGCCAAGCTCGAGCCCGATCACACCGCCGCCGACGACGATCATCCGCCCCGGCACCTCCTTGAGCGCGATGCCCCCGGTCGACGAGACGATGACCTCTTCGTCGATATCCACCTCGACTCCCGGAATGCCCGCGACATCCGAGCCGGTTGCGATGACGATGGCCTTCGCCTCGACCGTTTGTTCGGAGCCGTCTTCGCCGGTGACGACGACCGTGCCCTCGCCCGCGATCCGGCCCGTGCCGTGAAAGGCGTCGATCTTGTTCTTCTTGAACAGGAACTGCACACCGTCGACATTCGCCTTCACGGTCTGGTCCTTGTGCGCCATCATGGCCGGCAGATCGAGTTCGGGCGTACCGAGCTTGATGCCGAGCTGGCCGAACTCGTGGCCGGCCTTGTGGAACTCCTCGGAAGCGTACAGCAGCGCCTTGGAGGGAATGCAGCCGATATTGAGGCAGGTGCCGCCGAACGTGTCGCGCTTTTCCACCACGGCCGTCTTGAGGCCAAGCTGCGCCGCCTTGATGGCGCAGACATAGCCGCCCGGTCCTGTTCCGATCACGATCAAATCATAGGCCATGAAGCCGCCCCGTTTCCTGTCGTCGCTTGTTGCTTTCTACCGCCCGCCGGAGATGTCGAGGAGCGCGCCGGTGACATAGCTGGCCTTCTCGGACAGCAGATAGAGGACGGCGTCCGCCACCTCTTCCGGCTGCCCAGCCCGCTTCATCGGCAGTTGGTGGCCGATCTGCTGAACCCTGTCCGGCGTGCCGGCATCGGCATGGATGTCGGTGTCGATGATGCCCGGTCGCACCGCATTGACGCGAACGCCCTGATCCGCAAGTTCGAGTCCGAGGCCGACCGTCATCGTATCGATCGCGCCCTTGGATGCGGCATAGTCGACATAGGAGCCCGCGCCGCCCAGCTTGGCGGCGATCGACGAGACATTGACGATCGCCCCGCCCTGTCCGCCATGCCTCTTCGACATCCGCCGGATCGCCTCACGCGCCACGAGGAACGCGCCGAGGACATTGACCCGGAACATGCGTTCCAGCCGACCCGTGTCCATCGCGGCGAGGTCCATCGACTGGTCGACGATGCCGGCATTGTTGACGAGGCCGCGCAGCGGCAGGCCCAGCGCGTCGATTTCTTCGAAGAGGCCGAGAATATCGCCCTCATCGCCGACGTCACAGCGATGGATCGAGACCGTCGCGCCATCCGCCCGGATCGAGGCGGCCACCGATTCCGCCTCGTGCTGCGCCTTGCGATAGGTGAAAGCGACCTTCCAGCCTTCGGCAGCGGCCTGTCGGGCGACGGCGGCGCCGATACCCCGCGATCCGCCCGTGACGAGTAGGAGGCCTTTCTCAGGCATCGCGGCACCTCATGAGCATTGTTGTCGGAACGGCGGGCAAGTCCATCGCGTCAGAAAAGTTCCACTAGCATCAGGATCAGGCCGATGACCGAGACGGTCCAGATGCCGGTCCGCGCCCACGGGATGCCGAAGGCGAAGATCGGAATATAGGCGACGCGGGCCCAGAACCAGATCGACGCACCGATCGCGCCGAGGCCGCCTGCCTGGTCTGTGATCACCAGACCGACAGCCAGCGCGACGAAGGCGGGATAGGTTTCCACGAAATTGCGGAGACCACGGGTGATGCGTTCTGTGGCGGGCGAAACGGTCAGGTTCCCCTGCCGGTTGCTGGCGGCATAGGACAGGCCGGTGTCCTTCACGAACATCAACGTCTGGATGACGATGTGAGCCAGAAGCAGGACGACGCTCCAGGCGAGGTAGGTCATCTCGGCAGTTTGCGCGGCGTCTTCCATGGCTCTTGCCCTTCCGGCTTTGCGTGGTCCGGCAGACTAGGCGATCATAAGTCCAGCACCAAGCGCTCGGGGTCTTCCAGGCTTTCCTTGACGCGGACGAGGAACGTCACCGCCTCCTTGCCGTCGACGATGCGGTGATCGTAGGACAGCGCCAGATACATCATCGGCCGCACCACGATCTGGCCGCCGACGACCATCGGCCGCTCCTGGATCTTGTGCATGCCGAGAATGGCGGACTGCGGACTGTTCAGGATCGGCGTCGACATCAGCGACCCGTAGACGCCGCCATTGGAGATGGTGAACGTGCCGCCCTGCATGTCGGCCATGGAGAGCTCGCCATCGCGCGCGGCGCGGCCGAGACGGCCGATCTCCTTCTCGATCTCGGCGATCGACATCTGGTCGGCATCACGCACGACCGGCACGACGAGGCCACGATCGGTGCCGACGGCGACGCCGATATGGGCGAAATGCTTGTAGATGATGTCGGAGCCGTCGATCTCGGCGTTGACGGACGGGATCTCCTCCAGCGCATGGCAGACCGCCTTGGTGAAGAACCCCATGAAGCCGAGCTTCACGTCATGCTTCTTCTCGAAGAGGTCCTTGTATTTCTTGCGCAATTCCATCACGGCGCTCATGTCCACCTCGTTGAAGGTGGTCAGCATGGCGGCCGTCTCCTGGGCGCTCTTCAAACGCCGGGCGATGGTCTGGCGCAGGCGGCTCATCTTGACCCGCTCTTCGCGCGACGCATCGTCGGGCGCGCTGTCCGGCCGCTTCGGCGCCGGTTGGCTTTCCGCCTTCGACGGCTCCGCGGTGCGATCCTTGCCGCGTTCGATCGCCGCCAGCACGTCACCCTTGAGGATCTGGCCGCGCTTGCCCGAACCGGAGACATCGCTCTTCTTCAAATCGTTCTCGGCCATCAGCTTGGCCGCGGCAGGCGCCGGGTCGCGACCCTCGCCATCCATGTCGCCATCATGGCGCTCGTGGCGGCTGGCGGTCGTGCCGGCTTCGCCATGCATTTCCCTGCCGCCGCCGTGGTCAACGGCCTTCCGGTCGCCTTCCGCGCCCGATCCGGGCGATTGCGCGCCTTCCTCGATCGTCACGAGGAGATCGCCGGGCTCGACGGTGTCGCCCTGCGACACGGCGATCTCGCGCACCACGCCGGAAACCGGCGCCGGCACTTCCTGCGCCGCCTTGTCCGTCTCCAGTTCGAGCAGGGGCTGGTCGGCCTTCACCGTATCGCCGACCTTGACGAAGATCTCGCCGATATCGGCCTCCGTCACGCTCTCGCCGGCGGACGGCGTCTCAACGGAAACGAGTTTGCCGCCCTTGCCGCCGGACGCCTGTTCGGACTTCGCCTTTTCCGGCTTCGCCCCGGCACCGGCGGCCGATGCCGTCTTGCCCGCATCCTTGCCGCTCTTGGACGGGCCCTCGCCTTCCTCGATCGTCATCAGCAGCGTGTCGATCTCGACCTCGTCACCGGTCTCGACGGCGACCTCGGCGATCCTGCCGGCAACGGGAGACGGCAGCTCCTGCGCCGCCTTGTCGGTCTCCAGCTCCAGAAGGCTCTCATCCTTGGCGACCCGGTCGCCGACCTTCTTGTAGATCTCTCCGACCTGGGCTTCGGTAACGCTTTCGCCCAGTGAAGGGACGCGAATTTCGGTTGCCATGTCTTTGGTCCGTGATCTTTCGGTTGGTTGTCCGCTCAATCGCCGAGCGCGTCCTCGAGAAAGGCCTCGAGCTGTTCCAGATGTCGTTTCATCAGGCCGGTGGCCGGCGAAGCCGAGGCCGGGCGGCCCGTATAGCGGACGCGCTGATGCGTGGCATCGATATGGGCCAGCACCCATTCAAGGTAAGGGTCGATGAAGCTCCAGGCGCCCATGTTCTTGGGCTCTTCCTGGCACCACACCATCTCGGCGCCCTTGAAGCGCGACAATTCGTTGATCAGCGCCTTGGCCGGGAACGGATAGAGCTGTTCGATGCGCAGCAGGTAGATGTCGTTGACGCCGCGCTTCTCGCGCTCCTCCAGCAGGTCGAAATAGACCTTGCCCGAACACATCACCACGCGGCGGATCTTGCTGTCGCTGACGAGGCGGGTTTCCACCGTCTCGGGGCTGTATTCCGCATCGTCGTAGAGCAGGCGGTGAAACGTGCTCTCGCCGCTCATCTCCGACAGTTTTGAGACCGCGCGCTTGTGCCGCAGCAGGCTCTTCGGCGTCATCAGGATCAGCGGCTTGCGGAAGTCGCGCATCAGCTGCCGGCGCAGGATGTGGAAATAGTTCGACGGCGTCGTGCAGTAGGCAACCTGCATGTTGTCTTCGGCGCAGAGTTGCAGGAACCGCTCCAGCCGCGCCGAGGAATGCTCCGGCCCCTGCCCTTCATAGCCATGCGGCAGGAGACAGACGAGGCCGCTCATGCGCAGCCATTTGCGCTCGCCCGACGAGATGAACTGGTCGAAGACGACCTGGGCGCCATTGGCGAAATCGCCGAACTGCGCTTCCCAGAGCGTCAGCGCGCGCGGCTCGGCGAGGCTGTAGCCATATTCGTAGCCGAGCACCGCCTCCTCCGAGAGCATCGAGTTGATGACCTCGAAATAGGACTGGTTCGGCCCGAGATTGTTGAGCGGAACGTAACGGTCTTCCGTCTGCTGATCGTAGAGGACCGAGTGGCGCTGGCTGAACGTGCCTCGCTCGCTGTCCTGCCCGGACAGGCGCACCGGACTGCCCTCCATCAGCAGCGAGCCGAAGGCCAGCGCCTCCGCCGTCGCCCAGTCGATACCCTCGCCCTCGTCGATCATCTTGCGACGATTGTCCATGAAGCGGCGGACCGTCTTGTGCGCCTCGAAACCCTCCGGAACGGTCGAGATCTTCCGGCCGATCTCCTCGAGCGTCTTCTTGGCGACGGCCGTCTTTCCGCGACGTTGTTCGTCGGCGATATCGGCCTTGCGCAACCCGCTCCAGGCGCCGTCGAGCCAGTCGGCCTTGTTCGGCTCATAGGCGTTGCCGGCCTCGAACTCCTCTTCCAGACGGGCGCGCCAGTCGCTCTTCATCGTCTCCAGCTCGTCTTCGGAGATCAGGCCTTCCTCGGTCAGCTTGTTGCCGTAGAGGCCGACCACCGTCTCATGTTGGCGGATCACCTTGTACATCTTCGGCTGTGTGAAGCTGGGCTCGTCGCTCTCATTGTGGCCGAAGCGCCGATAGCAGAACATGTCGATGACCACCGGCTTGTGGAACTTCATCCGGAATTCGATGGCGATCTTGGCGGCGTAGACGACCGCTTCCGGGTCGTCGCCATTCACGTGCAGGATCGGCGCCTCGATCATCTTGGCGACGTCCGACGGATAGGGCGAGGACCGCGAGAAGCGCGGATTGGTGGTGAAACCGATCTGATTGTTGATGATGAAATGGATCGAGCCGGCGACGCGGTGACCGCGCAGGGCCGAGAGGCCGAAACATTCCGGAACGACACCCTGGCCGGCGAAGGCCGCATCGCCATGGATGATGAGCGGCAGCACCTTCGCCCGCTCGTCGAGCGGCACGACCTCCTCGCGCTTGCGGCCGAACTGCTGGTCCTGCTTGGCGCGGACCTTGCCGAGCACCACCGGATCCACGATCTCCAGATGCGACGGATTGGCCGTCAGCGACAGGTGCACCTGGTTCTCGTCGAAGGTGCGGTCGGACGAGGCGCCGAGATGATATTTGACGTCGCCGGAGCCTTCCACCTCGTCGGGCTTGAACGAGCCGCCCTTGAACTCGTGGAAGATGGCGCGATGCGGCTTGGCCATCACCTGGCTCAGCACGTTGAGGCGGCCGCGATGGGCCATGCCGAGGACGATCTCCTTGAGGCCGAGATGGCCGCCGCGCTTGATGATCTGTTCGAGCGCCGGCACCACGGATTCGCCGCCATCGAGGCCGAAGCGCTTGGTGCCGCGATATTTGACGTCGATGAACTGCTCGAAACCCTCCGCTTCGATCAGCTTCTGCAGGATCGCCTTCTTGCCCATATCGGTGAAGTCGACGCCCTTGTCCGGTCCCTCGATCCGCTGCTGGATCCAGAGCTTCTCGTCCGGATTGGAAATATGCATGAACTCCACGCCGATCGACGAGCAGTAGGTCCGGCGCAGGATGTCGAGCATCTGGCGGACCGTCGCTGTCTCCAGCCCCAGCATGTTGTCGATGAAGATCGGCCGGTCGAGGTCCTTCTCCTCGAAACCGTAATTGGAGGGCGACAACTCATGATAGTCGTCCTTGTCGCCGGCAAGCCCGAGCGGGTCGAGATTGGCGTGCAGGTGGCCGCGCGCCCGATAGGCGCGGATCATCATCGTGGCGCGGACGCTATCGCGCGTCTGCTGGTGGATCTGCTCCTCGGAGAGCGCCGCTTCGCCGCGCAGCGCCGCGACCTTCTCCGCCTTGCCGCGGATCTTGGTCTCGATGGTCTTCTCGACATCGGCCCAGTTGCCGTCGAGAACCGAGACCATCTCGCCATTGGCGGCGATCGGCCAGTCCGGACGCTCCCAGGAGGGACCCTCGGCGTTCTTCCTGACGATGGCGGCGTCGTCGCCGACGCCCTTGAAGAACTCCTGCCAATCGGCGCTGACGGAGGACGGATCGTCCTGCCAGCGCGCATACATCTGTTCCAGATAGTCGGCATTGCCGCCATAGAGGAACGAGCTTTCGGCGAAGGTCTCGTTCTGCTGATCGTTCCGTGCCATCGCACTCTCCGGGCCGCGCCCGGCTCCTGATATGTTCGCCGCCGATCTGCCCGGCGACACCCTCGCCCCGTCGTTCCGGCGGCTCCCCCGAACCACCTGCATGACGCCCCGGCCGATCATAGCCGGCCGGGACCTGTTCAGTCGTATTTCAGCCCTTCAGCACCTCGGCCAGCGTCTTGCCGAGACGCGCGGGCGACGGCGAGACGGCGATGCCGGCATCCTCCATCGCCGCGATCTTGTCGTCCGCGCCGCCCTTGCCGCCGGAAATGACCGCGCCGGCATGGCCCATGGTGCGGCCGGGAGGCGCCGTGCGGCCCGCGATGAAGCCCGCCATCGGCTTCTTGCGCCCCGCCTTCGCCTGTTCCTTGAGCCATTCGGCGGCTTCTTCCTCGGCCGAACCGCCGATCTCGCCGATCATGATGATCGACTGCGTCTCGTCATCGTCGAGGAACAGGTCGAGCATGTCGATGAATTCCGTTCCCTTGACCGGGTCGCCGCCAATGCCGACCGCCGTCGACTGGCCGAGCCCTTCATTGGTGGTCTGGAACACGGCTTCGTATGTCAGTGTGCCGGATCGCGACAGAATGCCGACCGAACCTTTCTTGAAGATGGAGCCCGGCATGATGCCGATCTTGCACTCTTCCGGCGTCAGCACGCCGGGGCAGTTCGGCCCGATCAGCCGCGAACCGCTCTCGGCGAGACGCCCCTTCACGCGGACCATGTCCTGCACCGGAATGCCTTCCGTGATGCAGACGATCAGCGGGATCTCGGCTTCGATCGCCTCGAGGATCGCGGCGGCGGCACCGGCCGGCGGCACATAGATGACGGAGGCGTTGGCGCCGGTGGCTGCCTTGCCTTCCTCGACCGTGGCGAAGATCGGCAGCTCGGCGCCGGCCTTCTCTCCCGCGCCCTCGCCGGCGGTCCAGACTTCGCCGCCCTTCTTCGGATGCGTGCCGCCGACCATCTGGGTGCCGTAATAGGCCAGCGCCTGTTCGGTGTGGAAGGTGCCGGTATTGCCGGTCAGGCCCTGCACCAGGACCTTGGTGTCCTTGTTGACGAGAATGCTCATGCTCTTACTGCCCCTCAGCCCTTCACCGCAGCGACGATCTTCTGCGCCGCGTCGTCGAGGTCGTCGGCCGCGATGACGTCGAGGCCGCTTTCATTGATGATCGCCTTGCCCTTATCGACATTGGTGCCTTCGAGGCGGACGACAAGCGGCACCTTCAGGCCGACTTCCTTGACCGCCGCGATCACGCCTTCGGCGATCACGTCGCAGCGCATGATGCCGCCGAAGATGTTGACGAGGATGCCCTTCACGTTCGGATCGGCGGTGATGATCTTGAACGCCGCCGTCACCTTCTCCTTGTTGGCGCCGCCGCCGACATCGAGGAAGTTGGCGGGCTCGGCGCCGTAGAGCTTGATGATGTCCATCGTCGCCATGGCCAGGCCCGCGCCATTGACCATGCAGCCGATATTGCCGTCGAGCGCGACATAGGCGAGGTCGTATTTGGACGCCTCGATCTCCTTGTCGTCTTCCTCGCTCTTGTCGCGCAGCGCGACGACGTCCTCGTGGCGGAACAGCGCATTGCCGTCGAACGACACCTTGGCGTCGAGGACGCGCAGATGGCCGTCGGTCATGACGATCAGCGGGTTGACCTCGAGCAGGCTCATATCCTTCTCGGTGTAGGCCTTGTAGAGGATCGGGAACAGCGTCTTGCCGTCCTCGCGCGCCGCACCGTCCAGCTTCAGCGCGTCGCAGAGCGTGTCCGCATCGGCGTCGGTAACGCCGGCGGCCGGGTCGATCGGCAGCGTCAGGATCTTCTCCGGCGTCTCCTCGGCGACCGCCTCGATATCCATGCCGCCCTCGGTCGAGACGACGAAGGCGTTCCGGCCGGTCGTCCGGTCGACGAGGATCGAGAGGTAGAGCTCGCGATCGATATCGGCGCCGTCCTCGATATAGAGGCGGTTGACCTGCTTGCCTTCCGGCTCCCGTCTGCTTGGTGACCAGCGTGTTGCCGAGCATCTCGTTGACGTTCGCCACCACCTCGTCGACGGATTTGGCGAGGCGGACGCCGCCCTTGGCATCGGCCGGCAGTTCCCGGAACTTGCCCTTGCCGCGGCCGCCGGCATGGATCTGGCTCTTCACCACGTAGAGCGGCCCGGGCAGCTTCTTCGCGGCGGCTTCGGCTTCGGACGCCTCGAAGACCGGCACGCCCTCGGCGACCGGCGCGCCATAGTCCTTCAGAAGGGCCTTGGCCTGATATTCATGGATGTTCATGGGATCGCTGTCTCCCTATCGATCCGTCAGAAAAGGGAAGGCCGGGCACCTGGCCCGGCCAAAATGGTCATTCGCCGAGCTGCGGCGCGATGTTGCGGCAGGCGTCGCAGAGGCCCTGGACCGCCTCGACGCTCTTGTCGAATTGCGACTTCTCGTCGCCATTCATGTCGATCTCGATGACGCGCTCGACGCCGCCCTTGCCGATCACGGTGGGCACGCCGACATACATGTCCTTCACGCCATATTCGCCGTTGAGATAGGCGGCGCAGGGCAGGACACGCTTCTTGTCCTTGAGATAGGCCTCGGCCATCGAGATCGCGGAGGCGGCCGGCGCATAGAAGGCCGAGCCGGTCTTGAGCAGGCCGACGATCTCGGCGCCGCCGTCGCGGGTGCGCTGGACGATCTCGTCGAGCTTGCCCTGCGTGGTCCAGCCCATCTTGACCAGATCCGGCAGCGGTATGCCGGCGACCGTCGAATAGCGGGTCAGCGGCACCATGGAGTCGCCATGGCCGCCGAGCACGAAGGCGGTGACGTCCTCGACCGACACGTCGAACTCCTCGGCGAGGAAATGACGGAAGCGCGACGAATCGAGCACACCGGCCATGCCGCAGACATGGCTCTTGGGCAGGCCGGAAAACTTCTGCAGCGCCCAGACCATCGCGTCGAGCGGGATTGGTGATGCAGATGACGAAGGCGTTCGGCGCATATTTGGCGATGCCCGCGCCCACCTGCTCCATCACCTTGAGATTGGTGCCGAGAAGGTCGTCGCGGCTCATGCCGGGTTTGCGCGGCACGCCGGCGGTGACGATGCAGACATCGGCGCCCTCGATCGCGCTATAGTCATTGGCGCCGGTATAGGAGGCGTCGAAGCCGTCGACCGGTGCGCTCTCGGCAATGTCCAGGCCCTTGCCCTGCGGCACGCCCTCGGCGATATCGAAAAGGACGACGTCGCCGAGTTCCTTCAGCCCGATCAGATGGGCGAGCGTGCCGCCGATCATGCCCGAGCCGATGAGAGCGATCTTGTTGCGTGCCATTGGGAAATCTTCTCCTGGTCGCTGCCGGCAGGCTACCGGCGGTTGAGCGGGGCCGGAAGGGATTGTGGAGCCCCGGAATTCGGGCAACGGCTTAAGCCGAACAGGGTTCGTTCGCAACCGATTCTTTGGCGCAGAAGAATTTCAATCGGTTAATTCATCTTTGGTTTACGTAAACGTCAACTAGTAAGACGGCACGCCTGCCGAATGATACGGCACGCCGGGTTACTCTCGCGCGTTTCCGACTGGCGAAAGGAAGCGAACGGGGGCGGCGGACGCGCATCCGAATCATAGTACATCTTCTGTCATACAAGCGTTACACGAACTGTTACTTTCAACCAATCTTGGATAATATCGAATAAAGATATTGGTACACTGATCTTTAATGCACGACAGTGCCTTCATCGCAGACTAGATTGGAGCATCCCGATGCATTTTCTCACTCGCCTGACCACGTCCCGCTCCTCCGAGACCGTTCCCTCGTGTTCAGGATCCCGGCTGGAGGAGGACCAGGCGTTCACAGGAAAAAAATCGGGACCGAGTGCGCCAAAATCCGGAAAGCTCACGCAGTTCAAGACCGAATACCGAAAGCTGAAGCCGCCATGCGAGAACAAGATCACCACAGGCGACCCACACGCAAAGACGGCCTCTTCGAAGCGGCCCGCCCGATCCGTGCGCAGATACGAGGACCAAGACCAGCCTCGGTACAGCCATCTGTCACAGCACAATCCCTCGGAAGATTCCGATTTCCGCCGTGCTTGATGCCGGCGGCAGCGCAGACGGGCTGGCCGACAGGTTGGCGGCCGCGCCGAAACCGTCCGCGATGGAGCTGCGGCCGAAAGAAAAATCGACCGGTGGCGGTGTGCTCGGTGGGCTGAAGCAGCTGTTTGGCGGGGCCGACGAGGAGGACTCGTCGACCAGCTACGACACCGACGACCTGAACAGCATGCTCAATGTCCGTTCCCTGCGCCAGTGGGACAGGCACAGAGAGGAGGATGGCGACACCTCGTCGAGCGAAGATTGGGACGCGATGATGAAACAGAAGATGGCCCACGCACGTATGGCCTTCAACAAGGGCTTCGCGTCCACGTTCAGTACGGCAAACCTCGGCAGACTGCACAACAGGCCGCAGAAGACGCCCAAGCAATTGGTCGACGGTCTGGAGGAGTCTCTGCGGACTGATCTGCTCAAGGCCGTCGCGGAGGCCTTGGGCCAGGCGGACAAGAGCGGCTCGGTGAACCTGCTTCACAACCAGCAGTCCGACGATCAGAAATCGGACGAGGATCGCGAGACCTCGTCCTTTGAGGCCGTGGCGCAGGATCTGCGGCACGCGTCCCTCCAGGACATTCACGGCTATCTTCACGACATCAGGCAGGGTTGGGAAGAAAACGGCCCGAACAAGGTCCGTTCGGCGGTCGGTCAGTCGGGAGCCAACCCGTTGCGACTGGCGTTTGACCGGCCGACGGGCGAGGCCATGTTGAACATCCGCTCCCTGGCAGCATACGCGTCGACCGTTCTGCGCCACCGAATCGAGCTGAGCACGACTGCCGGACCGGCCATGCAGACGTCGGCGAAGGTGGCGCCCGACCACCCTCCCCGTTTGCAGGAGGACAGGCCCGACGCCGCGTTCATCAATCGCGTCCCGCGCGGTAGTGCGCCCGCTAACGCTGTCCTTGATGACGCGGATGCGCCGCTTGATCCCGCGTTCGGTCTGGCGGACGACGACGGATATGATGCCGATGACGACAATTGAGGCAGCGAGGCAACGGCTGCAGCCAGCGGGGCGGAGATAAGGAAGCTCAAGGGGTGGAGCTCCGTCCCTCGCCCCGCTGGCCAGAGATGAGGGTCAGCTTTGCGACGGGTTCGTCGACGGGACAACGCGGCTGCGCAACTGGGCCCGGATCGCGAAGCCGATGCCGATGAGGACCACGGCGGCCCCGGACCAGGTCAGGAGGCCGTAATGCTCGTCGAGCAGGCCGACCCCGACGATGAGCGCGACGGCTGCGCCGACATAGCCGATCTGGCTGAGATAGACCGGCCCCCCGGCCCGCTGCAGGGCAAACAGCGACAGGTAATAGAGGCAGGAGAGGACGACGGCGATAGCCGTCAGCGCCGGAATCAGGGCCAGCGTTCCAAGGTCAGCGAAGGACCCGACGAGCGGGAGCGCGGCGAGCAGCATCAGCGCCGAGGTCAGGCTGCTGGCGGAGGCGAGTTCGGCCGCCCCCGCTCCCTTCGGCCAGGCCAGGCTGCGATAGATGTTGCCGAGGCCGAGGAACACCGGAATCAGGAGCGCCAGGCCGAGCCAGAGCGTCGCCCCGCCGGAAAGTCGCGCCTCGCCCTTGCCGAGGACCAGCAGCACGGCACCGGCGAAACCGGTGAAGATGCCGGCCAGCGCGTAGCCGTTCGGACGCCGCATCCCCGCCATCAGCGACAGCGCCAGGGTGCAGACCGGCGAGAGGGTGAACATCAGTCCGACATGCCCGGCGCCGAGATGCGGCGCGGCGGCGAACACGATCAGGTTGGGCAGGACGATCGAGACCAGGCCCGAAATGGCGGCATAGAACCAGAAGCCGTGCGGCCAGTCGCCGGCCTTCATTCGCCTCAGAAGCGGCGCACAGAGGCCGATCCCGCAGCCGGCCGCGGTTAGCAGCGTCCAGATGATGGGCGGCACGCCGCTTTCCACGGCGACCCGCCCCAGAGGAAAGATCAGGCCGAGCATGAAGCCGGTCGTCAGGAGCAGCGGGACAGGCTGGTTCACCGCCGCGCACCGTCCGGCCCGATCGCCTCGTCGTGGTCCGGCACAACCAGCGTAACGAACGAAATCCGCCGTTTCATGCCGCGTCCGCCCCGCCGGGCCAGTTCTCGTCGCGCATCTCGATCAGCCGGCTGACAGTACGGTCGAACTCAAACGTTTCGGTGCCCGCCCGACCTACATAAAGCTGGTCCGCCGGCACTTCGGCGGAAAGATGCAGCCGCTTCTTTCGGTCGTAGAGCGTGTCGACGAGGAGGATAAATCGCTTGGCCTCGTTGCGACGGTCCAGATCCATCTGCGGAACGCCCTCGATGAAGAAATGATCGAACCGGTCCGCCAACCTCAGATAGTCGCGCGCGCCGAGCGGACGCCCGCAGATCTCGTCGAAGGTGAAGCGCGCCTTGCCACCCGCCGCGCGCCGCACGGACACATGACGGCCCTTCACCTCGATATCGACGCTGCGTTCCGCCGCGCCATCCGTCGCCGCCTCCCAGGCCTCGTCCATCTGCTCCGCCGTCTCGTCGCTCAGGGGACTCATGTAGACCGGCAGGGCGGCGAGCTTTTCCAGCCGGTAGTCGCGGCCATTGTCGAGTTCCAACACGTCGGTGTGGGCCTTCAGCACGTCGATGAACGGCGTGAACAGCGAACGGTTGAGGCCGTCGCGATAGAGATCGTCGGGGGCGACGTTCGAGGTCGCGACCAGCACGCAGCCATTGTCGAACAGGGCCGAGAACAGCCGCGACAGCACCATCGCATCGGCGATGTCGGTGACGGTGAATTCGTCGAAGCAGATCAGCCAGCTTTCCTCGGCGATCTGTTCGGCGACCGGCGGGATGGGATCGTCGCTCGTCGCTTCGCCGCGCTTCAGCGCCGCGCGATGCGCCCCGATCCGGTCGTGCACATCGGCCATGAAGTCGTTGAAATGGCTGCGCCGTTTTCGCCTGACCGGCGCATGGCGGAAGAACAGGTCCATCAGCATGGTCTTGCCGCGCCCGACCCCGCCATGCAGGTAGATGCCCCGCACATTCTTCTTTTCACGCCGCTTGCCGAACAGCCAGCCGAGCGCGCTGCTCTTGCTGGCCGGGCGCGCCTCAGCGAGGTCGCGGCAGAGGTCGTCGAGCCGGTCGGCCGCCGCCCGCTGCTCCGGATCGGCGACGAGCCCCTCTTCCTTCACCCGCTGCTCATAGGCGGCGCGGACGGGGGACGGGTCGGCGAGGGCGCTGTCGGCGGGCGAAATCTGTCGGCTCATGGTCCGGCGCGCTTAGAAGGCCGCCTGCACCGCGTCAAGCGGACACCGACGCCTTCCGATCACGCACTCAGCGCGACAGGGTCACCGGCACGCCGGATGAGGTCTGGCCGGAATAACGGCTGGGGCCAGCCGCATAGAGCTGGCCGATGGTCCCGCCGCTCTCGTCGTAGAGGACGAGCTGACTGCCCTTGACGTCCCAGCCGCGCATATTGGCCAGATCGCCGGAGCAGCCGCGGGTGCCCCCGCGCGAGGCGCTGCCATATTTCGTCAGCGTCAGGAACATCTGGCAGCTCGATCCGCCGGCCTGGGTCTTCCAGTTGCCGACGACCTTGCCCTTGCTGATCGGTTCGCCGACCGTCGAGACCGACGAGGCGGGCGAGGAGTCCCGCACTGGGCTGGACGAGGCGACGTCGACGGGATTGCCGTCGGCATCCGTGGCGAAGGGTGCGTTCGGATCGTCGAGCCCCGCGGCGCCCGGCTCCACGGGCGGGGGAAGCTGCCCGCTCTGGACCGTCTGGACCGGCGCCGGCTCAAGCGGCTGCGGCGCGGTGGCGACGCGGCGAGGATAGGCGCCGTCGAAGCGGCTCGACGAGCAGCCGGCGAGCGTCAACGCCGCGGCGACCGCTGCCAGTGTCAGGACGAACGGAGCGCGCGCGCCGTCTCTCTGGAATAGGTACATGGATGGTTCCCCTGCCGGATCGGCAAATCGCTGTGTCCCTCTTCCCACAGAAAAGGGCGGTTTTTGGATGGCGGCAAGAGTTGGAGATCGAGAAACTGATCCAGCAACAGGTGATCCGCTGCCGCGACCCCTTGAGTACATGACGTTGCCGCCCTCCAGGCGATCATGATTTGAACCCGAGAAAATTGCTCGAAATCCGCGCCGCAATTGGGAAAGACGCGATTGGCCGCGGCAAAAGCCGAATCACGACTGGCGCGGCACGCCATGCGACCTCTCCTGTTTTCGGCTATCCTTGACCCCTTCATCCCCGCTCTTGGGGACTCTCGGGACGGATCGCGCGCAAAACATCAACAAGGGCGGCCCTCTTGCCCTCGCCCACCGGCGCGCCAGCTAATTTCTAACGCAGAGCGCAACGGGAGATTTTCAATGATCGAATGGATCCTCATTCTTCTGGTCGTGGCCGCAGTCGCCGGTCTTCTCGGCCTCAATACCGTTTCCGGCGTCGCCATGACCGGCGTCAAGATCCTCATCGGCATCGTTCTCGTGATCTTCCTCCTGGTCATCCTCGGCGTCATCGCCATCGCTTAGCCACGACAGCCGGCCGGGCTGGAAAAACGGGCCGGTTTCCGCCATATAGCGGCGGAACCGCGCCCCGTTGGCGCATCGACGCCCGAAAGTCCCGGCCGCTTGATGACTGAGAGCGATACGACAGTTCCCTTCGCCCGCATGAACGGGCTCGGCAACCGCATCCTCGTCGTGGATATGCGGGAGCGGGACGACGATGTTCTGCCGGCAGCAGCCATTGCGCTGGCTGGCCACCCCGATACCGCTTTCGATCAGATCATGGCGGTCCACGCCCCAAGCACGGCCGGCACCGATCAGCGGATCCGCATTCTGAACGCGGACGGCTCGGAAGCCGGCGCCTGCGGCAACGGCACGCGCTGCGTCGTCGGCGCGCTTGCTGCTGAAACCGGCCAGAGGCGCTTCACCTTCGAGACCGGCGGCGGCATCCTCAATGCCGAGGAGCGTGAGGACGGGCTGATCGCGGTCGACATGGGCGTGCCGCGCTTCGACTGGCAGGACGTTCCCCTGTCGGAGCCGTTCCAGGACACCCGCCACATCGAACTGGCCGTCGGGCCGGCCGACGATCCGATCGTCCATTCGCCGGCGGTGGTCTCCATGGGCAATCCCCATGCCGTCTTCTTCGTCGATGACGATGTCTGGGCCTATGAACTGGATCGTTTCGGTCCGATGGTCGAGAACCACCCGCTCTTTCCGGAACGCGTCAACGTCTCGCTCGCCCGCGTGCGCGACAAGCAGACGATCGATCTGCGTACGTGGGAACGCGGCGTCGGCCTGACCGAAGCCTGCGGCTCGGCGGCCTGCGCTGCGGCGGTTTCCGCCGTCCGCCGCCATCGAACCGGCCGGCACGTGACGGTCAATGTGCCGGGCGGTCCGCTCGATCTTCTTTGGCGCGACGACGACCATGTAATCATGACCGGGCCGGCGGAATGGGAATGGTCGGGCCGGCTGGACCCGCTGACCGGCGCCTTCACCCGCGACCGTGAGGCGGCGGAGGCATGAGCCGCTCAGTGCATGATCTGGCCATACCGGGCCCGGAAGCGGGCGGCAACCACGATGGCCCGGGACTGTCGGTGGTCACCTTCGGCTGCCGGCTGAACACCTATGAGGGCGAGGTGATGAAGCGGCAGGCGCAGGCCGCAGGCCTTGGCGAACTGCCGGGCGGAGCCGTCGTCTTCAACACCTGCGCCGTCACCGCCGAGGCGACGCGCCAGGCCCGCCAGGCCATTCGCAAGGCCCGCCGTGAGAACCCAAAAGCCCGGATCATCGTCAGCGGCTGTGCCGCCCAGACGGAGCCGGAGGCGTTCGGCGCCATGGACGAGGTCGATCTCGTCATCGGCAATGGCGACAAGCTGCAATCGCAGAGCTATCGCGCCCTGCCGGACTTCGGCGTCAACAGCTATGAGAAGGTCCGCGTCAACGACATTTTCGAACTGACCGAGACCGCCGCTCATATGGTCGACGCCATCGAGGGCCGCGCCCGCGCCTTCGTCCAGGTCCAGAATGGCTGCGACCATCGCTGCACCTTCTGTATTATTCCCTACGGCCGGGGCAATTCCCGCTCGGTGCCCGCCGGCGGCGTCGTCGAGGAGGTCAGGCGGCTCGTCGGCAACGGCTATGCCGAGATTGTGCTGACCGGCGTCGACATGACGAGCTGGGGCGCCGATCTGCCGGGAAGCCCGAAGCTGGGCCGACTGGTCCGGGCGATCCTGAAGGGCGTGCCTGAGCTGAAGCGCCTGCGCCTGTCCTCGATCGACTCCATCGAGGCCGACGACGACCTCCTTGCCGCGCTGGCGGAAGAGGAGCGGCTGATGCCGCATCTGCATCTGTCGCTGCAGCATGGCGACGATCTGATCCTGAAGCGGATGAAGCGGCGGCATCTGCGCGAGGACGCAGTCCGCTTCTGCGAGACCGTGCGGGAACTGCGGCCGGACATCGCCCTCGGCGCCGACTTGATCGCCGGCTTCCCGACCGAAAGCGATGCCGCATTCGACAACAGCCTGTCGCTGGTCGAGGCGTGCGGTCTGGCCTTCCTGCACGTCTTTCCTTTCTCGCCCCGCGAGGGCACGCCCGCCGCCCGTATGCCGCAACTGCCGCGCAGGGTCGTGAAAGAGCGCGCCGCCCGCCTCCGCCGCGCCGGCGATGAGGCGCTTGGCCACCATCTTCGGAACCTGGTTGGCAGGACCGAGCCGGTTCTGGTCGAGAAGCCGGGCTTCGGTCGGACGCCGGACTTCACGCCGGTGCACCTGCCGCCGAACGGAGCGGTCGAGGCGGGCGCTATCACGGCCGCAACCATAACGGGCCAGGACGGTTTCTCCCTCGAAGCCCGATACGAGATGGCCGAGGACCCTGTGCAATCATGAGCGACGCCCCCGACGACAAGATCGACCGCAAGATCGGCGATGACGGCGACATCGAAACCGCCACCGGCCAGCCGAACAAGCCGGGAATTTATGTGACCGACGCACCGGACGCGGATGCGCATGGCTCGGCGGCGGCCGACACGATCGCCGATGCCGAGGCAGGCGCCTCGTCGACGCAGCGATCGGGCGCCGAGAAGATCGAGAACATGCCCGACGACTATGCCAAGGGTAAGGACGCCGCAAAACGCGGCAAATAGACTTTCAGCGACACGAACGGAGCAGCATGGCACGCGGAATTCTCGGCAGGGTCTTCTCCTTTGGGCGGGGCAAGGAGGACGAGGCGACGGATGATGCGCGGCCAAAGGCGCAGCCGGAGGAGCACTCCGTTGCACGGTCGGAGGGCTTCGGCCGTGATGGCGCGGGTCAGCCCAGCACCGGGACCGCCAGCGTTGAGGAGGCCGCCCCGGCCCCACCGACGCAAGCCGAGATTGCCGACGCGGGACCAGAGCCCGCTCTTGAGCCGCCTGCGGAGGAGAACCTCGGCAATCGCGCCCATCCTGCCCTGCCGGACGAACCCGAACCCACGGCACCCCCGACCGAGCCCGCGGTCTCCACTCCTCCGCCCCGAAAGCCCGGCGAGGACCGCGTCCGTGTCGGCAGGACCGTCGAGCGGATCGGTGACGTTGCGTCCCCGTCCCGCGCCTCCTGGCTGGGACGGCTGACGGGCGGTCTGTCGCGCTCCTCGAAAGCGATCGGCGACAACCTTTCGGTCGCTTTCGCCGGGCGCCAACTGACCGAAGATGCGCTTGACGATGTCGAGGATGCGCTGGTCTCCGCCGATCTCGGCGTCCCCACCGCGACCGCAATCCTGGAAACGCTGCGCGACGCCCGTTTCGGCGGCGATCTGACCATGGACGACGTCAAGAAGGTGGTCGCCCGTGAGGTGGAAAAAACCCTCGCTCCTGTCGCCCGACCGCTCGAACTCGATCTCGCTCATGCGCCGCACGTCATCCTCGTTGTCGGCGTCAACGGCACCGGCAAGACGACCACCATCGGCAAGCTCGCCGCCAAGCTCGTCGCCGGTGGCCTGAACGTCACGCTGGCCGCGGGCGATACGTTTCGTGCGGCCGCCATCGAGCAACTCGGGATCTGGGGCGAACGAACCGGATCGGAGGTCATCGCGAGCGAACTCGGCGCCGATGCCGCCGCCCTCGCCTATCGCGGCCTCGAACGCGCCAGGCAGAACGGCTCGGACGTCCTTATCATCGACACTGCCGGGCGGCTTCAGAATCGCGCGGAACTGATGGACGAACTGGCCAAGATCGTCCGTGTGCTGAAGAAGATCGATCCGACGGCGCCGCATACCATCCTGCAGACCCTCGACGCCACGACCGGCCAGAACGCCATGCGCCAGGTCGAGATTTTCCGCCAGGTGGCCGGCGTCAACGGTCTCGTCATGACCAAGCTCGACGGCACCGCCCGCGGCGGCATCCTCGTCGCCATCGCCGAAAAATTCGACCTGCCGGTCTTCTTCATCGGCGTCGGCGAGAGCGTCGAGGATCTGGAGCCGTTCGAGGCGCGTGATTTCGCCCGCGCCATCGCCGGGCTTCCTCCTCTGGAATAGCCGGGGTGGTGCGATCCTCCGATCCATGCTGGCATCTCGCATCGTCCGCCCCTAAGTGAGGCGGGCAGCGGGAGACTGATTCATGGCAGACGGCGACATTTTCGAGGCGAAACCCGGCGATCCGGGGCGGCGGCAGATCAACCCGCTGCTCAAGCTCGCGCTGGAACTCGGACCGCTGCTGGTGTTCTTCTTCGCCAATTCGCGCGGCGAGAGCATCGCGAGGATGTTTCCAAGCCTGGCGCCGCTTGGCGGGCCGCTCTTCATCGCGACCGCGGCCTTCATGGTGGCGACGGCAATCGCACTCGCCGCCTCTTGGCTGCTGACCCGCAAGCTGCCGATCATGCCGCTGGTGTCGGGCGTCGTCGTCCTCGTCTTTGGCGGACTGACGCTCTGGCTGCAGGACGAGACCTTCATCAAGGTCAAGCCGACCATCGTCAACGGCCTCTTCGCCGCCGTCCTGCTCGGCGGATTGTTCTTCGGCCGATCGCTTCTCGCCTACGTCTTCGACAGCGCGTTCCGGCTGACGGACGAGGGATGGAGGAAGCTGACCCTTGCCTGGGGGCTCTTCTTCATCGTGCTGGCGGTCCTGAACGAATTGGTATGGCGCGGCTTCTCCACCGACACATGGGTGGCGTTCAAGGTCTGGGGCATCCTGCCGATCACCATTGCCTTCACCATCGCCATGGTGCCGATCATCACCCGCCACAGCCTGCCGGACGACGACTGAAGGGCTCTACTCAGCCCGTTCCGGGCCCGGCTCCCGCAAGTTCGTCTTCCAGCCGCGGCGCCAGATCCGAGCGCACCGTCTCCGCCGTCAGCGGCCCGACATACTTCCAGACCACCTCGCCCTTCCGGTTGAGCAGGAACGTTTCGGGCACCCCGTAGACGCCCCAGTCGATCGCCGCCCGGCCGGACGGATCGACGCCCACCGCGGAGTAGGGATTGCCGAGTTCCCCGAGGAAGCGCAGCGCATTGTCCGCATCGTCCTTGTAGTTGAAGCCGACGACGTCGAACCGGCCATCGCTGGCCAGATCCATCAGGATCGGATGCTCGGCCCGGCAGGGTGCGCACCAGGAGGCGAACACGTTGACCAGCGTCACCTGACCCTTGAGCTTCTCGGTATCGAGCCCGGGCAGATCCAGCCCTTCCAGCGGCGTCAGCGTCGTCCTCGGCGCCTCCAGTCCGAGGAGCGCGCTCGGCACCGTGCGGCTGTCGCGCTCGGAGATTTCCATCGTCAGGAAGATGCCGGCGACGACCGCGAACAGCAGCACGGGCAGAAACAGCACGGCCCGCGTTCGCTCCTTGCGGGGGGCGCCTGCGTCGCTTCTTTTCTTCGGCCGCTCGCGATCGCTCAAACCTTCGCCTCCCGCCGCTCGGAACGGCGGCGATGGCCGGCCTCCTCCAGCCGCTTCAGTTCTCGCCGCCGGCCCGCCATGTCCGCCAGCAGCCAGCCGGCGAGACCGGCGAGCGCGATGAGGGTCACCAGATAGGCCGCGACGATATAGCCGAGATGATTCATGCGGTCCGCGATCCCCTGTCCGCCCGTTCTGCGGCAATCCGCCGCATGGTGTGGACCCGCCGCCGCCAGATCTCGGTCCGCATCGCGATCAGGTGGAGCGCGCCGAACAGCAGCGTGAACCCGATGGCGCTGACCAGCAGCGGCCACAGCATCGAGGCATCGATGGTCGGCCCCCCGGCGCGAAACACGCTGGCCGGCTGGTGCAGCGTGTTCCACCAGTCGACGGAGAACTTGATGATCGGCAGGTTGAGCGCGCCGACCAGCGTCACGATGGCGGCCGCCCGGGCGGCACGGCCCGGCTCCTCCGTGGCCCGGGTCAGCGCGATCAGGCCGAGATAGATGATGAAGAGGACGAAGACCGATGTCAGCCGGGCGTCCCAGACCCACCACGTGCCCCACATCGGCTTGCCCCAGACGGAGCCGGTGAACAGTGCCAGGAAGGTGAAGACGGCGCCGATGGGGGCGGCGGCCTTCAGCGACACGTCGGCCAGCGGATGGCGCCAGACCAGCGTGCCGAGCGAGGACAGCGCCATCACGCCGTAGATCATCATGGACAGCCATGCGAAGGGCACGTGCAGATACATGATACGCACCGTCGCGCCCTGCTGGTAGTCCTCCGGCGCCAGCCACCCGCCGACGAGACCCGCCGCGATGACGATCAGCGCAAGGCCCGTCAGCCACGGAATGATCCGGTCGGCGAGACCGATGAAGCGCGACGGATTGGCCAGTCGCGTGAAGATCGATGGCTTGGCTGCTGCCGTACTGTCACTCATGTCCATGCCCTGCTGTGCTGGACTGCCCGGGCCAGCCATCATGTTCATAGGGATCGGTCGCATCTTCCGCAATCGCCTGCCTCTCGACCGAAAGGGCGAAGGCGGCGGCGACCGGTCCGAGAATAGCAAAGAACAGCGTAAGCGCGGCGAGAATGAGGAGCGGCGCCGTGAACGGATCGGGCTCACGCACCGCGCCGTTCGCAGCCGAGACGCCGAAGATCAGGACCGGGATCAGGAGCGGCAGAACCAGGATCGCGACGAGCAGCCCACCGCGCGGCAGCGCCACCGTGACCGCCGCACCGACCGCGCCGATAAAACTGATCGCCGGCGCCCCGATCAGAAGCGTCAGAACCGTCGCGCCGATGGCCAGCGAACTCATGTTGAGGAGAAGGCCGAGTAGCGGCGCCGCAATGACCAGCGGCAGGACGATGCCTACGAAATGGGCGAGGCATTTGACGAAGACGGTGAGAACCAGCGGCTGGCGGGCCGAGGCCATCAGGAAGACGTCGAGCGAGCCGTCCTCCCGGTCGAGCACGAAGAGCCGGTCGAGGCCGAGCAGGCCGGACAGCAGCGCACCGATCCACAGCACCGCCGGACCGATCTCGCCGAGCAGGTTGAGGTCCGGCCCGACGCCGAAGGGTATGGCGGCGACGATTGTCAGGAAGAACAGAAGGCCGACGAAAGCTCCGCCTCCGGCGGCGGTCGCCTGCCGCAGGTCGCGCAGGAACAGGGCCATCATTCGGGCCGGTCCCGCGTCGGCATGACGAAATCGCCGTCTTCGCCAAGGTCGATCCGCTTCACGTCATGCATATGGAGCGCATGGTGGCTGGCGATGACGGCAATGCCTCCGCCCGACCGGTGGTCGGCGATCAACCGCTCGACATGCGCCGTCGCCGCCGCGTCGAGACCGCTGCTCGGTTCGTCAAGCAGCCAGATCGGCAGGTGCGCGACCAGCAGGCGGGCAATGCCGACGCGCCGCCGCATGCCTTTGGAAAGCGACTCGACCGGCAGGTCGGCAATGGTCGGCAGGTCGACGGCCGCGAGCGCTGCCTCCAGCGTCATCCCCTGCCGGTGCTGGAACCCGTTCCAGAACTGCAGGTTCTGGCGAACGGTCAGGCCCGCCTTGAGGGCATTGGCATCGCCGAGGAAATGGCAGGCGGACGCGACATCGGGAAAATCGGCGTCCGCGCCCTGAAGCCGTATCTCACCGGCGGAAGGGGCGAGTAGGCCGGCGATGATGCGCAGCAGGGTGGATTTGCCCGAACCGTTGGGACCGGTCACCAGCAGCGCTTCACCGGCCGCAAGCGAAACCGATAGATCGGAAAAAAGGGCTCGCCCGCCCCTCCGTCCCGCCAGATTGTCGATGACCAGACGCATTTCCGCTCCCGCTGATGGCCGCGAGGACCGACACCGATCGCCGCCCGCCTTGATGCCGCACTGCAAAAAACTCGCCGGCAGTCTGGAATCCTTCTAGCGAACTCAATATAAGGCCGGCAACCATGCCAGCGGCTGGCGTGGAAACCATTTCAGGAGCCGAACCGGTTTCCGCTCATAGCGCGGTTGCCGGCAGGGCGAAAAGCGGAAATGGCCGCACCCGCATGTCCGCGCCAGGTGCAGTGCCTGGCAACGGGACATTCGACCCATTCCGGCTCTGCCAAAATCGATCGAGGACCTCAATGCCGACATCCCTGGACAGCTTCAAATGCCGCAAAACCCTCAGCGCCGGAGGGAAGAGCTACGTCTATTTCGATCTCAAGGAGGCCGAGAAGAACGGTCTGGAAGGGGTGTCGCGACTGCCCTATTCCATGAAGGTGCTGCTGGAGAACCTGCTCCGCAACGAGGACGGGCGCACGGTCAAGAAGGCGGATATCGAGGCCGTTGCGCAATGGCTCGATGACAAGGGCCGCTCCGGCTACGAGATCGCCTATCGGCCGGCCCGCGTCCTGATGCAGGACTTCACCGGCGTGCCGGCGGTGGTCGATCTCGCGGCAATGCGCGACGGAATCCGCGCGCTCGGCGGCGATGCCCAGAAGATCAATCCGCTGGTCCCCGTCGACCTCGTCATCGACCATTCCGTCATCGTCGACGAATTCGGCAATCCCTCCGCCTTCGCCCACAATGTGGAGCTGGAATATCAGCGCAATGGAGAGCGTTACCGCTTCCTGAAATGGGGCCAGAAGGCCTTCGAGAACTTCCGCGTCGTGCCGCCCGGCACCGGCATCTGCCATCAGGTCAACCTGGAATATCTGTCGCAGACGGTATGGACGAAGGACGAAGACGGCGAGACCGTCGCCTATCCGGACACCTGCGTCGGCACCGATTCCCATACGCCGATGGTCAACGGCCTCTCCGTCCTCGCATGGGGCGTCGGCGGCATCGAGGCCGAGGCCGCCATGCTGGGCCAGCCGATCTCCATGACGCTGCCCGAGGTCATCGGCTTCAAGGTGACGGGACAGCTCAAGGAAGGCGTCACCGCGACCGACCTCGTCCTGACCGTCTGCCAGATGCTCCGCAAGAAGGGCGTCGTCGGCAAGTTCGTCGAATTTTATGGCCCCGGCCTCGATCACCTCGCCATGGCGGACCAGGCGACGATCGGCAACATGACGCCGGAATACGGCGCCACCGTCAGCTTCTTCCCGGTCGACAGCGAAACGCTCGAATACCTGACGGCCACCAACCGCTCCGACGACCGCATCGCCCTGGTCGAGGCCTATGCGAAAGCGCAGGGCATGTGGCGCGATACCGGGAGCGAGGATCCGGTCTTCACCGACACGCTGGAGCTCGATCTTGGCGACGTGGTGCCGTCGCTGGCCGGCCCGAAGCGGCCGGAAACACGCATCGCGCTCACCGATATGAAGTCGAAGTTCCATGACTTCATCGTCAGCGAATACGGCAGGACGATCGAGAGCCTGGACGACAAGCACCAGGTCGAGGGCCAGGACTACGCGATCGGGCACGGCAATGTCGCCATCGCCGCCATCACCTCCTGCACCAACACCTCGAACCCGTCGGTGCTGATCGGCGCCGGGCTGCTCGCCCGCAACGCCAACAAGCTCGGCCTGAAGCAGAAGCCCTGGGTAAAGACATCCTTCGCGCCGGGCAGCCAGGTCGTCGCCGAATACATGAAGGATGCGGGCCTGCAGGACGAGCTCGACCGGCTCGGCTTCCACCTCGTCGCCTTCGGCTGCACCACCTGCATCGGCAATTCCGGTCCGCTGCCGGCGCCGGTCAGCAAGGCCGTCAACGATCACGACCTCATCATGTCGGGCGTCCTGTCGGGCAACCGCAATTTCGAGGGCCGCATCAGCCCGGACGTGCAGGCGAACTACCTCGCCAGCCCGCCGCTCGTCGTCGCCTATGCGCTGGCCGGCACGGTCGACATCGACCTGCAGAACGATCCGATCGGCCAGAGCAGCGACGGCCGGGACGTCTATCTGAAGGACATCTGGCCCTCCTCCAAGGAGATCCAGGACTTCATCCAGAAATACGTCACGCGCGCCCTGTTCGAGAAGAAATACGCCGAGGTCTTCACCGGCGACGAGAACTGGCGGGCGGTCGATGTGCCGGAAGGCGAGACCTACGCCTGGGACGACAAGTCCACCTATGTCCAGAACCCGCCCTACTTCGTCGGGATGGAGAAGACCCCCGAAAAGGTCACCAATATCGACAATGCCCGCATCCTCGCCCTTCTCGGCGACAAGATCACCACCGACCACATTTCGCCGGCCGGTTCGATCAAGGCGGATTCGCCTGCCGGCCATTATCTGATGGACCATGGCGTGCAGCCGATGGACTTCAACCAGTACGGCACGCGCCGCGGCAATCACGAGGTGATGATGCGCGGCACCTTCGCCAATATCCGCATCAAGAACTACATGCTCGGCGAAGAGGGCAAGACCGGCGGCTATACGCTCCATCAGCCAGACGGCGAGGAGATGAGCATCTACGACGCCGCGATGAAGTACCGGCAGGAAGGCACGCCCCTCGTCGTCTTCGGCGGCAAGGAATACGGCAACGGCTCCTCCCGCGACTGGGCGGCCAAGGGCACGATTCTGCTCGGCGTCAAGGCGGTCATCGCCGAGAGCTATGAGCGCATCCACCGCTCCAACCTGATCGGCATGGGCGTCATTCCCTTCGTCTTCAAGGACGGCATGAGCTGGGCCGACCTCGATCTGAAGGGCGACGAGCAGGTCTCGATCCAGGGGCTGGAGGGCCTCCAGCCGCGCCAGACCGCCAAGGCATCGATCGCCTATTCGGATGGTTCGCAGAGGGAGATCGAGCTGCTCTGCCGGATCGACACGCTGGACGAGCTCGATTACTTCCGCAATGGCGGCATCCTGCAATATGTGCTGCGCGATCTGGCCGAGACCGCCGAAGCGGCCTGACCGACCATCCTTTGACGACAAGAGCCTTTCAGGACCCGATTGAACCATTCTGCCGGAGCCAATCGGGTTCAAGGTCGAGGGATTGGACGAAGGGCGTATTGGAATACGGCCGAGCCCAAGCCCGATGGAATTGGGTCCGATCGGCCCGGCCCTCCGGGTTTCCGTCCGGCAGGCGCCCGCTTTGTCGGGCCGCTGGCCCGTAGTCCCGCTACGGCCTGCGCGGCTCTCCTTGCGGATCGTCACCCCGGACGAGAAACAGAATTGATTCAATCTGATCCTGAAAGACTCTAGGGCCGCCGGAGCGATTCGGCGGCCCTTTTTCATGGGAGCGGGGAGCCGAAATCCTGCCTCAGCGGTCCCTGACCGCCTCGCGGAATCGCTGCCTGATCTGGGCCGGCGTCAGCCCCGTTCCGGGCGGCAGCTCGTCGCTGGCGGCGACGTCCAGCGCGACGAAGAAGGGACCCCTCTTCTCCTTTCGCGCCGCGTGGTACGGCTCGGCGCTGTCGAAGGCGTTCTCCGCGCCGAAGAAGGCCGCGCCGATCGCTTCCCAGTCCAGCGCGTGCGACGGCGTCGGCAAACCCCTCGTGTACTCATAGATATGGTTGTCGAGGACGACGACCGTCAGATTGGCCGGCTTCCGGCCGGCGATGGTGACGAGCGATGTCAGGTTCATCGCCAGCGCGCCGTCCCCGCAGAAGGCGACGACCTGGTCGTCCGGCCGCGCGAGCGCGACGCCGAGCGCGACCGAAGGCGCCTGCCCCATCGGGCCGGACAGGTAGAGATTGCGCGGATCGTCGCCGGCGACCTTCAGCCAGCCCGACTGCGAGCCGATATCGGCCACGCAGAGCGGCCGCGTCCCGCCGAATCCGTCGATCACCGACCGGATCGCTTCGGCCTGGCTAACCATCGGCCTCTCCCTTCTCCAGCAGCAGGAGCCCCGGCTGCGACGCCACGACGCACCATTGCAGGAAAGCGCTCATCTGCTTCTCGGTCAGATCGACGAAACTCGCGCGAAACCGGCGATAATAGTCCTCCCCGAGCGCCTCGGTAGCCTCGAACTTTTCGATATCGTAGCTCTTGCGGTCGAAGAGCCCGCCGCGATGGGCGACAAGGATGGGAACCGGCAGATCGTAACGCTTCAACAGCGTCGCATAGGCCCCGAGCGAGTTCAGGAGACCGGCATTCTGGATCAGAACCGCCGCCTTCACGCCCGCGAAAATGGCCCCGGCGGCAACGCCGAGACACTCCTCTTCCCGCGCGCAGGCGACATAACGGATCGTCTCGTGCTCGTTCAGCGCCTCGATCAGCCCGGTAAAGAGCCCGTCGGGCACGCCGGCGATCAGCCCGATGCCCTGCGCCTCGAACGCGCCGAGCGCCGTCCGCACGAATCGCTCATGGTCCATGATCGCTCCCCGCAAAATGGTGGCAGCTATCTTGGAGAGATCGCGGCCGGCCTCAAGGGCGGAGGCGAAGAAAACCGTCTGTTGATCGCGCCGGCGGCGCAGTCGTGTCCAATTCGGGTCAGCCTGGTGCCCTGCCCACCCCGTGGCGGATCACCGTGAACGCAAAGATCGCCATGGCGAGGATGGCCAAGATCGAGCCTGCGGCTGCCAGCGTTTCACCACGGCCGCTGATCGCCATCGCAATACCGGGCGCGAACACGAGGACGGCAAGGACCGTCAGCGCGAAATGAACTCTGGCAAGCCGGCCAGCTGCGGCCCGCGGTGTCAGCGCGTAGTAGAAGCCGAAGATGCTCATCGCCACGAAGCCGATCAGATTGAGGTGCGCGTGTGCTGGCGCCAGGGTGTGATCCCCGGTTGCCGCCATTGTGATGCCCCAGCCCATGCCGAGGAGCGCGACGAGCGCGGCCGCGGTCAGAAACCACGAAGAGACGCCGCGCATCGCGCCACGCGCCACCTCTACGGGTGATTTGTCGGCGCCGAGCGGCGGCCCCGTAAAAGATAGTTGATCGATCTGAGCCACTTTCTCGATGACCTCCCTGTCTGACGAAATCGCATGAGCGTTCGAATCGATGATAGGAGCTCTCGAATTTGATCAGCGTCAAGATGACCGCATGGGGGATCGCGGGTCCGGCCCCGCCGCAGAAAGGCGCTCTCCAGGCTGGACGGTTTCGGTCATACCGCCATGATCAGTCTTACAGGTTCCGCAGCACGGGCGCCGGCTTCTCGCCGAGGATACGCCAGGTGCCGAGGAGGCCGAACCCCACTGTCAGCACCAGCGCCGTCAGGATGACACTCACCGCCAGGGTCGGGTTGAAGGAGAACGGCAGCTCCATCAGCCCCGACACGACATAGGCCGCCGCCGCGCCGCCGGCGGCAAGGGCGAAGATCGCCGTCGCCAGACCGATCAGCGCGTATTCGGAGGCGAAGGCGGCGATCAGGGTGCCGCGGGTCGCTCCAAGCATCTTCAGCACCGTCGCATCGCGGCGCCGCGCTGCCTGACCGGCGGCGAGCGCGCCTGCCAGGACGAGCACCGAGGCGACCAGCGCCACAGCGGCCGCGGCGCGGATCGCCGCCGCAAGCTGCCCGACGAGTTGGTCGACAATGGTGATCGCATCCTTGACGCCGATGGTCGTGACCGTCGGCAGGGCGTTCGTCACCTCGCGCAGCACCCGCCCCTCTTCTTCGACCGAAGCGCCGGGGGCGGTCAGTGTCGCCAGCCAGCCATGAGGCGCCCCGGCGAGGGCGTTCGGCGAGAACACCATGACGAAGTTGATCGAAAGGCTCTCCCATTCGACGCGGCGGAAATTGGCGATCCGCGCCGTGACGTCCCGGCCAAGGACGTTGACCGTGATCCTGTCGCCGAGAGAGAGGCCGAGTTCGCGGCCCTCCTCCTCGGCAAAGCTGACCAGCGGCTCCCCGTCGTAGTTCTCCGGCCACCACTCTCCGTCCAGGACAGTTGAATTCTGGGGGACCGCGGCCGCATAGGTCAGACCCCGGTCGCCCCGCAGCACCCAGCCGCCGCCGCCCGCGTGACTGTCCGCCCATTCCTGAGCGTCGATCTCGTTGATCCGGGTGATCCGACCGCGCAGCATTGGCACCGCGTCGAGTTCACCCTCCGGCGCAGTCCTCGCGATGATCGTGCGGAAATCCTCGATCTGATCGCTCTGGATGTCGAGGAAGAAGAAGTTTGGCGCGATCGCCGGCAGCGAGCCGGAGATCTGCCGGCGCAGATTGCTGTCGATCGAGCCGAGCGCGACCAGCAACGTCAGGCCGAGGCCGAGCGCAAGCACCACCGACGGCGTCAGCGCGCCGGGGCGGTGGATGTTGCCGATGGCGAGGCGGAGCGGCGTCGAGCGGACCGTCGGTGCCCGCCGCGCCAGCCATTGCAGGGCCGAGCCGACAAGGCGCAGCACGACGAAGGCGAACACGACGCCGCCCATGAAGGTCAGCGCAACGAAGCGGTCGCCGGCAATGAGGAGGGCAAGCCCCGCGAGCAGCAGGGCGAGGACCGCCGAGGCAGCGAGATAGGCCACGGCGGGTCGACCGGTGAGGGCTCCGCCGGCCGCGTCGCGAAACAGGTCTGCCGGCCGGATCCGCGCCGACAGGCCGAGCGGCGGGATCGCGAAGACGGCAGTGACCAGCGCCCCGCAAAGGGCGGCCGTGGCGAGCGGCCCCCACTGCACCGCGCCCGCGATCGACACCGGCAACAGACCCTTCAGGAACAGGCCGGCGACCGGCGGGATCAGAGCGGCGAGGAGACAACCGAGAGCGATCCCGAGCGCCGCGATGATGAAGATTTGGATCAGGTAGAGCCGAAAGACGAACCCGCCCGATCCGCCGAGACTGCGCAGCGTCGCGACGACCTCGCGGCGTCCGTCCACATGAGCGCGCACCGCATTGGCGACACCGACCCCGCCGACCACCAGCGCGGTCAGCCCGACCAGCGTCAGGAACTGTCCGAACCGCTCGATATTGCGGGCGAGGCCGGGCGCGGCGCGGTCCCGGTCGCGGACCGACCAGCCGGCCTCCGGAAACGCCTCGTCCGCCGCCGCCCGGACCTTGGCGATATCGGCTGTCGTGGGGGAGCCCGGCAGTTTCAGCCGGTACTGCCATTCGACGAGAGCGCCGGGCAGCAGCAGGCCGGAGGCCCGTAGCCCATCGAGCGAGGTCAGGAAGCGCGGCGCGAAGGCAAAGCCCTCCGAGGCCGCGTCGGGTTCGGTAACCAGCCGGGCGGTGATACGGAACCTGGCCGTGCCGAGCGCGACTTCGTCGCCGACCGAAAGGCCGAGGCGCGCCAGCAGCAGGTCGGGCACGACCGCGCCATAGATCTCGTCCTCCGCGCCGAGCAGCGCCGGCAACGGCGCTGCGGCAGAGGTCTCTGCCGCGCCGAGCAGCGGCCAGTTTGCGTCGACTGCCTTGACCGAGACCAGCGCCTGATTGGAGCCGTCCGGCAGTCGAGCCATCGAATTCAGCACCGCCGATTCCGCCACGGCGCCTCTCGCGGTGAGAAAGCCCCTCTCCGCGTCGCTCGCTTGGCGCTGGTTGAGTTCGAACCGCAGATCACCGCCAAGGAGGGTCCGGCCCTCCGCCGAAAGCGAGGTTTGGATAGCCGCCGAGAGCGCGTTGACACCGCCGATGGCGGCCGTGCCGAGCGCGATGCAGGCGACAAAGATGAAGAAGCCGGAGAGCCCGCCGCGCAACTCGCGCAGCGCAAAACGGAAGGCGAGCGGCAGATCGGTGGGGATGGCTCTCATGCGGCGCCGCGCCCGACTTCGCCGAGCGCTTCGATCCGGCCGGCGCGCATGCTGACCGTGCGATGGCAGCGGCCTGCGAGATTTGGATCATGCGTGACGAGGACCAGCGTCGTGCCGGCCTCCGCAGCCCGGCGAAACAGCAGATCCGCCACCTGCCGCCCCGTTGCCTGGTCCAGATTGCCGGTCGGCTCGTCGGCGATCAGCAGGCTGGGGGTCGGCGCCAGCGCCCGGGCGATCGCCACGCGCTGCTGCTCGCCTCCGGAGAGTTCGACTCGGACGATGCGTCAGCCGGTCGGAAAGCCCGACCGCCTGGAGTTCGCGGCGTGCGACGTCGAAGGCATCGTCACGGCCGGCCAGTTCCAGCGGCACGGCGACATTCTCCAGCGCCGTCATGTTGGGCACGAGGTGAAAGTTCTGGAAGACGATCCCGACATGGCGGCCGCGAAACCTCGCCATGGCGTCTTCCGAAAGCGCGGTGATGTCGGTGCCCGCCACGGCGACCCTGCCGGCGTCGACCCGCTCCAAACCGCTCATCACCATCAGCAATGTCGTCTTGCCCGACCCTGACGGCCCGATGACGCCGACCGTCTCGCCGGCGGCCACACCAAGATCAACGTCGTCCAGCACCTGGACCGCCGATGCGCCGGTCCCGAGCGACAGGCTGACGCCGGAGAGGTCGACGGCGAGCGGGCCGCCTGTGCGGTCGTTGACGAGCGGGCTGGCGGCGGGGCTGGGGCTCACGGGCGGTCGTCCTATATGCGGTTGAAAGCGGCGCGATCCGTCCGGCCGATCGCGCCTCGCATATGGGATCGACGTCCATGGCCTTCAAACCATTCCGCACATTCGGATCGTTGGTGTGTTCGGCTCTCCTGGCGCCACTCATCTTTTTCGCCGTACTGGCGACCGCGCCGCCGACCCTCGCCGCGCCGCTCAAGATCATCGCCTTCGGCGACAGCCTGATGGCCGGCTATCAGCTGGGTCCGGATGAGGGATTCGTGCCGCAGCTTCAGGCGGCTCTGCGCAACAGGGGCTACGATGCGACCGTCGTCGACGCCGCCGTTCCCGGTGAGACGACCAGCGGCGGCAAGGCGCGGCTCGATTGGAGCGTTCCAGCCGATGCCGATCTCGTCCTGCTGGAATTCGGCGCCAACGACATGCTGCGCGGCCTGCCGCCCGAGACGGTCAAGGCGAATCTGGACGCCATGCTCGCCCGGCTCGACGAGCGTCGCATTCCTGCGATTCTGGTCGGCATGCGCAGCGCGCCGCAACTCGGTCCCCAATACGTCCGCGCCTTCGAATCGATTTACCCGGATCTGGCCGAGAAGCACCACGTGCCGCTGGTGCCCTTCTTCCTCGACGGCGTGGCCGCCCGCCGCGAGATGCTCCTCGGCGACGGCATGCATCCCAATCCGGAAGGCGTGAAGATCCTGGTGGGGAATGTCTTGCCCGCAGTCGTGCGGGTGATCGAAAGTCGTTCTGGCACAGCGGGTTAGGAGGCGATAAGGGCTGTTTCAACAGAATGGAGAGAGCGGGGGACAATTGAATAGCCGGCTTGCCGCATCGGCCAAATGGTGTTCGGCTGGCCATGCCGAGGTGAAAAAGGAGACCGCCATGCCGCGTCTGTTCGCCGCCCTGGAAGTGCCTCAGACTGCGGCGCGAAGTCTCACCCTTGTGCAGGGCGGCCTGATCGGCGCCCGCTGGGTCGATCCGGAGAACTTCCACATCACCCTGCGCTTCTTCGGCGACGTCGAGGGCCATGTCGCCGATCAGATCGTCGAATCACTCGATCAGATCCGGCGCCCGGCCTTCACGCTGGAGCTGGCGGGAATCCACGCCTTCGGCAGCAAGAAGCCGCATTCGATCTATGCCGGCGTCTGGCCCTCGGTTCCGCTGACGGAACTCGCCGCGGACATCGACCGCCGCGCCAAGCGGATCGGGTTGCCCACCGACAAGCGCAAGTTCACGCCACACGTGACGCTGGCCCGGCTGCGCAATCCGGATGACCGCAAGGTGGCGCACTGGCTGGCCGGCCGGGGTGGCTTCGGCACCCTGCCCTTCCAGGTGTCGAGATTTGTGCTGATGAGCTCGCGCGACAGTGTCGGCGGCGGCCCCTACGTCGTCGAGGAAAGCTGGTCGCTCGACACCGGATCCGCCGATGCCGCGTCACCGGAACGATTTGCCGCGATCGACGGGATCTGACGGCATCGTCGGAACGATCCTCGCCGCGGCGGCTTGTTCCCTGCAGCAGCAAAGTGAGGACGGGCATGGTCGATGTGATGACGGGCGATGATCTCCGAAGGGCGCTCAGGGAATGGCTGCCGGGCTGGGAAGAGGCCGAGGACGGCAAGGCCATCGAGAAGAGCTTCAAATTCGCCGACTTCGGGTCCGCCATGGGTTTCATGAACGCGGTCGCGGAGGAGGCGGAGCGGATGAACCATCATCCCGACTGGTCGAACAGCTACAACAGGGTTCATGTTCAACTGTCCACCCACGATGCCGGTGGCGTGACGGAACGCGATATCGAACTGGCGCGAGCAATGGAGGCCAAGGCCCCGGCAAGGCAGTGAAGCCGCACGATGTTGCGCGGTACGGAAAGAGAACCCATCTTTTCGGCAGAAGGTGATCCAGCCGTTCAGCCGGCGCGGAGTGAGAGAATGGAAAAGTCACGCATCAAGAAGGTCCTGCAACCCGTATCCGAAAGGGAGCGGACACGGCGCGAGGAGCATGTGCGCCGCTCGTTCTGGAGCAAGCTGAAACGTGTCGCCCGCAACGTGCCCTTCATCGAGGATCTCGTCGCTGCCTACTTCTGTGCGATGGATCCGGACGTGCCGGTCAGGGTGCGCGGGATCCTTCTTGCTGCCCTGGCCTATTTCATTCTGCCATTCGACTTCCTGCCGGACGTCATTCTCGGCATCGGCTTCACCGACGACATGGCCGTTCTGATGTATGCCATCTCGACGATCCGCACGCACATTACCGACGCCCACTACGCGGCTGCCCGCAAGGCGCTGGCCGACGAAGAGATCATTGTGGAGGGCGCGCGGCCGAAGCGCGCGTGACCTGTGGGATCGCCGCCTCGTCGTGCCGGCAAAGCAACCTTTGGTCGTGATCGGGCCACAATGTCTAAGAATCGCCGAATTCTGCCGGTCTGTGTCCTCGCATACGGCAGGTGGAGTCGAGGTGGGCTGATCCGGTGCGGGACAGCCCTCCAATCGTTCATGAAACGTTAACCGTGTCGATTCGACACTGACCGCCATTCTCCGGTCCGTCCTCGCGGACCAGCTTCCTGTTGAGACGAAAAGGGTTTCATTGATCATGCTGAGCCGAAACGGAAAAGCGATCACCGCCTTTCTCATTGCCGCTTTCATAGCCGGACCGGCGCTCGCGCAAGCCAAGCTCGTCAAGGCCAACAATGATTGGTCGCTCTACAAGTCGCAGGACGGCGGGGCCTGCTTCGGCGCCACCTTGGCCAAGACCAAACAGCCGCCCAGCCTCAACCACGGCGATAATTTCTTCATGCTGATGAAGGAGCCCGACAAGGTCTCGCCGCAGTTCGTCGCCGGCTATTCGATGAACGAAAAAAACACCGTGAAAATTGCCGTCGGCGACGACACCTTCGACATGTTCGCAGAGGGCAACCGCGCCTGGCTGGCTGATTCCACTCAGGCCGAGGCGCTGGTCACGGCGATGAAAGCTGGCACCGACATGACCGTAAAGGCCCAGTCCGGCCGCGGGAACGACACCACCTACACCTTCTCGCTGAGCGGCGTCACCGCCACGATCGACGGTTTCTCCGGCTGCGGCGGCTGACGCCGGCCGCACATCGCCCGTTCCAGAACCCATTCGCCCGCCTCGGCGGCGCTCTTCTTGCGCCCGAGGTGGGCGAACCGTATGTGTGGCGCACCGCTGCTATACGGAAAGCCGACCGGAATCCCTGACCGATGACCGTTTCGATAGACTTGACCGATCCGAAGACCCGCGAGGCGCTGACCCAGCCGGCGCCGCCAGCGGCGCGCGCGGCCACAGACGAGAAGCCGGCGCTGATCGGTCTGACGCGGGACGAACTGGCCGACGCCCTCGGCGCGATCGGCGTGCCGGAACGGCAGCGCAAGATGCGGGTCAGCCAGCTTTGGCACTGGCTCTACGTCCGCGGCGTCGCCGACTTCGCCGACATGTCCAATGTCAGCAAGGACCTGCGCGCCGGACTGGCCGAGCGCTTCACCATTGCGAGGCCCGAGATCGTCGAGGAGCGCATCTCCGAAGACGGCACCCGCAAATGGCTGTTCCGCTTTCCGCCGCGCGGCGCCGGCCGCCCCGTCGAGGTGGAGACGGTCTACATCCCCGAGCAGGATCGCGGCACGCTGTGCATCTCTTCGCAGGTCGGCTGTACGCTCACCTGCTCCTTTTGCCACACGGGGACGCAACGCCTCGTCCGTAACCTGACGGCCGAGGAGATTCTCGCCCAGCTTCTGACTGCGCGCGACCGCCTCGGCGATTTTCCCGACCGGGACACGCCCGAGGGCGGCATCGTTCCCGCCGAAGGGCGCAAGGTCACCAACATCGTCATGATGGGCATGGGCGAGCCGCTCTACAATTTCGAGGCGGTGAAGAAGGCGTTGCTGATCGCATCCGACGGCGATGGCCTCTCCCTCAGCAGGCGCCGCATCACGCTGTCGACCTCCGGCGTCGTGCCCGAGATCTATCGCACCGGCGACGAGATCGGGGTGATGCTGGCGATCAGCCTGCACGCCTGCAATGACGAGTTGCGCGATGTGCTCGTTCCGATCAACAGGAAGTATCCGCTGGACGAGTTGATGGCCGCCTGCCGCGCCTATCCGGGACTGTCGAACGCCCGCCGCATCACCTTCGAATATGTCATGCTGAAAGGCGTCAATGACAGCCTCGCCGATGCGCGCGATCTTGTGAAACTGTTGAAGGGCGTACCGGCCAAGGTCAATCTGATCCCGTTCAACCCCTGGCCGGGGAGCGAATATGAATGCTCCGACTGGGAGCAGATCGAGGCATTCGCCGATTTCCTGAACGCAGCAGGCTACGCATCGCCGATCCGCACGCCGCGCGGCCGCGACATCCTTGCCGCATGCGGTCAACTTAAGAGTGAGAGCGAACGCATGCGCAAGACCGACAGGCTGAAGCTGGAATCGCTGATGATCGCCGGCCACGGCGCAGACTGACGCTCCATGCCCGCCGTCCTCCGTCTCTTCGCCATCGCCATCGGATACCTGATGGCGGTGGCGGTCGGAACCGTCGCGGTGACGGTCCTCTTCGCCTTTGTCGGCGAGGGAGATCGGATGGTCGAGGGGCTGAGCGCCGTCGTCTTCTTCTTCGCCATGCTGCCGATTTTCGGCGCCTTTGCGCTCAAGGCATGGCTGCCGGTAGTCGTGCTGACGGAGTGGCGCGGCTGGCGAAACTGGCTGGCCTATGGCGGCCTCGGCATCCTTGTCGGTGTCGCCGGCGCCTTTCTCGGGCCGGACGGCATGGTCGACGCCGCTCCCCTCGCCGCCTCGGCGGCGATCGGCGGGCTGACCTACTGGCTTATCGCCGGCCGCAATGCCGGGCGGTGGCACGAGCCGCGCCGCCCTAGGACGCCGCCGCAAACCATGTGACGGTCAAGCCGAGGCCGCACCGCCGCCTTTCAAACCGCCGAGGCGAAACGGCCGTAGCGGTGGCGCTGGACATCTGCCTTGCCGGCAGGCGTCGTGAGCGGCGAGGTATCGCCTCCGGCCACCCTCTGTCGAAGCGTCTCCGATATTTCCGCGAGCAGATCGAGATCGGTCGGTCCGGTGCGGACCAGACGCCTCTGGGCCTCGCGCAGATCGATGCCCTGACGTTGCAGAGCGTCGAGCGCACGAAGAATCGTCTCTTCGCTGTCGAAGCGGCGCGGCTCCGAGCCCACAGCAGTCAAAATGGTCAATTTTCATCCCCGGCGGCGAATCATGATCCCCGCGACGACCGTATCAGAGCACTCGCTCTATTAGAAATCGCGAATGTGGATTCCGGTGGAAGCCTGTGCATCTCCTTCGCCACTCGGTTGAGCAACTCCCGACAACGCGCCAACGGCAACTTGAGCGATCGACGCCGGCAGAACCGCGGCGTTCCATCGATCATCGCTCCCCTGCGGCCAAGCCGGCTTGTTCGCCCTCCCCCGCCTGCTGTAGAAGCGCGCCAACGAATGCGGCGGAACGCCGCCAATGCGGATCTGACCGAAGGGGATCGATGATGACGAGTGCAGCCGATAAGTGGCAGGGTGTAAAAAAGGTGGTGCTGGCCTATTCCGGCGGCCTCGACACCTCGATCATCCTGAAATGGCTGCAGACGGAGATCGGGGCCGAGGTGGTGACCTTCACCGCCGATCTCGGCCAGGGCGACGAGCTGGAGCCGGCCCGCAAGAAGGCCGAGATGCTGGGTATCGAGGAGATCTATATCGAGGATCTGCGTGAGGAATTCGTCCGCGACTTCGTCTTTCCGATGTTCCGCGCCAACACCGTCTACGAGGGCACCTACCTGCTTGGCACCTCGATCGCCCGGCCACTGATCAGCAAGCGCCTCGTGGAGATCGCGAGGGAAACCGGCGCCGACGCCATCGCCCATGGCGCCACGGGCAAGGGCAACGATCAGGTCCGGTTCGAACTTTCAGCCTACGCGCTCAATCCCGACATCAAGGTGATCGCGCCATGGCGCGACTGGGAATTCAAGAGCCGGACCGACCTTCTGGATTTCGCCGAGAAGAACCAGATCCCGGTGCCGAAGGACAAGCGCGGCGATGCTCCCTTCTCCGTCGACGCAAATCTCCTGCACTCCTCGTCGGAAGGCAAGGTGCTGGAGGATCCGTGGCAGGAGGCGCCGGAATATGTCCATATGCGCACCATCAGCCCGATGGACGCGCCCGATCGGCCGACCGAGGTCACCATCGGCTTCCGGCGCGGCGATGCGGTCTCGATCGATGGCGAGGTGCTTTCGCCCGCGACGATCCTGACGAGGCTCAACCAGCTCGCCCACGACAATGGCATCGGCCGTATCGATCTGGTCGAGAACCGCTTCGTCGGCATGAAGAGCCGCGGCGTCTACGAGACGCCGGGTGGCACGATCCTCCTCGCCGCCCATCGCGCCATCGAGAGCATCACGCTCGACCGCGGCGCGGCGCATCTGAAGGATGAGTTGATGCCCCGCTATGCGGAGCTGATCTATAACGGCTTCTGGTTTTCGCCCGAGCGCGAGATGCTGCAGGCGGCGATCGACAAGGCTTCCGAACATGTCGAGGGCGAGGTGCGGCTGAAGCTCTACAAGGGCAATGTCATGATCACCGGCCGCCGCTCCCCGAAGAGCCTCTATGCCGAGGAACTGGTGACGTTCGAGGACGATCAGGGCGCTTACGACCAGAAGGACGCCGCCGGCTTCATCAAGCTCAACGCGCTGCGGCTGCGGACGCTGGGCAAGCGGGATCGGTAGGAACGGCCATGCCAAAGATGCCTCGCCCGGGTCAGCAAACCCCCATGCCGCTGGTCCGCCGGCGGCGCGAACCGGTTATCGTCGACACGATTTGGGCCGGTGTCCGAATCGTCACGCTGAAGCCGGAAATGGTGACGCCCAAGATAGCGGCGTGGCTGACCGATCCGGCAGTCATGGAAGGCCTCAATGCGCCCAAGCAGGGCGATCAGCTCGAAGCCTTTCGCGTCTATGTCGGTCATTTCGACAATTTTGCACGAAATATGATGCTGATCCTGGAAGGTGACGACCCTCGAGGCCTGATCTTCCTGGAGATCGATCCGCGCCACAAAACCGGCTCCCTCCACGCCATTATCGGCGAGGAAGACGCTCGGGGCAGGGGCGTTGCGCCAATGGCTGCTATAGCGGCGTCGAAGCATGCTTTCGATGACCGGAAGATCGAAAAGCTGACCTACATGCCGCTGGAGCGGAATGAGGTGGCGATTGCGATCTGCGAGGCGAGCAATCTGAAACTCGAGGGCATTCTCAGAGAGCACCGGATCGACGGGCGCACCGGCGAACGTCTGGATCAACGCGTTTACGGGTTGACCCGCAAGGAATACGAAGCGGCCATGGGATCGAACGACACGCGTGTGCCGCAGAAAAAAGAGGGATGGCCTGACCGCTGTCGTTAGAAGCGATAGCCGATCCCGATATTGATCGTGTTGACCTCCGGTCTGATCTTGCCGTCCCCGGCGCCGATCGACCCGAACTGGTAGTGAAGGAGTTCGCTGCGGGCAAAGAACCCATTGTCCGAGGCGTACTCAAATCCCAGTCCGACGACGCCGCCGATCCGCACGTCGCTGCTGGAGGCGCTGGACGACGGCGTGGAACCCGGCAGGCCTGCGGATGCCACGTTCTCCGAGAAGGAAATTTCGCTGATGGCGCCGCCGCCCGTCAGGTAGAAAAGCGTATTGTCGGAAAACATGGCGCCGGCTCGCAGGCGCGCGGTCGCGGCCCAGTCGACGTCATAGTCGTAGTCGAACTGGTCACCCTTGCCATTGAAGCTGGTGTACTGGTCCTCGAGATTGAGATAGTCGAAATCGACGATCAGACCGACGACCGTTCGTTCCCGCTGCAGGTCGTAGCCAACGAACCCGCCGCCCCCGAACCGTGCATCGTTGAATGTGGCCGGGAGCCGAGCGCCACTGATCGCCTCGGCCTCTGAACCGCTATAGCTCGCCTTGAAGCCCGCCGAGAATCCATCGAAAGGTCGGTCCGTCAGATCCTGCGCATGAGCGGTACTGGCCAATCCTGCAAGGAGGACGACCGCGAGATAGGAATTTTGCATTTTCGCGCCTTTATTGCCGCCGAAACATTGGCTCGGCGAACTGTTGCGGATAAAACACAAAAGGGGCAGCCACTTCAAGAAGCTCCTTCACTTCAATGAGTTCGCGCCCCTGACCGTTGCCGGATTGCCGCACAACGTCGTCCGCCGGGGCCGGCACTTCTCCATGGAGGACGTGGAAAGCGCGGCGCCTCCTTCCCATCTTGGCGGGACAAGGAGCCTGCCAATGATACCTTATTCCGTTCTCGACCTGTCTCCCGTGCCCGAGGGTTCCACGCCCGCCGATGCGCTGCGCAATACGCTCGATCTGGCGCAGCACGCCGAGGACTGGGGCTACAAGCGCTTCTGGCTGGCCGAGCACCACAACATGCCCGGCATCGCCAGCGCGGCGACAGCGATCGTCATCGGCCAGGTCGCGGCGCATACGAAGACGATCCGCGTCGGCGCCGGCGGCATCATGCTGCCGAACCACGCGCCGCTGGTTGTCGCCGAGCAGTTCGGAACGCTGGCGACGCTCTTTCCGGACAGAATCGATCTCGGTCTTGGCCGCGCTCCGGGGACCGACATGAACACCGCCCGCGCGCTGCGCCGGAGTCTGGAGAACTCGGACAACTTCCCGCAGGACGTGGTGGAGTTGATGAGCTACTTCGACGACGCCGCGCCCGACCAGCGCGTCCGCGCCGTCCCCGGAGCCGGCACCCATGTGCCGGTCTGGATCCTGGGCTCCAGCCTGTTCGGCGCGCAACTGGCCGCCCATCTCGGCCTGCCCTACGCCTTCGCCAGTCACTTCGCACCGGCCGCGCTGGAACAAGCGGCGGCGGTCTACCGCCAGACGTTCCGTCCTTCCGAGGCAATGCCCGAGCCGCACTTCATGATGGCGATCAACGTTTTCGCCGCCGGCAGCGACGAGGAAGGCCGGTATCTGCGCACGTCGATGCAGCAGGCCTTCGCCCGGCTCCGCACCGGCAAACCGGGACCATTGCCGCGGCCGGTGGACGATGTCGATGCCGAGATCGGGCGCGACATGCGGACGATGGTCGATGAAGCGCTGCGAATTTCGGCAGTCGGCGCGCCGGCCACCATCGAGGACCAGCTTCGCACCCTGATCGACCGGCACGAGCCCGACGAGGTGATCTTCACGGGGCAGATCCACGATCACGCGGCGCGCCTGAACTCCTTCCGCATCGCGGCCGAAATCCTTGCGGCGCGCTCAGCTGGAAAAAGTGCCGCCGCCGGATAGGCAGCGGCATCGGTTCCGGCGAGCGCTGGCGGTGCGGCGGTTCTTGCCTCAGTCGGCCTGCTGCCGCTCCGGCTGTGCCGTCTCGGCCGGCAGGGTGGTGGGCGCGACCTCCGTTGGCGCCGGCTCCGGAGCGGCGTTCTGATCGGCCGACCGGTCTTCCTGGCCGCCCTCTGCCGGCGCCTGGCCCGTGAGCCTTTCATCGGCCGAGGCGCCCGCCTCTGCCGTGCTGTCGGAAGCCCCGGTGTCCAAAGGTGGCACGCTGCGCTCCTCTCGCGAGAGGGCCGGCGGTTCCGTCGAGAGATCGGTGTTGCCGAGGTCGGTCCCATTATCGGCTGTCCCGCCGCCGGCGCCCTGAAGCGCGGCGATGCCGTCGGCATCCGTCATGAACGGCGTCTGCAGCGGCTGGGGATCCTCCGCAGCGACACGCCAGACCGTGTTGCCGACATCGTCGGCGACCAGCAGCGCACCGGTCGCGTCGAATCCGATTCCGACCGGCCGCCCATGCGCCTCGTCGCCGCCCGCGAGGAAGCCCGTCACGACGTCGGTGGGCATTCCGGACGGCTTGCCATTCTCGAACGGCACGAAGATCACCTTGTAGCCATTGAAGAAATCGCGATTCCAGGAGCCATGCTCGCCGATGAACGCGCCGTTGCGCATCCCCTCGGGCATGGCGGAATTGTAGCCGAACTCCATGCCGAGCGGTGCGACATGCGACGACAGCGCATAATCCGGCGCGATCGCCTTCTCCACCATGTCCGGCCGCTGCGGCCGCACACGCGGATCGACGTGATCGCCATAATAGCTCCAAGGCCAGCCATAGAAGGCGCCGTCCTTGACGCTCGTCATGTAGTCCGGAACGAGGTTGGGCCCGAGTTCGTCGCGCTCGTTGATAACGGCGAAGAGTTCGCCCGTCTTCGGATTGAAGGTCAGGCCATTCGGGTTGCGGAGCCCCGAGGCGTAGACCCGCGCGGCGCCGGTCTTCCGGTCGATCTGCCAGATGGCGGCCCTGCCCTTCTCCGCCTCGATGCCGTTCTCGACGATGTTGGAGTTGGAGCCGACGGACGCATAGAGGTACTGTCCGTCCGGCGACAGCGCCAGATCCTTCGTCCAGTGGTGGTCGATCGGCCCTCCCGGCAGCGGCGTCAGCACCTCCGGCTGGGCGTCGATGCTGTCGCTGCCGAGTTCGTACGGATAGGCAAGCACCGCATCCGTCGCCCCGACATAGAGCGTATTGTCGGCCCAGGCGACGCCGAACGGCGAGTTGAGATCCGTGAGCAGCTCATGCCGCTCATCCACGGTTCCGTCCTTGTCGGCATCGCGCAGCAGCGTGATCTTGTTGCTTTCCGCCGGTTTGCCGCCGCCCCCTCCATGGGCAATCGACATGATCCAGCCCCGAATATAGTCCTTGGCCCGGCTTTTCGGCTCGCCTTTCGGGCCGCGGCCCTGGACGACCAGGACATCGCCATTGGGCAGCGTGTGCACGGTGCGGGGATTGCCGAGATCGTCGGCATAGGCTGAAACGGAGAGGCCGTCCGCCACTTTCGGCGTCTCGCCATCCTTCCAGCCGATCACATTGGCGATCTTCATCTCCGGCCAGAACGGCTCATGCTGCTCGGGCAGGACCGGGTCCGGGCCGATCTGGCTGCTGATGTCGAAATCACTGTCGGCACCGGCGGGCACGGCGGAAAAGACGAGCAGCGCGCAGCCGGCAAGAGCGAGCGCGCGGGTCTGGCGTGGTTCCTTCATGAGATCACTCCGCGATCTGGGCGCCGAAATCGGACCGGTAGACCGAGCGGCGGGCGATGAAGTTGGAAATGAGGAGCAGGACGACCGTCACCACTGAGAGGGTCAGGCCGAGCGGCCAGACCCCGGTCCAGCCGTCACGATTGTGGACCAGCATGTTGACGAGCGCGACGACCATCACCGCCACGCCAAGGACCGCATGCAGCCAAACGGCTCCGCTCGACCGGTTGCGTGCCGCGCCGAACAGTCCGATGGCGCCGGCGAGAGCCGCAAGAGTGCCCATCACGAGGCCGACAAGGATCAGCCAGCCCGAGAAATAGTACCAGGTGAGGAGCTCGGTCTGCACATAGGCGATGTCGGTCAACAGAGCGAGGACGAAGCAGACGGCCGGGTACTGCGCCAACGCCGCATGCACTGGCTGCGCCACGATCCGCATGCGCGATTGGGAATAGAGATAGTAGCTCATGGTGACAACGCCCCTGAAAGATCCTGTCTACTCATGAAATGAGTCTCGGAGCCAAAGGGTTCCGAACCGCATCTTGGGAAGCGGCGCAGGAGGGCTGCTGTCTACCGGCCGAGCGTCGGTCGCCTTGCGCCGATCGTCTCGATGGCGTCGGCCAGATGCACATCGCCGATGTGATCGTCGCCGGCGGCCATGCGCAGCTTGTGGGCCTCGTGCAGCACCTCGGCATGTGTGGAGCCGGCGGGCGGCTCGAACTTGTAGGCCGCAAGCTCGATCAGCATGCCGAGCGGATCCGGAAAATAGATCGAGTTCATGAAGCCGCGATCCTTCGGACCGGAATGGCTGATTCCGCGCTCCTCCAGTCGCCCGGCGACCTGGTTGAAGGTGGCCTGGCTGACGGAGAAGGCGATGTGATGGACACAGCCCGTATCGGTCGCTGTCCGGCCGCCCATCGGCCTCCGTTCCTCACTGGTGAAGATGGTGATCAGCCGGCCGTCGCCGGGATCGAAATAGAGATGGCCATCCCCCGGGCTGTCGAGATTGGGTTGCTCGAAAAGGAAGGGCATGCCGAGCACCCCTTCCCAGAAATCGATGGAGGTCTGCCGATCCGCTCCTATGAGGGTGATGTGGTGCAGCCCCTGCACCTGCAGCTTCTTCATCCGGAAGTCTCCTCATCGCGATCGCCGGATCATGTGGCGGCCGACCGCCTCGGGCAAGAGGGACAGATCGTCTCACTCCCTCCGGTTGGTCTCCGTCCGCAGCGACCGGCCCATCGATTGAGGGCCGACGGTGACGCGGCGCGGTTCCGGCTCGGCAAGGTGCGGATTGAGCCGGTAGAGAATGTAGCAGACGACCGCGAAGACGCCCATGGCGGGGATGATTGCGCCCATCGAGAGCTGCGGGTCCCCAAGCGCGGCGCCGAGCGTACCCATGGCAAGGCCGCCGCCCATCTGGGCGAAACCCGTCAGCGACGAGGCCGCCCCGGCCGCCTGCGGGAACGGCGCCAGCGAGGCCGTCAGCATCGCCGGCATCACCAGCGCGATCCCGAACGCATAGAAGGCGATGGGCACCATCACGCCGAAAAACGTCGGCTCCATGAACAGCAGCCCGGTCAGCAGGATCGAACCGACGGCAACGAGGCCGAGGCCGACCGGAACCAGCCGATAGGCACTCATCCGCCCCATCAGATAGCGTGTCGTCAGCGAGCCGGCGAAGAAGCTGCCCGACTGCATCAGCATGGAAAAGCCGAACTGGCTCGGCGTCAGGCCGACATCTCCCATCAGGATGAAGGGCAGGAACGTGGCCTGTGCGTAGAATGCGCCGATGGCGCCGGCGATGACGCCGGTGGTCGTCAGGAAATGCCGGTTGACGAGAAGCTCGCGATAGGTCCGCGCCAGCACCTTCGGATTGAAACGCGAGGGATCCCGAACCACGGTCTCCCGGAGAGCGAAGATCGCGCCGGCCATCACCGCGACGCCCATCGCCGCCATCAGGACGAAGATCGCCTGCCAATTGGCGACTTCGAGGGTGATGCCGCCGATCGTCGGCGCCAGCGCCGGGCCGGCCGCCAGAATGATGCCGATCAGATTCATGATCGAGGCGCTCTGCTCACCATCGAAGAGGTCGCGGACGACCGCCCGGGCGATCGCCTGCCCCGCGGCGGCGCCGACGCCCTGGATGAAGCGCGCGGCGATCAGAAAGGCGACCGTCGGCGAGAACAGGGCCGCGATCGAGCCGATCAGATAGATGGTCATGAAGATGATGGTGACCGGCCGCCGGCCGTAGGCGTCGGAAACCGGCCCGGCAAAGAGCTGGGCAAAGGCGAACCCGCCGAAATAGGCGGTCAGCGTCAGCTTGACCATCGCTTCGGTGGAGCCGAAGGCATGGACGATCTCCGTCATGGCCGGCGTGTATAGCGCCATCGACATCGGTCCGATTGCCACGAACAGGCCGCCCAGCAGACTGACACGACGGGCCGTCATGATCGGCTCCGCCGTCTCCGATGACGTGGCCGGGGCGTTGTCCTTTGGTCCGGAGCCGGGATTATCGGAGCGGCGCGCATCGCGCTCGTCTTCGTCAAGCATCGGTCCGCTCCTTCCCGCCCGTCTCGAGGGCCGCCGCCTTGGCGGCATCGCTGCAAAGAAGGTTCGCCCGCATCTGATGGACGACGCCGGCATAGATCGCATAATCGTCCGGATCGACCGACTGTCGGGCGCGCTCGCGCAGCAGCGCCTTCACCTTGTCGATGCGGCTGAGCACCGGCACGCTCTCCTCCGTCAGATAGACGCGATTGGCGCGGCGATCCGTCGGATCGGTCTCGCGGCGGACGAAACCGGCACGCTCCAGCCTGTCGATCAGCCCAGTCACGCTCATCGCACCGATGGCGAGCCGATCGGCGATCTCACCCTGACGGGACGGACCATGATTGGAGAGGTTCAGGAGGATACGTGCTTCGGCAGGCGTGACGATCACGTCGGAGGCGGCGATCGCTTCCTCGAAGCGCAGGCGAAAGAGGCGGACGATGTCGAATGTCTCGAAGATCGTCACATCGGTGGATGAGGACATGGTAAGAGGGACTGATCTTAAGGTTGGCTTATTATCTCGCCGCGAGATAGTTCCTGATGGCTGTCCTCGCAAGGGGTCGCGTCGAAATCGTTGCGAATGACGTTCGCCAACCTAAATGAGGAGCGTTCGTCATTTCATCACAAGGCATTCCATGACCTCTTCGTCCATCGACCTGTCGCGTCATCCACTTTCCCGCTGGACCAGCGAGCATGATCTGCCGGATTTCGGCACCATCGATCAGGCTGATTTCGAGCCTGTCTTCCAAGCGGCGATGGCGGCCCATCTCGCGGAAATCGAGGCGATCGCCGGAAGCGACAGCGAACCGACGATCGAGAACACGCTGAAGCCGATGGAACTCGCCGGCGCACCCTTGTCGCGCGTCTCCGCCATCTTCTGGACGCTGGCCGGCGCGGACACCAATCCGCACATCCAGGCGCTCGAGCGCAAGCTCTCCCCGGCGATGAGCCGGCACTTTACGGCGATCGCCATGAACGAACCGCTGTTCGCCAGGGTCGACGCGCTCTGGGAGAAGCGGCAGGATCTGGCGCTGGACGAGGAGACGCACCAGGTGCTGGAGAAGGCCTGGAAAAGCTTCGTGCGTGCCGGCGCGAGACTGGAAGGCGCCGATCGCGAGCGCTTCGGCGAGATCGGTGCGCGGCTGGCGGAGCTCGGCGCCGCCTTCGGCCAGAACGTGCTGAAGGACGAGGCCGAATGGGAACTGGTGCTCGACGAGACCGACGTCGCCGGCCTTCCCGACGATCTTCGCGAGGCGATGGCCGCCGCGGCCGAATCGCGGGGCCATGACGGCCGCTACGTCGTCACCCTCTCGCGCTCGGTCTACGAGCCGTTCATGCAGGCCTGCGACAGGGCGAAGTTCCGAGAGACGGCTTACAAAGCCTTCACCAATCGCGGCAGTCTGTCGGCGGAGGCGGACAATGCACCGATCATCGCCGAGACGCTGAGATTGCGGAACGAGAAGGCGCGGCTCCTCGGCTATGACAGCTACGCTGCCTTCAAGCTCGACAACACCATGGCCAAGACCCCGGACCGCGTGATGGGCCTGCTGGAACCGGTCTGGGAACGGGCCAAGGCCGTCGCCGAGGATGACCGCAGGGAACTTGGCCGTCTCGCGGCGGCCGCCGGCCAGAACGCCGAGATCGGCGGCCCCGACTGGCGCTATTGGCAGGAACGGCTGCGCACCGAGCGCTTCGCTTTGGATGACGCGGAGCTGAAGCCCTATCTTGCGCTGGAGCGCGTTATCGAGGCCTGCTTCGACGTCGCCCGGCGGCTGTTCGGTCTGCAGTTCGTCGAATGTCCCGATCTGAAAGGCTGGCACCCGGACGTCCGCATCTTCGAGGCGCACGATGCCGATGGCTCACTTCGGGGCCTGTTCCTCGCCGACTATTTCAACCGTCCCTCCAAGCGCTCCGGCGCGTGGATGAGCCGCCTGCAGAGCGCTCACAAGCTCGATGGCGGCCAAAAGCCGATCATCTATAACGTGATGAATTTCGCCAGGCCGAAAGCGGGGCAGCCGGCGCTGCTGTCCATGGACGAGGCGCGCACGCTCTTCCACGAGTTCGGCCACGGCCTGCACGGCTTGCTGTCCGAGGTCACCTGGCCCTCCATATCCGGCACCTCGGTCAGCCGTGATTTCGTCGAACTGCCAAGCCAGCTTTACGAGCACTGGCTCACCGTTCCGGAGATCATGAAGGCGCATTTGCGCCATGTCCGGACGGGCGAGCCGATGCCACAGGAGTTGATGGACAAGCTAAAGTCCGCGCAGAATTTCGGCCAGGGCTTCGCCACGGTCGAGTTCACCGCATCGGCGCTGATGGACATGAAGTATCACGACGCCGCGCCGGCCGACGATCCAATTGCCTTCGAGGCGCAGACGATGGATGCGCTGGGTAAGCCCGACGCCATCGCCATGAGGCATCGCAGCCCGCACTTCCAGCACATCTTCGCCGGCGACGGATACTCGGCCGGCTACTACTCCTACATGTGGAGCGAGGTTCTCGACGCCGACGCCTTCGAAGCGTTCACGGAAACAGGCGATCCCTTTCATCCGGAGGTCGCAAAGAAGCTGCGCGAGAACATCTATGCCGCTGGCGGCAGCGCCGATCCGGAAAGCCTCTACACAGCCTTTCGCGGACAAATGCCGAAGCCAGACGCGATGATGCGCAAGCGAGGTCTTCTCACCGAGCAGACACGCGAACTCTGACGAAGCAGTATTCGTCCGAAAACGAAACAGGCGGAGCCGCAAAGGCTCCGCCTGTTTCTCTGATTCACGTGAAACGCCGGCAGGAAGAGGTCAGGCGGCCTGCTTCTTCGGCTGGATCAGCCCCTTGGCGACCAGCAACTCGGCGATCTGCACCGTGTTCAGCGCGGCGCCCTTGCGCAAATTGTCGGAGACGATCCAGAGCGCCAGGCCGTTCTCGACCGTCGCATCTTCGCGGATGCGCGAGATGAAGGTCGCGTCGTCGCCGGCGCATTCATGCGGCGTGACGTAGCCGCCGTCCTCGTGCTTGTCGACGACGAGGCAGCCCGGCGCCTCGCGCAGGATGTCCCGCGCCTCGTCGGCCGTGATCGGCTTTTCGAATTCGATATTGACCGATTCCGCATGGCCGACGAACACCGGAACTCGCACGGCGGTCGCCGTCACCTTGATCTTCGGATCGAGCATCTTCTTGGTCTCGGCGAGGATCTTCCACTCCTCCTTCGTGTAGCCATCCTCCATGAAGACATCGATATGGGGGATGACGTTGAAGGCGATACGCTTGGTGAACTTCTTCGTCTCGATCGGATCGGAGACGAACACCGCGCGGCTCTGGTTGAACAGCTCGTCCATGCCGTCCTTGCCGGCGCCGGAGACCGACTGATAGGTCGACACCACGATGCGCTTGATCGTCGCCGCATCGTGCAGCGGCTTCAGCGCCACGACGAGCTGCGCCGTCGAGCAGTTGGGATTGGCGATGATGTTCTTCTTGCGGAAGCCCGTGATCGCCTCCGGATTGACCTCCGGCACGATCAGCGGCACCTCGGAATCGTACCGCCAGGCCGACGAATTATCGATTACGACGCAGCCTGCGGCGGCGATCTTCGGGCTCATCGTCTTGGAGACCTCGCCGCCCGCGCTCATCAGGCAGATATCCGTGTCGGAGAAGTCGTAATCCTGCAGCGCCCGGACCTTCAGCGTCTTGTCGCCGTAAGAGACCTCGGTGCCGATGGAGCGGCGCGAGGCAAGCGGCACGACCTCGTCGGCCGGGAAACCACGTTCCTCAAGGATATCGAGGATCTCGCGGCCGACATTGCCGGTCGCGCCGGCGACTGCGATTCTGAAACCCATTTTGGTAATCCGATCCTGTTTCCCGCCTTCCATCCGTGCACATGCGCCGTGCCTCCCCTCCCGGGAAGGCACGGGAGGAGGAATCAGAGCGTGGTCGTCGTTTTCGACGAAAGATGGGTCGGCGTCATCATGATGGGCGTGCTTATACGCTAGCGGGACAGGGCGTCAATGAGCAATGCGGGGGCGTCAGCCGCCGGCCATCTCGATCTGACGCATCGGCATCGCGTCGATGATACGGAAGATCGCCTCCGCCTCGACCGGATCGCGCCACAGCGCCTTTCGGGTCCCGTCCTTGCCGACCAGGATCGATTCATAGCGGCTCGCCGGGACCTTGTAGAACGCGCGCAGATCCCCGCCTGTCAGGCCGGTCGGGGTCTCGCCAAGCCTCGCGGTCAGCCTGTCGGTGATCGTCAGGACCATCATGTCGCGGTCCTCCAGCCCCGCCTGATCTCGTCGCAGAATGGCCCACTGTTCCTCGGCGCTGTCCTGGTCGGGAGCGAAGATGAGCAGGGGTCGCTTGTCCCATCGGACGGCTTTGAGGGGCCGGCCCTCGGTTCGGGCGAGTGGCGGCAGCAGCGCATCGAAGACAACGAAACCGGTGGCGAGAAGAAGTGCTGTTCTGATCATGTCCTTGCAACGCGAGCGGCCCGCCGCGGTTGCACTTTGGGCAGCCGGCCGGATTGAATGACCCCAGCGGGTGTTCGGAGGAATTTGACCTCGCGTCTGACGCGCTCTTGTGCTGCGCCCCGGCAATACGCATATTACCGTCAAATCAGCGGGTAACCGCCTGCTGAATGGATTCTTGCCAATGATGAGAGGATCACGATGGCTGACCCTGTCCGCAATTATCAGACCTACCAGGCGGCGCCTGGCGGTGCGGTAACCGACGCATCGGTCGATCAGGGCCTGCGGGCCTATATGGTCAAGGTCTACAATCTGATGATGATCGGCCTCGCCGTCACGGGCCTGGCCGCATGGGGCGTCTTCGCCCTCTCCACGACGACCGACCCGTCTCTCGCCGTCGGCGAACTGAACGGCGTGATGCTCACCCAGTTTGGTGCCGCGATCTATACCTCGGCGCTCCGCTGGGTGCTGATCTTCGCGCCGCTCGCCCTCGTGTTCTTCCTCTCTTTCCGCGTACACAAGATGAGCGTGCCTGCGGCGCAGGGGACGTTCTGGCTCTACGCGGCGCTGGTCGGCGCGTCGATCTCGACGATCTTCCTCGTCTATACGCAGGAGTCGATCGTCCGCACCTTCTTCATCACCGCTTCCGCCTTCGGCGCCCTGAGCCTCTACGGCTACACGACCAAGCGCGACCTCTCCGGCTGGGGCTCGTTCCTGATCATGGGCGTCTTCGGCCTGATCATCGCCTCCATCGTCAACATCTTCCTCGGCTCGTCGGCCCTGCAGTTCGCGATCTCGGTGATCGGCGTCCTCGTCTTCGCCGGCCTGACCGCCTACGATACGCAGAACATCAAGGAGATGTATTTTGAGGGCGACGACGATGTGGTGACCGGCCGCAAGGCGATCATCGGCGCGCTGCGTCTCTACCTCGACTTCATCAACCTCTTCATGTTCCTGCTTCAGTTCCTCGGCAATCGCAACTGAGTGAGGCAGACTGAACGTTCGGAAGGGCGGTCCGGTGGACCGCCCTTTTTCGTGGAGCGCCGCCATGGCCATCACCATCCGTCCCTTTCGAAACGACGACATTCCGTCGATCACAAGGATCTACGGCCATCACGTCGATACAGGTTTCGGCTCGTATGAGCTGGCGGCGCCGCCCGAAGCCGAGATGGCCATTCGTTTCGACAGGATCGCCTCCGGCGGGCTGCCGATCCGGATCGCCTGCGATAGCGACGGCACCGTGGTCGGCTACGCCTATGCCGCCCCCTATCACGCGCGCCCCGGCTGGCGGTTCGCTCTGGAAGACTCCGTCTATGTCGATCCGCACCACGGCGGCATGGGGATCGGCAATGCCCTGCTGCTCGACCTGATCGGAGCCTGCGAGGCCGGGCCCTGGCGCCAGATGATCGCGGTCATCGGAGACAGCGCCCGCAATCTGGCATCCATTGCGCTTCATCGGCGCCATGGCTTTCGAATGGTCGGCACGCTCACCGCCACCGGCTGGAAGGGCGGGAAGTGGCGAGACACCGCGATCATGCAGCGCGCGCTATCCCATGGTGGCGAGACGGCGCCCGACGAGGCGTGGGCGGCTGAGAGCTGAGGGGCTGAGATCCGACGAGGGAGAAAACAGGCCTCCGGCATGAGGGGGCTGATCACGCCGGAGGCTGCTGTCCGCAACATTTCGAGGCTTGCGAGCCAGCACAGGGATGGTACCGCCTCCGCAGCCTCCGGTCATCCATCCGTCTGTTCGCTTCGTGACAAAACTGCGCGAGTTGGCGTGAGCTTTCGTGAACGGCCGGCGTGTCAGTCGCGGACGATCCGCAGCTGGGGATCGAACACACGCAGCACGGCCGAAAGCTCATGGCCCCGCTTCAGTATCTGCCCTTCGCCGGTGACCACGCACCATTCGCCTTGCCGGCGCGCCAGCTTCGGCTGCTTGACGATCTGGTAGAGCGGCACCTCGCGCGCCCGGCGATAGACCGAGAAGACCGCCCGGTCCTTCAGGAAGTCGATGGCGTAGTCGCGCCATTCGCCGGCGGCGACCATGAAGCTGTAGAGGTTGAGGATGCGCTCCAGCTCGCCTCGCGCAAAGGTCACCTCGGTCTCGCGCGACGGCCGGCTACGGCGGTGGGCCGTAAGATCCACCAGATTGCCCGTGTCGCTGGGCCGACTCATGCGCAGCGCATCCCGCTCATGCAGACAGATTGTCTGCGTGAGGCGTCTGATGCAAGCTGCAAATCACGACAGGCTCAGCCCCCGGCAATGGCTTCGCCGAGCAGTCGCTCGGCGCCGATGATCGCGCGCGGCCGGCCGAGTCCGTCGAAACGCTGGATGATGATGAAGCTGTCGCCGCCATGGGATTCGATCTCCGACCGTGGCAGTTCGATATGCTTCTCCTCCCCATGCCAGCGCTGAAGCGTGCGCAGCTCGGCCACCGCATTGACCGACAGCGAGCTGCGGCCGGCATTGTCGCCCTCGGCAATGTAGCGGAGGCTGTCCGGCCGGGTCAGCACGAGCAGGAGACGCAGGTCGCCCTTCATATCGCCGCGTTTCGGCAGGGTGATGGTCACGGCGTCGGTGAGCCGCTCCACCAGGATCGGCACATGGGCGACAGCGCTGACCGGCAACGGCGATTCCACCAGTGCATGATGACCAGCCGTGGCACTGGTCACGCCGTCGACCACGACCTGAGGCGTGTAGACGCCCGCCAGACCCAATGCGTCGCGATAGCCGTACTGTCGTTGCGAGGCCGCCGGCACGCTCAGCGTGTCCTTCCAGCCTCGCATGTTCCAGTAGTCGACATGCCACGAGATCGCCACGTTGCGCGGATCGCGCGCCGCGCGGTCCAGCAGGCTGTCCGCCCGCAAGCATGGCGCGCAGGCCTCCGAAGTGAACAGTTCGAAGACCCGCATGACCGTATCGGCCGCCGCCGGCGCAGGGGCAAGCCCGAGGCCCGTCACGACTGCGGCGAGCCAGCCAGCTTGGGTTGTTCGGTGACGAAACGCCTTCCTCATGGGAGAAGTCTGATCCCCGGCCGGGATTTCGTCAATCGTCCCGGTCGGCCGGAGGCTCTATCGCAGGAGATAGACGTAGACGATACCCGCGGCGATGCCGATGACCAGCGGCCAGAGCCACCAGGGCGAGGCACTCCGCCGGACCGTTCCAGAAAATTCGGCTTCGGCAGGCACTTGGGCCGGGCCTCGGCTGGATGTGCCCGCAGCCGCCGAGGCGTCCTCTTCGCGCTGGCCGAGCGCGTGGAGGCGGAACGGCCGGATTCGGTCGCCGGCGCGGCCGACGTCGCGGGCAAAGCGGCCCTCGGGCCGAAAGCTGACGCGTTCGCCGCTCGTGAAGGCCGTGTCGGCCGTCGCCAGATCGCTGTGCTGGAACCGGTAGAAGCGACCGTCCGCGCCGGTGACGCGGCCGCTCCACCAATAATCGTCGGACGCCTGATAAACGCCTTCCATCCGCCCCTCGTCGGCCGTATCGGCAATGTCCTGCATGAGCCGTCCTCCCGCCTGCAAGAGAAGACGTCGTGTCGGCCTGATGTCAATCGCCCCGTCTGGCGGACGAAGCGTCGGAGAAGACCGTGCAGGAGGCCTGCCCCGGCAATTGCCGCTGTCACTTTCCTGTTACGCGAAGCATCTAGACACCCCGCCATTGACGGGGAGCCAATGCGATGAGCGATAGGCCCAGACAGGTCCGTACGCTTTTTCTGTCCGATATCCACCTCGGAGCGAAGGCATCGAACGCCGCCGCCCTCGTCGACTTCCTGCGCGAACACCAGGCTGAGAAGATCGTCCTCGTCGGCGACATCGTCGATGGTTGGAAACTGAAGCGGAACTGGCACTGGCCGCAGAGCCACAATGATGTGGTGCAGAAGCTGCTGCGGCAGGCGCGCAAGGGCGTCGAAGTGGTCTACGTGCCGGGCAACCACGACGAATTCGCCCGTGATTTCCAGGGTCGGCATTTCGGCGGCATCGAGGTGATCGACCGCTTCGTCCACGAGACCGCCGATGGCCGGCGGTTCCTCGTCATCCATGGCGATCAGTTCGACGTCGTCGTGATGAACGCCCGGTTGCTTGCCCATCTCGGCGACTGGGCCTACGTCGCCGCGATCAACGTCAACCGGATGATCGCCGCGATCCGCCGGTCCTTCGGCCTGCCCTACTGGTCGTTCTCCGCCTGGGCGAAGCTGCGGGTCAAGCGCGCCGTCAACTTCATCGGCTCCTTCGAGGCGACGCTGGCCGCCGAGGCCCGACGCGATGGACTCGATGGCGTCGTCTGCGGCCATATCCACCACGCAGCCATCGAGCGGCTGGACGGTGGCATCACCTATGTGAACACGGGGGACTGGGTGGAGAGTTGCACCGCCATCGTCGAGCATCTCGACGGCCGCCTCGAACTGATCCGCTGGATGGACGTGCTCGCGGCGCGGCGGCAAGCTGCAGCGAAGGCTGCGATGCCCGCCCTTCCCGCGCCCGAAGCCGAAGAGGCCCGGGCCGCCTGATGCGCAAGACGATCCTGATCGCCACCGATGCGGCGCCGCCACAGATCAACGGTGTGGTGCGCACCATGGGCATCGTCACCGACCATCTTGCTGAAGGCGGGTCACCGCGTGGAGACAATCGGCCCGTCCCGGTTCCGCAGCGTGGCCCTCCCCTTCTATCCGGAATTGCCGCTCGCCTTCGTCAGCGCCGGCACGATGGAGCGGCTGGGCCGCGAGATCCAGCCCGATCACATCCACATCGTCACGGAAGGACCGGTAGGCCGCGCCATGCGACGCGCCTGTCTGCGCAATGGCTGGCGCTATACCAGCGCCTATCACACCCGCTTTCCGGAATATCTGCGGGCGCGCGCTCCAATTCCGCTCCGTCTGACCCACGCCGTCCTGCGGCGCTTCCACGAGAATGCAGCGGCGACGCTCGTGCCGACGCCATCCATTGCCGACGACCTGCGGCAGCACGGATATGACCACCTGGAGATCTGGACGCGGGGCGTCGACCGCGAGCTCTTCCGCCCGGACAGGGCGATCGAACTCGATCTGCCGCGGCCGATCTTCCTCAATGTCGGACGGGTCGCGACCGAAAAGAACATCGAGGCGTTCCTGTCGCTCGACCTGCCTGGCACCAAGCTCGTCATTGGCGACGGTCCACAGCGGGCGGAGCTTCAGAGCCGTTTTCCCAACGCCATCTTCCTGGGCGCGAAGACGGACACCGATCTGGCCGCGCATTTCGCTGCCGCCGACGTCTTCGTCTTTCCCAGTCGCACCGATACGTTCGGCCTCGTCATGCTGGAAGCGCTGGCGAGCGGCGTGCCCGTCGCCGCCTTTCCGGTGCCCGGCCCGATCGACGTGCTTTCGGTCGCCGGACCCACGGCCGGGGTCTGCGATGACGATCTGCGCCTCGCCGCCCTGACGGCGGCGACGTTGGGCCGTGTCGATGCCGACGCGGTTCTCGCGCCGTTCAGCTGGCAGGCCTGCGCCGACATCTTCTTCGAAACGCTGGTTCCCTCTGGCGTCGACGGGGTGCCGTCGGCCGGAAGAGCCGGTACCGCGGAGGCCGCTTCAGCCGTCACGCGGAACGCTCCGCCCGTCCGGCCGTTCCCGGTCAATCAGAGCGGAGGCGGATCATGAACGAAGACGGCAGGACCGAGCGGACGGAGCGCCAGGCGCTCGACAGGGACGCGACCATGAGCGGCACGGGCGAAGAAGCAGCCTTCCGCGCCGTAGAGACCCGTCAGGGCGCCATCAATCTGCGATCACCGGGACGGCGCGCCATCTTCATCGGCGGCCTGGTCCTCGTGGTGGTGGTAATCGGCGTCCTCGCCTTTCTCTGAGGACGATTCTTCGCTCCTCAGGAAGCGGCAAGTTCGCCATATTTGGCGATGATCGCGTCGCCCATCTCGCTCGTGCCGACCTGACGAGCGCCATCGGCCATGATGTCGCCGGTCCGCAGCCCGTCGTCGAGAACGGCTGCGATCGCGGTCTCCAGCCGGTCGGCCTGTTCGACCATCTCGAACGAATAGCGCAGGCACATGGCGAAGGAGGCGATCATCGCGATCGGATTGGCGATGCCTTGGCCAGCAATGTCGGGCGCGGATCCGTGCACCGGCTCATAGAGGGCCTTGCGCTTGCCGGTCTTGCCGTCCGGCGCGCCGAGCGAAGCGGACGGCAGCATGCCGAGCGAGCCCGTCAGCATCGCCGCGACATCGCTCAGCATGTCACCGAACAGATTGTCGGTGACGATGACGTCGAACTGCTTCGGCCAGCGGACGAGTTGCATGCCGCCGGCATCGGCCAGCATGTGGGTCAACTCCACGTCCGGATATTTCGCCTTGTGGGTGGCGGTCACGACCTCGTTCCAGAGCACGCCGCTTTTCATCACATTGCGCTTTTCCATCGAGCAGACCTTGTTGCTCCGCGTCCGCGCCAGTTCGAAGGCGACACCGGCGATGCGCTCGATCTCGAACGTGTCGTAGACCTGGGTGTCGATGCCGCGCTTCTGGCCGTTGCCGAGGTCGATGATCTCTTTCGGCTCGCCGAAATAAACGCCGCCGGTCAGTTCCCGAACGATCAGGATGTCCAGTCCCTCGACCACCTCCGGCCGCAGCGAGGACGCCGAGGCGAGCGCCGGATAGCAGATCGCGGGCCGCAGATTGGCGAACAGTTCCATATCCTTGCGAAGACGCAGAAGGCCCGCCTCGGGGCGGACCTCGTAGGGCACCTGATCCCATTTCGGCCCGCCCACAGCGCCGAACAGGACGGCATCGGCCGCCATGGCCTTGCCCATGTCCCCCTCGGAGATCGCCGCGCCATGCGCGTCATACGCCGATCCTCCGACCAGCCCCCGCTCGGTCTCGAAGCCGGCGCCTTCCTCGTCGTTCATGACGGCGATCAGCTTCTCGACCTCGGCCATGGCCTCCGGGCCGATACCGTCGCCGGGCAGAAGGAGAAGGGTCTTGGTCATGAGCAGTCGTCCTTGCATGTTTGCAGCGGCGGAAGGCCGGCGAAAAGATGGGTGGGCCCTGCTAGCGCGAGGCCGAGCCGTCTGCAAGAGCACCATCAGCCTCGCTTGGCGGTGACCTCTATTTCCACCTTCATCTCCGGTCGCAGCAGGCGTGAGACCTCGACGATGGTCGCCGCCGGCCGAATGTCGCCGAAACATTGTCCCGTCCGCTCGAAGACTGCGGCGGCTTCGCTAATGTCGGTCACGTAATAGGTGGCGCGGACCACATCGGCCATGGCAAAGCCGCCCTTCGCCAGCGCCCTTTGAATCGTCGCGAGAGCGTTGGCCGTCTGCGCGCCGACGTCGTCGGGCATGGCCATCGAGCCATATTCGTAACCCGTCGTGCCGGCGACGAACGCCATGTCGTCGACGAACACCGCCCGGCTGTAGCCGGCCTCGGTCTCGAATGGCGAGCCGCTCGATACGAGTCGCCGTCCCACTACTGCGACGTGTCCGGCGGCGCGGGGCTGTCCTCCGCAGCCTCCTCATCCGCCCGCTCCGCCTCATCGGCGGCCTTGGCGGCCGTTCCTTCCGCCCCGGTCTTGTCTCCCGGGTTAGGCTTGACGGCGGACTCGTCCCCGGTGCCCGCGAAGGTCTCGTAAACCTCCCGCGCGCGCGGCGGCCACGCCTCCAGCCCGGGCCACACCTTGGCGATTTGGCCGTTGACGCGGGCCGCGAAGAAGGTGCCCTGATGGACGCCGTCGATGACCCCGAGTGCCTGCACCTGCTCGCACTGGTTGGGAGCGCAGCCCTCCACCACATGAATGCCGGGCTCCGGCCTCGACACGGTCGAGCGGTTCTCGAGAGCCTGCACGACGCCATAGAGCTGGTCTCCCAGCGTCGCCGTGGCCTGGGCATAGACGGCGGCGTTCATCATCAGCTGACGGACCGAAAGATTGCTGTCCTCGAGTCGGTCCCAGCCGGAACCGGGCACCGGCGCGAAGGAGAGATTGGCGGCGATCGAGAAACCGCGGTCCGCGGTCCAGCGGACCATCGGATTGACCTGTCCGGGCGCAATCGCGTCGGAAAAGAAGTAGAGGGCGTCGGACGTGATGGCCGGCCCGTCCGTGCCGCAGATGAAGGGTGGCGTCCGCGCCTGCACCAGGCCCTGCGGGTCACGCCAGACGATCAGCAGAAAGCCGTTGCAGGGCGCGGAGGACTTGCCGTTCGCGCCCATCGCATAGAGCGCCACCGGCGCCCCTCCCACATTGAACTGGCGCAACAGCTGGGCCGAAAGGTCGCGCGCTATCTCCGATCCGTTGAAGAAGACCGCCTTTTCTCCGTCGATCGCGCGGACCGAAAGGGTGCCGCCGGCGAAGGGAGTTGCGCTGACCGCCTTGCCCGGCAGTTCGGCCACTTCGGCCTGCGCTGGCGGATTCGTGGCGGCCTCGTTCTCACCCTGGGCGTGGGCGGGACCGGCGAGGCCCGCAATCAGTAGGACCATTCGCGCCATGGACGGCATGAGACACTCCCGAACGGGGTCGCTGCTCCATCAATAGACGCAAAGCGGCAAATGCGCCAAGTCTATGCGCCGACGAACGGAAATGGCCTGTGGACCATTGGTCCGGCGGAGTGAAAATAGGCCGACTGAGCGCCAATGGGCCGACCGCGAAGGTCAGGCCCAGGGATGGCGCTCCGCGAGCTCCTTTTCGTAGGCCCCGATCGACGGTTCCTTCTGCAGCGTTTCGCCGATGTCGTCGAGCCCGTTCAACAGGCGGTGCTTGCGGTCGGAATCCACGTCGAACCGGACGACGCCGCCATCGGGCCCATGAATCTCCTGCGCGTCGAGATCGATGGTCAGCGTGGCGTTGGCGCCGCGCTCCGCATCGTCCATCAACCTTTCGAGATCGTCTGGAGAGACGATGACCGGCAGGATGCCGTTCTTGAAGCAATTATTGTAGAAGATGTCGGCGAAGCCCGTGGAGATCACGCAGCGAACGCCGAAATCGAGCAGCGCCCACGGCGCGTGCTCGCGCGACGAACCGCAGCCGAAATTGTCGCCGGCGACCAGAATCTGCGCGTTGCGGTAGGCCGGTTTGTTGAGCACGAAATCAGGATTTTCGGTGCCGTCCTCATTGTAGCGCATCTCGGCGAACAGGCCCCGGCCGAGGCCGGTCCGCTTGATCGTCTTCAGATAATCCTTCGGAATGATCATGTCGGTATCGACATTGACGACGGGCAGTGGCGCCGCGACGCCGGTCAGCGTGGTGAACTTGTCCATTTCGGTCGGCCTTCTCGATGCGTTGCCGCCGCATTAGCAAAGCGGCGGCGCAACGGAAAGACCATATTGCCGTTCGCGCGCTTGCACCGCTGCGCGGCGGACGCGAAAACGGGATCCATGACCAGCGAAACGACAAATGATTCGAGCCGCTCCGCCCCTCCCCTTCGCGCCACGCTCTTCGTGCCCGCGATCAACGAACGGGCGCTGGCGAAACTCTCGGCACTCTCGCCCGACGCGGTAATCTTCGATCTGGAGGATGCCGTCGCGCCGGAGGAGAAGAATGCGGCGCGCGAAGCGCTTCGTACGCATTTTCGCGCCAATCCGACGGCGCCCTTCTATCGCGTCATCCGGATGAATCCGCTGGAAGGGCCGGAGGGCACAGAGGATCTGCTGGCGGCGGTGGCCTGCCTGCCGGACGCGATCCTGTTGCCGAAGGTCGAGGAGCCGGCCCAGATCCTCGCCCTTGCGGAATCGCTCGGATCGATGAGCAATGCGGCTGGCTTCCGCATCTGGGCGATGATCGAGACGCCGCGCGGGCTGATGAACCTCGCCGCCATCGCCGAACTGGGCCACGCGCCGGCTGCGCGACTGAGCGCGCTTGTCGCCGGCACCAACGACCTGGTCGCCATGAGCGGCATGACGCCCGGGTCGGACCGCATCAATCTGCGGCCCTTTCTCGCCCAGATGGTGATGGCCGCCCGCGCCGGCGATCTCTCGGTCCTCGACGGGGTCTTCAACGATCTCGGCGACGCGCCCGGCCTCAAGGACGAGTGCCGTCAGGCTGCCGCGCTCGGTTTCGACGGCAAGACGCTGATCCACCCATCGCAGATCGATGCGGCGCGGGAGGCGTTCACGCCGGCCCCGGCCGCGATCGAGCATGCCCGGCAAATCGTCGGCGCCTTCGCCGATCCGGCCAATCGCTCCAGGGCCGTGCTGACGGTCAACGGGCGGATGGTGGAGCGGCTTCACCGGGACGCCGCCCGGCGCCTCCTCGTCCGCGCCGGCCTCACGAGCGGAGAAGGGAAGGAATAACGCCATGCACCTCTATCGCGTCCTCACCGGACCCGACGATTCCAGCTTCTGTCATCGTGTTAGCGAGGCGCTTTCGAAAGGCTGGCGGTTGCACGGTGGACCGGCCTACGCATTCGATGCCGCGATCGGAGCGATGAGGGTGGCCCAGGCCGTCGTCAAGACCGTCGAAGGCAAGACCTATTCACCCGATATGAAACTCGGCGAGCAATAGGGACGGCGGCGTGAGTCCGGCCTCATTCCTCGACCAGCTCTGTTGCATCGCCCTTCGACGACTCCGGCTCGACCATGTGGAGCAGGACGAACCCGCCGCAGGCGGGCGGGCAAAGGCGCACCCGCGGGGCGAAGACCTTGCGGCCGGACCTTCTGGACGAGCGTCGGAAAGTCGTGCCAAGGTTTCTGATCCGCCCTTATGTGACGCCTGAACCACAATGGAATCGCCATGGAAGCCTCCCCGTTGACCGTCCAGAAGGGACGACGCGAGAGACAGCAGATCGAGGGATTCGGCCTGTCCGGTGAGGAAATCGTCGATCTGATGGCGGCCTACGAGCCCTTCGGCATCTGGCGGATCGAGATCGATAGCGGATTGACCTACTGGTCGACGGACACCTATCGCGTCCTTGGCTTGGAACCGGTCGAGGGTGCGGCGGACTTCCGCTGGGCGATCCAGCAGTTCCATCCGGAAGACGCAGCCATGATCGCAAAGACCTTCGAGGAGGCGATCGAGCGGAAAGGCAGCTTCCGCTTCGCTCTGCGCCTGAGGCAGAAGGACCAGTCCTTCAAGCTCGTCCATTCCGTCGGCTATTACCGCGAACGGGAAGACGGGATGGAGGAACTGATTGGATTTGCTTGGGAACAGCCGCCGGAAATACGCCGGATCGTGGTCGATGGCGACCCGACCGTGTGATTCGATCTGGCCATGAAAGGCTCTAGTCGACGCTGGCCTCGATCCGCATCATGTCATCGTCGGACAGGCCGAAATGATGGCCGATCTCGTGGATCAGCACGTGGCTGACGATATCGCCCAGTGTCTCGTCGTTCTCGGACCAATAGTCCAGGATCGCGCGGCGATAGAGGGTCACCCGGTTGGGTCCCTCGCCGGTCTGCGGATTCCAGCGTTCGGCGACGCCCGTCCCTTCGAACAGGCCGAGAAGATCGAACGGCGTCTCCATCGCCAGATGATCCATGATGTCGTCCGTCGGGAACTCGGCCACCGAGATGATCACCTGGCCCGAAAGCTCCCGAAAGCGCTCCGGCAGATGAGCATAGGCCTGCCGGGCCAGAAGTTCGACCTCTTCCAGCGTGGGTGCGTGGCGGCTGGCCCAGTCGCCTGTTCGATCAACGCGTGCCATGGTGCTCAGCCTATAGGCAATCCGACACGTCTGGAAAAGACCCGTTGGCGAAGCTGCTGTCTCAACCGGGATCCTCTCCACCTTCGTCGTCCGGCCCGTCCGGACGCTGCGCGGATCGCGACAGAGCCGCACCCGACTCGTCGGCCGGCACGACCGGCTCCGCAAGCAGGCGCGCTTCGGAGGGCAGCAGGATAGCGACGCCGCCGCGCACCGGATAAGCCAGCTTGGCCGAGGCCGAGATCAGTTCGCCGGCCGCCTCGTCGTAGTGCAGTGGCCCCTTGGTGAGCGGACACACCAGAAGCTCCAGCATGTGCGGGTCCGGCCGTTCATGGCCGGGCTGCGATATGGCTGCGCGATGAGCGGGATCGGTCATGATCTATTGCAGGCTGCTGCCGCCCTGCCCTTCCGGCACGCGCGCCAGGAGCAGTTCGGTGATGGCGATCAGCGTCTGCGCCCGGCTTTTCAGATCCGGCGCCTCCAGCAGCGCCTGCTTTTCCGCCGGCCCATAGGGCGACATCATCGACAGGACGTTGACCAGCGTCTGCGTGCTCGCCTGATCGACACTGCGCCAATCCACCTCCATCTCGTTTGCCTCGACAAAGGCCCGGAACGCGGCGATCAGGCCCTTCCTGTCGACCGCGCTGCGGTCTTCTTCGGAAAGATCGGCGGCGAACGGCGTGATCCGCGCCACCCGATAGGCACGATGGGGCCTGGTGATCTCCTCGCCGAGGCGAAAGCGGCAGACGCCGTGAAGGGTGACGAGGTAGCGTCCGTCGCCACTCTCGGCGAAGGAGACGATGCGCCCGACGCAGCCGACCGGCGCCAGCTGGGGAACGCCATCGGCGCGGCTGCTGCCGTCGAGCGCCGGCTGTATCATACCGATCAGCCGGTCGCCGGCCATCGCCGCCTCCACCATTTGTAGGTAACGCGGCTCGAAGATGTTGAGCGGCATGCGCCCGCTCGGCAGCAGCAGCGCTCCGGAGAGGGGAAAGATCGGGATTGTATCGGGCAGATCGTCGGTGCTGCGGTAGTTCCTGTTGCCCGCCTGCATGGCTGCCGCTCCCTGCGCATCAGGGCCGTCGATCGGGCCCGGGACTGCATCTGGCGCAACGCTCGGGCTTCTCAAGCGTCCGGTTCGGTCGAATCCGTCGACGGACCCGTCAGGCGAACAGGATCGAGGACAGCTTGCGCCGGGCTTGGGCGACCGTCGGCTCCTTCGGCCCCCACGCCTCGAAGAAGTTGAGCAGCTGCGTCCGCGCTTCGCCGTCGCGCCAGTCGCGGTCACGCCGGATGATCTCCAGCAGCAGATCGGCCGCTTCCGCGCGGTGACCGCGTGCGTTTTCGATCGCCGCGAGGTCGCACCGTGCCTGGTGATCGTCCGGATTGCTGGCGATACGCCTGGCCAGGCCCTCCGGATCGCCGAGCGCGGCGACCTCCTCCTCCAGCGAGATTCGCTTGCGCAGCATCGCGAGGCCTTCGAGATCGGCGTCGGCCGGCAGGTCGGCGATCATCGCGGTCGCCTCGTCCTTCTGGCCGGCATCCCAGAGCAGGCCCGCAAGCGCGACCTTCGCCTCGCCATTGTCGGGCACCCGCTCCAGGATCGCCGAATAGATCTGCATGGCCTGCTCGATCTCGCCGCCATTTTCGGCTTCCCGCGCCATTTCCAGCGCCTGCGCGATCGGATCGGCGGGGGCGCCGTTGCTCTTCGGCAGACGACCGATGAAGGCCTTGATCTCGCTCTCCGGCAGCGCTCCCATGAAACCGTCGACCGGGCGGCCGTCGACGAAGGCGAAGACGGCTGGTATCGACTGCACCCCGAGCTGCCCGGCGATCGCCGGATGGTCGTCGATATTCATCTTGACCAGGCGGACCGCGCCCTTGGCCTCGCGCACCACCTTCTCGATCGTCGGGCCGAGCTGCCGGCACGGCCCGCACCAGGGGGCCCAGAAGTCGACAAGGACCGGCACCGCCTTCGACGGCTCGATCACATCCTGCGTGAAATTCGCTGTGGTCGTCTCGCGGACGAGATCGGCCGCCGCGGCCTCGGCAGCGGAATCGGCCGCCGAAAGGTTCAGTAGTCCGTCGCTCGTACTCATTTCGTCCTGCTCCTGGCCGGTGCCGCAACTCTCTTCCTATAGAGGGTCTTCGGCTTCCAGATTCAAGACGAGCGGATCATGTCCCGCGGCCCGCATGAAGGCGAGGAGGTCCGAGGGCGCCAGCGCCGTCGTCGCTTCATTGGTCAGCGGGTGGCAATGGATCACCTCGCCCGTCAGCAACGCCTCCTCGATGACGAATCGGATCGCCTCCGGCGCCGCGTTCATCGCCGCCAGCGCCGTCACCGAACCCGGCAGGACGCCGAGCATCTCCTCCATCTTCTCCGCCGATCCGAAGGAGAGCCGGCCCTGGGCTCCGATCAGGCGATGCAGGCCCTTGAGATCGAGATCGGCGTCGTCGCGCGCGGTGACGAGGAAGTACCGGCTCTTCTTGTCCTTGACGAAGAGGTTCTTCGTATGGCCCGGCGCGTCGCCGCGATCGGCGCGGCTTTCCTCGACCGTGTGATGCGGCCGGTGCCAATGGGTCTGCGCCGCAATGCCGAGCATGGCGAGGCGTTCCAGTGCGGGCGCCGCACGCCGGCGCGCCTCGGCGGAAGGTTCGGTTGCGGCCATTTCGCTTCCCCTGTGGATCCGCTCGGCGTTCCGATCGCGCAACCCGACCCCACGCGTCAAGTGGAAGGGGTCTTCCAGCCGGCCGCTGGCGCTGCTTGTACAAATTTTCTGTTGCATTCGCCCAGCGCTTCGGCGATATAGCGCCCGTTCCCGCCTCGATTTAACCGTGGCGGGCGGTGAGCGGGTGTAGCTCAGGGGTAGAGCACAACCTTGCCAAGGTTGGGGTCGTGGGTTCGAATCCCATCGCCCGCTCCATTTTCCAAAAAATCTCCAAAGCCGCGGAACACCGCGGCTTTTGTCGTTTCCAGGCTAGGAAAATCGTGGTGGTTTCGAAGCCCGAAACGGGCGCGGGTTACCGCGCGGTTACGAGTACGATGATTGCGTCGCCACCGTGCCGCCTCCCATTCGCAGCCTTGGCATACGCCACCGCGGTCGATGGGTTCCGAAAGATCAATCCGCCAGACGCGACCGGATCGTAGAAATCTCTTCGATAGAACCCTTTATTGCGTGTTCGATCGCTTCGATCTCCTGCGTCGAATGTTTCAACGCCGCTTTCAGATAGATCGCCTCGTTCGATTTCCGCTCCAGGAGTTCGAGCACTTCGCCGTATTCGCGGTCTTTCTGTTCGAGGAGTGCCTCCAGTTCCGCAATGCGGCGGGTCGCCTTTTCGCGGTGGGCCATCACGGTCTCCGCAAGCTGGGAGACGCGATCGGAAAAATCGCTCAGGCGCTGTTCATAAGATTGCACGCATTCTGACGCGGTCTGTATGAACGCTACCGCCGCACGCCACTGTACGGTCCGGTCGGCAGAGGGGCTGAGATGGCTCGGGCGGACCATGATCTTCTGTGCCATCACGATTGTCTTGCGCTCCCCTGAAGCGACCCGGCATCAGCGAGATCAGCGACGCCCTTTGGAATTGCGGTTCACGAAAGCTCCGAATCCTTCGTGCAGAGCCTCATTGATCTTGCCAAGCCACATCTCGGCTTCGATCGCGCGAAACTCCATAGCCTCGGCCCTGTCGTTCGCCGACTGGATTTCCTCTTTTGCCGCCTCCAGACGAGCCGCCATATTCTGGATCTCGCTGCGACTCATCAGATTCGCCTGTTCCAGTTCGGCCTCGAGCAGCGCCACACGCTCCTCGCTGATCCGAATCGAATCACACGCTTCCTTCACGAGCTCCAGCGTTTCAGCCCATTCCGTCGTGCGTTGATTGGACAACGTTCGGCCCATCGATTCGGCATCTGATGGGCGATCTCTTTCCACGGCCTTCAGGTCCACCCTATGTTGAATCTCATCCCGCCTTTCTCGATCGAAACGCGCGGAGATCAGTTCCGTCGATCCTGCGCTCGATAGAGCCGAGCGATTGTGATGTGCCTTAAGTGCATCCTCGGGCATATTGCCCCTCCTCAAACCCTGAACGTGACGTGGAAAGTTGCATTTATCGACTTACTGACCGTGGCGCCGCGACCTGACCTGAAAGCCGAAGAGCCGTTGGCCGGGGCGCATCTCAAGCTCCATGGTCCCGCGGTTTCGGGGGAAAGGTGCTCACGTTGGACGCGTGCTCCGCGATCTCCTCCACCGCATGCGCGACCAACTGGCCGACCGGCTGGGATAGATCTTCGTCCATGGACAGAACGCCGTCCCGGCCGGTTTCGGTGGCTGCATTGCGCAGCGCGCGATTGGCCCTCTTGAGCGCCTCGTTCTGTCGCTGCAAGGAGGCCCGGCTTTCGCGGGCGATCTTCAGGGCGCCTTGCGCCAGCGTTCGCTCCGCTCGCTCGTTTTCCCGTTCCTCGACGAGGAGCCGGTTTGCAGATTCGAGGCTGGAGCGATCCTTTTCGTGAGCCTCGACCAGTTCATCGATTCGGCGAGACCGAAGATCGTTGGTCTTGATCGCGGATTCCAAAGCCTGTGTCTTTTCCGACAAGGCGGCCGCGAGGGCGGCGGCCTTCTTGCTGGCGCCCTCTGCCGCCCGCTTTGCTTCAGCCAGCTGCGTCGCCCCCTCTTGCGCCTGCCTCTCGAGTATCGCGTTGTGGCGCTGGAGCGCGGCAGCCTCCCTGGTATGCAGCCGCACGGAGTCTTCCAGCGACTTCAAAGCCTGATCCCGTTCATCGATGGAGGTACGGAGCTGCCCGATCGTCTGATCGGCGGCGCTCAGCCGGGCATTGATCTCTTCGACCTTCAGCAGAAGGGACGCTTTTTCAGCAGAAAGGGAAGAGATTACGAGCCCCTGGGAATGCACTGCATTCAGCCGGGCATTGTGCTCGGCCCGAACCTCTTCGCGCAGCTCCTCGATTGTCTGCAAATGGTCATGGGCCTGCTTTTCAGCCGCATTCGCCTCGTCCTCTAGCTCCACGCATCGCAAGAGCTGCTGGTCGACAATTTTCTGAAGACGCTGCTTTTCCTTCTCCAGGTTCGCGGTGTCGGCGGCAAGTTCGCCTTCCCGCAGCCGAAGCGTCCGGACCAGATCGGCATTCAATTCGTTGCTTGCTCTCGTGGTCGACAGCTCGCCCTCGATCCGCACGCGATCATCGGCCTCTGCCGCTGCGCGACGGCTGGCATTTTCAGCGACCGCTTCGGCCTCGCTCAGGCGGATCCGCAATTCGGTTAATTCGGCTTCATTCTTTTCGACCGCGACGCGCAGCCGTTCCGCTGCGTTCGCTGAATCCCGATGTTCGTCGACTGAAGTATCGAGCTTTTCCTGCAAGGAAGCGATACGATCCCTGGCTGTCTGGTTTTCGCGTCTTTCCCGCTGAAGAAGTGCATCGGATTCAAGAAGGCGAGCCTGCGCCTTTGGAAGGTCCTCGGCTATTTCGGAAATGGGGGTCGATATGAGATTGAAATCTTCGGCGAGCGACTTCAGATCGTCGAGGCGATCGGCCATCAGCCCAATACGAACATGCAGTAGTTCGTTTTGCTGACCCAGATGCTCCATCGCATGGCCGGGCGCAGCGTCGCCCGGAAGGCGAGAGGATATGGAGTTTAACGCGGCAATGTCTTGCTCACGGTCTGACCCGGCAGACTTTTGCCCGAAAAGAAAGCGCCAGGCTACGGACATCGGACACACCTTGTGTTAGCTTTTCCTTAACCTACAGCCCACGGTTGCAAGGGGTCAATGGAGAAAAACTTGATTTTCCCTGGTATTTCTGACCTAATGTTTGCAAAATTACAGTGACTTTGAATCCGATATTTTCGGTCTGAGCCGGTGGACGCTGGGTAATCGTCTGCTGATGCGTGCGGGAAATGCCAGTATAGATAAGGACTACCCGCTCGACTATATTTTACCTAACGCGTTGGAATGGGAGACGAAAGCAGCACAAGCCAGATAGAAGCTGGATTGTTCGGCGCTGCGTAGCTGTACCCGGCTCTATTCTTAGCCAGAGGTGCGAAATCGGCAACGGCCAGGTGTTGCTCAGAACGGTCCGATACGATTGCCGGATACGACACCGACGCAGCGGTGCGGCGGCAAGCGCATTTAGAGCAAGGCCATGCCGCTCTTGACGAGCATGTAGACCGCGACCACGACGACGAGCCCTGCGAAAGCGATGTTCAGGGCACCGCCCTTGGTCGACAGGCGCCGCGCCATGTTCTCGCCGATGAGGCCCCCCGCGATACCGCCGGCAATGAAGACGGCAGCGAGAGGCCAGTCGACGAAGCCTGAGAAGGCATAATTGGCCGCCGTCGTCAGCCCGAACGCGGCGACGGCGACCAGCGACGTGCCGACAGCCAAGAGAATGTCCATGCCCGTCGCGGCGATCAGGGCGGGCACGATCAGGAAGCCGCCGCCAATGCCGAAAAAGCCGGAGAGAGCGCCGGCCCCGAGCCCGAAGCCGACCAGCTTGAGGATCGCGGAGGCGTCGAGCGTGACCACCGAGACGCCACGGCGATCGCGGCTGCGGAACATCATCGCCGCGACCACGATCATTAGAATGGCGAACAGGAAGAGCAGTCGCTGTCCGTCGAACGCTTTGCCGAGCGTCGAGCCGAGCCATGCGCCGGCGATGCCGGCGAGAGTAAAGAACAGCGCCGGACGCCAACGGACCGAGCCGTGCCGGGCATGGCTGATGAGGCCCGTGGCGGCATTGGCCGCGACGGCCAGGGCGCTGGTGCCGATCGCCATATGCGGCACCGGCACGCCGACGAGATACACCATGAGTGGAACGGCGAGGATCGACCCGCCGCCGCCAAAAAGACCGAGCGTCAGGCCGACCAGCACTCCGGAGAACCCGCCAAGAACGTACTGCAGCAGTGTCAGTGTCACGGTAAACCCCTCGACAACGCCGGATCATAGCACCCCGCGTGGACCGCTTCGGCGCTACCTTCTACGATATGGGGATAAAACATTCAATATTCCATATATTTTCACAAGGCGACCGCGTCGGCCAGTGGCGAAGCAGGCCGAGAAACGTTGCAATGCTTCGATCCGGCGAGCGCCTCTGGATCGCGATGTCTGCAGCCCAACATTCTTCTCGATGCGAGGCCGTCGGATGCGCGCTCGACCGGCCCCGATTGGATGACGAAGCGGCATCCGGCACCGCGATTGCCTGTCCTGATCCCCGGCCCGCCTTTTCAGTCGCCCTCGGCCCCGTCCCCATGCTAGGGGCGTTTCCATGGCGACTCGCAAGGCCCACGAAGTCGACGGCTGGATTGCCCGTCCGGATCCACGCATCCGGACGATCCTGATCTATGGGCCCGACCGAGGGCTGGTCGCCGAACGGGCGAAGCAGTTCGCCCGGGGAACCGGCCTTGCCGCTGACGACCCGTTCTCCGTCGTTCGCCTGGAAGGTTCCGAGATCGACGCCGACCCGGCGCGTCTGGCCGACGAGGCGCGAACGGTCTCGATGTTCGGCGGCGAGCGCCTGATCTGGCTACGCAATGCCGGCGGCGCCAAGGGCTTTCTGACGGTGCTCGGCGATCTCCTGGCCGACCCGCCGAGGGATGCGCGGCTCCTGTTGGAAGCGGGCGACCTCAAACGGGCCGCGGCCAATCTGCGTGGCCTCTGCGAAAAGGCGGATTCGGCCATGGCCCTGCCTAGCTATGCTGATAAGACGCGCGATCTGGAACGCTTGATCGAGGAGGTGCTTGGCGGCGCCGGTCTGGCCTTACGGGCCGAAGCCCGGGCGTTGCTGACGGCTTCGCTCGGCGGGGACCGCCTTGCCTCACGCAGCGAACTGGAAAAGCTGGCGCTCTACGCCGATGGACAGGGCGAGGTGACGGCCGACGATGTGCTCGCCAGCATCGGCGACGTCGCCGCCCTCTCCGCCGACGCGTTAGCCGATACGGCTCTGACCGGCGACCTGCGAGGGCTCGATCGGGAGCTCGGCCGGCTCATCAAGGCCGGCACGGACCTCAACGCGATCCTTGGCACCCTCCTCCGCTCGATCGCCCAGCTGCAGGACATCCGCCTGACGATGGAAAGCCAGCGATTGACCGCCGCCAATGCGGTCCAGCAGGCCAGGCCCCCGGTCTTCTTCACTCGCCGCGACGCGGTGACCCAAGCCCTCGCGCTATGGTCGGCTGACCGGATAGCGGCCGCCGACGACCGGGTTCAGCAAACGGTTCTGGCTGTCCGCAAGAATGGCTCGCTCGGTGTAGAGACCCTTCGGCACACGCTGCTGGCGATCGCCATCGAAGCCCGGCGGCAACAGCGGGCAGCCTGATAGGACAGCCGGCTGAAGAACTAACCGGTGAGCCGCTCGATCAGGCGGTCGAGATCGTCCTGACTCCTGAACTTCAGCCGGACTTCACCGCCCCGGACTCCCTTCGCCACCTTGACCTTCAGGCCGAGCGAACCGGCCAAACGCTGTTCCAGCGCCGACAGTGCAGCATCCGGTTCCGAACGCCGTCCGACCCCCGCTCGGTCGGCGTCTACATCACCTGCGGCGATCGCTTCGGCCTCGCGCACCGTCATTCCGCGCTCGACGATCCGGCGCGCCAGCTTTTCCGGATCCTCGGCCGTGATCAGCGTCCTTGCGTGGCCGGCGGACAAACTGCCCTCGCTGAGCATGTCCTGAACCACCTGCGGCAGTCGCAGCAGGCGGAGCGTGTTGGCAACGTGGCTCCGGCTCTTGCCGATCACGCCGGCCAACTCGTTCTGCGAATAGCCATGCTCGTCGACCAACGCCTGATAACCGGCCGCTTCCTCGATCGGGTCGAGATCGGCGCGCTGAACGTTTTCGATGATCGCCAGTTCAAGCGCCGTTCGGTCATCGACATCGCGCAGCAGATACGGCACATCGGAAAGCCCCGCGAGACGGCAGGCGCGCCAGCGTCGCTCCCCTGCGATCAACTCGAACTGTCCGGGGGTGCGGCGATCCGGTCGTACGACGACGGGCTGGACCAGCCCATGCGCCCGGATCGACTGCGCCAGATCGGCAATTTCGTCCTCGTCGAAATGGCGACGCGGATTGCGGCGGTTGGGGACGATCCGATCGACGGGGATCCTCCCATCGACCGACGCTGCTGCCATTGCGACCGGCTGACCGCCCGCCGGCGGATCGATCTCGCCGATCAGCGCGGCGAGGCCTCGGCCCAGCCGCTTCCTTGGAGCTTCTTCGTTCATCGCAACCTTCTCCTCGTCACGCGGCCTGCAACCGACGCTCGCGGCGGATCACTTCCGAGGCCAATCTGAGATAGGCCTGGCTGCCGCTGCACTTCAGATCGTAAAGAATGGCCGGCTTGCCATGGGACGGCGCCTCGGAAACCCGGACGTTGCGTGGAATGACCGTATTATAGACCTTCTCGCCCATATGCTCCCGCACGTCCTCCACGACCTGGTTCGACAGATTGTTGCGGCGGTCGAACATCGTCAGCACGATGCCCTGGATCTCGAGCTTCGGATTGATCGTCTGTCGCACCTGCTCGACCGTTCGCAGCAGCTGACTGAGGCCTTCGAGGGCGAAGAACTCGCACTGCAGCGGAACCAGAACGGAGTCCGCTGCCGCCATGGCGTTCAGCGTCAGCAGGTTTAGCGAGGGCGGGCAGTCGATCAGGACGTAATCATAGCTGACGCCGCTGATCCGCGCCGCACGCAGAGCGTTCTTCAGCTTGAGCGCCCGGTCCCTGTCGCCCGCGATCTCCATCTCCACGCCGAGAAGGTCCATCGTCGAGGCGACCACGTGAAGGCCGGGCACGGCGGTCGGGATGGCTGCTTCGGCGACGCTGTGCGCGCCGACCAGCACATCATAGGCACTGATCAGCCTCTCCTCGCGCTCGACGCCGAGGCCCGTGCTGGCATTGCCCTGCGGATCGACATCGACGAGCAGGACCCGCTGGCCGGTGGCGGCCAGCGCGGTGCCGAGATTGATTGCCGTCGTCGTCTTGCCGACGCCACCTTTCTGGTTCGCGATGGTGATGATGCGCATGGCCGTCTCCGCATCCCAAGGGCTGGGTTCGTTATCGTTAAATCACACTCGGACGGGATTTTGAATCCGCAGAATGACACTTTCATGATCGATCACGCTCTCATGCACAGTAACATCGAAGCGGAAACGGTGTTTGGCGAGGTCCAGCTCATCCCTGTAGCCTCGGCCCTTGTGGAACAAGCCGATCGCTCCCCCCGTCAGCCAGGGTTCGGCCAGCGCGATCAGTTCCGGCAGCGGAGCCAGCGCGCGTGCGGTGACGTAGTCGGCGTGCGGAAGACGTGCCGCGGCCGCCTCGATCCGTACCGGATGAACGGTCGCCGACGCCCCGCATTCGACGATGCAGGTCAGGAGGAAGGCGGTCTTCTTCCGATTGCTCTCGACCAGATCGATATGCGCGCCCCTCTGCTCCGCCAGCGCGATACCGACGGGGATGCCGGGAAGACCGCCACCGGAGCCGAGATCCACCCATCGCCGCCCGCGCTCTGCGAGATCGAGCAATTGAAGGCTGTCCGCCACATGGCGCCGCTGGAAGTCCAGCAGAGTCGACGGCGCAGCAAGATTGATCCGTGCGTTCCAGTTCCGGAACAGGGCTTCATACCGCTCCAGTGCCGCTTCTGTTTCACGTGAAACAACCACCATGGCCGCTACGCCGCCTGGGCTGACCGGTCGCGCCTCGCGTGGCCGATCAAAAGACCGAGAGCGGCCGGCGTCATGCCTTCGATGCGACCTGCCTCAGCGATTGTGCGGGGCGTGGCCGCTGCAAGCTTGTCCTGCAACTCCCGCGAGAGCCCGGCAATGGCGTGATAATCCAGGTCGGTGCCAAGACGCAGGGATGCATCCCGCGCGAGGGCAGCAATATCTGCCCGTTGCCGATCGGTATAGACGGCATAGGTCGCCTCGATCTCGACCAACTCGGCCGTCCGTGCGTCGATGTTCGCCAGCTCCGGCCAGACCGCTCGAAGCGTCGCCAGATTGATTTCCGGCCGCGCCAGCAAATCATAAGCGTCGCGCCGCTTGCCGTCGGCGTTGATGCGAAGTCCATGCCGGCTCGCCTCGTTAGGAGTGAGGCAGTGGCCCTTAAGGAGCACGCGAGCCGCTTCCAGGCTGTCTTGCAAGGCGCTGAATCGCCGGCGACGTTCCGGCCCGATCAGGCCGAGCCGGTCGGCAAGCGGCGTCAGCCGCAGATCGGCATTGTCGGCGCGGAGCGACAGGCGAAACTCCGCCCGGCTCGTGAACAGGCGATAAGGTTCGGTTACGCCGCGTGTGATCAGATCGTCGATCATCACGCCGAGATAGGCGTCTCCCCGCCCGAAGGCCACCGCCGGGCGGCCAAGAGCCTTGTGGGCAGCGTTGAGGCCGGCGACGAGCCCCTGCCCGCCGGCCTCCTCATAGCCCGTCGTCCCGTTGATCTGGCCAGCCAGGAACAGTCCACCGAGAGCGCGACTTTCCAGCGTCGCCTCCAGACCGCGCGGGTCGAGATAGTCATACTCGATCGCATAGCCCGGCTGCAGGATCGTCGCTCGCTCCAGACCGGGGATGGAGGCGATGATCTGCGCCTGGACATCCTCCGGCAGCGAGGTCGACAGCCCGTTGGGATAGACGGTGTGGTCGTCGAGGCCTTCCGGTTCCAGGAAGATCTGGTGGCCATCGCGGTCCCCGAACCGCTCGATCTTGTCTTCAATGGAGGGGCAATAGCGCGGCCCGACGCCCTCGATGTGGCCGCCGAACAGCGCCGAGCGTGTGAGATTCTCACGAATGATGCGATGGGTCGCCGGCATTGTGCGGGTGACGCCGCAGGCGATCTGCGGCACATTGATCCGTTCGGTGAGGAGCGAAAACGGCACAGGCTCGTCATCGGCATGCTGAAGGTCGATAGCCTTCCAGTCGATGGTGCGGCCGTCCAGACGCGCTGGCGTCCCGGTCTTCAGGCGCCCTGTCTTCAGTCCCAGCGTTCGCAGCCGGTCCGCGAGAGCCGTCGACGCCTTCTCTCCCGCCCGCCCTGCCGGAAAATTGCGGTCACCGATATGGATCCGGCCGCCGAGAAAGGTTCCGGTGGTGATGACGACGCTGGCGCCGGTCAGCGTCTTCCCGTCCGCCAGCCGCACGCCGCGGCACTCCCCCTTCTCGACGATCAGGTCCACCACCTCGCCGAGAACCAGGTCAAGGTCGTGATGCTCCGCCATCAGCGCCTGAACCGCCTGCCGATAGAGCTTTCGATCGGCCTGGGTGCGTGGCCCGCGAACCGCGGCGCCCTTCCGGCGATTGAGCATCCGGAACTGAATTCCCGAACGGTCCGCCGCCTGGCCCATCACGCCGCCCAACGCGTCGATCTCGCGCACGAGGTGGCCTTTGCCGAGCCCCCCAATGGCGGGATTGCAGCTCATCGTGCCGAGATTGTCCGCGGCCATGGTGACGAGCGCCGTCCGGGCCCCGGTTCGTGAACTGGCCGAGGCGGCCTCGCAGCCGGCATGTCCGCCGCCAATGATGATGACGTCGAACGTTTCGCAATTCTTGAGCCGTTTCACGTGAATCATTTCGCTGTACCTTGTTTCACGTGAATCATCGCTTGTTTCACGTGAGTCACTTGCCGATGCAGAATCGGCCGAACACCTCGTCCAATAGTTCTTCAGGCCCGACCTGTCCAACGATGCGTCCGAGAGCAAAGGCGGCACCACGCAACTCCTCCGAGAGGATTTCCGTCGGCATCTCGTTCCAATTCGCGACGGCAGTCGTACAGGCTGCGATCGCCGCCACCAGATGGTGGCGCTGCCGCTCCGTCGCAGGAGCGATCAGATCGGCGGCCGGAAGCGCATCCCGAAGGACATCCGAAACCGCCGCCAGCAGACGATCGATCCCCGCCCCTGTCTGACTGGAAATGGCCAGCCAGCCGTCCGGTCGCCGACACTCGGCGCAATCGGCCTTGCTCAAAAGCTTGAGAACCCGTCGCGGCGCCTCGGCCCAATCGGGCTCCCTGCCCTCCTCGTCCATCCAGATGACGAGGTCGGCCTCGCGGAGCGTTGCCCAGGCAAGATCCACGCCGAGCCTTTCCACCGGATCCTCGGTCTGCGCGTAGGCCCGCAAGATCGACCAGCACCGCCCTGTAGCCGCCGAGATCAAGGCTCACCTCGAGCCGGTCGCGCGTCGTTCCGGCAACCTCGGTGACGATTGCGACGTCGCGCCCGGCCAGCCGATTGAGAAGGCTCGACTTTCCGGCATTGGGGCGACCGGCGAGCGCGATCCGAAAGCCGCGACGGATAATTTCGGCGCCCGTGAAGGCCGCGCAGTGACGCCCCATCTCGTCCGTCAGTTCCGTCAGTTCCGACCGGGCGGCTGCGGCTACATTCGCCGGCACGTCGCCTTCGTCGGAAAAATCCATCTCCGCCTCGAGCCGGGCCCGCAGGCGCGTCAGGACGTTCTGCCAACCGGTGACCAGCTGAAAATGCGCGCCGCTGGTGCCGGCTGTCGCCAAGCGCCGCTGGGCTTCCGTCTCGGCCTCGATCAACTGCGCCAGGGCTTCCGTCTCGGTCAGATCGATCCGGCCATTGGTGAAAGCCCGACGCGTAAACTCTCCAGGCTCAGCCGGCCGGAAGCCTGGCTGCGCACCCAGATGACGGACCACCGCCGCGATAACGGCCGGGCTTCCGTGAGTATGCAACTCCACGCAGTCCTCGCCGGTGAAGCTGTGCGGGCCCGGCAGAAACAGGGTGAGAGCGCGATCGACCGGTTCGCCCGCCATCCGCAACGTTCGTAGGGATGCACGCCGCGGCACCGGCTCGCCGGCTCCGAACGCGGCAAGGCAGCGCCTCGCGTCCGGCCCGCTGATCCTTACGACCGCGACGCCGCTCGGCACCGCGCCCGACGATAGGGCAAAAATCGTGTCGACCATGGGAGCACACTCCCTGCCGCCCGCCGGCGTTTGGCGGGGTCGGACGAAGTCAGGTGTTCATGCTGTCGAAGAACTCGTCATTGTTCTTCGTCTGCTTAAGCTTATCGATCAAAAACTCGATCGCATCGGTCGTGCCCATCGGCGAAAGGATGCGGCGCAGCACGTAGATCTTCTGCAGATCCTTCTTCGGCACCAGCAGATCTTCCTTGCGGGTACCGGACTTCAGAATGTCCATGGCCGGGAAAATGCGCTTGTCCGCGACCTTGCGGTCCAGCACGATTTCGCTGTTACCCGTGCCCTTGAACTCTTCGAAGATCACCTCGTCCATGCGGCTGCCGGTATCGATCAGCGCCGTCGCGATGATGGTCAGCGAACCGCCCTCCTCGATATTGCGCGCCGCGCCGAAGAACCGCTTCGGGCGCTGCAGCGCATTGGCGTCGACGCCGCCGGTCAGGACCTTGCCGGACGACGGGACGACGGTGTTGTAGGCGCGGCCGAGACGGGTGATCGAATCGAGCAGGATCACCACGTCGCGGCCGTGTTCGACGAGGCGCTTCGCCTTCTCGATCACGATCTCGGCCACGGCGACGTGACGCGTCGCGGGCTCATCGAAGGTCGAGGAGACGACTTCGCCGTGCACGCTTCGCTGCATGTCCGTCACCTCTTCCGGACGCTCGTCGATCAGAAGCACGATCAGGTAGCATTCGGGATGGTTGCTGGTGACCGAGTGGGCGATGTTCTGCAGCAGGACGGTCTTGCCGGTGCGTGGCGGCGCGACGATCAGGGCGCGCTGGCCCTTGCCAAGCGGCGAAACAAGATCGATGACGCGCGCCGACAGATCCTTCTTGTCGGGGTTCTCGATCTCCATCTTGAACCGCTCGTCGGGATAGAGCGGCGTCAGATTGTCGAAATGGATCTTGTGCCGGATCTTTTCCGGATCGTCGAAATTGATCGTGTTGACCTTCAGCAGCGCGAAGTAGCGTTCGCCTTCCTTCGGGCTGCGAATGGGCCCCTCAACGGTATCGCCGGTCTTCAGCTGGAACCGGCGGATCTGCGAGGGAGAGATGTAGATGTCGTCGGGGCCCGGCAGATAGTTTGCCGAGGCCGAGCGCAGGAAGCCGAAACCGTCCTGCAACACCTCAACGACGCCCTCGCCGATGATCTCGACATCCTGATCGGAAAGCTTCTTGAGGATCGCGAACATCAGCTCCTGCTTGCGAAGGACCGAGGCGTTCTCGACTTCATGCTCTTCGGCAAACGCGATCAGATCCGTCGGGCTTTTGCTCTTCAGCTCCTGAAGCTTCATTTGTTTCATGTGAATCATCCATATTGGCTTGGCCTGCGCATCGGCCCGGATCGGGCGGCTGCAAGCCGAAATTCGAGTGGAAACGCGGGCCGGCCGTTGGGATCAGACTGGAGAATCGGGGATAGGGTCGCGGCGGGTCGCGGGAAAGGCAGGTCGCGCTGCTTTATCGAAAACCGAGCGCGGTTTCAAGATAGCCTGCGGCAGACGACGACACCGTCAGAACGGTTTGACGATGACCATGATCACGACAACAATCATCAGAACCGTCGGGACCTCGTTGACGATCCGCCAATGGCGTTCGCTCTTGTCGTTACGATCCTCGGCAAAGCGCCGGGTCGACGCGGAAAGATAGCCGTGCAGCGCAGAAAGCAGCAGGACGGAAGCCAGCTTGACGTGGAACCAGCCCTCCCGGAACGCGCCGATGTCGAGCGCCAGATAGAGGCCGAAGACCCAGGCTGCGACCATCGACGGGTTCATGATCGCCCGCAGCAGGCGGCGCTCCATCACCTTGAAGGTTTCGCTTTCCGGCGAGCCGGCCTCGACCCGGCTGTGATAGACGAAAAGCCGCGGCAGATAGAGCATTGCCGCCATCCAGGCGATGATCGCGATGACATGCAGCGCCTTGGCCCAGAGATAGAAACCGTCGCCGGTGGCCAGCAGGAGTCCGCCCACGAGAAGCGCGGTGAGCACGAGCGCAATGACGGCCCGCACCGCGGGCCTTTCCCGCCAGGACCGAGCGCTGGCCCCCGGTGTTTCAACCATGCTTCCCACCCTTCCAGTTCCGCACCCGCGCGATCATCTGCTCCACATGGCCGATCGGCGTCTGGGGCGTGATGCCATGGCCGAGATTGAAGATGAACGGCCCGTCAGCCAGCGCCGAGAGAATCCGATCGATCCCTTCGTCCAGCGCCGCACCGCCGACGACAAGGCGTAACGGATCCAGATTGCCCTGCACGGGACCGTCGGCCTGAAGCCGTTTCGCCTGCTTCAGCGGCACCGTCCAGTCCAGGCCGAGCGCATCGACACCCGTCGCCTGGCGATAATCATCATAGGCGGCTCCCGCACCCTTCGGAAACCCGATGATCGGCGTGTCGGGGAACCGGTCGTGAACCGCCTGCACGATGCTCCGCACCGGCCCTATGCAGCACCGCTCGAAAGCGTCTTCGTCCAGCACGCCGCTCCAGGAGTTGAAAATCTGCACCGCATCGGCGCCGGCCTCGATCTGACCGATCAGATAGGCTGCCGACCGGCGGGCCAGCTCCGCCAGCAATCGGTCCATCGCCTCCGGATGCCGGTAGAGGAACATCCGTGCGGGCGCCTGATCGGCCGTGCCGTGGCCCGCGATCATATAGGTTGCGACCGTCCAGGGTGCGCCGCAGAAGCCGAGCAGTGTCGTCTCGTCGGGCAGTTCCGCCCGCAATCTGCGCACGGTCTCGTAGACAGGCGCCAGCGTTTCGTGGAAATCGTCGATTCCGGCCAGTCCGTCGATCTCCCCGACCTCGATCGGCGTCATCATCGGCCCCTTTCCTTCCTCGAACCGCAGATCGCGGCCGAGCGCATGGGGCACCGTCAGAATGTCGGAGAACAGGATCGACCCATCGAATCCGAAGCGGCGGATCGGTTGCAGCGTCACCTCGGTCGCAAGATCGGGATTGTAGCAGAGATCGAGAAAGGAACCGGCCTTCTGACGGGTCTGCCTGTACTCCGGCAAATAACGACCCGCCTGACGCATCACCCATAGCGGTGGCGTCTGTGCGACCCGTCCCTTCAGCACATCGAAAACGAGACGTTCTCCAGCCATCACCCTCATCCTCACCTTGCCAGCATGGATGACTATCCCACCCAAATATATAAAGAAAACTCCCGAAGGGAGATTGTTGATTCTTAGAGTCGGTGAGAGTCCGGAATTCTCGCCCGTCCCCAACCGGCCGTCGAAAACGGGGCCTTCGCCGGAACCCGCCATATCGTGGTTCCACAGATGGGGACAAGGGCGACCATGGTTAAGCCGAAGTTAACCTCTCACTGGGCTTTGGGGCGTGCGGCTACCTCAGATGCCAATTTGGGACAGGATGTGCATAGTGATTCCCTCATCACCATCGTCTTCAACAGGGGGAAAACACAGCACGAGCCGTCCGAATTGTGGAGAAAGGGACCGGTTTCACACAGGCGGAGCGGCTTCGACGCTTGTACCGTCCTGCCACCCCCAATGATTCACACCCTGCCGATTCCAGCGGGGAGAAGTTAACAAATCCTTACCGAACCGACTCGACTCACAGCTTACATCGCGTCTGGCGGTCTTGCGATGATTCGGCCGCACCGCTAACTCCTTCAAGGCTTCACCGAAGGGGCAGACGGCATGAATGAACCGATGATCCTGGCGTCGGCCAGTCCGTGGCGGCGGCAAATGCTGGAGCAGGCTGGCCTGGCCATCTCCGCCGAACCCGCCAATATCGATGAGCGCGCGGTCGAGCGGACGCTCCATGGAACAGGCACCGGACCCGAAGATGTCGCGCTGATCCTGGCTGAAGCCAAGGCGAGGGCTGTCTCGGAACGATCTCCGAATGCTCTTGTTCTTGGTGCGGATCAGGTCCTCTCACTGGATGACAGGATCCTGCACAAGGCGGCGAATATGGAGGAGGCGCGTCGTCGTCTTCTCACCCTGTCCGGCAAGACGCACCAGCTATCGAGCGCGATCGTTCTTTGCCGCAATGGCGAAGCGTTGTGGCGCCATGTGGACGTTGCTCGACTGACAATGCGGCCTCTCGATCCGGCCTTCATCGGCCGCTATCTGGCCGAAGCCGGGGAGGGTGTTCTTGGAAGTGTCGGCGTCTACCAGATTGAGGGGCTCGGTATCCAGCTCTTCGAAGCCATCGAGGGCGACTATTGGACCATTGTCGGCCTGCCGCTTCTGCCGCTCCTGGGGCAACTCCGCAGCCTCGGTGTGATCGATGGCTGAGAGGCCCGTCTGCGCAGGCGTCATCGGCCATCCGATCGGCCATAGCCGCTCTCCGATGATCCATAGAGCATGGCTCGCCGAATACGGCATCGCCGGAACGTATGAGCCTGTTGATGTTCAGCCGACTGATCTAACACGTTTCGTCGACTCCGTGCGGGCTGGTCGTTGGGTCGGCTGCAACGTTACCATTCCCCACAAGGAGGCGGTGATGCCGCTGCTGGACGGAACGACCGGAACGGCCGAGGCGATCGGCGCCGTCAACACGATCTGGTACGAAGGAGGCCGGCTCCTCGGAGACAACACCGATGCCTATGGTTTCCTGACGAACCTGGACCGTTCGGCCCGCGGCTGGGACGACCATCGGCGGACGGCGCTCGTTCTCGGCGCCGGAGGCGCGGCGCTTGCGATCATTCACGCGCTTCGGCAGCGGGGCTTTGGCGAGATCCGGATCGCCAATCGGACCGTCGAGAGGGCGCAGGCCATCGCTCGGCGCTTCGGCGAACCGTGCCGGGCCATGCCGCTGACCGCCGATCCCGAATTGTACCGCGGCGCGGACCTCGTTGTGAACACCACGTCGCTGACCATGAGCGGGGCAGGGGACGCGGGCGGTTGGCCCGGCCTTGAGGCTCTTGGCGAACAGGCGACGGTGACGGATATTGTCTACGTGCCGCTGAAGACGTCGCTTTTGGCGGCCGCCGAGGAGAGGGGGCTGCGAACCGTCGACGGGCTCGGCATGCTGCTGCACCAGGCTGTGCCGGGTTTCGAGCGCTGGTTCGGAATCCGGCCGGAGGTTACCGATGCGTTGCGCGCACGTATCGTCGCAGATCTGGAGATCGGTTGCGTGAAGCGGCAAGGCAGTGACGGATGAAGAAGGTTGGCCTCACCGGTTCCATCGGCATGGGCAAGAGCACCACGGCGCGGATGTTCGCAAAGGAGGGAATTCCGGTTCATGATGCGGACGCAGCGGTCCATCGCCTCTACCGTAGAGGTGGCGCGGCGGTGAGGCCGGTCGGCGACGCCTTTCCCGGAACGGTCAGTGCGGGCGCCATCGACAGAGCCGCGCTGCGGCAACGCGTGGTCGGCGACGATGCGGCGATGAAGAGATTGGAAGGCCTCGTCCATCCTCTTGTCCGGGCCGAGGAAGCCGCCTTTCTGGCCGAGGCGGAGCGGTCGAATGCGCCCTTCGTGGTGTTCGACATACCGCTTCTTTTCGAGACCGGGGGCGATGAACGCATGGATTCGATCGTTGTCGTCTCCGCTCCCGCCGACATTCAGCGCCAACGGGTGCTGGAGCGCGGCACGATGAGCGAGGAGGAGTTCGAGCAGATTCTGGCCCGTCAGGTGCCGGACGGCGAAAAGCGTGCGCGAGCCCAATTCGTCGTCGAGACGGGTGAAGGGATGGAGCCGGCGCGCCGCCAGGTTCGTGAGATCATCGAACGGCTCTCCGCCGCCGACTAGCGGCACTTGTTGAACGTGGCGATGTTCACCAGTCGTTCACTACCGCGACTCGTCCGCCTTTGATTCAAGTAGGGGGGCTGAAGGGGCAGGATCATGCGCGAAATCATCTTCGACACCGAAACGACCGGGATCGACTTCGCGCTCGACCGGGTGATCGAGATCGGCGGCGTCGAGATGGTCGACCGGATCCCGACCGGCAGGACCTTTCATCTGATGATCCATCCGGAGGATCGCGAGATCCATCCGGATGCACTCGCGGTGCACGGGATCGGTCTCGACAAGCTGGCCGGCAAGCCCTTCTTCCGCGACATCTGCGACGAAATGCTCGACTTCTTTGCCGATGCGAAGCTGGTCGCCCACAATGCGAGCTTCGACGTGCGCATGATCAATGCGGAGCTGGCGCGCATGCAGCGTGATCCGCTGCCGCCGCACATGATCGTGGATACGCTGGAACTGGCCAAGCGCCGTCACCCGATGGGCCCCAACAGCCTGGACGCGCTCTGCAAGCGGTACGGTATCGATCTGGCGCGCCGCACCTTCCACGGTGCGCTGCTCGACAGCGAGCTACTGCTTGACGTCTATCTCGAATTGACCGGCGGCCGACAGACCTCGCTGGGTCTGGATGCCCGCCGCGCCGGTGGTCGCGGCCATGCGGAGAGCGCACTACAGCTTCCGACGCGCCAACGGCCGCTCCCTCCACGGCTGACGGCGGCGGAACAGGCCCGCCACTACCAGATGCTACAGGATTTGGCCGGTGAAGCGATCTGGACCAAGCTCGACCCGGCCTGTCGTCCGACAGAACTGGTCGATTCCCCACCGTCGAATAAATAAAAGCCCGGCAGGGCGTGACCTGCCGGGCTGTTTCACGTGAAACTATTCCGGATCGTCAGTTGACCGGCTGCTTGTTTTCGTTTTCGGAGACCGCCTGTCGCGCACGCGCTTCTGCGGCCGAACGCGCGAATAGCTGCGCGAAGTCGATCGGCTCGAGCATGAGCGGCGGGAAGCCCCCTGCCTGCACCGTCGTCGCCATGATCTGTCGGGCGAATGGGAAAAGCAGCCGCGGACACTCGATATAGATGACCGGGGTCACGTGCTCCTGCTGAAAACCGGTGACGCGAAAGATGCCGCCATATTCGATCTCGGCGTGGAAGACGACCTTCTGCTCCAACGTCGCTTTCGCATCCAGCTTCAGGATGACATCGAACGTGTCGTTGCCGAGCGTATTGGCGTTGACCGACACATTGACGTTGATCGCGGGATTGCTCTTCATTTCCCGCAGGATACCCGGCGCGCCCGGTGCTTCGAAGGACAAATCCTTCATGTACTGGGCGAGCGCGTTGATCTGGGGCTGCGCCTTCTGTTCTTCGCCTTGGGCTGGCGTCTCGTTCTCTGCCATTGACTGCTGTCCTTCTCATTCTCGTTCGGTCGCGCGCGTCCGACGCGCAGACGGGGCCTTAAAATTTCGCGGCAGGGCTATCACGACCCGCCGAACCGGACAAGTTTCCTCTGCCGCCTATTCGCGATGAACCTGATAGTCGTCCGCATCGAGATCGACCACTCTTGATCCGCCGCGTCCCATGCCGCCGCGCGACGAGGCCGGCCCCTCGCCCCCGCCGAAGACGACTCCGCTGGAGACCATCACGACGTGCTGGCTGAGAAAGCGCCAGGCCGCATCGCGCACGGCCGGCACAAACAGCAGGAAGCCGAGCGTGTCGGTCACGAAACCGGGGGTCATCAGGAGGACACCTGCGAGCGCGATCATCAGCCCGTGCACGAGTTGCCGGCCGGGCATACGGCCCGCGTCGACCTCCTGGCGGATGGCGGAGAGCGTGGCAAGGCCCTGACGGCGAAGGAGGAATGAGCCTATGATTGCTGTCAGCACGATGCAGGCGAGCGTCGGCAGGACGCCGATCCACTGGCCGACCACGATGAAGGCCGCGATTTCGGCCACCGGTATGGCCAGCAGCAGAAACGGGATGATGCCAAAGCGCAAGGTTTCACTCCTTCCATGTCGGGCCCGTCATCGCGTGCCCACCCCCGCGATATGGGGTCGCGGCCTCGCCATTTGAACGGGCGGCAATTATGTCTATATCGGAGAAGGAAAGCGCGCCCTCGGCGTCGTTGAGATTCGCAGGTCCGGGCCAGTTATGGAATTTGTCGATTTGAGTACGCTGTTCTTCCTCGTTCTGGCGGTCGTGATTGCCTTCCAGCTGCGCAGCGTGCTCGGCCGGCGGACCGGCCGTGAACGGCCGCCCACGGACGTCTTCCGTAGGCCCGATGATGCCCGCGACGACAAGGTCGTGGCCTTGCCGCGCCGGGAAGGCCAGCCGGCGCCCGCAATGGGCGAGGACGATCGCGAGGCGCGGCTGCAGCAGGCGGATTCCGTCGCCAAGCCCGGCACCCCCGCCAATGACGGGTTGCGGGCGATCGTCGAGGCCGATCCCGGCTTCGAGCCGAAGCGTTTCGTGGAGGGCGCCCGGGCGGCGCACGAAATGATCGTCCAGGCTTTTGCCGAGGGCGATCGCGCCACCCTGCGCTCGCTGCTGTCGAAGGATGTGATGGCCGATTTCGAGTCGGCGATCGAGGAACGCCGCAAGGCCGACCAGGAGGTCCAGAGCACCTATGTCGGCCTGGAGAAGGCCGACGTGCGATCGGCCGGCCTGAACGGTCGGGAAGCGCACGTCACGATGAGGTTCGTCTCGCAGATGATTTCCGCGACCTATGATCGCGACAGGAATTTGGTCGATGGCGATCCCGATCAGGTCACCGAAGGGGTCGACATCTGGACCTTCGCCCGCGAGGTCGGTTCCTCCGATCCGAACTGGCAGCTGATCGCAACCGGCGAAGCGTAAGCCGCGTCATGGCGGCGAGCCCGGCCGACGCGCGCTTCGAAGGCCCTGTGCCGCTGCCGGAACTGCCGGGCTGGAGCGATGATGATGCCCGCGAGGCGCTGGAGGCCCTGCGTGTCGGCGCCGCGGCGCCCGCTCGACCGATATCGTCCCGACGATATGATCCGGGCGCCCGGCCAACTGCAGTCGGCCCTCGACCAGGTGATTGGCCCCAACGACCTGACCCTCGACGCCGCACGCGACGTCCTGAGCCTTCATTTCGAGGGGTGGAGCGTCGTCCGCTGCGACGGCAAGCCGGGCCTCGTCACCGCCTATTATGAACCGGACGTCCGAGCCGCCTTGTCGAAGACGTCGGAATTCTCGGCGCCTCTGCACCGCCGCCCGCCCGATCTCGTCGATCTCGACGATGAGAACCGCCCTGCGGCCATGGATCGCTCTGTCCGCTTCGGGCGTCGGACGGCCTCCGGGATCGGCGACTATTTCGACCGCGGCCAGATCATGGACGGCGCTCTCGACGGGCAGGGGCTGGAGCTTGCCTGGCTTCGCCCGGTCGACGCGTTCTTCGTACACATCCAGGGATCGGCTCGGCTCCGTTTCGCCGACGCAACCACGACCCGCGTCGGTTACGACGGCAAGAGCGGTCACCGCTTCTCGGGAATCACGGCCAGCCTGCTGGAGGAGGGGGCGCTCGATCGCGCGGCCCTCTCCATGCAGGGCACGCGTGCCTGGCTGAACGCCCATCCCGAGCGGCAGCGGGAGGTCATGGCGCGCAATCGCTCCTATATCTTCTTCCGGGAGATCACCGATAGCGATCCCGCGCTCGGACCGTTCGGCGCGGCGGGTTGTCAGCTGACGGCGGGCCGGTCGATCGCCGTCGATAAGACACTCTGGCGCTATGGAACGCCTTTCTATGTCGATGCGCCCGGCGTCGCAGCTTTTTCGGACCCTTTTCGGCGGCTGATGGTCGCCCAGGACACGGGGAGCGCGATCACCGGCGCCGCCCGTGCCGATCTCTTCATCGGCTCCGGTGACGCGGCAGGCGAACGGGCAGGCGGCGTCAAGGAGGACGCCCGCTTCTGGGTTCTCTGGCCGAAAGGCGCGGTAGCGCCGGGAAGCGGATCATGAAGCGGCACGGAGCGGGCAGGGGCAGGCGACTGTCCGAGGAGGACCGCGTCCTCTGGCACCGCGTCGCCAGCACGACGCGGCCGCTGCATGGCAGCGCCTCGGTTCACGCAATCGTCGCGGATGGAGGCGACAGGGCTGGCACGCCACCTTCGGTCGATGTGAAGAAGGCGGCGGAGCAGTTGGTTCGGAAAAATGCGAATCCGGCTGACCAGCCCCCCTCGCCGCGCCCGGTCCTGCCGCAGCACCCGATCGATCGCGCCCAGAAGCGCAAGCTTGCAAAGGGCCGCTTGCCGATCGAGGCGCGGATCGACTTGCACGGCCTCTACCAGGCGCAAGCGCATGATCAGCTTCTTGCCTTCCTTTCGGCCGCCTCGCGCCGAGGCCTGCGTCATGTCCTGGTCATCACCGGCAAGGGTTCGTCACCGGAAAGCCAGGGCGTTCTGGCGCGCATGGTACCGCAATGGTTCAGAACGGCGCCGTTCCGCGCGATTGTCTCGGGCCATGAATCGGCGGCGCGGCACCATGGCGGCGGCGGAGCGCTCTATGTGCGGCTGCGCCGCCAGGGCGGAAGCGAATCCGGCTGAGGATAGTTCGTCCGCATCATGCGCGAACAGCCCAGCCGTCACATCAGCCGGCGCAGTTCCGGCAGCTTGTGGTTGACGAACCAGCCATAGAAGTTCTCCTGCGGCAGTCCGCCGCGCGCCTTCAGCGCCCGCGCCCGGTCCTCGGGATTGCCGAGATTGTAGAGCGTCGCCGTGATACCGGGGTTCTGGCTGATGTCGACTCCGGCAATGTCGCGATAAGCATCGATGCTCATGCGGATGGCCGCCGCGACATAAGGCAGCGTCTTGTCGGGATCCATGATCGTCTCGTAGACCTGCCTGGGACGCTCGGCTGAGAGCTCCGGCAGGCCCGAGACCCGGTGGACGAGGTCGGAGATCTCCAGCGCGGTCAGCGGATTCAACTGGCCGAGGCCGAAGGTCTGGCCGGCATAGAAGGGTTGGAAGAAGACCGCGGAGAAGCGGTTGTGCGGCCACGCCTTGCCACCCGTCACCTTGCCCCGGAACTTGCGCTCCCACACCGCTTCGCGGCAGGTCCACAGTTGGTAGCTGCCCGGATTTGCCGCGGCAGCCCGCAAATTGCGGGCGCTGCACGAAATCCGTGACCGTTTCACCGTCATAGGCGAAGCGGATCGCCGATCCGGCATAAGCCATGGCCTTCACGTAGTAGGTCTGGAAGCGGTCATAGGCATCGACGTTGAAGGTGTGCTCGCCGACCAGCGCGCCGATGATGTGGATCGGGTCGATCTCGTACTCGGCCGCGGCGTCCCGAATCCGCTCCTGCAGCTCCTCGTCGCTGGCGATCAGATCCTTGATCTTCTGATACTTCTCTTCGAACGTCGTCCTGAGTTCGGCAGTCCGCTTTGCCGAGGCCCCGGGCACCGGCGGCTGCGTTTGCGGAACGGTTGCCCGGCGGCGCCACCGTCACCGCCAGCGCTGGCGTCGCAGCCGCAAGCACGGCGGCGAGGAGGACCGGAGCGAGTGCGATGAAATGGCGCATGGACCGTTTCCTAAGCAATCGTGCCGCCGATGTCATGGCCCTGTATCCGACTCGGCGGCAAAGAAGCCGCCCTGTCGCCCGGCGGCAACGGATCGGACGGCGCCAGACTCGTCACGTCAGAGGATGAAGCGGCTGAGATCGGTGTCGCGGGCGATATCGGCGACGTTTCCGTTCACATAGGAGGCGTCGATCGTCAGCGTCTCGCCGTCCCTTGTCGGGTGCCTCGAACGAAATCGTGTCGAGCACCCGCTCCATCACGGTCTGCAGACGTCGCGCGCCGATGTTCTCCACCTCGGAGTTCAGCTTCACCGCGACATCGGCCAGCGTGTCGATCGCGTCTTCCGTAAAATCCAGCGTCACGCCCTCGGTCTTCATCAGCGCCACATATTGCCGGATCAGGCTGGCCTCCGGCTCTGTCAGGATCCGCCGGAAATCCTCCTTCGTCAGGGCCCGCAGCTCCACCCGGATCGGCAGCCGGCCCTGCAGCTCGGGCAGCAGGTCCGACGGTTTGGCAAGATGGAACGCGCCGGACGCGATGAACAGAATGTGGTCGGTCTTCACCGGGCCGTGCTTCGTGGCGACGGTCGTGCCTTCGACGAGTGGCAGCAGGTCGCGCTGCACGCCCTCGCGCGAAACGCCGCCCTGAACACCGTTATTGCCCGCTGCGATCTTGTCGATCTCGTCGATGAAGACGATGCCGTCCTCCTGCGCGATGCGCAGCGCCTCGGCGACGATCTCCTCGTCGTCGAGCAGCTTGTCGAACTCATCGTCGATCAGGAACTCGTAGCTTTCGGAGACCGTCGTGCGGCGCGTCTTCGTGCGCGGCCTGGCCGAGCGCCTTGCTCATCATGTCGGACAGATTGATCATGCCGATCTGGCCGGGCATGCCGGGCACCTCGAACTGTTGCCCACCCGTATCGGCAACCTCGATCTCGATCTCCTTGTCGTCGAGTTCGTTGTCGCGCAGCTTCTGCCGGAAGGCGCTGCGGGTTGCCGGACTGGCATTCTTGCCGACCAACGCATCGAGCACGCGCTCTTCCGCATTGGCGTGAGCCTTCGTCTTGACGGCCTCGCGCTTCTTTTCGCGAACCAGGCGGATCGCTTCCTCGACAAGATCGCGGATGATCTGCTCGACATCGCGGCCGACATAGCCGACCTCGGTGAACTTGGTCGCCTCGACCTTGACGAACGGCGCGCCGGCGAGCTTGGCGAGACGGCGGGAAATTTCGGTCTTGCCGACGCCGGTCGGTCCGATCATCAGAATGTTCTTCGGCATCACCTCCTCGCGCATCGGGCTTTCCAGCTGCTGGCGGCGCCAGCGATTGCGCAGCGCGATGGCGACGGCGCGCTTGGCATCCTTCTGGCCGATGATGAAACGGTCGAGTTCGGAAACGATCTCGCGGGGAGAGAAATGGGTCATTCTGCCTTCGGCTTGTCTCTATGCCGGGCGGGAGAGGCCCAGGCGTCGGGGAGGATCAGCCGCTAGATAGGATAGGGTGTGATCGATTTCGACCGCTGGACGGCCTCAAATCCGACGCCAGTCTTTCCGTCGGCGCCGTCAGCTCCGGACGGAATGGGCGTTCGCATCCACATCGCCTTCGCTCCGTCCGACGTCGATGCCCCAGCGGATGGCCGTCCACAGGCGCTCGTGCAGCAGGTAGCAGACGAAGCCGATCCCGGTCGAGACAAGCGCCAGCGCTCCACCGGCGCTGACCGAGCCGGTGAACAGGAAGCCGAGCAGCGCCATCATGATCAGTCCGGAGAACTGCCATGAGACGGCTTTGACGAGGCTGCGCCTGCGGGTTTCCATTGGGGCCCTTCTATCGACGGAGGTTGATCGGCCGCCGAGCGATCCCCGCGGCACCAGAGTGTCTAACTCACACCACAGGGCAGCGGAATCATGCGAATGATCGCGAAACTCACCCATCTGTTGACAATATTCACGGCACGTGATCATTATCATCAGCAATGGACAAGAGAGAACGAGCCCGGCTCTTTCAGGAGCGTCTCACCGCCGTCATGGCGGAACGGGGTCTGTCGAAAAGCGGCCTGGCTCGGGCCATCCATGCCGATCGCTCGACCGTCTCCCTCCTGCTCTCCAGCGACAATGCGCGTTTGCCGAATGCTCAGTTTGCGGCCGAATGCGCGGCTGAAATCGGCGTTTCGACCGATTGGCTGCTCGGCCTGACCGATCGCCGCGAGAAGGGCGCCGACATTCTCGAAGCCGCGGTCCGCATGGAGACGGCGGAACGGGCGCCCTCAGACGATGCGATCTACCGCTGGCATCAGGAAGCGCGGGGCATGAAGGTGCGGCACGTGCCGGCGACCCTGCCCGACATGCTGAAGACCGAATCGGTGCTCCGCTTCGAATACGGTGACACCACCGGCCGGACCTCCGACCAGGCCGTCACCGACATGCGCGACCGGCTCGCCTATCTCAGCGCGCCCGATACCGACTACGAGATCGCTATGCCGGTCGACGCGCTGGACGGCTTCGCCAAGGGCGACAGCTATTGGGCCGATCTGCCCGTCGAGCTTCGGATCGAGCAGCTTCGCCATCTGAAGCGGCTGACCGAAGATCTCTATCCATCGCTGCGCCTCTATCTGTTCGACAGGAAGAAGATCTTCTCCGCGCCGATCACCGTCTACGGCACGCTGCAGGCCACCATCTATGTCGGTCGTGTCTACTTCGTCCTGCGCGAGAAGCGGCAGATCCTGGAGCTGACCCGCCATTTCGACGGATTGGTGCGAGAGGCGCTGTTCGAGGCTCGGCGCATGCCGCTTTTCATCGAGGAGCGGCTGGCGGAGCTTGCGAGCGGCCGCTAGTCTTCGGTCTTCGGGGGCGCCTGGGGGCAGTCATGGATAGCTACGATTACGTCATCGTCGGGGGCGGATCCGCGGGATGCGTTCTCGCCAACCGTCTGTCGGAAGACCCCGACACCACCGTTTGCCTGCTCGAAGCCGGCGGCGAGGGCAGGGGCATCCTCACCCGCGCGCCGGCCGGGATCGTGGCGATGCTGCCGGGGCACGGCAAGATCTCCAACTGGGCGTTCCAGACCGTGCCTCAGCCGGGCCTGAACGGGCGGCGCGGCTACCAGCCTCGCGGACGGGCGCTCGGTGGCTCCTCGGCCATCAACGCAATGCTCTATATGCGTGGTCACCGCGACGACTACGATGATTGGGCAGCGCAGGGCTGCGACGGATGGGATTGGTCGTCCGTCCTTCCCTACTTCCGGAAATCGGAACGCAACGAGCGCGGTGCCGGAGATGTCCACGGAGCGGACGGACCGCTCCAGGTCGCCGAGCAGAGAAGCCCGCGCAAGGTCACCGAAGCGTTCGTCGACGCGGCCGCGTCGCTGCAATACCGCCGCCAACGCGAATTCAATGCCGGCGACAATGAAGGCGTCGGCCTCTATCAGGTTACCCAGTATTTCGATGGCCCGCGGGTCGGCGAACGCTGCTCGGCCGCCGCCGGATACCTCCACCCGGTCATGGAGGAACGGGCAAATCTGAACGTGCTGACCAAGGTCCGCGCCAGCCGCATCGTCGTCGAGGATGGCCGCGCCGCCTCTGTTCAGTACCGGCAGGGCAGGGAAGAGAAGACCGTCCATGCCCGCCGCGAGGTCATCCTGTCCGCCGGCGCTTTCGGCTCGCCACAGCTTCTCCAGCTGTCGGGGATTGGCCGGCCCGAAGACATCACCCCGCACGGCATCGAGATGGTCCATGAACTTCGGGGCGTCGGCCAGAACCTGCAGGATCACCTCGATTTCACCCAGGCCTTCCGGTCAGCGGACACCGACAATTTCGGAATCGGCTTGCGGGCCGCCTGGGCGCTGCTCGGCCACATGCGGCAGTGGCGCAAGGACGGCACCGGCATGATCGCCACGCCCTTTGCAGAAGGCGCGGCTTTTCTGAAAACGGATGCGTCGCTCGACAGGCCGGATATCCAGCTCCACTTCGTCATCGGCATCGTCGACGATCATTCCAGGAAGCTACATCTCGGCCACGGCTTCTCCTGCCACGTCTGCGCGCTGCGCCCGCATTCGCGCGGCCGGGTCTTCCTCAATTCTCCAGACCCGACCGACGATCCGGCCATCGATCCGAGCTACCTCGCCGATGAACGGGATCTGCAGGACAATGATCGCCGGATCGAAGCTGACGCGGCGCATCCTGCTGGCGGAGCCGCTCGCGCGATACCGGAAGGACGAACTGTTCGGCATCCATGACGGCATGACGGATGAGCAATGGGAAGAACGCATCCGCGCCCGCGCCGATACGATCTACCACCCGGTCGGCACCTGCAGGATGGGCACCGACGAGACCGCCGTCGTCGACCCGCGTCTGAAGGTGCGCGGACTGGACGGGCTGCGAATCGTCGACGCTTCGATCATGCCGACGCTGATCGGCGGCAACACCAATGCGCCGACAATGATGATCGCCGAGAAGGCCGCCGAGATGATCCGAGAGGATCGGATGGCCGCGGCTTCCTAACCCCTTTCAGGGCCAGATTGATTTGAACCCAAAGGGCCTGGCCGATGCCGTCCCATTCCGCCGGACATGGGCGACCGCATTCCCCACTCCCTCGACGTCGAACCAGATCGACTCCGGCAGAACGGATCAATACGGCCCTGCAAGGCTCTAAATCTCGGGCTCGACAGCGTCCTCGATCGTCTCCACGATGACGCTGTCATTGGTGTAGACGCAGATTTCGGCCGCGATCGCCATGGCGCGCCGGGCGATCGCCTCGGCGTCGGCATCGGTATCGTAGAGCGCGCGCGCGGCCGCCAGCGCATAATTGCCGCCGGAGCCGATCGCCATCACACCGTGCTGCGGCTCCAGCACGTCGCCATTGCCGGTGATGGCCAGCGTCACATCCTTGTCGGCGACCAGCATCATCGCCTCGAGCTGGCGCAGATATTTGTCGGTCCGCCAGTCCTTGGCGAGCTCCACGCAGGCGCGGGTCAGCTGGTCGGAATATTGCTCGAGCTTGGCCTCGAGCCGCTCCAGAAGGGTGAAGGCGTCGGCCGTCGCGCCGGCGAATCCGGCGATGACCCTACCCTCCTTGCCGATGCGTCGCACCTTGCGGGCATTGCCCTTCATCACCGTCTGGCCGAGGGACACCTGGCCGTCGCCGGCGATCACCGCCTTGCCGCCCTTGCGAATCGTGACGATCGTCGTGCCGTGCATGATGATGTCGCTCATCCTCGCTCCTTACTTACTCCGGGAGCGCACGCGCCCGCATTGGCATGTTCGCTCCGGCAGATAGGCATTGCCGGTAACGCTGCCAACCATTTGCTCCGGCAGGGTGGTTCCGCTGGATGCCGCTTTGGGATAAGTCAGCGCTGACTTTTGCATGAGGAACATCCTGATGGCGCGCACCGCAACCATCGAACGCAAGACCTCCGAAACGACGATCTCCGTTTCCGTGGCGATCGACGGCAGCGGCCGATACGACGTCAAGACCGGCATCGGTTTCTTCGACCACATGCTGGAGCAGCTCGCCCGCCATTCGCTGATGGATATCGAGGTGCGCGCCGAGGGCGACCTGCACATCGACGACCACCACACTGTCGAGGATGTCGGCATCGCGCTCGGCCAGGCGGTCGGCGAGGCGCTGGGCGAACGGCGGGGCATCCGCCGCTACGCATCGCTCGATCTCGTCATGGACGAGGCGATGACGCTGGCGGCGGTCGACGTCTCCGGCCGGCCCTTCCTCGTCTGGAACGTTCCCTTCACCGCGCCCAAGATCGGCACGTTCGACACCGAACTGGTGCGCGAATTCTTCCAGGCCTTCGCCGGCAATGCAGGGATTACGCTGCATGTGAGGAACCGCTACGCGGCCAACAGCCACCACATCGCCGAAACCTGCTTCAAGGCCGTCGCGCGGGTCCTGCGCGCCGCCTTTGAAACCGATCCGCGCGCCGGCGATGCCGTGCCGTCGACCAAGGGCACGCTGGCGGGCTGAGGAGACCGATCAATGACCCTCTACCGCGTGATGGAGCGGGCCCAAGGTGACGACCGGCAGGTCGAGACGCGCCTGGTGGCCGAACGCTTCCGCTGGCTGGCCTTTCTTGTGCCGGTGATCTGGCTGCTGTTTCAGCGGCTCTGGCTCACCGCCCTTCTTCTCCTGGTGCTGGGGTTCGCGCTGGCGATCGGCCTGTCGCAACTTGGCTTCGGCGAGGGTTACATCGCGATCTGCGGTCTCGGCATCGGCCTGATCATCGGTCTGGAATCGACCGGACTGGTGGTCAGCGGTCTGGAAAAGGCCGGCTGGACGGAGGTCGGCGCGACGTCCGGCCAGGCGGCCGAAGACGCCGAACTGCGCTGGTTCGCCCGCCGCGACTCTGAAACGAATCCGGCTGAGCATTCCACTCTGGAAGGAGCGCCGGTCTGATGCGTACGGTCATCATCGATTACGGCTCGGGCAATCTGCGCAGCGCGACCAAGGCGTTTGAACGTGCGGCCGGCGAGGCGGGCCTTGGCGACGCCACGATCGAGCTCAGCGCCGATGCCGAGCGCGTCCGCACGGCGGACAGGGTCGTCCTGCCGGGTGTCGGCGCCTTCGCCGATTGCCGTGCCGGCCTCGATGCGGTGCCGGGGATGCACGAGGCGCTGGACGAGGCGGTGATGGGCAAGGGAAGGCCTTTTCTCGGCATCTGCGTCGGCATGCAGCTGATGGCCGATCGCGGTCTGGAGAAGGTGACGACGAACGGCTTCGGCTGGATCTCCGGCGACGTGGAGCGCATCGAGCCAGGTGACCGAAACCTCAAGATCCCGCAGATCGGCTGGAACACGATTCACGTGAAACAGACCCACCCGGTGCTGGCCGGCATCCCGACCGGCGACGACGGCCTCCATGCCTATTTCGTCCACTCCTACCAGCTTGCGGCGGAAAGGCCGGACCAGCTCGTCGCGACCACCGACTATGGCGGTCCCGTTACCGCGATCGTCGCCGACGGCAACCGTGTCGGCACGCAGTTCCACCCGGAAAAGAGCCAGACCCTCGGCCTGGCCCTGATCGCAAATTTTTTGCGCTGGAAGCCTTGATGACGAAGAAGATCCTCTTTCCCGCCATCGATCTGAAGGATGGCCAGTGCGTCCGCCTGAAGCTCGGCGAGATGGACTCGGCGACGGTCTATAACGAGGATCCGGCGGCGCAGGCGAAAGCCTTCGAGGAGCAGGGCTTCGAATGGCTGCATGTCGTCGACCTCAACGGCGCCTTCGAGGGCGAAAGCGTCAACGGCGCGGCGGTCGAGGCCATTCTTGGCGCGACGAGCAACCCGGTTCAGCTTGGTGGCGGCATCCGCACCCTCGCCCATATCGACAGCTGGCTGAGCAAGGGCTTGGCGCGCGTCATTCTCGGCACCGTCGCGGTGCGTGATCCGGATCTGGTGAAGCAGGCCTGCAAGCGCTTTCCCGGCAGGATCGCCGTCGGCATCGACGCCAAGGGCGGCAGGGTCGCCGTGCGAGGGCTGGGCCGAGGCGTCCGAACTTGGCGTGATCGAACTGGCGAAGCGCTTCGAAGGCGCAGGCGTCGCGGCCATCATCTATACCGATATCGATCGCGACGGCGTCCTGGCGGGCATCAACTGGGATGCGACCATCGACCTCGCCGATGCGGTCTCGATCCCCGTTATTGCCTCGGGTGGCCTGGCCTCCCTCGCCGATGTAGTGCGGATGACCATGCCCGATGCCGAGCGCCTCGAAGGCGCCATTTCGGGCCGCGCCCTCTATGATGGCCGACTCGACCCGGCCGAGGCGCTGGCGGTGCTGAACGGCGCTGCATCCTGAATCGCTCCGAGCGTGTGCCGCATGCCGCGACTATCGCACGAGCTTGATCGCTGCCGCGCGGCGTGCTTTCTGCCAGCAGACGACGCACCGGAACCCTGCCCATGACCCTCAAAGCCCGTGTCATTCCCTGCCTGGACGTCAAGGACGGCCGCGTGGTCAAGGGCGTCAATTTCGTGGACCTGATCGACGCGGGCGATCCGGTCGAGGCCGCACAGGCCTATGACGCGGCCGGCGCGGACGAACTCTGCTTTCTCGATATCACCGCCAGCCACGAAGACCGCGACACGATCTTCGATGTGGTCGCGCGGACGGCCGAGCATTGCTTCATGCCGCTCACCGTCGGCGGTGGCGTGCGCTCCAATGCCGACATCCGCAAGCTGCTGCTCGCCGGCGCCGACAAGGTCTCGATCAACACCGCCGCCGTGATGCAATCCCGGCTTCGTCGCCGAGGCCGCCGACAAGTTCGGCAATCAATGCATCGTCGTCGCGATCGATGCCCGCCGCGTTTCCGCGGGGGTAGAGGCGCCGCGCTGGGAAATCTTCACGCATGGCGGCCGCAAGGAAACGGGAATCGATGCCGTCGATTTCGCCCGCAAGGTCGTTGACCTCGGCGCCGGCGAGATCCTGCTGACCTCGATGGACCGCGACGGCACCAAATCCGGCTTCGACATCGGACTGACGCGGGCGGTCGCCGATGCCGTCGAGGCCCCGGTCATCGCCTCCGGCGGGGTCGGCACGCTCGACCATCTGGTCGAAGGCATTCGCGACGGCCACGCGACGGCGGTGCTGGCGGCGTCGATCTTCCATTTCGGCACCTACACGATCGAGGAGGCAAAGCGTCATATGGCCGCAGCCGGTCTTGCCATGCGTCTGGACGGCATCGACGAACGGGTGGCGGCATGAGTGAATTCACGCTCGCCCAGCTGGAGGCCCGCATCGCCGAGCGTGCCGGCGCATCGCCCGATGAAAGCTGGACGGCGAAGCTCGCCGCCCGGGGGCAGGGCAAGGCGGCGCAGAAGCTCGGCGAGGAGGCGGTGGAAGCGGTCATCGCGGCCGTGTCCGGCGATCGGGACGGTCTGATCGCGGAGAGCGCCGACCTCCTTTACCATTGGCTCGTCGTGCTCCATCTCGCCGATGTGCCGCTATCGGCGGTGATGGACGAACTGGCGCGACGGACGGGGCAGACCGGCCTCGACGAAAAGGCGGGTCGGACGAATGCCGGCTGAGCAACGGGGAACCGGAACGACGGGTAAGACGCTTCAGTCTGGTGTCGAGGCGGACTACCATTTGGGGCCGACCGGCGCGCAGGCCGAGGACGTCTCGCCCTACCGGACCTTCACCGCCGAGGCGTGGTCCGCCTTCCGGGCCGACACGCCGCTCACGCTGTCGGAGGACGAGGTCGAGCGCCTGCGTTCACTGGGCGATCCGGTCGACCTCGGCGAGGTGCGGCGAATCTATCTCTCGCTGTCGCGGCTGCTCTATGCGCATGTCGAGGCCACCCAGCTCCTCTTTGCGCAGCGCGCCGCCTTCCTCAACGCCCCGGAAGCCGTCAAGACGCCGTTCATCATCGGCATCGCCGGCTCCGTCGCGGTCGGCAAGAGCACCACTGCCCGCGTACTGAAGGAGCTGCTGGGGCGATGGCCGTCCAGCCCGCGGGTCGATCTGGTGACGACCGACGGCTTCCTGCTGCCCAATGCGCGTCTGGAGGCCGAGGATCTGATGGATCGGAAGGGCTTTCCCGAAAGCTACGACGTGGGTGCGATCCTGCGGTTTCTCTCGGCCATGAAGTCGGGCGAGCGGCTGGTCCGCGCTCCGCTCTATTCGCACGTCACCTACGATGTCGTGCCGGACAGGTACACGGCGATCCAGTCGCCCGACATCCTCATTTTCGAAGGCATCAACGTCCTTCAGACGCGCGATCTGCCGGCCGAGGGGCGGGTGATCCCCTTCGTGTCGGACTTTTTCGATTTCTCGATCTACATCGACGCCGACGAGACCCAGATCCGCAAATGGTACATCGACCGGTTCATGGATCTGCGCCTGACGGCCTTTCGCGACCCAAGGAGCTACTTCCACCGCTATTCGCAGCTGAGCGAGGCCGAGGCGCGGCACAAGGCGGAGACGCTGTGGGAGACGATCAACCGGCGCAACCTCCTGGAGAATATCCTGCCGACGCGGCCGCGCGCCGACCTGATTCTGCGCAAGGGCGCCAATCACCTTGTCGAGAGCGTCTCGCTGCGCAAGCTTTGAAAGCGGGCGGATATCGGCTCCTCTCGTGGCGCGTTAACGTCCCGACATCCGCCCGAGACTGCCGCACGTACTGTCTCCGCCGCAGACGGCGCCAGAAAATTCGCGTCTTCGTGATTGAAGCCTCGTCCGCCTTCGGCTAGAACGCGGCTGTCGAGGCGTCGCCTCGACCTATCGGGCACCCGTAGCTCAGCTGGATAGAGCGCTGCCCTCCGAAGGCAGAGGTCACAGGTTCGAATCCTGTCGGGTGCGCCAAAATTTGGCACACGGAACACGAGCTACGACATGCGGAACCGCCGCCGATAGGCGCCGGGCGTGAGATTGGTTTCCCGCTTGAACAGCCGCCGGAAAAATGCGGTGTTCTCGTATCCGACATCGTAGCCGATGCTATCGATGGGCTCCCCCGTCCGTTCGAGCCTCCGCTTGGCCTCCTCGATGCGCCGCGCCTGCACATAGGCAATCGGCGACAGCCCCGTCGCCTGCGCGAATTGTCGTTCCACGGTGCGCCGCGGAAGCTCCGCAAGGCGGGTGATCTCTTCGACGGGGTTGGCGACCATGTAGTGCAGTTCCAGCCATTGCTGCAGCCTCGACACGAGCCCGTCGCCATGGTCGGTCGCCGGCGCGAAATTCATATAAGGGGTCTGCCCCTCGCTGTGCCATTGCAGCATCAACAGCCGCGCCATCGCCGTCGCAGCCGTCGGCCCGACATGGCGCCCGATCAGATAGAGCGCCAGATCGTGCCAGGACATTACCCCGCCGGTCATGACGAACTCGTCGCGTTCGCCGGCGGTGATCAGTACGTCCTCGGTTCTCAGGCGCACACGAGGAAAGTTGCGTTGGAACGTCGGTGCGAAGGCCCAATGTAGCGTCGCCTCGCGTCCTGTCAGCAGCCCCGTCTCGGCCATCAGCAGAACGCCGGTGCAGGCCGAGCAAAGCGAGGCGCCCTGCGAGTGCATCGTCCGTAGCCACTCGACCAGACGCGGATAGCGGCCCTGCACCCAGTCCGGTCCCTCCACCATCATCAGCGGCACGATGACGATATCGGTCCGGGCCACGTCCCTGCAGGCGCGGTTGGCCATGAGCGGCAGTCCGCTGGCGCCGGTGACCGCGTCGGTATTCTCGGCGACGATTTCGACGTCGAACGGCCTCGTCGGCAATCCTGTCTCGAACTGCGCCAGAAGCTGGAAGGCGTTCAGCGCCTCGAACAGTCCGCTCAGCGGCGACACCTGCGCATCCGGCGTGGCGACCAGGCTGACATGCAACGGCGTCTTTGCTTCCACCGGTCCCGCGATCGGTGCCTCCTGTCGCAAACGGACCCATTGTGACGAGTCTGGCACTCGTCCGTCGGTGGGGCAAGCGGCACGCTGCCCTTACGAAAACCGGAAAGGAGAAGGACGATGACCAAGGAACTCAACGGATGGTCGGTCGAGGCGATGACGGAAGCGGTCGAGGGCGTGCGGGAGCAGCCTGAAGCCGGCATCCTGAGCTGGCGCAGCAAGGTGGTCTGGGACGGCGGGTTCGGCCTCGACGTGCGCACACTCGGTATCGAGCAGATGGGAGAGACCATGCCCCGTCATTTCACCATGCGCGGCGACCATCCGCCCGAACTGCTCGGCAACAACACCGGTCCGACCGCAATCGAGACACTTCTGGCGGCGCTCGGCGCCTGCATGGCCGGCACCTTCGCCGCCGAGGCGACCGCGCGGGGAGTTGAACTCAGGCATCTCGACCTGCAGGTGGATGGGGAGCTCGATCTCAGCGGCTTCTTCGGTCTGCGGCCGGTCTCGCCGGCCGTCTCCGGCATCAGGCTCGTCTATGCAATCGACGCCGATGCAGGCCCGGAGATGCTGGACGAGATATTGGACGCTGCCAAGGCGCACTCTCCGGTTTACAACACCGTCACGCGAACGACCGCAATCGATGCCGGCTTTGCCGAGGCGGGTCAGCCCAACTGACGGCCGACGCCGATCGGCGGGCGGCACGCGCCGCCCGTTTCCGATTCCAGCCACTGGAGAACCTCCATGACACCAGTTGAAGACCGCTTCGAGGAAATTGTCCGCATGCGCGGCCGCCTTCGCGAAATCGTCAAGGAGCCGTCGCGCTTCGTTGCCGACAAGGTCATCGGCGAGATCGACGCCTTCTGTGCCGAATTCATCGCCGCCTCGCCCTTCGTCGTCATAGCGACCACGAATGCGGCGGGCGTTGTCGATGTTTCGCCCAAGGGCGATCCCGCGGGCTTCGTCCATGTGCTGGACGGCACGACGCTGGCAATCCCGGACCGTCTCGGCAATAACCGTGTCGACACATTGTGCAATCTGGTCGAGGACGACCGCATCGGCCTCATATTCCTGGTGCCGGACAAGCGCGAGACGCTGCGGGTGAGCGGACGGGCCGTCATCGTGCGCGATGCCGCTCTCAACCGTCGCCTCGCCCACAAGGGCAAGGAGCCGGCGCTCGCCGTCGTCGTCCGTGTCGAACGCGCCTTTTTCCATTGTTCGAAATGCATGATCCGCTCTGGACTGTGGGAACCGGAGAACTGGCCGGACGCCTCGGCGCTGCCGACACTGGCCGAGACGATGGTCCGCCACGGTCGACTGACGGATTCGATCGGCAAGGTGGAGGAGATCGTCCGGAGCGATGCCGAAGACCGGCTCTACTGACCGCTGGGACCAGCGATCGGCGTCCGCTGACGGGAGTTACTGCCAGGCCTCCAGCACCTCGCTTATGCCGGCAGCCTCGATCTGCTGGCTGAAGCGCGAGGTGTAGAGCCGCATCAGGGCGTCATGGGTCTCGTCGACGGAACTGCAGAGCGCGTCGGTCACCAGGATGAGCCGGTAGCCCCGGTCGATCGCCCCCAGCACCGTCGCAAGCACGCAGACATCCGTCTCGCCGCCGGTGACGATCAGCGTGTCGATCCCGGAACCGGCGAGCATGGCGTCGAGTTCGGCCTTCGGTCCAGGGCGAGTAGACTCGCTTGTCGAGGACCTTCGCGGGCGGGACCAAACGGGCGAGGGAGGGCATCAGATCGACAAGGCCCGGATCGATCTGGCTCAGCGTGATGGCCGCCCAGCGACGATAGTAGGGCGCCCACATGCCCGTTCCGCCACCGGGTTCCGAGGCGGGAATGAAGCGAGTGAAGAGCGTATGGCCGGCGTGCCGGGAGCTGAGTTCCTCGATCGCCGGCAGCACCTTCTGCGTCCAGGGAACCTCCCACGGACTGCCCGGCGCGAAGAGACGCTGCATGTCGACGCAGAGATGCAGGCTCCCCGGACCGATGGGACCATGCGCGAGACCTTGTGAAGCCATGACAACCGGAACCGCTAGGGAGCAGCGCCGGCGGGACGCGCTCCGCCGCCGCCATTTGGAGCGACCGCGTCTCTCGATGTCTTGCTGCGGATCATCGTCTGTCTGCGCACCTGCATCGTCAATCGTCCTGACTGCTGTCGGGGTCCGGCCCCGAAGTTCGATATCAAGTTGCGACTCAACACCGGGCGCGCCCCAATGTTCCGCCGGAGGCCGCGACAGGGCCGGATTGGCGGGGCCTCACGAATGCGCCGGACGGGAACGGATCGCGGCGCCAGGTGCGGCGGATCGGAACCTCGGCGACCAGGGTGGGTTCGAGCTAGAGGCGGTGCGGCTGACGCATCCGGCGAAGAGGTCGGACCAGTGAGACGATGGAGCAGTTGTCATGGATGCTAAAAGCAGCGAAGGACGAGTGCGGGAGAGGAGCGGTCCGCAAGCGTCGCAGCCAGCCGTCGAGATTGCAGCGGGCGGGTTGAAATCGCCATCGGATCGGATCGCGGGAGCGGCGGAAGACCTGCCGGCGATCGATGATCCCGCGTTCGGAGCGATGTTCGATCGCTTCGGCGACAAGCGGGTCGTTCTGCTTGGCGAGGCCAGCCACGGGACCTCGGAGTTCTATCGGGCCCGCGCGGCGATCACGAAGCAACTGGTGGAGGAGCACGGCTTCACTATTGTCGCCGTCGAAGCGGACTGGCCGGACGCGGCGTCGGTGGATCGTCTCGTTCGGGGGGAATCGCAACCGCGCGATGCGGAACCGCCGTTCCAGCGCTTTCCGACATGGATGTGGCGAAATACCGAGGTCGCGGCCTTTGTCGAGTGGCTCCGCCGTCACAACGAAACCGTGGCGGAGAGCGGCCGCAAAGCCGGCTTTTATGGGCTGGACCTGTACAATATGAGCGGCTCGATCGCTGCGGTCCTCGCCTATCTGGACGAAACCGATCCGCAGGCCGCTGCCGTGGCCCGCCAGCGCTACGGCTGTCTGACGCCATGGCAGGACGATCCCGCCACCTATGGCCGTGCCGCGTTGCGTTCGAGCTACGAAGCTTGCGAGGCGGCGGTCGTGCGGCAATGCCGTGAGATGCTCGAACGCTCCCTGTCGAGCGAGGATGCCGCTCTGCTCGACGCCCAGCAGAGCGCGCGGCTGGTAGCATCGGCCGAGAAATATTATCGGGTCATGTATTATGGCGGCGCCGAGAGCTGGAACCTGCGCGATCGCCACATGTTCTCGACGCTCGAGCACCTTCTGCAGGCGCAAGGCTCTGATTCGAAAGCCGTCGTCTGGGCGCATAATTCGCACATTGGCGACGCCCGCCACACCGATATGGGCACGCTGCGCGGCGAACTGAACATCGGCCAGCTCTGCCGCGAACGCTTCGGCGATCATGCGGCGCTGATCGGATTGAGCACCCATGCCGGACAGGTTGCATGCGCGACCGACTGGGACGGTGACATGGAGATCAAGGACGTCAGGCCGTCGCTTCCCGGCAGCCTGGAGCGTCTGTGCCATGATAGCGGCAAGCCATGCTTCCTGTTGGATATCTCCAGGAACGAGGCCGTCGCGGACTTGCTGACACCGCCTCGGCCGGAGCGGTATATCGGCGTGGTCTATCGGCCGCAGACGGAGCGGGTCAGCCACTACATGGATTCATCTGTCGCCGGTCAGTTCGATGCCCTGCTGTGGTTCGACAGGACCGGCGCCGTGGAGCCGCTGATGGCCGGCCACGAGCCGCATGAGCGGGTGCCGGAGACCTTTCCCTTTGGAGTCTGACATCGCCGCCGCGCGGGGTGGAATGGGGCCTGCGCGTCTTGACAAGCGGCGCGTTCTTACAATTAAATGAACCTACGTTTAATTCGGTGGAGGTGGCATGGCCCGGAAAGTCGGCTCCGACGGTGCGCGGACGGCAAAGGCGATCCGCAGGAACAGCGTCCGGCTGTTTGCCGCGCGTGGCTACGAGGCCGTATCGATGCGCATGATCGCCGACAGCGTCGATGTGCAGCCGGCGGCCCTCTACCAGTATTATCGGAGCAAGCAGGACCTTCTGCTCGGCATCATGCGCGAGCACATGGAGCGGCTGCTGCAGGCGTGGAGCGTGGAGCCGTCGCCCACCGGCGGCGTCGCCGCCGCACTGGAGCATTTCGCCCGCTTCCACATCCGCTATCATATCGAACGTCCGGACGAGGTCTTCATCTCCTACATGGAGCTGCGTTCGCTGGACGAGCCGGGGCTGCGTGAGATCGGTGCGCTGCGCGGCCGCTACGAGGACATCCTGAAGGACATTCTCAGGCGGGGCAGGGAGAAGGGCGTCTTCATGATCGCCGATCCGCACGTTGCGGCGATGGCGGTCCTCGCCATGATCACCGGCGTCAACACCTGGTACCGGTCGGGGGGGCGCCTGTCGCTGAAGAAGGTCGAGGACATTTACGTGAACATGGTTCTGGGCAGCGTCGGCTGCCCCATTTCGGAGGATGCGCATGTTTGATCATTCATTGGATTTCGGCCTCGGCGAGGATGTGTCGCGCGCTGCGCGAGACCGTGCGCCGTTTCGCGACGGACCGGATCGCCCCGCTCGCCGACGAAACCGATCGTGAAAACCGGTTTCCGAACCAGCTCTGGCAGGAGATGGGCGAACTCGGCCTGCTCGGCATCACGGCGGATCCGGAGTATGGCGGCACCGGCATGGGCTATCTCGCCCATGCCGTCGCCATGGAGGAGATTTCGCCGCGCATCGGCCTCGGTCGGCCTGTCCTACGGCGCCCACTCCAACCTCTGCGTCAACCAGATCAACCGCTGGCGGCATCGGTCGAGCAGAAGGCAGAAATATCTGCCGAAGCTCTGCTCGGGCGAGCATGTCGGCGCGCTGGCCATGAGCGAGCCGGGCGCCGGATCGGACGTCGTGTCGATGAAGCTGCGCGCCGACAAGCGCAACGACCGCTACGTGCTCAACGGCAACAAGATGTGGATCACCAACGGCCCGGACGCCTCGACGCTGGTGGTCTACGCCAAGACCGACCCGGACGCCGGCTCCAGCGCGGCATCACCGCCTTCCTGATCGAGAAGGCAGATGGCCGGCTTCTCCACGGCGCAGAAGCTCGACAAGCTCGGCATGCGCGGCTCCAACACCTGCGAGCTGGTGTTCGAGGATTGCGAGGTGCCGTACGAGAACGTCCTCGGCGAGGAGGGCCAGGGCGTGAAGGTGCTGATGTGCGGCCTCGACTACGAGCGCGTGGTGCTGGCCGCCGGCCCGCTCGGCATCATGGCGGCGGCGCTCGACGTCGTCGTGCCCTATGTCCATGAGCGCAAGCAGTTCGGCCAGCCGATCGGCGAGTTCCAGCTGATGCAGGGCAAGCTCGCCGACATGTACACCACGATCAATGCCTGCCGCGCCTATGTCTATGCCGTCGCAGCGGCCTGCGACCGCGGCGAGACGACGCCGCAAGGACGCCGCCGGCTGCATCCTCTACGCCGCCGAGAAGGCGACGCAGGTGGCGCTCGACGCCATCCAGTGCCTCGGCGGCAACGGCTACATCAACGAATACCCGACCGGGCGGCTGCTGCGCGACGCCAAGCTCTACGAGATCGGCGCGGGCACCTCCGAGATCCGCCGCATGCTGATCGGCCGCGAACTGTTCGAGGAGACGAGCGTGAGATGACGGTCCTGACCTCGACCATCTCGCCGTCCACGCCGGACTTCGCCGCCAACCGCGCGGCGATGGACAGGCAGCTGCGATGCGATCGCCGCCGAGGCGGAGCGCGATCATGCAGGGCGGGTCCGAAGGCGCCCGCGCCAGCGCCACGTCAAGCGCGGCAAGCTGCTGCCGCGCGACCGCGTGCAGGGCCTGCTCGATCCCGGCTCGCCCTTCCTCGAGATCGGCCTCTTCGCGGCGCACGGCGTCTATGACGACGACATCCCGGCCGCCGGCGCGATCGCCGGCATCGGCCGGGTCGAGGGCCGCGACTGCATGATCCTCGCCAACGACGCGACGGTGAAGGGCGGCACCTATTACCCGCTGACGGTGAAGAAGCACCTGCGGGCCCAGGAGATCGCCGAGGAGAACCGGCTGCCCTGCATCTATCTGGTCGATTCCGGCGGCGCCAACCTGCCGAACCAGGACGAGGTCTTCCCCGACCGCGACCATTTCGGCCGCATCTTCTACAATCAGGCGCAGATGAGCGCCAAGGGCATCGCCCAGATCGCCGTGGTCATGGGCTCGTGCACGGCGGGCGGCGCCTATGTGCCGGCGATGAGCGACCAGACGATCATCGTCCGCGAGCAGGGCACCATCTTCCTCGCCGGCCCGCCGCTGGTGAAGGAGGCGACCGGCGAGGTGGTCGACGCCGAGACGCTCGGCGGCGGCGACACCCATACCCGCCTCTCCGGCGTCGCCGATCATCTCGCCGACGACGACGACCATGCGCTGGCGCTGGCCCGCGAGATCGTCGCGCAATCTCGGACCGGCGCCGAAGCCCGACGATCGACCTCGCCGCGCCGCGCCCGCCGCTGCTCCGACCCGACGGATCTGATGGGCATCGTGCCCGCCGACGTGAAGACGCCCTACGATGTGCGCGAGGTGATCGCCCGCATCGTCGACGGCTCCGATTTCGCCGAGTTCAAGCCGCGCTACGGCACCACGCTGGTCTGCGGCTTCGCCCATATCGACGGCGTGCCGGTCGGCATCCTCGCCAACAACGGCGTGCTGTTCTCCGAGAGCGCGCTGAAGGGCGCGCATTTCATCGAGCTGTGCTGCCAGCGCAAGATCCCGCTGCTCTTCCTGCAGAACATCACCGGCTTCATGGTCGGCTCGAAATACGAGGCGGGCGGCATCGCCAAGGACGGCGCCAAGCTGGTCACCGCCGTCGCCACCGCCGCCGTGCCGAAGATCACCGTCATCATCGGCGGCTCCTTCGGCGCCGGCAACTACGGCATGTGCGGCCGCGCCTACGGCCCGCGCTTCCTGTGGACCTGGCCCAATGCGCGCATCGCGGTGATGGGCGGCGACCAGGCGGCCGGCGTGCTCGCCAACGTCCGCCGCGCCGGCATCGAGGCCAAGGGCGGCAGACTGGTCGGCCGAGGAGGAGGCGGCGTTCAAGCAGCCGACGCTCGACATGTTCGAGCGCCAGTCCCACCCGCTCTACGCCTCCGCGCGGCTCTGGGACGACGGCATCATCGATCCGCGCAAGACCCGCGACGTGGTCGCGCTCAGCCTCCGCGCCGCGCTCAACGCGCCGATCGGGGAAACCCGCTTCGGCGTGTTCAGGATGTGATCATGCAGCGACCGTTTTCGAAACTCCTCATCGCCAACCGCGGCGAAATCGCCTGCCGCATCATCCGCACCGCCCGCCGCATGGGCATCGCCACCGTCGCCGTCTATTCCGACGCCGATGCCGGAGCGCTCCACGTCGAGATGGCCGACGAGGCCGTCCGCATCGGCCCGGCGCCCGCCGCCGAGAGCTATCTCGTGGCCGACGCCATCCTCGCCGCGGCGAAGGCGACGGGCGCGGAGGCGATCCATCCCGGCTATGGCTTCCTGTCGGAGAACCCCGACTTCGTCGAAGCGGTCGAGCGGGCAGGGCCTGATCTTCGTCGGCCCGTCGGCCAGGGCCATCCGCGCCATGGGCCTGAAGGACGCCGCCAAGAAGCTGATGGACGAGGCCGGCGTGCCGGTGGTGCCCGGCTATCACGGCGGCGAACAGGATCCCGGCTTGCTGAAGGATCAGGCCGACGCGATCGGCTATCCGGTGCTGATCAAGGCGCGCGCCGGCGGCGGCGGCAAGGGCATGCGCCGGGTCGAGCGGCCGGGCGACTTCGACGAGGCGCTGCAGAGCTGCTGCCGCGAGGCGAAATCGGCCTTCGGCGACGACCGCGTGCTGATCGAGAAGTTCGTCACCTCGCCGCGCCACATCGAGGTGCAGGTCTTCGGCGACAGCCACGGCAATGCGTCCACCTCTTCGAGCGCGACTGCTCGCTGCAGCGCCGCCACCAGAAGGTGATCGAGGAAGCGCCGGCGCCGGGCATGACCGACGAGGTGCGCGCCGCGATGACCGGGGCGGCCGTGCGCGCCGCCAAGGCGATCGGCTATTCCGGCGCCGGCACGATCGAGTTCATCGCCGACGGCTCCGGCCCGCTTCGCACCGACGGCTTCTGGTTCATGGAGATGAACACCCGCCTGCAGGTCGAGCATCCGGTGACCGAGGCGGTCACCGGGCTCGATCTGGTCGAATGGCAGTTGCGGGTCGCCGCCGGGCGAGCCGCTGCCCCTGGCGCAGGACGATATCACGCTTGCATGGCCACGCCTTCGAGGCGCGGCTCTATGCCGAGGATCCGGCGAACGGCTTCCTGCCGCAGACCGGCCGGCTCCACCACCTCGCCTTCAGCGACGATGCCCGCAACGATGCCGGCGTCCGCTCCGGCGACGCCATCACGCCCTACTACGATCCGATGATCGCCAAGATCATCACCCATGGCGACACCCGCGCCGAGGCGCTCGCCAAGCTGGAGAATGCGCTGCGCGAGACGCATGTCGCCGGCGCCGTCACCAACGCCGCCTTTCTGGCCGCCCTAGCCGGGCACGAGGGGTTTGCGGCGGGCAAGGTGGATACCGGCCTGATCGACCGCAACCTGACAGATCTGACGGCTGCGCCGCCGCTTCCGGAAGCCGGCGGTCGCCCTCGCCGCTCTTGTCGCCCTCGACATCGATCCGGATCGTCCCTTCACCGGCTGGCGGCTCTGGGGCGAAGCCAGCCATCGTGTGAGACTTGTCGCCCGGGGAGAAATGCTGGAGCGCCGTCTTTTCCTGCCGGGCGAGGGCCGAGTCGTACTCGAAGGCGGGTCCGAGCGCGTCGTCATGAAGGGGTTCGAAAACGAGGTCAGCCGGGTCCGGGCGCGATGCGGCGATGCCGCTTCCCTGGTCGAGGCCGATATCGTCAATTGGGCGACGCCCGACGGCAAGGCGGTCTCCGTCCTGTTGGATGGCTTTGCCTATTCGTTCCTGCTGCCCGACCCGCTGCAGAGTACTGGTGAGCAGGGCGCGGACAGCGATGCGGTTCATGCGCCGATGACCGGCACGGTGACCGGCATCAGGGTCAGCGCCGGCGACAGCGTCAGCAAGGGCGATCGGCTGGTCGTCATGGAGGCGATGAAGATGGAAACCAGCCTGTCCGCGCCGCGCGACGGGGTCGTCGCCGAAATATGCTGCACCGAAGGACAGTCGGTCGAGGGCGGCGCGGTTCTGGCGCGTCTGGAGGCGATCGAATGACGCGCGACGTCCGCATCTACGAGGTCGGCCCGCGCGACGGCCTGCAGAACGAGAAGGCGATCATTCCGACGGAGCGCAAGATCGCGCTGATCGATCTGCTGTCGGAGGCCGGGTTCGGCACGATCGAGGCGACCAGTTTCGTCTCGCCGAAATGGGTGCCGCAACTGGCCGACGCCGCCGAGGTGCTGGCCGGCATTCGTCGGAAGCCCGGCGTCACCTACGCCGCGCTGACGCCCGAACCTGAAGGGGTTCGAGCGGGCGCTGGCGGCGAAGGCCGACGAGGTCGCGATCTTCGGCGCGGCGTCGGAGACCTTCAGCCGGAAGAACATCAACTGCTCGATCGCCGAGAGTCTCGAGCGCTTCGCCCCGGTCATGGCGGCGGCGAAGGCGGCCGGTATTCCTGTTCGCGGCTATGTCTCCTGCGTCGCCGGCTGCCCCTACGAAGGCGACATCGCGCCGGAGGCGGTGCGGAACGTCGCCGCCGAGCTGATCGCGATGGGCTGCTACGAGGTCTCGCTCGGCGACACGATCGGCCGGGGCACGCCCGAGACCATTGCCGCCATGCTGGATGCGGTGCTGCAGGCGGTGCCGGCGGAACGGCTCGCCGGCCACTACCACGACACGGAAAATCGCGCGCTCGATAATGTCCGCGCCAGTCTGGAGAAGGGCCTGCGCACCTTCGACAGCGCCGTCGGCGGCCTCGGCGGCTGCCCCTATGCGCCGGGCGCCAAGGGCAATGTCTCCACCGGCGCGCTGGCGGCGATGCTTCGATGCGGAAGGCTGGCGAACGGGCCTCGACGCCGATCGTCTGGCCGACGCCGAAGCGATATCTGCGGCAGCAGATCGCCGTCGCGCGACGAAAGGGGAGGGAATTGAGCATGGCGTTCGAGACGATCAGATCGGAAACCGACATGCGCGGCATCGCCACGGTGACGCTGGCCCGGGCGCCAAGCACAACGCCATGAACGCGCGGATGATCGCCGAACTGCACGAAGCCGCCGAGGCGCTGGCGAAAGACGCTGCCGTTCGCGGCGTGGTCCTTGCCGCCGAAGGCCGGTCGTTCTGTGCCGGCGGCGACCTCAACTGGATGCGCGAGCAGGCCGGACAAGGATCGCGCCGGCAAGATGGCGGAGGCGCGCGCGCTCGCCGCCATGCTGGGCGCCTGGAACAGCTGCCGAAGCTGGTCGTGGCGCGGGTGCAGGGGCCGGCCTATGGCGGCGGCCTCGGTCTGATCTCGGTCGCCGACGTCGCCATCGCCGCGGACGGTGTCGAACTTCTCCGCTGACCGAAGCGCGGCTGGGGCTGATCCCGGCGACCATCGGTCCCTTCGTCGTCCGGCGGCATGGGCGAGGGCTTCGCCCGACAGATCTTCTTCAACGCCAAGCTGTTCGGCGCCGACTTTCGCGCTAGCGCATCGGTCTGCTCGCGCGGGTGGTGCTCGGCGGACGAACCTCGGCCATGCCGTCGCCGAAGAAGTGCGAGACCATGCTCAATTGCGCGCCCGGCGCGGTCGCTGCGGCCAAGAAGCTTTGCCTCGAGCTCGGCGGCTCCGATCCGGCCGCCATGGCGGAAATGACCGCCAGCGCCCTCGCCGACCGCTGGGAATCGACGGAAGCACAGAGCGGCATCAAGGCATTCCTGGACAAGAACTGACGATTGTACCGCCACCGGCAGGGCCCAGGAGGCGCAAGAAGGCGCCGCGCAAGCCGCGCAACCTGCGGCCGCTGGCCGGTGGGTAAGCAGGCGGTTACTGAAAATTTCTCCCCCTAACGTTGCGCTGGGCTGCCGCGTCACAACCGCAGCGTTGTCTTGCCGCGGCCCCTTGCGGAAATGTAACCTTGCGGCAACTGCCGCGTAAGGTTTCTGCCGACAGACTGCGCGGGTCAGATCGGAGAAAGACATGTCCCAAATCCTCGCCAAGCCGTCCGCAACCCGCCGCGATCGGCGCCCTCTTCTTCGGAAAGGAGCCTCGGCCGCGGCATTGACCGTCTGCTTCGCCGTTGCCGCCAGCGGCGCCGGCGCGCACGAGCTCCCCGTCGGCGACGGTCACGTCACGTCCCACCCCGCCCGTGGCAACGTTTTTTCATGCGTGACCCGCTTCAACGGACACGGCGCCCGCGCGACCGGAAGCTGGTTTCACGGCAAGACCTGGGATCCCGACGGCAAGCCGCATGTCCGTGGCAGTGTCAATTGGCCGCAGGCTCAATTCACCGTCACCGCGCAAGGGAAAAATCTCGCGGTGCGCGGCAACGGACTGCCGGTCGGCTCGCCGACCGGTGAGTTCCCGGTCGCGCGCAACGATCCCGCCTATCAGTACGACCGCAATCCGAACGCGATCAAGGCTCGGAAGCTGGCCTTCGATATCCCCCTGACGCCAAAGCGCGCCGGCAGCCCGAGCTGCGTGCCGATGGGGATGATCGGATTCACGACCACCGGGGTCGCCCTCTTCAACGCCGTCGACGCCGAAGGCCGCGACGCCGCCGCGCACGAAATCCAGGACAAGTGCGACGGCCATCCGGAGCGAAGCGGCCAGTATCACTATCATAGCAGTTCGCCCTGCGTTTCCGGCGCCAACGGCAATCGTCACATCGGCTGGGCGCTGGACGGCTACCCGATCATGGGCATGCGCGACAGTTCGGGCCACCTCTTCACCAACGCCGATCTCGACGCCTGCCACGGCCGCGCCGAAAAGGTGACGGTCGGCGGCCACACCTACGACTATGCCTATCGGCTGACGCGGGAATATCCCTACACGATCGGCTGTTTCACCGGGAAAGTCTCGCAAGCGACACTGAACGCGGTCAGCGATGGCAAACAGGCGCGCGGCAGGGACGGCCGTCGAGGCCCGCCGCCGAAGCGCGGCCAGCGGCCACCAAAGCGGCCGTAATTGGTCCAACGACCTGGTCTGGGCGGCGGCGTAAGCCGCCGTTCCCGTTCCGGTCGGCGACGTCCCTCATTTCGATCGATGATCGGGTCGAATGGCGGTCGGCTTGGTGCGCGATTCCGGGCACGGGTCGGATTGAGCCCTTAAGAGAATCCTGACGATCTGCATCTGCCCAGGCGGTTCGCGCTCTGCCGGGGGTCTTTGGCACGTACGGCGGTCGGTGGCGCAGCGCCCGGGCCGCTCCCGCCGTCAGACGCCCTGAGCCGTCATAACATTGTGCGGGCAATCCATAAGTATTCGATATTTCAGTTCCCTGCCTTCTCTTGCCACTCTTGCCCAGCATTCACAACGACAGGAAAGGAAACATCATGGTTGGTTTTTCTCCAATGAATTATTACGGCCCGACATTCCAGGGGGCGGGCGGCGCTGATGCGAGGGGCGGTGCCGGCATGAGAGGCGGCGGCAGTTTCGACAGCATGATGTGCGACGATCGCTACTCTTTCAGCGGTGTTCCCCAGTCTGGCCACACAAAGGACTTGAAGCGTGGGATCCGGGACGATGAGGACAAGCTGGAGGGCGCGAAGGAGAAGCGGCAGAACGCCCAGGACGGGATTGATGCGACGAAAGAGAGTATCGACGATCTGAAAGAGAAAAGGAAGGATATCGAGAAGCAAGAAAAGTTTCTCAAACGCGGACTTATCCCCATGCCCGGCGAGAAAAAGATGCTGGAAAAATTAAAGCATCAAAAGGAATCACTAGACCAAAAAATTGAAAAGAAGGAGGCGCATCTAAGTAATCTTGAAGGCGACGTGAAAGACGCCGATGAAGAGATCAGCGGCCTAAAGGACGGCTTGCGGGACAAATATGAGGAACTCGGTGATTCGCGCATGAACGATCTGCAGCAGAGCCAGCATCAGTCGATGATCGGCCAACTGCTCAGCTCCCTGCTGGGCGTCGGCGCAGGTATGCTCGGCGGCGGTCTCCTCATGCAGATGCTGCAAGGCAACCAGAACGGCGGCATGAGCATGCGCTTCTAACGCTCCGGCGGGGCGGACTCCGGAATCGAGAAAGGAAAACTTATGGACCCCTCAATGCTTGCGCAGCCCGATCAGGAGGGAGGTATCGTCGAACTGCTTTCACACGATGTCGATGGAAGGGGCCAGAAACGGGCGGTCGAAGCGCTCGCTCGCGACCGGCAACGCTTTACCGAGCAGGCGAACAAGTTCGACGGGACGCAGGACGATAGCGAATCTCTGGCGGCAATCGTCGCCGCATATGATGCAGCAATCGATCTCGTGCCGATACTAGCGGAAAAATTGCAAGAGCAGCCGACGGAACAACCCTAGGCGGGCCTGTTTCGTTGTGTGGAACCAACAGAAGGAGAATGACTATGGCGGCACTAGGCGTAATGGCCCTGATGGGCAGCGTCTCGAGGGCAGCGAACGCGTCGGGTATGGTGAACCAGGCGAAGAACACCTGGCAGACACAGATGGCGGCCAATGAGGCCAACGATGTCCAGACGGAGATGTCGATCACCAACAAGTTGACCAAGACGGTCAAGGATGGGTGCAACGAGGCGCTTCGAAACAGCGGTTCGTAAGTCTTGGAACTCGACGGCCGGGGCAGGTGCAGCCTGAGGCAGCTCCGGCCGTTGAACAAACCACCGAAGATTTCTGGAGAAGGCCTATGGCCGATGCAGCTGAGGCGCCTGCCGCGTCACACTGGTCAATATGCTTGCAGCGCGACGGCCATGAGGTCGAGCCGCAGCCGCTGTGCGATGGCTCCCATCTCGTTGGGCGGAGCATGGATTGCGACATGATCCTCTGGGATCCGGAGCTGGCGGAGCGGCATTTCAACCTTCACGTGGCGGGCGACGAGTTGGCGATCGAGCCGGAGGCCGGCGCTCTTCATCTCGGCGGCGACGCCGTGACCGAACGAACCATCCTTAACGCTGACGAGAGCGTTCTGACCGCCGGGGGCTCGACGCTGATCCTGCGCCGCGAGCGGAGAGGGGATCCCAACTCGTCCTTCTCACCCGATCCCGCCGAGCCGGCGGTCGATCTGCCCGTGCCGGGGGCGACGAGAACGGCAGACCGAGCGACAGGCCGTCTCAGCCTGGCCGCGCTCGGCGCCGTCATCGCTGCGGGGCTGGCGGGAGCGACGGCTCTGGGTGCCAATTCTCTCGCCCGAACGAACACGCAGACGACTACGCTAGCCCTGGCTGCGGAGATGTCGGGCGAGGCGGGGAAGGGCAGTGTCGACGAGTCCGCCGCTGAACCCGCTTCATCCGAAGCGTCGATCGAATCGACCGCCGGCGCTCTTGTGGCCGTGCGCGAGTTGATCGCGGGTCGGGGCGAGCGGTCGGTGACGGTCAAAGCCGGCGCCGACGGCACTCTGGTTCTTCGCGGCTATGTCCGTGACGACGCGGCCCGCGCTCGCCTCCTGCGAACGATCGGCGAAGACATTTCCGGCTATTCCCGGCTGGAGTCCGAGCAGCTGCGGACGGCGGGCGAGGTGGCCCGGACGCTGAATGGCGAGCTTGCCGCCGCGGGACTGGAAGGCCTTGTATTGGCGGTCACGGCCGGCGCCGAACCGGTGCTGGAAACAGCCGCTCCCCCCGGCAAGGTTCGGGGCCTGGAGCAGATATTGGCAAGAGCGGAGGCCGATCTCGGCTTCCCGGTCGCTCCGGTCCTCCGGCCGCCGAGCGGCGGCATGCCGAAGGTTGAAATCCGGAGCGTCTGGGCGGGCAGCCGGCCCTCTCTCCAACTCGCCGACGGAGAGATTTATCTGGAGGGCGCGATCCTTCCTGATGGATGGCGCGTCAGTGCCATCGTCAAGAAGCAAGTCAGTTTCGAGAAGAATGGGCGCGTCGTCACGTTCGACGTCGCCGAGCAGGAGGGCGTGTATCGCCAGGAAAGGAAGATCCTATGAGTATCGAAATTTCAGCCTCCGACGTCCGGAGCCTCGCCGATATCGGCTTCGCGTCGGTCTTTCTGGGTCTCAACGAGGAGGTGAGCCCCATCTTCGACATGATGACCATCTGCCGTCCTCACAATGCGGCCGGCTACATCGGCAAGACCGTACAGCTCCTCTACCGGGGAAAGTACGAGGAGGGGGCCGCGCTGCTCGAGGAGCACGGGCTTTCAGCGGAGATCAACAGCGATCAGGCCAAGGCCGTTCATCTCTTCGCGCTTTTCTGTGCAGAGGAACTGGATCGGGTGCGAGAATTGGCCGAGGCCTATCTGAACAACGAACCGGCATCGACGGCCTGCCGGAACATGGCGCTCCTCATGCAGGAATCGGTGAAGGCCGCCGCCGCAGCGGAAGCGAGCGGAGAGGATCGATCGCCGCAAATCTCGACGGCTCCGAGATCCGGCGCCGCCGTGCCGGGCTTGCCTGTGGAGTAGGAGCGGGCGCCTCCCGCCGGCAGTCCGGTCTGGCGGTGCCTGCACCTGCAGTGGAATCGTGGAGGATGCGCATCATGGAGATGGTCGTCGAGATGGTCCGCTCGTCGATGGAGCGAGGAGCGGCGATGGACGCGCCCGATTTCGAGGTGGCGCTCGAGAGACCGGGCGCGAACTCGCAGATCGATGAACTCGGGGCGAGCTTCTTCAGGGAAGTCAACGCCGCCGATCGAACCGGTCCGACAACAATCATTGCCGCCTCTCCACCCGGTGTGCGGGGACCCGAAGGAGTCGAGGCCGCACTGAAGAGAGTATCGGCGGCGATCGACTATGCCGACTTTGCGGCAACACACAGAGCCGCCCAAGCCGACATTCCGGGGCTCTCCGCCCTCGGCCATGCGGCACGGGAAAAACTGACCGCGCTGCAGATCGGCTATGGCAAGGCCCGCGATTCGATCAGGAGCAGCTTCGACGGCTTTGCGAAGCAGATCGCGCAGCCTGACGCGCAACAGACGGAGCTTGGCTTGGAAGGGCCCACGAGCGCCGATCCGCTCACCGCATTGCGGGAAGCGCTGGACTTCCAAAGGGAGTCCAACCGGCAGTCCCAGCAGAAATACATGGAGATGATGCGTGTCAGCTTCGACCTGAACGAAATGCAGCTGAGAACGACCTTCGTCACGACCATCGCCGGCAAATCGCTCAAGAACCACGACATGCTGTTGCGAGGCCAGTGATGGACTGGCGCATCCACAGGCTCTTTCGGATTGAGACCTCCCTTCGGGTTTTTCCCGTCTGGTACCTGTCCCCCGACATCGAGTATCTCGATCCGAAGCGGAAGGCGCCGAACGGCGGGGACGCGACCCGTCTCCACCAGGCGTTCCGCAGCGCGTTGGCCGAACGCCCGGCGGGTCGCGACGGCAAGCAACAGGGCGAGCCGATGCACGCGGAACTGCTGCGCATGCTCTGTGGTCCCGCAGCAATCCCCGAGCTCCGGTATCTTGCCGCCGTAACCGGTACCGCATCCATTCTGGCGAATGGCTCCCACTCGTGTGCCGGGGGCGCTGCGGCCGAGACATGGACCCGGCAGGGGCACCCGCAAGGGCTGGTGACGCAGGGGGTTGCTGGCAAGTCGAGGGCCGAACTCGGCGACTGGCTTAAGGGGCAGTTTACTCAGTTTGGCGGGGCTGAGGGCGAGCGGCCAATGGGATCTCTTCTGGGCGCTTGGCCATTTGCGGAGTTTCTCGCGACGGCTGTGTTCGACACGCCCTCGTCTGCGGCAGATCGGTCGGCTCAGCCTTGGGGAGCGGCGGGGCTCGATGGCGGTGGAATGAAGATGTCCGAGTGGGCTCCCTGGGGTGTCGTCTCGATGAAGACAGGCAAGAGCGAGACCGCGGTTCGGCGGGACGTTCTAGAGGACCGGATCCTCGAAGACTTTCTGGAGGTTCAGGTCCGGGAGATGGTCGGCAATCCGACCAACCAGGACAATCGCGAGCGCCTGGACGGCGTCACGGATCTCGCTGAGGCCACCCATGTTCAGAACGCGCTGAACCAGATCTTCGTCAACCTTCTGACCACGTCGTCGCCCGCAACCGCACGCGTTCTCGCTAACTCGTGGGCGGGAATTCAGGTGCCTGGGGTCACGCCGGATCATCCCGGCAGGCGGCCCGACCGGCTGGGTCTTAGACGTCGACTGCCCGACCGGCACGGTGACGGGGCCCAATGACGCAATTCATCAGCAATCGGCAGGGGCCACAGTCGACCAAACAGTCATCGCCCTCGGAGGCTAGTGCGGCGAAAGATCCGTTTTCGGCGATGCTGGATGAGGCCGGCGAAGCCGATCAGGGCGCGCGCGCCTCCACGGCCAAGCAGCCGAAGACCAGGCTTCAAAAGGCAAGGCAGACTTTCCTGCGCCGCGTTCTTCCCGTCCCGCCGTCGGAAGCCGAGAAGATGACGGAAGAGGCCATGGATGGGGCCGATACCGAGGGCGAACTCTCCAAGGTCGGCGAAGAGCAGGATTCGCGCCGTCGCAAGGGGCGGGCGGATGGCAGGCAGATGCCGTCGATGGAGCGGTGGGTCGCCGCTTTGGGCGTGGCGACCGCTTTCGACGAAGGAGATGACGAAACCGGGGAGTGCCTGCGCAGTCGCATTGCGGCGCTCGTGAAGCAGCGGAGTAGTCAGATCCCGGCGCCCGTTGCAGAGCCCATGAAGAACAGGCTCGCGCTTCTCACGGCCATGCTGGATGCCGAGGATTTGCGCCGTCTTCTCGAACGGCTGCGCGATCCGACGGTGACGGTGGGAAAGATCACTGAGCTTGCGCTGGCGTCGCTGGCGGCCAGAGATCCCGGTGCACCTTCGCAATCGATCGAGGCAAGTCCGCAAGCCGCAGCCGGCGGCATTGCCGGTTTCCGCGATTTACTGCGTGACGGGCGTCTGCACATTGTCGCCGGCTTCCGACAGAGCGGCGAGGGCCTGGTGCTGCAGGATGGACGGCCGGTCGCAAAGATCGTTCATCCTGGGCGCCTGCAGCAAGGATCTCTGGCGTCGATATTCGAGGCCGTTCTGCCGCGGCCCGCTCGGAAGCGCCTCGATCGGGGCTCCTCTTATGATGATGGCAAATGGCTGATCGTTGCCCTCCCCGCCTTTGCCGGGCACCTGAGGGTGGACGGGTCGCACCGCCTCGAAAGCAGTTCCGCCGACATCGAGTTCGACGGTCAGTTCGAGGGCTTTGCCGATCTGGCGCAATGTGAGATTGACGGTCGGCAGATGGTGATCGGCCAACGCGGCGGAACGGATCCCGCGCATGAAGTCTTGCCGACCTTCAGGACATTCGCGAGCAGCCGTTTCGCTCTTGCGATCGACGGCCGCTACACCTGTGTCGAACACCGAGGAGGCCAGCTGTTCGCGCTGAAGGCTGGGAGGCCGAAGAACGTGCTGCTCCCGGTCCTGACACTGCGGCCTGATGGCGGCCAGGATTTTGCCGCGGCCGAGACGGCGGGCGGCAAGACCTACGAAGTCGCGTGGACCGGACAGATCCTCTGGGAACTGAAGGCGACCCCTGAACGAACGACCCACCGCTTGGAGGTTGCTGGAGCGCAGATCGACGCGCCTGCTGTTGTCCGGCTGCCGACGCACCGTCGAGGGCAGTACGCAAACCCGAACCAGCACGGTCACCGGCTCTTGCTGCGGGCGCTCCGCACCGATGCAAGAGTCTCGCCGAAGACGAAGCCGGACTCGCCGGACGCCTCGCCGCCTTCGCAATCCTTGCCGAGAATGACGCAGAAGGAGTTCGCGGCGACCTACGGCGCCTTTTCCGACTGGCGCCATTGCGCCACCGGCTTGTGGTGGGACAGACCGCGCGTCGCGCAGAAATGTTACAACGCGGTCTGCGATCTCGATCTCCCCCCATTCTCGCCGCAGGTCGATGCCGCCGGTGTTCCGTCACTCCTGGCCGAACAAATGGCCATCGTCGGAAAATCCGCGACGGAGGCTTTCCACATCCAGGCTTCGATCCGATCCGAACGGATGCGGGTCCGCTGAGGGCAAACACGATGGCCGCAGGCAATCCGTTCGACGCTGAAACCGCTCTTTGCGATTCCTCCCACGGAGGGCTAGAGATGGCCGACGACATCCAACCGCCGGCTGACGCCACTCTGGACGATGATCTGGACCAGGCGATCGGCCTCATATTCGAGAGTGCGCCCCGAGCCTTCGACTACATGTTCGGCGGCGATTTGCCTGTCTGCCGCCACTACCTGACGATGCAGTGGACGTCGCCCTACGGCCTATACTATTTCGGCCGGGCTCGTGTCCTTCGGCAGAACCAGCGCTTGGTCGGGCTCTGCCTCAGCGGCGTCGCGGCAGAATGGGAGCGGCCAGCCGATCCCGTCGCCGCACAATCGCTGGTACGTGATCTTGAACCGCGGCTCGGTTGTGACGCCTATTTCCGCTTTCTGCATCTGGGGCATCAGATGGCGCACTTGATGGTGCAGCTTGCCGCCGACTCGTTCTACATCCAGACGCTGGCCGTCCTGCCGCAGTTCCGGGGGCGTGGATTGGGCAAGCTGTTGCTCGACGATGCCTTGGCGCGGGCGGCTGACCGCGGCCTGACCGGCTGCAGTCTCGATGTGTTTCGCAACAACCCCGCACGATACTTCTATCGTCGCTTTGGCTTCCAGCCCGTTGCGGAAACATGTGTGCTGGATCTTCCCCGTCCGCTGTTCTCGCCAATGATCAGGATGATTCATCCCGGCCTCTGAGAGGCAGTTGACGTGTCTTCGCTACGTTCCGATCTCATCGTTGTCGGTGCCGTTCCCACGGCCGCCGCATCCGGTGCAGCCGGCGGGCCAATGGGCGCGCACGACCCTCGGGAATAGCATCCATCTTACAACCTGCAATATATATCAAGACGAGGAACAAACGCGGCTCTCTAAAATCAATCAAGCTGCGCTTACCGAGTCGGACCTGTCCGCATCCCGGCAAATCCGGAACCGCACGGCGGCACAAAGGCTTAGTCGCGCCGCCAGGCACGTTTCACTGTAGAATTAATGATAGAAAGACATATTACGGAACCTCTCCATCTAATAACGAAATAATATGAGACATCCGTCGACACAGAGCGTAGTTCTTTGATCGAAGAACGGAGGTCTTAACCTCTGCGTTTTCGACGCGAAAAAACCAATGCAACGCGGAAAAATTTTTCGAATGACCCGGATTATTGCAAGCAGCGTGAGCTGCAGGAAGCGCCGATAGAAGCAAAGACAGATAAAAGGTGCAGCAGCGGGAATTTCGATAATAATAACAGAAAAAAAGTATGAGAGAGATACATGTCAGTATCCTTGCGCCATCTGAAGACCTTCTTTGCCGTAGCCAATGAGAAAAATTTCACGAAAGCAGCTGAAGGACTCTGCGTATCCCAGCCAGCGGTGACGACCACGATCAATAAGCTTGAAGCGATGTTCAACACGCGTCTGTTCGATCGAACGACTCGATCCGTGGATCTGACAGAAGAAGGACGCCAGTTCTACGAGATCGCACAGCGGATCATTTGCGAGTTCGACGACGGCATCGAAGAAATCAAGCGTCGGATCAAGAGCAAGAAGTGCGGGCTTTCCGTCGGATGCATTCCGTCTGCCGGACCAATCCTTTTGATCTCCGTGCTAACCGAACTCAGGCAGGTTCTGCCCGACACCCCGATGAAGGTGCAGATTCATCAGTCGAGGACGATCAGCGAACTCATCAATCAGGGCGAGATAGACGTCGGCATCGGCAATCTTTCCGATGCTGACACAGGCATAAGGGCACTGCCCATCACACAGGATTGCTATGGCGTTCTCGTGCCGGCCAGCCACCCCCTTGCGCTGACCAACGAGGCGACCATTCAGTGGAGCGACCTTTCCTCCTCGCCCATCATCTGGAATTCGAGCATCGAGAATTTCGATCTCCACGACGCGCGGGAGGAGATCGGCATTGGTGAAGGTGCATCGCAACCCCCGCCGAACGTCCGCTACCCGAGCTATACCGCCTCCTCTGACCCGATCATGCTTGAGATGGTGCGCCAGGGTATCGGACTGGCAATCCTGCCCTTCTACGATTGGAAGAGCCGCGACTCCGAAGACCTTGTCTTCCGCCCCCTCGTGCGGCCGATGCTCAGCCGCCAGATCTGCATCCTCACGAAACGAGGCCGCCATCTGTCGCGGCAGGTCAGCGCGTTCCGCGACCTGGCGGTCCAGCATGCGCCGCCCCCCTATTCCATCCCTGGCTGCAGCAGCGCTCCGCAACTCTAGGTGCAGGTGCCAGATGAACCGGCTCTTTCTTCGCGCAGTGCGGCGCCGACGGCATTGCCTGATCTTGAGCGCAATTCTCGTTTCGATGGCGGTCATCGGTATGGGCGGGCCTGCTGGCGGAACTGAAGCCGGGCCGCTGACGATTGCCATTGGGCAGGCCGTGCTGATCGAATTGCCCGATGGCGCGGGCACGGTCTTCGTCGCGGAGCCTGAGACGGCGGACGTACAGGCGCCCTTTCCGGAGCGCGTTCTGGTATTCGGCAAGAAGACCGGCAGCACGACGCTGTTCGCGCTCGATGACGATGGGCTGGTTCTTTTCGAAAGAACGATCGAGGTGGTTCACGATATCGCGGGCATGGAACGCGTCCTCGCCAGCCGGTTTCCCGAGTTCGTCTATGCCCTGGAATCGAGTCGCGGGTCGCTGCTGATCGAAGGAACGATCGGCTCCCCCGAGAGAAAGCAGGCCATTCTGGAATCCATACAGCCCTTTCTCGAAAAGGCCGATACGCTGATCGAGCGCATCGGCCTCACCTTGCCCTCCACCGTGCGGCTGCGCGTCAGGGTGCTGGAGGTCAACCGGGACTTGACCAGTGCGCTTGGCATAAATTGGCAGTCGCTGTTCGATACAGCAGCTTCGATTGCCGTCAACGGCGACTTTGCCCCCGATATCGATATCGGTTCGGTCGTTCGACTGCTGCAGTCCGACGGCAAGGTCGAGACATTGGCTGAACCGGTACTCACGGCCACGTCGAAAGAGGCGGCAACCTTTCTGGCAGGCGGCGCCTTTCCCTATCCGACTGCAGGAGAGGACGGCGCCGGCGTCGCCTTCAAGCCCTTCGGCGTATCATTGGAGTTCACACCGGACATTTCGTCCCGCGATTCGATCACCCTCAAGGTGAGGGCCGAGGTGAGCGGTCTTTCGAGCACGAGCGTGAATATTGGCGGGGCCTCGGTTCCGCAGACCGATGTGCGACAGCTCGACACCAGCATCAATCTCCGTGATGGCCAGACCTTCGCCCTTGGCGGCTTCTCGCTATTGTCCAATCGGCGATCGGTCTCGCAGGTGCCTGGGCTCGGCGATCTTCCCGTCATAGGCCGGCTGTTTCAGTCCCGCGACTTTCAGAACAACCGGACCGAACTCATCTTTGTGATCACACCGGAGATCGTCGATAGCCCGTCTGCCGGCGCGGCGGATCCGCGTCTGTCGCCGGTTCATCCGACAGCGCTGGAATACGCCCTGTTCCAGAAGTTCGGGATCATACCCGCCGGGCAACGGCCGCTCGTCAGCGGCAATCTACGCTTGCGGGGCGTGCCCGGATTCCAGTTCTGACGGTGCCGGGCACCCCCGTCGACGATAAGTGCGCCTGATGGCGAAACAACGACACGGCATTACTCCCCGCGCAGCGCGACCGATAGACCCGGTCACACAGAAGGCGACAATTTCCGACGGAGACATGACATGGCGGACGCGACGATCGGAACAAAGATGCAGGCGGGCTTCAGCTCCCGTTTCGACCGGGCTCGATCCCGCCGGTCGGCTTAGCATCGCCGCGCCGCGGAAGGTCCGATACCATGAGTGCCACGATCCAGAAGCGTTCGCTTGCGAACTTCGCGCCGCCTCGCCTCCCGCGCCGCCTGTTCCCCCTCGAGCTCGTGGCCCTGCTGCTCCTCGCCGCTTTCCTCGGCGGCTGCCAAGCGGAACTTTTCGCCAACCTTAGCGAACGCGAAGCCAATGAAATCCTCGCCACGCTCGAGGAGAACGGCATCTCGGCGAAAAAGCAGAGCGCCAAGGACGTCGTCACCATCTCGGTCGCGGAGAAGCAGTTTGCTGCGGCGATCCGGCTACTGGAGAAGGCGGGCCTGCCTCGCGAGAACTTCGACACGTTTCCGAAGGTGATGGGAGAGGACGGCCTGCTGACCTCTCCATCCAAGGAGCACGCCCGACTGGTTTACATACGTGCCCAGGAGCTCTCCAGCACCATCTCTGAGATTGACGGCGTTTTGTCGGCGCGGGTCCACCTCTCCGTCCCGAAGAAGGAGAATCCCTTCGACGAGATCGCGCCGCCAAGCGCGTCGGTGTTCATCCGGCATCTGCCGAGCGCATCGGTGGAGACCATCATCCCGCAGATCAAGCGTCTCGTCGCCAACGCTGTGGCCGGCCTCAGCTATGACAACATCGCCCTGGTTCTGCTGCCTGAGGAGGATTCGACCCGGCACCGGTCGATGCGGCGCCGGATGAAGCCGACTGGGTCCAGCGTCTCGGATTCGCCTCGACACTCACCGCTGCCATCTGTGGCGGCCTGTTCGGCGTGATGTTGCTGTTGCTTGGCGGAGCGGGCTGGCTCTATGGCCGCAGCCGGCGGAAAGCCCTCACCGGACCCGCCGATATGCTGAAGTTGACGACCGGCGGAGACGGCCGATGATGACCGCGTCGCCACTCGATCGAGGCCAGGCCCTTCCGGCCGCAAGCCCTGCATCGATCATCGAATTCCTTTTCTTTCCGGCGGTCTATGCCGATCCGCAATGGTTGGCTCCGTGGCTTGATCCACTTGGCATGACGGCCTCCGACCTGCGCGCCAGCCGGGGACGCACGCGCCTCGTTTCACGACGGATGCTCCAACGGTTCGCCTTGACGAGCGCCCGCGTCCCCGCCTTTCAGGATCCGCTCCACCGCCTGGCGCTGCAGGCGCGCGAGACGATCGTCCGGTGCATCCGCGCGGCGGTTGTCCTGGCCGATGTGAGGACGGTTCGACCGATCCTGCCGGCCGACCGGCTGCGCGCCATTGCCGATCTGTGGGGGATGGAATGCCTCGAGGTCGCCGCCCGCGTCCCCGAAGCGTCGTGCCGAACGCTGATCTCGAACGATGAGTTGGATGGAACTGAGTTTTCCACCCGGCGCATTCAGGGTTTCGAACGCGACTGCTTCGTTCTGTGGCTCGCGAGTCTGCCGACGGAACTGGCGATCCGCGCAAGTTTCAGGTTTCCGGCCGCGACCTGCACCACGCTGTGCACGACGAAACGGCCGACGCTCCTTGCGGCGCTCGCGATGGTCATCTGCGAATGGGAGACGATGATGAGCAGCCGGGATACGGCCCGATGACCGGCTTCGTGCCATCTGGCCCTGTCCTTCCGGCCGCCGATCTGCGCCGCTGGTGCGACAGTCGTTCCCTCCTTCGATGGGCAAGGCAGGAAGCCGATTCGATCCTCGGCGCGGCAAAAGTCGAAGCGGAGACCATCCGCCTGAAGGCCGAGCAGGAGGGTCTGCGACAGGGCACCGGCGAAGCCCATGCCAGAGCGATGCAATGTTGCGCCGTCCTCTCCGAACGCATTGTCCAGATCGAGAAGAGCCTGCCCGAGTTCGCCCTGCTGTGCATGCGCCGGATCTGCGCCGAGCTGGACCCGGGCGTGCTGACGCAGTCGGTGGTCGGGCGGATGGTCAGCGATCTGAAGGAGCACAATCAGATCGTCATCCGGGTCTCGCCGAACCGCTGCGAGGACGTGCGCGCCATGCTGAAGGAGCGGTTTGCCGACGGCCATGTCTTCCAATTGCTGGCCGACACAGAACTGGGAGACGGCGACTGCGTCCTCGAAACGCCGAGCGCGATCGTCGATGGCCGCCTGGTGGTTCAGTTCGCTGCACTTGAGCGCGTCCTCGCTGGCGGGGAGGGCGGCTGATGGGCCGGCCGGAGATCGACGGCGGCACGCTCCGCCTCGCCGACGTGCTCCGCCGCAGCGCCCCGGAGATCGTCTATGGACGGGTGAAGCGGGTTGTCGGCACCGTTGTCGAAGCCACCCTGCAGGGGGCCAGGCTGGGGGATCTCTGTTCGCTCCAGAACCAGACAGGCAGTTTCTCCATCCTCGGCGAAGTCGTCGGCTTCGACGGTGAAACGGTCATCGTCACCCCCATCGGCGACATGCAGGGAATCTCTCCCACCACACGCGTTTCCGTCAGCGCGACCGCCAACGGCGTCGGCGTCGGCGTCGAACTGTTGGGCCGCATTCTGGACGGGATGGGCCGCCCCGATCGACACGGCCTCGAGCGGGCCGCTGGTCACGGCGCGGCGCTGGCCGTTCAACGCTCCGGTGCCCGATCCGATGACCCGCCGCATGATCGAACATCCTCTTCCGCTCGGTGTCCGGGCGCTGGATGGCATGTTGACCTGCGGCGAGGGCCAGCGCATCGGAATATTCGCTGCTGCCGGCGGCGGCAAATCCACCTTGCTTTCCATGCTCGTCAACGGCAGCAGCTCCGATGTCACGGTGCTGGCCCTTATTGGCGAACGTGGTCGCGAGGTCCGTGAATTCATCGAGCGCCAACTCGGGCCGGAGGGTCTGAAGAAGAGCGTTGTCGTGGTGGCGACTTCCGACCGGCCGGCAATGGAGCAGGTCAAGGCCGCCTATACGGCGACGGCGATTGCCGAGTTTTTCCGCGCCGAAGGGGCGAGGGTCATCCTGATGATGGACAGCGTGACGCGCTTTGCCCGGGCGCAGCGCGCCGTCGGCCTGGCGGCGGGCGAGCCGCCGACGAGGCGCGGCTTCCCGCCATCGGTCTTCGCGCAATTGCCGCTTCTTCTGGAGCGGACCGGCCAGTCGGACAAGGGAGCGATCACCGGCTTCTATACCGTTCTGGTCGAGGGCGACGACATGAACGAACCCGTCGCGGACGAGACGCGATCGCTGCTCGACGGTCACATCGTGCTGTCCCGCGAACTGGCGGCTTCCGGCCATTATCCGGCCATCGACGTTCTGGCCAGCGCGAGCCGGGTGATGGATGCGATCACCGATCGCAGCCACGGCGAGGCGGCGATCAAGGCCCGCCAGGTCCTCGCCAAGTACAAGCAGGTCGAGATCCTGCTGAAGGTCGGCGAGTACAAGGCTGGTGTGGATGCAGCCACCGATTTCGCCGTCAACCGGATCGACGCCGTGAACGCCTTCCTGCGCCAGCGCACCGACGAATTCTCCAGATTCGAGGACACGGTCGCGGCGCTGGCGAGGATCGTCTCATGAGCGCGATCGTCTCGACCCTCTACGCGATCTCCGAAAAGAAGGAGGACTCCGCCAAGCAGGCCACCAGGAAGGCTGAGGATGTTCTGCGCGAGGCTCACCGGCGGGTCGAGGAGATGCGCGAGCGCGAGGACGAGCTCCGGCGCAGCGGAGAGGATCGCAAGAAACAGGCGTGCGAGGCGCTCCTCTATCGCCATTGCGGCCTGATGGACATCAATCGCTTCCGCCGGGTCTTCGAAAAATTCGCCGAGGATGTCGCGACGGCCGAGGCCGAGCACCAACGCCGCGCAAGAGCGCGAGCGCGCCAGCGAGCGCAGGGCCGCCGAAACCAGGACGGCCTACGCGGCTGCGGCCAAGCGATTCCTGAAATACGACTTTCTGAACACCATCGCGAAGGACGACGTGCGGCGCCTCGGTGAAATCGCTCAGAACGCCGAGGAAGACGACCTCCTCGATCTGTTCGGTCGCAAATAGATGGCGAGATCGGACGATCAGCTTGAGGCGCCGGACCCCTCGGCTGCTGTTGAGACGAAACGTCTCGGGCTCTTCCAGCCTCTGTGCCCAGCCCATGTGCCGGCCTGCACGCCGCTCGACAGATGGTTGGCGCAGCTGGCGCGCGGGCGTGGAGCGCGCTGCGACTTCCGCTGGGAAGGTGAGGTCTGGCGGCTGGCGATCGAGACTGCGGCCATTCCTCGCCAGGGTCATTTCTATCAGCTCAGGCTGCAGGCCGGGGCGGTGCTCTGCACGGTCGACGATGCGGCGCGGCAGTGGCTCCTGCGGCGCGCTTGCCCCTTGGCGCTCGTGGACGATCTCGTCGATGACCTTATCGATCTTGCCGTCATCGGCGAACTGGAAGCCCTGCTGATGCGGCTCTGCCCACAGGCCGCGCCGATCGTCGGTCCGAGCGGGGAGCCGCGGGCGCACGACGCTCGTGCGGCGATCCGCATCACCCTGACACGCGGCCGGACCGAAGCGATGAATTGGACGCTGGAGGCGACGGATGCCGCCCTGGCGGCGATCGATGACGCGGTGCGGCGGCTCTGGCGCGCGGCGACGCCGGCCATGTCCCGACGGCTTCTACCGATCGCGGTCAGGACGCGTCCGGTTCGCATTCCTCTGGAGAGGATGAACGGGCTGTCGCCGGGCGATTTCGTCTTGATAGCCCCACCCGGCGTGCGGGCGCGGGTCGTGGCGGGAATTCAGAGGCGGACGCTGTTCGCCGGCACTCTTATCGGCAAGGGCATGAAGATGGTGGTTCAGAAGGGCGAGAGCGCGATGGCCGCGCCGGATGACGGAGCTTTGTTCGACGAGGACGAACGGGAGCTTAATGACGTCACGGTCGAAGCAAACGGGCCAGCACCCACGGCCCCGCCGGTCGAGGGGGCGCCCCAGGCGGCAGAGGATTCCCCATCCGCCGGCGCTCTCCCCGCCGAGATCGCCGATCTGCAAGTCGACGTCGTCTTCGAACTGGCGACGCTGTCGATGTCGCTGGCCGACATCGCGCAGCTCGAAAGCGGCGCAGTCCTCGATCTGCATCGCGCGGTGACGGCGCCGGTCCGTATCCTGGTCGGCGATCGGGTCATCGGCTCCGGCACGCTTGTCCAGATCGAAGGCTGGCTGGGAGTGCAGGTGACGGCGACAGGAGGCAAAGGTGAACTCGTTCGATCCCGTTGAATACCTCATCGTCATGGTCGGTGTCGGACTGGTGCCCTTCGCCGTGGTGATGATGACGTCCTTTGCGAAGATCGTGATCGTTCTGTTCCTGCTGCGCCAGGCGCTCGGCATCCAGCAGACGCCTCCCAATCTGGTGCTCTATGGGATCTCGATCGTCCTGACGATCTTCATCATGGCGCCGACGCTGTCGGAAATCCGTCAGATCGTCGAGCAATATCCGCCGCCGGCCGAGGGCGTGTCGGGCTGGTTCGCCGTGCTCGCCAAGGCCCAGGCGCCGGTCCGTACCTTCCTCGTCCGCTTCGCCAACAAGGAGGAGATCGCCTTCTTCATCGAGGCGGCGAGAAAGATCTGGCCGCAGGAGTACGCCCGCTCGCTCGCTGCGGACAACTTCATCGTGCTGGTACCCGCCTTCCTGCTGTCGGAGCTCACCCGGTCCTTTGAAATCGGCTTCATGCTGTATCTGCCCTTCGTGACGATCGATCTGATCGTGTCCAACATCCTGCTGGCGATGGGCTCCATGATGGTCTCGCCCATGATGATCTCGCTGCCGCTGAAGCTGTTTCTGTTCGTGCTGGTCGATGGGTGGGCGCGACTCATCCATGGGCTGATCGTCAGCTACGGAGGCTAGAGCCTGATGACGCCGGAAATCATCGTGCATTTCGGCTACAAAGCGACAGTGATGGTGCTGGCGCTCTCGCTGCCCCCGATCCTGGTCGCCACCGCCGTGGGTCTGCTGGTGTCGATTTTCCAGGCCCTGACCCAGATCCAGGAGCAGACGCTGAGCTTCGGCATCAAGCTGCTCGCCGTCATCGTCACGCTCTTCGTCATCTTGCCCTGGGCCGGCGCCGAGACGACGGGCTTCATCATCGAATTGATGGACCAGTTCCCCGTATTGACGAGGTGAGACCTTGAACGCGGGAACTCTCTCCGGCTTCCTCGACAGCAACCTCGACAAGTTCGGTCTGGTGCTCGCCAGCCTGGTGACGTCTTCGGCGCGCACCTTCATGTTTTTCAGCCTGTTGCCCCTACTCGAACGGGCGGTTGTTCCCACGCTCCCGCGTTCGATCATCGGCCTCGGCCTTGGCGCCTTCGCCGCTCCATCTGCCTATTTCGCGTTCGTCGACAGCGAACCGGGCCTGTTGGCGATCGCCCTGATCCTTGCCAAGGAAGCCTTTGTCGGGCTTTTGCTGGCCTTCCCGCCGGCGCTCGCCATCTGGTCGATCGAAGCGGCCGGCATTATCATCGACACCCAGCGCGGCGCGTCATCGGGCTCGATATCTGATCCGGTCACCTCGAACGAGAGCCAGCCGACCGCGGCGCTGCTGAAATTCGTCTTCGTCTGCTACCTGTTGACCTCGGGCGCGTTCCTGCGCCTGCTCGACGCTCTCTATGCCAGCTATGCCGCCTGGCCCGTGGCCGATTACACGCCGACCCTGACCGTGTCGGGCGCGGCGTTCCTGACCGAGATCACGGGGGATCTGTTCGCCTCCGCCCTCATTCTGGCCGCGCCGGTCATGCTCGCCATGTTCCTCACCGAGATGTCGCTGCTCTACGCGGCTCGCTTTGCGCCGCAGATGAATGTCTTCGTGCTGGCAATGCCGGCCAAGAGCGGCATCGGCTATCTCGTGCTCTGCCTCTATTTCACCGGCCTGTTCGACTTGGCGATGCGACCGGTCTGGCAGGCCGATGTGTGGGTCCGGCATATGCTCGAGCTGCTCCAATGAGCGGCGACAGTTCGCAGGAAAAGACCGAGCAGCCGACCGAAAAGAAGAAGCGCGACGCCCGCAAGAAGGGCCAGGTTCCGCGCAGTCGCCATGCGCCCACTGCCGCAACGATGGCCGCCGTGTTCGGCTATTTCATCGTCTTCTGGGACGACATTCTCGGCACCTTCGACGAACTCTTCGCGGTCAGCCTCGCCCACGACCCCGCCGGATTCGCTCACCAGTTGACGTCGTCCCTGGCGATGGCGTCGGACCTTGGCCTGCGCTTTGTCGGCATCTTTCTGGCGATGATGGTGTTCGTGGCCGTGGCGGCCAATGTGGCCATGGCGGGTCTGGTTTTCTCGGGCGAGTCGATCAAGATATCATTCGACAAGATCCACCCGAAGTCGGGTTTTAAGAAGATCTTCGCGAAAAAGAACGCGTTCGAATTTCTGATATCGGTCACCATAATCAGCACGATACTACTTATACTGAGAATGATATTACGGACGAACATCGAGGACATGCTTGAATCCCCTTGGTGCGGCCTTGCCTGTATCGACGCTCTCTTTCGGCAGTGCGTGTACCTGATGAGCTCGATTCTTGTGGCGCTCTTCGTCGTGCTGGCGGCGATCGATTATCGCTTCCAGATCATGTTCCAGACCAAGGAACTGATGATGACGAAGGAGGAGATCAAGAAGGAATACAAGGAGATGGAGGGCGATCCGTTCATCAACCAGCAGCGCAAGCAGATCGCCCGTGAAACCGTCGAGGGACCGTCGCTGGCCAATGCGACGGTGATGATCGGCGGGTCGGGCATCGCCGTGATCCTGTATTACAAGGAAGACGAAACGCCGCTGCCGCAACTGGTCGTCAAGGCACGGGACGACGGCGCCGCCAGGCTGGCCGGTTACGCCCAGTCGCGGAACGTGCCGATCGTCGATGACGCCCCCTTGGCCAAGATGCTCGCGGCGGTGCCCGCCGGGGAATACATTCGAGAAGAGATGATCGCCGATGTGGCGCGTGTGCTCGGCCCCATTCTGCAAGCTGCCAAGGCTTAGCGGCTCGTCCTCAACCGGGACCGAGCGTGTCCCACCCGGACATCAAGCGCGGCTATCTGAGTATTAACACGTATGATTGGAGGTCCGCACGCTGGAGCAATAGACCTGAGAGATAGAGATTGCGGTGGCGAGAGAGGACCCGATGGCACATATCAAGAACAATGCGGGCGCTAATGCGAGCCGTGCAGGACTCCGCCCGTACAAGGCCCGCGACGACGGCCGCGTGGGGCTTCCCAAGAGTTCGCCAAGTGCGAAGGCGCCCGGTCGGGCATTCAACGGCAAGTCCATGAACAAGCCGCTTCAGAATTTCAACTCGGCGAAGACGCCGATGGAGACCTTGGTGGATCATCTGAGGAAATCCAACCCGCCCCGTTTCGACCGTTTGGAGCGCGCGGTCGGCAGCTTCTACACCACTCACCAAATCGGCGCCGGTGGGGCGTGCGATGACCAGATTGTAGGCTCTTACCGGCAATACATGCTCGGGGAGATGAGCGCGCAGGATCTGATGACGTCGCTCGAAGCGCTCTTCGATCTGCCACCGGTGCAGCCGCAGGACGCGCCCGCTTCGGCGAGTGTGGCGGGCGCGGCCGGTCCGGGGCCAACGGTGGCCCGCCCATGAACAATGGCGCTGGCAATCCTGTTTCCCCGAACGAGCCCGCCGATCGACAGCTCGTCAATTCTTCGGCCGACAGTCCGGCAGAACCGGTCTTTGAGGATTTGCTGGGACTGGACGAGCTCTCGGCGTCGGAATTTGCCGCTCGGCTTCCGATGGAAGAACTGAAGGTGCAACTGGAGCATCTCCAGCAGGATCTGCAGTCGCTGAAGGAGTATGGTCTTCTCGGTGCCGGTAAATGGGACGAGGTGGAGGCGCTTATCGCAAACGCCTTCAATCAGGCAACCGAAAACGCATTGAACGATGCGATTGCAATGGCCGACCAAACCCAGGACGCAGCCCTGGCGATGCTCGACGAGGATGACGAGGTGAGCCTGCCCGGCCTCAACGGCCATACGCCCCAGGAGGAGGTCGACAGGGAGAGCATGTATGATCCGCCCAGCGTGTACAACCGCGCCCATAGCGTGTCCGATCGGTCCGACAGCATGACGGTCCCGGACGATGGCGACAGCGCAAGCCGGATTGGCCAAAGCGATACGGACGGCTTCTACAACGGCATTCGCCTCGACGACCTTTACACCATAATGGAGGAGTTGGACGATGCAGAGGACGACGATCTGGCGAATCTGCCCGGCCCGCCGCCCGAACCGATGCCAACGGCAGACAAGCTGCAGAGCCTGAGGGATTCCCTGGCAGCCGCGCAGGCAGCCAGCGACGACAGCGTGATCGGCAAGTGGGATCATGCGAAGGAGCTTCTTGGAAAGGCCGAGCGGAACCCGGACAATAAAGAACTTGTGCAGCAAGCAGAGACTCTGGTGGCAGAACTGGTGCAGCACGCCAGGAAAGAGTTTGTCAGCGAACTGATGGGCATTGCTCTGAACAGCGACGCCATGACGGAAAAATGGCCCGAGGTGGAGAAGCTGATCCAATCGGATACCTCCCTTGCCGACCTCAGGATCGCCCTGAACGGAATCTTCGCGTCAAACGACGCTTCCCATTCGTTCCACGGAGCAGAGTCTGCGAGCGAGGCGGAGCCCCAAACCTTCCGCGTGTAGCCGATTATGGCCGAGATCATCGTCAATAGCGCGGCCGGCGCTCTGCCGGCCGAACACGCCCCTCCGCCCCCGGACGATGCGAGGCCGTCCTTCGCCCCGCGCCCTCACACCCTGGTGCTGTCGAACCATGACGGCCTGTTCAGCTTCGGCACGCGCAAGTCCGAAGGGCCGCTGCAGGGCGCCGAGACCGGCGGTGACGGGGTGGAAGAACTCGCCTCGGCGGGGACCGGCACGGACGCCGGCGCTCCACTGCCTCCATCGGCGAGGGTCCGGCCGGTCGGGGGAGCGGCCGCGCCGATCGAGACGGCGCACGAATATGTGGACGACTTCTCTGCGGCCGCTCAGCTCAGGCTCAAACACGCATTCCAGCGGGCGCAAGAGCCGGCGGCCCAGCCCGACGCCATTGCCTTCGACCTGATGACGGTCGCACTGGCGACGGGAGTGGAGGAGACCGAACGTGGCCCCGAGCAGCCACCGGACCCCGCCAACACGATCATCCCCTGATAGCCACCTGCACGGCTTACCGGCGGTCCCGTCGACGCAGCACCGCCTCCCTTGTGTCTGCGGCGCAAGCGCCTCAGCTACGCCGCCAGATCCAGCGAGGCAGCCCGTAATATTCGACGCTGAGGGTCTCTCCGGCGTCGACCGCGCCGATCAACTCGTCGGCCATGTCGATGATTTCGGCCAGCATGGCCGGTCCCACCGCCTCTTCGATTTCCGGATAGAGATAGGCGTTGACGGAGGGCCCGTCACGCAGCCGTAACAGGAAGAGCCGCACGGCCCAGGCCATTTCCGCATTTTCGTCCGCCGAAAGCGCCTCGGGCCCGAGTTCGGCGAGTGCGCCGATCCGATCGTCCCTGTTGTAGGCGATATAGGCGCGGCCGACATGGCCCGAGGCATTCGTCGGATAGCGCAGGATCAGCAGATCGAAGATCGCTTCCAGGCCCTCGCTGAGCCCGTTTTCAGTGGCCGTGAATCCCAGTTCGGCCAAATCGCCGGCCGCCTGATCGGTGAGGAGACGTTCCAGGATGGGTGGGGGCGTTGCGATCCGTCCGGTACGGGAGAATGCCACCGCGTCCATTCAATCATCCACTGCACTGCCGGGATTTCGCTCGGCAGGCGACAGTTCTCTTGCCCCGGCCCGCGAGCATGACCGGTCGAACTGTCGCGCAGGCAGAGCCGTCGGTGAAATAATAAGTCGTGATAATCTAATAGAACAGAAGCCAGTTGGTCTACGGTTCTTCGCCGACTAAGCATCGCTACATCATCGCGAAAGGCATAGCGTCCACATTCACTGTTAAAGAGGGACGGGCTGTTCGGCGATGATTGCGTAGCCGTCCGCTGGTCGGGCGGAAAGAGGAGAGGCGACACCAACGGCTCCGGCGACGCCGGGGCCAGACCGCCGCGGTGCGCCCGGGTCGTCGCCTCTCCCGCATGCCAATGACATCGGCGGAAGGTGAAGATGTGAACTCCCATGTGACATTGCCCGAGCAGGACGCGGCGTCGGTATCCGGGACATCCGTCGCGGCCCCGCCTCCCGTTCCGAAAGCCGCGGCCTGGAGGGGAGCCGGACGGTCCGAATTCGATTCCGTCATCACCGCCGCCATCCGCCGCGCAACGCCCCTGCTGGACGGCATACGCGACCGGGAACTCGACCGCCTCGCCCTGAAGACGATCGCCGAATTGTCGGGACTTCAATCGGAGCCCGCCGCGCTGGCCGCCAGGCTGCTGCGCGACGATGTCGCGCGGCTTCGTCACTTTCGCTCGGTCAGCCAGAATGTGAGGAAGGTCTGATCATGGCCGGCGCCGCGCCTTCCTCCTTCCAGTGCCTCATGCAGTTCGCCTTGTGGTTTGCGAATACGGGCCAGTGGAAGAAGGCTCTGGCATACGCCGAATGCGCCCGGAGCCTTCGCCCGGAGGATCTCGCCTGCCTCGTTTTGCTCGTGCATCTGCTGGAACGAACCGGCCGCGACCAGAATATCGCTGAGCTGCTTGGCGCGATCGATCGCAGCGAGGATCCGCGACGCGGGACGCTCGCCTGGCCGATCTCGATCCTGAAGGCGCGGCAGCTGGCGCGTGCCGGCGACCGGGCCGCAGCGCGCACGGCTCTGCGGGAGGGACTTCCACAAGAGCCGCTGCGGCTGGAGGCCGGCCGATGAAGAACGTTCTGATCGCCATCAGCGCTCGCAAGGATCTGCTCCTGGTCGGTCTGCTCGTGCTGATCATCTTCATGATGATCCTGCCGCTGCCGACGCTCCTGATGGACGTGCTGATTTCCTTCAACATGACGATCGCCGTCCTGTTGCTGATGGTAGCGATCTATCTGAGTTCGCCGCTGCGATTCTCGACGCTGCCGACCGTCCTTCTCATCGCGACGCTGTTCCGCCTGGCGATCTCGATCAGCACCACGCGCCTGATCCTGTTGCAGGCCGACGCGGGCGAGATCGTCAAGACGTTCGGTGAATTCGTCGTCGGCGGCAATCTGATCGTCGGCCTCGTCGTCTTCCTGATCATCACCATCGTGCAGTTCATCGTCATCACCAAGGGCGCCGAGCGGGTCGCGGAAGTCGGCGCCAGCTTCACCCTGGACGGAATGCCCGGCAAGCAGATGAGCATCGACGCCGACCTCAAGGCCGGGACCATCGACCTGCCGACCGCGCAGCAGCGGCGCCTGAACCTGGAGAAGGAAAGCCAGCTATTTGGCGCCATGGACGGGGCGATGAAGTTCGTCAAGGGCGACGCCATCGCGGGCCTGATCATCACCACCGTGAACATCCTCGGCGGGATCGCGATCGGCACGTCGCAGCTGGGAATGAGCATGGGCGAGGCGGTGCAGGTCTATTCCATCCTGACGATTGGCGACGGCCTTGTCTCGCAGGTTCCCGCGCTCTTCCTCTCGGTCGCGTCCGGCACCATCGTGACGCGGGTGTCACTGAGCGAGACCAGCGATCTCGGCACCGACATCGGCCAGCAATTGACCGACAACACGCGGGCCATGCAGATCGCGGGTTTCATTCTTCTCGGCTTCGCCGCGATTCCCGGTTTCCCGACCACGATCTTCCTCATCCTCGGCGTGGGGCTGATGGCGGGAGGGCATTTTTCGGCCAAGAAGCAGAAGCGGGCAGAGAACAGCCATATCGACGCCTGGTCGGAATGGGCGAGGTCTCAGAAAACGAAGTCGAAACGCGGCGGGGACTTTCCGGCGCCGGTTCAACTGCGAATGTCCGCCGGTATCGAGGCCATTGTCCCGCCCGGACAGTTCCAGGAGCTGATCGCCGAGCGTGGAGTGCGGTTTGCCGATGAGACCGGTATCGAATTTCCGCAGATGGATGTCCGCGACGATCCCGAGCTCAAGGGGCACACCTTCCAGATCCTGATCCACCACGTCGCCGCCGCCGGCGGGTCGGTGGAGCCGGAGCGCATCCTTGCCCTGAGCACCCGGGACGATCTCGACCTTCTCGGTATCGATCCCGAGGAAATCATTGTGGACGAGTTTGGCTATCACTGGATCGAGGTCGTTCATCAGCCCGAAATGGAACGCGCCGGCATCCGCACCCTTACCGTCGCCGAACACCTCTGCCGCTGCGTCGACAGCGCCGTGAGGGCCGACATGGCCGCCTTTGTCGGCGTCCAGGAAACCCAGAGACTGCTGGAGGGCATCGGCAAGGATTTCGGCCAGCTCGTGGAAGAGGCGAAGAAGGCGGTGCCGCTTCCGAAGATAACCGAGGTGCTCAAGCGTCTGCTGGCCGAGAACGTTTCGATCCGCCATCTGCGGATCGTCCTGGACGCTATGGTGGAGTGGGGTCAGAAGGAGAAGGATGCGATTCTCCTTTCCGAGTACATCCGTTCGTCCCTTTGCCGGCAGATCAGCCGCCAGTTTGCCGACCGCCACGAAACCTTGCCCGCTATCCTGCTGACGCCCGATGTCGAGGAGAAATTCCGCGAGTGTCTCCGCAAGACCTCCGTGGGCTCGTATCTGGTGATCGCCCCGGAGGAATCGGACGCGATTGTCGACCAGCTGACCGCCATCCTCGGCGAGCGCGACGACTGGCAGTCACTGCCCGTCGTTCTGACGCCGATGGATGTGCGGCGACATTTCAAGACCCTGCTGGAGGGAGCGGGTATCGCCATTCCTGTCCTCTCCTTCCAGGATATCGATGATTCCGTGATGGTCTTTCCCTGTGGGGTTGTGACCAGCATGGCGGCTTCGTGAGGGAACAAGGATGACACGCTTTCGTCGAACTCTGGCGATCGGCCTCCTCGTCACCGCCTTGTTGCCGGCCTGCGCCGTCTTGAGGGAAGAGCCGAAGCTCCGCTTCGATGCCCGCCAATACGCTGCCCGTCTTCAATTGGCGCAGCTGACCGCCGATTCCGGCGACGTTCCATCGGCCAGAGGGATTTTCGAGACCTTGATCAAGGAGGAACCGACGCGCCCCGATGGCTGGCTGGGATTGGGCAACCTCTATTTGCGCAGCGGCGATCTGGTAAACGCCGAAGCCAACTTCCTGAACGCGTCGCGGACCTCTCCCGAGGATGTCAGACCCCTCGCGGGCCTTGGAAGGACCGCCCTGACCCGTCTCGAGATCGAGACCGCCCTCCGCTGGCTGGACGAAGCACTGCTGGTCGACCCGCACGATATCGAAAGCCGCAACGCCAGGGCCGTCGCACTGGATCTGGCGGGGCGGCACGGTGAGGCGCAATCGATCTATGAGGCGATTCTGCTGGAGGAGCCGGCCGAACTGAGGGCGCGGAACAATTTCGCGCTGTCCCTGATGCTGGGTGGCGACGCCGGACCGGGCCGTCGAGTTGCTTGGCGAACTGAGCCGAGTCGAGAGCGCCGGCGATGCCTATGTCACCAATCTGGCCCTCACTTACGCCGTTGGCGGCGAGGACTCAATCGGCCAAATCCCTGTTTCTGTCGAAACTGGACGTCGATACGGCGATCCAGAATCTGTGCCTGGTGGCGGCATTGAAACGCGCGGCCGGAAGGCCGGCCAGAAGTCTCTCTTCACCCGATTGTCGGCACCGGGCGCTTCTTCTGAGCGACGCGAGGGTCAATCACTCGCTGACCTTGGCCAATCCCGCCGTGCCCACGCCCCCCGCCGGACCCACGTCGGCCGAGGACAATGGAGGAGTATAGGCCGATGCAGCCTCGGGCCTGGAAAAGCGTCATCAACGCTCTGGCCGTCCTTGCCGCGCTGACTTTCGGCTGCGGTCAGTCTCCGATCGAAGCCGCGGAGCTGGACCTTCCGACCGATCCATATCCCTACGTCGCGGTGGAGCAGAAAGTGGCGGACGCGTTGACGGCCATGGGCAGGCATGCCGGCATCAGCACCCTGATCAGCGACAAGGTCGAGGGCGTGATCCGCGGTCATATTCCGTCGGGAGATGCCCGTCAGTTTCTCGATGCGATCGCCGAAACTTATGGTTTGGCCTGGTACTATGACGGCGCGGTTCTGGAAATCGTCTCCAAGACCGAAATACGGACCAGCATGATCGCGTTGAGGAACGTCACGCCGCTGCGATTGAAGGTAGCGCTCAAGACGATGGGGCTTTGGGACGGCAGGTTCCTCTTCTCGTATGATCCCATCTTGCGGTTGGCGCACATTTCCGGCACCCCCCACTATCTGGAGACGGTGACGAAGGTGGCCGAAAAGCTAGAGAAGACCTACCCGCGGAGTGTCCGCGTGTTGAGGGGTGGCAAGACCGGGGCGGAGGCTCTCTCCAATCAGCTGGAACTGAGCGGCGCTCTCGGCTCTCAGCTGACCCAACCGCTCAACTGACCTTCGATCCTTGCCCGACCGCTTGCTGCAAATGCCTCGGTCTTCCGTCTCCTCTGCGATTTTGCTTTGAAACGACGGCCGTTTCATGCGTGAATCGTCTTCGGTGGAGGAGCGAGATGGCATTGAGCGATGCGAGCGACGTCCCCGCTTCGGAGGAGACGACGATGTTCAATCTCGGCATCGTAATGTGCGATGAATGGGCGGCGCGCGCGCCTGACAGGGTCTGCATCAAGTCGGTCGGAGCGGATTGGTCGCAAACGGACATGACCTATCGCGAGCTTCGCGCCCGGTCCAACCGCCTCGCCAATTTCCTCGTCGAGCGAGGCATCGAAAGGGGGGACCGGGTGGCGGTGTTCCTGCCCCAGTCGCCCGATGTCCCGATCGCCCACATCGCCGCCTTCAAATGCGGCGCCATCTCCGTGCCGATGACCCTTCTGTTCGGCGAGGGGGCGCTGGCCTATCGCCTGGCCGATTCGGGCGCGAAGGCGATCGTCACCTGCGCGGAGGGGCTGGTCAAGCTGCAGGCCGTTCGCGAGCGCCTGCCCGACCTCGAAACCGTGATCGTCGTCGACGATGCCCCCGCCGGTGACCATGTCGCCTATGCCGAGGTGGAGAAACGCCCGGATGAATTTACGCCGCTTCCCACCGAGGCGGAGGACCCGGCGATCATCATCTACACCTCCGGCACCACCGGCAATCCGAAGGGCGCGCTGCATGCCCACCGTGTCCTGCTGGGCCACCTGCCGGGCGTGCGGGTCAGCCATGACGGCTTCCCCCAGGGAAGGCGACCGCATCTGGACGCCCGCCGACTGGGCCTGGATCGGCGGTCTGATCAACGTTCTCTTTCCCGCCCTCTACAGCGGCGTCCCGGTGGTCGCCTGCCGCTTCGCCAAGTTCACCGGAGAGGCGGCCTTCCGGCTTATCCAGGACCTGGAAATCCGCAACGCCTTCATCCCGCCGACCGCACTGAAGCTGATGCGCAAGGTCGAGCGGCCGAAGGAGCGCTGGCGCTTTGCCATGCGCACTATCGGCAGCGGCGGCGAGAGCCTCGGCGCCGAGCTGCTGCAATGGGGCCGCGACACCTTCGGCCTCGGCATCAACGAGTTCTACGGCCAGACCGAGTGCAACCTCATCGTCTCCTGCGGCGAGGAGCAGGGCGGTCCGGCGCCACCCGGCAGCATGGGCCGTCCGGTGACAGGGCACGCCGTGGCCATCGTGGACGACATGGGCGAACCCTGTCCGTCCGGCATCGAAGGCAACATCGCGGTGCGCCGGCCGGACCCGGCGATGTTCCTGGAGTATTGGCGCAAGCCGGAGGCGACGCGCGACAAGTTTGTCGGCGACTGGCTGCTGACCGGCGATCGCGGAACGCAGGATGAAGACGGCTGGCTGAGCTTTCTCGGAAGGGATGACGACGTCATCACCTCGGGCGGATACAGGATCGGCCCGGCGGAGATCGAGGACTGCCTGATCTCGCATCCGGCGGTGCTGATGGCGGGCGTGATCGGCAAGCCGGATCCGGAGCGGACCGAGATCGTCAAGGCCTATGTGGTCCTGGCGGAAGGCGCTTCCGCAAGCGAGGAGCTGCGCCGCGAACTGCAGACTTGGGTGAAGGAGAAGCTCTCCGCCCACGAATATCCGCGTGAAATCGATTTTGTCGACGCTCTGCCGCTGACCACGACCGGCAAGATCATCCGCGCCGAATTGCGCGCCCGCGCCAGCGAGGAATGCGCCGCCGCACCATCGCCATAGATCCCCCTTCGATCCGGCTGCCGTCGCCGAGCGGGCTTCACCGGTCAGGCGCCGACACCCGCCTCGTCCCTGTTGCGGGCGGCCAGATGCCTTTCCCAGCGCAGCGCATCCTCCACGATCGCGGTCAGATCGTCATGCGCCGGCTGCCAGTTCAGTTCGCGCCGCGCCTTGCCGGAATCGGCGACGATGCTGGCGGCGTCGCCCGGCCGCCGCGGTCCCGTGACCGTTTCGATCGGCCCCGCGACCTGGTCGACCGTGTCCAGAACCTCGCGCACCGAATAGCCATGCCCATAGCCGAGATTGGCGGTGAGGCTGTTGCCTCCCGTCCGCAGGCGGTCGAGGGCGAGGAGGTGCGCCGCGACGAGATCGGTGACGTGGATATAGTCCCGCACGCAGGTCCCATCGGGCGTCGGATAGTCGTCGCCGAAGATCTCGACCTCGCTCGCGCTTGCCGGTCGCCGCCTCCACCGCGACCTTGAGCAGATGGGTCGCGCCCTTGGTCGATTGGCCCGGTCCGGCCCTTCGGATCGGCCCCCGCCACGTTGAAATAGCGCAACACGCCATAGCGCAGATCATGGGCCCTGCCGGCATCGGCCAGCATGATCTCCGTCATCAGCTTGCTCGACCCATAGGGCGATTCCGGCCGCAGCGGCGTGTCTTCGGCGACCGGCTCGGCGCCGACAGAGCCATAGACGGCGGCGGTCGAGGAGAAAACGAAATGCGGTACGCCGGCGCGCACGGCGCATTCGATCAGACTGCGCGACTTGACTGTGTTGTTGTCGTAATAGGAGAGCGGATCGGCCACCGATTCCGGCACGACGATCGAACCGGCGAAATGCATGATGGCGTCGAATCGTCCGCTGCCGAGGAGGGCGGCGACGCGGGCGGTGTCGCCGATATCGGCGACGACGAGTTCGGCCGCGGGGGGCACCAGCCAGTCGAAGCCGGTGGAGAGCCGGTCGATCACGACGACATCGTCGCCACGATCGATCAGGGCGTGGACCGCGTGGCTGCCGATATAGCCGGCTCCGCCGGTCACCAGAACGCTTTTGCCCATGCCCACTCTCACATCGTGTTCCGATGCGGGGACGATAGAGCGAGCGGCCTCACCAACACCTTAAGGCAATGCCGATCGGGCCGCCGCCGGCCGCTGGGTCTATTGGCCCTCGACCGCTGTCCCCTCCGGATCGAACGTCGCCAGATAGGCTATGACGTCGGCGATCTCGTCTTCCTTCTTAAGGCCGGCGAACCCCATCTTGGTGCCTTTGACCACGGAGCGCGGCGCGGCGAGATAGGCCGTCAGATGTTCGACATCCCACACATTGTCCTTGCCGAACGCGATCATGGCGTCCGAATATTTGTAGTCGGGCAGGCTCCCCGGAGCGCGGCCGAAAAGCTCGTTGAGCTGCGGGCCGACCTTGTTCTTGGCGCCTTCGCCCACGGCATGGCACGCCTTGCACCTGTTGAAGACCTTTTCGCCCGCCGCCGGATCACCAGTGACGTCCTGGGCCTGGGCGACGGACAGGACCGCACCGAAGGACAGGGCGGTCAGCGCAAGAATTCGAAGCATCGATGGGTCTCCTTTGTCGACATTACCATAAAACGTCTGGCCGCTGTGGCCATGGCCTTTCGGGCAGAACTAGGCCCATGACCCCGCCGGACCACCTTGGAACCGCCATTCGGTGACGGTGCTGGCGGTTGCGCCCGGTCGAAGCGTCGCATCCGGATAGTCCGGCCGGTTCGGGGCGTTGGGCCAGAGCTGCGATTCCAGACAAAGACCGGTGCGAGGGCCATAAGCAATCCCCTCGAGGCCCGCCCGTCCGGCCGGAATGCCATCGCCACTGTAGAATTGCAGACCAGGCCGGTCGGTCAGGATTGCCATCGCGACGCCGGAGGAGGGACTTCGGAGCATCGCCGCCGTCTGCAGACCGCCTCCTGCCGACGCCGCCAGGCAGAAATTGTGGTCGTATCGCCCCGTGCCGATCGGCCGCGTCGCCCGGAAATCGAAATCGGTGCCGTCGACGCTTGCCGATCCGCCAATCGGGATGAAATCATCATCGACCGGCAGGTAGCGCTCCGCCGCGATCTCGAAGACAATGTTCATCGATCGGCGTCGCGCCGCCATCGGCGAGGTTGAAATAGGGGTGCGCGGTCGGGTTCCAGACCGTGGCGCGATCGGTGCGGCCCGTGAGGGTCAGCCGAAGTGTTGCGCCCTGCACGCCCATTCCGCGACCGTCTCGCAGGCGCCGGGAAAGCCCATATGCCCATCCGGCAGCGTGCAGGAGAGCCGGCAACGGTCGCTGCCGCCTCTTCGATCCGCCATCGCTGCCTGTACAGGCCGTCGCGGCCGCCATGCAGGCAGGTTCGTCCGGCTTCATTGGCGTCGAGTTCGAACCGCTGCCCGTCGAGCGTGAACGCCGCGCCGGCGATACGATTGGCGAAGCGGCCGACGACGGCGCCGGCGAAAGGCGGGAATCGTTCCTCATTCAGGATCGTCCGGCGACAGAACGAGCGGATAGGGATGTCCGGCGAGGCGCAGATCGTGCAGCGCCGCACCGCGATCGAGAATGGTCGCCGTCAGCTGGTCGGACCGAAGGACGATGCCCGCGTCGCTGGCGGCGCTTCCTGCTGGTCAGCTGCCATTCGTCAGCCGCGATGGGCGGGATTGATCGGCTCCGAGCCGACCGGCGATGGCGGAGCGGTTGGCTGGCTCGTCGGCGTCCTCCGGCAGGCGGATGAGAGGCAAGGCCTGCGGACGAGTTCGCGCGCCGGCAGATCGGGATCGGCCTCCATCGCGGCAACGAACTGTCTGCGCATCCGGGGATCCCAGAAATCATTGATATGCGCGGCGAGACCCTCCAGCGCCTCGCTCCTCGCTCGGCTTGCTCTCCATGAAGAGGCTGATCTGGTTGGCCATGCGGACGAGCTTATCGGGCTGCATGGGTCGGTCCTTCCTTTCCGGTCTCGGCACGGGTGACGCGCTCGCGCATGGCAGAAGATCTCGAAGCGCTTGCCGCGCGCCAGCGCGATCACCGTCAGGCCCTTGCGCTCGGCAAGCTCCAATGCCGAGGCGGTCGGCGCGGAGACGGCGATCAGGATCGGCGCGCCTGCGCGCAGGACCTTCTGCACCATGTCGATCGAGACCCGCGACGTGATCAGGACCGCGCCGCGGCGCCGGTCCGCGCCCTGCCGGATCATCGCACCGACGAGCTTGTCCAGCGCATTGTGGCGGCCGACATCCTCGCGCGCCAGGACGATGCCCTTCTTCGGATCATAGAAGGCGGCTCCGTGGACGGCCCGCGTCGCATCGTGCAGGGGCTGGAAGGTCGGCAGCAGCGCCATCGCCTTCCAGATGTCGTCGGGCGCGAAGGCGGGACCCGGACCACCGCGACGGATGGCGGCTCGGCCATCGCGGCTTCGAGGCTTTCGATACCGCAGAGGCCGCAGCCGACCGGTCCCGCCATCGAGCGCCGCCGCGACGGCGAGACGCCAAGCGGCCGCCTCGGCAAGCTGGATCTGCACATCGATCCCTCGCTTCGGTCTCGACGGTCTCGATCGCTTCGATCTCCGCCGGCGTGGCGAGCCCTTCGGTCAGCAGGAAGCCGGTGGCGAAATCGGTGAGGTCGGCGGGCGTCCCCATCATCACCGCCTGCGTCGATCCGTTGCAGCTCAGCGCGATCGCGGTCTCTTCCGGCAGCGCATGCTGGCGCTGCGCGCTGTGCCGTCCGCGTCGAACGCCGTGCTGCGTCTCTGGCGCCAGCTTTTCATACCGGCTACTCAGCCGCCTGAAGAACGCGCCGCGACGCCTCCGAATGCTCCGAATAGTCCTCCTGCCAGTCGCTCGGGCCGTTCGACGGCGAAACCTGCACGGCGGTCACCTTGTATTCCGGACAATTGGTCGCCCAGTCCGAATTGTCGGTGGTGACGACATTGGCCTGCGTGTCGGGGTGGTGGAAGGTGGTGTAGACGACGCCAGGCGACACCCGGTCGGTGATCGTCGCGCGCAAGGTGGTTTCGCCGGCGCGCGAGGCGAGCCGCACCCAGTCGCCGTCGGCGATGCCACGGTTTTCCGCATCGTGCGGATGGATTTCCAGCAGATCCTGCTCGTGCCAGACCGTGTTCGCCGTTCGCCGTGTCTGCGCGCCGACATTGTACTGCGACAGGATTCGCCCGGTGGTCAGGAGCAGCGGGAAGCGCGGCCCCGTCTTCTCCTCCGTCGCGACATAGTCCGTCCGGATGAAGCGGCCCTTGCCGCGGACGAAACCGTCGACATGCATCATCGGCGTGCCTTCCGGATGGGCCTCGTTGCAGGGCCACTGCACCGAGCCCTTCTCGCTCAGCAAATCGTAGGTGACGCCCGCGAAGGAGGGCGTGGTGGCGGCGATCTCGGCCATGATCTCGCGCGGATGCTCGTAGGTCCAGTGCGCGCCGAACGCATTGGCGAGCAACTGCGTCACCTCCCAGTCCGCATAGGTCGCCTTCGGCGCCATCACGCGTCGGACGAGATTGATGCGCCGTTCGGCATTGGTGAAGGTGCCGTCCTTTTCGAGGAAGGACGAGCCCGGCAGGAAGACATGGGCGTAGTTCGACGTCTCGTTCAGGAAGAGGTCGTGGACGATGACGCAGTCCATCGCCGACAGCGCCGCCACGACATGCCTGGTGTCCGGATCGGACTGCACGATGTCCTCGCCCTGGCAGTAGAGCCCGCCGAAGGTGCCGTCGAGCGCCGCATCGAACATGTTCGGGATGCGCAGGCCCGGTTCCGGATCGATCTCGACGCCCCATTGCTGCTCGAAGATCGCCCGGACATCGGCGTTCTTCACGTGCCGGTAGCCCGGCAATTCGTGCGGGAAGGAGCCCATGTCGCAGGAGCCCTGGACATTGTTCTGCCCGCGCAGCGGGTTCACGCCAGCGCCTTCCTTGCCGACATTGCCGGTCAGCATGGCGAGGTTGGCGATGCCGATCACCGCGGTCGAGCCCTGGCTGTGTTCGGTCACGCCGAGGCCATAATAGATCGCCCCATTGCCGCCGGTCGCGTAGAGCCGGCGGCGGCGCGCAGCTCTTGCGCCGGCACGCCGGTCGCGGCCTCGATCGCTTCGGGCGAATGGCGCGGATCCTTGATGAACTCGACATAGTCGGCGAAGGCCTCGGTGTCGCAGCGCTCGTCGATATAGGCCTGGTCCTGCAGCCCCTCGGTGACGATCACATGCGCCATGGCGGTGACGATGGCGACATTGGTGCCAGGCCTGAGCGCCAGATGATGCGCCGCCTGCACATGCGGCGTCCGCACCAGATCGATCCGGCGCGGATCGACGACGATCAGCTTCGCCCCTTGCCGCAGCCGCTTCTTCAGCCGACTGGCGAAGACCGGGTGGCCATCGGTCGGATTGGCGCCGATGACCAGCACCACGTCGGCCTGTTCGACCGAATCGAAATCCTGCGTGCCGGCCGATGTGCCGTAGGTCTGGCCGAGCCCGTATCCGGTCGGCGAATGGCAGACGCGGGCGCAGGTGTCGGTGTTGTTGTTGCGGAAGACAGCCCGCGCCAGCTTCTGCACGAGGTAGGTTTCCTCATTGGTGCAGCGGCTCGACGTGATGACGCCGATCGAGCGCCGGCCCTTCGTCTCCTGGATTCGCCTTGAGCCGATTCGGCGGCGAAGGAGAGCGCCTCCTCCCAGGACACCTCGCGCCACGGCTCATCGATGCGTTTCGCGGATCATCGGCGACAGGATGCGGTCCTTGTGCTGCGCATAGCCATAGGCGAACCGGCCCTTGACGCAGGAATGGCCGCGATTGGCCTTGCCATCCTTGTAGGGCACCATGCGGACCAGCTCGTCGCCGCGCATCTGCGCCTCGAACGAGCAGCCGACGCCGCAATAGGCGCAAGTGGTGACGACGCTGCGCTGCGGCGTGCCGATCTCGACAACGCTCTTCTCGATCAGCGTCGCGGTCGGGCAGGCCTGCACGCAGGCGCCGCAGGAGACGCATTCGGAGGACAGGAAATCGTCCAGGCCGGTTCCGGCGGAGACCCGGCTGTCCCAGCCGCGCCCGGCGATCGTCAGCGCGAATGTGCCCTGCACCTCCTCGCAGGCGCGGACGCAGCGCGAGCAGACGATGCACTTCGACGGATCGTAGTCGAAATAGGGGTTGGACTATCCTTCGGCAGGTAGAACGGGTTGTGCTCGCCGGCATTGTTGCGGACGGCGAAATGGTTGCCCTTCTCGGCCACGCTGTCATAGCGCACGTCACGCAGACCGACCGCGCCCGCCATGTCCTGCAACTCGCAATCGCCATTGGCGGCGCAGGTCAGGCAGTCGAGCGGGTGGTCGGAGATGTAGAGCTCCATCACGCCCCGGCGCAGCTTCTTCAGCCGATCGGTCTGCGTCCGGACCACCATGCCCTCCGCGACGGGCGTGGTGCAGGAAGCAGGCGTGCCGGGCCGGCCCTCGATTTCGACGAGGCACATCCGGCAGGAGCCGAACGCGTCCAGCATGTCGGTCGCGCAGAGCTTCGGCACCTTGATCTCGGCTTCGGAGGCGGCGCGCATGATCGAGGTGCCGGCGGGAACGGTCACCGCCATTCCGTCGACGGTGAGCGTCACCATCGCCTCGGCCTTCACGGCCTTGGTGCCACGGTCTTCGGTGAGCGAAAGCGGTATCGTCATTATTCCGCGGCCTCCTTGTGGGCCTCAGGCAGGAAATCTTCGGGGAAATGAGTCAGCGCGCTCATCACCGGATAGGGCGTGAAGCCGCCGAGCGCGCAGAGCGATCCCGACTTCATCGTCTCGCAAAGATCGGCGAGCAGTGCCATCGCCCCGGCATCGCCGCCCCGGATGCGATCGACCGTCTCGACGCCCCGCACCGCGCCGATCCGGCACGGGGTGCATTTGCCGCAGCTTTCGATCGCGCAGAACTCCATGGCGAACCGCGCCATCCGGCTCATGTCGACACTGTCGTCGAAGACCACGATCCCTGCATGGCCGATCAAACCGTCCTTCGACGCGAAATCCTCATAGCCGAACGGCGTATCGAACAGGTTCGGCGGAAAATAGGCGCCGAGAGGGCCGCCGACCTGCACGGCGCGGACGGGCCGCCCCGAGGCGGTGCCGCCACCGACCCCATTGACGATTTCGCCGAGCGTCATGCCGAAGGCGGCTTCGAACAGGCCGCCGAACTTCGCATTGCCGGCGATCTGCAGCGGGATCGTGCCGCGCGACCGGCCAATCCCGTGCGCCGCATAGGCCGCTCCGCCCTCGGCGAGGATGAACGGCACCGCCGCCAGGCTGACCACGTTGTTGACGACGGTCGGCTTGCCGAACAGGCCCTTGCAGCGCCGGCAGCGGCGGCTTGGCGCGCACCACCCCGCGCTTGCCCTCCAGGCTGTTGAGGAGCGAGGTTTCCTCGCCGCACACATAGGCTCCCGCGCCGACGCGTATCTCCATGTCGAAGGCTGCGGCCGATCCGAGCAGGCCCGGCCCGAGGAGGCCGCGCTGGCGGGCGATGAGGACGGCGGCATTCATCATCGCGATGGCGTCTGGATATTCGCTGCGCAGATAGACGTAGCCCTTGCTGGCGCCCACCGCGAGACCAGCGATCGCCATCCCCTCGATCAGGCAGAACGGATCGCCCTCCATCAGCATCCGGTCGGCGAAGGTGCCGCTGTCGCCTTCATCTGCATTGCAGACGATGTATTTCACCGGCCCCTTGGCATCGAGAACGGTCTGCCACTTGATGCCGGTGGGAAACCCAGCGCCGCCCCGGCCGCGCAGGCCCGATGCCTTGACCTCGTCGACGATGGCCTGCGGGTTCGTTCGCAGCGCGTTGCGCAGTCCGGCGAGGCCGCCATGCGCCTCGTATTCGTCGAGGTCGAGAGGATCGATCAGGCCGCACCGCCGATAGGTGAGGCGGGTTTGCCGCTTCATCCAGTCGAGATCGTCGACTGGGCCGAGCGCCTTGGGATGAGAGGCGGGATCGTCGAACAGCGCGGCAACATCGGAGGCGTCCATGCCCCCGAACCCGTATCGCACGCCGTCTCGCTCGATCTCGACCAGCGGCTCGTGAAAGATCATGCCGCGGCTGCCATTGCGGGTCAGCCGGATTTCGAGGCCGCGCGCCTCTGATTCACGTGAAACCGCTTCCGCCACCGCGTCGGCGCCGAGCGCCCTTGCAGCCATGTCGCGCGGCACGAAAATGCGGGTGACCCCATCCAGCCCCGCCATCAGACCATTTCCCTCGACGAGGCTCTCGACCTCGTCGCCGGTCAGCTTGCCGACCGGCTTGTCGTCCACCAGCGCACTGGGGCCGCAGGCGCAGAGGCCGAGACAGTAGACCGGCTCCAGCGTGATCGACGCCATCCGGCGTGGTCTCGTTCCAGTTCAGTCGAAGAATCTCGCGAACCTGATCCTCGATCGCCTGCCCGCCGCTGGCCTGGCAGGCTTCGGCGCGGCAGATCTTGATGGTGTGCCGTCCGCGTCGGGCGGTGTGGAAGTCGTGATAGAAGCTGATCACGCCATGCACCTCGGCACGGCTGATGTTGAGGGCGTCGGCGATGGGCTCGGCCGCCGCCTCCGGCACGTAGCCGAGCTCGGCCTGCACCGCATGGAGGATCGGCAGCAGCGGCCCCTCAAGATGGGCGTGATCCGCCACGATCGAGCGCACGCTGGCGCCGAGCGCTTCGCCGGTCTTGTCCGTCATTCATCCTCCCCGCCATCGCCGCCGTGCGACAGCCGCCTCCTGCGAGGCAATATCCTTGTTGTGACCGCAGGATAGGCATGGTTGCCATGGCTTTCAATCGCAATCGGCCGTTGGTTGATAGAGAAATCCGATCAAACATCCGTCAGTCGACGCGAAACGTCGAGCAATGCGATCAGAGGCGCCGGCAGCCGGTCGCGATTGGGTAGCAGGAGCGCGATCTGCGGATCCTCGTGGCCTGGCTCCTCCTCGCGGATCGGGATCACCCGGAGCGGCCCGTGGCTGGCGAGAGATCGCGCCAGCCGCTCGGGCAGCACGATCGAATGCTTGCCAAGCCTGACGAGGGTGGTCAGCGCCAGGATCGAATTGCTGTCGACGCGCGGGGCCGGCGGCGCCCCTGCATCACGCAGACGCTCCTCGACAATGGCGCGATTGGTCATGCCGGGCGTCAGCAGACATGGTTGGGCCGAACCGGCCTCGGCCCAACTGACGCTCTGCCGCTGCGCCATCGGGCTATTCGAATGCACGAGAAGACAGGAATGTTCGCTATGGATCGGCTCGATGTGGAAACCACGGGCCTCCACGCCTCTCCGGTAGGAGAGACCCGCCTCCAGTTCCAGATGCGTCAGCCCTTCCGCTATCTCCGAGGCCGTTCTCGAAAGGATGCGGAAGCGCAGATTCCGGATGCCTCTCCTGTGTCGCCGCCACCAGCTCCGCCGCCAGCGGCAGAGCGGTTGGCACCACACCGAAGCGGATCAGGCCGGTCAATTCGCCTCCCGCCCCGCGAACATCGTCCTTCAGGGCCCGCGTCTCGGCGACGATCCGCAGCGCCCGTTCGTAGACCCGTTCGCCTTCGGCGGTGAGGCCCTGATACCGCGAGCCACGACGCACCAGCGGTGCGCCGAGCTGCTCCTCGAGAGCGCGAATGCCGAAGGAGAGGCTGGGCTGGGTGATGCCGAGCGTCTCGGCGGCGCGGCCGAAATGCTTCTCCCGCACGAGCGCAATCAGCATTTCGAGGCGATCCTGCATGGCAACTCCTGCGCCCGGCCAGGCCGGCGGCTTAGCCGCGATCGACTGCCGATGGAAGAGAAAGGCGGCCGCCTGGAGAAACCGGGACCAAGACCGATGGCGCCGGTTCGCGGCGGCCGTATGAGGCGGACCTGCCGGTCTCGCGGGATATTGACGAGAAGTCGTCGCGCATCCTGAGCAAAGACGGGACCGGGATCCCAAGAGCCTTTAGCGGCCGTCGGGCACCGGGATCGCCATGATCTGCGGCGGACGAGGTTTGACGATCATCCGCCTCTGCTTCTTTTCGGGATCGCCCCGGTCGAGATAGGGCGGCACGTTGCGCTCGATGAACCGGGGGTCGGCAAAGCGGGTTACGCCTTCGTCCGGCTCGGCATAGGGGTCGAAGCGGCTCCTGCGGTCCAGCGCGTCTGGCACAGCGTAACGCGGTCCGAAAATCTGCGCGTTGGGCGCCAGACCCGTCGGATTGTCGATCGTGAACTGGGCAAACGCGGCCGTTGGCGCGATCGCCAGCAGAACGGAGAGGACGAAGACGTTTCTGGCGGATTTCATGCGCGGCCCTCCTGTCGACGCGGCTGTTCATCAACGGCCGGCGGGATGAAACGATGCATGGCGGCGATCAGGAGGACAAAAAATGGCCGACGTCCGATAGGATGCCGGCCCCAGTTTGCTGACCGGTTTGGGAGGATAGCCGATCAGTAGGTCTCCACATGGTAACGACCGCTCTCGCGCATGGCGTCACGAATCGCTTTCCAATCGACGTTCATCATAGCAGAAATTTCGCTGAACGCATGATCAACACCACTCTCCATGGCCTTCAGTCCGCAAATATAAATATAGGTGTTGTCATTTTGCAGCAGCGGCCCGATCGTTGTCGATTGTGCAACCAGCTTGTCCTGCACGTATTCCTTGTCCCGGCCGTCTATGCGGGAAAAGGCGAACTCGGTTTTCAGAATGTTTTCAGGGACTTTCCGGATCGGCCCGAAATAGGGGAGGTCGTCCGGACGCCGCGCGCCGAAGAACAGCCGGAGCTGCCCTCTCGCTTCCGGCGCGGTGCGTTGGCGGCGCATGGTGAAGCCGCGGAACGGTGCGGAGCCGGTGCCGGTGCAGACCATGATGACATTGGCGTCGCTGTCGTTCGGCATCAGGAACGTTGCGCCGAATGGGCCGGTCACGCGGACGGTATCGCCCTTTTTGAGGTCGCAGACAAAGTTGGAGCAGATGCCCTGCTCTTCGCGCTTGACCGTCAGCGACATATTGTTGGTGTTGGGCTTCTCGCCGTCGCGCGGCGAGGAGATGGAGTAGAGCCTTGGCAGATGCGGCCGCCCGCGATTGTCCACGCCGGGCGGCATGATGCCGATCGACTGGCCTTCCAGGACGGGAAAGACGGTGTTGCCGAAGTCGAGGATGATGTGGCGGATATCGGCATCGGCGTCCTCGTGGGTCAGCCGGAAATTGCCGGCGACGACCGCCTCGGCCGGACGCTCCAGGTTGAACAGGTTGATCGACGGCTTGGATGCGCTGAGCGGCGCCTTCGCCCTGCCGCCGGCGCCCTTGTGGGCCTCGGCGAGCAGCGCCGCGACCGCATCGTCCATGGCCTCGCCGGAGGTCGCGCCGCTGGCTTCGTCGAGTGCGACTCTTCCTGCTCCGGCAGTTCCAGCCACTCGAACTGTTGGTCGAGCGAATAGGGGGCCGTGACGACCCGCCAATTGTCGATCGATCCTGTCGGGCAGGGGGCGATGCAGTTCATGCAGAACTCGCATTTGTCGAAATCGACGACGACATTGTCTTCATTGTGCGTGATGGCGTCGACCGGGCAGGCCTCTTCGCAGGTGTAGCAGCGAATGCAGATTTCCGGATCGATCAGATGTTGCTTGACCGGTGCGTTCATCGGTTGCCCTCCGAGAAACGGGCGGCGGAAACGATCTCTTCGTCCGCCGCCCGACCGTGATGTCTGAAGCCTGGCGCCAGCTCAGGCCATGTGCAGCTTGACGTACTCGAAGTCGCCGGGCTTGTTGTCGATGCCGACGCGCGGCGGCGCGATCCAGCCGGCGAACTTGCCCGGCTCCCAGACCGGCTTCATCAGCGACTGGATGAAATCGCCATCGTCCTTGGACGGCAGCCATTCGTCGCGGCGCTTCTCCCACTCGTCGGCCGAGATCACCTCGCCCTGCGGCGTGATCGAGGCCGGCCCGAATTCGCCGATGGCGCGATTGAAGCCCTGATGCGGCAGCGTGATCTCGAAATCGATATCGGCCTTCTTGATCACCGCGTTCCAGCGCTTCACGCCGCCCGAGGCGTCGCGGATATAGTCGTCGCGCAGCCGCATGTTGATCGCCGAAAGCGCCGCGACCTCTTCCTCGAACAGACGCCCGTCGGCGAAGCGGGTGACGCGATAGGTATCGTTCCGCAGCTGGTGGTCGTCGTCGATCTTGGTCTCCATGTAGCGGCCCTTGATGCCCGCATTGAAGGCATTGGCGGCATTGGTGGAGACTTCCGAACCGAACAGGTCGAGCGACAGCGTATAGTGCAGGTTCGCCTTCTTCTGGATGGTCGGCAGGTCGATGACCCCGAGCGCGCGGATCTTGTCGACGTCGTAGGGGTCGGTGATTCCCGCCTCGTTCATCGCCTCGCAGGTGCGCTGGATGGTGCGCGACACGCCCGTCTCGCCGACGAACATGTGGTGCGCTTCCTCTGTCAGCATGAAGCGGCAGGTCCGCGACAGCGGGTCGAACCCGGACTGTGCGAGCGATTCCAGCTGCATCTTGCCGTCACGATCGGTGAAATAGGTGAACATGAAGAACGACAGCCAGTCCGGCGTTTCCTCATTGAAGGCGCCCAGCATCCGCGGCGCTTCCAACGAGCCCGAATTGCGCCGCAGCAGATCGTCGGCCTCCTCGCGTCCGTCGCGGCCGAAATATTTCTGCAGCAGATAGACCATCGCCCACAGGTGCCGGCCTTCCTCGACATTCACCTGAAACAGGTTGCGCATGTCGTAGAGGCTCGGTGCGGTCTTGCCCGAGGAAGCGCTGCTGCTCCACCGAAGCCGGCTCGGTATCGCCCTGGATGACGATCAGCCGCTGCAGCAGCGCCCGATACTCGCCCGGCACTTCCTGCCAGGCCGGATCGCCATAGTGCTCGCCGCACGGGATCCGCCGGTCCTCGACCTGCGGCGCCAGCAGGACGCCCCAGCGATAGTCCGGCATCCGGACATAGTCGAACTTTGCCCAGCCCTTCGGATCGACCGAGACGGCGGTGCGAAGATAGACGAGGCTCTCCTGGAAGCCGTCCGGGCCCATATTGTTCCACCAGGACAGATAGCCGGGGTGCCACCGCTCCAGCGCCTTCAGCACCCGCCGGTCCGATGACAGGCTGACATTGTTGGGAATGGTGGTGTCGTAGGAGACGTTGATCAGGTCGCTCATGACGTCGGTCCTTTGCTCGTGTTCGAAAGCTCTGCTGGCGTGTCCGAAGGATCAGACGCGCTTCATGTCGTAACTGCCGCGAATGCCGCTGCCGTAGCGCTTCAGTGCGCCTTCCTCGCCGACCGCGTTCGGCCGCTGGAAGATCCAGTTCTGCCAGGCCGTCAGCCGGCCGAAGATCCGGGTTTCCATGGTCTCGGGTCCGGCAAAGCGGAGATTGGCCTCCATGCCGGTCATCGCGTCGGGCGAAAACGAGGCCCGCTCTTCCAGATAGATGCGGATCTCGTCGTCCCAGTCGATGTCGTCCATCGCTTCGGTGACGAGACCGGCCTCCTCGGCCGCTTCCGCCTCGAGCTGTTCGCCGATCAGACCCTTCGCTTCGCCGACCTTTTCCGGTTCGCCGTAGAAGCGGGTCTCGAGGCGGGTCAGGCCGTTGCCCATGGGATAGGGGCCGAAATTGCCGTCGGTGAGCAGCAAGGTCGCGACGGGACGATTGTCGCCCTCGAATTCGCCCAGCGCCATATAGGACCGGTCTGATGCCCAGAGCAGTTCGGCGAGCGGCCCGGCGAAGCAGGACCCGGGCTCGACCAGCGTGGTCAGCGAACGCGAGGTGACGTCGACCCGCTTCAGCAGGCGCTTCCAGTAAAGCGCGATCTCGTCCGCCAGCCAGAAGTCGCGATTGTCGAGGATGAACCTCTCATGCGCCGCGACCGCCTCCGGATCGCCCTGGCTCTTGAAGACGAGGTTGCCGACGGTGAGCTCGTTCAGGCGAAGATGAAGGATGGCGTCGTCGAGCTCCCGCGCGCACCGCAGGATCCAGGCTTCGGCGCCCTGTGTATGGAGCGCGTCGGTGGAGGTCGGGGCCTCGTCCTTCGGTCCGTGGATCATGAGGGTTGCGACGCGGCCCTCCCGGTCGATCGACAGTTCGACGGTCGAATAGGTGAGCGAGCCGTCGGCACCCTCCTGGCGTTCGACGCGCGGCAGGGCGATACCCTTTCACGTCCTTGGGACGATCGGACTTGGCCGCGAACGCCTTGGCTCTCTCGGCGACCTTCTCGTCGAATTCGGAGTTCTTGACGACCTCGTCGACGAGCCGCCATTCGGCGGCGCGCTTGCCGCGGACGCCTTCCTCGGTGGAGCAGAAGATGTCGGCACGGTCGCGCCGGACCTTCCGCTTGTCGGTCACGCGGGTGAGGCCTCCCGTACCGGGCAGCACGGCAAGCAGCGGCACTTCCGGCAGCGCAACGCTCGAGGAGCCGTCATCGGCGAGGATGATGTGATCGCAGGCGAGTGCCAGTTCGTAGCCGCCGCCGGCGCAGGCGCCCCGCACTGCCGCGATGTAGTACTGGCCGCTTTCCTCGCCCGCCGCTTCGAAGGTGTTCCGGGTCTCGTTGGTGAACTTGCAGAAATTCACCTTGTGGGCGTGGGCGGCCCCGCCCAGCATGCGGATATTGGCGCCGGCGCAGAAGACATTGTCCTTGCCGCTCCGCATGACGATGGCGCGCACCTCCGGATGCTCGAAACGCATCCGCTGGACGATGTCCGCCAGCTCGATATCCACACCGAGATCATAGGAATTGAGCTTGAGTTGATAGCCCTCGAACAGGCCGCCATTCTCGTCGACATCCATGAAGAGCGTCGCCACATCGCCGTCATACTCGACACGCCAGTGGCGGTACTGGTCCGGCGACGTGCGGAAATCGATCATTTTCTCGGCCATGAAGGCTCTCTCCCTAAACCATTGATGCATTATAACGCAAGGAAAGCGGCAAAGTCCAGCCTAGCCAGCGAAAAATAATGCCTGTCAGCTAGCGAATAAGCATTATAATGCACAAGTTGAAGCGATCCTCCGCGCGACCGCGTCCGTTGCCACAGCGCTTTCGGGTCCGCTTCCGCGACGATGGCGGCGATGGCCGGCGCATCGAAGCCGCAGCCGGGGCCGGCCGACGCCAGATGTTCTCGGGCGATGGCGAAGAGCCGGGCAGCGGCTCCCGGGCGGCCCATGCTGACCTTGAGCGCTCCATTGGCGAACTGGATCAGCCCCTGTAGCCCCTCGCGCCGGGCGCCGTTCGGCGGCTCTACCATCCAGAGCGGCTCCAGCACCTCGTGCACTTCCCAATAGTAGCCGCGTTCCAGGAGAAGCATAGCCCCCGCAAGGCCCGGCTCTTGCGCGCTTCGTCGTCGGAGGCGGCGTCGTCGTGCAACCGGTCGACAGGGCCGTCATCGGGCGGCCGTTGGTTGCGTCCCGGCAGGTGCGGCTCGCCGAGCTGGTCAAACCAGCGGCGATGGTGCGGTCGCTCGTTTCCGGCGACCGGAACGGTCAAGTCACTGCAACCTTCTCGGCTTCGATCTGGTCGAGCCGCGCGAGGAAATCGGCGATGGCCGCAACTGTCTCGCTCTGTTTCTTCAGATGCGGATGATGACCGACGCCGTCCATCTCGAGCCGGTCGAACGGCGAGTAGAGGCCTTCTTCCAGCGCGTCGAGCTGCGCCAGCGTGCCATATTCGTCGTCGCGCCCCTGGATGCCGAGCACCGGCACGCGGATATAGTCGATCGATTCCTCGATGTTCCAGTCCTTGAAGCCCTCGGTCGAGCCAGGCGTCGTTCCAGCCGCGAAAGGTCGCTTCGGCATCGTTGTGATGCCTGGCCATCCGCTCGCGCAGATCGCCCGTCTCGAACGCCTTCCGCGCCTCGGCGATCGAGGCGAGGCCCGCCGGCTCGGTGAAGAAGTGAGGCGCGATCAGGATCAGGCCGCGCACGCGCATGTCCTCGACATGGCCGAGATAGAGCGTGGCGATCGACGCGCCGTCGCTATGGCCGAGCAGAACGCCTTCCTGAAAGCCGATCGCGTCCAGCACGTTCGGCAGCACGTCGGTGGCCTCCCGCGTCATGTAGTCGAGCGGGCGCGGCAGTTCGGCGGGATCGGACCGGCCGTAGCCGGCGCGCGAGAAGGCGAACACGCCCCAGCCCGTCGCCTCGGCCAGCCGCTCCGGGAAAGTCGCGCCACAGCCCGACGCGAGCCGAGCCCTTCATGCAGCATGACGATCGTCTTGCGCCTCGCCCGGGCGGCGGGCCCCAGCAGCGGCCTCGAGCCGCTTGCCGTCGGCCTCGATCGTGAGGGCCTCGCCCGGAGACCACGTCGAACGGTCGGTCGCCATGGCTCAGCAGGCCTCCTGCCGGAGCTTGAAACGCTGGATCTTGCCGGTCGCGGTCTTCGGCAGTTCGTCGACGATCTCGACCCAGCGCGGATATTTCCATTTGCCGATCGCCGTCCTTGACGTGCTCCTTCAGCGCCTCGGCGATGCCCTCGCGGCGACGCGCCCTCCTTGAGCACGACGAACGCCTTCGGCTTTTCGAGGCCTCCTCGTCGCGATGCGGCGACCACCGCCGCCTCCAGCACGTCGGGATGGGTCACGATCGCCGACTCGATCTCGAACGGGCTGACCCAGATGCCGGAGACCTTGAACATGTCGTCGGTCCGGCCGCAATAGACGAGCCGGCCGTCGTCGCGCCGCTCATATTTGTCGCCGGTATAGGTCCATTCGCCGACGAAGGTGGCGCGGCTCTTGGCGCGCTGGTTCCAGTAGCTGTCGGCGGCCGACGTGCGCCGCGGACCAGCAGTTCGCCGACCTCGCCGGTGCCGACCTCCTCGCCATGCTCGTCGACGAGCCGCAGATCGTAGCCGGGAACCGCGCGTCCCGACGTGCCGTAGACGACGTCGTCCGGGCGCGTTGGACAGGAAGATGTGCAGCATTTCGGTCGAGCCGACGCCGTCGAGGATGTCGCTGCCGACCAGTTCGCGCCAGCGCTTGCCGACATGCTCCGGCAGCGCCTCGCCGGCCGAAATGGAGCGGCGCAGCCGGTCGGCGCCGTCCGGGCGCCCGCGTCATCTTCGCCAGCATGCGCGGCATAGAGGGTCGGCACGCCGCCGAAGATGGTCGGTCGATGATCGCGAAAGACATCGCAGCACGCTGTCCGGCGTCGGCCGGCCGGCCCACAGGATGGTCGTCGCGCCGACGCTCATCGGAAAGGTCATGCCGTTGCCGAGGCCGTAGGCGAAGAACAGCTTGGCGGCGGAGTGGACGATATCGTCCTCGGCGATGCCGAGCACCTGCGAGCCGTAGGTGTCGGCGGTCGCACCGAGCGAGCCGTGAACGTGACGGACGCCCTTCGGCAGCCCGGTCGAGCCGGACGAGTAGAGCCAGAACGCGTAATCGTCGCGAACGGCGTTCGAGAGCCGGGCGGGGCGCGGAAGCGTCGAGTTCGGCCTGGAAGTCCAGGACGCCCTCCGTCTCCGCGTCCCCGCCGATCAGGAAGACCTTCAGGTCCGGAACCGCTTTCAGCGCCTTGCGCGCTTCCTCGAGCAGCGGTGCGGACACGAACAGCGCGCTGGCGCGGCTGTCGAGCGCGATCGCGGCGTAGACCTCGCCGGACAGCAGCGTATTGAGCGGAACCGGAATGACGCCGGCCTTCAGGCTGCCCCAGAAGATGACCGGAAACTCGACCGTGTCGAGAACGAGCATCAGCGCCCGCTGCTCGGGCTGGATGCCGTGGCGCTCGAAAAGCGCTGCCATCCGGTCGCTTTGCTCGGAGAGTTCGCCGTAGGTTAGGCGTCGGCCCCGGCCGTCCGCCTCGAGGAACGCGGTCTTGTCGCCTCTGCCAGCCTTCAGATGGCTGTCGACGAACCGGACCGCGGCATTCCCGTTATCCGCCGCGACGGCGCTCTCCTTCGCCTCCGACATGCGCATCCTCCCGGTGTTGACGCAACACAAGCGCAGACGCGCCCATCCTCCTGGGACCGCACCCGACTTATGCTTTATACTGCATCAAATGTCGCTGCCGTGCAATATTTCACAGGCCTTCTTGTGGGCTCAGGAATTTGCGGCTCTCGATCAGGGCGATCGCCTCTTTCGTCGACTGTGCGACCGACCGGCCCGACGTGTCCAGCGTTGCTTCGGCGCGGGCATAAAGCGCCTCTCGGCTCGTCAGGATCGAGCGCAGCTCCTCCATCGCATTGGAAAGGCCGCTCATCGGCCGGCTGTCCCCCTGCTGGCGAACGCGCGCCATGTGCTCTTCCGGTGCCGCCTTGAGCCAGATCGTGTGGAAATTGCGCAGGAGGAAGGCAAAGGTCGGCGGCTCCGATACGATACCGCCGCCGACGGCGAGGATCAGCTCGTCCTTGTCCTCGGTCAGGTGCTCCAGCGCCCGCTTCTCGAGCAGCCGGTAGCCCTCCTGGCCGTAGAGCGCGAAGATCTCCTCGGCGCGGAGGCCGCCATCCTGGTGGATCATCTTGTTCAGTTCGACGAAGTCGACGCCGAAATGCTCGGCGACCAGCGCTCCGAGCGTGCTCTTGCCGGCGCCCCTCAGGCCGATGAAGGCGATCCGTCGGGCGCGGCTGTCGACGAGGTCGGACGGTTCCAGCAAGCGCAGCGCGGCCTGCCGCCGTTCCGGCGAGGCGTTGCGGAAAAGCAGCGCCAGCCGCGACGCATCGCTCGCCATCGGATCGTCGGCCACGATCAGCCATTCGACCGGCACGGCCAGGGCCTCGGCGACGCGCAGCAGAAGAGCGATCGAAATGTTTCCCTCGCCGCCCTCGAGTTGGGCGAGATAGCGCTGCGAAACGCCGGACTTCTCCGACAGCAGCCGACGCGACATGCCGCGCCGCGCCCTGAGGTCCCGTATGCGCTGACCGAGCGCCGCGAGAAATTCCGCCGACGGAAGGTCCCTTGGCCGTCGGCGGCGCTCGGGCGTCTTGGTCTTCTTGTCCGCCATCACATTCATCGAGTCGTCGCTTCCCTTCCGGCATGCGGAACATATTCTAGCGACACTCGGCCATGATTGGATAGGGCAGGCGCGGGCTTGCCAACAGCCTCCCCAGACGCCAAGGAAGACGCGCGCCCTATCAGGAGATTTTTTCGTTTCCCGTTGATCCTGCGCAAAGCCGTTCCCACCGACGGATGTCATTCCGTGGCATAGGGACGAGCGCCGAAGACCGTCCGAGGCGCGGCACCTCCTGACCGACGCAGGGATCGAACTACGATGACGATCGCGATGACCGAATTCGAAACCGCACCGATCGAGTTGCCGAAGGGCGCGCTCGGCCTGACCGTGACCGATGTCACCCACTACACCGATCGGCTGTTCCACTTCCGGACGAGCCGCCCGCCGAGCTTCCGCTTCCGCTCGGGCGAGTTCGTGATGATCGGGCTGCTGATCGACGGCAAGCCCGTCTATCGTGCCTATTCGATCGCCTCGCCCAACTGGGCGGACGATCTGGAGTTCTTCTCGATCAAGGTGCCGGACGGTCCGTTGACGCAGCACCTGCAGCGTATCCAGCCGGGCGACACCGTTCTGATGCGGGCCAAGGCGACGGGGACGCTGGTGCATGACGCTCTGATCCCCGGCAAGCGCCTCTGGATGTTCTCCACGGGGACCGGCATCGCACCCTTCGCATCACTGATCCGTGACCCGGAAAGCTACGCCAAGTTCGACGAGTTGATCCTCACCCAGACCTGCCGGACTGTCGCCGAGTTGAAGTTCGGGCTCGACCTGGTCGAGCAGGTGAAGAACGATGAGATGCTGAACGAGCTGTTCGACACGTCGAAGCTGCGCTTCTATGCGACGACGACGCGTGAGCCCTACGAGCAAACGGGCCGGGTCACCGATTTGATCCGCTCAGGCAAGCTCTTCGCCGACCTTGGCGTTCCGCCTCTCGACAGGACGGTCGACCGGGCGATGATCTGCGGATCGATGGCGATGCTGCAGGAGATCAAGGGTCTCCTGGAGGAGGTCGGCCTGACCGAGGGCGCCAACTCCCAGCCGGGAGAATTCGTCATCGAACGCGCCTTTGTCGGCTGAATCCTGCGTCCTGATACGAAAGAGCCGCCCGGAAGGCGGCTTTTTCTCTTTTTGTTTACGCCAACCGTTCAGGCGTTGACGCCTTCCCCGGCTTCGATCCGGGCATAGAGATCGATCGTCTCGATCGCGGCCTTCGCCACCTCCTTGCCCTTGGTGACGAAGTGCGTCTCGAAGAACTCGATCATCGGCGGCACTTCCTGGAAATTGTGCGGCGTCAGGCATGTCGAGAAGACCGGCACGCCGGTTTCCATCTGGGCATCCATCAGCCCGTCGATGACGGTGGCCGACACGAAATCATGGCGGTAGATGCCGCCATTGACGATGAAGGCCGTGCCGATCAAGCCGGCATAGCGGCCCGTCGCAGCCAGCTTCTTGGCCGTCAGCGGTATCTCGAGCGCGCCGGGAACGTCGAAGACATCGACCGTGAAGCCACCGGCTTGGAGGTCGGCCTTCGCCGCTTCGACGCATTTGTCGACGATATTGGCGTGCCAACGGGCACGAATGATGGCAATGCGGCGATTGCCCTGCGGAGTCTGGATCATCTGATTCATGTGCGCATTCCTTCTGCTTCAGCACAGTGAACCAGGGCGCACGTTCGAAGAGGGGTCCCGCCAGGAGCAGCTCTGCAGCCTTGCCCGGACATCGTCCCGCTTCGTCCTCTTTCATCCGGACTATGACCGTCGGCTCCGGAATCACACCGGATCTGCTGACCCTTCGCCATGCGGCAAAGGCGCTCGCGGGCTTCGGAGTTTTGGCCGTTCGGCCATCGATCCATCACCGCCGGTGGGGAGTTTCACCCCGCCCTGAGAACGCCGTCTAATGTGGGTGAACCACCGGCGAAGTCAAGCTTCGCCGGTGGTTGGTCTAGAGGTTGGTGACGAGGAGATTGCCGGCTGCACGCCGGCCCGCAGCCGTCGGCCTCGCCGACTTGGCGCGGCTCTCCCGGCCGTTGCCGACGAGGCCGGCGACCAGTTCCGCCGTCGCCGCCGACAAGGTCCAGCCGAGGTGGCCATGCCCGGTATTGTAGAAGACGCCCGGCTTCCGGCCCTGCATCACCCGCGGCATCATGTCCGGCATCATCGGCCGCAGTCCCGCCCATGGCTGCACGTCACGGGTCGACAGGCCCGGATGGTGGCGCCGCACCCAGTCGACCAGCGGGCGGATGCGCGCGTCGCGAATGTCGCGGTTCTCGCCCGTGAACTCGGCCGTGCCGGCCACGCGGTAGCGGTCCGGACCGAGCCGCGACGCGACGATCTTGGCGTCGTCGTCGAGAAGGCTCACCCAGGGCGCCGCGGCGCGATCCTCGTCGCTGTTCATGCGCACGGTGATTGAATAGCCCTTCACAGGATAGACGTTCACGCGGTCGCCGACCATCGCGGCGAGCTTGCGCGAGCCGACGCCCGCGCAGATCACGATACCATCGAAGCGGGCGGTCTGGACGGTCTTGTCATCGCCCTGGCGGTAGGACACGGCAACGCCCTCCCGGCCCGGTTTCAGATCCGCGATCTCGCAGCTCATCTGCATGCGAACGCCGTGGCGGACACAGGCTTTGGCCAGGCCGTTGGTGAATTTGTGCACATCGCCGGTGAAGTCGGATTCGGTAAAATAACCGCCGATGAAGTCGCCGTGCAGGGCCGGCTCGATCTGGCGGATTTCGTCGGATCCCACCCGCCGGCGTTCGAGGCCGCCGCGGGCCAGAAGGACATTCACCTCTCCCGCATGCTCCAGATCCTTCTGCGTCTTGTAGACGTGCAGGATGCCCCGCTGGACGCAGTCGAAGTCGATATTCTCCTCCTCCGCCATTCGGAACAAGTGCCGGCGCGCTTCGATCGCCAGACGGGCGGTGGTGATGGTGTTGTCTTCGTAGTCCGGGATGTGGCGAAGAAATTCGGCCATCCAGGACATCTTGTGCCAGGTCGGCGTCGGGTTCACCAGCAGCGGCGCGCCCGGCTTGAGCATCCACTTGATGCCTTTCTTGACAGTGGCAACCTGGTTCCACACCTCCGCATTGGAGGCGGAAAGCTGGCCGCCATTGGCGTAGCTGGTTTCCATAGCGGCATAGGCATGCCGCTCGAACAGCGTGACGTCATGGCCATGGCGCGCAAGCGCATAGGCCGTGGTCACGCCGGTGATGCCGCCACCAATGACGGCAATGGATGAGGAAGTCGGTTTGTTTGGCACGCGTAGCTCCTTGCCGGATCAAGCCGGCCGCGTGCCCCCTTCCGTATAGAACCTGAGAGTTTCGCCCGAACCGGCCCTATGCCGGCTCACACTTGCTCCTTCGGCGGGCTGGGACGAAAGTACCAGCCACTCTTCGGACTGTTGCCTGCCACCATACGGTCCACTTGCCTGAGAGTTTCCGGGGGCGGTTGCTCCTTCGGCGTCGGTTCCGACATTACGGCGTCGGCCGATCTCTCCCGCATGGCAGGTCAAAGCTGACGAGGCATATAGTCCAGATGCGCTCGATCAGCACATGGATTCTGGCGCGCTCTTGCCGAAAAAACAAGGAGGTCTTGCGAAAATTCCCGAATTGTGGCCGCTGCGAGACATGGCTGCCTCACCTTGCAAGGGAGGCGCCGCCTATCCCTCCTCATCGCGACCGGGTGCGAGCGGCGGAATCCGCGCAATCATCCCCGTCTTGAGGGCCTGCGGCCGGCCACGCCATGGCATCGGGCCATCCGCGACGCTTCCCATCAGCCGGGCGCCGGCCATGAGATCGGCGGCGCTGCCGGCATCGAGATGGCCGAAGACATAGTGCCAGTCGCCGGGCGAGAGGATTGCCGCCGAACAGCCACGGCTGCAATTGCCGAGGCACTCGGCGATTTGCGCCGAAATCCGGTTGCCGGCGGGTTCCGCGGAAACGGTTTCGAACACCGCCGCAGCCAGATGATCGCCGGGCTTCGGCGCTCCCTCCACCCAGTCCGGTCCCTTGCAGGTCCGGCAGACAACGATGGTGACTGGTCTTTGTCCGGCCATCGGGATAGCGGTGTCGGTCGCGAGCGGGGAGGGAACGTTCATTGCCCTTCTGTGCCTCTCGGCTCTTTCGGGGTCAACCGGCCCGCAGCGATCGGCAGATAAAGGGGGGCATGGTCTGACATGGAGGCAATTGCCATCGATCCTTCCATCGCCGGCGTCCTCGTCGTCTGCACCCGTCGGCAATTGCCGGAGACCGTCACGAAGCATAGCGCCTGCCATGTGCTGGCGCTGGGCAGCGCCGCCGAAGGGCCGCCAACGGGCCTGAACGGAGCGGTCGGGCGCTGGACGGAGCGGGTCTTCAACGACATCGCCGAACCACGCGGCCGCCTGATCATGCCGTCCGTGGACGACGTCGCGGCGATCCTGGAGGCGGGCAGGGCCGCCTCGGAGGCGCGCCAGCCCCTGATCGTCTGCTGTTTTGCCGGGGTCAGCCGATCGACGGCGGCGGCTTACGCCATCGCCTGCGACCGGCACGGCCCGGGAAGCGAGGACCGCCTGGCGTGGGCGCTCCGTTCGATGTCGCCGGAAGCGACGCCCAATCCGGCGGTCATTGCGCTCGCCGATGGACGCTTGGGCCGCAAAGGTGCGATGATCGGCGCCATCGCTGCGATGGGTCGCGGCGCCGAATGCGAGGAAGGGCGGTCATTTGCCTGGCATCTGGATCGGACGGCCGAATAGGTCTTCACCGTCGCTTCACGCTATCGTCGCCCCGACCGTCCGGACGGGAACGACCGTGCGCGGCCGGCGTTCTCGACCGATGCTGTCCCTTTTCCAGGCGTGCCCCTGCCCATGAGCGATGATCCGAAAGCCACGCCAGTCGAGTCCCATCTGCCGAAGATCAGGAAGCTGCTGTTCGGCATCTTTCTTATCCTTGTGGCCCAGGTCTTCTATTTCGCCCAGGATGTGGTCATGCCGCTTGTGCTCGGCATTCTGGTGGCGCTGACGCTCAGCCCGCTGGTCCGTCTCGGTCGCCGCATCGGCATCCCGGAGTGGATCAGCGCCGCGGTCGTGATGACCGCTTTCGGACTGGCGGTCCTGTTTGTCGGCTATTTGCTCAGCGGACCCTTCACCGAGCTGGTCAACTCGGCCCCTCAGATCAAGGCGGCGGTCAGCGACAAGCTCGCCGCGGTGCAGCACCATCTCGAATCGCTCCAGCGCGCCAGCGAGGAGGCGGCGGAAGTCGCCGTGGAAAGCACCGGCGGGGAGAAGCCGCAAAAGGTCGTGCTGGACGGGCCGCCGCTGGTCAGCGGCCTCGCCTCCAGTATTGTCGGCATGCTCAGCCAGTTCGCGATCGGCATGTTCCTGGCCCTGTTCATCCTCGCAAGCGGCACGCTCTTCTACGAGGGCATCGTCAAGATGGCGCCCACGCTGACCGACAAGAAGATCGCCGTCCGCATTCTCTACGAAGTCGAGAAGGAGGTGTCCCGCTATCTGCTGACGATCACCATGATCAACATCGCGCTGGGCGCGGCCATCGGCACCGGCCTTTGGCTCTACGGCATGGAGAACCCGTTCCTGTGGGGCGCCATCGCGACCTTGCTCAACTACCTTCCCTATGTCGGCGCGGTCGTCGGGACGATCGGTGTCGCCCTGACAGCGCTGGCGGAGTTCCCGACGCTCGGCATGGCGCTCGTGCCGCCCCTGATCTACTACGCGCTGACCGCCGTCGAGGGGAACATCATCACGCCCTTGCTGCTTGGTCGCCGGCTGGAGATGAATGTCGTCGCCGTCTTCGTCTCGGTCGTCGTCTGGGGCTGGACCTGGGGTGTGGCGGGCGCCCTGATGGCGGTGCCGATCCTCGTCATCCTCAAGGTGATGAGCGAAAATATCCATTCCATGAGAAGCTTCGGAAATTTCCTCGCAGCTCCCGCGCATGACGAGGAGCGCGTAGAGGGCGAGGCCACCGACGACGAGCTGCCGCCGGGCGGCCCGCGAAAGGCAGAAAAGAAGGCGGCCTAGATTTGGTCTGTGGAACCGCCGCAGCGGCGGCCCGTTGATTTAGCGAAAGTCGAAACGCCTCCGCGTTTCCCGCAACCAGCAATGGAGGACGATATCATGGCCAATGAGAACCAGACGGAAGGCCTCGGTCATCAGGCGAAAGGCAAGGCGAAGGAAGTCGCCGGCAAGGCCGTCGGCAACGAGGAGATGGAGGCCAAGGGCAAGGCCGAGAAGGCCGGCGGAAAGATCCAGAAGGGCGCCGGCGATGTCCAGAGCGAATTGAACAAGGACGAGCGCAAATAGCCCCGATTCCGCACTCGGAAGTTTAGTGTCTTGAGAAGGCGCGGACCTCGTCCGCGCCTTCATTGTGTGGCGGCGGGACTGCGCCGGCTCCTACCGCGCATCCTCGTCCAGTTGAGGCTCCGTCCGCGCCGGACGGACGGAACGCGTTCCTCCGTTCCCCATGGGCCGGCACGCAGATCTGGCCGATCCGGCTCATCGACAGCCAGGAGCCGCCGGAGGAGGAAATTCGACGGCCGGCGCAGGGATGTCCTCGTCCGCCTCCCGCATGTCGACCACGAGGCCGATGCTGTGCCGCAGCGACAGCAGCGTGCCCGTGACGAGGAACCAGGCGAAGCAGAGAAAGACGATCCAGACCGACAGCGGCATCCGCGCCGGGTCGTCGCCCTGCAGCCTCCCCGCCAATCCGTCGACCAGCATTGCGCGCCCCGCATCGTAGAGCGGCTCCAGTAAAAGCAGGCAGAACAGCGCTGCGACGGTACAGATGGAGAGCCCGATGGCGAGTGCGGCGGGTCCGATGCGTCCCCTGCTCCTCTTGGCCCGTCGCCGCAACCGCGCCGCAGCCCTGTCGAAAAGGAGCGGCACCGTGGTCGTCACGAGAAGAGCCAGCGAGAAATGCAGGAGACTTTCAATGAACGGATAGGAGCGATGGGCCACGAAACTGCCATAGGCCAGGATGGCGGTGAGGACCGCAGTCGAATACCCGCCGACCTGAAAGCCGAGCCGGGCCCAGCGGAGCAGGGGCCGCAGGATCGGGACGAGCGCCCTTTCGAACCTTGCGCTCGGTCCCATATGAGAGGTCTCCTGATGACGTGTCATGCGTTCAGCTGACAAAGATGGTGCCTGTGGCGGAATTCGGCAAACGGCTTGACTTCGGTCAAACACGATGTGGCCATTCTTTGCTTGCATCGCACTTGTGGTACGTTAGAGGGAGCCGTCCTGGGTCAACCGATCCGAGAAAGGGTTGGACTCCTGCCTGAGGGCTGCCATAAGATACATATCAGAAAGCGAATACGCGAGTTCGTCATATGCCGACGGTCGGATGCCGGGGAGATGGAAATGGATTTTGAGGGCCTGTTTCGCGCTGAACTGGAGCAGCTGAAGAACGACGGCAACTACCGTGTTTTCGCCGATCTGGAGCGTCATGCGGGGTCCTTCCCGCAGGCGACGCGCTATCGCGAGGACGGGTCGACGCAGGACGTCACCGTCTGGTGCTCGAACGACTATCTCGGCATGGGCCAGAACCCGGCGGTCACGACCGCCATGCACGAGGCGATCGACCGCTGCGGCGCCGGCGCCGGCGGCACCCGCAACATCTCCGGCACCAACCACTTCCACGTGATGCTCGAGCCGAACTCGCCGACCTGCACGGCAAGGAAGCGGCGCTGATCTTCACGTCGGGCTACGTCTCCAACTGGGCCGCGCTCGGCACGCTGGCCTCGAAGATCCCCGGCGTCATCGTCTATTCCGACGCGCTCAACCACGCCTCGATGATCGAGGGCATCCGCCATGCGCGCTGCGAGAAGCGCATCTTCAAGCACAATGACTGGCGCGACCTCGACCGGCTGATGCGCGCCGGACGATCCGGCCGCGCCCAAGCTCGTCGCCTTCGAGAGCGTCTATTCGATGGATGGCGACATCGCCCCGATCAAGGAAATCTGCGACGTCGCCGACAAGTACGGCGCGATGACCTATCTCGACGAGGTGCATGCGGTCGGCATGTACGGCCCGCGCGGCGGCGGCGTCGCCGAGCGCGAAGGCCTGATGGACCGGCTGACCGTGATCGAGGGCACGCTCGGCAAGGCCTTCGGCGTGATGGGCGGCTACATCACCGGCTCGACCGCGCCTGATCGACTTCGTGCGCTCCTTCGCCTCCGGCTTCATCTTCACGACCGCGCTGCCGCCGGCGCTCGCCGCGGGCGCGACGGCCTCGATCCGGCATCTGAAGGAGAGCCAGGTCGAGCGCCGCCGCCACAAGGCGAATGTCGCCAAGGTGCGCGCGGCGCTCGACCGGCGCGGCATCCCGCACATGGACAATCCGAGCCACATCGTTCCGGTGATGGTGGGCGATCGCGCAGAAATGCAAATGGATCTCGCGACATCCTGCTGGATCAGTACGGCATCTACGTGCAGCCGATCAACTATCCGACCGTCCCGCGCGTGAAGACGGAGCGGCTGCGCATCACGCCGACGCCGCTGCACACCGACGCCGATATCGCCCATCTGTGTCGGCGCTCTCCGACCTCTGGAGCCAGTGCGCCCTGGCGCGCAACGTCGCCTGAGAGTTTTCACCCGCATGAATTGACGGCGGCGGTGTACGAAGCATATCGCCGGTCTTCGCTTTCCGGCATTTGACTCAAAACGCGACACCCAATTTTCACTGCCGCTTACGGTTCCGGGCCTAGGTCTGTTGCTTCACCGAAGCATCAGGCGCGGGGATCGGACATGGCGGTCGCGGGGCACGCGGACGAGGTTCTGCTGACGGAGACGTCGGAAGGCTATATCTTCCGCATGGAGGAGGCCGGCGAGCGGATCATGGTGACGATCTCGTGGGAAGCGCTGCTTGCGCTCGGCGCGCCGGAAGATCCCGAACGTCGGCGACAATTCGTCAAGCGGCGTGTCCCGGCATTCCAGATGATCGCCCGCGCACCGGAATTCCGGGCCGATCGACGGCGGGGCCGGCTGCGTCTCAGCCGCCGCCACATGCTCAGCCTCGCCGACAGCTACCAGATAGAAAAGGCCCGGCGGCGTCTGCCCCGGGCCTCGGCTTTCTGGTGGAACGGCGTCCGCCGATCAGGCGTTGCCGGCGATCCAACTCGACAGCGCCGTCTTCGGCGCCGCGCCGACCTTCATGTCGGCCACTTCGCCATCCTTGAACAGCATGAGTGTCGGGATTGAACGGACACCGTATTGCGCGGCCAGTTCCGGGTTCTCGTCGATATTGACCTTGGCGATCGTCACCTTGCCGTCCATCTCGGCCGAGATTTCTTCCAGCGCCGGCGAGATCATCTTGCAGGGTCCGCACCACTCCGCCCAGAAGTCGACCACCACCGGACCGCTGGCCTGAAGGACGTCGTTTTCGAAGCTGGACTTGGTCACCGTCTTCGTAGCCATTTCGGCATCTCCTTGTCGTTTCGTTGCAAGATGTGGCCTTCCGGTCCGGCAAGGTCAAGGCCGACGGGGCAGATGATTCCGTCACCCTTGCATCGACAGCCCGAGCTGCGCGGCGATGCGGTCGAGCAGCGGATCGGACAGCGGGATCAGCCGTGGCACCGCCGGTGAAAATCAGCGCGCAGCGAATCGCCTTGCCCGGGTAGAGGGGACGCAGCAGGGCGCGGTAGAGCGCCATCTGCGCCGCATAGGCCTCCGGCACACCGGCTTCCCGCTCCGGCACCGTTGCATTGGTCTTGAAATCGACCAGCAGCACCTCGCCCGCCGAGACGGCGAGTCGGTCGATAACGCCCGACACGGCACGCGGCCGGCTGCCGATCGTCACGGTGCCGGCGATGGACACTTCCGCTCGCGAGCCGGGTGCGAAAGCGGCGGCGAAACCCGGATCGGACAGCGTCTCCAGGACATCGCTCGCAATCGCGGCGCGTTCGGCCCCGGCGAAATCCTTGGCGGTCAGCCATCGATCGCAGGCGGCCCGCCGCTCGCTGGGGTTCATCTCGGCCAGCAGCTCGATCAGGCGGTGAACGGCAAGGCCCTTGCGGATCGGCCATGCCAGCGGCTCTTCGTCACGGCCGAGCACTGGCGAAGTCCCGGCCGCCGCCTCGGTCTCGCTCGCTTCGACCGCTCGTTTCCAGCATGTCGCCCGCGCCGGACGGCGAAAGCGGGCGTGGCGCGGGATCGGGGGCGGGAAAACGCTTCTCCGGATCGAACGGCAGCGGCTGCTCCGGCTCCGCTCGGGCGACCGCGATACCGGCGCGAGGGGCAGCGGCGGATGGCCGCTCCGTGAATAGCGGAGCACCCCTTCCCGCGCGATGACGGGGTGGTCGGCGACCTCCTGTCCTTCGCCGCTGCCCTCCAGCCCGTCGCGGACGAGATTGAGCCAGGTCGGACGGTCGGGAGCCTTCTTGCCGCAATAGCCGCAGACCACCAGCCTGTCCTCGGCGCGCGTCATGCCGACATAGAGCAGGCGGCGATATTCATTCGCCTGCGCCTCCTGGGCGAGAGCCTTCAGCGTCTCCATCTGAGGAACCGGCCGAGATCGGGCGCCCGCCACAGGACGACGTCAACGGCCCGCCGCCCTTCTCGGCCGGCACCGTCATCCTCATCAGGCCGGGCAGGTGGGAGTGGTGCGACGGTGCGCCGCCGCTGTCGACCAGGAAGACGACGGGCGCTTCCAGGCCCTTGGAGGCGTGGACCGTCATGATCCGCACCTCGTCGCGGCCCTGTTCCATCTCACGCTTGATCTCCGGCGCCGCGTGGCTGAGCGAATCGACCACGCGCTCCAGATCGGTCAGCCCCAGCATCTCCTGCGCCATGACGAAGCGCTGGAATTCGTCGATCACCTCGGCGGCCTCGGCGCCAAGCCGCGCCGTCAGCTTGCGCCGCCCGCCGTCGCGCCCCAGTACGGCGCCGAAGAAATCGGCCGGGCGCCGGAAGCCTGCCTCGTCGCGCCACTGGCGGAGCTGCCGCGCCGCTTCGGCGAACCGTTCGTCATCCCCGGCGGCCTGCCGCAGGCGCTGCCAGAGCGAGCGGGCGTCCGTTGGCAGGAGCAGTGTCATCAAATCGTCGTCGGTGAAGCCGAAGAACGGGCTCTTGAGGAGCCCGGCGAGCGCCAGATCGTCATTGGGCTGCTGGACGAATCGGCCGATCGCCGTCAGATCCTGCACCGCGATGTGATCCGAAAGATGCAGCCGATCGGTGCCGGCGACGTTGACGCCCTTCTGCTTCAGCGCCCGGGCGAGCGCATGGATGAACCGGTCGCGCTTGCGGACCAGGACCAGCACGTCGCCGGCGCGCAGCGGTCGATCCTTGCCGGCCAGCCGCTCATTGCCCGTCACCCAGCGGGCGATCTGGGAAGCGACCTCTTCGGCGAGTTGGGCCGCCGGCGCGGCCGACGGGTCGAGTCCTTCCGTCCAGCGCTCCGGCGCTTCGGACTGCTGTGCCGCCAGATACGGCCAGAGTTCCACATCCCCGGCATGAACCGCGCGAACCGTATCGTGCTCCACCGGCTCGTCCTCGCGCGTCAGCCCCTTGCGCGCCTCAGGCGTGCCGAATGTAAGGTCGACCGCCGACAGCACATCGGGCGTCGAACGAAAGCTCTGCCGCAGCCTGACCTCGGCGAAAGGCCTGTCCGAGCCCGCGACGCGCTGGCCGAACCGTCTGCCGGTCGCCGAGAACTGGCCGGGCTCGGCCCCCTGGAACGAATAGATCGACTGCTTCTCGTCGCCGACGGCGAAGATGGTCCGGCTGCGATCGTCTCTTGCGCCCTCGCCGGAGAAGAACTCGGTCGCCAGCGCCTCGATCACCTGCCATTGCTGGGGACTGGTATCCTGCGCCTCGTCGACGAGCAGGTGGTCGAGGCCCTTGTCGAGCTTGTACTGCACCCAGGCAGCCGCGCGGTTGCGGGTCAGAAGCGAGGCGGTCCGGGTGACGAGATCGGAGAAGTCGAGCAGGCCGCGCGCCGTCTTCGACCGCTCGTAGCGGTCGAGCAGCGCCTCGGCCAGCGTCAGGGCAGCGTCGGTCGCATCGAGCAGATCGAGCGTATTGATCTGCCGTTCCGCTTCGGTGATGTGTGCCACGGCGGTCTCGTAGCTGGCGACGAAAGCCTCGCTCTTGGTGTTGAGAAGCTTGGTGCCGAAAAGCCAGCCCGCACTGTAGGGACCGCCATCCTTCCGGAAGGCTTTGGCGAAGGCTTGGAACCGCACCGTGGCATCGTCTGCCGCAAGAGCGCTCAGCAGCTTCTCGCAGAAGTCCAGCGGACGCTTGGAACCCAGCTTCTCGCACTCCTGCCGCAAGGCTTCGACCGCAACTCGGTCCCAATCCGGCGCCGGCAGCGCATGTTCGATGATCTGTCCGGCGCTCACCCCCTCCGCCAGCCCGAGATGGCCCCGCAGCCGCTTCATTGCCGTTCCGCGATGGGCGAGCACCGGCATCAGATCGTCGCGCTTGCGGACGATCTCGCCCAGCAACTGATCCAGGCCAAACTCCCCGGCCCGCGCCATGACATGGTCGAAGGCGGCGAAGAGTGCGGGCTCGCGCCCGCCCGTGGCGCGTGTCAGCAGCCACCGCCGCGCATCGGCCAGCAACGCCGCTTCCATGGCCGTGTCCATCATCTCGAAATGGCCGGCAATCCCCGCTTCGAGCGGAAACTGGTGCAGCACGGCTTCGCAGAAGGCGTGGATCGTCTGGATCTTCAGCCCGCCCGGCGTCTCCAGTGCCTCGGCGAAGAGCCGCCGCGCCCGCGCCAGCCGCGCCGCGTCAGGCGCCGTCCCCTCAATGCCCGCGATCGTCTCGGCCAGCGTCTCGTCGTCGAGATGCGTCCAGCCGCCGAGAATGCCGAACACCCGCGCGCTCATGTTTGCCGCGGCGGCCTTGGTGTAGGTCAGGCAGAGAATGCGGTTCGGCGGCACGCCGTTGAGCAGCAGCCGGACCACCCGGTTGGCAAGCACATGCGTCTTGCCCGACCCGGCATTGGCCGAGACCCAGGCCGACAGCGACGGATCGGCCGCCCTTCTCTGGCTCTCTTTGGTCGAGGCGGTGATGGTCCAGTCGCCACGCATCGTCAGCCGGCCTCGCCATCATTGCCGGCGCTCCATTCGAGCGTCCGCGCCAGATGGTCGAAGTCGCCTAGCGTCTCATCCGGCTTGAAGGGCAGTAGCCGGGCGAGATATCCTTTCGCCGGATCCCGATAATAGAGCATCTGCTCGACGAGCCGCTGCCAGGCCTCGTCGGCGAGGTCCGAAGCGGTCGTCACTGCCTTGCCGCGGCTTTCGAGAACGCTTGTCGGGATCACCTCGCCCTTCGTCGAGAGCTTGACGTAGAGCAAGTCTTCCGGCTCCGCCGCGCCGGTCTCGCCGAACGCGCCGCGTTTGAGCAGCGCCGCCTCGAGCGGCAGCTGCGAGGCGATCAGCGCGCGCACATCGGCGGATGAGGGTGGGGCTCCCGTCTTGTAGTCGATCAGATCCGCGCCGCCTCCGGCGAACTGGTCGATCCGATCCGCATAGCCGCGCAGCGTGCAGCCGGTGTCGCCGATCGCCGTTTCCGAGGCTTTCGCTTCGACCTGGGATCGGACGATACGGCCGGCCCGCGCTTCTTCGAAGGCCAGGACATGCGGCACCATCGCCAGGAAGCGCGGCCACCAGACGGCATGGATGTCGGCGGGCAGCGCCTCCGCCTCGAACAGCCTGCGCCCGATGGCTTTCAGTTGAGCGGCGGCCTCCGCCGATGTCGGATCGATTCCCGCCGCCACGAAACCTTCCAGAATGGCGTGAAACAAAGTGCCGCGGTCGCGCGCATCATGGTCGCGCATCAGTTCCGGCAGGGGTGACAGGCCGAGGACGGTGTCGGCGTAGACCGCGTAGGGATCGCGGCGCAGCCGCTCGATCTGGGTGACGGTAAAGGCGGTCGGCCGCGCTTCGACCGGAGGGGTCGGGCAGGGGCGCGGCGCCGGCGGAAGCGGCGCGGTCTCATCCAATGCGACGCCCCAGCGAATGCAGCGATGGCCGCGCTCTCGCATGGCCGTCGCCGCCTCCTCGCCGGCCAGGACCATCAGGCGCTGCAGCCATCGCGACGGCACCGTGGGTGCGCCGTCGGCCTTGGCCGCGCGGGTCAGGATGACGCGCTTCTGGCCCATCGCCTGCTGGAAGTCATGCGCGGCGAGGCCGATCCGGCGCTCCGGCGGCAGCAGCGAAAGATCCGCCTGCATGCTCCGCGACAGGAACCGGTCGGCGCGCGCGGCCGGCGGCCAGCTCTTCTCGTTGAGCGCCCCGAGGATGACGGTGTCGACGTTCTGGAGCCGGCTCTCCAGCTGGCCCCAGATGAAGATCCTCTGATCCGCCGCCGCGTTGGGCTTGACGGTCTGGCCGGCGAGCAGCGCCGCCAGCACGTCGGGCCATTCATCGGGCGCCACCGCAAGATCGCTCTCCTCGGCGACCAGACGGCGCAGGCGCTCGGCTAGCATCGTGCCGTTCTCGCCTTCGTAGAGCCTGTCGAGACCGCCATCCTTCTCGCGACCGATCGCCTCGAACACCCTGATCGTCGCGACCAGCAGCTTATGCAGCGGAACCGCGTCGTTGCTGCGCAAGGCCGTCAATGGCTCGAACGCCTCCTGCAACTGAAAGCCGAGCACGGCATCGTCATGGGGAAGGCCGGACTGTGCCCGTCGCCGCTCGTGCCGCCTGTCGGGTCTCTCGCGGCCGGTCCCGACGCCGATCGGCGATGTCGTCGAGAAGCTCGTTGAGCCGGGCGATGTCGGGTCGCGCCGTGGTGCCGCGCAGATGCAGCAGTTCGAAGAACTCGGCCATTTCCCGCATCTGCGCACGCTCCTGCCCGAGGCTGAAGAGCGGATGTTTGAGGAGCGCGAGGAGCGGCAGCACGTCACCCGGCCGCATGGCGCATTCGGCGGCGAGGAGGAGTAGCGTCGCCGGAGGCGTGGTCTCCAGCGGTGTGCCGCCGGAATCATTGGCAATGATGCCGAAGCGCAGCAGCTCGGACGAAACACGCCGCGCCAGGGCCCGGTCCGGGGTCACCAGCGCCGCACGATGGCCCGGCTCCTCGATGGCGGCACGGAGTGCGACCGTGATCGCCATCGCTTCTTCCTGCTCGTTCTTCGCTTCGACCAGCGCCACCCCCGCAAGGGCGCCGTCTGTCAGCCACGCCGCGACCTCCTCGCCCCTGTCGCGCCAGCGATCGGTCTGCGCGGCGGGCGCCATGGCGAGGGAGATCAGCCGGTCGCGTGCGGCCAGCGCGCCGTCCGGATCGCCCAGTGGCCGCACATCGGAGGCGCTGACCCCCAGCGCCGACAGCAAGGTGCCGAGACCCTGTTGCGGGTGACCGTAGAGCGAGGGCTGGAGCGGGGCGGTCTCGAGCAAGGTCCAGCTTTCCTCCTCGAGCGTCCGGTCGAGACCCGGCAGCACGACGCCTCCCTTCTCCAGCGACGCGATGACCGACAGCAGCCGGCGCGTCACCGGATTGGTGCCGGTCGAGCCGGCGGCGATCACCGGACCAGGAGGTGGGACCGCACGGAGCCGCTTTGCCAGCGCGTCGAGAAGCTGGTTGGTATGCTCGGCCGGATTGGACAGCCCCTTCTCCGCAAGGTGCATAGGCCACGCTTCGGTCACGATGGTCAGGAACTGCAGGGTGATCTGCCACCAGTCGGCCAGATCGTCGGGCACGATGTCGCGGAACCTCTCCCACGCGACGTCCTCGGTCTCGACCTCGTCGATCAGCCGTCCGAGATCGTCGGCGAGGCGGATGGCGTCGGCCAGCGTCGCCGGCACCGCCACCTCCACACCTTCACGGCTCATCATCGACTTCGCGATCGTCTTGCGCCAGGCCTTGACCAGCGGCGCCAGCGTCAGCGTCCGGTGCAGAGGCTCGGCCGGCGGCGGGAGGTCGGGCGCATGGAGGCCGCCATCGATGACGGTCCGGCATCCTCGTCGGGATCGCCCAGCATGCGGATCATCGGCATCATCACCGGCCGGCCGCCGCCGCGCTCCAGCAGATGCGCCCGCAAGGCGCGCGCCGAACGGCGCGTCGGCAGGAAGATGGTGACCGCCGAGAGCGCCAGCGGATCATCCGGATCGATCGCTTCGCCGGTCAGCGTGCCGTCGAACAGGGCATCGACGAGCGTCGGCAGGAAGGGCAGGCCGGGATCGATCGTGAAGACCCTGTCTGTCATCTGTCGATCCCGAACCATGTCGCGATGCTAAAGCGGCGGCAGGCAATGAGCCAGAAGGCGCCGGAGATTCGGCCCGCTATCCACCGCTGAGCGTGTCAGCCGGCGGCGCGCCGGGAGACGCTGGCGTCGATTTCGGCGATCACCGCCTCGGCCGGCGCAATGGCGTCCGGCGTGCCGACGGTGATCCAGCGGCCCTGGAGCACGGCCCCGAACAGCCGGCCCTTTTCGATCGCATGGTCGAAATAGAGATTGAGCGAATGCGGCTCCGGCCGGGCATCGGCGAAGATTGCCGGCGACAGAATGGCCGCGCCGGCATAGATATAGGCGGGCAGGTCGGTAGCCTCCGGCGCGCGAGCCCTCAGCAGACGACCGTCCGGACCCATGCTGAAGTCCAGGCCGCCGCTATGCCCGGTGGCATTGTCGCGATTGGCGAGCAGCAGCACCATGTCCATGGTTTCGGGATCGAAGGCTTCGGCCAGCAGCGACAGCGCTGGCGTGCCCCGGTCGATCCAGAACGTATCGGAGTTGAGGAGGTAGAACGGCCCCTCATCGATCAGCGGCAGCGCCTTGACCACGCCGCCGGCTGAGTCCAGCAGGCGGTCGCGCTCGTCCGAAACGCCGAAGTTCATGTCGCGGCGGCTGGCCAGATGGGCGGTGATCTGGTCCGGCAGATAGTGGACGTTCACCGCGCAGCGCTTCACCCCGGCTCCCGCCAGCATGTCGAGGCCGCGATCGAGGAGCGACCGTCCGGCGATCTCGATCAGCGGCTTCGGCCGCGTTGCGGTCAGCGGTCGCATGCGCTGGCCGAGGCCGGCGGCCAGCACGATCGCGCTCTCGGGCGGGGCGATGCTCATGCCTTTTCCGCCTGCAGGCCAATCTCCGCGTAGAGCGGCCGCAGCGGCGCCAGCGCCGGATGCGACAGGCTGCGTCGAAGGTAGTTCTCGATCCGCGGCAGATGGGCCAGGTAATGCGGTTTCCGGTCGCGCTGGTCGAGCCGCACGAAAATGCCGGCGATCTTGCTGTTCCGCTGTGCCGCCATGATGGCATAGGCGGTGTCGAACGATTCGCGGTCGAAAGCCCGCCCGCGCGTCTCGCAATAGGTTTCGACGATTGCCCGCTCCAGCGCCGGCATGATGGTCACCCGCGCATCCTGTCCGAGCGAGGCCACGTCATAGGCGGTCGGACCGATCAGCGCATCCTGAAAGTCGATGATGCCAACCCGCGCGAGGCCTGTCTGCCCGCCGCGCCATATGATGTTGGGCGAGTGGAAGTCGCGCAGGACGAGGCTTCGCTCCGCATCATCGAGCGAATCGAGCACGGCGTCCCAGGCCCTGTGGTAGCGCCGCGAAAAGGCGCCGGCATCAGCCTGCGGCAGCCGATAGGGCATGTACCATCCCGGCAGCAGGTCGAGCTCGATCTGCATCGCCTGGCGATCATAGTCGGGGATCTCGCAGCTACGATGAGCCCCGATCTGCACTGTTCGGTGCGGCGGCTGGACATGCAGATGGGCAAGCGCCTCGGCGCAGGCGAGATAGCGGTGGGCGAGGGGTTCGCCGGCCGCCGGCCCTTCGCTGCGGATGCCGTCCTCGCCAAGATGTTCGACGAGGAGAAGGCCGGCATCGAGATCGTTGGCGAGGATCCGTGGCGCCGCCAGTCCCGCCCGGTGCAACTCCTCGGCCACGGCGACAAAGGAGGTGACGTCTTCTGCCAGATGGGCGATCCGGCTGTAGGGCTGCCCGTATTTGGGCAGGATGGGCCCGTCCGGCTGGGCCGGGGCATTCATGACGATCTCTTCGCCCTCCGCCGAGCGGACGACTTCATATGAGCGTGCGGAAGCGTCGCCGCAGAAGAAGCGGCGCTCCGCCTGCTCCCGGCCATTGGCATCCAGGAAGGCGCGCACCGAAAGGCTCCGCTCCAGCCTTGGCGCAAAAGCGTCGGACGGAATCAACCCGGCAACCCGCCCTTCTCCAAAGATCGCGAGCCGCACGGTCAGCGCAGCGGGGGGGAGGGTGCCGCCGGCCCGCTCCGGCCATTCGACCAGCGCGGCACCGGCTTCCAACAGATCGCCGAGGCCGAGCTCGTCGAGTTCGCTAACGTCGCCGAGCCGGTAGAGGTCGAGATGGGCGACCGGCAGTCGACCCTCATAGGCTTGCGCGAGCGTGAAGGTGGGGCTCGGCACTTCGAGCGCCGGATCGTCCGCAAGCGCGCGGATCAGATGGCGTGCGAGGAACGATTTGCCGGCCCCAAGGTCACCGGAGAGAGCAACGAGGTCGCCCGGCTTCAGGCACATGGCGAGATCCTCGGCGAGACGGATCGTCGCCTTCTCGTCCGGCAGCGCCAGGGTGAGGAGGGCAGAAGCCGGCAAATCCTCGGCCTCCGATGTCGCGACGGGCAGGCTCATTCGGCTGCGTGGATCAGGCTGCTGGCCGAGCGCGGCAGACGGCAGGTTACGGTCGTGCCTTCCTCGGCGCCGGTTTCGACATCGACCTCGCCATTGTGCAGCTCGACGAGGCTCTTGACGATGGAAAGGCCAAGGCCGGCGCCGTGCCGCCGGCCGGTGCGGCTGCCGGTCTGGAACCGCTGGAAGACGTCCGCCAGCACACTCGGATCGACACCCGGACCGTCATCGTGGACGAAGAACTCGACCGCGTCGGGAACTTCGCGGCAACCGAGCGTGATCGTGCTGCCCATCGGGGCATGGTTGACGGCATTGCTGAGGAGGTTGTGCAGCACCTGGCGCAGCCGGTCCGGATCGGCATTGATGTGGCGCGGCGCCCGATCGGCCGAGAGCGTCAGCCTCAGCTTCTCCTCGTCGAGACGGGGAGCGATCGCGATCCGGGCCTGTTCCAGAATGGCCGACACGTCCACCTCTTCGATCTCCAGTTGCATCATGCCGGCGTCCACCGTGGCGAGATCCAGAATGTCGTTCACAATCGTCAGCAATGTGGCCGAGGAGGTGGAGATGTGATCGACATACTGGCCTTGCGTTTCCGTCAGCGGGCCGGCCATCCCCGTCGCGAGAAGGTCGGTGAAGCCGATAATGTTGGTCAGCGGGCTGCGCAACTCATAGGAAACGTGCTGGACGAAGTCGTTCTTGAGCTGATCGGCCCGTTCCAGCGCCTCGTTCTTGTCCTTGAGCGCTCGCGCCACCTGCACCGAATCGGTCTGGTCGATGAAGGTGACCATGAACTGCCCCGCCGGCAGCGGCGCGGCGGTCCAGCCGAGAATGAGGCCGTCGGCGAGTTCGGTCGTGCCCTGCCTCGTCGCCCGGCTTTCGTCGAAGCCGGTGACCAGGGCCGAGAGATCGGCCCAGGGGGTGGCGCCATGATGGGCATCGGCCGCGGCTCGTATCACGCTGATATGAACCCCTTCGCCAGCGAGGTCCTCGGGCAGGCACCAGAGGCTGGCGAAGGCGGGATTGGCCAGTCGCACCTTGCCGTCTGGACCGAACACGACCACGCCCTCGGCGAGGTTCTCCAGCGTTTCGCCCTGCACCCGCATGGCCTGCGTGTAGCGACTCTGCAGAGCCATCTGCTCGGTCAGATTCTCGAAGATCCAGGTGACGCCGCCCTTCGGCTGCGGATTGGCGATGACGCGGATCGTCCGGCCGTCGGGCAGGTGCCACCAATGCTCCTGGCTTTCGATGGCGCGGTAAGCGGACATCACGGTGTCCTTCCAGCGGCGCCATTCGGGCTGTTCGGCCAGCGTCCCGTCCTGGCGCAGCCGGTCGAGCAGCAGCGTGTTGGAAGGGACGCTCTCCAGAAAGGGCGAATCGAGACCGAACAGGGTCTGAAAGGCCTGATTATAGAAGCGGAGCTTCTCGTCCTTGTCGAAGATAGCGATAGCGGTGTTCAGCCGGTCCAGCGTCAGCGCATGGCTTTGCGCCATCCGCTCCAGCTCGTCGCGGAGCGTGGCCGTCTCCGTCCTGTCCAACGCAAGTCCGGAGCGCCCTTCCGGCAGCTGCACCGAGGTGACGTCGAGCCGTCGCTTGTCCCCCGCAACCACGAGGCTGACCTCCTGCCGCGTACGGGTCTCGCGCAGGTGCCGCCGATCGAAGATTTCCCGCGCCGCGGCGTCCAGAAGTTCGACAGGCGGCGACGATGGCTCCTGATCGCGATCGATGCCGGTCAGTTGGCCGTAGGCGGGATTGACGTAGGCGAGCGTGCCGTCGGGGTCGCGCATCCAGATCGGCAATGGCGCGGCCTCCGCCAGTTCCTGCAGCAGGCGCAGCGACTTCTTGGTCGCTTCGTGATCGGCCTTCAGCGACACGTGTTCGGCGCGCATCGCCGAGACCGAAAGGAAGCGGACGATGCTGTGATGCGCCGTCTGCCGGCCGATCACCTCTATCAGCGTCCCGTTCCGGCTGGCGACGATGAGATCGAAGGCTTCGCCCCTGTCGCGAAGGCCGATGATGGCTGCTTCGAGATCGGCGGCCGTCCGTCCCGTCATCCAACGGCCGAAGGCGAGGAACGCCGATCGTTCGTGCGGCGCCCCGCACTCCGCCGGCAGGTGCCCGACCAGCTCCGCGCGGCCCTCGCCCTGGACGGGCCAGACGATCAGCCTCTGGTCCTTCAGGTTGAGCAGGCTTTCATTGCGCTGCAAGGCGGCTGACAGGTCTGCGAGACGAGCGCGCAGTTCGGCATTGGCGGCATCGGTTCGCGCCCGTTCGCGGATCATCCAGAAGGTGAGCAGGAACGCGGCGCCGAGGACACCGGCGAGGATGGCCGTGATGATGACGTTGCCGGTGGAGAAATTGTCGGTGACGGCAGCCTGCGCCGGGGAGGCGGAGGCAAGGATGAGCAGCGCCGGAAGAGCGCCCTTCGTCCCATCGCGCGCAGCGGCAGCGAAAGACCCTCCCGGGTGCCTTCCCCCGCGGCTCAAGCGTCTCTTGCCATCCTCGTATGGCACCGTCGGTCCCCTCATTTACCGCCTATGATTTGCCGCCTGCCCTTCGGCACGCACTGACTCGCTTTGGAACGCAACGCGGCTCGTCGAGGCCGCGCGGCTCCGCCGCCCGACATGCCCGATCGCCCCTTCGGGCAGAATGGCAGCGCGATGCCCCTCTCGCTTGCCGGGCTCCGACTGACATGGAGCCGAATCACAACATAACCGAGCGGCGGATTCGCGGGAAGTGCAACAAGTCCGGCAGCGGCCATTATGCTGGGAGCGGGCAGGCGGAACGATACGCGGCGGACGACGGCGGCGCCTCGCGGACAGGCCTCGGATTTAATCAAATCTACATCATGAAGCGGCCAAAATCCGCCACTGCAAGATCCTCATCGAAGGCAGCGGATTCATGAAACCTCATCTGAAGTTCGGGCTGACGAAAATTGTCTCGGTCGCCACTGCCGGCGTGATGGCGTTGGCGCTGATCGGGGTTTCGGTCGCCATCTTCAACACGCTTCAGTCGCAGATTGTCCTGCGGGCGCAGCAGAGCCAGGACAAGAGCCTGCGCTCCGCCGCCGCCATTGTCCGCCGCGACCTTGAAGGCGTGAAGGTGAGGACGGATGCGCAGGGCAACATCGATCGCATCGAGATGGCCGCGATCCCCGAGCGTTTCGACGACCACGCGATGATCGACGAGATCGGCCAGATCACCGGCGAGACCGCCACCATCTTCCGCTGGGATCCGACGACGCGGGATTTCTGGCGCAAGACGACCAACATCGTCAAACCGGACGGAACACGCGCCGTCGGCACCAGTCTCGGCCGCGATGGCGCGGTCTACCCCGTCATCATGAACGGCGACACCTTCCGCGGCGAGGCCGTGATTCTCGGCAAGCCCTACTACACGATCTACACACCGATCTACGATCCTTCGGGCAGCATCAGCGGCATCCTCTATGCCGGCGTGGACAAGGCGCGGATCAATGCGCTGTTCGGAAAGATGGCGCTGCCGCTGATCCTGGTTTCGGTGCTGGGGCTGATCGCCGCCGTCATCATCATGGCGCTTCTGGCGCGGGCGCTGCTGAGGCCGATCCCCCGGCTGACGAGGGTTGCCTCGAACATTGCCGCAGGCAAGCATGCGGGCGATGTGCCTTATCAGGAGGCGACCAACGAGATCGGCGAACTGGCGCGGGCGATCGGCGTCTTCCAGAAAAACGACATCGAAAAGCGCAAGGCGGAGAGTGAAGCGGCGCAAGTGCGCCAGGCGAATGATGCCGAACAGGCGAGGCGCGACGAGGAGCGGGATCAGTCGGCGAAGCAGCTGAGCACTGCTACCGGCATTCTCGGCGATGCCCTTCACCGGCTCGCCGCAGGCGACCTCACCGTGCGCGTCGCCAGCCAGCTGCCGGTCGGTCTGAAGAGCCTCGGCGACGACTTCGACTCGGCGGTCGAGCAGCTGGAGGACACCATCGAAAGCGTTCTGCGGGGCGTCGAACAGTTGAAAACGGGAACGGACGAGATCGCCGGCGCGTCCCGCGATCTGTCACGGCGGACCGAGAGCCAGGCGACGACGCTGCAGCAGACCGCGGCGGCCGTCACCGAGATCACCGAGACCGTCAACCGTACCGCCGAGGGCGCCGTGCAGGCCTCCGATACGATGGCCAAGGCCGGCGCGGAAGCGGAGACCGGCGGAAAGGTCGTCGCCCGCGCCGTCTCCGCCATGGGCGACATCGAGAAATCGTCGAGAGAGATCTCCGAGATCATCGGCGTGATCGACGAGCTTGCCTTCCAGACCAATCTCCTGGCGCTGAACGCCGGTGTTGAAGCCGCACGCGCCGGCGATGCCGGCAGGGGATTTGCGGTCGTCGCCGCCGAGGTTCGCGTTCTGGCGCAGCGCTGTACGGCCGCGGCCAAGCAGATCAAGGATTTGATCTCGACCTCGACGGTTCAGGTGGATGAGGGCGTGAAGCTGGTCAACCAGACCGGCGAAGCGCTGGCGCGAATCGTCAACGGTGTCAGCGAGATCAACCAGGTGGTCTCGTCGATCTCGATTTCGGCGCAGGAGCAGGCGTCCGGTCTTCAGCAGGTCAACTCGGCCGTCAACGAGCTGGACTCTGTGACCCAGCACAACGCTGCGATGGCCGAGGAATCGACCGCTGCGACCGAACAGCTCATGCAGCAGGCGAACGAACTGTCGCGCGAGATCACCCGGTTCAGGATAAGACAGTCCGAGGGGGCGGCGAAACCGGCCGCCGTTCCATCGGAGAAGGCGCTGCGCGACCAGTTGAAGGCGGCAACGCCGCACGTGTTCGCCAACCGAAAGGCGAAGCCGCCCGTCGCGCCTGTCGTCCTCAAGGTCGCGGCCGCCGGAAGCGATGCCGGCGCTATGGCCGAGGAATGGGACGAGTTCTGATCGCTTCCGCGCCTGCCGAAACTCAAAAGGCCCGCTTCTTGCGAAGCGGGCCTTTTGCTGGACTTTCGGCTGCTCAGTAGCGGTAGTGTTCCGGCTTGTAGGGCCCCTGCGGCGTCACGCCGATATAGCCGGCCTGTTCGTCGGACAGTTCCGTGAGCCGCGCGCCGAGCTTGCCGAGATGCAGCCGCGCGACATGCTCGTCGAGCCGCTTGGGCAGCACGTAGACCTCGTTCTTGTACTGGTCGCCCTTGCTCCAGAGCTCGATCTGCGCCAGCACCTGATTGGTGAAGGAGGCGCTCATGACGAAGGAGGGATGGCCGGTCGCATTGCCGAGATTGAGCAGGCGTCCTTCCGACAGCAGGATCATGCGGTTGCCGTTCGGCATCTCGATCATGTCGACCTGCGGCTTGACGTTGGTCCACTTCATGTTGCGCAGGTTGGCGATCTGGATCTCATTGTCGAAATGGCCGATATTGCCGACGATCGCCATGTCCTTCATCGCGCGCATGTGTTCGATGCGGATGACGTCCTTGTTGCCGGTGGTGGTGATGAAGATGTCCGCCGTCGGCGCCACATCCTCCAGCGTGACCACCTCGAACCCGTCCATCGCGGCCTGCAAGGCGCAGATCGGATCGACCTCGGTCACCTTGACCCGCGCGCCGGCGCCGCGCAGTGAGGCGGCCGATCCCTTGCCGACATCGCCATAACCGCAAACGACGGCGACCTTGCCGGCCATCATCACGTCGGTGGCGCGGCGAATCCCGTCGACCAGGCTTTCCTTGCAGCCATACTTGTTGTCGAACTTGCTCTTGGTGACGCTGTCATTGACGTTGATCGCCGGGAACGGGAGGAGCCCCTTCTTCTGCAGCTGGTAGAGCCGATTGACGCCGGTCGTCGTCTCTTCGGTGACGCCGCGGATCGCATCGCGCTGGCGGGTGAAGAAGCCGGGGCTCTGCGCCATCCGCTTCTTGATCTGGGCGAACAGGATCTCTTCCTCTTCCGAGCCGGGATTGGAGAGCACGTCCTCGCCGGCCTCGGCGCGCGCGCCGAGCAGGATGTACATCGTGGCATCGCCGCCATCGTCGAGGATCATGTTCGACGGCTCGCCATCCGGCCATTGGAAGATCGCGTCGCTGTAGGACCAGTATTCCTCCAGCGTCTCGCCCTTGACCGCGTAGACCGGAATGCCCGCCGCCGCGATCGCCGCCGCCGCATGATCCTGCGTCGAAAAGATGTTGCACGAGGCCCAGCGGACCTCCGCGCCGAGAGCGATCAGCGTCTCGATCAGCACTGCGGTCTGGATCGTCATGTGCAGGGAGCCGGTAATGCGTGCGCCGGAGAGAGGCTTGTCGGTGCCGAACTCCTCGCGGCAGGCCATCAGGCCCGGCATCTCTGTTTCGGCGATGTCGATTTCCTTGCGGCCGAAATCGGCCAGTCCGATATCGGCGATTACGTAGTCCTCGGCCATGGAATGCAGCTCCGTACGGGTCTGTGAAGAGGGGGGTGATGTCCAAGCATCTGTCTTGCGCCTGCCATATCAGACGAAAATGGCGCTCGCAACCAACACATAAGGATATCTTTATGGCCCCTGAAGGGTCAGCTTTCCTCGCCGAACCGGTCGGCGACAAGTTCCTCGATCGCGGCCACCGCTTCTCTCGCCTGACGGCCGCGCGCGGAGACCGTGATTGTCGCGCCATCGGCCGCCGCCAGCATCATGAGATCGAGGATTGAAGTCCCGTCGACCTCGATCCCGTCGCGCGCGACCGAGACTTCGGCATCGAAGCGGGAGGCCGTCTGCACGAACTTCGCCGACGCGCGGGCATGCAGTCCGCGCTTGTTGCAGATGGTGAGCTTGCTGACGATGGTCTTGCCCGCCGCCATGGTCGAGCCGTTCACTTTGCGAGGATCTGGCTGGCGACGTTGATGTATTTCTTGCCGGCGTTCTGCGCATCGTCCAGCGCGGACTTCATCGCGGCGCTGCCGCGGACGCGAAGACAGCTTGATCAGCATCGGCAGGTTCATGCCGGCGATCACCTCGATCCGCCCTTCGTCCATGACCGAGATCGCCAGATTGGAGGGCGTGCCGCCGAACATGTCGGTCACGATGACGACGCCGCGGCCGCTATCGGTCTTGCTGACGGCGTCGATGATCTCGCGGCGGCGCTGCTCCATGTCGTCTTCCGGACCGATACAGACGGTGGCGAACTGTTCCTGCGGTCCGACGACATGTTCGACAGCCTGTCGGAATTCCTCCGCCAGACGGCCATGGGTAACGAGCACGAGCCCGATCATCCTCGATGTCCCTTGCCCTTATGGCGATGCAACAAGGTTGAATCTCCCGACGCGCCAGCCCCTTCGGCGCTTCTGGACCCTATCATGCGCGTCGCCGCAGCCAACGCAAGCATGCATTTTGGTCTCTCCAGAACCGTGATGGGAGAAGACCGTCGGAATGTGCCATCGGCAGAGGACCGTTATCGGCTGTCCGGACGAGCATCAAGACCGGGCGGCTCCTCAGAATGAAGCGGGCCGGCGGCCAATGATTAAGATGCGACGCATTCGTTAACTCAGAATAAAGCTCCCGTTTGACGCTAGACCGGTCGGTCCACTAGGGAAAAATACCTTAGCAAAAGCGATCGTCGGAGAATAACTATGAGTAAAAGGTCGACGCGTGCGATGATGACGTGTCTCCTGCTGATTTTATCATACCCTTCCTTAGGAGCGGACATGATAGACGAGGCGGAATACAACTATAACTACGGGATCACCAGGCAATGCGCCGATAAATCGCGTTGCGGTAAGCCGCGCCGGCCCAGGAAGCCGGCGACGGAGCATCGTTCCTCCAAGGACACACCATCCGAGCCGATGGAGGAGGAGACGGCTTCCGGTCTGCAAGGCGGTCCGGGAAGCAGGGGCGGCCCCGGAAGTCCGAGTTCACCCGGAGGCGTGGGCGGTCCGGGATCCTCTGCTTCGCCACAGGCAGGCCGTGGCGGCGAAGCAGAAGCGTTCCCCTCTTCGCCATCGGATCGCCCATCCGTCTAGCGCAGCGCCGGCAGATCGATCATGAAACGGGCGCCGCCAACGTTGCGGGCCGCTCGATCGTCGGGAATGTTCTCCGCGGCGAGCCGCCCGCCATGCGCTTCGATGATCTGTCTGGAAATGGAGAGGCCGAGGCCGGAATTCTGGCCGAACGCCTCTCCTTCGGGCCGGTCGGTGTAGAAGCGCTCGAAGATGCGTTCGATATCGTCGACGCCGATGCCCGGGCCGTTGTCCTCGATCCAGACGAGCACCCGGCCGCCGCGCCGGAACAGCCGGATGTCGATCCGGCCGCCCTCGTCCGGCACAAAGGAGCGCGCATTGACGATCAGGTTCGAGAAGACCTGGCCGAGCCTCAGTTCATGACCCGAGACCATGAAGGCATTCTTGCCCCGGTCGCCGCGATCGACGGTCAGACTCAGCCGCGCATTGCTGTGGACCGTGGCGATCTGCCGGTCGACCTCGACGAGATCGGTCAGGAGCTTTTCCAGATTGAGCGGACCGGCATCCACCCGCGCCAGTTCGGCATCGAGGCGCGATGCGTCCGAAATGTCGGTGATCAGACGGTCCAGACGCCGCACATCGTGCTGGATGACCTCGAGCAGCCGCTGGCGAGACGCTTCGTTCTTGGCGAGCGGCAATGTCTCCACTGCGCTTCGCAGGCTGGTCAGAGGGTTCTTCAACTCGTGCGACACATCGGCGGCGAACCGTTCGATCGCCTCGATGCGGTTGTAGAGCGCCTCGGTCATCGAGCGCAGCGAACTGGACAGATTGCCGATCTCGTCGCCGCGTTCGGAGAAGTCGGGGATCTCCTGCCGTTCCTTGACACCGTGCCGCACCCGAACCGCTGCCGCCGAAAGTCGCCGCAGGGGGGTGGCGATGGTCGAGGCCAGGAGAATCGAGAGAATGATCGTCACCGCCGCCGCGACACCGAAGACGGCGAGGATGGCGCTGCGTTCGGATCGGATGATCTCGTCGATGTCGCCGCCGATGGTGGATAGCTGGAGCGCGCCGAGCACCGCCCGGAAGCGCTGGATCGGCACGGCCACCGAAATGATCATTTCCCCTTCGGCATTGCGACGGACCACGCTTCGCGGCTCGCCGGTGAGCGAGGCGGTGACCTCCGAATAGGCGGAGCCCGCGACGCCTGGTTCTTCCCGGTCGAGCGACAGGTAGTCGCGGCCGAACAGCCTGAGGAAGCGCGATTCCAGCCGGTCGAAGATCGTCGGCTCCGCCGGCTCCAGCTTCGGCAGATCGTAGCGCAGGATCTGCCCGCGCGAGTAGAATTGCTGCGAATCCAGAAGGATGTTGCCGTCGCGGTCATAGACCCGGGCGCGCGTGCGGGTGGGCGAGATCAGCCGCCGCAGCACCGGCGCCACCCGCTCCGGATTGATCGGGAAGACGAGGCTGTCCAGCCCGTCGGAGGAGAGGGCGATCGACTGGCCGGCCTGAAGTTCGAGCAGCTTTTCCGGGTCGATCTGCAGCGAATCCGTCTCGACAGTCGCCGATGCGGCGATGGCGCCGGCGATGATGCGGGCCTGGGTGGAAAGGCTCTCCACTTTCGCCTCGATCAGGCCCTCGCGATACTGGTTCAGATAGAGAATGCCGACGACCAGGACGCCGAGGCCGACCAGATTGAGGAAAAGGATCCGCCGCGTGATCGAGGACAGGACGAGATAACGTGTCACACGGCGCGTGAAGCGAAGCAGGCGAAAGGGGAAGGTCCGCAAGTCGCGGCGCCGCGGCGGAGCGGGCGGCGGCGCCGAATTGCGGGCCCTCGGCCTTGCCGCGGCGGCGGCTTCCTCGGACGTGGGCTTGTCCGTGGTTCTAGACCTCCCGGAAACGGTAACCGACACCATACAGCGTCTCGATCATGTCGAAATCGTCGTCCACGGCCTTGAACTTCTTGCGCAGCCGCTTGATGTGGCTGTCGATCGTCCTGTCATCGACATAGACCTGCTCATCGTAGGCCGCGTCCATCAGCGCGTCACGGCTCTTGACGACCCCTGGCCGCTGGGCGAGCGCGTGGAGGATCAGGAACTCCGTCACCGTCAGTGTCACCGATTCGCCTTTCCAGGTGCAGGTGTGCCGCTCCTGGTCCATGAGCAGCTGGCCACGCTCCATGGAGGACGACGCATCGGTACTGCCCTTGCCGGCCGCCGCCGCCTCGCGCGCTCCTGCGCGCCGCAGCACGGCCCGCACGCGTTCGACCAGCAGACGCTGGCTGAACGGCTTCTTGATGAAGTCGTCGGCGCCCATCTTGAGACCGAACAGCTCATCGATCTCGTCATCCTTCGACGTCAGGAAGATGACCGGCACGTCGGAACGTTGCCGCAGCCGGCGCAGCAGTTCCATGCCATCCATGCGCGGCATCTTGATGTCGAAGATCGCAAGATTCGGCGGGCGGCTCTGCAATCCGTCGAGCGCGGATGCGCCATCCGTATAGGTCTCCACCTTGTAACCCTCCGATTCCAGGGCGATGGAAACCGAGGTCAGGATGTTGCGATCGTCATCGACCAGTGCGATGGTCGTCATGTCGAACCTTTCCCAAACGTTCATTTGGCTGTCCCGACTTGGTCCTGGCACAGCCGCATGCCGGACGAATGTGGTACAAAATGTGGCATTGAACAGGGGCGCGGCCCGGCGCGGCGTCCCGTGGACGGGGGGTCAACCGACCCTGCTCGTGCGTTTCGGATCCGGGAGACGGCGGAAAGGCCTGTGCAAACAGGGTCTTCAGCGTCTGGATTGTTGTTAATCGATTGAAGCGTTTTCAGGTTCCGCTAATCGATTAAATATTTGAAATGAACGGAAGAGTTTGCCACTAGCGGGCTAGAACCCGCACCGCATCGCATTCCGCGACCGGGGCAAATTGGTGATCGGCCCAGCGGCCAGAAGGTGAGTTCAGCGCAATGACGACGACCGGAACGTTCAACAAACCGATCGACAGCCAAGGGCTGAAGGGCGCCTCTTTCGTCGCCTACAATCTCTCCGGGGCGGAACTCTATGAGGAGGCGCTGCGCCGCAACGAGGCCAGGCTGACGAGCGGCGGCGCGCTGGTTGCCGAGACCGGCCAGCACACCGGCCGCTCCGCCAAGGACAAGTTCGTCGTCCGCACCGAGACCAACGAGGACAAGATCTGGTGGGAAGGCAACAAGGCGATGACGCCGGAGGCCTTCGAGACACTCCTCGCCGACTTTGAGGCTCATGTGAAGGGCAGGGACCTGTTCGTTCAGGACCTGATCGGCGGCGCCGATCCCCGACACCAGATCAAGGTCCGCGTCGTCACGGAATATGCCTGGCACAGCCTGTTCATCCGCAACCTGCTGATCCGTCCGGAGCGCGCCGATCTGGCCTCCTTCGATGCCGACATGCTGATCGTCGACCTGCCGAGCTTCCGCGCCGATCCCGAGCGCCATGGCTGCAGGACCGAGACGGTCATCGGCTGCGATCTGGAACGAAAGATCGTGCTGATCGGCGGCACCTCCTATGCCGGCGAAATGAAGAAGAGCGTCTTCACCGCGCTCAACTACCTCCTGCCCGACGAGAACGTCATGCCGATGCACTGCTCCGCCAATGTCGGCCCGGCGGGTGACACGGCGATCTTCTTTGGCCTCTCCGGCACCGGCAAGACCACTCTGTCCGCCGATCCGAAGCGGACGCTGATCGGCGATGACGAGCATGGCTGGAGCGATGACGGCGTCTTCAATTTCGAGGGCGGCTGCTACGCCAAGACCATCCGGCTCTCCGCCGAGGCCGAGCCGGAGATCTACGCCACGACCCAGCGTTTCGGCACGGTCCTCGAAAATGTCGTACTCGACGCGAACCGCGAACCGGATTTCGACGATGATTCGCTGACCGAGAACACGCGTTGCGCCTATCCGCTGCATTTCATTCCGAATGCCAGCGAAACGGGCCAGGCCGGCAATCCCCGCAACATCATCATGCTGACGGCGGACGCTTTCGGCGTGATGCCGCCGATCGCCCGGCTGACGCCCGAGCAGGCCGTCTACACCTTCCTGTCCGGCTACACCGCCAAGGTCGCGGGGACCGAGAAGGGTGTCACCGAGCCGGAGGCGACCTTCTCGACCTGCTTCGGTGCGGCCTTCATGCCCCGCCACCCCGGCGAATACGGCAGTCTGCTGCGCAAGAAGATCGCCGATCACGGCGTCACATGCTGGCTCGTCAACACCGGCTGGACCGGCGGCGCCTACGGCGTCGGCAGGCGCATGCCGATCAAGGCGACACGGGCGCTGCTTTCGGCCGCGCTGGACGGCTCGCTGAATGAGGTTGAATTCCGGACCGATCCGTTCTTCGGGTTCGAGGTTCCGGTCTCCGTGCCCGGCGTCGATGACAGCCTTCTCGACCCACGGGCCACCTGGGCGGACCAGGAGGCCTATGACGCCCAGGCGACGAAGCTGGTCGACATGTTCCGCGAGAACTTTCGTAAGTTCGCGCCCCATGTGGATGCGGCCGTGAACGGCGCGGCTCCGGCAGTACGCATGGCGGCGGAGTAGCGACACGGCGGCAGCGCCCCCACCCTGTCCGAGAAGGCCCGGCGCGACATGGCGGCGGGCCTTTTCTTATCGCGGCCTCTTCACACATAAGGGCCGATGCAGCCTGGACCCCGTATCCGCTCGATCGAAGAACCGCTTCGTGGTCAGCGGGGCAATGTCGTCTTCCCCCACGAGCTCGCCGAGAAATTCGTCTCGGCGTCAAAGCCTGGTGGACAGAATGTCAACAAAGTCGCGACAGCGGTTCAGCTCCGCTTCAAGCCGGACGATGCGGCAAAGCTTGATCACTGGACGAAGCGGCGCCTGATTGCCCTGGCCGGTCAGCGGGCGACGAAGGATGGCGAAATCGTCATCGAGGCGCAGGAGGAACGCCGGCAGGAGGCCAATCGGGTCGCCGCGCGGCAAAAGCTCGCCCTGCTTCTGTGGGAGGCATCCGCGCCACCCCCGAAGAAGCGGCGCAAGACCCGGCCGACGAAGGCGTCCAATGAGCGGCGTCTGAAGTCGAAAACCCGCCGCGGGGAAGTCAAGAGGCTGCGACAGACCCCCGAGGGCCGCTAGGGCCTCAACCGGGCTTCGCGTCATATAGTCGAATTGACATTTATGGGTGCAGATGCAACGCCCGGTTTATCGTCTTACCGAATTTCGTGCCGCGAGAACAGGATAGACAGAAAGCTGGAGCCGCGATGCCTTGCAACACGCCCGAGCCTATTCGAACCGCGCCGCGCCCCAACACGCGGGACCGTCTGCGCAAGGCGGCCCTGAAATTGTTCATGGCGCGTGGCTATCACGGCGTGGGTGTCGCCGAGATTCTCACCGCCGCCGATGCGCCCAAAGGCTCGCTGTATCATCACTATCCCGGCGGCAAACCCGATCTCGCGGCGGCGGCGGTCGAGGGCTCTGACGGTTCGCAGCGGAATGCGCCTCGATCTGGTCGAGGAAGAAGGTCTGCCCCCGCTTCAACATCTCGACATGCTGATCGCCGAGTTTACCAGTTGGTTGGTGGAAACCGATTTCCAGCAGGGGATCGCCATCTCGACGCTGGTAACCGGACTGGGACCTGCCGAAGCGACCGTCAGTGAGGCGCTTCGCGACAACAACATCCAGATAACGGAACGATACGCCGCCTATCTGAGACGGTCCGGCGTCAAGCGTCCTCACGAGGTGGCGACGACCATACTCTGCGCTTTCGAAGGCTCGGTCATCTATGCGCGCGTTCGTCGGGACACGCAGCCTCTTCATGCCTGCGCCGCAATGCTTCGCCCGCTCCTGGCCCAGGTGAACCAGCATGCAGGCAAGCTCGAACGCGCCTGAGCCGCGGCCGCCGGCCAGAACAGTGAGATCTCTTCCCGACGGTGTACGCCACATACCGGGTGCGCTTGGCCCGGCTGAACAGCAGGCTCTGCTGGAGGCTGTCCGAACGATCGTGGCGGAGGCGCCGCTCTTCGTGCCGCGCATGCCGCGGACCGGCAAGCCGATGAGCGTGCGGATGACCAATTGCGGCCCGCTCGGCTGGGTGACCGACAGGGAACGCGGCTATCGCTACCAGTCGACCCATCCGCAGACGGGTCGGCCTTGGCCGCCCATGCCCGACAGGCTGATCGATCTTTGGCAGGCCCACGCGGACTGGCCGGACCCGCCGCAAGCTTGCCTCGTCAATTTCTACGACGAAACGGCCCGGATGGGCCTTCATCAGGATCGAGACGAGGAGGAGACGGCGGCGCCGGTGCTGTCCATCTCCCTCGGCGACACAGCCGTCTTCCGCGTCGGCGAGGCTGGCGGCGGCCGCACCACCTCATTTCGCCTTGCCAGCGGCGACATCGTCGTGCTCGGCGGCGAAGGACGGATGGCCCGCCATGGCGTCGATCGCATCCTGCCGGGCACTTCCGACCTGCTGAAGAGCCCGGGCCGCCTCAATCTGACACTGCGGCGCGTGACCCGATCGGCCGGCTAGCGCGGGTCAGGCGAAGATCGCTTCATCGACGTCGGTGGTGATCCGACTGCCGGCTCGCAGCGGCGCGAGAAAGGCGGCGATCTTCGGCAACTCGAAATCCGTGAAATAGTCAAGCGCGGCGAGGACGCCGCGAGCCGTCACATTGGCTGGGTCCCGGTCGAGCACGCCGCGTGCGGCAACGGCCTGATCCAGCCACAGCCAGCCGACGACGAGATGGCCGAAGCCGAAGAGAAGCGGCGTCGCATTGGCCATCGCCGCGGAGATGTCGCCGCCGGCAAGCGCCTCCTGCACCGCCGTCCGGACCGTTTCCATCGCGGCGGCCAATGCCTCGGCCTGCCGATCGAAACCGGCCCTCCGGGCCTTCCCGATCGTGTCCTCGATCCGCCTCTGCAGCAGGTCGAGCGTTCTGCCATCGTCGCCGATGATCTTGCGCCCCAGAAGATCCAACGCCTGGATGCCGGTCGTACCCTCGTGGATCGGATTGAGGCGGTTGTCCCGATAGAGCTGCTCGACGTCGAAATCGCGCGTATAGCCGTATCCGCCGTGGATCTGGATCGCCAGGCTGTTGGCCTCCGGTCCGAATTCGGAAGGAAAACTCTTCGCCACCGGCGTCAGCAGCGCCAGCAGCATGTCGCGCTTCCGCCCGGACCGTTGCGTCCGGATCGCTGCCGGCGATGTCGACGAGCCTGGCGCAGTAGAGGCAGAGCGCGATCGCGCCCTCGGCATAGGCCTTCTGCGCCAGCAGCATGCGGCGGATGTCGGCATGGCGCAGGAGCGGCACGCGGATCCTTCGCCTTGCGGTCCTCCGGCGTTCGCCCCTGCAGCCGCTCGGCGGCATAGGCGCAGGACAGCAGATAGCCGCGCCAGGCGAGGGAGGCCGCACCGAGGCCGACCCCGATCCGCGCCTCGTTCATCATCTGGAACATGATCGGCAGACCCTGCCCCGGCTGGCCGACCAGCCAGCCGACTGCGCCTGCCTCGCCCAGCGGCCGGTAGCTGGGTGCCCTCGCCGAAATTGAGCAGGCAGTTCGTCGTGCCGCGATAGCCCATCTTGTGGTTGAGGCCCGCGGTCGCGACGTCGTTACGCTGCCGCACTGCCGTCATCCGACAGTTCCGCCGGCAGCCGCTTCGGCACGGCGAAGATGGAGATGCCGCGCGTGCCCTCCGGAAGGCGGCCGTCCTCGCCGGGGATCTTGGCCAGCACCAGATGGGTGATGTCGTCGGTGATGTCGTGGTCGCCGCCGCTGATCCACATCTTGCGGCCGAACAGGCGATAGCGGGCGCCGAACTCATCGTCGCCGTCCGGCACGGCCCTCGTCGTGATGTCGCCCAGCGACGAGCCGGCCTGCGGCTCGCTGAGCACCATCGTGCCCATCGAGGTGCCTTCGATCTGCGGCCTGGCGAACGCCTCGATCTGCCGTTCGGTGCCATTGGCGAGCAGCAGCCTCTGTATTGCCCTGGCTGAGCATGGAATAGGCGCCGGCGGCGACATTGGCCGCCTCGATGAAGACCTTGCCGGCCGAGGCCACCACCATCGGCATCTGCATGCCGCCGGCCTCTTCGGGAAAGCCGGCGAGGTGCAGGCCGGCATCGACATAGGCGCGGGCCGCGGCCTTGACCTTCCGATTGATCGTCACCGATCCGTCCTGGTGCAGCCTCGGCTCGTCGGCGTCCCCGGCCTTGTAGCTCGGCAGGAATTCCCGTTCGGCCATCGGTCTGGCAGAGGTCGAGATAGGGTCCGAAGGTCTCCGCGCCGTGTTCGCGGTAGCGTGGATAGGCGGTCAGCGCCGTGGCATTGAGCCAGTTGTCGAGAAGGAAGTCGATCGTCTCGCGCTTCAGTTCCGCCATGGCCGTCTCCTCCGCATCCTCGGAACATACCGAGTAGTATGTCAGGAGAACCGTAGCAAGCACCGATCCTCGGCAAGGGCTGTGCAAGCCGCGCCGGGTCCCTATGTGCGGCGGGGACAACCAATGAGGATCAAATGGCCGACCTTTCAACTTTCGCGATCACCAAGAAGTGGCCCGCCAGCAATCCGGAGATCATCCAGCTCTACTCCTTCCCGACGCCGAACGGCATCAAGGCATCCGCCATGCTGGAGGAGACCGGTCTCGACTATGAGCCCCATCTCGTCCGCCTGAACGGCGAACAGAAGAGCGACGCCTTCCTTTCGCTGAACCCGAACCACAAGATACCGGCGATCATCGACCCGGATGGGCCGGACGGCAAGCCGCTGGCGCTGTTCGAGAGCGGCGCCATCCTGATCTACCTCGCCGAGCGGACCGGCGCCTTCTTCGGCACGGACGACTGCGAGCGCTACCACGTGCTGCAATGGCTGATGTTCCAGATGGGTGGCGTCGGGCCGATGTTCGGCCAGTTCGGCCAGTACCGCGATGCCGAAAAGACTGACCTCGGCGACAAGGATCCGCGCACACGCTACAAGGACGAGAGCCGCCGGCTGATGGCCGTACTCGATGATGCGCTGGAAGGCAGGGCCTATCTCGTCGGAGACGCCTATTCCATCGCCGACATCGCCACATGGCCCTGGGTGCGCGGCGTGCGGGACTTCTACGAGGCGAGCGACGAGCTTGGCCTGTCGGAGTCCCAGAACGTCATGCGCTGGCTGGATCGATGCCTCGACCGCCCGGCCAGCCAAAAGGCGCTGAACATTCCCGACCCAGACGGATAGAGCCTGCCATGGCCGAACCGTTCGAAGCGATGCTGACGGGCGGCCATCCCAATTCGCTCGGCCGGACAGAGGAGGTCGTCGAGCAGGTGCTGGCCCAACCCGAGCGCTTCGACGAACTGTTCGACTGCTATCGCAGCGAGGACGCCATCGTCCGCATGCGGACCTCGAGTGCGATGAAGAGAGTCGAAGCCAGGAACCATGCGCTTCTGGTTCCCTATGTCGACCGCTTCATCTCGCAGATCGGCAAGCTCGACCAGCCATCGGCGCAATGGACGCTGGCGCAGCTCTTCGACCGTCTGACCAGGGACATGAACGAAGAACAGAAAGCGGCGGCGCTGGTGATCATGAAGCGCAATCTTGCCAGTCATCACGACTGGATCGTGTTGAACACGACGATGGAAATCCTCTCGTCCTGGGCGACCGGTGACGAAGCCCTGCGGGGCTGGCTCAAGCCGCATCTGGAAAGACTGTCGCTCGACAGCCGCAAGTCCGTCGCCAAACGCGCCCGCAAGGCGTGCAGTTCGCTCTACAGCGAATAACCGCCTATTGCGGGATCGTGCCGTTTTCCTTCAGGACCGCGCCGGCCAGATAGAGCGAGCCGCAGATCAGGATGCGCGGCGGCACCTCCTCCGCGCCCTGATTGGTCGTCAGAAGCTGCAGCGCATTGGCGACGGAGTGGATCGGTTCGGCCGGCAGGCCGGCCTCGATCGCCTTGGCCGCCAGCGTGTCGTTTGGCACCGAGGCGTCGGTGTCCGGCACCGGCACGGTGAAGACGCGCTTCACGAGCCCGTTGAACTGGCGGAAGAAATTGGCCTGATCCTTGGTGTCGATCATGCCGGCGATGAGGAAGACGGGCCGGTCGTCGATTTCGTTGCGCGCCGCCAGTTCCTCCGCCACGACCTGCCCCGCCGCCGGATTATGTCCGCCATCGAGCCAGATTTCGCTGTTCGGCGGGGCCATGTCGACCAGCCTGCCCCGCGAAAGGCGCTGCATGCGCGCCGGCCAGTCGACGCTCTGCATCGCCCGGTCGACGGCGCCGTGGCCGATATCGAAGCCGGCGCTGCGCACGGCGGCGATGGCTGCGGCGGCGTTCGCCAGCTGATGACGGCCGAGCAGGCGCGGCATCGACAGATCGAACAGCACGTCGCCATCCTGATAGACGAAGCGCCCCTGGTCCGGAAAGGCAACGAAATCCTGGCCGTAGACGGCCGTCGGGCACTCCAGCCGATCGGCGGTTTCGACGAGAACGTCCCGCGCCGCATCCTGCATCTGGAAACCGACGACGACCGGGCAGTTGGGCTTGATGATGCCGGCCTTCTCCGCCGCGATCAGCTCGACCCGGTCGCCGAGCCACGCCGTGTGATCGAGGGCGATCGGCATGATCAGGCTCGTGGCCGGCCGCGCGATGATGTTCGTCGCGTCGAAGCGGCCGCCGAGGCCGACCTCGATGACCGCGACATCGGCCGGATGCTGCGCAAACAGCAGGAACATCGTCGCCGTCAGCAGTTCGAAAACGGTGATCGGCTCCCCCCATTGGCATCGGCGACGCGTTCGATCGCTTCGGCCAGCGTGATGTCGGCGACGAGCCGGCTTCCGCCGGGCGTCCCGAGCCGGAAGCGTTCGTGCCAGCGGACGAGATGTGGGGAGGTGTGGACGTGGCAGGAAAGCCCGGCTTCTTCCAGCATGGCCCGGCAGAAGGCACTGGCGCTGCCCTTGCCGTTGGTGCCGGCGATGTGGATGACCGGCGGCAGGTGCAGATGCGGATTGCCGAGCCGGCCCATCAGGCGGCTGATACGGTCCAGCGAAAGGTCGTAGCCTTTCGGATGGAGATCCATCAGGCGCGCGATTGCCCGTTCCGTCCGCGTTCCCGTCAGATTGGTGCCGGTGTCGAGGTCCATGGCGGTCACGCCGCCGCCGACCGGTCCGCTCCGCCTTCGGCAGCCATGGCTTCGCGATCGTCGTGACCATTTGCCGCGGCGTTCGTCGCCGGCGGCATTTTCAGCAGAAGTCGCAGCAGGCGGCCGATCGTCGGCCGCAGATCGTGGCGCGGCACCACCATGTCCACCATGCCATGCGCCTTGAGATATTCGGCCGTCTGGAAATCGTCCGGCAGCTTCTCGCGGATCGTCTGCTCGATCACCCGCTTGCCGGCGAAGCCGATCACCGCGCCCGGCTCGGCGATCTGGATGTCGCCCAGCATGGCGTAGGAGGCCGAGACGCCGCCGGTTGTCGGATTGGTCAGCACGACAAAATAGGGCAGGCCCTTCTCGCGCAGCATGTCGACGGCCGCCGTGGTACGCGGCAGCTGCATCAGCGACAGGATCCCTTCCTGCATCCGCGCACCGCCCGAAGCGGCGAAGATGATGAAGGGCCGATTGAATTCGATCGCCTTCATGATACCGGTGATGATGGCTTCGCCCGCCGCCATGCCCAGCGAACCGCCCATGAAGTTGAAATCATGGCAGGCGACCACCACCGGCAAGCGCTCGACCGAGCCGAGCGCGACGACGACGGCATCCTCGAGGCCGGTCTTGTTGCGATATTCCTTGAGCCGGTCGGAGTAGCGCTTGACGTCGCGGAACTTCAGCGGGTCCTGCGGCACCGACGGCAGCGGCAGCCGCTCATACCAGCCATCGTCGAGAAAGCTCTTCAGCCGCGCATCGACCGGTATCTTCATATGATAACCGGAGGAGGGGATGACCCAGAGATTGTCCTCCAGCTCCTTGTGGAAGACCATCTCCCCGGTTTCCGGGCACTTGATCCAGAGATTCTCCGGAATGTCGCGCTTGCCGAACATCGAGTTGATGCGCGGGCGGACGTAATTGGTGATCCAGTTCATGGGCGTTGCCTCCGGGCGATCCGGTTCACGGTGGCCTTTGCGTGACACGTCATAGTGTCACACGTAGGACCGGCCGGTGCCAATGACAATCATTGCGGGTTCGCGGCCTCGTGGTCAGGCGTCGACGGAGCCGCGCGCCTGGGCGCAGCCGCGGGCAAGGTCGGCCACGAGCTCCGAAACCCGCTTTGCCGCCTCGTCCGGCGTTTTCGCCTCCGCCATGGCCGAGACGATCGCCGATCCGACGACGACGCCGTCGGCCGCAGCGCCGATGGCGCGAGCCTGTTCCGCCGTCTTGACGCCGAATCCGACGCAGATCGGCAGGTCCGTATGGCCCTTGATCCGTTTGACGGCGTCGGCGACACCGGAGACGTCGGCCGAGAGGTTGGAACCGGTGATGCCGGTCATCGAGACGTAGTAGACGAAGCCGGACGTGTTGGTCAGCACCTTGGGCAGGCGCCGGTCATCGGTGGTCGGCGTGGCGAGGCGGATGAAGTTGATGCCTGCCTCGCGCGCCGGGAGGCAGAGTTCCTCGTCCATCTCCGGCGGCAGGTCGACGACGATCAGACCGTCGATGCCGGCCGCCTTCGCGTCCGTCAGGAAGCGGTCGACGCCGTAAACGTAGATCGGATTGTAATAGCCCATCAGGACGATCGGCGTGTCGTCGTCGCCCTGCCGGAAGGCGCGCACGAGGTCGAGCGTCTTCGCCAGCGTCTGGCCGCCCGCGAGCGCCCGCTGCCCGGCCATCTGGATGGTCGGACCGTCCGCCATCGGGTCGGAGAAGGGCAGGCCGAGTTCGATCACGTCGGCGCCGCTTCGTCGCCAGCGCCTCGATGACCGCATGCGAGGTCGCAAGGTCGGGATCGCCGGCCATGAAATAGGTGACGAGGGCGGGCCGATCCTTCTTGGCGTAGCTTCGCAAAGCGCCGGTCGATACGGGTCTGGCTCATTGGCTGGCTTTCGTCTCTTCCTCGACCCACCGGGCGTACTCCTCGGTCGGCGTCACCTGATCGTGCCGGATGATGGCCGGCAGGTCGTATTGATGGTTGTCCTTGACGAAGGCCGTCAATGCGTCGGCGCGGGCCTCGCTCGTCTTGAAGATGACGAGCGATTCCTTCTCGTGGGCGACCTGCCCTTCCCACCAATAGAGCGACGTCACCTGGTCGACGATGTTGGCGCAGGCCGCCAGCCGCTGCTGCAGCACCTCATGCGCCAGTGCCAGCGCGGTGTCGCGCGAATGGGTCATTACGTGAATTTCGATCATGAGGCGTTACCGAAGAACGCAGCGACGTGGGTCTGGAATCCAACTAGCGCGGCAATCGCAGCGAGCATCAGGAGCAAGGCTGAGACAATATATCCTTTGGTCGGCAAGACGGCCACCTTCTCCTCAATGCGCGAGAGTCTTATCGCGAACATCCTTCATGTCTGCACGAAGCTCGGTTACGTCTCGCTGGAGATGCGCAGTGTCCGCTTCGAGGCGAATCAGACGTTCATTCATTCCTCCACCTCCGTCGGCGGGTCCATCGCCACCCCGGGAGCTTGGGTGCGGCACGACATTATCGATCATTCTCGACCATCCAGTTCAATATGATGCTGCGGGCATGGGTTTCGATGTGACCGCAGTTGCCGCACACGAAGTTGATGGAGGCGTAAGTACCGCGTGGATGGTGTTCTCTGTCGATTATGGAAATGCCGGTGATGAAATTTTGGCTGTCGAAGTCAGCATATTCCCATTCGACCTTTCCGCAGCGGGCACAAGGTCGCTCTAGAAGGCCCTTTGCCTTCGCAAAAGCCATGACGTCGCTCGCTGGCAGGGGAGTTGTCAATCTGTCGCTATCGCTCATGTCAGGTCGAACCCCAGCATCTTGCCGACGGTGAAGACGTCCTTGTCGCCGCGGCCGCACAGATTCATGACGATGATCTGGTCCTTGGCCATCGTCGGCGCGCGCTTGATGACCTCGGCCAGCGCATGGCTCGGCTCCAGCGCCGGAATGATGCCCTCGAGCCGGGTCAGGAGCTGGAACGCCTCCAGCGCCTCCTCATCCATGATCGGCACATATTCGACGCGGCCGCTCTCCTTCAGCCAGCTATGCTCCGGCCCGATGCCCGGATAGTCCAGGCCGGCCGAGATCGAATGGCCTTCCTTGATCTGGCCGTCCTCGTTCTGCAGCAGATAGGTGCGGTTGCCGTGCAGCACGCCCGGCGAGCCGGCGGTCAGCGAGGCGCAATGCTCCTCGCCCTGAAGGCCCTTGCCGCCGGCCTCGACGCCGACGATCTGCACCGAGGCGTCGTCGAGGAAGGGGTGGAACAGGCCGATCGCGTTGGAGCCGCCGCCGACCGCCGCGACGAGCATGTCCGGCAGGCGGCCCTCCGCCTCCATCATCTGCTCCTTCGCCTCCATGCCGATCACCGACTGGAAGTCGCGGACCATCTCCGGATAGGGGTGCGGCCCGGCGGCGGTGCCGATCAGGTAATAGGTCGTCTCGACATTGGTGACCCAGTCGCGCAGCGCCTCGTTCATCGCGTCCTTCAGCGTGCCGTGGCCCGCCGATACGGGGTGCACCTTGGCGCCGAGCAGTTTCATGCGGAACACGTTCGGCGCCTGCCGCTCGACATCGGTGGCGCCCATATAGACCTCGCAGGGGAAGCCGAAGCGCGCGGCGACCGTGGCCGAGGCGACGCCGTGCTGGCCCGCGCCGGTCTCGGCGATGATGCGGGTCTTGCCCATCCGCCTGGCGAGCAGGATCTGCCCGAGGCAATTGTTGATCTTGTGCGAGCCGGTATGGTTCAGCTCGTCGCGCTTGAAGTAGATCTTGGCGCCGCCGAGATGCTCGCTCAGCCGCTCGGCGAAATAGAGCGGCGACGGCCGGCCCGTATAATGCTTGCCGAGATGGGCAAGCTCCGCCTGGAACTCCGGGTCCGTCTTCGCCTTCTCCCATTCGGCCTGAAGGTCGAGGATCAGCGGCATCAGCGTCTCGGCGACGAAGCGGCCGCCGAAAATGCCGAACATGCCTTCGGGGTCGGGCATGGCGCGGAACGAATTGGGCTGCTGGGGGGAATTCACGGCGATCGGCTCTTTCGTTTCTCGATCCGGTCACGCCTGCCATGGACAGGTGGCGAGGTAAAGGCGCGTTCTAGCCGAGGCGCTCCGATCCGGCAACGATCTGGCCGCCTGATCCTCGCGACGAGGCGGCTTCAGGCGGGTGACGCATCGGCTTCGGCCCGTCGTTCCCGCAGAACGATGAAAATGCCGCTCAGGATGATCACACCGGCGCCGAGATAGGTGCTGGTTGTTGGTACGTCCCGCCACAGCAGCCAGCCGAGCAGTGTCGCCCAGAGCAGGGCAGTGTAGTCGAAGGGAGCGACGATCGTCGCCGGCGCGAAGCGGAAGGCCTGCGTGATCAGTGTCATACCCGCCGTGCCGAACAGCGAGATGCCGGCGAACAGCCATAGATCGCCAGCCTCGGGCGTCCGCCAGACGAACGGCATGGCGAGCCCGCCGAGGAGTGCGCCGGTGCCGACGAGGTAGAGCATCATCGTCCATACGCTCTCCCCCGGATCGACCCACCGCGCGCTGAGCATCAGGAGCGCATAGAAGAGCGCGGTGGCGAGAGGAAAGAGCGAGGCCGGCTGGAACGTGCCGGCGCCGGGCTGGACGACGATCAGGACGCCTGCGAAGCCCGCCAGCACGGCGAGCCAGCGCCGCCAGCCCACCGTTTCCTTCAGGAACAGGGCCGAGATGGCGGTGATGAAGACGGGGGCGGCGAAGATCAGGGCGGTCGCTTCGGCGAGGCCGAGAAAACGCAGGCCCGTGAAGAAAGTGGTGGCCGCGGCGATCCAGATGAGCCCCCGGATCAGATGCGCCATCGGCCTTCGCGAGCGCAACGCGCCGGTACCGCCGAACCGGATTGCGATCAGGCACGCCAGCGGCAGCGCGATGAGATTGCGCAGGAACAGGATCTGAATGGCGGAATAGTCGGCGGTCAGCGTCTTGGCGATGGCGTCGTTGACGCTGAGACAGCCGACTCCGGCGCACATCAGGAGGATACCTGCACTCGTTTTCGATCGCGCCGATGCGCTCAACTGATATGGTCGAGGCGCTGTCGGACCCGCGGGACTCAGGCCGCCACCGCCTCGCGTATCGCAGCGAAGAAGGCACGGATACGCTCCGGATCCTTGACGCCTGGCGCGCTCTCCAGCGACGACGACACGTCAAGCCCTCCCGGCATGCAGGCGGCGAGCGCATCCTGGACGTTTTCCGGCGACAGTCCGCCGGACAGGAACCACTCGCCCTTGACGCCCTTCAGGATCGACCAGTCGAACGAGACGCCGTTGCCGCCCGGAATAACAGAGCCCTTGGGCGCCTTGGCGTCGAACAGGAGGCGGTCGGCGACATCGGCATATTCGTCGATGCGGGCGACATCGTCGGCGTTCTCGACCGAGATCGCCTTCATCGCCGGCAGCCCGTAGCGATCCTTGATCTCGTCCACGCGCCACGGCTCTTCCTTGCCGTGGAGCTGCAGCATATCGGGCGCGACCGCCTCGACAATGGCGTCGAGCATGCCGTCTCCGGCATCCACCGTGACCGCGACCACCTTGACCCGCTGGTCCTTCGCCCGCTTGGCAAGCTCCGCGGCGTGCGAGGGGCCGACATGGCGGGGGGAAAGCGGATAGAACACGAAGCCGACATGGCTGGCGCCGGCCGAGACGGCGACATCCACCGTCTGCTCGGTGCCCAACCCGCAGATCTTGACGTCCATCGATGTCGCTCCGGTCCATTATTGGTCATCGACGCGTTCCGCTGGCCGGGCGGGAACGCGCGCGTCACTATCTAGGGCGTCAATCGTTGCAGCGCAAGAAAAGGCGCTTCCGGCGGGTTCGCGCCGGGTCAGCCCCGGAAGTCGACCGCCTGAAGCCGACCGCCATGCTCGCGCAGCCAGCGCTTGGCCTCGTTCGTCCGCGGACAGAGTGTCCGGCAATGCGCCCAGAACTGCGGGCCATGGTTCATCTCCCGCAGATGGGCGACCTCGTGAGCGACCAGATAGTCGATGACGAAGTCGGGCGCCATCATGATTCGCCATGAAAAGGAGAGGGTGCCCTTCGCGGTGCAACTGCCCCATCGGCTGCGCGTATCGCGGAAGCGAATCGCCTCGATCGAACGTCCGATGGTCGCGGCGTGGCGGTGGGCCAGGGGCGTCATCATCGCCTCCGCTTCGCGCCGCAGGAATGACCCGAGCCGCTTCGGCAGCGCCTCGACCGGTCCATGCACGGTAATGACGGATTCGTCCGGCCCTTCGCCGAGGCTCGGCTGCCCGCGCAGCTTTCCGGAATGGACGATCCGGCAGGTCCGGCCCCTGAATGGAAAGCCGCCGCCATCGGCAAGCTCGGTGCCCTGGTGGCGTTCCAGCCGCTCACTCAGCCATCCCGCGTTGCGCTTCAGGAACGCATCGATGTCCTTTTCGGACACGGCCGGCGGGGCGGTAACGCGCAGTGAACGGCCGCCCGGCACGATCCGCAGGATCAACCGCCGCGCTCGTGGATGACGGTGGATCGCGAGCGGCAGGACGCGCCCGCCGACTTCGTGAATCCGGCTGTCCGGCGCGGCAGGGCCGGCTGCTTTTGGGGTGAGGCGCAGGGAGGCGGCGTTCGGCATGGCAGGCAGACTTACCCGATTCTCACCTGCGGGAATACGGATTCGGAATCGGAAACGAAAAACCGGCCGCGAGGACCGCGGCCGGTTGTATGCTCAGGACAGGGCGCCGGTCTTAGCTGGCGTAGGCGCCGCCCGGCAGATCACCGGTACTGTCGTTTTTCTCGTGTTCGACGGTCTTGCGTTCGCGGCGCGCCGCCATGAAGGCGTCGAATTCCTGACGATCGCGGGCCATGCGCAATTCGCGCATGTGGCTGTCGAACTCGTCGCGCATCTCGTCGACCTTGCGGCGCTCTTCGGAGAGGCGCTTCAGCTCTTCATCGCGCCAGGCGTCGAAGGCGGCGTTGCCCGAAGAGGGCGCCGCGGCGGCGCGCGCTGCGCGGCGGCAGCCGGCGAATACGCGATCGGTCGCACCATTGACGTCGGTCCTGAAGGCTTCCAGCCGGTCGCCCCACAGGATGAAGGCCAGCATCGCGAGGCCAAGCGGCCACCAGAGCATGAAGCCGATGATCATCAGCGCGATGGTCGCGGGCGTCCAGGCGGGACGAATAAGGGCGTTGGGTCTCATCGAAGACATCCTTTCTCACCGGCGGCCGCGCAGGTCGGGGGATCAAAAGGAAACGGCCGCTTCCCGTTTGAGGTGGGAATTTGCGAAATCCGATTCAAGATTTTGCGGTCCGAAATCGGACAAGCGACTGATCGATCAATCGCTATCGGCCTGCTCGACCATCGCGTCGCAAACCCGCAGCAGGAGTGCGATGTCCTGCTCTCGCGACAGACGATGGTCGCCATCCTTGACATAGGTCAGCGTCACATCGTCGGCCGGCAGGCGTTCCATCAGCGCCTGTGCGGTCTGCCATGGCACGTCGGGGTCCTCCATGCCCTGGATGATATGGACGGGACAGTGCGTGTCGATCAGGCCAGCCATGACGCGGTTCGTCTCGCCATCCTCGAACAGCGCCCGCGTGAAGACGTTTGGATCGGGACCGTAAGGAGTCGGAACCTCGTGCCGCCCGGTCTCCTGGAGCGCCTTCCTCTCTTTTGCCGTCAACTCCTCCTCCAGCATGCGGACGGTGAAATCCGGCGCCGGGGCGAGCAGGATCAGGCCGGCGACGCGTCCCCTCCCGCCGCCCTTAGCCATTTCCTGCACCGCACGCAGCGCGATCCAGCCGCCCATGGACGACCCGACGAGGATCAGCGGACCCTCCGTCAGCCGATCGACAACCGCCAGCGTCTCGCCCAGCCAGCGCGAGATCGTACCGTCCTCGAAGACGCCGCCGGATTCGCCATGGCCCGAATAGTCGAAGCGCAGGAAGGCGCGTCCTGTCTCGGCACAATGGTCGCTGATCGCCCGCGCCTTGGTTCCCGCCATGTCGGAGCGGAAGCCGCCGAGCCACACGAATGTCGGGGATCGACCGGCGAGGCGGCGCCATGCGATCGGCGTACCGTCAACGTCGAGACGCCCGATTTCTTCCTTCATCGCCGAACTTCCTCGCCTTTTGAGCGTTTTGGAGCGTGAAAATTGCTGCGCGGCGTGTTATGGAGAGGCACCGTCGTCATGGCAATCATAAATCCCCATATGGGGATTGGGTCGCTATGGCCGGCGCATTGGCGTCGCCTGGCGGTACAGATTCGTAAGTTCAACGGTTCAGGAGACCACGACCATTCGCAGACCTTTTCGAGCGCCGCCTCCGACCAAGGAAGGCCCCCGCGCAAACCAAGAAATCCGCGTTCCGTCTGTCATGCTGATCGATGAGACAGGTGAGAATCGCGGTGAATTTCCTACCGAAGAAGCGATCCGCATGGCGGAAGAGGCGGGGCTCGATCTGGTCGAGGTCGCCACCAATGCCAAGCCGCCTGTCTGCAAGATCCAGGACCTCGGCCGGCTGAAATATCAGCAGCAGAAGAAGAAGTCCGAGGCCCGCAAGAAGCAGAAGACCATCGAGATCAAGGAGGTGAAGATGCGTCCGAACATCGACACCCATGATTACGATGTGAAGATGAAGGCGGCCAGACGCTTCTTCGAGAACGGCGACAAAGTGAAGGTCACGTTGCGTTTCCGCGGCCGCGAGATGGCCCACCAGAACCTCGGCATGGAACTGCTCAACCGGGTTCGGGACGACACGGCCGAGATCGCCAAGGTCGAGGCGGAGCCGAAGCTCGAAGGCCGCCAGATGATGATGGTGCTCGCCCCGCGCTGAGCCTCATCCCGATGGATGTAATGCTCGCCGTTCCCTCCGGGGTGCGGCGGGCATTTCCTGTCTTGTGGCCGAGGCTTTCTTACGGCCGAAGCGCCTTCATCGATGGTGTTCGCAGCGCCGCCGGTCCGACCTCTCACCCTGCTTCGGTGCAGATATTGTCGAGGCCGGCCTCGATCCGGCAGTACAGCCCTTCGGGCTCATAGCGGATGTCGACGCTCTGGTTTACCGCGCCGGATAAGCCATGACGGATGAGCCGCGAGCCGAAGCCGCTGGTCTGCGGCGGCTCGACAGGCGGACCGCCCTTCTCGCGCCACTCCAGAACGAAGGTCTGCCGCTCCTTTTCCTCGATGCGCCAGCGGATGTCGACGATACCTTCGCGCTTGCTGAGCGCGCCATATTTCAGTGCGTTGGTCGCCAGTTCATGCAGGACCAGCGACAGCGACAGAGCGGCCGACGCCGAAAGGCGGATGTTGGGCCCCTGCCAGTGGATCCGGACGTCCTGGGGCTGATGCGGAAGCAGCGCGCTGGCTGTGACTTCGGCGATGTCGGCATCTTCCTTCGTCCCGCTGAGCAGCAGCTCGTGAGCGCGACCCAAGGTGCTGAGGCGGTTGCCGATCGCCTCGCGGGCCTCTTTGAAATCGGAGGCTGTACGCATCGATTGGGCAACGATCGACTGCACCATGGACAGTGAATTCTTGAGCCGGTGTGACAGTTCGCGATTGAGCAGCTCACGCTGCCTTTCCGCCTGCAGGCGGGCGAGGGCGACCTGAACCCGGTCCGCGACGGCATGGATCAGGAACATGTCGCGTTCGTTCCAGTCCACCGGCCCGTCATTATGGATGAAGACGACCAGAACCAGTTCGTCATGCTCGATGATGGGAATATTGATCAGCACCTTGATGCCGAGCGACAGGAGCAGTTCCGCCTGCTCCGCCGTCCGCGGATCGTGTTCGACATCGTCGATCGAAACCACGCGGCCGGCCCTCAGATCCTCGATGAAGGATCCATATTCGCGAAAATGATGGACGCCGGCTATGGAATGAGCGCCCTCGCGCCGCCATTCCGGAAAGAGAAAGATTCGCTCGCTTTCCCGCTCGACGATGCCGAACCCGGCGCGGGACGGCAGCAGCACCTCCGCGAGGATTTCGGCCGCCGCGTAGGCGATACTCTCCATGTCGGGCAGATCGCGGAGCCGATCGCCAAGCTCGAGCAGGGCGTGCTTGCGAAGCTCGGTCAGCTTGCGTGCAGTGATGTCGAGAAGAACGCCGGCAAAGCGGACCGTTTCTCCACTCTCGTCCGGATAGCTGCGGCCGTTGGCAAGCACCCATCGGGGACGATGGCCGTTGCGGTCGCCCGCGATGCGGTACTCCTCGGAGAACGAGCCGCAACTCTCCACTGTCGCGCGGATGGCGGCGGCGACCCGCTCGCGGTCGCGCGAATCGATGCCGTCGATGAAGCTGGCCAGCTGTGCACCCTGCGCCGCCTTCTCCGGGTCGACACCAAACAGATCGGCGAATTGCTGCCCCGCATAAAGGCGGTCGTTGCGGACATCCCAGTCCCACCAGCCGATCGCGCCTGCGGCGTCGAAAACCAGCGCCAGGCGCTCTTCGAGACTGGTGCGGGTGGCCGTCGCATCGATGGTGGGGCCGGTGACGAGCGGTGCGGCACTGGCTTCGGAGCGGGAAGCGTCCGGTGGCGAGACGGTATCCGTCACGGCTGGATCGTCCTGGACCTTTGCGCGGGCGCCAGCGGGCAATCCAGAGGATCTCATGACGTCACGCCGATGCGGTCAGGTCGGAAATGAGCGTGTGGAAATCCGTTGGGAGATAAGGCTTGGGCATGAAGCGCGCGTGCTGCGGCAGCCCCGCATCCTTCACGCTGTGCCGGCCGGAGGCGACGATGACCTTGATGGGGGGCCATCGCTCGGCGACGACGCGGACCAGCTCCAGCCCATCGGTGCTGCCGGCCAGATTGATATCGGTGAAGAGAACGACGACATCGTTCCTCTGGTCGAGTATTTTGAGCGCTTCCGCAGCGCTCATGGCCTCGACGGGTTCGTAACCGGCGTCGGCCACCATGTCGGCGGCCTCCATCAGCAGCAGAGGCTCGTCCTCGACGATGAGCACAGCCTTTCGTGACAAGGTCGGGCTCGGCGGGTTGTCGGTCATCTACGCACTTCACATCAAGCTTGATTCAATCGCCCTCAACGCAGGATTGGCCGCAAGGTTCCAAATTTTTGTTGTAGCGGCAACATTTTTCTTGCTTTCTGCCCAGGTGGCGCTTTCCATGCGGCTTTTCATCCTTGCATCTGCGCGGTTCTCGCGTTATGAGCGCGCCGTTCGGAGACAGCCGGCAGGGCATGCCGTGTCGTCTCGAAATGCTAAGCCCGATCGTTCGTCGCTTTCGGGTCGGCCTACCGGCCGGCAGTGGATGAGCATTGCCGCGCCTGCCAATCAAGGAGAGCAAAATGCCCAAGATGAAGACGAAATCGTCCTGCAAGAAGCGGTTCAAGATGACCGCACGGGGCAAGGTCAAGGCGCAGGCCGCCGGCAAGCGCCACGGCATGATCAAACGGTCCAACGACTTCATCCGCGACGCGCGCGGCACGATGGTGCTGAGCGATCCGGATGCCAAGCTCGTCAAGACCTTCATGCCCTACAACCGCTAAGCCAGACCCGCAGGAGAACGAACAATGGCCCGTGTGAAAAGAGGCGTGACATCGCACGCCAAGCACAAGAAGACCATCAAGGCTGCCAAGGGTTTCTATGGCCGCCGCAAGAACACCATCCGTATTGCCAAGCAGGCCGTCGAACGGTCGATGCAGTATGCGACGCGCGACCGCCGTACCAGGAAGCGCAATTTCCGCGCCCTTTGGGTGCAGCGCCTGAATGCCGCCGCTCGTGAACACGGCCTGACCTATAGCCGTCTGATCGACGGTCTCAACAAGGCCGGCATCGAGATGGACAGGAAGGTGCTGTCCGACATGGCCATCCACGAGCCGGAGTCGTTCGCCGCCGTGGTCGCCCAGGCCAAGGACGCGCTGTCCTATCTGAAGGACGGCAACTCCAACGAATATGAGCGCGCCGTCGGTGCGTGATCGAAGGCGGGCCGGCGCGGCTTGAACCGCACGGCGCTTTCTGACAGACAGCCCGCGATTGGCGACGTGCCGATCGCGGGTTTTTCGTGCCGCGTCCGAAGCGGCATCGAGCGAATGGACGGAACATGGACGATCTGAACAGCCTTCGCGACGATCTCATCGCCAGGATCGAGGGCGCGCTCGACGAGCCCGCGCTTGACGAGGTGCGCGTCCTGGCGCTCGGCAAGAAGGGCGTCGTGTCCGAGAAGCTCAAGGGCCTCGGCAGAATGACGCCGGAGGAGCGCAAGACCGCCGGCCCGGCCCTCAACACGCTCAAATCGACGGTGGACGAGGCTATTCGCGCCCGCCGCGCCATCCTGCGCGAAGCGGCGATCGAGGCGCGCCTGGCCTCCGAGACCGTCGATGTCACGCTTCCCGTGCAGCCGGCGCCGACCGAGGTCGGCCGCATTCATCCGATCAGCCAGGTGATTGACGAGATCACCGCCATCTTCGGCGATCTCGGCTTTGAAATCGCCGAAGGGCCCGACATCGAGACCGACTACTACAATTTCACCGCCCTGAACTTCCCCGAGGGACATCCGGCGCGTGAGATGCACGACACCTTCTTCTTCAATCCTGACGAAGAGGGCGGGCGAAAGCTGCTCCGTACGCACACCTCGCCGGTCCAGATCCGCACGATGGAGGAGAAGAAGCCGCCGATCCGGATCGTCATTCCGGGCAAGACCTACCGCCAGGATAGCGACGCGACCCACTCGCCGATGTTCCACCAGCTCGAAGGCCTGGTCATCGACAGGACCGCCAACATCGCCAATATGAGGTGGGTGCTGACCGAGTTCTGCAAGTCCTTCTTTGAGGTCGAGAACGTCAATATGCGGTTCCGCCCCTCCTTCTTCCCCTTCACCGAACCGAGCCTGGAACTGGATATCCAGTGCGACCGCTCCACGCCAGGCGAGGTCCGTTTCGGCGAGGGCACCGACTGGATGGAGATCCTGGGTTGCGGAATGGTCCATCCGAACGTGCTGCGCTTCAGTGGCCTCGATCCGGACGAATATCAGGGCTTCGCCTGGGGCATGGGGATCGATCGCATCGCCATGCTGAAATACGGCATGCCGGACCTGCGCGCCTTCTTCGACGCCGATGTCCGTTGGCTGGCCCATTACGGTTTCCGCCCGCTCGACATGCCCACACTGTTCGGCGGCCTCAGCCGCGCCTGACGCGCCAGGCGGCTATTCGGGAATCTCCAGGTCTACGACCCGGACCGTTTGCACGCCTGGCCGCTTCGCGCCGATACCACCGGTTGGACGATCGCAAGCGCCGACGCCCGGCTCTTCGTCCCAGATCGCGCGGGCGGTGCGGGAATTGACCGCTCCGATGACCTGCTCGCGCAGGTCATGATCGATCAGGCCCTTGTCGATGAGCGCCGATGCGACCTCCGCCAGCGCCTGGGCGGAATGCTCGAAATCCATGTTCTTGATCTCGTCCGGCACGTCCTCCCATTTGCAGCGGTGGGCGGCGAAAATCCAGTCGTGAATGATGTATGCCGGCCCAAGACCCCATGGCGACAGGCCGGGGATGCTCCAGAAGATCCGCGGCACGCTGCCGCCATCGGTGTAGAAATCCTCCGGAACGATCTCGGTCGTCATGAAGGAGGGCTTGTAGGCGAGCGGCGTCGTGGCGGTCCGTCGGTAGATGAAGCCGTCCTCGCGGTTCCATTCGATGACGGTGCGGCCGCTGAGGTCGTAGCCTTCGCCGACCGTCACGTATTGGCAGCTGCCGAGCGAGAGCACAGCCGCGCCGGCGATGATGGTGCGGACAAACCAACGACCGCTCATGGACTTCACTCCGATCACCCGGATCGTCCGACAAGTCGGACGCGCCGCGACCCTCCGATTGTGAACAATACCAATATTCTGACGCAAGGGAAGGGTTCGGAGGACGCTACGCCAGCCGCTCAGTCCCTCAGCCTCAGACCTTTGATCCGCATACCGCCCTTCGGCAGGCCGGGCATGGACCGCCAGTCGAGATCAAGATCCTGCGGCGGAACCTCGTAGACGACGTCACGGGTCAGGAAGCGCGTCGCCTCTTCCATCAGCGCCAGCGAGATCCGCTCGCCGGCACAGCGATGGTTGAGCCAGTAGTCCCCGCCGCCTTGGGGGATGAGCTCGTAAGGGCCCGGCGGGGATGAAGTGATCCGCGTCGGATCGAAGACCTGCGGATCGCTCCAGACGGCGGGATCGTTGTTCGTGCCCCAGAGCGCCAGCAATGTGCGTGTGCCTTCGGGCAGGGTCATGCCGCGCCATTCGAGATCGCGGGAGGTGAGCGCGCCGACCACCGGAAAGAACGGATAGAACCGGCGGACCTCCTGCACGAATGCGCGCAATGCGACGTCGTCATCGGTGTCCGGTGCGCCGTGCTGGTGGATCGCGTGAAGGAGGAAAACCATCCAGACCGAGACCGCCACCGTCGGGCGGATGATGTTGAGCAGTTCCACCGCGGCGGCATGCGTCTCCAGCGGTCTGCCATGGGCGTTCTGCCACACCGCGATCTGCGCCAACGGGCTGTCGGCCGGTACGCGGGACCGCTTGGCGCGGACACCATCGATCAGACTCTCGGCCCAGCGGTCCGCCTGCTTGCGCGCCAGCCGCGAGCGCCAGTGCAACGGTCCGATCGCGCCCGCACCCTCGAACAGCAGGGAAACCGCGCGGGTCCGCTGGTCGATCTCGTTCTCGGCAAGCGGGACCGCCGCCCAGTCGCAGACGGCGCGCATCAGCGCCCGCTCCGCCAGCGCCAGCATCGCGATCGTTTCCCCGCCGGAAGCCTTTCTGGCCTCGGAACGGAGCGCCTCGCGAACCCCGCTGCGCAGCTTGTCGATCCGGGCCGCGGTCATCAGCGACATCAGCGCTTCTTTGCGCAACCGGTGGGACAGGCCATCCAGACCCTGCACTCCTCCATCGCCGAACAGCGTCTTGATGACGCGGCCGGGCGCCGCGCCGCTGCGATGGAAACGCTCTGTGTCGTAGAAGAATTCGGCCGCCTGTGGCCCCACCATGCAGAGTGTCTCCTGGAGCAGTATCCGGGTGGAAAACAGTTCGCTCTCCAGCTGCCGAGCCTGCTTGAGGATGAAGCGGTAGGGGTCGGCCATGAAGGCGAGGGTGGAGTCGAAATGGGTCTGGCGGGGAGGTGAGGGCATGGGATTGGTCCGGCAAGGGCTCAACCTCCTCAGCTAGGGCTCTGCACTGCGAGTGACAGTTGCCCTTTACCTCGCCTGCCGGGGTGCAATATGGGTGGCAGAGGGTTCCAGCCGAGACGGATAGCAAGCCAATGGCCGCCAAACGCATGATCGCCACCGACATCATTGCCGTGATTGCCGGGGGCATCGCCGGTGCGATCGTCGCGGATCTCGCCGTCGCGATCTTTACCGATGGCTCCTCTTTTCAGGCTCTTCTCCTGATGTGGGGCCGCTATGTGGTCGCGATTCTCGTGACGGCCAGCTTTCCGTTCCTCTACCGGGCCTTTTCGATGTGGGTCGGCGCGATCCTGTCGCTTCTCGTCGGCATCCTGGTTCCGGCGATCCTCGCGAAGCTGTTTTTCGGCGCCGGGGACATGTCCTGGGCGGCGCTCTTCGCCTTCAGCGCCGTTTTCGCGGTCGTCGCGCTGATGGTCTATCGCGCCATCCATGCCTGGGCCAAGGGTGCGCTCTTCAGGGCCAAGGGCTTTCACGCCTGATCCGTCTGCGCGGGCCGGCGCAACTTCTCCAGCCTTCGGTGGTTGCTCTCCATACTGGAGGCAGAACGCATGTTTTACGACGATGAGCCGGGGCTTCTGAGCATCCTCTTTTCGGCAATGGTCGGATTTGCCTGGCTGATCTTCCTGCTGCGCATCGCCGGCAAGCGCACCGTCGCGAAATTCAACATGTACGACATGATCCTGACCTTCACCGTCGGATCGGTGCTGGCCTCGATGATCGTTCTGAAATCGGTGACGCTGGCAGAGGGATGCCTTGCAATGGCTGCCATCGTCGCCATGGACTGGCTGCTGTCCTTCGCGGCGCTGAAGTCCGATAACGTCCGCAATCTCCTGAAGGCCGACCCGTCCGTGCTCGTCCGGAAGGGAGAACTGCAGCATCGCAACCTGGTGAAGGAGCAGATGGTCGAAGAGGAGATCGACATGATCCTGCGCCAGAACGGCATCGCCGACCGATCCGAGGTCGAGGCGCTGACGCTGGAATCGGCCGGCGATGTTGGCCTGATCCGGCGCGGCAAGGAGGACGGAGAGCCGCAGACGATCCGACGGCTGCACCGGGATCGCTGAAAGGCTCTAGTCGAACCGCTTCCGCAGCGCTTCCAGGCCCTGCCGCAGAACGGTGACGTCGGCGCCGACGGCGAGGAAATCGACGCCCGTCTCCGCATAGGTCGCGGCGAGCGTCGGATTGAAGGTGAGAACGCCTGCCGCCTTGCCCCCCGCGCGGATGCGGCGGATCGCGTCACCGATGACGGCCTGCACTTGCGGAGCGGCGGGTTGACCGAGGAAGCCCATATCGGCCGACAGATCAGACGGGCCGATGAAAACGCCGTCGACGCCATCGACGGCGACGATGTCGTCCAGCGCCTCGATTCCCGCCATCGTCTCGACCTGCACCAGCAGGCACACCTCGTCATTGGCGCTGGCGAGGTAGTCGGCCTCCTTGCCGAACGATGAGGCGCGCGCCAGCGCCGAGCCGACGCCGCGGACCCCCTTCGGCGGATAGAGCATCGAGCGCACGGCCTCTCGCGCCTCGTCGGCGCTTTCGATCAACGGCACGAGAATTGTCTGCGCGCCGATATCGAGCATCTGCTTGATGATTGCCCGGTCATTGTCGCGAACACGGACGACGGCCGCGCTACGTTCGCCGATCGCGCGGAGCTGGTCCAGCACGTCGCGCAGGCCATTGGGCGAGTGCTCGCCATCGATGACCAGCCAGTCATAGCCGCAATGAGAGGCGAGTTCGGCGGCGGTCGGATCGGCGAGGCTGAGCCAGATGCCGATCTGGGTGTCATGGTCGCGCAGGCGGGCCTTGAACGGATTGTGCGGTGCGGGCATGGCTCTCTTCCTCAGTCGAAATGGCAGATCGACGCCGCCACTCGGTGGAGCGTCGTCATTCGTCCTCGACGCCGTTGACGAGCGTGCCGATCCCCTCCGCCTCCACCTCGATCACGTCCCCCGGCTTCAGCCAGACCGGCGGGTCGTGACGGGCTCCGGCGCCGGTCGGCGTGCCGCACAGGATGACGTCGCCCGGCACCAGCGTCGTGAATGTCGAGACGTAGGCGACGATGAAGCGGAAGTCGAACACCATCCGGCTGGTCCGGTCCTGCTGTCGGACCTCGCCATTGACCCGCGTCGTCAGCTCGATGTCGTCGAGCTGGGCAGCATCGTGGAAGGGCACCAGCCACGGGCCGATCGAACCCGTCTGATCCCAGTTCTTGCCCTGCGTGACGTTGAACTTTGCATGGCGGACCCAGTCCCGGATCGTCCCCTCATTGGCGAGGGTGAGGGCGGCGATGTGATCGTAGGCCGCCTCGCGGGCGATACGACGGCCGGCCTTGCCGATGACGATGGCGATCTCGCCTTCATAGTCGAGCTGCTCGCTTTCGGGCGGCCGCTTCAGTGCCGACCGGTGGCCGGTGAAGGAGCGCGGAAAGCGGATGAAGATGGACGGCTTCTCCGGGGCGGCCTTGCCGTCCTTGTACTCCGCATTGCGGTCGGGAAAATTGACGCCGATGCAGAGGATCTTCTCCGGCCGGCCGATCGGGATCCGGTAGACGATGTCTCGCTCCGCGTAGTCCACAGATCGGTCCTTCGCGACCGCGACGAGTTCGCCCAGCGCGCCGGCCTCGACCGCCTCCTGAAGGTCTGCGAAACGGCCGGCAAAGGCCCCGGTGAGATCGATGACCCCGTCATCGCGGACCACGCCGAACCGCTCCTGTCCATGGATCGTGAAGGTGGCGAGCCGGGCGGGAAGGCTGTTCATTGCTGGCTCCGTCACGGCGCCACGATCGGCGTCGCCTTCAGCGTCGCCTCCTTGGGCTCCACGCCCTCGATCAGGGAGCCGTGCTCGAACCAGCTGCGCGGCGCGGCCGCCCCCCATAGCGTCTGGCGCTGCGGGTCCTTCAGGTCCCACTTGATCGGCTCCAGATCGGGATCGACGGTCTGGTAGTCGGAACAGTAGATCTCGATTCGATGGCCGTCCGGATCGAGAATGTAGAGAAAGAAGGCGTTGGAGATGCCGTGGCGGCCCGGCCCGCGTTCGATGTTCGTCACATAGCCGGTGGTCGCCATCAGATCGAGCAGGTCGATGATGTTGAGTGGCGTCGGCACCCAGAAGGCCGTGTGGTGCAGGCGGGGGCCGAGGCCATTGGTGAAGGCGATGTCGTGGACGCCGCCCTTGCGATGGGTCCACGCGGCCCAGAGGCGGCCGGTCTCGGCGTCCTCGGTATATTCGGTGACGCGGAAACCGATCTCGTTGTAGAACGCCACCGCCGCGTCGACATCGGGCACGAAGCAGTTGAAATGGTCGATGCGCAGCGGCTTGACGCCTTTGTAGAGCGCGTATTGCTGATGGATCGGAGCAAGGCGGTCCATCCTGAAGTAGAACTCGATCGGCATGCCGAAGCAGTCGGTCGTCGCCAGCGTCCGGCCCTGATGGGCGCGCTCCACCCAATCGACCGGATGCCCCCGCCCGGCGAACCAGTCATGCGCCTTGTCGAGGTCCGCCTCGGAAAAGACCTTGAACGACAGCGAGTGCGCCCGTGCTTCGTCCGCCCGGCGCAGCACGACGCAGTGATGGCCGCGCTCTTCCATGGCGCGCAGGTAGACCGTCGAACCGTCTTCGCCGGTGACCTGCAGGCCGAGCAGATCGGCATAGAACGCTTTCGAGGCGTCAAGATCGGTCACGCCGAGTTCGACATGGCTGAGCCGCAGAATGTTGAAGGGCGGGTAGAGATTGGGCGCTGGTATCGGCATCGGGTCCTCCCGTAGGAAACTGTATTGAGGCGTCGGTCGTCAGCCGCCCAATCGGGGAATGCGGTGGTCTTGCGTCGGCAGGCAGACATTCACCGTTTCCATGTAGAAGTCGAAGGACCAGTCGCCGCCGTCACGGCCGATGCCGGAGGCCTTGACGCCGCCGAAAGGTGTCGGCAGGTGCCGGACGTTCTCGGAATTCACCCACATCATGCCAGCCTCCAGCCGGTCGGTCACGCGTAGCGCCCGCGACAGGTCGCTGGTCCAGAGATAGGCGGTGAGGCCGTATTGCACGTCATTGGCGATGGCGATGGCCTCATCTTCATCCTCGAACGGGATGGCCGTCAGCACCGGCCCGAAAATCTCCTCCTGGGCGATCGCCATGTCGTTCCTGGCGCCCGTGAAGAGGGTCGGCCGGACGTAGCAGCCCTCCTCTGCGACCTTGACGCCGCCCGCGGCGATCGTCGCGCCCTCTTCGCGGGCCTTGTCGAAATAGGAGAGAACCTTCTTCTCGTGCACGGGGTGGATGAGCGGGCCCACCACCGTCTCCGGATCGAGCGGATGACCGACCTTGATCCGGTTCGCTACCTCCGCGACGCGGCGGGTGAATTCCTCATAGATCGTGTCCTGCACCAGAAGGCGGGACGACGAGGTGCAGCGTTCGCCGTTCAGCGAATAGATCATGAACGTCGCTGCATCGACGGCGCGGTCGAGATCGGCGTCGTCGAAGACGATCACCGGATTCTTGCCGCCGAGTTCGAAATGCACCCGCTTCAAGCTGGGCGCGCCCTGCGCCATGATCATCGAGCCGGTGCGTCCCTCGCCGACGAAGGCGATCGCCTTGATCGCGGGATGCTCGGTCAGTGCCCGGCCGGCGTCTTCGCCGAAGCCGTGGACGGTGTTGAGGACGCCCTTCGGCAGGCCGGCCTCCTCGGCGATCTCGACCAACAGCTTGGCGGTCATCGACGAAAACTCCGCCGGCTTATGCACCACCGTACAGCCCGCCGCCAGCGCCGGGGCGATCTTCCAGGTGGAGAGCATGAAGGGCGTGTTCCACGGCGTGATCACGCCGACCGGGCCGATCGGCCGCCGCGACGTCATGTTGACCTGACCCGGCGCGCGCAGCGCAAGACCGTCCTGCGCTTCGGGCGCCTTGTCGGCGAAGAAGCGGAAGTTTTCCGCTCCGCGCACCGCCGCCTTGCTCATGAAGCGGATGGCCTGGCCGGTATCCATCGACTCGACGAGTGCGATCTCCTCGGCCCGGGCGACGATGCCGTCGGCAACCGTGTGCAGGATCGCCCGCCGCTCCTTGCCGCCCATGGCGCGCCATGCGGCGAAGGCGTCCGAGGCGGCATTGGCGGCGGCGTCGACATCGGCCGCTCCGCTGCGGGCGACCCGCGCCAGCGGGTGAAGGTCGACCGGGGAAATGGTCTCGAACGTCTCGCCCGAAGCAGCGGAGACCGAACGGCCGCCAATATGGTTGAGGACACCACCGTCGCGGAACCGTTGAAGATAGCTCTGGGCGCGCGAAAGATTGTCGTTGAAGCTGCTCATCTGGAGACTTTCATCCCTTCTGGAGGCGGTTGTGAATGGGCGTGTCTTTCCAGCTCAGCGCCGGATCGATCTGCCGGATCTCCAGCGAGAGCGCGAAATGCTCGCCTGCCAGACTATCCTTGAGGGCGGCCTGGGCCGCGGCGAACACCATCTCGCCCGCCGTCTGCAGCGCCTTCGTCGACCGACCCGATCCGACGACAAGCGTCAGAGCGGCGAAATCGTTCTGCGGATCATCGTCGGCAATGATGGCGTGGTCCGCTTGATGGGCGCGCACGCGGATACCGGCTAGGGCAAACACATCGCTCTGCCGCATCGCCTCATAGGCGGCGCGACAAAGCTGATCGATCGCTCTATCGCGGGCGACGCCCGTCGAGTATTCGATGATCAGATGTGCCAAAGCGACCTCCTATGGGATTAACTTAACATGTGAAGTTTTTTCCTCCTTGTCAAGCCCGTCCGGTTCGCACATCTGCTGGTGAGCCGCGACAGGAGGCCTGCTTGAACGATGAACGAGGCGCCGAGCGCCCGCAAGGCAAGCGTTCGCCGGAGCTATTGGCGGTCAGCCGGACTCTGCCGATCGCCTTGCTGCGAGCCCGGGAGGCGGTCATGGAGCGTTTCCGTCCCATGCTCGCAGCGCATGATGTCACGGAACAGCAGTGGCGGGTCATGCGGGTTCTCGATGAGGCCGAAGAACTCGACGCCACCGCCCTGGCGGCGCACGCGACCATCCTCCCGCCGTCGTTGACGCGGATGCTGAGGTCGCTTGAGCAGCGGGGCTTTGTGCGGACCCGAAGGGATCCCTCCGATGGTCGGCGCGCCCTCATCGTCCTGACCGAGGAGGGGCGGGCCTTCCTTCAGCAGGTCGCGCCCGAGAGCGCTGCCATTTACGACCAGATCGAGGCTTGCGTCGGAGCTGAACGGATAGGCCATCTTCTGGACGAATTGCAGCGACTGCTCGACCGTCTGGACGATCGCTGAACCCGATCGGTCCGGCAGAATGGTTCAATCTGATCCTGATAGGCTCAGTGCATCTCGCCTTCGATCAGGTCGAGATCACCGTAGATACGTTTCAGCGCCGTCCTCAGCCAGTTTCGTTCTTCGTCGGAGAAGCTTTGCGTCGCGACATCGTCGAAATGCTGTGCCACTGGCCACAGCATTTCGGCCAGACGCGTCCCCTCCTGGGTGAGATTGATGACGACGGTACGGCCATTGTGGGTGGGCCGTTCCCGGGTCACCAGCTTCCGCGCCGCCATCGTCTTGATCAGGCGCGACAGGGTCGACAGCTCGATCGTCGTCATCTTCGCCAGGCCGCCGAGACTCTGGTTCTGCTGCTGTAGGAGCGCGACGAGCACCCGGTACATCGGCAAGGTCAGTTCGTGCTGCAAAAGACGCTCGTTGAACAGGTCGCCGATTCGCGAGCCGACACGATTGAGAAGGTAGGGAAGCGATTCCGTCAGTCGGTAGGTCATGGGATCCTGCTCGTAGGAATTCTATCCCTAACGAAACGTCAACAGACTCTCAAGCCCGTGAATCGGCGATTGAATCCCCTCCACAACCATTCGCGACCAATCTTCGGCCGCGACGGCCACCGAGCCGCATTTGCGCCGTGAACTGCCCCTCTCATACGGGAGGCAGCGATTTCGACGGCGTTGGATCAGCCAAACAGGACGCGGTCAAAGTGATTCGCCGGTCGCCCACCGTATGACCACTGACAGCAATGGCCGGCCGCAGGGATGCGGCCGGCCTTTTGAGCTTTATCCTAAGGACTATCCGATTGGCGGCTTATCGCCGGACCGATCCGTCAGGCTGCGCGACGGCGGCGCTGGCGCCGCGGCTTGCTGTTCGGCGGACGGTTCGCATTGGCCGGACCCTGGCGGCGGCGCTGGTCGGGCCTTCCGCCCGGGGCGGACTTCGCCGCGGTGGTCGGCTTCGGTGCGGCCGCCGAACCCTCGGCAACGGGCACCGGCACCTTCATCAGTCTCTCGATCTGCCGGAGCTGGTTGACCTCGTCGGACGAGCAGAGCGTGATCGCTTCACCCTCGCGGCCGGCGCGAGCCGTCCGTCCGATGCGGTGAACATAGTTTTCCGGCGTGTCGGGCAGATCGTAATTGATGACATAGCCGACATCCGGAATATCGATGCCGCGCGCGGCGACGTCGGTGGCGACGAGAACCGTGACCTTGCCCTCGCGGAACGCCCTGATGGCGCGGTCGCGCTGGCTCTGGCTCTTGTTGCCATGGATCGAGGCCGCGTTGTAGCCGTCGGAGACGAGCTGCTTCATCAGCTTTTCCGCGCCGTGTTTGGTGCGTGCGAACACGATGCTGGAGGCATCGATGTCGGCGGAAAGGATCTGTCGCAGAAGGGTCGGCTTGCTGCGCTTGTCGACGAAATGCACCGCCTGGCTCACCTTGTCCGCGGCCTTGCCGGAGGTAGCGACCTGCACGCGCTTCGGCTCGTTGAGATAGGTCCGGCTGATCTCTTCCATCTGCTTCGGCATCGTGGCCGAGAACAGCATCGTCTGGCGGGGCTGTCCGAGCTTCGCGGCGATTTTGCGGAGCGCGTGAATGAAGCCGAGATCGAGCATCTGGTCGCCTTCGTCGAGCACCAGGAAGCGGACTGTGTCGAGCCGCACCGCATTGCGCTCCATCAGATCGATGAGGCGGCCCGGTGTCGCGACGAGAATGTCGGTACCACGGTTGAGCATGCCGATCTGGCGGCCGATCGACTGGCCGCCGACGACCGTGTTGACCTTGATCGGCGTCGACTTGGTGAAGGCGGCGAGGCTTTCGGCGATCTGGTTCACCAGTTCGCGCGTCGGCGCCAGGATCAGCGCCCTGACGGTCCGGCTTTCCGGCTTGCCATGGATGCGGAGCAGCTTGTCCATCAGGGGCAGCCCGAAGGCGAGCGTCTTGCCCGTCCCGGTTTGCGCGAGGCCCATTATGTCGTGGCCTTCGAGCGCCAGCGGGATCGCCTGGCTCTGGATCGGCGTCGGCTCGGTAAAGCCGGCCTGCTGCAGGGTCTTGGCCAGCGCGGGAGCGAGGCCGAGGGAATTGAAATCAGTCAAATCATGTCCTTTGCGGATCGCGCACGCGTCAGGGCGCACGGCGTATCCGTTGTGATGTGCCGCGATAGTCACGGCACGCGCGGGTGCGGCCGGCCTCGACATTGAGCGGGTGGATCCCGTTCGTTGCGGCCTGCCGGAGAAACCCTGCGTGATGGGGATCGGAAAATGGCACTGGTGCGCCCAGCATTCGAAAATGGGCGCTGCTTGCTCACGCGGCAGCGCAGTGCAAGGCGCAGATGGGCGAAAAGTGCTCCGATGTCAAGTGATTGAGGCGCCGGGTCTTCTGCTGCGGCATCGTGTCGCCTCATGGCGCTCCCGCACCAACGGCCATTTCGGGTTGAAACCGGCAGCAAAGAGACTCCAGGTGAAGCGCCATGCTTAACGACGGTTTAATTTCCCCTCGGCAATAGTGGGCCCATCGAGGGCATGTCCGGCCCGAGCGGCCGTCATGATGACGCGATCCCCAGCAGGTAAAATCAATGCTCTCCCGATTTCGTCTCGGACCGCGTCTCGCGATCGCGGCCACCTTGCTTGCCCTGATCGCCATTGTCACGACGAGTACGGCGGCCATCCTGATCTCCTCATCGGCGCTCAAGGACAAATCATATCAACGCCTCAGCGCCATTGCCGACGGACGCCGCAATCAGCTGCAAATCTATCTGGAAGCCGTGCGGCCTCGACCTGAAGGGTCTGGCGCAACGGCGCGACACGGTCGAGGCGACCCGGGACATTTCCGAGGCATGGGCCGCGATCGGCGGCGAGCCGATGTCGGTGCTCCAGGACCGCTACATAACCTCCAATCCCAATGAAGTGGGCAAGAAGGACGAGTTGGACGCCGCGGACGCCGACGATGATTACGACCGGCTGCACGCCAAGTACCATCGGGAACTCAGGGCGCATCTGCGCGATCAGCAGCACTACGACATCTTCCTGTTCAACACGAAGGGCGATGTCGTCTACACCGTCTTCAAGGAGTCCGACTACGCCACGAACGTGATCAGCGGACAGTGGAAGGATTCCGGTCTCGGCCGGGTCTATCGGGCTGCGATGAAGCTGCAATCTGCCGACACCTTCGCATTCGACGACTTCGCACCCTATGCGCCTTCTCTCGGCGCGCCGGCCGCCTTCATCGCGACGCCGGTCATCGACAATTCGGGCAGTAAGCTCGGCGTTCTCGCCATCCAGCTCAACGTCGGCAGGGTGTCCGAGATGATGGCCAACACCACCGGTCTCGGAAGGACCGGCGAAACGGTGCTCCTCAACGGCAATGGGTTCTTCATCACCGATTCCGAAAAGACGGCGCAGAAGGAGACGCTCGCGGTTCAACTGGACCTGCCGGAACTGTCCGGTCTCAAGGACGGTCAGGTCGTCACCACGACGCTGAATGGCTATCGCGACATGCATGCCGACATCGCCCTCGCCCAGGCGCCATTCGCCGATGCCCACTGGACGGTGGCCGCGCTGATGGACGATAGCGAGATCCTCGAGGATGTCGTTTCCCTCCGCAATTACATCGGACTGATCGCGCTGGCGGTTCTTCTCGCAGCCATTGCGCTGGCGGTTCTTTTCGCACGGGGGCTGAGCCGCCCGATTCACGAACTGGTCGGGCAGATGAAGGCGCTCGCCGAAGGCGACACGACCATCGAGCCCGAGGAGGATCGGAAGGACGAGATCGGCGACATGGCGAAGTCCGTTGCGGTCTTCCGCGACGCGGCCATCGCCAAGGAGCGCCTCGAAACCGAGGCCGAGGAGAACCGGACCCTGACGGAGCGCGAGCGCGCCGAGCGCGAGGCTGCGAAGGCCGAGGAACGCGCCCGAATGCAGGAGGCGGTCGACGCGCTGGGCGGCGGCCTGACCTCGCTCGCGGAAGGCGATTTGAGCGTCCGGCTGGACACGCCCTTCATGGAGAACCTCGACAGCCTCCGCATCAACTTCAACGCGTCCGTCGCCAGGCTCAATGAGACGCTCGGTCACATCCGCGACATTTCCGCGACCCTCGATGCGAACGCGCAGGAGGTCCGGACCGCGACGGACGACCTGTCCCGGCGCACCGAAAAGCAGGCCGCCTCGCTGGAAGAGACCTCGGCCGCGCTGGAACAGATCACTGCGACCATCAGCGAAAGTACGCGTGGCGCCTCGGAAATGGCGTCGATCGCCAATCAGGCCAAGTCAGACGCCGACGGCTCCTCCGAAGTCGTCGAGCGAGCCGCCGCCGCGATGGCCGACATCGAGACCGCGAGCGGCGAAATCGCGTCCATCACCGACGTGATCGAGGACATCGCCTTCCAGACCAACCTTCTGGCGCTGAACGCCGGCGTCGAGGCGGCGCGGGCCGGCGAGGCGGGGCTGGGCTTTGCGGTCGTCGCGCAGGAGGTGCGCGAACTGGCGCAGCGCACGACGGTTGCGGCGAAGGAGATCAAGGATCTGATCACCAAGTCGGGCCAGCGCGTGACCAATGGCGGCGAGCTGGTTCGGGCGACCCGCGATGCATTGGGCAAGATCGCCCAGCACGTGACCGAGATCGACACCCGCATCGTCGCCATCGCCACGGCTTCCAACGAGCAGTTGACCGGTGTCCAGGAGATCAACACGGCGGTCGGTCAGATCGACGAGGTGACCCAGCAGAACGCAGCCATGGTCGAGGAGACGACGGCCGTCTCGCACAGTCTCGCCGGCGACGCCGAGAACCTGATCCGGATGATTGGCGAGTTCAGCCTTTCGGACACTGTCGCTCCGGCGTCGGCGACGCCTCGCGCCGGATCCGTAACTGGCAGGGCGAAAGCCGCGCCGCACCCTGTCAGGGCGGCCAATCAGGAGACTCACGGGCCGGCCTCCTCGCCGGCGCGGAAGCTGGTCAACAGCCTGACGAGCGCGTTCTCCCCGAAGGGTTCGGCGGCCGAAGCCATCGACGAGGAATGGGCCGAATTCTGATCGCCCGCATCGACGAAACAGCGCCGCCGGCCATGAGGTCGGCGGCGTTTTCGCTTTGGTCGACGGCTAGACCTCGAACTCCATGATCGTCTGGTCGACGGCGAGGCTGTCGCCTTCCACTGCGGCGAGGCGTTTGACGGTCGCCGCGCGCTCGGCGCGAAGCACGTTCTCCATCTTCATCGCCTCGATGATGACGAGCGGCTGGCCCTCCTCCACCCTCTCGCCTTCCTTCACCATCAGCGAGACGACGAGACCCGGCATCGGGCAGAGCAGCAGGTTCGACGTGTCCGGCGCTTCCTTGACGGGCATCAGCGCCGCGAGATCGGCGACGCGCGACGAATAGACCTTGGCGATCAGGTCGACGCCGCCATGCCGCAGGCGATAGCCGGCGGTGGCCGGATCGACGCGGATCGTCTCGGTCCGGCCGTCGATCGTCAGCCGCGCCAGCGGGCCGCCGCGCCGCCAGTCAAGCGTGACGATGCCGAGATCGTCGCCATCGGCGATGACCTCGAAACCGCCATCGGCCGGCGTCGCTTCCACGGTGAGGCGCTCGCCGCCGATGAAGACGTCGACGCTTGCAGGAGCAACGCCGACATGCAGATTGCCGCCGGTCGTCGTGCCGAGAGGCCGGCGGATCGACACGCGCTTCACGAGGGCCGCCGCGACGGCGAGGTTCCGCAACGCGTCGTCGGACGGCTCCGCGCCCTCGAACCCGTCCGGATATTCCTCTTCGATGAACTTGGTGGAGATATCGCCGGAGCGCCATTTCGGATGCGCCATGATCGCCGACAGGAACGGGATGTTGTGCCCGATCCCGTCGACCACGAAGGCGTCCAGCGCGTCCGCCATCGCGTCGGTCGCCTCGTCGCGCGTCGGCGCCCAGGTGCAGAGCTTGGCGATCATCGGGTCGTAGAACATCGAGATCTCCGACCCCTCCGTCACGCCGGTGTCGTTGCGGATGATCGGCGCTCCGCCGCCGATCTCGCGGCCGCCCGGTCCCTCGGCGATCGGCCCGGCGTCGCTTTCAATCCCTACGGGACCCTCCGGCGGCGGGGCGTAAGCCGTCAGCCGTCCGATCGAGGGCAGAAAACTGCGATAGGGGTCTTCGGCGTAGAGCCGGCTCTCGATCGCCCAGCCATCGATGCCGACATCGTCCTGCGTGAAGGCAAGCTCCTCGCCGCTGGCGATCTTGATCATCTGCTCGACCAGATCGATCGCCGGTGATCAGCTCCGTCACCGGATGCTCCACCTGCAGGCGGGTGTTCATTTCGAGGAAATAGAAGTTGCGGTTTGCATCGACGATGAACTCGACCGTGCCGGCGCTCTGGTAGTCGACGGCTTTGGCCAGCGCCACCGACTGCTCGCCCATGGCCCGCCGCGTCTCGGCATCGAGGAAGGGCGAGGGGCCTCCTCGATGACCTTCTGGTTGCGCCGCTGGATCGAGCATTCGCGTTCGTTGAGATAGACGCAATTGCCATGCGCGTCGGCCAGCACCTGGATCTCGATGTGGCGCGGCTGCTCGATGAACTTCTCGATGAAGATCCGGTCGTCGCCGAACGAGGACGCCGCCTCGCTCTTGCTGCGCGCGAAGCCTTCCTTCGCCTCCGCATCGTTCCAGGCGATCCGCATGCCCTTGCCGCCGCCGCCGGCGGACGCCTTGATCATCACCGGATAGCCGATCTCGGCGGCGATCTTCGCCGCTTCCTCGGCATCCGCGATCAGGCCCATATGGCCGGGCACGGTGGAGACGCCGGCCTCCTGCGCCAGCTTCTTGGAGGTGATCTTGTCGCCCATCGCCTCGATGGCCTTGGGCTTCGGACCGATGAAGGTGATGCCGGCCTCTTCCAGCGCCGCGCAGAACGACGCCCGCTCCGACAGGAACCCGTAGCCCGGATGGACGGCCTCGGCGCCGGTCTCCTTGCAGGCCTCGATGATCTTCTCGGCGACCAGATAGGACTGGTTGGCCGGCGGCGGCCCGATGTGCACGGCCTCGTCCGCCATCTGCACATGCACCGCGTCGCGATCGGCATCGGAATAGACCGCGACGGTGTCGATGCCCATCTTCTTCGCGGATCTTGATGACCCGGCAGGCGATCTCGCCGCGATTGGCGATGAGGATTTTAGAGAACATTTGTCTTCCATTCTATAATCTTCAGGCCATCAAACCTGCTGGAAGGGGTAAATCTCTGGCATTTCCGCCTACATTTGACGCAGCTTCGTCGCGGAGATTAAGCGGAGGACTGATCGCACTTTCCGGAGCGATTTTGTTTGCAGCTTTTGATCTCCTAGGTGCCGGCATTTCAGCCAAAAACGATGCTTTTTCAGCCAGAGTTTCTGAGGCTCTGATCCCGCTCTTTATGAGTGCGACGTTAGGACTAATTTGCTTCGTCATGTCCGAATTAGCCGACCATCCAAGTACGCCAGAAGAGGGCCATCCGCACTCGAAGCCGAATTATCTGCAAACAATCGCAGTCCTCATAATAGTCGGAGTTGGATTTTTATTTTGGGGGTCGCTGAAATTCCTAACCGCAGTGAAATTCTAGAACAGGAAGTGGCATCCATGACGAGTGCGCGATCTGGGCACCCCTCACAGCGGGATGTTCCCGTGCTTCTTCTTCGGGCCCTCGACCTGCTTGGTTTTCAGGATCTCGAAGGCCCGGATCACCCGCCGCCGCGTCGAATGCGGCATGATGACCTCGTCGATGAAGCCGCGCTGCGCGGCGATGAACGGATTGGCGAAGCGGTCTTCATATTCCTTCGTCCGCGCCGCGATCTTGTCCGGGTCGTCCAGCTCCGAACGGTAGAGGATCTCGGTCGCGCCCTTGGCGCCCATCACCGCGATCTGCGCCGACGGCCAGGCATAGTTGACGTCGGCGCGGATGTGCTTTGAGCTCATCACGTCATAGGCGCCGCCATAGGCCTTGCGGGTGATGACCGTGACCTTCGGCACCGTCGCCTCCGCATAGGCGAACAGCAGCTTGGCGCCGTGCTTGATGATGCCGCCATATTCCTGCGCCGTGCCGGGCAGGAAGCCGGGCACGTCGACGAAGGTCAGGATCGGAATGTTGAAGGCGTCGCAGAAGCGGACGAACCGCGCGGCCTTCTTGGCGCTGTCGATGTCGAGCACCCCGGCCAGCACCATCGGCTGGTTGGCGACGATGCCGACGGTCGAACCGTTGAGGCGGACGAAGCCGATCAGGATGTTGCCGGCATGGTCCTTCTGGACCTCGAAGAACTCGCCCTCGTCGGCGACCTTCCGGATCACCTCCCTCATGTCGTAGGGCTTGTTGGCGTTGTCCGGCACGAGCGTGTCGAGGCTCATCTCGATCCGCCGCGGATCGTCGTCGGTCGCATAGATCGGCGGGGCGTCGCGCTGCGACAGCGGAAGGAAGTCGAACAGCCGCCGCATCTCGACCAGCGCCTCGACATCGTTCTCGAAGGCGCCATCGGCGACGGAACTCTTCTTGGTATGGGTCGATGCTCCGCCGAGTTCCTCGGCCGTGACGATCTCGTTCGTGACGGTCTTCACCACGTCCGGGCCGGTGACGAACATGTAGGACGAGTCCTCCACCATGTAGATGAAGTCGGTCATCGCCGGCGAATAGACCGCGCCGCCCGCGCAGGGGCCCATGATGACGGAGATCTGCGGCACGACGCCGGAGGCCTGCACGTTCCGCCAGAACACCTCCGCATAGCCGCCGAGCGAGGCGACGCCTTCCTGGATGCGTGCGCCGCCGCTATCATTGAGGCCGATCACCGGCACGCCGTTCTGCACGGCGAGATCCATGACCTTGCAGATCTTCTCGGCATGGGTCTCCGACAGCGAGCCGCCGAAGACGGTGAAGTCCTGCGAGAAGACATAGACCGGCCGGCCATTGATCGTGCCCCAGCCGGTGACCACGCCATCGCCCGGATATTGCTGCTGCTCCATGTCGAAATCGGTGCAGCGATGGGTCTTGAACGTGTCGTATTCCTCGAACGAGCCTTCGTCGAGCAGGACATCGAGCCGCTCGCGCGCGGTCAGCTTGCCCTTGCCGTGCTGGGCGTCGATGCGCCGCTGGCCGCCGCCGAGCCGCGCCTGGCCGCGCCGGTCCTCCAGCTGTTCGATGATTTCGAGCATGGTCGCGCCTCCGTTTCTCCCCGCCGGTGTCCTGGTACGTCGCCGATAAAGGCCTGAAACCGCGAACCTGCGAAAATAGGATTTCTGCAACAAGCGAATAGCAAAATTGCAAACCTGCGCGACAGAAAAATCGTCGTCGGCCGCAAGATGCCGGGCCGACCGGCAGGAAAACGGCCTGACAAAGGCGGCCTTCGCCGCCCGATCTCGACAGCATTTCGACCGGCACACCGGCCGCCACCTCGTGCCGGATCTGTGAGCGGCACGACCGTCGTCAGCGGGCTGTGCCGCCGCTCAAGCGGCGCCCGAGCGTCGCGCCCAACCATCGCGGATATCCGCCCTACAGCTTCTGACGCGCGTTTCGGCGGCAAGATTGCCCATTCGCGGTCCTCCGGCCGACCGATCATCTGCAATTTGAACGGCAGCGGCGGCGCGCTAAGGTTTCGGATGCGTCAGCGAGATGGGCCAGTTCCTTGCAGATCTTTCGACCAGCCAGCAACACCGTCGCGAGAGTGATCCTGCTCGCGCTGCTGATCGGTCCTTTGTCCCTCGCGACGCTCGCCGTCGTTCTGGCGCGCTCCGACTACGTCACCGGGCAGGACCGGATTCCCCAGCAGCCGGTGCCCTTCAGCCACGCCCACCACACCGCCGAGGTCGGGATCGATTGCCGCTATTGCCATACCGGGCGTCGAGACGTCCGACTTTCGCCGGCCTGCCGCCGACCCACACCTGCATGACCTGCCACAGCCAGCTCTGGACCGACGCAGCGATGCTGGCGCCGGTGCGCGAGAGCTATGGCGTCCGGCGACCGGTCTGCCTGGCAGCCGGTCAACACCGTCCCCGACTACGTCTATTTCGACCATTCCGTGCACGTGAAGAACGGCGTCGGCTGCGTCTCACTGCCATGGCGAGGTCGGCACCATGCCGCTGATGCGGCAGGCGCAGCCGCTGACGATGGGATGGTGCCTCTCCTGCCACGAGGATCCCGGCCCGAACCTGTCGCCGCACGGTCCGAGATCTTCAGCCCGTTCAAGCCGCGAGGAGGAGCCGCAAACCGGCGGAGATCCGGCAGCCTGCTGGCCCATTACAAGATCGACGCGAGCGACCTGACCGACTGCTCGGTCTGCCACAGATGGACCGATGGCCGCCGACAACCCGCCACAGCCGCCGCGATGCCCTGAAGCTCTTCGCCAGCGGGGCGGCGCGCTGGTCGCCGGCTGCAAGCCGCCGGCCGATCGATCGTGCCCTATCGCGCCATGCCGGAAGGCATGGTGCCGGGCAAGCCGCTGTTCTTCGCCACCTCGCTGCCGCTGGGCGGCGCCGGGCGCGGGCGTGATCGTCGAAAGCCACGAGGGCCGGCCGACCAAGATCCACGGCAACCCCGACCACCCCGCCAGCCTCGGCGGCACCGATATCTTCGCCGAGGCGGAGATCCTGTCGCTGTTCGACCCGTCCCGCTCGGCCGCGCGTCCGGCACGACGGAGTGGCGTCGAGCTGGGGCCAGCTGGAAGCGGCGCTGCGGCGCTCTGCCGGGCGACGGCGACGGGGTCGCGCTGCTGACCGGCGCCGATCGGCTCGCCGACGCTGGCGCGGCAATTGCGGGCGCTGGCAAGGCGCGGCCCGCGCTGCGGCTCTTCACGCACCTCCCGGTCGCGCCGGAACTGACCATGTTCCCGGGCACCGGCCAGGCGGTGCAGCTGTGGCCGGACTTTCGCCGCCTCGACACGGTGGTGACGCTTGGCGCCGATCCGCTCGGGCCGGGGCCGGCGCAGCTGGCCTTCGCCAAGGGCTGGAGCAGGGCCAAGCGGGCGCGGCGCGGAGCTTCCGCAGCTTCGCCTTCGAGCCGTCGCCGACGCTGACCGGTCTGCAGGCCGACCACCGCGAGGCGGTCGACCCCGGCTGATTACCGCGGTGCTGTCGGCGCTCGAGCGGGGCGGGGCGGACGGCGAGGAGGACCGCATCGGCCGCGCGGCGCGGCGGCTGCGGCAGATCCGCGGGCCGCGCGGTGGTGCTGCCGGGGCCCGACCTGCCGGCCGGTCTCCAGCGCGGGTCGATGGCGCTGAACGCGCGAACTCGGCGCGCCGCTGCGCTATCTGCGCCCGTTCTTCGACGATGGGACGGTCTGGACCCGGCAGCGCCGCCGATCTGCTCGAGGCGATGCAGAGCGGGCGAGCGTCCGCACGCTGATCGTGCTCGGCGCCAATCCCGTCTACCAGTTGGGCGGCGCTTCGCCGAGGCCCTCGCCCAGGTCGCGCAGCTGCTCCATTTCGGCACGGAGCGCGACGAGACCGCGGCGGAGCCGCGCTGGCACGCGCCGCTGCACCATCCGCTGGAGGACTGGTCGGACCTGCGGGCCGTCGATGGCACGGTCGGGCTGGTCCAGCCGCTGATCGCGCCGCTGCACGACAGCCGCTCGGTCGCACGAGGTGGTCTCGCTGCTCGCCGACCCGGTGCCCGTTGCGCGGCTACGACATCGTGCGCGCGACCTGGCAGGCAACGGCTGGGACGACGCGTTCGAGGACACGCTGGACGCAGAGCCTGCACGACGGCGTCATCGACGGCACGCGGCCCGGAGGCACCGACGGCCCTTCGCCCGGTCGCCGAGGGCCGCGGCGCCGGACGCCGCGGCGGTGCCGGACGGCTCGTTCCGCTCGTCGCCCGCCTCGCCAACGTCTTCGACGGCAGCCATGCCGGCAACGCCTGGCTGCAGGAATGCCCGGACCCGCGTGACCAAGCAGGTCTGGGGCAACGCCGCCTGGCTGGCGCCGAGGATGCCGACCGCCTGTCGCTGACCGACGGCGACCTGGTGCGTCTGTCCGGGCCGGACGGGTTCGCCGCTTCCCGGCGCTGGTGGTCGACGGCATGCCGGGCACGGTGGCGCTCGCGCGGGGCTACGGACGATGGCGGCGCCGGCAGGGTCGGCAGCGGCATCGGCGCGTCGATCGTCGGGCTCGGCCCGATGGTCGACCTCGAGCCGTTGGAAGGCGGCGGCCGAGCTCGTCCGCCTGCAGACCGAGTTCGACCAGCACGGCCGCGACGTCCTGAAGACCGTCCCTCCGCCACGGCCGAACTGCCGCCGGAGCCGCACACGCCTCGTTCTACGACGGATGTCCGATGCCGGCGACCCGTCCTGGGGCATGGTGATCGACACCGACGCCTGCATCGGCTGCAACGCCTGCATGATCGCCTGCCAGTCCGAGAACAACATCCCCGTCGTCGGCCCCGAAGAGGCGGCGCGCGGCCGGCACATGCACTGGATGCGGGTCGACGCCTACGACCTGCCCGACGGGCGGCGCGGGCTTCCAGCCGGTGCCCTGCATGCATTGCGAGAAGGCCCCCTGCGAGCCGGTCTGCCCGGTCGCGGCCTCCGTCCACGACGGCGAGGGGCTGAACGTGCAGGTCTACAACCGCTGCATCGGCACCCGCTTCTGCCAGGCGAACTGCCCCTACCAGGTGCGGCGGTTCAACTTCTTCGACTATGCCGACGCCCAGGCCTATGCCGATCTCGGCGCCGACCTGCTGAAGGGGCTGAAGAACCCCGACGTCACCGTCCGCGGCGCGCGGCGTGATGGAGAAGTGCACCTACTGCGTGCAGCGCATCTCCGCGGCGCGGCGCGAGGCCGAAAAGACGGACCGGCCGATCGGCGACGGCGAGGTCGTGACGGCCTGCCAGGCCGCCTGCCCGGCGCGAGGCGATCGCCTTCGGCAACCTCGCACGATCCGGACTCCGCCGTCGCGGCGGCCCGGCAGAGCGGCCGCCACTACGCCCTGCTGGGCGAGCTGGGGACCCGGCCGCACACCACCTATCTGGCCCGGATCGAGCCGGATGAGGAGGGAGATGCCGGCGCATGAGCGGCGACCGCCTCGCCCTATCTGCCCGACCTCTCGGCAGCGGCGCTGACCACGCGATGTCGGCGCGCCGCTGCTGGAGCAGCGCTTCGGCCGGGGCTGGTGGATCGGCTTCGGCATCAGCGCGGCGCTGACGATCGTCATGATGGTCGCCATCTTCTGGCTGTTCTGGGAGGGCGTCGGCGTCTGGGGGATCAACACCTCCAACGTCTGGGGCTTCGCGCTGGCGAACTACGTCTGGTGGATCGGCATCGGCAACGCCGGCACGCTGATCTCGTCCATGCTGCTGCTGACCCGGCAGAGATGGCGCGCCTCGATCAGCCGCTTCGCCGAGGCGATGACGCTGTTCGCCGCCGCCATCGCCGGGCTGTTCCCGATCCTGCATCTCGGCCGGCCCTGGCTGTTCTACTGGCTGGTGCCCTATCCGAGCCGCATGCAGCTCCTGCCGCAATGGCAGAGCCCGCTGGTCTGGGACTTCTTCGCCATCGCCAGCTACCTGCTGTTTTCGCTGATGTTCTGGTACGCCGGCGCGCTGCCCGATTTCGCCACCATGCGCGACCGGGCGAGGACGCGGCTGCCGCAGTTCTTCTACGGCATGCTGGCGCTCGGCTGGCGCAACTCGGCCCGGCAATGGCAGAGCTGGCAGGCCTACTACTACGCCATGGCCTGCCTCGGCGTGCCGCTGGTCATCTCGGTGCACTCGGTCGTCGGCCTCGACTTCGCCGCCGGGCTCGTGCCGGGCTGGAACGAGACGATCTTCCCGCCCTATTTCGTGGTCGGCGCCATGTATTCGGGCTTCGCGATGGTCGTCGTGCTGGCCGCCGCCATCCGTCGGGCGCTCCGGCTCCACCATCTGATCACCGACGCCCATTTCGACGTCATGGCGCGGATCCTCCTCTTCGCCTCGCTGGTGATGGCGCTGTCCTACGTGACCGAATGGTTCTTCGCCTGGTATTCGCAGGAGACGGCGGAGCAGCAACTGGTGCTGTATCGAGTTCACCGGCGCCTTACGCGCCACTCTACATCGCCATGCTGGTCTGCAACTGCCTCGTCGCGCAGGCCTTCTGGCTGCCGGCCGTCCGGCGCAGCATTCCGGCTGATCCTGGTCATCGCCATCCTGATCAATGTCGGCATGTGGCTGGAGCGGATCCTGATCGTCGTGGTCACGCCGTCGCACAATCATCTGCCCTCGCAATGGCAGATCTACCATCCGACGATCTGGGACTGGCTGCTGCTGGCCGGCTCGCTCGGCTTCTTCTCGCTGCTGTTCTTCCTCTTCGTGCGGATCGTGCCCTCGGTGTCCATGCACGAGACCAAGGCCCGCATCCGGGAGGCGTCATGAGCACGGGCGCGCTATTATGTGTCGTTCGACGATGCCGACGCCCTTCTTTCGGCGATCGACGCGCTGAGAGGCATCGACGGGTCTCGACGCCCATGCGCCCTACCACCTGCCGGAACTGGCCGAGGCGCTGTCGCTCTGCCGCCTCGCCCGTCCGCCCGCTGATGCTGGCGGCAGGCGCGATCGGCGCGGTCGCCATGTTCGCCCTGCAATGGTGGGATGCGGTGCTCCGCTACCCGATGAACCATGGCGGCCGGCCGCTCAACGCCTGGCCGACCTTCGGCCTCGCGACCTTCGAGGTGGCGGTGCTGGCGGCGGCCTTCGTCGGCTTCGTGGCGATGCTGATCGGCGGCGGCCTGCCGCGCCCGCACCATCCGTTCTTCGCCAGCCCCCATACCGGGCCGGCCAGCGACGACCTGTTCTATCTCAGCCTGCCGATGTCCGCCGGCTACGAACGGCCCTGGCTGGAGACGATCCCGGGGGCGCTCGAGCGTGTTCGAGGTGCCGGAATGAGCGGTCGGACGCGCCTTCTGCCGCTCCTCGGCCTGGCTGTTCTCGCCGGATGCGGCGACGACGATCTGGCGCGCCAGCCGAAATACGACACCTACGCGCCAGCCTCGCCCTGGGACGACGGCGCGTCCGCCCGGCCGCTCGTGCCCGGAACGGTGAGCCGCGAGGCGCCGGCCCGGCAGGCGGCGCTGGCGACGCCGCCGACGATGGACATGGCTCTCGTCGAGCGCGGGCCGCGAGCGCTACGGGATCTTCTGCGTCGCCCTGCCACGGCCTGACCGGCGAGGGCGACGGCCGCGTCGTGCAGCGCGGCTTTCCGGCGCCGCCGTCCTATCTGACGGAGCGCCTGCGCGCCGCGCCGGCGCAGCCACTTCGTCGACGTGATCACCAATGGCTACGGCGTGATGTATTCCTATGCCGACCGGGTGCCGCCGGCCGATCGCTGGGCCATCACCGCCTATATCAGGGCGCTGCAACGGGCCGGCTCGGCCAGCCCGGAGGGTCATCGGACGCGCGACGCGGTGCCGGCGGGAGGGCAGGCCGATGGCCGCTGATATCCTCCACCCCCGGAACCTCCGCCTCGGTGACTGGCTCCTCGCCGGCCCCGGCCGGTCATCGCCATCCTGCTCCTGCTCGTCGCAGCCGAGGCCGCGGCCGCCGGCCTCCTCGCCGGCTGGCTGCTCTGCCTGTCCGCAGCGCTCGGGCGCGCCCGTCTGGCTGCTGATCGGCGCCCTCACCGGCGGCAGGTGGCTGACAGCCGCCGCGCCGGCTCTGCGTGACACTGTCGCGCTGCCTGCCGATCGTCGCGGCGCTTCGGTCTCCTGATCCTGCCGGCGCTGCCGATCCTCTATCCTTGGGTCGGGAGCACCGGGCGAGGGGCTGCGCGCCGCGCTCTACCTCAATCCCGTCAGCTTCGGGCTTCGGCTGGTCGTGATCCTGTCGCTCTGGGCCGGCCTCGGCCTCTTCGCGCCGCGCACCGCGACGCCGCTGCCGGCGGCGCTCTGCCTGCTCCTCTTCGGCGTCACGATCAGCTTCGCCGCGACCGACCTCATCCTGTCGCGCGATCCGGAGTTCGGCTCCACCACCTTCCCCGCCCTGATCGCCATCCTCCAGCTCTCGATGGCGGCTGGTGTGGTGCTGCTTGCGGGTCTGCCGGACGGACGGCGTCGCGTCCGACTGGGGCGGCCTGACGCTCGCCCTCGTCCTCGGCGAGGCCTATTTCATCGCCATGCAGTATCTGGTGCTCTGGACCGGCAACATTCCCTCCGACGCAGCCTGGTATCAGGCCCGCCATGGCTCGGGCAGCCTGTTCGCGATGGGTGTGATGCTCGGCGCGGGATCGTCCTGCCGTTCGGGCTGCTTCTGTCGTCCCGCATGCGCGCGAGCCGCCGTGTCCTCGCCGTCACCGGCGGCGCTGCTTCTTCTGGCGGGCTGGGCGCATCTGCTGTGGCTGCTCGCGCCCGGGCTCGACTGGATCGCCGCTCTGGCGTCGCTGGCCGCCGTCGCCATCGTCGTGCCGGCAGCCGGAGCCATGCGTGCCTCTTCCGGGGAGGCCGCGATGCGTGAGGATGTCCATGCCGATGGCGGCGATCTGCGGATCGGTCGGATCACGCTGGCGTCGGCGCCTGCTTCCTGCTGCTCGCCTTCTGCGCCGCCTTGCTGTGGTGGGTCGGCGCCCTCTCGCATGAGGCGAATCTGCCGCGCCCCGGACCGTGTTCCGCGCCGCCCCGGCTGCAGATCGCGCCGGTCGCCGACTACGCCGAATGGCGGGCGGAGCAGGCGGAAAGCTGGCCGGCGCCGGCGGGCGGATGCCGATCGAGGAGGCGATGGCGGCGGTCGCGAGGGAGGGCGCGGACGGGTTCGGGCCGGTGCAGCCATGATTCGCGCTTCTCTCCCTCCTGCTGCTGCTGATGATCGCCACGGCGCCGGCCCGCGCCGGACTGACGCAGGCGCAACTGGATGCGGTGGGCGTCTCCCCGCCGGACGATGCCCGGCTCGACCTCGGGCTCGGACGGCCGGCGGTGCTGGTCTTCGCCGACTTCACCTGCGGCGCAGCTCTGCGATGCGGTCCTGTCGCAGACGGCCGGCGAGCTTGCCGAGACCGGCCTGTCACCGCAGAAGGACTATGCCTTCGTGGTCGTCGGCATCGACCCGCGCGACGATGCGGCGGACGCGTAGGCCTATATCGAGTCGCGCGTGCCGGACACGCTCCGCCGGGCGATGAAGGTTCTACGCCCTGCCGACGCCGACGCTCCGCTCGAATGACCGAGGCGCTCGGCTACCGCTTCGTCTTCGATCGGCAAGCGGACCGTTTCGCCCACCCGGCCGTCCGCTATGTTCTTGCCGCCGATGGACGTCTGTCCCGCGTCCTGCCGGCGTTCGGCAGCGACGCCGCCACCCTGCGCACCGCGATCGAAGAAGCTGGCGAGGGAGGTCGTGCAACCGTCTTTCAGCAGATCGCGACGCTCTGCTACGGCTATGACGCTGTCACGGGCCGCTACACGCTGGTGATCGAACGGCTGATGATGGTGCTCGCCGCTCTCACTGCGCTCGGCCTCGGCGGGGCCATCATGGTTGCGCTGCGGCGCGAAAGGCGGGAGGGCGGTGCATGAATCTCCTTCCCGACGCGCGAACGGCATCGTCCTACGCCAGCCAGATCGACAACGATTTCCTGCTGATGACGATCTTCTCCACCTTGATCGTTCTTCTGGTCGGCGGGCTGGTGCTGGTTTTCTCCATCCGCTATCGCAGCGGGTCGGCTGCGCCGCGCCATCAGATCCCGCGCCTGCTCGGCCGCGAGGTCGAGATCGGCTGGACCGCGGCGACCGTCTTCCTCGCCCTGTTCTTCTTCTGGTGGATATCGTCCGGCAGCGGCACCAGCATCGTTCCGAAAGATGCCCTCGAAGTGCATGTCGAGGCCAAGCAGTGGATGTGGAAGACACGGCAGCCCAACGGCGTGCGCGAGCTCAACGCCCTGCATGTGCCGGCAGGCCAGCCGGTCGTGGTCTATCTGAACTCGCAGGACGTGATCCACTCCTTCTTCGTGCCGGCGCTGCGGATGAAGCAGGATGTCGTGCCGGGCCGCACCGAGTTGCTGCAGTTCACCGCCGACAAGCCCGGCACCTACGACCTGCTCTGCGCGGAATATTGCGGCACCGACCACTCGGTGATGCGCGGGCGGATCGTCGTGCAATCGCGCGAGGACTACGCGCGCTGGCTCGACAGCCGGCCGGCGGGCGACACGCTGGCAGCGGAGGGGCGCGCCCTGTTCACCACGGTCGGCTGCTCGGGCTGCCATGCCGAGAGCGCCGCGGTCCACGCGCCGGATCTGCACGGGCTCTACGGCCGCCCGGTCCGGCTGACGGACGGCCGCACCATCGTCGCCGACGATGCCTACCTGCGCAATTCGATCCTGATGCCCCGCCGCGACATCGTCGTCGGCTTCGAACCGATCATGCCCGATTTCTCCGGCACGCTCGACGACGGCCAGGTGACCGCGCTGGTCGCCTATATCCGCGCCATGGGCCGGGAGGAGGTCCAGCCATGACCGACATCAGCGAAACCTCCAGCCCGCCGCTCTCCGGCTATCTGAGCGCGGGCCACACGCTGCGCTCCTGGCTGCTGACGACCGACCACAAGCGCATCGCCATCCTCTACCTGGTCTCGATCACCGTCTTCTTCGTCATCGGCGGCGTCGCGGCGACGCTGATGCGGGCCGAACTGGCGACGCCGCAGGGCGACCTGCTGTCCGCCGACGCCTACAACCGCCTCTTCACCCTGCACGGGGTGATCATGGTCTGGTTCTTCCTGGTCCCGCTGATCCCGACCATTTTCGGCAATTTCGTCCTGCCGCTGGCGATCGGCGCACGCGACGTCGCCTTTCCCGCGGCTCAACCTGATGAGCTGGTACCTCAACATCATCGGCGGCGCGTTCGCGCTGGTCGCGCTGCTGCTCGGCGGCGTCGATACCGGCTGGACCTTCTACACGCCCTATTCCTCGCTCTACTCCAACTCCTACGTCACGCTGGCCGCGCCCGGCGTCTTCATCGCCGGCTTCTCGTCCATCGCCACCGGCATCAACATGATCGTCACGGTCCACACGCAGCGCACGCAGGGCATGTACTGGATGCGCCTGCCGCTCTTCGTCTGGGCGATCTACGCCACCTCGATCATCATGGTGCTGGCGACGCCGGCGCTCGCCATCGCGCTCCTGATGGTGGTCTCCGAGCGCCTGTTCGGGCTGGGCCTGTTCGACCCCGCCCAGGGCGGCGACCCGATCCTGTTCCAGCACATCTTCTGGTTCTACTCGCACCCGGCGGTCTACATCATGATCCTGCCGGCCATGGGCGTGGTCACCGAGGTCATCACCTGCTTTGCGCGGCGGCAGGTCTTCGGCTATTCCGCGATGGTTCTCGCCATCCTCGCCATCGCCGTCTTCGGCTTCATGGTCTGGGGCCACCACATGTTCGTCTCCGGCCAGTCGAGCTTCGCGAACCTCGTCTTCTCGATGCTGAGCTTCGTCGTCGCCGTGCCCTCGGCGATCAAGGTCTTCAACTGGACGTCCACGCTCTATGGCGGGCACATCACCTTCGAAGCCTCGATGCTCTACGCGCTGGGCTTTCTCGGCCTGTTCACCCTCGGCGGGCTGACCGGGCTGTTCCTGGCCTCGGTGCCGATCGACGTGCACGTCCACGACACCTATTTCGTGGTCGCGCATTTCCACTACATCATGGTCGGCAGCTCGGTCAGCGCCTTCTTCGCCGGACTGCATTTCTGGTGGCCGAAGATCACCGGCCGGCGCTATTCGGAGAGCTGGGCGCGGCTGGCGGCGCTGCTGATGTTCCTCGGCTTCAACTTCACCTTCTTCCCGCAATTCATCCTCGGCTACATGGGCATGCCGCGCCGCTACTGGTCCTACCCCGAGCAGTTCGCCTCGCTGAACCTGCTGTCCTCGGCCGGCGCGGTGATCCTTGCCGTCGCCTACATCATGCCGCTCTTCTATCTGCCGCTGTCCTACCTGCGCGGGCGACGGGCCGGCTCCAATCCCTGGAACGCGACCGGCCTCGAATGGCTGACATCCTCGCCGCCGCCGCCGGACAATTTCGACCGGCTGCCGGTCGTGACGCACGGACCCTACCGCTATCACGACGAAGCCGATCAGCCGGAGCAGCGGCAGGACGGCGCCAGAAGGGTTGGCGAGGTCAGAGTCGGAGGAGACGACCGATGAGCGAGGCGCGCAACGAACCGTTCCATATCCTCGCCCGGCAGCGCAACGCGGCCGAATTCGGCATGTGGATCTTCCTCGCCACCGAAGTGATCTTCTTCGGCGGACTGTTCCTCGGCTACATCACCTATCGGTTCCTCTATCCCCATGGCTTCGACGTGGCGGGCAGGGAGACCAATGTCCTCTACGGAACCATCAACACCGCCCTTCTGCTCGTCTCGAGCGGCACGATGGCGGCGGCGGTCTGGGCGGCGAAGGCGCGCCTGCGGCCGCTCGTCCTCATCGGCCTCGCCCTGACGGCGGCGCTTGGCCTCGCCTTTCTCGGCGTCAAGGGCCTGGAATATTCCGAGGACGTCACCAAGCACCTGCTGCCGCCGAGCGCCATTTCCCGATCACGGAGCGCGGCGGCCGGATCTTCTTTTCCTTCTACTGGGTCATGACCGGCGTCCACGCCGTCCACCTGACCATCGGCATCGGCGCCGTGGCGACGACGCTCTTCCGCGTCTGGAGCGGGCGCACGGCCTGGCGGCAGAACGCGCTGCTCCATACGCTCGGGCTCTACTGGCACCTGATCGATGTGATCTGGATCTTCCTCTACCCGCTGTTCTATCTCGTGGGGCGCGGCTGATGGAAAGCGCGGCAAGAATCACGCTCAAGGCCGGCCTCTGCGTGCTGGCGCTGACGGCGCTGCTGTTCCTGACGCTCTGGCTGGCCTATCAGCCGCTCGGGCCGTGGAAGTTGCCGATCGGCGTCGGCATCGCCGTCGCCAAGGCTTCGATCGTGATCCTGATCTTCATGGAGCAGCTCAAGGCGGGAATCGCCTCGCGTTTCGCCGCCGCCGCCGGTCTCCTCTTCTTCCTTCTGATGATCGCCCTGACCTTCGCCGACGAAGGGGTGCGGGAGCACATCCCGGCGGGTTTCGGCGCGGCGGAGATCAGGGACCTCTTGGAACCCCGATAGCGCAGCACCGTTCCGAAAGAGACCGGGGGCAAAGCGGCGCGGCTCCGACACTGCAAGCAGTATGAGTGGGAGAGACGAAAATGAAGACATTCGGAGCCGGTCTTGCACTGGGCGTCGTCGGAACGATCGTTCTCGCCATCATCGTCTGGCTGACCGTCGCCTATACGGGCGCCTATAACGTCGCTGCATCGGACCAGCACGCGGACGTCGTCCGATGGACACTCGACACCACGATGCACCGATCCATCGCCCGTCGAGCGGGCGGAGCCGAACTGCCCGAAAACTTCTCCGACGAGATGATAGCGGAGGGCGCAAAGCACTACGCCAAGACGTGTGCGCATTGCCATGGCGCACCAGGCGGAGAGCCGGACGAATGGTCGCGATGGATGCGCCCCGAGCCGCCGCACCTCGCCGATGCCGCCAGCGAATGGAGTGCCGAGGAGATCCACTGGATCGTGACGAACGGCATCAAGATGAGTGGCATGCCCGCGTTCGGCAATGAAGATGAGCCCGAGGAAATCGTCGCATTGACCGCGTTCGTGAAGTCGCTTCCGGGGCTGTCGGCGGAGGACTATGAGGCGCTCACGGGCGGAGCCGCTCCTGCCGCTGGCGAATGAACAAAAGGAGCAGGAAGCTAATCCATGTCCTATATCCGCTTCGGTCTGATGATCGTCACCTCGACGGTGGTGATGTTCATCTTGATGTACCTCAATACCTATGCGTGGGAGCACGTCTTCTTTTCCGAAACGCGCACCTACATGGCCATCATGATGGGGGCGACGATGGCCGTCATCATGCTGGCCTACATGCTGGGGATGTACTCGAACAGGAGCCTCAACATCGCGATCTTCGCGGGCTCGGTCATCGTGTTCGCACTGTCGCTCTGGCTGGTCCGCAGCCAGGTCACGGTCTCCGGCCCAAGCTATATGCGGGCCATGATCCCGCACCATTCGATAGCGATCATGACATCCGAACGGGCGCAGATTCGCGATCCGCGCGTGCGCAAGCTGGCCGACGAGATCATCGCGGCACAGCGGCGCGAGATCGCCGAGATGCGGTTCCTGATCGGCCATGTCCCCGGTGACGCCGGGGAGGAAGGCATCTATGAGGACCCGCCGGCCGAGCCGGGCACCGTGGACGACGCCCTGTCGAACACCCTGATCAGCCAGCTCGACCTGGCGCCGATGCCGGAGGCGGAGGCCGATCGCGTGCTCCAGGCGTCCGCGTCCTGCACGTTCAACCGCAGCCCGGAAACCGATCCGATTCTCTGGGCGAAGGGAGGCGGACCGGCTGCCGTGAAGCTCAACGGCATCCTCATCGCTCTTGAGAGAGCCGACGAGCCGCAGAACGGCGCCGCGGCATTCTCGGCGCCGGGGACCACGATTACCGTGCGCCGGCTCGGTGACGAGGCCGACTGGCGTCAGAACGCCGAACTCCTGTTCGAACTCGATAAAGGCTTCAGCGTCGGCTATCGCGGCTTCTACGATTGCGAGACGGGCTGACGATCCCCGCGAATCGGATTTCCCTTGATCTCCATCAAGGCCCTCATCCTCCGCTTCGATAGCTTGCGTCATGCGAGACAGACCCGCAGGGAGATGGAAGATGGCGATGGTTGCTGGAAAAGTAGCGCTGGTTACGGGCGCCGGAGCGGGTATTGGGCGCGCGATCGCGCTCAAATTCGCCGAAGAGGGCGCCAAGGTCCTGGTGTCCGACGTGCATGCCGAGGCGGGCGAGGAAACCGCCGCGATGATCCGCGAGGACGGCGGCGAAGCGAGTTTCATGAAAGCCGATATATCGTCCGTCTCCGACGTCGAGGACCTGATCCGCAAGACGGTCGAAACCTATGGCCGCCTGGACTGCGCCTGCAACAATGCCGGCATCGAAGGCAAGGTCGTCCCGCTGGCCGATCAGACGGACGCGAACTTCGACGCCGTCATGGGCGTCAATGCCAAGGGCACCTTTCTGTGCCTCCGGGCGGAAATCGGACAGATGCAGAAGGATGGCGGCGGCGCCATCGTCAACCTCGCCTCCGTGGCCGGGCTGATCGGCTTTCCCGGACTGTCGCCCTATGTCGCTTCGAAACACGCCATCAACGGCCTGACCAAGAACGCGGCGCTGGAATATGCAAAGCAGGGGATCCGCGTGAATTCCGTCTGCCCCGGGGGTATCGATACGCGGATGCTCAACTCGCTCGCGGACCAGGCGACCGGCGGAGCCCAATCCACGCGGGACATGATGGGCCCGCTGCACCCCATGGGCCGCATCGGCAAGCCTGAGGAGGTTGCCGACCTCGTCGTCTGGCTCTGCTCGCCGCGCGCCTCCTTCGTCACCGGCGCCAACATCCCTGTCGACGGCGGCTACGTCGCCCAGTAGCGGCAGCGAAATCCGAAGACCAAGCGTACGCCAGATTGTCTGACAGGAGGCAAGTTTCGGCCCTTGCATCACCGCCGGCAGGCGCCCTTTGATCAGGATATATCGACCTGGAGCAGGGAACCCAGCAGATGGTCGACAACCTGTTCGTATAGGGTCGTCGCCCCTGTCTCGGGCTGTACGATCGTTGGACTGGCGGTGAAAGGTAAATCGCCTCGGTCTGCTCCGCCCGTCCTTCAGCAGTCTGCCTCCGGCAGGGCAACCGCGCGATAGGCGTGCCAGGTCGCGTGTCCGAGCAGCGGAAAGATCAGGAGGAGCCCAAACAAGCTGGTGGCGACGCTCACAACGAACAACGCGAGGATGATCGCGCCCCAGATCACCATCGGCACGAGGTTGTTCCAGACCAGCGCCATGCTCGTCGCCATCGCCGTCAGCGCATCGGTGCGACGGTCGAGCAGCATCGGAATCGAGAAGACGCTGATGGCGAATGCGAAGGAGGCGAACAGGCCGCCGATCGCCGTGCCGACGATCAGCATGGCCCAGCCGATCGGCTCGGTCAGCAGCATCGCCACGATGTGATCGAGGCCGGGAAACGGCCTGACGCCGAAGAACAGCGCGTAGACGAGTACAGCCGCACGCATCCATAGCAGCATCAGGAGGCACAGCAGCAGGCCGGCGAAAAAGATCTGGGGTCCGGCCTTTGGCCGCGCGAGCAACATCCGGCGCAGCGTCACCTGTTCGCCGGCCTCGATCGCGCGGCTCTTCTCGTAGAGCCCCACGGCCAGCGCGGGGGCCACGATCATGAAACCCGACAGCGTCGGAAAGATGATGTAGTCGCGCCCGAGAAGCACAAGCAGCCAGACCAGCACGACGGAGACGAGGAAGATGCCCAGGCCGTAGGCGAGGCTCTGCCCGGGCTGGTTTGCGAGGTCGCGCCAGCCGAGCCGGAGCCACCGCCCGGCCGCGCCGGGGGACAGATGACGCTGCCAACGCTCGTTCCGGGTTTCCTCCACACCCGACGTTTCCGCCAGGAGCCAGTGCGATTTGTCCGCGTCGCTCATCTCGAACCTCCTCAGCAGGCGGATGCCGCCGCCCTGTACTCGCCGGGTCCCGCGCCCCTATCCCTCTGGTGGGGGACGCAACCCGGATGCGACGTGAACGAGACATAGATCAGGTGCGCATTCGCTCCTGCAAACAGAACGATGGCTGCAGGGACCAACAGCCATGCCAGGCGACGTCGCCCTGGCTTGCGCGCCGCCATGATGACCTGCGCCTTCATGGGTTCTCGAGCCCGAGCGAATAGACATAAACCGCCAGCATCTTGATCTCGGCCGCTGACAGCCGTTCATCCCAGGTCGGCATGTGACCTTCGCGGCCACCATGAACGCTGGCCACGATCGTGGATAGCTCGCCGCCATAGATCCAGTAATCGTCGGTCAGGTTCGGCGCGCCCACCTCGACGTCGCCCCTGGCGTCCTCGCCATGGCAGGCGGCGCATGTGGTAAGGAAGACCTGCCCACCGGCCTCGATCGTCTCGATCCGCTCGGCGGTGGAATAGTCCGGGTGGCTCAGCGAGTACACATAAGCCGCCACGCTTCGCACCTGTTCGGCCTCGAGCATCCCGTCACGGCCGAAGGCCGGCATCTGCGAAATCCTGCTCTGCTCGTTGCTGGAATTGACGCCGGTCGTGATCGTCTGGATGATCGCTTCGGGCCCGCCGCCCCAAATCCAGTCATGGTCCGTCAGATCGGGATAGTTCGCGCGGCCCGTCCCATTGCGTCCATGACAGGCGGCGCAGTTGTCGCCGAAAAGCCGGTGCCCGGTGGTCCGGACGATACTCATGAGCTGCGGATCGGCGAGGATCTCGTCGAACGAATCCCGCTCGATTTCGGCGACCCAGTTGGCCCGTTCCGCTTGGGCAGCGATCAGATTTTCCTCGACGATCTGGTACTGGTCCGTGTCGAGCAGTCCCTTGGTGTAGGTGGTGCCGAGGGGCCATGTGGGCATGACGAACCACCAGATGACGGCGAAGATGTGCGTAACGACCAGAAAGATGAGGATCCCGCGCGGGACCGGGGTGTCGAGCTCCTTGATGCCGTTCCACTCATGGCCCGTCGTCTTGCGGCCGCTGACCGGATCCCGCTCCTCTGCGCTCATGGTCGATCCTCGCCCTTGAAGATCCGGGTCTTTGCGTCCCGGAAACGCCTGCGGTTGGAGGGCCAGAACGTGTAGACGACCACGCCTGCCGCGAACAGCAGGAGATAGAACAGGCCCCAGCTCTTGGCGAAGGCGACAAGCGTATCGTGATCGATGGCCATTTCGGCTTCCTTCAGTCGACCGGTTCGGGCGCTTGCCGACGCGCGGCCGTGTTTTCGTAAGCCGCATCCGTCAATCGGCCGAGCACCTGGAGGTAGGCGACGAGGGCGTCCATCTCCGTCACTTTGGTGGTCACGCCGTCGAAGGCACGCACCTGTGTCGCCTCGCCATAGCGGTCCGGCACCCCGGTTGCGGCGTCGCTGTCCGGCGTAGCTTGTCCAAAGGCGTCGCGTGCCGCGTTTTCGATCATTTCCGCCGTGTAGGGCACGCCGAGATCGCGCTGCGCCGCCAGGCGCAGGCCGAGATCGTCCGTTCGAAGCGGAGTGCGCGCAAGGAAGGCATAGGCGGGCATGTTGGATTCCGGCACCACGGAACGCGGATCCGTCAGATGTGCCACCTGCCAAAGATCGGAATATTTGTCCCCGATGCGCGCCAGGTCCGGCCCGGTGCGTTTCGAGCCCCACAGCATGGGGTGGTCGTATTTGGACTCGACCGCCAGCGAATAGGGGCCGTAGCGCTCGACTTCATCGCGCAGCGTACGGATCATCTGGCTGTGACAGGCGTAGCAGCCCTCGCGGATGTAGATATCGCGCCCTGCGAGTTCCAACGGTGTGTAGAGGCGCATGTCGGGCGCCTCCTCGACTGTCTGGTGGATTGTGAAGAGGGGGGCGATCTCGACGATCCCGCCAACGCTGGCGGCGGCGATGATGGCCAGCACGAAGCCGATTGCGGTGCGCTCGATCTTGCGGTGGAAGAGTTCAGGCATCGCTGATCACTCCCCCGGACTCGGCATCGCGTCGGGAGTGCCGCCGTAATCGGGCACGTCCCGTCGCCCGTCGGCGGTTGCCGGCACGGAGCGCATCGTCATCCAGATGTTGTAGCTGCCGACGATGAAGCCCAGCAGGAAGAGCAAGCCCGCCGATCGTCCGGGCGATGTAATAGGGATACATGGCCACGAGGCTGTCGACGAAGGAGTAGGCGAGGGTGCCTTCTTCGGTATAGGTCCGCCACATCAGGCCCTGGATGATGCCGGAATTCCACATCGCGAAGACGTAAATCAGGGTGCCGGCGATCGCGAGCCAGAAGTGGACTTCGACGAGGATCGGCGAGTACATCCGTTCGCGTCGCCAGATGGTCGGCACCATGGTGTAGATTGAGCCGAAGGTGATGAGAGCCACCCAGCCGAGCGCCCCGGCGTGGACGTGGCCGACCGTCCAGTCCGTATAGTGGGACAGCGCGTTGACAGGACGGATGGCCAGGAATGAACCTTCGAACGTCGACAGGCCGTAGAAGACCGCCGCGACCATCATGAAGCGCAGTGTCGCATCATCGCGTACACGGTGCCATGCCCCGTTGAGCGTAAGCAGAGCGTTGCCCGCTGAAGCCCACGATGGAACCAGCAGCATCACGGAGAACGTCATTCCGAGGTTCTGCACCCAGTGCGGCAGCGCGGTGTAGTGAAGGTGGTGCGAGCCCGCCCACATGTAGAAGAACGTGATGCCCCAGAAGCTGAGGATGGAAAGCCTGTAGGAGAAGATCGGCCGCTGCGCCCGGACCGGCAGGAAATAATAGAGCATGCCGAGGAAGCCCGAGGTGAGAAAGAAGGCAACGGCGTTGTGGCCGTACCACCATTGCACCATCGCATCCTGAACACCGGCCCAGACCGTGTAGCTCTTTGCGCTCCCCCACGAGATCGGAATGGCGATGTTGTTGACGATGTGCAGAACGGCGACCACGACGATAAAGGCCATGAAATACCAGTTGGCCACGTAGATGTGCGGTTCCTTGCGGCGGGCGAGCGTGCGGATGTAGAGGACGAAATAGGTTACCCATACGATCACCAGCCACAGGTCCGCATACCACTCCGGCTCGGCATATTCCTTCGACTGCGTCACACCCATGAAATAGCCGGAGACCGCGACGATGCAGAACAGATTGTAGCCCACCACGACGAACCACGGGCTTAGCTGGCCCGCGAGACGGGCGCGGGAGGTCCGCTGCAGGACATAGAAGGACGTGGCGATCAGCGCATTGCCGCCGAATCCGAAAATCACGCCGGTCGTGTGCGTCGGCCGAAGCCGCCCGAAGGTCGACCAGGCGGCGTCGAATGCGAGAGTGGGCCAGGCAAGTTGAGCCGCCACCCAAACGCCCATGAACATGCCGAACACGCCCCAGGCCATGGTGAGCACGACGCCCACCTTGATCGGATCGTCGTAATAGCGCGTCAGACGTTCCGGGTCGGGCTCGGGTTCGTACAGCGCCGAAAGGACGTAGAGCAGCAGACCCACCGCACAGATGATGACGATCAAGCCGTGGGCGCCGAGTGGTCCGAGGCGACCGAACGCGGCCATGGCGAGCCCGGCCGCAGCAATGGCTCCCAGCAGAACGACCGCTATGTGACGCTCGTCGGTGGTGAGCTGCTTGATCATGTTCGCCCCTTGCAGTTGCCGGCCCACAGCCCCCGATTCCCGTTCCGCGATCGTAACCTGAAGAGGGTCGCAATCGCAAAATCTCGCTGGAGCTGCGTCACCACCTCACGTGCCGTCGTCGCCCGCGGCCACACCGGGCAACCGGTAGAACATGGCCAACTGAAGGCTGCTGGCAATGCGTTCGGCCCGCTCGATGAAGATGTCGGCAACCTGTGGTTCACAGATATCCCGCACAGTCTGCCGAAAGATGGCGAGCCAGATGGCGAAATCCTCCGGTCGCACCTGCTTTAGCCTCAGGTGTGCGGGCACCGGTCGGCCGCTATAGGCGCCGTTCTTGAGGATCACCGAGCACCAGAAGTCGGTCATCTTCTCCAGATGCGGCTCCCAATGATCGCCGATCACGCCGGCGAAGATGGGACCGAGGCGTTCGTTCGCGCGCACCCGACCATAGAATTTGCGCACCACCCGTCCGATGAAGACGCGGTCGATTCCCGGCAGGTTCAGGGGCTTTTCGGCGCTGGGCCGTGGCCGGTCCTCCAGCGGAACAGTCATGCAGACCTCACAAAGGTTTATTTTGGATAAATCTTTAGAATTGGGCTTTCCCGGATGCAAGGAGGGAAATTGCGCAACTCGAAAATGAAGCCGAAATCGACCGGCTCCATCCGGCAAAGCCTTGCCGAACCGCTCGATGCGGTTAGACTTCGCGGCCATGATCGAGAGATTTCATATCGAGCACGATTGGGCGACCATTCTGGCGATCCTGTTCGGGGCGGCGGTGATCCTGCCGAGCGTGGTCGCACTCGTCATTTCGATCGGGGCTGTGGCGAGACTGCTGCTCTGAAGCGACAGATATCGAACATTCGCCATCCCGAACATCGCCGATCGTGGTCGTCCCCGGACGTCCGGCGGTGAACGCCGTCCTCCGGGCATAGCGGTCGTCACAAGACAATGAAGAGCGAGTTCCCTCGGGAGGAACGGTGTCCGCGTCTCTCAGAACACCCAGACCGCCATGATCAAGATACCGACGGTGATCCAGACCAGTGAATTGACAAGCATGCGCACGAGATCACGCAGATCGTCCTTGCCGAGGCCCATCGCGTCACACGCAACGTTGCCAGGGAGAAGAAAGATCTCCGCCAGCGCAGCGCCTAGCGAAATGAAGTGAGGCATTTTGGATACTCCGTGTGGAATGCCCAATCATCTAGCTGACGCACGGAGAAAAAGCAATATTTTTGATGAATCTTTATCAGTCCCCTGCTAGGCTGGTACTCGAGCAGTGATGATCGGCGCTTGAACGGCCAATCAGCGAGAGGTGCGAACAGAAGATGCGACCTGACGATGGGCTGCCGCTGAAAGCAGCGGATCGCTCTGTCCTTCGGAGCCGTGTGGCGGCCGGCGATCACTCCACCGACCGCCGCGGACGGCGCCGCTCGACCCCAGCGTTCCTGAGCTACGGCTTCCGGCCATTTTTCCTGCTTGGCGCAGCCTATGCTGCCCTTGCGGTGCCGCTTTGGCTGTGGATGTACGAGACGGGCGGCATCGCAGTGGGCGGCCCTTTCCGAGGCTCCGTCTGGCACGCACATGAAATGATCTTCGGCTATGTCGCCGCCGTGATGACGGGTTTCGTGTTGACCGCTGTTCCCAATTGGACGGGCCGACTTCCGCTCAGCGGCGCGCCTCTGGCGTTTCTTGTTGCCACCTGGCTCGCGGGTCGGTTCGCCTGTGCCATGATCGCTTCGCCCTTTGCAGCGCTCCTGATCGACATGGTCTTTCCAACGGTCCTTGCGGTGGCGGTGTGGCGCGAGGTGATCGCCGGCCACAATTGGCGGAATATGCCCGTCGGCTCATTGTTGACCCTGTTCGCGGCAGCGAATCTTCTCCATCACATCGAGCAGACGCAGCCGGAAATCGGCAGCATCGCGACGAGGCTCGCGCTCGGGGTGATGGCGCTGATGATCGCTCTGATCGGCGGCCGCATCGTACCGAGCTTCACGCGCAACTGGCTCGTCAAACGCGGCGAGCACCGGCTGCCTGCCAGCTTCGGCCTCCTCGACCGCGCGACATTGATCGTCGTTGCGGTTGCGCTCGCGGCGTGGATCGCAACCCCCTCCGAAACAATTGCGGGCCTGCTGCTCATGAGCGCCGGAATCCTCCTTCTGGTCCGCCTTTTGCGCTGGAGAGGCGTGGCGACCTGGCGCGAGCCGATCCTTCTCATCCTGCATGTCGGCTACTTCTGGCTGGCCGTTTCCCTTTTTCTGCTCGGTGTTTCGAACATCCGCCCGGACATCGTCTCGACCGATGCCGCTCTCCATGCACTGACGGCGGGAGCGATCGCCACGATGACCCTTGCGGTCATGACCCGCGCCAGTCTCGGCCACACGGGCAGGACCATCGGCGCCAATTTCGTCACAATCGCAATCTTCGTTCTCGTCACCATCGGCGCATTGCTCCGCGTTTGGGCGCCGCTCCTGCCGGATTCGCCGCTGGATCTGCTGGTGGCCGGAGGCATGGCATGGAGCGCGGCTTTCGGTCTCTTTGCAATTTGCTATGGTCCGATGCTGCTTCGTCCAAGGATCAGGCGATGACCTCTCCACCGAATCGCTCGCCTTGCCGAGATGCGAAACGGCGCGCATGGGACGCGAACTGCCCATGACGGCCAGCCGTCGCGGAGAGTCCTGTTGTCATCTTTGCGCGGAAATCGAAGCCCAATGCCTGCCGGAGACAAGAATGCTATGCGGTTGACCAGCTTTTCCGACTACGCCTTGCGGCTGCTGCTGTATGCCGCCGCAAAACCCGATCGACTGGTGACGATCGAGGAAGCCGCGAACGTCTATCGCATTTCGCGCACTCATCTGATGAAGGTCGCGCACGAACTGACCAAGGCGGGTTATCTGAAGGCGGTGCGCGGCCGGTCCGGTGGCCTGACATTGGCCCGGCTTCCGAAGGACATCGCGCTCGGCGACGTGCTGCGACTGACCGAGCCGGACTTCGCACTCGTGGAGTGTTTCCGTCCGGACAATCACTGCCTGATCACGCCGGCCTGTCGCTTGCGCGGCGTTCTCCACCAGGCGCTGGCCGCATTCACCGAAACCGTCGACCGATATACGCTTGCGGACCTGCTCATCAACCCCGCTGCCTTCGAGGTCGCATCCGATCCTGACGCCAAACCCGTGGAAGACCGGCTCTGATCTCCGGCCCTGCCGACTCGGCCGCGAGCTTGTCGACCCGCCGCGGATCCCAGCGGAGTCCAACATCGAATACAGCATGTTGGCAATTGAGCGACCCGAGACATAGGTGACGTTTTGTACCGGACACATGGGTAACACTTTTGGCTTTTGGCCGGAGGTGTTGATGCCGTGGAGAGAGTGTTCGGTGATGGAGGAACGTCTACGTTTTGTGGCCCGCCTTCTGGACGGGGACGGCATGAGTGACGTGTGCCGGGCGTTCGGCATCTCGAGGAAGACCGGCTACAAGATCTGGGGCCGCTACAAGGAATTTGACGCCGAGGCGCTGACGGACCGCTCGCGGCGGCCGGTGCGCTACGCCAACCAGTTGCCGTTCCAGGTCGAGCACATGATCGTGCAGTTGAAGCGCGAGCACCGGCATTGGGGTGCGAGGAAGATCAGGGAACTGCTGGTTCGCCGGTTTAATGGCGACGTGCGCATCCCGGCGAAGTCGACGGTCCATGCGGTGCTCGACCGCCACGGCCTGGTCAGCCAATCCCGGCGAAGTCGACGGTCCGGCGCGACACCACGATATTGCCGCGGCGCCGGATGAAGGCCGAAGGAACGCAGCTTTCCGCAGGCCTTCATCCCAACGACCTGTGGTGCGCCGATTACAAGGGCGAGTTCCGGCTCGGCGATGGACGCACCTGTTACCCCCTGACGGTGACGGACCATGCCTCGCGCTCGCTTTTGATGTGCGAAGCCCATGAAATGACGAAGGAGATCAATGCCCTCGACGCCTTTGCCCGCCTGTTCAGGGAACGTGGGCTGCCGGCCGCGATCCGAAGCGACAACGGCCTGCCCTTCGCCTCGCCCAATGGACTGTACAATCTGTCGAAGCTGTCGGTGTTTTGGCTCAGGCTCGGCATCGCCATCGAGCGCATCAAGCCGGGCCATCCCCAGCAGAACGGCCGTCACGAGCGCATGCACCGGACCTTGAAGAAGGAAACGGCACGCCCGCCGGCCATGAACAGCCTCCAGCAGCAGGCCAGCTTCGACGCCTTCGTCAACGAATTCAATGAGGAAAGCCCCACGAGGCGCTCGGCATGAAGATGCCCGCCGAGCTCTATACTGCCGTCCTCAAGACCTTATGAGGGCCTGCCGGACGTGGACTATCCCTTCCACGATCGCGACATCCTGGTCACCGCCTGCGGCCGCATCTGCATGATGAGGAAGACGATCAACGTCTCGACCGTGCTCGCCGGTCAGAGGCTCGGCATCAAGGAGGTCGACGATGGCATTTGGCTGTCGAGCTTCATGCACTATGATCTGGGATATATCGACCTGGAGCAGAGAACCTTGCAAACCATCGACAACCCGTTCGGCACGAGATTGTCACCCATGTCTTAGGTACGATCTGTTACCCATGTCTCCGGGCCATACAAATAGAAACTGGCGGTGAGAGAGGGATTCGAACCCTCGATACGGTTTCCCGTATACACGCGTTCCAGGCGTGCGCCTTCAACCACTCGGCCACCTCACCGGAGAATGGACCGGCCGGAACGTGACGTTCACCGGCGAGTCTGGTGCCCTGGGCGGGCGGCGCGGACTATAGCCAGAACCGGTCCAAGGGCAAGGGCCAATTTCGGGACGTTCGCGAGCCGAGGACGGGAGCCCGGTGAGGTCGTCCGGGACGCGGGCCCGACAACTCCTGCCGATCGCCGCCGTCATGTCATGGGCGGATTGACCATGGACGTCGCCGAGCGACCGACCTAAGGATGGCACCCATCTTCGAACAGTCCGACGAACGCTCATGATCCGTTTCGCCTTCCGCTTTCTCGCCCTTGTCCTGCTCGCCGCCGCCATCATCCTGGCGGTGATCGACATCAGTCGTTCGGTCGGGGCATCGGCGATCATCATGACGCCGCTCATGGAGTCGATGCAGTCGGCCCTGCCGCGCATGACCGCGAGCCTTGGGACCACGCTCCAGGGCATCGATCCTTCGCTGTGGTGGGCGGTGTCGGTCGTCCTGTCGGTACCGGGCGCCATCCTCTTCGCAATCGCCGCCCTGGTTTCCTATATGATCGGTCACAAGCGCCGCCGCCAGAGGGGCTTCGCGGCACCCGCCTGAAGGCGCGGCCATCATGATCATCCCGGAGGCGACCATGTTCTTTCTGTCCGACATGCTGAAGAAGAAGACCGACATGCCGGCGCCTGAAAACGCTCTGCGCGGCCGCAGCGAACCGATCCCGACGGCGAGCCAGCACGCCGTCTTCGGCACGCCGCTGAAGGGTCCCTATCCGGAGGGCGCCGAGATCGCCTATTTCGGCATGGGCTGCTTCTGGGGCGCCGAACGGCTGTTCTGGCAGACGCACGGCGTCATCGCCACCGCGGTCGGCTATGCCGGCGGCCACACGCCCAATCCCGACCTATCACGAGACGACGACCGGCCAGACCGGCCATGCGGAGATCGTCAAGGTGGTCTTCGACCCGCAGACCATCGCCTATGAGGACCTGCTGAAGCTGTTCTGGGAGGAGCATGATCCGACCCAGGGCATGCGCCAGGGCAATGATATCGGCACCACCTATCGCTCGGCGATCTATGCGACGTCCGAGGCCCAGTTCGAGGCGGCGAAGAGAAGCCGCGACGCCTACCAGCAGGCCCTGGCGGATGCCGGCCGCAAGGGCAGGATCACGACCGAGATTCGCGAGGCGCCGGAATTCTATTATGCCGAGGCCGAGCACCAGCAATATCTGCGGAAGGTGCCGAACGGCTATTGCGGCCTTGCCGGCACCGGCGTTTCCTGCCCGGCGCCGACCGGCGTCAAGGCTTCCGCCGCCGAATAGCCCGTACAGTCGCGCCTACCAGTGCGGCGGCTTGTCGATCGGAACGGCGTCGCCGGCCCGTGCCTCGACCGCGAGGAAGCGCTCGATCAGCGCCGCCATGCGCTTTTCCATCGCCGCCATCGTCGCGGCCTGTTCGGCAACGACCTCGTTCAGCGTTTCCAGCTCGCGCTCCATCTCGGCGATCCGGCTCTGCAGTTCGGCAATGGGATCGGCCTCGCTCATCGGGCCGTCTCCGTCAGGACGGTCGAAAGGAGCGCGCGCAGATCGTCCCTGAGCGGCGCCGGCCGGCGGCTGAGGCGGTCGACATAGACATGGACGAAATGCCCTTCGGCGGCAGCGCTCTCGTCTCCGTTCCGGAACAGGCCGATCTCGTAGCGCACCGACGACGTGCCGAGCCGTGCGACGCGTAGGCCGGCATCGACCGCGTCCGGAAAGGCGAGTTCCGCGAAGTAGCGGCAGCCTGTCTCGACGACGAGCCCGACCCGCTCGCCCCGAAGTGGATCGAGCACGCCTTCCTCGATCAGCCAGCCATTGACGGCCGTGTCGAACAGCGAATAGTGCACGACATTGTTCATATGGCCGTAGAGATCATTGTCCGACCATCGCGTCTGTAGCGGCCTGAAGAGGCGGTAGTCGCCGCGCCGGCCGGGTGCGGCCCTCGTTGCCTTGGTCTGTTCCGGCACCATCGCCTCCATCAGTTCGAATCTTTCGCGAAAACGGCGTGGTTCCGGGCCGAACCTGCCAATAGACGGGCGGACTGTCGAGCAATGCGCGACAATCCACTTGCGGCGCGAACGGAATGCCGCAAAGTGACGGAAAAATGAAGGGGCGCTTCCATGGTCAAACGAACCGTCGACATTCTGATCGAGCGGCTGGCCGGCCGTGCGCCGACGCTCGCCATCGTTCTCGGCTCCGGTCTCGGCCCGCTGTCATCGGAAGTGACGGACGCGGTCACGATCCCCTATGGCGACCTGCCGGATTTTCCGGTCTCGACCGTGCCCGGCCATGCCGGCGAGGTGGTGGCCGGCGAATTTGCCGGGCGGCCGGTGCTGATGCTGGCGGGACGCTCGCACTATTATGAAAGCGGCAATGCGGCGGCCATGGCCGGCACACTGGAATCTCTGGCCGGCCTCGGCATCGAGACCCTGCTGCTGACCAATGCCGCCGGTTCCCTGCACGAGACCATGCCGCCGGCCAGCGTCATGCTGATCGAGGATCATATCGCGCTCGGACCGAACCCGCTGATCGGCCGCGCCGGCGGCGATGGCTTCATCGACATGTCGAAGGCCTATGATCCGGAACTGCGGCGGACGATCGCGGCGGCGGCGGCCAAGGTCGGCGAGCCGATCCACAAGGGTGTCTATTGCTGGTTCAGCGGCCCGTCCTTCGAGACCCCGGCGGAAATCCGCATGGCGCGGCACATCGGCGCCGACGCGGTCGGCATGTCGACGGTGCCCGAGGTGATCCTGGGCCGTTTTCACGGCTTGCGGATCGGCGCCCTGTCGATGATCACCAATCTCGGCGCCGGCATGCAGGCCGAGCCGCTTTCGCACGAACAGACGCAGCGTGTGGCGAGGCAGGGCGGGGCGCGCCTCTCCGCGATCATGCGGCAGGCCGTCGCGGATATCGACTGAATCAGCGCCGGTCAGCCCTGCAGATCGAGGCGGTCCCGCGCCATCTCGAATGTCTTCAGTTCCTTCAGAAAGCTCATGCCGATCAGCGTCGTCGACAGCGCCTCGTCGGGCAGGACCAGCACCGGCACGTTTTCCCGGCGTATCGGACCGATCTCCACACTGTGCAGCGTGGCGAGCGCGACCTCCGCAAGGCCGTTCGCCGTCTGCACCTGATGGCTGAAGTCAGACCCGATCAGTTGCAGGCCGAGGCGCCGTGCAGTGCTCTCGTTTATCGCGACATGCGTGGCGCCGGTATCGATCATGGCCTCCACCGGCTTGCCGTTGAGGACGAAGGTGCCGCGGAAATGACCCGAGGCGTCGGCTTGCATGATGTGCCGGCGATCCCAGCCATTCAGGATCGGCGCCGCCTGCCGGGCCGGTGACGGGCCGGCAGGCGTCACCGTGCTTGCCGTCGCTTCGACGGCCGGCGCGTCTTCCTCGGCGAGGCGATCCATCTGCCGCTGCAGGATGCCCGGCGCCAGATAGGCGATGGCGATGGCGAGGCCGGCGATCGGCAGGACGGTCCGAAGGATCATGGCGGCAAGTCCGAAATTGTGAATCTGCGCCGACTATGGTCCTTCCGGCCTTCAGGGAGGGTTAAGCGGTCCGGTCAAGTTGCAGGAACCACGGGCCCGCTGATATCGCGTTGCGGCGCACTATCTGGTAAGCGCCAACCAATTGCCTGAACGCAACTGCCGAGGACGATCCATGTCGACAGACCGCACAACCGCAGCCGGAGGCATGGAGAGGTCTTACGGCTATCGGAACGTCGGCGAAGACGACAAGCAGGACATGGTCGACCATGTCTTCCATGCCGTGGCTCGCCGCTACGATCTCATGAACGACCTGATGAGCCTCGGCCTCCACCGCGCCTGGAAGGATGCGATGGTGGCCTGGCTCAATCCGAGCAAGCGGCCCGGCTGGTCCTGCCTCGACGTGGCCGGCGGAACCGGCGATATCGCCTTCCGCATCGTCGAGGCCTCTCGCCGCAACGCCCGCGTGACGGTTCTCGACATCAACGGCTCCATGCTGGAGGTTGGCGCCGCCCGCGCGGGCAAGGCCGGACTTCTGGACAGGCTGCATTTCGTCGAGGCCAATGCCGAGGATCTGCCGTTCGACGATGACACGTTCGATGCGTATACGATCGCCTTCGGCATCAGGAACGTGCCCCATATCGACCGCGCCCTCACTGAAGCCTATCGCGTCCTGAAGCCGGGCGGCCGGTTCCTCTGCCTGGAGTTTTCGGAGGTCGACCTGCCGTTCCTGGAAAAGGTCTATGAGCAATGGTCGTTCCGGGTCATCCCGCAGGTCGGACGCATGGTGACGGGCGATGCCGAGCCCTACCAGTATCTGGTCGAGAGCATCCGCAAGTTCCCTCGGCAGAGCGAGTTCAAGGCGATGATCGAGCGCGCCGGCTTCGAGCGCGTCACCTGGCGCGACTATTCCGGCGGCATCGCGGCCTGCCATTCCGGCTGGAAGATCTGAGGACAGGATCGATGATGCGAGGGTGCACCGCGTGACGGCCATTGGCGCGCAGTTCCGGCTGATGCGGGCGGGCTGGATCTTCGCCCGCGAGGGCGTCGTCGCGGCTCTTCCCGGCCAGGATCTGGACGGCATGCCGCGCCTCATGTGGCGTTTCGGTAAATGGCTGGCGCGGCCCCGCTCGCGGCGGCGCGACCGCGCAACCCGCCTCTCCCGGGCCATCGAGCGGCTCGGCCCCTCCTATGTGAAGCTCGGCCAGTTTCTCGCCACCCGGCCGGACATTGTCGGTCCCGATCTCGCCCGCGACCTGTCCGCCCTTCACGACCGGATGGAGACCTTTCCGATCGAGGCCGCACGCCGCGCCATCGAGGGGTCGATCGGCCGTCCCTGCAGCGACATCTTCGTCGAGCTGCAGGAGCCGGTCGCCGCGGCGTCGATCGCCCAGGTGCATCCGGCCATCATCGACGGGCCGGACGGTCGTCACCACAAGGTTGCCGTCAAAGTGATCCGACCCGGCGTCCGCCACCGCTTTTACAACGATCTGGAGAGTTTCTTCCTCGCCGCCCGCATGCAGGAGCGCTTCGTTCCGGCGACCCGCCGCCTGCATCCTGTCGAAGTGGCGCACACCCTGTCGCAGACGACGCGCATCGAGATGGATTTGCGGCTGGAGGCGGCGGCGCTGTCGGAACTGGCGGAGAACACGATCGACGATGCGGGCTTCCGGACGCCGGCCGTCGACTGGGAGCGGACCGGCCGCGATGTCGTCACCATGGAATGGATCGACGGCATCAAGCTCTCCAACGTCGAGGCGCTGCGGGACGAGGGCCACGATCTGTCGGGGCTGGCCGTTTGCCTGATCCAGTCCTTCCTGCGCCATGCGATGCGCGACGGCTTCTTCCACGCCGACATGCATCCCGGCAATCTCTTCGTCGAGCCGGATGGCACCATCGTCGCGGTCGATCTCGGCATTTCGGGCCGTCTCGGCAGGAAGGAGCGCCGCTTCCTGGCCGACATTCTCTACGGCTTCATCGTCCGTGACTATCGGCGCGTCGCCGACGTCCATTTCGAGGCGGGCTATGTGCCGAAGCAGCACGATCCGGCCAGTTTCGCCCAGGCGATCCGCGCCATCGGCGAACCGATCCACGGCCAGAGCGCCGAGACCATCTCCATGGCGAAGCTGCTGACGCTGCTCTTCGAGGTCACCGAACTGTTCGACATGGAGACCCGCACCGAACTGATCCTGCTGCAGAAGACGATGGTGACCGTCGAAGGCGTCGCGCGATCGCTGGATCCGCATTTCAACATGTGGAAGGCAGCGGAGCCGGTGGTGCGCGACTATCTCACCATGGAACTCGGGCCGAAGGCCGTGCTCGCCGATACCCGGACCGGGATCAATGCCGCGCTGGCGCTTCTCCGCCAGGCTCCCGCGATCGCCAATCGCGTCGACCATCTCACGCGGGAACTGGACCTGATGATCGAGAACGGGCTGCGCTTCGAGAGGCAGACCGCCGAGATCATCGGTCAGGCGGAGGCGCGGCACACGCGCTGGGGCCGTGTGGCGCTGTGGGTGATCGCGCTCTGCGCAGTCTGGATCGCCATTCAGGTCAGCTGACGACTCACGGCCCTTCGCAGATGAGCGGATAGACCGAGCGGCCCGGCAGGCGAAGCAGGCCGACCGAGGCGACGGCGCGCTTTTCGGCGGCCGTCACGATCCGCAGTTCCGCCAGCACTTCGTTGACGATGTCGTCGGTGAAGCGGGCGATCAGCCCGTCATCGAGAAACGCGCCGTCGCCGAACCGGATTGTCGTGGCGTCCTCTCCTCCCCGCAATTGGTAGATGGTGCCGTCGACCGCGATCCGCGCGGAGATGACGCTGAGGATCGGCAGCGTTCCGAAGCCGAGCGAGAGGTTCACCGCCGCGTTCTCAATGCCGCGGCAGCTGATCTCGCCCGTTGCATGGGCGGGCGCGGCAACGATGCAGAGGGCCAGCGCAATGGCTGTCAGCATGTCCCGTTCACTCGCCATCATTAACCTCCGCCAGTCAAGTTGATTGCAATGATTGCAGTCCCGGCCTATCGCTTTGCCTAGGCGAGGAAAGAGCCATGGCAAGCATCACCATCCGCAATATCGAGGACGAGGTCAAACAGGCGGTCCGCATCCGTGCGGCCGAAAATGGGCGCTCGGTCGAGGAGGAACTGCGCACCGTATTGCGCGCGCTGGCGTCGGACGACGAGGCGGAGCTGAAAGGCGCTGCCGCTGCGCGGCCCGCGTCGTCATTCCCCGCATCGGTGGCGGAGGAGGGCGCTGGCGGTCTCTCCGGCAGAACAGTTCTCCTCGTCATCGGCGGCGGCATCGCGGCCTACAAGGCGCTCGACCTGATCCGCCGCCTGCGCGAGCGCGGCGCCGAAACCGCGGTCGTGATGACCGAGGCGGCACAGCAATTCGTGACGCCGATGGCCGCCTCCGCGCTGTCCGGCGGTCAGTGTCATACCGATCTCTGGGACCGGCAGGCCGAGGTCGATGTCGGCCATATCCGCCTGGCCCGGTCGGCCGATCTTGTCATCGTGGCGCCCGCGACCGCCGACCGGATGGCGAAGATGGCCAACGGCGTGGCCGACGATCTCGCCGGCGCGGTGCTGCTCGCAACACGCGCGCCCGTGCTGCTCGCGCCGGCCATGAATCCGGCCATGTGGGACCATCCGGCGACCCGGCGCAACGTTGCGCGGCTGGCGGAGGATGGCTGTCGCTTCATCGGCCCGGAAACGGGTGAGATGGCGGAAAGCGGTGAAGCGGGCCGGGGCCGCATGAGCGAGCCCGCCGCCATTGCCGCCCAAGCGATCCACATGTTCTCGCCGCTCATCGCCGACCGGCCGCTTGCCGGCAAGCATGTGATCGTCACCTCCGGTCCGACCCACGAACCGATCGACCCGGTGCGCTACATCGCCAACCGTTCGTCGGGGCGGCAGGGTCATGCCATCGCCGGAGCCTGCGCCCGGGCCGGAGCGCGGGTCACACTGGTCTCGGGACCGGTGACGATCCCCGATCCGGTCGGCTGCGATGTGGTGAGGGTGCAGACGGCCGAGGAGATGAAGGCGGCGGTGGAGGAGGCGCTACCGGCCGACATCGCCATCTTCGTCGCCGCCGTCGCCGATTACCGGGCCGCCCGGATCGCCGAGCAGAAAACCAAGAAGAGCGAGGGCGGCCTCACCAAGCTCAAGCTCGCCGAGAACCCGGACATCCTTGCCTCGATCGCCCGTCACGAGAACCAGCGCCCGGCGATGGTGATCGGTTTCGCCGCCGAGACGCGCGATATCGAGAGCTATGGCGAGGAGAAGCGGGTCCGAAAGGGTGCCGACATGATCGTTGCCAATGATGTCAGCCATGACAGTGGCATTGGCGGCACGGGCGGCGTGATGGGCGGCGGCCGCAACCGTGTCGCGCTGATTTCCGCCGGGGGTGTCGAGCACTGGGACGAGATGAGCAAGGACGAGGTCGCCGAGCGGCTGGTTCTCGCCATCGCGGCGCGCCTTCCGGGCTGACAGCTCAAGGAAGGAAGGCGCTCCCGCGCCCTTCGCCTCAGCTTTCCGGCCGTTCCTTGCCCACCATATCGTCGGGCCGGCGGCTGCCTTCCTTGGTGCCGTCGACCGGATCGGACTGGCTCTGTACGCGCGCCATCGCCGCGTCGATATCCTGCATCTGCCGCGAGACGAGAGCCGGATCGAGCGTACCGTCCGCGCCTCTCTGGCCGGTCGCCTGCTTCATCGCCACCAGCTGGTCGAGCTTGTCCTCGATCGACAGGCTCTCGTCGGCGGCGATCCCCTGCGGCGTCCGGGTCATCGCATCGGCTTCGGGGTCAGGCGCGTAAGGGTCGGTGACGGGCATGATGATGCTCCTCGATCGGGTTGAAATATCTTATGGACCCAAACGCGTGCGGGTCTTCCTCCGTTCCGCGCCAACGGCTTTCCTTCCGGCAGCAAATATCTGTAGAAGCGTCCGAAAAGCCTGGTTCTGCATCGGGCCGAAAGCGGGATTGCTCAAGTGCTGATCGGCTGTCTCCTACTGATCGCAACGGTTTCTGCCGCCCTATACGAGTGGGTCGGCTTCGCACCCGCCGCCTTTCTCGCCGGCGGCTGCATCCTCGTCTATCTTGTGCTCTGCCTGCCGAGACTGGCGCCGACTCGCCTGGCCTTCGTGACCGTCGGCGCAGTGCTGGTGCTGATTGCTCTGCTCACCCGCCCGGACTGGGGGGATGTTCTGTGGCGCGGCATGGTGCAGGCCAATTTCATCTGCGGCTTTTTCGTCGCGCTGGCGACACTCCGGGTGCCGGCCATGCATTCAGAGGCGATCCGCGGCGCTGGCCGCTATATCGCCACACAACCTCCGGGACGTCGCTATCTGGCCCTCTCCACCGGCGGGCATCTCTTCGCCCTGGTCCTCAACTACGGCTCGATTCAGCTCCTCGGCTCGATGGTCGCACGGCTGATGGAGGAAGAGGCCGACCCGGCCATAGCCGAGATACGCAACCGCCGCATGCTGCTGGCCATCCAGCGCGGCTTTCTCTCCTCGATCCTGTGGTCGCCACTCGCCTTCGGGCCGGTCATCACGGTCGATCTCGTGGCCGGCGCGAGCTGGGGAGGGCTACTTCCCTTCGGTCTCCTCTTCGTGCTGATCTTCACGGTCGCCGGCTGGGCCCTCGACACGCTGATGAAGCCCGCGATTCCTGGTGGCGCGCCGCCGCGCCGATCGGTCCAGGGCAGCGTCGCAAACCTGTTGCCCCTGATCATGCTGCTGCTGATCACGCTCGGCGGCGTCGGCCTGATCGAGCTTCTGACCCATCTGAGGGTCGCTGCGATCGTCATGGTCTTCGTCCCGTTGGTGGCGCTGTCATGGCTGGTCCTCGAACGGGTGAGCGGCCCGCCGACCGGTCCCTCGATCAAAGAGAGCATTGGCCGCTTCGCCACGCGCGAACTGCCCGACTACCGTGCGGAGCTGGTCCTGCTGATCATGGCCGGCTTCATTGGCGCGACGGGCGGCGCGCTGGCGAAGCCATGGGTTGCGGCGCTCGGCATCGATCTATCCGCCATCCCCGTCGTGCCGCTGCTGCTCGCGATCATTGTCTTCGTCCCGCTCACCGGGCAACTCGGCATGAACCCGATCCTCGCGGTCGTCCTGTTCGCGCCGCTGATCCCCGATCCGGCCGATCTCGGCGTTGCACCCTCGCTGCTGGTGCTGGCCATCCTCAGCGGCTGGGTGCTGAGCGGCCTGACCTCGCCCTTCACGGCGACCACCATGCTGATCGGCCGGTTCGGCGGCGTCTCCGCATGGCGGGTCGGCATTGGCTGGAACGCCGCCTTCCTTGCGCTGACGACGGCGCTCTTCGCCGTCGCGCTCGCCACCCTCGCAATCCTGCTGGGCTGATTCCGGAAGACGAACCGTCAACCGGACCGCCATTGCGCGCTAGCGGACCCGTCACCAGATGCGCCGCAAGCGAGGCGCCCAGTCGGGCCGCCCCAGGAGACCATTTTCATGTCCATTCGACCCGTCAAATCCCTATCCGGGACGCAGACCCACCTCGAGGGCGCCGGAGTCCAGCTCGAGCGTGTCTTCGGCTTCGGCGATCCTTCGCTGACCGACCCGTTCCTGATGATGGACGATTTTCGCAATGACGATCCGCGGCTCTATTCCGCCGGCTTTCCCTGGCACCCCCATCGCGGGATCGAGACCATCACCTATGTTCTGGCCGGCACGGTCGACCACGCCGACAGCCTCGGCAACCAGGGCAGCCTGGGCGCCGGCGACGTGCAGTGGATGACCGCCGGCTCCGGCATCATGCATCAGGAGATGCCGAAGGGCGACAAGGTCGGGCGCATGCACGGCTTTCAGCTGTGGGCCAATCTACCACGCGACCACAAGATGACCCGGCCGCGCTACCAGGACATCACCAGCGCGGATATTCCCGTCGAGATCGACGATGACGGCACCGCCGTGCGCGTCGTCTGCGGCTCGTTCTGGGGCCGCAAGGGCCCGGTCGACGGCATCGCCGCCGATCCGCAATATCTCGACATCTCGGTGCCGCCCGGCGTCCGCAAGATCCTGCCGATCGACACCTACCGCTCCGCCTTCGCCTATATTTTCGAGGGCTCGGCGACCTTCCGTGACGCCAGCAGGCCATTCGGCGTGCTGGTCGAGAAGGAGGTGGACGGCGAGGAAGTCCATCTGCGCGACATGAGCGGCGACCGCACGCTCGTCGTCTTCGATACCGGCGACGAGATCGTCGTACAGGCCGGCGAAAGGGGCGTCCGCTTCCTGCTCGTCACCGGCAAGCCGATCCAGGAGCCGGTCGCATGGCACGGGCCGATCGTGATGAACACGCGTGAGGAGATCATGGAGGCGATGCGCGATCTGCGCAGCGGCAACTTCATCCGCGAGGGCGCCGTCGGCCTCGCCTGACCAGCCCGAATGCCCCTGCGGCGTCACGTTTTCGCCCAGCCGTTCTCCTAGACGGCTGGGCGATGCTATTCTTCCCGACGAATCGGACGCCAGGCAACGGAGCGGCCGCATGATCAGATCGATTTCCGCCGCCGTGTTGGCGCTGGCGCTGTTGGCTTCGCCGGCTGCCGCCGCGACGCTTGCCAAGGATCTGTTCGGCGCTAAGGACCTGCCGGCGGACATGAAGCCGGAAACATTCGGCTTCTACTCGAAGGGCTGCTTCGCCGGCGGGCTCGGCCTGCCGATGGATGGCCCGCACTGGCAGGTCATGCGTCCGAGCCGCAACCGGCGCTGGGGGCACCCCGAATTGATCGGCCTTCTGGAGAAACTGTCGGAGGACGCGGCGAAGGACGGCTGGAACGGCCTCCTCGTCGGTGATGTCTCGCAGCCGCGCGGCGGCCCGATGCTGACCGGCCACGCGTCCCATCAGGTCGGTCTCGACGCCGACATCTGGCTGACCCCGATGCCGGACCGCCGCCTGAGCCGCTCCGAACGCGAGAACCTGGCCGCGACCGACATGCTTGTCGCCAAGGCCAGCGAACCGCGCCCGATCAACGAGAATGTCTGGACGCCGGGTCAGGCCGCCCTGATCAAGCGCGCCGCCTCCTATCCGGAAGTTCAGCGCATCCTCGTCCATCCCTCGATCAAGAAGAAACTGTGCCAGACCGCCGGGTCGGACCGCGCCTGGCTGAACAAGGTGCGCCCCTTTTGGGGACACAACTATCATTTCCACGTCCGGCTGCGTTGCCAGGACGGCTCGCCGCAGTGCAAGCCTCAGAACGGCACGGGCAGCGGGGATGGATGCGGAAAACCCCTGTCGTGGTGGTTCACCAGGGAGCCCTGGGCACCGCCCAAGGCCGGAGCGAAACCGCAGCCCAAGGCGCGCGACGTGATGACGATGGCGGCGCTCCCGAAGGCGTGCAAGGGGGTGCTGGCCGCCCCGGCGAAATCACAGGACGCGGCGATCTATTCGGCAGTGACCGCAATGCCGATCCCTCCACTACCGCTGCCGCGGCCCGACCGCTGAGCGGTTTTTCCGCCGGGGTCCGCCTCTATGGTCAAACCTCGCCACAGCCGTTAGAAGCGCCGCGACAGGCATCGGTCCGGCAGGAAAGCGCAGCGCAGACGACATGCAGGCCAAGCGACCAAGGGACGGCATCGCCGAAGCGGCGAATCTCACGCTTCTGAGACGGATATTCGGTGAGAATTTCCGCCATCACTACCGGACATATCTGCTCGCCGGACTGTGTCTTGCACTGTCCTCTGCCGCGACGGCCTTCCTCGCCTACATCGTCAAGGACGTGGTCAACGAGATCTTCGTGCGCGAGAACACCGCGCTGATCCCGCTGATCGCCGCGGGCATCTTTGCCGCCTTCGCCGTCCGTTCGCTGGCTGGCTATTTTCAGGCGATCCTGCTCGGCCGGATCGGCAACAATGTCGTGGCCCGGTATCAGCGCCGCATCTACTCGCACCTCCTGGCGCTGGACATGCGCTTCCACATGTCGGACCGCTCGGCCCGGCTGACGGCGCGCATCAGCAGCAATATCAGCGGCATCCGCTCGGTGCTGAACACGACGCTGGTCACCGTCTCGCGCGATCTGGTGACGCTCATCGCCCTTATTGGCGTGATGATCTATCAGGAGCCGGGACTGACCGTCGTGGTCCTCTTCGTCGGTCCGGCGCTCTTCTACCTGCTCAACCGTCTGATGCGGCGCCTGCGCAAGGAAGTGCGGCGCAACATCGGCACCAGCTCGAGCCTGTTCGGCACCATTCAGGAGACCGTGCAGGGCATCGCCGTGGTCAAGGCGTTCACCATGGAGCCCTATCTCAACGATCGTTTCGGCGTGTTGAACCGCAAGGTCGAGAAACAGTCCAACAGGTTGGTGCGGATCAGCGAGCGCGTTTCGCCGATCACCGATCTGATCGTCGGCGCGGCGATCGCCATTGCGGTCTGGTTCACCGCCACCCGTTCTCTCTCCTCGGGCGTACCGCCCGGCTCGATGGTCTCGTTCATCGCCGCGATGATGCTGGCCTACGAACCAGCCAAGAAACTCGCCAAGAGCCAGATCCAGCTCGAGAAGGCTCTCGTCAATGCCCGCATGGTCTATGAACTGCTGGACACGCAGCCCAGACAGAAGGATGTGCATGGCAGTGTCGATCTGAGCGTCACCTCCGGCGCGATACGTTTCGAGGATGTCTGGTTCGGCTATCTCAGCGAGCGCCCCGTCCTCAAGGGTCTGACACTGGACGTGCCGGCCGGCAGGACCGTCGCGATCATCGGCCCCTCCGGCGCCGGAAAGTCGACGCTGATCACGCTTCTCCTGCGCTTTTTCGACCCCGATTCCGGCCGCATCCTGATCGATGGCCAGGATATCGGCCATGTCACCAAGGCATCGCTGCGGAGCGCGGCGGCCTATGTCGGCCAGCACCCCTATCTCTTCGAGGGCTCGGTCGCCGACAATATCCGCAATGGCCGCCCGTCGGCGACGGACGAGGAGGTCCGCCACGCGGCCCGGCTTGCCCACGCCGATGATTTCATCGAAGGGCTCAACCAAGGCTACGCCACGCCGCTCGGCGAAAACGGCACTTCGCTATCCGGCGGCCAGCGCCAGCGGCTGTCGATCGCGCGGGCGCTTCTGCGTGACGCGCCCATCCTGCTGCTCGACGAGGCGACAAGCGCCCTCGACAATGAATCGGAGAAGATGGTGCAGGATGCGCTGGAGCATGTGATGAAGGGCCGCACGACGATTGTCGTCGCTCATCGCCTGTCGACGGTGCAGAACGCCGACAGGATCGTCGTCATGGAGGATGGCGAGGTGGTGGAACAGGGCACCCATGACGAACTGATGGGCTTGCCCGACGGTCTCTATCGCCGCTATCGGCAGATGAGCGAGCGGCCATCGCTGGACCTGTCGAGCGATGCGGCGGAATAGGAGGGCGGTCCGATGACGCCGATGAAGCTTGTCGTGGTGGGCGCCGGGGGCCGGATGGGCGGCGCCCTGATTCGCGCGATCGCCGAGCGCGGCGACGTCGTGCTGCACGCCGCCGTCGAGCGGGCCGGCGCCGACGTCATCGGCCGGGACTGCGGCGAACTCGCCGGGACCGGGGCGAATGGCGTCGCAGTCACCGCCGATCTTGAAGCGGCGCTCGCCGGGGCGGAGGGACTGCTCGACTTCACCGCTCCCACGGCGACCGTCGGCTTTGCAGAAGCGGCCGCTTCCGCCGGCATCGCCCATATCATCGGCACCACCGGATTCGAGCAGGATCACCTGGACGCCATTGCACGGACTGCCGAGGCGGCGGTCATCGTGCGGAGCGGCAATATGAGCCTCGGCGTCAATCTGCTGGCCGCACTGGTCCGGCAGGCGGCGAAGGCGCTTCCCACGAGCTTCGACATCGAAGTTCTCGAAATGCATCACAAGCACAAGGTCGACGCGCCGTCGGGCACGGCCCTGCTTCTCGGGCAGGCCGCTGCGGACGGGCGCGGCATCGACCTCGGTGACAGTGCGGTCCGCAGCCGCGACGGCCAGACCGGCCCCCGGCCCGAGGGGGCGATCGGCTTCGCCACGCTGCGCGGCGGCTCTGTCGTCGGCGATCACTCGGTGATCCTGGCCGGGCCTGGCGAACGGATCACCCTGTCGCACCACGCCGAGGACCGGGCGATCTTCGCTCGCGGCGCTGTCACGGCGGCGCTCTGGGCGCGGGGCCGTCAACCGGGCCTCTATTCCATGGCCGACGTGCTGGGCCTCGGCGGCGAATGAGCGAGCGCCGCTATTTCGTCGGCGTGGCGGCGGCCGAGCATGTCGCGCGCGGCGTCGAAGGCGGCTTCTGCATGTTCGCCCATGGCAGCGGCAAGGCCGCCGCGCGCCTCGGCACCGGCGATGTCTTTGCCTACTATGCGCCGCGCCAGAAGCTGATCGGCGGCGAAGCGGTGCGCGCATTCGTCGCCATCGGCGAGGTTCTGGAGGGCCCGGCGGACGAGGTCGCGATGGGCGAGGAGAGCGGCGTCCGACGTCCCGCCCGCTACGCGACGGCGCGCCCGGCGGATGTCTATCCGCTGCTCGACCGCTTTTCCTTCGTCAAGAACCGTACTCATTGGGGCATGTATTTCCGCGGCTCGCTCTTCGGTATCGGCCGCGACGACATGGCTCTCATCGCTCAGGCCATGGGCGCTCAGGATCTGCACATCTGAATCAAGGGAATATCGACCATGCCCGGCACTCTCGTCCTCGTTCGCCACGGCCAGAGCGAATGGAACCTCAAGAACCTCTTCACCGGCTGGAAGGATCCGGACCTGACCGAAAAGGGCGTCGCCGAAGCGAAGGCGGCGGGCGTCGCGCTGAAGGAGCGGGGCCTTTCGTTCGATCTGGCTTTCACCTCCGAACTCTCGCGCGCCCAGCGCACGCTGACGATCATGCTGCAGGAACTTGGCCAGACGGGTCTGGAGACCCGCAGGGACGTCGCCCTCAATGAGCGCGATTATGGCGACCTGGCCGGTCTCAACAAGGACGATGCCCGCGACAAATGGGGCGCCGAACAGGTGCACATCTGGCGCCGCAGCTATGATGTTCCGCCGCCCGGCGGCGAGAGCCTGAAGGACACGCTGGCCCGCACGCTCCCCTATTTCGTCACCGACATCCTGCCGGCGGTGATGGGCGGCCGCAACGTCATCGTCGCCGCGCACGGTAACTCGCTGCGCTCCATCTGCATGGTGCTCAACCGCCTCGACAGGGACGAGATCGTCGGGTTCGAGATCGCCACCGGCGTGCCGCTTCTCTACGAACTAGGCCCGGACACCCTGGTCACCCGGGCCGAAACGCTGTCCGCGTAATAGGAATGGCAGCCCGGCCGGCGACGCCCATGAGGCGCGGCTCCGGTGGCCCATGAAAACTCTTTGCCGGAGCGTTGACAGCGCATCGGCCGCCGTCTAGATGGCGCACGACCAGACGGCATTGCCCAGGTGGCGGAATTGGTAGACGCGCACGGTTCAGGTCCGTGTGCCGCGAGGCGTGGAGGTTCGAGTCCTCTCCTGGGCACCAAACCCGGCTTCGGCCGGGTTTTTCTTTGTCCGGTGGAATCGTCGGCGCTCTTCGGCAAGCCAGTGGACAGTCTCGTGGAGGCTGCCGCGTCGAGGGGCAGAAGAGCCGCAGCACCTGCGGTCACCCGGCAGCGCCGATCGGCAAGAGCGAACGCGACTAACGTTTCCTCGTTCGCCATCATTGCCGATGAGGTTCTTGGCATGTCCGCCAACGCGTTCGAGCCCATCCTCCGACCGGCCGCGCGAGCCGCTCATGGCGGTCGGCGCGGACGTCCACGGGCCCTGCGGCGTCGACAAATCACCCCAACATCGTCGTGGAACCATCACATTGTCGCCCGATCGAACGACGAAAAGCGTCCCTGCAAACGGCGCCTGGCAGGCGCGGATCGAGGTCCCGACGTGACCGCTCCGCCTAATCCGCAGGCGCTATCAACGTCCTTCCCAGACGACGAGGGTTCATAGTGAAAAAGACGTTCTACGCCGCCGCGGCTGCCGCCGCGATCGCGCTCTCTCTTGCTGCGCCGGCCCAGGCCGGTTGCGGCCAGGCCTCCTGGTACGGCCCCGGTTTCAATGGCAAGAAGACGGCCTCCGGCGAGCGGTTCAACCAGAACGCCATGACGGCGGCCCACAAGACCCTGCCGCTCGGCACGAAGGTGCGCGTGACCAACAAGCGCAACGGCCGCAGCATCGTCGTGCGGATCAACGATCGCGGCCCCTATGCGCATGGCCGGGTGCTCGACCTTTCCAAGGGCGCCGCCACCAAGCTCGGCTTCATCAAGGCCGGCCACGCCTCGGTCTGCTACGACAAGGCCTGATCGCGGCGACACGTATGGCTCGGCAAGGGCGGCCTCGGTGGCCGCCTTTTGATTGTCGACGCTCCAGAAGGCGGCACCGACCGTCACGATGCGGCTCAACGGAGGCTGTTGCGAGGTTCGGCTTGGTCGAGGCGCTGGACCAGCGCCAGCGTCTCGGTCGGCGCTGGCCGGCCTGCCGAAATAGTAGCCCTGGCCTCCGCCGCATCCGAAACCGACCAGACGGTCGGCCTGATCAGCGGTTTCGATACCCTCCGCCACGGTCGCCATGCCGAGGCCCTCGCACATCGACAGGATCGCGCGCATGATATGCTCGCTCGGTCGATCCTCGAGCATCGCCGCCACGAAGGCGCGGTCGATCTTCAGCTTGTCGAACCGGAAGTCCCGCAAACGCCCAAGCGACGACTGTCCGGTGCCGAAATCGTCCAGCGACACACTTATCCCGACGCCCTGAAGTTCCGAGACGATGCGCCCTGCGGTCGCCGGATCGGCCATAATGCCCGTTTCGGTGATCTCGATCTCGAGCCGTCGGGGGTCGAATCGCGTCTCGGCGATGATCGAAAGAACGATCAGGCTGGTGTTCGGATCGACCAGCTGCGACGGCGACAGGTTGAACGACAGGAAGAGGTGCCGCGGCCATTGCCGGGCGGTAAGGCACGCCTTGCGCAGGAGAAGCTGCGTCAGCGGCCCGATCACCCCCCGTTCCTCGGCAATGCGGATGAAGATGTCGGGCGGCACCCTCCCGAGATCAGGATCGCTCCAGCGGGCGAGGCTCTCGAAGCCGACCAGCCGCCCGGTCTCCAGTTCGACGATCGGCTGGAAGTGGTTTTCGACCTCGCCGGCCGAAACGGCGCGCCGCAGCGCCTGCTCGATCTGCGTCTCGCGCCGCGAGGCCTCGTCCATGGCGCGCGAGTGAATGACGACATTGCCGCGTCCGCCGCGCTTGGCGTGGTAGAGCGCCGTCTCCGCCTTCTGAAAGAAATGCTTCCCGAATCGTCGGGGCATCGCTGTAGATGGCGCCACCCGCCGAGCAGGAGATGCGAACGCTGCGTTCGCCGATATCGTAGGGCGCCGAAACCAGCTCCATGACGAGCTCGGCCGCTGCGCCTTGCCGCTCCTCCGTGAAGGTCGTCGGCAGCAGCACCGCGAACTCGTCGCCGCCGAGCCGGCAGATGGTGGCCGTGTCCTCCAGCGCGTTGTGAAGGCGCAGCGCGGTCTGCGCCAGGATCGATGTCGCCGGCATGGCGGCCGAAGAGATCGTTGAGCGGTCTGAAACCGTCAATATTGAAAAGAGCGATCGCAAAGGGCACCGGATCGTCGGCGCGCTGCTCGATCAGCCGCGAAAGCTTGCGGAAGAACCGTTGCCGGTTGCCGAGCCCTGTCAGGATATCGGTCGATGCATGGCCGTCCGTCGCGCTGCAATCGGTGCGATCTTCGGGAGTCATGGGCGCCGCTTTTTGGTTCGATCGGAAATTGATCCTATGAAATGCGGATTGCTAAAGTCTTGCGTTCGCTGCCGGGTTTCGCGACAGCCTGTCCGGAGGGGTCTTTCGCAGGAGCGGCACCGGCGCTAGTTGGTTGCAGGGAAACACGATTGAGGAGCTGGCCATGGCGCTGAAAGTGGCGATCCAGATGGATCACGTATCGACCCTCCAGATTGCGGGCGACACCACCTTCGCGCTCGGACTGGAGGCGCAGAGCCCGCGGCTATGAGCTTTGGCACTACGTGCCGGACGCGATGAGCCTCGACGAGGGCCGTCTGGTCGCGCGAGCCGAACCGATGAATCTGCGTGACGAGGCTGGCAGCCATTTCGATCTCGGCGACGAGCGGCGCATCGACCTCGCCACGATGGATGTCGTGCTGCTGCGCCAGGATCCGCCCTTCGACATGAACTATATCACGACGACCCACCTGCTGGAGCGGATCCATCCGCGCACGCTGGTCGTCAACGATCCCGCCTGGGTCCGCAATTCGCCGGAGAAGATCTTCGTCACCGACTTCCCGGATCTGATGCCGCAGACGCTGATCACGCGGGACCGGCAGGCGGTGGCGGACTTCCGCAGGCGCCATGGCGACATCATCCTCAAGCCGCTCTACGGCAATGGCGGGGCCGGCATCTTTCACCTGCGGGAGGACGACCGCAATCTTACCGCCCTGATCGAGCTGTTCGAGCAGATGAGCCGCGAACCCTACATCGTCCAGCGCTACCTGCCGGCGGTGCGCCAGGGCGACAAGCGCATCATCCTTATCGAGGGCGAGCCGGTCGGCGCCATCAACCGCGTCCCCTCCGAAACCGATTCCCGCTCCAACATGCATGTCGGCGGCAGGGCGGAGCCGGTGGAGATGACCGACCGCGACCGGGAGATCTGCGAGCGGATCGGCCCGGCCTTGCGCGACCGCGGCTTCACCCTCGTCGGCATCGACGTGATCGGCGATTTCCTGACGGAGATCAACGTCACCAGCCCGACCGGCATCCGCGAGGTGAAGCGTTTCGGCGGCGCCGACATCGCCGCGCTCTTCTGGGATGCCGTCGAGACCCGGCGGAACGGCTGAGCGGCCATCGCTGCACGGCTGGGCGGATCACAGGACGCCTCTCTTCGTCGTAAGAAAATCGTCCCATTGTTCTTGATTTGTGCTGGCGCCTGTGCTTGCCTCTGCGTCAAGCGGGCGAAGAGGATCGAATCATGGTCGCCACCATTCACACTGTCTCCTTCCAGGGCATCGAGGCTGTGCCGGTTTCGCGTGCAGGTGATGATCGCGCCGGGAAAGCTGGGCATGCAGATCGTCGGCCTGCCCGACAAGGCCGTCGCCGAGAGCCGCGAGCGGGTGCAGGCGGCCCTGCATGCCTCGGGGCTGTCGATGCCGGTCAAGCGCGTGACGGTCAATCTGGCGCCGGCCGACCTGCCGAAGGAGGGCAGCCATTACGACCTGCCGATCGCGCTCGGCCTGATGGCGGCGCTCGGCGCCATTCCGGCCGATGCGCTGGAGAGCTTCACGGTCATCGGTGAGCTGTCGCTCGACGGCACGATCGCCCCGGTCGCCGGCGCGTTGCCGGCGGCGATCGGCGCCCATGCGCACGGACGGGGCTTGATCTGCCCCGCCGCCAGCGGCGCCGAAGCGGCCTGGGCGGGCGAGGGGGTGGAGATCCTCGCGCCGCGCAGCCTGATCGCCATCGCCAATCATTTTCGCGGCACCCAGGTTCTGACGCGGCCGCAGCCGGCGAGGCGGCAGGCGGTCCGCCGATCTGCCTGACCTTGCCGATGTGCGCGGCCAGGAGACGGCCAAGCGCGCTCTGGAGATCGCCGCGGCCGGCGGCCACAATCTGCTGATGGTCGGCCCGCCCGGCTCCGGCAAGTCGATGCTCGCCGCGCGCCTTCCATCGATCCTGCCGCCCCTGTCGCCGCGCGAATTGCTGGAAGTGTCGATGGTCGCCTCGATCGCCGGCGAACTGGCCGGCGGAAAGCTGAGCGAGAGGCGGCCATTCCGCGCACCCCATCACTCTGCCTCGATGGCGGCCATGGTCGGCGGCGGCACCCGCGCCCGGCCCGGCGAGGTCTCCTTGGCGCATAACGGCATTCTCTTTCTCGACGAATTGCCGGAGTTCCACCCGGCGGTCCTCGACAGCCTGCGCCAGCCGCTGGAGAACGGCGAATGCGTGATCGCGCGGGCCAATCACCGCGTCACCTATCCCGGCGCGCATCCAGCTGATCACGGCGATGAATCCGTGCCGCTGCGGCATGGCCGGCGAGCCCGGCCATCGCTGCGCGCGCGGGCCGCGTTGCGTCACCGACTACCAGTCACGTCTCTCCGGCCCCTTGCTGGACCGGATCGACATGAAGATCGAAGTGCCGGCCGTGACCGCGTCGGATCTGATCGCGCCGGGGCAGGCGGAGAGTTCGGCCGACGGTCGCCGAGCGTGTCGCACAGGCGCGGCAGATACAGAACGAGCGGTTCGCCGCGATCGGTCTTCCGGCGGCGACGACCAACGCGGCCTGCCCCGCATCCGTCATCGAACGGACCGCGCATTGCGACACGGCCGCCAGAGCGCTGCTGCAGGACGCGGCGGAGAAGATGCTGTTGTCGGCGCGCGGATACCATCGCGTGCTGAAGGTCGCGCGCACGCTCGCCGACCTCGATGGCGCCGAAACGACCAGCCGCATTCATCTGGCCGAAGCGCTATCCTTCCGGATGGCGGGCGATCGGCTGGCCCAGGCGGCATAGAAGAAGGTTCGAAGGGGAGCCGGCGCAAGAGCCGGCCGGCGCATTCCGAGGAAGGAAGACCACGGAAACGGGGAACGCTTCCGTGGCCGATCGATTTGACCGCCCGCTCCAGCCTAATGGCCCCGTTCGACGGAGCCGACGATGATCTCATTGCCGCTGCGCAGGCTGACCCAGCGGCCCGAATCGATGCTCGACTGTCTCTTGAGGTAGCGGTAGGGCGTCTGCGCCCAGGCACGAACCTCGCTCTGCAGATTGTCGAGAATGAAATCCCCATGGTCCGTCCGGAAGGTCAGAACCGCGTGGCCCTCGCCGTCCGGCTTTCGCACCACCGTGATCAGGAGATCCGAATAGGGAATGCCCATGGCCGCCAGCGAACGCTGCTTTTCCAGCGCATAGTCCTCGCAGTCGCCTGCGCCGTGCGGGTAAGTCCAGAGCTCTTCGCGGCCATAGAGGTCGGAATTGTTCATCGGCTTCACCGCCTGATTTACCTGACCGTTGATGTCCAGGACCTTTTGCCAGAGAGCCGTGCTCAGGACGAATGGTCCATTGTCCCGGCCCCTGATCTCGCACTCGGCCGGATTGGCTTGGCAGAACTCGTAATGGCCGATTGGCTGCGATGTCGCCTCGCCCGTCCACATGTTCGAACTCGCAGCGGCCCCCATACCGCTGGTGATCGTGATGGCGAAGCCTGCCGCCAGTCCGGCGACCAACCCCGCGCCCCTGTCCTTTCCCATCGTCGCGTCCCCCCTTCGCTGCCCCACGAATTAAGGGAAGGTTAAGAAGAGGTTGGGTGGAGGGTCAATCGTCCCGCGGCCGCTATCGTAAGCTTTGGTTAAGGTAAAGAAGGCGTAAAGACGGCGCCGCCGGCGGTCGGCCTGACACAGAAACGCCTTGTTTTTGCGGGGTTCTGGTCAGGTTTCGCCCGCTCGATCGGGCCCGTGTTCGGCGACAAATCGATTAATGCGGGGAATGATCTGGGCACGGAACCGTGACCCATTGAACACACCATAATGACCCACGCTGGGCTGTGTGTAGTGTTCTTTCATCGAATCAGGCAGTCCCGTGCACCAGCCCAGCGTGGCTCTTGTCTGGCCGTGTCCGGTAATGTCGTCCTTCTCGCCCTCGATGGTCAGGATCGCCGTCTTGGTGATGGCACGGGCATCGACCGGCTGGCCCCTGTGGCGCATCCTGCCGCGCGGCAGGTCATGCCGGATGAAGACGCTCTCGACGGTCTGCAGATAGAACTCCGCCGTCATGTCCATGACGGCCAGATACTCGTCATAGAAGTCGCGATGCTTCTCGGCGCTGTCACCGTCATTCTGCACCAGATGCAGGAAGTAGTCCTTGTGGGCGATGACGTGACGGTCGAGATTTATGGTCATGAAGCCCGAAAGCTGCATGAATCCGGGATAGACCATGCGGCCGACGCCGGGGTGCGGCCAAGGCACGCTCATCACAACATTGTCCCGGAACCAGGCGATCCCCTTCTCGGCCGCCAGCTCATTGACCGCCGTCGGCGACAGCCGCGTGTCCATCGGGCCGCCCATCAGGATCATCGTCGAAGGCGTCGCCGGATCGTCGTCCGCGCTCATCGTCGCGACCGCCGAAAAGACGGGCACCGAAGGCTGGCATACCGCAACGACATTGGTCTGCGGGCCGAGATGCCGGATCATCTCGATCACATAGTCGGTGTAATCGTCGAGATCGAACGAGCCATCGCTGAGCGGCACCTCCCGCGCATCGACCCAGTCGGTGATATAGATGTCGCCATGCGGCAGCATCGCCTCCACAGTGCCACGCAGAAGCGTCGCATAGTGGCCACTCATCGGCGCGACGAGGAGGAAGCGGGGCCCGTTCTCCTGCCCGGCGGGCAGGTCGCGGCGAAAATGCAGAAGTCTGCAGAAGGGCTTGCTCCAGACCACCTCCTCGCGAGACAGGCACCTTCTTGCCGGCCACTTCGGTCTCGCTGATGCCGAAGGCCGGCTTCTCGTAGCGCCGGGTCATGCGTTCGAACAGTTCGGCCGAGGCGGCGATCGAACGGCCCACTGCATTTCCCGAAAGCGGGTTGAGCGGATTGGAGAAGGCCATTCGAGTGGCGTCCGCCATCACCCGCGCTGGTCCAAGCGCGGCCCGCTGCCACTCGTAAAAATGATAGAACATTCCCATCTCCAAACCTTTCGTCGCTTGCCGGCACCTCGGATCGAACGAGACTAAGGTTTGCCGGTTGCAATGCAACAGCGCGACCGCGACGCAGCGTCAAACGCGACCATATGGTAGCACGTAGCTTGCGCGAAGCCGGACTTTTCTCGACTGTTCAAAGGTTTGTCAGATGAAATCGTTCCACAGCCGGCACGTATGCCGCTTTCGCAGTGCGGAAAGGATGCCTTAGGCCGGCTGAACGGCGCCGGCGATCTCGGCGAGAATCCCTTCGGCGGCGGCGCGGCGGTCGGGCACCGCGAGGATGGGACGACCAATGACGAGATGGGTCGCACCTGCGGCAATGGCGTCGGCCGGCGTCATTACCCTCTTCTGATCGCCATGGTCGGCTCCGGCCGGTCGGATACCCGGCGTGACGACCGCCATGTCCGCGCCGACGACCGACCGCACCAGGGCCGCCTCGCGGCCGGAACAGACCAAGCCTCCCATTCCGGCCTCCTTCGCCTGTCTTGCCCGGCGGCGGACGAGGGCTTCAGGGCCTTCCGCATAACCCGCCTCGGCCAAATCGGCGGCATCCATCGAGGTCAGCACCGTCACGCCCAGCAGTGTCATGGAAGAACCTTCCGCCGCGCGCACCGCCGCCGCCATAGCCTTGGGATAGGCGTGGATCGTCAGCATCGACACACCGAGCGAGGCGATGGAGGCAACGCCCTTCTCGATCGTGTTGTCGATGTCGAGTAGTTTCAGATCGAGGAAGATCCTGTCGCCGCGCGCGATGAGGTCGCGCGCCAGGTCGAGTCCGCCGGTGAAGGCCAGCTGGTGCCCGATCTTGTAGAGGCCGACGGCGCCCGCGGTTTCGTCGGCGATCCGCCGGGCCTCATCGACGCTTGGCACGTCGAGGGCGAGGATCAGACGCTCGCGCGCGGATCGGGACCGGGCGGTGCGATTCACGGGCGGCCTCCCTCGGCGGGGCGAAAACCGGCTCAGGCCGGGCGGCGATAGACGAAGAGATTGGCCGGCGGCACGTTGCGCAGCACATAGTCATAGTGGACGACTTCGAAATTGCCGCTCCCGGGAGGGATCGGCGATTTCGGCGCATAGGTGATCTGGATGACAGGCCGGCCCGGCGCCAGCCGATCCAGCAGGTCCTCGACCAGTCGCGCACGCCTCTCCACGGGGATGTAGATCAGCGGCACGGCGCAGATCACGCAGTCGAACGTCTGATCCTTCTTTTCGCCGAGCGTGGTGTCGAGATCGAAGGCGTCGCCCTGGATGATGTTGACCCCCGGGAACTCGGTCTTGAGATGATCGGCGAAATCCTTGGAGTACTCCACGCTGTAGAGTTGATCGGGGGCGACGCCCCGTTCCAGGATCGCCTTGGTGATCACACCGGTGCCGGGCCCGAGCTCGAGCACCGGCAGGCCGCTCGACGTGTCGATGACCGAGGCCATGATGCGGGCCGTGACGGAGGAGGTCGGCAGAATGGCGCCGACGGCTTTGACATCGGCCAGCCAGCCCTTGAAGAAGCGGATCTCCTCGTTGAACCGCGTGCGCTTCTGAGGTTTCCGTACGGCTTGCGACATGATGAATTGTCCCTTGATCTTATCAGCTGACGAGAACGTCCCGTCTTTTATCCGAACGTTTTCCCAAGTGGAAGCTGGCAGAAAAGCTTAGCGGCGATCAGGTCGCCAACAAGGCGCACGGGCTCATTCGCCGAACGATTCGAAGAAGTCCTTCATGCGATTGAAGAAGCCTGTGCTCTGCGGAGAATTCTCTTCCCTGGATATTTCGTCGAACTCCTCGAGCAATTCGCGCTGCCGCTTGCTCAGCTTCTGCGGCGTCTCCACCGCGACCTGGATGTAGAGGTCGCCGACAATCGTCTGGCGCAGCACCGGCATGCCCTTGCCCTTGAGGCGAAACTGCTTGCCGTTCTGCGTGCCTTCCGGAACCTTGACCCGTGCCTGACTGCCGTCGAGCGTTCCGACGTCGATCTGGCCGCCGAGTGCGGCCGTCGTCATCGAGATCGGCACCTTGCAGAAGAGATCGGCGCCGTCGCGCTGGAAGAACTCGTGCGGAATGAGCGAGACGAAGATGTAGAGGTCGCCGGGCGGGCCGCCGCGCAGGCCCGCTTCGCCCTCGCTGGCAAGCCGGATGCGGGTGCCGTCCTCGATGCCGGCCGGAATGTTGACCGACAGCGAGTGGTCTTCCTCGATCCGCCCGTCGCCGCCGCAATTGCCGCAGGGATCGGTGACGATCGTGCCGCGCCCCTGGCATTGCGGACAGGTGCGCTGGATCGAGAAGAAGCCCTGGGCGGCGCGCACCTGGCCCATGCCGTTGCACATCGGGCAGGTGGTCGGCTGGCTGCCGGGGGCTGCGCCGGTGCCGTCGCACTCCTCGCAGCTGCGCGAGGTCGGCACGCGGATCTGTGCGGTCTTGCCGGTGAACGCTTCCTCGAGCGTGATTTCCATGTTGTAGCGGAGATCGGCGCCGCGCTCGCGTCCGCCGCTGCGGCGCGCCCGGCCGCCCATCATGTCGCCGAAAATGTCCTCGAAGATGTCGGAGAAACCACTGGCGCCGAAACCGCCGGCGCCCCGGCCGCCGCCCATGCCGTGTTCGAAGGCCGCATGGCCGAACCGGTCGTATGCGGCGCGCTTCTGAGGATCGCGCAGCACGTCATAGGCCTCGTTCAGGTCCTTGAACTTGTGCTCGGCGGCGGCATCGCCGGGATTGCGGTCCGGGTGCCACTGCATCGCGGCTTTGCGGAAGGCGCTCTTGAGGGTCTTTTCATCGGCGTCACGGCTGACGCCGAGAAGTTCGTAATAATCGGTCTTGGTAGCCATTCTTGGCGGACTGTCCCTGGATCGGCAACGGCAAACGGCCGCCGCCCGATGCGATTCGGCACGGCGGTTGCGGCGTTGCCTATGTAAGGGGCGATCGCGGGCGATGAAAGGGGGGGCGGGCTTGTGGATCCAGTCCTAAGAAAGGATTCGATCTGCCATTCCGCCGCAAGACCGGGCAAAGCAGCGAACCGGCACTGTCTGCGACGGTTCCGACCGCATGGGATCGTCGCGTTCAAAGGGCGCCGCCCCAGGCTCCACCTTTCCAAACAGTGCCTGTCGCAGTAGAAGGCGGCTGATGACGAGAGCCCGGCCTGCACCGTTGATGCGCTGCGCGATCTCCGCATGTCTTGCGGCGATCCTCGTCCTGTCCCTCGGTCTCGGCACGGTCGTGCAGGCCTCGGCGATCGCTCAGGCGAGCGGGCCCTCCTCAAGTCTCACCGACGAGTACCGACTGCCGGACGGGACGCTGCCCGTCCTGTGCAGCGGGGCAGGGCAGAAGGGCGACCGGCAGGATCCAGGCGGCCACTGCTTCCTTTGCACCTTCGCCAAGATCGCCGGCCTGCCGCCGATGCCGGCTCATGTGCCCGCTCACGTCGTCTGGCGCCGTCTTCCCGGCGTCCCCGGCATCTCGGTGTCGCCACCCTCCTGCACGACAGCAGCCTTCCGGGCGCGGGCTCCTCCGGTCTTTCCGTAGCGCCGGCCCGACGCCGGCTTTCGGAACGTTGGAATGGGTAAGCCCGCAAGGCGGTGCAAGAAGGATATTACACGATGAAGAAACGACTTTTGGCCGTGACGGCCGCCCTCATCATGCTGCCCATGGCAGCGATCGCGCATGACATGACGGCCAATCAGGCCGAAACTTCCTCGATGCAGACGGCGGGCACGCTGCAGATCATGGATGCCCGCCTACGGGCAACGCCGCCCAATGCCAGGGTCGCGGCCGGCTATATGAATGTCCGCAATGCCGGCGCTGACGCCGATCGCCTGATCGGCGGCACGGCGGATTTTGCCGACAAGGTCGAGATCCATGAGATGTCGATGGAGGGAGGGGTGATGAAGATGCGGCCGCTTTCCAATGGACTGGAAATCGCACCAGGCGAGACGGTCGAACTGGCGCCCGGCGGCTATCATCTGATGCTGACGGGTCTGAACGCTGCGCTGCAGGAGGGGCAGACGAAGACCGATCACGGTTCAATTCGAAAAGGCCGGAGCGGTCACCATCGATGTGCCGGTCGTCCCTTTCGCGTCGGCCGGAACGGACGGCCCCGCCGGCATGATGTCGGACCACGAGGGAGACTGAAGCCGATGCTGAAGACCGTTCGCCTGCTGGCATGGGCCGCAATTCCGTTGGCGATCGTCGCCATTGCCGGCGTTCTGATCTACCAGTCGATCTATGGCGGCACCTCCCGCTCGATGATCGCCGACACGAAGATGGGAGGGCCGTTCGAACTGGTCGACCAGAATGGCGATCCGATCACCGAGAAGGCCATCGAGGGGCATCCGGCAGCGGTCTTCTTCGGCTTCACCCATTGCCCGGAGGTTTGTCCGACGACGCTCTATGAACTCGCCGGCTGGCTGGACCAGCTGGGCGAGGAGGGGAAGGACATCCGCGCCTTCTTCATCTCGGTCGACCCCGAGCGCGACACGCCCGCGACGATGAAGGCCTATGTCGAGAACTTCACCGATCGGATCACCGGCATCACCGGCGATCCGGAGGAGATCGGGAAGCTGGAGAAGGCCTGGCACATCTATGCCCGGAAAGTGCCGCTCGACGAGGGCGGCTACACGATGGACCATACCGCCTCCGTCCTTCTGGTCGATGCGGAAGGCCGCTTCAAGGGCACCATCGCCTATGGCGAATCGTCGGAGACGGCGGTCGCGAAGCTGCGGCGTCTGGCAAAGGGCTAGCTTTCGGACATCGAAACAGGCAAGAGCGCGGCCGGTGGGGCCGCGCTCTTGCTGCTACAAAAGACTGACTGGAGTTACTCGGCCGCCGCCGGTTCAGCCGCTTCGGCCTTTTCCAGCTTCTGGCGAACCTTCTCGACATCGTCCGGCGAAAACTGGTCGGGATGGCGCAGAACGACCGCCTCGAAGGTCAGTTCCGGATAGCCCGCCTCTGTCAGCAATTGATAGCCGTCGGTGAAGTCGGCGCGGGTGGCGAGATCGGCGATGCATTTCTGCGCACCGTCGCGCCGGAACTTCTGGCGGGTGCGGGTGAGCGGGGTCTTTTTGCCGCTATTGCCCAGGCGGATTTCCTCCGCCATGTGGACGGCCTGCCAGAACTCCTGCTCCAGTTCGCCATCGTACTGGCTGCCCGCCAGGCGGGCGATCTGGGCCTGGCAGCGGACGACCAGATCCTCGCGACCCAGCCTCCGGGCGTTTTCGAGGAGTGTCCGGAGCTTGTCCGGATCGTCCATGGTGTCGGGATTGGGTTCGTATGACATGAGGTATCCTATTGGAAAACCCCGGCCGTTGCCAGCCGGGGTTTTGTTGCAAATGACTGCGGGAGGAGATCAGGCGCTCTTCTTCTCGTCGCCCTCGTCATCGATCTCCTCATATTCGGCGTCCACGACATCGTCGTCGCCCTTGCCTTCGGCGCCGGCATCGGCCTGCGCATCGGCGCCGGCGGCTTCAGTCTGGCTGGCCTCGTACATCGCCTGGCCGAGCTTCATCGAAACTTCGGCGAGGGTCTGCGTCTTGGCCGTGATCACCTCCGGATCGGCGTCCTCTTTCTCGAGCTCCGCCTGCAGGTCGGACTTGGCCGTCTCGATCGCCGCCTTGTCGTCGGCGGAGACCTTGTCGCCATAGTCCTTCAGGCTGCTCTCGGTGGAGTGGATCAACGCTTCGGCCTGGTTGCGGGCCTCGACAGCGGCGCGCCGCTTCTTGTCGGACTCGGCATTGGCCTCGGCATCCTGAACCATCTTGTCGATATCGGCGTCCGAGAGTCCGCCGGAAGCCTGGATGCGGATCTGCTGCTCCTTGCCGGTACCCTTGTCCTTGGCCGAGACCTGCACGATGCCGTTGGCGTCGATGTCGAAGGCCACCTCAATCTGCGGCACGCCGCGCGGCGCCGGCGGAATGCCGACGAGGTCGAACTGGCCGAGCATCTTGTTGTCCGCCGCCATCTCGCGCTCGCCCTGGAAAACCCGGATCGTGACCGCGTTCTGGTTGTCTTCGGCGGTCGAGAAGGTCTGACCCTTCTTGGTCGGGATCGTCGTGTTGCGCTCGATCAGCCGGGTGAACACGCCGCCCAGCGTCTCGATGCCGAGCGACAGCGGCGTGACGTCGAGCAGCAGCACGTCCTTGACGTCGCCCTGCAGCACGCCGCCCTGAATGGCCGCGCCCATGGCGACCACCTCATCGGGATTGACGCCCTTGTGCGGCTCCTTGCCGAAGAACTGCTTCACGGTCTCCTGGACCTTCGGCATACGGGTCATGCCACCGACGAGGACGACTTCGTCGATCTCGTTGGCCGTGAGACCGGCATCCTTCAGCGCCGCCTTCATCGGGTCGACGGTCCGCTTGACGAGGGCCTCGACGAGACTCTCGAACTTGGCGCGGGTCAGCTTCATCGTCAGGTGCTTCGGACCCGACTGGTCGGCCGTGATGAAGGGCAGGTTGATCTCTGTCTGCGACGAGGACGACAGCTCGATCTTGGCCTTCTCCGCAGCTTCCTTGAGGCGCTGCAGGGCCAGCTTGTCGTTGCGCAGGTCAATGCCCTGGTCCTTCTTGAACTCGTCGGCCAGATATTCGACCAGCTTCATGTCGAAGTCTTCGCCGCCGAGGAAGGTGTCGCCATTGGTCGACTTCACCTCGAACACGCCGTCGCCGATCTCCAGGATCGAGACGTCGAAGGTGCCGCCGCCAAGGTCATAGACGGCGATCGTCTTGCCGTCCTTCTTGTCGAGACCATAGGCCAGCGCGGCCGCGGTCGGCTCGTTGATGATGCGCAGCACTTCCAGGCCGGCGATCTTGCCGGCGTCCTTGGTGGCCTGGCGCTGGGCGTCGTTGAAGTAGGCCGGCACGGTGATCACCGCCTGCTCGACCTTCTCGCCGAGATAGGCCTCGGCCGTTTCCTTCATCTTCTGCAGGACCATCGCGCTGATCTGGCTCGGCGAATAATCCTTGCTGCCAGCCTTGACCCACGCGTCGCCATTGCCGCCCTCGACGATGGCGTAAGGGACCAGCTTCTTGTCCTTCTCGACCGTCGGGTCGGCATAGCGGCGGCCGATCAGGCGCTTGACCGCGAACAGCGTGCCTTCCGGGTTCGTCACCGCCTGGCGCTTGGCCGGCTGGCCGACGAGGCGTTCGCCATCATCCGTGAAGGCCACCATGGAAGGCGTCGTCCGCGCGCCTTCGGAATTCTCGATGACCTTGGCTTCCTTGCCGTCCATGACGGCGACGCAGGAATTGGTGGTGCCGAGGTCGATGCCAATGACTTTAGCCATGCTTCTCTCCGTTCAGCAGATTGCCGGGACCCGTTAAGGCGTTCCTTGGCAATCCCCATTTGAGGTTGAAATGCCGGGCGAAAATCGTTCAGGCGAAGCGATTTGCGCCGTTCGAAACGCATATAAGGAGCGGGCTCGGCAGCCGCAAGGCGAAGACCGACGCGAAGATAACGGAAATGTGAAGGCTCGTGCAGTCGCTGGTGAAGCCGGAGCGAAAGCGGCTTGCCCGACAGCCGAGAGGTCAGACGTCGACCCAGCCGCCATCCTCGCCCGCGCGATAGATCGCGTCGATGACCCGCTGGTTCCTGACCGAGTCCTCGAGGCTGAAGACGCCGGAGCGGTCGCCGCTTTGCGCGGCCTCGGCGAAGGCTTCGATCATCAGCCTGTACTGGTGGACATAGGGATAGTTGAAGACCTCGGCATGTTCGCGGGCGGTGTTCCAGAGCACGACACGCGGATAGTCATATTTGCCGGCATTGAACGGCGAGGGCACCTCGATCAGTCCGTCCGATCCGTGAAAGACCATGAACTGGCGCTGTGCCATCTGCGTTGAGACGTAGAAGGACAGGTCGAATCCGTCGAAGGCGGCGAGGCAGGTCGCATAGCTGTCGGTGCCGAACCTGGCGTGCCGGGTGACGGTGGCGCTGAGCCGCTCCGGCTCCTGTCCCGTCGCAAAGCGCGCGGTCACCGTCGGGTAGACGCCGATGTCGGGCAGTCCGCCGCCGCCGAGATCGGGCCGGTTGCGCATGTTCTCCGGATCGTCGAGACGATAGGAGAAGGCGCCCTGCACATGGCGCAGCGTGCCGATCGCGCCGGCCTTGATCAGGTCGCGCACCTTCAGCCATTGCGGATGATAGACCACCATGAAGGCTTCGGAGATGAGGACGCCGGTTTCATCGCGCGCGGCGATCAACCGTTCGATCTCGCTCGCATGCAGCGCAACCGGCTTTTCGCACAGGACGTGCTTGCCGGCGCGCGCCGCTCTTTCGCTCCACTCCACATGCATCGATGTCGGCAGTGGAATATAGACGCCGTCGATCGCGTCGCTTTGCAACAGGTCATCATAGGAGCCGAAGGCATGCGGGGCGCCGAACCGGTCCGCCAGCGACCGGGCGCTGTCCCTGTCCCGGCTGGCGACAGCGCTGAGGACGCCGTTTTCGGCGTCGCAGATGGCGGGAATCACCTGCTCGCGTCCGATCGCCGCCGTCGATAATACGCCCCAACGAAACATGGCTCACCCTTCCGCAAATCCCGCCTCGATCGCTATCTAGAGCCATTCATGACCAGATTGCATCAATTCTGTTTCTCGTCGGAGTGGTGGTTCGCGAGGAGGGTCGCGCAGCGCGTAGGAGGCGGTTCCGGCGGACCGTCCGGCAGCAGCGCGGGACATCAGACCAGCAGCGTGCCGATCATCCATGCGCCCATGACGACCATCATCAGGTCCTCGGTCAACGAGATGAAGCCGAGCGGGACGCTGGAATCGCCGCCGACGCAGGCGCATTTCAACTCGCGCTTCTCGATATACACCGCCTTGAACACCGAGATCGTGCCGATGATGCCGATGAATAGCGAGACCGGGCCGACAATCCAGATCAGCGGGCTTTGAGAGCCGATCAGCGCGATCATGCCGATGCCGGCGAAGGCTTCGGCGTAAGGATAGACATAGGCGTAGGGGACCCATCGCTGCGCCAGGAGGTCGTAGCCGAGAAAGCCGTTTGAGAAGCCTTCCACGTCCTGCAGCTTCTGGATCGCAAGGACGCACATCGAGAAGGCGATGAACCATTTGACCAGCGTCGCGAACACCGCCCAGCCATCCGCCAGCCCATACCCATTGTAGAGATTGTAGATCAGCGCCAGCGCCATCAGGGCCGTGACGCTGAAGATCGCGATCACGGGCTCGTAGGTGGTCTCGCCCTTTTCGGCGACGTCCTTGCCGAAGAACCGGCGCAGATCGTCATGGCCGCCGATCCGCCGGCCGTCGATGAAGGTTTGCGGTGAGGTTTCCACATCGTGGGTGCGCAGGAAGCGGTCGGTCTCCTCGCGTGTCTCAAGATGATGATCTTCGACCTCATAGCCGTGGGAGCGCAGCAGATATCGCGACTTCAGCCCGAACGGACAGAGATGCTTCTCCATCACCATCCGGTACAGCACGGCACGTTTGGCCGTTGAGGTTTCGTAGGGATAGCTTTCGGCGTCGATCGCGCTCATCCTTCAGGCCTTTTCCATTGCGCGGGAAGCCGCCTCCGCCCGGCCTCGCCCGTCGCAGACTCATCTACGCCGGACGTCGTCCGCTTCAAGGGAACAGGCGCCCGGTGCGCTTGGGTGACATGCTGCAGAGCGGGGCCCGAAAACGCCTCAGAAATGGACGCGCAGGCCGATCACATTGGCGTTGGTCGTGTCGCCCATGTCGCCCAGCGCCGGCAGGAAGAAGATGTTCTTGCCGCCGGACCGGTGCTGCGCCCTGTAGACGAAGTCGATATTGGGATGCGACTTCAACGCGACCGACACCTCCGGCGCCATGAAGTAGAGCAGGGCGGCCTCGCCATCATCCTCGATCTCTCGTGTCCGTTCCAACCCGTAGGAGCCGGTTACGGCGGAGAACCCGAAGGTGAAGGCCGGCCTGATCAGCAGCGGCCCGATAGGAATGCCTTCATGGCGAAGGGTCGGGCCGGCCCAAAGCTCGCCGGACGTGCCGGCGGGGCCGAAATCGTCATTGTCGATGCGCAGCGACGCGCCGGCCTCGCCGCCCGCGATAAAGCCCCAGCCCAGACGGTAGGGCGTGTAGGCGACCGCCGCCCCAAGCTGCGCCTGCCCGCCATAGTCGGCGACGAAGGGCAGGGACTCGGCTTGCCAGACATGGCCTTCGATGGAGCGGCCACCGAACAGCATCAAGGAGAGGTCGGAGAGGGCGGACGGCATGGCGCCCGCATCAGGGCTCGATTCGAGTATCTCCGCCGCCTGGCCCGGCCCGGCAGCCGAAATCAGGAGGGCGGTGCTGATGCCGAATATCGCCTTGCGCATGATGTTTCGCCTGTCGACGTCCCTTCGACCGTTTGATCTGACCGCCGGACGCGCCGAGGGTCAAGTGAGTTCGCTCAACCCCGGTCCGCTGCCGGCTCGGTGTTGCATATTAGCAGCGGCGAACGTTAACGTCTCGTTAGCTCAACTCGCGATCAGGCGCGCAGCACGCCGCCCGTCTGTTTGGCGACATTGGCGACGATCGCTTTCGACAGCGTCTCGAAATCATCGTCGGTCAGGGTGCGCTCCAGAGGCTGGATCGTGACCGCAACCGCGATCGATTTTTTGTCGCCGCCCAGCGCCGCTCCCTCGAACACGTCGAAAACGACGACGTCGGAGATCAGACCACGATCCGCCGCAGCCGTCGCCTTGACCACTTCGCCGGCCGCGACCGATTTGTCGACGATGAAGGCGAAGTCCCGCGACACCGCCTGGAACGGCGAAAGCTCCAGCTTGGGCTTGGTGCGGGTCGCCTTCCTCTTCGGCGCGGGCAGCGCGTCGATAAAGACCTCGAACCCGCAGACCGGCCCGGAAAGGTCGAGGGCGTCGAGGATACGGGGATGGAACTCGCCGAAGCTGGCGAGAACGGTCTTCGGGCCGAGACGGAGTGTGCCCGAGCGACCCGGATGGTACCAGTCGGCCGCGCCGGCCATCACCATCAGCTTGTCGACCGGCGCACCGGCCGCCTCGAGAACGGCGAGCGCGTCGGATTTCGCATCGAACACCCCGACCGGCCCCATCGCTCCGGCCCAGTGGCGCCCGGAGCCGACCATATGGGCGGTGCCGGTCCGGATGCCGCCGGCGACGCGGCGCTGGCCCGTTGGCGTGTCGTCCTCATAGGTGCCGGAGACTTCGAACAGGGCGACATCGCCATAGCCGCGCTTCGCGTTGCGTCCCGCCGCGGCGAGCAGTCCCGGCAGCAGAGACGGCCGCATGTCGCTCATATCCGCCGCGATCGGGTTGGCGAGCTTCAGCGCCGCATCGCCACCACCGAACAGCGCCGCGTGCTCGGTCGGGATGAACGACCAGCCGACCGCCTCCATCATGCCGCGCGCGGCCAGCGCCCGCCTGGCGGCCCGCGTCCGGTTCTGCAACGGTGTCAGGATCGGCCCGCTCACCGCATCGTGCGAACGCAGCGGCTGCGGCGCGATCTCGTCGACGCCATGGATCCGCATCACCTCTTCGACGAGATCGGCCTTGCCGTCGACATCCGGCCGCCAGCTCGGCACGGCGATGTCCACCACCTCGCCTTGGTCCTGCCGCTTCTCGAATCCCAGCCGGTCGAGAATCGCGAGACTCTCGTCGCGGTCGACCTCGATACCGGTCAGACGACGGACTTCGGTGGGCGGGAACGAAACGATCTTCGGCGTGTGTTCCTGATCAGCCCTCGACCACCTTCTCGCTTGCGGTCCCGCCGCAGATGTCGAGCACCATGCGGGTGGCCAGATCGAGACCCGGCTCCATGAACGCCGGGTCGACGCCGCGCTCGAACCGGTAGCGGGCATCGGTGATGATGCCGAGGTCGCGGCCGGTCCGGGCGATGTTCATCGGGTCCCACAGCGCCGATTCGATCAGCACGTCGGTGGTGTTCTCGTCGCAGCCGGAGGCCTCTCCGCCCATCACGCCGGCGATGCTCTCGATGCCGTTCTCGTCGGCGATCACGCAGACGGTCTCGTTGAGCGTGTAGGTCCGCTCGTCGAGCGCCTCGACGGTCTCGCCATCCCTGGCGCGCCGGATGGTGAGGTCGCCATGGACCTTGGCCGCGTCGAAGACGTGCAGCGGCCGTCCCCGGTCGAAGGTGATGTAGTTGGTGATGTCGACCAGCGCGTTGATGGGCCGCAGGCCGATCGCGCTCAGCCGCCGCTGCATCCAGGCCGGCGACGCGCCGTTGCTGACGCCGCGCACCAGCCGCAGCGCGAAGCCGGGGCAGAGGTCCGGCGCCTCGATCGTCACGCCGGTCGGGCAGGCGCCTTCGCCGGCGATCGCCTCGACGGCGGGGGTCTTGAGCGTTCCAAGCCCGGCGGCCGCGAGATCGCGGGCGATGCCGGAGACCCCGGTGCAGTCCGGCCGGTTCGGCGTCAGATTGATCTCGATCACCGGATCGGCAAGGCCCGCCCAGTCGGCATAGCTTGTGCCGACCGGCGCATCCTCCGGCAGGTCGATGATCCCCTCATGAGCGTCGGAGAGTTCCAGTTCGCGCTCCGAACACATCATGCCGAAGCTTTCGACGCCGCGTATGATGCCCTTGCCGATGGTCGTGTCGAGACCGGGAATGTAGCTGCCCGGCAGCGCCAGCACGCCGACCATCCCGGCGCGCGCATTGGGCGCGCCGCAGACAACCTGCAGTGGATCGCCCTCGCCGGCATCGACCTTCAGGACCTGCAGCTTGTCGGCGTCGGGATGGCGGCTGGCCTCAAGCACCCTGGCGATGCGGAAGGGCGTCAGCGCAGCCCTATCGTCGACACTTTCCACTTCGAGTCCGATCATCGTCAGCCGCTCGCAGATGGCCGCAAGATCAGCCTCGGTGTCCAGATGGTCCTTCAGCCAGGAAAGGGTGAACTTCATGACGCTGGCGGGCTCCGTTCGCGGGCTGGCGCAGGCGGGACGCCCGCTTCGCGCCGTTCCTTACCAGCGCGCTTCGCGCGGTCCCTTAGCGGTTATGGCGGCGCAAAAAAAGCCCATCGGTCCGCTTCCGGTTGCGCCGGAGCGTAACTTTCGGCCTCGCCACACGTACTGATCGAAGCGCCGCCCGGTGACGAGACGGTCAATGTGACTATCTTCCGCGGTCGCATCCGCAGAATTCAGCAGGAGAACCTTCATGCGCCTCACCGCTCTTTTCGCCGGTCTTGTCTCCACGATGACCGTCTTCGGGGCGGCGGCGGATGAAACCGACCTTCCCATCGCCGATTGGAACGGCATCGAAGCCGCGGCGAAGGGCCAGACCGTTCGGTGGAACGCCTGGGGCGGTGCGGAAAACATCAACGCCTACATCGATTGGGTGGGCGAGCGGATGGAGGCGCTCCACGGCGTGTCGGTCGATCATGTGCGTCTGTCCGACACGGCCGAGGCCGTTTCGCGGGTCTTGGCCGAAAAGGCCGCCGGACGCACCGATGACGGCTCGGTCGATCTCGTCTGGATCAATGGCGAGAACTTCGTCGCCATGAAGGAGCGCGAACTGCTCGAGACCCCCGGCTGGGCAACCAGTCTGCCGAACTGGAAATATGTCGACGTGACCGGCAAGCCGACCGTCCTCACGGACTTCGCCGTGCCGACCGATGGGCAGGAATCGCCGTGGGGTATGGCGAAACTCGCCTTCTGGCACGATGCCGCCCGCACGGACGCCGACTGAGCTCCCGCACGCCGCGAGAGACATCGCGGCCTGGCTCGAGGACCATCCCGGCCGCTTCGCCTATCCCGCACCGCCGGATTTCACCGGCACGACCTTCCTGAAACAACTGCTCGTCGAGACGGCGCCTATGGCGATCGACCTTTCGAAGCCGGCCGACGACGAAAGCTTCGCGGCGGCCACAGGCGAGATGTTCCGTCTTCTCGACGAGATGCGGCCGAATCTCTGGCGCGGCGGCCAGCGCTATCCGGCCAACTACCCGGCCCTGAAGACCTTGATGGGCGACGGTGAGGTCGATCTCCTCTTCGCCTTCAACCCGGCGGAGGCCTCGTCCGCCATCGCGGCTGGTGAACTGCCCGCGACGATACGGCCGCTCGCCTTTCCGGGCGGTACGCTCGGCAACACACATTTCGTCGCCATTCCCTTCAACGCGGCCAATCGCGAGGGGGCGCTGTTGCTCGCCAATTTCCTGATCTCGCCAGAAGCGCAGGCGAGGAAGGAAAACCCTGCAGATCTGGGGTGATCCGACCGTGCTGGACGTCGCGGCGCTGCCGGAGAAGGACCGCAAGGCGTTTGCCGACCTTCCCCTCGGCCCAGCGACACCCTCGCCGGAAGAGGCGGGCCCCGTCATTCCCGAGCCGCATGCCAGCTGGGTCGAACGGCTGGAGGCGGAGTGGGAGAAGCGCTACGTCGTCGGCGGCTGACGGCTCTTGCAGCGGCGCGTTCCTCCGCTTCGCCTGCTCTCGGCACTTGCTCTGGCGGCGATCGCCCTGCCGGTGCTTGCCGGTCTGGCGGGGACGGTGCTGCCGGCTTTCGGCTATTTTCCGGCGCTCGGCGGCACCCGATTCTCATTTGATCCCTTCGCCCGGCTCCTCGCAACGCCGGCTCTCCATGTCAGCATCAGGCTGTCTCTCGTCACCGGCCTCGCCTCTGCGCTGATCGCGCTCGGCCTCGCCGCCGGCTTCACGGCCGCGTCGGCCGGCACGAAGGCGTTCGGGCGGATGCGCCGCCTGCTGGCGCCACTCCTTGCGGTACCCCACGCGGCGGCCGCCTTCGCCTTCGCCTTCTCTGGTCGCCCCCTCTGGCCTGCTCCTGCGAGCGCTTTCGCCCTGGGCGATAGGCTTCGAGCGGCCACCGGACGTGCTCGTGATCGGCGATCCGGCCGGCCTCTCCCTGATCGCCGGCCTGGTGCTGAAGGAGACGCCGTTCCTGATGCTGCTGATCCTGGCCGCGCTGCCCCAGTTGCCGACGGCGCAAAGTCGCAGGCTGGCGGCGTCGCTCGGCTACGGCCGGATCGCCGGCTTCTTCTATCTGCAATGGCAGCCGCTCTACCGGCAGGTCAGGCTCGGTGTCTTTGCCGTCATCGCCTTTTCCTCCTCGGTCATCGACGTCGCCCTGATCCTCGGGCCGAATCTGCCGGCGCCGCTGTCCGTCCGGCTGGCCCAGTGGATGGCGGACCCCGACCTTTCGCTGCGCTTCGTCGCCAGTGCCGGGGCGCTCCTGCAGCTGGCGGTGACGTTGCTGGCGATCCTCCTCTGGATCGGACTGGAGCGGCTCGGTGCGATTCTCCTGACGACGCTACGCGACCGTGGGACGCGCTATGGCCGCGAGCAAACCGTCCGGCGTCTCGCGATCGGCCTTCCGACGGCATTCGCCCTCTTCCTGATCGCCGGCCTCCTCGCGCTGCTGGTCTGGTCCTTCGCCGGCTTCTGGCCGTTTCCCGATGCGCTGCCGCAAAGCTGGAGCGGGCGGAGCTGGCGAACCGCTTGGCCACGCATAGAGGGACCTCTCGCCACGACGCTGATCGTCGGCATCGCCGCGGCCACCGTCGGACTGGTTCTCGCCGTCCTGCGCCTTGCCTCACACCCGCCGCGAACGGTATCGGGCCCGGCCGCGAGGACGCTGCTGTGGCTGCCGCTTCTGCTGCCGCAGGTCGCGTTTCTTTTCGGCCTGCAGTTCCTGGCGATCGTCGCCGGCCTCGACGGCACCCATGGCGCGCTGATCCTCGCGCATCTCGTCTTCGTCCTGCCCTATGTCATGATCGCCCTGCAGGACGCATGGGCGGCGCTGGATCCGCGCTATGAAAGGGTCGCGACGGCGCTCGGCGCCTCCCCGCTCCGCGTCTTCCTCAACATCCGACTGCCGCTGATGGCCAATGCGCTCCTTGCGGCCTTCGCGATCGGATTCGCCGTCTCCGTCAGCCAATATCTGTCGACGGTCCTGATCGGCGCTGGCCGTCTGCCGACCCTGACCACGGAAGCGGTGGCGCTGGCGGCGGGCGCCAATCGCCGGGTGATCGCCGTCTATGCGATCATCCAGACGCTGCCGCCGCTGATCCTCTTCGCCGTTGCGGCCTCGCTGCCCACCTTGCTATGGCGGAACCGGCGGGCGATGGCCGCTTAGGAGGAGCGTTGTTGCAAAAGATGCAGGCCGGAAGCAGCGCGGCACGCGGCAGCCTTTCCCTGCGCGCCATCCGGATCGCCTTGCATGGACAGACGCTGCTGCGGCTGGACGCGGCGATCGGACCCGGTGAGGTGCTGACCGCGATGGGTCCCTCCGGCTCCGGCAAATCCAGCCTCCTTGCCTTCATCGGCGGGTTCCTCGATCCCGTCTTCGAGGCCGGGGGAGAGGTCTGGCTGGGCGAGCGCCGTCTGGACACTCTCCCGCCCGCCGACCGCCATTGCGGACTGCTGTTTCAGGACGCGCTGCTGTTTCCGCATATGAATGTCGGCCAGAATCTTGCTTTCGCCCTTCCCGAACGCATGAAGGGCCGATCGGCGCGGCGAAAGGCAGTGGCCGAGGCGCTCGACCGGATCGGCCTGCCCGGCGCCGAACGGCGCGATCCCGCAACCCTCTCCGGTGGTCAGAAGGCGCGGGTCGCGCTGGCGCGGACGCTGCTCTCCGAACCGGCCGCCATGCTGCTCGACGAACCCTTCTCCAGCCTCGACGCCGCCCTCCGGGCCGCGATGCGCGAGCTGACGTTCGAGGCGATTCGCAAGGCGGCCATTCCGGCCATCCTCGTCACCCATGATGCGGCCGATGCCGAGGCGGCCGCCGGGCCGGTGGTGACCATCGGCGGGACCGCCGGATCATGACCGCCCCGAGCCGCACCGAACTGCCGGACCTGCCCGTCCGCGAAGCGCTCCCGTCGCTGCTCGAAGCGATGGAGCGGGACCATCGCGCCGTCCTCGTCGCACCGCCGGGCGCCGGCAAGACGACGCTGGTGCCGCTGGCGCTTCTTGGCGAGGCCTGGCGCGGCGACGGCAAAATCGTCCTTCTGGAGCCACGCCGGCTGGCGGCCCGGGCGGCGGCCCGGCGGATGGCGTCGCTGCTCGGCGAGGAGGTCGGGCAGACCGTCGGCTACGCGATGCGGATGGAGAACCGGATCCGGGCCGCAGACGCGGCATCCTGGTCGTGACCGAGGGTGTCTTCGCCTCGATGATCCTCGACGACCCCGAATTGACAGGCATTGCCGCCGTGCTGTTCGACGAGTTTCACGAGCGCAGCCTCGATGCCGATTTCGGGCTCGCCCTTGCGCTCGACGTGGCGGGGGCGCTGCGTCCGGATCTGCGCCTCCTCGTGATGAGCGCGACCCTCGACGCCGTGCGCGTCGCGACCCTGCTCGGCGACGCTCCCGTGATCGAGAGCGCGGGGCGGGCCTATCCGGTCGATATCCGCTATCGGCCGCGCAAGGCGGACGAGCGGATCGAGGCGGCGATGGTTTCGGCGATCCGCGCGGCGCTGGCGGAGGAAGAGGGCTCGATCCTCGCCTTCCTGCCGGGACAGGCGGAAATTCGACGCGTTGAGGAGCGTCTGCGGGAGGCGATACCGCCCTCGCTGGCGGAGGGTCTCGCCATCATTCCGCTGCATGGCGGGCTCGACGGGCGGCAGCAGGACGCTGCGATCCGCCCTGCGCCGGAGGGCAGGCGAAAGGTGGTGCTCGCCACATCGATCGCCGAGACATCGGTGACGATCGACGGCGTCAGGGTGGTGATCGATTCCGGCCTTGCCCGGGTGCCGAAATACGAGCCCGGCAGCGGCGTGACGCGGCTCGAAACAGTTCGCGCCTCCCGTGCCGGCGTCGATCAGCGGGCCGGCCGCGCCGGGCGAACCCGGCCGGGTGTCGCCATCCGCCTCTGGCCTGAGCCGCAGACGGCGGCCCTGCCGGCACATGGCACGCCCGAAATCATGGAGGCGGACCTTTCGGGGCTGCTGCTCGACAGCGCCGCCTTCGGTGTCACCGATCCGCGAACGCTGGATTTTCTGGATGCGCCGCCTGAGCCGGCCCTGAACGAGGCGCGCAAGCTGCTGCGAATGCTCGGCGCCCTCGACGATGTCGGCGGTGGCCTGACGCGGACCGGCAAGGCGATGCGGCGACTGGCCCTGCCGGCGCGGCTGTCCTTCATGGTCGTCGCGGCGGCAGCGAAGGGACAGGGGCAGGCGGCGGCCCGGCTTGCCGTGCTGCTGACCGAGCGCGGCCTTGGCGGCATGGCGACCGATGTCGAACGCCGCCTTTCGGCCTTCGAACGCGACCCATCGCCCCGGGCGAAGGCGGCCCGCGCGCTCGCCGACCGGCTCGCCAGGAACGCAGGCGGCGGCGGAAGCGATCGCGGCGATGCGAGCCTCGGTGAACTTCTCCTGCTTGCCTTTCCGGACCGCCTGGCGCGGCGGCGGGGCGGCCATGGCCGCTATGTCCTCGCCAATGGGCGCGGCGCCGCCCTCGACGAGACCGATCCGCTGGCCGGGGAGGAATGGCTGGTCGTCGCCGATCTGACCGGCCAGGCGCGGCAGGGTCGGATTTTGGCCGCCGCGCCCCTCGACGAGACGACGGTCCGCGCCGCGATGGCCAATCGCATCGAGATGCGGACCGAAGCCTCCTTCGACCGTGAGAGCGGAAGGCTGAGGGGCCGCAAGACCGTGGCGATCGGCGCCATCACGCTGGACGAGCAGCCACTCCGGATCGTGGCCGGCCCGGAGGCCGACGCGGCGCTTCTTTCCGCCATTCGGCAAGCCGGTCTCGACGCGCTGCCCTTCGCCGACAGGACCCGAAGTCTGCTCGATCGGCTGCGCTGGCTGCACGAGACGCTGGGCGAGCCGTGGCCGGCCATGGATGAGGAGGCTCTCCTCGATTCCCTCGACGAATGGCTCGGCCCGTTCCTTGACGGATCGGGGCGTCTGGATGCAGTCGGCCCGCGCCTTGCCGACGCTCTGCGCAGCCGCGTGCCGTTCGACCGACACCGGCAGATCGAGGAGCAGGCGCCAACCCATTTCACCGCGCCGACCGGCAATGCCGTGCCGATCCGCTACGACCGCGAGCAGGGACCGGTACTGGCGATCCGCGTCCAGGAGCTCTTCGGACTGAAGAACCATCCGACGATCGGCGGTCAGCCGCTGACGCTCGAACTTCTTTCGCCGGCGCATCGGCCGATCCAGACCACCGCCGATCTGCCCGGCTTCTGGGCTGGCTCCTGGGCGGATGTTCGCGCCGACATGCGCGGCCGCTATCCGAAGCATGAATGGCCGGAGGATCCGGCCAGTGCCGCGCCGACCGCGCGGGCCAAGCGGCGGAAATAGGGCCTATTCGCCCGCCGCATCCTCTTCCAGTCCCGGCACGTCCAGCCCCGCCATCTCCGCAACCATCAGGCGACCGGCAGCAAGGCGGGCGAAACGCTGCAGCAGCGCCTTGCGTGTGGCGCCCGCCAGCGGATGGCACGGCGCCTCCCGCAGAATTTCCGCGCCATGGCCGTCGGACAGGATGAAACCGGTCTCCGCCGGAAAGATGTCGATCGGCACGGCGGGATGGCTCGCGAAGAACAGCCGGTCGCAATGGGCGCGATAGTCCGGCCATTTGCTGTCGGCGCGGAGGTCCTCGATGCTGGTCTTGATCTCGATGATCCAGAACTCGTTTTTCGGCGTCATCAGGAGGAGGTCGGCCCGCCGGCCCCCCTTCAGCATGATTTCGGGAATCGCCACGGCGCCGAGATCGAGGCAAAGCCGCTGGACGCCGCGCCGCACCTGCATGGCGCGGTCGGATTGCCGGCCATCGGCGAGCGGATGAGTAAACCGGAGCGGCGACGCGAGGCTCATCGAAAGAACATGCCATGAACGGAGGGCGGGCGAAAGACCGGTAGCCGCTGACGCGTCGGCATCGTTGCATGACTGCAACGCCGGAGGTCTCGTGGGAGCCGTTACACCAATAGCGCGACGTTAACCGGTTGCTAACCATAGTGGCGCGAGAGATAGGTTATGACCGAAATGTGGCCGGCCCTTATGCCGCGCCACCAGTAGAAAGGATGCCCATGTCGCGAATGCGCGTTTCGCTCTGCGCCAGTATCGGCCTTGCATTGGCCTTGGCCGGGTGCGCCGCCGACGGCACTATCCGCACCTACAGCATGTCCTATCATTCGGTGAAGGATGCCGGCTATCGCGTGCCCGGCATCCCGCCCGGCAAGGTCTCCCGGAAGTACCATCGCGCGCTGGTCCAGTATCAGACAGAGGAGAAGCCGGGCACCATCATCGTCGAGACCAAGGCGAAATATCTCTACTACGTCATGGAAGGCGGCAAGGCGATGCGCTACGGCATCGGCGTCGGGCGCGAGGGCTTCCTCTGGAACGGCACCGCGCGCGTCGGGGCCAAGCGCACCTGGCCGACATGGACGCCGCCGCCCGAGATGATCGCCCGCGATCCGCGCGTCGCCAAGTGGCGCAACGGTCAGCCGCCCGGCCTGAAGAACCCGCTCGGTGCCCGTGCGCTGTATCTGTACAACAAGAATGGCGACACCGGCTATCGACTGCACGGCTCGCCGGAATACTGGTCGATCGGCGGCAATGTGTCGTCGGGCTGCATCCGCATGATCAATCAGGACGTGATCGATCTCTATGATCGGGCCGAGGTCGGCGCCAAGGTGATCGTCCGGTAGGGCAATCCCCACCAGAGGGGAAGGTGCGCCGCGAGGTTGCGCCCGAAAGGCCGGGGTCGGGGGACGCCCGGCCTTTTGCTTTGCCGTCGAGACCGTTACGACGGCTCCGAAGGCCGATCAGCAAGAACGAGGACAACCCGCAATGCCGCCCATCGCAACGGCTTATCTGTGGCTTGTCGTCGCCATTGCCTTCGAGGTCTTCGCGACCAGCATGCTCAAGCAGTCGGAGCAATTCACGAAGCTGGCGCCGACCCTGCTGATGGGAGCAGGATATCTGGCCACCTTCTACTTCATGTCGCTATCGTTCCGCCTGCTCCCCATCGGCATTGCCTACGCCATCTGGAGCGGACTCGGCATCGTGCTGATCGCGCTCGTCGGCTGGATCCGCTTCGGGGAGAGACTGGACGCGGCGGCGCTGGCGGGTATCGGCCTGATCCTGCTCGGCGTGCTCGTGCTGAACCTATTCTCGTCCAGCGTCCGGCACTGAAGAACAGCGCACTGCCGAAGATCCGTCAGTCCAAGGCCACCTGCTCGACCTGCTCCACTTCGGGGACGAAATGGCGCAACAGGTTCTGGATACCGTGCTTCAAGGTCGCCGTCGAGGAGGGGCAGCCGGCACAGGCGCCCTTCATGTTGAGGTAGACGACGCCGTCACGGAATCCGCGGAAGGTGATGTCGCCGCCATCCTGCGCGACGGCAGGCCGCACCCGCGTGTCGAGCAGTTCCTTGATCTGCGCGACCAGCGGTTCGTCGCCCGCCTCGAAGAACTCCTCGCCGGCCGAGGCCGGTTCCGCGCCGGCGGCCGCCATCACCGGCTCGCCGGACATGAAATGCTCCATGATCGCGCCGAGTATGGCAGGCTTGATATGCTGCCACGCAACCTCGTCGTCTTTCGTCACGGTGACGAAATCATAGCCGAAGAACACGCCGGAGACACCGGGCACCTCGAACAGCCGCGCCGCCAGCGGCGAGCGCGTCGCGGCCTCGTCGACATCCTTGAACTCAGCCGTTCCCTCGCCGACGACGATCTCGCCCGGCAGGAATTTCAGCGTCGCAGGATTCGGCGTCGTTTCGGTTTGAATGAACATGGCTCGCTCTTTCTCCGGCGGTACCGGCACCGTCTCTTAGAACTGTTCTAAACGTAGGCCGTCGTGCCGGGCTCTTCAAGCGCCTGCGGCCCGAGATGGCAAGCGCCTCGTCAGGCGAGCGTCTCGATATCCTCGTCCGACAGGTTGCCGGGCACCACGGTCACCGGAATCGGGAAGGCGGCGCTTCGGCCGGCGATCGAGGCGACGAGCGGGCCGGGCCCCTCCGTCGAGGCCGAGGCCGCCAGCACCAGAATCACGACTTCAGGATCATCACGGATCAGTTCGTGGATCTGTTCGGCCCGTTTGCCTTCGCGGATCTCGATCTCCGGCGTGATGTCGAGGCGTCGGTGCAGCGCCTCCCGGAAGCCGGCCAGACGACGCTCCGCATCCTCCATCGCCTCCTCGCGCATCTTCTCCTCCACGCCGAGCCAATGCGAGAACTCACCCGGCTCCGGCTCGATGACGTAGAGCAGTTTCAGCGCTCCGGATGTGGCCTGGGCCCGATGCGCCGCATAGCTCACCGCGCGTTCGCATTCCGGGGTGTCGTCGATAATGGCGAGGAATTTGCGTTTGCGGCCGGCCTTCCGGCTCAGCCGCTCCGGGATCTCTTCCATTCGCGCCCCTTCAGCGTGGCCGGCCCAAGCGGCCCGGCGTTATCATCCTAACCATGGCGGCGGCGCGAGGGGCAAGTCCCTCTTTTCGTCAGACGAAGCCGATGATCCGCCGCACATCCGTCAGCGTCTTTTCAGCCATGCCATTGGCTCGCTCCGCACCCTTCAGCAGGACTGCGTCGAGACTGGCCGGATCGGCCATCAGCCGCCGCATCTCGTCGCCGATCGGCGACAGCACGGCGACGGCGAGGTCGGCGAGGGCCGGCTTGAACTCCGAGAACTGGCGGCCGCCGAACTCCGCCAGCACCTCGGCCTTTGTCCGGTCGGAGAGTGCGGCGAAGATGCCGACGAGATTGTCGGCCTCCGGCCTTCCGGCCAGCCCCGCGACCTCGCTCGGCAGCGCATCCGGATCGGTCTTCGCCTTGCGGATCTTCCTGGCGATCGCCTCGGCATCATCCGTCATGTTGATGCGCGAATTGTCGGAAGGATCCGACTTGCTCATCTTCTTGGTGCCGTCGCGCAGGCTCATCACGCGCGGCGCCGGCCCTTCGATCAGCGGCTCGACGATCGGAAAATAGGCGTTCACCTGCTCTTCGCCCATCATGACGGGGACGGCGAGGCCGGCCTCCTCGATGCGCTTGGAGAAATCGTTGTTGAACTTGATCGCGATGTCGCGGGCGAGCTCCAGATGCTGCTTCTGGTCGTCGCCCACCGGCACATGCGTGGCGCGGTAGAGCAGGATGTCGGCAGCCATCAGCGACGGATAGGCGAGCAGGCCGAGCGAGGCGTTCTCGCGGTCCTTGCCGGCCTTGTCCTTGAACTGCGTCATCCGGTTCATCCAGCCGATGCGGGCGACGCAGTTGAAGATCCAGGCCAGTTCCGCGTGGCCCGGCACCCGGCTCTGATTGAACACGATCTGTTTTTCCGCATCGATGCCGGAGGCGATGAAGGCCGCGACGATGGCGCGTGTCTGGTCGGCAAGGTCCTCATGCACCAGTTTCACCGTGATCGCGTGCATGTCGACGACGCAATAGATGCAGTTATGCGTCTCCTGCAGCGCCACGAATTTGCGGATGGCGCCGAGATAGTTGCCGAGCGTGAGGCTGCCGGTCGGCTGAACGCCGGAGAAGACGAGTGGCTTGAAGCTGTCGGTCATTTACGGGCTTCCGCAGGATATGGAGGAGGACGGTTCGGTCGGCGCGCTTTTGGCAGAGCCGGCGGTCGCGATCAAGCCAGGGCGTCCGGGCGGCGCCTCTTCACTCGGCGGCGGTCGCCGGCGACGCAGCGCCTGCCGGAGTTCCTTCCGGTCGATTCCGCCGATCGCGTAGGCGAGCCCGAAATACAGCAGGACGGCCACGCCAACGAGGATCGCCATCGTGACGAGCTTCGCCGCGAACGCCTCGGTGCCCCACCACTCCGCAGTCCAACCGGAGAGATACCACAGGACCACCCCCGTTATCGCTGCCGAGAGCAGCAGTCGCGGCAGGCGCCGCAGCAATTGCCGGTCCGGACGCCAATGGCCGCGCATCAGAAGGATCACGAACAGCCCCGAAGCGTTCGTCCAGCCTGCGACGATCTCCGCCAGCGCGATTCCCCGTTCCTCCAGGATCGGAAAGAAGGTGAGCGCGAGCGTCACATTGACCGCCACCGACACCATCGAGAAGACCATCGGCGTGCGGGTGTCCTCTCGCGCGAAGAAGGCGGGCTGGAAACATTTGATCAGGACGAAGGCGGGCAGGCCGATGCCGAAGATGGCGAGCACCGCCGCGACGATCTCGGTCGTCTCGGCCGTGAAGGCGCCGCGCTGATAGAGCAGGCGCACGATCTCCGGGCTGATGGCGAGGATCGCCGCCGCCGCCGGCAGCGTCAATGCCAGGGTAAACTCGACCGAGCGGCTTTGCAGATGTGCCGCCTCGGCGTTCCGCTCGCCGCGCAGCGCCCGGGCCAGTTCCGGCAGCAGCACCACGCCGACGGCGATGCCGACAATGCCGAGCGGCAGTTGATAGACGCGATCGGCATATTGAAGGACGGAGATCGCGCCATCCTTCTGGGAGGCGATGATCTGGCCGATCACGAGGTTGATCTGGGTGATGCCGCCGGTCACCGCCGCCGGGCCTGCCAGCATCAGGAGGCGTTTGACGTTGGGCGTCAGCTTCGGCACCCGGAACGAGACGACGATACCGGAATGCCTGGCGCCGACGGTCACGATCGCGAGCTGCAGAAGCCCGGCGGCGAGGACGCCCCAACTCATCCAGAGTGCGACGGCGCCTTCCTCCACGCCAAGATAGAGCGCCGCTCCGAGCACCCCGATCAGGATCACGTTCAGGAAGACCGGCGCGATCGCCGCGGCGAAATAGCGCTGCAGCGAATTGAGGATGCCGGCCATCATCGCCGCCAGGCTCATGCACATCAGATAGGGGAACATGATCATCGACAGCGTGACGGTCGCGTCGAACTTCGCCGCATCGTCGGCGAAGCCCGGCGCGATCAGCGTCGCGACCAGGACCGGCATGGCGAGTTCCATCGCGATGGTCAGGAGCAGCAGCACCGAGAACAGCACACTGAAGACCTCGGTGGAAAACCGTTCGGCGTCCCTGCGTCCCTCGCCTTCGAAATGCCGCGCGAAGAGCGGTACGAAGGCGGCGTTGAACGCGCCCTCGGCGAACAGGCGGCGAAACAGGTTCGGGAAGCGGAACGCGGCGAAGAACACGTCGGCATAGTCGCCCGCGCCGAGCGCCGCCGCCATCAATGCCTCGCGTGCGAAGCCGAGGACGCGGCTCATCATCGTCGCGCCGCCGACCGAAGCGAATTTGCGGATGAGACTCATCGACCGCTTGCTCCGCAAACCGGCTCGCCCGCGGTTCCGCGGCGCGCCACGCGGCTCGCCGTGTGGTCCGTTTCACCGGATGACAAAGAAAATGGGTTCGATCTGGTCATGACGGGCTCTAGGCTGCCGCTTTCTCTTTCCGGGCGCTTTTCAGAACGCCGGAGAGTCGTTCGACGATGCGCTTCTGCCGTGTCGGCGACTTCGATCTTCGCGCCGGTCAGGTCGGTCACGTAGAACGTGTCCACCACCCGCTCGCCGAAGGTCGTGATATGGGCCGAAGCGATGTCGAGATTGAGATCCGACAGCGCCTGGGTGATGTCGGAAAGCAGCCCGGACCTGTCGAGCCCCTCGACCGCCACGACGGAGAACTCATTGGACAGGGAATTGTCGACCGCGACTTTCGGTCGGACGTTGAAGGCGCGGACCTTGCGTCGTCCCTTGCTGCGCTTCTTCAACTGCGGGATATAGTCCTCGCCCTTCAACACCTTGCCGATCGTCCGTCCGATCGATTGAGCGCGCCGGATTTCGTCTTCGTCACTGTCGAATTCCCGGGCGATGCGGATCGTATCGAGCGCCCGTCCGTCCGTCGTCGTGAAGATCTGTGCGTCCACGATGTTCGCGCCCGACACCGCACAGGCTGCCGCGATCACCGACAGCAGCCGGGGGTGGTCGATCGCCAGCACCGTCAGTTCCGTCATCCCTTCGAAAGCGATCGTCCGCACATCGACGCTGTAGCGCTCTCCGGCCTCGGTCGCCTGGTGGATGAAGGTCGCGTGCCGTTTCTGCGCCTCCGGATCGACGGCCAGAAGGTAGGCCGGGTAGTGAAGGCCGATATAGGCTTCCCGGTCGGCCTCCGGCCAATCCGCCAGATCCTCGCGCAGATGGTGGCGCGCCGCCTCGATCCGTTTGGCCCGGCTGGCGCCGGAGAAGCCGCCGGTCAGCACCAGTTCGGTCTCGGCGTAGAGCTGGCGGAGAAGCTGGCCCTTCCAGGCGTTCCAGACGCCCGGACCGACACCACGAATATCGCAGACCGTGAGGATCAGCAGAAGCTTCAGCCGGTCGATGGACTGAACGACGTCGGCGAAGTCCTCGATCGTCTTGCGGTCGTTCAAATCGCGGCTCTGGGCGACCATGCTCATGGTCAGGTGCTCGCGCACCAGCCATTCCACCGTCGCGGTCTCACCGCTGGTAAGTCCCATATAGGGGCCGAGGCGTCGCGCGATCCTGGCGCCGGCGATCGAGTGATCTTCCGGCCGTCCCTTGGCGATGTCGTGCAGCAGCAGCGCCACGTAGAGGATGCGCCGATGGGTCTGGGAGAGGTCTTCGCAGAAATGGGTCGCCGCCGGATGATCGTCGGCGAGATGGCCCTTCTCGATCTCCGCCAGATTGCCGATGCAGCGCAGCAGGTGCTCGTCGACCGTGAAGTGATGATACATGTTGAACTGCATCATCGCGACGACCTTGCGGAAATCCGGAATGAGGCGGCCGAGGAGGCCGGTCTCGTTCATCCGCCGCAGCTGGATTTCCGGATCGCGCCGGCTGGTCAGGATGTCGAGGAACAGCTTGTTGCCTTCCTCGTTCCGGCGCAGGTCCCGGTCGACCAGCTTCAGCGATCGTGCCACGAGGCTGAGCGCGGCGGGGTGATACTCCAGCTGCTCGCGGTCGCCCAGCCAGAACAGGCGGATCATGTTCAGATTATCCCGTTCGAAGGCCGTCGCATCCGCCAGGTTGAGCCGGCCGTTCTCGATCACGAAGTCCGGGTGGCCCTTTATCGCCTTCTTCCGCCGGGTAAAGGGACGGACAAGCCCGGCGGCGATGCCGGGCGCGGTTTTCGCCTGCTCCAGCTCCAGCGCCGCACAGAAGATGCGCGTCAGATCTCCGACCTGTTTGGCGACGAGGAAGTAATGCTTCATGAAGCGCTCGACCGCGGACAGTCCGGGCGTCGCGTGATAGTCGAGACGCCGGGCGATCTCGGTCTGGAAGTCGAAGCCCAGACGATCCTCCGGCCGGCCGGTGACGAAGTGCAGATGGCAGCGCACCGCCCACAGGAAATCGTCGCAGCGTTCGAAGAGATTGTATTCGCGCTGGGTGAAGACGCCCTTGCCGACGAGCTCGCGGGAATGGTCGACGCGATAGACGAACTTGCCGATCCAGTAGAGGGTCTGCAGGTCGCGCAGACCTCCCTTGCCGTCCTTTATGTTCGGTTCGACCTTATAGCGGGAATTATGGTGCTTGCCGTGCCGCTCGTCGCGCTCGGCGAGCTTGGCCGCCGTGAAGTCGTGTCCGCCGGCTTTCTCGACTTCCTCGACGAAGCGGGACTGCAAATCGTCGAACAGCGGCCTTTCGCCGCGGATGAAACGGGCCTCCAGCATCGCCGTCGCGATCGTGACATCGGTCTTTGCAAGACGAATGCATTCGGCGACGTTGCGGGTCGCGTGGCCGACCTTCAGCCCGAGATCCCAAAGCATGTAGAGGATGTATTCGACGATCTGCTCGATCCGGGGCGTCTGCCGGTGCGGCAGCAGGAACAGCAGATCGACGTCGGAGCCCGGCGCCAGCGCGTCGCGGCCATAGCCGCCGGTCGCCACGATCGCCATTATCTCGCCGCTACTTCTGTTGGCGCCGCGATAGACATGCGTCATCGCGAAATCGTCGATCACCCGGATGATCTCGTCCATCTGGTGCGAGAGGCGACGCGTGCAGGCAAAGCCGCTCCGGTCGTCCAGCAGCATCGCTTCGATGCGCTCCCGTCCGGCGGCCAGTTCGCGCCTTCAGGATCGACAGAACCTCTGTCCGGATCGCCGGATCGGACCCGTCGCCGTGGCGCTCGGCCGTCAGCGCCGTCAGCCTTGCGCGCAAGGCATCGGCGTCGATCACCTCGTCGAGCTTCAGGGCGGGATGGCGCATGCAGTCTCCGGCTCGCGGATAGGGGAGGGGCGGGTGGCGCTACCTAGCCGGTTTCGCCACCCTTTTCCAATCGGACGGATAGGGCATCGGTCTGTCGCCCGATCAGTCCGTTGCGTTGTAGGCGGCGATCGCCGCCATGTTGACGATGTCGGAATCCTTGGCGCCGAGCGAAACCACCTGCACGCTCTTTTCCAGTCCGACGAGCAGCGGCCCGATAACCGTGCGATCCGCCCAGCTCCTGCAGCATCTTGGTGGCGATCGAAGCGGAATGGAAGGCTGGCATCACCAGCACGTTGGCCGGCCGCGACAGCCGCACGAACGGGTATTGCTCCATCAGGTCGGCGTTGAGCGCGACGTCGGCGGCCATCTCGCCGTCGAACTCGAAATCGACGCGCCGCCGCTCGAGGATTCGGACAGCCTGCTGCACCTTGTCGCTGCGCTCGCCGGGCGGCTGCCCGAAGGTCGAGTAGGCCAGCATCGCGACATGCGGCTCATAGCCCAGCCGGCGGGCGACGCCGGCGGCCTCCTCGGCGATGTCGGCAAGCGCCTCGGCATCCGGCATCTCGTGCACAGCGGTATCGGCGATCACCACGGTCCGGCCGCGGCATAGCGCGATCGAGACGCCGATCATGCGGTGGCCGGGCATGATGTCGATCACCCGGCGGACATCTTCGAGAACGCTGGAATAGTTGCGGGTCACGCCCGAGACCATGCCGTCGGCATCGCCCAGCGCGACCATCGAGGCAGCGAAATGATTGCGGTCATTGTTGATCATCCGCAGCACGTCTCGTTGCAGATAGCCCTGGCGCTGCAGGCGCGAATAGAGGTTCTCGACATAGGCGGGCACCCGCTCGGAACGCCGCGCATTGACGATCTCGATGCCGGCCCGGTCGAGATCGATACCGTTCTGCTTGGCGGTCTCCTCCATCCGGTCCTCGCGCCCCAGCAGGATCGCGGTTCCGAGCTTCTGGTTGACGTAGGAGATCGCCGCCCGCATCACCTGCTCTTCCTCGCCTTCGGCAAAGACGATCCGTTTCGGCTGGCGGCGCACCCGGTCGTAGATTCGTTGCAGTGTCGAGGCGATCGGGTCGCGCCGCCCGGCGAGATTCTGCGTGTACTTCTCCAGATCGACGATCGGCTGCTGCGCGACGCCGCTATCCATCGCCGCCTTGGCCACTGCCAGGGGGATCGAAGAGATCAGGCGCGGATCGAACGGTACCGGAATGATGTAGTTGCGTCCGAACCGCGGGCGCGTGCCCCGATAGGCGGCGGCGACGTCGTCCGGCACGTCCTCGCGTGCCAGTTCGGCGAGCGCATGGGCGGCGGCGATCTTCATGTCGTCATTGATCGTGCTCGCCCGCACGTCGAGCGCGCCGCGGAAGATGTAGGGAAAGCCGAGGACGTTGTTGACCTGGTTCGGATAGTCGGAGCGACCGGTCGCCATCACCGCATCCTTGCGAATCTGCTGGACCTCTTCCGGAGTGATCTCGGGATCCGGATTGGCCATGGCGAAAATGATCGGCTGCTCCGCCATCGAGGCGATCATCTTGTCGGTGAAGGCGCCCTTGACCGACAGGCCGAAGACGGCGTCGGCGCCTTCCATCGCCTCTTCCAGCGTGCGGCATTCGGTCTCCGCCGCATGAGCGCTCTTCCACTGGTTCATGCCGTTCTCGCGGCCCTTGTAGATCACGCCCTTGGTGTCGCACATGATCACGTTGTCGTGCGGAAAACCCATGGCCTTGACCAGTTCGGCGCAGGCGATGGCCGCCGCGCCGGCGCCGTTCACGACGAGGCGCGTGTTATCCATCCGCCGGCCCGTCAGGTGCAGCGCGTTGATCAGTCCCGCCGCGGCGATGATCGCGGTGCCGTGCTGGTCGTCGTGGAAGACGGGAATGTCCATCAGTTCGCGCAGGCGCTGCTCGATGATGAAGCAGTCGGGCGCCTTGATGTCCTCCAGATTGATGCCGCCGAAGGACGGGCCCAGCAGGCGCACGCAATTGACGAACTCGTCGACATCCTCCGTATCGACCTCCAGATCGATGGAATCGACGTCGGCGAATCGTTTGAAGAGAACCGCCTTGCCTTCCATGACCGGCTTGGAGGCGAGCGCGCCGAGATTGCCGAGGCCGAGGATCGCCGTGCCGTTGGAGATGACGGCGACCATGTTGCCGCGCACCGTATAGTCGAAAGCGCGGGCGGGATTCTCGGCGATCGCCTTCACCGGAACCGCCACGCCGGGAGAATAGGCCAGCGACAGGTCTCGCTGCGTCGCCATCGCCTTGATCGGCGAAATCTCCAGCTTGCCCGGCCGGGGCGAGGCGTGGAAATCGAGTGCTTCCTGCTCGGTGATCGAGGGGCCGCCCTCTCCGTTCTGTCTGGGCATGTGTCCTCCCTTAATCGTCTCCGGTCGAGCGTCTATGCCCGATCTCTGGACATGTAAATCAGCGAACGGCATAGGTGGCCTGTATCGCCGGCCCCGCCTCCTGGCCGCCCCTCCATTGCCGAGAGTGTTACCCCCCTATGGCAGAACCGCAACCGACCATCGCCGTGAATGAACTGGTCTCTGCGGAAAGCCGGGCCGCCGCGACGCCCATGATCGAGCAGTTTATCGAGATCAAGGCCGCCAACGCCGACAGCCTGCTCTTCTACCGGATGGGCGATTTCTACGAGCTGTTCTTCGGCGACGCGGAACTTGCCGCCAGGACGCTCGGCATCACGCTGACCAAGCGCGGCCAGCATCTCGGGCGGGATATTCCGATGGCCGGCGTCCCCGTCCACGCGGCCGACGACTATCTGCAGAAGCTGATCGCCGCCGGCCACCGCGTCGCGGTCTGCGACCAGGTCGAGGATCCGGCCGAGGCAAGGAAGCGCGGCGGCAAGGTGCTGGTCCGGCGCGACGTTACCCGCCTCGTGACGCCGGGCACGATCACCGAAGAAAACATACTGCAGCCGGGCGAGCCGAACTGGCTGTTGGCCGTCGGGCGGGTGAAGGGCGAAGCCGCGCCGGCCCTTGCCTGGGTCGACATTTCCACCGGCGCCTTTCGCGTTGCGTCGAGCGCCGATGAACGTCTTCTTTCCGATATCCTGCGCATCGAGCCTCGTGAGGTACTGGTGCCGCAGCCCCTGTTCGACGATCCCGGACTTCCGCTCGGTCTGGGACGCGCTGGGGCGGACGGTGAACCCGCAGCCCGGTGTCATCTTCGACAGCGCCTCGGCCGACGAACGCGTCTGCCGGGCGCTGTCGGTCTCGACCCTCGACGGCTTTGGCCGCTTTTCGCGGGCCGAGCGCAGCGCCATGGGCGGCGTCGTGGCCTGGGTGGAAAAGACCCAGCTCGGCGCCCGCGTGCCCCTGTCGCCGCCGCAGCGCGAAGACGGCGCGGCGACGCTTTTCATCGACGCGGCCACCCGCACGAGCCTCGAACTGACGCGGACGATTTCCGGCGGCCGCGACGGCAGCCTCCTGAAGGTCATCGACCGGACCGTCACCGGGCCCGGAGCGCGTCTGCTGGCCGAACGCCTCGCCGCACCGCTCACCGATCCGGCGCAAATCATCCGGCGCCAGGCCTCGGTGACCTTCCTGCGCCAGGAGAACACTCTGCGGGAGCGCATCCGCACCGCTCTGCGGGCCGTGCCGGACCTGATGCGCGCCCTCTCGCGCCTCTCTCTCGGCCGCGGCGGTCCGCGCGATCTCGGCGCCCTGCGCCTCGCCGGCCGCTCCGGTCTCGACCTCGCCGCGATACTCCGCCAGGTCGACCTGCCGGACGAACTGCAGGCGACGGGCGAGGCGCTGGCGCGACTGCCGCAGGATCTCGAGGTGCTTTTGCGCGATGCCCTGGCCGACGACCTGCCGCTCCTCGCCCGGGACGGCGGCTTCGTCCGTGAAGGCTTCGACGGCGATCTCGACGCACAGCGCGCACTGGCCTCCGACAGCCGCCGTGTCATCGCCGCCATGCAGGCGGATCTGGCGGACGAGACGGCGATCCGGACGCTCAAGATCCGCCACAACAACATGCTCGGCTACTATATCGAGGTGCCGCTCCGAACCATGGCGTGAAGCTGACCGAAGGCGAGGCGAAGGCGCGGCTTCATCCATCGCCAGACCATGGCCAATGCGATGCGCTTCACGACCACCGAACTGGCCGATCTGGAGAGCCGTATCGCCGATGCCGGCGGCCGGGCACTGGCGATCGAGGGGGCGGTCTTCGAGCGGCTGGTGAATGCGGTGCTCGACGAGACCGAAGCGCTGCGCGCCGGCGCCGAGGCGCTGGCGATACTTGATGTCTCGGCGGCCCTGGCGGAACTGGCCGAGGCGGAGAACTGGTGCGCGCCGAGGATCGACGACAGCCTGACCTTCGCCGTCGAATGCGGCCGCCACCCTGTCGTCGAGGCGGCATTGCGGGCCCAGCAGGGCGAGCCGTTCATCGCCAATGATTGCGACCTCTCCCCCCGCCGGCGCTGGCGCCGGTGCGCTGTGGCTGCTGACCGGGCCCAACATGGGCGGCAAGAGCACCTTCCTGCGTCAGAACGCGCTGATCGCGATCCTCGCCCAGATGGGCGCGCATGTGCCGGCGACGCAAGGCCCATATCGGCGTCGTCGACCGCCTGTTCTCCCGCGTCGGCGCATCCGACGATCTGGCGCGGGCCGCTCCACCTTCATGGTCGAGATGGTCGAGACGGCGGCGATCCTCAATCAGGCGGGCGAGCGTTCGCTGGTCATCCTCGACGAGATCGGCCGCGGCACCTCGACCTTCGACGGCCTGTCGATCGCGTGGGCGACGGCGGAGCATCTGCACGAGGCCAATCGCTGCCGGGCGATCTTCGCCACCCATTTTCACGAGATGACCGCGCTTGCCGAGACGCTGCCGCGCCTTGCCAATGTCACCATGCGCGTCAGGGAGATGGACGGCGAGGTGATCTTCCTGCACCAGGTCGGCAAGGGGGCGGCGGATCGCTCCTACGGCGTCCAGGTGGCGCGCCTCGCGGGCCTGCCGAAAAGCGTTCTGGCGCGGGCGCGGAACGTGCTCGACCATCTGGAGAAAGGCGGCGCGTCCGGTCCCGGAGCGGCGGGCCTCATCGATGATCTGCCGCTGTTCTCGGCCGCCCTCCGCCACGCCGCGCCGCGGGCCGGGGAGACGACACAGGCCGACCCCGCCCTTTCCGCCCTCGCCGAGGCGCTGGACGGCATCGATCCCGACGATCTGACGCCGCGCGAGGCCCTCGACGCGCTGTACCGCCTGAAGCGGATCGGGACAGAGCGTTCAAAGACCTGAGGCGGCCCACCGCCTGCCTCATGCCTGCCGCGGCCTCGTCGAACTGGGAGATTGCCTCCGGTGCAAATACCCGATTGACAGTGAAAATATTCCTGATACCTGAGCCACATGTATCAGGAATAAAAGGACACACAATGAACTGTCTGCACTACCTCTTTTTGAAGGGTTTCGAGGTACCCCAACCGGTGGTCGAGACTTTCGAGCGTCTCCCCCGCGACCCCTACATAAAAGGCGGCTACAAATTTCGGTGTCGCGCGATTTCACGCAGCCACGTTGAAAACGGCATGTTGCAATGGTCGCCGACCAGCCCCTACTCGCAGTCCAAGCAAATCAACACATACTTGGGTGACGTTGTCCGGGATTATCCCGAGGTTGAGAATGATGTGAAGCGCTATATGGAAGCGCTGGTCACAGAGGGTCCAATCGGTACCCTTTTTCACGGGCGGCTCGGTCGCTTTGAATGCCATCAGATTCGGATCACGGCCGACGAAACAGAAACTGGTGACCCCACACCCGAAGGATGGCACCGCGATGGCTATAGCTATGTGGCAGTACTCTGCGTGAACCGTCGTAATACGAGTGGCGGCGTTTCGTTCATTCGCACCGGTGAAACACCTAACCGAATACTTTTCGAGGGAATTCTTGGAGCCTGGCGACATGATTCTTATGGATGACGACAATGTACAGCATTACACATCAAAAATCATGCCAACCAGATCTGATGAAGCCGCTAGAGATATCTTTGTTCTGACCTTCGACGTTCTGCCAGGGGCGAAGTTGGAACAACCTAGCCACAACAGGACAGTCTGATCGTGATCCCAGAATATAGCGTACAGAGTTGGCTGTTTGAAACAGCAAGAGGTAAATTCGATATAGATTTAGCAGAGAGCGGAGTGCAGCGACAATTACTGTCGGATATTCAAATAGATCCGACTTGGCACCTCGACTACAGCTTCGACAGCGGACACGAAGAGTTGAGAGCGATACTGGCCCGCATCTATGGCTGCTCAGTGACCAAAGTGATGATCGCCCACGGAGCGCAGGAGGCATCTTACCTTATCTATCGGAGCCTTCTGCAGCCCGGTGACCACGTTGTGACGGTGGTTCCAGGTTGGCAGTAGTCATGGAAGTACCTCGCGCCATAGGCTGTGAGGTAGATTGTGCCTGTTTGGACCCCGTCGAACCGGGCGGGCTGATCAACTCCATGATTGACAAGGTCAACCCCAAGACCCGCATGATTATTATCAACACGCCGAACAACCCGACAGGGGTGAAGATTGCGCCGTCGGACATGTCACGGCTTCTGGCGGTTGCGGAAAAGCATGGGCTTTGGCTCGTATGTGACGAAGAATATCTATTCGACGTATCGAAATCTTTGGCAGCGCGCTCGAGTTCGAGCGATCGTCGTTGGGGGGCTCTCCAAGGTGTTCGGCGTTCCAGCTCTACGCGTTGGCTGGGTCGTCGCTTCCGAACAAATCATTAGGGAGGCTGTCAACTACAAAAGGTACACAACAGTATCAAACTCGGTTATTTTAGAAGAATTAGCCCTTCGAGTATTGCAAAATAGGACCAATAATTTACGTCGATATGATTCGATCGTCTCTTGCGGCTTGAAGGTTTTATCAGAATGGCAAAAACAATTTAATGATAAAATTTCAGTAGTTCCACCAGAAGGGACTCCATTCGCTTATATAAAATTGCTATCTTCAGTTAAATCGCGGGACTTCTGTAGCAGGCTGCTGAAAAACCAAAAAGTTCTTCTGATGCCGGCTGAAGTCTTTGGCGGGCAGAACGCATTCCGCCTCACATTCGGGCGTGACCTGCCGGTCCTGCAGGAAGGCCTTAGCCGCTTGGCAGAAGAGTTGACTGCGCTTCGCGGAGAGAGTGGTGGACGTGGCTGACTTCAGTGCTCAACAGTCCGATCCCGTGGATCGGCCAAGTCTTTTCGCGGCGGCGACGGAGATGTTGCCTCTGAGTTTGCCTGTCGCCGTCGCCTATATTCCGCTGGGTCTGACATTTGGCGTGCTGTTCCAGCGAGCAGGAGGTGATTGGTGGGCGGCGCCGCTGATGAGCCTGATCGTCCATGCAGGAGGGTCGCAGTTCCTGGCGGTGGGAATGATGGCGCTCCATCTCCCGGTGCTGGACATTATTGTCGCGACGGCCTTGGTCAATCTTCGGCATGCGTTCTACGGCCTGTCTTTTCCATTGTCTCGCTTCGACAGCCTGCCCAAACGCATCTACGCGATCCTGGCGCTGACCGATGAGACCTATTCACTGGTCGGGTCGGGCAAGATCGGCAACGACGGAAACCGGATTCTGGCATTCCAAGATTCTGACCCACTCCTATTGGGTGGGAGGGTCGCTTTTGGGTGGCCTGTTGGGCAGCCGGATTCCTGCCATTTTCGACGGGCTGGACTTCGCGCTGGTGTGTCTGTTCGCGGTTCTCGCCATCGAACAGGTCAAAGCCAGCGGCAGCATGGCGCCGGTCCTTATCGCCGCCGCGATCAATGCTCTGATCATCGGATTTGATCTGCCGCAACCACTGACGCTTGCTGTCTTCCTGTCGTCCGCAACCGTCGGGATTCACGTCTTCTTGAGGCGGCGGTCATGAGCGCAAGCTACGTGGTCTCAATTGTCATGCTGATGTGTGGGGTGACCTTCTTGATCAGAAGCACCCCATACCTTCTGCCCGGCCGGGTGCGAAGCAGTCTTCTTGCGCGGCGGTTGGCACAGAGCCTGCCAATAGCGATATTGGCGACTTTCATCATACAGATGATTGCGGCAGTGCCGGAACAGAATGTCCCCCATCATATCCCGGAGATTGCGAGCGTCGGGACAGTGGTGATCACCTACGTCTGGAAAAAGAACGTCCTGCTCAGTGTGACGTTCGGGACGCTTGTTTTCATGGTCATGCGCACCCTCTGATTGGGACGTTTGGCGGACGCACCTTTATGAGGCTGATGTCCTGCAGCGACGATAAAGGCTGGGGCAGCCGGTGAGACGCCACCGCTCAGGCGGCCAGTGCCTCGGCGGCCTGCTTGGCCTTCGGCGTGAAATGGCGCAGATAGCGCGTCGCGATGCGCTCCACCGGCAGGATCGTAAGAACGTCGACCGTGCCGAAATCCTCGTCGATCACGGCCTCGTGCCCGAACATCGCCCCGAGGCGCAGATAGCCCTTCACGAGCGGCGGCATCGCCGACAGCGCCCGCTTGGTCTCGATCGCCTCGACCGGCATCATGTCGGTCGCGACACCTCTGCCGGCCAGTGCCGCGCAGGCAAAATCGCCGTCTGCCGGCGCATGGTGGGCGAGGAACGACAGCGCCTCGGCATGGGCGGCGGGACGGGTGCCGGGAAACGAGGCGCAGCCGACCATGACGTCGATTCGCCGGGCGAGGGAGTAGGCCCATATTCCCTGCCAGAGGAGGTCGATGATGCGCTTGGTGCGATAGGCGGGCCGCACGCAGGAGCGGCCGAGTTCGAGGAACCGGCGGCCGGGCTGGCGCGCCATCAGGCCCGGCAGATCGAATTCCCCGGCCGTGTAGAGGCCGCCTGCCTGACTGGCGCCGTCCGGCGACAGCAGCCGGTAGGTGCCGACGAGCCGGGCCGTCAGCGGCCCTTCGATCGCTTCGTCGAGCACGAGCAGATGGTCGCAATGGGGGTCGAACATGTCGCCGTCGACCCGCCGACCGGCCGATCCGGCCGCAGCTCCGAGAAGACGGTCTGGCGGAGCCGCTGGGCGGCTTCGATCTCGGAGGCTTCCCGCGCCAGGCGGACGATGAAGCTCCCGGCGCGGCCGAGGATCGCCGGCTCCGGCTCCACCAGTGCGGCGCTCGGGCCGGCATCGTCCATCAAGGGCAGGCGGGGTCGCTCCATCTTGCGGATCGGCAGGCCGCCGAACGGCCGCAGCGACAGGCCGCGCCGATCGATCATTCGCCGCAATCTGCTGCCTTCCGCGCTCATCGCGATTCCCCTGCCGCCTCGTTCGCCGCCTGCCTAATGCGGTATGACGACAAGTCTATGACAGCTCGGGCGTCTTGGGGAGTGGGTGCGGTCAGGCGGCGACGGCGCGATCGATCAGGGCGATCAGCTCGGCCGGGTCGATCGGCTTGTGGACGATGCCGCTCGCACCGTGACGCATGGCGGCGCTCATCGTTTCCTGCTGCGTGTCGGCGGTCAGGATGTGGATCGGCAGGGGCAGGCCACCATGGGCCTCCTCGAGCTGGCGAATCAGGTCGAGCGCCTCCATCCCGCCCATTTCGGGCATGTGCAGGTCGAGCAGGACGAGATCGAATCCGCCCGCCAGCGCGGATGGCGTCGACCGCCTCGCGGCCGGTCCCGACGATGGTCGCCTCGTGGCCGCCCTTCGTCAGCGCCGCACGGACAAGGAGCGCGTTGACCGGATTGTCCTCGGCGACGAGCACGTGACGGGGCTGCTCCCCGCTGGAGACGAGGCGCGGCAGATCGCCGCGGCGGCTCGTCCCGGCAGGGGCTTCGCTCTCCGCCGCGGTCGCCGCGTACGGCCCGACAGCGCATCCTGTGCGATCCGCAGGAGCGTCCGGCCGCGCACCGGCCGTGCGAGATAATGCTCGAAATCCGGCCTCCCGCAATGCCGGCAGCCGGCCACGATCGACAGCGTCGATGAGCACGATGGCGCGGCTGTTCGGAGCCGCCAATTGCCGTGCCAGCAGGTCGTCGGAGCCGCATCGACCTGATAGGATGCCGACATCATGAGCGCGCCGCCGCTCTGCTCGAGCCGCGCCGCCGCATCGGCGCGATTCTGCGCGCGAATGACCCGGGCGCCTTCATCGACCAGCATCTGCTACCAGATGTCGCCCTCGACATCGCCCGTCAGCATCACGAAGGACTGGCCGTCCAGCAGCAGCGAATTTGGCTTGGCGGGAGCGGCCTCGACGGGCAGTTCGATCGTGAAGACGGAGCCGACGCCCACGCTGCTGTGCAGCGAGATCGTGCCGTTCATCGCGTCGACGATGCGCCGCGAGATGGCAAGGCCGAGCCCGGCGCCGCCGTGGCGGCGCGTTTCCGAATTGTCCGCCTGCTCGAACTCGCCGAAGATCTTCACCTGATCGGCCGGCCGCAGCCCCGGTCCGGTGTCGGTCACTGCGATCCGGAGCAGACCGCCGCCCTCCATCGGCGTGATCGAAACGTCGATCGTCACGCCGCCCTTCTCCGTGAACTTGACGGCGTTGCCGACCAGATTGAGCAGCACCTGACGCAATTTGCCGTAATCGGCGGGGACGGCCGCCGGCACGTCGCGCGCCGTTCGCGCATTGATGGTGATGCCCTTGTTGGCATGGCGGCTGGCAAGCAGTTCCGCCACGCTCTCGGTCAGCTCGCGCAGATCGGTCGGCGCCCGCTCGATCGTCAGCTTGCCGGCCTCGATCTTCGAGAAGTCCAGCAGATCCTCGATCAGCACCATCAGCGCGTCGGCCGAACCGTCGATCGCGTCGACATAGGTCCGTTGCTCGTCGGTGAGCGGCGTGTCGGCGAGCAGCTTCGCCATCCCCGAGATGCCGTTCATTGGCGTGCGGATCTCATGGCTGACGGTCGCCAGGAAGCGACCTTTCGCCTGATTGGCGGCATTGGCCTTTTCGCGGGCGTCGATGGCCGCCCTGTTCCGCCTGGCGGTGACCCGTGATGTCGCGGCCGATGGACTGGCGGACGCCGGTCGTGGGATCGGTTTGCTCGCTGAAGGAGAACCAGCGATAGCTGCCATCGACGAGAACAGCGTCAGCTCGCCGCTTGCCTGGTCAGCCGGAGAGCCGCTGAAGCCGAGCTCGCGCAGCGTCCGGCCCTTCAGCAGATCGCTGTTGGACAGGCCGAAAAGCCGGCAGAAATTGCCGTTGGCCCAGAGGATCGCGCCGTCCGGATCCTGTTGCAGATAGAGGTCGCCGGCGGCTTCCGCGAGCTTGCAGGAAGGCGTCCTGCCGGGCCTCCGCCTCGCGTGCCCGCGCCAGAAGAAAGGCGCGGCTGATGTGGAGCCGCTTGGCGAGGCTGGTGTCGGTCATGCCGGCGAGGAAGAACAGGCAGGCGGCAAAGCCGCAGACGGCGGCGCCCAGCCGGCTGACATCGCCGAGCGTGAGGGCGACGACGCCGCCGAGCGCGACCACCGACAAGGCAAGAAACGCAACTCGGCCGACGCGATCCTCTGAAGGACGCCCCGGATCCGCCAGATCCGCCTTCGAGCGTCGCAGCCTGCAGCGGCGGCGGAGCAAACGAGAAACGCTGGGAGGCCTTGGCGCATCCTCGATTGGTTCGTTCGAATCTGGGCGGTTCTGGTAGGCATGGCACGACCATATCGCGAAGATTTTTCGGAACACTTCGCCCGATCGCTCGCATTTTAACGAACGCACGATTTCCTGTCCGTCTGGCGGCCGGGACCGATGATCTCTCAGAACGTCGCCACGACGCGGCCCTGAATGCCCTCCGCGATGATCTTCCGCGCCATCGGGATCAGATCGTCGAAGCCGATCTCGGTCGTGATGGCTTCCAGCTTCACTCTGTCGAGATCGGCGGCAAGGCGGCTCCAGGCCCGTTCACGCAGGGCCATCGGCGCCATGACCGAATCGATGCCCTTGAGCGTCACGCCGCGCAGGATGAAGGGCATGACCGTGGCTGGCAGGTCGAAGCCCTGCGCGAGACCGCAGCAGGTGACGGCGCCGCCATATTTCGTCTGCGCCAGCACATTGGCGAGGGTGGTGCTGCCGACGGCGTCGACGCCGGCGGCCCAGCGTTCCTTGCCGAGCGGCCGGCCCTTCTCGCTGAGTTCGCTGCGGTCGATGATCTCCGACGCGCCGAGGCTCTTGAGGTAGTCGGCGCGTTCGTCCGGGCGGCCGGTCGCGGCGATGACGTGCCAGCCGAGCTTCGACAGGAGCGAGACCGCCACCGAGCCGACGCCGCCCGTGGCGCCGGTGACGACGACGGGGCCGTCGTCGGGCGTGCAGCCGAGATCCTCCAGCCCCAGCACCGACAGCATCGCGGTATAGCCCGCCGTGCCGATCGCCATTGCATCCTTGGCGGAGAGACCATCCGGCAGGGCGACCAGCCAGTCGCCCTTGACGCGGCTCTTCTCCGCATAGGCGCCGAGATGGGTCTCGCCGGTGCCCCATCCATTGAGGAGGACCTTGTCGCCGGGCTTCCAGTCCGGATTTTCGCTCGACTCCACCGTCCCGGCGAAGTCGATCCCGGGCACCATCGGGAAGCGGCGGACGACCGGACTTTTACCGGTGATCGCCAGCCCGTCCTTGTAGTTGACGGTGGTCGCCTCGATGCGGACCGTGACGTCGCCTTCCATCAGATCGCCCTCGCCGATGCGCGTGTCCTCGACCTTCTGGTTACCGTCCTCGTCCCTGGTGATCAGGATCGCCCTGAAATCCTCGGCCATGCCGTTCCTCCGCTGTGTTGTGCGCCACTATCTGCGGCAGGCACCGCCGCCGTCAAACGTCCTCGGCCCGCCCGTTCGCGGCTCTTCCGCCAGATGATGAACTCCTGGAGGATCGCGAAGGCCGCGCCGATCGTGATGAAGGCGTCGGCCATGTTGAAGATGGCGAACGACCAGTTGTCGGTGTGGAAGCGGAAATAGTCGACGACATAGCCGAGGCTGACGCGATCGATCAGGTTGCCGATGGCCCCGGCGACGATCAGCGTGTAGCCGAAGCGGGCGACCGAATGGTGGAGGGGCGTTCGCCAGAGCAACCACAGGACGAAGGCGGAAATGGCGAGCGACAGCACCGTCAGCACGCGCCGGCCCGGCACCCGACAGCATCGAGAAGGCGACGCCGGTATTATGCGTCCGGAAGAGCGAAAAGACCGGCAGGATATCGATCTCCTGATGGTACTCCATGAACGGCCTCGACCCAGATCTTCGCCGTCTGGTCGATGACGATGAGGGCGAACATTGTGAACACGGCCCATGAGAATGACCGAAGTCGGTCGCTGCGGCTCTCTTCGGCCGCGGTCGTCGGCTGTATGCGGCTCGTTCATCCGTCTCCCTCCAGCGCGAGGACATGGCGCCGCGCCTCGAACAGCATCAGCCCGGTGGCGACGGCGAGGTTGAGACTGTCGGCTCGCCCGGCCTGCGGGATACGCGCGAGGGCGTCGCAGCTACCAGCGAGGATGTCGGGCAGGCCCTGGCTCTCATTGCCCATCAGCAGGAGGAGCGGGCCGCTGCCTCTCCAGTCGATCGTCCGGTAGTCGACCGATCCCTCCAGATGCGTGCCGACGAGCTTGCCCGGCCATCCCTGCCGGAACGCCAGGAACTCGTCCTCGCTCATTCGCGCGATGGGCACGGCGAAGAGCGAGCCCATCGTCGCGCGGACCGCCTCGATCGAGAACGGATCGACGCAGTCGCCGACCAGGATGAGGCCCTTTGCGCCGACAGCATCGGCGGTGCGCAGGATAGTGCCGAGATTGCCCGGATCGCGCACCCGGTCGAGCACGACGCAGACGGCGCCCTCGTCTCGCGGCAGTTTCTGCGGATCGGCCCATTTCATGGCGAACACGCCGACCACCATCTGCGGATTGTCGCGCCGGGTGATCGCGCCGAGCACCTTCTCCGACACTTCCAGCACGTCGCCGCCCCGGGCGACGACCTTCGCGGCGAGATCGGCGACGCCGGCATGGTCGCGGGCGTTCTTGGCGTAGATCAGCGTCCGGACCGTCCAGCCGAGTTCCAGCGCGTCGATGACGAGCTTCTGGCCCTCGGCGACGAAGCTCTTCTCCGCCTCGCGATTGCGCTTGCGGTCGAGGCCGCGGATCGCCTTGATCGTCGGATTGGTCAGCGCCGTGACTTCCTTGACGCGTCCCGGCCGGCCCGGCCCCTTCATGCTCTCGCTCATGCTGCCACCCAGCGCGAGAAGAGGGATGTGGAAATCGCTCTCTTGCCGCCCGCCGCTTCGCTCTCCCGGATGATCAGTTCGCCCGATTCGACGCGCCCGCCCATGCCGGCCATCCGTTCGCGCATCAGCGCGTGGATCGCGTAGAAGGAGGCGCGGATCGAATAGGCCGTCAGCACCATGGCGAGCGGCCGGTCGGAGAGGATCGCGCGGCATCCGGCGACCATCGCGGGCAGGCCCTCGAACAGCTGCCAGACCTCACCCTTCGGTCCCCGTCCGAAGGCCGGCGGGTCGAGCAGGATGATGTCATAGCTGTTGCCGCGCCGGCCCTCGCGCTCGACGAATTTCATCGCGTCCTCGACGATCCAGCGGATGGGCTTGTCGTCCAGACCGGCGACGATCTGGTTTTCGCGCGCCCAGCCGACCGCCTTCTTGCTGGCGTCCACATGGGTGACCTCGGCCCCGGCGCGCGCCGCGACCAGCGAGGCGAGCCCCGTATAGCCGAACAGATTGAGCACCTTGACCGGCCGCCCCGCCCCTTCGATCAGCCGCGCCATATGCCGCCAGTGGGTCGCCTGCTCCGGAAAGACGCCGACATGGCGGAACGAGGTGAAACGGCCGAGAAAGGCGATGCCGTCATGCGCCATCGGCCAGGTCTCGCCGAGTTGCTCCTTCGGAAAACGCCAGCGGCCCATGCCCTTCCTCGTCCGTGTCGCCGGTGAAGATCGCGTCGGCAGACTGCCATTCCGCGTCGGCAAGCGCCGGCCGCCAAAGCGCCTGCCCCTCCGGCCGGACGATGCGGTATGGGCCGTAGCGCTCCAGCTTCAGTCCGTCGCCGGAATCGAGAAGCGCATAGTCGCTGTCGCCGGTTACTTCGAGGATCAGCGGCAGGGTTTCGGCGGGCAGCGCGTCCCTCCGGGCGGGGCAAAGGTGCGGCATGGGACGCCTGGCGATCAGCCCCTTTTTCGCGCTCTGCGCTGCGGTCCGCCCGCATCGTCGCGGCGCCCGGCTCCGCCGGCGCTGGTCCGTCTTGCCGCGCTTACCGTTGCGCGGAGGTGACGCCTCGGCCCGAATCGGCTTGTTCTTGCCGCGCCGGCTCAAGAAGGACTCCAGCGGCGGCGGCAAATCGGCTATCGCGAAGAAAGGGTAGGGTGCGCCTCATGGCCGTGCTTTTGCCATAGCGCCCAAGGAGCCGCAACGCGCTTTGGTGGCGCGAACGAACCCGGAAGAGATACGGAACGTTCTGTTCCTGCCACCGATGACGCTCCTTCGGCGGATCTGCGCTTATGCCGTTCTGATTCACAGATTTATGCACAGTTTAGGAAAGGCCGATGGACGGCTTCCTGCTCCGAAAGCCATCGGTTATTCAGTTGATTCTACATTACTTCGCTCTGATCAGCCCAGCCAGGCACTCTGAATGTGCACCGGCCACCGGCGCGGCATGACGGCGATGATGTCGAAACGCAGGGACAGCCGCTCGGCGTCGTTGCGCCGGGCAAGCCACAGATCGGCGGCGTTGGCGATCCTCCGCTGGGCGGTGGGTGTCACCGCATCGACCGCTTCGCGCACACTGTGCCGGGCTTTCACCTCGACGATCGCGATGACGCTGCCGCGCTTGGCGATGATGTCGATCTCGCCGAGCTTGGTGCGGATGTTGCGCCCGACGATCCGGTAGCCCTTCAGGCGCAGCAGCCAGCCGGCAATCGTCTCGCCCCGGGCGCCGCGTCGGAGGAACCGCCGCCGCATTGCGACGCCGTCGCTACTCCGTGGCCGGGCCATGATCGCTCTTCAGTTCGACGATCCGCTTGTAGAGGTCACCCTTGGGCAGGCCCGTCTGCTGCGCTGCCTCGGCCGCTGCTCTTCCGGCCGGAAGCCGGCTGGCCAGTTCGCAGAGCAGATCGTCCAGCGCCGCGCCCTCCGGCGCCGCTTCGGGCAGCGGCGGCCCGACGCAGACGACGCACTCGCCCTTCGGCGCGCCGGCTTCGGCATAGTGGCTGGCGAGCTCGGCGAGGGTGCCGCGCCGGAATTCCTCGAACGTCTTCGTCAGTTCGCGCCCGACGCAGGCCGCCCGCTCCGCGCCGAGACCTTCGGCCATCGCGGCGAGGCTCTCCGGCAGGCGGCGCGGCGATTCGTAGAAGACGAGACTGCCGGGTATCGTCCGAAGTCCCGCCAGCCGATCCGCCCGCGACTTGGCCTTCGTCGGCAGGAAACCGGCAAAGAAAAATGCGTCGGTCGGCAGGCCGGAGGCCGTCAAGGCGGCGAGCGTGGCAGAGGGGCCGGGGATCGGCACGATGGCGATCCCCGCCGCGACCGCTTCCTCCACCAGCCGATAGCCGGGATCGGACAGGAGCGGCGTCCCGGCATCGGAGATCAGTGCCACGCTCTGCCCGTTTCCGATTGCCGCGATCAGCTTGGGTCCGGCGCTCGCCGCATTGTGCTCGTGATAGGCACTGAGCTTGCCGGCAATGCCGTAGCGCTGGAGGAGGACCCGGCTCGTGCGGGTGTCCTCGCAGGCGACGATATCCGCCGCCGCCAAAACCTCCAGCGCCCGGATCGTGATGTCGGAGAGATTGCCGATCGGCGTCGCGACGAGATGCAACGCCGCGGGCAGGGCCGGTGCGGAAAGCGAGTGCCCGCCGATGAGGTAGCGGCGGCTTTCCCGGCCATCGGGGCGGTTGCCCTTTGGATGATCCTGCGTCCGGCTCATGAACGCTTGTCGCAAAGCGGCGGCCGCAAGGCAATCACGCCGCCAGATCGGCGACCACGGCGTCGAGCACGACCATGCCGGCGCGCGTTGCCCGGATGCGGCTGTTGCCGAGCGGCTCCAGAAACCGGTCATTGACGAGGAGCGAGATGCGCCCCGGCGCAAGCTCCCGCCCGGCGATCGTCTCGTAGCGCGCCAGATCGAGCCCCTCGGTCAGCCGCAGGCCCATCAGCAGCATCTCGTCCGCCTGTTCGCTCGGTGAAAGGGTTTCGGTCTCGACCGTGCCGTTCCCGACCCGCTCGACCTGTTCGAGCCAGCGTTCCGGATGGCGCTCCGCGATCGTCACGCGACGGCTGCCGCCGAGTCGGAAGCGGCCATGGGCGCCGGGGCCGATCCCGACATATTCGCCATAGCGCCAATAGGTCAGATTGTGCCGGCTCTCCGCTCCCGGCACGGCATGGTTGGAAATTTCGTAGGCGGGCAGCCCCGCGGCGTCCGTCACCTCCTGCGTCAGCTCGTAGAGATCGGCGGCGAGCCCGTCTTCAGGCAGTCGGAACTTCTTCGCGTCGTGGAGGCGCTTGAACGCGGTCCCGTCCTCGATCGTCAGCTGGTAGAGCGAGAGGTGGTCGGCGGCTAGATCGAGCGCCGCTCTCAGCTCATCATTCCAGCCTTCCAGTGTCTGGCCCGGACGGGCGTAGATCAGGTCGAAGGAGAGGCGCGGGAAAATCCGCCGCGCCAGTTCGATCGCCGCGCCCGCTTCCGCCGCATCGTGCAGGCGGCCGAGAAACCGCAGATCGGAATCGTTGAGGCTCTGCACGCCGAGCGACAGCCGGTTGACACCCGCCGAACGGTAGCCGCCGAAGCGGGCCGCCTCCGCGCTCTGCGGGTTGGCTTCCATGGTGATCTCGATGCCGGACGGCAGGCCGTAGAGCCGGTCCGCCGCGTCGAGCAGGGTGGCGACGGTCTCGACTTCCATCAGCGAGGGCGTTCCGCCGCCAATGAAGACCGAGCTCACTTCGCGCGGACCGGTCGCATCCCTCATCGCGGCGAGTTCGCGCGTGAAGCCCTCCGCGAAACGGCGCTGGTCGGGCGCCGTGTGTCGAACATGGCTGTTGAAGTCGCAATAAGGGCATTTGGCGGCACAGAAGGGCCAATGCAGATAGATGCCGAAGCCGGGCGTGCCGTCGTCGCCATTGATCGGCGAGGGCGTCCGCAACGCCATTTCGGCAGCCGCGCTCATTTCAGCGCTCCGGCAGCTTGGCGGCGAGGAAAGCGGAAAGCGCTCGGGCGCGGTGTGACAGGCCGAGATCGGTGCGGCCGGCATCGCCCTGCCGGACGTCCCCCTTCTTCTCGGCCTTGTCCATCTCCCCGAAGGTCCGGTCATGGCCAATAGGCTGAAAGACGGGGTCGTAGCCGAAGCCGTTCTCGCCGCGCGGCGGCCAGACCAGTGTGCCGCCAACCTCGCCGACGAAGAACTCGGTCCGCCCATTCGGTGCGGCGAGGCAGAGCGTGCAGACGAATTGCGCGCTGCGATCCGCAGGCTTCGTCGCCCCCGCCTGCTGCAGGCGATCCTCCACCGTCCGCATCGCCATCGCGAAGTCGCGGCCGGAACCATCCGCCTTCTCGGCCCAGTCGGCGGTGTAGACGCCCGGCTCGCCACCAAGCGCATCGACGCAGAGGCCGCTATCGTCGGAAAGAGCGGTCAGTCCGGTTGCCTCGGCGGCGGCGAGCGCCTTCAGCGCGCTGTTCTTCTCGAACGTGTCGCCGGTCTCCTCGGGCTCCGGCAGGCCGAGTTCGCCGGCACCCTTCACCTCGATGGCGTAGGGCGCGAGAAGATCGGTGATCTCCGCCAGCTTGCCCGCATTATGGGTCGCCAGCACCAGCGTGTCGCCAGGTGAGAGGATGATCGGCTCGGCCATCGTGTCAGCGCCCCAGCGCCTCCTTCTGCAAGCTCACCAGTTCGGAGATCGACCGGCGGGCGAGGGCGAACAGTTCGGCGAACTGCTCCTCGCTGAACGGGTCGCCCTCCGCCGTGCCCTGGATTTCGACGATGCCGCCGGCGCCGGTCATCACGAAATTGGCGTCGGCCTGCGCGGTCGAATCCTCGTCATAATCGAGATCCGTGACGGCGGTGCCATTGTGCAGCCCGCAGGAGATCGCCGCCACATGGTCGCGGACGACGTCCGAAGCGCGGACCATGCCGCGCTCCTGCATCCATAGAAGGCAGTCCGTCAGCGCCACGAATCCGCCGGTGATCGAGGCGGTGCGGGTGCCGCCATCCGCCTGGATGACGTCGCAATCGACGGTGATCTGGTTCTCCCCGAGCTTATCGAGGTTGCACACCGCCCGCAGCGACCGGCCGATCAGCCGCTGGATCTCCAGCGTCCGGCCGCCCTGTTTTCCGGTGCTGGCCTCGCGGCGCATGCGGTCGCCCGTGGCGCGCGGCAGCATGCCGTACTCGGCCGTCACCCAGCCGCGACCGCTATTGCGCATCCAAGGCGGCACGCGTTCCTCGATGCTGGCCGTGCAGAGCACATGGGTATCGCCGAATTTGACGAGGCAGGAGCCCTCCGCATGTTTGGAAACGCTGCGTTCGAAGCTGACGGCGCGCATCTGGTGGGGCTCTCGGCGGGAAGGGCGCATGAATCGGTCCTCTTTCTGATCGTTGGAGCCTTCTAGCGATGCCGGCAGCGCGGCGAAAGGGTCACGAGCCGCCTTTTGCCGGAAGGCCGGGCCGCTCTATATTCATTCCACCATGGCGCCACGACGACCTGTACTGAACATCGCTGATGACGCTTCCGGCAGCGGGCTCGATACCCGCTCGCGCGATATCTTCCGCCTCATCGTCGAATCCTATCTGGAGACGGGCGAGCCGCTCGGCAGCCGTAACCTCGCGCGGATGCTGCCGAACGCGCTGTCCGCCGCGACGGTACGCAACGTGATGAGCGATCTCGAATATCTCGGCCTCATCTACTCGCCGCACACCTCCGCCGGGCGCATGCCGACCGAGGGCGGCCTCCGCTTCTTCGTCGATGCCTTCATGGAGCTCGGCGGCCTCGGCGACGAGGATCGCCTTTCCATCGATCGCCAGGTGACGAGCGCCGGGCAGAACGCGACCATGGAGAGCATGCTGACCGAGGCGAGCCAGATGCTGTCGGGCCTGTCGCAGGGCGCCGGGCTGGTGGTGGCGGGCAAGGTCGAGGTGCCGCTCAAGCATGTCGAGTTCGTGCTGCTGGAGCCGGGCCGGGCGCTCGCCATCCTCGTCTCCGAAGGCGGCGAGGTGGAAAACCGGATCGTCGAGGCGCCGGCGGGGGTGACCCCCAGCCAGTTGACGGAGGCGGCCAATTTTCTCAATCACCATGTGCGCGGGCGGACGCTGGCCGAAGCGCGCCACGAGATCAACCGCCTCCTCGATCAGATGCGTCAGACCGTGGACGATCTTTCCGCCGATCTCGTTCGCCGTGGCCTCGCCGTCTGGGGCGAAGGGCAGGGTGATGCGACCCGCCTCATCGTCCGTGGCCGTTCCAACCTTCTGGGCAATCTGCAGGACACGCAGGATCTGACGGTCCTCCGCCATCTCTTCGACGATCTGGAGCGTAAGGAAAACCTGGTGCAACTGCTCGATCTGGCCGAGGAGGGGTCAGGCGTCCGCATTTTCATCGGATCGGAGAACCGGCTTTTCTCGCTGTCCGGTTCGTCGCTCGTCGTGGCCCCTTACCGGGACGGCGCCAATCGCGTGGTCGGCGCCCTCGGCGTGATCGGCCCGACGCGGCTGAACTACCGGCAGGTCGTTCCCGTCGTCGACTATACCGCGCAGGTCATCAGCAAGATGCTCGCCCGCAGCTAGCTTTCGTCCCCGCCCATTCTGTCGCAAGGGGTTGATTTGCGCCCGCTCTGTCTCGATATCGGGCGCAACGAAGTGTGAGGGTCCATCGGGCCGCCGAAGAATGGAACGAGAAGCGATGAACGCTGAAGACAATCGTAGCGACGCCGTCGACGAAGCCAGGGGCGAGAACGGCGACAGGCCGCGCGAATACACGGCCGAACAGGTCGAACAGGCCAATGCAGCGCTGATCGAACTTGGCCGCGAGGTCGAGGAACTACGCGACAAGCTGCTGCGGACCGCCGCCGAGGCGGAGAACGTTCGCCGCCGTTCGCAACGGGAGATCGCCGACGCCAAGGCCTTTTCGATCACCAATTTTGCCCGCGACATGCTGAACGTGTCGGACAATCTCACCCGCGCGCTCGACGCCATTCCCGAGGATGCCCGTTCGAGCGGCGATGCCGGATTTTCGACGCTGATCGAAGGCGTCGAACTGACCCAGAAGGCGATGACGACGGCGCTGGAGCGCTACGGGGTGGTCAGGCTGGAGCCGGAGGGCGAGCGTTTCGACCCGCATTTCCATCAGGCCATGTTCGAGGTGCCGAACCCCGACCTGCCGAACAACACGGTGGTGCAGGTCGTCCAGGCCGGCTACCGGATCGGCGAGCGCGTTCTGCGTCCGGCGATGGTCGGTGTCTCGAAGGGTGGGCCGAAGGCTGCGGCTTCGAAGGAGGCGGCGGTGGATCGCGGCGATCATGCCGAACCCGGACCGCCCGACGAGATCGCCACTCGCGACGCCTGATCATCGACGAGCCCCCCGATGCAGAAAGCGGCCCCCGAGGCCGCTTTTATTTTGCGGCACGATCGGCGTCGCCAATTTATCGCATGGTAAACAAAGGCTTAATGGTACAAATCATTTAAAACTCTCGGCTTTTCGGTGCCGACGCCCGATCGGCGCTTGAGCGCCTCTTTCGCTGACGCAATTGCGACGCAAATCTGCGGAACGGTCTGCCCGGCGCGCCATTGTTCCGGCGAGCCGCGGCTGGTCCCCCGCCGCATCGAGTAAGCGTACCGAGTAACGAGGTTCCCCCATGAAGACACTTTTCGCAACGACCGCCCTGATCGTGCTGCCGGCCTCCGCAATGGCCGCCGACGTGATCGATTATGGCGCACCGACCCCGGCACCGATCATGGATGTCGCCCCCGAACGCTTCGGCTGGGAGGGCGGCTATGCCGGTGTCCAGGCCGGCTACGGCTTCGGCGATCCGAGCGGACTGCTCGGCGGAGCCCATGCAGGCTATCTCTTCCAGTTCGGCTCCTTCGTCGTCGGTCCCGAGGTCGATGTCGACGCCGCGGCGATCGATTCCGGCGATCCGAACATCGACGCCATCGCCCGCGCCAAGCTTAAGGCCGGCTTTGCCGTCGACCGCGTCCTGATCAGCGGCACGGCCGGCTATGTCCACGCCTGGGGCGACGACGCCGGCGCCGGCAAAGTCAATGATGGCGGCTACGAAGTGGGCGCCGGACTGGATTTCGCCGCGACCGACAACATCGTCATCGGCTCGGACTACATGTACCAGAACTTCGGCGAGTTCGCCGATACCGGGACAGACGTCGACCTCCATACCGTCCGCGCACGCCTGTCCTACAAGTTCTAGGCGACGCGACGGCGAAAACCCCTTTGCTGGGGAGCGACGAGGCCGGGCGGAAGCGCCCGGCCTTTGCCGTTGCGCCGGCGTCGTCGCGATTGGGCCGGTAGCGGCGGCTCTATAGCTTGCCGGCGGCCTTCGCCAGTTCGGCGAGGTCGGTTGGAGGCCGGGGCCCCATCTGCTCGATGATCACGCCGGCGCAGAAATTGCCGAGTGCCGCGCTCTCCTCCAGCGCCAGGCCGTTCGTCAGTCCGAACAGAAAGCCGGCGGCATAGAGGTCTCCGGCGCCGGTCGTGTCGCGCCGCACCGCCGCCATATAGGCGGGCACGTCGTGACGGGTCCCGTTCTGGACGACGACGGAGCCTCGCGGCCCGCGCGTCACGCGTCGCCAGCAGGCAGTCTTCGGCGAGCTGCTCCAGGGCGGAATCGAAATCGTCGGTCTCATAGAGCGAGCACAACTCCGTCTCGTTGGCGAAGACGATGTCGACGGTCCGCCCGCGCAGCAGTTCGAGGAACTCGTCCCTGTAGCGGGTCACGCAGAACGGGTCGGAAAGGCTGATGGCGACCTGGCGGCCGTGCTCATGGGCAAGGGTGGCGGCCTTGCGGATCGCTGCCTTGGCGTGCGGCGGATCCCAGAGATAACCTTCGAAGTAAGTGATCGCACAGGCTCGGACGACGTCTTCGGCAATGTCCGCTTCGGTCAGCTCGGTGCAGGCGCCGAGATAGGTGTTCATCGAGCGCTCGCCATCAGGCGTGACGAAGATCATGCACCGCGCCGTGGGATCGCCATCGAGGAGGGGCGACGTCTCGAAACGCGCGCCGAGCGCCCGGATGTCGTGGCCGAAAATCGCCCCGAGCTGGTCGTTGGCTACCTTGCCGATATAGGCGACGGAGCCGCCGAGGGCCGCTATGGCGGCGGCCGTGTTGCCGGCCGAACCGCCGCTCATCGTTTCCGATGGGCCCATCGCGTCGTAGAGCTTCGCCGATCGCGTGGCGTCCACGAGATTCATGGCGCCCTTGATGATCTCGTGGCGGTCCAGAAAGGCATCGTCGCATCGCGCCAGCATGTCGACCATGGCGTTGCCGATGCACAGCACGTGATGGGCGGGTGCGTCGTTCATTCATTCGTCCGTATGATGGGAAAGTCACCCCCGCATAGCCGCCAAGCGCGCCAATTGCAAAGCCCTTTCAAAGAATCGAGGCGGCCGCGAGACGCGGACGTCGCTTGAACCATGGCCGTGGAGGACATACCTGCCGGAGGCGGCGCACCCGGCCGCCATAGCCCTTCGGGCCTTGATCGACGGACCGCTCATGATTGTTTCCGCAACGACCGCCGCCTTCGCCAGGCTTTTCACGCCGGAGTTTCGCGGCGTCTTCTTCAAGTCGATCGGCCTGACGCTGCTGGCGCTTCTGGCGGTCTGGTTCGGGCTGCGGGAACTGTTTCAGTGGGCCGCGTGGCCGTGGGTCGATGCGCTCTGGGACGGCCAGACCCGCTGGGAGGGCTGGCTGCAGACGACGGCCTCCATCCTCGCCGCCATCATCTTCGCGCTCGTGCTTGGCCTCCTGATCGCGCCGGTCAGCGCGCTCGTCGCTTCGCTCTTCCTGGATGACGCCGCCGAGGTGATCGAGCGCGAGGACTATCCGGCGGTCCATGGGGGTCGGCCGTTGCCGCTTGTTGCCGGGTTCTGGCTCTCGATGAAATTCCTCGGCGTCGTGATCGTCGGAAACCTGCTGGCGCTGCTCCTGCTGCTGGTGCCCTTCGTCAACATCTTCGCCTTCTTCGTCATCAACGCCTATCTCCTCAGCAGGGAGTTCTTCGAGTTCGCCGCTTTGCGATACCGATCCGAGGCAGAGGCCAAGGCCTTTCGACGGCGCCATGGCGCGACCGTCTTTCTGGCCGGGTTGCCCATCGCCGCGCTGCTGTCGGTGCCGCTATTGAACCTGCTGACGCCGCTCTTTGCGGCGGCCCTGATGGTCCATCTGCACATGAAGCTGAGCAATCGTGATCCGCAGTTCGCGCTGCCGCCGGCCGTCTCGGGGGCGACGCCGGCGCCGGCCTGATCAGGCTCCCGCCTGCTGCGCCGGCAGTTGCACCAGCGGCGCCGGAACATCCGTCGTCTTTTCCGGCGATTTGCAGATGTCGGCGATGACGCAGGCCTCGCAGATGGGTCTGCGGGCCTTGCAAACATAGCGGCCATGCAGGATCAGCCAGTGATGGGCGTGGTAGAGATGGCGGTCGGGGATCACCTTCAGGAGGCGCTGCTCGACCTCGTCCGGCGTCTTGCCCGGCGCCAGCATGATGCGGTTGGCGATCCTGAAGATATGCGTGTCGACGGCCATGGTCTTTTGCCCGAACGCCATGCTGAGGACGACATTGGCCGTCTTCCGCCCGACCCCGGGAAGCGTCTGCAACTCTTCGCGGGTCCGCGGAACCTCGCCGTCGAAATCGTCGATCAGCTTTCGCGACAGCGCGATGACGTTCTTCGCCTTGTTGCGCCACAGGCCGATGGTCCGGATGTATTCGCCGACACCCTCTTCGCCCAGCGCGAGCATCTTTTCCGGCGTATCGGCGACGGGGAACAGCCTGGCCGTCGCCTTGTTGACGCCGGCATCCGTCGCCTGTGCCGAGAGCGCGACGGCGACGACGAGCGTGAAGGGATTGCTGTGCGCCAGTTCGCCCTTTGGCTCGGGGCGCTGCACTGAAAACCGGCGGAAGATTTCGTCCACTTCCGCCTTCGAATAGGCCGAGCGCGTCGCCCGGCCGGCGTTGGCCCTGCTGCCACGGCTGGCGGTCTTCGCCGTCTTCGTGCTCTTTTTCGCTGTCATGACTGGCCTATAAACGGCTCCATCCGTTGCTGAAAGAGCGCTGGCAGGGACCGACCGCAATGTCACGTCAGAACGAACCAGACAAGCAGCCCGGCGAGCGGCCGATTTTCGACGCGGTGTTGACCCCGCACCGTTCGCTCGGCCCGAAGGGCTTTACTATCCTGATCGGCGCCGTCGGAGCGCTCTGGATGGGCATAGGCCTGTTCTTCTGGTCGCTCGGCGCCTGGCCGGTCTTCGGCTTCTTCGGTCTCGATCTGCTGATCCTCTACGTCGCCTTCCGCCTGAACTACCGGGCGGCCCGCGCGCGCGAGGAGGTTACCGTCTGGCGTCACGACATCGAGGTGCGGCAATATGCGCCGTCCGGCCGTATGGCGGAACACCGATTCAATCCGTTCTGGACGCGCTTCGCCGTGAAGCGGAAGCCGGAAATTGGGATCACGGAGATGGTTCTGACGGATCGCGCACGAAAGCTGCCGATCGGCGGCTTTCTCAATCCGGACGACCGCGACAGCTTCGCACGCGCCTTCGGCGATGCGCTGGCGACGGCGAAGGGGGGATAGCGGCGTCCATGGCGGAAGGGCTGAGGCGGAACGCGTGTCGGCGGATCATGTCTTGCTGGCGTTCAGCCTTTCGCGCAACTCCTTGCCGGCTTTGAAGAACGGCACCCATTTCTCCTCGACCTCGACGGACTCGCCGGTGCGGGGATTACGGCCCGTCCGGGCCGGCCGGTTCTTGACGGAGAAAGCGCCGAAGCCTCGCAATTCCACCCGGTTTCCCTGGATCAGCGCCTGCGAAATCTCCTCAAGGACCACATTGACGATGCGGTCGACATCGCGCTGAAAGAGGTGGGGATTGCGGTTGGCGATGGTCTGCACGAGTTCGGACTTGATCATATCCGGTTCACTCCCTCCCGATGGTGATCGGCTCGCTCTTGCGGCTCACTCGACACCGCCGGAAGGTTGCCAGAGTGCCAGAACACCGTCAAGCGTCAGCTGCTCTCTAAGCCATTGACCGAGAAGGGGTAGCGGAAAGGATTCGGCCAGGCCCGGAAGGTTCGGCCCAGCCGCGTCGATCGGTATGCCGAAAACCGTGTATTGCGGCTTCGGCTTCCATTCCACGACGTCCAGATCCTCGGCGACGCCCTTGCTTTCGAGCCAGGCCACCGCTGTGTCCTCGCCTCCCAGTCCGTCAATCAGCTTGTTCTTGATCGCCTGGCGGCCCGAAAACACCGATCCGTCAGCCAGCCTGCGGGTCTCCGTGAGCGTCAGGGGACGGCGTTCCGCCACCAGGGCGACGAACCACTCATAGATGTCGTCGACGACGTTTTGCAGCACCTGCCGCTCCGCCTCCGTCGTCTCGTTGAAGGGCGAGGGCTCCGCCTTCAGCGGCGAGCTCTTCACCGCGTCCACGTCGACGCCGATCATGTCGAGGCCACGCCGGACGTTGGGATATTGGACGAGAACGCCGATCGAGCCGACGATCGAACTCTGCCGGGCGACGATGTGGTCGGCCGCCGTCGCGATCATGTAGCCGGCGGAGGCTGCGAGCGTGCCGACCTGCGCCACCACCGGCTTTTCCTGCGCGATCTTGCGGACCGCATTGTGGATCGCCTCGCCGCCGACCGATGTGCCGCCCGGAGAGTCGATGACGAGCAGAACCCCCTTCACCGCGTCGGCCTTGGCGATGCGGTCCAGCCGCTCGAGCAGGTCGGCGTCCTCGGTGATGGCGCCCTCGATCTTCACCTTGGCGATCTGTGGGGTCAGCGCCACTTTGCCTGTCAGCCCGCCCTCGATCCGCCAGACGATCGCCCCGACGGCGACCAGCGCGAGGAGGATCGCCGCGATCCGCCACCGCCCGAGCTTTCGCCGGTCCCGCCGGCGCGCTACAACTTCTTCGATGTTCGCACCGCCCATGGTTGAATCTCCATTTTCCGCGGCCATCGGCCGCATCCGATTGAATCCCTGCGCATTCGTAGGGATTGAAGTCTTTCCTGTCACCGGGAAATGCTTGCCTTTGACGTTTCCTCAAGGCAGGAGACCGCTTATGAACAAGCTTGAGCCGATCGTCGCCTCCGGCGACCCTGAAATGATCAGGGCACGGCTGTGGCAGGCGCACCGCCACGGTCGGCGCGTACGAACCATCCGCGGCGCATTGTTTTTCGCCGCGGGCGCCATCCTTGCGCTTGCTGTCGTCGTGACCGCCTTCGCCACCTTGACCGTGCCGACGCCCACAGTGGAAGAGGGCGATCTGGAAGACGGCCGGGTGGTCATGGGGGCCCCGAAGCTCGAGGGGCGCAACAGCAGCAATCAACCGTATCGGATCGAAGCCGAGAGCGCCCTGCAGTCGCCGGACGATCTGAATCGGCTGGAACTGCGGGGCATTTCGGGCGATCTGCCGCTCGGCTCCGATTCGCGCGTCTCCTTCAGGTCCGACGCGGGCTTCTATGACGCCGAAAACCAGCTGCTCGACTTCCTGGCGCCTCTCGATCTGGAGACCTCGGACGGCGAGACCGTGCGGGTCCAGGATGGCCGCATCGATTTGCTCTCCGGTAGCTTCACCAGCGACAAGCCGATAAGATTGACCACGAAAACGGCCACGCTGACCGCCGACAGCGTTCGCATTGACAGCCGCACCCGCGCCGCCATTTTCGAGGGTTCGGTCAGGATGCGGCTCGTCCCGGACGATGTGCGGCCGAAGGCAGAGGCGCCGCAGGCCGAGACTTTTTCGAAGGAATGACAATCATGAATCCACTGGTCCGCACGATCCTGAAGCCTTGGCGGCTCGCGGCCGGCGCCCTTGCCCTGTCGCTGATTGCGACCGTCGCGCATGGCCAGCAGTCGCAGGATACCAATTTCCGGCTTGAGGGCGACAAGCCCATCCAGATCGAGAGCGATCAGCTGGAAGTTCAGGACAAGCAGAACACGGCGACCTTCACCGGCAACGTGCTCGTCACCCAGGGACCGACCCAGATGCGGTCGAGCGTCATGACGGTTTTCTACGCCGACAGCGGGAAAAACGAGACCAGAACGGAATCGACGGCGGTGCCCTCGACCACCGGACAGGCGTCTTCGGAGATCGAACGGATCGAGGTCGGCGGCAAGGTCTATGTCAGTTCCGGCACGCAGACGGCGACGGGCGACAAGGGAAGTTTCGACATGCGCGCCAATATCCTGCATCTCACCGGCAAGCAGGTCGTCCTGTCCGAGGGGGACAATGTGGTGACTGGCTGCGCTCTCACCGTCGAGACCGAAACCGGCAAGGCGCGCCTTGATGCCTGCAGCGGCGGTCGCGTCCGCATGGTCATCTCGCCCGACAGTCAGTGAAGGGCGGCGCACGCCGATGTCTTTTCCGAATTTTCTGCGCCGCGGTCCGGTGGATGAGTTCCACGTGCCGTCGGACGAGGATCAGAAGCGTCTCGCCGACACGCTGATCGCGCGCAATGTCCGCAAGAGCTATGGCGGCCGCGAGGTGGTTTCCGGCGCGTCGATCGGCCTGCGGACGGGTGAGATCGTCGGCCTTCTCGGACCGAACGGCGCCGGCAAGACGACCACCTTCTACATGGTGACCGGCCTGGTGGCGGCCGACGAAGGCGCGATCGAGTTGGATGGCTACGACATCACCACGCTGCCGATGTACCGGCGCGCCCGCCTCGGCATCGGCTACCTTCCGCAGGAGGCGTCGATTTTCCGGGGTTTGACCGTCGAGGCCAACATCCTCGGGGTTCTCGAACTGGTGGAGAGCGACCGCAAGGCGCGGCAGGAAAGGCTCGATGAGCTCCTGCAGGAGTTCCACATCGGACACCTGCGCAAGAGCCAGGCGACGGCGCTCTCGGGCGGCGAGCGCCGTCGGCTGGAGATCGCTCGCGCCCTCGCCAGCCGCCCCCGTTTCATGCTGCTCGACGAGCCTTTCGCGGGCGTCGATCCGATCGCCGTCGCCGACATCCAGAACCTGGTGCGACACCTGAAGGCCAAGGGCATCGGCGTCCTGATCACCGATCACAGCGTCCGCGAAATGCTCGGCCTGATCGATCGGGCCTACATCATCCATGAGGGCCGCGTCCTGACCCACGGCACGCCGCCGCAGATCGTCGCCAATCCTGATGTCCGGCGTCTCTACCTCGGCGAGAACTTTACCCTTTAGTGCAATCGCCAGCCCGCTCCGCTTGACAAGCAAGCCTCATGCCAGTTGAACTCGAGCCGACTTTCTCCGCCAGAAGAGGCGGAATCCGGCCGTTCGAGGCACCAAGGAAACCAGCGTATGAGTCTTTCCGCGCGTCTGCAGCTTCGCCAGAGCCAGTCTCTGGTCATGACGCCGCAACTCATGCAGTCGATCCGTATTCTCCAGCTGAGCCAGGCGGAGCTGGACCGCTTCATCGACGAGGAGATCGAGCGCAACCCCCTCATCGAAAAGGAAGAGGCGGGCGGGGATGTGAACCCCCAGCGAATCGAGACCTCCGAAGCTCAGGGCGACGACGATTTCCTAGGCTATGCGGGCGACGCCGACAGCGCTGCAATCGCGGCGGCCATGGACACCTCGCTTCACAATCTTTTTCCTGACGATCCCGGCCATCAGCCGACCGTTTCGCCCGATCTTGCCGGCCAGTGGAAAAGCGCGGGCGGCGTCGGCGCTCCCGGCAGCAGCGATAATTTCGACCTCGACAGTTTCGCCGCCGCACCGGTCACGCTGGACCAAGCGATCGCCGGTCAGATCGCCCTGTCCTTCCGCACGCCTGGCGACCGTCTGATCGCCCTGGAACTTTCCGGCCATCTCGACGAATGCGGCTATCTGCGTACCGATCTGCCGCAGGTTGCGGAGCGTCTTGGGGTCGATCTCGAGGACGTCGATGCGGTTCTCGGCGTTTGCCAGCAATTCGAGCCGTCTGGCGTATTCGCCCGTTCGCTCTCCGAATGCCTGGCCCTCCAGCTCGCCGCCAAGGACAGGCTCGATCCAGCGATGGCCACGCTGCTTGCCCATCTGGATCGCCTTGCGCGCCGCGATTTTGCCGCCCTGCGCACGCTCTGCGGTGTCGAAGATGACGATCTGATCGCCATGCTCGCCGAGATTCGCCGCCTTGACCCCCGGCCCGGGGCGATGTTTGGCCGCCTCGCGGCGGATGCGATCACCCCCGACGTGATCGTCAAGCCGGCAGCGGACGGATCGTGGCAGGTCGAGCTGAATGGCGATGCGCTGCCACGCGTTCTCGTGGACCAGGCCTATGTCGCCCGGGTCAGCCACGCGCCTGCCTCGCAACAGGAGAAGGCCTTCATCAGCGAGTGCCTTGCCAACGCGCAATGGCTGACCCGCAGTCTCGATCAGCGGGCGCGGACCATCCTCAAGGTGGCCAGCGAGATCGTGCGGCGTCAGGACGCCTTCCTCCTGCACGGGGTCTCCCAGCTCCGCCCGCTCAATCTGAAGACGATCGCCGACGCGATCGGCATGCATGAATCCACGGTCAGCCGCGTCACCAGCAACAAATATCTGCTGACGCCTCGCGGCACGTTCGAGATGCGGTATTTCTTCACGGCTTCCCTTGCGGCCGTCGAGGGCGGCGAGAGCCATTCCGCCGAGGCCGTTCGCCACCGCATCCGCCAGCTTGTCGAGGCCGAGACTGTCGGAATGATTTTGTCCGACGACCAGATCGTCTCCAGGCTGCAGGGCGAGGGTATCGATATCGCCCGCCGCACAGTGGCCAAGTACCGGGAGGCGATGAACATTCCGTCTTCGGTCCAGCGGCGCCGCGAGAAAAAGGCGCTCGCCAACGCGGCTTCGGCCCAGCAAGGCCGGCGCGGCGAAACTTGACTTATCAGGCCCGGCCCCATATTGCGCCCGCCCATCGGTTCGCATCGCTCCGGCCGCCAGGCGGGAATTCGCCCCCCTTGATGTGACGGCGAATGTCAATGCCTTGTAGGGACGTTCCGGAGGAGTAGATTCTCCGATCCCTACGATCTGTTTTTGACGAGGATGGCTTTCATGACCCTTCGTATTTCCGGCAAGCACATGGACATGGGCGACGCATTCCGGTCCAGGATCGACAGCCGTATCAACGACGCGCTCGAAAAATATTTCGACGGCGGCTTCTCCGGCCACGTGACCGTCGAGAAATCGGGAAGCGGCTTCGATGGGGATGTCATGATCCATCTGGACACCGGCATGACCCTGCAGGCGACCGGTTCGGGACACGACCCGCAGGCCGCTTTCGATACCGCGGCGGAAAAGATCGAGAAGCGCTTGCGCCGCTACAAGCGCAAATTGAAGAGTCATCGCGACACCAACGGTGCGGCGCCGGTCGACATCGCCTATCGCATCATGAGTTCGGTGCCCGATGAGGAAGAAGAGGTGGCGGAGGACTATGCGCCCGCCATCGTCGCGGAATCGTCCATGTCGCTGCGCGCCATGAGCGTCGCAAACGCCGTCATCGAACTGGACACCAAGGACAGCCCCGTCTTCGTTTTCCGCAATGCGTCCAGCGACCATGTCAATGTCGTCTACCGGCGCGCGGATGGAAACATCGGCTGGATCGATCCGGCCGAAGTCAATCCCGGCGGTTGATCGCAAACGCACACCAACAATGGCCGAATTCCCGCGAGCCCGATGCGCGGGGAGGGGCCGAGAGGGGCAGGATGGACCTATCCGATCTGCTGAGCGCTCAGGCGGTGATGCCGACGCTGAGGGCGAAATCGAAGAAGCAGCTCTTGCAGCTGATGGCCGGCCGCGCTGCCGAACTGACCGGCCTGCCGGAGCGCGATATTTTCGACACCGTCCTTCAGCGCGAACGCCTCGGCTCGACCGGCGCCGGCAATGGTCTCGCCATCCCGCACGGAAAACTGCATGACCTCGATCGCCTGCAGGGGGTCTTCGCCACGGTGGAAACCCCGGTCGAGTTCGATGCGATCGACGAGCAGCCGGTCGACATCGCCTTCATGCTCCTCGCGCCTGAAGATGCAGGCGCGGACCATCTGAAGGCGCTCTCGCGCATTGCGCGCGTGCTGCGTCGCTCCGACATGATCGAGCAGATCCGCGGCATGCGCGACGCGGCCGCCATCTACGCGCTGCTGACCGATTCCGCCGAGGAGGCCGCCTGACGCCGATCGCCTGGCGGCCGATCGACCATGCAAGAAGGGCGGCAGCCGGGATCGCTCCGGCTCCGCCCCTTCTTTGCATGACGGCCTGTTCGTGCCGCTACTGGAGCGGAACGGCCATCAGCTCCTTTTCGCGGGCCGCGGCGACGGCGGTCGACTTCTCGTCGGTCAGCAGAATCGGCATGCCGTCCGCGGCAAACAGAGCCCAGATGTCGATCCCCGAGGGCATCTCGGCCATCCCTGGCCATGCGGCCATGAAATCGTCCGAGGAAATCTTCCGGATATAGCCGATCGCACCTTCGCCCAGATGAGCGAACTGTTCGGGTGAAACATTGGTGTCGTGTGTGGCAGTCATGGTCAGCCTCCTTTCGAGAACAGACCTCCTCTTGCGAGTCCGATCGTCCTCTTGAGCCGTTAATGAAAGGTAACGATTCTGCGGATCAGTACCGTTTCGCGACAGTCTGTCGCCGAAACGCCCTATTCCACGGTCCGGATGTCGATCTTGCGGACCAGCCGTTGCGGCTCGGGGCGATCCAGATCGATCGACAGCAGCCCGTTCTTGAGCTCCGCACCGAGCACCCGCATGCCTTCAGCCAGAACGAAACTCTTCTGGAACTGACGGGCCGCGATGCCGCGATGAATGAAATCGCGTTCGCCTTCTTCCCCCTGCTGGCCGCGCACGACCAGCTGGTTCTCTTCGGTATTCACCTCGAGATCGGCTTCGTTGAAGCCGGCGACGGCGAGCGTGATGCGCAATCTGACGGTATCGCCGTCCTCATTGTGGATGCGCTCGATATTGTAGGGCGGATAGCCATCAGCCGACTTCGCCAGTCGTTCGACGGTCTTTTCCATCTGCTCGAAGCCCAGAAAGAGCGGGCTCGAAAACGGGGTCATCCGTGTCATCGTCCGTTGTCCTCGATTGAGCGACAGTTGCGCGGCCCACCCGAAATGGCATGGCGCCGCCTCCGGACAAATATGGGTTGGCGCAAACGCCGATACAAGCATCCGGAAGGGACGGCGACACCTGGCGAAAAGCCCGTCAGTCGCGAGCCGGCAGGCCGGCTTCCCAGCCGAGGATGGCCCGTTTTCGGGTCAGGCCCCAATGATAACCGGTCAGCTTGCCGCCGGCCCCGAGCGCGCGATGGCAGGGCACGACGAAGGAGATCGGATTGGCGCCCACCGCGGCGCCGACGGCCCGTGCGGCTTTCGGATCGCCGATGGACTGGGCGATCGCGCCATAGGTCGTCCCCTTGCCGGGCCTCAGGCGTAGCAACTGCTCCCACACACGTACGCGGAAGTCGGAGCCGATGAGGACGATCCGGAGCGGCCGGTCCTCGCGCCACTCGGAGGGCTCGAAAACGCGCCGGACATAGGGGGCGGTCGCAACTTGGTCGCGCCGGTGGCTCGCGGCCGGCCAGCGCCGCGCCATGTCTTCGAACGCAGCGCGATCATCCGGCTCGTCGGCGAAGGCGAGGCCGCAGAGGCCACGTTCCGTCACCATCACCAGCGCGGGGCCGAACGGGCTGTCGTGCCAGCCATAAGCGATGTCGATTCCGGCCCCCTTGGCCTTCCATTCTCCGGGGCTCATCGCCTCATGCGTGACGAACAGGTCGTGCAGCCGGCCCGGGGAGGACAGGCCGAGTTCGTAGCTGGCATCGAGCAGGTCCGCGCCGCCGTCCAGAAGCCGTCGTGCATGGTCCAGCGTGACGGCCTGGAGAAACGCCTTGGGCGTCAGGCCCGCCCACCTCCGGAACAGACGAATGAGCCCGTCCTGCGACTGTCCGGTGAGGGCGGCGAGGTTCTCCAGGCCGGGCTGTTCCGTATGGTGCTCGCTGATATGGCCGATGACCCGTTCGATCACCGCGAAATCACTCGCGCCTGGAAACTGGATTTCGTTCATGGCTCTGAAGCGGGGGTTCGGGATGGTCATCGTTCTGGTCTGTCCGCTGTTTTTGTCTAGCAGAGCTTTGCGCCAGCCGCATGAGCCCTGCCACCCGATTCTCGTGCGCCGTCGGCACGGCAAGCTGGACCCTCGATGGTCAGGGTCCTATCTTGAAACGACGAACGCACCGCCGAACCATCCAACGTCACGGACCTCTTCATGATCTCCCGCATCCTGGCCGCCATTATCCTCATTCCGCTCGCGATCATCCTGGTGGCGCTGGCGGTGGCGAACCGGCAATCGGTGCCGCTGACGATCGACATCTTCCAGACCGACAATCCGGGTCTCAGCCTGTCGCTGCCGCTTTTCGTCTGGCTGCTCACGGCGCTGATCCTCGGCATGGTCATCGGCGGCATCGCTTCCTGGATCCGGCAGGGGCGCTACCGCCGGCTGGCAAAGAAGCGGGCCGACGAAGTGCGGCGGCTCGAAGAGGAGGTGCCGGCGGAGCCGAAAAGGCCATACGGCACCCGCGATGACGGCACCTGGCCCTACGGGCGTGACGATGGCACCGACACCGGCGTCACGGGCACGCAACTGGCGGGGCTTCCGGCTCCGGACAGTCATCGCGCTTGAAGCCAGGAGCAACAATGAGAAAGGGCCCGCCGGCTGGCGGACCCTCGTCCCATTTCAGACTGTCTGGCGCGCTTAGCGCATGACATAGACGATCTGTCTGCTGCCCGGATCGATCAGCACCGGCTGACCATTCACATAGGCATATTCGTAGTTGTAGTCCGGAATCTGGCGGAGCTGGACGTTGTCGGGCACACCTGCCCCGACCACGACCTCACCTTCCAGATAGACGGGGTCCACCTGATTCTGGCGAACATAGGTCACCACTCGGTCGTCCGGATCGAGAGCCTCGCCGGTCGCGCCGCCGAGCGCCGCACCAGCCGCACCGCCGATCGCTGCACCGACCGGGCCGCCAATCAGGGCACCCGCGACGGCACCGCCTGTGGCGCCGGTCACGACGCCGGTGGCTTCCGCGCCATCATAGGTTTCGACTGGTACGCCAAGCGCATCGCGCCTGTCGGCAATGACGACCCGCTGGCCTTCATAATCGCTCGTCAGGTACTTGGAGTAGGACCAGCCGGTCTGGCCGTTGAAGGACACCTGGCACCAGTTGCCGGTCTCGGTGCATCCCTGGACCGTTACCTCACCATCGGCCGGAATGGCGTCGATGACTTCGTAGCCGGGGCCGGGGCCTGCGCGAACGTTCAGTTCCGTCGTGGCCGAGGCCATGGTCTGCGCCATGGCGCCACCGGTAAGGGCAATGGCACCCGCGGTGCCGAGTAGAATTGCTTTGAAATTATGCATGGGGAACCTCTCTTGTTGGTTTGTCCCTGCCCGAACAACCCCATGCCCCAGGCGCCCGTTCCCGGCGGTCGGCAAATGTCACGGAAGGGCCACAATGCTGCTCCTGGCGCGCCGCATGGACGACGGGGGACGCATAGAAACCGCCTGCCGGAGCACTGCGGCCCCTTCAGGCACCGAGTGTCAGGATCGCGCGGTCACCCGCATGCTGATACCGTTTGCCGGCTGCACGGTCAGCTTCTGGACCGGGAACGGATGCGGCGCGCCGGCCGCGAGGTCGAACCGGTAGCGCGACAGCATGACGGCGAGCGCGATCATCGCCTCCTGCATGGCGAAGGTTGCGCCGATGCAGGTTCGCGGGCCCGCGCCGAACGGCAGGTACTGGAATCGGTCGAGGCGCTCGCGGTTCTCCGGCAGGAAGCGCGACGGCACGAAGGCGTCCGGTTGATCCCAATAGAGCCGATGGCGGTGCAGGGTCCACGGCATGACGAGGATCGTCGTCCCGGCCGCCATTTCGAGATCGCGCCATCGGTCCGCACCGATCGACTCGCGGTTGATCGAGGGCGCCGGCGGATAGAGCCGCATCGCCTCCTCGAACGCTGCGCGGGTGGCCGGCATGGCGTCCAGCCAGTCATAAGGATCGTCCACGGAGGCGATCACCTTGTCGATTTCGTCTTCGACCTTGGCCCGCTCCCCGGGCGCCTGTGACAGGCAATAGAGCGTCCAGGCCAAGGCCCGCGCCGTGGTCTCGTGACCGGCGCCGATGAAGGTGATGATATTGTCCTCGACCTCCTTCTCGGAGAGGCCGTCCGGCCCCATGGCCCGCAGCAGCAGCGTCAGGAAATCCTCCGGCGCCTCATCGCCACGGCCGAGCTTCTCCTGTCGCATCCGCATGGTCTGCCGAACGAGCGAGCGGAAATAGTTCAGTGTTCGCCGGCCGCGAATGCGGGTCAGGCGCGGAATGAACTCCGGCGCGGCGAGGAGGTCGAGCGGATCGACCCGGCCCATCGTGTGCAGAAGGCGCTCCACCCGGCCACCGAACTCCTCCGGAACGCCGGCGATCTCGTTGGAGAACAGGGTCTCCGCCAGGATCTCATAGGTGATCTGCGTCATGTCATGGGCGATCTCGACGGCCTCGCCCGTTTCTGCCGGTGTCCTGTACTTCTGCACGAAGCGCTCTGCGACCGCCTTCATCGGCTGCGCGAATCCGCGAATATGACGGGGCGTGAACACCGGCGCCATCGCCTTGCGGCCGCGCCGCCATGTTTCGCCCTCCGCCGTCAGCAGCCCATCGCGCAGGATCGGCCGCAGGATCAGCTGGCGGACCTTTGCCATCCGGTAGTTCTTCGCATTGTCGACCAGCACGTGGCGGATGAGCGCGGGATCGTTGGCGATCACCATCGGCGAGCCGATGCCCCGCGTCATGTGAACGTAGGGCTCGTTGTAGGACGGCTCGCCCCACAGCGCGATCGGATTGCGGTAGACGGTCCGCACCATCTGCAGGAAGGTCGGCGGCGCCTGGCGTGGCCGCGGCGCAGGGGGAACGAAGGGAGCGGGTTCGGCGTCCATGGCGGGTCTTTTCTGTCGGTTTCCGGCCAGCGTGGCCTATATTTAGGTACCGGTGCCGGACACACAACGACGAGCCTGCGCGGCGACCGCGTCGCGACCCTCCGAAGTTTGGTTTTCGGCCCCGGAATGCCTATATTCAAAAGGATTCGAAGAGCCGATTCGGAGCGTCCGCGAAGCGACGCCGTGCCGGCTGTTCTCCACGAGCGGAGTTTGCATGAGCGAAGCAGCGGCGGCAGGGAATGAGGGTGGCCAGTACGGCGCCGATTCCATCACTGTTCTCAAGGGCTTGGATGCGGTGCGTAAGCGCCCCGGCATGTATATCGGTGACACCGATGACGGCTCCGGTCTGCATCACATGGTCTACGAGGTCGTCGACAATGCGATCGACGAGGCGCTGGCCGGCCATGCCGACCTGGTCACCGTGCAGCTCAATGCGGACGGTTCGTGCACCGTCATCGACAATGGACGCGGCATTCCGACCGATATCCACAGGGAAGAAGGGGTCTCCGCCGCCGAGGTCATCATGACCCAGCTGCACGCCGGCGGAAAGTTCGACCAGAACTCCTACAAGGTCTCCGGCGGCCTGCACGGCGTCGGTGTGTCCGTCGTCAACGCACTGTCGGAATTTCTGGATCTGCGTATCAATCGCGACGGCAAGGTGCATCAGATGCGCTTCAGCCGGGGCGTCGCCGTCGCGCCGCTGGAACAGGTCGATACCTATCAGGCCGCCAACGATCCTTTCACCTATCAGGGTCGCTCGGGCACGGCGGTCACTTTCCTGCCGTCGACCGAGACCTTCACCAAGACGGAGTTCGACTTCGCGACGCTGGAGCACCGGCTGCGCGAACTCGCCTTCCTCAATTCCGGCGTCCGCATCGTCCTTGTCGACAAGCGCCACGCCGACGAGCGGCGCGAGGAGCTCTGGTACGAGGGCGGGCTGGAGGCCTTCGTCCGCTATCTCGACCGCGCCAAGAAGCCGCTGGTCGACGATCCGATCCATATTGTTGGAGAACGCGACGGCACCACCGTCGAACTGGCGCTGTGGTGGAACGACAGCTACCACGAGAACGTCCTCTGCTTCACCAACAACATTCCGCAGCGCGACGGCGGCACCCACATGGCCGGCTTTCGCGGCGGGCTGACCCGCCAGGTCACCGGCTATGCCGAGCGCTCCGGCATGATCAAGAAGGAGAAGGTCAGCCTGACCGGCGACGATTGCCGCGAAGGCATGACGGCCGTGCTCTCGGTCAAGGTGCCCGATCCGAAATTCTCGTCCCAGACCAAGGACAAGCTGGTTTCCTCGGAGGTCCGTCCGGTCGTCGAGAGCCTCGTCAACGAGGGCCTCGGCACCTGGCTGGAAGAGCATCCGAACGAGGCGAGGGCGCTGATCGGCAAGGTGGTCGAGGCCGCCGCCGCCCGCGAAGCCGCCCGCAAGGCGCGCGAGTTGACCCGCAGGAAGGGCGCTCTCGACATCACCTCGCTGCCGGGCAAGCTCGCCGACTGTCAGGAACGTGATCCGGCCAAGTCCGAAATCTTCATCGTCGAGGGTGACAGCGCCGGCGGCTCGGCCAAATCCGGCCGCTCGCGCAAGAACCAGGCGATCCTGCCGCTGCGCGGCAAGGTGCTGAACGTCGAGCGCGCCCGCTTCGACCGGATGATCTCCTCCGACCAGATCGGCACGCTGATCACGGCGCTTGGCACGGGCATCGGCAAGGACGAGTTCCGTGCCGACAAGCTGCGCTACCACAAGATCATCATCATGACCGACGCCGATGTCGACGGCGCCCATATCCGCACGCTGCTGCTCACCTTCTTCTTCCGGCAGATGCCGGAGCTGATCGAGCGCGGACATCTCTTCATCGCCCAGCCGCCGCTCTACAAGGTCAGCCGCGGCAAGAGCGCGGTCTATCTCAAGGACGAGGCCGCCTTCGAGAATTATCTCGTCGAAAGTGGTCTTGAAGACACCGCGCTCGTCCTCGCCGATGGCGAGACGCGCATGGGCGGCGATTTGCGGACGATCATCGACGACGCGTTGTCGGTGCGGACCCTCCTGGGCGGCCTCCACAGCCGCTACGACCATTCGGTGGTCGAGCAGGCGATGATCGCCGGCGCACTCGATCCTGCGGTGCTTTCCTCCGGCGAGGCGCAGGCCATGGCCGACCGGGTCGCAGAACGGCTCGACCTGATCGCCGAGGAGACCGAGCGCGGCTGGGAAGGCCGGGTCTCGACGACCAATGATCCCGACGCCCCGCATTCCGGCGGTTACATGTTCGAGCGCACGGTGCGCGGCGTGAAGGAGGTCGTGCACCTCGACGCCGCGGTGATCAACTCCGCCGACGCCCGCGCGCTTCACCGGTATCATTCCCGCTTCGCCGAAATCTTCGCGCGGCTGCCGCAACTGCGCCGCAAGGAGAACAGCGAGACGATCGCCGGACCGCTGGCGCTTCTCGACGCGATCTTCGCGACCGGTCGCAAGGGCATCCAGATGCAGCGGTACAAGGGGCTCGGCGAGATGAACTCCGACCAGCTCTGGGAGACCACGCTCGACCCGGCCGCGCGTTCGCTGCTGCAGGTCAGGGTCAACGACGCCAACGACGCCGACAGCCTGTTCGCACGGCTGATGGGCGACGATGTGGAGCCGCGCCGCGACTTCATTCAGGAAAACGCGCTCTCCGTCGCCAATCTGGATGTCTGATCAGGCGTAATGGCTCGTCGGGACAAGCACGAAAATGTCGGGCTGGAACTCGATGAGTCCGGCCGCCCCGCCCCGCCACGGTTCGATGGAGAGCCGGAGCGGCGGGACGGCAGCCTGCATCTGCGGGCCATTCATACCCATCACCGCCGCCAGTTGCGGAGCCTGAGGAGCGTGTTCGACCAGTTCGAACAGGGTCTTGCCACAGCCGAGGACGTCGCCGAACGGGCCGGGACGCTGTCGATGACCGACAATCTCCGGCGCTTCGGCACGCTGTGCGGCCAGGAGTGCCAGGCGCTCGTCTTCCACCACCAGATCGAGGACGGCGCGATGTATCCGCAATTGCAGCGGAGCATGGAGCTGAACGCCGTCATCGACAGGCTGATGCAGGAGCACCAGATCGTGCATGCGCAGATCGTCGCGCTATGGGAGGCGACGCGAGGCCTGATCGACACGCCGACGGATCAGGACCGGCGAGCCGAGGTGCGCAAGGCGATCGAACGTCTCGAAAGGACGGTTCTTTCCCATTTCGGCTATGAGGAGGACTGCCTCCTCGACGCGATCGATCACTTTGGCGTGATGATTTAGGCGGCCTTGAGCATCCGACCGGACAGCAGCGCCCGCACGAAGCGGCGTTGCTGATAAAGGCCGTTGAGCGATACGCGCGGCAGGAGCAGCGGCGAGGCAGACGGATCGACGATCCTGCCCGGCCGGGTGGTGACGCCGATCGAGAGACCGGCCTCCTGTGCCGCGGCGGCTTCCCGCTCGCCGCAAGCGTCGTCAGAGCCATAAGGATAGGCGATGGCGGTCGGGCGCCTGCCGGTCAGATCCTCGATCCATTCGGCGCAGCCGGCGATCTCCCCATGCAGCTCCGCCGGCGTCAACCTGGCCATATTCCGGTGGGTCAGCGTGTGCACACCCAACTCGGCAAGCGGATCGGCCCGCGACAGGCTGACCAGCTCCCCCTCGTCCATGATCTCCCGGAGCACGATGGCCTCGCCGCTCGCGCCGACCGCCCGCGCCGCTTCGTCGACGAAAGCGACGGCCTGGCTTTCGTCGGCGGCGCTCTGGATCATTCCGGCGGTGCGGGCGAAGGCGGCCGCCTTCTGCCGGGGTTCGGCGGCGGGCATCGTGTCGCCGTCCAGCGTCCACACATCGGCGATGCGGATCGCCTCTTCGGCGGTTTCCCACCACATCGTGCTGGTGCGCTGTGCGAGGCCCTTTGTCACGAACAGCGTGTAAGGGGCGTCATATTCGCGGAACACCGGGGCGGCGTAGTCGCGATTGTCGCGGCAGCCATCGTCCAGCGTAAAGGCGACAAACCGCCCCTCCGGTTCGTCCGCCATGCGGCGCGGGAGATCGGACAGCGCCACGGGCGTGAAACCGCAGGCAAGGCACTCGCTGATGGCCTCGCCGAGGAATTGAGGCGTGATCGAGAGGTGGGCGTTGGGCTGGAAGTCGGTGGCCGCCTCCGGGCGCACATGGTGCAAGGTGAAGATCACGCTGTGCCGCGGCCCCTGCCGGACCGTCTTCGGCGTGGTCGTGGCGGCGAAGGCTTCGAGGCCCGCCCTGATGGCGAGGTGACGGATTGTCTGCTTCATCGTCGGGCGCGGGGCCTCCTGGAGGATCAGGGCCGGAGTGGGCGGTCGTGGATTGGCTAACATACTCGCTTTGCCATCCGGTAAACGTCCTCCGACCGTCTCGGCAACCGGTTCTCGCCTATGGCATTTCATGGGAAAGATGCTAACGATGCCGCGCCGCAGCATAGGAGGCGGCGAGACAAGGGGAGCCCACTTCCATGAGCGCCACCGGAACGATCAGAAGCCTCACCCCGCCCGACATCCTGGCGATGAAGGGCGGCAAGCCGATCGTCTGCCTGACCGCCTACACCACGCCCATCGCCAAGCTGATGGATGATCAGTGCGATCTCGTCCTGGTCGGCGATTCGGTCGGCGTCGTCGTCCACGGCCTGCCGTCGACCGTCGGTGTAACGATGGAGATGATGATCCTGCACGCACAGGCGGTCCGTCGGGGTCTGACGAGGCCACTGATGGTGGTGGATCTGCCATTCGGCGCCTATGAGGCCGGTCCGCAGCAGGCGTTCCAGAACGCCGCGCGGCTGATGACCGAGGGCCAGGCGGGGGCCGTCAAGCTGGAAGGCGGCGAATGGATGGCCGACACCATTCGCTTTCTGACGCAGCGTGGCATCCCCGTGATGGCCCACATTGGCCTCCTGCCGCAGGCGATCAACACGGTCGGCGGCTACAAGGTCCAGGGACGCGGCGACGCAGCGGAACGGGTGATGGCCGACGCGCGCGCGGTCGAGGAAGCGGGCGCGTTCAGCGTCGTGATGGAGAAGGTCACCGCTTCCGTCGCCGAACGCGCCACGCAGGCGCTCTCGATACCCACGATCGGCATCGGCGCTTCGCCGCGTTGCGACGGACAGATCCTAGTGACGGACGACATGCTGGGCCTGTTCGAGGACTTCAAGCCGAAATTCGTCAAGCGCTATGGCGACTGGGCGGTGGCGGGGCGGGAAGCGATCGCCTCCTACGCGACCGATGTGCGGGCGCGGCGCTTCCCCGCCGAAGAACATACATTTGCCGACGAGATACCCTCGGGCAGCGCGGGCAAGGCAAAAGGCTGAACCCTTGATGACTGAACAGCAGACGATCATGCTTGTCCGACAGATCGCCGGACTGCGCGACCAGGTCGCCGCGTGGAAGGCCGAGAATCTGCGTGTCGGGCTGGTGCCGACCATGGGCGCGCTGCACGCCGGCCACGCCAGCCTCGTCAAGCTGGCGCTTCAGAAGGCCGACCGCGTCGTCGTCAGCCTCTTCGTCAATCCGAAGCAGTTCAACGACCGCAACGATCTCGCCAACTATCCTCGCAGCGAGGACGCCGACCGCGCCATGCTCGATGATCTCGGCGCCCATCTTCTCTATTCGCCGGGACCGGAGGAGATTTATCCGGAAGGCTTCGCGACGAGCGTCGTGGTGGAAGGGCCCGCGCTTCCGCTCGAGGGCGCCAACCGTCCCGGTCATTTCGCCGGCGTCGCGACCGTGGTCTGCAAGCTCTTCAACCAGGTCCGGCCCGACCTCGCCGTCTTCGGCGAGAAGGATTTCCAGCAGCTTGCGGTGCTGCGTCGCATGGTGCGCGATCTGGACATGCCGGTGGAGGTCGTCGGGGCGCCGACGATCCGCGAGAAAGACGGCTTGGCGCTCTCCTCGCGCAATCAGCGCCTGTCGCCGGACGATCGCGCAAAGGCCGCCGGCCTCTCCCGTGCGATGGCGGCGGCTGTCGACGCGATCGAGGGCGGCGCCGACATTGCCGGCACGCTCAACCGCAGCCAGGCGGCCATCCTGGATGCCGGTTTCGAGAGTATCGACTATCTGGCCGTGGTCGGCGCCGAGGATCTGCAGCCGATGGACGAGCGGGATCGGCCGGGCCGGCTGGTCGCCGCGGCGACGATCGGCGGCGTCCGCCTGATCGACAACATGCCGGTCAAGCAACGCCGCTAACAGCGAAAGCCGCCGAACCTGTTCGACGCAGCGATATCACGCCCGGAAGAGCCGGATCACCGTCAGGCGGCGTGGCGCCGCCAGGCGAAGCGGTTGGCCGCCTCATCACCGTCCAGCGAAGGCTGATAGCGCTGTGCGATGCCGGGCCGCTCGCCGCGCTTCAGCTTGGCGAGCGTCGGCTTGTGGCTGATGAGCAGTTCCGAGAAGCCCGTGCGGATCATGTGGTCGAGCTGGTCGTAGAGGACATCACCGACGGCGCGGATCGGCCCGCGATAGCCGAGCCGGCGCAGCCGCATCGCCTTGGAATAGGCGCGGCCATCGACATAGGCCGGGAAGGCGAGCGCGATGATCGGCAATTCGTCGAGCCGGTCGACGATGGCGGCGATGTCCTCGCCTGGCTCGATTCGCACGCCGACCGGCGCCCCATGCGCTTCTTTCCGCGCATCGTCCAGCGCCTGCCATGACTGGAGTGGAAGGATGGCCGGTCGCGACCGCACCAGCGCCTCGACCGTTTCGGCCTCGACCCAGCCGTCGTCGATAAAGCCCTGCCCGTTCCAGATACCTGTCGCTTCCTGGTCCATCGCCTCTCCTCGCCCGTCAAACGCAACGAGCCCGTCCAGATGAATGCCGCATTCGGTCTTCGATTGCCCCGCCCAGCGGCCGGACCGAACATCGTCGTCCGTCGCCGGCTCCGTGCAGGGAAAGCAGCCGATCGACAGATAGCCGAAAGCGACCAGCGGGTTCTGGCGCAGATCGTGCTTGCGCATGAAGTCCGCCTGATCCTTGGTCGTCCAGCGCGCCAGCGGATTGATCCGGATACGCGGGCCGACGGCCTCGAACACGGCCATACCGGCTCGCTCGGCGTTCTGGTAGCGCTTGCGGCCGGTGAACCACGCCGCGAACGGGGCAACCGCGCGGGCCATCGGCTCCACCTTGCGGATGTCGCAGCACTGGTCGGTATCGGTCTTGTGGAGATCGTCAGCCGGGTCCACCCGGCGCAGCGCCTCGTCGTCCGGATGAACGATCTGCAGGTTCGAAAGCCCGAGATCGGCCGCGAGCCGGTCGCGATAGTCGAGCGTCTCGCCGAAATGCTGGCCCGTGTCGAGAAACATCACCGGCGTTGCGGCGTCGACATCGGCGATCAGCTTGAGCAGCGCCGCCGAATCCGCACCGAAGGAAGAGACCGCGCCGACCGAGCCGGGAAACAGCTCTTCCACCGCGAGACGGATGATCTCGCCGGCCGGCAAATGGCCATAGGTCCGGTCGAGCCAGGCGGCCTGCGCCGCGACCGACGTGACGTGCTCAGGCAGCTTTTGACGAAGGGCCATAGAGCGCCTCCTTGAAGGGAGTGGGACCGACGCGGTTGAGAAAGGCGAGGAAGGTCTCCTCCCTTGCCCGGCGGCCGCCCAGATAGGTGTCGACGATGGTCTCGATCGCCCCACCGATTTCCTCGGAGGTGAAGCCACGCCCGATGATCTCGCCGATGGCGGCATTCTGGTCGGCCGAACCGCCCAGCGTGACCTGATAGAGCTCGGTGCCTTTCTTCTCGACCCCGAGAATGCCGATATGGCCGACATGGTGATGGCCGCAGGCATTGATGCAGCCGGAGATCTTGATCTTCAGCGCGCCGATTTCGGCCTGCCGGTCGGCGAGACGGGTCGATATCTCCTGCGCGACGGGGATCGAACGGGCATTGGCGAGGGCGCAATAGTCGAGCCCGGGGCAGGCGATGATGTCGGTCGCAAGGCCGGCATTCGCGGTCGCAAGTCCCGTCGCCTCCAGCGCCTCGAAGACTGCCGGCAGATCGGCGCGCGCGACATGCGGCAGGACGAGGTTCTGCTCGTGGCTCACCCGCAATTCGTCGCAGGAGTAGCGCTCGGCGAGGTCGGCGACCATCTCCATCTGATCGGCGGTGGCGTCGCCCGGAATGGCGCCAATGCCCTTCAGCGAGATCGTGACGATCGCATAGTCCGGATGCCGATGGGCGGTGAGGTTCTGGCGACGCCATTCGTCGAAGCCCGCCAGCCGCTTCCGCGCGGCGATCTCCGTCACGACGCCCTCGGCACGGTCCGGCAGCGCCGGCGGCTCGAAATAGGCGGCGATCGCGGCAACGTCCCGTTCCGGCAGGGTCAGTTCGCCGTCCCTGAGATGCGCCCACTCGGCTTCGACCTCGCGGGCGAAGGCCTCCAGCCCCATCTCGTTGACGAGGATCTTGATGCGCGCCTTGAACTTGTTGTCCCGTCGGCCGTGGAGATTGTAGACCCGCAGAATGGCCGTGACGTAACTCAGCAGATGCTCTTCCGGCACGAAACCGGCGATCAACTTGGCGATCACCGGCGTCCGCCCCTGGCCGCCGCCGACATAGACGCCGAAGCCGATCTCGCCGGCCTCGTTCTTTTTCAGGTGGAGCCCGATATCGTGCAGCTGGATCGCGGCGCGGTCGTCTTCGGCGGCGGTGATCGCGATCTTGAACTTGCGCGGCAGATAGCTGAACTCCGGATGGATCGACGACCACTGGCGCAGGATTTCCGCATAGGGGCGCGGATCGGCGACTTCGTCGGCCGCCGCGCCGGCGAACTGGTCGCTCGTCACGTTGCGGATGCAATTACCGGAGGTCTGGATCGCGTGCATCTCAACCTCGGCCAGCTCCTCCAGGATTGCCGGAATGTCGGACAGCTTCGGCCAGTTGAACTGGATGTTCTGGCGCGTGGTGAAGTGGCCGTAGCCACGGTCATAGGTCCGCGCCACATGCGCCAGCTTGCGCATCTGCCGACTGTTCAGCGTACCGTAGGGTATCGCTATCCGCAGCATATAGGCGTGCAGCTGCAGGTAGACCCCGTTCATCAGCCGGAGCGGCTTGAACTGGTCCTCCGTCAACTCGCCGGAGAGCCGGCGCTGCACCTGATCGGAAAATTCCCTGGTTCGCGCCGCGACGAAGGCGGCGTCGAATTCGTCATAGCGATACATGGATGCCTCGCTGTCAGCGTGCGAACTGCGGATGGGTCGTCGGGCCGGCGGCGCGGATAAACTCGCGCAGACGCATCGGCCGAACGGTCTCGCCATCCTCCATCACGTCGATCAGGTTGACGTCGACCACTTCGTTGCGGGCCGCGGAGGCAGCGCCGGCCTCCTGCAGCACGTCGAGGGCGGCGTCGTCGCGGGCAATCGTCGCTGCCCTGAGGCTCGGCAGCCAGCCGGCATTGGTATCGAGATAGACCACTTCGCCATCGGTGAGGCGGTTCGCCGTCAAGACCTTGAGAGCCATCGTTTCGCTCCGTTCCATTTGCTTGCATGCGGGAGAAGACCCCGCCATCTTGCCGCCAAGGATGGGACCCGGCCGGTCGACTCTGAAGAAATGGCCGTGCCTTCGGCGGCGCTGCGTGCAACGGCTTTTCCCTGCGAGAGCCGGAAACGGCAAAGCCATTCCTGAGCCGCAGTGCGGAACGCCGCGAACCCGGTCTGCGTTGATCCGGAGAAAACAAGACAAGGGAGAAGACCCACAATGGCAGGCGAGACAAGAGAGATGCTAGAGAAGAAGGGCGAAAGGCAGACGCGGCTGGAAACGCCTGAATCTTTGGGCGAGGCGGGTGCCGTGGATCAGCAGGGCAGGGCGGGCGGCCAGCCGGCGCGCAAAGTGGTGACCCGCGACGAGGAGAAGCGCTCAAATGAGCGGCCGGGCGGCGCCACCCGGGTCGAAAAGCGTGACGAGGTTGACGACAGTTGAAGAAGCCCGGTCGATGAACGAGTGACTGAAGGGAGTCCTTGATGAGTGAATTTCGAATGAAGCACGGCGACATCGTGCTGATCGCCGACGGTGAAAAGGCCCTGTTCCTGCGCAATGAAGGGGATGCGACCTACCCCAATCTCGACGTTTTTCGCGAGATGGAACATGAGAACCCGCCGAACCGGGAGCAGGCGGCCAATCGTCGCGGCCGCATGAACGACGACGGAGCGGGCGGCGCCCAGCGCAGTGCTGTCGAGGATACCGACTGGCACCGTCTCGGCAAGGAACGCTTCGCCCGCTCGATCGCCGACAAGCTCTACGAAATGGCTCACAAGGGCAGGATCGACCGCTTGATCGTCGCCGCGCCGCCGCAGGTCCTCGGCGACATGCGCAAGGAGTACCACAAGGAGGTCTCCGACAGGATCGTCGGCGAGGTCGACAAGGAACTGACCAACCATCCAATCTACGAGATCGAGAAGATTCTGACGAGTTGACGATTTCCGGGCGCCGAGTGCAGCAGGGCGGGTTCCGGCGGAATTCGCCCTTACTCCATCACCGTTCCTTCGGAACCTTCCGACGGAACGTGATCACGCGGTAGAGATAGACCAGCACGATCAGGCCGACGACCACATCGGAGATCGGATTGATCCAGGCGGAGACGCGGTCGTACGACCCCTCCAGCCAATAGCCGGCCAGCGTCAGGAAGCTCGTCCAGGCGATCGTTCCGACTGGCGGTGAAGATCAGGAATTTCCCCAGGCGCATGCCGCTCATACCGGCCGGCACCGAGATGAAGGTGCGGACGGTCGGGATCAGGCGACCGACCAGCACCGCCCAGCCGCCATAGGCATCGAACCAGGCGTCGGCCTGGTCGATCTCGTCCGGGGTGAGCGTCAGCCAGCGGCCGTGTCTTCGGGAGAAGCGCTTCAGCCGCTCCAGGCCGATCCACAGGCCGATATAGTACCAGAGGAGCGCACCCGCGAGCGATCCGATGGATCCCGCCACGATCACCAGCACGATGTTCTGTTCGCCCTGCGCCGCATTGAAGCCGGCGAGCGGCATGATCAGTTCCGACGGGATCGGCGGGAACACGTTCTCCAGGAACATCAGCAGGGCGACGACCACGTAGCCCCCCTGCTCCAGAAAGCCGGTTACCCAATCGAACATTTCGGTCCTCCAATTCCGCTGGAGGTGTGAGATAGCGCAATGGCCCGGTAGAGCGACCGGTGAGGCCGAACCGGCCGTCCTCTACTGTCCGAAGATTCGGCTGAAGAAGCCGCCTGTCTTTTCCCGGACCCTGCCAATCACCCGGTCACCGACGTCCGCCTGGGGCCGCGGCCCTGACTGCTTGCGTTCGCCGCCCGAGATGATGTCGCGGATCTTCGCTTCGGTCTCGTCGAACCGGTTGCTCGCGCCGACGGCGCCGACGGGGTAATTGTCGTGACGCGCGAGCGGCATGTCGGGCGTCAGCGAGGGCACGTAGTTTCCGGGCAACGGCCTCTTGCTGATCCCCTTGTGCGCGGCCTGCATGAACTGCTTCCACGCCGCAGCAGGCATCGAGCCGCCCGTCACGTTCTTCATCGGCGCACCATCATCATTGCCGAACCAGACGGCGGTGACGAGGTTGGCGGTGTAGCCCACGAACCAGGCGTCGCGGCTCTTGTTCGTCGTGCCGGTCTTGCCGGCGGCCGGCCAGCCGAAATCGGCATTGCGACCCGTACCCGCCTCGATTGTGCCGTTCATCATGTAGTTCATCATGCCGAGGGCGCCATCGGAAATGACGCGCGGCGCGTTGCCCTGGAACTGGTAGAGCACCCGGCCGTGAATATCCTCCACCCGGTCGATCATGTGCAGCATCGGCCGATAGCCGCCATTGGCGAACGGCACATAGGCCGAGGCCAGCTCCATCGGCGTTACTTCCGAACTGCCGAGCGCGAGCGACGCATTGATCTCGAGCGGGCTCTCGATCCCCATGCGCATTGCCGTGTCGACGACGCGATCCGGCGTGACCGCCATGATCAGCTGTGCGGCGACCGAGTTGAGCGAGCGGCGCAGCGCCTCGGCCAGCGTCACCTCGCCATAATATTTGCCGCCATAGTTCTCCGGCGACCATTTGCCGTAGCCCACCGGCGCGTCGGTGACGAGCGAGGTCGGCCGCCAACCATTCTCGATAGCGGTCAGATAGACGAAGGGCTTGAAGGTGGAGCCTGGCTGGCGGCGCGCTTCCGTCGCCCGATCGAACTGGCTCTGGGCGTAGTCGCGTCCGCCGACCAGCGCCCGCACCGCCCCGGAGCCGTCGAGCGAGACCAGCGCGCCCTGGCCGACATGCTTCTCCTGCCCGTGTTCGGCGATCCTTTCGCGGATCGCCCGCTCCGCCATCTTCTGGAGTGACAGGTCGATGGTCGTATGAACGATCAGATCGTCGCGGACCTCGCCGATCAGACCCGGCAGTTCGTCCATCACATGGTCGGCGACGTAGTGCTCCGAGCCGTTCCAGTGCGCGGCGGCGCGTGTGACCGGCGCGCTCATGGCGGTGACGAACTGGCTGTCCGTCAGCATGCCCTGATCCTTCATCGCGGCCAGCACCACTTCGGCCCGGGCCTTGGCCCTTGCCGGCGCCTTGGCGGGCGACAGCGCCGAAGGCGCCTTGAGAAGGCCGGCCAGAAGCGCCGCCTCGTCGACGGTGACCTCGCGAGCGCTCTTGTTGAAATAGCGGCGCGACGCCGCCTCCACACCATAAGCGCCGGAGCCGAAATACATCCGGTTCAGATACATCTGCAGGATGGCGTCCTTGGAATATTTCCGCTCCAGCCAGAGCGCCATCATCGCCTCCTGGACCTTCCGCTCGATCGAGCGTTCCGGCGACAGGAAGAGGTTCTTGGCCAGCTGCTGGGTCAGCGTCGATCCGCCCTGCGCGCGGCCGCTTCTGGTGAGATTGCTGTAGACGGCGCGGCCGACGCCGAGCGGATCGATGCCGAAATGGTGGTAGAAGCGGCGGTCCTCGATGGCGATGACGGCCTGCGGGATGAACGGGCTCATATCCTCCAGCCCGACCGCCTCGCCCCCGGTCATGCCGCGATTGGCGACAAGTTCGCCGTCGACCGAGACGATCCGCACGTTTGGCGGACGGTCGGGGATCGCCCATTCGCTGGTCGGCGGCATCTTGAGCGCGTAATAGCCGAAAAGGACGCCGAGCCCGATGGCGCCCCACAGCGACAGGGTCACGGACCAGTAGACCAGACCGCCGAACAGGCCGCGCCCCCGGCGCCGCGCTGTCCGCTTGCGGCTCCTTGAGCCGCGACGGTTCCGCGAGGAGCCGCGCCGGTCCCGATCGTCATCGAAGCGCGGTTCGATCCGCACTCGGCGTTTGCGTCCGGCCATGTCCGGTCTGTCCCGTTTTCCGCTTTCAGGTCCCGAAGGGTCGAAAGCAGGATAAATGCGGCGAATTAACGGGCCGTTTAGGATTGTACGGCGGGAGCGGTTTCTCAGCTATGGGCGAAGATGTCGGCTTCGGGCCAGCCGGCGAGGTCGAGCTTCGCGCGCATCGGCAGGAAGCCGAAGCAGGCCTCCGCCATCTCCATCCGCCCCTCGCGCACCAGCCGCTCCTGCAGCTTCTGCCGCAACTGATGCAGATAGAGCACGTCCGACGCCGCATATTCGAGCTGGGCGTCCGACAGCTGCTCGGCGCCCCAGTCGCTCGACTGCTGCTGCTTGGAAAGCTGCACGTCGATCAGCTCCTCGCAAAGGTTCTTCAGCCCGTGCCGGTCGGTATAGGTGCGCACGAGGCGGCTGGCGATCTTGGTGCACCAGACCGGCTCGGCCAGCGTGCCGAAGGCGTTGTAGAGCGACGCGATGTCGAAGCGGCCGAAATGGAACAGCTTGGTGATCCGCCGGTCGGCCAGCAGCGTCTGAATGTTCGGCGCGGCGTTCTGACCCTTCGCGATCTGCACGATGTCGGCCGTTCCGTCGCCGGGCGAAAGCTGCACCACGCAAAGCCTGTCCCGATGAGGCTCGAGGCCCATCGTCTCCGTATCGATCGCCACCGCCTCCACCCGATAGTTGGTGAGGTCGGGCAGGTCGCCCCTGTGATAGCGAATGGTCGTCATAACTGCTCCCGTGCGGTCGATGACCCCCTCATAGCCATACGGGAGCGATGAGCCTAGAGCCCGTCAGGATCAGATTGGACCATTCTGCCGGAGCCGATCGGGTTCAAGGTCGAGGGATGGGCGACGGGCGTATTGGATACGGCCGAGACCAAGCCGATGAAATTGGGCGGCACGGCCCTTCGGGTTTCCGACCGGCATACGCCCGCTTTGTCGGCCCGCTTGCCCGTAGTCCGCTACGCGCTGCGCGGCCCTCCTTGCGGATCGCCTCCCCGGACGAGAAACAGAATGGGTTCACTCTGGTCTTGGCAGGCTCTAAAGCGGTTCAGAACTTCCCGGCCTTTTGTCCGAGCGCGGTCAGGATCCGCGCCCACGACCGCATCCCCTTGTGGAAACTCTTGAGGCCGTATTTCTCGTTGGGCGAATGGATGCGGTCATCGGCGAGGCCGAAGCCGACCAGCAGACTGTCCATGCCGAGTTCGCTCTGGAAGGTGCCGACGATCGGGATCGATCCGCCCATGCCGATGATCGGCGCTTCGACGCCCCACTCCTCGGTCAGCGCCGCTTTGGCCGTCGTCAGGAGCGGCGATTCGTACGGCAACTGCACGGCGGGCGAGCCGCCATGTGGATGGAACTCCGCCCGGCAGTCCTTCGGCAGCCGCTCCTCGACGAAGGCGCGGAAATTCTTGCGAATGGCCTCCGGGTCCTGGTCGTGGACGAGGCGGAACGAGACCTTTGCCGACGCCTTCGCGGGAATGACCGTCTTGAACCCTTCGCCCGTATAGCCGCCGGAGATGCCGTTGATCTCGGCCGTCGGTCGCGCCCAGGTCAACTCGGAAATCGAGCGTCCTTTCTCCCCCGCCGGCTCGGACAGGCCGACAGCGCCGAGAAAATTTTCGGCCGACAGGCCGAGCGCGTCCCAGCTCTTCTTGATCTCCGGCGGGGTCTCATGGACACCGTCGTAGAAATCGGGGATCGTGACGCGGCCGCTCTCGTCGTGCATCGCGCCGAGGATGCTCGCGAGGATGCGCAGCGGATTGGCCGCCGCGCCGCCGTAGTAGCCGGAGTGCAGATCGCGGTCGGCGGCGTGGATCGTGATCTCCTCGCCGACCAGGCCGCGCAGACCGCCCGAGATCGCCGGCGTATCGGCGTCCCACATATTCGTGTCGCAGACGAGTGCGAAATCGGCCTTCAGCTCATCCCGATTGGCTTCTATGAAGGGCAGCAGCGACGGCGAGCCGCTCTCTTCCTCGCCTTCGAACAGGATGGTCACGCGGCAGGGCAGGGTACCCGTTTCGGCGATCAGGGCGCGGCAGGCTTCGACGAAGGTCATAAGCTGGCCCTTGTCGTCGGCGGCGCCCCGGCCGGTGATCACCTTGCGCCCGTCGCGCTCCTCGATCTGCGCCTTGAACGGATCGCTCTTCCATTCGCTCAGCAGATCGACCGGCTGCACGTCATAATGGCCGTAGAAGAGGGCGTGCGGTGCATCGGGGCCTGCGCCGTCATGGTGCGCGACGACCATCGGATGCCCCGGCGTCTCGCGCACCGAAGCCTCGAACCCCATTTCGGCAAGATCCTTCTTCAACCATTCCGCCGCCTGCCGGCAGGCGGCGGAATGATCGGGATCGGTCGAGATGGAGGGAATGGCAATCAGCGCCTTCAGATGGTCGAGGGCGCCGTCGAGGCGGTCGTCCAGGCGCGAGAGGACGGTGTCGAGGGAGGACATGGGGCGATCCGTTGCAATTGATTCGCCGGCAACGGTAGGGCGGGCGTCGTCAATCGGCAATCGGTCGCGCCCGCTCGATGCCGCGGCCTGGTTTAGTCGAGCTGCAGGTGCGCCGCCTTGGCAAGGGCCTTTTCCGCCCATTCGTTCAGGCTGATCCCCGCCAGCTCCGAGGCCACGGCGGCCCTGGCATGACGTCGGGCGAAATGCGAAACATGACCCGCCCCGAATAGGGCTTTTAGGGCTCCTTGCCCGCCTTTGCGCAGGTCTGTACGTAGTCGTCGACGGCTTCGTGGAAGGCCGCTTTCAGACCATCCACCGTGGCCGCGTGGAAGCCGACCACATCGTTGATGCCCGCCACCCGGCCGACGAAGATCTCGTCTTCCGCGTCGTATTCCACCCGGGCCCGATAGCCCCTGTGAGACATGGCATTCATGGTCCCGTTCCTAGTTTCTTCAGATATTCGCGAACGTCGCGAACCTGATTTCTCTGGCTTCCTTCGCGGCATGCGGCCGGTGAAATGACGCACCACGCCATTCTTTTCAAACCGAACGCGAGAGCCAGATCCTTCTATCGTCCTGCAGCCGGGAGCATCCAGAAGACCCTCTATCGCAGACCACGGAACTGTTCCTGAGACGGGATCGGTGAAAACCGTCTCCAATGTCCTGCGATGCTTGCGGTTCATCTTTCCATTCTGGGGACTGCTAGCAAAAATCGCAAGCACAACGAGAGCCGCAATCGCTCGCGGCTTTGGTAAACATCACAATCAGAAAAAAAAGCCGCCGTGGCGGAGGGGGGGGTGCCACGGCGGCGTTCTACTGACCGGAGGCCAACGAGAGGGGGACGCGGGCCAACCGTCTGCGCCCGGGAGGCGGGGGACGAGCCTCTTGATCCGGACGGTGGCGCTCTAATGGCGCCGACCATGTACAGTTGAGATCGCGAAACGGGCAAAACAAGGGCAGAAGCATTACGCTTCGGTAATTTGCTTGAGGACGTTCTAAAAAGCGCCCGGAACGGGCGGTGCGGTCCCATTGCCCGATAGACGAGCCGCCGCCTGCGCGCTAAGCGTTCCAGCCATGAAAAAAGGCGATCATCTCTTCCTGGTTGACGGCTCCGCCTACATCTTCCGGGCCTATCACGCTCTGCCACCGCTGACGCGAAAATCCGATGGACTGCCCGTCGGCGCGGTCTCGGGCTTCTGCAACATGCTTTGGAAGCTCCTGTGCAGCGCGCGCGATACCGAGGTCGGCGTGACCCCGACCCATTTCGCGGTGATCTTCGACTACTCGTCCAAGACCTTCCGCAATGAGCTCTACGGCGAATACAAGGCCAACCGGTCGGCGCCGCCGGACGATCTGGTCCCGCAATTCGGCCTGATCCGCCAGGCCACCCGCGCCTTTGACGTAGCCTGTATCGAGCAGGAGGGGTTCGAGGCCGACGATATCATCGCGACCTATTGCCGGCGGGCCTGCGAGGCCGGCGGCGACACCACCATCATCTCCTCCGACAAGGACCTGATGCAGCTCGTCGGGCCGACGGTGAAGATGTACGACTCCATGAAGGACAAGGAGATCGGCGTCGACGAGGTGATCGAAAAGTTCGGGGTGCCGCCGGAGAAGATGATCGACCTGCAGGCGCTGACCGGCGACTCCATCGATAACGTTCCGGGCGTTCCGGGCATCGGGCCGAAGACGGCGGCGCAGCTCCTCTCCGAGTTCGGCGATCTGGAGACGCTGCTCGCCAACGCGGCGACGATCAAGCAGCAGAAGCGTCGCGAGAATCTGATCGAGTATGCCGACAATGCGCGCCTGTCGCGCGAATTGGTCCGCCTTCGCGACGATGTCGACCTCGCGCTGCCGCTCGACGCCCTGACGCTGGACAAGCCCGATGGCCCCAAGCTGATCGGTTTCCTGAAGACGATGCAGTTCACGTCGCTCACACGCCGCGTGGCCGAGGAGACGGGCTGCGAGGCCGCCGAAATCGAGGCGAGCGAGGTTGTCGTCGAGTGGGAAAGCGCTCACGGCCCCGATCTCGACCCGGGCGACGGCCCTGCGAAGACGAGCGTGCTGCCGGAGAAATCCGAGGGTAGCGGCATGACGCCGCAGGATTTTGCGGAGGCGCGGGCCGTCGAAATCCGCGAGATACCGTTCGATCATTCGCAATACGAAACCGTCGGCACGATCGAACGGCTGCGCGAATGGATCGCGGCGGCTCGCGAGCAGGGCTACGTCGCCTTCGACACCGAGACGGATTCGCTCGATCCGATGCAGGCGCGGCTGTGCGGCTTCTCGCTTGCGGTCGAACCGGGCTACGCCTGTTACGTGCCGCTCTGCCATCGGCAGGGCGAGGGCGATCTGCTCGGCGGCGACGACCTTTGCGACGGCCAGATTCCGGAGCGGGAGGCTCTGGAGGCGATGGCCGAGCTACTGGCCGATCCCGCCTGCCTGAAGATCGGCCAGAACATCAAGTTCGACATGCTCCTGATGGCCCGCCATGGCGCGCCGATCGTCAATTTCGACGATACCATGCTGATCTCCTATGTGATCGAGGCCGGACGCACCGCCGGAAGCCAGGGCGGCCACGGGCTGGACCCGCTGGCCGATCGCTGGCTGGGCCACAAGCCGATTCCCTACAAGGACGTCTGCGGCACTGGCCGGAACGCCGTTACCTTCGACCGGGTGGCCTTGGAAAAGGCCACCGAATATGCAGCCGAGGATGCCGACATCGCGTTGCGGCTCTGGCTGGCGATGAAGCCGCGGCTGGCTGCCGACGGCGTCACCTCCGTCTATGAACGGCTGGAACGGCCGCTGGTCCCGGTGATCGCCAAAATGGAGGAGGCTGGCATCTCGGTCGACCGGCAGATCCTCTCGCGCCTTTCCGGCGAGTTCGGGCAGCAGGCCGCCAGCATCGAGATCGAGATCTACGAGATGGCCGGCGAAAGCTTCAATATCGGTTCGCCGAAGCAGCTCGGCGACATCCTGTTCGGCCGGATGGGCCTGCCCGGCGGCACCAGGACCAAGAGCGGCCAGTGGTCGACCAACGCCCGCATTCTGGAGGATCTCGCCGCCGAAGGCCATCCGCTGCCGCGCCGTATCGTCGACTGGCGCCAGCTGACCAAGCTCAGGAGCACCTACACCGACGCCCTGCCGGGCTACATCCATCCGCAGACCGGCCGCGTCCACACCTGCTACCAGATGGCGGCGACGACGACGGGGCGGCTGTCATCCTCCGAGCCGAACCTGCAGAACATCCCGATCCGCACCCTTGAAGGCCGCAAGATCAGGACCGCCTTCATCGCCGAGCCGGGCAAGCTCCTGATCTCGGCCGACTACAGTCAGATCGAACTGCGCATCCTCGCCCATATCGCCGATATCCCGCAGCTGCGTCAGGCCTTCGCCGACGGCATCGACATCCACGCCATGACCGCGAGCGAGATGTTCGGCGTGCCGGTCGAGGGGATGCCGAGCGAGGTCCGCCGCCGGGCCAAGGCCATCAATTTCGGCATCATCTACGGCATCTCGGCCTTCGGTCTCGCCAATCAGCTGAGCATCGAGCGCAGCGAGGCCGGCGAATACATCAAGCGCTATTTCGAGCGCTTTCCCGGCATTCGGGACTACATGGACAGCACCAAGGCCTTTGCCCGCGAGCACGGCTATGTCGAAACCCTCTTCGGCCGCCGCGCCTACTATCCCGACATCAAGGCTTCCAATCCCTCGGTCCGCGCCTTCAACGAGCGCGCCGCGATCAACGCGCCGATCCAGGGCTCGGCGGCGGATGTCATCCGTCGCGCCATGGTGCGGATGGATCCCGCGATCGAGGCGGCGAAGCTGGACGCGACCATGCTTCTCCAGGTCCATGACGAACTGATCTTCGAAGTGCCCGAAGGACAGGCGGAGGAGGCGATGCCGGTGATCCGCGAGGTGATGGAGAATGCCGCGATGCCGGCGGTCGACATGGCCGTGCCGCTACGCGTCGACGCCCAGGCCGCCCGCAACTGGGACGAGGCCCATTGAGGCCAGGACGCCAAAGGGCTCTTCGCCGCCGATCGGCGGCGGTGGTCTTCAGCCTTCTGGCGCTCGGCGTCAGTCTGTCGGCAGCGGGTTGCCAGAGCAGAGATCCGCGTCCGGCGATCAGCTTGGCACCGTCGGCCAAAGAGCCTGCGGACGCAGGAATCGAGACTCCGCTGACCGAGGACGAGAAGCGCATCCGCCCGCTCGCGGTGGACAGCGGCGTCGAAGACTGAGGGCTCCGCAGGCCCGGCGGTCCGTCATACGAGCGTTACGAAGCGCTGGCAGGAAGGCCGTGCGCAGAACGAGCCCCTGCCTCTGCCGCGCTGTGCCATGTCTGCCCCGTGCCACAGCAGTTTGAAAAGGCCGGACCCGCGCCTCGGTCCGGCCTTTTCTGCAAGTGGCTCAGCTGCCGCCTATAGCTGAAAATGATGCCGCTGTTGGAACCGTGCGGGGTCTGACGGTTTTCTTTCTCATTGTCCAATGGGAGAGACCGACATGAAGAACGCCCTGCTCATCGCTGCCCTTGTTGCCTTCGTCACCCCCTCGCTCGCCGCCTGCGGCAACACGATCCGCGGCGTCGGCCGCGACACCGCCAACGCCGTCGATGCAACGCAGAAAGCCGCAGACGATACCGCCGACGCCGTAACGGACTGACGCGGCGCGCCCGAACCTGCGAAGGGGGCTCTCGCGTCCCCTTCCAGGCGTGTCAGAAAGCCGGACTGTCGATGGCCACGGTCTTGATGTTCACGAACTCGTGGATCCCTTCCGCAGCAAGTTCGCGGCCATAGCCCGAATGCTTGACGCCGCCGAAGGGGATACGCGGATCCGATGCCGTCATCCGGTTGATGAAGGTCCCACCGGCAACAAGATCGCGGATGAAGCGCTTCTGCTCCTCCCCATCCCTGGTGAACGCCACCGAGGACAGTCCGAAGCTGGTCGCATTGGCGATCTCGATCGCCTCGTCGATGTTCTTCACCTTGAAGAACAGGGCGACCGGCCCGAAGAACTCCTCCTGATAGGCGGGTGCCTCTTTGGGTATGTCGGTAAGGATCGTCGGCGGATAGAACCAGCCCGTCCGATCCGTCGTCTCACCGCCTATCACCAGCGTTGCGCCATCCTTGACGCTCTCCTTCACCTGCTCGGCCAGCTCGTCGCGAATATCCTTGGTGGCAAGCGGCCCGACGTCGGTATCCTCCTGCATCGGATCGCCCATCTTCATCGCCTCGAACTTCGCCTTGAAGCCTTCGAGGATGCGGTCATAGACCTCCTCGTGCACGATGAACCGCTTCGACGCGATGCAACTCTGGCCATTGTTCTGCATCCGCGCCTTGATGCCGGTTTCGATCGCCGCGTCGAGGTCGGCGCTCGGCATGACGATGAAGGCGTCCGAGCCGCCGAGTTCCAGCACCGCTTTCTTGATGTGCTTTGCCGCGCGGCTTGCGACGTCCGAGCCCGCCGGCTCCGAGCCGGTCAGCGTCACCGCCTTGACGCGCTCATCATCGATGATCGCCTCGATCTTGTCCGACCCGACCAGCAATGTCTGGAAGCAGCCCTGGGGCAGTCCGGCCTTCGTGAAGATATCCTCGATCGCCATTGCGCATTGCGGCACATTGCTGGCGTGCTTGAGGATGCCGACATTGCCGGCCATCAGGTTGGGCGCGGCAAAGCGGAAGAGCTGCCAGAAGGGATAGTTCCAGGGCATGACCGCGAGCACCAGGCCGATCGGCTGGTAGGAGACGAGCGTTTTCTCGGCCGCGCTTTCCCGGGTTTCGTCGGCGAGGAAGTCGGCGGCGTTGTCGGCGTAATAGCGGCAGACCCAGGCACACTTCTCCACTTCGGCCTTGGCTTCCGCCAATCGCTTGCCCATCTCCGTCACGGCGAGGCGGCCATACCGTTCGGCGCCGTCTTCGAGAATGTCCGCCACTTTACCAAGCACGGCCGCTCTTTCCTCGAAAGAGGTCAGCCGCCAACGCGAAAAGGCCCGTTCGGCATTTTCCAATGCGCGCTGGACGTCCTCGTCCGAATGGGAGGCAATCTCTTCGAAGGTCTCGCCGGTGGCGGGATTGATGCTTTGCGGCATGACATGCTCCTGAAATTCCGTTGTTCGCACTATGTGGTTGCACAGGAAAGTTGCAAGGGCGGCCCGATGCGCTCATATGCGACAGCCACCATGTCGCAGTTGAGCATTTAAGAGGAAAACGGGTGCGGAACCTATCAATCCGGTCCCTGCTGGTCATTCTGGCGGTGACGGTCGCGCTGCCGATCGTTGTGTTTGTCCTCCTGCTGTTAAGCCAGCTCAACCGGAGCGATGAGGCCGTATTGGAGCGCCGGACGCTGCGCGAAGCGGGCGCGATCTCCTCTGCGGTCGGCCTTATCCTCACCGACATGGACTCCACCCTGGACCTCGTGGCGTCGGCGCCCGAACTGGACAGCGGTGACCTGAGGGACTTTCACTACCGGACGGGCCGAATCCTGAACGGTTCGGGCAAATTCGTCATCGTCGTTGACGAGGGCGGCAACCAGATGCTGAACACGCGCGTGCCCTTCGGAGAGCCCCTCGGCAGGACCTCCGACATGGAATTGCTCGGAGAAGCGATCAGGACCGGAGAGACCGTGGTCTCGGACGTGTTCTTCGGGCAGACGAGCGGCCGGCATGTCTTCAATGTCGTCAAGCCGCTCCCCCCGTCGAACGCCTCCCGCGCCCGCGCACTGATCATCACCAAGAATGCCGACGAACTGGCCGTGGCGATGAGGCCCCAGGACCTGCCGGAGGGATGGAAAGCAGCCGTGGTCGACAGGCAGGGCACTGTGCTTGCGACGACGGATACGGCAAGGGCTCCGGTTGGCGCGCCGGTCGAGATTGCGTCCCGACTGGCCGAACCGCGCTTCAGCGGCGTCTCCATCGACCCTGACTCCAACGTGCTGCTGGGTTATTCGCGCGTCCCGGCCAGCGGCTGGTATGCTCTCAAATGGGGGCCGGTCGGCGCGGCGCGGACCTCGCTGCTGGAGAACTGGAAGTCGCTGCTGGCGGGTGGATCGATCATGCTGGTTCTGGTCGTGTCTGTCTCGGCCTTCGCCGCCGAAAAGCTGAGCGCGTCGATCACGCGGCTGGCGCGGATGGCGCGGGCGGTCGGTGACGGTGAGGCGGTGTCGCCGATCCGCTCCCGCATCACCGAGATCGACTTCGTTGCCGTTGCCCTCGCGGACGCTTCGTCCAAGCGCAGCGAAGCGGAGCAGCGGGCCAATGTCGTGATGAGAGAGCTCGCTCACCGGACAAAAAACCTGATGGCGGTGCTGATCTCGGTGATCCGCCAGACCGCGCGTCACAGCGACGACGTGGAATCGATGGCCAAGGCGCTTGGCGGCCGCGTCATGGCTCTCGGTGCATCGGTGGATCTGCTGACGCATGGGGCGATCGGCCGGGTTTCCCTCCGTCAGCTCGTCGAGACGCAGATGGCGACTTTCGCGGATTCACCTGGCCGGATGATCATCGAAGGCGACGACCTCGAACTCGCGGGCGACGTCGCTCAGCAATTGGGCATGGCCTTTCATGAACTGGCGACCAATGCGGCAAAATATGGCGCTCTGGCGCAGTCCGGCGGGCAGATCAGGATTCAATGGTCCGCTCACGAGACGGACGAAGAGGGACGACTCCTCCTCATCATTCGGTGGACCGAGGAGGGCGGGCCGGCGGTCCGCGAGCCGAGCCGCAAGGGGTTCGGCCAGATCGTCATCAAGGATCATCTTGAAGCCGTCACGCGCGGCACCGTCACTCTGGCCTATGAGCCGTGCGGGCTTGTGTGGTCGCTGAGCGCTCCCCTCGACATGATGACTGCTGACGATCACGACGAGACGGAGCCCTCGTGACGGGATCAGCCCGCTGCCGCACCTGCTCCGGTCCTTGGCACCGACTGAACAAGCACGGCCCGCCCCTTCTCGGGACGAGCCGCAGCAAAGCCAGTTGATGAGCCTTCTGGCGTGGTCCTAGGTTTCCGAAGTGTGTGGAGCCACCACCTGTTCCATCAGGCTGTTGTCCCACTCGCCGTCGACCAGGAAGTGCCCGGTCGCCCCCAGCAGCGCCGCCTCGATCAGATTGTGGTTGACGTAGGCATAGGCGCCGGGTTGCCGAAAGGTATACATCGCGGCCCCGGCGCTGCCGCCGCGGATGAACCAGGTTTCGAGGCCGGTCTGGGGACGGTCGGTGAACGATCCGCTTTCCCACACATAGTCGCCATGCCCGCCGATCAGATGGGGCCGCGAGTCGCGATTGGCCTGATTGTGAATCATCAGCACGGTCTTTCCGACCTTGGACTTCAGCGCATTGGCGCCGGTCAAGGCGCCGACCGAGCCGTTGAACACGACATGCGTCGGCGTCAGTGTCCGCATGGCTTCCAGCGATTCGGCGTAATCATCGCCGGCATTGGCGTAGGTCTTGAAGGTGCCGTCCGGATTTTTCGGCAGATAGTAGTCCTGCTCGCCGATATAGGCGATGTCGTCGTATCGCAGCGGATTGCCGTCGCCATCCTTCAGCCCGTCGCGCGGCAGGACCATCACCGCGCCATTCATCCCGTGACAGACATGGTAGGGAATCATCGCGCCGCCGGGGGCGCAGTGATAGGTGAAGACCCCGGGCTTGGTTGCCTTCCAGCGCAACACCGTCTCCTCGCCGGGATAGATGTGTGTCAGTGCGCCGCCGCCGAGCGCGCCGGTGGATGCGTGGAAATCGATATTGTGTTCGAGCTGGTTGCGCGATGAGCTGCGCAGCGTCAGTTCCACGTAATCGTCCTGGTGGACGACGATCAGCGGACCGGGCACCGAGCCGTTATAGGTCATGGCCCAGATCGAGGCGCCGGTGTCTTCGTCGACCACCATGAGCCGTTCGCTGATGGTCATCTTGACCTCGACGATCTTTGGAGCGCCGGTGGCGACCTGCTCATGCGCGGGAGCATGGGGCGGCCGGACCAGGTGCTGCGTGACGCGTTCATAGCCGCTCACGTCGGCCGGCGCGGCCGTCTTCTGCTGGACTCGCTGAATGGCCGGGTTAGGCGGTTTCGGTGCGGTCGGCCGAGCAATCGGCGCGGCGGTCGCCACTTTACCGGTTAGTGTTGCGGCACCGGCGAGGGCCGTGCCCAGCAGCACGGTGCGGCGGGTGGCGGAAAACGACCCGCCTTCGGTGTGTCGTGTCATGGTGTATCCCCTTTGAATGGATGAATCCGACGCTCGAGCGGCCTGTTCAGAGATTGGAGAGCTGCTTTTCGAAACGTTTCTTGGCGTTGGGCGGCAGCCGACCGGCGAGATAGTCCTCGGGAACTGCGGCGTCGCCGACGGCGATGATCATGACCATGCCCATTGCGAAATGCGGCTTGCATTTGACCGCGTAGATGCCCGGAACCTCGGGGGTGACTTCGATCTCCTCATTTATTTTTCCTGCGAAGGGCTCGGCCCCATCCGGGATCATGCCGTCGATCGACTCCGCATTGTGGCTCTTGTCGGTCGGAACGAAGTGGACGGTATCGCCGGGCTGGATCTGGACGAAGGACGGCTCGAAGACCATCGTTCCTTCTTCGCCTCGGTTGAGCATCTGGACCTCGACGGTTTCGGCGTAAGCCGCGCCCGAGAGGGCGACCACGATTGCCATGGCTGTGCTGAGCTTGATGAACATTTTCGGTTCCTTTCCGTGTTCGAATGTTCTGCCTCTCCGTTTAAGATCGATTGCACATCCATGTTTTGCGCCAGATCAAATTCTGGAGAGATAACGGGATTGATCTCAAAGGGGCGGCTCCGGCATGGCGGGCGCGTTCGGCCGAACCACCTAACCTGCGACAGTCGTCACGGCGGCCGCATCGATCCCCTTGGGGGCGGGCCGCGCCATTGCCATGGAGCGTGAATCAGCCAGCGATGCGGATCTCAGACCTCGAGCACGATCGCGCCGGTCGTGCGGCCGCCCTCGAGTTCGCCATGGACCCGGGCGACCTCTTCGAGTGAGGCGACGTGCGGCGGCGGGATTTCGAGGAACCCCGCTTCCAGCGCGGCGAACAGCCGCTCCGCCTGCATCACCATCATGTCCCGGTCGGCGATGTAATGCGCGTAGTTCGGACGCGACAGGGTGAGCGACTTGCTCGCCATCGGCCCGATCTGTCGTGCGCCGATATCGCCGGAGGCCTGGCCGAACGAGACGAGATGCCCCCGCACGGCGAGGGCCGCGATCGAGGCATCGAAACTGTCGCGGCCGATCGCATCGTAAACCACATCCGCTCCACGATCGCCGGTCAGCCGGCGGACCCGGTCGACGAATGCTGCGCCACGGCCGATGATCACTTCGTCCGCCCCGCTCGCTTCGGCTATCCGCGCCTTTTCGGCGTCCGATACGGTGGCGATGACGCGGGCGCCGATCGCGGCGGCCCATTGGGTCAGGAGGGTTCCAACGCCGCCGGCCGCGGCGTGGACGACGACGACATGGCCCGGCTGAACCGACGCAACGTCGTGCAGCAGGAAGCCCGCCGTCACCCCCTTGAGCAGGCCGGCCGCGGCGCGGGCCGCATCGAGCCTCTCCGGAATCCGCACCACCAGCTCGGCGCTCATCGTCCGGATGGAGGCATAAGCGCCGGTCGGCGGACAGGCATAAGCAACGCGGTCGCCGGCGGAGAGATGGGCGACGCCCGACCCGACGCTCTCGACCGTCCCCGCTGCCTCCATGCCCGGAATGCCGGGCAGTGCGACCAGGTCGAAATAGCCTGTCCGGCAATAGACATCGATGAAGTTGACCCCGATATGGCTCTGCCGGATCCGCACCTCTCCAGGGCCCGGCGCAGGCACCTCGACGTCGCGGAGGACCAGGACCTCCGGCCCGCCGTGCCGCTCCATCACAACCGCACGCCCCTTCACACTCCCTGAGGAAGCCGGCACGGGGGGACTGGGCGTGCTGGCGGTCGGCGCCGCGTGAACCGTCCGCCCCGATGTCCGCTGACCGGGAGCGTCGGCGCGGGCAACACGCAGGACGCCGCCAGTGCCGCCGTCGGCAGGCCCGGCGGAGAGGTGTCGCTCGAGCGCCCGCATGCCGGCCCGGTAGATGTCGTTCGCGACCAGGGCGACCAGTTCCTCCCGTCGCTCGGGCGGCGGATTGAACTCGCTTTCCCACTGCCAGAAGGTGCCGCCCGTGTCCGTCACGGGCAGCAGCCGAATGGTCGAAACGTAGCCATAGAGCGGGATCGGAGACTCGATCAGGCAATAGCTGAGTTGGTGCGCCTCGTCATCGAGGCTCAGGAGCTGCTCGCGGAGAAACCCGCCATCGCGCAGGGTGAAGGCCCGCACCGCGCCGACCGCATCCGCCGCCAGACCATCTTCGATCTGGCTCTCGGCGATCGCCGGATGCCAGGCGCGATGGCTGTTGAAGTCGCGCAGCCAGCGCCAGACCTCGTCGATCGGAACATCGAGGATCGCGCTTTCACGCACACGTGCCAAGATCGCCCACCTGTCTCCGCCGCGCCGGACCCGGACCCGCCATTCTCAGCGCCCGCCGAAGCTCTGCTTGAGCGCGTTGAACGCGGTCTGGAACACGCCCTTGCCGATCTGCTCGATCAGCGCCTGCTCGCGCTCGGGCGGGCAGTCAAAATCGGCCTGCCACTGGGCGAATGTGACGTTGCCCTCGGTGACCGGAGTCAGCGACAGCCTTGCCACGTAGTTCTCGACCGCCATCGGACTTTCGAGGATCGAGTAAGTGCAGCTCATCTCGTAGTCCGACAGGGCCAGAAGCTGCTCGCGGATCCTGCCGCCATCGGTGAGGACGAAGTTGCGGATGCAGCCGACCTTGTCGGAAGGCAGCCCCTGCTCGATCCGGCTTTCAGTGACGAAGGGCGTCCAGTCGGGCAGGCCGTTGAAGTCGCGGACGCGCCGCCAGACGTTGCCGACCGGCGCCGGGACGACGGTGGAGACATAGACCCGGGTCACGCCGCTCCCCCTGCGCCGTGGCTCGCTCATTACCCGCCTAACGATCACGATCGCGATCCCGGTCGTCATCATCGCGTCGCACCTGCCTTGCCCTTGGAGGGCTTTGCCCTCGGCCTTGTCGACGAGCGACGCCATGTCCTTGGCATCGCGCAGCACGTCGGTCATGCGGCCCATGGAACCGCCCTCGATCCCGATCTCCTTCATCAGATTGTCGATCATCGGCGCCTGCACCCGGTAGCGCAGCGCCGAATCGATCACCTCGTCGGTGACGTTCTTGCGGCCGCCATCGTGGCCGTTCATGCCATCGACATGGAGGATCTTGATCGCCTCGATCTTCTCCATCGGACGAACGCTCTCGCGGACGATCCCCTCGAGCCGCTCGAGCAGCTTCTCGCGGATCCGCGCCTGGCGGGCATCCTCCGACAGCGCATTCTCGCTCTCATTGAGTGCGCGCTGGCCCTCGGCATCGACCCTGTAGCGTTCGCTGGCGGCGAGCGCCGCGATCTTCTCGGCCTCGGCCTGCGCTTCGGCCGCGATCTTCTGCGCTTCGGCAAGGCTCTTGGCCGCTTTCATCTCGGCCTCGGCGCGGCCGGTGACCCGCAGCGTCTCGCGCGCCACTTCGCGCTCGGTCGCGATCCGCTCCGTCAGGCTGCGCCGCTCGGCGATCTCCTTCTCGCGGGTGGTGAGCGCCTGTTCCTCGGCCTGGATGGCCTTGGCCCGGACGGCGGCGGCAGCGGCAAGCGCGGACGACCGCTCCTGCGACTTCTTGGCCAGTTCCACCGCCTTCTCGATCTCGGCGCTCTCGACGGCGCGGTCGCGATCGACCCTGGCGGTGGCGATATCGCGCTCATTGACGATCCGCGCCTCGGCAATCGCCCGCTCGGTCGCGATCCGCGCCCGCTCGACCTCCTCCGACATGGCGAGTTCGGCTTCCTCGAATGCCTGCCGCTTGGCGATCTGCAGCCCGTCGAGCCGGCGTTCCCGTTCGATCCGGACCTCGTCCAGCGCCCGCTCCTGGGCAACGCGCTCGGCCTCGGTCGTCTGGTTCTGGACGATGTCGTTGCGCTGCTTCTCGGCCTCGGCCTTCGCGAGTTCCACCGCCTTCTCGGCGACGGCGATCTGACGCTCGATCGCGTGGATCTCGATTGCCTTCTCGCTCGCGATCTCCCGCTCGCGCCGCTCCAGATCGCGGGCGATCCGCACCTTCTCGATCTCCAGTTCGAGAGCGATCTGTTCGCGCTCGGTCTGCTCGCGGCTCTTGATCTCGGCCTCGTCGATGGCCCGGCGGCGTGCGATCTCCCGGCGCTGCGTCTCTTCTTCGGACTTGATGCGCTCATCGGTGATCGCCCGTTCCTGGGCGAGCCGCGCCTTCTCGATCGCCTCGCGGGACGACAGCTGCGCCTGCTCGCTCTCCTGATCCTTGAGCGCCCGTTCGCGCACCAGTTCCGCGCGCTGCGCCGCGCGCCGGATCTCCAGTTCGCGCTCCTGTTCGAGCCGGGCATATTCCTGGTCCCGGTCGATGTCGAAGACCTTCTTCTGGGCAGCGAGGTTCTGCGTGCGGATTTCGACCAGCGTCCGCTGCTCGATCTCGTTGCGCATCTTGCGCCGCGCCTCGATCGACTCGGTGATCTGGGTCAGGCCCTCCGCATCGAAGGCGTTGGACGGATCGAAGAATTCGAGCCCGGTCTGATCGAGATCGGCGATCGCCACGGTGTCGAGTTCGAGCCCGTTGCGGGACAGCGCCTGAGCGGCAAGCTCCTTGACCGCTTCGGCATATTCGCCGCGCTGCTCGTGCATCTCCTCCAGCGTCATCCGCGCGGCGACCGTCCGCATCGCCGAGGCGAACTTGCCCTCGAGAAGCGAGATCAGGCCGTCCTCCTGCATGGTGCGCCTGCCGAGCGTCTGCGCCGCCGCGGCGACCGCGGCCTCTGGAGGAGCCGACCTCGACGAAGAATTCGGCGGTGATGTCGACCCGCATGCGATTGCGGGTGATCAGCGCCTGCTCGTCGCGCCGGGGCACCTCGATGCGCATGACGTTCATGTTCACCGGGGTGATCTCGTGCAGCACCGGGATGACGAAGGCGCCGCCATTGACGACGACCTTCTCGCCCAGGAAGCCGGTCCGGACGAAGGCGACTTCCTTGGTCGACCGCCGGTAGAGCCATCGAGAATGTACACCGCCACCACGATGGCGATGACGGCCACCACCAGCCAGATCAGCACCTGACCAATCATTTCGCCTGACATGTCTCTCCTCCCTTGTCGCGGTGGTTCGGGCCGCCTGCGGCCTCAGAACGTCACCGCCTTGAACTTCCTGGTCTGTTCGGTCAGCGCCGTCTCGGTCGGCAGCCGCTCCATGGATGATGCGCCGTAGAAGCCGTGGCAATTCGACGTGTTGCCGAGAACGAAGGCCGCATCCTCCGGCGACGAGACCGGGCCGCCATGGACGAGCATGATCGCGTCCCTGTTGACCTTGAGCGCCGCTTCCGACCACTCGTCGACGAGCGCCGGGCAGTCCTCCAGCTTGAGCGCCGTCTCCGCTCCGATCGAGCCGCCGGTCGTCAGCCCGAGATGGCAGACGATGATGTCGGCGCCGGCCCGCGCCATCTCCGCCGCCTCGTCCGGCGAGAAGACGTAGGGCGTCGTCAGCATGTCCAGCTCGCCGGGCCATGCGGACCAGGTCCACCTCCTGCCCGTAGGACATGCCCGTCTCCTCCAGATTGGCGCGGAAGGTGCCGTCGATCAGGCCGACGGTCGGGAAAGTTCTGGATCCCGGCAAAGCCCATGTCCTTGAGCTGCCGCAGAAACGGTTCGAACAGGCAGAACGGGTCGGTGCCGTTGACGCCGGCGAGCACCGGCGTGTTCCTGACCACGGGCAGGATCTCGCGCGCCATCTCGACCACGATCTCGTTGGCGTTGCCATAGGCCAGCAGGCCCGAAAGCGAGCCGCGCCCGGCCATGCGGTAGCGGCCCGAATTGTAGATGACGATCAGGTCGATGCCGCCCGCTTCCTCGCATTTGGCGGAAAGGCCGGTTCCTGCGCCGCCGCCGACGATCGGCACGCGGTCGCGCTTCATCTGCTGGAACTTCTCGACGAGTTCCTTTCGTTCGAACTTCGGCACTAGGCGGATCTCCTCATCGGGCCGGCAACGGCGGCGATAGGCGTTGACGAGCGCATCGGAGAATGCCGGATCGTTGATGTTGGCGTTGACGCGGATGACCTGGCGGCGCGCCGGTCTGGCGCACGGTGCGCCTCGATCGCGTCGAACAGCGCCTTGTCGGCGGCGGGATCGAAGAACGGCCGCACCGGGCTTGTCGAGGATCGAAACGCCGCCTTCGGGAATGAGGAAGCGCACCGGCCCTTCCATCTGGTTGATCCGCTCGCCGATCCACTCGCCGATGGCGCGGTTTTCCTCCGGCGTCGTGCGCATCAGCGTGACGGAGGGATTGTGGATGACGAAGTTGCGGCCGTTGAACCGGTCGGGCACCGTGTCGCGCGGGCCGAAATTGCACCATGTCGAGCGCGCCCGCAGGAGCCGACCCAGGGCAGGCCCGTGTCGATCGCCGCGCCGAAGCGCGTGCGGTCGCAGGGAAAGACCCCGCCGACGATCATGTCGGCGACCTCGGTCGTGGTGATGTCGACGAAGCCCGACAGCAGCCCGGAATGGCCGAGCGCCTCCATCGCCATGCCGCCGGTGCCGGTGGCGTGGAAGACGAGGCAGTCATAGTCCGGCTCGAGCGCCTTCTGCACCGCCTGGACGCAGGGGGTGGTGACGCCGAACATGGTGATGCCCACGCGCCGGCCGCGCGGCCGCGCTGGCGCGCCGCCATCTCCTCGCCGCTGGGCAGCGCGCGCGATCATCCCGGCCAGCGCATGGGCGGCGTTGGCCAGCACCCGCTCGGAGATCAGGTTGAGGCCCTGAACGTCGGTGACCGAGTGGAACATGTTGATGTCGGAGGCGCCGACATAGGCGCGCGTGTCGCCCGAGGCGACGGTCGAGACCATGACCTTCGGGATGCCGATCGGCAGCGCCCGCATGCCGGCGGTGGCGATCGAGGTGCCGCCCGACCCGCCGGCCGAGATCATGCCCGCCGATGCCGCGCTGCGCGGCCATGTAAGCGCGCGAACGCCTCGGCCATGGCGGCCACCGAGCGGCCCCGATCGTCGCTGAAGACCGCCGCAGCTGCCCTGCGGATGATAGCCTGCCACCTGCAGCGGCGTCACATCGGCGCGCGAGGGTTTCTGCGAGGTCGACAGATCGACGGTCCGGACCGGGATGCCCAGCTTTTCAGGCGGTCGGCGAGGATAGCGCAGCTCCTGCGCCCTTGGTGTCGAAGGTGCCCGCGACCAGCGCCGTCCTGCCGATCCGCTCCGCATAGGGGATGCGGAAGACCTTCGCGCTCGTCGGCTTCCGTCGCCGGCGCGCGTTGCTCGACCGTCGCGTCGCGCAGGCTGGCGGCGGGCAGGTTCCAGCGGTTGGGGATCTGCGAGCATCGGTGCGGATCGCGCCGCGACGGATGAGCGGGCCGCCTCGCCGTCGCCGCGCGAGACCACATAGACCGTCGGCAGGTTCTGCTCGGCGCGCGGCTCTCGCCGGGCCGGCGCCGCCTCGGGCTCTTCGGCGATCCTCGCCGTGCCGGCCGACGCCCAGCAGGCGCTGCTGCAGGTCGCGGTCGGCGGCGAGCACGCGAGGCGTCCAGCATCGGTTGACCTGCGCCGTTGACCATGATCGCGACGGTGTCGGAGACCGAGCGTCGCGACGCCGATATTCTGCTCGATCACGAGGATCGCCATCTCGCCTTCGTGGCCGAGCTCGCAGCAGCATCTCGGCGACCTGGTCGACGATGACCGGCGCCAGGCCCTCGGTCGGCTCGTCCATGACCAGCAGCTTCGGATTGGCCAGCAGCGCGCGCGAAATCGCCAGCATCTGCTGCTCGCCGCCCGACAGCTGCGAGCCGCCATTGCCGCGCCGCTCGTAGAGCCGCGGGAAGGTCTGGTAGACCCGGTCGAGCGTCCAGGCCGCGTCCTTGCCTCGCGGCGCGGCGACGAGTCGCAGATGCTCGTCGACGCTGAGGCTCGGCCAGACCCGGCGGCCCTGCGGCACATAGGCGATGCCGGCATTGTGGATCTGGTGCGGCTCCAGCCGGATGATCTCGCGGCCATGCAGCCGGATCGAACCCGAGCCGCGCCTCGCTTCAGCCCGGTGATCGTGTTGCAGAGCGTCGTCTTGCCCATGCCGTTGCGGCCGACGACGCTCATCACGCCGCGCGTCGAGCGTGAGCGACACGCCCTGCACGCACATGGGCCTCGCCGTAATAGACGTGCAGATCGTCGATCGCGAGCGCCGCGCGCGGCTTCGCTGTCGGCCGTCTAGCCATGGCCGCCTCCGAGGTAGATCTCCTGCACGGTCGGGTCGTTCTCGATCTCCTCCGGCGTGCCCTCGGTGAAGAGCCGGCCGTTGTGCATCATCGAGACGTATTCGGAGACCCGCAGCGCGACGTCGAGATCATGCTCGATGATGATGTAGCCGATGTGCTTGGGCAGGGCGTTCAGGATGGCGATCAGGTCGCGCCGTTCGGTGGGCGACAGGCCGGCCGCCGGCTCGTCGAACAGGATGAAGCGCGGCGCGCCGGCAAGGGCGAGCGCGATCTCGAGCTGCCGCTGCTGGCCATGCGACAGGTGCCCGACCATGGCGTCCTTCTCGTCGTCCAGATGAACGGCGTGGACGATGGATTCCGCCTGCGCCATGGCGCCGTCGGACGGCGCACGGCCGCAGCAGCGAGAAGCGGCGGCGCGAGACGCCGCGGCAGGCGAGATAGACGGATTCCAGCACGCGTGAGATTGGTGAAGAGCTGGGAGATCTGGTAGGTGCGGCGCAATCCGCGGCGGATGCGCTCATGGCCGCCAGCGTGGTGATGTCCTCGCCGAAGAAGCGGATGGTGCCGCTGGTCGGATTGAAGTCGCCGGTGATCGTGTTGAACAGCGTCGTCTTGCCCGCGCCGTTCGAGCCGAGGACCGCGCGCCGTTCGCCGGCCGCGATCCTCATCTATATGCCGGAGAGGGCCGTCAGGGCGCCGAACTGCCGGCCGACGCCGTCGAGTTCCAGCGCATTGCGCGCCGGTTCCCTGCAGACGTGATGCGGCGACATTCGTTGCCAAGACCGGCCCTCTCCGTGTCGTGTTCGCTTACGGGCAGCTCGGGTTTTCGCGGCTGACCGCGCCGAGCGCCATGAACTCGTCCTTCGGAATGCCGAGGGTCTGGTTGACCTGCGGCGTGACCTTGATCAGCTTGTTGACGAGCGTGCCGTCCTCGGCCTCGGTCACCTCGGTCAGGAACATGTCGGCGACCGCGTTGCGGTTCTCGTCGAGCGAGACCTTGCCGGTCGGCGTGTCGAATTCGAGGTTCGACAGCGCCTCGCGGAACTTCTTGCCGACCATCCGACAGATCGCCGTCGACCTTCTTCGAGCGCCAGCAGCGCCGCCTTCATGTTGACGTAGTAGGCGTGCGCGAAGAGCGACGGCGAGGGGAACGCGCCGGGCTGTTTCTTGTAGGCTTCCGTGAATTCCTTCCAGGCCTGCTCGTCGTTGGTGTCGGCCGTCGGGCCGGCGGCCGGGGTGCCGACCAGCACGTCGCTGCAGCCGGCCCTTGGCGTCAGCACCGTCTGGTCGACGGTGATCGAGCCGCCGATGAGCGGCGCCTGCCCGCCCGCATCGCTGTATTGCGACAGGAAGTTGACCGCGTCGGCGCCGCCGAGCGCGACGTAGATCGCGTCGACGTCATCCGGAATGGCGGCGATGACCGAGGAATAGTCCTTGTTGCCGATCGGCACCCAGGATTTGGAGGGCACGGTGCCGCCAGCCTTGCAGAACTCGGCCATGAAGCCGAAGACCTGCGTGTAGGGGAAGGAATAGTCCTCCGCCACGGTCGCGACCTTCCGGTAGCCCTTCTCGTTGAAGGCGTAGTCGCCGAGGCCGGCCATCCACTGCGCGCCGTCGGTCGAGAAGCGGAAGAAGTTGTCCGCCGGATCGCGAAGCGTGGTGTCCTGCGCGGCGGAGCTGCCGTTCAGGAAGGTGACGTCCGGCTGGGTCTTGGCGTAATCCTTGACCGCGATGCCCTCGTCGCCGGAAAGCGGGCCGATCAGGATCTTGACGCCATCCTGCTCGACAAGCTTGCGCGCGGCGCGAACCGCGCTGTCCGGGGACGCGTCCGACGATGCCCTTGACGATCTCGATGTCCTTGCCGGCAACCTTGCCGTCGAACTCCTCGACCGCGGTCATCGCGCCGCGCTCGCTGTCTTCGCCGAGCACCGTAAAGGCGCCCTCGAACGTCGCCAGCAGGCCGATCTTGATCGATTCCGCCTGCGCGGCCGATAGGGTCGGCAGGGCCAAACAGCTTGCCAGCGCCACCGACATCAGTGTCCGTCTATTGATTGTCATGTATTCCTCCCTGGGTTTCCACCTTTGTCGGCGGTCGCCTTGAATCGACCGCCAATCATCCCCGCCTGCCTGCGGCCTGAACCGCTCCCACAGACCGAGAATTCCGTCCGGCGACACGAAGACGATCACCAGAAAAACCAGACCGATAAGTGTATTGAACCGCTCCGCGCCGACGATATCGATGGCGAAGGTCTGCATCAGCACCACGATCACGGCGCCGAGGAACGGCCCGATCGGGTGACGCAGCCCGCCGATGATGGCGATGACGAGAATGTTGATCGACGGTCCGACGCGCGATGGTTCCGGGCGAAATCCGCCCGTTGAACCAGACCAGCAGGATGCCCGCGGCGCCCGCGATCAGGCCTGCCAGCCACCAGGCGAAGACCTTGTGAGCAGTCACGTTGTAGCCGATGGCGCGCATCCGGCGAGGGTTGTCGCGGATGGCCTGCAGGGAAAGGCCGAAGGTCGAGCGCGCCCCGTAGAGAACGGCGGCATAGGCGACGGCGGCGTTGGCGAGGCAGAGATAGTAGAACGGCACCGGGTCGCGCCAATAGAGGCCGAAGACCTCCGGCGCCCGAGGCCGTTATAGCCCGGGAAAGCCGTTGAAGAGCGCATAGTTCTGCTGGGCGAAGTAGAAGCACGCGGTGGCCACCGCCAGCGTGATCATGATCGTGTAGATGCCTTCGGTGCGGACCGCGATCCAGCCGATCAGCGCCGAGCTTGCCGATGCGATGATGATCGCCAGCGGGCCGTAGATCCACCAGGGCCAGCCGAATCCGTAGACGCCGGAATTGTTCTCGCCGAGGATCGCCACCACATAGCCGGCGGCTCCCGCCACGGTGATCTGCGCCAGCGAGACCATGCCGCCATAGCCGGCCAGCAGCATCAGCGAGAGCGCGATCATGCCGAGGACCAGCGAATAGCCGCCGATCTGGGTGAGGAAGAAGTCGCTTGCCATCGCCGGGTAGACGAGAAGGAAGGCCGCGAGGAGCAGATGGGCGACGCCGACCCTGTCGAACCAGTTGGGCGACCGGGCACGATCGGTCGGGGTGAAGGCCGCATCCGTCACATCGACCTCCCCATGATGCCCTGGGGCCGGATCGCAAGCGTCACCACCATGATCACGAAGGTCAGCACGACGCCGTAGGTCGGGCTATAGACGAGGCCGATCTGCTCGGCGAGGCCGATGATCAGCGCACCGATGGCCGCGCCGGTGATCGAGCCCATACCGCCGACGATGACGACGACGAGGGAGGCGAGCAGATAGCGAACATCCTCGCCGGGCGCGACCGAAAGCGCCGAGCCGCCGATCACCCCCGCCGCACCGGCCAGTCCCGCGCCGAGCGCGAAGACGATGGCGAAGACGACGTGGACGTTGACGCCGGAGGCCGACAGCATGCCGCGATCATCGACGCCGGCGCGGATCATCGAGCCGATCCGCGTCCGGTTGATGAGCAGCCACAGGCCGATGCCGATGACGATTGCGGCGAACAGCACCACCAGACGGTAGAACGGGTAGACGAGAAAGACCTCCGTGCCGTTCGAACGAACCGCGGTCACGACCGGCAGCTTGATCGCGCCGCTCAGCCAGGTCGGTGTCAGGATCTGGTAGGTCGTGCCGCCCCAATAGGCGAGCATCAGATCGGCAGCCACCACGGAAATGCCGATGGTGACGAGCGTCTGGCGCAGATCGTCGCCCTCGAGGCGCCGGAAGACGAGAACCTGCATGACGAGGCCGACGACGGCGAGGACCAGGAAGCCGGCCGCGACGCCGATGAGCCAGTAGCCGGTGCCGTCGGCGAATTCGTAGCCGACATAGGCACCGAGCAGATAAAGCGAGCCGTGCGCGAGATTGACGTTGCGCATCAGGCCGAAGACCAGGGTGAAGCCGCTTGCGACCAGGAAATAGAGGCCGGCAAGCGTCAGCCCGTTGAGGATCGCCGACAGGAACGCCTTCTTGGAGATCAGGATTGCGTCGAGCCAGTCCGGCCAGTCGGCGAAGATCATCCAGACGAAAACCGCCGCCACGACCAGCGCCACGATGCCCCAGCCCTGGCGACGGGTCAGGCCCTGGCCCTGGGAGAGCGGTTCGTCGCGGCTGCCGGCGGTGTCGACCATCCCGGATCAGGCCGTCAGGCGGCGGCGGGCTTCGCTCGCGCGCGGCGCCTTGTGGAACTTGCCGTCCTTCATGATGGCCAGCAGCCGGTCCTTGTTCTGCAGGATGCGGACATCGGCGAGCGGGTCGCCGTCGACGAGCAGCAGATCGGCCAGATAGCCTTCCTTGACCATGCCGAGTTCGTCGCCCATCTCCATGATCTGCCCGCCATACCGGGTGCCGGCCATGATCGCCTCCATCGGCGAGAATCCGAGCACCTCGACGAAGGTCTGGATGTCACGGGCATTGGTGCCCTGCGGCGTCCAGGCGAATCCGTAGTCACCGCCGATCAGGATGCGGATGCCGCGCCGGTGCATCTTCTTCATCGTGTCGATGCACATCTCCAGCTCGCGTTCGTAGAGCATCGCCATGGGAGAGCCGGGCTTGATGCCGTAGGCCTCGGCTTCGCGGGCGGTGTTGATGAGCCAGGCGATGCCGGGCGCCACGAAATGCTTGTCCCTGGCCGCCTCCAGCATGTCGAGCGCCTCTTCGTCGCAGAAGGAGGCGTGGTAGATGTTGCGGATCCCGTGGCGCACGCACTGCTTGACGGAATTGGCAGAGCGCGCATGGGCCGAGACAACCTTGTTGCGGCACTTGGCCTCCTTGACGGCCATCGCCACCTCTTCCTCCGACATCGGCGTCTCCTCGGCGCCCATGCCGGTGATCTCCTCTCCGGAAAGGTTGAGCTTGATGGAGTCGACGCCGTATTTGATCAGCGTGCGAACCACCCGGCGCACCTCCTCGGGGCCCGAGACCACGATGCCGAGATTGAGCCCTTCATGGGGGATGTGCGACGGCGCCGAATCGCCGAGGCCGCCCACCGTGGTGATCTCCGGCCCGGCGGCGAGATAGCGCGGCCCGGGAAAGCGGCCCTCATTGATGAAGCGCTTGGCGACGACATCGAGGCGCGCCTTGGCCGCCGCTGCGCCCCGGCCTGCGGTAAAGCCGGCGTCGAGCACCAGTTTCGCCATTTCCATCGTCACCAGCATGTGCTCCTCGAGCTCCATCATCTGGATGGGCTCGATCCCCGGCGCATTGTTCCAGGACAGATGCAGATGAGCGTCGATCATGCCCGGCATCAGCGTCGCGCCCATGCCGTCGATGACCGTGGCGCCGCCCGACGTCATGGGCTGCGAGAAGCGTGACGATCCGCGGGTGATCTGCTTGATCCGGTTGCCCTGGATCAGCACCTCTCCCGAAAAGGGCGGCTCGCCCGTGGCATCGAGAATGCGCACATTGGTGAACAGAACGGAGCCGCCATTGCCGTTCCAGCCATTCGAATAGTCAGCCATTCCTACCTCCCTTGCCCCTCGGCTCTCCGGCAGTCATTCCCTCGGCCCGGTCAGCCGCTCCCGATGAATTCCGCCAGGAGCCTCCGGCACTCGGCCGGCTTTTCGATCGGCGTCCAGTGGCCGCAGCCCGGCAGGACCGCCGCCCTTCCCCGCGCCACTTCATCTGCCAGCTGGTGGGCGACGGAGGGCGGGCCGACGCCGTCCTCTTCGCCCGTCACCGCCAGCACCGGCATTTTCAGCGCCCGGGCATCGGCCCTCGTCGCTCCTGCCAGCGCCTCGCAGGACTTTGCAAAGCCCTCGGCGTCCTGACGCATGTGGCTTTCGCGCACGAAGGCGACCGCCGCCGAATTGTTTTCGTCGGATCCCGACGCCAGCCCGCCGGCGGCGACCTGATCGGCGACCACAACCATGCCTTCATCCCGCGCCAGTCGCGCCCGGCCCCTGAGGCGTTCGCGCGCCGCATCGGCGGGTTCGATGATCGGGCCGAACAGCGTCAGCGTCCGGGCCAGCGCCGGCCGGGCTTGCGCTACGTGCTGCGCGATGAGCGATCCGAAGGAGTGGCCGACGAGATCGGCTTCCACGATGCCGAGATCGTTCGCGGCGCGCAGAATGGCGTCGACGATGAAGCGGACGTCGAGCGTACCGTGCGGCGTCGGCGAGCGGCCGGCGCCCGGCAGGTCGGGACGGACGATACGGCGCCCGCGCAGCGCGGGCATCAGCGGCTGGAACGAGTTCGATGTCGCTCCAAGGCCATGCAGGAGAATGACCGCCGGTCCCTCGCCCTCCTGCTCGATACTCATTCCGGCGGTGATCGTCGTCGTCATGGGCGGCGCTCCGAGAAGCGATTTTCGAGGGTGCCGATGCCGGAAATGTCGACCCGGACCACGTCTCCGTCTCGCAGATATTTCGGTGGTTTGAAGCCGATGCCGACCCCTTCGGGTGTTCCCGTCGCGATGATGTCGCCGGGCTTGAGCGTCACGCCGGCCGAAATGGTGGCGATAATCGTCGGAATGTCGAAGATCAGTTCCCTCGTGTTGGCGTTCTGACGCATTTCGCCATTCACCCAGCTCGTGACCGTGGTGTCGGAGACGTCGATCTCGTCCGCGGTGACGGCGAACGGCCCCATCGGACAGAAGGTGTCCTGCGACTTGCCGATCAGCCATTGGCTGTACTTGCCCTGCAGATCCCGCGCCGTGACGTCGTTGACGATCGTGTAGCCCCAGACGTGGTCCATGGCGTCCTCGCGCCGGATGCCGCGCCCGCCCTTGCCGATGATGACGGCCAATTCGGCTTCATAGTCGATGGCGTCGGAGATGGTCGGATCGAAAATGACCGGCGCCCCGGACGCGATGACCGTCTCCGGCACTTTGGAGAAGATGATGGGATGGGCTGGAACCTCGCCCTGCGCGGCGGAAGAATCGAAGCCGCTGCGGGAGAATTCGCGGGCGTGGGCATGATAGTTCTTGCCGACGCAGAAGATGTTGCGGAACGGGCGCGGGAAGGGCGCTTCCAGGACGACTTCGGAGATCGGCACCGGCGTCAGCAGTTCGAGGGCGCCGAGATCCTTGCCGATGAGCGCCGCAACGCCCTGCTCGGCCTCGTCCATCGAAAGTGCGAACGGGGCGATCGACTGGCCATCCCGATCCACGACGCCGACGCGTCGCTCCCCCGCAAGCCTCATCGAGGCTACCCTCATCTCCGCTCCTCCCCATGCACCAATTTTTTATTGGCTTAGTATTATGGATAGCCTAAGGGTACCAATCTGGCCAGGCAAGCCCGTTTTGCCGTTGCAATCTGCGCCAATGCGCAGAAATAGACTTGAATTGGTTCTCTTTATCTGAGCCAATTCGTGATTGGCTCAGGGAGCATGCCGGAATGCCCGTCAAGAAAGCCCCGCAGCTTCATGCCGACCTGCAACGCCGAATCGAGGAGGGCGAATGGTCGCCAGGAGAACTGATGACCAATGAGCGCGCGCTCGCCAGCGAATACGGCGTCGCCCGCAACACCGTCCGCAAAATCCTCGCGGGGCTCGAGCAGGACGGGCTGATCGAGCGGCAGGTCGGCCGGGGCACGGTCATTCTTGATCGTCCCGATTCGGAGTTTACCGATATCCTCGATCATTTCCTCGATGCCAGCCCCATCGATATTCTCGATCTGCGCATCTTCATCGAGCCGCATTGCGCCAAGGCGGCCGCCCGCAACGGCTCGGCGGCCGAACTGGAAGCCATCGTCGAGGCTGCGGCGAAATGCGCGGAGGCCACCGACCTGGTGCCCTACGAGCACTGGGACAGCCAGTTCCACAAACGGATCTACCAGGCGGCCCACAATACCTTTCTCACCGACTTCTGCGACCTTCTCGCGATCATCCGGTACCAGGCTCCAATGATGGAAATCCGGCGTCGCGCCTTCACCGCCGAACGCCGTCTTGACTATGGCCGCGAGCACGAGGAGATCGTCGCCGCCCTGCGAAACTGGGACGGCAGGGCGGCGGAGCGCGCCATGCGCGATCATCTGCTGTCTCGCCGCCGCAACTATTTCGGTCAATGAGGCCGAGCCGGAAGGACCCATCGATGCGCGCACAACCGAGACTCCGCAATATCGTCTCCGTGGCCGGGACGACGCGCGACTTCGTCTCCATCCTCAACCGGCTGACGGGAGCCGGACCGGCCGATGTGCTGGCGGTGCGGTTGATCATCGAGCCGCAGGCGGCAGCGAGCGTCGTCTCCAGTGCGACGGGAGCCGACATCAAGCTGATCCGCGAGGCGCACGAGAACGCGGTCAACGCTGCCGATCTCGCAAGCTTCGAGCGGTGGGACGCGGAGCTTCACGCCTGCATCTACGCGGCGACCCGCAACGAATTGCTGATCAGCCTGAGCAGGCTCCTTGGCGACATCCGCAACCGCTCGCCGTGGATCAGGCTGAAGAAGAAGGTGATCACGGAGACCAAGCGCTCCGAATATTGCGGTCATCACGAGGAGATCGTGGAGGCGATCGCACGGCGCGATTCCGACGGCGCATCGGCAGCCATGCACCGCCACATCTCGATCATCATCGAAGATTTGTTTCCCGATTGACCGGCCCCAAGGCCGGAACGCTGGTGGCCCAGCGGATGGAGGATACGATCGGGGTCGTGAGAAGATGGTGGAGCCAAGGGGAGTCGAACCCCTGACCTCTACAATGCCATTGTAGCGCTCTCCCAACTGAGCTATGGCCCCACGCCGTGCCGTGGCCCGTTCGGGCTCCGGCGGTCCGTGGCGGCGCCGGCAAGGTGGCACCGTTTGGGATGGCGGGCTTCTATCCGCCCGCGCAGGATCGATCAAGAGGCTTGGTCGGTCCGGCGCGACTTTTTTGCGCGCCGGTCGCCGCGCTTCAGCTTTCGTCGTCGTTGTCGCCGCCGACCGAGATGATGTCGGAGACGTCGTCATCGTCATCATCGTCCTCGTCGTCGCCGAGGAACGGGTCGTCGTCATCATCGTCGAGATCGATATCGTCTTCGTCCATATCGACATCGGAATCGGACGCCTTGGCCTTCGCAGTGCCGGTCTCCTCGTCCTCCTCGGCAGCCTCCAGGCTGACGAGTTCCGTCTCCTCTTCTTCCTCCTCCTCCTCGGTCTCCTTCTCCTCGACCTGATCTTCCGCCTCCTCCTTCTTCTTCACGGAGGTCGTGTCTTCGAAGAAGGACAGCGGATAGGTCTTGCCGGTATAGGGTGAGACGATCGGAGTCTTGTTGAGGTCGTAAAACTTCTTGCCGGTCTCCGGGCAAGTGCGTTTGGTGCCGAGTTCGGTTTTGGCCACTGGTCGAATTCCCTGCTCTGTTGCGCCGTCCGGCGTGGGAGGGGCCGTGCCGGTAACTGCGTCAGACATCCAGATTGTTGGGCAGCCCCATAGCGTCGGTCGGAGGGCCTGTCAAAGGCAATGCGAGTCAAATCCGCCGTTGGCGGATGACCATCCGGCCGAGCCGTGCTAAGCGCAGCCCGCCAGAACGGGCCCGCGGCCCTTCCAGAACCTGCCAGAAGACCGGTCATGAATCACGCCACGACGCCCTCTCCCGCAACTGCGCGCCGTTCGGAGAGTCTCTCCGGTACGATCAGGGTGCCTGGCGACAAGTCCATTTCGCACCGCTCGCTGATGCTGGGCGGCCTCGCCAGCGGCGAGACGTCGATCACCGGACTGCTGGAAGGCGAGGACGTGCTGGCGACGGGCCGCGCCATGGCGGCGATGGGCGCCAAGGTGACACGGGAAGGTGACCGCTGGCGCGTCACCGGCACCGGCAACGGTGCCCTGCTGGAGCCGCGGTCCGCGCTCGATTTCGGCAATGCCGGCACGGGCTGCCGGCTGACCATGGGCCTTGCCGGTCCCTATCACATGACGACTCGCTTCATCGGCGACGCCTCGCTTTCGCGCCGGCCGATGAAACGCGTGCTCGATCCGCTGCGGCAGATGGGCGTGATGGTCGAAGCCGGCCAGGGCGACCGCCTGCCGGTGACGCTGCGGGGGCCGAAAACGCCCGTGCCGATCACCTATCGCGTCCCGGTCGCCTCGGCCCAGGTGAAGAGCGCCGTGCTGCTGGCCGGGCTCAACACGCCCGGCATCACGACGGTGATCGAGTCTGTCATGACGCGCGACCACACCGAAAAGATGCTGGCGGGGTTTGGCGCGCACATCGAGGTCGAGGAGGATGCCGACGGTGTCCGGACGATCCGCATCGAGGGCCAGCCGCAACTGACCGGCCGCACCATCGAGGTGCCGGGCGATCCGTCCTCGGCGGCCTTTCCGCTGGTCGCGGCGCTGATCGTTCCCGGCTCGGACGTCTTCATCGAGAATGTCCTGATGAACCCGACCCGCACCGGCATCGTCACCACGCTGCAGGAGATGGGCGGCCGGATCGACATATTGAACTGGCGCGACGCCGGCGGCGAGGACGTTGCCGATCTTCACGTGCGGGCCTCCGATCTCGTCGGCATCACCGTGCCGCCGGAGCGCGCACCCTCGATGATCGATGAATATCCGGTGCTCGCGGTGGCCGCCTCCTTTGCCGAGGGCGAGACGGTCATGGACGGGATCGAGGAATTGCGGGTCAAGGAGAGCGACCGGCTCGCCGCCGTCGCGCGGGGTCTCGAAGCCAACGGCGTCACCTGCACCGAAGCCGACGCCTCGCTCACCGTGCGCGGCCGGCCCGGCGGCAAGGGCCTTGGCGGCGGCACCGTCGAGACGCATCTCGATCACCGCATCGCCATGGCGTTCCTGGTCATGGGGCTGGCGACGGAGAAGCCGATATCGATCGACGACGCCACGATGGTGGCGACCAGCTTCCCGCAATTCTTCGACCTGATGGACCAGCTGGGCGGATCGATCGAGCGCTCCTGACGATGTAGAGGTAAAGACTGGTCGTGGGCGGGTTCCGTGGTAGAATCGCTGAAAAAGAAGTGATGGTGTTGCCGATGAATCAGCTTTCGGAGCTTGTTGGTAGAGGCCTCTATTCGCCGGTCGAGGCGGCCAAGCTAACGGCCATACCCTCCCGGAAGATCAGACGCTGGTTGTCGGGCCACGAAGTCGGCGGACGGAGGTATCTGCCCCTTTGGCAGCCTCAGACGCTGCTGGAAAACGGAGAGATCGTTCTCGGCTTTCGGGACCTGATGGAACTGCGTGTCGCGTTCGCATTTCTGTCGCTCGGGATGTCTGCGGTTGCGGTTCGGCGTGCAATCGAACTCGCCCGCGAGATCGTCGGCAGCGACCGTCCATTGTCGACGGACAGGGTTCGGACAGACGGGCGCGAAGCTTTTCTTCAAACCCTGGAAACGTCACCAGAGGGCGAACCGCAGGAACGACTGCTAAATCTCTTTCGCCGGCAGTATGAATTCAAAGCCGTCATCGACCCTATTCTAAAGACGGTCGACTTCGAAGAACACGATCCAATTCGGTGGTGGCCGGCCGGCCGGCGGGGCGGGATTTTGGTTGATCCCAGGGTTTCGTTCGGCCAACCAATCACCGCAGAGGATGCGATACCTACGGCCATTCTAGCTCAAAGCGCTGACCAGCTAGGCGTCGCCCAGGCTGCACATCTCTTCGACACACCCAGATCGAGCGTGGAAAAAGCGCTCCGCTTCGAGAAGATCGAAATGGCGAAACTTGCGGCTTGAATATCCTCTTCGACAACTGCACCGCACCCCTTCTCGCCTCGACCTTGGACGGCTTTGTCAGGAATTGGGGTCACCGCGTTTTCCACATCAGGCAAATCGATGAACTCCCTCGGGGTCGACACTCCTCGGACGAGGAATGGCTGAATTTTATCAAGACCGATCCGCGGGTATGGATTTTCGTTTCTGGTGATCATCGGCTCCTGCGAGCTGCGGCGGAACGGCTGGCATTGAGAAGCGCAGGCTGCCACGGCTTTGTTCTCGCAAAGGCGTATCAGAAGACGCCGCCCAATCAGACGGCGGCAACCCTCGTGTGGAAATGGCCGGAAATCGAGAAGATTACTGAACTGCTTGCGGGTCCATCCATGCACGAAATTCCCATTGGTCGTCAGACACGCCTAAGGCAACTGCCAATATGACCGAGAGACCGCTCATCATCGCCATTGACGGCCCCGCCGCGTCGGGCAAGGGGACGCTGGCGCGCCGGATCGCGGCCCATTACGGCCTGCGCCATCTCGATACCGGCCTGACCTATCGGGCGGTCGCCAGCGCGATGCTCGACAGCGGCGCACCCCTCGACGACGAGGACGCCGCCACGGACGCGGCCCGCGCACTTGATCTCTCGGCGATGGACCGGACGAAGCTCTCGGAGCACGGTGTCGGCGAGGCTGCATCGCGGGTCGCCGTCATGCCGGCCGTCCGCAAGGCGCTGGTCGAACAGCAGCGGAGATTCGCCGCCGAGGGCCACGGCGCGGTGCTCGACGGCCGCGACATCGGCACCGTCGTCCTTCCGGACGCCGACATCAAGCTCTACGTCACCGCCTCGCCCTCGATCCGCGCCCGCCGCCGCTATCACGAGATCGTCGGCAATGGCGGCGATGCGGCCGAGGCAGACATCCTCGCCGACATCGAACGCCGTGACGCGCGCGACATGGGCCGCGCCGATTCGCCGCTCAGGCCCGCCGGCGACGCGCACTTGCTGGACACGAGCGAAATGGGTATAGAGGCGGCGTTCAATGCGGCCCGTACGTTGATCAACGCCAAGATGGCCGAATGAACTGAAGACGCCGTCCGCCTCCCTCGTGCCGGATCGGCCCGCTGCCTTCACCAGGGCTAGCCGGGCCAAAGGGTTTTCGGAAAGCAGCCGAAAACCAGGAGCGCGGACCGGCCATTGCAACACGAACCACCGGCGCAGAAACGGGTTGGCGAAGCGGCAAGGCCGCAAATCCAGACGCCCCCCGCAGGAGACTTTTTCTACATGAGTGAAATGAACCCGTCGCGCGACGATTTCGCGGCTCTGCTCGAGCAGACCGAAGCATCCGGCGATTTCGCCGCCGAAGGCAACGTTGTCGAAGGCCTCGTTACGGCCATCGAAAAGGATATGGCGGTGATCGACGTCGGCCTGAAGGTCGAGGGTCGCGTCCCGCTGCGCGAATTCGGCGTCAAGAACGGCGAGCCGACCCTGAAGGTCGGCGACAAGGTCGAAGTCTATGTCGAGCGCATCGAGAACGCGCTTGGCGATGCGGTGATCAGCCGCGACAAGGCCCGCCGCGAAGAGGCCTGGATCCGCCTGGAACAGAAGTTCGAGGCCGGCGAAAAGGTCGAGGGCCAGATCTTCAACCAGGTCAAGGGCGGCTTCACCGTCGATCTGGACGGAGCCGTGGCCTTCCTGCCGCGTTCGCAGGTGGACATTCGTCCGATCCGCGATGTCGGCCCGCTGATGCACACGCCGCAGCCCTTCGAAATCCTGAAGATGGACAAGCGCCGCGGCAATATCGTGGTGTCGCGCCGGACCGTGCTCGAAGAGAGCCGCGCCGAACAGCGCTCCGAGATCGTCCAGAACCTCGAAGAGGGCCAGACGGTCGAGGGTGTCGTCAAGAACATCACCGACTATGGTGCGTTCGTCGATCTCGGCGGTATTGACGGCCTGCTGCACGTCACCGACATGGCCTGGCGCCGCGTCAATCATCCGTCGGAGATCGTCCAGATCGGCCAGACGGTGAAGGTGCAGATCATCCGCATCAATCAGGAGACGCACCGCATCAGCCTCGGCATGAAGCAGCTCGAGGCGGATCCCTGGGACGGCATCGGCGGCAAGTATCCGCTTGGCAAGCGCGTGACCGGCACGGTGACGAACATCACCGATTACGGGGCATTCGTGGAACTGGAGCCGGGCATCGAAGGCCTGATTCACGTCTCCGAGATGAGCTGGACCAAGAAGAACGTCCATCCCGGCAAGATCCTGTCGACGACGCAGGAAGTCGATGTGGTCATTCTCGAGGTCGACCCGGTCAAGCGCCGTATCTCGCTCGGCCTGAAGCAGACGCTGGAGAACCCGTGGGAGGCCTTCGCGGCCAACTATCCGGCCGGCTCCACCGTCTCCGGCGAAGTCAAGAACAAGACCGAGTTCGGCCTGTTCATCGGCCTCGACGGCGATGTCGACGGCATGGTGCACCTCTCCGACCTCTCCTGGGACCGTCCCGGCGAGCAGGTCATCGACGAGTTCAACAAGGGTGACGAAGTGTCGGCCCAGGTGCTCGACGTCGACGTGGAGAAGGAGCGGATCAGCCTCGGCATCAAGCAGCTCGGCCGTGACGCGATCGGCGATGCCGCCGCTTCGGGCGGACTGCGCAAGGGCGCCGTGGTGACCTGCGAAGTGACGGCGGTGACCGATGGCGGGCTGGAAGTGAAACTCGTCGATCACGATGTCGACAGCTTCATCCGCCGCTCGGACCTGTCGCGTGATCGGGACGAGCAGCGCCCCGAGCGCTTCTCGGTCGGCCAGAAGGTCGATGGTCGCATCACGCAGTTCGACAAGAAGAGCCGCCGCATCTCCGTCTCCATCAAGGCGCTGGAAATCGCCGAGGAGAAGGAAGCGGTCGCACAGTACGGCTCATCTGCTTCCGGTGCGTCGCTCGGTGACATCCTCGGCGCCGCACTGAAGGAGAAGGGCGGCGACGAATAATCGTCACCCGGCCTTCGACGACCACGCCCGGCGGAACGCTCCGCCGGGCTTTTTCGTGAGCGGAATGCTATGGCTTCCGCGCCACAATCGCCCACATATGCAGAAATTTTGATGACCCGCGACCGCACCCGTCGGTTGTTGGCCTTGACGCCAGGGCACGCGGCGGTGTGTCCTAATGTGGTCGAAATCATTCGCTAGCGCCCTTCTCATAGGGACACATTCGAATAGACTGGAACGCCTGAGCCATGGCTATTGCCGGACGCGTCTCTCTCTCCGTAGCCCTTCTTTCCCTCGCCCTTGTCTCTTCCGGACAAGCCGCCGACATCGCTGTCCGCGCCCGCGCTGGCATGAATGTCCGCTCCGGCCCGGGGGTGGACTATGGCAGGGTCGGCTCGATGGCGGAGGACACCGACGGCTCACTGCTCGAATGCACGCCCGAGGGCCGGTGGTGCCGCGTCCGGACCGCCAATGCGACCGGCTGGATCGCCGGGGCCTTCCTGATCATCCAGAATGGCGACCTTGCCGGGGCTCGCGTCCGAGACGTCGCCGGTCGGATCAGCTTCGAGAAGGAAACCGAGGAGCCCGTTTCGCAGACCGCGTCGACGGAGAAGCCCGAGACACCGCAGACACCGGCGAAACCGGCCGAGACCGTCGCCCGCGCGCCTTCCGAGGTCTGCTTCTATTCGGAGTATGAGGGCGCCGGTGACGCCGACTGCTACGACACGGCTCGTGAATCGATCACGCTCGGCCGGTCATGGAATGACCGCATCGCGTCGGTCGCCATCCCCGACGGCTATTCAGTGATGGTGTGCGACAATTACGGTCTGACCGGCCGGTGCGAGACCTTTCACCAGACGGTGGATCGGATGCCAGCGGCGCTCAATGGCCGTATTTCCTCCTGGCGCATCCAGCAGGACGGCTGAACCTTCTCCTGCCGCAGCATCGCCGCCCGCTTCAAATCCGCTTCCATTCGCGGCTGAACCGCTCTAGTTGCAGGCGCAAGATGGCTGCGGTCATCACCTGCCTTTATAAAAGGAAGCCGACCTGCCGTGCCTGACAGCCCGCTGACGCCTCTTCTCGACCGGATCCACGGACCCTCTGATCTCAAGGGCCTGACGGACGAGGAACTGGCGCGCCTGGCGCAGGAACTGCGGGCCGAGACCATATCCGCCGTCTCCGAAACGGGCGGCCATCTCGGCGCCTCGCTCGGCGTCGTCGAATTGACGGTCGCCCTCCACGCCGTATTCGACACGCCGCGCGACAAGCTCGTCTGGGATGTCGGCCATCAGACCTACCCGCACAAGATCCTGACCGGGCGCCGCGACCGCATCCGCACGCTGCGGCAGGGCGGTGGCCTCTCAGGCTTCACCAAGCGCGCCGAGAGCGAATATGATCCGTTCGGCGCGGCGCACTCCTCGACGTCCATCTCGGCGGCGCTGGGCTTCGCCGCCGCCCGTGACTTCGGCATGGACACCGGCGATGCGATCGCAGTCATCGGCGACGGCGCGATGAGCGCCGGCATGGCCTACGAGGCGCTCAACAATGCCGGCCATCTCGGCAAGCGGCTTTTCGTCATCCTCAACGACAACGAGATGAGCATCGCTCCGCCGGTCGGCGCGATGAGCCGCTATCTGTCGCGGCTCTATGCCGGCAAGCCACTGCAGGATTTCCGTTCGATCGCCCGCGGCGCAGTCTCGCTGCTGCCGCCGCCGCTGCGCGAAGGCGCCGAGCGGGCCAAGCACCTGGTCAAGGGCATGGTCGTCGGCGGGACCCTCTTCGAGGAACTCGGCTTCTCCTATGTCGGCCCGATTGACGGCCACGATGTCGGCCAGCTTCTGGCCGTTCTGCGGGCGGTCAAGACGCGGGCGACGGGGCCGGTTCTGATCCACGCCATCACGAAGAAGGGTAAGGGCTATCCGCCGGCCGAGGCGTCCGCCGACAAATATCATGGCGTCGCCAAGTTCGATGTGACGTCGGGCAAGCAGTTCAAGGCGAAGAGCAACGCCCCGGCCTATACGCGGGTCTTCGCCGACAGTCTGATCCGCCATTCGGAGATCGACCGGCGTATCTGCGCGGTGACGGCAGCCATGCCGTCCGGCACCGGGCTCGACGTCTTCGGCAAGCGCTTTCCCTCGCGCACCTTCGACGTCGGGATCGCCGAGCAGCATGCCGTCACCTTCTGCGGCGCACTCGCGGCGAGCGGCATGAAGCCGTTCTGCGCCATCTATTCGACCTTCCTGCAGCGCGCCTATGACCAACTTGTTCACGACATCGCCCTGCAGGGCCTTCCGGTCCGCTTCGCGATCGACCGGGCCGGCCTCGTCGGCGCCGATGGCGCGACCCATGCGGGCGCCTTCGACCTCGCCTATCTCGGCAACCTGCCGGGCTTCACCATCATGGCTCCCGCTGACGAGGCGGAACTGCGGCACATGATCGCGACCGCCGTCACCATCGATGGCGGCCCGTCGGCTATCCGTTTTCCGAGAGGCGAGGGCGTCGGGGTCGAAATGCCCGAACTCGGTGAAGCCCTGCCGATCGGCAAGGGGCGGATCGTCCGAGAGGGCGGCCGCGTCGCCATTCTCTCGCTGGGCACCCGCCTCGCCGAAGCGACCAAGGCGGCCGAAGAACTCGCCGCCAAGGGCCTGTCGCCAACCGTCGCCGATGCGCGCTTCGCCAAGCCGCTCGACACCGAGTTGCTGTTCCGGCTGGCTCGCAGCCACGAGGTTCTCCTGACGGTGGAGGAGGGGGCGATTGGCGGCTTCGGCAGTCACGTGGCCCAGGCGCTGCTCGATGAGGGTCTTCTGGATTCGGGGCTGAAGTTCCGGTCGCTGTTCCTGCCGGACCGCTTCCTCGATCAGGATTCGCCGGCGAAGATGTACGACGCGGCGGGACTCAACGCACCCGATATTGTCCGCACGGTGCTGGACCTTCTCGGCGTCGCCTCCCTCGCCAGCCTCAAGACCGCCAACTGACGCACCTGCAAGAGCCGGTCCAGACAGATTGGTCGTTTCGTAATTGTGCGTTGCATAATTATGAATAGAAAACAATTTCAATAACGTGAGATGAAAAAATATTGCGGTGCACATAAAGCATCTACCGCAGCATTTTGCCTCGCCATCTCCGTCTCCTCGCTGGCCGTGCAACTTCCGCATCGATCGGTGGCCGCCCCTCCGGTTCCCCTGCAACGATTGGCCGGACGACACGTTCTAGCCACAGCAATGTTGCGCAATGCGAACGGAAGGGAGATCGACGATGCCGGAATTTCAGTACGAGGTGGGCGTGGTTCCGTATGACCGGACCGTTGGCGATGACGGCGACGCCCCGGGCATCAGCCAGGAGTATACAGTCGATGACCTTCAGTCCGTGGCATTCTCCAGCCAGCCTCGCGATGAACGCCTCCGGCGTCTCCGTGAGATGCGCAACGAGATCTATAGCCGGCAGAGCGCCGACCGCGGCCACGACTTCGACGGGCTGATCGAGGAAGCCGACCGGCTGATCGAGGAAATGGATGGTGACGACAACGGGCAGGCGAGCCTGTTTGCCGCCATGGGCGACGACGACAATCTGTCGACCATGTCGCCGGACGAACGCGAAGACGAAATCGAGGAGGACTGATCATGGCCAAGGACCATGGACCTGCCGTCAAGAACGACGACACCTATGAAGCGCTCCGCGACAAGGGTTACTCCAAGCAGAAATCGGCGGCGATCGCCAATGCGCAAGCCAATGACGATATGCATCCTTCCGAGAAGGGCGGCGAAGCGGCGGCTTACGAGGACTGGAGCAAGGAAGAGCTCTACGATCGGGCGCAGGAGCTCGAGATCGAAGGTCGCTCCGACATGGACAAGGACGAGCTGATCAAGGCTCTGCGCAACGGCTAGCACTGTCGCTTGATCTGCGAGCTTCCGGGCCTCCGGTGGTTCTAAAACTGCGTCCGCCAGACAGCTACACTAGCGTGCGTCCGCCAGACCCAGAATGGCGCGGGCCTGCGCCGGCGACGCCACCGGACGTTCATACTGCTCGCAAACCTCCACCGCGCGCCGGACGAGCGCGGCATTGGAGGGCGCCAAAGTGTCGCGATCGAGCCGCACATTGTCCTCAAGACCCGTTCGGGCATGCCCACCAGCGCCGATCGCCCATTCGTTGACGACGATCTGGTTGCGACCGATCCCGGCGGCGCACCATGGCGCATCCTCGCCGAACAGGCGTTTGACGGTCTCGATGTAGAAGTCGAAAACGGGCCGATCCACAGGCATCGCGTTCTTCACGCCCATCACGAACTGAACATAGGGGGTGCCGGCGATCTGCCCGTTCCTGTGCATCTCGGCCGCCTTGAAGATATGCGAAAGGTCGAAGGCTTCGATCTCGGGCTTGACGCCGTGGTCCAGCATCTCGGCCGCCAGCCAGTCGACGAGATCGGGCGGGTTCTCGTAGACCCGGTTCGGGAAATTGTTCGAGCCGACGGAGAGCGAGGCCATGTCGGGCCTCAGCGGCAGCATGCCGCCGCGCGTCTTGCCGGCGCCGGAGCGCCCGCCGGTGGAGAACTGGATGATCAGGCCGGGGCAATGCTTCTCCAGCCCTTCCTTCAGCCGCGCGAATTTTTCCGGGTCGGAGCTTGGCGTCTGGTCGTCCTTGCGGACATGGGCGTGGCAGATCGTCGCCCCCGCCTCGAACGCCTCCTGCGTACTTTCGACCTGCTCCTCGACCGTGATCGGCACGGCCGGGTTGTTTTCCTTGGTGGGCAGCGAACCGGTGATCGCGACGCAGATGATGCAGGGCTTGGTCATGAGGCGGATATCCGGATTGTTGGGCATGCGTGATAGATGCGGGTTTTCGCAGAAGGATCAACAGCCGCAATAAAGCGACGGTGCCCCTACATGCGGTTTGGCCCGTCCGGCTGTCACGATTCTGTTACATGGCGGACATTATTGAACGCGGCGTAACATCCGTTCGGGACGAGCCATGCAAACGCCGCTCAACGTTCTCATTCTCTGCACCGCCAATTCCGCCCGATCAATTCTTGCCGAAGCGATTCTCGCCTCGCTGGCCGGCGACCGGTTTTGCGCGTTCTCCGCCGGGTCGCACCCGCGCGGCGAGCCCAATCCCAATGCACTGGCCTTACTTGGCAAGAAGGGCCACGAGACGGCTGGGCTCCGGTCGAAAAGCTGGGATGAGTTCACTGGACCGGACGCGCCCGTCTTCGACCTCGTCATCACGGTCTGCGACAATGCGGCGGGTGAGGCCTGCCCCGCCTTCCCGGGACCGGCCATGCGCGCACATTGGGGCATTGCGGACCCTGCCGGGGCTGCCGATGAGCCGGCGGCTTTCGAGGCGGCGTACGCTCAACTGGCTGGACGGATGAAGAAGCTGGTGGCGCTGGAAGTGGAGAAGATGTCTCGCGAAGCATTCATGCGTCATGTCCACCGGATCGGCACGATGGAGGGGGCGACGTCCGTGGCTCTTTCGCAGGCAGAAATGCGGGCCGGAGAATGAGCGTCCATTTCGGCATCGGCCAGCGCCTCGTCGCCGAGGCGCTCGGCACGGCGATGCTGGTCGGAACGGTCGTCGGCTCCGGCATCATGGCCGCGAACCTGACGGACGACACAGCACTCGCCCTTCTCGGCAACACGATCCCGACAGGCGCGATCCTTGTCGTCCTGATCACCGTCCTCGGGCCGATCTCCGGCGCGCACTTCAATCCAGCGGTGACGCTCGCCTTCCTGCTGCGCCGCGAGGCATCGGTCCGTATCGCCGCCGCCTATGTCGCCGCACAGATCGCCGGCGGACTGCTGGGCACGCTCATCGCCCACGCCATGTTCGACCTGCCGATCCTGCAGGCTTCGCAAACGGCGCGCTTTGGCGCCGGGCAGTGGCTGGCGGAGATCGTCGCCACCTTCGGCCTCGTCTTCTTCATCCTCGGTGGCATCCGCTTTCGGCCCGAGACCGTTCCGTGGGTCGTCGGCCTCTACATCACGGCGGCCTATTGGTTCACCGCCTCGACCAGCTTCGCCAATCCGGCCGTCGCGATCGCCCGCGCCTTCTCCGACACGTTTTCCGGCATCCGCCCGATCGATGTGCCCTTGTTCATCCTGTGCCAGATCGTCGGGGCTGTCCTGGCCGGCCTCCTGGCGCCGTGGCTCTTCGGCGAGAGGCGGGCGCGATCCGCGAAGGAACCCCATTCGCTCGACACGACGCCGCTGGAAAGCTGACGATCGTCGCCGCTTCGCGTTGCGCTTTGCGCCAAAATCGCTAAATCGGCAGGCAGAAGCGAATGAAGCAGGCCCGGCCTGTCCAGTCGAAAGATCGATCATGACCCGCTATCCATCCGATCCGCCCCTGGTCACCATATTCGGCGGTTCCGGCTTTCTCGGCCGCCATCTCGTGCAGGTCCTCGCCCGGCGCGGCTATCGCATGCGCGTTCTCTGTCGCCATCCCAACCGGGCCCAGCCCCTGCTGCCGCTCGTCAATGTCGGTCAGATCCAGCTGATCAAGGGGAATATCCGCGACGAGGCGGCAGTCGCCCGGGCTTGCGTGGCGTCCGACCATGTCGTCAACCTCGTCGCCACCCTCGCTGAGACGGGGGAGCAGACCTTCGACGCCCTGCAGCACGAAGGGGCGGCGACGATCGCACGGGCCGCGGCCGATGCCGGCGCGGGACTGACGCTGGTCTCCGCCATCGGGGCCGACGAAGGCAGCGACAGCGCCTATGCCCGCGCCAAGGCGCAGGGCGAGGAGGCGTCCTTCAAAGCCGTGCCGCGCGCGGTCGTTCTGCGACCGTCGATCATGTTCGGCCCGGAAGACAAGTTTTTCAACCGCTTCGCGGAGATGGCGCGGTTCTCGCCGGCCCTGCCGCTGATCGGCGGCGGCCGGACCCGGTTCCAGCCGGTCTATGTCGCCGATGTCGCCGAGGCGGTCGGCAAGAGCGTCGCCGGCGAGCTGAAGGGCGGAACGGTCTATGAGCTGGGCGGGCCGGAGACCTTCACCTTCAAGGAGCTGATGGAGATCGTTCTCGAGGAGAGCAACCGCAAGCGGCTCCTGATGCCGCTGCCGACACCCATCGCCCGCATCATGGGAGGCGTCGGCGACTTCGTTCCCTTCGGCCTGGCCCCGATCACCTCCGATCAGGTCCGGCAGCTCGGCTATGACAATGTCGTGTCGGACGCCGCCAAGCAGGATGGCCGGACGCTCGAGGGCATCGGCATTCGCTCGCACACGGTTCGGTTCGATCCTGCCATCCTATATCTGGCGCTATCGGCCGGAAGGCGAGTTCAACCGCAGCCACGGCCAGGGGTAGGATCACCCCAGCAGCATCAGCCCGGCCAGACCCGCCAGCCCGACCACGATGCGCCACCAGCCGAACAGGCCGTAGCCGTAGCGGCTGACATAGGCGAGCAGCGCCCGCACCACGATTGCCGCCACGATGAAGGCGGCGATGAAGCCGACGGCGATGACCGACGTGTCCGCGCCCGACAGCACGTCCCGATTCTTGAACAGATCGTAGGCCACCGCGCCGATCATGGTCGGCATGGCGAGGAAGAAGCTGAACTCCGCCGCGCTGCGCTTGTCCGCGCCGAGCAGCAGCGCGCCGACGATGGTCGATCCGGAGCGTGACGTGCCGGGAATCATGGCGAGGCACTGGAAGAAGCCGATCGCCAGGCACAGCCAGAGCGGATAGTCGGTCACGTCGTGATAGCGCGGCGCCTTCACCAGCCGGTCGACGAACAGCAGCACCACGCCGCCGACGATCAGGGCGACGCAGATCACCATGGGCGTCTCGAACAGCACCGATTTGATGAAATCGTGGGCGAGGACGCCGATCACCGCCGCCGGCAGGAAGGCCAGCAGGATGCCAAGGACGAAATGGCGCGAGCGGGCGCTTGTCGGCAGCGTCACGGCGAGGTTCACGAGGCGGCTGAAATAGAGCATGACGATGGCGAGGATCGCGCCGAGCTGGATGACGATCTCGAACACCTTGCCGGTCGATTCGAAGCCCATGAAATGACCGGCAAGCAGGATATGGCCGGTCGAGGACACCGGCAGGAACTCCGTCAGCCCCTCGAGAATGCCGAGGAACGTCGCGTCGAGAAATGTCTGCTCAGCCACGATCAGCCCACCCTCAAAATTTGCCGGATTCTTGTGTGCATTAGCGACAGCCGCTATAGGCGGACGACCTTGTGTCCCCCGAATCGCACGCCCGGAAGCGGATCAGCTTTAGCGGCGCGATCCAACGAAAGCCACACGTGACCCGAATGCGTGAGCGATGCTGACCCTTTTCCACTATCCGATGAATGCGGGCAGCCGCTTCACCCGTCTCCTGCTGACGGAGTACGCCGTTCCCTTCACGCTGATCGAGGAGGTGCCCTGGACGCGGCGTCGCGAGTTTCTGCAGCTCAATCCGGCGGGCACGGTGCCGGTCCTTCTGGCCGAGACCGACCAGCCGGTCGCCGGCACCATGGTGATCGCCGAATATGTCGACGAGACGCGCGGCACGACGGCGCGCGACAAGCGGCTGATGCCGGACGACGTGTTCGGGCGGGCCGAGGCGCGGCGCCTGAGCCACTGGTTCCTCGACAAGTGCGAGAATGAAGTCACGCGTCACATGGTGCGTGAACGGGTCACGCGGCCGCTGATGCCGACGGACAAGGGCGGTGGTTCACCCGATGCCGGCGCACTGCGCGCCGCTCGCGCCAATATCGCCCAGCATCTGAAATACACCAACTGGCTGGCCGGCACCCGCAATTGGCTGGCCGGTGACACGCTGACGATCGCCGATCTCGCCGCCGGCGCGACCCTGTCGATCCTCGACTATCTCGGCGAACTCGACTGGTCGGGGCACGACGCCGCTCGCGACTGGTATGCGCGCGTCAAGAGCCGGCCCTCCTTCCGACCTCTCCTGCAGGAGCGGGTGCGCGGACTGCCGCCCGCCGCCCACTATGCGGACCCCGATTTCTAGGACCCCTGATCAGGCCGAGCGCCTGCGCGATGGCCTCCGGCAGGAGGCGCTCGCCCTGGGGTTCGATGGGGTCGCGGTGACCCGGCCCGACGCGATTCCGAAGGCTGCCGGCCGGCTTGAACGCTTTGTTGACGAGGGTCACCACGGCACGATGGACTGGCTCGCCGAGACGGCGCAGCGGCGCGGCAGCCCGGCGCGCCTTATGGCCCGATGTCCGCTCGGTCATCATGCTGAGCGTCAATTACGGACCCGAGAGCGATCCGCTCCCCCTCCTCGAACGGAAGGATCGTGCGAACGTCTCGGTCTATGCGCGCCACCGCGACTATCACGACCTGATCAAGGGCCGCCTCAAGACGCTGGCCAGCAAGCTGCTGGCGCGGGCGCGACAACTGGGCGGCGATCGGGACCAAGAGGTCAAGGTCTTCGTCGACACCGCGCCGCTGATGGAAAAGCCGCTGGCCGAAGCGGCCGGGCTCGGCTGGCAGGGCAAGCACACCAACCTCGTCAGCCGGACGCATGGCTCCTGGCTCTTCCTCGGCGCCATCCTGACCACGCTCGACCTTGTGGCGGACGAGCCTGAGGGTGATCATTGCGGCTCCTGCCGCGCCTGTCTCGACATCTGCCCGACCGACGCCTTTCCCGCGCCTTATCGGCTGGATGCGCGCCGCTGCATCTCCTACCTCACCATCGAGCATGACGGGCCGATCCCGCACCAGTTTCGCGAGGCGATGGGCAATCGCGTCTATGGCTGCGACGACTGCCTCGCCGTTTGTCCGTGGAACAAGTTCGCCAGCGAGACGCGGGAGGCCAAGCTCGCCGCCCGGCACGACCTGCAGGCGCCGCCTCTGGCCGATTTCCTCGGGATGGACGATGCCGGGTTCCGCGCCTTCTTCTCCGGCTCTCCGGTCAAGCGGATCGGTCGCGACCGCTTTTTGCGCAATGTGCTGATCGCTGCCGGCAATAGCGGCGAGCCATCGCTGGCGCCGAAAGTCGAGAGCCTTCTGTCCGATGCCTCGCCGCAGGTTAGGGGCGCGGCGGTCTGGGCCCTGTCGAGACTGGACCCGCAAGGGCTGGCGTGCCATCAGGACGCGGCCGCCGCCGAGCCGGATGAGACGGTCCGCGAGGAATGGCGGGCGGCGATGGGGCAGAACGAGGCGGGGACCCGGGCGTGAGGCTGTTTCTTTTCGGCGCCGGCTATAGCGCTCGTGGGGTTGCGCGCGAACTGGCAGGCGAGGCCGACTGGATCGGCGGCACGTCGCGCTCCGACGAACAGCTCGCGACGCTGCCCGAATTTGGCATCGAACCTCACCGCTTTGCCGGCCGCGACGATGATGTCTCGACCCTCCCGCTTTCCGACGTCACGCATCTCCTCGTCTCGATCGCACCCGACCGCGACGGCGACGCCGTGCTGGACGCCGTGCGGACGACGATCCGCAACGGAATGCCGTCCCTGCAATGGGTCGGCTACTTCTCGACCATCGGCGTCTATGGCGATTCGGCCGGCGACTGGATCGACGAGACGGCGCCGCGGCTGACCGACAAGAAGCGCGGCCGCGAACGGATCGGCGCCGAAGATGCCTGGCTGGCGCTCGGTGAAGAGATGAACCTGCCGGTCGCGATCATGCGCCTGTCGGGAATTTACGGTCCCGGCCGCAATCAGTTCGTCAAGCTGTCCGAGGGCAAGGCCCGCCGCATCATCAAGCCTGGCCAGGTCTTCAATCGCATCCACGTCGACGACATCGCCGGGGCGACGGCCTTCCTGATGCGCCAGAATGCCGGCGGCGCCTGGAACATTTCCGATGACGAGCCGGCGCCGCCGCAGGACGTCATCGAATATGCGGCGGAGCTGATGGGGATCGAGCCACCGCCGCCGCTCGATTTCGACACGGCCGATCTCTCGCCCATGGCCCGCAGCTTCTACGGCGACAACAAGCGCGTCAGCAGCCGCAAGCTGCAGCGGGCGGGCTATCGTCTCCGCTTCCCCAACTACCGCACGGCGCTCGACGATCTCTGGTCGAACGGGACATGGCGCGGCCGCGGGCCGCTCGACGCTCCGCGTGCGATGGGCTGAGAGATTTCCGCGTCGGGAGCGGCAGGACGTTGTTTGTTGGCCGCGCCCCTCAGGCGACGTTGCGGATGGCGGCCGCGTCGTCTGACGGGTCCCGGCGCTCGACCCCGACCTCCTTTGGCCCCGCATGGCCGTCTCCGCCCAAGGTCTGACAGAGACTTGCGTCATCCATCGGCTTGCCGAAGAAGAACCCCTGCAATTCCTTGCAGCCGGCGTCGCGCAGGAAGGCGATGTGGTCCTCCGTCTCGACGCCTTCGGCCAGGACCGGAATTCCGAGCGCATCGCCGAGGATGATCGTCGCGCGGACGATCGCCGCGGAGTGGACGCCGCCCGGAAGGTCGGAGATGAAGGATCGGTCGATCTTGATCTTGTCGAACGGAAAGTTGCGCAGCGTCGAGAGCGACGAATAGCCGGTGCCATAATCGTCCATCGCGATTCGGACGCCCAGCGACTTCAGTCGCCGGATGACGTGCAGCGCTCGTTGCTGATCGGCGATGATGCCGCTCTCTGTGATTTCCAGTTCAAGGCGCTCCGCCGGCAGACCGCTGTCGAGCAGCGTTTCGTGCACGATCTTGACGAGATCGCCGTCGAGGAGCTGCTTGGGCGCGACGTTGACGGCGAGACGTATCGGATTGGACCAGCCGGCGGCGTCCCGGCAGGCGCCGCGCAGGACAAGCGCTCCGATCTCGGTGATCAGGCCGGTCTCCTCGCAGATCGGTATGAACTCGCCCGGCGGGATCATGCCGCGCTCGGGGTGGCGCCAGCGCAACAGCGCCTCGGCTCCCACCACATCGCGGGATTTGGTATCGTTCTGAAGCTGATAATGGATCTCGAACTCATTGTCCCTGATCGCCCGGCGCAGATCCATGGCGAGCGCGGCGCGGGACCGGTTGGTCTCTTCCATGCCGGCTTTGTAGCGTTCGACCCGGTCCTTGCCGAGTTCCTTGGCCCGGTACATGGCGAGGTCCGCGCGGTCGAGCAGCTGTTCGGCGGTCGAGCCGTCCTCCGGATGGTGGGCGACGCCGATGCTGGCGCCGATCGAAAGCTGGTGGCCCTCCCATTCGACGGGCGCCTTGACTTGCTCCAGAAGCGCTTCGGCGGCTCTATCGATGAGCGTGTTGCGCCAGACCGGACCGATGACCGCCAGAAACTCGTCGCCGCCGAACCGACCGACCAGGACGTTCTCCTCGGGCAGGTTCGCGAAACGATCCGCGATTTCCCTCAGCACCGCGTCGCCGGCCGCACGGCCATGCAAATCGTTGATCTCCTTGAAGCGGTCGAGATCGAGAGACATCACCCCGACGAATGCGTTCTCCCTTTCGGCCTGCTGCATCGTCAGCGCCAGATGGTCGCGGATCTGCTGCCGATTTGGCAGGCCGGTGAGCGAATCGTGCAGGGTCATGTGCCGGAACCGGCGATTGACCTCTTCCTTATGGCGGCTGTCGTTCAGATAGGCGCCGCCCGCCGTCAGCAGGACCAGTCCCATGACGGCGATGATGGATTCCACCATGAGATAGGGCTGGAACGGATCTGGTCCGGGCCAGCAGTTCCAGATCGATGTCGAGGTCGAGGGCGCCGATCCCGGTCATGTGTAGCAAAAGCGTTGCCAAAGCGAAGGACAGCGCCCCGCCGAAGCGGCAGAACCGGGTGAGCGGCCGCGCCACGCGGTTGGCCGTGATCACGCCGAAGAAACCAGCGAACGCGATGGAAAGCACGACCCCGCCGGGCTCGGCGCTGGCGCTGGCGCAGAGGCTGAGACCGGCCATGCCGATATAGTGCAGTGCGACGATGCCGAGCCCGAAGACGAGACCGCCCAACTCGACGCGGCCGCTGTTCCCGCTGACGGCGACGATATAGCCGCCAACCGTCACCATCAGGACCGCGACGACGAGCGAGGCGGCCGTCAGCAGGGGGTCGAAGCCGAGAAGCAGGTCCTGCCGCCAGGCCAGTATCGCGATGAAGTGGGTCGTCCAGACGGTTCCGCCGCCGACAAGGCCGCAATAGCCGGTCCAGATCATCCTCTCCAGGCCCTCGGTCCGACGGGCACGGCTGAGAAGCTTCACGAAGAGCATCGATCCCGTGGCGCAGACGAGGACGGCGATCAGCGCCGTGGGGATGTCGTGATCGTGGAACAGGGAGACGAAGCGCTCGATCATGAACACAACCTATTAGCTAGAGTCCGATGGGGACCATCACCAACAGTAGTGTCCTCGATCTTAAGCGAAAGTGTCTTTGCGCCTGCAACATTTTCCGCTGCCGGAAATAGCAAAGGGGCCGGCCCGTCCGACGCCGGCCCCGAAAATCTGCGTCGATACGTGACTCAGACGGCGTCCTTGTTGATGCCGCCCATTGCGATGTCGGTCATGTGCCGGTCGCCCTCATAGGTTTCATCGAGGCACGTCTGCAGCTTGTCCGCTTCGTCGTTCAGCTTGAGCCGCCGCGCAAAGGCCACGAGGCACCCATAACCGGCGATCGCGTAGTGGGCCATGCGCTGATACTGGGTGATGATCATCGCATCGCGGGCATCGGGATCGCTGATGTTTTCCTCGATACCGTGCGAGCGGGCCTCTTTGACCAGACCTTCCATGCCCTTGCAGAACTCGCCCTTGGGATCGGCGTCATGCGCCTCGATGATCGAGCGCAACGCGTCGATGCCGCTCTCGATACCCTTGACGCCCGCGTCGAGCGCATCCTTCAATTCGGAGCTATGGGCGGCGTCCCTCAGCTCTTTCGTGACCTTTTCGGACTGGTGGCAGGCGCTGAAAATGTCCTGCAGCTGATCGACATAAACGTCCTTGAGATTGGCGATGGCCATGGAAAATCCTTCCCTTGATCTGTTTGAAAAGCCTTGGGGGAAGAACCCTTGAGCGCGGGAGGCGTTCCATGTCGGCTGCCCATGGAAAAGGCCGGCGCTTGCGGCGCCGGCCTTGGCTATCAACGAAGACCTCTCGGTCAGGCGCTGGGCTGCTTGGCCCGGCGCAGATAGGGCAGCACCGTTTCGAATGTGCCGTATTTGGTCTTCGCATCCTCGTCGCTGACGCTGGTCGGGATGATGATGTCCTCGCCGACATTCCAGTTGGCCGGAGTGGCGATGGTATGTTTGGCAGCCGTCTGCAGCCCGTCCAGCGCGCGCAGCACCTCGGAGAAGTTGCGCCCGACATTCATCGGATAGGTCATCGAAAGCTTCAGCTTCTTGTCCGGCCCGATAATGTAGACCGTGCGGACGGTGGCCGTATCGTTCGGCGTCCGGCCGTCCGGCAGGTAAGCCTCGGCCGGCAGCATGTCGAACGCCTTGGCCATGGTCAGATCGGTGTCGGCGACGATGGGAAAGCTGGCCTTCGCACCACCCACCTTCTCGATGTCGTCCTTCCACTTCACGTGGTCCTCCGCGCTGTCGACGGAGACGCCCAGCACCTTGGTGCCGCGCTTTTCCCACTCGTCGGCGAGCTGGGCAACGGCGCCGAACTCGGTGGTGCAGACCGGCGTGAAGTCCTTCGGGTGGCTGAAGATCACGGCCCAACTGTCGCCGATCCAGTCATGCAGCTTGAAGGTGCCCTGGTCGGTCTCGACCTCGAGGTTGGGGATGGTGTCGTTGATGCGGAGGCTCATGCTTCGCTCCTTTCGTCGAAAAAGAATGGCGTCGGGCCCAATATAGGGATGCGGCACGCCCGCTGCAGGGAATGGCTTGGCAAATAATCGCAGCGGAGCGGGATGGCATTGCGTCCAGCGCCCTTCAAGCCGCCTTCTTCGTACCGATCTGGTAGTCCTTCACCGTCGCAAAGCTGATCTTCGGCCAGCGCTCCGCCTCGTAGTTCAGCGAGAAGGCATTCGGCGCCATGTACACCGGATCGCCGTCGAGATCGCGCGTCATCTCGCCGCGATGGGCGTCCATGAACTCGCGCAGATCGGGCTCCGAAGGCGCCGAGATCCATCGCGCCACGGCGAAACGGGCCTGCTCGAAGCCGACCGGCAGCGAATATTCCTGCGACAGCCGCTCGGCCAGCACGTCGATCTGTAGCGCGCCGACGACGCCGACGATCGCCGGCGAGCCATCCTCCGGCGTGAACAGCTGGACGACGCCTTCCTCGGCCATCTGGGCCAGCGCTTCCTTCAGCTTCTTGGCCTTCATCGCATCCTTCAGCGAGACGCGGCGCAGGATCTCCGGCGCAAAGTTCGGCACGCCGCGAAAGACGATGTCCTCGCCATCGGTCAGCGTGTCGCCGATCCGCAGCGTGCCGTGGTTCGGGAATGCCGACGACGTCGCCGGCATAGGCCTCCTCGGCGAGGTGGCGCTGGCTGGCGAAGAAGAATTGCGGCGCGGAGAGGGGCATCGCCTTGCCGGTGCGGACGAGCTTGGCCTTCATGCCGCGCGACAGCGTGCCGGAGCAGACCCGCACGAAGGCGATGCGATCACGGTGGTTCGGGTCCATATTGGCCTGAATCTTGAAGACGAAGGCGCTCATGCCAGGCTCCGTCGCCTCGACATGCCGGCCCTCGGCCTCCTGCGCGCGGGGCGCCGGGGCATAGTCCATCAGCGCGTGGATCAGGTCGCGCACGCCGTAATTCTTGAGCGCCGAGCCGAAGAAGACCGGTGTCAGATGGCCCTCGCGAAAGGCCTCCAGATCGAAGGGGCGGCAGGCTTCGATCGCCAGCTCGACGCCCTCGACAAAGGCCTCGCGCTCGTTCTCCGGCAGCATGCCGGCGGCGGCGTCCGCCCGCGGTCCATTGACTTTGGTCCGTTCCTTCTGCGCGTCGCCATGGCGCACCGCGCTCTCGGCGAGATGATATGTGCCGCTGAAGCTCTTGCCCTGGCCGATCGGCCAGGTGATCGGAGCGGTGTCGAGCGCCAGCTTCTCCTCGATCTCGTCGAGGATCTCGAAATTGTCACGCGCCTCGCGGTCCATCTTGTTGACGAAGGTGATGATCGGGATGTCGCGCAGCCGGCAGACCTCGAACAGTTTCAGCGTGCGCGGCTCGATGCCCTTGGCCGCGTCGATCACCATGATCGCGGAATCGACGGCGGTCAGCGTCCGGTACGTGTCGTCGGAGAAGTCCTCGTGGCCCGGCGTGTCGAGCAGGTTGAAGACGTGGTCCTCATATTCGAACGTCATCACCGAGGTGACGACGGAGATGCCGCGCTCGCGCTCGATCTTCATCCAGTCCGAGCGGGAGGACTGGCGGTTCTTCTTGGCCTTGACCTCGCCGGCAAGCTGAATCGCGCCGCCGAACAGCAGCAGCTTTTCGGTCAGCGTGGTCTTGCCCGCGTCGGGGTGCGAGATGATGGCGAAGGTGCGCCGCCGCGCGACCTTGTCCTGCAATGTGTCGGCCATGGATGCGTTCCGGATGAGGTACCGCTGCCATGTGGCAAGCGGCCGGACGGAAGTCAACGCGCCGCTGGCGAGCGGGCGGCGGTCGACGATGCCGACCAGCGGCGTCGTCTGCCGTGTCCGCGTCCGCTCCCTCTCGCGCCGATCCTCGGCGAGCGTGTCGATCGATCCGCTCACAGCGTCGCGATGCCTGACAAAACAGCCTTGACAAAACAACCAACCGGTCGGTATGTATTCAGGCCATGAAGACAGCGAAACGTCCCTACCGGAAGGGTGAGGAGGCGAGAATGCGCATACTGGACGCAGCGATCGCCTCTGTCCGCGAGAAGGGCTACACGGCGACCCGGGTCGACGAGGTGGCGGCCGCCGCCGGTGTCACCAAGGGCGGCTTCTTTCACCATTTCAAGAACAAGGAAGAGATGGCGGTCGCCGCGGCGGCGCGCTGGAGCGAGGTGACGAGCGAGCTGTTCGAGGGCGCGCCCTACCATCGGCCCGGCGATCCGCTGGAGCGCGTCCTCGCCTATATCGATTTCCGCCGGCAGATCATCGAAGGTCCGACCGAGGCTTTCACCTGCTTCGTCGGTACGCTGGCGCAGGAAGTCCACGTCTCCGCGCCGCAGATCCGCGCCGCCGCCCGCGATTTCATATTTGGTCATGCCGAGACGCTGGTCGCCGATATCGAGGCGGCAAGGCTGCAACACTGCCCGTGCGCCGACTGGACCGCCGAGAGCCTCGCGCTGCACACCCAGGCTGTCCTGCAGGGCGCCTTCATCCTCGCCAAGGCCGATGGCGGTCCCGATCTCGCCCGCCAGAGCGTCGATCATCTGAAACGTTACGTCGAGATGCTGTTTGGCAGGAGAGGTTGTGAATGAGCGATCATGTTCTCACCATCGAGCGAACCCTCACCGCGTCGGTCGACCGCATCTGGCGGTGCTGGACCGAGCCGGAACTGATCAGGCAATGGTTTACGCCGGCGCCGTGGAAGACGGTCGAGGTCACCCAGGATCTGCGACCCGGCGGGGCGTCGATGATCGTCATGGAAAACCCCGACGGTGAGCGCTTTCCCAATCCGGGCCAGTTCGTCGAGATCGTCCCGCAGGAGCGTCTCGTCTTCACCGACGCCTTCATCGGCGACTGGGTGCCATCGGAAAAGCCGTTCATGGTCGGCACCATCACGATGTCGGGCGATGGCAACGGCCGCACAAACTACCGGGCCGAAGCGCGCCATTGGAGCGCCGAGGACCGGAAGGCCCATGAGGAGATGGGCTTCCATGCCGGATGGAATGCCGCCGCCGACCAGTTGGAGGCGCTTGCGAAGACGCTTTGAGATAGCCCCAAGACAGGGAGGAGTCCGAGATGACCTACATCGATGGTTTCGTGGTGCCCGTACCCGAGGAGAACCGGGACATTTATCTGGAGCAGGCCCGCGAGGCGGCGGCGATGTTCCGTCGCTACGGAGCTCTGGAGGTGGTCGAATGCTGGAGCGACGATGTACCGGAGGGGGAAACCACCTCCTTCACCATCGCCACACAGCGCAAGGAGGGCGAGGGCGTCGTCTTCTCCTGGATCAGGTGGCCCGACAAGGCGACGCGCATCGCGGCCTGGAAGGCCATGATGGAAGATCCCTCCATGCAGCCCAACGACATGCCATTCGACGGCAAAAGGATGTTCTGGGGCGGTTTCGAACCGATCCTCGAAGCATAGAAGGCGCACCACAATGTCGGACGCCAAGGTCTTGACCTGCCTCTGGTTCAATCGTGATCTGGAAGAGGTCGCCGAGTTCTACGTATCGGTGATACCGGATAGCCATATCGACTCGCTCGAACGCGTGCCGGAGCAGACACCGCAGGGCGTTCCGCTGGAGACCGGCAAGCCGATGCTGATGCAGCTCACGCTCGGCGGAACCCCGTATCAACTTCTCAATGGCGGTGTCGATTTTCCCCATTCGGAAGCTGCTTCTCTTGTCGTCCTCGCCGACGATCAGGCGGAACTGGACCGGATATGGCGAGCGCTTACGGCCGCTGGCGGCCGAGAGATCGAATGCGGCTGGTGCGTCGACCGTTTTGGCCTGCGCTGGCAGGTTATACCGCGTCGGTTCATCGATCTGATGAACACGTCCGACACCGAGGCCAGACAGCGCGTGCTGAACGCCGTCTGGCAGATGAAGAAGATCGACATCGCCAGAATTGAGGAAGCGGCGGCCGCCTGACGCGACGCTGCCGAAGCCTGGAAGCCTGGTGATAGGGGAGGGTCCGTCTGTGACTGAAGCCACGACAAAGCCGGCGGACGAGATCGCCGCGATGCGCAAGGGCGCCTTTCCCGGCGAGAGCGCCGACTATGCCAGGGCGCGCCGGGCGCTCCTTGCCGAGGAGATCGAGTTTCGCCGCCATATGAGCCGGCTGACCGAGCAGCGCAGGGCGCTGCCACCGGGCCCTGTCGTCGACAAGGACTATCGCTTCCGCGACGCCGACGGCAACGACCTCTCGCTGGCCGACCTGTTCGGCGACAAGGAGACGCTGGTCGCCTATTTCTGGATGTATGGACCGGAGCGGGAACGGCCATGCCCGATGTGCACCAACTGGCTCAGCGGCATCGAGGGCAACGCGCGAGACATCGAACAGCGCGTCACGCTGACGATTCTCGGCCGCAGCCCTGTCTCGCGCCAGCTCGAATTCGCCCGCGAACGCGGCTGGAAACATCTGCGTTTCGTTCAGACCATCGGCGATGATTTCGCCGGTGATCTCGGACTGCTCCGCCCGGACGGCTTCGAGAATCCGGGCCTGTTCGTCTTCCGCAAGGACGACGGCAACGTCCGGCTCTTCTGGGCGGGTGAAATGCCCGAGGCCGATCCGGGCGAGGATCCGCGCACCGCGCCGGACATCGCCCCGCTCTGGTCGATCCTCGATCTGACTCCCGGCGGGCGCGGGACCGACTGGTATCCGAAGCTCAGCTACTGACCCGAACCCTCTTTCCCGAAGGATCCAGCGCGATGCAACAGACCATCTATCTCTTCTTCAAGGGCCAGTGTGAGGAAGCCATGAGCTTCTATGCCGACCTCTTCGGCGGCAAGATTCTGGGCATCTTCAGGAACAGCGACGCCGCACCGGAGATGCGCATGCCGGGCAGCGACGATCTCGTCATGAACATGATGGTGCGTTTCGACGGCTTCGCCATGATGGCCTCCGATGCACCGGGCGAGATGTACAACAAGCCGCAGGGCTTCGACATCCATATGGAGGCGGGCAGCGCCGAGGAAGCACGTCGATGGTTCGATGCGCTGGCGGAGGGCGGCAGTGCGCGCATGAAGCTGGACGAGACCTTCTGGGCCGAAAGGTTCGGCTCGCTCGTCGATCGCTGGGGCGTACCCTGGATGATCAGCTACACGGGCTCGAAGGGCCAGCAGCCGCAGGGCTGACCCGACCGGACACGGAACGAAGGAGGCCGATTGCCGATGCTCACGCTCTATGGCCATCCCTTCGCGGCCTTCGTCTGGAAGCCGCTGATCGCGATCGCCGAACGTGGCCTCGATATTGCCTTCGCGATGGTCGAGCCGGACCATCCCGAGAACCTGGATTTCGTCCGCCGCCACGCACCGACCGGGCAGTTTCCGGTGCTCGCCGACGGCGACCGCGTCGTGGTCGAGTCCGCCGCGATCGTCGAATATCTCGACCGGTTCGGTGACGCACCGCCCTTGCTTCCGGAGGACCCGGACGAGGCGATCGAGGCGCGGCAGATGGAAAGCCTCTTCGACGACTATGTCGCAACGCCGATGCAGCGCGTCGTCACCGACGCGCTGCGGGGAGAGGCTTCGCGCGATCCGGCGGGCGTCACTGAAGCGAAAGCGGCGCTCGACACCGCCTATCGTTGGTTCGATACGCGCCTCGCGGAGCGGCAATGGGCCGTCGGCGACCGTTTCACCTTTGCCGACTGTGCCGCGGCGCCCGCGCTCTTCTACGCCGACTGGACGCATCCGATCGGCGAGGAACGGGCGACGTTGCGCGTCCTATCGCCAGCGCCTGCTCGCCCGTCCCTCGATTGCGAAAGTCGTCGACGAAGCGCGCCCCTGGCGCCACTTCTTTCCCCTCGGCGCCCCCGATCGGGATTGAGAACGAACGAGGTTTCAATGCGCATCATTTCCGAAACCGCCCGCGACGGAGCCATGCTGTCGATCCCGATCGTCCGCGCCTTTGCCGCCATGTCCTATGTCGCGATCCCGGTCGAATGCGCGATGGCGGACCTGCCTGAGAAGGCCCCGCCCGCCTTTCCGCGCCTGCGTGAATGCTGCGCCAAAGACGGAGTCGAAATCGGCGATGGGTTCTTCCGATATCTCCGCTTTTCCGACGACGGCCGTACGCTCGTCCATGTCGGCAATTTCGTCGAAAGACCCGTCCATATGGGCGGGGACGGTGCCGAAGGGATAGTCACGGGCGAGTTGCCAGCCGGCGAGTACGCCACCGCCAACCACCAGGGCGCCTACGATCTCCTCTACGACGCCTCGGCGATGCTGGATGGCTGGGTCCGCTCTCGCGGGCGGAGCAAGGATGAGGCTGCCTCGCCCGGACGCATCGAACCGGCCTGTCAGGTGGAAATCTACCGCACCGGCCCATGGAACAGCGACGATCCCGCGGCGTGGCGGACCGAACTGCGTGTCCGCCTGACGGCCGACACCTGATCTCCGCCGAAGGAACCTCTCCCCGCCCGCTTCGCGTTGCCCGACCAAGCGGCGCGAAAGAGGACGGACACGATCATGACAAGAGAGAACGCCGCAGTCGTCAGGGCGCTGCTCGAGCGCTATCCCCGTAGTCATGCAGACGAACTCGGGATTGACTGTGCGAAGAACACGCCACAGCCGCTGTTCCAATGGCTGGTTGTCTCCACGCTGCTTTCGGCGCGCATCTCCTCCGACCTCGCCATGGCCGCCGCCCGCGCCCTGTTCGATGCCGGCTGGGATATGCCCGACCGCCTTTGCGACGCCGGCTGGAAGGCGCGGGTCAGGGTACTCAACGAGAGCGGCTATGCCCGCTATGACGAGAGCACCTCGCGCTATCTCGGCGACAGTTGCGAACGCCTGCTCGAGCGCTACGGCGGCGATCTTCGCCGGCTCCGCGAAGAGGCCGACGGCGATGCGGATGCGATTCGCAAGGGCTTGAAGGGCTTCAAGGGTATTGGCGATGTCGGCGCCGACATTTTCTGCCGAGAGGCGCAGATGGCTTGGGATGAACTCTATCCCTTGGTCGACGACCGCGCCGCGACGGCCGCCGGCAATATAGGCTTGCCGGAGAGCGCCGAGGGGCTCGCCGGTCTGGTTGGCCGCCGCGACCTGCCGCGCCTTCTCTCCGCCCTGATCCGGATGGATCTCGACAATGCCGGCGACGCAGTCCGCGAGGCGGCGCGAAACGGATAGGGTTCTGGCCGTCGACTTTTCGGCCGGCGCACCTTTTCTCAGCCCGTCGGCTCCACTAGACCTTCTGCGTGGGAGAGGAAGGGACGGCTCATGAGCGGCAAGACGGCACTGCTCGTCATCGACATGCAGAACGACTTCTGCGAGGGCGGCGCACTCGCCGTCACGGGCGGAGCGTCGATCGTTCCGGTCGTCAACCGCCTGATCGCCGGCCACGATCATGTCGTGCTGACGCAGGACTGGCATCCCACCGGCCATTCCTCCTTCGCCAGTCAGCACGACGGAGCCGCGCCGTTCGAGACTATCGACAGGCCCTATGGCGAACAGGTGCTCTGGCCGGATCACTGTGTTCAGGGCTCCGATGGCGCGGCCTTCCATGCGGATCTGAACTGGACCAAGGCCGAGGCCGTGATCCGCAAGGGCTACCGCAGCGAGATCGACAGCTACTCCGCCTTCCGCGAGAACGATCGGCAGACGCCGACGGGCCTTGCCGGCTACCTGCGCGAGCGCGGCATCACCGACCTCGTCCTCTGCGGCCTCGCCTTCGACTATTGCGTCGCCTGGTCGGCGCTCGACGCGCGCCATTTCGGCTTTTCCGCCCTTGTCGTGGAGGAGGCGACGGCAGCCATCGACCTCGAGGGCTCAAAGTCGAAGATGCGCAAGGCCATGGAGGAAGCGGGCGTCACCTTCGCCTGACCGGAATTTGCCATGGCCACCCCGATCACCGATCTCGCAAAGCGCGTCCATGACCATACGTGGAAGCTCGACCCGATCATCCGTTCTCTGCTCGACACGGATTTCTACAAGCTTTTGATGCTGCAGATGATCTGGAAGATGCACCGGGACGTCCCGGTCACCTTCTCGCTCATCAACCGCAAGCCCGAGATTCGCCTTGCCGACGAGATCGACGAGGCGGCCCTGCGCGATCAGCTCGATCATGCGCGGACGGTGACGCTGTCAAAGAAGGAGCGGATCTGGCTCGCCGGCAACACCTTCTATGGCCGGACGCAGATCTTCGAGCCGGAGTTCCTCGAATGGTTCTCGACATTTCCGCCTGCCCGACTACGAGCTTTCGGTTCGTGACGGCCAGTTCCGGCTGGAGTTCTCCGGTCCCTGGTGCGAGGTCACCATGTGGGAGATCCCGGCGCTGGCGATCCTGATGGAGATGCGGAGCCGCACCGCGATGGCCGGCATGGGCCGCTTCGACCTCGATGTCCTCTACGCCCGCGCGAAGGCCCGCATGTGGGAAAAGACCGAGCAGCTGCGGCGGCTCGACAATCTGCGCATTTCCGATTTCGGCACGCGGCGGCGTCATTCCTTCCTCTGGCAGCGCTGGTGCGTCGAGGCGCTGAAGGAGGGCATCGGCGACAAGTTTACCGGCACCTCCAACGTCAAGCTCGCCATGGACACCGATCTGGAGGCGGTCGGCACCAATGCCCATGAACTGCCGATGGTCTACGCGGCCCTGGCCGATGACGACGCGCAGCGCCTGCTGTCGCCCTACAAGGTCCTCGAAGACTGGAACACACTCTATGGCGGCAATCTCCTGATCGTCCTGCCCGATACCTTCGGCACGGAGAGCTTTCTGCGGCACGCGCCGGACTGGGTCGCCGGCTGGACGGGCTTCCGCCCCGACAGCGCCCCGCCGATCGAGGGCGGCGAGCGCATCATCGCCTGGTGGAAGGAGAGGGGCGTCGATCCGAGGGAGCGAATCCTGATCTTCTCCGACGGCCTCGATGTCGAGACCATCGAGAAGACCTATCGCCATTTCGACGGCCGGGTTCGGATGGCCTTCGGCTGGGGCACGAACCTGACCAATGACTTCGTCGGCATGGCCCCGACCGGCAATGAGAGGCTGCGCGCGCTGAGCCTCGTCATCAAGGTGACCGACGCGGCCGGGCGGCCTGCCGTCAAGCTGTCCGACAACCCGAACAAGGCGACCGGCGACGAAGCGGCGGTCGAGGATTATCTCCGCCTGTTCGGGGGCGAGGCGCGGGTCGAGCAGGCGGTGCTGGTCTGATGGCGGACGCGTCACCGGTGATCGGCGCCGTTCGCCTGCCGCATGCGGAGGGGCTGGAGCTTCCATCCTACGCAACGGCGGGCGCCGCGGGCATGGATGTGCGGGCCGCCGTGCCCGACGGTGAGCCGCTGCTGCTGGCGCCGATGGAGCGCGCGGCGATCCCGACGGGGCTGATCCTCGAGATACCGGCGGGTTTCGAGGTGCAGGTGCGGCCGCGTTCCGGCCTCGCCCTGAAAAGCGGGATCACCTGCCTCAATACCCCCGGCACGATCGACTGGGACTATCGCGGCGAAGTGAAGGTGATCCTGATCAATCTCGGCGCCGAGGAGGTGGCGATCACGCGCGGCATGCGTATTGCCCAGCTGGTCGTCGCCCCGGTCGTCCGTGCAGCGGTCGAAGCGCGCAAGACGGCCGGCGAGACCGATCGCGGAGCGGGAGGCTTCGGATCGACCGGCGCGCAATAACGGTTGGGCATTTTATCCTCCGGGGAACAGAACGCGAGGCCGGCGCGGCGCGTTCTCCTGATGGTATCGGGAGGGACGCCCATGAAGCTGAATGGCCGCCGCATCGGCATTTTGACCACCGACGGATTCGACGAAGCCGCCCTGCGCGCGCTCTTCGCCGGCTTTCAGGGCGAGGGGGCCGAAGTTCGGCTGATCGGCCTCGAGCCGGACCGGATTTATGGCTGGAACGACTACGACTGGACCGCCGACTGGCGGGTGGACATGATCGTGAGCGACGTGGCGCTTAGCGATTTCGACGCCATTGTTCTTCCGCCGGGGCTTCTTGCGGTCGACGCGATGCGGACGCAGCGCGAGGTAATCAACTTCATTGCCGGCTTCGCCGCGCGCCGGCGGGTTCTTGCCGCGATGGGGCATGCACCGCTTCTCTTGATCGAAGCGGCTCTGGTACGGGGACGGACGGTCACCGGAGCCCCGGCGATCCGCACCGATTTGCGCAACGCAGGCGGCCGGGTTCGCGAGGCCGGGCCCGTACGCGACGGCCCGATCGTCTCCTCCGTCTGCGGCGAGGAAACGACCGAATTCGTCCGCGAGGTGGCCGACCAGCTGACCGCCGGAGCGGAGCCGCAGCCCGCCTGATCGTCCCGTATCGCTACGCCGTGCCGATCAGCATTCCCGCCGCGAAGACCAGCGCCCCTCCGAGCACGACCTGGAAGAGCGCCCGGCTCCACGATGTCTCCATGTACCGCTTCTGGATCCAGGCGATCGCGAACAGCTCGACCATCGACGATCACGACGGCGATGAGCGTCGCCGTCCAGAAATGCGGGATCAGATAGGGCAGGGCATGGCCGAGCCCGCCGAGCGTCGTCATGATGCCGGTCGTGAAGCCCGCGCTTGATCGGCGAGCCGCGGCCGGAGATCACGCCGTCATCGCGAGGCGACCTCGGTGAAGCCCATCGAGATGCCGGCGCCGACCGACGCGGCGAGGCCGACGAGGAAGGTCTGCCAGGTGTCGTGCGTCGCGAAGGCGGCGGCGAAGATCGGCGCCAGCGTCGAGACCGAACCATCCATCAGCCCCGCCAGGCCCGGCTGCACATAGGTCAGGATGAACTGGCGGTGTTCCGCCGCGTCCTCGGCTCGGCGCTCGCGTCTCGCCGAGATGCTCGTCGGCGAGGCGCTCGGCCAGATCCTCGTGCTGCGCTTCGGCGGCCGCGAGATCGCCGAGGAGACGCCGGATATCCGCATCGGCCGTTCGCTTGGCGGCTTCCTCGTAGAAGCGCTGCGCCTGCCGTTCCATTGCGGCGGCCTGTTCGCGCACCTTTTCCAGTCCGAGCGGGCGGACGAGCCAGTCCGGTGTCCGGTTATAGAAGCCCGAGACATGTTCGCGCCGGATCAGCGGAATGGCGTCGCCGAACTTGCTCTGGAAGAGCTCGATCAACCGGCGGCGATGGTGATCCTCTTCCTCGGCCATGCCGTCGAACACGGCGGCGCTCGCGGCATATTCGTCGCGCAGCCCATCGGCGTAGTTGCGATAGATGCGGCTGTCTTCTTCCTCCGATGAGATCGCGAGCGCGAGGATTTCCTTCTCCGAAAGGCTGGCGAAACGTCGGCGTGAACCGCCGAATATGCGCTCGATCATGACGGGCTCCTTGCGCTCGGTGCCCTCCGGAACTGGACGCATCCGACCGACCCGTCAAGCCACCACGGACTGTCTTTACCGAACATCAAGACCGATCAGGCATCCTCAGAGCATCCACCCTTTCCATGGAGCCGTCTGATGAGCTCTTGCCGTCGAAAGCGGACGACGTGCCTCGGCCTCCGGCCTGCGCGCCGCACGGCGGTGGGGCGCGCCGGTTCTGCCGCCGGGCGAGGCGCTGCTCTTCGGCCTTGCCATCGGCACGGCTCTTCTTGGGCAGCTTGTCAGGCCTCGTCTCCGGCCGCCACACCGATATGGGTGTCGTCACCACCGTTCTCGGCGATCTGACGACGCTGGCGATTCTGGCGCTGTCGATATTGGTCCTTGTCCTCTTCGTCGATGCCGCCCGGCGGCGCAGCCGCCATCCGGCGCGCGACATCCTCATCGCCCTGTTCGGCTTTCTGTGGGATCCGGCGCGCCTTGCCCGCATGGTTCGTACACTCGCCATCTTCACCCTGTTCGCAATCGGGTTCGGCGAACTGAAGGGGCTTGCCGCGCTCGGCGGCTTCGCTTGGGACGTGCCGCTGATGCATCTGGAACGTGCGGTGCATCTCGGACGCCTGCCGCATGAATGGCTGCGGCCGCTCTACGACTGGCCGCTCGCGGTCCAGATCGTCAACTTCACCTACAATCTCTGGTATTTCATCATGATCGGCGCGGTGCTGCTGCTCGGTATCCGGCATGGTTCGCCCGAACGGCGCTTCCGATTCCTGTTCGCCTTCATGACGACCTGGCTTGTCGGCGGCGTCCTCGTCGCGTCCCTGATGTCGTCCGCCGGCCCCTGCTTCTATGGTCGTCTCGGCTTTGGCGGCGACTATGCGCTGTTGATGGCGCGGCTCGGCGCGATCGACCTGACGCACGAGCTCTATGCGCTCGCCACCCAGAACCAGCTCTGGGCGAGCCACGCCACGGGCGAACATGCCTCGCCGATCAGCGCCTTTCCGTCGTTGCATGTCGCCACGGCGACCCTGATCACCCTTCTCGCCTGGCGTTCGGGGATCTGGAGCCGGATCGCCGCTCTGACCTTCCTCGGGGCGATCCTGCTCGGCTCGGTCGTGCTTGGCTGGCACTACGCGGTCGACGGCTATGCCGGTATCGCGATCGCCGTCGGCGCCTGGTCCCTCGCCGGCTTCGTCGGCCGGCGTCTCGAGCGACGACGGGCGGTCACCCCCGCTCGCGTGGCGACAGATAGGTGACGTGGCCCATCTTGCGTCCCGGCCGCGCCTGGCGCTTGCCGTAATGGTGCAGCACCGCGTTCGGTAGTTTCGCCAGCTCGCTCAGGCGGTCGATCTCGGCGCCGATCAGATTCTCCATTACGCCGTCGCTATGGCGCGCCGTACTGCCGAGAGGCAGGCCGACGATTGCCCGGACATGCTGTTCGAACTGGCTGATCGCGCAGCAGGCTTCCGTCCAGTGTCCCGAATTGTGGACGCGCGGCGCCATCTCGTTGACGAGGAGACCGCCCTCGTCGGTGACGAAGAACTCGATGCCGAGGACGCCGACATAGTTCATGGCGTCCAGAAGTGTCCGCGCCGCCTGCCGGGCCTGATCCTCGACTTCGGACGGGACGCCTGACGGCACCGTGGAGCGGCGCAGGATTCCCTCGGCGTGCTCGTTGCGAGCCGGATCGTAGAAGGCGACGGTGCCATCCGTGCCGCGGGCCGCGATGATCGATATCTCGCAGGCGAAGGGGACGAACGCCTCCATGATGAGGGGCACGTCTCCGAGGGCTGCAAACGCGCCCTCGATCTGTCCGGGACGCCTGCCCCGGAAGACGCGCTGGCCCTTGCCGTCATAGCCCATTCGGCGGGTCTTGAGCACGCCATCGCCACCGAACTGTTCCAGCGCGGTGCAAATATCGGCGTCGCTGTCGACAGCGATGAAAGGAGCAGTCGCGATACCGGCGCCGTTGATGAAGCGCTTCTCTTCCAGCCGGTCCTGGCTGCAGGAAAGCGCCTTGGCGGGCGGATGGACCGGCACGTGCTCGGCCAGCCGCTCGATCGCGCCGACCGGCACGTTCTCGAACTCGTAGGTGACCACAGCGGCGCGTTCTGCCAGTTCCGCCAGCGCACCGGCATCGTCATAGACGGCGTCGATCTGGTGGGTGCAGACGTCGCGCGCGGGGCAGCCGCCGTCTTCGAGCACGATGCTGGCATAGCCGAGCCGCGCTGCCGCCATCGCCAGCATGCGTCCGAGCTGGCCGCCGCCGATGATGCCGATCGTCGAATTGGCGGGGAGCGGCCCGTTCATGCGTCGTCGGCCGGCCGTTCCGCCACCGCGTCGGTCCGCGCCGCGCGCCAGCCATCCAGCCGCTCTGCGACGTCTGAGTCGGCTGTGGAGAGGATCGCCGCGGCGAGAAGGCCTGCATTGGTGGCCCCCGCCTTGCCGATGGCGAGCGTGCCGACTGGCACGCCGGCCGGCATCTGGACGATGGAGAGCAGCGAATCCTGGCCCGAAAGCGCCGCCGACTGGACCGGTACGCCGAGGACCGGCAGGCTCGTCCACGCCGCGACCATGCCCGGAAGGTGGGCCGCGCCGCCGGCCCCGGCAATGATCACGTGGAAGCCCTCCTCCCGCGCCGTCCGCGCGAACTCGCGCATCCGTTCAGGCGTGCGATGCGCGGAGACGATCCGCGTCTCATAGGCGATATCCAGCTCGTCCAGCACGTCGGCGGTGTGCTTCATGGTCGGCCAGTCGGACTGGCTTCCCATGATGATAGCGATTTTCGCTCGCGCATCCGCGCCCGTTGCAGGGTCACTCATGGTGGGGTCGTTCCTGTGCTTTTTACGGTCGGCCGCCTCAGGCGATGATGTCGGGCAGGGTACCGTCCTCCAACTGCCTGATCTTGTCCCTGAGGACCAGCTTCTTCTTCTTCATGCGCTGGATGCGCAGCGGATCACAGCCGATCCTCACCATCGCCTCGATGGCCGAATCGAAATCGGCGTGTTCCTGCCTGAGACGTGCGAGTAGAAGACGTTGCTCAGCCTGTTCCTGATCGGACATAAAGGCCTTCCTCAGAGGGCGAAATCCCGGAAAACGCGGGTTTCCGATAGCACGTTCACACGCCGTTTAAAATGCTACCACTGGGTGTTCGACAGGAACCCGACTCTGATGCAAACTGTTACACGAAGGGTCCGGCGGCTGGGCCTCCAGATGGCGTCGTCGCCGTTCTCTTCGAGAAACGCAAACGATACGGAGGGAATGCACATGTCTCTTGAGTCCCATCTCGCCGAGCTTCAGCGTAAGCACGGGGATCTGGATAAGCAGATCGAGAGTTTGCGAGTAGCCCCGTCCACGGACAATCTCGAAATCGCCCGTCTCAAACGCAAGAAGCTCGCCCTGAAGGACGAGATCATGCGCCTGGCTCCACCGGTTCATCATTAGCCGCAGTACCGGTCGGCGATCATTTATCCACAGCCGGTTCCCACAGCCGGTTCCCAAGGCCGGTTGCAAGGCGGGTCCGCCGGGCCCGCCTTTTGTTTGCCGGTTGCACCGGGAAATTCCCTTTCCTCCTGCTTCCATCCGCCCAGATGAAGAAGCGTTGCCAAAAGGAGGACGAATATGGTCGACGACCTGCCGAAAGAGATGAGAGCCGTCGAGATCAGTACGCCGGGCGATGCGGACGTGCTGAAGCTGGTCGGTCGTCCCCTGCCGGAGCCGGGTGAAGGTGAGGTTCTGATCGCCGTCGAGGCAGCCGGCGTCAATCGCCCCGACGTCTTTCAGCGTCAGGGGGCCTATCCGCCGCCGAAGGGAGCCTCCGACCTGCCGGGGCTCGAGGTCGCGGGCACGATCGCCCGCCTCGGCAAGGGCGTGACGCGTTGGTCGCAGGGCGATGCGGTTTGCGCGCTGACGCCGGGCGGCGGCTACGCCGAATATGTCGTGGTCCCGGCGGGGCACTGCCTGCCCGTCCCGAACGGTCTGTCGATGGTTCTGGCCGCTGCCATTCCCGAGACCGCCTTCACCGTCTGGCACAATGCCTTCCAGCGCGGCGGTCTGAAGGAGGGCGAAACCTTCCTCGTCCATGGCGGCACCAGCGGAATCGGGACGATGGCGATTTAGCTTGCCCGAGCGTTTGGCGCGCGCGCCTTCGCCACCGCCGGCAGCGACGAGAAATGCCGTGCGGCGGAGGATCTCGGCGCGGAGAAATGCGTGAACTACAAGACCGGGGATTTTGTCGAGATCCTGCGCGCGGCGACAGACGGCCATGGCATCGACGTCACCCTCGACATGGTGGGCGGCGACTACACCCCCCGCAACCACGATCTGGCTGCCGTCGAGGGCCGAATTGTCCAGATTGCAACACTGCGGGGTGCAAGGCACGAGATCAACATCTCGCAATTGATGGCCAAGCGCCTGACCCACACCGGCTCGACGCTGCGGCCGCGATCGGTCGCCTTCAAGGAGGCGCTGGCCGCTGAACTGCACGAACAGGTCTGGCCGCTGATCGAAAAGGGCGCGGTGGCCCCGCTGATCGATCAGACCTTCCCGCTCGACAAGGCCGCCGATGCGCATCGGCGGATCGAAGCGAGCGATCACATCGGCAAGATCGTCCTGACGGTTCGATAGGCTCTTCAGCCCGCCTGCTGCGCTTCCAGTTCGAGCACGTCGCGGATGAAGCTTTCGATCGACGTGCGGTCGTAGGGCTTGGCGACGCAGCGGCGTTCGCCGAGCGATTTCGGAACATTCAGCTCTTCGCCATAGCCGGTGGCGAATCCGAAAGGCACGCCCCGTTCCGTCAGGATCTCGGCGATCGGGAAGCTGGTCGCCGAGCCCAGATTGACGTCGAGGATGGCGAAGTCCAGTTCCGATGCGGTGGCGATGGTCTTGCCGTCGGAGAGACTGCTGGCGACATCGACGCTCTCGGCGCCATTGGCCAGCAGGATGTCTTCCAGTTCCATCGCGAGGATCAGATTGTCCTCGGCGACCAGGAACTTCCTTGGCATGGCGCCCTGGTTGGTAGGCGGTTCGCTGTTTTCGGCGGGTTGGCGCGGCGCAGGCTCCACCGTCTGCGGCGCCGGTTTGACGTGTTTCGCCGGCAGCAAGAAGCTGGCGTGCAGCCCGGCCAGTTCGAAGTCGATCGACGCCTCGCCCTTCAACTCGTACGGCACCGAGCGTTCGACGATGGTCGAGCCGAAGCCGCGTCTGGTGGGAGCCTGGACCGCAGGCCCGCCCCGCTCGAGCCAATCGATCAGGAACGAGCCGTTCTCGTCCCAGCTCGTGGTGACCTCCACATGCCCTGCCGATGAGGATAGCGCACCATATTTGGCGCTGTTTGTGGTCATCTCGTGCATGACGAGGGCGAGTGTCGCGAACGCCTGCGGCTCCAGCAGGCAGTCATCGCCCTGCAGCCTGACGCGATCCTTGCTTTCGCCGAGATAGCTGGCCGCTTCCACTTCGATCATCCGGTGCAGAGAGGCCGCCGTCCAGTTGTGCTGGGTGATCTGGTCGTGGGCCCGCGCCAGCGACTGGATCCGCGTATCGAGGATCTCGACATACTCGTCGATCGACAGATTCGTGCCGCGGCTCTGGCTGACGATCCCCTTGACCAGTGACAGGATGTTGCGGACGCGGTGGTTGAGTTCGGCGATCAGAAGCTCCTGCCGTTCCTGTGCTGCCTTGCGTTCGCGCGCCACCTCGTCGGTGAACCGCAGGACGACTTCCAGCATCACCATCCGCAACTGCTCGGCGATTCGAAGATCGCTACTCGTCCAGATCTCGCTGTGCCCGCGCTGTTCGTCCCGCCATGCCTCGAAGCTCTTGCGCGGGGTCAGGCGAGGGCCGTTCGGGCCAGCCTCCAGCGGCTTGTCGGGGCTGCCCGCCCATTTGACCGATTTCACGATCTCCCGCCTGAAGAAGATGATGTAGTCGCGCGGAGTCCGGCTGATTGGAATGGCGAGAAGGCCGGCGGCGCCGTCGGAAAACGACTTCGCCGCCGGAAACAGCCCGGACATGTTGCTGGACGAAAAGATCCGGTTGCCCGATTCACGGTTGAGAAACCGCACGATCTGGTCGATCTCGTTCCGCGCCGGGGTCCGGCCGAAGGTCTGGCGATCCTTGTCGATCGCAACGGCGAAGCCGTCCGCATTGATGAGCGCGCTGAAGCGTTCGAGGATCGGCGCGATGCCGATGATCGGATCGCTTCCGGGCGAGATCGCGGAGGAGAAGGTATTGCTGAGCCGTCGCACTTCATCGTCGGCCTTCCGCTCCTGCGCGTTGAGCCGGTCCGACAGCATCAGCGAGAACAGTTCGCCGAACATTTCGGCGACGCCGCGTTTGACATGATCGACGACCAGCGGCGCCTCGTGATGGCAGGCAAACAGTCCCCACAATTCGTCATTGATGATGATCGAGACGCTCATCGACGCCTGCACGCCCATATTGCGCAGATATTCCAGGTGCATCGGCGAGACGCTGCGCAGTACCGAGGAGGAAAGGTCGAGCGCTTCGCCATCCTCGCCGCGCGGCGGGTGGATCGGTACGCCCTCCTGCGACACGTCGGCGATCAGGCGCAGCGTGTGCTTCAGATAAAGCTTGCGCGCCTGCTGCGGAATGTCGCTCGCCGGGTAGCGCAGGCCGAGAAAAGGCTCCAGCCGGCTCTGCCGGGCCTCGGCGACGACCTCGCCCGAGCCATCCGGCAGGAACTGGTAGACCATCACCCGGTCGAAGCCGGTCATGAACTGCAGATAGCGCGCGCCGTCGCGGCACAGCCGATCGATCTTGTCGTGGCGGGCGAGCCGGGGCAGGGCGCTGCGAACGAGCAGCAACTCCTCGGCCGGCGATTCGTCCAGCCGCGCCGGCTCGAATTCAAGCACCGTGATGTCGTTCTTCTCGACCAGATGAATGGTGACGTCGAAACGTCGTTCGCTGTCGTCCAGAGCAAGCTGGCGCAGTCTCTCCCGGCCGCCCGAATGGCCGATCGTCTGAAGCCTGTTGCGGATGGCGTGGATCGCCTTGCCGGGAAGGTGGTCGGCGAGCGGTTCGCCGATCATGGCCTCGGCCTCGATCGAAAGGAATTCGCCGATATTGACCGACACATGGCTGACCATCCAGTCGGAGGAGGCGGCGATCAGAAATCCGAACGGCTGGACACGGCCGAGCAGGTGGATCGGCTCGCGATCGCAATTCGTCAGATCGACAGTCGTCTCTGCTGTATCGAAGAATTCACTCATGAAACTGTCGTGATGCCTTCCGTACTGTCGCGCGCCGCTGCGGCCCGCTGATAGAGATCGAAGATGCGACGTGCGGCGGATACGGCAACTGATCGCGCCGCCCCGCGCTCATGGGCCTGATCCAGCCTTTCGACAAAGCGTGGCCAAAGCCGCTCCGTGCCGCCATGGCTCAGGAAGCGCGTTGGAAACCGGGGATCGGCCGGCACCCGCTTGAGCAGCATCCTGGCGCCCAACCGCGAGCCCTCCAGCACATAGGCGGCGCCCATGCGGGCGGCCGCGTCGGAGAGGTCGGGCAGAGATCCCTCGATGGCGGCCGCTGCCGCCGGAGCGTCGAGATCGGCGAGGTCGGCCGCGAGGGCGTGACGCCGCCGCCGTCTCTGCCAGTCGGGCAGGTCCTTCTCGATTCCGGCCGCTTCCAGGCAATATTCGAGGGCCGGCAGAACCGCCCCATGAACCTGCAGGAAGGCGCGATAGTCGGTCGGATCGTGGAGTTGGAAGGCGCTCATGATCTCGTCCAGCGCCCCATGGGCGGCGCTGGTTCGCTCTTGCAGCACGATCCTCAGCCCCCGCGGGGCGGCCACGGTGTGAGTTTCGGCGATTGCGGGCGTGTGCGTCATGACAATCCATCTTGGTGGCCCGCGAAGAATCGTCATGGCCGGCGAAAAACAGTGCGGGAAGCGGCACTTCCGCCGCGATGGTCCGGAATCCGGTCCGCGCCAGTCAACGCTCGTTGCGCCTCTTGGTTGCGACCCCTGCGAGGCGGGTTTGCGGACGCCGGAGAGCCGATTTTCCGGCCCGCCGCTCACCGTCGCTTTTGCCGCTTCCGTGCGGATGCGAACGCCTCTATATGAGCGGCCATGACCGACACCCCGCTTTCCCGCATCCGCAATTTCTCCATCGTGGCCCATATCGACCACGGCAAATCGACGCTCGCCGACCGGCTGATCCAGATGACCGGATCGCTGGAGGAGCGCGAGATGAAGGATCAGGTGCTCGATACGATGGATATCGAGCGCGAGCGGGGCATCACCATCAAGGCCAACACGGTGCGCCTCGAATATGATGCGAAGGACGGCCAGCATTACGTTCTCAATCTGATCGACACGCCCGGCCATGTCGACTTCGCCTATGAGGTCTCCCGCTCGCTGGCCGCTTGCGAAGGATCGCTGCTGGTCGTCGACGCCAGCCAGGGCGTCGAGGCGCAGACGCTGGCCAATGTCTATCAGGCGATCGACAATGACCACGAGATCGTCACCGTCCTCAACAAGATCGACCTGCCCGCCGCCGAGCCGGAGCGCGTCAAGGAGCAGATCGAGGAGGTGATCGGCATCGACGCATCCGATGCGATCCCGATCAGCGCCAAATCCGGCATGGGCATCCCCGACGTGCTCGAGGCGATCGTCCAGCGCCTGCCGCCACCGCGCGAGGGCGACGCCACCGCTCCGCTCAAGGCGATGCTCGTCGACAGCTGGTACGACGCCTATCTCGGCGTCATCGTCCTGGTCCGCATCATCGACGGCAAGTTGCGGAAGGGCCAGACCATCCGGATGATGGGGACGGGCGCGAAATATCCGGTCGAGCGCGTCGGCGTACTGACCCCGAAAATGGTGCTGATCGACGAACTCGGCCCCGGCGAGATCGGCGTCATCACCGCTTCCATCAAGGAGGTGGCCGACACCCGGGTCGGCGACACGATCACCGAGGACAAAAAGCCCACCGCGAAGATGCTGCCCGGCTTCAAGCCCGCGCAGCCGGTCGTCTTCTGCGGCCTCTTCCCGGTCGATGCGGCCGATTTCGAGGATCTGCGCGCGGCGGTCGGCAAGCTGCGCCTCAACGATGCATCGTTCAGCTATGAGATGGAGACGTCCGCCGCGCTCGGCTTTGGCTTCCGCTGCGGCTTCCTCGGCCTGCTCCATCTGGAGATCATCCAGGAGCGGCTGTCGCGCGAGTTCGATCTCGACCTGATCGCGACCGCGCCGTCCGTCGTCTACCAGATCAGTTTGACCGACGGCCGCGAGATCGAACTGCACAATCCGGCCGACATGCCGGACAGCGTCAAGATCAGCGAGATTCGGGAGCCCTGGATCCGCGCCTCGATCATGACCCCCGACGACTATCTCGGCGCGATCCTGACCCTTTGCCAGGACCGGCGCGGCATCCAGCAGGACCTGACCTATGTCGGCAGCCGCGCCATGGTCGTCTACGACCTGCCGCTGAACGAGGTCGTGTTCGACTTCTACGACCGGCTGAAGAGCATCTCCAAGGGCTATGCCAGCTTCGACTACCAGCTCAACGACTATCGCGAGGGCGACCTCGTCAAGATGAGCATCCTGGTCAATGACGAGCCGGTCGACGCGCTCTCCATGCTGGTCCACCGGGCCCAGGCCGAGCGGCGCGGCCGCGGCATGTGCGAGAAGCTGAAGGAGCTGATCCCCCGCCACCTCTTCAAGATCCCGATCCAGGCCGCCATCGGCGGCAAGGTCATCGCCCGCGAGACCCTCAGCGCGATGCGCAAGGACGTCACCGCCAAATGCTATGGCGGCGACGCGACCCGCAAGCGCAAGCTTCTGGAGAAGCAGAAGGAGGGCAAGAAGAAGATGCGCCAGTTCGGCCGCGTGGAGATCCCGCAGGAGGCGTTCATCCAGGCCCTGAAGATGGAGTGAGGTCTTCCGTGTGGCTGCTTAGTCCGGACCAACGTTGGTTCGAAGGGGCTGCAGCAGCAGACGATTCTGACGCGGCCCTCACGACCCTGTGACCGTGGGGAGGCGCGCGAGTGGACAGCTATCGGCTTTGCGTTAGGCTGTTCCGATGGATGACGGCCTGATCGATGAAATTTACGAGACCGGCGCAATGCCCGAACGGTGGCCCGTCCTGCTCGAAAAGATTCAGGAGATCGCCGGCGCCGAAGCCGGCATCCTGCAAATGTTGGCACAACCGCACCAAAGGTCCTGACCACCGGATCGGGTGCCGGGCTCGCCGCCGATTGGCTGGCTTTTGTCGGCCCCGACTTTGCCAGCAACGTCCGCACGGCCGGATTGCTTGGCAGTCGGCACACCGGTTTTCTGACCGATACGGACGTCGTGAACGCCGTCGATATCGATGAGAACCCGCTCTATCGCGATTTTCTACGGCCGCGCGGCTTTGGTCGTTGCACGGCCTGTTCTGTGCCGGTGCCGAACGGCGATCACTTCATCTTTCACTTCGAACGTCGATGGGCCGAGGGGCCGGTCGAGCGACGAGATCTTGCCCGCCTCGATCAATTACGTCCCCATCTTGCCCGCGCCGCGGTGCTCTCGGCGCGGCTGGGCTACGCCAGGGCTGCGGCGATGACGTCGGCCATGCAGATCATGGATGTCGCCGCAGCGGTGATTGCAAATGGCAGGCGAGCGCTCTCGATGAATGCCCGCCTTGAAGACTTCATGCCCGATATTGTCTGCGACACCCCCTCAGGCTTGCGGCTGGTTGACCGCCAGGCTGAGAAGCTGCTGCGGCAGGCCTTTGCCGCGCTGGAACGAGGAACGCCGACTTCGACGCAGTCCATCCCGATCTCACCGATCGATGAAAGACCACCTCTTATTCTTCATCTGGTTCCGATCCGCCGCCGTGCCCGCGATATCTTCGTCAGTGCTGAGGCCGTCCTGATGCTGATGCCGATCGTGACGGACTCCGAGCCTGACGCGACCGTGATTCAGGGCTTGTTTGACCTGACTCCCGCCGAAGTCCATGTCGCGCGAGGAATCGCCAGCGGTAAGACATTGCTGGAAATCGCTGAGGAAAGGAACCTGACCCGTAACACGGTGCGCAACCAGCTCAGCAGCGTCTTTCAGAAAACGGGATGCGCGCGTCAGGTGGATTTGGCGCGGCTGTTACAGCCTCGGCTGCGGCCACTCTGACCGAATCTTGGCGTTGACTGTGGAGGGCATCGTCCATCTCATCTTCGGAGTGGTGAGATCGACAGATCGAATATCGCCCCTTGTTCGCGGCTATGCTACCCTGCAATTCATATCGTCTATCGGTCTACGTATATAAAACGTTCTTGATCCGAAACCACGGATGTAACCATTCTCAAAGCCGCCTCTGACAAGATCAATTTGAACGTACAGCGTAGATGGACCACGATTGCTGACAATGACCTCATTGGCTTGGCCATTGACGCCGAAATATTCTTCGTAGCTGATCCGTTGATTGAATGTGCAGCTAATTGTTCCACCTGCCTGTAAGTGATAAGGCGTGAAAACAAGAAATGCGCAATGCCAATAGGGCGCTATGTGCGACGTGATACTGCATGAGATCCATCTCCACCTGGCCCCAACTCAATCCAATTGGATTGAATTGAGGTCATTTGCCACAGCTACCGTGCGGAAAGCTCTCTTGGCAATGCTACAGTTTCAGCACTTGCTGCAGCAGCTGTGCTCGATATTGCAGGAGCCGGCGGATGCGGGCAGTGAAAACGCGAGCGTCGAGACGGCGAGGCCCACTGCGGCGAAAGCGATTGCGATTTTCCTGGTCATGCCATGAACTCCTTTTTTTTGTTGATGGCCGAACCGAAGCTGCCGGAAAACGCGTTCGTTGGCGTGGTACATCCATACCAATTTCTGCGAAAAACTGACCGGAGACTGCCGGACCGGGCGAATGCTTGCAGCGAAGCGGCCCTGGCGGGACTTCAGAGAAGCCAGTCCTCAGCGTGGGCGTCCCATTCGAGGGCGGCCAGCCGGGGACGGACCTCCTCGGCGATCAGCGGCTCCGCGCTCTGCTGTAGCCATGCGACAACCAGCGACGAGCCGTCGCAGCGAGAAGTCCCGGGCCGGGGAGAAGGAATCGAATTGCGCGATGATCGTAACCGCCGGAAGGAGGAGAGCGGTGCGGCGGCCCCTTGTCGCTCGCCACACAGGGGCGTCGATCTGCACGAATGCGGTGCAGCCAAAGCACCTTCTGGCCGTCATGCGTATATCGTCGAGCACGGCCGCATTTGTTTGCACTGTCGGAAGCCCCTCGACCATGCCTCCATAGGTCGTTTGCAGATAAAGACGATTAGCGAAGAGTGCCCTGCCGGTGGATAGCGGCATTTCGACAATGGCCATTATCTGTTCGGAGCCCATTGAGAACTGGTGGGAACGGGCGCGGTGCAGCGCCCCACGCCGGCTCCCTTGGTAGTGCGTCTCCTGCAATCTCTGGTCATGGCCGGCATCTGCCGGTCAGTTGCACACCCGGCGCTGCCGCGTACAGTAGCGGGGGTTGCAAACTCTCTGCGTGACATAGGTTCTGCCGTCTCCGGAAGGCAAACGCACATTGTAGCAATCCTGCCCGCAAATGACCCGCTCGCTGACCAGGCGGCAGCTCTGGGCCAGGATGATCGGCGCGGGCAGCTTGAGCTCGGATCGATCGATGGCTGGAGGGGCTTCGACGCCGGCCATGGCGGCAGGCGGTCCAAGTAACGCAGCGAAGGCTGCAAGGATCGCGAATCGCATGCTGATCTCCTCATGATTGAGCCGCTCACCGTCGCTGGAAGGTGTCGACTCCATCATGCTGCCGCTCGGGTGGAGCACTCGCATGATGCGTATGTACCACCGATGCGTCACATGCCGCGCATTGAACATGACCCTTCGAGGCAGCAGTTGATCGATGGACGATGTGTGGTGGCGGATGGCCATGCGTTCCACCGCAGCGATTTCTTAGCAATTTCCATGCAACCACTGCGCGATGAGCAAGGAACGCATCGTCCTCGGGATCGACTGGTCGCGGCGGGGCCGCGCGCGTGTCTACGCGCTGACGGCGCTCGGCACGCTGGTCTGCATCGTTGTCGCCTTCGCCTTCGACGGCTATTCCTTCGCGACCGGTGAGTGGCGCTGGGGGACCGACCCCCTGAACAACCTGCTCATTCCGCTGCTGCTCGCCCCGCCTTTCTTCTTCTACACGCTGAACAAGGTGCGTCAGCTCGCCATCGCCCATCACGAGCTGATGACGGTGGCCTCGACCGATGGGCTGACGAACCTGTTCAACCGCCGCGCCTTCACCGAAATGGTGGACGGGTACCTGATGCGGGTCGAGCGGGCGCGGCCGAAAGGTGGAATGCTGGTCGTCGACGTGGACCATTTCAAGACGGTCAACGACCGCTTCGGCCACGAGACCGGTGATGAAGCGTTGAAGCTCGTGGCCGAGCTCATCCGCACAAGCGTCCGGGACACCGATCTGGTCGGCCGGCTCGGCGGCGAGGAGTTCGGCGTCTTCATTCCCGGCCAACCGCCGGAATCCGTCCACGGCATAGCGGAGCGCATCCGCGCCGCGGTCAACCAAACCGACTTCAACGCGCGTGGGGAACGCCACAACCTTTCTGTTTCGGTCGGAGGCGTCACCTTCGACAATTGCCGCAGCTTCAGCGATCTCTTCCGCGGCGCCGACGCGCTGCTCTACGACGCCAAGCACAACGGCCGGAACCGGGTGGAAATGGCCGCGCTCGCACCCGGCGTCGGAGCGCCGGCGACCATGCACTGACGGCGCGGCCGGCATCGTCTTACGCCCCCGCGACGTCTCTGTGATCTGTCTTATCCCCAGTGGAAAAGGTGATTTGCACTTTTGCCACAATTGACGGTCCTTCGCCGCCATGTTGAAAGCCCCGGCAAAGAAGCCATGTGGCGGACAGACACACATCGCACGCACCGGAGAGACCAATATGAGCGAACGCGTCGAGCGCAACGGCCTGCACTATGACAAGGCGCTGCACGATTTCATCGTGACGCGCGCCCTGAAGAAGTCCGGTGTGGATGAAGATTCGTTCTTCGAGGGCTTCGCCTCGATCATCGCCGACCTGACGCCGAAGAATCGGCAGCTCCTCAAGATTCGCGACGAGATGCAGGAGAAGATCGACGACTGGTACCGGCAGAACGGGGCGCCGGTGGATCTGGAGACCTACAAGGACTTCCTGCGGGAGATCGGCTATCTCAAGCCCGAGGGCGAGGACTTTTCGGTCGAGACCGAGAACGTCGATCCGGAGATCGCCGCCGTCGCCGGTCCGCAGCTCGTCGTGCCGGTCGACAATGCGCGCTACGCGCTGAACGCCGCCAACGCGCGCTGGGGTTCGCTCTACGATGCGCTCTACGGCACCGATGCGCTCGGAGACCGTCCGTCCGGCGGCGGCTATGACGCCGAACGCGGCGCCCGTGTCATCGCCTGGGCGAAGGAATTTCTCGACCGGACCTTCCCGCTCGAGGACGCGCTCTGGGCCGACGCGACGGGCCTGGCGATTGACGATGGCAAGCTCGTCGTCCGCACCCACGATGGCGAGAAGACCCTGCGCTATCCCGAGGACCTTGCCGGCTTCTCCGAACAGGGCGGCGAGCCCTCGACCATCGTGCTGGTGAATAATGGCCTGCACGCCCTTGTCCGTGTCGACCGCTCCCACCGCATCGGCAAGGACGACCCGGCGGGCATCGCCGATGTCGAGCTGGAAAGTGCGCTGACCACGATCATGGACTGCGAGGATTCGGTCGCCGCCGTCGATGCGGCCGACAAGACCCACGTCTACGAGAACTGGCTGGGCCTGATGGACGGCTCGCTGCAGGACACGTTCGAGAAGGGCGGCGAAACCGTCACCCGCAAGCTGAACGACGACCGCAAATTCACCGCGCCAGATGGCTCCGAACTGGTGCTGAAGGGCCGCTCGCTGATGCTGATCCGCAATGTCGGCCACCTGATGACCAACCCGGCCATCCTCGATTCCGAGGGCGAGGAGGTCTTCGAAGGGCTGATGGATGCGGCGGTCACGGCGCTCTGCGCGCTTGCCGATATCGGCCCGAACGGCCGTCGCATGAACAGCCGCGAGGGGTCCATGTATGTGGTCAAGCCGAAGATGCACGGCCCGGACGAGGTCTCGTTCGCGGTCGAACTCTTCGGCCGCGTCGAAAAGGTGCTCGGCATGGCGCCCAACACGATCAAGATGGGCATCATGGACGAGGAGCGCCGCACGACGATCAATCTGAAGGAATGCATCCGTCAGGCGAAGGAGCGGGTGGTCTTCATCAACACCGGCTTCCTCGACCGGACCGGCGACGAGATGCACACCTCGATGGAGGCCGGCCCGATGATCCGCAAGGCCGACATGAAGGCCGCGCCGTGGATCAAGGCGTATGAGGACTGGAATGTCGATATCGGCCTGCAATGCGGCCTCAAGGGCCACGCCCAGATCGGCAAGGGCATGTGGGCCATGCCGGATCTGATGGCCGCCATGCTGGAGCAGAAGATCGGCCACCCGGAAGCCGGCGCCAACACGGCCTGGGTGCCGAGCCCGACCGCCGCGACCCTGCATGCGACGCACTACCACACGGTCGACGTGGCCGACGTCCAGCAGAGCCTGAAGGATCGGGAGCGCGCCAAGCTCGACGACATCCTTTCCGTTCCCGTCGCACCGCGCCCCAACTGGAGCGAGGAGGACAAGATGGCCGAGCTGCGCAACAACGCGCAGGGCATCCTCGGCTATGTGGTCCGTTGGGTCGACCAGGGCGTCGGCTGCTCCAAGGTCCCGGACATCAATGATGTCGGACTGATGGAAGACCGCGCGACGCTGCGCATCTCCTCGCAGCACATTGCCAACTGGCTGCGCCACGGCGTCGTGACCAGGGAGCAGGTGATGGACGTCATGAAGGAGATGGCCGCCGTCGTCGATCGCCAGAACGAGGGCGATCCGAACTACCGGCCGATGGCCGGCCATTTCGACGACAGCGTCGCCTTCCAGGCCGCCTGCGACCTCGTCTTCAAGGGCACCGAGCAGCCGAACGGCTATACCGAGCCGGTGCTCCACGCACGCCGGCGTGAAGCGAAGGCGAAGCAGGACGCGTAAGCCGTCCCACGAAATGACTTGGCGAGGCGGCGCTCCCGCCGCCTCCCTGCTCCGGCGGCGATTGTCGCGCCTCAACTCGTGGGGCGGTAGGGAAAGTCGCTGCTGTCGCTGCTTTGCCAGCGGTCGAGCGGCATGATCTCCGGCGGCTGGCCGCTGCGCCCACGCCAGCTGTCGACCGCCCAGACGGTCCCGCCCTTTTCCCTGATCAGAGCCGTCTTGTGCGGGTAGCGGCCGTCGAGAATGAGGCCCCGCTGGCCGATCCTCCCCAGCACGGTGTGGTGCGTCAGAAGGCCCTCGCCAGCGAGCCAGCGGAGATAGGTCCGCGTGTTCAGCGATTCATCATAGCAGTCCATCTGACCGCGCACGCCGGAATTGCGCTGCAGCGACAGCGGTTCGTCCGCCGCGAAACGCGCGTGCCGGCGCGCGATGGTCTCCATGTCCGCGATCGCTCGCCCGACGGCCCGGCGCTCGGCCGCGGCGGATGCGGCGCCACCGTTCATGATCGCGCGGAGCCTGTTCCGTTCGGCCGCACTCGGAGAAAAACCGTCCCGATAGACGCAGCCATAGCCCGAGCAGATGGAGATCGATCCGCCGGCGAAGGGAAGAGGGCGCGCGGAGCCGTCCCCGGCGCCCGAGGTCGAGCATCCGAGGGTCAGAAAGGGCAGCAGAAGCGGCAGCGCGATACGCATCATGGCTTGGTATCAGCAACGGATACACGCCAAAAGTGCAAAGCCGCCCGAACGGAGTCAATCCGAACCGAGACAGCCGCACCTGTGGCCGTTCCGCACGGCCGGACAAGCCGGCCTCAAGGCCTGATATAGATGTAGCCCGCCTGCTGAAGCCGCATCAGTCGAAGCACGCCGGCCTCGGCCACGACGACCCCGTCGAGCAGGTCGATCGGTTCGCCGCGCCTCTTCCTGGCCGCCAGCGTGTTGCCGCAGGCCGTAAAGGTCATGTCCGGATTGGCGAGGGTCAGGACGTCGATCCGGTCGGCGACGGGACTGTCGGCCAGCAGCATGGCGATGCCGTCGCCATAGGCGACAAACTCGGCAGTGAGGGCGCCACCCTCGCGGGCGAGCGCCTTGGCGACGTTCTCGGCATTGGTCAGCGCCTCGTTCATCACATCCTTGTCGCCGGAGACGATCTGGAAGACGAGGCGGTCGCCGCTGGTCGCCGGATCCGGCGGGGCGTCCGCCTCGGCGGCGATCATCGCGCCGTCGATCTCCTGGCCCTGCGCAGAGATCGGCGCCAGTGCGAGCATCGCCGCCAGCGCCAGTAGCGCCAGCCGATAGCCGCCGGTCAGAACCGCCCCCACGCTAAGGCCTGATATAGGAATAGCCAGCCTCCTGAAGCTCCATCAGACGGACGACGCCCGACGGCACCGGTGTGGCGCTGTCGAGCAGGGTGACATCCTTGCCGGTCTTCTTCTTCATGCCCGCCATGGTGTTCTCGCAGGCGGCGAACACCATGTCCGGGTTCTCCATCTTCATCGTGTCGATGCGATCGGAGACCGGGCTGTCGGCCATCACCATGTGAAGACCCGGACCATAGGTGACGATCTCCACGACGACAGCCTCGCCGCGGTCCTGATAGGCCTTGTGGACATTGGCCGCATTATTGAGCGCCAGGTTCATCAATTGCGGATCGTTGGCATCGACATGGATGGCGACCCTGTGGCCTTCCCTGGCGATGGGAGCGCCGTCTGCCATCGCCTCGGACTGGGCCTTGGCGTCGGCCGTGCCGCTATCGGCGCAATAGGCGGGACTGGCGGCCAGCAGGCCGAGTGCGATGAGGTAATGGATCGGCTTCATGAGGTCTCCTCCCAGACAACCTTCTCTACGACGGAACCGCTGACGCGATTTCCAACCAAGACCTATCACGATCTGAATATGTGAAACAGTGTCCGTTGACCGCGTCCTCGGTACAGCCGGGAGGAAGCGATGGGACCGGCGACGCGGGCGGGATAGGTGCTCGTCTGCCAATTCGTTGATGCCGAAGCGAGAAAACGGGAAAACCGCTTCGTTCACCATGCCGCCATGCCCGTTTGACGCGCATCTGCCGGTCCTCGGCCTTGCAAACGCACTTGCTTTCGGATTCGTTCCGGACAGCAGCGCCACGACCGCTTGATCCATGTTGGCGTCAGTCCTCGGCGGGTTTGAAGCAACGGTCATCTTGCCGAAAAATCGCCGATCGCATAGCTGATTATCATGGTTCTGCTTGCGCTCGACACTGCCGCTTCCTCTTGCGCCGTCGCCCTCTGCGACGCCAATGGCAAACTATTGGCTGCGCTGGCGGAGGAGCGTCGCACCGGCCATGCCGAGCGCCTTATTCCGATGGTGGCCTCGCTGATGGCGGAAGCGGGCATTGCCAGGGCCGATCTCTCGAAGATCGCGGTCAGCGTCGGTCCCGGCTCCTTTACCGGCGTGCGGACGGCCATCGCCGCCGCTCGCGGCCTGTCGCTCGCCCTGTCGATCCCCGCGGTCGGCGTGACGACGCTGGAGGCCATGGCCGCCGACGGCCGTGCGGCATTGGGGGCCGGCCCCATCCTCGCGGCGATCGATGCCGGTCGTGGTGAAGTCTACGCCGCCGCCTATGGAGAGGACGGGACCGCTGTCATGGAGCCGCAGCGCCTTCCTTGTGGACACTTTGCCGGCGGCGATCGGGCGTTGCCGGCGAGGGAACTTCGCTTCGTCGGTGATGGCGTCGCAGCGCTCGGCCTGATCTCCGACGCCTTGCCGGAGGCCCGGACCGGGTCGATCGAGGCAATGGCGGCGCTCGGCCTGGCGCGGTCTGCCGGTCGGCCTCCCGAGCCGCTCTATCTTCGATCGGCAGATGCCAAGCCGCCTTCCGCCGCGTCCCGCATCGCCCGGGTCGAACGGGGAGACGGTCTGATGTTCTGGCCGTTCGTCTCCCCCCTCGTCGCCGGTTTCGCCCGCCGCGAACGGCAGATTATTCCCGCAGCGCCGGAAGACGTGCCCGCCATGGCGCGCATTCATGCCCAATCCTTTGCGGAAGGGTGGAGCGAAGACGAGATCGAGCGGATCATCGATCGCTCCAACACCACCGCTCTCGTGTCGATCCGCGAGGGCTTCGCCAATGGCCAGATCGAGGGTTTCGTCATCGCCCATACCGGTGCGGACGAAGCGGAAATCCTGTCGATCGCCGTCGACCGCTTTCGCCGCCGGGGTGGCATTGGCTGGGCGTTGATGGACTGCGTGATGCGCCAGCTTCATGCCGATCGGGTCAAGGCGCTGTTCCTCGAGGTCGACGAGAAGAACGAGGCGGCCATCGGCCTCTACCGCCGTCTCGGCTTCCGCAAGGCCGGCGAGCGACCGGGCTATTACCGGGCGGCCGACGGCTCCCGCTCCGACCGCCATCGTCATGCGGCGGGACATCTGACGGCGCGTAGGGTGGAGCCGATGCAGACAGATGAGACGAGGGAGAATCGGGAGCCGCCGGCATTCGTCCCGCCGGACCGCGAGCGCCGTCGGCGTTCGGTCGTCCGGGTCGTGGTTCTCGCGCCCCTCCTCGTCCTCGCCCTTCTGCCGATGGGCATCGTTCACGTCGTCCTGACGCGCTCGCCTGTCCCGTCGCACCGCTATCTGATGCCGCGCTGGTGGTACCGGTTCGCGCTCCTCGTCATCGGCATGAGGGTTGTCCGCGAGGGCCGGCTGACGAGGGACAGGCCGCTTCTGCTCCTCGCCAACCACGTCTCCTGGACCGACATCGTCGTACTCGGCGCCCATGTGCCGGGCTGTTTCGTCGCCAAGGCCGACATGGCGGACTGGCCGGCGATCGGCTTCCTGACCAAATTCACCCGCAGCATCTTCGTCAAGCGCGAGGATCCCCGCACGGTCGGCAGCCAGACGCAGCAGATCGGCGAGCGCCTGCGCGGCGGCGAGCCGGTCATCCTCTTTCCGGAAGGCACGACGGCGGCGGGCACGGAGATGAAGCCGTTCAAATCGTCGCTGCTGGGGGCGGTCCGTCACGCTCTGTCCGACAGTCGCCAAAGCATGACCATCCAACCGGCCGCGCTTGCCTATGTCGCCCGCGGTGGCCGCCCGATGGACGCCGACGAGCGCCGGACCTACGCGGCCTGGATCGATGACGAACCGCTGGCGCCGCATCTAGGCTCCGTCATTTTCGGCAAGCCCATGACGGTCCGCCTGATCTGCGGCGACGCCTTCGAGGCCGGGCCCGACGCCGATCGCAAGCAATTGACCAAACGTGCCGAAGCCGCGATCGACGCCTTGCTCGCCAAGGGCCTGTCCGAGCGCTGACTGTGGCAGGGGGACTCCCATTTGCCGCAAAACGGCGTTATGGAGCCGGGCCTTGAAGGACAGCCGGACCCGAATGTCGTGACCGAACAGTTGAACGACCGCCCCGTCGCCGCCAGCGACGATGCTTCTCTTCCACCTGCGAGTGCGGGGGGCGAGGGCGCGGCGAAGCGCGTCTACGTCAAGACCTATGGCTGCCAGATGAACGTCTATGACAGCCAGCGAATGGGCGACGCGCTGGCGGCCGAGGGCTATCTCTCCGTCGATCGCGCCGAGGATGCCGATCTCGTCCTGCTCAACACCTGCCATATTCGCGAGAGGGCGGCCGAGAAGGTCTATTCGGAGCTGGGCAAGCTGCGGAAGATGAAGGATGAGCGCCAGGGTCGGGGCGGCGAGTTCCTGATCGGCGTCACCGGCTGTGTGGCGCAGGCCGAGGGTCCCGAGATCGTCCGCCGCCAGAAGGCCGTGGACATGGTCATCGGCCCGCAGACCTATCACCGGATTGGCGATGCCGTTCGCCGCGCCCGCTCCGGCGAAACGGTGATCGAAACCGACTTTCCTGCAGAGGACAAGTTCGACCATCTGCCGGTTGCGCAGCCGAAGGCGACCCGCAAGCGCGGCGTGACGGCGTTCCTGACCGTGCAGGAGGGCTGCGACAAGTTCTGCACCTTCTGCGTCGTTCCCTACACCCGGGGCGCGGAGGTTTCGCGGCCGCTGCTCCGCATCGTCGAGGAAGCGCGGCGATTGACCGGGGCGGGGGTCCGCGAGATCACGCTGCTCGGCCAGAACGTCAATGCCTGGCACGGCGAGGATGGCCGCGGAGATCGGCTCGGCCTCGGCGGTCTCCTGCGCGAGCTGGCGACGCTGCCGGGTCTGGAGCGCCTGCGCTACACCACCTCGCATCCGCGCGACATGGACGAGGAACTGCTCAGCGCTCATCGCGATCTGTCGGTGCTGATGCCCTATCTTCACCTGCCGGTTCAATCGGGATCGGATCGGATCCTGAAGGCGATGAATCGCAAGCACACGGCCGCCGACTATCGGGCGGTCATCGCACGCGTCCGCGCCGCGCGTTCCGATATCGCCCTCTCCGGCGATTTCATCGTCGGCTTTCCGGGTGAAACCGAAGAGGACTTCGAAGAGACGCTGCGTCTCGTCCGCGACGTGACCTATGCGCAGGCCTTCAGTTTCAAGTATTCGCCGCGTCCCGGCACGCCCGGCGCCGATCTGAAGGACCAGGTGGCTGAAGAGGTCAAGGACGAGCGCCTGCAGCGTCTGCAGGGATTGTTGACGGAGCAGCAGATCGCCTTTGGCCGCTCGCGGGTCGGTCAGACGATGGATATCCTGCTGGAGAAGCCGGGCCGCAAGCCGGGCCAACTCATCGGCCGCTCGCCCTGGTTGCAATCGGTTGTCGTGGATGCGGGCCTCGGCGAGATAGGCGACATGGTGAGGGTCACGATTACGGAAGCTGGGCCTAATTCCCTTTTTGCGGTGCCGGCCTCTTCCCATATGAGTGAAAAGCGGGTCACATGAGCGTGTGGAACCGCAGGCGCGGTTTGGCGCTTGTGAGTCGCAAAGGCATTTGGCCGCAGCGAAGGAGCGCAGCTTGAGTCACGTCTCACCGGTGAAGTCCGCGCCCTCTGGCGCGTCCGACATGGCCCACCTCGTGCTCGCCTTCGACGACAACCGCCTCGCAAGCCAGCTTTTCGGCCAGTTCGACCAGAATCTGGCCCGGATCGAGCATGCGTTGCACGTCGATCTTCGTCCGCGCGGCAATGAGGTGACGATTCGCGGCACATCCGATGCGGCGGAACAGGCTCGGCGAGCGCTGGATTTCCTCTACGACCTCTTGGAAAAGGGCGCCGAGATCGTGCCGTCCGATGTCGACGGCGCCATCCGCATGGCGATTGCCGCGGACGATCAGCTCGACCTGCCGAACATTGGCGGCGGCCGTGTCGCGGCGGCGCAGATCTCGACGCGCAAGAAGACGATTTATGCGCGTTCGCCCAATCAGGATGCCTATATGCGGGCCCTCGACCGGGCGGAACTCGTCTTCGGCATCGGTCCGGCGGGCACCGGCAAGACCTATCTCGCCGTCGCCCATGCCTGCATGCTGCTCGAGCGCGGTATCGTCGAGCGCATCATTCTTTCCCGTCCTGCCGTCGAGGCGGGCGAACGCCTCGGCTTCCTGCCCGGCGACATGAAGGAGAAGGTCGACCCCTATCTGCGGCCGCTCTATGACGCGCTCTACGACATGATGCCCGCCGACAAGGTGGAACGGGCTCTCACCGCCGGCGTGATCGAGATCGCGCCGCTCGCCTTCATGCGCGGCCGCACCCTCAGCCATGCCTGCGTCATTCTCGACGAGGCGCAGAATACCACTCCGATGCAGATGAAGATGTTCCTGACCCGTCTTGGCGAAGGCGGGCGGATGATCGTCACCGGCGATCCGAGCCAGATCGACCTGCCGCGCGGCACGAGCAGTGGCCTCGTCGAGGCGCTCCGGGTGCTGGGCGATGTCTCGGGCATCGTCAAGGTGCGCTTCCGCGACATCGACGTCGTCCGCCATCCGCTGGTGGCCGAGATCGTTCGCGCCTATGAGCGCGAGGGCGAAAAGCGAACCATTTCCCATGCCGCCTCGCTGGGCGAAGACGCGGCGGGCGGCGGAGGGCGGTCCGGTGCCTGACACTGCTCGTTTGGCGGAAGACGACGAGCGCCCTCCCAGTCCCGTCGACCCTGGCATCGATCTTCTTCTGTCGATCGAGACCGAGGGCTGGGGCCAGCCCGACGAGCGCGAGGCGCTTGCGGGCCGTGCGGTGGATGCGGCCCTGAGAGTCACGGGTCTGCGGCATGCGGGGGATTGCGAGCTTTCGGTGGTCCTCACCGATGACGAGGCGGTGCACGCCCTCAACGCGGAATGGCGCGGCAAGGACCGGCCAACCAATGTGCTGTCCTTTCCAGCTTTCGACCTGACGCCGGGCGACCCGCTGCCGGCGATGCTTGGCGACATCGTCATTGCGCGGGGCGTCGTCGCCCGTGAGGCCGAGGAAGCCGGCAAGACCTTCGATGATCATCTGACGCACCTGATCGTCCACGGTTTCCTGCATCTGGCCGGCTGGGACCATGTCACTGACGCGGAGGCCGAAGCCATGGAGGCGCTGGAGCGAAGGGTCCTCGCTCGCCTTGGCATCGCCGACCCCTATGCCGCGATGGATTGACCAGGACGTCCGGCACCACAAAGTATGAGTAGCGAGACACCATGATGCCCGAGAACGAAGAGACAGACGAAGGTCGACAAACAAGCGCCGGGCCGTCCGACGAGACGACGGCTCCGGTGACCCCTGCGGAGAGCCAGGACAAGCCCGGCCTTCTGACGAGGCTGTTCGGCCAGCGTCGTTCTAGCAGCCTGCGCGATGACCTCGCCGAAGCTCTCGTTGCCGCGGAGAGCGGCACGGAGAGCTTCACCCCGACCGAAAAGGCGATGCTCAACAACATCCTGCGCCTGCGCGAGACGCGGGTCGAGGACGTGATGATCCCGCGCGGCGACATCGAGGCGGTCGAGATCGGCACCACGCTGGGCGAGGTGATGGTGCTGATGGAGACTTCGGGCCGCTCGCGCATGCCGGTCTATGCCGACACGCTCGACGATCCGCGCGGCATGATCCATATCCGCGACGTGCTCGCCCATGTCACCCGGCGCGCCTGCGGCCGCGAAGGGCCGGCCGCCAAGCACGCCGATGGTCATATCGACGCCGTCGCCGAACTGGCCGACATGGATCTGGCACGCGTCGATCTCAGCAAGCCGCTGTCGGAGCTTGGTCTGATCCGGCCCGTGCTTTTCGTGCCGATTTCGATGCTCGCCGGCGACCTGATGGCCCGCATGCAGGCCGCACGCATCCAGATGGCGCTGGTGATCGACGAATATGGCGGCACCGACGGGCTGGTTTCCCTCGAGGATATCGTCGAGGTCGTCTTCGGCGAGATCGAGGACGAGCACGACGATGACGAGGAGCCGCTGATCAGCAAGCGCGCCGAAGGCGTGTTCATCGTCGACGCACGCGCCGAGGTGGAGGACGTCGCCGAGACGATCGGCGCCGACTTCGTCGCCGATGAGGAATTGATGGAGGACGTCGATACGGTGGGCGGCCTCGTCTTCAACGCGCTTGGCCGGGTTCCCGCCCGTGGCGAGGTCGTCCAGGCCGTGCCGGGCTGGGAGTTCCACGTGATCGATGCCGACCCGCGCCGCATCAAGCGGGTGCGCATCATGAGGCTGCGCGGCGAGCGCCGACGCCGACCGCAGCGGCCGGGAGTCGCATCCGGCGCCGGTAAGGAATCAGAGCCGGACCGGGTGCCGGCCGACGGCCACGACGGCTGATCGGCTCCTCGCCACCGCGGCTTCGCCGGTTTCCTTCATTCTGATACCACTGGGCCGGGGTGATTCGGAGTGGGGGCAGATCGGCCATGCTTGAAGATTGGGCCGGACGTCTTGTCCTGTTGTCGGGCTGGCGCCGCAACGCTGTGGCGCTCCTCGCTGGCGCCATCGGCAGTTTCGCCCAGGCGCCTTACGACTTCCCTTTCGTCTGCTTCGTCAGCTTCCCCGTCCTGATCCTGCTGCTCGACGGGGTGGCCGATGGCGGCGGCGCGCTTCGCGCGCGCATCCTGCCGGCGTTCGCGGCAGGCTTCTGGTTCGGCTTCGGCTGGTTTGCCGCGACGCTCTGGTGGGTCGGCGCCGCCTTCCTCGTGGAGGCGGAAATCCACGCCTGGATGCTGCCGGTCGGGGTCGTACTGCTTCCCGCCATTCTCGCCTGCTTCTACGGGTTGGCGACGGCCCTTGCGCGCATCGTCTGGGCGAACGATCTCGGGCGGGTTCTGGCCCTCGCCGCCGCGTTCGGCTTGGTCGAATGGCTCCGGACCTTCCTGTTCACCGGCTTCCCCTGGGCGCCGGTGGCCGCGGCGGCGATGCCCGTCCCGCTGCTGATGCAGCCTCTGCCCTTCATCGGCATGACCGGCATGAATACGCTGGCGACGCTGATGTTCGGTCTGCCCGTCCTGCTGGTCGGCGCGCGCTGGCGCAAGACGGGGCTGGCGCTGCTCGTCCTCCTGGTCGGTGCGCAGGTAGGCTTCGGCGTTTGGCGGCTCGGCAGCGCGCCAGCGGTCGGAGAACGACCGGCCGATGGCGATGTCATCGCGGTAAGGATTGTCCAGCCGGCCATTCCCCAGACGCAGAAGTGGGACGACGATACCCGCTCGGCGATCTTCGAGCGGCATCTGGACATGAGCGTCAGTGCCGCCGATAGCGATGCGGAACCGCCGCGACTGATCGTCTGGCCGGAGACGGCGACGCCATGGGTGCTGACGCGTCAGCCGCTGGCACTGCTCGCCATAGCCCGGACATTGATGCCGGGGCAGGTGCTGCTGACCGGATCCGTGCGCGCCGAGGGCGAGGGCGCGGCGACCAGCTACACCAACTCGGTTCTGGCGATCGACGATACGGGCACGATCATTGGAGCTGCCGACAAGGTGCATCTGGTGCCGCTCGGCGAATACCTGCCCCTCTCATCGCTCCTTTCCCGCTTCGGCTTCGAGGAAATCGCCGCCATACCCGGCAGTTTTTCCGCCGCCAGCCGGCATGAGCTGATCGATCTGCCGGGCCTGCCCCCGATTCTGCCGCTCATCTGCTACGAAACAATCTTTCCACAGGAAGCCGCGGACCTCGAGAGCGAGGCTGGACTTCTCCTGAACGTGACGAACGATGCCTGGTTCGGACAAACCCCCGGACCGATGCAGCATTTCCGCCTCGCCCAATACCGGGCGGTTATCGCAGGCCGGCCCATGCTACGCGCGGCAAACAGCGGAATTTCTGCCTATGTCGACCCTTATGGGCGGATCGTCGACGGCCTCGCTCTCGGCGTGGCTGGGGTGCTCGATATCGACCTGCCGCGTGGCCCTGCAATGCAACTCTCGGTAAATGGGAATAGAAGTGGCATGATCGTCATGGTTGTGCTAGCGCTGTTGGCCTTGGCATTTACGCTGCCATCGCGACGAGGTATGGATTGACCGATCGGTCTAGGCAACGTATCGAGACAACTTAGGGGATATTCTGACGCGATCTAGACGCGCATTCGCGTGCGGTCGCTGCGAGCGTCCATGCCCCTCGTGACGCTCGGTGAGGGAACCTATGGTAGATACAAAAAAAAGACCGAATCCAATTGATGTCCATGTCGGCAGCCGTATTCGGTTGCGCCGCAACATGGTCGGGATGAGCCAGGAAAAGCTGGGTGACAGCCTTGGCATCACGTTCCAGCAAATCCAGAAATACGAGAAGGGCACCAACCGTGTGGGAGCTAGTCGTCTTCAGGCGATCAGCGAGATCCTGCAGGTGTCGGTCTCGTTCTTCTTCGACGGTGCACCGGGCCAGGATGGCACCTGCAACGGCGGTTTTGCCGAGGCCGGCAACGCCAACTATGTCGTCGATTTCCTCAACTCGACGGAGGGGCTGCAGCTCAACCGCGCCTTCATCAAGATCTGCGATCCGAAGGTTCGCCGACGTGTGGTCGAACTCGTCCGCGCGCTCGGCGAGCTGGAAGACAGCTAGAGCCACAGCGCTCCCGTCGCAGACGTCGCCTCATTTCAATGCAGAGGCCTTGCCTTGTGCCAATCAAGTGAACCGGCTTGACCGCGTCCGCTTCGGTTGGCACAAGGCCGCGACCTTTTCCTGAAAGCAGTATTGGGATCGTTTCGATCCCTCTAAAAGATGATGGGCAGAGAGCGTGTCGCGAAAAAATTATCTCTTCACCAGCGAATCGGTATCCGAGGGACATCCCGACAAGGTCTGTGACCGGATCTCCGACGAAATCGTCGATCTGGTCTACAAGGAAGCCCGCAAGACGGGTGTCGACCCGTGGAAGGTGCGGGTCGCCTGCGAGACGCTGACCACCACCAATCGAGTGGTGATCGCCGGTGAGGTTCGCCTGCCGCCGAGCCTGATGAAGACGGACAAGAACGGCAAGGATGTCATCAACCCGACCCGCTTCCGTGCGGCTGCACGTCGGGCGATCCGCGACATCGGCTACGAGCAGGACGGATTCCACTGGAAGACCTGCAAGATCGACGTGCTGCTGCACAGCCAGAGCGCCGATATCGCCCAGGGCGTCGACAGCGCCGCCGACAGGCAGGGCGAGGAGGGCGCGGGCGACCAGGGCATCATGTTCGGCTATGCCTGCAACGAGACGCCGGACCTGATGCCTGCGCCGATCTGGTACGCGCACCGCATCCTGCAACTGCTGGCCGAGGCGCGCCATGCCGGAGAGGGCGAGGCGGCCAAGCTCGGTCCCGATGCAAAGAGCCAGGTGACGGTCCGCTACGAAGACGGCAAGCCGAAGGAGGCGACGCAGATCGTCCTCTCCACCCAGCACATGGACGAGAGCTGGGACAACAGCAAGGTGCGGCGTGTCGTCGAGCCCTATATCCGCCAGGCGCTTGAGGAAGGCGGCCTTGCCGTCGCCGACGACTGCAACTGGTACATCAATCCGACCGGCAAGTTCGTCATTGGCGGGCCCGATGGCGACGCCGGACTGACCGGCCGCAAGGTCATCGTCGACACCTATGGCGGCATGGCTCCCCATGGCGGTGGCGCCTTCTCCGGCAAGGACACCACCAAGGTCGACCGCTCCGCGGCCTATGCCGCGCGCTATCTCGCCAAGAACGTCGTCGCGGCGGGCCTTGCCGAACGCTGCACGATCCAGCTCGCCTATGCGATCGGGGTCGCCCAGCCGCTCTCGGTCTATGTGGACCTGCATGGCACCGGGAAGGTCTCCGAGGAAGCGGTGGAGAAGGCGGTCCGCAAGGTGATGGACCTGTCGCCGGGCGGCATCCGCAGGCACCTCGATCTCAACAAGCCGATCTACGCACAAACCGCTGCCTACGGTCATTTCGGCAGGAAGCCGGGACGCGGCGGCTCCTTCTCCTGGGAAAAGACCGACCTGAAGAAGGCGCTCAAGGAAGCGGTGAAGAACGCCGCCTGACACGGCGATCGCAACAACGCGCCAGGCGCTGACCATGCCGGATGATAGCCCGCGAAGGAGCCGCGCGACCGAGGCCTTCTACGGCCGCCGCAAGGGCAAGACGCTTCGGCCGCAGCAGGCGGAGCAACTCGCCCGCCTGCGGGCCGGGCGGCTGCTTGATCTGTCGCGGCCGGCGCCCGCCAACCTCGCCGCTCTGTTTCCGTCGCCCGTGGACGCCGTTCGGCTCGAGATCGGCTTCGGCGGCGGCGAGCATCTGCATCACGAGGCCGGGCGTTGTCCCCGAACCGGATTCATCGGAGTGGAGCCTTTCGTCAACGGCATGGCGAAGATGGCCGCGGCGCTCGAGGAGGAGGACCGGTCGAACCTGCGCCTCTATGATGATGACGCGACGAGACTCCTCGACTGGCTGCCGGATGCCGGCCTCTCGGCGATCGATCTGCTCTACCCGGACCCGTGGCCGAAGAAGCGCCACTGGAAGCGACGCTTTGTCAGCCCGATCAATCTCGATCGCTTTGCGCGTGTACTGGAGCCGGACGGCCTGTTCCGCTTCGCGTCGGACATCGACACCTATGTCGACTGGACGCTGCTGCATTGCCGTCGCCACACCGCATTCGAATGGGTGGCGGCGGGCCCGGAGGACTGGCGCACGCCCTACCAGGCCTGGCCCGGCACGCGCTATGAGGCGAAGGCGATACGCGAAGGACGGACACCGGCCTATCTCACGTTCAGGCGCATCGGCCGGCCCGACTGATCGACCCGAGAAGGTTGCTGTCGGCGGAATTCACTTGCCTCCAGGACCGGCGGCGCTTATATAAGCCGCAAGTTCTTGGTCGATCAGACGGAGAGTGGGTCCCCCGGGTCCCGCTCTTTTTTGTTACTGGACGACCCGATTTCCAAATGGAGCGTCTCTTTGTCCGAAACGGATGACCGCATCATTCACGAGACCGGCGTTGAGGCCCATGTCGCCTCGATCATCGAACCGGTCATGAAGGCGCTCGATTTTCGCCTCGTGCGGGTGCGGATCACCGGACAGAACGGCAAGACGCTGCAGATCTTCGCCGAGCGAATGGACGGCACGATGACGGTAGAGGATTGCGAGGAGCTGTCTCGCGCGATATCTCCCGCCCTCGACGTCGACGATCCGATCGAGGGAGCCTACAATCTGGAGGTCTCCTCGCCGGGCATCGACCGTCCGCTGGTGGCCAAGCGCGACTTCCGGAACTGGCAAGGACATCTGGCCAGGATCGAGACCAGCGTGATCCTCGCCGGGCGTCGCAAGTTCCGCGGCTTCATCGAGGCCGTCACCGATGAGGGGTTCACGCTGCGGCGCGATTCGCTTGGCTATGGCGAGGAGGCCGAGGTGGCGATCCCCTTCGACACGGTGTCCGAGGCGCGGCTGGTCCTGACCGACGACCTGATCCGCGACGCCCTTGCCAAGGATCGGGCGGCGCGCAAGGCGGCCCGCCAGGATATCGACAGCGCCAACGACAATGACGACACCGCCGACGGCGGCGGACGACTAAGAGTATTCAGCAGCTGGCCGGATCAGGGCCGGCGAGACGATCAGGAGAGACCCCATGGCTGTCAGTGCGAACAGACTGGAACTGGTGCAGATCGCCGATGCGGTCGCACGTGAGAAATCCATCGACCGGCGCATCGTGATCGAGGCCATGGCCGACGCGATCTCCAAGGCGGCTCGCGCCCGCTACGGCCAGGAAACCAACATCCGCACCGAGATCAATCCGCAGTCCGGCGAGATCAAGCTGCAGCGGCTGCTCGAGGTGGTCGAGGACGTCGAGGACTATCACACGCAGGTCCAGCTCGGCGATGCCCGCGAGCGGCAGCCCGACGCCGAGGTCGGCATGTTCATCGCCGAACAGCTGCCGCCGATGGATTTCGGCCGGATCGCCGCCCAGTCGGCCAAGCAGGTCATCGTCCAGAAGGTGCGCGAAGCCGAGCGCGACCGTCAGTACGAGGAGTACAAGGACCGCGTCGGCGAGATCGTCAACGGCTCGGTCAAGCGCGTCGAATACGGCAATGTGATCGTCGATCTCGGCCGCGGCGAGGGCATCATCCGCCGCGACGAGGGCATTCCGCGCGAGCTTTACAAATATGGCGACCGCATCCGCGCCTATGTCTACGACGTGCGCCGCGAACTGCGCGGGCCGCAGGTCTTCCTGTCCCGCAGCCACCCGCAATTCATGGCCAAGCTGTTCCAGATGGAAGTGCCGGAGATCTATGACGGCATCATCGAGATCCGCGCCGTCGCGCGCGATCCGGGCAGCCGCGCCAAGATCGCCGTGATCAGCCGCGATTCCTCGATCGACCCGGTCGGCGCCTGCGTCGGCATGCGCGGCAGCCGTGTCCAGGCCGTGGTCGGCGAACTGTCGGGCGAGAAGATCGACATCATTCCGTGGTCGCCCGACGCCGCCACCTTCATTGTCAATGCACTGCAGCCGGCGGAAGTGACCAAGGTCGTGCTCGACGAGGATGCCAACCGGATCGAGGTCGTCGTCCCCGACGACCAGCAGAGCCTCGCCATCGGCCGTCGCGGCCAGAACGTGCGCCTCGCCAGCCAGCTGACGGGCTGGGCCATCGACATCCTCACCGAGGAGAAGGAGAGCGAGCGCCGCCAGGCCGAGTTCCAGGAGCGGTCCGAGCTTTTCATGGACGCGCTCAACGTCGACGAGATGGTCGGCCAGGTTCTGGCCTCGGAAGGCTTCTCCTCGGTCGAGGAGGTCGCCTATGTCGAGCGGGACGAGATTTCCGAGATCGACGGCTTCGACGAGGAGACCGCCGAGGAGATTCAGACGCGCGCCCGCGAATTTCTGGAGCGCATCGAGACCGAAATGGACGAGAAGCGTCGCGAACTGGGCGTCGAGGACGAACTGCGCGAGATCCCCGGCCTGACGACCGCCATGATGGTGGCCGTCGGCGAGAAGGATGGCGTCAAGACGATGGAGGATTTCGCCGGCTACGCCGCCGACGATCTGACCGGCTGGCGCGAGCGCAAGGATGGCGAGACGGTCATCTATGAGGGCACTCTTTCCGACTTCAACGTCAGTGCCGAAGAGGCCGAGACGATGATCATGCACGCCCGCGAGGCCGTTGGCTGGGTGACCAGTGAAGAAGAAGAAGCCGAGACCGCCGAAGCCGAAGAAGCGAGCGTCTGACGCCATGTCTGGCGTCCCGGAGAAGCTGATTGAAAGCAATGGCCACCCGCACATGCATTGTGACGCAAGCGAAGGCGGAGCGCGGTGACGCTCTGCTGCGTTTCGTCGCGGGTCCGGATCGCAGCCTTGTTCCCGATCTGAAGGCTTCGCTGCCCGGCAGGGGTTGCTGGGTCCGGGCCGAGCGCCGATATATCGAGGAAGCGGTACGACGCCAGCTTTTCCGCCGCGCGTTGAAGGCCCGCGTCCAGGTGCCGGCCGATCTGGCCGACCTCGTCGACGCGCTTCATGGCCCAGCGGGCGCTTGGTGCGCTGGGCTTGGCCCGCAAGGCCGGCCGGGCGGTCAGCGGCGCTGCCAAGGTCGAGGCCTCGATTCGCTCCGGTGAGGCATCCTGCGCCCTGCACGCGGTCGACGGGGCCGATGACGGCCTGCGCAAGATGCGCCAGGCGGCACGCGCGACGGTGCATCTCGGGGGGCCGGAAATCCCGGTTTACCGACTTTTCGATGCCGAGCAATTGGGTTTGGCATTGGGTACGGGAAGTGTGATACATGCAGCCGTGCTCGGCCGGTCGGCCGGGCAGGCGGCGTTCGAGCGCATAGCTGCGCTGGCGCTCTACCGGCAGGGGCCGGAGGAGCACGATCGAACTGCGGACGAAGCCGCATTGAAGGAAACGGAATGAGCGAAGACAAGAACGACGACAAGACGACCCTGAGGGTGCGGCCGAAGCTCGGTCTGCGGCCGTCCGGCAATCAGGCCGGTATGGTGCGGCAGAATTTCAGCCATGGCCGCAGCAAGGCCGTCGTCGTCGAGACCAAGAAGCGTAAGTTCACCCGACCGGAAGACCGGAAGACGGAGACGGCGACGGCGGCGCCGGCCGAGGCTGCCCCGGCGAACGAGGCGCGTCCGAAGACCGGCTCCGTCCCCGGCGCTCAGCCGTGATCGCCAGCCGCAGCAAACCGGCAGGCAAGCTCTCCAGCGCCGAACTGGAGGCCCGCGCCCGCGCACTTGAGGAAGCGAAGGTTCGCGAGGTCGAGGAACAGAAGACAGCCGAGGAAGAGGCCATAGCGCCTCGCCGAGGAGGATGCGCGCCGCGAGGCCGAGCGCGCAGAGGAAGAGCGCAAGGCCGCCGAAGAGGCCGCGCGTCTGCGCGCCGAGGCGGAAGCCAAGGCCGTCGTCGAGGAAAAGCGCGGCGGCAAGCGCGTCGAGGAAACGCCGCGCAAGGAGGCCAAGGACGAATTCGACGGCGCATCCGAGGACCGCGCCGCAGGCCGTCAGGCCACGCCCCGCAAGGAGCCGAAGGCGCGCGACGCCGATCTGCTGCGTCCGGCCAAGCCGCGCGAGGACGACAATCGCCGCCGCGCCGGCAAGCTGACCCTCAACCGTGCCCTGACCGACGACGAGGGCGGCCGCAACCGCTCGCTCTCCGCCATGCGCCGGCGCCAGGAGAAGGCCCGCCGCGGACAGAGCGCCAGTGGTCCGCGCGAGAAGATCAGCCGCGAGGTTACGGTTCCGGAGACGATCTCCGTCCAGGATCTCGCCCAGCGCATGGCCGAGCGCGCCGTCGATGTCGTCAAGATGATGATGCTGCAGGGCCAGATGCTGAAGCCGGGCGACATCATCGACGCCGACACCGCCGAACTGATCGCCACCGAGATGGGTCACTCCGTCAAGCGCGTCTCCGAAAGCGATATCGAGCTTGGCCTGCATGACGTCGAGGACAGCGACGAGGACATGAAGGGACGGCCGCCGGTCGTCACCATCATGGGCCATGTCGATCACGGCAAGACGTCGCTGCTGGACGCCATCCGCGAGGCCAATGTCGTCTCCGGTGAAGCCGGCGGCATCACCCAGCACATCGGCGCTTATCAGGTGGAGAAGGACGGTCAGAAGATCACCTTCATCGACACGCCCGGTCACGCCGCCTTCACGGCGATGCGCGCCCGCGGCGCCGAGGTGACGGACATCGCCATCCTGGTCGTCGCGGCCGATGACAGCGTCATGCCGCAGACGATCGAATCCATCAATCACGCCAAGGCGGCCGGTGTTCCGATCATCGTCGCGATCAACAAGATCGACAAGCCGGCGGCCGACCCCCAGAAGGTGCGGACCGAACTGCTCCAGCACGAGGTCTTCGTGGAGAGCATGGGCGGCGAGACGCTGGACGTCGAGGTGTCGGCGATCAAGAAGACCAATCTGGACGGTCTGCTCGAGGCCGTGCTGCTGCAGTCCGAACTGCTCGACCTCAAGGCCAATCCCGATCGTCCCGCCGAAGGGTCGGTGGTCGAGGCGCAGCTCGACAAGGGCCGCGGCCCGGTCGCGACCGTGCTGGTTCAGGCCGGCACGCTGCGCACCGGCGACATCGTCGTTGCCGGCAACGAATGGGGCAAGGTCCGTGCGCTGATCGACGATCAGGGCAACCAGGTGAAGGAAGCCGGTCCCTCGACACCGGTCGAGATCCTCGGCCTTTCCGGCACGCCGCATGCGGGCGACCGCCTGGCGGTGGTCGAAAACGAAGCCCGTGCCCGTGAGATCTCCGATTACCGCCAGCGGCTCGCCCGCGAGAAGCAGGTGGCTCGCCAGGCAGGTTCGCGCGGCTCGCTCGAACAGATGATGGCGCAGGCCCAGGCCAACCAGATCACGGAGTTCCCGCTTCTGATCAAGGCCGACGTGCAGGGCTCTGCCGAGGCGATCATCGGTGCGCTGGAGAAGGTCGGCAACGACGAAGTGCAGGTGCGGGTCGTCCACGCCGGCGCCGGCGCGATCACCGAAAGCGACATCAGCCTCGCCGAGGCGTCCGATGCCGCGATCATCGCCTTCAACGTCCGCGCCAACAAGCAGGCGCGCGACGCCGCCGAGCAGAACGGCATCGAGATCCGCTACTACAACATCATCTACGACCTCGTGGACGATGTGAAGGCGGCGATGAGCGGCCTGCTGTCGCCCGAGATGCGCGAGACCTTCATCGGCTATGCCGAGATCCTCGAGGTCTTCAACATCACCAAGGTCGGCAAGGTCGCCGGCTGCCGCGTGACCGAGGGCCGCGTCGAGCGTGGCGCCGGCGTCCGCCTGCTGCGCGACAACGTCGTCATCCATACCGGCAAGCTCAAGACGCTGAAGCGGTTCAAGGACGAGGTCTCGGTGGTGCAGTCCGGCCAGGAATGCGGCATGGCCTTCGAGAACTACGAGGACATCCGCGAGAAGGACGTCATCGAGTGCTTCACGGTCGAAGAGGTCGCGCGCTCCCTCTGATCGAACGGATCAGCGAAAATGCGAGAGGGCGGGATCGGAAGGTCCCGCCCTTTTCGCATCTGCCCGTCCCGCGGCGCTCGTCATTCCCAAGCAGTCAGGGCGCCTTAGATCGAGTTGCAGCATCGCCAGAACGACAGACAGGACTTGCCGATGACCGACCACCTCTCCGAAGACGCATTCGACCTCCTCTTTCGCGATGCCCGCACCGCGCAGGGCTTCACCGACGAGGACGTGCCGGAGGCTACGATCGAGAGGCTCTACGATCTGCTGAAGTTCGGTCCGACCGCCGGCAATTCCTGTCCCGGACGCTTTCTCTTCATCCGGAAAGGATCCGATGCCAAGAAGCGGCTCATCCCGCATCTGAGCGACAGCAACAAGGACAAGACCGCAGCGGCCCCCTGGACCGTCGTCATCGCCTACGACACCAGGTTCTACGAGAAGATGCCGATCCTCTTCCCGGACCGCCCGACCATGTTCGCCAACCTGCCGGAAAACGAGGCGAAGTTTCGCAAGCACCTGCTTCTGAATTCCAGCCTGCAGGGCGCCTATCTGATGATCGCGGCGCGCGGCCTCGGGCTCGATTGCGGGCCGATGGGCGGCTTCAAGCCGGAAGGCGTCGACGCTGAATTCTTCGAGGGTCATCCGCAGCGGGGCACGTGGAAGTCGAGCTGGCTCTGCAATCTCGGCCACATGACGCCGCCGAAGTTCGACCGGCTGCCACGCCTCGATTTCGAGACCGCGGCCGCGATCCTCGACTGACGTCGAGCCGGCCGGCGTTCGCGCATCGAACGTTGCGATGCAGAGGGTCTGGCCAAAGCCCGCCGGCTTCGCTATAGCGCCGCCTCTCATTTCTTGTCGGGCCGGTTCCACTCCGCCCCGTCGCCATCCATGCCCGGAAGGCACGCCATGCCCCGTTTTGATCGCTCCAAAGGGCCAAGCCAGCGGCAATTGCGCGTTGGCGAACAGGTTCGTCACGCCGTCGCCGAGCTGCTGCAGCGCGGCGAGATCGTCGATCCGGCGCTGGAAGGCGCCGTCATCTCCGTTTCCGAAGTCGCGATGAGCCCGGACCTGAAGATCGCGACCGTCTATGTCACGCCGATGGGCAGCGATCGTGGCGACGAGATCGTCAAGGCGCTGGCCCGTCATCGCGGGTTCATCCGCGGCCGCGTTTCGTCGACCCTGAAGCATATGCGATCGATGCCGGATTTCCGCTTCCGGATGGACACCAGCTTCGACAATTTCAGCCGCATCGAGAATGTCCTGCGCAGCCCCGAAGTCGCGCGCGATCTCGACCGGTTCGGTGACGACGCCGCGCGGGAGGACGAGGAATGAGCGACGACCGGACCCGTGGCAGGGGCGGACGCCCCAAGGGCAAGGGCCCGCGCCAGCGCAAGAAGAAGGGCCGGCCGATCAGCGGCTGGGTCATTTTCGACAAGCCCTTCGGCATGGGTTCGACCGAAGCCGTGGCGAAAATCAAATGGCTGTTTCTCGCCGAGAAGGCGGGCCATGCGGGCACGCTGGACCCGCTGGCCTCGGGCATGCTGCCGATCGCCCTCGGCGAGGCGACCAAGACGGTGCCCTTCGTCATGGACGGCATCAAGGTCTATCGCTTCACCGTGAGCTGGGGCGAGGAACGGACGACCGACGATCTGGAAGGCGAGGTCGCCCAGCGCTCCGACAGCCGGCCGACACGTGCCGAACTCGAGGCCATCCTCGGCGACTATGAAGGCGTCATCTCACAGGTCCCGCCGCAATTCTCGGCGATCAAGATCGGCGGCGAGCGGGCCTATGACGTCGCTCGTGGCGGTGAAGCGATCGATATTCCGGCGCGGGAGGTGGAAATCGACCGCCTTCAGATCGTCGAGATGGACGAGGCCGCCGGGACGACGCTGTTGGAGGTCGAGTGCGGCAAGGGCACCTATGTCCGCTCGCTGGCCCGCGACATGGGCCGGCAGCTCGGCTGCTACGGTCATATCAGCGAACTGCGTCGCATGGAGGTCGCCCCCTTCGTGGAAGAGGATTTTGTGACCCTGGAGGCGCTGGAAGCCGCCCGCGCCAAGGGCGACGAAGAAGTCGAGGCCGCCGTCGCCGAGGATGAGGCGGCTCGCGAACGCGGCGATGAGCCGGCGGATCGACCCCGCATCGACCGCTTCGCCGCGCTGGACAAGCTGCTGATCGAGACGGCGGCCGCACTGGAGGATCTGCCCCATGTGGCGCTCAATGACGATGCGGCTTCGCGCGTGCGGCTCGGCAATGCGGTCATCGTCCGCGGCCGCGACGCACCCGTCGAGGCGGAGGAAGCGTTCGTGACCAATCGCGGCCGGCTGGTCGCGCTCGGCGCAATCGAAGCCGGCCAGTTCCACCCGAAGCGGGTCTTCACCCAAAGCTGATCGCTCCCTTCGGCTTCCCCTTCCGCCCGGTTTGCGCTTTCTTCCTGGGCGAATAGAGGGAGTCGGAACGGTGGCGAGAATGTCGAATCTTGCAAAGCGGGTCTATCGGGGCCCTGGGCGGCCGCGCCGCAAGAAATATCCGGAAAGGATCAGGCGCGCGCCGGTCGGTTCGCCGCCGGGCACACTGATCGCCGATCCGAACGCCCATTCGCCCCGTTTGACGCTGCGCCTCATGGACCAGGAGGGCAATCAGCAGGTCCACACCGACTTCGCCTTCGATGATCTGGCTCGGCAGCAGGCGGGATGGCCGAAGATGTGGCTCGACTGCACCGGGCTTGCCGACGCGGATGTCATCGCGCAGATCGGCCAGCATTTCGGCTTTCACCCGCTGGCGCTGGAGGATGTGCTGAACGTCGGTCAGCGTCCCAAGGTCGAGTTCCACCCCGGCCATGTCTTCGTCGTCCTGCCGATGCTGCACCATGATGAGGGCGCCAGGCGCGAGCAGGTCTCGATCTTCTTCAACACTGAGTTCGTCGTCACGTTCCAAGAGCGGCCTGGCGACGTCTTCGATCCCGTGCGCCGGCGGATCGAGGCGGGCGGCCAGCGGCTGTTCGCCCGCGGCGCCGACTATCTCGCCTATGCGCTGATCGATGCGATCGTCGATGCCTATTTCCCGCTGCTCGAAGCAAGAAGCGAGGAGATCGACCATCTGGAGGAGGAAGTGCTCGACGCGGCCGAGCAGGAGCAGCTCACCCGCATGTACGAGATGCGGCGCGAGGTGCGCCATTTGCGACAGATTCTCTTGCCCATGCGCGACGCCGTCGGCTCGCTGGTCCGCACGCAGAGCGTCTCGCTTTCCGAAGACACCCAGCGCTTCCTCAATGATACCCAGGACCATTCCGTCCAGCTTCTGGAGATGAGCGAGACGGCCCGCGACACGCTGACCGGGCTCATCGAACTGCATATGAGCCTTTCCTCGGCGCGCACCAACGAAGTGGTGAAGCTGCTGACGATCGTCTCCTCGATCTTCATCCCACTTGGCTTTCTCGCCGGTCTTTGGGGGATGAACTTCGACACCGACGCGTCGCCCTGGAACATGCCGGAGCTCGACTTCTATTTCGGCTATCCGCTGGCGCTCGCCATCATGGCCACGATCGCGTTCGGCCTGCTGTGGTATTTCCACCGCAAGGGCTGGCTCGGACGGGACTGAGGCCGGCACTTCCATTTCCGCCACAAATGCCCTATAGGCACGCCATCGGCCGGAGTGGCCTGGTCCTCTCCGGCTGTTTTCCATGGCCCGCGCTGGACGACATCCCGGCGCCGGGCGTCCCGATCCTCCTCAATCCGAAAGGGTAGCACGATGTCGATCACTGCCGAACGCAAGGCCGCACTGATCAAGGAATACGCAACCGCGGAGGGCGACACCGGTTCGCCTGAAGTGCAGGTCGCGATCCTGACCGAGCGCATCACCAATCTGACCGAGCACTTCAAGGACCACAAGAAGGACAACCATTCCCGCCGTGGACTGCTGAAGCTCGTATCGAACCGCCGCAGCCTGCTGGATTACCTGAAGAAGAAGGATGAGGAGCGTTATCGCACGCTCATCCAGGGTCTCGGTATCCGCCGCTAAGGCACGTTGGACGGCCCCTCGCTGCATGGCGGCGGGCCGTTTCCACATCAAGGAGGAACGCGGCGCCCGCGCCGCGGACCGAACCATCCGAAGGCCTGTCACGGGGCAGGATTGCAGGATGCTTCCGCCGGCGCCGCCGGCCATTGCACCGAAGCCTCCCGTCGTCTTGCCCGTGGCCAGCCCGAGAACCACGAAGCGCCGTCGCGTCCACTCCCTTGGCAGGGAGGACCTTGGACCGGCGCATGAAAGCAAGAGAAGATATCATGTTCGAACATCACAGGGTCGAAATCGAGTGGGGCGGCCGTCCGCTGATCCTCGAAACCGGCAAAGTCGCACGCCAGGCCGACGGCGCCGTTGTCGCCACCTACGGTGAGAGCGTCGTGCTCGCCACCATCGTGTCAGCCAAGGAGCCGAAGCCCGGCTTCGACTTCTTCCCGCTGACCGTCAACTATCAGGAAAAGGCGTTCGCCGCCGGCAAGATCCCGGGCGGCTTCTTCAAGCGCGAGGGCCGTCCGTCCGAGAACGAGACCCTCGTCTCGCGCCTCATCGACCGGCCGATCCGTCCGCTCTTCGCTGACGGCTACAAGAACGACACGCAGGTCATCATCACCGTTCTGCAGCACGATCTGGAGAACAATCCCGACATTCTGGCGATGGTCGCCGCCTCTGCCGCGCTCACCCTTTCCGGCGTGCCCTTCATGGGCCCGATCGGCGGCGCCCGCGTCGGCTACATCGATGGCGAATACGTCCTCAACCCGCATGTCGACGAGATGGAGGAGAGCGATCTCGACCTGATCGTCGCCGGTACCAACGATGCCGTGCTGATGGTGGAATCGGAAGCGCAGCAGCTCGACGAAGACACCATGCTCGGCGCCGTGATGTTCGGCCACCAGAACTTCCAGCCGGTGATCGACGCGATCATCAAGCTGGCCGAAGTGGCTGCCAAGGAGCCCCGCGAACACATCGCCGCCGACAATTCGGCTCTACAGAACGACATGCTGTCGTTCATCGAGGCGGATCTCCGCGCCGCCTATCGCATCACCGACAAGCAGCAGCGCTACGATGCGGTCGACGCCGCCAAGGCCAAGGTCAAGGAAAAGTACCTTCCGGCCGAGGGCAGCGACGAGGAGGGCGAATACACGCCCCAGCAGATCGCCGACGCCTTCAAGGCGCTTCAGGCCCGCGTCGTCCGCTGGAACATCCTCGACGATGGCAGCCGGATCGACGGCCGCGATCTGTCGACGGTCCGTCCGATCGTCTCGGAGGTCGGCATCCTGCCGCGGACCCACGGCTCGGCCCTCTTCACCCGTGGTGAAACCCAGGCCGTGGTCGTCGCGACGCTCGGCACCGCCGAGGACGAGCAATATGTCGATGCGCTGACGGGCACCTACAAGCAGCGCTTCCTGCTCCACTACAACTTCCCGCCCTACAGCGTCGGCGAGACCGGCCGCATGGGCTCGCCCGGCCGCCGCGAGATCGGCCACGGCAAGCTGGCCTGGCGCGCCATCCACCCGCTGCTGCCGACCCCGGATCAGTTCCCCTATACGCTGCGCGTGGTGTCCGAGATCACCGAATCCAACGGCTCGTCCTCCATGGCGACCGTCTGCGGCACCTCGCTGGCCCTGATGGACGCCGGTGTGCCGCTGCAGGCGCCGGTAGCCGGCATCGCGATGGGCCTCATCAAGGAAGGCGACCGTTTCGCCGTCCTGTCCGACATTCTCGGTGACGAGGACCATCTCGGCGACATGGACTTCAAGGTCGCCGGCACGTCCGAGGGCATCACCTCGCTGCAGATGGACATCAAGATCGACGGTATCACCGAGGAGATCATGAAGGTCGCGCTCGGCCAGGCCAAGGATGGGCGGCTGCACATTCTGAACGAGATGGGCGCCGCCATTTCGGAAAGCCGCGACCAGGTCGGCGAGTTCGCGCCGCGCATCGAGGTCATGAACATCCCGACCGACAAGATCCGCGACGTGATCGGCACCGGCGGCAAGGTGATCCGCGAGATCGTCGAGAAGACCGGCGCCAAGATCAACATCGAGGACGACGGCACGGTGAAGATCGCCTCTTCGAGCGCCAAGGAGATCGAGGCGGCGAAGAAGTGGATCCACTCCATCACGGCCGAGCCGGAAGTCGGCGAAGTGTACGAAGGCACGGTCGTCAAGACCGCCGACTTCGGCGCCTTCGTCAACTTCTTCGGCCCGCGTGACGGTCTGGTCCACATCAGCCAGCTCGCCGAGGAACGCGTCGGCAAGACGACCGATGTCGTCAAGGAAGGCGATAAGGTCTTCGTCAAGCTGATGGGCTTCGACGAGCGCGGCAAGGTTCGCCTGTCGATGAAGGTCGTCGATCAGGAAACCGGCAAGGAAAGGCCGCGCCAGGAAAAGAAGAGGGAAGAGACCGCCGAATAGGCTGTCGGCTTCTCCTGGGAGACTGAAAGGGCGCCATCCGGCGCCCTTTTTGCGAGATGAGACGAGAATGGAAAGCCGCGACCTCTCACGATTGATCGCATTGCCGTTCGAGCGGGCGGAGATCGACATCTCCGGCCTTGGCCCGACGCTTGTGATCGCCGCCCCGGCCGGGTTCGCGCTGCCGGACGGGATCAGCGCCGACGCGACATTCGTTCAGGGCTTTCGGCCGGATTTTCTGGCGCTTCAGCGGCAGGGTCTGGACGTTCTGCCCTCGCTGGACGATGTCGGCGAGGATCACCACTATCGCTGCGTCGTGCTTTGCCTGTCGCGCCATCGCCGCTGGAATGAAACGATGATGGCGCGAGCGGCCGATCTTTGCATCGATGGCGGTACCGTGATCGCGGCTGGCGGCAAGACCGACGGCGCGGCGGCTGTTCGCAAATGGCTGTCGGCGCTGGCGCCGGATGTGCAGGCTCTGCCGAAACATCACGGCCTCGTCATCTGGTTTGCCGCGGAAGCCCCGCGCTCGCGAAGCGTTGGCGCAAGCCGCATCCGCCAGTTCTGGCGCGGGCATCGCCGGATTCGTCACCGCACCCGGCATGTTCAGTGCCGAGCGCGTCGACGCGGGCTCGGCCCTGCTTGCGAACCATCTGCCGGGCGATCTTTCGGGCCGGGTTGCGGATTTCTGTGCGGGCTGGGGCTTTCTGGCGGCGAAGTGGCCGAGAAATCGCCATCGGTCGACGCGCTCGACCTCTACGAGGCCGACTGGGCATCATTGCAGGCCGCGCGCTCCAATTTGGCCGGCGTGGCCATGCCGGTCGGATTCCATTGGTGCGATCTGACGTCGGAGGCCGTTGTGGAGCGGTTTGACGTGATCGTCATGAACCCGCCCTTTCACGCGGGACGGGCGGCAGAACCGGCTCTGGGCATTGCGATGATCGACAAGGCGGCGGCGAGCCTGCGGCCGGGCGGACGGCTCTTCCTCGTCGCCAATCGCCAGCTTCCCTACGAGGCAGGTCCTCGAAAGACGCTTTGCCGGCGTCCGGACGTTGGCCGAAAACGGAGTTTACAAGATCGTCGAGGCGCGGGCCGGTCGCTGACCGGCCCTGTCGCGATTCTCAATGATAGGTGGCGCCGACCGCGCGGGGCAAGAGGCGCGCCCCGGCATCGTTGGCGGTCACGAAGGTCGCGAGCGGGGCGGGCCGGCCATAATGGTAGCCTTGAACCGAGTCGCAACCTGCCGCGCGCAGCAGCGTCGCCTGATCCGCCGTCTCGACGCCCTCGGCGAGCGTCTCTGCGCCGAGCGCCCGCGACAGGCCGACGATCGTCGAGATGACGGCGCCGGTCGTATCGTCCTCCTGCAGGCGGCAGACGAAGGAGCGGTCGATCTTCAGCTTGTGGAAAGTGAAGTCCATCAGATAGCTGAGGTTGGAGTAGCCGGTGCCGAAATCGTCGATGGCGATCTGGACGCCCATGGCGGCGAGCTGGGCCATGACGTCGCGCGCCACGACACGGTCCATCGTCATCGCCGTCTCGGTGATCTCCAGTTCGAGCCGGTGCGCCGGCAGTCCCAATTCCTGCAGTGCCTGCCGGACGGTCGCGATCAAATTGCGATCGCTGAACTGCACCGGCGAAAGATTGATGGCGACATAGGTATCCTCGGGCAGCATGCGGGCGTCGTGGCAGCCCTGATGAAGCGCCCATTTGCCGATCTGCAGGATCATTCCGCTCTCTTCGGCGACCGGAATGAACTCGTTCGGCGGGATGATGCCGCGTTCAGGATGCTGCCAGCGGATCAACGCCTCGTAACCGACCACCTTCTCGCCCTTCAGCGAGAGCTGCGGCTGATAGTAGAGGACGAAATCGCCCGCGATCGATGGCGATCGGTCAGCTCGCTCTCCACCCATTGGCGATAATCGGCGACCCGTCCCATCTCCGATTCGAACACGGCCCAGCCGCCGACGCCCTCGACACGTGCGCGCTGCAGGGCAAGGTTCGCCCTGCGGATCAGCTGCAGCGGATCGCGACCATCCTTCGGCATGGCGACGACGCCGGCGGAGATCGTCACGCTCTGGTGGTGCGTCTGAAGGCGATAGGGCTCCATCAGCCGCTCGATCAGCCTGTCCAGCATACCTTCGAAGTCGGCGACCTCGTCTTCGATGATGATGGCGAATTCGCCGGCGCCCATGCGACCGATCTTCACCTCATCTCCGAAGAAGCCGCGCAATCTTTCAGCCGCTTCCCGGATCAGTTCGTCACCCTCCTCGAAGCCGATCTGGTCATTGATCTGCTTGAAGCGGTCGATGTCGACATCGATCAGGAACTGAGCCTTGCCGCTCTTGAGCACCTTGGCCAGCGCCTCGGCGATATGACCGATCATCGCGACGCGAGTGTGGAAGCCGGTGAGCTTGTCGACATGGGTTTCCTGAAAGACATACTCCTCGGATTCATCCACGCCGGCGAAGAAGGAAAGAGCGGCGAACATCGCGCATAGCGCGCAGAGAGAAGCAACCGACGCCACATAGATGTCCATGCGGACGAAGCGCTTCCGGATCGACGAAGAAGCGCGCGGCATAGATCGTTCCGCTGACGGCGGCAAAGCCGAGCGCGCCTAGTGTTGCGAACCGGACGGTCCTGCTGCGCTTGGGGATTATCGATCTTTGCTTGTCATCGGGCATGCTTTCGGTGGGCTCATCCGAAAGTTGCATCAGCAGGAATTAAGGCGGCGTCAGAAAAGCCGGTAAACGAATCCTAAAATTTGCGAACGCAATCGCCCTATTCTGCGCCTGGCACGTCCGCCTTCTTGAGATCCTCCAGTCGCGGCATCGAAGTGATGTTGAAGCCGCTGTCGACATAGTGGATTTCGCCGGTCACGCCGCCCGAGAGTTCCGACAACAGATAAAGAGCCGATCCGCCGAGTTCGTCGAGGGTCACGGTCCGCCGCAATGGGGCGTTCCTGGCCTGGTGGCTGAACATCATCCGGGCATCGGCGATGCCCGCGCCGGCGAGGGTACGGACCGGGCCGGCCGATATGGCATTGACGCGGATATCCGTCCTGGCCGTAGTCGGCCGCGAGATAGCGGACCGAAGCCTCCAGGGCGGCCTTGGCGACGCCCATGACGTTGTAGTTGGGCATGACCCGCACCGATCCCGCATAGGTCAGCGTCAGGATGGAGCCGCCATCCGGCATCAGCGCCGCCGCCCGTTTCGTCACTTCCGTGAAGGAGAAGCACGAGATCACCATCGTGCGCGAAAAATTGTCGCGCGTCGTGTCGGCGTACAGGCCCTTCAGTTCGCTCTTGTCCGAAAAGCCGATCGCATGGACCACGAAATCGATCGTGCCCCACTTTTCCCTCAGCGTCTCGAACACGGCGTCGACCGTTTCGATCTTCTCCACATCGCAATCGAGCAGCACATCGACGCCCAGTTCCTCGGCGAGCGGCTTGACCCGCTTGCCGAACGCTTCGCCCTGATAGGTGACCGCCATCTCCGCGCCATGCGCGGCGAGCGTGCGGGCGATGCCATAGGCGATGGAGTTCCTGTTGGCGATGCCCATGATCAGGCCGCGCTTTCCCTTCATCAAGCCGTCCATGGCTGGCCCCTCAATCCTGATACCGCTTGAAGACGAGCGTTGCGTTGGTGCCGCCGAAGCCGAACGAGTTCGAAAGCGCGATGTCGAAGGCCCCGTCTCGCCGCTCCCGGAGGATCGGCATGCCCTCGAACTCCGGATCGAGCGTCTCGATATGCGCGCTTTCGGCCATGAAATCGTTCTTCATCATCAGCAGGCTGTAGATCGCCTCCTGGACACCGGCGCCGCCGAGGCTGTGGCCGGTGAGGCTCTTGGTGGAGCCGATGAAGGGAACGTCGTCGCCGAACACTTCGCGAATGGCGCCGATCTCCTTCTGGTCTCCGACCGGCGTCGAGGTGCCATGCGTGTTGATGTAGTCGACCCTGCCGTCGACGCCGTCGAGGGCCATCCTCATGCAGCGCACCGCGCCTTCGCCGGACGGCGCCACCATGTCGTACCCGTCTGATGTCGCGCCGTAGCCGATGATCTCGCCATGGATCGTCGCGCCGCGCGCCTTCGCCCGCTCCAGTTCCTCGAGCACCAGCACACCGGCGCCGCCGGCGATGACGAAGCCGTCGCGCTTTTCGTCATAGGCGCGCGAAGCGGTGGCGGGCGTGTCGTTGAAGTCGCTGCTCATCGCGCCCATTGCGTCGAAGATGTTCGACGACGTCCAGTGCAGATCCTCATGACCGCCGGCGAAGACCATGTCCTGCTTGCCCCACTGGATCAGTTCGTAGGCGTTGCCGATGCAGTGCGCGGAGGTCGAGCAGGCCGAGCTGATCGAATAGTTGACGCCGTGGATCTTGAACCAGGTGGCGAGCGTCGCCGAAGCGGTGCTGCTCATCGCCTTCGGCACGGCGAACGGCCCGATGCGCTTGGGCGAACCCTTCTCCCGCGTGATATCGGCCGCGTCGACGACGATCTCGGTCGAGGGGCCGCCGGAGCCCATGATGATGCCGATGCGCGGATCGGTGATGCCGCCTTCCTCCAGGCCGGCATCGGCGATCGCCTGCTTCATCGCGACATGGTTCCAGGCGCCGCCCCGATGCAGGAAGCGCATGGCGCGCCGGTCGATCTGATCCGCCGGATCGAGCGTCGGCATGCCCCATACCTGGCTGCGGAACCCATGTTCGGCGAATGGCTCGGAGAAGGTGATGCCGCTCTTGGCCCCGTGCAGGGAATCGGTCACTTCGGCGACGTCGTTGCCGATCGATGACACGACGCCCATTCCGGTTACGACAACTCGTCTCATGGAAGTTCTCCCTTCTACGGCGGAGAAGATGGAAATTGGCGTCCGATGGTCAAAGGGTCCGGACGATCAGGCTCCGGCCTTTTCCTGCGAAAGAGCGACCTTGAGGTCGCTCGCCGAATAGATCTGCTCGCCATCGGCCTTGAGCCAGCCATCGGCGATGCCGAGATTGAGCCGGCCCTTCATGACGCGCTTGAAGTCGACGCCATATTCGACCAGCTTCGTCTTCGGCGTCACCATGCCCTTGAACTTCACTTCACCGGTCGAGATCGCCATGCCATAGCCCGGCAGACCAAGCCAGCCGAGGAAGAAGCCGGTGAGTTGCCACATCGCGTCGAGGCCGAGGCAGCCGGGCATGATCTCGTTGCCGATGAAGTGGCAGGGAAAGAACCAGAGGTCCGGCTTCACGTCCAGTTCGGCGCGAATGTAGCCCTTGCCATGTTCGCCGCCATCTTCGGAGACCTCGGTGATGCGGTCGAACATCAGCATGGGCGGCGCCGGCAATTGGGCATTGCCCGGCCCGAAGAGTTCGCCCCGTGCGCAGGCGAGCAGTTCCTCGTAGTCGTAGCTGGATTTCCGTTCGCTCATATCTGGCCGTTCCCCCTGACGTCCTAGCCGCATGGAACTCCTCGCCATGCGGTGCAGGTTTCGGGGACGGAACTACACGGATTGACGCGCCGACGAAAGTCCCTGCCGAGGCTCGGCGGGCAAATCACCTTCGAAGGGCTCGGCAGGAAGTCGGCGAAGGACGGACGATGCTCGCGCCGGGTGGCGTCAGTCGTCGATCTATTCGCGGGGATAGACGCCCCAGATCTGGGCCTGGCGCATGTAGCCTTCATAGCCGCCATAGTCCATGACGCACCATTCGCCGTCGCAGGAGACGACATCGCCGAGCACGCCCGGCTCGATCTTGGCGATCAGCGGCGCATCGGGTTGCCGGCCGGCTGCGCAGCGGCAGGTAGTCGTCTTTCTGCCAGGGCGCGGCGAGGCCGGTGCGTTTGCCCGTCAGCAGTGAGACGTGGATCCAGCCTTCGTCGCCATTGGCATCGCGAACCTTTCGCCAATTGTCGTATTCCTGAATGATCTCCATCGGCAGGCCGGCCTTCTGGTAGTTCCATTCGACGCGGTAGTCGCGGCCGGGCCCGGCGCGCATATTGATGTGCGACGACTTCAGCGAAGCGAAGCGGGGCAGGGGCAGGCCCGACGCACCGGTCTCGATGGAGCCGGTAATATCCTGTGCGTGGACCGCAACCGGCGGCAGACCGGCCCCGACGAGACAGGCCGGGGAGAGGGCGAAAAGAAGAGCACGCATATGTCGAAGCATTGGCAAGCGGATGGTCCTCCTCGGTCGGCGGGTCGGCTGAGCGTACCGGTCAGGCTGACGTCTGGACACCCCGGCCGCGGCTTTGCTTCGTCCCGACCCGCTGCTAAGGGAGGTCCGAAACATTGCGCTTCGTATGCGCCCAACCTTGCCGCAACAGGGTTAAGAGGGGCTTATCGAAGCGCCTGCAATATAGCGAGGAAGGACCCCCATGAACAAACCCCGTGTCGTCCTCACTCGGAAATTGCCGGTTCCGGTCGAGCAGCGCATGGAGGAATTGTTCGATCTGGTCCCCAATCATGATGACCACGCCTTGTCGCAGGAGGCGCTGCGCGAGGCGGTGAAGAGCGCCGACGTCCTGGTGCCGACCATCACCGACAGGATCGATGCCGATCTGATCGCCGCGGCCGGCGAGCAACTGCGGATGATCGCCAATTTCGGCGCCGGTATCGAGCATATCGATGTCGAGGCAGCCAACCGCGCCGGCATCATCGTCACCAACACGCCGGGCGTTCTGACCGAGGACACCGCGGACATGACGATGGCGCTGATCGTCGCCGTGCCGAGGCGTCTGGTGGAAGGGAGCCAGAAGCTGCTGGAGACAGGCGGCGTGTGGAACGGATGGTCGCCGAACTGGATGCTCGGGCACCGCATCTTCGGCAAGAAGCTCGGCATTGTGGGCATGGGCCGCATCGGAACCGCCGTCGCCCGCCGTGCCAAGGCGTTCGGCCTGTCCATCCACTATCACAACCGGACGCCCGTGGCCGATCAGACCCAGGCCGAATTGAACGCGACCTACTGGGACGACCTCGACGACATGCTGGCGCGGATGGACATCGTCACGATCCACACCCCGCTGACGGCGGAGACCCGCCGGATGATCGATGCCCGGCGGCTCGGCCTTCTCAAGAAGGAGGCCTATCTGGTCAACGTCTCCCGCGGCGGCATCGTGGACGAGAAGGCGCTGATCGCGGCGGTCGAGGAAAATCGCATCGCCGGCGCGGCCCTTGATGTGTTCGACAAGGAGCCCAGCGTCAATCCGCGGCTTCTGGAACTGTGCCGCCAGCACCGGATCACGCTGCTGCCGCACATGGGCTCGGCGACTCTGGAAAGCCGGATCGAGATGGGCGAGCGTGTGCTGATCAACATCCGCGTCTTCTTCGACGGGCATCGCCCGCCGGACCGGGTCCTGCCGAAGCGGCGCGCCTGATCGGCCGGGAGCGGGCGTACGTCCGCCCGAGCGAACCGGGACCCGAACGGTCTGTTGCCCCGGCGGCTGAAAAAGTCACCTGCCCGGCAAGAATGAATCCGGCTTCACCGCTCGCGATTGAATGAATGTCCATAGTCGTTCGACATCCCGATGGCTGCGTTCCATTGAGCGGTACAATCTGACCGAGACCTCCGTTTCCTGCGACGGATCACTGATCTTGACCAGCGATCCGTTGTCGATCTCCGTCTTGACGGCGATGGCGGGAATCCAGGCGACGCCCAGTCCTGCGACGCATGCCGTCTTGAGAGCCTCGGCCACCGAGTTCTCGTAGACCGGCACGGCGCGTGACACGAAGCCGGATTGCTGAAGGAGGGAATCGGATATGCGTCCGAGGAAGCTATCCGTGCTGAAGGCGAGAAGCGGAAAGCTGCCCGTTCCGGTAATCGTATGGAGCGAGCCGCCTGTGTTGTTTGTAGCGCTCACCGCGATGACGCGGTCGACGGCCAGTTCGACGGAATGATATGGATCTTTGTCGATGACATTGGGCACGCTTGGGTGCTGATAGCTGAGCATGAAATCGCTCGATCCGTTGAGCATGGTCTCTACGCAACCGGAGAAGTCTTCCGTGACGACGCGGGTCTTTACAAGGCCGAGAGATCGCTGGATCTCGCTGATCCAATGCGGGAAGAACGATATCGCCAGGGTGTGGAGCGAAACGAATTTCAACAGTTCTCCCTGACGTTTTGTCAGCGACTGGACCTCGTGGCGCGCGAGCGTCAGCGCGCGCAGCGCCTCATGGGCCGACTCCCTGAACATCTCGCCCGCCGGCGTCAGAGCAATCGGATGAACGCTCCGGTCCACCAGGCTCGTCCCCACCCACCGTTCCAGATTCTGAATGCGTCGCGTGAATGCGGACTGGCTGACATTGCGGGCTTCGGCCGCGCGCGAAAAAACCCTGACGCTGGAAAGCGCAATGAAGTCCTCAAGCCACGCCAGTTCCATATCCGGCCCTCCCCCGTGGCGAGGGTAACGCATCTCCGATTCCGGGCATATTGCAATATTCGCAAGAGCAGCGGCAACGCGATCCGACATTCGGTCGCGGACTGCGTGGATTCAGCCCTCGATGGGTTGCAAGGAATGAATGCCTAGAAGAAGCTGCGCAAGGCATCACAACACCCTATTGCAATCACAGATTGAATTACTTGGCAGAACAACTAGATAAACACGGTGTACAAATTCCTATGACAGAAACGCAATATCGATTGCTTAAAAAGTCCTTTCCAAATTCCAAGTAATGCGCATAGACTGGCAGCAGATGGGAATTCAAAGGAGCCTTGGGAGGGCTGATATGCCGAAAGAGATCAAGCTAGTGGATTCGGTCGGGGCCGTTCAAATGAGCAATGGCGTCGTTCGACTGTATTTTGTGGCTCAAGACCCTACTCTGCTGTCGCAGGGAGTGGATCCGCAGCAGGTCAAGCCGGAGCTGGCCGAGGTGGTGGCGATGCCGCTGCCGGGATTTCTCTACGCCGTCAAGGTGATCGAGAATTTCCTGAAGGACGAAAAGATGCAGAAGATCCTGAACTCGGGTCGGGATGCAGCCGGCGGTGAGATGACCGGGGAAGGGGTCGGCGACGGGCTGGCCAGCGAGGTCGCCGTCACCGCCGAAGGCGAGGAGGACGTGACGTCCTCCAAGCGAGCCGCTGATCTGAACTGACACGACGAAGCAGGGCGCAATAGGGCGCCCTGCTCCGGCTGGTGCCGGCTTATCACGACTTGCCATTATTGAAATCCAGTTCTGAGATGGCGCCGGCGGACTTAGCCCGGTGAGGCGCCAGCCCATTGGCCGGGGCGCATTGCGTCGCCCACGGAAGGGGAGGGGAGTCCTTGCCATGTCCTTCGGACAATCGATCGCCTACGCAGCCTCCGGCTACTATGAAGGGACTGACGGCGACGATCTGATCGTCGCTATCGGCCTTGGGGGAGACATCATCGCCGGCGCCGGCGATGACGACATCGTCCTCGGCTCGCTCGCGGCCACCGTCTACGCCGGGTCCGGCGACGACACGATCACCGGTGCCTCCGGTATCCTCAAGGTCTACGACACCGGGGGAGACCTCACCGTCAACGGCCTGGCGGCGTATTCCTCGGTAAAAAAGAACGATAGCGGCGACGTCGTCTTCAATGGTGTGTCCGGTTACAACACGATCACGCTGTCGAGCAGCGTCGGGTTCAGCGAACCGCAGCCCGATGCGTGGCAACAGCTTTGGACGGCGATCGGCGAGCAGATAGACGCCTTCATCTCCGACGTGGGCGACTTCTTCAACGAGGTCGGCAACGCCATCGACACGGCGATCGACGTGCTGCGCGAAGTGCCGATCTTCGACGAGGTGATCTCCTTTGCCGAAGACACGTGGAAGGGCGTCACGGAGGCTGCGAACGCCGTTGCCGACGCCGCCGAGGAGGCCGTCGCCTGGATATCGGGCGCCGCGACCGACGCCTGGAACGCCATCAGTGATGTCGGCGCGTTCTTCCTCGATCCGGACGTGACGAAAAGCAACCTGCAATACCAGGCTTCAGGTAGCTCCGTGTGGGTCAATTCCGCGGAGACCGTGCTCGGCTCCGAAACCTACGGGACCCATAGCTACGATTGGCAGTGGGCGGACGAGTTGACCTACAATGGCTCCTCGATCTCGCTGGATGAAATATCTTTTTTCGATTTCGCGCCTCCCCGGACGGCATCGCAGTCGTTGCAATCATGAGGCGCCCACAGAATACTGAGCGCCCGGCTGGCGAAGCTCCTCTATGGCGGCCAGTTCGACGCCGACGGAACATTCGTCACCCGCGATTGGCTCCTGCCCGAGAACATGTTCGCCGGCTTCGAGATCGAGAATGTCGACATTCGCTCCAAGACCCAGACGACGGTCAATGCCTGGTCATGGCTCGCTGGAAAGCGGAACTCCATCACCTATACGGATGTCGGCGAAAGATCCAAAATTCTTCTGGTCGACAATCTGGAGGATTGGATCGAATACGATGTCCTCGACAGCTCGCAACGAGATTTGCTCACGAATTGGACCGTCGCCGATTACAGCGACATTTTCGCGATTTATCTCGAAAATTTCTTGACGTTCCTCGAAGGGGGCGCAGAGACCGAGCAACGCTTCGAGTTGATATCGGCACTTTCCTTCCTGACCGAGAGCAGTGACAATCAGCTGGCGGCCCTGCAGTCCGGCGATACCTTTGATCTCTTCTTCGCGGCGTCGAACGGTTACTCTTCCTACTACGAGGACTTCACGCTCGATTCCGCCGATCTGGTCGATCGGCTCGAGAATCTTTCCGACATGTTCCTCGCCGACGGCCTCAAGGAAGCGATCCTCGAAGGCTATGTCGAGACCGATGCCTCCAACTATCTGCAGTACTGGATGATCAGCGGCGCCTCCGACAGTTCGGCAGCCAGCATCCACAGCTTCGCCGACATGAACCTGGAGTCGGGCTTCACGCACCGCGTCGAAGCGGGGACCATCGCCGGGACCGATTACACGTCGCGGCTGCAGGCCTATCTGAGAAGCGACGACGGGACGGCCCTCAGGGACACCATTCACAGCGAGATTTATTCCGAGGACCTCGAGAATTTCGGCGCTATCACTGGCATCGACGTGGCGTCGGTACTTTCGCAACTCGGTCTGCGAATGATCGGCGGAGACCAGAGCGCCATCGACTCTGCCATGAGAGGCATGATCGATGCCTATCAGGATGGGTTCGGGACCACCGACGCCATCGTTGCGGAGTTGAAGGCGCGGCTGGATGGCCCTTACAACTCCTATCTCGGTGATCCGGAGGAACTTGACGATTGGCAGGGCGACGGTCTCGCAGCCGCCATCGCGGCTGATGGCACCAACGTATCACGGTCTCGTTCGACCTCGCCTTCGGCTGGTTGACATGTCTGCGAACCAAGATCTTGACGCCAGCGACCTATATGACCATTGACATCTATGCCATGAATCAGACGCTAGCCAAGTCGCGCTCTTGTGAGTGATCTTTCGATCAACTTCGCCAATGATGCGAGGAATTGGACGTGGGACGACAATGGCTGGGATCCACGACAGGCGCAGGTCGAGAACGCAATCAGCTTCTCGACTGACACTAGCCAATTCTCAGAAGATACCCAACTTCTTTATGACCATACATTCGACTGATTACGGATTGTACAATGGCAATTATCTTATTTCCTACAATTTCGATAATTTCGTCGTCAACGGAACCGATCTGACCGACGCGCTTGGCCTATTCTCGAGCGGGCTCGGTTGAACGACCTACACGATTCGAAAGGCCGACCTGGCAGGTGCCGAATGGGCCGCTGCGATGTCGGGCGATGCGGCGGCGGATCTGTCGTCTGCCGAACGGGACGCGCTTCTGTCCGACTATGTGGAATCACAGCGGCTCGATCCCCTGGCGCTGGCGCTCGATATCGCCGCCGTCGCCGATGCCGACACCGGTTCGGTCGCCACAGTTGCCGATATGGAGGCGGCACTCGGCAGTTTCCTCGTCGGCTCCGACAGCGACGGATCTCTCGACTTCTTCCGTCCGTCAGGCCGCCACGGACGGAGAGGATCTCCTTGTCGGCCTTGGCAGCGGTCTGATCGAAGGCCATGGCGGCGACGACACGATCGTCGGGCGGCGCGGCACTGCCGACGACGGCAGCGACAGCTATGACGACATCATCATCGGCGGCTCGGCCGCGGCGTTCACTTCGGATGATGGATATGACACGGTCATCTTTTCCGGCCAGCGCAGCGAATACAGTTTCGACTGGGTCACGAAGACTATCGGCGGGATCGACACTCCAGGGCTGCAGGTCGCTCACACCGGTTGGCAGAGCGGCACCCCTTTCGATGGAACTGACACCCTGTTCGGCATCGACCGTCTCGTCTTCGCCGATGGCGAATTCACCGTCGGCCAGATCGTGCTCGGCACGAGCGGGATCGACGGCATCACCGGCACCGCGGGCGACGATCTGCTGGATGGCCGCGGCGGCGCAAACGGAAACACGATGGATCTGGTCGAGGGCGGGGCCGGCGACGACACCTTCCTGGTCAGTGGCGAGAACGGCAACCGCGCATTTCTCTTTGGCGACACCAGTGCGACGGGCGGCGGTCAGGAGGCCATCGACAGCACCGACACCGCCATCATCGCCGGCAGCATCTACGATTATCAGTTCTATCGGGAGAAGTACTACAGCGCGGCAATCGACGTCCAATTCCTCCGCACCATCGTCGCCGATGGCAGCACCTGGATCGCGTCGATGCAGGACATCGATCGGGTGCAGTTCGACGATTTCGTCCTGAATACCAGCGGTGTCGACAATTATCGCACCGCAGAAAGCACCGGCACAACCTACGGCGTCGATTCCAACGACTTCATGATCGGCAGCAGCAGCGACGACGTTCTGGTCGGTGGGGCCGGCGGCGACCGCCTACTGGGCGGGGCCGGTGACGATGTTCTGGCGGGGGGTTGGGATCCGAAGCCGAGCGGCGATTCCGATTTCGGTCTGACGCCGAACTGGTATTTCCAGTTCTACAACCTCACCGACGTGGTCACGTTGGCCGGTATTCCCAACGCCAACCCGGCGGTGACTGGCCTCGTCGATCGAATCGACGTCCATCAGCAAGGTCTCGACTACGCGACCTCCGGGACGGCGGCCAACCCGGACGATTTCGGCCTGCGCTACACCGGTTACATCGATGTGGATGACGCCGACAATTACATGTTCGGCGTGAGCGGAGACGATGGCTACCGCCTCCTGGTGGACGGTGTGACGGTCGTTGAACTGGATGGCCTCCATGGCGCCGTGCGCACATATGGCGGGGTTGCGCTGAGTGCCGGCCAGCATCGGCTGGACGTCGAATATTTTGAATATGGAGGCGGCGAGGTTCTCGACCTCCAGGTCTCCGGGGCCGACACCGGCAACGTATACACCGACATTCATGACTCCGGCATGTTGAGCCAGTCCCACCGCGGCCAGCTCTACTTCGAATTCGTCAACTTCAACTATACGCCGAGCAGTGTCAGCCAGATCACGCAGACCTCGAACACCGATCTGACCGCCGCCGGCTATGTGGACGATTTCGATGTCGGCGCCCTGGCGGCGCGCTATGACGAGGAACAAAATGCCGACTGGTTTGGTGTCAGATGGCAAGGAACCATCGTAGTCGGCGAGGGACAGGCCGGAGACTACACCTTCGAGACCGGCTCGGACGACGGATCCGGTCTTTGGATCGACGGCACGCAAGTCGTTCAGAATGATGGCCATCACGGCATGGTCTATCAATCCGGGACGATCCATCTCGAAGAAGGCGTGCATGATTTGGAGGTGCGCTTCTTTGAACGGAGCGGCGGTGAGAACATGGTGGCCAACGTCACCGCCCCCGGCGCCGCCAAGACGTCCCTGTTCGACTCCGGGCTGATCGGCGACCCCGACGAGAACACTGAACTCTCCAGCATGCAGGATGAGATCGCGGCCGATCCCGACTCGATCGACCAGGCCCTCTATCACGGCGTCTCGACCGACTACGACATTTCCATCGTCGGGACTTGGGAGGAGGCCGGCAGAACCCGCTACCGCGCGGTCGTCGAGGACCGCAATCTCGCGGACGGGCTGGACGAGGGCCGCGATGAGCTGATCGGCATCGACGAGCTGGTCTTCGCGGACCGTACGCTCAGTCTCGACCAGGTCTTTGGCGGCGACGTGATCGTCGGCTCCTCCTACGACTCCACCGGCACGACGGTCCATGGCGACGAAGCCGATAATTACATTCTGGTCGACGACCAGCGCACGGCCTTCTACGGACACGGAGGCAACGACACCTTCGTCAGCACGGCGGACGCATTCGTCAGCCAGCAGCATATCTATGGCAACGACAGCAGCGTGATCGACACGTCGGATGATCTGTCGACCGATACGGCCGTCTTCCGCGGCAGCATTTTCGACTACACATATTTCAAGAGGTTCGAGGGCGGCCTGGTCGATCAGTCGACCGGCCAAAGCAAGGATTTCCTCCGCCTCGGCAACGGTCCTTACGGTAATGTCGATCTGGTCGATATCGAAATCCTGCAGTTCGACGATGTTCGGCTGGACGTCTCCGCTCTCAGCGGCGACATCGGCATCACCAATTCCAGCGCGCAGTACTATCTCACCGCAGAGGATGACATCCTCATTGGCGGGGCCGGCAAGAACGACCTCAAGGGATCGGGTGGCGACGACACCTTCATTGGCGGCGGCGGCAACGATAAAATCAGCGGGTTCTGGTCGACCGCAAATTCCGGTGGCGCCGACACCGACACGGCCGTCTATCTCGGCAATTTTGCCGACTATGCATTCGACTACATCGGCGGGGAGTATGTGAACGGCGGCTGGGCCCACACCTTCTACGTCACCGACCTGAACACCGCGGATGGTCTGGACGAGGGACGTGACACGCTCAAGGACATCGACGTCCTGGTCTTCAACGACCGGACGATCCTGGTCGACGACCTGTTCGGAACCTCGCATGACGACCTCAGCCAAAGGATCGTCAATGGTGGTTTCGATTACCTGCAGACGAGCGGCGTCGTCGCCGGCGGGCTTCTCGACGCGCTCCCTGGCTGGAGCGTCACCGGCGGTGACGTCCGGCTGAAGGCGGCGGATGCCGATTTCGGAACCGGCTTCTTTCTGCAACTTGATAACGCCCAGACGGCCACGATCGCGCAGACGGTCGATCTGGAGGCGGCCAAATATTACACGCTGTCATTCGACTTCAAGCCCGGCGACACGGTCGCGGGCTCGGCCAGCGACGAGGTTCTGGAGGTCATCTGGAACGGCGAGGCGATCGGCCACGTCTATCAGGCCTCCGATTTCGCCAAGACCTACCACTTCCGGGTTCAGGCATCCGATGTCGGCGCGACCGAACTGGCCCTCTCAGCTTATGGCCCGACGGATGGGCGCGGCGTCTATCTCGACAATGTCTCGATCAGCGAGGGCGTCAATCCGCTCGACGCCTTCATCAACCGTGCCAACGATGCCGACCCGGTCCTCGGAGCGGATATCGCGGATCGTTACGAGGCCATCGCCTATGGCGGCCTGGTCGACCAGGACGATGTCAACGCGGCCATCTCGGAGATTCTGGACGGCTACGCCGACACCAATGGCGACGGAACGATCGATGGCACCGACACCGTTCCCGTCGCCGATGTGGCCGAGACGCTGGACCTGTTCCTCAACGACTATCTCGGCTCAACGATCAGCAGCGCCGTCGGCAATGCACTGGCGGACGGATACGGCTACGCCGACCTCGAACACCGCGACCCGACGTGTCCGACATCGTCGACCGCTACGCGTCCATTACCGACGAGACGGTGGAGCAGTGGATCGTTGACGATGCCGACCTCGATTACAGCGCATTCTACGACCTCGCTCTGAGCGTGTTCCGGGGTAAGGAACAGGCCATTGCAGACCAGACCGGCGTGACCCAGTCGCCCACCGAGAGCGACTTCAACAGCTGGATGGCCGACAGCAGCGCCTGGTTCGCGGACATGCAGACCTATGCGGGCACGCTGCTGACCGACAACTTCCCGGAATTGAACCTGGCGGGGCTGGCGAACCGCCAGAACACGCAACTTCTGGACACGATCGCCGATGGTGTTCTCGCCGAGCGCGACGCTCGCCAGACGCAATATGGCGATCGCATCGGCGGCCGCTACGAGGTCACGATCGGCATTCTGACCGAGGCCCACTACGGAGTCGACGGCCCATACCAAAATATCGACGATTACCCACCGTTCGACATCGTCGTCGACGGCGTCGCCCGGACAGTCAGCCTCCAGTCGTATGAGACGCAGCAGGATCGGGTCGACTACAACTCCCTCTTCGGCGTGACCTTCTACAGCGACGCGCCGATCACGAAAATCTCGTGGCCCGCCGAAACCCTCAGCGTCTTCGACTATCACATGGGTCTCTACGTCAAGGTCGGTGATAGCGAAGAGTTCACGCTCCTCGAGACCTCTGACGACGACATAAAGGCCGGTTCAGTCACCGTCAATCTGAGCGACGCGGCATGGGACTCGGCCCTGATGCCCGATCGGCTGTTCGATCTCGACTACGGGGCGGCGCCGACGCTTCAGGCGGGGATCGTCATCGACGATCCGCAGAGCGGAACCTCGGGCGACACCGGCTCGACATTCTTTCAGGAGGAACTGGATGCCAGCACGGTGGAGGAAGCGACCGTCCTGCTTGATGCCCTCGACTGGCGGTCCATCGTCGGCAATCTCGTGCCGGTCTATCTGGCCAGCGGCTCCCAGTCAGGCTTCGAGGACTGGCTGAACACCGACATCGACCTGCTGAGTGAACTGGCCGATTACGAAGAAGATGACAACGATGTCCTGGGATGGAAAATCCTTCGCGAAAACAACATCCGGGACTTCGGCCAATACATCGCGGGATTGGCCATCGCCGCGTACATCCTGAACCGTACCGCTATCGACGATGCCCTCGCGCTGACGATGACGGCGGACGACAAGGTCGGCGACATCGATTTCAACGGCGTCGCCGGCGGCAATGTCCTGACCAACGATTTCGCGTTCGGCGACATCAACTTCCGCGGTGCGGCCGGCTACAATGAGATGACCAACACCGGCAAGATCGGCGACATCAATTTCTACGGTGTCGCCGGCGGCAACGTCATCACCAATGAGACGATCGTCGGCGACGTCGATTTCTATGGCGGCGGTCTCTACAACGAAGTCAGCCGCGTCGGTCCGGACGGCATCAACTCCTACGGTGACCTCTCCTTCTACGGACTGGGAGCGATCAACGTCATCCGCCTCGAGGTCACCGAGGGCGATCTGGATGTCTATGCGGCCGCTTACGGCCAGGTCATCAGCCGGACCGGCGCCGGAAGCTCGATCGTCAATCTCGTGGCCTACGGCAACCTCTATTCCGATGACGGGCAGAGCGATCTGCAGATCATCATGGGCGGCTATAGCAACAATGTGTTCCGCGACGACGGCGGCGCTGGCTACACCGGCTACACCGACGTCTATGCCGTCGGCGGATCGAACATCGTCTCCGTCTCTAATGACGGCGATGCCAACTACTACATGCTCGGCGGGGTCAACAGCATCACCCACCAGGGCACCGGCAATGTCGACGCCTATGTGTTCGGTGGCGCCAATGTGGTCGACATCGCCGATGCCGCCAGCGTCGACGCCGGCCTCTACGGCCTCGTCAACATCTTCTCCTACAGCGGCTCGGGCGACGTCTCGGTCGACGCGGTCGGCGGCTACAACAATGTCGATCTTTCCGGCTCAACCGGCAGTTCCGAGATCAACTCCTACGGTATCGCGAACCTGATCGAGGGGTCGCAGGGGCGCGACGAGATCAACGCCTATGGCGCCTACACCCGTGTCGACGGCAATGGCTCGATCGCGGGAGAAGCCGACCAGATCAGCGTCTACGGCATGTATTCGGAGGTCGTCTACGGCTCGACCACCGGAACACGGGACGGTGCGGACAATTCACTGCCAGACGTCGTGGAGCCGGTCGTCTCCGACCAGCCAGTCGACTCCACGGTCGACAGCGAGGCAAACTTCAGTGCCCTTCTCGACGATCAGGGCATCGACAAGGCCGACCGCAGCGGCATCGACGAGGCCGATGGTTGGCTGCAGCAATATATCGGGCTTTCGCCTGGCACGTTCGATGCGCTGAATCCCTTCCTGGCCGCCCCCGGTGATGCAACCTACAGCGGAGACGCCTATCAGGCGCCCGACGAGGACACGCTGCAGCAGCTCGAGGACCAGGGGCAGGACACGACCAAGCTGCGGGAGGCGCCGCCGGACGAGTCGAGCTACGAGGCCCCGACGGACGCCTATGCGGATGATTCCGCCTATGTCCAGCGCGATGCGGACGGCAATGTCGTCTATCAGGAAGACGAAGACGGCAATGCGAGCGCCTCCTTCAACAGCTATGATTATGAGGACAAGCTCGACACCAGCCATGTCGACGAACTCCAGGATCGCACCTACGGTCCCGACTCCGAGGGGGCGGGGAGCGACGCGGGCGGCGAAGCGGCGCAGACCGTCGGCCCCATCGTCATCGACATGAACGGCAATGGGTCTGCCGATCTGGTTTCAGCCGATCCGGGCGCACCCGTCTTCGACACCGATGGCGACGGCAACGACGATTCCGTCTCCTGGCTCGATTCTTCCAGCGCCGACATGGACGGCTTCCTCTGGATCGACGCCAATGCGGACGGGAAAATCCAGTCCAGCGAGATGATCTTCGCCGATGGCACCGACGAAACCGACGCCGAGGCTCTCCACGACATCTATGGCGACACGTTCGACGAGAACGACAGCGACTACCAGAACGCCTATGTCTGGCGCGATTACGACGGCGATGGCGAGAAGGACGACGGCGAGGCGCAGAAGCTCTCCGACCTCGGCATCGACAGCATCGATCTGGATGTGACGACGGATCAGAACGAATTCGGGGTCGGCGACAGCACCATCTACCGGACCCTGTCGGCCGAAACCGACACCGATCCCCTCGCCGTCTTCGATGTCGGCCTGATGAAAGTCCCGGAGACGGGGGACTACGGCGTGACGTACGCCGGCGCGGGCGTGGGCTTCGGCATAGAGGACGGCGGCTCGTATGACAGGACGATCCTGAGTCTTTGGACTCGGAAGCTGGATCGACACGCGGGGCGATCGCATAGACGGTGCGGCGGCCGATGATCTGGTCATTGCGGACTCTTGGGTGAATCTGGTTCACACGGGCGCCGGCAATGACTTCGCGGTTGCTCTTGGCTTGCTAAACTACGTTGATTTGGGGTCCGGTAATGATTTCATCCTAGCGGTGGGATTAGATAACATCATACGAAAGGCGGAAGCAGGGTCTCTGATGGGTATTGTGGCCGGAGGACTTAACGTTGTCCTCGTTGGCGATGCCGGTGCGCACGATTTGCCGCAGATCGACACCTATCTGTTCATGGCGGGACTGCTGAACGTGTTCTACAAGGCTGCGTCTGGTGATAATGTCATCGTCGCGGCTGGCGCGTTGAACGTGGGGATGCTGTACGGTTCCCAAAAAGATGACGACAGCCTGCTGATCATGCTGGGCTTGGCGAATGTCCTTTATCAAGAGGGGGCGGGCGATCTGCTGGCGGTGATGGGCGGCGTCGGCAATCTGCTCGTCAACACCACCATTGAGGGCGACGAGGCAGGCCGGAACGTCACCAGCGCAATCGCCGTCATGCTCGGCGTCGGCAATGTCCTCTTCCAGGTTGGGGCCAATGATCAACTGATCGCCATCATGGGCGGCGCGGGCAACTTCTTCGCCAAGGTGCACGCGGACGACACGATCCAGGACGGCGAGAACTTCCTGTTGATGGCCGGCTACGCCAATGTGGCGACGCTCGTCACCAACGGATCGGTCATGGGCGTCTATCTCGGGCGTTACAATCTGGTCACCCGCATCGGGTTGGGCGGCCAAGATGGGCTCTATGCCGGCCTCTTCGTCGGCGAATACAACATCTCGACCAACATCGCCGACGGCAACGACTTCGTCATCATGGTCGGCATCGGCGGCGCCAATGTCCACACCAAGGTGGGCGACGGCAATATCGTCGCCGTACTCGCCTCGCAATATTTCAACGCGCTGACCCACATTGGCGACGGCGACATGGTCGCCTTCCTCGCCCGCTTCGGCGATTCCGCCGGCTTGAATATCGTCACCAAGATTGGCGACGGGAACAATTTCGCGGCCCTGGTGGCCGTGGCCCCCAGTCCCTCGACGCACAGCCTGCCCGACTCCTACAACGTCTTTGTCCATATCGGGGATGGGGCGGACCAGGTGCTCAGCTTCGGGCAGGCCAACCTGTTCGTGCGCTATGGCGGCGTCGACCATTCCGACCCGTACAGTTTCTCCTATGACAATCCGGTGATGAACGGTCTTTCCAACCTGACCGACTTCGTCACCAGCGTGCCCGGCTTGATCGCGTCGTCCGATTCCGAGTTTGCTCCGGACAACTACATCGTGAACATCGGTTCGGCCAATGTCGCCCTGGACATCAACCCCACGTCTGATTCCATGTCCACGTTGGCGATCTCGGCCGGCGACAGCCTCATTCCGAACATCACGGTCAAGACGGGCGACGGCGCCTTCTACGCAATCGGATATTCGTACCGAAGCCAGCCCAAATCCCAGCAAAAGGGCGACGCGAACTCGGGGAACGCGGCCGATGCAGGCAATGCGGCCGATGCAGGAGATGCGGCCGATGCAGGCAATGCGGCCGATGCAGGAGATGCGGCCGATGCAGGCAATGCGGCCGATGCAGGAGATGCGGCCGATGCCGAGATTGGCTTCAAGAGTGAAGAGCTCTTGAGCGGTGTCGTCGGACAGATGCTTGCGAAGGTCGGTCTGACCAAATTCGCCACATACGCCATCGATGCCTCAAGCGCAATCGAAGCCGGCGTCAGCGAGGTCAAGAGCGCGACCGGTGCGGTGGGAGATTTCCTGGAGAAGGGATCCGCGCTGGCGAGCAGCGTGGCGACCGGAATCGACAATCTGAGCAACAAGCAGGCGGGCGCACTGTCGGGAAACATCTTCGTCGATGTGGGCGACGGCCTCGGCGTCTTCGTCGGTGCCGCGCCGGACAGTGCGTCGAGTTCTGCGGCGGACAGTGGATCGGGCGCCGCGGCGAACAGTGGGTCGAGCGCGAACAGCAATACGCGCACGTCCATCCAGGGCAATATCGGCGTCAAGATCGGCGACGGCAATGTCGTCAACGTGTTCTACGGCAACAACAATGCGATGATCCGGATCGGCGATCAGCAGGATGAATTCTTCCCCTCCGGTGTACCGCAGAACGTCTTCATCGAAGTGGGCGATCGCAATCTCGTCTACAATGAGGGCGACTCCGACGATCTGATCCTGTCCGTCGCCGGATCGATCTCGCTCACGAGCGAGAACAAGGAGCACGTCAAGGCGCTCTATGGCGCCAGCATCAGTACCCAGACGAAAAAGCGGCTGTCCCAACTGGCCTATCAGATGGCCAATCCTTCCATTCTCGACGCCACGGAGCCGGGCCCTGACGCACCTTCGAGCGCGATGACTTCCAAACAAATCCTGGAATTCGCCAACAATGCCATTGAGAAGGGTGACGATCTTGTCAGCTTCGCGGATGATGGGACACCCGAATGGGCCATGGGCGGCGCCACCATGCCGGACTTCGGGGCCATTGCCAGCACGATCGGCAACGCCCTCGGCGGAACGGTGCAATATCTCGTCGGCGACGCTCTTCTATCCTCTGTGACCGGCTACAGTTTCGGACGCTATAACACCGCTATCTTCGCCAAGAGCGGCACGGGTTTCGCGAAGAACCTGCAGAACCTGATCGGTTACGTCCCAGCCACACAAGACGGACACACCGATGATGGTCGTCGTGTGACGGCGCTGACTCGTCGCGCCTATCACAACGCCCGTCAGCCCTCGATCGGCGAGCTTTGGGGAACGACGAACTTCGTCTACAACCAGAAGGTCAAGCTGGCGGAAGCTGCGTATATTGCAGAAAAAATACGCGACAGCCTCAATATATCCGTCGGCGGGCAGGGCCGGGACATCCTGGTTGGCTATCGGCTACGCCAATGTCCAGTTCGGCGACACGCTGTCCTCCTATCTCGACATGTCGCTTGCCGGCCTCGTCTCGCGATCGGATGCTTACAAGCAGCCCCTGGGCTGGGCTTGGGGCAAGGCGAGCAAGGCCATTCCCACCCAGTTCAAGAGCACGACCGGCGCCACCGCGGCCGCGCTCAGCAAGGGCGTCCTTGGCTACATCGTCGGCAAGAACGAGCCGGGATCGTACTACTTCCCCACCGAGACCTTCGGCGAGTGGGCCGGGAAGTATTATGCGCCCGACGGAACCTTGTACGATTACGGGACGCCGCCGGATTTCTACGAAACCATGTTGAACGACATCTGGTACGACGCCTTCGTGCCGCAGTGGTTCTCCGGAATTGCCCAGGCCTTCTCCGGCGACCTCGATGCGATCCTTCCGGATGCCGGTCTGCTGGGAGATCTGACCCAGTATCTGTCGCTTGACGACGTCGATGCCGACACCTTGATCAGCGGCGCCGAGTATCTCCTCAACTTTGCCCAGGACGAGGCGATCCAGAAATACGAGGAGACCGCCAGCACCATCGACGCGATCAGCAACAGTCTGGACGGCGTCTACTATGAAGCCGATGACACCGCCTCGAGTCTGTTCGCGTCGGACGGCTTCGCCAATGCGCTGCTCGGCCAGCGGATCGACACCACGCCGAGCATCGAGGGCCTGTTCACCCTCTTCGCCAATTTCGACGAACTGACCGGCTTCACCGATCCCGACGGCGCCTTCAATTTCATCCAGCGCTTTATCGACTTTCCCTCCACCTGGGTAACCGGTGATGACAACGACATCATCATCGGTGCCGGCGCCGGCAACATCCAGTTCGGCGGTCACGGCGACGACATCATGCTCGCGCTGGGGCGCCTGATCCGCCAGTACGGGGGTGAGGGGGACGACTACATCGTGGCGCTGGGCGAGGACATCAACAGCTCCGGCAATGATGGCGACGACACGATGATCCTCTTCGGCAAGGAGATGGTGGCGTTCGGGGGCGACGGAAACGACTTCGCCATGGTTCTGGGCGATCAGGCCCGCATCAGAATGGACGGCGGCAACGATGTCGCGATCCTCATTGGCAACATGATGAGGGTCTGGGGCGGCGATGGCGACGATGTGCTCGTCGTCGTCGGCGACGAGTCCATCGTCATTGCCGGCGGCGGCAATGATTTCGTCGTCAATATTGCTCAAGAGACCACCATATACGGCGGGATGGGCAATGACATTTTCATCAATCTTGCCTATACCAACGTATGCTATTCAGGTTCGGGCGCCGACCTCATTCTCGGCAACTCCGGCGACACGATCTACGCCGGCGAAGGGGCTGACTACATCCAGACCGCCGCCGATGCCGAAGGGGTTCGCATCTTCGGCAATGAGGGCGGCGACGTCCTGATCCTCAGCGGCCTCAACAACGAATATGTCGGCGACACGAACTATCGCTGGGACCTCTACGACCAGGACTCCGACACCCCGTACCAGTTTGTCGACGCGTCCAACAGCGACGCGGATCTGCTGATCGACAAGGATGGACCCGACCGGTTCGTCCTCGACGAGGGCGCCGTCAATGCGCTGATCCTCGATGCCAACGAGCAGGACTTCGTTGTCGCTGACAACATGTCCACCATCGCCTCCGGCAGTTCGGAGCTGACCCAGGCGGAAAGACTGGCGATGCTGCTGCCGATCCGTTTTGGCGAAAGCGCCTCGTTGGCCCGCAGTCTGACCATCAATCGTCTGTGGAGCGATGGAAGCGGGACTGCCGACGGTACGCAGCATCTGTCCTCGGACACCTCCGAGACGAACGCATCGGCGACGGTCGCCGGCTTCTATAGCTGGCCCCTGAGCGACTACTCGGCCTCGCCGCAAATCGTCCTTGGCCGCAGCCTGACCACAACGGCCGACGGAACGGCCTTCACCGATGCCGGCGACGTGATCGACTACTACAACGCCAGCAAGGCGGCCTACGAGGCGGACTCGACTAACAACTCGCCCGTCTTCGGGGGCTACGCCAACTATTACAGCGTCACCGCCTCGCAGCTGAAGGCTGCGGAGGTGGCGCGCAACGACTCCGCCGACAGCCAATTCAGGGACATCAACGTCGCCTTCTGGGAGACGACCGGCGGCATGAGCGCTGGCTCCTGGGACGGCCTGACCGATGCCGAACAGCAATTCTACGACACGGTGCGGTATCTGGCCGAGGACGATACGGCTCTGATCGCGAGCGAGGAATGGATCAATTTCGCGATCAATGACGGTCTCGACCTCGTCCTGACCGAAAGCGACGACACCATCGCCGGTACGGTGAACGGCGACAAGTTCGAGAAGACCCTGCAGGAGCGCAGCGGCGTTTCCGGGGAAAGCTGGATCGATACGGCGGGCGGCGACGATGTGCTGCGTCTCGCCGATACCGGCACCGATCTGTCCAGCGCCTGGTTCGGCCTTCTCATGGGAGGCAGCGGCGACGACACGCTCGACTTCTCGCATATGTCGAGGGGCGTCGACTTTTCGCTGACCGCCGATGGCGCCGCCGACAAGACGTTCTACGAACTGGCGCAGCTCGATGACGACACCGGCGTCAGCTTCGACGTTCAGCTTGAAACCGTCGACGGCGTGGCTGTCTACGCGCTGGCCAACATCAGCAATAGCGGGACCAACGAGCGTAACCTCGTCGACTGGCTGAATCAGATGCTGACCTCCGGCGTCGATGGAGGGGACAGCGAAATCGGCGCTGTGATGGCCTCTCTTGCCCAGTCCTTCTACGAGACTGCCGACGTAACCAGCAGCCTGTCGCATATCACGATCGACGGCGTCGACTATTACGCTGACGGCTTCGAGAACATCCGCGGCACGATGTATGACGACGTCCTTCGCGGCAACGCGGACAGCAACCGCATGGAGGGTCTGGGCGGCGCCGACGAATACATCTTCAAGGCCGGCGACGATCTCTACGCCTTCATCGACGAGATCGACGACGGCGCGATCAACACGATCGTCGTCAGCAATTTCATCTACGGCGCGACGAGCGCGGCAGGGACCATCACGGCCGACGAACTCTTCGACTCCATCGACATCGATGAAGCGGACGGGGTTTTCACGATCAACTTCCTGACGACGATCGACTCTCAAGGGACCCGCTCGACGGACGGAGCGCTCATAGAGATCAACGAGGACGATCTCGATCTGTTCGTCTTCGATCTGCAGGGACAGGTCGACACATCCGGCACCGTCATTGCCAGCGAGGCCGTCCGCGATGCCACGGACTCGTCGACACTGAGCCTCGATCTCCACAACTTCACCTTAGCCGACCTGCTCGATTTCGAGGACGGGACGGGTCAGGGCAAGAGAACCGTCTCCTCTGGAACCCTCGTTGGAAGCATCTTCGCCGATATCTTGATCGGCAGTGACGACGACGACACCTATTACGACTCCTATGGTGGCGACGCGGTCGACATGGGCGCCGGCAACGACGTGGTCTTCGGCATGAAAGGGACCGGCAATCTCTTCATCGGCGGCGTCGATGCCGACAACGACGGCATCATCGACGACGCCGACGAGACCGATACGTTCGACGCCGACACCGACGAACCGGTGACGATCGACCTCGGCATCGGGGGCGGCAGCGACAACGTCTGGATCGGAACCGCGAGCGAACATTCCGGACGCATCGAGCTGTTCCGCCGCATTGTCCTCGGCGGAGGCAGCGACACATTCACCGGTTCGGCCGATGACGAGACGGTGGTCGGCAATGCCGGCGACGATACCCTCAGGGGCGGGGCTGGCATCGACACGCTCGACTATTCTTTGGAGGCGGGCGACAACGGGATCGACCTGGACCTCGGTGCCGGCACCGTTGTCGATACCTATGGCGACACCGATACCGTCGACGGTTTCGAGATCTTCGTCGGCACCACGGCGGACGACCGCTTCATCGGCGACGGAAACGACAACGAGTTCCGCCTGCTGGCGGGCTCCGACGTTGCGACCGGCCAGGCCGGCGACGACGTCTTCATCGGCGGGCTCGATTTCGACGACCCCGAGGTGGAAACGTTCGACATCGTCGACTACGGCTCCGAAACCGGCACGTCAGGCGTGATGGTCGATCTGGCTGAGGGTTATGCGATCGATACCTTCGGCGACACCGACCTTCTGCTCAACATCTTCAGCGTCGCCACGACCGCCAAGACCGATCAGGTGTTCGGGTCGCAACTGGACGATGTGATCATCGGCAGCACCGGCAACGACATGATCGACGGCGGCGGCGCCGACCTCGGTGGCGACACCGTCTACTACGGCGCCCTCGCCGATGGATTGGGCGTGACCGTGGACCTCGGGGCGTCGATCGTCTGGACGTCCTTCGTCGATCTTTCCGGTCAGCAATGGTTCTCGTCCCGCGACGACATCATCGTCGGGACCGCCGGCGCCGATACGATCCACGCCGGCGATGGCGACAATGTCGTTTTCGGAGAAGAAGGCGACGACGTCATCGAAGGGGGCACGGGCAACGACCTCGTCATCGGCGGGGCCGGCTCGGACACCTATATCCTGAGCGATGGCGACGACACCTATGTGATCGATGACCTCGCCACTGCGGGCACGGACCAGTTCGTCGTCGATGGCGAGGTCGGCGATGCCTCTCATCGCATCGAGATCGCCGACAGCGGCCATGACTATAGCGGCCTCTATTTCACGCTTGATGGCGACCGGCTGAGCGTCCACAACGCCGACAACCTCGGCACCACGGCTCCGACGGAGATCGCCGCATTCGATCTCACCAGCGACAATAGCGCGACCTTCACGGTGGTGGTCGCAGACGAGAGCGGGGGCGCGATTGCCCTTTCGGGTGGCGATCTGCTGGACTTGGCCGGCACCTACTTCGACGCCGGCTCTCTGGGCTCCGATCCGGACTCCGGCACGATCAGCGCGATCTGGACGACGATCCTGACGGACAAGGGCGCCAGCTATCTGACCAGCCGCGCTTCGACCTTCACCAGCGTTCCGGCCGCGCCAACCGTTCCGACCGAGGACGCGGCGGGCAATATCCAGGCGACCGTGGACTATCTGTGGAACGCGGAGATCTCCGACGGAAGCCACCAGTTCCTGTCGCAGATCCAGAACGTCACGGGCAGTTCGGGCGATGACGATATCCGCGGCGATGGCGGCGTCAACGTCTTGCTCGGCGGTGCCGGCAATGACCGCCTCGATGGCGGCGGCGGCGACGACTATCTGGCCGGCGGCGAGGGCGACGATCTCTACATCATCGAAGACTTCGGACTGCAGGACCGGCGGGTGACGATCGACAATAGCGGCGAGTCCGCCTCTTCGGACGCCATCGTCTTGTCCGAGGCAGGACTGTCCTTCAGCGACCTCTATTTCACGCGGCTGGACACCAGCATCGTGAACGATGACGGCGAGACCGAGACGGACGCGGATCTGCAGATCTCGACGCTGGACGATGCGGGGATCCCCTTCGACAGCGTGACCGTCGATCACTGGTTCGCCGAAGAGGTCGATGCAGCAAGCGGCTTGACAGAGCAGGTCAACACGGTCGCGCAACTGCGCCTCGTCGTGGACAATACCACCACCCATGCGGAGGAGACCTACAGCCTCGACGCCGGGCAGATCAACGAACTGACGACCGCCATGGCCAGTTTCGTCAGTGCGAATGGCAGCTTCTCGGCGGCCTTCTGGGAGGAGAAAAACACAGCGGATGTCGCCTATAAAGATTTCTGGGCGGTATCCTGATGCCCTCCGCTGCCACGGCGCCGGGGACGGAGGAGTCCGAGCAGACCACCGCGTCGTCGCTCGACACCGGCCTGGCGAGCTTCGTCACGATGCTCGCCTTTCTCGACATGCCTTCCAGTCCCGGGCAACTCGCCCATCGCTATCTCAGCGAAAAGGGCATCTTCGACGAAGTCAGCATGGTCAGGGCGGCAAAGGCGCTTGCTCTCAAGGCGCGTGTGGCTACACTTCCGAAGCGGAAACTGGCGGCCTCTGCCTTCCCGATCATCGTGAAGATGAAGGATGGAACCTTCGCCATTCTCGGCCAGGTCGACGAGGAACACGAGCGAGTCCTCCTGAAGAGGGCTGCCGACCGCAGTCCGACCGTGCAGCCGCTGCAGGAGTTTCACCAGGAATGGAGTGGCCAGGCCGTTCTGGTCGCGCGGCGGGCCGAGTTTCTCGGCAAGGGGTCGAAATTCGACATTTCCTGGTTTATTCCGGCGTTTCTGAAATATAAGAGACTGTTTGTCGAGGTCTTCATCGCCTCGTTCTTTATCCAGTGCCTGGCATTGATCACGCCGATATTATTTCAGGTGGTGATCGATAAAGTTCTTATCCACCACAGTCTCACGACGTTGGAAGTGCTGGTTTTCGCCTTCATCGTGGTCGCAGCCTTCGAAGTCGTGCTGGGCTATATCCGCACCTTCATCTTCTCGCACACGACCAACCGCGTCGACGTGGAGCTCAGCGCCAGCCTTTTTCGTCATCTCACCGCTCTGCCGGTCGCCTATTTCGAAAACCGGCAGGTGGGCCAGACCGTGGCGCGGGTCCGGGAGCTCGACGGAATCCGGGAGTTCATAACAGGGTCGACATTGACGCTCGTCATCGACCTGCTTTTCACGTTCATTTTCTTCTTCGTCATGTATCTCTTCAGCCCGGTTCTGACCTTTATCGTGTTGGGATCGATTCCCTTTTATGTGCTTCTGGCGGTTTTTGTGACGCCGGTCCTGCGCCGCCGGGTCGAAGACAACTTTCAGAAGGGCGCCGAGAAGCAGGCCTTTCTGGTCGAGGGCGTGAACGGCATCCAGACCATAAAATCCCTTGCCGTCGAGCCGCTCATGCAGCGCCGTTGGGAAGAGCACATCGCCGGCTATGTGACCTCCAATTTCAAGACGGTGCAGCTCAGCAACCTTGCCAGTCAAGCGACCGAATTCATCAGCAAGATCACCTCCGCGCTGACCCTCTTCTTCGGCGCCAAGCTGGTGATCGAGGGATCCCTGACGGTCGGCCAGCTCGTTGCCTTCAACATGTTGGCGGGACGCGTCACCGCGCCGATCCTTCGTCTTTCCCAGCTTTGGAACTCGTTCCAGAGGGCGCGGATCTCGGTGGATCGTCTCGGCGATATTCTCAACATGCCGACCGAGCCCCAGCATAACCCCAACCGCGCCACGCTCGGCCGCATCAAGGGTGGCGTCCGCTTCGATGATGTGACCTTCCGCTATCAGCCCCATTCGCCGGAAGTTTTGCGCCGTCTCTCCTTCAGCATCGAAGCGGGCGAGTTCGTCGGCATCATAGGTTCCTCCGGCTCCGGCAAATCGACGGTCACCAAGCTGGTCCAGCGCATGTATGTGCCGCAAAACGGAAGGGTTCTCGTCGACGATATCGACCTGACGACCATCGATACGGCTTGGCTGCGCCGCCAGTTGGGCGTCGTTCTGCAGGAGAACGTGCTGTTCAACCGATCGATAAGCGACAACATATCGCTGGCCGATCCCGTGATCAGCATGAAGCGCGTCATGGAAGCCGCCGAACTGGCCGGCGCCTACGAATTTATCGCCGACCTGCCGGAGGGCTTCGACACGCAGGTCGGAGAGCGCGGCTGCAACCTGTCAGGCGGGCAACGTCAGCGGATCGCGATTGCGCGAGCGCTTGTCACCAATCCCAGGATCCTCATCTTCGATGAAGCGACCAGCGCGCTCGACTACGAATCCGAGCAGATCATCCAACGCAACATGAAGCGGATCTGCGAAGGGCGCACCGTCATCACCGTCGCCCACCGGCTGTCGGCCGTGCGCGATGCCGATCGGATTCTGACGATCGAAAAGGGCGAACTCGTCGAGGAAGGCGCCCATGAAGATTTGATGCGCATGGGCGGACGTTACTGCGAACTCTACGGCATCCAGGCCGGTGGTCCCGCGCAGCGCGTCGGCCTGATAGGTGAGAACCAATGAACGCCCATTTCGGAGCGCCGGGCGAACCGACGCCTCCTCGCCCCAAGAAATCGCCGAAGCGTAATCGGCTTCAGCAGGACTTCCTGCCCGCTGCCCTGGAGGTTCTGGAGAAGCCCCCTCGGCCCATGGCCCGCGTCCTGGCGCTGGTCATCGCGTCGCTTTTCCTGATCGCCTTCGGCTGGGCCTATTTCGCCAAAGTGGATGTCGTGGCGACCGGAGTCGGAGAGGTGACCCCCACCAGCGGAATTCAGGAGGTGCAGGCGGCAGCGGCGGGTACGGTCGCCGGCATCTCGGTGCGCAACGGCAGCTTCGTCAAAGCCGGCGAGGTGCTCCTAACCCTGGATTCCGCGGCCGTGAAGGCGGAAATCGCCCGGCTGCGCTCGCTCCTGTCGGAGCTCAAGTACAAGGAGAACAGGCTGGCTGACACAATCGCCTGGCACGACAGTGGCATGAGCGAACCGGCTTCGATCCAGACGGCGCAGAACGAGGAGGCGGGGTTGCACCTTTCGCAAATGAACGACGAGATTGCGAGCTTTGTCGCGCAGATGCGTCTCGTCGACGCCGAAAGGGACGATCTGAAGAAGAGTCTGCTTTCCCTTGAGGCTGACATGGAACGGTTGAAGCTCTCGATTCCGCTCCTTCAGGAGCGGGAACAGTCGCTTCGCGATCTGTTCGACAGGTCTTTGGTGTCGAAAGAAGCATGGCTGGGCGCCAAGCTAGCCGCTGTGGAAGCGGCCAACCAGTTGAAGATCAAGCAACTGGAGCACGACCGAATTCACAGTCAGCTCAAATCTCCGGATCTGAAGATCTGGCAGATGAGGACAAAGGAGCACGCGCGCCTGCTCGGTGCGCTGATCGATACCAAATTGAACGTCGCCAAGACAAAGGCGGATCTGTTCAATCTCAGGACCCGGCTTGCTTTTCACTTTATCCGCGCGCCGCTGGCGGGCACCGTCCAGCAGCTGGCGATCGAGACGATTGGTGCAACGGTCCAGACCGGCGAGAAACTTCTGGTGATCGTGCCGAAGGACACGGCCATGGAGATCACCGCCAAGATTCTCCACCGGGACGCCGGACTGGTGCGCGTCGGACAACCGGTGGCGATCAAGCTCGAAGCTTACCCGTTCACCAAGTTCGGCGCGTTGGCGGGTCGAGTGGCGAACATTTCGAGGAGCTCGGTGAGCGGTCCGAATGGCTCATCCTATTTTGTCGCGACGATATCGATCACGCCGCCAGACCCGGGAACGTCGCAGGCCGCCTTCGAAATCAGCTCGGGGATGAGTGCCACCGTCGACATCAAGCTCGGTCAGCGGCGCATAATCGAGTTCTTGTTGTCGCCCCTGTTGCGCTATCGTGCCGAAGCGCTTCGGGAATATTAGAGCCTGTGATTGGCCGGATGGGAGCGGCTCAGTTGCCGCCGCTGCCGCCGCTGCTCTCGCTCTGGCCGATCGTGTCGGCCTCGCAGACGGGCATGCAGGTCATCATCTGGACGTCGGAGCGGCGATAGAGGCGAACCGATCCCTTGCCCTGGCGACTGACGATGACGGGCTGATCGACGATGGGATCGCCGGCTGCATTGAAGACGACGAGATTGGTGCTGCCATAGGTCTTGCCGGTCAGCACGAGCGTCTTGGGGTCCTTGACGGTGATGTCGGCGATGGTCGGTTCGCCGACGATGACCGTTTCCGCCGGTTCCACCAGACGCAGGATGCGGGCATTGCCCTTGTCGACGGAAATTCCATCGGCGCTATGCGCCGGACCGGCTATGGCCAGCATTGCGGTCAGGGAAAGGCCGGTCATCGAAAGCGCCGCGCGCATGGGCATTGGTCCTGCAAATGTGATCTTCAGGACAGCATCCGCCGTTTTGGTGAAGCATTGGTTAAGGCGAAAAAGTATATGCCAGATCAATGGGTTGGGCTTTGTTCAGCACACCGTTTTCCGTTCCGTCAGGTTAGAGATCGCTTCGATTTCCGTTAACCACGTTTGCTAACGGCCATGAAACGGGTGGGCGGTACATTGGCCTCCATCCGATCAACGGAAAACAACAGTTGACGGACCTGCTGTGCAACCTGAACCAGGAGCTCTAACAATGACCAAGGCATTTGCTCGCTTCGTCAACGACGAATCCGGCGCCACCGCAATCGAATATGGCCTGATTGCTGCCCTCATCGCCGTCGCCATCATCGGCGCTGTCACCGTAGTCGGCACCAACCTCAGCGCCAAATTTAGCCATATCGCTTCGTCCATCCAGTAATCATGCTGGCGGGTCGCCTGACGGCCCCACGACAATCACGGAGGCCGGATCGCACGATCTGCCTCCGTTAACTGATTCCGGATCCGCGATCGGCCATTGGGAGATAGGGACAGTCGGCACATCATGATCAACGCCGCCATACTGGTCGTCTTTCCGCTCTGCATGATCTGGGCCGCAGTCACGGACTGCCTGTCCATGACCATCGCCAATCGCGTGTCCGTCATGCTGATCGCGACCTTCTTCGCCCTCGCCGTCGTCACCGGCATGGAATGGTCGGCCATTGCGCTGCATGCTGCCGTCTTCGCCGGCGTGCTCGCAGTGACTTTCGGCCTCTTCACCTTTGGCTCGATGGGCGGCGGCGACGCCAAGCTGATCGCAGCGACCGCCCTGTGGATGGGCTGGGGCGATCCGCTTCTCTACTACCTGCTCGCCGCCAGCCTGGCCGGCGGGGCGGTAACGGTGGCGGTTCTGATCTTCCGCTCGAACGAGATCGTCAGGTTTTGTGTCGGCCGCGTCCTCGGCCCGCAACATCAGGCGCCGGCCTATCTCGAAGACCGCGACAGCGGCGTACCCTACGGTCTGGCGCTCGGCTTTGCCGGGCTGGCCGTGTTCGCGGACACGCCCCTGGCCCAGATCGCCATCCAGAATCTGGCCGCCGGCTGACCCTTCCGATTTTGTTAAGCATGCCTGATTGTGTTTTATTAACCGTACTCTAACGATTGTCGACGCAGAATTCCTTCCCTAAGGGGCGCATGCCCTTGAGAAGGAATCAGAATGAAGTCGTCTCAGATTATAGTCCTGGCAGTCGCACTGGTCGCCGCCGTCGGCGCCGGCATCGTCGCCAAGGGCTTCATGAACCAGCCCGCGCCGCAACTGCAGCCTCAGATAGCGGAAGCGCCGCCTGCGCCGCCGCCGGTCGAGGTCGAGGAAGTCCTTGTCATGGCCGCCCCGATCGGCGTCGGCGAAGCGCTGAAGGCAGAGCAGATGCGGTGGCAGAAATGGCCGACGGACGTCGTTGATCCGACCTACATCGTCAAGAAGACCGAGCCAGACGCCATCGACAAGCTCGTCAGCACCACGGTCCGCGTGCCGCTCACCATCGGCGAACCGATCCGCAAGAACCGCCTGGTCGGTTTCGGCAAGAACTACATGAGCGCCGTCCTGCCGAAAGGGATGCGGGCGCTGGCCGTGCGCGTGTCGAGCGAAAGCACCGGCGGCGGCTTCGTTCTGCCGAACGACTATGTCGACCTGATGGGGGTCAAGAAGGAAGAGGGCCAGATCCGCACCGACATCATTCTGGAGAATGTCCGGGTGCTGGCGATCGACCAGTTCTTCAAGCAGGGCCCCGAAGGGCCACAGACCAGCATCGGCCAGACCGCCACGCTGGAGCTGTCCCCCGAGGAGGTGGAACTGGTGACGATCGCGCAGCAGACCTACGACCAGCTCTCACTGGTTCTGCGTTCGGTCAAGGACGTTGGCATCCGCCCGCCGCTGCCGCCCGAGGGCGAGCGCAAGGAAGGCCAGTCTTCGACGGTGCGCCTCATCAAGGGAGGCCAGGTGTCGAAGTGATGGGCAAGGTCAAGCTGCAAGGAACCACTGACATGGATCGCACCGTTTTCTGGCGCCGGCGCCTGGCCGTCACCTTTCTGGCCGGCGCCATGGCGCTGCCGCCCACGGTCGTCCCGGTCCTCGGGCAGGGTGTCAACATCCTGTCGACGAGCGCCAACCAGGAGGTCAAGCTCGGCCTCGACAAGTCGATCGTCATCGATCTGCCGGAGGACGCGACCGACATACTGGTCGCCAACCCGGAAGTCGCCGATGCGGTCACCCGGACCTCCCGCCGGATCTACTTCTTCGGCAAGAAGGTCGGCCGAACCAATGTCTTCGTGTTCGGCGAGGGGGAGCGCCAGATCGCCTCCTTCGATCTCGTCATCGAGCGCGACGTCAAGGGGCTGGTGCAATATCTGCGCCGTTTCCTGCCGGATGCCGACATCAGCGCCGAGATCGTCAATGACAACGTCGTGCTGACCGGCACGGTTCGCTCGCCCCTCGATGCCTCCAAGGCGGAGGAGCTTGCGACGATCTATGTCAGCGGCGGCCAGGCAACCGGCGGGCCAGACAATCTCCACCGACGCCAATGGCGTGACCAACGAGCGGACGTCGTCGATCGTCAATCTTCTGCGACTCGTCGGCCAGGACCAGGTTCTGCTGCGGGTGACCGTGGCGGAAGTCACCCGCCGCGCCCTCAAGGACCTCGGCGTGTCGATGTCGGTCGACAACGCGGCCGGCAGCACCGCAGCAGCAGTTCGGGGGCAGCAGCAGCACCGGCGCCTTCAGCCTGACCGGCACTTCGGAGGCCGGCAAGCTCACCCTCGGCGGCGCCGGCACCATTGGCAACTACGAGCTCGACGCCACGCTCAACGCCCTCGAACAGAACGGCGTGATGCGCACGTTGGCCGAACCGACACTCGTCGCGGTCTCCGGCCGCGAAGCCAAGTTCCAGGTTGGCGCCGAAGGCACGGTTACGGTCGCCAGCGACACCACGTCCACGACCGAGTCGGTGGACTACGGCGTCACGCTCAATTTCACGCCGACCGTCCTCGCCGAAGGGCGGATCGCGCTCAAGATCGAGACGGAGCTGAACGAGCCGACCAACGAGCTGACGATCGAAGCCGGCAGCAACGCGACGGTGCAGCAGCGCAAGACGCGCAGCGCATCGACCGAAGTCGAGATGTCGTCCGGCGGCACGATGATGATCGCTGGCCTGATACGCGATCAGCTCGAGATCGACCAGAACCGCGTTCCGGGCCTGGGCCGCATCCCCATCTTCGGCACGCTGTTCCGCGAGCGCTCCTACGAGCGTACGGAAACCGAGATGGTCGTGATCGTACGCCCCTTCCTCGTGCGTCAGACGAGCCCGGACCAGATCCAGCGGCCCGACTACGGCATGGAGCCGGCGGCGGACGGCGCGCAGAACTTTCTTGGACACGTGAACCGTCTCTATGGCGTGGCACGCAAGCAGAGCGCCCTGCCGGCCTGGCGCGGCAATGTCGGCTACATCTACAAGTGAAGGGCGATCGGCCATGCAAATGTTGACTGAACGACGGAACGGACGATCGGACGCGCAGCGGCTCGTCGTGAAGGCGGCTCTCGCCCTTGCCATGACCGCTGGCCTCGCCGGCTGCGGCAAGTTCCACGGCGACAGGGTCGTCACCGGCGCGATCCACGATCGTGTCGAGATCAACCACCCCATTCGTCTCGGCGCCAAGACCACCAAGATGCAAGTGCCGGTGCTACCAGGGGCCGTGGCGCTGACCATCCAGCAGCGAGACGTGGTGGAGGGTTTTGCCGAGGGCTGGGACGCCAAGTCCGGCGGCGGTTTCCAGATCCTGATCCCGAAGGGGATGCCCAATTCGATCGCTGCGGAAGCGGTTGCCGGCGATATCGTCCAGGCGCTGACCGGCGTCGGCGTGCCGCCGACGATGATGGCGGCCTACGACTACACCCCGCCGTCGCTCCGTGAAGCCGACATCGTCCTGCTTCGCACCGGCCTCGGCGCGGTCCCGCCCGTCTGCGGCGACTATTCGGAGAACATGATCGACAACAGCGAAAACCGGCACTACCGCGATTTCGGCTGCTCCACGCAGGCCAATATCGCGGCCATGCTGGACAATCCCACCGATCTGCTAGGTCCGCGCCGCATGAGCCCACCTGATATCCAGGCCCGCTCGACAGCCATCGACGACTATCGCGGTACCAGCAACTGACGTCCAACGACCTCGCGCTTTCGGAGCCGAACATGCCTGCAGAGCCACTCTATGATGCGCAAGATCCCGATGACCGGGGGACGCTTCCCGCCAGCGAGATGGAGAAGCTGGACGCGACCCGTCCCGTACCTCGAATCACCATTCATGCCTGGTGCGACTCCGCCGGCGTGCAGCGGCCGATCGAGCGTGCGGCGGAGGACCGCCGCCTGGCGCGCGCCCACGTCACGGTGCGGAGCGGCGGCGTCCGCGCGGCAGCCGAATTCTATGCCGAGAACACCACGCCGAACCTGCTGATCGTCGAGACGCGGGTCGAACCCGAATATGTGATGAAACAACTGGCTGCGCTGGCGGAGGTCTGCGACGCCTCGACGCGAGTCGTCGTCATCGGCCATTTCAACGATGTCGGGCTCTATCGCGAGATGATCAAGAGCGGCATCTCCGAATACATGGTCGCACCGGTTTCGCTGGCCGATATCGTCGCCGCGATCGAGAGCCTCTATTCCAGCGAAACCCAGGCGCCTATCGGACGCACCATTGCCTTCATCGGGGCCAAGGGCGGCGTCGGCGCCTCGACGCTGGCTCACAATATCGCGTGGGCGGTCACCAATCTCTTCGACAATGACGTGGTCATCGCCGATCTGGATCTGGCGTTCGGCACGGCGAACATCAATTTCGACCAGGATCCGGCCCAGGGTATCGCCGAGGCCGTCTTCGCTCCCGAGCGGGTCGACGAGACCTATCTGGACCGCCTGTTGTCCAAATGCTCCGACCGGCTGTCTCTCCTCGCCGCGCCTTCCACGCTCGAGCGCGTCTATGATTTCGACGAGGGGGCGTTCGCCTCGATCGTCGAACTGATGCAGGCGACGACCCCGACGGTGATCCTCGATCTGCCGCACACCTGGAATTCCTGGACGCGGCGGACCCTCGCCGAGGCCGACGAGGTTGTCATCGTCGCCACGCCCGAGCTGACGAACCTGCGCAATACGAAGAATTTCGTCGACACTCTGAAGCGTCTGCGGCCCAACGACCCGCCGCCGCGCCTCATCATCAACCAGGTGGGCGTTCCGAAGCGACCTGAGATCGAGCCTGAAGATTTTGTCGAGCCACTCGGCCTCGAGCCGCTGGCGGTCATCCCCTTCGACGCGCAGTTCTTCGGCGCAGCGGCGACCAACGGCCAGATGCTGTCGGAGATGACGCCCGATCACCCCACCGTGCAGAAAATCAATGAATTGGCGCACATTCTGACCGGTCGCCGCGAGATGAAGGCGGCGCCGTCCGGAAAGCTGAAGGCCATGCTGAAGAAGTTGAAGGGCAAGAAGGCCTGAATGCGCACCTCAAGGCGCGGATTGGATAGATAGCGATGTTCGGCAAGAAGGCTGATGTGGGACGGCGGCAGGCCCCGGAATTCCGGGTGCCCGATGGCGACACGCTGACAAAGAGCAAACCGGAGGCCGCCAAGGCCTCCAAGGCTGCGCCACCCGCTGCGCCGGCCTCGGCCGCACCCGGCCGGCCGGCGCGGCGACCCTCGCCCCGCAATGAATCCTACTACGACACCAAGAGCCAGGTCTTTTCGGCGCTGATCGACACGATCGACCTTTCGCAGCTCGCGCGGCTCGATGCCGATGCGGCGCGGGAGGAGATCCGCGACATCGTCAACGACATCATCGCGATCAAGAACTTCGCGATGAGCATCGCCGAGCAGGAGGATCTGCTCGAGGACATCTGCAACGACGTGCTCGGCTTCGGCCCGCTGGAGCCGCTTCTTGCCCGCGACGACATCGCCGACATCATGGTGAACGGCGCCAAGGACGTCTATATCGAGGTCGGCGGCAAGACCGAGCGCACGGATGTCCAGTTCCGCGACAACCAGCAGCTTCTGAACATCTGCCAGCGCATCGTCAGCCAGGTCGGCCGCCGCGTCGACGAAAGCTCGCCCATCTGCGACGCGCGCCTGATGGATGGCAGCCGTGTCAACGTCATCGCCCCGCCGCTGGCGATCGACGGCGCCGCCCTCACGATCCGCAAGTTCAAGAAGGACAAGCTGACGCTCGAGGAGCTTGTCCGCTTCGGCTCCATTTCGCCGGAGGGCGCGGAGATCCTGAAGATCATCGGCCGCGTTCGCTGCAACACAATCATCTCCGGCGGCACGGGTTCCGGCAAGACGACGCTGCTCAACTGCCTCACCCGCTATATCGACACGACCGAACGCATCATCACCTGCGAGGACTCCGCCGAGCTGCAGCTTCAGCAGCCGCACGTGGTGCGGCTCGAGACGCGCCCGCCCAACCTGGAGGGCGAGGGCCAGGTGACGATGACCGATCTGGTCAAGAACTGCCTGCGCATGCGTCCCGAACGAATCATTGTCGGCGAGGTGCGCGGCCCGGAAGTCTTCGACCTGCTGCAGGCCATGAACACCGGCCATGACGGTTCGATGGGCACGATCCACGCCAACACCCCGCGAGAATGTCTGAGCCGTATGGAATCCATGATCGCCATGGGCGGTTGGTCGCTGCCGCAGAAGACCGTGCGCGAGATCATCGTCGGATCGGTCGATGTGGTCATCCAGGCCGCCCGGCTCCGCGACGGCTCGCGTCGCATCACCCAGATCACCGAGGTGCTGGGGATGGAGGGCGACGTGATCATCACCCAGGACCTCATGAAATACGAGATCAATGGCGAGGACGCCAACGGCCACATTATCGGCGAACATGTCGGCTGCAACATTGGCCGGCCGGGCTTTTGGGATCGTGCGCGCTATTACGGCGAGGAGGCTCATCTGGCCGATGCGCTTGAAGGGCTTGAGAAGAACCGGAGAGAAACCTGATGTTCGGCCTGCCGCTCACGGTCCTCGCCGTCGTCGCGCTGGTCGCCCTCGCTGCCGGCGGCGTCGCCTACGCGCTTCTGTTCACCCGTATCGAGAAGGAAAAGAAGGCCGATCAGCGTTTCGAGCGGGTCAGGCGGCAGGAGACGGACCAGTCCGTCGTGCGTGCGCGGCGCGATCGGGTGAGCGACGCGGCCCGGCGGCGCAAGAATATTCAGGAGACGATCAGCCAGCTCGACGAAAAGAACAAGGAGAAGGGGGTCGGCGCCAAGCGCAAGCCGCCGATGAAGGTGCTGATGAAGCAGGCCGGCATCGCGACCTCGCAGCCCGTCCTGTACGGGATCGCGATCGCAATCGGCGCCGTCCTTACCACCCTGCTCTTCTTCTTCGATGTCATGCCGGTCTATCTGCTTCCGGGGGTTATCCTCGCCTCCGGTTTCGGCCTGCCGCGCTGGTATGTGAATTGGCAGCGCGACCGGCGCATCAGGAAGTTCCTCGACCGCTTCGCCGATGCGCTCGAAGTCATCGGCCGCGGCGTTCGCTCCGGCCTGCCGCTCCCCGACTGCATCCACCTGATTGCCGCTGAAGCGCAGGAGCCCGTGAAGACCGAGTTCCGCAACGTGATCGACCGGATGAATGTCGGACTGTCGCTTCCCGAAGCCATCGCACGGATGCCGGAGACGATGCCGTGCCCGGAAGCCAACTTCTTCGGCATCGTCATCCAGATCCAGTCGCAGGCGGGCGGCAATCTCTCCGAAGCGATCGGAAACCTTGCCACGGTGCTCCGCGACAGAAAGAAGATGAAGGCGAAGGTCCAGGCGCTGTCGATGGAGGCCAGGGCCTCCGCCTACATCATCGGCTCGCTGCCGATCCTGGTCGCCGGTCTCATCTTCATGATTTCCCCCGGCTATATCATGCCGCTCTTCACCGATCCCACCGGCCACATCGCACTGGCCATCGCGGCCGTCATGATGGCCATGGGAATCTTCGTGATGAAGAAGATGATGAACTTCGAGGTATAGACCATGCTCAGCTTCGAGGACATTCTCGATCCCGCTTTCCTCTTCTCGGTCCTGACGGCGCTGGCCGTCTTCGGCACCGTCATGGCGGTTCTGCCGCAACTCGGCACCGACCCGATGAAGAAGCGGATGAGAACCATGGCGCTGGAGCGGGAAGAACTTCGCGCCCAGCAGCGTGCGCGTCTGGCGGCCGAGGCCGGCGAGAAGCGCCAGCGCGGCCTGCGCGAGAAGCAGAACACCAAGATGACGCGGATCGTCGACAAGCTCGACCTGCGCGCTGCCCTGGTCGATGAATCGACCCTGAAGATGATTCGCCGCGCCGGCTTTCGCGGCCAGGTGCCCGTGACCCGTTTTCTTTTCTTCAGGCTGGTCCTGCCGCTCGTCTTCCTGGTGCTGTCCGCGCTCTACATCTTCGTCATCGGGGTGATGAGCGACCAGACGCTGATGCTGCGGCTCGGCGCGGTGATCGGCGCTACCTATTTCGGCTTCTACCTGCCGGTCCTCTACGTCAGGAACAGGGCCCAGAAGCGCACGGACTCCATCCGAAAGGCTTGGCCGGATGCGCTCGACCTGATGCTGATCTGCGTGGAATCGGGCATCTCGATCGAGGCGGCCTTTCGCCGCGTCGCCGAGGAGATCGGCACCCAGTCGCTCGAACTGGCCGAGGAACTGATGCTGACGACGGCGGAGCTGTCCTATCTCGAAGATCGCCGCAACGCCTATGACAACCTCGCCAACCGCACCCAGCTCGATCCCGTCAAGAGCGTCTGCCAGGCTCTGATCCAGTCCGAGCGCTACGGCACCCCGATCGGCCAGGCCTTGCGCGTGCTTGCCAAGGAGAGCCGCGAGCAGCGTATGAACGAGGCCGAGAAGAAGGCGGCCGCCCTGCCGCCGAAGCTGACGGTGCCGATGATCCTGTTCTTCCTGCCGGTGCTCTTCATCGTCATCCTGACACCCGCCGGCATGCAGATCTCACGGAACATGTGAAGGCCACCCCGGCGCCATTCGGTGAGCTTGCGGTACTGGCAGAAAAGCCCGCCGGTTGATCCGGCGGGCTTTCTGGTTCGGGGCAGGCGAGGGCCGTTCAGTTGGTGGCGGTCGCGTCGTGGTCCGGTTCCCGGTCCTCGGCCGCAAGCTCGCTCCAGCTGTTCTGCTGCTTCAGCATGGAGCGGAGATAGGCGACATTGGCGTCGGCGTCGGCCTGCGACAGCTCCTGTCGAGCAATGCTGTGCGCTTCGTCGAAGCGTCCCTGGAGACCGACGACCAGCGCGTAGTTCTGACGCACGCGGCTGTCGGCTCCCGGCAGGCCCGCCGCCGTTCGCATATATTGCTCGGCGGTGCGCAGATCGCCGGTGAGGATGTAGCTCATGCCGAGATTGGAGTGGATCGAGGGTTCGTTCGGCGCGAGCGTGAGCGCCTTTTGGTAGAGCTTGCGCGCCTCGGCATGCTGGCCGAGCTGATCGACGATCGCTGCCTCTGCCGAGATCAGCTTCCAGTCCGGATATTCCGGCGTCTGGGCCCGGCGCAATGCCGGCAGCGCCTGCTCGAAATCGCCATTCGCGGCGAGCGCCTTGCCGTAGGCGGCCTGTACGCCGCGATCGTTCGGATGCAGGATGACCGTCTTGCGCATCACTGCCAGCGCCTGCTCGTTGCGGCCCTCCATGCGCAGCGCCTCGGCGAACCGCAGCGCCGTCGCGCGATCCTTGGGATCACGGGCATAGGCGATGCCGATCGCTGCCGCGGTCTGTCCGATCTGCGACTGGTTCATCGCAGCCATCGACTTGCTTGCCTGCCGAGACGGATTTGCGCAGCCCGCCGCGCCGGAGAGGACGGCCAGTCCGACGCTGCACGACAGAAGGAGGCGGAAGGGCTTGTGGAAGACGGCCATGGATCACCTGCATTCGTGGGGCGGCGTTTCTCCTCCAGAAGTATTCTGTTAACCCTAACGCCTCGTTAATACGTGCATTCACTTCCTTTGCTCCGCTTCAGAAGGCCAGCTTTCCATGCCGATCGAACTCTCTTCCGAGGCCGTAGCCGATGAACGCCCCATCCATTGTCTGAGAGCGGGCCGGCTGGAGGAGGCGAACCTCGACGAGCGGACGCTGCGCTGGGCGAAGGCGAACGACTACAAGGGCAGGAACGGCGATGTGCTGCTGGTTCCCGACAGCGAGGGAGGCGTCGGCAGCGCGCTCCTCGCGCTCGGCGAAACCGAGGAGGATGCGCTGGCCGCCGGACGGCTGGCGCGGGCGCTGCCGGAGGGGGCATGGCGCTTCGCGGCCCCGCCGCCCCATCCCGGCCTCAGCCTCCTCGGCGCCATCCTCGGCAGCTATGCCTTCACCGCCTATGCCGGTAAGCCGACGCCTTCCATACGGCTGGCCGTGCCTGACGGTGCGCGCCGCGAAGAGGTCGAGCGGATCGCCGGGGGGTGCTTGCTCGCTCGCGACCTGATCAACACACCGGCCAACGACATGGGACCGGAGGCTCTGGAGACGGCGGTCCGACGATTGGCCGAGCGCCACGGCGCCTCGGTGGATGTCGTTGCCGGCGATGCGCTGCTCGACCGCAATTTCCCGATGATCCATGCCGTCGGACGCGCCAGCGATCAGGCGCCCCGGCTGATCGATCTGAGGTGGGGATCCGAAGACGCCCCCAAGCTTACGCTGGTCGGCAAGGGTGTCTGCTTCGACACGGGCGGCCTCGACATCAAGCCGCCATCCTCCATGCTGCTGATGAAGAAGGACATGGGCGGCGCGGCCAATGTGGTCGGCCTCGCCTCGATGATCATGGCGGCCAAACTGCCGGTGCGCTTGCGCGTCCTGATCCCGGCGGTCGAGAATTCGATCTCGTCCAATGCGTTCCGGCCGTCCGACGTGCTGCGCAGCCGGAAGGGCATCACGGTCGAGATCGGCAATACGGACGCCGAAGGTCGTCTGGTGCTGGCTGACGCGCTGGCGTTTGCGGACGAGGAGGAGCCGCGGATGCTGATCGATATGGCGACGCTGACCGGCGCAGCGCGCGTGGCGCTCGGACCGGAATTGCCGCCTTTCTTCACCGACGATGAATTGTTGGCCGCCGAACTTTCGGATGCTGCGCAGAGAACCGCCGATCCGCTCTGGCGAATGCCGCTCTACAAGCCTTATGCCGAGCGGCTGTCGAGCAAGGTCGCCGATACCAACAACATCACGTCGGACGGTTTCGCCGGCGCGATCACCGCCGCGCTGTTCCTGCAGAAATTCGTCGAGCGGGCCGAAAGCTGGGCGCACTTCGACATTTTCGGCTGGACCAAATCCGCCAAGCCCTGGGCGCCGGTCGGCGGCGAGGCGCAGGCCATCCGCGCCATCAACCAAATGCTCCACGGCCGTTTCGGCAAAACCGGATGAGCCTCGACCCGCGCCTCCACGCCTTTCGCCATGACCTCGCCGATCGGCGGCTGGAGGGGCAGGTCGATGCCGCCCGTTTCGTCGCGGGCGAGCCGGCGCGGTGCGTCGATCCCGTGGCCGATCTCCGTTCCGGCCGCAGCCATGACGAACCGATCGGCAGTCAACTCCTGCTCGGCGAGCCGGTCTCCGTCTTCGAGCGGAGGGACGGGTGGGCCTGGGTCCAGAGCGACCGCGATGGCTATGTCGGCTATGTCGAGGAGAAGACGCTGGGCCGGGCCGGGGCGAAGCCGACGCATGTGGTAAGCGCGGTCCGCACCTTCGCTTACGCCGAACCGGAACTGCGGACGAAACCGTCGCGCGCGGTCTCGATCGGCTCGGAAGTGACGGTGACGGGCGAGGTCGAGCAGCGCGGTAACCGCTACTTCACCCTGTCGACGGGGGAAGCCGTCTTCCACCGGCACCTCGCGCCGCTCGGAGCGCCACTTGCGGACGACTACGTCGCCATTGCCGAACGTCTTGTGGAGACGCCCTATCTTTGGGGCGGCAATTCGGCCTTCGGCATCGATTGTTCGGCTCTCGTGCAGCTTTCCATGCGGCTTGCCGGCCACGCCGCCCCGCGCGACAGCGACATGCAGGCCGCCAGCCTCGGCATGGAACTGCAGGAAGAGCGCCTGCTGAAGCGCGGCGATTTGATCTTCTGGAAGGGCCATGTCGGCATCATGAGCGATGCGGACACACTACTGCATGCTTCCGGCCACGCGATGGCGGTCGTGGTCGAGCCTCTCGCCGACGCCATCGCGAGAATCGCGGCGGCCCATGGCGCGGTGACGGTGCGCCGCAGGCCATAGTTCAGGAAACGAGCGAGCGGTGGGACTCGTCGCCAGCCGCGGCGCCTGGGAACCCGCCCCCGGCACGGAACCAAAGACAGACCGGACGCTTTTCATTTCGAAGGCGGCCGCAGAGGCGTCCGCGCTGAAAACGTACGTCATCGGGGACGATATGGCTTCACAAACAGGCGAAAGCCCGATCGCCGTCTATGGTGCGATCGCGGCCAATACGTTGATTGCCGTAGCAAAGTTCGTCGCGGCCTTTTTCACCGGCAGTTCATCCATGCTGTCGGAGGCCGTCCATTCCGTGGTCGACACCGGCAATCAGCTTCTCATGTTGCTGGGCATCTCCCGCAGTGACAAGGCGCCGGATGATCGCCATCCGTTCGGTTACGGTCAGGAGATGTACTTCTGGAGCCTTATCGTCGCGATCCTGCTGTTCTCGATCGGCGGCGGCCTGTCTGTCTACGAAGGCATCACCCACCTGCAACATTCCGAACCGATCCGGCAGCCTCTCTGGAACTATGCCGTGCTCGGCATCGCGTTCCTGGCGGAGGGGGCCTCGTGGGCGATTGCCGTCCGGGAGCTGTTGAAGAAGAGGAAGAAGGGTGAGAGCTTCTTCGCGACCTTCCAGAACAGCAAGGATCCCTCCGTCTTCGTCGTCGTCGCCGAGGACACCGCCGCACTGCTCGGCATCGTCGTCGCCTTTGTCGGAGTGCTCCTGGCGACGACGCTGTCCATGCCCATGGCTGACGGCATCGCTTCGATCGTGATCGGCTGCATTCTGATCGCGGTCGCAAGCCTGCTGGTCTACGAATCCCGAGCGCTGGTGATGGGCGAGAGCGCGGATTACGACCTCGTTCGGTCGGTCAGGCAGATTGCCGCCGCCGATCCCTGTGTCGGAGAGGTCGCCAAACTGCTGACGATGCAACTCGGCCCCAACGACGTTCTGGTCAACATGGAGCTGCGCTTCGAGCCGGGCCTTACGGCCGAAACGCTCTATCAGGCGGTCGATCGGGTGGAGAGCCGGGTCCGCGAGGCCCACCCCGAGATCCGCAGCATTTTTCTGGAGGCCGAAGCGTTTCGGGGCGTCTCGGAACCCTCTCATGGTTAGCGCTAGCCGCTCTTGCCGCCGATTCAGCATCAGCAGAGACAGCAGCAGGCGGAACCGGCCGCCGATTCCTCCGTTGGTTCAAGAAGAAAGAACCTCTTCTGCGCCGTGACGAGGCCGGGGCGCCTGAGGGGAATCAACGCTGGATGAACAGATCGACAGGACCGATGGGCCGAACAAGCTTCAAAACCGCTGGCATGATGGTCGCCGCCCTGCTGCTGCCCTTTCTCGCCGGCTGTGACGGCTTTCCCAGGGACATCGCCGGGACGAGCGAGGAGATCAAGACAACCGGCATCCTGCGTGCCGGAATAGTGGCCGGTGATTCCGATGAGGCGAAGGAGCGCGCATGGGTCGAGAAGATCGCCGAGACCGTTGGCGCCGACGCGGACATCAAGGCGGGCAGCGCGGCCACGCTTCTGCATGAGCTTGAGGAAGGCCGGATCGACCTCGTCATGGGACAATTCGCCAAGGCCTCGCCATGGAAGACGATGGTGGCTTTCACCGACTCGCCCGAAGCGGACGCACCCCGCAGTCACGTGCCGGTGCTGCGGGCCGCCGTGCGCAACGGAGAAAACCGCTGGCTGATGCTCGTCTCGGAAACTCTGAAGAAGGAGCATCTGAGATGAAGCGGGTCCCCGACACGGTCGAGCCGGTGCTCAAGCACGCCATTCGTCTGGAGTGGTGGACCCTGGCATGGCAGGCGTCGATCGTCGTCATCATGTATTTCGTCATGGGCTCCAGCCAGGCGATGAAGTCCGCCTGGGCGGAGGATCTTCTGGGTCTCTTCCCGGCTGCCGTCTTCCTTCTGGCGGTGCACTTCGAACCGAAATCGCCCTCGCCGAAGTTCCCGTTCGGTTTCGAGCGGGTCAACAGTCTGGCATTCCTGGCTTCCTCCAGCGTGCTCGTCTTCATGGGCCTCTACCTGATCTACGATTCCGGCATGAAGCTGATCGCGATGGAGCATCCGACTCTCGGGCCAAAGACGATTTTCGGACAGACGGTCTGGGTCGGCTGGCTGATGATGGCGGCGCTGGCCTATTCGATCGTCCCACCCGTGATTCTCGGCAGACTGAAGCAGCCCGTGGCGCGCAAGCTCAAGGACAAGGTGCTGCACACTGATGCCCTGATGCAGAAGGCGGACTGGATGACCGGTGTGGCCGGCATCCTGGGCATCACCGGGGTTGGTTTCGGCTTCTGGTGGGCTGATTCCGTCGCCGCCGGACTGATCGCCCTCGACATTGTCCATGACGGCTATCGCGCTGCGCGTGTCGCCCTCGCCGAACTGATCGACGGCGCCCCGAGAAAATTGGGCAGCCCCTCGCTGGACGACGATGCGAAGGCGCTGCACGACTGCCTGGCGCAACATTTCCCAGATGCGGACATCAAGCTGCGCGAGACCGGGCGCTACATCGCCGCGGAGGTGCACGGCGCCCAGGCTCCGCAGGGACCGATCCGGCTGAAGGACTACTGGGCCGGCGATCCGGACTTCGCCTGGCGCTTCGCGAGGCTCTCCTTCGCACCGCCCGAGGAGCACTGACCCGCACCGTCGGCGGCGCGGGCCTGACCCAATGCTCTCCCGTGGGCTTTTGTGGTCCCATGTCCTCACTTGACAAGCCGGTCATCCCCGCCGTACGGCAGCCCGAGGTTGTCGGGCACCCGCCACCTGCGGACGAAAGTCACGGTGAAGCCCGACTGAACAGACTCACTCGCCCTCGAAGCAATTCGCAGGTGGGCAATGCAGGCTCCCATCGGACGCGAAATGTCTCGTTGAGGAGTGAGCGATGTCGGTCCGGCACCCGTCCCAAAATATCTTGCTGACTGCTCCGATCCCGCGACTTTTCCTGATGCAGGCGATGCCAATGGCGCTTGTCATGCTCATGAGCGGCCTGCTCAATATCGTCGACGCTATCTTCCTCGGGCAGTTTGTCGGCGCCGACGCCCTGGCGGCCGTAAGCATCGTATTTCCGGCCCTGATGCTCACTATCGCCCTGTCCAGCCTCGTCAGCGGCGGCATGTCGAGCCTCTTCGCCCGCTATCGTGGGGCCGGAGCGCACGACAAGGCAGCCATGGTCTTCGGGCAGGCACACAGCCTGTCGCTCGTCATCGCATTGATGCTGATCGCGGCCTTCTTCGCCTTCGGCGACGCGGCGCTCGATCGTCTCAACGGCGGCCGGCCTGCGGTGGCCGGGCCGGCCTACGCGTACCTGATGATCATCGTCTGTGGGACGCCGGTCCAGTTCGTCCTCGGACTGCACGCCGACGCTTGGCGAAACGAGGGCCGGACCGGTCTCGTGGCACTGGCTTCGGTCGGAGTGACGGCCGCGAATATCGTGCTGAACTACCTGTTGATCGTTCGGCTCGGTCTTGGGGTTGCGGGCTCCGCGTGGGGCACCGTCCTGGCTCAGGCGGTCGGCCTGGCGGTGCTGGTCGGACTGCGACTGCACGCCCCCGGTTCGACGCGATGGGCGGCCCGCCGACAATACGCGACGGCCGCGGACTGGCGCTCGATCCTGACGCTGGGCGCTCCGCTGAGCCTCAGCTTCATCGGCGTCGCGCTTGTTTCGACCACTGTGATCGCAACGCTGCAGATGACCGGCAACACCGGCTTTGCCGTTGATGTCGCGGCTTATGGGATCGTCACCCGCGTCCTGAGCTTCACCTTTCTGCCCCTGATGGCGATCTCGCTGACGACCCAGAGTATCGTTGGAAACAATTTCGGCGCGGGGCTCCGCGCGCGCTCGAATGGAGTGCTGCGCTTCGCCATCGGAACGGCCTTTTTCTACTGCCTGGCCGTCGAGGCGGCCATGTTCGGCGCCCATCGGATCATCGGCCATGCCTTCACCGATGATCTCATGATCGTTGCTCGCGCGGGAATGATCCTGCGGGTGATGACGTCGCTTTACATCGTCACCGGACCCGTTCTTGTACTGGCTCTCTATTTTCAGGCCATCGGACAGCCGGGACGCACGGCGCTTCTGACGCTCGTCAAACCATTCCTGCTGAGCCCGGCGCTTGTCGTGGCCGTCGGCGTTGCATTCGGCACTGGATCACTCTGGTTCGCCTTCCCCGCCACCGATGCGACGGTTGCGGTTCTCGCAATCCTCATTGCGTTCGCGAGCCTGAAACGACGGAGCGCCGAAGCGTCTCCAGGATAATCTTCGGATCGCATGGCAGGAAGTGCATCGCGGTGGTCTGCGGCCGCTCACACGACGCTGCCCTTGCCCCTGCGCCGCGCGATCCAGTTCACGCCGAGGTTCAGGAACCCGTTGACGCAGGCGCCGCTGTCGACCAGCGCGATGGCCTCGTCGGTTGGAAGGGCATAGGGAAAGGTCGCCTCGTGCTCGTCTTCGCCGGCGCGGTCGGGCAGGGCGGAGGCATCCACTTCGGCATAGTAGAAATGGGCGACTTCGGTGCAGAGGCCGGGCGTCGGCATCACGTCGAAGAGGTGGACCACGCGCTTCGTCTCGAGCCCCGTCTCTTCCTTCAATTCACGGCGAACGGCAGTTTCGCCGTCCTCGCCGTCGTCGATGCCGCCGGCGACCAGTTCGACGAGGTCGCCTCGGCCCGTCGCCAGATGGCTGGCGAGCCGGTACTGGCGGATGAGGACGAGTCGGTCGGCCTGCGGATCGTGCGCGACCACGCCGACGACGCGCCCCGCTATCAGCAGATCCCGCGTCTCCTCTTTGCTCTGCGAGCCGTCCGGTTCCGCATGGCTGCCGTGAAACCGCTCCATCGTCCGGTAGCCTTTCTGGAGCAGCGTCCGCTCGGCGATTTCGGTCGCCGCCGGGCGGTCACCCTCGGCCTTGCCGGCGCTCATTGGCTGACCGCCTCGGCCGCAGTGGTGCGGATGTCGAAGGCGGCGGCGAGCAGCGCCTTGGTGTAGTCGGTCTTCGGATTCTCGAAGATTTCCTCGGCCGTTCCGTATTCCACCACCTTGCCGAAACGCATGACGATGACCTCGTTGGACAGCGCCCGGATCACCTTCAGATCGTGGCTGATGAACAGATAGGCGAGGTTGTGCTTCCTCTGCAGGTCGCGGAGGAGGTCGACCACCTGCGCCTGCACGCTCATGTCGAGCGCCGATGTCGGCTCGTCCAGCATGACGAAGCGCGGCTCCAGCACCATCGCCCGGGCGATGGCGATACGCTGGCGCTGGCCGCCGGAGAATTCGTGCGGATAGCGGAAGCGGGTGGAGGGGTCGAGCCCGACCTCCTTCAGCACGGCGACCACCTTCGCGTCGCGCTCCTCGCGCGATAGTTTCGGAAAGTGGATCTTCATGCCTTCCTCGATGATGTCGGAGATGCTCATTCGCGGCGACAGCGACCCGTAGGGATCCTGAAAGACGATCTGCATCTCCGAGCGCAGCGGCCGCATCTCCTTGAAGCCGATAGTCCGAAATGCGACGGCCGGTGAAGTCGATGGTCCCGTCCGACCGGATCATCCGAGAGAGGGCGAGGCCGAGCGTCGTCTTGCCCGAACCGGATTCGCCGACGACGCCGAGCGTCTGGCCGGCCTTCACCTTCACATCGATGCCGTCCACCGCCTTCACATGATCGACCGTCTTGCGGAAGAACCCTTCCCTGATCGGGAACCACACCTTGATGTCGTCGCCTTCCATGACCGTCTCGGCGGACGGATCGGCCTTCGGCGGCATGCCGCTCGGTTCGGCGGCAAGCAGGTGCTTGGTGTAGTCGTGCTGGGGGTTCTCGAAGATCTGCCGCGTCGGTCCCTGCTCGACGATCTTGCCCTGCGTCATGACGCAGACGCGGTCGGCGATGCGTCGGACGATGCCGAGATCATGAGTGATGAACAGCATGCTCATGCCGTGTTCGGACTTCAGGCCGGCCAGCAATTCGAGGATCTGCGCCTGAACGGTGACGTCGAGCGCCGTCGTCGGCTCGTCGGCGATCAGGAGCTTGGGCCGGTTGGCGAGCGCCATGGCGATCATCACGCGCTGGCGCTGGCCGCCGCTCAACTGGTGCGGATAGGCGTTGAGCCGCCTCTCCGGGTCCCGGATGCCGACCTGGTGGAGAAGGTCCAGCGTCCGCTCGCGCGCCCCTTTCCCGCTCATCCCCTGGTGCAGCATCAGCGTCTCCCCGATCTGCTCCTCGATCGTGTGCAGCGGGTTGAGCGATGTCATCGGCTCCTGGAAGATCATCGAGATGTCATCGCCGCGAACGTCGCGCAGATGCTTCACGTCGGCGGTCAGCAGATCGGTGCCTTCGAAAAGGATTTCGCCGAAGGGATGGCTGGCCGTCGGATAGGGCAGCAGCTTCAGGACGGAATTGGCGGTGACGCTCTTGCCGGAGCCGGATTCGCCGACAAGCGCCACCGTCTCGCCCTCGCCGATATCGAAGCTGACGTGGTCCACGGCCAGCGTCGCATTGCCGCCCTGGTGGAAGGCGACGGAGAGATCGCGGATGGAGAGCAGGGGCTTGGTCAAGCGGCAGCCTCGATGTCGGTGTGGCGGAAATCGTCGCCCTTGAAGAGCAGCGACTGACCCGTGGATCTGGCAAGTGCGTAAGCGAAGCAGTCGCCGAGATTGAGCTTGGCCGGATGATTGCCTTTGCCGAATTTCCTTCGGGCTTCGATGGCGATTTCCATCTGATCGGCATCGACCGGCCTGATCTCAATCTTGCCGCTCAAGACAAAGCTGTTCGCGATACCGATGCCGTCATTGCCGAAACCCCGCAGCGTCTTGCTGCAGACTTCCCAATAGTTGACGGGGGACATCAGGAGCGGGCTACGAGCGGCTATCATCGCTCGGCCAAAAAAATCGGCATCATCTTCCGACAGCAGGACCGCCAGAGATTGCTGAAGCATCTATGATCACGCCGGATCACCATTCTCGTCATAAAATTCGGAATGATCGCTCGTTGTCCCGGGTGCGGGTTTAGGTAGCGTCGCAAGGAATTCGTCCATATTTCTCTTCCGCTCGGCCACCACCGCGTCCCAATAGGCTTCTTCTTGCCTGCTATGCTCGTTCTGCAATCGAACCAGGGCCTTGCGGATCACACCGGTCATTGTGTCGTCGGTCTCTTTCGCCAGCTTGCGGGCCAGCGCGACGACGGCTTCATCCTTGATGTTCAGTCCCATCGCGACCTCCATGGTAGAAAGAATATAGCCATTCTACCCTCTTGCTGCCACATCACCGGAACGCCTTCCTGGGATCGAAGGCGTCGCGGGTCGCCTCGCCGATGAAGATCAGCAGCGAAAGCATGATCGAGATCACCGCGAAGCCGGACAGGCCAAGCCAGGGAGAACCGGGATACTGCTTGCCCTGGCTGAGCATTCGCCGAGCGACGGCGAGCCCGGCGGCAGGCCGAAGCCGAGGAAGTCGAGACTGGTCAGCGTCGTGATCGAGCCGTTCAGGATGAAGGGCAGGAAGGTTAGCGTCGCGACCATCGCGTTGGGCAGCAGGTGCCGCCACATGATCGTCTTGTTGCCGACGCCGAGCGCGCGGGCGGCATTCACATATTCGAAATTGCGCGCCCGCAGGAACTCGGCCCGGACCACGCCGACGAACGCGACCCACGAAAACAGCAGCATGATGCCGAGCAGGATCCAGAAGCCGGGCGGCAGCACCGCGGCGATGATCAGCAGCAGATAGAGGACCGGGATCGCCGTCCAGATCTCGATGAAGCGCTGGAACAGAAGATCGATCCAGCCGCCATAATAGCCCTGCACCGCCCCGGCCGCGACGCCGACGACTGCCGAGAAGAGCGTCAGGATCAGGCCGAACAGCACCGATATGCGGAACCCGTAGATCGACCGCGCCAGGACGTCGCGGCCCTGATTGTCGGTGCCGAGCCAGTTCCAGTTGCCGAGCCGGCACTGCGTGTCCCCGACACCCTCCGGATAGAGCTTGCAGCGCGTTTGCTTGTCGTAGAGCCATGATGGCTTGGCCGGCGTGCCTTCCGGAATCTCGCGGTTGACCGTCTGGTAGTTGTAGCGGATCGGTGGCCAGATCATCCAGCCATTGGCATCGATCTCCTCCGCGATGAAGGGATCGCGATAGTCCGTCTGGGCATAGAAGCCGCCGAACATCTCCTCCGGATAGTCGACGACCACGGGGAAGAGGATTTCACCCTTGTAGGACGCGATGATCGGCCGGTCATTGGCGATGAACTCGGCGAACAGCGACAGGACGAACAGGACGAGGAAGATCCACAAGGACCAGTAGCCGCGCCGGTTGGCCTTGAAGTTCTCCCAGCGGCGCCGGTTGAGCGGCGACAGGAACGGCCGTCGGACGTCCCGGACCTTCTCGGTCTCTTCGAAGACGAGGTCGGTGTCGGTCACGCCACGTCCCTCCGCTCGAAATCGATGCGGGGATCGACCCAGGTATAGGTCAGGTCGGAGATCAGGCTGATCAGCAGGCCGACCAGGCTGAAAATGTAGAGATTGGCGAACACCACGGGATAGTCGCGGTTGAGGACGCTCTCATAGCCGAGCAGCCCCAGCCCATCGAGCGAGAAGATCTGCTCGATCAGGAGCGAGCCGGTGAAGAAGGCGCTGATGAAAGCGCCCGGAAAGCCGGCGATGATGATCAGCATGGCGTTCCGGAAGACATGGCCGTACAGCACCCGCCGCTCGGTCAGGCCCTTGGCGCGTGCGGTGGTCACGTATTGCTTGCGGATCTCGTCGAGGAAGCTGTTCTTGGTCAGCAAGGTGGTCGTGGCGAAGGCGCTCATCACCATCGCCGTGATCGGCAGGGCGATGTGCCAGAAATAGTCGACGATCTTCATCGGCCACGACAACTGGTCCCAATTGTCCGACGTCAGCCCACGCAGCGGGAACAGGTCGAAGAACGAGCCGCCGGCGAACAGCACCACCAGCAGCACGGCGAAGAGAAAGCCGGGAATCGCATAGCCGACGATGACGATCGCGCTCGTCCAGGTGTCGAAGGTGCTGCCGTCCTTGACGGCCTTGCGGATGCCGAGCGGGATCGAGATCGAATAGGAGATCAGGGTCAGCCAGAGCCCGAGCGAGACCGAAACCGGCATCTTCTCGATGATCAGGTCGATCACCTTGACGTCCCGGAAATAACTCTCGCCGAAATCGAACCGGACATAGTCCCAGACCATGCCGAAGAAGCGCTCGTACCAGGGCTTGTCGAAGCCGAACTGCCGCTCCAGGTCGGCGATGAATTCCGGGTCGAGTCCCTGCGCGCCGCGATACTTGCTGCCGACATCGCCACCGCTGTCGAAACTCTGGCCGCCGCCGGCAATATCGCCCCCGCCGCCCGACAGGCGGTCCATGGCGCCGTTGCCCTGGCCGGTCACGCGGGCGATCACCTGCTCCACCGGCCCGCCGGGCGCGAACTGGACCACAGCGAACGCCACGGCGATAATTCCGAACAGTGTCGGGATCATCAGCAGCAGACGCCGCAGAATATAAGCTCCCATGCCTGGTCCTCGATCCTCTTGTCGCGGGCCGGGCTAGCCGCCGGACGTTGCGCTTCGTTCAGGGTCGGCCTTGCCGGCCCTCTCCTCCTGCCACCACCATAGGGCCTCGACGGCGAATCCATAGGGCGGCTTCTCTCCATAGCCGAACACGTCCCAGTGCGAAATGCGGTGGCTCGGCGAAGACCACTGCAGGATCCAGTCCTGCCGGTGGCGCATCACCCGGTCGAGCGCGCGAAGCGCGATTTGCAGATCGTCACGGCTTGTCGCCTTTCCGGCCGCGGCGATCATCGCATCCACGGCCGCGCTCCTGGTGCCGGACAGGTTTCGTGTTCCGCTCGCATCGGCCGCGCGGCTGCTGAAGATCAGCGAAAGGCCATCATCGGTCGGCGTCGCCCCATGATTGAGGTTCTGGACGGCGCAGTCGAAATCATAGTCGCGCACCCGCCGTTCGTAGAGCGTCGGCTCGATCAGCCGGACCGACGCATTCACCCCGACGCGCCGCAGGTTCTGGCTGTAGGGCTGCAGGATTCGGATGAATCCCTGCTGATCGGTAAGAAGTTCGATGTCGAACCCGTTGCCGTCCTTGTCCGCCAGGGATCCGTCGGCACGTCTTTGCCAGCCTGCCGCCTTCAGGAGCGTCGCCGCTTCGCGCAGCTGGGTGCGATCCTGACCCGAACCGTCCGACACTGACGGCAGCGGCGGCGCATCGAAGATTCCGGCTGGCAGCTCCGCCAGGAAGGGCGAGAGGAGGGCCCGTTCGGCCGCGCTCGCCTCGCCCTCGGCGGCGAATTCGGAGCCGTGGAAATAGGAAAGCGTTCGCTCGTACTGGCCGAAGAAGAGTTGCCGGTTCATCCATTCGAAGTCGAAGCAGAGGTCCAGCGCCTGGCGGGTGCGGATGTCGTCGAACTTGGCGCGGCGGCGGTTCACCGCCATGCCCTGAAAGCCGCCGACCTTCTCCTGCGGCACTTCGCGCTTCACGACGCGCCCGTCCAGCAGGGATGGAAAGTCGTATTGCTGCGCCCAGCGCTGCGAAGAGGCCTCCTCGCGATAGAGCGTATTGCCCTTCTTGAAGCTCTCGAACGCAGGCTGGTGGTCGCGAAACGTGTCGACGCGGATCCGCGCGAAGTGGAACAGCCCGCGCCGCGCAGGCAGATCGGCGGCCCAGTCGTCGCCGACCCGCTCATATTCGATGAACGTGCCGGCGCGGAACCGGCCGACCCGGTGGGGACCGCTGCCGAGTGGCGCGGCCAGTTCCGAGCCGTCATAGGGATGGGTGTCCCAAAAGGCCTTGGCGATGATCGGCAGCACGGCGGCCGAGAGGATGGCCCGCTCGCTCTGCCTTCCGGAGAAGGTCAGCACGACCTCATGCTCGCCGCTGGCCTCGATGCCTGAAAGCTCCTGGAGCGGCGTGGAGAAATCGGGATGGGTCTCGATCCGCCGGAACCGCTCGAACGTGTCGGCGACATCGGCGGCCGTCACGGGCGAGCCGTCATGAAACCGCGCCTCCGGCCGCAGTCGAAAGCGATAGCGGTTGCCGTCGTCCTCGATCGTCACGCTCTCGGCCAGCAGACCGTAGATCGCATCCGGCTCGTCGGCCGCCCGCATCATCAGGCCGTCGAACGTCAGTTCCAGCCTGGGAGGCGCAATGCCGCGCAGGACGAACATGTTGAGGGTGTCGAACCCGGACAGGCTTTGATTGCCCATCCAGTCCGGCGGCTGAAAGGAAAACGTTCCGCCCTTCGGCGCCTCCGGATGGGCATAGCCGAACTGTTCGAAATCCGGCCCGTATCGGAGCCCGCCAAAGGCCGAAAGGCCGTGCAGGGCGACGCCGCGCGGAACGTCGGCGAAGAGCGGCCGGGGCAGCAGTGGCATGAGCGCGAGGGCCGCGCCCCTGGCCAGGAGGGCGCGGCGGGTCGTCGTCAGAATTCCGCCATCAGCCATCCTTCGGCTCGTCCTCCGGCGCGGGAAGATCTTTCAGACCGGCGGCGATGGCTTCCGCCCGCTGCTTGTCTTCCCACCAGATGGTCGGGAAGCCGGTGGAGAATTCCGGCAGCGGATCGGGACCGGTCACCCGCTTCCACACCACCAGCCGCTCGTATGGATAGTACCATTGCGGGACCACGTAGTGGTGATGGAGCAGCGCCCGGTCGAGCGCTCGGGTCGCCGAGACCAGATGCTCGCGGGTTTCGGAGTAGATGATCTCGTCGATCAGCGCATCGATGCCGGGGTCGGCGATGCCCGCATAGTTTCGCGAACCCGGCACGTCTGCCGAGACGCTCCCCCAGTAGTTGCGCTGCTCGTTGCCGGGGGACAGCGACTCTCCCCAGACGGCGGTGATCATGTCGTAGTCGAAATTGCGCAGCCGTTCGAGATAGGCATTCGGCTCCATCAGCCGCAGAGAGACCTCGACGCCGAGGCGCCGCAAAGACTGCTGCAGCGGGATGATGTAGCGCGACGAATTCTCGTCCGGGTAGAGCACCTCGAAGCCGAATGGTTCGCCGGTCGTGGCATCGACGAGGCGGCGGTCGCGAAGTTCGTAGCCGGCCTCCTTGAAGAGATCGAGCGCGGTGCGGAGGTTCTGACGCATCGCGACGTTCGAGCCGCCGACGGGGTTGGTGTAGACCTCGGTGAACACCGCCTCGGGCAGCTTGTCGCGATGCTTTTCGAGGATCTCCAGTTCCATGCCCTGCGGCAGGCCGGAGGAGGCGAGCTCGGTGCCGGCGAAATAGCTGTCCGTCCGCAGATAGCTCGCATAGAAGATCGTCCGGTTCAGCGTCTCGAAGTCGAAGCAGTAATTGATCGCGCGGCGGATGCGCGGATCCTGGAACTTCTTGCGCCGCAAGTTGGGCACGAAAGCCTGCATGACGCCGGACGCCTTGTCCGGCACCGTCATGAGATCGACATACCCCTTCCGGCGCGCCGGAAACAGGCTTTCCACATAGGCCGTGTTCCAGGTCGTCGCGCTGTTCTCCGCCCGGAAGTCGAGCTTCCCCGCCTTCAGCGCCTGGATCATCGCGACGGAGTCGCGGAAATACTCGTAGCGGATCCGGCCGAAATTGTTGGCCCCGACATTCACCGGCAGCTTCTGGCCCCAATAGTCCTCGACCCGCTCATAGACGAGCGTCTGCCCCGCATCGAAGGCCGCGACGCGGTACGGTCCGCTGCCGAGCGGCGCTTCGAGCGTGGTTGACGCGATGTCGCGCTGCCTGCCGTTCCTGTCCTCGCCTTCCCACCAGTGCTGCGGCAGTACCAGCATCTGGCCGACAATATGCGGCAGCTCACGATTGTTCCGCTCGGTGAACAGGAAGGTGACCTCGCCCGGCGCGCTCTCCACCGCCTCGGCGACATTGGCGTAGTAGAACCGGTACTGCGGATGCAGTTCCTTCAACCTGTTGAAGCTCCAGACGACGTCGGACGCCTTGACCGGCTCGCCGTCGTGCCAGCGGGCGTCGGGGTTCATCCGATAGGAGACCCACGAGAAATCGTCGGTAAAGCGGATCGCGTCGGCCAAAAGCCCGTAGGAGGCCGAGGTGTCCAGTTCGTCGAGCGAAGGGGTGAAGAGCGTCTCAAAGAGCAGGCCGAGCCCGTCCGCGACCTCGCCCTTCGGAATCGCGGGATTGAAGCTGTCGAAGCTGCCCAGCGAACCCATCCGGACGGCCCCGCCGACTGGCGCATCGGGATTCACATAGGCGAAATGGTCGAACCCCTCCTCGTATTTTGCGTCGCCGAGCAACGTTGTCGCGCGCTGCCATGGCAGCGCGTCCCGCACCGCCTGGTCCGGCAGCTGGGGATCGGGGATCGGCGCCGTCTGGGCCTGCGCCGCTCGCGGCAGACCGAGGTCCGCGAGGCTTGTCAGGCCGAGACCGCCGGCGATCAGCACGCTGCGCCTGTCGAGCATCAACCGCGGAGTACTTCCCTGTGGCATCCGCCAATCCTCGTTCCGCCGTTCCGTCATTGTCAGCTTTCCTCTCCGCTCGGCCGGGCGCACAGGCCCTGCCATTCCTCGTCCGGTGACGCAGCGGGTCGCGTCACCGCACCTAAGGGAGGGCAACACGATCCGTTGGCAACAAAAAAGCCGGCGCGAAGCCGGCTTTTTCGTGATGCTGAGATGACAATACCGCAAGAATCGCGGGGCATCCGAGGCCAAAGGCGCTCTCAGTCGCCCTGCTCGTCCGGCTTCTTCTCTTCGACCGGGACCATGATCACCGTGGTCGACGTTTCGGCCTCGGTCTCCGTGGTGGAATCAGCCGGCGCCGGCTGACTCGCTGGCTCTTCAGCCTCTGGAGTCTCGGCGGCCGGAGAAGCGTCGCCGGTGGTCTGGCTCGCGGGAGCGCTGTCGCCGGTGGTCTGGCTCGCGGGAGCGCTGTCGCCGGTGGTCTGGTTCGCCGGAGCGTTTTCGCCAGTGTCCTGGGCCGCGGGCTGTTCGACCGTCTCGCCCGAAGCCGCCGGCTCGCTTTGGCCGGCGTCGTCGGAAGAAAGCGGCTCGCCGGTGCCCTCGACGGCGGTCGGCGCGACGTTGATCTTACCCGCCTCCGAGGAGGGGGCTGATTCCGTGGTGCTGGTGGCGGGCATGGCTCCGGGAACATCGCCCGCGCCTTCGGCCGCCCCGGCGCTTTCAGCCTGCGGCTGCACGTCGCCCTTGCCGGCGGTGCCTTCCGGCGGCGGCACCACTTCCGGCGCGGGAAGCGGCAGCGGGCTGTCGGACTGCTGGTTCAGCCAGGCGAGGAGGTTGGCCCGGTCCTGATCCTTCTTCAGACCGGCGAAGCCCATGGCGGTGCCGGGGACGACCTTCTTCGGCGCGAGCAGGAAGTTGCTCAGGCTGGCGAAGTCCCAATCGCCGCCGATCTCCTCGGCATGGGCCTTCATGGCCTCCGTATAGGAAAAGCCCTCATGGGACGCGACCGGCCGGCCGACGATGCCGTAGAGGTTCGGTCCGACCTTGTTGGCGCCGCCCTTGTCGATGGTGTGGCACGAGGCGCACTTCTTGAAAACCGATGCGCCCGCCTCGGCATCGGCGCTCGCCATCAGCTGACCGATCGAGACCGTCTCTTCTTCTTCGCCACCGGCAGCCCGCCGCCGCCTTCGCCCTCTTCGGCGGCTTCGATCACATAGCCGGCTGTCTCCGGGGCCTCCTCATGGAAGATGGCGTCGGAGACGAGGCCGATGGTGAAAACGACGAACACCGCGGCCAGAAAGCTGCCGATGAGCTTGTTCAGTTCGAAAGAGTTCCATGAAACTCCAGGCTCCTAGAAGTCACTACCGCGATAGGCGTGAAACAGCCGAAGCCACTTCCCGTTTTCGACAAATCCCCCGAAAGGCATCGCGAGCGCGCCGGAACGGCGCCTTGTCCAGGGCCGCACCCGGCCCGGTTCGCGGCGGAAACTATGTCTTTTGCCTGTTCCTTGCAACACATATAAGAACGCGCCGCGCGGAGCTTTCGTCGAACGTCCGCGCGCGTTGTGGAAAGGTAGCGCGATCATGACCTCGATGGCCCTCATTCCGGCGCGTCTGGCGGCCAGCCGCCTGCCCGGAAAGCCGCTTGCCGATATTGGCGGCAGGCCGATGGTGGTGCATGTCGCCGAGCGTGCGGCGGCTGCCGGCATCGGCCGGGTCGTCGTCGCGACCGACAGCGCGCCGATCGCCGAGGCCGTCCGTGCCGCCGGATACGAAGCCGCGATGACCGGCCATCACCACCAGTCCGGCTCCGACCGCATCTTCGAAGCGCTGGAGGCTCTCGATCCGCAGGCGAAGGTCGACGTGGTCGTCAACGTCCAGGGCGACCTGCCGACGATCGATCCGGCCGATCATCGGCGCCGCCGCTGCGCTTCTGGACGACGATGAGGTCGATATCGGCACGCTCTGCGCGCCGATCGCCGATGCTGCCGAAATGGACAATCCCAACGTCGTCAAGCTGATCGGCAGCCCCGCTCGGCGGCAGTCGGCTTCGCGCTCTCTACTTCACCCGCGCGACCGCGCCGTGGGGCGAGGGGCCGCGCTACCACCACATCGGCCTCTATGCCTATCGCCGCGACGCGCTGGCTCGGTTCGTCGCCCTGCCGCAGTCGACCCTGGAGAAGCGCGAGAAGCTGGAACAGCTCCGGGCGCTCGAGAACGGCATGCGGATCGACGCGGCGATCGTCGACGATGTCCCGCTCGGCGTTGACACGGAGGCGGATCTGCAGGAAGCCCGCCGCCGAATCATCGGCGCGAAATAGAGCCCGTCATGGAGAGACTGATGAACACGCGAAAGGGGCGCATCTCGTTCCAGGGCGAAAATGGCGCCAATTCCGACAAGGCCTGTCGCGAGATGTTTCCGCAGATGGAGCCGGTTCCCTGCCCGACATTCGAGGAGGCGTTCCAGGCCGTCGAGAGCGGCGTCACCGACCTCGCCATGATCCCGATCGAGAACACGATCGCCGGGCGCGTCGCCGACATCCATCATCTGCTGCCGAGTTCGCGCCTGCACATCGTCGGCGAATGGTTCCTGCCGATCCGCTTCCAGTTGATGGCCCTGCCGGGCGCGACGCTGGACGACATCCGCTCGGTGCACAGCCATATCCATGCGCTCGGCCAGTGCCGGAAGATCATCCGGCGGAACGGCTGGACGCCGATGGTCGCGGGCGACACGGCGGGCGCGGCTCGCCAGGTGCGCGAACGGGGCGACCCGACGCAGGCCGCCCTCGCCCCCGCCCTCGCCGCCGAACTCTATGGCCTCGACATCCTGGCGCGGGACGTCGACGACGTCGCCAACAACGTCACCCGCTTCGTCGTCCTGTCCGCCGAGGCCGATCAGGCCGCGCGGCGCGATGGCGTCGATATCATGACGACCTTCGTGTTCCGGGTCCGCAACATTCCCGCTGCCCTCTACAAGGCGATGGGCGGCTTCGCCACCAATGGCGTCAACATGACCAAGCTGGAGAGCTACCAGCTCGGCGGCACCTTCTTCGCCACCCAGTTCTACGCCGACATCGAAGGCCATCCCGACGACGAGAACGTCGCTTTGGCGCTGGAAGAGCTCGACTTCTTCTCCGACGAACTCAACATTCTCGGCGTCTACGAGGCCCATCCGAGCCGCAGGGCTCTGGGGGAGGAACAGGCGGCGCGACCTACTCCGTGAAGCGGACCCAGTCCGCCATCAGCCGGGCGGCGATGGCGCCTCGCGGCGGCGCCGTATGGTCACCCGCCTCGTCAGCCTCGATCCGGGTGAAGCTTGGCCGCCGGCCCAGCAATTCGACGACCTCGTCGCGGCTGAACCATCGGCAGTCGTCCAGCTCGGTGCGGTCGAACCGGATGTCGTCGCTCAGCGCCTTGCCGTAGAAGCCCATCATCAGGCTGTGCGGCATCGGCCAGGGCTGGCTGGCGTGATAGCGGACCGCGCCGACCCGGATGCCGCTTTCCTCCAACACCTCCCGGCGCACGGTGTCCTCTGCCGTCTCGCCATGCTCGACGAAGCCGGCGAGGCACGAATACATCCCCTCCGGAAAATGAGGGGAACGGCCGAGCAGCGCCCGCTCGCCATCGGTCACCAGCATGATCGCGACCGGATCGATGCGCGGAAAGGTCTCGCGTCCGCAGCCCGCGCAGGCGCGCTTGACGCCGCCGCCGGCAATGGCGCTTTCGCCGCCGCAATTGCCGCAGAACCGGTGACTGCCATGCCACGACATCAGCGAGTGCGCCTGCCCGACCGCGCCCTCGTCCTCCGGCGACAGCAGGCCCTGCGCGTAGAGGGAGCGGATGTCGATCGCCTTGTAGGGCTCCGGAAGGTCGTCGGCGGTCATGGCGGTGCCGATCGCCAGATGTTTCGTCTCGCCAGACCAGCCGAGGAAAAGGCTGTCCGCGTCGATTGCCGCGCCAAGCGCTCGCCATTGCTCGGGCGCCAGCCAGGGCGATCCTTCGGGATCGAGGATCAGCCGCCGCTCCGCATTGAAGACGAGCGCCCGGGCCTCGGGATCGCCGAAGGCCTCGGCGACGATCTCCTCCGTCCGGTGTTCGGACCGCCGGTCGAGCACATTGCGCGAAAAGCCGGTCTGCCGGCTGGCCTCGGCAGAGGGCCAGAAATCGTCGGAAAGACGCGTCAATTCTCCGCGAGCCGCTTCTTCAACTTCTCACAGAGGGCGGCGCGTTCCTTCGGCTCGTAGCTCTCTCGTTCGCCGAAGCCCCAGACCGGGCCGGGCCAGTTCGCATCGCCCCGATTGCGCGCCACGATGTGGTAGTGGAGCTGGGGCACGACATTGCCGAGCGAGCCGCGATTGATCTTGTCGCAATCGGTGATGTCGCACAGAGCCTCGGCCACCTCGTTGCATTCGAACGTCATCAGGGCCTGGTCGAGAGGGGTCAGCTGGTGCAGTTCCGTGATGTCGTTCCGCTGGGGGATGAGAACCGCCCACGGCCAGCGCCTGTCGTCCATCAGCCGCAATTCGCACAGGCCGAGCCAGCAAACCGGATGACTGTCGGCCTCGAGCTTGCGATTGATCTCGAAGCCGCTGTGCCGATGGAAAGTCAGCATGGCCAATGTCCTGTTCCGGGCCCGTTCTGGGCACACATCCCGATGCAACTATGTGCGGGCGGCACGCCGTCCAGACCGCCTCGCGCATTTTGCTCGAAATTCGAAACCCCGCGCTTGCAAAGCGGCCGATGATTGATGATATGGGAGACGGGAGGCTGGTGGTGGACGCACCGCTCGCCAACCGGGTCAGGTCCGAGAGGAAGCAGCCCTAACGAGTTTCGGCGCGGGTCACCCTGCCAGTCTCCCACCTTTTCCCGTGCTTTCCGCCCCGCCTTCGAGGCACTTCGGCGCGCGCCCTTGACGCCGCCGGGCCGGGTCCATTTGATGGCGCCGCCGGACAAGAATGAGGAATCGAGCGACGCGATGAGCGACCTGCCGGAAATGAGCCGCGAGGCCGGCCAGGATGGCGCCTATCGCGTTCTGGCGCGCAAATATCGGCCGCGCGATTTCTCCGACCTGATCGGCCAGGAGCCGATGGTCCGGACCCTCACCAACGCCTTCAAGACGGGCCGCATCGCCCAGGCGTGGATGCTGACCGGCGTGCGAGGTGTCGGCAAGACGACCACCGCCCGCATTCTGGCCCGTGCGCTCAACTATGAGACCGAGACGGTCGACCGCCCGTCGATCGAACTGCCGGAGATGGGCATCCACTGCCAGGCGATCATGGAAGGCCGCCATGTCGACGTGATCGAGATGGACGCCGCCTCCCATACCGGCATCGACGATATTCGCGAGATCATCGAACAGGTCCGCTACGTGCCGGTCTCGGCGCGCTACAAGGTCTTCATCATCGACGAGGTGCACATGCTGTCGACGGCGGCCTTCAACGGTCTGCTGAAGACGCTGGAAGAGCCGCCGCCCCATGTGAAATTCGTCTTCGCGACCACCGAGATCCGCAAGGTGCCGGTGACGATCCTCTCGCGGACCCAGCGTTTTGACCTGCGCCGCGTCGATGCCGGAACGCTCGTCCAGCATCTGTCGAAGATCGCCGCGCTCGAGGAGGTGGAGGTCGAACCGGAGGCGCTCGCCATGGTCGCGCGCGCCGCCGAGGGATCGGTCCGCGACAGCCTGTCCATCCTTGACCAGGCGATATCCCACGCCGCCGGCAAGGTCGAGGCGGCGACCGTCCGCGCCATGCTGGGCCTTGCCGATCGTGCCCGCATCGTCGACCTCTTCGAGCATCTGATGGGGGGCGATCTGCCTGCCGCGCTCGCCGAGTTTCGCGGCCAGTACGATTCGGGCGCAGATCCGGCGGTGATCCTGACTGATCTCGCCGAGTTCACCCACCTCGTCACGCGTCTCCGCTTCGTGCCGGAAGCGGCCGACGATGCCTCGCTCTCCGAGGAGGAGCGCGAGCGCGGCACCGCCTTCGCCCAGCGCATGAGCGTCCGCGCCATGAGCCGCGCCTGGCAGATGCTGCTCAAGGGCATTTCGGAGGTACAGAGCGCGTTTCGTCCCGTCGCGGCGGCCGAGATGGTGCTGATCCGCATCGCCCACGCTGCCGATCTGCCCAATCTCGACGATGCGATTCGCCTGGCGCAGGAGGCCGGCGAGGGCGGCTCGCCCTCGGTCCCGACAAGCGGCCCGAGCGGAAACGGCGGCGGTGCCCGCGCGGCCGCTGGGGGGCAGACCGTCGCGGCCGGCCGGCCGGCGGCGAGTCCGGCCAAGGCCAGGCCCGCGCCGACCATGCGGCTTGTCGCCAGCCAGCCCGAGGCGAATCCGCAGCATGAGACGCCCCCGCAGCCGGCGGAGGAGGAGAAGCCATCCTTCACGCCGCTGACCGGGCTGGTCGACATCATCCGGCTGGCCGAAGCCAATCGCGACCCCGTCTTTCGCGGCAACGTGAAGCGCTACGTCCGCCCGGTCTCCATAGGACCCGGCCGTATCTCCGTTCAGCTCGATCCCGGCGCGCCGGCGACGCTGGTCTTCGACATGCAGAACAAGCTGCTCGAATGGCTCGGTGAGCGCTGGATCGTCTCCACCAGCCGCGAAGGCGGGGGCTCCACCCTCGCCGAGGACGAGCAGGCGGCGCGCGAGGCGGCACTGGACGAGGCTGCACTCGATCCGACGGTCGCGGCCATCCTGAAGACCTTCCCCGGCGCCAGGATCGTCGATGTCCGCCTGCCGGAGGATGCGGCAGCTGAAGGGCCGGACGAGATCGATGCCGACGCCGCCGCGCAGGCGGCGAAGGATGCCGGGTTCGATGACGAGAACGATTTCGAAGGCTGAAGCCGCGGGGCTGGCGCCGGCCATTGCCGATCGCTATCTGCACCGGAACGATCAACCGACACGGAGCGCGACATGAAGGACCTGATGGGCCTGATGAACAAGGCCAAGGAGATGCAGGCCAAGATGGCCGATCTTCAGGCCGAGATCGAGACGATGGAGATCGCCGGCGCGTCCGGCGGCGGCCTCGTCACGGTCACGCTGAGCGGCAAGGGCGATCTGAAGGCGCTTTCCGTCGACCCGTCGCTGATGAAGGAAGGCGAGGGCGAGATCCTCGAGGATCTGATCGTCGCCGCCCATGCCGACGCGCGCGCCAAGCTGGAAACGGCGATGGCGGAGAAGACGCAGTCGATGACCTCCGGCCTCGGCCTGCCGCCCGGCATGAAACTGCCGTTCGGCTGAATCGCCGGTCTTTCTAGACCAGCACGCGCTGCATCAGGATCGCGGGGAAGGGGATGCTCTCGCCGAGCATGACGGTCACCTCCTGCACGCGCTCGAAGTCGTGGCGCTCGTAGAAGGCTTCGGCTGGCAGCGAGGAGAAGCATTGCAGCCGCGTCATGCCGGCTTCCATCGCGTCGTCCACGCAGCGTTGCAGGATGGCGCTGCCGACGCCGCTACGCATCCGGCCCGGCTCGGTCGCAAAATGGCGGACATGGCCGGTTGCGCCCACCGTGTCGCCCGCGCCGGGCGTCGCATGGCTCCAGCCGCCGCAGCCGATGATCGTGCCGTCGGCGACGGCCTTGAAATAGCGTCCGCTCTCCAGAAGTTTGGGATCGATCCGGAGCATGGCGGGCAGGGCGTTCTCCAGAATGTCCGCTTCGTACCAGCCCGGATAGACCTCCGCGTAGCAGCGGCCGATCAGCGCCTCGAGCGCTTCCCGATCCTCGACTTCCGCCGCCTCGATCACCACATCCGCCGTCATGAGCCCCTCGCTTTTCTCGTGCTTGGCGAATCATAGCGCTTACGACAGGACAGTTCCATGACTGGACGACGGATTGCCGGCCCTGAAATCGAAAAGCTGATCCAGCTCCTGGCGCGCGTCCCCGGGCTCGGCCCGCGTTCGGCCCGCCGCGCCGCCCTGCAGATGATCAAGAAGAAGGACCAGCTGATGGGCCCGCTCGCCGAGGCTCTTGCGCTGGTCCATGAACGGGTGACGATCTGCACCACCTGCGGCAATGCCGACACGTCCGACCCCTGCGCCATCTGTTCCGATCCACGCCGGCAGACCGGAACGATCATCGTCGTCGAGGAGGTCGCCGACCTCTGGGCGCTGGAGCGCGCGGCGGCGATGCCGAACGTGCTCTATCACGTGCTCGGCGGGGTGCTGTCGCCGCTCGACGGGATCGGCCCCGACGACCTCTCCATCGCCGCCCTGATCGACCGCGTCGCGGCCGGCGGGATCTCCGAAGTCATCCTCGCCGTCAATGCGACGGTCGAGGGCCAGACCACCGCCCACTACATCACCGACCGCCTCGCCGACCTTGAAATCGCCGTGACGCGCCTCGCCCATGGGGTGCCTGTCGGCGGCGAACTGGACTATCTCGACGACGGCACCCTCGCCGCCGCGCTCAAGAGCCGGACGAAATTCTAGCATGGCCTTTCCGGACCCCGGCGCCTAGATTTTGGACTGACCCAGCGTTTTGCAACCGAAGGCGCAGGCCCGCCTGACGATCCGGAGCGAACCGATTCCAATGTTGCACCTGAAACCGATGCTCCTATTGCTGGCCGCCCTGCTGCTGGCGGTGCCGGCCCGTGCCGAGGACCGTGCGGCGGTGGAGCGCCAGTTCGAGGCGTGGCTGCAGAACGATATATGGCCGGCCGCCGAGGCAAGAGGCGTTTCGCGAAAGACCTTCGACGACGCCTTTCGGGGCGTGTCGCTGAACTGGGATCTACCGGACCTGGTGCCGCCCGGCAGCAAGCCCCGCACGCCGAAGGCGCAGCGACAGGCGGAGTTCGGCTCGCCCGGCAAATATTTCAACCGCGGGACGGTCGATGGCGCGACGGCGATGGGTCGCCGGATGGCGAAGGCGCATGCGCCGACGCTCGCCGCCGTCGAACGCGCGACCGGCGTGCCGGCGAGGATCATCCTCGCCATCTGGGGGCGGGAAAGCGGCTATGGCCGCGTGGCGATCCCGCACAATGTCTTCGAGGTCCTCGGCACGAAGGGCTTCATGGCGACCCGGGCGCCCTATTTCCGGGACGAGCTGCTCGCGGCCCTGCAGATTGCCGAGGCCGGCCACGCGCCGGAAGCGGCGATGAAGAGTTCGTGGGCCGGCGCGCTCGGACAGCCGCAATTCATGCCTTCGAGCTTCCTCAAGCACGCCATCGACGGCGACGGTGACGGCCGTGCCGACATCTGGCGCTCCGAGGCCGACACCATCGCCTCGATCGGCAACTATCTCCGCCATTATGGATGGGTGCCCGGCCGCGACTGGGGCTATGAGATTGCGCTGCCTGAAAATGTCTCCTGCGCGCTGGAGGGGCCGGATCGCGGCCGCCCGCTGGCCGAATGGGAGGCGATGGGCATCCGTCGCGTCGCCGGAAAGCCATTCCCGGACGTCGAGCGCAAGGGCGAAATGTTCCTGATGCTGCCGGCCGGTCGCAACGGCCCCGCCTTCCTGGTGACGCCGAATTTCTACGTCATCAAGGACTACAATGAGAGCGATCTCTATGCGCTCTTCGTCGGCCATGTCGGCGACCGCATCGCCTATGGCGTCGGCGACTTTTCGGCCGCATGGGGGCCGGTCGGAGGGCTCTATCGCTCCGACGTCGCCGAGATGCAGCGGGCGCTGGAGCGGCAGGGCAAGGATGTCGGCGGCGCCGACGGCCTGCCGGGCTTCAAGACCCGGCGCGAGATCGGCGCCTGGCAGGAGCGCAACGGCGAACCGGCGACCTGCTTTCCGACAAAGGCGATGGTGGGGCGGCTGAACTGACGGTTTCCCAGTCCGCTACGGACAGACTATATTGAACGGATCAGTAGGCGGCGAGGAGCGGACGATGAACATTGTGCAGCGGTCGGACATGCGGCGTGCGTCGATCATCGTTCGGGCCGACTGGGACGACGAGGCGCAGGTGTGGGTGGCGACGAGCGACGATATCGAGGGCCTGGCGCTGGAGGCCCCGTCGGTCGAGAAACTCTCGGAAAACATCGCGGGGGCCATTGCCGACCTCGTCGAACTGAACGGCGGAAATTTCGGCGAAGGTGACATCCCCGTCTATATTCTGGCTGAACGGCGCACGCTTGTTCCCCGTCCCTCCAGCGACAGGCGCGACGGCGACTGACCCCCGACAGTCGCATCATAGGTCAACGCGAGGGGCAGGGATGGCCAGTTTTCTCAAGGAATTGAAGCGCCTGCTCCAGGCCTCGGGCTGTCGCTTTCATCGCCAGGGACGTGGAGACCACGAGATCTGGTACAGCCCCATCACGGAGCGCTACTTTACCATCGATCAAGCCACCAAGTCGCGACACACGGCCAACGAGACCCTAAAACAGGCTGGTCTTCCCAAGGCGTTCTGACCTTCAGCCGGTCGGATCGTCCCCCACCTTCACGATCATCTTGCCGTGGTTGCCGCCGGTCAGCAGTTCGCGGAAATAGGTCGGCGCCTTCTCCAGTCCCTCGCGGATGTCCTCGCGATACTTGACGGTGCCGTCCTTCAGCCAGCCGCTCATGTCCTGAAGAAACGTGTCGTGGTGCTCAATATCGTCATAGTTGATGAAACCCCGCACGGTCAGCTTCTTGGTCAGGATCGTCCGCCAGATCTGCGGCGCGCGGTCCGGTCCTTCCGGCGCGCCGGTCAGATTGTACCAGGCGATCATGCCGCAGACGGGGATGCGGCCGAATTCCTTCATCAGCGGCAGCACGGCGTAGAGGACATCGCCGCCGACATTCTCGAAATAGACGTCGAAGCCGTCGCCGGCGGCTGATTTGAGCGCGTCCTTGAAGCCGTCGGCCTTGTAGTCGACGCAGGCGTCGAAGCCGAAGACATCCTCGACCTCTCGGCACTTGTCCGGCCCGCCGGCAATGCCGATCGCCGTGGCGCCCTTGGCCTTGGCGATCTGCCCGACGATTTGCCCGACCGCGCCGGCGGCCGACGAGACGCAGACCGTGTCGCCGCTCTTCACCTGCCCGTGAATGATCAGCCCCGCCCATGCGGTGAAGCCGGGCATCCCCATCACGCCGAGATGAGCCGAGATCGGCGCCAGCGACGGATCGATCTTGCGGCACTCCTTGGCCGCCATCACCGCATGATCGACCCAGCCGGTGCGGGCGATGACGATATCGCCCTTCGATAGGCCGTCCGCCTCGCTCGCCATCACTTCGCAGATGCTTTCGGCGGTGATCGGCTCGCCGATCGCGACGCCCGCCGCATAGCTCTTCGACGGACTCATGCGGCCGCGCATGTAGGGGTCGAGCGACAGGTAGATGACCCGCAGCAGCACTTCGCCGGAGCCGGGCGCCTTGAGCGTCGTCTCCTTCAGCGGCAGGTCCTCGTCGCTCGGCATGCCATGCGGATGCTGGGCCAGCACGATCTGGCGGGCATTGATGCTCATGAATTGTCCTTTCGGCAGATTACGCGGCGGGATCGATCCGCTTCGGATATCCCGTCGACATGTCCGTGCCGATATAGGGCTTCTTCGCTTCTTTCCACTTGCCGAACCCGCCCTCCAGATGCGCGATGCGGCCGCCGACGCCGGCAAGATACTGCTTCGCCACGCGTTCCGACCGCAGGCCCGACCCACAATGCAGCACGATCGGCTTGCCTTCCTGGCTCGGCAGGTCCGCGCCATGGACAAAGGCCATCGGCGCGTTCAGCGCCCCTTCGATGTGCTCGAACAGATATTCCTGCGGCGTCCGCACATCGATGACGACGACCGCCTTCCTGGCCAGCGCATCGGCCAGCTCGTCCGGCGTCCAGTGCTCGAACACGCCACTGTCGAGTTTCTCTTCCTGCATCGGGTCTCTCCTGGGAAAATGATAATACATTCGGTGCAGGATATATGTTGTCGGTGGCGGATCGCCAGTCGGAGCCGGCGAGACTATTCGGCGGCGAGGGGCGTCGCGCTCTCTTCCTCCGCCTCGTCGATCTCCACGGCGGCGATGGCGTCACCCCTCCGGCTCATCCGCCCCACCGCCCGCGCCAAAGCGTCGATGTCCTTCTGGCCCTGTCCGAAATGGGTCTGCAGCTTGCCGATCAGCGTATCGACGGCCGCGACGTCCTCCATCAGCGCAGCGACCTCCGACTGGATGCGATGCGCCTCGCGCGCCATCGCCTCGTCGCGGCGCATGGAGTGGACGATACCGAGGGCGAGCATCAGGAGGGACGGCGAGACGAGCATGATCCGCCGCCGTGAGGCGCGCTCGACGACGGCACCGAAATGCTCGTGCAAATCGGCGAAGACGCTTTCCGACGGCACGAAGAGAAAGGCGAAATCCTGCGTCTCGCCGGCACGGACATATTTGTCTGCGACCGCGTCGACATGGGTGGCCATGTCACGCCTGAAGCGCTTGCGCGCGCTGTCGCGGGCCAGGTCGTCCTCCGCCGCGCCCATCGCCCGCCAGGCTTCGAGCGGAAACTTGGCGTCGATGGCGAGCGGCGGTGCGCCGCCCGGCAGCCGGACCAGCGCGTCCGGTCGGGTGCCCGACGGCAGTCTGGCCTGAAGCTCGAAGGTCCCGACCGGCAGGGCGTCGTGCAGGATCGCCTCCATCCGCCGTTCGCCAAACAGGCCGCGCGTCTGCTTGTCGGTCAGGATCGCCTGCAGCCCCATCATCTCGCCCGCCAGTTCGCCGATATGCCGCTGCGCATGGTCGATCACCGCCAGCCGCTCCGCCAGTTCGGTCAGATTGGTCTGCGTCGCCTTGCTCTGCCGCGTCAGGCTCTCGCCGAGGCGGCCGGAAAACAGGTCGAGCCGCCGGGCCAGACGTGAATCGAGCGCTTCCTGCCGTTCGCCGAGATGATCGGCGAGCGCGCTGCAGCCGGCCGGCAAGCTCGGCCTGCTGGTGTTCGACCCGCGCGAAATTTCGCCCGCCGGCGGTCAGCCGGCCGATTAGCGCGGCGATCGCAATGAGGAAAAGGCCTGCCGCCCACAGCGGTGCGGTCAGTCCGAAGGGAAGGGCGACGGGCAGCGCGAGCGAGAGTCCATGTTCCATGAGGGAAGCTTGCCAGAGTCGGTCGCCGCCGGCAAGAACAGACCAGAAACGTTCTTGTCAAAGCCTTACGAGGCAGGGAGTTGACATCCCGCCACCCGCGCGTAGAAACCCGCCATGGCTGGCACGAAGCGTCCCCTTGTCGTCATTCCCGATCCGATCCTCCGCCAGGCGTCGAAGCCGGTGGAGACGTTCGGCGACGATGTGCGCCGTCTCGCCGACGACATGCTGGAGACGATGTACGAAGCGCCCGGCATCGGCCTCGCCGCCGTCCAGGTGGGCGAGCCGATCCGCCTGATCACGATCGACATTTCCAAGGATGAGGAGAGCCCGGAGCCTCACATCTTCGTCAACCCGCAGATCGTCGCGCGCGGTGACGAGACGAGCCTCTACGAGGAGGGCTGCCTCTCCATTCCCGACTATTTCGCCGAGGTGGAGCGGCCCTCCACGGTGATGGTCGAGTATCTGGACCTGAAGGGCGATAAGCAGACGATCGAGGCGGACGGGTTGATGGCGACCTGCCTGCAGCACGAGATCGATCACCTCGACGGCGTCCTCTTCATCGACCACATTTCGCGGCTGAAGCGTGACATGGTGATCAAGAAGTTCAGGAAACTGGCGAAGGAGCGCGGCGGCACGCGTCTGCTTTGACCGAATATCGCGCGGAGTTGGACGACGCCATGGCCCTTTCCGTCATCTTCATGGGCACGCCCGATTTCTCGGTCCCGACCCTGCGCGCCCTGCATGAGGCAGGCCACGAGATTCGCGCCGTCTACACCCAACCGCCGCGACCGGCCGGGCGGCGCGGACTCGAACTGACGCCGTCGCCGGTCCACCGCGCGGCCGAGGTCCTCGGCCTTCCGGTACGCCATCCGCTGAGCCTGAAGGATGCCGATGAGCAGGCGGCCTTCGCCGCGCTCGGGGCGGACGTCGCCGTCGTCGTCGCCTACGGTCTTCTCCTGCCGCAGCCGATCCTCGACGCGCCGCGCTTCGGCTGCTTCAACGGTCACGCCTCCGCCCTGCCACGCTGGCGGGGCGCGGCCCCCATCCAGCGCGCCATCATGGCTGGCGACCGGCAGACCGCGATGATGGTCATGAAGATGGAGACAGGGCTGGATACCGGGCCGATCGCCATGGAGACCCGTATCGCGATCGGCGCCGACATGACCGCCGGCGAACTGCATGACGTGCTGGCCGATGCCGGCGCCGCGCTGATGGTCGAGGCGATGGCGGCGCTGGAGGCGGGAACGCTCACCCTGTCCGCCCAGCCGCAGGAGGGCGTGACCTATGCCCGCAAGATCGACAAGGGCGAAACCCGCATCGACTGGCAGCGGCCGGCGCAGTCGGTCCACGATCATGTTCGCGGGCTGTCGCCGTTTCCCGGCGCCTGGTGCGAGATCGATCTCGCCGGCCGGCGCGAGCGCGTGAAGGTGCTGCAGAGCCGGCTGGCCCGCGCCGACGGCTTCGACGGGACGGAGCCCGGCACCGTCGTCGGAGAACCGCTCACGGTTGCGTGCGGGCAGGGGGCGGTGTCGCTTGAGCGCCTGCAAAAGGCCGGCGGAAAGCCGCTGCCCGTCGTCGATTTTCTGCGCGGCAACCCGCTCGCTGCCGGCGACCGCCTCTCATGAACCAAGAGCGGCCGATGCAGCGCTTCCGCGCGACCGTCGAATATGACGGCACGCCCTATAAGGGCTTTCAGCGCCAGGCCAACGGGCACAGCGTTCAGCAGGCCATCGAAGAGGCGATCGAGGCCTTCTGCGGCGTCGAGGTCCGGCTGACGGCGGCCGGGCGGACCGATACCGGGGTTCATGCGCTGGCGCAAATCGTCCATTTCGACATACCGGCCGGACGCACCGCCTTCCGGGTGATGGAGGCGCTCAACGCCCTCCTCGTCCAGGCGGATGAACGGGTCGCGATCCTCGATTGCGAGCCGGTCACGGATCGCTTCTCGGCGCGATTCTCGGCGACCGGCCGCCGCTATCTCTACCGCATCGTCAACCGCCGGGCGCCGCTGACCGTCGAACGCGAACGCGCCTGGTGGGTGCGCAAGGGCGTCCTCGACATCGATCGGATGAACGAGGCCGCGAAGCGGCTTCTCGGCACCCATGACTTCACGACCTTCCGCGCCGCCGACTGCCAGGCCAGATCGCCGGTCCGGACGCTCGACGAACTCTGGGCCGAGCGGATCGGCGACCATGAGATCCGCATTCACGCCGCCGCCCGGTCCTTCCTGCACAATCAGGTCCGCTCGCTCGCCGGATCGCTGAAGCTGGTGGGCGAGGGCAAATGGTCCGCCGACGATCTGCAGGCGGCGCTGGAGGCGAAGGAACGCCGGGCCTGTGGCCCCGTCGCGCCCGCCCACGGCCTCTATCTGTCGGCCGTCACCTACGATCCCGACGCCGAATGACGCTCAGTCGAGCGGCAGGCCGAGAAGAACCGCCATGCCGTAGCCCGAGATCATGCCGACGAGGAGGTTGACCATGGTCAGCGCCGTCGTCTGGCCCGCGCCGAGATCGAGCACCGCCCGCAGGAGACGCCAGTAGAGGACCAGCGAGACCGCCAGCACCGCCAGGATCAGCGTCGCGTCCAGTTGCTGCGATTCCGGCACCATGATCCGGCTGATTCCAATCGGCAGCGCGATGAAGGCGAAGATGACGCCGGACCAATTGCTGGCGATGACGAACGCGGGATAGCGCGCGCCCACGCCGAGCACTCGCAGGATCGGCGCGAAGACGATCAGCGGCGCGATCCAGGCCGCCAGATCGGTCAGCGCAACGCCGACCAGCAGCGACAGGAAACGGCCGTTTTGTACGCCTTCGCCAAGAACGTCGCATGTGGTGCCGACCCAGCCTATTGCCAGCGACGGTGCGGCGACCAGCATCGCGCGGAACGAGGAGCGCACCCCGCTCGCCGACAGGTCGAACCGGCCGAGCAGCGCCGACCGCATGGTCACCATCATTTCCCAGACGGTGCCGAGATTGTAGCGCGCTTTTGCGTTCACCGGCCGCTCTCCGCCGCGAACCAGTCGGCGATGAAGCGCTGGTAGATCGCCGTCAGCGTCTCCAGATCGGCGAGCGGCACCTGTTCGTCGACCTTGTGCATGGTCTGGCCGACCAGGCCGAACTCGACGACCGGGCAATGATCCTTGATGAAGCGCGCATCCGACGTGCCGCCCGACGTGGAGAGCGTGGGCGTCCTGCCGGTGACGCTGCGCACGGCGTCCGAGAGGCTGCCGACCAGCCGCTCATCATGGGTCACGAAAACATCCGACACGCGCGGCGCCCACTCGACGCTCCAGTCGATCGGCGGACGCCCCGGCCGCAGCGCCGTGTCGGCGGCCGCGCGGGCGAGCCGGTCCTCGACCTCGGCGATCAGCGTCTCGGTCGTCCATCTGTCGTTGAAGCGGATATTGAAGATGGCATTGGCCTCGGCAGGTATGACGTTCGTCGCTTCGTTGCCGATATCGATGCTCGTGATCTCCAGGTTCGACGGCTGGAAGCGTTCCGATCCGTCGTCGAGCGGCGGCATCATCAGCGCCTGCAGCATCGCCGTCAGGGCGCGAATGGGATTGTCGGCGAGATGCGGATAGGCGACGTGGCCCTGGGTGCCGCGGACGGTCAGACGGCCGGTATGGCTGCCGCGCCGTCCGATCTTGATCATGTCGCCCATGGCGTCCGGATTGGTCGGTTCGCCGACGAGGCAGGCGTCGAAGCGTTCCCCCCGATCGGCCGCCCATTGCAGCACCTTCACCGTGCCGTCCAGCGCCGGGCCTTCCTCGTCGCCCGTGATCAGCAGGCTGACGCGGCCGCCGGGCGGGCCATTCTGTTCGGCATGCCGCTGATAAGCGGCAATGAACGCGGCGATCGCGCCTTTCATGTCCACCGCGCCGCGCCCGATCATCACGCCGTCGCGAATCTCGGCGGAGAAGGGCGGCGCGGTCCATGCCGCCTCGTCGCCGGCCGGCACGACATCGGTGTGGCCGGCGAACAGCAGATGCGGCCTGCCCGAACCGAGCGTCGCGTAGAGATTGTCGATTGCCGGCGAGCCTCCGGTCTGGAAGCGCAGGCGCTCGACGGCGAATCCCTGCGCCTCGAGCAGCGACTGCAGCAGATCGAGAGCGCCGCCCTCGGCCGGGGTCACCGAAGGGCAGCGAATGAGGGCGGCAAGAATGGCGGCGGGGTCGTGCGGCGAGATCGTCATGGCGCTCTTGCTAAGCGCAGCCGCGCACGCCCGCAAGCCATCATGCCACCCGCCTCTTCATGTCTGGCGATCAGGCATCCGACCGCGGGTCGGGTCCGTACCGGTTCGGACCGTCCGTGCCGCGGATGAAGCCGAGATAGATCAGAAAGGCGATCCCGACGACGGATCCAATGAGATCGAGAATGGAAACGGACTCCATGCGATGCAGGGGCCCCATGATGCCGAAACGCGGGACCGACAGCAAAGACGACAGGGCGAGGTAGCCGAACAGCCACCAGCCTGAATGGTCGAGATCATGCAGGCGACGGACCGACACGGCAAGGGTAACGACGAACACCGCGAGGCCGAAAACGACGAGGACGGCCGCGCCGATAGCGAGAATGCCGGTTGGAGCAGCGTCCGGCAATCCGGACACAGCCACCAGGAAAGTGACTCCCACGAGCAGTACAACGCCGACATTGATGACCATGCCGAACGCCAGGATCGACAGGATCGTTAGCCAGAACGACTGGCGCGATGCTCTGCCCGAAAAGCGACAAAGGCTTTCTGTCACATTCATATCCTTCGAACCAGGACATTGTGATGGAATTCCTATATCTCAGTCTCTCAACAATTCGTTGATCGAGGTCTTGCTGCGCGTGCGCTCGTCGACCTTCTTGACGATGACCGCGCAGTAGAGGCTGGGGCCGTAGTTCTCGCCGGGCAGGTTCCGCCCCGGCAGCGATCCGGAGACGACAACCGAATAGGGCGGCACCTCACCCATGTGGATCTCGCCGGTCTCGCGATCGACGATCTTTGTCGACTGCCCGATATAGACGCCCATGCCGAGCACCGAGCCTTCGCGCACGATGCAGCCCTCGACGACCTCCGAGCGGGCCCCGATGAAGCAATTGTCCTCGATGATGGTCGGCCCGGCCTGAAGCGGCTCCAGCACGCCGCCGATCCCGACCCCGCCGGACAGGTGCACATTCTTTCCGATCTGCGCGCAGGACCCGACCGTCGCCCATGTGTCGACCATGGTGCCCTCGTCGACATGGGCGCCGAGATTGACGAAGGACGGCATCAGCACGACGCCCTTGCCGATATGGGCGGAGCGGCGGACGATGCAGCCCGGAACGGCGCGAAAGCCGCCCTTCTCGAAGTCGGACGCGCCCCAGCCTTCGAACTTGCTGGGCACCTTGTCCCACCAGTTGGCCTCGCCCGGACCGCCGGGAATGATCGTCATCGGGTTGAGGCGGAACGACAGCAGGACCGCCTTCTTCAGCCATTGATGGACGGTCCACTGGCCGGCCTCGTCGCGGGAGGCGACGCGCGCTTCGCCACGGTCGAGAAGGCCGAGGGCTTCCTCGACGGCGTCTCGCACCTCGCCGCCGGTCGAACTGTCGATACCTTCACGTTCCTCGAAGGCGTTCTCGATGATGCGTTCCAGCGCATCGCGATCATGGCTCGCCATGGCCTATGTCTCCGCTTGACTAGTGGGGCGCCGGGCCTGCACCAAGGCGCAAGAGAAAGGCCGGCTTGGAAAAATCGCGCGGACCCTAGGCGATAGGGCTTTGCGCGGTCAATCCGCGCGACAGGTTCCGGCTTGGGAATGATGTAGAAAGGTCGATGGATGACTGACAGGTCGGATGCGCCCGACGGGACCGCGAAAAAGGTCCTGAGCAGCCGCAAGCGCAATGGCTGGACGCCGCTGCCGCATTCCAGCGAGGATTTGCCGCGTGCCCGCAGCGTGCCCTCGACGCCGCAGACGGAGGCCCCGGCCTATCGTCTCGCCTGGGCGGACGAGGATTTCATGACGCAGCGCGACCTGCGGGCCGTCCGCCTGCAGCTCGAACTGCTGAAGCCCGAGATGATGCTCACCGAATATGGCGTCCAATCGACGGTCGTGATGTTCGGCGGCGCGCGCATTCCGGAGCCGGGCGGCGAGGCCTGGGCGGCCAAGAACGAGACGCAGCAGGAAAACCTGACGGCGCTGTCGGTCATCTATGAAGAAGCCCGTAAATTCGCGCGCATCTGCTCCGAACATGCCCGCAACCACGATTTTCAGGAATATGTGATCGTCACCGGCGGCGGCCCGGGCGTCATGGAAGCTGGCAATCGCGGCGCGCACGATGTCGGCGCGCCCTCGATCGGCCTCAACATCGTCTTGCCGCACGAACAGGCCCCCAATCAGTATGTGACGCCGGATCTCTGCTTCAACTTCCACTATTTTGCGGTCCGCAAGATGCACTTCATCATGCGGGCCAAGGCCGTCGCGGTCTTTCCGGGCGGCTTCGGCACGATGGACGAATTGTTCGAGACGCTCACCCTGATCCAGACCGGCCGGATGGAAGCCGTCCCGGTGCTGCTGTTCGGCAAGGCCTTCTGGGAAGGCGCGATCGACCTCGACTTTCTGGCGGCGCAAGGCACGATCTCACCCGACGATCCCGACCTGATCAGCTATGTCGACACGGCCGACGAGGCCTGGAGCGTCATCGCGAAGTTCTACGAGCTCGATGAGGGGTAACGGCGGCTGGCCCCACCCTTGATTTATGGAACAAGCGGACGCACGCTGCCGTTAGTCTTGATACAAGATGCGAACCCAAAGGGTGCAACATGTCGATGACATCGAGCGACGACGAAATCATGCGGGAGAACCAGCGCAAGGACCGGACCAACGACGCGTCCGACATCCACAAGCTGAAGAAGCCGCTGAACGAAGACGGTCGCTTCAAGCCAGACGAGAGTGACGATGAGCAGCGGCCCGACCGCTCCTCTCTCGCCGAATACGCTGAAAACGATCCTCGCCGCCGGGCCTGACCGAGCAGCGACCCGGCAGGCCGCTGCGACGGGTCTGTCAGGACCGACGCCTCCATCGATGGATGCCCTGACAGGCGTTGAGCGCCTGCGTGTTTCCCTTCACGCCATTTTCTGATTGCGCCAAACATCCGGCAGCAGCCTTGCCCGCCGCGACCGTGCGGGGTGCCCGCTGGTCTCGCTGGACCGGTGATCCGAAGACTTGTACAGATCGCGCATGTCTCGAAGCTTGCGAACGCCCGTCGAGGATTACCATCTGTTCGGCGAATACGACGAACTGCCGGACATCGTGCATTGCGAGACGATCGAGACGCGGTCGCAGATCAACGACTGGGAATTCCGGCCGCACAGACACTCCCATCTGCACCAGGTCCTCCTGGTCGAGAGCGGCCGCGGCCGCGCCCAGATCGAGAGCAGCGAGGCCGAACTGGCTGCGCGATCGCTGGTCAACGTGCCTTCCGGTTGCGTTCACGGCTTCCGGTTCGAACCCGGAACGCAGGGCTGGGTCGTCACCATTGCCATCGAACTCCTCGATCAGGCGCTGCAGCCTGCCGAGGGGCTGCGCGCCGTCCTGAAACAGCCGGCTGTCGGCAGCTATGAGACGCATCACAGGAACGTTGTGGAGCGCATCGTCGACGAGCATGCAACGCAGCGGTTCGGCCGGGCTCATCTGCTCCGGTCGCTGTCGTCCCTGCTTCTCGGCGATGTCGCGCGGACACTGAAGGAGTTGGACGATTCGGACGCGCAGCGTCAGGACAGTACGCTCCGCATCCGGTTCGAACGGATGGTCGAGGAGAACTACGACAAGCACTTGCGGGTCGCCGACTATGCCGCCCGCTTGCACGTCTCGCCGGCCCACCTGACGCGAGTGATGCAGCAGGCGACGGGGCATCCGGCCTCTCGACGTCATCACCGCCCGGCTGATGCGCGAGGCGCGGCGGCATCTGTTCTTCACCAGTCTCGGCATCGCCGAGATCGCCTATCTGCTCGGCTACAGCGACCCCGCCTATTTCAGCCGCGTCTTCACCCGGACGAGCGGCATTTCGCCACGCCAGTTCCGCGCCCGGCTGAACCGGCGCGAGCGGTGGCGCATCCGGCTAGAGCGTCGCGACGAGCTGCGTCAGGAAGGCGCCGAGATCGGCGGTGACGAAGTCGATCGGCCCGTCGCGGTCGGCGCGGTCCTCCCAGTCCTCCTTGAAGACCGGTCGTTCGGAGGGCTCGACCAGCACCGTCACCATTCCGAGCTTTTTCGGAACCGACAGATTGCGGGCCATGTCCTCGAACATCGCGGCTTTTTGCGGATGGACGTCATGGGCGTTCAGAAAGGCCTGGTAGGTCGCCGTGTTGGGCTTCGGAGTGAGCTCCGCGGCGACGATGTCGAAGATATCGTCGAAATGGTCGAGAATGCCGAGCGCCGCCGCCGTCCGCTCCGCATGCGGTCGGTCGCCATTGGTGAAGATGAAGCGGCGGCCCGGCAGCGCCTTGATCGCCTGGCCGAGCGCTTGGTCGGGTCGCAGGGCCGAGTAGTCGATGTCATGCACGAAGGCGAGGAAGTCGTCCGGGTCGATCGTGTGCCGCTCGATCAGCCCGCGCAGCGTCGTTCCGTGCTCGCGATAGAGCGCCTTCTGAATGCCGAAGGCCTCGTGGGTCTCGATGTTGAGGAACCTGGCGATCCACGCCGTCATCCGCCCATCGATCTGGCTGAACAGATCGGCGGAGGCCGGATAGAGCGTGTTGTCCAGATCGAAGACCCATTCGGTCACATGGGCGAAGGCGGAGCCGGGCGATGTCATGGGCGCTATATGCGCCGGATCGTCACCGTCCGCCAGCCCTTGCGCGGAGACCGCCGAGCCGCCATAGCAAGCCATGCCGCTCTGGATTCTCATCACCCTCTGCAGCGCATTCCTGCAGAATATCCGATCATCGCTGCAGAAATATCTGAAGGGCCGGATGGGCACCACCGGCGCCACCTTCGTTCGTTTCGGATTTGGCCTGCCGGTCGCGGCGCTCGTCTATGCGACGCTGCGCGCCGCCGGCCATGCGGACCCGTCGCCAACGCTTCCCTTTCTCGGCTGGGTCGTCGTCGCGGCGATGGCGCAGATCATCGCGCAGGCCCTGCTGGTGCATCTCTTCTCCTACCGCAACTTCGCGGTCGGCACGGCCTATAGCCGCACCGAGCCGGCCCAGGCTGCCCTGTTCGGCCTCCTCTTCCTCGGCGAGACGATCCGCCCGGGCGGCATTGCCGCCGTGGGATTGACGGTCTTCGGCGTCATGCTGATTTCGCTCGCCCGCTCCGCATTCAGCCTGGCCGGCCTCGTCACGGGACTTCTCACGCGGACGGCAGGCATCGGTCTGGCCTCCGGGCTCTTCTTCGGCATTGCCGCCGTCGGCTACAGGGCGGCGTCGCTCAGCCTGCAGCCGACGCTGGCCGAGCCCGATTTCCTGATCCAGGCGTCCTTCGTCCTGCTCTGGGCGATCGCGATCCAGACGGCCGTCATGATCGTCTGGATGGCGCTGCGCGAACGGCACGAATTGATCGCCGTCGCACGGGCGTGGAAACCGTCCGCTCTCGTCGGCCTGGTAGGCGCGCTGACCAGTTTCGGCTGGTTCGCCGCGATGACCCTTCAGCAGGCGGCGCTGGTCAAGGCGCTGGCCCAGGTGGAGATGCTGTTCGCCTTCGGCTCGACGGTCCTGATCTTCCGCGAGTCGATCAAACGGACGGAAGTGCTCGGCTGCGTCCTCATCGTCGCCGGCATCCTCGTGCTCCTGCTCACCTGAGACGCTCGCCTCCGGCGAGGAGGCGGATCGACGCCACCAGAATCGCAGGATCGGTGGCGCGAAAAATAGGTGCGACATCTTCCCCTCCCGGGGCCAATTGCGCTATGGCCCCAAGCCGCCTTCACGCCGGCCGAGCATCGAGTATCGCGCGTTGAGCCGACATGCCCGTTTCGGTCCGCCTCCATCGTCGATCGAGTAAAGCGGACGAGCCGGCTGCCACTCTTGCCGAATCGCGGCGAGGGTCCAGATTGACCGCCTCCGGGAGAGGCCGAGAGTGGGATTGTCGTCGATGAGCGAGACACCGATCGCGGCCGGCGCCGCCCCTGATACGGCGCCCGCGCGACAGCGCTGGGTGGCGCTGATCACGCTGCTGACCGCCAACTTCATGAACCTGATGGACGTAACCATCGTCAACGTCGCGCTGCCGACCATGAAGGGGCAGCTCGGCGCCGACGACGCGGCCATCGAATGGGTGGTCGCCGCCTACATTCTCTCATTCGCGCTCCTGCTTCTGCCGTTCGGCAGGCTGGGCGACACGATCGGCCGCAAATGGATGTTCCTCGGCGGCGTCGCGGGCTTCACGCTCGCCTCTCTTGCCTGCGGCCAGGCGGAATCCATGACCGCCCTGATCGTCGCCCGTGCGGTCCAGGGCGCAACCGCCGCGATGATGACGCCGCAGACCCTGGCGATCGCACAGGTCATCTTCCCGCCGCACGAGCGCGCCGGCGCCTTCTCCCTGTTTGGCTTGACCGCCTCGCTCGCCTCGGTCGCCGGACCGCTGATCGGCGGCACGCTGATCGGCGCCAATCTGTTCGGCCTCACCTGGGAGCCGATCTTTCTGGTCAACGTACCGATCGGTATCGCCGCCATCATCTTCGGCCTGCGCTTCATTCCGAACCTGCCCGGCGAACGCGATCTCGGCATCGATATCGTCGGCATCCTGCTGGCGGCGGCGACGGTACTGCTGATCGTCTTTCCGCTCGTCGAGGGCCGTGGCTATGGCTGGCCGGTCTGGTTGATCGGCCTGCTCGTCGCATCGCCATTCGCGGCGCTGGCGTTCCTGTACTGGGAGCGTCACCAGCGCCGGGAGAACGCGCCGCAGCTTCTGCCGATGAGCCTGCTCGGCAATCCCGCCTTCCTGCGCGGGGCCGGCACGCTGATGATCTTCTTCTCCGGCATGGCCGGCTTCTTCATGATCTTCGCGCTGTTTCTGCAGTCCGGCTTCGGATTCACGCCGCTGCAGAGCGGCCTGACGACCGTGCCGTTCCCGGCCGGCGTGATGCTCGCCTCCTTCCTGTCCGGCCGTATCGGCCGCCGCTGGCTGAAGGCGCGCGCCATCATCGGCGGCGTCGTGCAGATCGCCGGCTTCACGTCGCTGTACCTCGTGGTCAGCACGATCGTCGACAGCGTCAATCACTGGGCGGTCCTGCCGAGCCTTCTGGTCAGCGGGTTCGGCATGGGTTTCGGCATCGCCGCGCTGTTCCAGATGGCGCTGGCCGGCGTGCCGAACCGTGATGCCGGCTCGGCCTCCGGCGCCCTTCAGGCCCTCAACCAGATCGGCGGCGCGCTCGGCGTCGCGATCGTCGGCGCGCTGTTCTTCGGGCGCCTGTCGGGCGGCATGGGCGCGCCGGACCACGCGACCTTCGTCGATGCGCTGCAGCGCGGACTGATCTTCGAGATCTGCGTCTACGGCGCCGTGACGGTGCTCGCTTTCACGCTCCATTCGCCGAAGATCGCGGGTCCCGCACCCGAACAGACGCGCGAAGGCGCGGCGGCGCGCTCGGGCGCCGGCGGCGTTTAGGCTCTATGGCACGATCAGCGTGCCGGCGCCGTGCGAGGTGAACAGCTCCAGCAGCACCGAATGGGCGGCCTTGCCATTGACGATGACGACGCCTTGCACGCCGCGCTCGATGGCGTGGATGCAGGTCTCGACCTTCGGGATCATGCCTCCCGTCACCACGCCGTCGGCGATCAGCCGGCGGCAATCGGCGACCGACAGCTCAGGGATGAGCTTGCCGTCTCCGTCGAGCACGCCCGCCACATCGGTCAGGAACAGCAGGCGCACCGCCTGCAGCGCGCCGGCGATGGCGCCCGCGAACGTATCGGCGTTGATGTTGTAGGTGTGGCCGTCTCGGCCCGGCGCGACCGGCGCGATCACCGGGATCATCTCCGAGCGGGCCAGCAGGTCCAGCAGCGTCCGGTCGACCTCGACCGGCTCGCCGACGAAGCCGAGGTCGAGCACCCTCTCTATATTGCTGTCCGGATCGCGGATCGTCTTCGCGGCCTTCTCGGCGAAGACCATGTTGCCGTCCTTGCCGCAAAGACCGATCGCCCACTCGCCCTCGGCGTTGATCATCCGGACGATTTCCTTGTTGATCGAACCGGCGAGGACCATCTCGACGATCTCGACCGTCTTCTTGTCGGTCACTCGCAGGCCGCCCTCGAACCGGCTCTCCAGCCCCATCGTGTCGAGCATCCTGCCGATCTGCGGACCACCGCCATGAACGACCACCGGGTTGATGCCGCTCTGCTTCAGAAGTGCGACGTCGCGGGCGAAGGCCTGGCCGAGCGCTTCATTGCCCATGGCGTGGCCGCCATACTTCACGACGACCGTCTTGTTTTCGTAGCGCTGCATGTAGGGCAGGGCCTGAGCGAGAAGTTCGGCCTGCTCTTCGGCGCGTTTGAGATCGGTCGGGCTCATCGCAGGGTGGTTCCTCCAGGGCAGCTATCGGTCGCGGGTTCTACTGGCACCGCCGGGGCGGCGCAAGCGAGGGCATAGACGTTAGGTGGATTGGACTTATGCCCGATCCACCCCAATTTCGCAGTTGGTCATGAATGATGACGGCGACGGAAGAGGCAGATCGTGGCGGCAAGGCTGACATCCGAAGATGTGGCGAAGCTGATTGTTCGGGTGTCGCTCAAGGACCGGCAGGCCTTCGACCGGCTCTACGACGCCGTGTCGCCGAAACTCTTCGCCATCTGTGTCCGTATCCTCAAGGACCGCGCTGAAGCGGAGGAAGCCCTGCAGGAGGTTTTCGTTCGCGTCTGGACACGGGCCGATCGCTTTGCCGCATCCTCCCAGAATTCGGTCGGTTGGCTCTGCACGGTCGCCCGCAACCACGCGATCGATCGCATCCGGGCCCGCCGCGCGCCGACGAAGGACATCGACCAGGTCTTCGATATCGCCAGCGACGATCCCGATCCGGAACGCCTTGCCGTCCTCTCCTCGGAAGGCGACCGGATCGACGACTGCATGGACGAACTCGAGGCCGATCGCGCCCAGGCCGTGAGAAGTGCCTATGTGGACGGGGCGAGTTATGCTGAACTGGCGGACCGTTTCGACGTGCCGCTGAACACGATGAGAACCTGGCTGCGGCGCAGCCTGATAAAGCTGAGGCATTGCCTGGAAGCATGAGCCGCGAACGTGACCAGCATTGGAATGACGCCTATGGCGATCCGCGTGCGGCGGAATATGTGCTCGGCACGTTGCCCGCGGACGAGCGCGCGGAGTTTGCCGAGCTGATCGACCGGGACAGGACCGTTGCCGATGCAGTCGATGCCTGGGCGCGGCACCTGGCGCCGATGAACGGGGCCTATGGAGAGATCAACGCGCCATCCTCGGTCAAGGCGGCGATCGACCGCCGGCTCTTCGCCGGACCGGCAGTCGCAGCGGCCCGCGAGGGGCGCTGGCGCTGGTGGCCCTTCGCTCTGGGTTCGGCAAGCGGCGTCGCCGTCGCCTTCCTGATCCTGCTGGCGCTCCCCTTCGCGGGCCTCTCGCCTCTTTGGCTGAGCCCGCCGCCGGCAACGCAGGCCCGCATGGTCGCCTCGCTTGCGCCCCACGACAGCGATGCTGGCTTTGTCGCGCTCTACGAGGCCGGCTCCCGCACCCTGAACATGACGCGTGTTTCGGGCGGCGCTCCGGACCGCGGCGTCTACGAGGTGTGGGTGATCGACGAGGGGGCCGACCCGGTGTCGCTGGGCGTCCTTCCCGAGGATGACATCGCTCACATGGTGATGCCGGAGGCCAAGGCGAAGCTGATGTCCGAACACGCGACCCTGGCGATCAGCTGGGAGCCGGAAGGCGGATCGCCGAGCGGCCTGCCGACGGGACCGGTCGTCGCGGCGGGACCGGTGCGCTCGATCTAGAGACACATTGGCCCTCGGCGGCGAAATTATCCGCGTCAGTTGAAACTCTCTTTTCCTTCACCCCGTCCCTCGACTGAACGTGCCGATCAATGAACCGACCGGACCCGTTCATCGATTCCAACCCCGATGGGAGAATGAATAGATGAAGACGCTTAAATCCACCGTGCTCGCCACGGCCCTCGCTTTTGCCATTCCCGCTTTCGCCGCCCCTGCCATGGCGATGGACAACCCGACGGTCGGCGGCGCCGAAATGATGGCCGACCAGCCGATCGCCGTGAACGCCTCCAACGCGCCGAACCTGACGACGCTCGTTGCCGCCGTGAAGCAGGCTGGCCTTGCCGAGACGCTCGCCGGCGAGGGTCCCTTCACCGTATTTGCGCCGACCAATGAAGCGTTCGAGAAACTGCCGGACGGCACCATCGATACGGTGATGAAGGACGAGAACAAGGAGATGCTCGCCAGCATCCTGAAGTGCCATGTCGTCGGCGCCAATGCGATGTCGGACGCGATCGGCAAGATGATCGCCGATGATGGGGGCTCCCATGCGGTCAAGACGCTCGGCCCGTGCACCCTGACCGCCAAGGCCGACGGCGACAAGATCACGCTGACGGACGAAAACGGCAATGTCGCAACCGTCACGACCGCTGATGTGAAGCAGTCGAACGGCGTCGTTCACGTGATCGACGCGGTCCTGCTGCCGAAGCAGTAACGGACCCCCTGGGTCACGGCCGCAGGGCATGCGGCCGTGACGGGCCATCTTGCGATGGCCGGAGCGGCTCGCCGGCAGGCGCCCCTGGGCGACGCGGCGGGCCGCTTTTCTGTCTGGCCGATGAGAGCAGTGATGAAACAATTGCCTTCATCCGTTCGTATGATGGGTGAAACAGGCGGCCCGCTACCTGGCCGCCGAGCCATCGGAAGGAGATCGACATGAACAGGCGTTTTCTGCTGGCGGGCGGCGCCGCAATGGTGACGGGCGCTCTCTTCGGCCTCCGGGCCCGCGCCGCAGGCGGCGATTTTCCCGTCACCAGGACCGAGGAGGAATGGCGCAAGCAGCTGACGGAGATGCAATATGCGGTCCTCCGCGAGGAGGCGACCGAGCGCGCCTTCACCAGTCCGCTTCTGAAGGTGAAGGTTCAGGGCGTTTTCCACTGCGTCGGCTGTGATCAGGCTCTGTTCGAATCGGAGACCAAGTTCGACAGCGGCACCGGCTGGCCCAGCTTCTTCCGCGAGATCGAGGGCAATGTCGCCTTCAAGACCGACCTCAAGCTGATCTTTCCCCGCAAGGAAGAGCACTGTGCTCGATGCGGCGGCCATCTCGGCCATGTCTTCGACGATGGTCCCGAGCCGACCGGCGAACGCCACTGCATCAACGGCGTCGCGCTGATCTTCCGCCCCGCCGATGGCGGCGCGCCGATCACCGGCTGAACGATCTGGTCAGCGGCGGATCGCGGTTACGATCGCGGCCCGCACCCCGTCCAGTCCCGAGCCTTTCTCCGATGAGGTCAGCAGAACTTCGGGATAGGCAGCCGGCCGCTTGGAGATCGCTTCGAGCGTCTGCCGCCGCAGCTTCTCGGCCGCCTGCGGCTTGATCTTGTCCGCTTTGGTCAGGACGATCTGGTAGGACACCGCGGCCTTGTCGAGGAGGTCGAGCACCTCCTTGTCGTTCGTCTTCAGCCCGTGACGGGCGTCGATCAGCACATAGACCCGCTTCAGCGTCACGCGGCCGCGCAGATAATCGAAGACGAGATCGGTCCAGCGGTCGACGATCTCCTTCGGCGCCTGCGCGAAGCCGTAGCCCGGCATGTCGACGACCGCCAGTTCCGGCAGGTCGCTCATCGCGCCGCTATGGCCGGCGGGCACGAAATAGTTGAGTTCCTGCGTACGGCCAGGCGTGTTCGACGTCCTCGCCAGCCCTTTCTGCGACAGCAGCGCATTGATCAGCGACGATTTGCCGACATTGGAGCGACCGGCGAAGGCGATCTCCGCCGGGCCTTCGGGCGGCAGGAACTCCATCGACGGCACGCCGCGGATGAACTGCCAGGGCCGCAGGAAGACCTGCCGCGCCTCGGCGACGAGCGCCGGGTCGAGGTCCTCTGAATCGCCGGTCGCCGCTTCGCCGCGATCGGCGCTCATCGCATGCTCCTCGGTCCGCTCATTCGGCCGGATTTTCGCTCTTACTTCGCGAGAACAGGCCCTTGAGATTGTCCCACAGCTCGATCTTGGCGCCCTGCCGTTTCATGATCGCGCCCTGCTGCAGAATCGAGAGCGTGTTGTTCCAGCACCAGTAGATGACGAGCCCGGCAGGGAAACCGGCCATCATGAAGGTGAAGATGATCGGCATCCATTTGAAGATCATCGCCTGCGTCGGGTCGGGCGGCGTCGGGTTCATCTGCATCTGCAGGAACATCGTCACGCCCATGATCAGCGGCCAGATGCCGATCATCAGGAAGGTCGGCGGATCGAACGGCAAGACCCCGAACAGGTTGAAGATCGAGGTCGGATCGGGTGCGGACAGATCCTGGATCCACCCGAAGAACGGCGCGTGCCGCATCTCGATAGTGACGTAGAGCACCTTGTAGAGCGAGAAGAACACCGGAATCTGCAGCAACATCGGAAGGCAGCCGGCGGCCGGATTGACCTTCTCGGTCTTGTAGAGCGCCATCATCTCCTGCTGCTGCTTCATCTTGTCGTCGGGATACTTCTCGCGAAGCTCCGTCATCTTCGGCTGCAGTTTCTTCATCCGCGCCATCGAGGCATAGCTCATATTGGCGAGCGGGAAAAAGATCAGCTTGACGACGACCGTCGCGCCGAGAATCGCCAAGCCGAAATTGCCGAACAGCTTGAAGAGGTTGTCGATCAGCCAGAACATCGGTCGCGTGATGAAGTAGAACCAGCCCCAGTCGATCAGGAGGTCGAACTGGCGGATGTCGAGTTTTTCCCCGTAATTGTCGATCTGTTGGGAGACCTTCGCTCCTGCAAAGACCCGGTTCGTCACCGTCGTCTGACCACCCGCCGGCACGGAAACCGCCTCCGACAGATAGTCCGCCTGATAGGAGGGCCGGGTGCCCGAGAAATAGGCGTAGCGCGGCTGAAAGCTGGCGCCTTCGGCTCCGGGGATAAGTGCGACGGCCCAGTATTTATCCGTGATGCCAAGCCATCCATCCTGCGACGGACCCGGCTCTATGGCGCCCTCTTCCTCGACGTCGCCATAGTCGACTTCCCGCAGGCCGCCCTCACCGGTCACTCCGATCAACCCCTCGTGCAGCACGTAGATCGAATTGCCGACCGGCTTGCTGAAACGCGTCGTCCGTCCATAGGGCTGGACGGCGACGGCTTGTCCGGACCGGTTGCTGATCTCGTCGGTGATGGTGAACATGTAGGCATCGTCGACCGCGATCGTGCGCCGGAAGGTGAGGCCCGCATCATTGGTATAGCTGAGCGTGACGGGGCTCGTGGTTGTCAGCTTGTCCCCTTCGGCGAGCTCCCATCTGGTCGTGCTGGAGGGAACCTTGCCGGCTTCGCCGCCACCGATGAAGCCGAGCTCCGCGAACCAACCCTTTTCCAGACTGGCGGGATTGAGAAGCTCGACGGCGGGCGAATCCTTGTCGACGGTGACGCGGTACTTCCGCAGGCGCAAATCGTCGAGCCGCGCCCCGGTGAGATTGATCGAGCCGGCAAGGGATGGCGTGTCGATCGGGACACGTCCGGCGCCGGAGACGGCCTGCTGCCGTGTTTGCGGCAAGGCTGCGCCGGCGGCTTCGCTGGCGCCCGGCGCCGATGCGGAGCCGGAGACGCCCGGCACGTTGACGGCCGTGCTTCCGCCGCTGGCCGGTGCAGGGGCAGGCGCGACGGTCGGCTGACTTTGCTCCGTCGCCTGCCGGGCCCGCTCGGCCTCGATCTTCGGGCCCATGTAGAAATATTGCCAACCGCCCAGGATCAGGACCGATAGGACAATGGTGATCAGGAAGTTACGTTGATTTTCCATGTCGGCCCGTTCGACTGATGCGCCGCTTCATTTCGCGCGCCAAAGTCTCGAAATCGACGGTCAGGCTGTCCGGCCTGCCAACGAATACATAATCATGGCCGGCGGCCATTTCACCCGCCGCATGAATGCGAAGCGCCTCTTTGAGGCGGCGACGGATGCGATTGCGGGTCACGGCATTGCCGGACCGGCGGGTAACGGTGAAACCGGCGCGTGGCGGCGAACCGTCGCCCCGGTTGATCATCTCGAGGAGAAAATAGGGCCCGCGCCCCTTCACCCCTTTGCGTGCGGCGAGAAATTCGCGCCGCCGCTTCATCGTCTCGGGCGGGGACAGGCCGATGCGGCCGCTCATGGTCACCCGCTCCGAGTGCGCCGGTTCAGGCGGAAAGCCGCTTGCGGCCACGCGACCGGCGGCGTGCGATCACGGCCCGGCCGGCCTTGGTCGCCATGCGGGAACGGAAGCCGTGACGGCGCTTCCGGACCAGTTTGGAAGGCTGATAGGTACGCTTCATTTGTTTCACTGCCGCGGCGTGCGGCCCTTCTTGGGTATATTGTACCGGTTGATTTGGGGACGCGGACGGGCGCACGACAAAGGCACCCGGAACACCGGCCCCGAACGTGGCGCTGCTATAGGCAAGCCATGGCGGGCTGTCAATCTGTGCGTCGATCCGGCGCCCGGCCTTGCTCACGCCACCGTGACGCGACGTGATCGGCCCCTCCTGTAACGAAGCCCGGGCGGCGCTAGAATAGAAGACGTGGACCGGACGGGCTCGGGGAAGTGGTGAATGCGACAGGCGCGAACAGGCGACGACACGGCACCGGACGAGGCGTCGAATGGACGCGGCCTCCGGCGCTTCGTGCCGATCATCCTCATCGTTCTGGCGCTGATCCTGGCCTACGCGCTCGGCCTCCACCGCTATCTCTCACTGTCCGCTCTGGCCGACTATCGGGGAGCGTTGAAGACCTTCGTAGCCGACTGGCCGCTTCTCACGCCGGTTGGCTATGGCCTCCTCTATGCGCTGGCGGTCGCGATCTCCCTGCCGGCGGCCTCGGTCCTTTCGATCTTCGGCGGCTTTCTCTTCGGCTGGCTGCTCGGCGGCATCGTCATCGCCGTCGGCGCGACGGCGGGTGCGACGGCGCTGTTTCTCGCCGCTCGCGGCGCCCTTGCCGGGGTCCTGCGCAAGCGGCTCGGCGGCGCCGCCGACCGCTTCGCCAAGGGGTTTGAGAGCGACGCTTTCGGCTACCTTCTGGCTCTGCGGCTGGCGCCGGTCTTTCCCTTCTTCGTCGTCAACATCGCCCCGGCCTTCTTCGACGTGCCGCTCCGCACCTACGTCCTGGCGACGGCGATCGGCATTCTGCCGGGCTGCTTCGCCTATGCCTGGCTGGGCGCCGGCCTGGACGCGACGCTCGTCAGCGCTGCCGAAGCGGGACGGCAATTGGGCGTCGGCGATCTGGTCACACCCGAAATCCTGATCGCCTTCGCCGCGCTTTCGGCCGTCGCCCTTCTCGGCACGCTCGTCGCGCGCCACCGCCGGCTGAAAAGCCGGCCACCAAGTAAACCCAACGGCTGAAAAGCCGGCCACCAACTGAACCCCACGGCTGAAGAGCCGATCCGCAGCTTGATCGCCCCGAGCTGAAACCCGAGACCCTGAACCCGGACCAATGTGAGCGAGCATGACCGCCACCGAACTCATCGAAACCGACATCTGCGTCATCGGCGCCGGCTCCGGTGGCCTGAGCGTCGCCGCGGCGGCGGCGGCCTTCGGCGTGCCGACGGTGCTGATCGAGCGCGACCGGATGGGCGGCGACTGCCTCAATGTCGGCTGCGTGCCCAGCAAGGCGCTGATCGCTGCGGCGAGGACCGCTCACGAGATGCGCCACGGCGCATCCCGCTTCGGCATTGCGGCGGTGGAGCCGCAGATCGACTTCGCTGCCGTCATGGCTCATGTCAAAGGCGTCATCGCGTCGATCGCGCCGCATGACGGCGTGCCGCGCTACCGGGCCATGGGCGTCGAAACCATCAAGGCGGAGGCGCGCTTCGTCGATCCCGAGACGGTCGAGGCCGGCGAGCGGCGCATCAGGGCGCGGCGCTTCGTCATCGCCACGGGATCGCGTCCGGCCATCCCGCCCATAGAGGGGCTGGCGGATGTCGCATATCTGACCAACGAGACGTTGTTCGATCTGACCGAACGGCCCGACCACCTGCTCGTGCTCGGCGGCGGGCCGATCGGCATCGAGATGGCGCAGGCGTTTCATAGGCTGGGCTCACGGGTGACGGTCCTGGAGGCGATGAAGGCGATGGGCCGCGCCGACAGCGAGATGACCGCACTGGCGCTTGCCTCGCTCCGCGCCGAGGGCATCGGCATACGCGAAGGCGCCAAGGTCTCGGCGGTGGCGGGAGAAGCCGGCGCGATCACGGTGACGATCGGCGAGGGGGCGGACGCGGAAAGGCTCGCCGGAAGCCATTTGCTGGTCGCCACCGGCCGCAGGCTCAATACCGACACACTCGGTCTCGACGCCGCCAATGTCGCCCATGGCAAGGGCGGCATTGATGTCGACGCGGGCCTGCGCAGCACCACCAACCGGCGCGTCTACGCGGTCGGCGATGTCTCGGGCGGACCGGCCTTTACCCATACTGCTGGCTATCAGGCCGGGCTCGTCATGCGGCCCCTGCTGTTCCGCCTGCCGGCGAAGATGAATGTGAAGATCCAGCCGGCCGTTACCTATTGCGACCCGCCGCTCGCGCAGGTCGGCCTGACCGAGGACGAGGCTCGAAACAAGCATGGCGAGATCGACATCCGACGCTTCCCGCTAGCCGAGAACGACCGCGCCCGCGCGGAACGGCGGACCGCGGGCCATGTCAAGCTGATCATCGCCGGCGGCAGGATCGTCGGCGTCCATATCTTTGGCGAGGCGGCGGACGAGATGATCGGCCTCTGGTGCCTCGCCGTTCAGAAGCGCATGAAGCCGTCCGACGTGACCGGATACGTGCCGCCCTATCCGACGCGCGGCGAGATCGGCAAGCGCGCCGCAACGGACTACTACGCCGCGATGGCGCGTAAACCGTTCGTCCGCAAACTCATCGCTTTTCTCCGTCGTTTCGACTAGTCTCCCGCTTTCGCGGAGCGTCCGGAGCGACGGTATGGACGAGCCTCACGACAGGAGTTCGATGGATGAGCGGCCGGACGCAGGTCCGGATGCCTCTGCCTTGTCCGCGGACGCCGCCGATGCTCCGGCCGGCGCCGGCGCGGACACTGTCTCGACGAAAGACGGCCCGACCGCCCCGTCCGCCGCTTCATCGGTCGCTGCAGTCCCGCTGAGCCGGGGGCTTTCGGGCAAGCTGCTTCTTTTCACCGCCTGTTTCGTGTTGATCGCGGAAATCGTCATCTTTCCGCCGTCGGCCGCCAATTTTCGCGCCAATTGGCTCGGTGACAAGATGTCATCGGCGGCGGCGGCCGGCCGCGTTCTTCTGGAAACCGCCGACCGGCCAGTCGATGCGGGCCTTCGCGAGCGCGTCCTCCGCGACACCGGGGTCAGGTTCATCGCCATCCATGATGCCGATGTCAGCCGCATCGTCGCCGGACCGGACGAAGCTCTCTCCGTCGATGCGTCGCTTTCGATGCAGGAGGCGAGGCAGCCGATCATGTCGATTCCGGAAACCTTTCGGACGCTCTTCAGCGACGGCAACCGCATTCTCAGGGTCCATGGCACGGTGCAGGGCAGCCCGGGCAAGACCTACGAGATCGTCGTGCCGGAAGCGCCCTTGCGCAGTGGCCTGATCACCTATTCGCGCAATGTCGCGCTGCTGTCCCTGCTGGTCTCCGCGATCACCGCCGGCTTGGTCTTCTTCGTCATCAGCCGGCTCTTCATCGCGCCGATTCGCCGCATGACGCGCTCCATGCTCTCCTATAGCGACGATCCGGAAGATCCGGCGCGCATGCTGAGGCCGAGCGGCCGCGGCGACGAGATCGGCGTCGCCGAGGATCAATCTGGCCGCCATGCAGGCCCGTCTCACCGATGCGCTGGTCAAGCAACGGCATCTGGCCGATCTCGGCCTCGCTGTCTCCAAGATCAACCACGACATGCGCAACATCCTGACGGTCGCGCAATTACTGACCGAGCGCCTGGAGCGCTCCTCCGACCCGTTGGTCCAGAAATTCGGCCCGCGCCTGGTCGAGACGATGGACCGCGCCATCGCCTACACCAACAACGTTCTCGAATATGGCAGGACCCGCGAACGCGCGCCCGACCGGCGGCGCCTGAAGCTCCGCGCGCTGGTCGAGGAGGTTCGCCATGTCAGCGAGATCGAGGCCGAGACGGTCGATTTCGACAATCAGGTTCCGTATGACCTCGAGGTCGATGCGGATGCCGAGCATCTCTTCCGCGTCATCAACAATCTCTGCCGCAATGCCCAGCAGGCGATGACCGCGGAGGCCGACCGGCCCGGCATCGTCCGCCGCCTGACCGTTTCCGCGCAGCGCGAAGGGGCGGTGGCCGTCATCACCGTCGCCGATACCGGGCCCGGCCTGCCGGCCAGGGCGCGCGAGAATCTGTTCACCGCCTTCCGGGGATCGGCGCGAACGGGCGGCACCGGCCTCGGCCTCGCCATCGCGCTGGAACTCGTCCGCGCCCATGGCGGCGCGCTCGAACTGGTCGAGAGCCGCGGCGGCTACACCTGCTTCCGGATCGAACTGCCAGACGCGCCGATCCAGTTCCGGCGACCCGCCGGGAGAAGGCCGAGGCGTGAGCGGCTATGGACTGCCAATCTGCCAGCTGAGGGCGGGGCGTTATGTCGGGTGGGCTGACGCGGCCGCGCGCAACAACATGCCGAAGAGGTCGCCCGGCTCATCCGGATCGGCGAGCAGATCGAGATCGTCATAAAGACCCGTAATGGCGATCTGGTCGCGGACATATCTCAGCGCCGAAAAATCCTCGATGGCGAAGCCGACCGAGTCGAACAGCGTCGTCTGCCTCGCATCCGAACGGCCTTTTGCCTTGCCGGCCATCACCATCCAGAGTTCGGTGACCGGATGATCGGCATCCAACTGCTGAATTTCCCCTTCGATCCGCGTCTGTGGCGGATATTCGACGTAGATATCCGCTCGCAGCAGGATGTCGCGATGCAGTTCCGTCTTTCCCGGACAGTCGCCGCCGACGGCATTGATGTGGACTCCCTTCGCCGACCATGTTGTCGGTGAGGATGGTCGCATATTGCTTGTCCGCGGTCGCGGTGGTGATGATCTGCGCGCCCTCGACCGCCTCCTGGCTACTGGCGCAGATCGTGATGTCGAATCCCATGTCGGCGAGGTTGCGGGCAAGCCTTTCGGAGGCCGATGCATCGATGTCGTAGAGCCGCAGCGTCTCGACGCCCAGCAATGTCTTGAAGGCGACCGCCTGGAATTCCGACTGGGCACCGTTTCCAATGAGGGCCATGGTGCTGGCATTGCCAGGTGCGAGATACTTCGCCGCGACCGCCGAGGTCGCCGCCGTGCGCAGGGCGGTCAAGATCGTCATTTCGCTCAACAGCATCGGATAGCCGTTGCCGACATCGGCCAGCACGCCAAACGCCGTCACCGTCTGGCGGCCGTCGATCGTATTCCTCGGATGCCCGTTGACATATTTGAAGCCGTAGAGCCGGCCATCGCTGGTCGGCATGAGTTCGATCACGCCGTCGGTGCTGTGAGAGGCCACCCGTGGCGACTTGTCGAACAGGTCCCAGCGACGGAAGTCCTCTTCGATATAGGCCGCAAGTTCCGTGATGAACCGCTCGATCCCGATCGTGTTGACGAGTCTCATCATGCTGTCGACGCTTATGAAGGGGACGACATTCAGGTTCCGGTTCATTGTCCGTAGCTCCGGGTAGGGCGATCCATGATGCGACGTCCCATGAGGCTTGCCGTCAGATCGACGAGCAGGGTCGCGGTTCGTCCGCGATCGTCCAGGAACGGGTTCAGTTCCACCAGGTCGAGGCTCGTGACAAGGCCACTGTCGTGCAGCATCTCCATGACCAGATGCGCTTCGCGGAACGTGGCGCCGCCGGGAACGGTCGTGCCGACGGCGGGGGCGATCGATGGATCGAGGAAGTCGACGTCGAGGCTCACATGGAGCAAGCCATTCTCGGCGGCCACGCGATCCAGGAACTGGCGCAGAAGTGCGGCGAACCCGTGCTCGTCGATGGCCCGCATGTCGTGAACGGTGACGCCTGCGGCCTGCAACGCGGCTCGTTCGGACCGATCGACACTGCGAACGCCGAGTGCGCAGATGCGGAACGGTGCAACGACCACCGGGAGATCGGGGAAGTACCCCTCAAAGCCCTGTTGGCCGCTGACATAGGCCAGGGGAACGCCATGCAGGTTGCCGCTGGTGGTTGTCTCGAGATTATGGAAATCGGTGTGAGCGTCGAGCCAGAGGACGAATAGCGGCCGACCGAGATCATGAGCGCGACGCGCCACTCCGGCGACGCGTGCCCGCGGAAATTGCGTGATCCCCGCCGAGAAAAACTGGCAGGCAGTCGGCGCTCGCCGCGTAGGACGCATCGGCGATCGCCGCCGTCCAGGCGGCGATTTCGGGCAAGGCCTTCACCACCGGGTTGGGATGCGAGAGGGGATGCACCTCTGGCAACGAAACCGCACCGAGATCGTCCGCGGTGTGACCGAGATCGCGCAGAGCTGTGACAAGACCGGCGGTTCGCAGCGCACTTGGCCCCATTTCGCAACCCGACCGACCGGAACCGACTTCGACCGGAGCCCCGAGAATTGTGCAATGCATAGCGTCCCCCAAACAAGCTGCTGCGTAAACGGAGGCGATTCGGACGGCGGATTGAACTTTGAGAATTGGCAAATATTCTCAGTTGGCTTACCAAAGTGGTGGGCCCATTTCTCGAAACGGCAAGCATGGATCCGATCGACCGAAAGATCATCACGCTTCTGCGTCACAATGCGCGGCATTCCATTTCGGATCTCGCCACCCATCTCGGGGTGTCGCGCGCGACCGTGCGCTCGCACATGCAGCGCCTGGAACGGTCTGGTGAGATCGTCGGTTACACTGTGATTCTCCGCGACGACACCGTCGAACCCGTCCGTGGCATCATGATGATCGCGATCGAAGGGCATGCCGCCGATCGGGCTACCGGTGCGTTGGGCGGCTTCGCAGAGGTGTCGACCATCCACACCACCAACGGGCGCTGGGATCTGGTGGTCGAATTGTCAGCGGGGACACTGACGGAATTGGATGCGGTCCTGCGCCGTATTCGGCTCATACCCGGCGTGATCGGCAGCGAGACCAATCTTCTGCTCGCGACACCACGGAGTACCAAGCCACGCTTGGCCAGAAATTAGGCTGAGACGTTCGAACGAGGCTCAGCGTTCGTCAGCGCCGGCTGCTCTCCAGCCGGTTCTGCGCTGGCAGAACTCAAGGGAACTCGCGAGCATTACAATGAAGTGGCGCGCCCGAAGAGATTTCGAACTCCTGACCCCCAGATTCGTAGTCTGGTGCTCTATCCAGCTGAGCTACGGGCGCGCATATGCCGACTGCGACATTCGGCAGCGGGCTGTGCCAGCGCTGCCGTGTGCGGCTACCTAAAGCCGCTCGGCCGGCTTTGCAAGCGCTGCGACCAAGAATTTTCGGCTCCCCCCGACGCAGAAAGAGGCCGGCCTTTGAATGGGCCGGACATGCAAAGGCGGGCCGTTGCGGGCCCGCCTCCATTTCTCCGTCGAACATCGATCTTCCCATGCCTTCCGGCGCAGGATCACTTCATCTCGACGTCCTTGGCCTTGTTGGTGACCTCGTCCGTCCAGGCGCCTTCCGGCTTCTTGGTGATCACCGGATCGGAGCCGCCCGACAGGAGCGTATCGACGGTCTGCTCCGCAGCCGAGACGTCGAGCGTGCCGTCGGATCCCTCGAGAAGCTTGCAGATCTCGCCGACCATGCGCGTCTGGTGCTTTTCGGTCTGTGCGCCGGTGGCGTCGTTCTCCAGCACGATGTCCGCCGCTTCCTCCTGATTGTCGCAGGCATAGTTCCAGCCTTTCATCGAGGCGGCGACGAAGCGGGCGAGCTTGTCGACCATCTGCGGATCCTTCAGATCCTCCTCCAGCACGTAGAGCCCGTCTTCCAGCGTCGAAACGCCCTGGTCGTTATAGTTGAAGACGACCAGATCCTCCGGCTTGTAGCCGGCGTCGATCACCTGCCAGTACTCGTTATAGGTCATGGTCGAGATGCAGTCGGCCTGCTTCTGGATCAGCGGATCGACGTTGAAGCCCTGCTTCAGCACGGTAACGCCCTCCTCGCCGCCCTCGGTCGGGATGCCGAGCTTGCTCATCCACGACAGGAACGGATACTCATTGCCGAAGAACCAGACGCCGAGCGTCCTGCCCTTGAAGTCTTCCGGCTTCTCGATGCCGGTTTCCTTGCGGCAGGTCAGCATCATGCCGGAGCGCGCGAAGGGCTGGGCGATGTTGACGAGCGGCACGCCCTTTTCGCGGGTGGCGAGCGCGGACGGCATCCAGTCGACGATCACGTCGGCGCCGCCGCCGGCGAGCACCTGCGGCGGGGCGATGTCGGGGCCGCCCGGCTTGATGTCGACGTCGAGGCCGGCTTCTTCGTAGAAGCCCTTGTCCTTGGCGACATAGTAGCCGGCGAACTGGCCCTGGGTGACCCATTTCAGCTGCAGCGTCAGATCGTCGAGGTCCTGGGCGGCGGCCGGAAGGCTGGTGAGAGCGATGGCGGCGGCGCTGACGGCGCCGAGAAGTGCTCGTTTCATATGCAAGTTCTCCCTGTGCTTGTTTTCTGTACGTCAACTCTAGCGCGAGGGTGGAAGTCGCGCCAGTGGCGAATGGAGGCTAACCCCTTCTGTTCGAAGGGTGCCAGAAGGTGACCGCGCGCTCGATCAGCGCCAGCAGTCCGTAGGACAGCGAGCCGGCGAGGGCGGCGACGAAGATCTCCGCCCAGACCATGTCGACATTCATCCGGCCGACCTCGGTCGAGATGCGAAAGCCCATGCCGACGATCGGCGTGCCGAAGAACTCGGCGACGATGGCGCCGATCAGCGCCAGCGTCGAATTGATCTTCAGCGCGTTGAAGATGAACGGCATCGCGGCGGGCAGCCGAAGCTTCAGCAGCGTCTGCCAGTAGGAGGATGCGTAGGTGGCCATCAGGTCGCGTTCCATCCGCCCGGCGGCGGTGAGGCCGGCCAGCGTATTCACCAGCATCGGAAAGAACGTCATGACAACGACGACGGCCGCCTTGGAGGGCCAGTCGAAGCCGAACCACATCACCATGATCGGCGCGATGCCGACGATCGGCAGCGCCGAGACGAGATTGCCGACCGGCAGCAGTCCGGCCCGCATGAACGGCGAACGGTCGGCGATGATGGCGATGACGAAGCCGGCGCCGCAGCCGATCAGATAGCCGCTGATGACCGCCTTGAGGTAGGTCTGCCGGAAATCGGCGAGGAGGATCGGCACCGAACCGGTGATCCGGTCCCAGATCATGCTGGGCGGCGGCAGGATCACCGTCGGCACGCCGAGGCCGCGCGTCAGCCCCTCCCACAGGGCGATCAGGCCGACCCCGAAGAGGATCGGGATGGCGAGGTCGATCGCCCGCTTCGCCGCACCCGCCGCATCGATCCGCGACAGGCCGAGATTGGCCGCGAAGGTGGCGATCCAGACGATGAGGCCGAGCATGAGGATCGTCTGCGCGGCCATCAGCGCACCCCCATCCGCGCCGAGACGGCGCGTGCGCCCATGTCGATCAGGATGACGAGGATCGCGGCCAGCAGCGCGGCGGTCATCAGCGCGCTCCAGATCTGCACGGTCTGCCCGTAATAGGAGCCGGCGAGGAGCCGCGCGCCGAGGCCCGCCACCGCGCCGGTCGGCAATTCGCCGACAATGGCGCCGACCAGGCTGATCGCGACGCCGACCTTCATCGAGGCGAAGAGGAACGGCATCGCCGCCGGCAGGCGCAGCTTCAGCAGTGTCTGAGTGCGGTTGGCGTTGTAGGTCTGCATCAGGTCGAGATGGGTCGCGTCGGGCGAGCGCAGGCCCTTCACCATGCCGACGGCGACCGGAAAGAAGGACAGATACATCGAGATGAAGGATTTCGGCAGCAGGCCCGTGATGCCCTGGCTGGCGAAGATGACGATGATCATCGGCGCGATGGCGAGGATCGGGATCGTCTGGCTGGTGATGATCCAGGGCATCAGGCTGCGGTCGAGAACGCGCGAATGGACGATGCCGATCGCAAGCGCGATGCCGAGGGCCGTGCCGAACACGAAGCCGAGCAGGGTGGAGGAGAGCGTCACCCAGGAATGGTAGATGAGGCTGCGTTTGGAGCTCGGCCTGACCTCGACGATCGTCTTCCACATCTCGGCGCCCACCTGATGGGGAGCCGGCAGCACCGGCCGGTCCTGGCTCATCGTCTGCGAGAGGAGGTCCGGGAAAGTGAGGTCGGTATCCGCGCGCGCGGCGGCGTCATAGGCGAAGGGCGCATTGAGCCAGACCGTGCCGAGATACCAGAGGACGAGAATGCCGAGCAGCACCGCCAGCACCGGCAGGGCGCGAATCCGCAGCACGGTGAAGAACGCCCCGAGCCTCATGGCCGTGTCCTCCCGCTCTGGATGGCCGCCGTGCTCACTCCTCATCATAGGCATGTCCGGCGCGCAGGCCGTCGCGCACGCGCTGGGCGATGGCGAGGAATTTTGGGGATTCGCGAATGTCGAGCGGGCGCTCGGCGCCGAGATCGCAGTCGATGATCTCGTGGATGCGGCCGGGGCGGGGGCTCATCACGACGATGCGCGTCGAGAGAAACACCGCCTCGGGAATGGAGTGCGTCACGAACACCACTGTCTTCTTCGTCCGCGCCCAGAGTTGCAGCAATTGCTCGTTGAGGTGGTCGCGGACGATCTCGTCGAGCGCGCCGAACGGCTCGTCCATCAGCAGCATGTCGGGCTGAACGGCGAGCGCCCTTGCGATCGAAGCGCGCTGCTGCATGCCGCCGGAGAGCTGCCAGGGAAACTTCTTGCCGAAGCCCTTCAAATCGACGAGGTCGAGATTTTCGTCGATCCGCCGCTCGCGTTCCGCCCGTTCGAGGCCCATCACCTCGAGGGGAAGGGCGATGTTCTTGGCGATCGTCCGCCAGGGAAACAGCGCCGCCGCCTGGAACACATAGCCATAGGCCCGCGCCTGCCGCGCCTCGGCGGGTGTCATTCCATTGACCGAGACCGATCCGCCGGTCGGCTGCTCAAGGTCGGCGATGACGCGCAGCAGCGTCGTCTTGCCGCAGCCCGAGGGTCCGATCAGTGAGACGAACTCGCCCTTGTGGATGGTCAGGTCGATATCCGACAGCGCATGGACCGGCGTATCCGCCGTCTGGAATACCAGATCGAGATCGCGGGCCTCGATGACCGCCTCGCCGGCGCCGGAGGAAAGGGGCGCGTTCATGCGGAAGGCTCCCAGAGTTGCGGTTCGGCGAACTCGACCGAATTGCCCGCCGGATCGCGAACATAGATCGAGCGGGCGCCGTTCGGCCAGCGGAAGTCGGATTCGATGGCGATGCCGGCCTGCTGCAATCGCGCCGTCCATCCATCGAGTGTGGCGCCGTCGGCCGAGAAGCAGATATGGCCGGGGCCGTCTGCGCCATGCGGCGGCACCGGAAGCGAGCCGGAGCCGGGCGGTTGCCGGGTCGCCTCGGCGATGAAGCAGAGGACGATGGTCGATCCGCAGCGGAAGAAGACGTGGCGCCCTTCGACCGCCATGATCTCCTCCAGCCCGAGGACATCGCCGTAGAACCCGCGCGCGGCGTCCAGATCGTCGACATAGATTGCCGCTTCGAGAACGCCTTGAAGGGCAGGGGTTTCATTCATGCGGCTAGGGGTAGGGAGGTTCAAATTGGCTGTCAATTTCTCAACCCCAGGGTGGCCAGAACTTCTTCGATACATCCGTCGAAGTTGCTATCCAGCTCTCCTGTTCGGAAACGCAAGACGCAGTAGCCTGCTCCATTCAACCACGCGTCGCGATTGTTGTCCTTGATGATGCGGCCTGGCCCGGTGTGGAATTCTCCATCGATTTCAATAACGAGCTTGGCTGAATGAATGGCAAAATCGGCCACGTAGGACCCGATAGGGACCTGCCGTCGTGCGTGAAGGCCATAGAGCTTACGGAACTGCTTGAGCTCAGCCCAAAGCCTTTTCTCGCCGTCTGTCATGCCTCTGCGAAGCTGCCTCGCGCGCGAGATCGACCGTTCGCTTATGACGCTCGGTGCCATGAGCCGAGCCTTTCGTTCGTGACGCCCCACCTCCCCCTTGAGGGGAGGTCGAAAGCGCGCAGCGTCTTTCGGGTGGGGGTATGGTCGAGATCGTCACCCCCACCCGGATCGCCATCGCTCCGCTTGGCTCTCCGACCTCCCCTCAAGGGGGAGGTGGGGACGCTGATCGCCAAAACGCCTGCCATCCTTTCACACCCCGCTGGCGGGAATGCCGCTGCGCTCGACCTTGCGCGGGGCGACCAGCTCCTTCCAGGTCGACAGCGCCTTGTTGACCGCCTGGAACGGCTCGCGCCTGACGAACTGGCCGTGTCCCTCCTCGGTCTTCACCGCGCCATCGTCGATGACGAGCCTGCCGCGCGACAGGACGTAGCGCGGCAGGCCCCTCACGGTCTTGCCCTCGAACACATTGTAGTCGATCGCCGACTGCTGCGTCTTGGCCGAGATCGTCTTCTCCTTCTGCGGGTCGAAAACGACGATATCGGCGTCCGAGCCGACCAGGATCGCGCCCTTCCGCGGATAGATGTTGAGGATCTTGGCGATGTTGGTGGAGGTGACGGCGACGAATTCGTTCGGCGTCAGCCGGCCGGTAGCGACGCCGTAGGTCCAGAGCATCGGCAGCCGGTCTTCCAGGCCACCCGTGCCGTTCGGGATCTTGGTGAAGTCGCCGACGCCGGTGCGCTTCTGCTCGGTGGTGAAAGCGCAATGGTCGGTCGCCACCACCGACAGCGAACCGGATTGCAGCCCGGCCCAGAGCGAATCCTGGTGCTGCTGGTTGCGGAAGGGCGGGCTCATCACGCGCCGCGCCGCATGATCCCAGTCCTGGTTGAAATATTCGCTCTCGTCGAGCGTCAGGTGCTGGATCAGTGGCTCGCCATAGACGCGCATGCCCTTCTGCTTGGCGCGGCGGATCGCCTCGTGCGACTGCTCGCAGGAGGTGTGGACGACGTAGAGCGGCACGCCCGCCATGTCGGCGATCATGATGGCGCGGTTGGTGGCCTCGCCCTCGACCTCCGGCGGCCGCGAATAGGCGTGGCCCTCCGGCCCGTCATTGCCCTCCGCCATCAGCTTCTGCTGCAAGGTCGCGACGACGTCGCCATTCTCGGCATGGACCAGCGGCAGCGCGCCGAGCTGCGCACAGCGGGTGAACGAGGCGAACATCTCGTCATCGTTCACCATCAGCGCGCCCTTGTAGGCCATGAAGTGCTTGAACGTGTTGATGCCGTGATCCTTGACCACCGTCTCCATCTCGTCCCACACCTGCTTGTCCCACCAGGTGATGGCCATGTGGAACGAGTAGTCGCAATTGGCGCGGGTCGACTTGTTGTCCCAGCGCTTCAGCGCCTCCAGCAGCGACTGGCCCGGTTCCGGCAGGCAGAAATCGACCACCATGGTGGTGCCGCCGGCAAGGCCGGCGCGGGTGCCGCTCTCGAAATCGTCCGACGAATAGGTGCCCATGAACGGCATTTCGAGATGGACGTGCGGGTCGATGCCGCCCGGCATGACGTAGCAGCCGCTCGCGTCCAGCTCCTGCGCGCCGTCCGCGTCGAGATTCTGGCCGATCGCGGCGATCGTGCCGTCCTCGATCCTGACATCGGCCTTGTAGGTCAGATCGGCCGTGACGACCGTGCCGTTGCGAATAAGGGTGGTGGTCATGTGTCCGCTCCTTCTTTCCTCGCCCCGACGGGGAGAGGGATAGTGAGACCGGCCGATGCGAAGCATGGCCTGGTCGGGCTTGGGTGAGGGGGCGATACCCCCTCATACAGTCGGCTCGCTCGGCAAACGAGCGGCAGAAACTCGCAGCCCGGTTTCCATTCCAGCGATTGGCCCTCGAGAACCGCGATCAGCGTTTCCAGAACGGATTGCCGTTCATGGAAGAATCTCGTCGTTCCAGAACCGGATCACGCCATATCCCTGCTCCGTCAGCCATAGGGTCCTGGCGTCGTCATAGCTGTTGTCCGCATGTTGACTGCCATCGAGCTCGACAATCAGCCTTTGGATCGGCAGACGAAGTCCACGACTAGCGGCCGAGCGGTGTCTGGCGCGTGAACTTGTGGCCGTTGAGCGTCCGGTTCCGCAAATCGCTCCATAGAAGGCTTTCGGCGTCGGTCGGGTTGGACCGCATGGCACGGGCGAACATCACAGCAGGTTTTCGCACCAGTGCCCCCTCATCCAACTCCGACATCAACTCGCTCCGCTCATTGTGTCTTCATATCCTTCTCCCCGGAAGGGAGAAGGAACGGCGCACCGTGTTGACCCTCTTCACCCCACCACCTCGGCGGTCTCCACCACGGCATGCAGCAGCACGTCGGCGCCGGCCTGCGCCCATTCCCTGGAAATCTCTTCCGCCTCGTTGTGCGACAGCCCGTCGACGCAGGGGCACATGACCATCGCCGTCGGCGCGACGCGGTTGATCCAGCAGGCATCGTGCCCCGCGCCGGAAATGATGTCGCGATGCGAATAGCCGAGCGTCTCGGCGGCGTTGCGGATGGCGGCGACGCAGCCCTCGTCGAAGGCGACGGGGTCGAAATGGCCGACCGCCTCGATCTCGATACCGAGGCCGAGCTCCTCGGCGATGCCGGGCGCTTCGGCCTCCAGCCGCGCCTTCATCCCGTCGAGCTTGTCGCGGTCCGGCGAGCGGAAATCGACGGTAAAGACGCACTTGCCGGGGATGACGTTGCGGCTGAATTCGGATAGACGTTGCATGGCCGATCGCGCCGACGGCGTCCGGCTGGTTGCGCCATCGCGATCTGGTGGACCAGCTCGGTGATCCGCGCCATGCCGAGCCCGGCATTGACGCGCATCGCCATCGGCGTCGAGCCGGTATGCGCCTCCTTGCCGGTCAGCGTCACTTGCAGCCACCACAGCCCCTGGCCATGGGTGACGACGCCGATCTGCTTGTCCTCCGCCTCGAGGATCGGGCCCTGCTCGATATGCAGTTCGAAGAAGGCGTGCATCTTGCGCGCGCCGACCTCCTCGTCGCCCTTCCAGCCGATCCGCTCCAGCTCCTCGCCGAACGTCTTGCCCTTGGCATCGGTGTGCCGGTAGATCTCGTCGATATCGAGCACCCCGGCGAAGACGCCCGAGGCCATCATGGCCGGCGCGAAGCGGGTGCCTTCCTCATTGGTCCAGTTGGTGACGACGATCGGATGCTTGGTCTTGACGTTGAGGTCGTTGAGCGTCCGCACCACCTCCAGCGCCCCGAGCACGCCGAGGACGCCATCATAGCGGCCGCCGGTCGGCTGCGTGTCGAGGTGCGAGCCGACATAGACCGGCAGCGCGTCCGGATCGGTGCCCTCGCGCCGCGCGAACATCGTCCCCATCTGGTCGACGCCCATCGTCAGCCCGGCATCCTCGCACCATTTCTGAAAGAGCGCGCGGCCCTTGGCGTCGTCATCGGTCAGCGTCTGGCGATTATTGCCGCCGGCGACGCCGGGCCCGATCTCGGCCATTTCGTGGATCGAATCCCACAGCCGGTCCGCATCGATCCGCATGTTGGACTGCAGGCTCATGCGCTCCCCCTTCGCATCTGATCGCACCGTCAAATCTTGACTGTTTGGTCAAAATCGGAGGCTATGGAATGAGCGATAGCCGGTCAAGCGTTTCGTGCACCGTCGATAGGCAGTCTGTTGCAGTGCACAAAAATAGTGCGGGGCCGAGGGGGAGGCGGGCATAGTGGCGTTCACGGCGGACGAAGCGGAGAGCGGCGAGAGCCGCACGCGCATCCAGAACCACAACCGGCAGGTGATCCTGAACGCGGCGCGCGGGGTCTTTGCGCGGCATGGCCTGCGCGGCGCGCGGCTCGACGAGATCGCCGGCCATCGCCGGCATGAGCAAGCCGAACCTGCTCTATTACTTCCGCCGCAAGCAGGACCTCTACGTCGCGGTGCTGGAGGAGGTGCTGAAGGACTGGCTGCTGCCGCTCGACGCGCTCGACCCGGAGGGCGACCCGGTGGAGGAGCTGCGCCGCTACATCACCGCCAAGATGGCGCTGTCGGCCGCCGAGCCGGAGGCCTCGCGCCTCTTCGCGGGCGAAATCCTGGCCGGCGCGCCGCAGATCGGCGGCTTCCTTCAGACCGATCTGCGCGAACTGGTGGAGCGCAAGGCCGGCACCATCCGCCGCTGGGTGGAGGAGGGCCGCCTCGCGCCGGTCGATCCCTACCATCTGATCTTCACCATCTGGGCGACGACGCAGCATTACGCCGATTTCGACGTGCAGATCCGCGCCGTGCTCGGCGGCAGGGTCGACACGCCCGGCTTCCACGAAAAGGCCGCCGAGGCGGTGCTGACGATCATCCTGAACGGCGCCGCCCCGCGCTGACCTCCCCCTTGAGGGGGTGAGAAGCGGTCCACGAAGTGGATCAATCGATAACGATTTGTCGATTGGAGCGCCGAACGCCCGGAGCGCAAGCGAAGGGCCGGCAGGCAAGCGCAGCGCAGCCGATCCGGAATGCGGGCTTCGACGGCCTCTTCCAGCCGCCGCCTCAGGAGAATCGGCCCCATCAAACAAGGTCGTCATCCTCGGACTTGATCCGAGGATCCATTCCAGAGCCCTTCAACGAGGTGGCGGCGGTGGAGGGACCGGCCCGGAGCTTGCCGATCGCCCGCCGGCGGAGCATCGCCGTTCAGGCATGGATCCTCGGATCAAGTCCGAGGATGACGAAGCGTCCCGGGCATCGTCTCTCGTGCGAAGGCGCTGGCGCTACCCCTCTTCCTCCCCACGCGGCCATTTGCCGAGCAGGCCGCGACGCATGGTCACGCGCTCCGCCGGACGCTCCGCCAGACGATCCGGCGCGCGCGGCTCGAACGCCTCTTCCAGCCTCCGCCGAAAATCGGCATCGCCACCGTCCGAAGCCAGCGCTCGCGCTGGATCCGCCGCGCCTCGCGCAGATCCTCATGATCCCGCTCGATCTGCCGGCAGCCGCGCAGATGATGCAGGAACAGTGCGAAGCCGCCCAGCAGCAGGATCACCGGCAGGGCCAGCATCAGCGCCTTGATGGCGTCGGGCGAGGATTGAAATTTGTCGAGCAGATCGGCGCCGAAATGGTAATCGTCCATGGTCCAACTCCCTGTCCAGCCACGCCCCCGATCCGGCAGGGGGCGGAAACATGCTGACGAAGCGGCCACCAGAAAAGCTCTGGTGACCGGGGAGTCGTAAGTCGCGCACAGACGACCGCCGCGGCCTTTAAGCCGAAGCTCTGAACATACGCCGCAGCCTCCCCGGTCATTGCTGATCGAGAAGGATACCGGCCGGCACGATACCAGCCGTCATGTGCGAGGCTTACGAGGCCCCAGGCCGGAATATTTTCCAACCCGGATTTTGTATAGGGGAAGGAACGGGGAATGAGCAAGGGGGTCGCCCAGAACGTCTAGAGACCTGAAAGTCGACGGAGCCATCCACTCAAGCGAACCCACCACCTTCTTTCATGGCTACGTTGAGAGTAATATGCCTCGCGCCGCCGCTGTTCGGCTTCGCGTCCGGCCGCAACTCTCGCATCGCTCCACTCTCCCGCCCAGCGCGTTTTGCCTGAAGTGATCAAATAGTGGGAACGGCACGGCAGTTGCCAGTTGCCTACAGATGGATAAAGGGTCGGTTGGCCGCTTTGCTCTGTCACAAGCCACTCAGTGGGGCCAAGCGGCGTTGTGACCTTCGAGCCGCATCCGCAGGCGCATAGATGCGCGGCGATATCGAACTCGTCAGAAACGTACAGCACACCAGGCTCTAGCGCTTTGGGCACATATTGCACGCGGGCCAAGCGGAATTCTTCGATCATTCCGGCTCGCCATGAATCTTGATGTCATTCACCTTGAACAGCATGTGGTTGAAGGCATTCTCGTCTAGGTAGAAGCCCCTAAGCTGCTTGTACCGCAGTACCGCCAGACAGGCGTTCAAAGCATTTAACTCAGCGATCTGCACGTTGACGCGGTATTCGTCGTCGTCACGGTCGCCTAGCTCTGCGAGATTGCGCTCCAGCATGGCTTCGGCTTTTGGGGGGTCGTAGTAGGTTGCGCGCAAAGTGCCATTGATCGGACCCTGCTTTCGATCCAGGCCCATACCCACATCGATGAAGGGGATGTCCAGCTTGATTAGCAGGTCGAATATTTCGCGCCGCGCACTGCCTTTGTCTACGCAGACAAAGGCGAAGGACACGTCCTTGAAATCATCGGCGCACGAAGCGTCCACGAATTTCGGGACCAAGGAGAGCCCTTCGCGAAAGCCTTTATAGCGATTTTGATAAACCTCGGCCTTCGACTGATCTAGCTCGGCTTCGTCCAGCTTACCGGGCGAACGGAAGGCATTGTGGACGTGGTAGAGGTCGCGGTCGAATCCCAGTATTCGCGCGACTGGCGTTTTTGCCATGAAATCAAGAACATACGCGCCGGTTCCGCCAAGACCGATGATGGCCACGACTTCGTTTCTAAACTTCGCTGCGAGGTCGCCGATTTCAGCCAAGGTCGTTAGCGTGTCCTTGAATTTGAACACCGACGTTCCAGCGATTGTTTCAACAACATTAAACGTCAAGGGGCTAGCACCGCATCGCTCCATCGCAGGTCCACAAAGAATCGTTACATAGCTTTCGATCTTGGCAAAATGGTCGGCGTAACGGCCAGACTGCGGCTTGTTCGAAAACGAGCGTTGGACCACTACATCGGGGCTGTCAGGCAAGGGAAGCCTATGAGGTCCACCCCCGAGATGGGCAACCGGTTCGCCATCAAGTCCATGGGGATGCGAGCCCGCGAAGAAGATCTGATGGTTCTTTTGTGTGTAACGCTTGTTGTCGGGCGATTGCATCTTGCACACGATCGCGCCCCAGCAAAGTTCACCCTTGCCATCAAGATATGGAATATCCCGGACGATCAGATGGTTGCCGTCGAGCGCGATCGCGTAGCCCTTCACGAGGAGCCGGTTGAGGTCTTCGTTATGCCTGACCAGTTCGCGAAACATTGAACACCATGCCATTCTTGACTTTGACAGAACCACCCGGCGACAGCGTGCCCTCTGGCTTATTGCCGTGGCCCCGCTTGTAAGTCACCGAGTACGTGGTCTCAGGGTGCTGCGGGTACTGAGGGTCCGCTAGCGTCACCAGTTCGATGTAGGTGAGTTCGCCCTTGTCCACTTCATGCGGTGTCCCATCGATCACGATGGTGACCGTCTGGTCCTTCTTTTCCTTGTCTTCATTTTCCATCTTCTTCTCCATACTCGGGCTTGTGATGGACGGCACGCATTGCCCACCGCCCTTTCTATCACTTACGATCCGGCCGCTGCGTGAGCGCCGATCCTGCGGCCGACTTTGCTGCTTTGCTCGCCTTCGGGTCCCTAAGGACCTTCGATGCGGCCGAAGCTGCTTTCTTGCTGGTCACCTCCTTGTTCGATCTTGCCATTTGAAATCACCCCCTTTCTCGCCATTGGAGCATTGACCGCCGAATCAAAACGTAATTCGGTGTCTTACACGTAAGACATGTATCAAAAATGAGACGATAGACGTCTTACATTTGAGACGGTAGCCCGAACTTGGTTGGACCGTCAACCCCCTCAAGAATTGGCGCCGGAGGACTAATGGGCCTGAAGATCGAAGAACTTGGCGGACTGATAATCGCTCGGAGAGGTAGCAACGGAGTTCGCGCGGCAGCCAAAGAAATTGGTATTAGCTCCGCAACGCTTTCTCGAGTTGAGAATGGTCATATTCCAGATTTGGCCACCTTCGCAGCGATTTGTCGTTGGCTTGGAGAGGACCCCGCCCAATTTCTTGGGATGCAGACGACAGGTATTTCCAATGCGTCGGCAAGTGTTCATTTACGAAAGAAAAAGACGACGTCGCTAGATACGGCCACGGCGCTCGGCGGAATGATCGTTGCAGTTCAGCAAGCGCTTCTCGACCGCGAGAATATTTAGCTGATGAAGCGAGGCTTCAAAGCGCACGCGGAGCGGATTTCGGCCAAATTGAGATCAGATCTTGGTTTTTCTGAACGGGATCGGCTCGACCCGAAGGAATTTCTCCGCTCAATAGGGATACAAGTTTGGGATCCTCAAGAAATTCCGAACATCTCTCAAGCGTACGTTGAGCAGCTCACCGTTCATGATCCCGACAGTTGGTCAGGTGTGACAGTGCGCGAAGCAAATGCGGCCGTGATCGTCGTCAATCCCACGCACCCGCGCACACGGCAAGCCAACACATTGATGCATGAGTGGGCTCATATCGAGCTCAGGCACAAGCCAAACCGCGTGGACAGATCGGACGGAGGCCTGCTGCTGCTCAGCGATTATCCGGATGAACTAGAAGAAGAGGCTGACTGGCTCGCGGGTGCGGTCTTGCTTCCTCGCGAAGGTCTGATGCATTTTCGAGGACAGGGAATAGCGAGTGAGGCGATTGCCGATCATTACGGAGTTAGTATGGAGCTGACAACGTGGAGGTTGCGTATGACTGGGATTGAAAGACAGCTTCGAGCGCGGCAAAGGTTTTCTTGAGAAGGGCCGGAGATGGGCGCGCCCGACCGAGGATGACGAAGCGGAGAGGGTGCGGACCCTTCGAGCACCGCCGTCTCAGCGCTCCCTATCCACGCCCCTCACATCACCCTTATCCTCGTGCCATTCGCCTTCCATGGGAGTGCCGGGTCGCGAACCGGAGATCTGGTCGGGGGCGAAGGCATCTGCGTGGCGGGGCGGGCGCAGCCGGTGCGTTCGCCCGTGGATACAGCATTTCCTTTGGCCATCGCGCTGTTGGCAAGTTGATTGGTGGGCTTTGAAAACTGCCGGGCGACCGGAGGCCAAACCACACCTTTTTCGTCGCCACGGGTCGGGTGCCGCAAGGCGTTCGGCCGGGAAGGCGGCGGGATCGAAATTCGGAGACAAATGTAGCCGGTTCGCGCAGCAAATCGAGAGTGAACGATTTCACTCTCGAAGCGACGAACGGCTGGCGGAAAGCTGCCGCTCCTACGCGTCTAAACAGGAAAACATGGCGTCAAGCGCCGTCAGCCCTGAACTCCCCCTTTTTCATTGGCCAGACGGCTTTGCCGGGCGTGGCGGCGGCGAGGTGTGTCGCGACGCTCCACCTCCCCCTTGAGGGAGGTCGGAGAGGCCAGCGGAGCGCAGCCGATCCGGGTGGGGGTATTTGAACGGCCGTCTTGCTCGTCACCCCCATCCGAAAGACGCTTCGCGCCTTCGACCTCCCCGCAAGGGGGAGGTTGGCGGCCCACCGTGCCCGCTGGCCGAGCGCCACCGTTCAGGCATGGATCCTCGGGTCAAGCCCGAGGATGACGAAGCGTCGGTGATTGGCTGATCGTCCCCCACCCGGACCTTCGGTCCGACCCTCCCACGGGAGGGAGGCCGCCCGCCTACTCCGCCGCCTGCCGCGCCGCGGGATTGTTGGGGTGCGTCGTCCAGTTGGCGTAGCCATCATTGGCGGGGATGCCGGTGCGCGGATCGATGCCGGCGATCTGCTCCATGGTGATGCAGTTCTCCACCGGGCAGACATTGACGCACAGATTGCAGCCGACGCATTCGTCGTCCAGCACCTCGAAATGGCGCACGCCGTCGACCAGATGGGTGATCGCCTGGTGCGAGGTGTCCTCGCAGGCAATGTGGCAGCGACCGCATTTGATGCACAACTCCTGGTCGATGCGCGCCTTGGTCACGTATCGCAGGTTGAGGTACTGCCAGTCGGTGACGTTCGGCACCGCCGCACCGCGGAAATCCTCGATCGATGAAAAGCCCTTCTCGTCCATGTAGTTGGAGAGGCCGGCGATCATCTCCTGAACGATGTGGAAGCCATAGGTCATGGCCGCCGTGCAGACCTGCACCGTGCCGCAGCCGAGCGCGATGAACTCCGCCGCGTCGCGCCAGGTGGTGATGCCGCCGATACCGGAGATCGGCATGCCGTGCGTCTCCGGATGGCGGGCGATCTCCGACACCATGGAGAGCGCGATCGGCTTGACCGCCGGGCCGCAATAGCCGCCATGGCTGCCCTTGCCGTCGATGGTCGGCTCCGGCGCGAAATTGTCCAGATCGATCGCGGTGATCGAGTTGATCGTGTTGATCAGGCTGACCGCGTCCGCGCCGCCGCGCCGGGCGGCCTCGGCGGGTTTGCGGATATCGGTGATGTTGGGCGTCAGCTTGACGATCACCGGCAGGTCGGTGTTCTCCTTGCACCAGCGGGCGACCATCTCGATATATTCCGGCACCTGCCCGACGGCCGAGCCCATGCCGCGCTCGCTCATGCCGTGCGGGCAGCCGAAATTCAGTTCGACGCCGTCGCAGCCGGTCTCCTCGACGCGCTTGAGGATCGATTTCCACGCCTCCTCCTCGCAGGGCACCATCAGCGAGGCGATGATGACGCGATCCGGCCAGTTCGTCTTGGTCGCCGTCATCTCGGCCAGGTTCACCTCCAGGTCGCGGTCGGTGATCAGCTCGATATTGTTGAGGCCGAGCAGCCGCCGGTCGGCCCCGTGAATGGCGCCGTAGCGCGGGCCGTTGACATTGACGATGGGCGGGCCGGCCTCGCCGAGCGTCTTCCAGACGACGCCGCCCCAGCCCGCCTCGAAGGCGCGCTCGACATTGTACTGCTTGTCGGTCGGCGGCGCCGAGGCCAGCCAGAACGGGTTCGGCGAGCGGATGCCGAGGAAGGTGGTGGAGAGGTCGGCCATGCTGGTTTCTCCCTTCAGGCGCCAAGCGCCGCGTGGATGCTCTCGGCGGCGATCTTGCCGTCCTCGACGGAGACGACGGTGAGGTCCTCGCCGCCCGCGATGCAGTCGCCGCCGGCCCAGACCTTCGCCATCGAGGTCCGCCGGTCATCGTCGACCGCGATGCGTCCGCCCGCAAGCGTCAGCGCGGCGCCTTCGGCGGCGACGCCGGCCGGCACGAAGCTCTGGCCGATCGCCTTGAAGATCTGGTCGGCCTCCATCGTCACCTCCTCGCCGGTGGCGATCAGGCGGCCATCGCCATTGGAGGCGGTGCGTTCGAAGGTGATGCCGTTGACGTGGCCGTTCTCGGCGAGGATGCGCTTCGGCTGCAGGTTGAAGCGCAGATGCACGCCGCGCGTCGCCGCCACCTCCTGCTCATATCCGGAGGCGCTCATCGCCTCCCTGCCGCGCCGATAGGCGATGGTCACCTCCTCGGCGCCGAGATTCTTCGCCTGCACGGCGGCGTCGATGGCGGTCATGCCGCCGCCGATGACGACGACCTTGCGGCCCACCGGCACGCCGGACAGATCGGTCGTCTGGCGCAGATCCGCGATCCAGCCGACAGCGTCGGACGATCCCTCGCTGGTCGCGCCCTCGGCCGTCAGCGCGTTGACGCCGGCAAGGCCCATGCCGAGGAAGACCGCGTCAAAGTCGGCGGCGAGGTCCTTCAGGTGGACGTCGCGGCCTAGCGCCTTGCCGGTCAGGACGGTGATGCCGCCAATGCCAAGCAGCCATTCGACCTCGCGCTGGGCGATGTCGTCGGTCGCCTTGTAGGCGGCGATGCCATATTCGTTGAGCCCGCCCGGCTTGTCGCGCGATTCGAAGACGGTGACCGAATGGCCGTAGACGGCGAGGCGGTGGGCACAGGAGAGGCCGGCCGGGCCGGCTCCGACGATGGCGATTCGCTTGCCTGTCTCGGGTGCGCGGCTGAAGGGGTGCTCGGCCGTCGTCTCCATCAGATGATCGGTGGCGTAGCGCTGCAGCATGCCGATCCGCACCGGATCGTCCTCGGCGACCTGCCGCACGCAGACCTCCTCGCACAGCGTCTCGGTCGGGCAGACGCGCGCGCACATGGCGCCGAAGATGTTGGCGGCGAGGATCGTCTTCGCCGCGCCATTGGGATTGTCGGCGGCGATCTGGCGAATGAAGAGCGGAATGTCGATGTGGGTCGGGCACGCATTCATGCAGGGCGCGTCATAGCAGAAATAGCAGCGATCGGCCTCGACGGCTGCCTCGTGCACGGTCAGCGGCGGATGAAGGTCGCAGAAGTTCGTCTGCAACTCCTCGGCCTGCAGACGGCCGGCGGAAATATCGCCGCCCCGACGTTCGACGCTCATGAAGCTCCCCCTTCGCGTGACCGATCGATGGGAGACAGCTTCGCATTTTTTACCAGAAGGTCAAATTCTTTCTGCCCCAGCCATCTCGACGAGCTTTCGGATGGTGTTCATGTTGCGGGCCGTACCCTGCGCCGCGGCGGCGATCTTGAGCCGCGAGCGGCCTTGCCCGTCGGGATAGCTCACATAGATTTCGCGCCGGCCGAGCGCCAGCCGCTCGGATGCCTGGCCCTTGACGCCCGTCAGCGTGTCTGGCGGCGGCGGTCCATGGAGGAAGATCGCTACGGTTGTTTTGGGATCGTCCTCCGGGAAGGGATTGGCGGCAAGAACGGCGGCCATCTCCGCGGCCGTCCGCACCACGACGCCGATCGGCTTGCCAAAATGGACGCCGAGGCGCTCCTCGAGAGCGGATTGTACGGCAGCCTCGGCGCCGGTGGCGGCGAAGACGACATTGCCGCTGGCGATGTAGGTCTGCGGATCGTCGAACCCGGCGTCGACGCATATCCGCCGAAGCGCCTCCATGGGCAGGGTGCCCGTGCCCCCGACGTTTACCGCGCGAAGGAGAGCGACATAAACCGACATTGTCGCCTGAGCTTTCGCTATCCGAAGACGCGTGTCAGCGCACCGTCCACCGCCTCGGTGATGGCGTCGATATCGCTCTCGGTGGCGATCAGCGCGGGACTGAACAGCAGCGCGTTGTTCAACCCGTCAGCCAGCGACCGGTTCTGTGCGCCGATAATGACGCCCTGCTCCATGCAGTCGGCGACGACCGCCTTGACCTTGGCTTCCGGCGCCGGCTCCTTGGTCTGGCGGTCGGACACCAGTTCGGCGCCGCAGAAGAGGCCCTTGCCGCGGACGTCGCCGATGATCGCGTGCTTGTCCATCAAGCCGTGCAGATTGGCCAGCAGGCGTTCGCCCATCGCTGCCGAATTGGCGAGCAGGTTCTCGTCCTCGATGATCCGCATGTTCTCCAGCGCCGCCGCCGGCCCGGAGGTGCAGCCGCCAAAGGTGGAGATGTCGCGGAAGAAGCCGAGCGGATCGTCCGGATCGTCCTTGAACTGGTCGAACACCGCTTCGGTCGTCACGGTGCATGAAATGGCGGCGTAACCGGAGGCGACGCCCTTCGCCATGGTCACGAAGTCCGGCTTGATGCCGTAGTGCTGATAGCCGAACCATTCGCCGGTACGGCCGAGCCCGCAGACCACCTCGTCGATATGCAGCAGGATGTCGTAAGTCTCGCAGATCTGCTGCACGCGCTCCCAATACCCCGCCGGGGGTACGACAACGCCGCCGCCGGCTGTGATCGGCTCGAGGCAGAGCCCGCCGACCGTGTCGGGACCTTCGCGCAGGATCACCTCCTCGATCGCGTCGGCTGCCCGCTCACCATAATTGTCGATCTCGCCCCACTGGCTGCGATATTCGAGGCAGTGCGGCACTTCGATGAAGCCGGGCAGGAAGGGGCCATACTGGGCGTTGCGCTGCGCCTGGCCACCGGCAGACAGCGTGCCGAAGGTCGTGCCGTGATAGTCGCGCTCGCGGTAGAGGATCTTCCACTTCTTGCCGCCATGCTGGCGATGGGCGATCTGGCGGATCATCTTGAAGGCCTTCTCATTGGCCTCGGAGCCGGAGTTGGAATAGTAGACACGGCTCATGCCCGGCATCTTGCCGATCAGCCTCTCGGCGAACAGCGCGCCGGGGACCGAGCCGGCGGCCCCGGCATAGTAGTTCAGCTTGAGAAGCTGGTCGCGGATGACGTCTGCCATGCTTTCGCGGCCATAGCCGATATTGACCGTCCAGACGCCGCCGGAAACCGCGTCCAGATGCTCCTTGCCGTTCGCGTCCCAGATCTTCATGCCCTTGCCCTCGACCATGACCTTCGGGTCGGTCGTTTCGAAGGCCTTGTGCTGGACCAGATGGTGCCAGACATGGGCGCGGTCGGCCGCGACGACGTTGCTGATGTCGTTGGGTGCGAATTGCTCGTTCATGATGGTTCTTTCCTGCGGCTCTGTCTGCGAAAGAGGCTAGAGCGGGCTGCGGGCCGAAGCAATGGGCACGGGCGCCGGCGAACCTGCTGCAGCGGTCGAAACGTGTCGTCTCGCCGCCTTGTCGCCCATGCATGGCTGCTGCCGCCTCACGGCCTTGCCCGGGATTGCTGCACCCGCTAACAGAGCGCCAAATCATCGAATGCTTGTTCTTTCGGAGTCTGCCTCTTGGTTAAGTCGACGCTGGCCGCCCTGGTGGCGCGCCCCTCCTTTCTTCAACGTCCGCCAAAAGTGGGAGCATTCGCGCCCACCGACATTGGCCGCGAGGTGCTGGCCGGCCTCACCGTGGCTCTGGCGCTGGTGCCGGAAGCGGTAGCGTTCGCCTTCGTAGCCGGTGTGGCGCCGCTGGTCGGTCTTTATGCCGCCTTCATCGTCGGTCTGGTGACCGCGCTCTTCGGCGGCCGCCCGGGCATGATATCCGGCGCCACCGGCGCCCTTGCCGTCGTGATTGTCTCGCTCGTGACCGAACATGGCGTGGAATATCTGTTCGCGACGGTCGTCCTGATGGGAATCCTGCAGGCGCTGGCTGGTATCTTCCGGCTCGGCAAGTTCATGCGCCTGGTGCCGACGCCCGTCATGCTCGGCTTCGTCAACGGTCTCGCCATCGTTATCGGCCTGGCACAACTCGGCCAGTTCCGGACCGCCGAGGCCAACGGCGCCCATGCATGGATGCAAGGCGGCGAGATCGGGCTCATGCTTGGCCTTGTCGCGCTGACCATGGCGTTGATCTGGCTCGTGCCGAAGCTGAAGCTGCCGATCCCGGCACCCCTCGCAGGCATAGCGGTCGTCGCACTGATCGTCATCGGCCTCGGTATCGACACACCACGGGTCGGCGATCTGGCTTCGATCGAGGGCGGACTGCCGGATTTCCACATACCCTTGGTGCCGCTGAATTGGGAAACCCTCTCGATCATCTTCCCCTATGCGCTGATTCTTGCCGCCATCGGTTTGATCGAATCGCTGCTTACACTGAACCTCGTCGGCGAAATCGTCGAGGAACGTGGGGGCGCCTCGCGGGAATGCCTGGCGCAGGGTGCAGCCAACACGATCACCGGTTTCTTCGGCGGCATGGGCGGCTGCGCCATGATCGGCCAGTCGATGATCAATGTCCGCTCCGGCGGCCGCACGCGACTGTCAGGGCTGTCCGCCGCGCTGTTCCTCCTCAGCTTCATCCTGTTCGCGGCGCCGCTGATCGAGATGATCCCACTCGCCGCGCTCGTCGGGGTGATGTTCATGGTGGTGATCGGCACCTTCGCCTGGCGTTCCTTGCTGATCATGCGGAAGATTCCGCTGGCCGACAGCTTCGTCATCGTTCTGGTGACGGCGGTGACGGTCTTCTCCGACCTCGCGGTCGCGGTCATCGTCGGGGTGATCGTCTCGGCGCTTGTCTATGCGTGGAACAATGCCAGGCGCATCCATGCGGAGATTTCCGTGAAGGACGGCCAGAAGGTCTATGCGATCGAAGGGCCGCTCTTCTTCGGCTCGACCGATGGCTTTGCCGAACTGTTTGATCCGAACGGCGATCCCGACGAGGTTGTCGTCGATTTCGCCCGATCCCGTGTGGTCGATCAGTCGGCGCTGCAGGCAATCGAGGATATCGCCGCCAAGTACGAGAAGCGTGGCAAGCGGCTTAGCCTGCGGCACCTGTCCCGCGACTGCCATCGTCTCCTCAATCGGACGGGGCAACTGGTCGTCGAGGATGATGACGATCCCGATTACGGTCTCGCCGTCGACTACGGCGTGCGCACCGGTTCGCTCTCCGGCGCGCACTGATAGTCTCAGTCGACCGGCGCGAGATCCTTCAGAAAGCGCGCGGCGTTCTGGACATAGGTCTCCGCGCTCATCCTGAGCGCTGCGATCGCCCCCTCGTCGAGCTGACGGATCACCTTTCCCGGCGCGCCGACGACGAGGCTGCCGTCGGGAATGTCTTTGCCTTCGGTGATCAGCGCGCCGGCGCCGATCAGGCAGTTCTTGCCGATTCGCGCGCGGTTGAGGACGATGGCGCCCATGCCGACCAGCGTATTGTCGCCGATCGTGCAGCCGTGGACGATCGCCCTGTGGCCGATCGTGCAGCCTTCGCCGATCGTCACCGGCGCACCGGGATCGGTGTGGATCATCGTCATGTCCTGTACGTTGCTGCGCGCGCCGACGGTGATCGGTTCATTGTCGCCGCGCAACACGGCATTGAACCAGATTCCGGTCTGGGCGCCCAGAACGACGCGGCCCACCACCTGCGCACCAGGCGCGACGAAGACGGTGTCGTCTGCGAGCTGCGGCGCATGGTCACCGAGGCGGTAGAGGCTCATTCGGAGTAGCCCTTCTGCTCCAAGAGGCGGCGAATACCCGCTTCGGCGCACTGCCGATCCTGCGCGGGGGTGCCGGAGGAGACGCCGATGCCGCCGACAACCGCCCCATCAACCTTCACCGGAAGGCCGCCGCCGACGACCATCAGCCGACCGCCGATACCCGCGAAGATGCCATAGGCCGGCGCGCCGGGCTGGCTGGCCTCGCCATATTCATGCGTCGCCTTCTGCGCGGCCGAGGCGGTGAAGCTCTTGTCGATCGCTATGGTGACCGATGTGACCTTGCCGCCGTCCATGCGCTTGAAGGCGAGAAGATTGCCGCCTTCATCGGTAATGGCGATACACATGGGCACGCCGATCGTTTCGGCCTCGGCTGCCGCCCCCTCGATCAGTAGCTGCGCATCGTCCGAAATCGAGCCTTTGAATGGTTCGCATGAAAAACGTCTCCTTCTCGGTGTCGTCAGGCGGCCGGATGACTGTCCTCGCCGGCATCTTCCTCCGATAGCGGAATTTCGCCAGTCGGCCGGAAACTGTCCGGGCTCGCGGCATTCCAGTGCCGGCCGTACATCGTATCGTCCGGCGCGTCGATCAGCGCGTTCTCCTCCAGGAACACGAAGGCGGTGTCATAGGTGTCGGCCTCCAGCGCCCCGGGCCGAAGAGAGATGTGGTGCGGCATCAGATCGCGCGGATGCTCCATACCCGCCGCCGCGGTGATCTCCGACAGCGCGTGCAGCGTCTCGCGGTGGAAATTCGCCGCGGCCTGCCCTGGATCTCAGGCACCAGGCCGCGCTGGCGCAGCGGATCCTGCGTCGTGACGCCGGTCGGGCAGGTGCCGGTGTCGCAGCGCTGCGCCTGGATGCAGCCGATCGAGAACATGAAGGCGCGGGCCGCATTGCACCAGTCGGCGCCGATCGCGAGATTCTCGGCCATCGACCAGCCGGAATAGACCTTGCCGCTCGCGGCGAGCCGCACCTTGTCGCGCAGACCGCGCCGACGAGCGCGTTGCGCATGTGCGACGAGGCCGTCGCGCAGCGGCATGCCGACATGGTTGGAGAGTTCGAGCGGCGCTGCCCCGGTGCCGCCTTCCGCGCCGTCGACGACGATGAAATCGAGCAGGATGCCGGTCTTGCGCATCGCCTTCATGACGGCGAAGACCTCGTGTAGCTGGCCGACGCAGAGCTTGATGCCGACAGGCTTGCCGCCGGAAAGCTCTCGCATCCTGGCCGCGAACTCCAGCATTTCGACCGGCGTCGAAAAGGCACTGTGCCCGCGCGGCGAAAGGCAGTCCTCCAGGCTTCGGGACCCTTCGGACCCTGGCAATCTCCTCGGTCACCTTGGCGCCTGGCAGCAGGCCGCCATGACCCGGCTTCGCGCCCTGCGACAGCTTGATCTCCGTCATCCTGATCTGGTCCTTCTGCGCCGTCTCGGCAAACCGGTCCCGATCGAAACGGCCCATCCCGGTCGCGCGCACCGAAATAGCCGGAGCCGATTTCCCAGACGAGATCGCCGCCATGCTTCGTGTGATAGGGCGAGACCCCGCCTTCGCCGGTGTCGTGATAGAAGTCGCCCTGCGCCGCCCCCCAGTTGAGCGCTTCGATGCGCGCGCGCCGAAAGCGAGCCGAAACTCATCGCGGAAATGTTGAGAATGCGAGGCGGAATAGGGCCTGGAGCATTGCTGGCCCCCACCTCGACGCGCGGGTGGTGATCGGGGTTGCGGGCCGGCTCGATGGAATGGTCCAGCCAGGCATAGCCGGCCTTGCCGACTTCCAGCTCTGTGCCGAACGGCTTCGTGCCGCCCTCGCCCCTTGCGCGGGCATAGACGAGGTTGCGTGCCTGGAACGAGAAGGGCGTGCCCTCGAGGTCGCCTTCGACGATATAGGCGCGCAGATAGGGTCGTAGGTCATAGGCGAGCCAGCGGATGCGCGCCGCGATCGGGTAGTTTCGCGTGATCGTGTGGCGCTGCTGAAAGGCGTCGTAGAGGCCCACGATCGACGCCGATGGCGCAGGGTATGAAGCCGATCAGCCACCAAAGCGAATGCTCCAAACTGAGCCAGCCGAAGCCGATGGTGCCGATAACCGCCACCACCAACACGATGTAGCGCTGGATCAGACCGCCATATTCGGCCCGTGCCATCAAACCCTTTGGTGCCTTTGTCAAAAGGACGACATAGCGTGAAGTGTCCGCGCGGCAAAAAGTTGCGCAGCCGATGACCTCCATAGTTGACGGACGCAGGTCCGGTCCGTGCGCAGGTCAGGACGAGGAAATGGCCAGACTTCCTCAAGAAGATTGGATGGACCATCACCTGAGCGAAGCCGGCGGCACGACGGCTCATAGCCGCCAGCCGGCGCCGATTTCCTCTTCTGCGTCGCCATTGACCCGAACAGCGATCTCCTTGCCGGCCCGCTCTACCTCGATCCGATACTCCTTGCCTTCCTGCCGCAGCGTGGCGCTGTAGCCGTCCCAATGGCTGGGTATGACCGGTTTGACGAACAGCCGGTCGCCCTTCGGCGAATGCCGAGTATCGCTTCCACCGAACAGCGGTAGAGCCAGCCGGCCGAGCCGGTGTACCAGGTCCAGCCGCCCCTCCGCGCCGGTCTTCCTCGCCATAGATGTCGGCGGCCACGACATAAGGCTCGACGCGGTAGCGCTGCATGTCGTCTTCGTTCAGCGCATGATTGATCGGCAGCAGATGGGAGTAGGCCCTCCAGGCGTCGTCGGCCCGGCCCATCTCGGCCAGCGCATAGGCGGTCCAGATCGCGCCGTGGGTATACTGCCCGCCATTCTCGCGGACTCCGGGCGGGTAGCCTTTGATGTAGCCGGGATTGTGTGCGCTGTGCTGGAACGGCGGCGTGAACAGCTTGATGATCCTGGCCTCGTCGTCGGTGAGCATTTCGAGCACCTTGTCGAGCGCCTTCTTGCTGCGCTTCGGATCACCTTCTCCGGACAGCACGCTCCAGCTCTGGGCGATGGCGTCGATCTTGCATTCGTCGGAGTGATACTGCCGAGCAGGGCGCCATCGTCGAACGTGCCGCGGCGATACCATTTGCCGTCCCATCCGGCTTCCTGCAGGGCCGCCCGCAATTCGTCCCGACGCGCCTTCCAGCGTTCGACGCGTTCCTCGTCGCCGCGCGCTTCGGCAAGCGGAATCATCGCTGAGAGACCAGCCGCCATGAACCATCCGAGCCAGACGGACGTGCCCGTGTCCTTCCTCGCCGACCCGGTTCATCCCGTCGTTCCAGTCGCCGCCAAGGATAAGCGGCAGGCCATTCTCGCCCTTGCGGGCGCAGCCGAGATCGAGCGCGCGGGCGCAGTGTTCATAGAGGGAGATCTCCTCGGCCGTCACTTCCGGGGTGAAGAATGCGTCATGTTCGCCCGGCTCCAACTGGCGCCCGTTGATGAGGGGCAGCGACTTCGTCCAGAATGCCGCTGTCGCCGGTCACCTGCACGTAATGAGCCGCCAGATAGCCGAGCCAGACCACGTCGTCCGAGATCATCGTCCGAACTCCCGCGCCGGAGCGCGGCAGCCACCAATGCTGGACGTCTCCCTCGGGAAATTGCCGACCGGCGGCGTTGAGGATCTGCGCCCGGGCGTAGGTCGGATCCTGAAGCAGCAGGGCGGAGGTATCCTGCAACTGGTCACGAAAGCCGAACGCGCCCGATGCCTGGTAGAAGGCCGATCGGGCGCGGATGCGGCAGGCCAGCGCCTGATAGGGCAGCCAGTGATTGACCATCATGTCCATGGCCGGATCCGGGGTCTTCACCTGCAGGGTGCCGAGGAAGCAGTCCCATTCGCCCTTCTGCCGCTTCGAGTTGGCTGTCGAAGCCCTGTTCGCGGACCGTTTCCGCCAGCACCACCGCCTCGCTGACTGAGCCGGCGTCGCCGAGAATGATCAGCACCTCCGTTTCTCCGTGGGCAGAAAGCGTGAGGTCGGCGGCGAGTGCTGCACAGGGATCCCCGGTCAGCGCCGTCGAATCGTTCAGCTTGCGACCCTTCGCCACTGCCTCGGGATAGCGGACGGACTGGTCGCCGATGAAGTCGCGTCGCGACGCCGTATAGGACGAAACCTCGCGTCGACAGCGCCAGGAATGCGTGGCGCCCGGCGAATTCGGTGGAGTAGGGATTGGTCGCTGTCAGGACGCCCAATCCCTCGTCGAAATGCGACGTGATGAAGGGAGCCGTCCTGGCGGCATTGTTGCCGAGAACCCATTCGGCAAGCGCATAGAGCGTCAGTCTGCGGGACCTGTCGAACTCGTTGGTGATGCGCAGGCGCGTAACCTTGGCGTTGTGGCCGGCGACCATTGCCATTGTCGCTTCGAGCCGAAGGCCGGCTCCGGCGGAACGGAATGTGGAATAGCCCATGCCGTGCCGCGCTTCATAGGGCTCCGAAGCCGCGCCTGCGAGGGCCGCGAAAGGCGTGAGCGTGACGCCGCTGTCGCGGTCGAGCACGTAGAGCGCCTCGCCGGGCCTGTTGAGCACGGGATCGTTGCTCCAGGGCGTAAGTTGGTAGTCGCGCGAATTGATGCTCCAGGTGAATGCCGCGCCTCCGGCCGAGACGTGGAAGCCGAAATCCTTGCCGGAAATGACGTTGATCCACGGCTGCGGCGTTCGCTCCGTGCCCGTCAGCCGCACGACATATTCCGCCCGTATCGCCGTCGAAGCCGCCCATCCCGTTCCAGAACAGGAGATCCTCGCCGTTCTTGGCGACGTCCGCCGGCACCGGCGCGCGCTGCGGCGGCTCGTCCTTCTTCACATCCGCCGGCAGGAGGATGATCTCCTCGACCTCGACTTCCGGATCGATCTCCTCGACATCGGTGATCCGCGCGAGCTGCTGCGAAAGCCGGCCGTTGCGGGTGTGGAGCGTGATCCGCGCCGCCGCCAACAGCGCGTCATAGGTGACCTCGTCCATCAGGTCGCGGCGCACCGCGAAGATGTGCGCGCGCACCGCATCGGACAGGCCGCGATTCCGGGCGTTCTCGCAGAGGATGTCGACCGCCTGCTGCAGGTCCTGCGCGTAGGAAGTGACCCGCTCGTTCAGGATCACCAGATCGAAGACGAGACCGCGGCCGCGAAGATACTCCTGCATCGCCAGTGCTTCGCGCACGATCGTCAGATCATTGTCGTCGTCCGTACGCAGCACGAAGATCGGATGGTCGCCCGAAATGCCGAGCGGCCAGAGGGTGCTTTGGCTGGCCAGCCCTTCGCGCACGGCATCCTCACCGATCCGCAGGTCCATGTCCGGATAGATCAGGTAGCGCGCGAGACGCTGGAACGTCTCGGCATCCTGGCTGGTGATGTTCAGGTGCCGAAGCTGCACCTGGCTCCGCGTCCATGCCAGCCGGCTTTCGTGGCTGAAGGTCTCGGTATGACGGAAGTGCGCCAGCCGATCCTCCAGCGTCGCCCGGTCTGCGGCCGCCAGCGTCCAGAAGGTAATCGTCGCCTTCTTTCCGGCGGGGATGCGAATCGCCCGCCGCAGCGAGAAGATCGGATCGAGGGTGAAGCCGAGCGAGCCGCTCAGCTCCTGACCTCTGTCGAAAGCCGCCGCATCGCCGAGGTCGCGCCCACGTCCGATGAAAGCGCGCCGGTCGGTCTCGAACTGGGTTGCGCGTCGCTGCCCGGCGTTCTCGGTCACGAGATGGGCGACATGGATGTCCGGCTCGCCCTGACTGCGTTTGTTGCGGGTGGCGAGAATGGCGTCGCCCGGCCGGATCGAGCTCGGTCCGCACGAACATCTTCGAGAAGGCGGGATGGGCGGTGTCGGCATCGTCGGCGGACAGGACCAGTTCGGCGAAGGAGGTGACTTCGATCAGCCGTTCGGTCGTGCCGCTGTTCGTCAGCGTGAGCCGGCGGCCTTCGCCATCGCCTTCCGTTGTCGACCAGCACGTCGATCTCCGACTGGATGGTGCCGACACGTTTGCGGAACTCGGCCTGGGAATCCGTGAAGACGGAGATCATGCGCTCCTGCGTCGCCTGCCGCGGCGTCGCGGTCGCGCTCCACCAGTCGCCGGTCGCCATGTCGCGCAGGAACAGGAACTGCCCCATGGTCGTCCTCCACCGGATCGGGACGCCAGCGCGTGACGGCGAGACCGTTCCAGCGCGAATAGCCGGCGCCGGTCGCCGTCATCATCACGCTGTAGTGACCCGTTCGACAGTAGATGCGTGCGCCGGTCGTGTTCGGCCGGGTTCTCATAGACCTGGATCGCCGGACCGGCCAGTTCGCCGCCATCGGCCTTTTGCCGGTTGACCTCGTCGGAGCGCGAGACCGGCGCGACGGTGCGCGGCGCCCGTTCCTGCAGCAGCAGTTCGGCGGCCTCGATGACGGGGTCGGAGTGAAACAGTTCGCGCAAGCCGCCCGCCGGTGACGACGTTGGCGACGGCGCAGATGCTCATGCCCTGATGGTGGGCGAAATAGGCGCGGATGATGGCGCGCGATTCGCCCTTCGGCAGCCGAGATGGCGTGAAATCGACCGCCTCGTAGAAGCCGTAAGCGCCGAGCGCGCCCATCTGCCGCAGCCGTTCGGTGTTCTGAACGGCTTCGTCCGGCGCGACCTGGGCTGCAAGCATCGTCGCGTAGGGCGCGATCACCGCATTGCGGGCCAGATCGCGTTTCAGGCCGAGCGAGGGCACGCCGAAATTGGAGTATTGATAGGTCAGCAGATGATCGCGCGCATTGTAGGCGGATTCCGAGATCCCCCACGGCACGCGGAGTTCCCGCGCATAGCGCTGCTGGACGCGCACGACCATGCGGTTGGTCTGGTAGAGCAGCCCGCCCTGCCGTTCGTGCATGACGAGCGGCGGCATCAGATACTCGAACATCGAGCCGGACCACGAAGCCAGCGTCGCCCTTCCGGAGACCGGCACCACCGGTCGGCCGAGGCGGAACCAGTGCTCGTTGGGCAGGTCGCCCTTGGCGATCGCAAAGAGGCTGGTCAGGCGCGCCTCGGAGGCGAGGAGGTCGTAGCAGGACGCATCGAGCTCGTCGTCGTCCGACCCGGTAGCCGATCGCCAGCAGCCGCCGATCCTCGTTCATCAGGAAGCCGAACTCCATGTCGAAGGCGAGGCCGCGCGCCAGTTCCGACACGTCGATCAGCCGCTGACGCAGTGCGTTCATTGCGTTCCGATCGCTGATCGGATCGTTCGAATGGGCTTCGCAATTGCGCACCAGCGCGCCGCACCAGCGGACCAGGCGTCGGCTGTCGTCGCTGTTCACCTCGAGATCGAGATCGCAGCGCGAGCCGCTCGATTTCGTGGCCGACGGTGATCAGGCCGGTCGCCTTGACGGACGTGATCGCCGCGCCGCGATCGAGAGCCGTGACGAAGCTCCTGAGGCGCTCGGCGATGCGCGTGCGCAGCGGCCTGATCGTCCGCCGGTCATCGGGAATGTCGTCGAGCACTTCGGCGATGATGGTCGCCGTGTCGCGGATGCCCTCGACATCGCCGTGCAGATAGGCGGCCGGCGCGGCGGCGGCTTCCCTCAGCGCCGAGGAGACCACGACCAGATGCCCGGCGAGATTGCCGCTGTCGACCGATCGACACGTAGCGCGGCTGCAGCGGCTCCAGCGTCTTCGTGTCGTACCAATTGTAGAAATGGCCGCGGAATTTCTCCATCCGCTTGAGCGTGCCGAGCGTCGCCTCGACGCGGCTCAGCATCTCCTCGAATCCGATCCAGCCGAGGTCCCGCGCCGAGACCGTGGCGATCAGGTAGAGCCCGATATTGGTCGGCGAGGTCCGGCCGGCGACGACTGGCTCCGGATCCTCCTGGAAATTGTCCGGCGGCAGATGGTTGTGCTCTTCGTCGACGAAGGTCTCGAAATAGCGCCAGGTCCGGCGCGCCAGTCGGCGGAGCGTTCTGCGGTTGGCCTCCGAGACGAACAGCCGGTCCTCGGTCTGCGCCGACCGGGACACCTCCCATGCGATGAAGGGCGCGAAGAACCAGGCGAGGGCGACGGGCAGCGCGACCAGCGCGCCGTTGTTGCTGTAGAGTAGAGCGAGGGCGAAGCCGCGCGGCCGCGACGACCATCGACGGCCACATCGTCTCCACATAGACGAGCGGCGAAGCCGCCGAGCTCTTGTGAACCTGCGCCGCCGTCTTCCACTCCAGCAGCCGGCGGCGCGACACGAACAGCCGGTAGAGCGTGCGCACGATCGCGTCGGCGGCATACCAGGCGGTGTGGGCCATGAGCGCGATCCGCAGGACGATCTGGGCCATCAGCGACGAGCAATTCCCAGCCATAGGTTCGCAGGTGCGAACGCGTCGTCACGCCGACCGGCGGCGCAACGAAGCCGGTGAGGAGCGACACCGTTGGCGCGATGATCAGCATCGCGACCAGGACGCACTGCCAGACCAGCGCGGCGCGGACGCCGAACTTGGTCCATCCGACGATCGAGGCCAGCACCCAGGCGATCGGCAGCAGCGAGCGCCGAAGATTGTCGACCATCTTGAAGCGGTTGAGGGCACTGATGCCGTTGTGGCGCCCGAAGATGAACGGCAGCAGCTGCCAGTCGCCGCGGATCCAGCGGTGCTGGCGGCTGACCTCGACGGAATATTTGGTCGGGAAATCTTCGACGAACTCGATGTCGGTAACGAGTGCGCGAGCGCGCCAGCGCCCCCTCGAGCGAGGTCGTGCGACAGGACGGTGTTGTCGTCGATCCGGTCGGCCATCGCCTGTCGGAATGCATCGACGTGGTATCAGGCCCTTGCCCGTGAAGCTGCCTTCGCGGAAGACGTCCTGATAGGTGTCCGACACCGCAAAGACGTAGGGGTCGAGGCCGCGATTGGCGGAAAAAATGCGCTGGAACGTCGACGCTTCCTCTCCAGTGGTAAGGGAAGCGGTGATGCGCGGCTGCAGGATGCCGTAGCCGCCAGTCACCCGCTCGGTCGCCGGATCGTTGATCGGCGCGTTCAGCGGATGCGCCATCTTCCCGACGAGCTTTGTCACCGTGTCGCGCGGCAGGCGGGTGTCGGAATCGAGGGTGAGGACGAAGGCGATCGCTTCTGGCAGCCGGTGTCCGGGGGTCAGATAGGTTGTGTGGGTCTCGCCGCGGAGCAGGTCGAACAGCTCTTCCAGCTTGCCGCGTTTGCGCTCCCATCCCATCCAGACGTCGTCGACCTGGTTGTAGGTGCGCCGCCGGTGCAGCAGGAAGAAGCGTCGGCGACCGGTATGGGCGTAGGTTTCCGCCAGTTCGTCGATCGCGCCTTGTGCGTAGTCCAGAAGCTCCTGATCGCCGACCCGTTGCTCTTCAGCCGCGTCCGGCCAGTCGGAAAGCAGTGCGAAATACGTTTCGCCATTGGGATTGGCAAGGTAGTGGACCTCCAGATTGCGCACGAGTTCGTCGATCGTATCGCGGTCGCCGATCATGCAGGGAATGACCACGAGTGTGCGCGCTTCCGCCGGGATGCCCTTGCGAAATTCATAGCCGGGCATGTGGTAGGGCCGGACCATATAGGTGGACAACAGGTTGAAGATGCCCATCGCCGCCTCTGACGCCGGCAGGGCAAGGAGCACAAGGAGAAGCGCAGTGACCGCCGCGCCCTCGATCGTGCCGATCGCGAAGGCGGCGGCAAAGAGGATCACGGCGGTGATCAGGCCCACCGGCAACGCGATGCCGAACCAGCCGAGGCGCGAGAAGAACAGCCGCATCCTCTCGCTCGGCCGGTGTCGGTAGCCCAGTCTCTTACGGAGGGACTCGATGCCGTTGCCGAGCAGGTAATAGCCGATATTGCCGACGATTAGTGGGTCCGGCAGGTCAGCCCCTTCGCGGGCCATTTCGACGACCGTGTCGGCGACGTCGAGTTCCGAGGCCTTCGACCGGCGGGCGAGCAGTTCGATCCGCTCGCGGTAGCGATTTCGGGAGCGTGGATCGAGCAGGCCGAAATCGGTCGTGGCGCGCAGCCGACGGTCGACCGGCGGAAAGGCCCTCGAACCAGCTGATCCAGTCCATGTCGTCGATTGCCCGCAGCGAGCGGATGATGTTGCCGACAGTGACGTTGGACAGGGAGACCCGGTTGTGCTGCGCGATCAGCATCGCGTCGGCGTCGGACCCTTCCTCTTCCAAGGCGTTCTCGAGCCATTGCAGGATGGTCTGCGCCCGGTCTGCCCCGTCGCGGAGCCGGTAGAGCAACTGAGCGGAGAAAGCGTGTTCGGCGACTTTGCCGCGTTTGCGTCCGGAATTGCTGTTTGGCCTGCTCGTCGGTCTCGGCGGCGAGCATCTCGTCGGCCAGCTCGTTCGCCTCGTGGCGCAATTCGCGGCCGAGCTGGACCCGTTCCGAAACGCGCCGCAGATTTTCCAGAAGCACGAAGCGAAGAAAGGCGGGTATCGCCCAGAGTTCGCCGATCTTCAGCGTCTCGGCGCTCTGGAACCCGTTGGTGATCGCGGTCACCGTCCGGCCGGAGAAGTTGCTGTTGGTGTGGGCGACATAGGTCCAGGCAAGGGCTAGGACGCGCGGCACCTGGCCCCGCGCCGGAAGGACCGATGTCCTTGGCAGTTGGCGATAGAACTTGACCGGCAGGTCACGTCGAACCTGTCGAACATTGGCTTCGACAAGATGATGGTTGTCCAGCAGCCATTCGGCTGCAGGAGAAATGGTGTGGCCTTCCTTGGCGGCGTGGGCGGTCGCTGCATAGCAGGTCTGGATGACGCGCTCATTGTCGCGTTCGCGCCGCCAGAAATCGATCGGCTGGAAGGCGGGCAGGGGGGCTTCGGTCCGGTGCGCCAGTTCCTCGCCCGCGGCCCGCAATTCCTCGTCGGAGAGAAAGTTGCCGCGGATATCGGGCGTCAAATTCGCGCTTTCGCGGCCGATTCCAGCACTGTTCTCAGTGCTTTCGGGCTCGGATGGGGTGGTCTGATAGTTCATCGATTATCCCGGCTGGGGCAACATCGCCAGCCCGGGGAGATAGGCCATCGATCCTCGGCGTTAAGTGGACGGTGCACCGGCGGGCGCGACCGCCCCTGCTACCAGCTCCGAGTGCGCGCGTACCGGCCGCCGCGATTAGAGCAGCTTGTCGAGAGTGACCGGCAGATCGTAGACGCGCTTGCCTGTGGCGTTGTGGATCGCGTTGACCACCGCGCCGCCCGCGCCGCAGAGCGCGAGTTCACCGATCCCCTTGCTGCCGATCGGATTGGACTTCGGATCGGGCTCTTCGAGGAAGACCACCTCGCATTGCGGCACGTCGCGATTGACGGGCACATGGTATTCGGCGAGATCGCGATTGACGTAGCCGCCGGTTCGAAGGTCCATCCAGAGCTCTTCGCGTATCGCGCCCCCGATGCCCCAGACGAGACCGCCGAGGCACTGGCTGCGGGCGGTCTTGCGATTGAGAATGCGGCCGGCGGAGAAGACCGAGACGAAGCGTCGCACCTCTACCTCGCATGTGTCCATGTCGACCGCGACTTCGCAGAAATGGGCGCCGTACGAGTTCTGCACGTAATCGTCATGCTCCTCGCCGGGCTTGATGCTGCCCTCGGCCTCGAAACCCGCGGTGTCGCGGAGGATCTCGGTGAGGGCGACGGTCTTCTCTCCCTGCCGCAGTTCCCCGTCCACGAAGGTGACTGCATCGGGGTCGCCATGGAAGCCGGCGGCCCTCGCGAGCTCTGCGCGCAGTGCGAGACAGGCGTTCCAGAGGGCCGAGCCCGAGGTCCCGGCGCCGAACGAGCCACCGGAGCCGGCGGTGGTCGGATTATCGGAATCGGCGAGGTCGACCGTGATCGTGTCTGGCGACAGGCCAAGCGCTTCGGCAGCGATTTGCGTCAGGATCGTATAGCTGCCAGTGCCGATGTCGGTCATGTCCATCTTGACGGTGAGATGACCGTTGGGCGACAGCTGCACGGCGCAGGAGCCCTCCATCATCATGTTGCCGCGAATGGCGCTGGCCAGACCGTAGCCGATCAGCTTCCGCCCTTCGACCCGCGAGCGCGGCTCCTTCGGCCTTTCTTTCCAGCCGAACACCTCTGCGCCCCGCTTCAGGCACTCGACGAGATCCCTGGTCGCAAATGGCTTGCCGCTGGCGGGATCCTTCTTCGGTTCGTTCTTGAGCCGGAACTCCAGCGGGTCCATGCCGATTTTCTCGGCCAATTCGTCGATGGCCGCCTCGAAGGTGATGCCGCCGAGCGCTTCGCCCGGCGCACGCATCAAATCGTTGATTGTCTCATTGGTCTCGCGAGTATGCCCGGTCCAGTGCATCGCATCGCAGCGATAGGCGTTGGCGGCGGAGGCCATCGGTCCCTCGCAAAAAGCATAGCCGATCGCCTTGGTCGACCAAGTCTGGAAATTGACCGCCTTCAATGTGCCGTCCCCAGCCGCGCCGAGGCGGATGCGATGCTCCACGCGGGCGCGATGCGGACCGTCGTGGAAGAGGTTGCGCCGGGTCTGGATGACCTTCACCGGACGGTTCAGCACCTTCGCCGCGGCCGCCGCCGAGAATTGTATCGTAGTGCTGGCCGAGCTTCGAGCCGAAGCCGCCGCCGACATAGGGCGAAAGGAGTCGATCTTGTCCTTTTCGATGCCGAACGTGTTGGAGAGGCAGGTGACGCCCCAATCGATGACCTGAGTCGAATTATAGACGGTGAGCCGATCCCCCTCCCAAAGGGCAATGGCGCCGTGTGGCTCCATCGCCGCCTGGATCATGTTCGGCGTAGTGAATGTAAGATCGAGGGTGACGTCGCTGTCGGACCAGGCCTTGTCGAAATCGCCGCGCCGATTGGTCGCTTCGAGGCCGCCATCGATCCCGTCCGGCAATTCGCTGTCGTCGTGGTCGATGCCGAGCTTCGGTTCCTTGGGGTCGTAGGTGACCCGCACGAGGCTCGCCGCGTGACGCGCCTGTTCCAGCGTTTGGGCAACGACGACCGCGACCGGCTGGCCGTAATGGCGGATCGTTCCGTCGACGAGAACCCCATGGCTCTGCTGGAACCGGTTGTCGGCCTCCGCACCCCACGGCTTCATCGCCGGGGCGTTCTCGTGGGTCACGACGGAGATTACGCCTTCGGCCGCCTCGGCCTGCGAGGTTTCGATCGACGCGATTGACCCGCTCGCAATGGTGGCTTCGACGATGAAGCCGATAGCGGCTTCGATGTCGTGTTCGGCGGCATAGGTCGCCTGGCCGCTCACCTTCGGCGGTCCGTCGACGCGGTCGAGCGGCTGGCCGATCCATTTGCCGGTGATGATGTCGTTCATGCCGCCTTCTCCCTCTCGGCCGCCTCCGTCAGCGCGGCGACGATCGTCCGTTTTGCAAGTTCGATCTTGAACGCCTGACTGCCTTCGGCGTGCGCCTCAGCCAACTCGGCGTCGGCGGCGGCGCAAAAATTCTCCTCCGTCGGCGCCTTGCCGGCGAGATGAGCCTCCGCCTTCTCCGCGCGCCAGGGCTTGTGGGCGACGCCGCCCAGCGCGAGCCGGATCGTTTCGATCCTTGCCCCGGTCAGCTTGAGGACGATGGCCGTCGACACCAGCGCGAAGGCGTAGGAGGAGCGATCCCGCACCTTCCGGTAGAGATGCGAGCCGCCGACCGGTGCGGGCAGCGTCACGGCTATGATCAGTTCATCCGCCTCGAGTACGGTATCCTTCTGCGGCGTGTCGCCCGGCAGCCGGTGCAGTTGGGTCGCCGGAATGGTCCGCCCCTCACCATCCGGCCGCCGCGTGTGGATCTGCGCATCGAGCGCCGCCATAGCGACGGCCATGTCGGACGGGTGGGTCGCGATGCAATGCTCCGACGCCCCGAGGATCGCGTGGATCCGGCTCGGGCCGCCGACCGCCGAACAGCCGGTGCCGGGTTCGCGCTTGTTGCAGGGGCGAGTGGTGTCCATGAAATAGTAGCAGCGGGTTCGCTGCAGGAAATTTCCGCCGGTCGTCGCGCGATTGCGGAGTTGGACGGTGGCGCCGGAGAGGAGGGCCTCGGAGAGGACACGGTAGTCCCGCCGTACACTTGCATGGTTGGCGAGAGCGGTGTTGCTGACCTCCGCACCTATGCGCAGGCCGCCATCCTGGCTCTCGCCGAAGCCGCCGAGATCGAGGCGATGAACATCCACCAGTGCGTCCGGCGTCTCGACCTCCAGTTTCATCAGGTCGATCAGATTGGTTCCACCGCCGAGGAACTTGGCATTCTGGCCGCTGGCGGCCTCGACCGCGGCCTCGGGGCTGTCGGGGCGACTGAATGCGAACGGTCTCATTCTGCGGCCTCCTTGTGAGCGGACGCGCCGCCGGTCTCCATCACCGCATCGACGATGTTGTTGTAGGCGCCACATCGGCACAGATTGCCGCTCATCCGCTCCTGCACCTCGATCCGCGTCAGGCGAGCGCCCTCGCCATCGGTCACGACCGAGACATCGCCGCGCTCGACTTCCTTCAGCATCGCGACGGCGGAACAGATCTGCCCCGGCGTGCAGTAGCCGCACTGGAACGCATCATGCGAGACGAAGGCGCGTTGTATGGCGCCGAGCTCATCACCGTTCCCCAACCCTTCGATGGTGGTCACATCCTGCCCCTCGCAGCAGGCGAGAAGGACGAGGCATGAATTGACCCGTTCCCCGTCGAGGAGCACGGTGCAGGCGCCGCACTGGCCGTGGTCGCAGCCCTTCTTCGATCCGGTCAGCTTCAGGTGCTCGCGCAGTGCGTCGAGCAGGGTCGTGCGGACATCCACCTCGAGTTCGACCAGTCGGCCGTTGATGGTTAGTGCTGTCACGGAAAGTCCCCTCGGCTTCACAACTCGGAATGGTTGGGAAAGGGAGGGGAGGGGCTTCGGTTCCATGAAGGCGGGCGGAATCGGGCGACGTCGCAAAGACCGATCGGCATCCGATCAAATCGATTGAGGTGCCGACATTCCGCCTCCGGCGACTCAAACCGGCAGAAAATCAAGGGTTCGAGGGCGTTTTTGGGTGACAGCGGCCCCTCTCTTTCGGTAGGTACGCCCAGCAATTCCAGCTCATCGACGGAGGAGCCATCCGATGAATGTCACACCGCGCGTCAAGGAAATCCTGTCCTGGTACGAGGGCGAAAATCCGGGCGTGAAGACGAACCTCGCCCGGCTCCTGATGCACGGCCGGCTCGGCGGCACCGGCAAGCTGGTGATCCTGCCCGTTGATCAGGGCTATGAACACGGCCCGGCGCGGTCCTTCGCGCCCAACCCCGCAGCCTATGATCCTCACTACCTCTACGAACTGGCGATCGAGGCTGGGCTCTCGGCCTATGCTGCGCCGCTCGGCAGCCTGCAGCAGGGGGCCGATACATTCGCCGGCGAACTGCCGCTGATCCTCAAGGTCAATTCGGCCAATTCGCTGTCGGATGCGACGCCGGATCAAGCGGTTCTGGCTCGGTTGACGATGCGCTCCGGCTTGGCTGCGTCGGCATCGGCTTCACCATCTATCCGGGCTCCGACTGCTGCTACGCCATGCAGGAGGAATTGGCCGAGATGACCCGCGAGGCCAAGGCCAAGGGATTGATGACGGTCGTCTGGTCCTATCCGCGCGGCGGCAAGGTCTCCAAGAAGGGAGAGACGGCGCTCGACATCGTCGCCTATGCGGCGCACATGGCCGCGCTGATGGGCGCGACCATCATCAAGGTCAAGCCGCCGGAAGAGGGCGTCGATCTGAAGGATGCCGAGAAGGCCTATAAGGACGTCAGGCAGGACACGCTTTCCGATCGCATCGCACACGTCCTGCAGGCCGCGTTCAACAACAAGCGCGTCGTCGTCTTTTCCGGTGGCGGCGCCAAGGATGCCGACTCGCTGGTCGAGGAGATCAGTCAGATCCACGCCGGTGGCGGCTTCGGTTCGATCGTCGGTCGCAACTCGTTCCAGCGCGAACGGGGCGAGGCCGTAGCTCTCCTGAACCGGATCATCGACGTCTACAGGGGCTGACGGCTGGCACTGCCGCGTCCCGATGATCAACAAGAAGGCCGCCCGAGGAGGCGGCCTTTTTCGTTCTACTTCATGCCGTTCGGCGTCGGGATCAGCGTATCGCCTTCCTCGGCCCCCGGCGTCGTCGCCGGCGCATCGTCCTCGCGTCCGGCAGGTGGCGGCATATCATCCCTCTGCACGGTCGGAGCCTCGCCTGAGCCCCCACTATCGACGTCCTCGTCGTCCGAACCTGGAGCAAATGCGTCGCCGTCCTCCTCGATCGCGCCGGTCCGCGCGTCGACGTGGACACGCTTATCCATCCCGTTCGAGGCGTGGTAGATCGCAGACCAGTCGCCGCGCTCGTCGTTCCACCGCATTTCGCGCAGGTAGAGATAGCCCGGCAGCTTCTCCAAGGTGCTCGCAATCTCGCTCGCCCGCATCGCTTCGGAGGGCGGTTCGGCGATCGCGGCCAATGCAGGCCAGCTTGCGCCGGCAATGACGACGATAAGGGCGGAACGGAACAATCGTTTCATCATATTACTCTTTCGCAAACTGAAGGAGATCGGTCTTGGTCGGCCAACGCGCTTGTCGGCGGACTGGTTGCGCCGGAAGTCCTTCTCGGTGCGAGCGAGAACCCCGGGCGCCGGCGCCGGTTTCGACCCGACCTCCGCTCTAGTTCTGGACCCCACGCCTTGTCGCCTCTGTTCCGCGGCCTACCCTCCGTGGTCAGAATGGAGGTCAAGCCAATATGGCCTTGCCCAGAAACGACCAGGAACTGGCAGTCGAGGACAAGCTGCGCTGCCTGATCTACACGCTGATTTCGGACCTTTTCCTGCAACCGCCCGACCTGCAGACACTTGAGCGGTTGCGTTCGCTGTCGCGCGACGACAGCCCGATGGGCAGGGCGACGGGCCGGCTCGCGGCCTGCGCCCAAACGGTCACGCCCGCGCGGGTCCGCGAGGAATATCACGCACTGTTCGGCGAGAATGGTAGTCTGCGGCCGCGCGCCTCCGCCTATCTGCGCGGACGAACCGGACCGGCGGGGCCCGATTGCCTGATGGCGCTGATGAAGCGGCTCGGCATCGAACGCCGGGGCGGCGGCGGCCGGCCGGCCGACCATGCAGGAACCCTGTTCGAGATGATGGCCGGATTGATCGACGGCCGCTTCGGCTGCGACCGGCTCGGGCTCGTGGAGCAGCGCTGCATCTTCGAGGATCACATCATGATCTGGATGCCGTTCTTCCTCCGGGATCTCGGGGCGGCCGAGCAATCGGCCTTCTACGAAGCTGTCGCCGATCTCGCCTCCACCTTTCTCGATATCGAGGAGGCGGGCTTTCGGATGGTCGACAGCTGAGGGCCCGCTGGTCCTTGCCCTGATCCTCCAACGCTCCTACACCGGGCGGGCTTGTCGATTGCCACCATCGGAGCTGCAATATGAGCCTTCCCGCCCCGCGATTCCCGGATGGTTTCAGAGGTCGGGCCGTGGAACGAGACAGGACGCCGTTCGAGGAGGCGTGCCGGCTTTCCAGATGTCAAAAGGCCGAGCCAGGCGACCTCTTCTACAGCCGCCGTCACGGCATGGCCTCCTGCGCGCTTGTCATCGAGGCCGACAGGGCCGCGGCCGAGGCGGCGCAGGCTCTGCTGGTCGGTCAATTGGCGGTCGCAGAGACTTTGGCGGAGCTTGCCGGATCGTTGCAGCCGTCGCTGCTATGGCCGTTCACGATCTGCCTGGGTGAGCGCGAGGTGGCGCGGGTCGCCGTCGGCGGACTCTCGGAGATCGTGGACGCGGATGATACACCGGACTGGCTCGTTCTGGGCATGCATCTGCGCCTGTCCGGTAAGTTTGTGCAAAGACTGGCCGAACCCGACCGCCGTGAACTGACGGCGCTCGAGGCGGAAGGTGTCACGACCGACCGGACGCAGCTACTGCAAGGGCTCGCAAGGCAGCTGGATCGCCTGCAGTTCGAGTGGCAGGATGAAGGTCTGGCGACGATCGGTCCGCAGTGGGAACGTTACGCCAAGACCATGTCCAGCCGCCCTGCAACCCGTCTCGATTCACGTGGAAACGCGATGATCCTTGGCGGAGAGACGACCGACCATGTCGAACTGCTCGACATGGTGGCCCGTCAGCTGCCGCTTCATCTGGCGGCGTGATCGCCGAGTGCCTATCTGGCAGGCATAGCCCAAAGAGAAAGAGAGTTCCGCAATGGCCGAACCGAGTGCCGAGATCGTCCGTGACCGCTTGAGATCGATCGCCGCGCCTGGCGGGCAGACCGACATCGTCTCCGCCGGCCTCGTCTCCGACATCTTCATCGCCAAGGGCAAAGTGTTCTTTTCCCTGACCGTACCGGCCGAGCAGGCCGACCGGCTGGAGCCGCTGCGCAAGGCCGCGGAAGAGACGGTCTGCAAGGTACCCGGCGTCGAGAAGGCCACGGTCGCGCTCACCGCCGAACGAAAGGGCAGCGCCAGTGCGCCGCCGCGTTCCGCTCCGCAGCCGGCCCGTCAGGCGCCGGCCGGGCGCCAGTCCATCGCCGTTCCGGGCGTCGCCTCCATCGTCGCCGTCGCATCGGGCAAGGGCGGCGTCGGCAAGAGCACCACGGCGGTCAATCTCGCGCTGGCCCTGCAGCAGAACGGTCTGTCCGTCGGAATTCTCGACGCCGATGTCTACGGACCTTCGGTGCCGCGGCTGCTCGGCCTGTCCGGCAAGCCGGAAATGGCCGGCGACAAGATGATCCAGCCGATGGAGAACTTTGGCCTCAAGGCGATGAGCATGGGCTTCATGGTCGAGGAAGACACGCCCATGGTGTGGCGTGGGCCGATGGTCAGCCAGGCGCTGACGCAGATGCTGCGCGGTGTCGCCTGGGGCGAACTCGACGTGCTGGTCGTCGACATGCCTCCGGGCACCGGCGACGTACAATTGTCCTTGGCGCAGCAGGTTCCGATGACCGGTGCCATCATCGTCTCGACGCCGCAGGACCTGGCGCTGATCGACGCGCGGAAGGGCCTCAACATGTTCCGCAAGGTCGACGTGCCGGTGCTCGGTATCATCGAGAATATGAGCGTGTTCGTCTGTCCGGATTGCGGCGCGGCCCATTCGATCTTCGGCCATGGCGGCGCGAAGCAGGAGGCCGCGAAGCTGGGCGTACCGTTCCTCGGTGAGGTGCCGCTCCAGATGGCGATCCGGGAGACCTCCGACAGCGGCAGGCCGGTTCTCGCCAGCGATCCGGATGGTCCCGAAGCGCAGTTCTATCGACAGATCGCCCTGCGCCTCGGCGAGCAGCTCGCGGCGCAGGGCATCTCGGCGGTCGAGGGCCCTTCGATCGTCTTCGAATAGTCGAGGCCAAGAGACACAGCTTCTCCCGGCGGGTTTCCTCCGCGCAGAGGCAATAGGTGCCAGAAGGACGGTTCAGCCGATCTTGGGCTCGGGTGGTTCGTAGCCGCTGGTGATTTTGGTGTTCATGCAGGAGAAGAACTCCCCGGCGAGCTTCTTGCTGGTCGACTGGATCAGGCGGCTGCCGAGCATCGCCATCTTGCCGCCGACATCCGCTTTGGCCGTGTATTTCAGGAGCGTTCCGCCCCCGTCGGCTTCGAGGACGACGTCGGCGCCGCCCTTTGCGAAGCCGGCAACGCCGCCATCGCCCTTGCCCTCGATCGTGTAGGAGTGCGGAGCGTTGATGTTCTTGAGTTCGACCTGCCCGCCAAAGGTCGACTTGATCGGCCCGATCTTCAGCGTCACCTTCGCCTTCATCTCCGTGTCGCTCGTTTTTTCGAGTTCCTGACAGCCGGGGATACAGGCTTTGAGAACCTCCGGGTCGTTCAATGCCGCCCAGACGGTCTCCACCGGAGCCTCGATTTTCTCTTCGCCATTCATTTCGACGGCCATCGGCCCCTCCTCTTGCGTCAATCGCCTTCCAACGAGATAGGGCAAACGGCCGACCCGCGTCTACCCGGCTTGCGCTGAACACCTGCGCACTTGCAGCTCAGCCGCAGGGCAATATCTCCATCGGAAAGAGGCTCCCATAGGATACCCCATCTTGCGGCACGATCCGGTCGATAAGAACAAGACGCTGCTCGATGAGGGGACCGAAGACGAAACGGCCGCTGCCCTCACCGAATACGAGATGGAGAAGGCCGAGTGGCGAGGCCCGCTTCGCGCCGCTCTGATTTACGAGATCGTCAGACGGGCCGGCGATCATGAGCTGGAGCGGCCGACCAAGAGCCTGATTTTCTCCTCGATCGCCGCAGGCATCGTCATCACCCTTTCGATCATCACCGAAGCCTTGCTGATGCAGGCCCTGCCCGATACCGAGTGGGCAGAGCTCATCACCTCCATGGGCTACACGACGGGCTTTATCTTCGTAATCCTCGCTCGCCAGCAGCTCTTCACCGAAAGCACGATCACCGCCGTCCTGCCGGTCCTCGCCAAGCCGACCCGGAACAATCTGGTCACGGTCGCGCGGCTCTGGCTCATCGTCTTTCTGGGCAATCTCGTCGGCACCGCCATGTTTGCCGCCTGGTTCACGATCTACCCGCCGGCCGGGCCCGAGACGATCGACGCGATCCGCGAGCTGTCGCTGGGAATCCTCGATCACGGCTTCATCGAGACGACGCTCCGCGCCGTCTGCGCGGGCTTCCTGATTGCCGGCGTTGCATGGCTTCTGCCGAGTTCCCGTGGATTCGAACTACATGTGATCTTCCTGATCACCTATATCATCGCGATCGGCGGCTTCGCCCATGTCATTGCCGGGTCGGGCGAAGCTTGGTTCCTCGCCTTCAACGGTTACGCCAGCTTCATCGATGTGATTATCGGCTTCATCGTTCCCGCCTTCATCGGCAACGTGATAGGGGGAACAGTGCTGTTTGCCTTCCTGGCATTCGGCCAGGTTGTGGCGGAACTTGACGAGGCACCCGACGAACATGCCAATGAGCGGCAGGACGAGGCCAAGGGGACCGCGAGCGGCCGGGCCAGCTAGCGCCGGGTCACCTCCGCCGTTGCAGTTCCGTCTGAACCGAACTTTCTCAAAAGGGAACGGAGCCCTTCATGAAGGATCTTGAAGCATGGCGCGCCGTCATGGCCGCTCTGGAGGAATACCACCAGGCGCGCCCGGAGATGGACATGCGTCAGGCGTTCGCCATTGACGCCGACCGGTTTGAGAGCTTTTCCCTCACCTTGGACGATCTGCTTCTGGACTACAGCAAATGCGCAGTCGACGAGGCGACGATCGAGCAGCTCATTCGGCTGGCCGACGCCCTGGGTGTCGCACAAATTCGCGACGCGATGTTCGCTGGAGAGCCGATCAACGTCACCGAGAAGCGCGCCGTCCTTCACGTGGCTTTGCGTGCGCCCGCCAATGCCGGGTTCACTGTCGGCGACACGGACGTCATGGCCGATGTGCACGATGTGCTCTCTCGGATGACCGGCTTTGCCGACCGGGTCCGCTCCGGCTCGTACAAGGGTGTGACCGGAGCGGCGATCACCGACGTCGTCAATATCGGCATCGGTGGCTCCGATCTCGGCCCCGCCATGGTCACCGCGGCGCTAGCCCCCTATCGTGACGGCCCCCGCTGCCATTTCGTCTCCAACGTCGACGCCGCCGATATCGCCGACACGCTGGCCGGCCTCGATGCCAGGACGACGCTCTTCATCGTGGCGTCCAAGACGTTCACGACGGTCGAGACGATGACGAACGCACGGACGGCGCGCGACTGGCTCACCGATGCGCTCGGCGACGACGCCACCGGCCGCCATTTCGTTGCGGTTTCCACGGCGCTGGACAAGGTCGCCGATTTCGGCATTGCGCAAGGAGAACGTCTTCGGCTTCTGGGACTGGGTCGGCGGACGCTACTCGGTCTGGTCGGCGATCGGCCTGCCCGTGATGCTGGCGATCGGCCCGGATGATTTCCGTGCCTTCCTCGACGGCGCCCATGCCATGGACGAGCATTTCAGGCAGGCGGAACCGCGTCTCAACATGCCGATGATGCTCGGGCTGATCGGCTGGTGGCACCGGGTGATCTGTGGCTACGGCTCACGGGCCGTCATTCCCTATGAACAGAGGCTGGCGCGCCTGCCGGCCTATCTTCAGCAGCTCGACATGGAGAGCAACGGCAAAGGCGTGCAGCGTAATGGCCGCCCGGCGCTGACGGAGACCGGGCCGGTGGTCTGGGGCGAGCCGGGAACCAATGGCCAGCACGCCTTCTTCCAGCTCCTGCACCAGGGCACCGACATCATCCCCGTGGAGTTCATCCTGTCGGCGAAGGGCCATGAGCCCGATCTGAAGCGGCACCACGAACTGCTTCTCGCCAACGGGCTCGCCCAGGCCGAGGCGCTGATGCGCGGCCGCACCTTCGACGAGGCGCTGGAGCAGGCCTATGAGGCGGGCATGACCGAAGAGCAGGCGGCGGCGATCGCCCCCATCGGGTCTTCCCCGGCGACCGCCCCTCGATCACGATTCTGCAGGACCGGCTGACGCCCTACGCCCTTGGCCGGCTGATCGCCCTCTACGAGCACCGCGTCTTCGTCGAGGGCGTCCTGTTCGACATCAATTCCTTCGACCAGTGGGGCGTCGAACTCGGCAAGGAACTGGCGACCGCGCTGCTGCCGGTGCTCCGCACCGGCGAAGGAGCGGCAGAGCGTGATGGCTCGACCGCCGGGCTGGTGCAGAGGATCCGCGCCGCGCGCAATAGCGACTGACTCTTGGCGAATGTGGGGCCGCGCGGGCAGCCCCGCCTCGCCGCTCGGAACGCGTCAGCTCGGCCGCAATTCCTTCCTCAGGATCTTGCCGACCGGCGATTTCGGCAGCTCGTCGCGGAATTCGACCGAACGCGGCCGCTTGTAGCCGGTCAGGTTCTCGCGGCAATAGTCGAGCACCTGTCGCTCGTCGATCGACGAGCCTTCCCTGCGCACGACGAAAAGCTTCGGCACTTCGCCGCTCTTTTCGTCCGGCACGCCGATCGCCGCCGCTTCGACGATGTCGGGATGGCTCACCACGACTTCCTCGATTTCGTTCGGATAGACGTTGAAGCCGGAGACAAGGATCATGTCCTTCTTGCGGTCGACGATCTTGATGAAGCCGCGCTCGTCCATGAAGGCCATGTCGCCGGTCTTGAAGTAGCCGTCTTCGGTCATGACCTTGGCGGTCTCGTCGGGGCGGTTCCAGTAGCCGGCCATGACCTGTGGGCCCGAAATAGCGATCTCGCCGATTTCGCCGGTTGCGACCGGACTGCCTTCCTCGTCGAGGATACGGACGTCGGTCGATGGAATGGGCAGGCCGATCGTGCCGGAAAACTCCTTGCGGTCGAACGGATTGGAAACCGCGACAGGCGAGGTCTCCGAAAGGCCGTAGCCCTCGTGGATCGTCACGCCCGTCAGCTTCTCCCACCGCTCGGCGACCGGTTGCTGCACCGCCATGCCCCCGCCGAGCGTCAGTTTGAGGTGCGAGAAGTCCAGTTGCTGGAACTCCTTGTTGTTCAACAGCGCGACGAACAGCGTGTTGAGGCCGACCAGCACCTCGAAGGGTTGCCCCTTCAGCGCCTTGACGAAGGCCGGAATGTCGCGCGGATTGGGGATCAGCAGATTGTGCTGGCCCTCGACGATGCCGTTCAGCAGGTTCACCGTCAGCGCATAGATGTGATAGAGCGGCAGCGGACAGACCAGCATCGTGCCCGGCGGGCGGCCGCCCGGATACGCCGCGCGCACCCAGACCCGGTTCTGCTCCATATTCGCCATCACATTGCGGTGGAGCAGGATGGCGCCCTTCGAAACACCTGTCGTTCCCCCCGTATATTGCAGAAAAGCGATATCGTCCGGGCCCGTTTGCGGTGGCTTGAAGGCCTTCTTGGCGCCTTCCTTGACCGCGTCGTTGAACGTGACATGCCCGGAGAGCGTGTACTCCGGCACCATCTTCTTGACGCGTCGCACGACGAAATTCACGAGATGACCCTTGAGGCCGAGGACATCGCCCATGGAGGCGACGACGACGTGCTTGATGTTCGTCTTCGCCTTGATCTTCTCCAGCAACGCCGCGAAGTTCTCCAGGATGATAATGGCTTCGGCGCCGCTGTCCTTGAGCTGGTGCTCCAGCTCGCGGGGCGTGTAGAGCGGATTGACGCCGACCACGGTGTAGCCGGCCCGCAGGATGGCGGTGACCGCGATCGGATATTGCAGCACGTTGGGCATCATGATGGCGACGCGTGCGCCCTTCTCCAGGCCCGTCGACTGCAGATAGGCGCCGAGCGCTTCCGCCTTGCTGGCGACTTCGGAGAAGCTGATCGTGGTGCCGAGACAGGTGAAGGCGGGCCTGTCACCCCATTTCTTGCATGACTGGTAGAGCATCTCGCCGAGCGAAATGTCGGGCAGTGGATCGATCTCCGCTGGGATCGAGTCCGGGTAGTGGGCGAGCCAGGGTTTGTCAGTCATCCGATTCCTCCACGAGCGCCGTTAGGCCGGCGCTGATCCATTTCTCTTGCGACGTCTAACGTAAACGTCAAAGGGTGCAAGGCCCCTCTGCTGTCCCCCCACCTTGATACGGCCCCGCCGGTCACTGCCCATAGGTGTCCGCATCGGCCAGATATTTCTCCTCCGAAGACGTGCTGCGGCGGCCAAGCACCTTGTTCCGATGCGGGAACCGGCCGAAATGGCCGATGATCTCGCGGTGCTCCTCGGCATATCGAAGCGCGTTCTCGACACCCAGAGCTCCGAAATATTCCACCGAACGATCCTGGTCGACAAGCGACTCCGAATGCATCAGCGGCATGTACAGGAACTGCTTTCCCTCAGGCGTCAGCGCGCGGTCGAAGCCTTGCGCTACCGCATGGCGCGAAAGGTCGAGTGCGAGAGGATCGGTGGCGAAGGCGCGGGCGCTTCCGCGATGCATGTTTCGAGAAAACTGGTCGAGTACGATGATCGCCGCGAGCGCCGCCCTCGGCTCGGTCTTTGCGACCGGCGGGACTGCAGCGGCGAGATCGTCGTGCAAGCTGGCGAAGCGGCGGCGGATCGTCTCGTCCAGCGCGGTCCCGACTGCGAACCAGTCCCTGGGTCCCAATTCCTCGAACCAGAACGAGAGCACCTCGTCCACCCAGCCTTCCTTCGCCAAATTCGTGCCTCCCTGGTGGCCGATCATCCCTTTTCGTGCAAATAGCGCAAGCCGGACTGAAGCCCATCGCCAGTACGGCGCGTGCGATCGGTCCGCCACGGCTCACGGTTGCCACTGTCGGTTTCCGCTTGCTGGCAGGCCGCTATCTGTACGATCCTGTGACGAGCCGCCATCACTCGAGCCGCAGAGCGCGGCGGTGGCGGCCGGACAAGAGTCGGGAGGGAGAGAACAGTCTATGAAACTCGCCACCATGCGGGACGGAACGCCCGACGGACGTCTCCACCTTGTCAGCCGCGATCTTTCGCGCTGCCAGCCGGCGAAGGCGGCTGAAACACTCCAGCTGGCGCTCGAATCGCTGGGACGCGGTGGCACCGAGTTGCGGCGGGAGACTGCCGAACTCGAGGAAGGCGGCGGCACCGCGTTTGACCCCGCGGCGGCGATGGCGCCGCTGCCTCGTGCCTGGCAATGGCTCGACGGCTCGGCCTATGAAAGCCATGCCGAGCTTATGGCCACCGCATTCGGTATCGAAAAGCAGAAGGGCTCCGACCGTCCGCTCATGTATCAGGGCATGTCCCATCAGTTCTATGGCCCGACCGCCGATGTGCGCCTGCCCAGCGAAGCCGATGGCATCGATTTCGAGGGCGAGTTCGGCGTTGTCCTGACGGAAACGCCGATGGGCTGCGACGCTAGCTCCGCCCGCGACCACATCGCACTCATCGTCCAGATCAACGATTGGAGCCTTCGCGCCGTGGCGCCGATCGAGATGAAGACAGGCTTCGGCTGGATTTACGCCAAGCCCGCCTGCAGCATGGCGCCCGTGGCCGTCACGCCGGACGAACTTGGCGACGCATGGCGCGACGCCCGCGTCGACCTGCCGCTACTCGTCGACTGGAACGGAAAGCGCTTCGGCGCGGCGAGCGGCTATGCCATGGCTTTCGGCTTTGACGACCTCGTCGCCCATGCCGCCTATTCCCGCGATCTCGTCGCCGGCACGATAATCGGCTCCGGCACGGTTTCCAACGAGAACTACCGGGAGGTCGGCTCGTCCTGCATCGCTGAACGCCGCGCCATCGAGATGATTGACGGGGGCGAGGCGACGACCGGTTTCATGAGATATGGCGACACCATCCGCATGGAGGCACGGATGGCGGATGGCTCCTCGCCGTTCGGGGCGATCGATCAGAAGGTCGTCCGCCCGTAGTTCGTCCTGGTCTAATCGTCCCAGAACAGCGCCACAGGCCGGCACCAGCCGGCGGACGCCGCCTTGATCTTCACCGGAAAGCAGATCACCTCGAAGCCGGTCGGCGGCAGATCGTCCAGATTGGCGAGCTTTTCCATGTGGCAGTAGGCGCGGTCCATGCCGGCCCGGTGGCCCTCCCAGATCAGCGAGGCATCGCCGGTCTCGGCGACCTTCTTTGCGGTGTGGACGAAAGGCGCGTCCCAACTCCAGGCATCGGTTCCGCAGACGCGCATGCCGCGTTCGGTCATCCAGTTGGTCGCGCTCGCGGCCGATCCCGCAGCCGGTCGCGACATAGCGCGGCGTGCCGTAGGCCGCCCCGGCTGCCGTATTGACCAGAACGATGTCGCCCGGCGCGAGTTCGTGGCCGATCCGGTCGAATTCCGCCTCGACCTCGTCCGCCGTGACGACATGACCGTCCGGCCTCTCGCGGAAATCGAGCTTGACGCCGCGGCCCATGCACCATTCCAGCGGCACCTCGTCGATGGTGATGGCGCGTTTCCCCCCATCCATCGTCGAATGATAGTGATAGGGCGCGTCGAGATGGGTGCCGTTATGGGTGGAGAGCGTCACCTGTTCGACCGCCCAGCCTTCGCCGCCCGGCAGTTGATCGCGTGAGACGCCCGGGAAGAAGGCGAGGATCTGCTCCGCCGTCTGCTCATGGCCCATATAGGTGATCTTCGGATCGAGGCCGGGAGGGTCTGCATAGGTCGTGTTTTCCAGCGAACGGGCGAGATCGACGAGGCGCATGGCGGATCCTTTTTGAACTCAACGGCCGACAAGGCCGATTGCAATCTGCGGAATGAAGATGGTCAGGGCGAGGGTGACGACCATGATCAGCGCGAACGGCGCCGCCCCGGTGAAGACTTCGCGCAGGGTGACCCCCTCGCTACGGAGCGTCGACTGCACGACGAAGACCGACAGGCCGAGCGGCGGGGTCAGCAGGCCGATTTCCACGGCGAGAACGCTGATCAGCCCGAAATGGATCGGATCGATATGCAGCGACTGCGTGATCGGAAAGGCGAGGGGGACCGTCAGCAGCAGGATCGACGACGAATTCGAGGACCGTGCCGAGCAGGATCAGGATCGCGCTGAAGAGGAGCAGAAAGCCGTTCGGGCCGAGGCCGGAGCCGATCGCCCAGTCGGTTATTGCGCGCGGGACGCCCGAGAAGCCGAGCATGCGGCTGTAGATCGAGGCGCCGATGATCAGGAAGGAGACGGCCGCGGTGATGTGTCCCGTCACGGTCGCGATCCGCCAGAAGCCGCCGGCATCGACACGCCGCAGGCCGATCGCCAGCAGCAGCGCCACGGCCGCGCCGATCGCGCCGGCCTCGGTGGCCGTGAATTGGCCGGTATAGATGCCGCCGAGGACGATCACGGCGAGGGCGACGATCGGCAACATCAGGATAACGGGCGTGTCATCCTCCTTTTCGGCCGCCGCCTCCGGGTCGTGCTCGTGAAACAGCCGGGGCCGCACCATGCCGAGCACCGTCAGATAGAGACAGAAGCCGAGGGCGAGGAGAATTCCGGGCCCGACGCCGGCAAGGAAGAGATCGCCGACAGAGCTGTCGGTCAGGATCGCGAACAGGATCAGCAGCAGGCTCGGCGGGATCAGCATGCCGAGCACGGAGGAGCCCGCGACGGTGCCGACTGCGACCGTGCGGCTGATGCCGGCGCGGACCATCTCCGGCACCGCCACCTTGGAGAACACCGCCGCGGAGGCGATCGAGATGCCGGTGATCGCCGCGAAGACGGCATTGGAGAGGACCGTCGCCACCGGCAGTCCGCTGCGCCAGCGCCTCATGCCTCGCGACAGGATGGCGAAGGTGTCGCGGCCGAAGCCGGCTTCCGAGACGGCGATGCCCATCAGGACGAAGAGCGGCACGACGCCGAAGGCGTATTCGGCGATGCTGTCGGTCGCCGCGAGCGCGACGAAATTCATGGCGAGGGCGAACTTGCCCGTCATCGCCCAGACGCCGAGGATCGAAACCCCAGCGAGTGCGATCGCCACATGGATGCCGGCATAGATGGCGATCAGGATGCCGCCGAGCGATAGCAGACCGATCGCGAGATTATCCATCTGCGCGGCCCGGTTGCTCCCGAACGAAGCGGATCGCGCGGATCAGGAAGGAGAGGCACAACAGGAAAGAACCAAACGAGACGATCGCGAGGAACGGCCAGACCGGCATCTGGAAATGGCCGCTGATGCCTTCCATCTCGTGCCGATCGAAGGCCCGCACCGCCTTCGGCCAGACAGACCAGCCCAGAAGCCCCGCAACGACCGCACCTGTCAGTTGCGCCAGTATGTCGAGCCCGCGTCCCGCTGCTGGGTGATGGCGGCTGATCAGCCCGAGCACACCGTCCGACCGGATCATCTCGCCCTTGCGATGTGTGTGGGCGATCTGCAGGAAGACGATGCCGACGATCGAGTATTTGACCATCTCCGGCACACCGGCGATTGGTGAATTGAAGAGTTCGCGGCCGGCGACGTCGGCCACGAGCAGCACCATCAGGAGCAGGATCCAGAGCGTCGCCGCCGCATTGGCGAGACCCATGACGACATCGGCAAGGCGGACAGGAAGAATATCCTGAAACGCCCTGCCTCGATCTTCGTCTTCCGGCGCTCCCGCCGCCATCGCTGGCGCTCCTTGCGGATCAGTTGGTCGACCAGTCGCGCGGCAGCTTGGCGCCGCCCTCTTTCAGTCGCGACATGAAGGTATTGAGAACCTCCGTGCCGGCGAGCCCGGCTTCGTCCTGCTGCTTGGCCCAGTTCTGGGCGATCGGCGGCAGTGCGTCGGCCCAGGCCTTGATCTCGGCTTCGGGCAGTTCGGAGATCTTCGCGCCGCCTTCTTCCATCGCCTTGAAGGCTGCGTCCACGCGCTTTTCCAGTCCGGCGCGATAGGCGGTGGCGAATTCGTCCGCAGCCTTGCGGATCGCGTCCTGCACTTCTTGCGGCTGGTCGTCGAACCAGCTCTTCTTGGCGACCAGGGCACCGGCATATTGCGCTCCGAAATGCACCCGGGTCACATAGGGCGCGACCTCGTACAGCTTGGCCGCCGCCGCTGCGGTCGGGAAGACGATGACGCCTTCCGTCACACCGGTCTGCAGATCGTTATAGTAGGTGGTGAGGTTGCCCGAGACGCCGACGGCGCCGGTATCCTGCAGCCAGTTCACCGCCGGTCCCGGCGCATTGACCTTGTGGCCTTCGAGGTCGGACAGCTTCTCGACCGGAAACTTGGTCATCAGCAGGTAGTCCTCGAGGCCGAACCCGCCGCCGAGATACTCCATATCGTGGTCTTCCCACGCCTTCTTCAGCGCCGGCATGTCCTCGTGCATCGCATCCACGGTGCCGAAGACCAGATCGACGTCGGGCGAGCCGAACGGCGTCACATAGGTGATGTTCTGGAGGGACAGCAGCGACGGCTCGAACAGGCTCGACACGATGCCGATCTGGGCGAGACCATCCTCGATCGCCTCCAGTTCGCCGCCGACCTTGGCGAGCGTGCCGCCATAGGCCTCGGTCCAGTTCATCTCGTAGTCGGTTCCCTCCAGCGCCTTGTCGACGGTGGGAATGAAGGTCTCTGAAAGGGTCTTCACCCAGAGGAAGACGGGCGGATGACCTGCGACGACGGTCGCGTCGATGGTCTCGGCGTGAAGCGGGGCCGCGATCGTGAATGCTGCCGCGAAGGCAGCCGAACGGGCGAGACTTTTGATTGTCATATTATCCTCCCTTTGCGGCGAACCTCCCAATCCGCCGAAGCTATCGCTTGACGGAAACTATCTGTACGGGCGTATAAATTGTCAAGCGGAGGAGAGGCGATGCCGGTTCGGGATCTTGAGGTGCTGCCGGTGGACGGCCGTGTGCTGCGGGGCGAGGCGACACGTGAGCGGGTCATCGACGCGGCCGAGCGCTGCTTCGGCCATGGCGGATTCGACGATGTCTCCATCCGCCAGATCGCGCGCGAGGCGGGCGTGACGCTCGGCGTCGTGGGCTTTCACGGCGGCTCAAAGCGCGACCTGTTTCTCACTGTGTTGCGACGACGGGTCGAAACCCTGAACAGGGCTCGCGGCGGGGGGCTCGACCGCCTTTTGGCGGGCCCTGGTACCCCGACGATACGCCACTATGCCGACGCCTACGTCACGCCCTATCTGGAGATCGCGTCGCAGGGCGATCACCAATGGCGCTCCTATGCGCTGCTTATCGCCCGCACGGCGAGCGAGGATCGGTGGCAGCGCGAGGTCCGTGACCTCTACGACCCCATGGCGCTGCGCTTCATGGACGCCATCGAGGCCGATTGTCCCGGCCTCTCCCGTGAGAGGCTGGCGGCCGCGTTCGCCTGGATGGTCGCGGCGATGCTGGCCCTCGTTGCCTCGCGCAGCCGCATTGTCGGTCTGTCCGGGGTGGATCGGCACGACGATCCGATGGCCTACCGCGAGATGCTGGTCGATTTCTGCGGAGGCGGCATGGAACGCCTGCTCGAGGGGACGGAGGGCGAGTCTGAGCGACCCGCTACAAAGCCGTCCTAGACGTACCGGTTGACGATGTTTTCCGCCCATTCCTGACGGCCACTCCGCGGCTGCGGATTGACGGTCTCTGCCTCGACCCATTTGGCGATCTGCTCGAGCGACCGCTGGCCGTCCAGCATCGCGGCCGCGCCCTCCTGCCGCCAGCCCGCATAGCGGTCGTCGACGAAGCGGGTCAGGATGCCCTCGTCGAGCATCGCCGCGGCGGCCCTCAGCCCGCGCGCGCAGACATCCATGCCGCCGACATGGGCAAACAACAGATCCTCCGGATCGAGCGACTGGCGACGCAGTTTGGCGTCGAAATTCGTGCCGCCGCTGGTGAAGCCGCCGGCCTTGAGGATCTCATAATACGCACGCGCCACCTCCGGCACGTCGTTCGGAAACTGGTCGGTGTCCCAACCGGACTGATAGTCGTTTCGGTTCATGTCGATCGAGCCGAAGATGTCGAGCGCCGCCGCGGTCGCGATCTCGTGCTCAAAGCTGTGGCCGGCGAGAATCGCGTGGCCCTGTTCGATATTGACCTTGACCTCGTTCTCCAGCCCGTGCCGCTTGAGGAAGCCGTAGACGGTGGCGACGTCGTGGTCGTACTGGTGCTTCGTCGGCTCCTGCGGCTTCGGCTCGATCAGGATAGCCCCGTCGAAGCCGATTCGGTGCTTGTACTCGACGACCAGGTTCATGAAACGGCCGAGTTGCTGGTCCTCGCGCTTGAGATCGGTGTTGAGCAGCGTCTCATAGCCTTCGCGCCCACCCCACAGGACGTAGTTCGCGCCACCGAGACGGTGCGTGGCGTCCATGCAGGTCTTCACCGTGGCCGCTGCGAAGGCGAACACCTCCGGATCGGGATTGGTCGCCGCGCCGCCCATGTAGCGGCGGTGGGAGAACAGGTTGGCGGTGCCCCAGAGGAGTTTCAGTCCCGTTTGGACCTGCTTTTCCTCCAGCACATCGACGATGGCGTTGAGATTCCTGGTGTTCTCGGTGAAGCTCTCGCCCTCTGGCCGGATGTCGGCATCGTGGAAGCAGTAGAACGGCACGCCGAGCGTGGCGAACATCTCGAAAGCCACATCGGCCTTGAGTTTGGCCGCCTCCATCGGATCGGCGCAGCGATCCTCGAACCATGGCCGGTCGAAGGTCTGCCCGCCAAACGGATCGCCGCCGGGCCAGACGAAACTGTGCCACCAGCAGACGGCGAAGCGGAGATGATCCTCCATCCGCTTGCCCATCACCATCTCGTCGGGATCGTAGTGCCGAAAGGCGAGTTCTTCCGGCCCCGCCTCCGGATTGAACGGAATCGTGGTGGTGTCGCCGAAAAAGCCGGTACTCATGACATTTCCTTAAGTGGTTGTTTCGCCGTTCATGGCGCCGGGGCCGGGTGTCGCCCCGGGCGGGCACTTGCCGAGGATGATCATGCCCAGCACCTCGTCATCGGTGACGTCCGACGTCTTGGCAGACCCGACGATCTGGCCGTTCTTCATGACCACGACCCGGTCGGCGAGATCGAACACGTCGTGGATGTCGTGGCTGATCAGGAAGATGCCTATGCCGTCGGCCTTGAGTTGCTTGATCAGCTCGCCCACCTGCGCGGTTTCCTGCGGACCGAGGGCGGCCGTCGGCTCGTCCATGATCAGGATGCGGGCGTTGAACAGGATGGCGCGGGCGATCGCGACGGACTGCCGCTGGCCGCCCGAAAGGCTCTTCACCGGATCCTTGAAACGCTGGAAATTGGGGTTGAGACGCCCCATCACCCGGCGCGCCTCCGATTCCATCGCGCCGTCGTCCAGCGTGCCCCAGCCCGTCATGATCTCGCGGCCGAGGAACAGGTTCGCCGCGGCGTCGACATTGTCGGCGAGCGCCAGTGTCTGATAGATCGTCTCGATGCCGTACTTCTTGGCTTCGCGCGGATTCTCGATCGCCGCTTCCTCGCCACGAACGAAGATCCGGCCGCTGTCGCGGGAATAGGCGCCGGAGAGGATCTTGATCAGCGTCGACTTGCCGGCGCCATTGTGCCCGAGAAGCGCCACCACCTCGCCGGGATACAGATCGATCGACGCATGATCGACGGCCTTGATGCCGCCGAAGGCGATCGAGATGTCCTGCATGTCGATCAGCGGCGTCGCCCCCGGCTCATCGCGGCGCGCGGTCAGCGGCTCGGCGGGGACATGCTCTGGAAGTCGCTCGTTTGCGGTTTGCGTCGCGGTCATGGGGCCTCCCTCCTCACTTCGCCCGGCGGCGGTAGATGGTGTCGATGAAGACGGCGAGCACGAGAACGCTGCCGACCACGACCTGCTGAATGGCGCTGTCGAAGCCGATCAGCACCATGCCAGTCTGCAGGCTCTGCATCAGAAGCGCTCCGATGATGGCGCCGTAGATGGTGCCGATGCCGCCGGAGAGAGACGTGCCGCCGATGACGGCCGAGGCGATCACATAGAGTTCGTCCAGCGTACCGAGCGAATTGGTCGCCGAGTTCAGCCGCGCCGACGAGATCACGGCGGCGATACCGGCGAGCATCCCCATCAGCGCGAAGACTTTGACGGTCATGAAGCGCACATTGATGCCGGCGAGTTCGGCCGCTTCCGGATTGCCGCCAATGGCGAAGACATAGCGCCCGAAGCGGGTCCGCGTCGTGAGGAAGGTCATGAAGATGCCCACCGCGAGGAGGATGAGAACCGGGATCGCGAAGCCGTGGCTGATGAAGATTCCGCCCTCCGGCACCTCGATGCCCTGTTCGGCGGCATATTGTCGGACGATGCCGCGCGGCCAGCCATACGCATTGACGATCAGGACGAAGCCGATGACGAGAAGGCAGCCGAGGACGCCGACGACGATCTCCGCCCAGATCGGCCGCGTCGGGAAACGGAAGCGCTGCCGCTGGATCCGGCTCTGGTAGATGCCCCAGATGATGAGGATGCAGGCCACGATGCCGACCACCCAGCTCCAGAAGGCGCCGATGGAGCCGTAAGGCCCGCCGCCGAGGAGGTTGAAGGTGGGGTCGAGCGGGCTGATGGTTTCGCCACGCGCCAGCAGATAGGCGACGCCGCGCCAGACGAGCAGGCCGCCGAGAGTGACGATGAAGCTCGGGATTTGCGCATAGGCGATGAGAAAGCCGTGAAACGCGCCGACAAGCGCCCCGGCCAGCAGGCCGGCGGCGATTGCGATGATCCACGTGCCGCCCCAGCCGAGGCCGACCATTTCCGGCAGCCAGCGCGCCTGGGTCAGGCCCATCACCATGGCGCAGAGGCCGAGGATCGAGCCGACCGAAAGGTCGATGTGACGCGTCACGATGACGAGCACCATTCCGGTCGCCATCACGGCGATGGAGGCTGTCTGTACGGTCAGGTTCCACAAATTGCGTGAGGTGAGGAAGGCCCCGAACCCGTTGACGAACTCGCCATAATAATGAAAGCCGATCCAGATGAGCAGCAATGCGGCCACCATGCCGAGAAGGCGCTGGTCGATCTCGGTGGCATGCAGGAAGTTGCCGACGCGCCCGGATTTTTCGCGTGCGATCGGCCCGGCCGACGGCTGCGTGGCCCCGGAAGTCTTCTCCTCCGTGATGGCCGTCTCCTGTGGCGCCGGACCGGCGTGTTCGCTCGGTCGGCCTTCTTCGTAGGTGCTGTCGCTCATGACTGGCGCCTTTCGGCTGGCGGCTTGAGAGGCCGCCGCGTCTGGTTCAGGTCCAATGCGCTGGCACAATCAATTTGCGCCGCTTTGGCCGCGGCCCGCCGGCTTGTCGTCTCCGGCGGGCCGCTGGCTTGCTCAGATCACACGGTCAGATGATCTTGACCGGATAAGCGTGACCTCGGATCAGCCGTTGCAGGCCGGCACATCGTCCTCCGCCCCTTCACAGGCCTGATCCTTGGAAATGTGGCCGGCTTCGATCGCCTTCCCCAGCGTCTCCTTGGTGATCGGGGTCGGGGTCAGGAAGATGGCATTCATCTCCACGCCCTTCTCGCCGCCGCTCCACTTCTCAGCGCCTTCGACCTGGTCGACAGACTTGCCTTCAGCCAGTTCGGCGGCGATTTCCGCCGCCTTCTTGCCGAGGTCGCGGCTGTTCTTCCAGACCGAGACGGTCTGGGTGCCACGGGCGACGCGGTTCAGCGCGGCGAGGTCGCCGTCCTGGCCGCCGACCGGCGTCGATCCGTCCATGCCCTGCGCGGAGAGTGCGGCGATCACGCCGCCGGCCATGCCGTCATTCTCGGCGAGGACCGCATCGACCTTGTTGTTCTGGGAGGTCAGGCACTGCTCCATGTTCTTCTGGGCGTTGTCCGGCTTCCATCCGTCGGTGAAGGTCTCACAGACGATCTTGATCTTGTCGTTGCCGCCGATCACCTCTTCCATGCCCTCGCGCAGGAAGGCCGCGTTCGGATCGCCCTTGTCGCCCTTGATGATCGCGAAGTTGCCTTCCGGCTGCGCCTTGGTCACCTCTTCGGCGATGATCTTGCCGACGCCCTTATTGTCGAAGGTGAGGTAGAAGGCGCGCGGATCCTCGATCAGCCGGTCATAGCCGATGACAGGCACGCCTTCCGCGGCGGCCTTGTCGATGGCGGGGCCGATCGCGTCCTTGTCCATGGCAAGGATGATCAAGGCATCGACGCCTTGGGCCAGCAGCGCCTCGACATCGGTGATCTGCTTTGATGCCGAAGCCTGCGCATCGGCGGAGACATAGCTGTCGCCGGCCTTGTCGATCGCGTCCTTCATGGCCGCTTCGTCCGTCTTCCAGCGCTCCTCCTGGAAGTTGGACCATGAGACACCGATCTTCTTGCCTTCCGCCAGAGCCGGGGCGCTGAAAGCCAGGCCCAGAACTGCGCCGGCAAGCAGCGTCGTGGTAAATTTCTTCATCTGTTCCTCCCGATGCGCGTCGTGCGCGCAAAAGATCCGCCGGCAGGAGCCGGCCACTCCGATGAAGCTTTATTTCAAGCCTCGAAAAAAAGCGTGACGGATGACGCGGCATGTGTCAAGAAGGAAATCGAGAGTTCGATAAGTTGTTGCAACGCAACGATAATGCTGCGCTGCAGAAAGGGAGGAACCCGATGGCCCGGCGGACCGTCGCCACGCGCCCTGATGATATGCGCCGCATCAATCGCGGCCGCATCCTTGCCGCCTTGCGGGCCTCGGGAGGCACGAGTCGCCACGCGCTGAGCGCGGAGACGGGACTGTCTGCCGCTTCGGTTTCGACCATCACCGCCGAACTGGTCGATGAAGGACTGATCGGCGCCTTCGACGGGGCGGTCAGCGCCGCGCGAGGGCGGCCGCGGGTCACGCTGCGGCCGGTCGCCGACGTCGCGACCCTCGCCTGCGTTGCTTTCCGCTTCAACCAGATCATCGTCAGCCTCATCGACTATTCCGGGGAGGAGATCGGCCACATGACGCGCGATCTGGATAGCCGCGCCCTCGACCAAATGACTTTGTGCACGACGGTCGGGGACATCATCGACGAGGTGGTCGAGAGCGCCGGCCGGCCATTGCCGCCGCTTCGGCGGATCACGCTCGGTGTGCAGGGGATCGTGGACCTCGAAGGGAGGACCATGCTCTGGTCGCCGGCGGTCACCATCGGAGACGTGCCGCTGGCCGACGCCCTGGCGAAGCGGTTCGACGCACGCGTGCGGCTCTACAATGATTGCGACCTGATGGCCGAGGCGCTGCGGGCCCGTGACACGGAGGACCGACTGAAGGATTTCGCCGCCATTCTGGTCGCGGGCGGCGTCGGAATGGGGCTTCACCTGCGGGGCCAGCTCGTCAACGGGTTGAGATCCTCCGGAACCGAGTTCGGGCACATCCCCGTCCATCCTGGCGGGGCGCTCTGCCGCTGCGGCCATCGCGGCTGCGTCGAGGCCTATGCAGGCAGCTATGCAATGGCGCGGCGAGCCGCCGGCCTTCCCGGTACGGCGGCTCCCGCCGATGTCGGTGCTGTTTTCGATCTCTCGGACCTGATCGGCCGGGCCGAGGACGGTGACGCGGACGCCCGCGCCGCGATCGACGAGGCGGGGGAGGCAATTGGCCTTGGCCTCGCCTCTCTTTTCACGCTGGTCGATCCGTTTCCGATCGTTCTCATCGGCCAGCAGGACGATCTTTTCCGTGCGATCACGATCCCACTCCGCAAGACGCTGGCGCAAACCCGTGCCGGACAGGCGATTGCCGACACCCTGCCGATCACCTTCTCGCCGGAGCCTGTGCCGCTCACGCTCGAGGGCGCGGGGCTGAGCGGACTGACGGCGCTCGACGAGACATTGGCGACGCATCCGCAGACGACCGCCAGGCCACAGGGAGGCAAGGCTGCATGAAAACGACGTTCATCCTGCTATTCGCCCTTTCGTCCCTGGCCGCGACGAGTGCGCCGCTGGCCGGTGGCCTGTTCGATGAAGAGGTACGGCCCGAGCGGCTTGCCGATGGCAGCTTCGCCGGCGCCCTGTCCGGCGACCGGTTGGAAGCGTTCCGCAATGTCGGCGAGGCTCTCTTCATGGCCCGTTTCACGACCGCCGATGGCGCCGGCCGTCCGATGGCGACGCAAGCGATTATCCCGACCAAGCGGAAGCGGCCGGTTCCCACGACGTTCCAGCGCCTCGCGGGCATGGATGCCAACAGCTGCGCCTCCTGTCACCGCGATCCGAACCCGGGCGGCGCCGGCGACTTCACCGTCAATGTCTTCGTGTCGGAAGGCTTCAACCAGGTCGATTTCGACACCACCGATCCGCAATTCTCCAATGAGCGCAACACCAACCATCTGTTCGGCTCCGGACTGGTGGAACTGCTCGCCCGCGAGATGACCGCCGATCTGCAGGCAATCCGCCAGGGGGCTCTCCTCGAGGCGCGCCAGAGCGGCAGGACCGTTGAGAACAAGCTGATCACCAAGGGCGTTGATTTCGGCTCCATCATCGCGGAGCCGGATGGCATGATCGACCTCGCCAAGGTCGAGGGTGTCGATACCGATCTGGTGATCCGGCCCTTCAGCCAAAAGGGGGTGATGACCTCGCTGCGCCAGTTCACCGTCAACGCCACAAACCAACATCATGGCATGGAGGCGTCGGAACGCTTCGGCGCCCGCTGGACGGGCGAGGCCGATTTCGACGGCGATGGATTCGAGGACGAAGTCGGGGAGGCGGAAATTGCCGCACTCGTCGCCTGGCAGGCCGGTCTGCCGGCGCCAAGCCGCCGAACCGGTCTCAGCGCCGGTGATGCGGCGCGCGTCGCCCATGGCGAGCGGCTGTTCGACGAAATCGGCTGCGCCTCCTGCCACCGGCCGGCGCTGCCGCTGGACAGCCTGACCTTCGCCGATCCGGGGCCGGTCGATGCGGCGGGCACGGTGCGGCCGGGCGAAGGGACCGATCGCGGCTACGATCTAACCGAAGCGGCCAAAGGTCTGGCGCGAAGCGAGAAGGGTGAGGTCCTCGTGCCACTCTTCGGCGATCTGAAGCGGCATCGTATCGTCGATCAGCAGGTCGACGGCTTCGGCAACGAACTGCTCGCCCAGCGCTTCGTCGAACGCGATGTCTTCCAGACCACCGAACTCTGGGGCATCGGCTCGACCGCCCCCTACGGCCACCGCGGCGACATGACGACACTGTCCGAAGCGATTGCCGCTCATGGCGGCGAGGGCCGTGCGGCGCGCGACGCCTTCCTGCAACTGCCGGACAAGGAACGGGCGGACCTTGTCGGTTTCCTCAAGACGCTGGTGATCCCATGAGACGCGCAATCGGATTGACCGCAGCGCTGGTGCTCGCCGTTCCCGCTTCGGCGGCCGATCGGCGTTCCGACGACCTGCCGATGGATGTGCCGGTGATGGAGGAGCAGGCGAAAGCCGCGGGCGTCGAGCAGGTGTATGACGGCCCCTGGGAGTATTTCGTCGGTGGCGGCGTCGCCGCGTTCGACTGCAATGGCGACCGTTTTCCCGACCTCGCAATGGCGGGCGGAACCAACGACGCCCGGCTCTACGTGAACCGCTCGCTTCCGGGCGGCGTTCTCCGCTTCACCGATGAGGAGACCGCGCTGCCGAAGGAGGCCCGAGACAAGGTCACCGGCCTCTATCCGATCGATGTCGATGGTGACGGCATCAGGGACCTGATCGTGCTGCGCGTCGGCGAGAACATGATCCTGAAGGGCGACGGCGCCTGTCACTTCGAAAAGGCCAACAGGCAGTTTAGCCTTCGACGGCGGCCGCGCCTGGAGCACCGCCTTCGCCGCGACCTTCGAGGCGGGAAACCGGTTTCCCACCCTCGCCTTCGGCAATTATGTCGACCGCAGCGCCCCCGGCTCACCCTTCGGCACCTGCCACGACAATGTGCTGATCCGCCCGCGCGAGGGCGGTGGCGACGTCCCCGACTATTCGGAGCCGCAGGCGCTGACGCCCGGCTATTGCGCGCTCTCAATGCTGTTCACCGACTGGAACGGGACCGGCGTTCCGGCGCTGCGCATCACCAATGACAGGCAATATTATCGCGGCGGTCAGGAGGAGCTGTGGCGGGTGGATGCCGGCCGCCCCGCTCGCCCCTACCGCTCCTCCGACGGATGGCGCACGGTCACCATCTGGGGCATGGGCATCGCCGAAACCGATCTTGATGCCGACGGCAAACCCGAATACGCCCTGACATCCATGGGCGACACCAAGTTGCAGACACTGGATGACGAGGCCGAGGACGACAGGCCCGTCTATCGCGACATCGCAGAGGAGAAGGGCTCGACCGCCCATCGGCCCTATGTCGGTAACGACATCAAACCCTCCACCGGCTGGCACGCCGAATTCGCCGATATCAACAATGATGGCCGCACCGATCTCTTCCTTGCCAAGGGCAACGTTCAGCAGATGCCGGACTTTGCGCGCTTCGACCCCGACAATCTGCTGCTCGGCACCTTCGATGGCCGCTTTGCGGAGGCCGGCGAACGGGCGGGAATTGCGCAGCCGACGCGCGGACGCGGCGGCGCGGTAGTCGACCTCAACATGGACGGCATGCTGGACCTCGTGGTCGTCAATCGGCAGGCGCCGGCGGCGGTTTTTCGGAACCGCGGCGCCTCCCGGCCGGCGGCAGGGCCGGCGCCGATGGGGAACTGGCTGGAAGTGGAGGTGCATCAGGACGGCCCGAACCCGGATGCGGTCGGCGCCCTGATCTCGGTCCGCATCGGCAATACGACAATCACTCGCCGGATCGCGGTCGGCGGCGGCCACGCCTCCGGCCAGCTCGGTTTCGTGCATCTCGGCACCGGCACCGCCGAGCGGGCACAGATCCGCGTAAAATGGCCGGACGGCGAATGGAGCGCACCTTACCGCGTCTTTGCTGGCAATTTCATCCGCATCGACCGCAACTCCGACCACGCCCGATACTGGTACCCGATCCGCCTCGACGAGGATTCCGCGACGACGGCCCCGGCAAAGCCGCCAGTGGACAAACACTCGTGACGGACGCTCGTCAGTTCCGCAGTCACCCCTCGTCGGTTGATGCCGATCCGGAGGCGGGTCTGCCATTCCCCGTCGTCGTCGGCGACATCGGTGGCACCAATGCCCGCTTCGCGATCGTCGCCTCTGCCGGCGAGCCGCTGGTCCGGCTGCCGGTCCAGCGAACGGTGGCGCACCGAAGTCTTGAGGACGCTCTGGCCGCCGCGCTCCGGGAGTGGATGGGCCCCCGGCCGTCCTCGGCCTTGTTCGCGGTCGCGGGCCCTGTGCTCGGCGACCGCATTCCCCTGACCAACTGCCCGTGGATCATCGACGCCCGCATCGTCATGGATGCTCTCGATCTCTCGGCCCTCATGGCCGTCAACGATTTCGAGGGCCAGGCCCTTGCCGCGGCTGCACTGCCCGATGAGGCCTGGACGACGCTTCGGCCGGGCAACGCTATCGTCGGCGCACCGCGCGTCGTCCTCGGTCCGGGCACCGGCCTTGGCGTCGGGGGACTGATCCGCCATTCCGATAGCTGGGTTCCGGTGCCGGGCGAGGGTGGTCATGTCGATCTCGGTCCGCGCACGGCGGACGATTTGTCGCTCTGGCCGCACCTTCATGAGGAAATCGGTCCGCGCGTATCGGGTGAATCGCTCCTCTGCGGGCGGGGCATCATGACACTCTACCGCGCCTTGGCAGCCCGCGAGGGATTGCGGGCGTCGCACCTCCAGCCCGAGGAAGTGACGCACGCTGCGCTGAAAGGAGTTGATGCACTGGCCGTGAAGACGATCCGCCATTTCGTCACTTATCTCGGCCGCGTTGCTGGCGATCTGGCACTGATCTTCGGCGCACGTGGCGGCGCCTACATCACGGGTGGCATCGCACCGGCCGTCCTGCCCTTTCTGGCGGGGTCGGAATTCGCCGATGCGTTCGATGACAAGGCCCCGCACGGCCGTTGGCTGTCGGCGATTCCGATCCATCTTGTCGATTATGATGCCCCGGCGCTTGCCGGGCTCGCTGCCTATGCGTCCATGCCCGATCGATATGCAGTCTCGCGCACCGACCGAATCTGGCACCGGCAATAAGCCAGCTGCGGCGTCCCAGGGGGCGGAGCCGCCGGTCCCGTCCTTGCCGCCGCCGGACGGTTCGATCGCACGGCCGCGCCAGCGATTGAAGCGGTGCGAGACTTCGCCGACGATGCCGCGGCGAAACAGCAGCACGCAGACAACGAAGACCGCGCCCTGAACGATGGTCGTGAGCGAGCCGATCTGGGCCAGTTCGTTCTGCAGGACGATGATGATCGACGCGCCGACGATCGGCCCCAGCATCGTGCCGATGCCGCCCAGCACCGCCATCAGCACGACCTCGCCGCTCATTTGCCACTGCACGTCGGTCAGCGAGGCAAGTTGGAACACCATCACCTTGGTCGAGCCGGCGAGGCCGGACAACGCCGCCGACAGGACGAAGGCGAGCAGCTTGTAGCGGTCCGCGTCATAGCCGAGCGAAATAGCGCGGTCCTCGTTTTCGCGGATGGATTTCAGTACCTGCCCGAAGGGTGAATGCACCGTCCGGTAGATGATGAAGATACCGATGCAGAAGACGGCCAGCACCAGATAATAGACGTGGATGTTGCGCGTCATGTCGAAGATGCCGAAGAGTGCCCGGCGCGGCACGCCCTGCAAGCCATCCTCGCCGCCCGTGAACGGCGCCTGCAGGCAGACGAAATAGACCATCTGCGCCAGCGCCAGCGTGATCATCGCGAAGTAGATGCCTTGTCGCCGAATGGCGAGCAGGCCCATCAGGAGACCCAGAAGCGCCCCGGCGGCGGTGCCAGCGAGGATGCCAAGTTCGGCTGTGAAGCCGAGCGACTGCAGGCAGTAGCCGGTGACGTAGGCTGAAAACCCGAAGAACGCCGCATGACCGAAAGAGAGCAGTCCGGCGAAGCCGAGCAGCAGGTTGAAGGCGGCGGCGAAGAGCGCAAAGCACAACACCTTGGCGACCATCACCGGGTAGAAATAATACGGTGCGATCAGCAGGAGGACGAAGCCTGCGGCCGCCCAGAGCCGGAGATCCGCCAGAAGCGGCGTACGATGCTCTGTCTCCTCATCCGCCAGATGAGAAAGTTCGTTGGAGCGCTGAAGGTCGGTCTGGCTCATGACAGGCTCTATGCCGCCTTTCCGAAAAGGCCCGCGGGCCGGACAATCAGGACGATCGCCATCACGACGAAGATGACGATGTTGGACGCTTCCGGCCAGAACACGCGGGTCAGCCCCTCGCAGAGGCCGAGCAGGAAGCCGGAGACGATCGCGCCCTTGATCGAGCCGAGGCCGCCAATGACGACGATGGCGAACACCACGATGATGATGTTGGACCCCATCAGCGGGTTGACCGAGTAGATCGGCGCCGCCAGCACGCCGGCAAAGGCGGCCAGGGCCACGCCGAAGCCGTAGGTGATGGTGACCAGAAGCGGCACATTGACGCCGAAGGCGCGCACCAGATCGGCATTTTCCACCGCCGCGCGCATGGTCGCGCCGAGCCGGGTCTTCTCGATCAGCAGCCAGGTGGCGATGCAGACCACCAGCGAGGCGACGATCACCCAGGCCCGGTAGACCGGCAGGAACATGAAGCCGAGATTGAAGCCGCCCTGCAGCGAGGCGGGGATCGCGTATCGTTCACCGGAGACGCCGTAGAAGTGACGGAATGCGCCTTCGAGAAGCAGGGCGAGGCCGAAGGTCAGCAGCAGGCCGTAGAGATGGTCGAGATCGGCCAGCGGCCGCAGCAGAAGGCGCTCTATCACAATGCCGAACAGACCGACGATGAAGGGCGCGAGCAGCAGCGACGGCCAGTAGCCGATGCCGGCAATGTCGAGCAGCAGGAACGCCACGAAGGCGCCGACCATGTAGAGCGCGCCATGGGCGAAATTGACGATGTTCAGAAGTCCGAAGATGAGGGCCAGGCCGAGGCTCAGCACGGCGTAGAAGGCGCCGTTGATCAGGCCGATCAGAAGCTGGCCCATGAACAACGGAAGGGGGATGCCGAGAAGCGCCATTCTCAATCCTCGCGCATGACGCCGAAAGGGGAGGCGGGGCCGCTCAGCGGCCCCGCCGGATGGCCGAAGCCTATTTCTTCAGGGCCGCGCAGGTGCCCTTGTCGAGCGAGCGGAAGGCATCGTCGCCGGGGATGGTGCGAACGATGTTGTAGTAGTCCCACTTGCCCTCGCTCTCGTCGGGCTTCTTGACCTGTGCCAGGAACATGTCGTGGACCATCAGGCCGTCCTCACGCACTCTTCCGTTGCGGGCGAAGGCGTCCTCGATCGGCATTTCCTTGAGCTTGGCGACCACGGTCTTGGGATCGTCCGTGCCGGTTTCCTTGACGGCCTTCAGATAGTTGAGGACGGAGGAGTACATGCCGGCCTGAACCATCGACGGCTTTGCGGGATGCCTCTCCTCGAACTTGTCGCTCCACTCGCGCGCCTTCTCGTCCTGGTCCCAGTAGAATCCGGTTGTCAGGGTCAGTCCCTGCGCGGCGTCGAGGCCGAGCGCGTCGACATCGGTGATGAAGAGCAGCAGCGAGGCCAGCGCCTGGCCGCCCTGCACGATGCCGAATTCCTGCGCCTGCTTCACCGAGTTCTGGGTGTCCGTGCCGGCATTGGCGAGACCGATCACCTTGGCGCCGGAGCCCTGCGCCTGCAGCAGGAAGGAAGAGAAATCCTGCGTCGGGAATGGCGCGCGCACGCTGCCGACGACGGTGCCGCCATTGGCTTTCACCGCGTCCATCGCGTTCTCTTCCAGCTTGTGGCCGAACGCATAGTCGGCGGTGATGAAATACCAGCTGTCCAGGCCTTCCTTGACCATGGCGACCGCCGTGCCGTTGGCGAGTGCGTCAGTGTCGTAGGTCCAGTGAATGCCGGTTTCCGGTGCACAGTTCTCGTTGGTCAGCGCGGCGCTGGCCGCACCATTGTTGATGTAGGCGATGCCCTTCTCGCTGGTGACTTCCTGCAGGGCGATGCCGACGCCGGAATTGGCGCCGCCAAGAATCATGTCGACATTGTCCTGGTCCGCCCACTGGCGCGCGATGTTGGACGCGATGTCCGGCTTGTTCTGGTGGTCGGCCGTGATCAGCTCGATCTTCTTGCCGTTGATCTCGCCGCCCATCTCGTCGATCGCCATCTGCGCGGCGACCACGGAGCCCTGGCCGTCGATTGCCGAATAGGGGCCGGACATGTCGAGGTTCATGCCGATCTTGATCACGTCGTCGCTAATGCCCTTGTCCTGGGCATAGGCGGATGTCGCAAGTGCCGTCGCGGCTCCCGCAAGGAGCATGGTTTTCAACAGGTTCATAGGTCTTCCTCCCAAGTTTGGCCCCCGGTTCAGATGCCGAGATAGCCGGTTATCGTTTCTCTATTGGCTTCCACATCGCCTCGCTCGAAGCTGTCGATCACGCGGCCGTGCTCCACCACATAATGGCGGTCGCCGACCGCTTCGGCGAAGCGGAAGTTCTGTTCGACCAGCAGGATCGTGAAGCCCTCCTCCTTGAGCCTCCCGATAATCTGGCCGATTTGCTCGACGATGACAGGGGCGAGTCCTTCCGTCGGCTCGTCGAGAAGGAGCAGGCGCGCTCCCGTCCGCAGGATACGGGCGATGGCCAGCATCTGCTGCTCGCCGCCCGAAAGCTTGGTCCCCTGGCTGGCGCCGCGCGTCTGCAGGATCGGAAACAGCTCGTAGACCCGTTCCACGCTCATCCCGCCCTCGGCGACGACCGGCGGCAGCAGCAGGTTCTCCTTGACGGTGAGCGAGGAGAAGATGCCGCGCTCTTCCGGGCAGAAGGCGATTCCAGCTCGCGCGATCTGATTGGCGGACAGGCCGATCGTTTCGATCGGGCCCAGCCGGACCGATCCCTTTCGCTTACGGACGAGTCCCATGATCGAGCGCATCGTCGTCGTCTTGCCGGCTCCGTTGCGACCGAGAAGGGTGACGATCTCGCCCTTGCCGACCGTGAAGTCCATCCCGTGCAGGATATGGCTTTCATCATACCAGGCCTCGAGCCCGGCTACCGTCAGCAGGGGCTCAGTCATGATGGCCGGCTCCCATATAGGCAGAGATCACTTCCTTGTTGCGGCTGACCTCTTCATAGGGTCCTTCGGCGAGGATGGCGCCGCGCTGCAGGACGGTGATCGTATCGGAAAGGTCGGCGACAACGTTCAGATTGTGCTCGACCATCAGAACGGTCCGTCCCTCGGCGACTCGGCGGATGATGTCGGCGACACGGTTGATGTCGCCCGCCCCCATGCCCGCCATCGGCTCGTCCAGCAGCAACACCTTCGGTTCCAGCGCCAGCGTGGTGGCGAGTTCGAGGAGCCGCTTTCGTCCGTAGGGAAGTTCGGCGGCGAGATTGCGCTCCGCATCCTCCAGGCCCACAGTGGCGAGGATCGAGCGCGCATCGTCGTTCAGCACGCCAAGGCGCGCTTCCGATTTCCAGAAATGATAGGAGTTGTGCATGCGCCGCTGCAGCGCGACACGGATGTTCTCCAGCAGCGTCAGATGTGGAAATACCGAAGAGATCTGGAAGCTCCGCACGGCCCCCATCCGGGCGATCTCCGCTGGTCTCCGCTTGGTGATGTTCGCGCCATCGAGGAGGATCGAACCGCTCGTCGGCTGCAGGAACTTCGTGATCAGGTTGAACATGGTGCTCTTGCCGGCGCCGTTTGGTCCGATCAGAGCGTGGATCGTCCCCGGCGCGACCTTGAGCGAAACGTCGTCCACGGCGGTGAAGCCTCGGAACGACTTGGTCAGATTTCTTGTTTCAATGACGTAACCGGCCATGCCCGGCGCATTCCTCCCAGAACAGAGCAGCGGCCGCGCCTGTCTCCCGTCAGGCTCGGCCAGGGTGGCCGGCACCCGATCTCACGTCCGGCGTCGCAGCAACCTACCCGTTCGTATGGGAGCGTCATTGCGCTCGATAGACAAGAGGGAAAGTGAAAAAATATCATCAGTTGAGGGACTTTCACTCGTCCGGCGGCCGTCGGAGGAGCGCCGGCGACATCGGATTTCTAGTCCCGCTCCGCCGGGTCGTCCTCCAGAATCCGCCATGCGGCGCCGTCCAGATCCTCGAACTGGCCGTTCCTGAGGGACCACAGGAAAGCCACCAGGCCCGCGAGGCCAAGCAGGAGCGCGATCGGCAGCAGCAGGAGGATGACATTCATGCGACCAGCCCTTGCGACCGCACCGGGGCGACGGCCGCTTCCCCTGAACGGGGTTCCGGCGCCGGGTCAGCCCGTCGGGTGGAAAGGCGAAGGGCGTTGGCGACGACGAGGATCGATGATCCGCTCATCAGCAGAGCCGCGATCAGCGGCGTCACCAGCCCGGCCATGGCGAGCGGAATGGCGAGCGCGTTGTAGCCGAGCGCGAGCAACAGATTCTGCCGCACCAGCCGCCTGGCATCGCGGCCGATCCGCAGAGCCAGTGGAACCGCGTCGAGCGCGTCGCGGGTGAAGACGAAATCTGCGGCGAGACGGCCGATATCGCAGGCGGACCCCGGGGCGAAGGAGACATCTGCACCGGCGAGCGAAGGCGCGTCGTTGAGCCCGTCACCCACCATCAGCACCCTGTGTCCGGCCTCGCGCAACTCCTGGAGCCTCGCCAGCTTTTCCGCCGGGCGGCACTCCGACCGCATCGCGGTGATGCCGATCCTTTTCGCGACGGCCGACACCGCGCCCTCGCCATCGCCGGAAAGGATCTCGACCCCGAGCCCCCGCTCGCGGAGGGATGCCACGGTCTCTGCCGCCAGTAGACGAAGTGTCTCTTCGATCGCAATGCGCCGAAGCGGCTGTCCCTCCAGGGCGAAGGCGAGACCCGCGGCTTCTTCCACATCGGCATAGGGCGCAATCTCTGCGACCCATCCTGCGCGTCCGAGGCGCGTACGCCGACCCCCCACAATTCCCTCGATCCCGGCTGCCGGCTCTTCGCGAATTGCCTCCGCCGCACCGGCGACAACGTGCCCGTAGCGGGCCACCACGGCACGCGCCGCGGGATGGGACGATCGCGAGGCCAGCGCAAGTGCCGCACGCTCCTCGTCTTCGGAGGAAAGCCCGCTGTCCACGACACGGGGCTGGCCCGTGGTGAGCGTTCCGGTCTTGTCGAACACGACGTGATCGGCTTCGGCGAGCCGCTCCAGCGCGTCACCGTTTCGCATGAGGATACCGGCCTCGAACAGGCGGGCCGCGGCGACCACGTGAACGACAGGCACGGCGAGGCCGAGCGCGCAGGGACAGGTGACGATAAGGACGGCGACTGCGGCGTCCAGCGAGGTCCACCCGTCGAGAGTGACGGCCATCCAGGCAAGGAAGGTCGCGGCCGCAAGGAGATGGACGACCGGTGCATAGAGACGGGCGAGGCGGTCGGCGATCGAGGCTGTGCGGCCGCGTCCCCGCTCCGCCGCTTCCATCATCGTCGCGATCTCCGACAGGAAACTCTGGTCGGCCGCCTTGTCCACCCGCAGATCGAGCGGCGCGGAAAGGGCAAGGACACCCGCCTCGAGTTGTGTGCCCGGCGCCGCCTCCACCGGTTCCGATTCGCCCGTGACCAGCGAGCGGTCCACCGCGCCTTCGCCGGCGAGCACCGTCGCGTCGGCTGCAAGGCGCTCACCGGCCGTCAGGCGCAGCACCATGCCCGGCAGAAGCTCGTCGGCGGGGCGCCAGTCGACGCTGCCGTCTTCGGCGACCACGCGGGCGCTCTTCGGCGCCATGCGCATCAGTGACAGCACAGCGCTTCGGGCCCGTTCGCGCATGCGCTGGTCGAGATAGCGGCCGATTAGAAGAAAGAACGTCAGCATCACCGCTGCGTCGAAATAGGTGTGGCCGTCGCCCACCATCGTCCGCGCAATGCTCATGCCGAGCGACAGGATCAGCGCGAGCGCGATCGGCACGTCCATGTTCATCCGGCCACCGCGGAGCGCCGCCAGCGCCGAGGCGAAGAAGGGTCGTCCGGCAAAGGCCACCGCCGGCACAGCGATGAGCAGCGAAACAAAGTGGAAAAGGCTCTCGGTGGAGGCGTCGGCGCCGCTCCATACCGAGACGCTGAGGAGCATGATGTTGGCCGCAGCGAAGCCGGCGACCGCGAGCGCGATCAGGAGACGGCGCGCCTCCTGCCGGTCGCGCTCGGCGTCGAGGTCGCCGAGATCGACGGGAAAGGCATCATAGCCGAGGCGATCGAGGGCATCCGCAACCTTCTCGACTGCCTGCGCGCTCAGGCTTTCGAAGCTGATGATCAGCCGGCGGAGCGTCAGGTTGGCCCGCACCGAGGCGACACCGGGCAGGCCGTCGAGCGCGCCTTCGAGAGCCGCGATGCAGGCCCCGCAGTGCATGCTCGGTACTGAAAGGACGAGCCGCGCCGACCCGTCGGCGTCACGGATCGCATGGCGCCAGTCGTTCAGCCGCTGCGCCCTGGCCATCTCGGCGACAAGGTCGGCCGATCCGATCTCGCGATCGAGCGTCGGGGGGCAGCAACTCATCCGTTGCTCCCGACCGCGCCCGCCGGCACGGCAAAACGAACCGCCCCGTCCCACGGCTCCACGCCGCGCGGCTCGACATGCAGTTCGGCGATCCAGTTCCCGGCATGCAGCTTGACCGGCAGTCCGTAGCCGCCATTCGGGAGGGCAGGGAGCGTCACGATCTGGTCGTCACGATCGAACATCACGCCCTTCAGCGCAGCCGTCACCTCGGCGCGTTCGATCGGGTCGCCCGCATCGTCCTTGAGCGCGAGATGCAGGAATCCCTTCTCGACGGCGATCCGGGCCTGCCAGCCCCGCGCGATCTGCGCCGCGTGCTCGGCGCGGTTCTTTTCGAAATCCTGGCTCGCGACGTAGGAGTTCTTGACGACGAGCCCGGTCCAGCTCTTCGAGGCGAAGACGGCCAGCGTCAGGTTGACGCCGATGACGACCGCAAAGAACGCGATCATGATGATCAGCATATGGCGGCCGGTGAAGGGCCCGCCCCGGAACAGGGATTGGGTCATCTCACTCCTCCGGCGCTTCGAAATGCGCCCTGTGGGTGTCATGCTCTTCGTCAGCCTGGTCGTCGACGGCGAACGCGAAGGCGGTCGTGCCGGCGACGAGCTGATCGGGGGGCACTGTGACATAGATCTTGAGTTGGCGCAGCTTGTCCGGCTCGACCGGTACTGCAATGCTGCGCGCGGGCTCGTCGGCGATTTCATTCACCGCCATCGTCGCGCCTGGCAGCCCCTCAATTCCGAGTTGGATCGTCCGCGGCTCCGGCTTCATGTTGAGGATCTTGATCGTGAAGCCATTGCGGATGGAGCCGTCCGAGAGCCGTGTGAAAACCGGATTACGGTCATGCAGCACGTTCACTTCGAGCCGGTCTCGCAGGCCGAGCGCGACCAGCATGGCAATGCCTATCGCCATCCACAGCCCGACATAGATGAAGGTGCGCGGACGCAGCAGGTGCCGCCAGTCGAAATGCCGGAAGCCGGGCTTCACATGGCCGCTCTCGTCATGAACCCGGGTCGGATCGATTTGTTCCGAGTCCGGATCCGTCGCCAGCGCCATATTGGCGTTGTAGTCGGCCAGCGTCGCGTAGGAGATCAGCCCTCGGTCGGATCCCACCTTGTCCATCACCTCGTCACAGGCGTCGATGCACAGGGCGCAGGTGATGCACGCCATCTGCTGACCATCGCGAATGTCGATGCCCATCGGACAGACCACGACGCAGGCGCTACAGTCGACGCAGTCGCCCGTCTGGATCCCTGCCGCCGCCTGCCGCTTTTTGCCGCGACCGCGCGGCTCGCCCCGCCAGTCATTATAGGTGACGGTGAGGCTCTCCTCGTCGAGCATGGCGGCCTGGATGCGGGGCCATGGGCACATATAGATGCAGACCTGCTCGCGCATCAGACCGCCGAACGTGTAGGTCGTCGCGGTCAGCAGCGCGACCGTCATGTAGGCGACGGTCGGCGCTTCGCCGTAGAAAAATTCTTCGGCCAGGGTCGGCGCGTCGGAGAAATAGAAGATCCACGCGCCGCCGGTCGCCACAGCGATCAACAGCCAGATCGCATGTTTCGAGACCCGCTTGAGGAGCTTGTCGAAGCCCCACGGCGCCTTTTCCAGCTTGATGCGGGCGTTTCGGTCGCCTTCGATCGCGCGCTCGACGACGAGGAAGAGGTCGGTCCAGACGGTCTGGGGGCAGGTGTAGCCGCACCATGCGCGCCCGGCGACCGAGGTGACGAGGAACAGACCGACGCCGGCCATGACCAGCATGCCGGCGACGAAGAAGAACTCCTGTGGCCAGATCTCGACCATGAAGAAATAGAAGCGGCGGTTCGCCAGATCGATGAGGACGGCCTGATCGGGCGCGTAGGGACCCCTGTCCCACCGCAGCCAGGGCGTGACGTAGTAGATGGCGAGCGTCACCGCCATGATGATCCATTTCAGGCGACGAAAGCGGCCATTGGCCCGCTTGGGGAAGATCTTCTTCCGCCCTTCGTAGAGCGGCCTGTCGGCCGCCTTGGCGTTGACGGCCTCGACGTCGTGCCGCTCCACCCTGGACGGAACTTTCTCTGCTAGACTGACGGGACGGACTCCTGGTGACCGTACGAGACGGCATGCGCGGGGTGATCGCACGGTCGCCGGGCCCTGGCCTTGATCGACATCAAAATCGCTGAAGACAGTTCGAGACGACGGGCGGTCGCCTGCTGGCCGGGCCCTTGGTCGCCGCCGCAGACCCGAGATAGGCATCAGAATGAGCCGGAAAAAGGTCCGGCGGCGGAGTATCGCTCCGCCGCCTTCCGGTGGCGTATGGCTGGCTCTATTCGCCGCCGCCGAGGGAATGGACGTAGACCGTCAACTCCTTGATCGTCGTCTCGCCGAGCCGGTTGCCCCAGGCGGGCATCACGCCGTGTTTCGGCAGACGAACCTGCGTCATGATGTCGGCATGGCCGCCTCCGTAAAGCCAGAGCGCGTCATTGAGCGCCGGTGCCCCGAGTTCGTTCATGCCCTCGCCCTGTTCGCCATGACAGGCGGCGCAATTGTCAACAAAGATCATCTCGCCGCGGTCGGCGCCGTCTTCGTCGAAGGATTGGCCGGACAGCTTGCGGACATACCACGCGACATCGCTGATCTGGTCCCGTTCCAGGATTCCGTCACCGAAGGCCGGCATCTCGGAAATGCGGGTGTCGTCGTCCAGCGCATAGCGCACACCGTGCATCAGCGTGGTGTGAATGGCCTCGAGCGTGCCGCCCCAGAGCCAGACGTCGTCATTCAGGTTTGGATAGCCGGGACCGCCTTCCGCACCGGAGCCGTGGCACTGAACGCAATTGACCTTGAAGGCCGCGCGTCCGGCCGCCTCGGCGAACGGACGCAACTGATCGTCGGCGACGATCTCCTCTATGCTCCGGCTCTCGATCGCGGCGATGCGGTCGGCATTGGCGTTGGCCTGCACGGCCTGCGCGACGGAAAGCTGCTCGCGTGAGGACCAGCCGAGCACGCCGCTCGTCGCCGTATTGATCAGCGGCCAGGCCGGGTACAGGATCGTGTAGCCGATGGCGAACACGATCGTCGCGTAGAAGGTCCAAAGCCACCAGCGTGGCATCGGCGTGTTGAGTTCCCTGATGCCGTCCCATTCGTGGCCGGTCGTCTCGGTCCCGGTCACCTGATCGACCTCCCGGTCGTCCGGTCCCCTGTGTTCGGTACTCATGGTCAATCCTCTTTGAAGGGTATCTGTGCCGCGTCGTCGGCCTGTGCGCGGGCTCCGGGCCGCAGCACGATGACGATGACGGCGAGGAAGAAGGCCAGCATGCCGAGGAGACCCCAGCTGTCGGCGAAGTGCCGCAAGGCGTCGTAGGTCAGTTCCATCAGCTTGCTCCTCCGCGCTTGGCTGTCGCGGCCTGCTGCGGCTGCTCCGTCGAGAAGTCCACCAGCGTGCCCAGCATCTGCAGATAGGCGATCAGCGCGTCCATCTCGGTGAGCCGCCTCGGATTGCCGTCGAAATCCCCGGTGACGGCCTTCGGGTAGCGTTCCTCGATGCCCGACCAGTCCGCATCGGGATCGGCCTGGGCGCGAAGATCGGCGGTCGCGTTCTCGACCATCTCGTCCGTGTAGGGCACGCCGACGCGGCGATTGGCTATGAGGTGACCGGCGGGGTCGTCGACGATCAGATCCTTGCTGGCGAGGAACGAATAGGACGGCATGATGCTCTCCGGCACCACGGAGCGCGGCTCGATCAGGTGTTCGACGTGCCAGTCGTTGGAGTAGCGGCCACCGACGCGGGCGAGATCCGGCCCGGTCCGCTTCGACCCCCACTGGAACGGGTGGTCGTACATGCTCTCGGCGGCTAGGCTGTAGTGGCCATACCGCTCGACCTCATCGCGGAACGGCCGGATCATCTGGCTGTGGCAGACATAGCAGCCCTCGCGCACATAGATGTTGCGACCGGCCAGTTCGAGCGGCGAGTAGGGTCGAATGCCCTGCACCTTCTCCACCGTGTTCTCCAGCCAGAACAGCGGCGCGATCTCCACGATCCCGCCGATGGTCACCACCACCAGCGACAGGATCAGGAGCAGCGTGACGTTGCGCTCGATCTTGCCGTGATTGGCGATGAGGCCCCTCGCGACAGGATCGGCCTTCACCTCGGGCAGGGCGCCTTCCAGCGCGATGTCTTCTTGCTTCGGATGCTTTTCGTCGGTCATCGTTCAGATCCTTGTCATTCCGCCGGCGCCGTGGCGCCATGGAGGGCGCTTTGGCCCATCGGCACTTCGTCCCGAAGCCGGCCGCGAATGGTCTGCGTGAGGTTGTAGGCCATGATCAGTGCGCCGGAGAGGAACAGCAGTCCGGCGAAAGCGCGGGCCAGGTAGTAGGGACGCATCGCTTGCACCGTCTCCACGAAGGAGTAGGCGAGGAACCCGTCCGGTCCCACTTCGCGCCACATCAGTCCCTGCATGATGCCGGAGACCCACATCACGGCGGCGTAGACGACGATGGCGAGGGTGGCGAGCCAGAAGTGCCAGTTCACCAGCCGCAGCGAGTAGAGGCGTGAGCGACCCCACAGCTTCGGCGTCAGGTAGTAGAGCGCGCCGAAGGTGATCATGCCGTTCCAGCCGAGTGCGCCGGAATGGACATGGCCGATCGTCCAGTCGGTGTAGTGCGACAGGCCGTTGACGCTCTTGATGGACAGCATCGGCCCTTCGAATGTCGCCATGCCGTAGAAGGCGACGCTCATCGCCAGCATGCGCAGGATCGGGTCGGTGCGCAGCTTGTCCCACGCGCCTGACAGCGTCATCAGACCGTTGATCATGCCGCCCCAACTCGGCATCCACAGCATCACCGAGAACACCATGCCGAGTGTCTGCGCCCAGTCGGGCAGGGCGGTGTAGTGCAGGTGGTGCGGGCCGGCCCAGATGTAGAGGAAGATCAGACTCCAGAAGTGGACGATCGACAGTCGGTAGGAATAGACCGGCCGGTTCGCCTGCTTCGGGATGAAGTAGTACATCATGCCGAGGAAGCCGGCGGTCAGGAAGAAGCCGACGGCGTTGTGGCCGTACCACCATTGGGTCAGCGCGTCCTGGACGCCGGAGAAGGCGCTGTAGCTCTTCGCGCCGAGCAGGCTGACCGGCATGGAGAGGCCGTTCACCACGTGCAGCATGGCGACGGTGACGATGAAGCCGAGATAGAACCAGTTGGCAACGTAGATGTGGGGTTCCTTGCGCTTCACCAGCGTGCCGACGAAGACGACGAGATAGGCGACCCAGACGATGGTCAGCCAGATATCCACATACCACTCCGGCTCGGCATACTCCCTGCTCTGCGTGATGCCGAGGAGGTAGCCGGTCGCGGCAATAACGATGAAGAGCTGGTAGCCCCAGAAGACGAACCAGGGCAGCGAGCCGCCGAAGAGCGCAGCACGCGTCGTCCGTTGTACGACGTAAAAGCTGGTCGTCAGCAGCGCCGTGCCGCCGAAGGCGAAGACGACCGCCGACGTGTGCAGGGGGCGCATCCGCCCGAAATTGAACCAAGGCTCGATATTCAGGTCCGGAAAGGCGAGTTGCAGCGCGATGATCAGTCCGACCAGGAAGCCGACCACACCCCAGAACGCCGTCGCGATCACGCCATAGCGGACGATCGAATCATTGTAGTCGACCGCGTCCGCGCCGTTGGCCCTCAGCGGTATCGAGCGAGCTGCGGAGAAGTCGATGCGGCGCAGCAGAACCCACGAAGCGATCGCCAGTACCGCGAACAACACCCATGCATGGGCGCGCATGCCCTCATCGGCGGCGAGCCCAGCCAGAATGAGGGCGAGCAGCGTCGCCACGCCGACCAGAATGGCTTCCACCTGATTGCGCATCTTGCGCACTCCTTATCTTCCAATGTCGTGCAGTCCCCTCCCGGAGCGGGCGGACCGCCCCGGCGTCGCAGGAGGGGTAGGACCGATCGGTGGCGTCAGCCTTGATCTGAATCAAGGATGCGATCGGCGCGTCGGCTAATTCTGACCCTCCTTTGCAGCATGGAGTTCGGTCGTGGTCGTGGATATCGAGGAGAAGGAGGAGCCGCACGGAGCGGCCGGGTCCTCACCGGTCAGGACAGTGTCGGCGAGGAACAGCCTTGAGATCGTTGCCGATGGTTTGATGCAGCAGATCCGTCTTCTGGAGTTGCTGTGCGACAATCTGGAAACGGTCGCTGACGCCTTGGCCCAGGAGCCGGACCGGCAGAATTGCCTGCACATCGCCCGCGCTCTCCCGGCGGCCATCCGTGATGCCCATCGCTTCGAGGAGACCCACGTGTTTCCGCTGCTGAAGGACGCGGCCCATGAGAAGGAGGAGACGCTGTCGCGGCTCTGGCTCGAGCACATCGCCGACGAATCCTATGCCGATGAACTGGCCGAGGCGCTGCGGGATCATATCGCAGGACGCGGACGGCTCGACGCCGAGGCCCTCGGCTACATGCTCCGCGGCTTCTTCGAGGGTCTGCGTCGCCACCTCGCATTTGAACGCGAACATGTCGTGCCGATCCTTCAGGCGCACCGCCGAAGCCCTGTCATGAGAGACGTCGAGGCCCTTCTCGCGGTCTATGGCCGGACCATCCCGCGCTATACGAGCTATCCGCCCGCGCCGCATTTCCAGGCGGAGGCGGGGCCGGACCTCGTGCCGGATCTGATCGCTGCTGCCCGGCAGGACGGGCGCGCCTCGATCTATTTGCATATCCCCTACTGCGATCGGCTCTGCTGGTTCTGCGGTTGCCACACCAAGCAGACGCGTCGCTACGAGCCCGTCCGCGCCTATGTCGATACACTGATCCGCGAGATCGAGTCCTTCGGCGAGCGGGCAGAATTCCGGGCGGCACTGACGGCCCTGCACCTCGGAGGCGGATCGCCCAGCCTGTTGAAGAGCGAGGATCTGGCACGGATCGGCACCGCCATCCGATCGGTCTTCGATGTCCGGCCGACGGCCGAGATCGCGGTCGAGATCGATCCATCCGATGTTACCGCCGACACGCTGGACGGTCTCGAGGCGCTCGGTCTGACCCGCGCCTCCATCGGCGTCCAGGACTTCGACCCGGCGGTGCAGGCGGCGATCAATCGCCCCCAGAGCTTCGAAATCACCGCGAAGGTCGCTGCGGCCTTGCATGAGAGGACGGGCTGCACGCTCAATATAGACGCGCTCTATGGGCTGCCCCGGCAGACGACGGACAGGCTGATGCGGACGGTCGATCAGGTGGTCGAAATTGCGCCGCAGCGGGTCGCTCTGTTCGGCTACGCGCATGTGCCCTGGGCCAAGACCCATCAGCGGATGATTGCCGAGAGCGATCTGCCGGGTCGCCACGAACGGCTGCGGCAGGCCCGGCTGGCGGCGGGACGGCTGGTCGAAGCAGGCTACGAGACGATCGGCTTCGATCATTTCGCCCGTCCCGACGATACCCTCGCCGTCGCCGCGCGGAACGGGCGGCTGCACCGCAACTTTCAAGGCTATACAGCGGACGACGCACCGGTCCTGATCGGCTTCGGCGCATCCGCCATCTCGCGCTATCCGGGCGGCTATATCCAGAACATCGTGCCGACCAACAACTACCGCGCCGCGGTCGCGGCCGGTCACTCCAGCGCCGGCCGCGGCTATGCGATGACGGCCGACGATCGGATGCGCAGCGAGGCCATCGAAACCCTCCTCTGCAATTTTCGCGTGGATTTCGACGCCCTTGCCAAGCGACACGGACCCTCGGCCTCCGATCTGGCCGATGAAGCGAAGGCGATGATCGATGCCGACCGGTTCGGCTTGGCCTCGATGTCGGGTACGACCCTGGAGGTTCCGGACGATGCGCGGTCCTTCGTGCGGATTGTCGCCTCGTGGATGGACGCATACGGCACACAAGACGAAACGGTGCGCTACTCGCAGGCCGTCTGACCTATTCCAGATCCGCCGCCGAGGCATGTTCGAGCGCCGCCAGAGAGGGCACCACCACCATTCTGGCGCCTTCCAGTTCGATGACGCCGCTCTTGCGGAGCTTTGTGATCTGCCGGCTCACCGTCTCGATGGTAAGGCCGAGATAGTCGGCGATGTCCGCCCGCTTCAGCGGCAGGTCGAACCGCATCGGCCGGTCGGAGGCGAGGTGCTCGGGATCGATGTGGCTCGCAATGAGATAGAGGAAGCTCGCGACTTTTTCCGCAGCCGTCTTCCGGCCGAGGGTGAGAATCCATTCGCGTGCTTCGTCGAGCTCCTTCAGTGCCTGCTCGTGGAGCCTGTGCTCCAGTTCGGGCGCTTCGCGAACCATCTCTTCCAGCGCCCGCTTCGGGAACGAGCAGACGCGCACTTCGGTCGCGGCCTCCGCCGCGATCTCGCTGGATGAACGGAAGGGCCGGCCAAGAAAATCGGGCGCGAATTGCAGTCCGACGATCTGCTGGCGGCCGTCCGCCATCAACCGGGTCAGTTTGACGACGCCCGGAGAGGATGTTGGAATATTGGCGCATCTCGCCGCCCACCGGAACGAGTTCTTCGTCGGCCGAGAAGACGTGCCTGCTGGTCGATTTGGCCAATCTGGACAGCTGCTCGGTCTCGAGCGCACCGCAGATGCCGCGGTGGCGCGCCTCGCAGGCCATGCATACCCGAGGAATCTCCGAATTGTGGATGTCCAGTCGTTTGACGCTCATGTATTGGAGTACCGCAGCATGCGTCGCGCAGCCAAGGGGTGTATTTGAGACGGGCCGATCTTCACCCGGCTCGACGGCCGCGCATGGCGCTGAAATCTGTGAGTTCGTCCCATGCTGGAAGCGAAATTGCATCCGCGATGGATGATCGGCGCTCGCGATCTGCTATTGCTCTGGTGCACCCGGTCGACGCGGTCGCACCTGTGCAGAAAGAGAGCTTTTCGAATGAGAACGGTCTATGTAAACGGCGACTTTGTTCCGGAAGATGAGGCGCGGATCTCGGTCTTTGACCGCGGCTTTCTCTTCGCCGATTCCGTCTACGAGGTGACCTCGGTTCTCGACGGAAAGCTGCTCGATTTTGCCGCCCATATGCGCCGCCTCAGACGCTCGCTCGGCGAACTGGCGATGAAGGCGCCGGCGTCCGAGGACGAATTGCTCGACATCCACCGCCGCCTCGTCCGCGACAACGCGGTCGGGGAGGGCATGGTTTACATGCAGGTCACGCGCGGGGCGGCGGACCGCGACTTCCTCTTCCCGGCCGAGGACGTCTTGCCTTCACTCGTCCTGTTCACCCAGGCGAAGCCGCTTGTCGCAAGTCCGTCCGCCGCGCGCGGACAGGCTGTGGTCACGAAGGATGATCTGCGCTGGGGCCGGAGCGACATCAAGACGACGCAGCTGCTCTTTGCTTCGATGATGAAGACGCTGGCGCATGACGAGGGCGTCGACGATGTCTGGTTCCTGCGCGACGGCAAGGTCACGGAAGGCTCGTCCAACAACGCCTGGATCGTGACGGCGGACGGAACGATCGTCACCCGCGACCTGTCACCGGACATCCTGTCGGGCATCACCCGGGCCGCCGTGCTGGAATGCGCCCGTGAACTGCAGATGAAGATCGAGGAGCGGCCCTTCACCGTGGACGAGGCGAAGGCGGCGAAGGAGGCGTTCAACACCTCGGCCAGCATCTTCGTGATGCCGGTCGTCAGCATCGACGGGGACGCGATAGGCGAGGGCAGGCCGGGCCCGGTCGCCAGACGTCTCCGGGAAATTTACATCGAAAAGAGCCGCGCCGGCGCCATCTGAGGCGGCAGACCGGACGCTGTGAATCGTCCTGCACGGTGGCGTCGAACGGCGATTTGCCCCATATGCCGGTTCCCGCGATTGGAGAAAGCAGCCCATGTCCCAGGATCAGGTCGACCCGAAACGCCACGTCAAGGATGAGGGCGTCTTCGCCTGGAACGATCCCCTCCTGCTCGACGATCAACTCACAGAAGAGGAGCGGATGATCCGCGACACCGCGGCGGCCTTTGCGGCAGACAAGCTGCTGCCGCGCGTGCAGGACGCCTATCTGAACGAGACGACCGATCCGGCCATCTTCGCCGAAATGGGAGCGGCGGGCCTGCTGGGCGTCACCGTCCCGGAAGAGTATGGGGGCGTCGGCGCAGGCTATGTCTCCTACGGCCTTGTCGCCCGCGAGGTCGAGCGGATCGATTCCGGCTACCGCTCGATGATGAGCGTGCAGTCCTCGCTGGTGATGCACCCGATTCTTGCCTATGGCTCCGAGGAGCAGCGCAAGAAATACCTGCCGAAGCTGGCCTCCGGCGAATGGATCGGCTGCTTCGGCCTGACCGAACCGGATGCCGGCTCCGATCCCGGCGGCATGAAGACGCGGGCGACCAAGACCGACGGCGGCTATCGGCTGAACGGCGCCAAGATGTGGATCTCCAACGCCCCGATCGCCGATGTCTTCGTCGTCTGGGCGAAATCCGATGCCCATGGCGGCAAGGTGCGGGGCTTCGTGCTGGAAAAGGGCATGAAGGGCCTCTCCGCGCCGAAGATCGAGGGCAAGCTGTCGCTGCGCGCCTCGATCACCGGCGAGATCGTCATGGATGACGTCGAGGTGGGCGAAGAGGCGCTCCTGCCGAACACCCAGGGCATGAGCGGTCCGTTCGGCTGCCTGAACCGGGCGCGCTACGGCATTTCCTGGGGCGCGATGGGCGCCGCCGAGGATTGCTGGTTCCGGGCCCGGCAATATGGTCTGGAGCGCAAGCAGTTCGGCCGGCCGCTGGCCGCGACGCAGCTCTTCCAGAAGAAGCTCGCCGACATGCAGACGGAGATCGCCCTTGGCCTGCAGGCCTCGCTCCGCGTCGGGCGGCTGATGGATGAGGGCCGGTTCGCGCCGGAGATGATCTCGATCGTCAAGCGCAACAATTGCGGCAAGGCGCTCGACATCGCCCGCATGGCCCGCGACATGCATGGCGGCAACGGCATTCAGGTCGAGTATCACGTCATGCGCCACGCCCAGAACCTCGAGACAGTCAACACCTACGAAGGCACGCACGATGTTCACGCGCTGATCCTCGGCCGCGCCCAGACCGACATCCAGGCGTTCTTCTGAGCGATGGCGCCTGACGAGCCGCCGCTGAAAGGGCTGAAGGTCGTCGAACTGGCCCGGATTCTGGCCGGCCCGTGGATCGGCCAGACCCTCGCCGATCTCGGCGCCGAGGTGATCAAGGTCGAAGCGCCCGGCGGCGACGATACGAGGAACTGGGGCCCGCCCTTCATCGAGCGCCGGCGCGCCGACGGTTCGAGCGAGCGTGTCGCCGCCTATTTCCACGCCGCCAATCGCGGCAAGTCGTCGCTCACCTGCGATTTCGCCGATCCTGACGATCTGCGGAAGCTGAAGGACCTCGTCGCCGGCGCCGATGTGCTGATCGAGAATTTCAAGGTCGGCGGCCTGCGCAAATACGGCCTCGACTTTGCAACGCTCTCCGCCATCAATCCCCGGCTCGTCTATGTCTCCGTCACCGGCTTCGGGCAGGACGGCCCGCGTGCCGGCCGCCCCGGCTACGACTTCCTGATCCAGGGCATGAGCGGCATCATGGATCTGACCGGCGAACCGGAGGGCGAGCCGCAGAAGGTCGGCGTGGCGTGGATCGACATCTTCACCGGGCTCTACGGGGTGATCGCCGTTCAGGCGGCGCTGGCCGAGCGCGAGCGCTCCGGTCGCGGACAGCATGTCGACCTGTCGCTCTTCGACTGCGGCGTCGCCGTCCTCGCCAATCAGGCCACGAACTATCTTCTGGGCGGACAGGTGCCGCACCGCCTCGGCAACGCCCATCCCAACATCGTGCCCTACCAGGTCTTTGCCGCCTCGGACGGTCATATCATCATCGCCTGCGGCAATGACCGGCAGTTCGCGCGCCCTCTGCACGGCGCTCGGCCTGCACGGTCTGGCGGATGATCCCGCCTATGCGACCAATCCCGCCCGCGTCGACCATCGCGAGGCGCTGGTCGCGCTGATCGGGGAGCGGACGGCGGCGCGCGAGCGAGACGATCTGATCGCGGCGCTCGAGGCGGCGGGCGTGCCGGCGGGGCCGATCAACACGGTCGCCGATGCGATCGAGGATCCGCAGATCGAGGCCCGTGGCCTCCGCATCGCGCCGGACGGCGTTGCCGGTCTGCGCAGCCCGCTCCGCTTTTCGCGCAGCCCGATGGTCAGCGATCATGCGGCGCCGTGTCTCGGCGAAGGGGAATGGGCGTTCGGGGCGAATCCCGCCGGGGGCCCAGATGGGCCGCCGGCCAGGGACTGACCGAGGGGACTGGACGCCTTGCCCCGTCGCCACACTATGGTGGCGGCGGGTATGCCGCGCCCGGCCGGCGCGCTGCCTTCGATCGAACCGTCAGCACAGGATCCTTTCATGAGCCTCGAAACGATGATCGAAACCTCGCAACTGCCGGGAACCGTCGCGGTTCGTGATCCGGACTGGTGGCGAGGCGCGGTCATCTACCAGATCTATCCGCGCTCCTTCCAGGACAGCAATGGCGACGGCATCGGCGACCTGGCCGGTATCACGCAGCGGCTGCCCTACGTCGCCTCGCTGGGCGTCGACGCGATCTGGCTGTCGCCCTTCTTCCCCTCGCCGATGGACGATTTCGGCTATGACGTCGCCCATTATACCGACGTCGATCCGCATGTTCGGCACGATGGCGGACTTCGACCGGCTGGTCGGCCGCGCCCATGAGCTCGGGCTGAAGGTGATCATCGATCAGGTGCTCTCCCATTCCTCCGACCGCCATCCCTGGTTCATGGAGAGCCGCTCCGGCCGCGACGGCGCGAAGGCCGACTGGTATGTCTGGGCCGATCCGAAAGAGGATGGTTCGCCGCCCAACAACTGGCTCTCCATTTTTGGCGGCACGGCGTGGGAATGGGATTCGACGCGTTGCCAGTACTATCTGCACAATTTCCTCAAGAGCCAGCCGGACCTGAATTTCCACAATCCCGACGTGCAGGACGCGTTGCTCGGCGCCGTCCGGTTCTGGTTGGAACGGGGCGTCGACGGCTTCCGCCTCGACACCATCAATTTCTACGTCCATTCGGCGGCGCTGGAGGACAATCCGGCGCTCGCTCCGGAGAACCGCACCGACACCACGGCACCGCTCGTCAATCCCTACACCTATCAGAACCACATCTACGACAAGAGCCGGCCCGAGAACCTCGCCTTCCTCGCCCGCCTGCGGGCGCTGCTGGAGGAATTCGACGACCGCACCGCCCTCGGTGAGGTCAGCGACGCGCTGCGCGGCCTGGAGATCGTCGGCCAGTACACGTCGGGCGTCGACGGCATCCACATGTGCTATTCCTTCGAATTCCTGGCGCCCGGCCCGCTCACTCCGAACGGAGTCCGCGGCGTGGTGGAGGCGTTCGAGGCGGCCGCGCCGGACGGCTGGTCCTGCTGGGCCTTCTCCAACCATGACGTGGCCCGCCACGCCTCGCGCTATTGCGATCTCGTCTTCGAGGACCGGGCGGCCTATCTGCGGGTGCTGGCGACGATCCTGCTGACGCTGAAAGGGTCCGTCTGCCTCTATCAGGGCGAGGAACTCGGTCTCGACGAGGCGGAGCTGCCCTATGAGGATCTGCGGGATCCCTACGGCATCCGGTTCTGGCCCGCCTTCAAGGGCCGCGACGGGTGCCGCACCCCGATGGTCTGGTCCCATCACGCGCCCCATGGCGGCTTTTCGTCCGGCAAGCCGTGGCTGCCCGTTGCCAACAGCCATCTCGACTTCTCGGTCACGCTGCAGGAGGAGGACCAGAAGTCGCTCCTGCATTTCTACCGTGCGCTGATCGCCTTTCGCCGCGCTCATCCGGCGCTGGGGAAGGGCGCGATCCGCTTTCGCCAGTCGGACGATGCGGTTCTGAGCTATGAGCGGGGGTCGGAAGACGAGGCCATCTTCATCGCGGTCAACATGAGCGGCGAGGCCGCGCCAATGACACTGCCGGATGGCGACTGGCAGATCCTGCCGATCCCGGGCGGCGCCGATCTGCCGGACGAGGGCATGCTCCCGCCCTACGGGATCTTCGCCGGGCTGCGGCTTGGATGTATGGCTTATGACAGCAGGGCGGAGGAGGGTACTCTCCGGCCAAGCGACGAGTGAGGCAGATTTTGCATTATGTGACGCAGTATGAACCGCCTGAAAAACGTCGAGCCAAGGCACAAGGTGGCATTGAGGAGCGGCTGACTGAGGCCAGTATTATGCTCGCTATGGCTCGGTACGTCTTGGACAATGCCACGGAAGCGACAGTATCCATTCATCCCGATGGGGAACATGCCAAGCGCTTCGATATTCCAGAATGGCTGGCCCGCGCGGGATTTGAGAAAATCGAATCCCTCGGCAGCACTTCTTATGGCGGCAAGTATCGAAGAGAGCTTGAGACTGTGGTTGTGAACCCCCGGTCTGGAGTTGGAGACGTGGTAGGGGTGGTGGACGGTCAAGCCGTCGTCAATCGAATGCAAAGGTGGCACCATCAACAGCACCCACGCTGGCCAACTCTCTCGCCTTCGCCGCGGACTATGCGAGGTGGTGGGTCTGTTGATGGCCCGTCCTATTGACGGGGCAAGAGAAATTGCCGCGGTTCCATTGACGCCAGAGACTGAACGATTGTCCGCGCGGATGGCGGCTCGATGCCGAAGCGCCGGAATTGAGATCGCGCTCGTCAGGCGCGACGGATCAATTCAATGGACGAATTAAAAACGAGGCAAATAAAAATGGTGCCGCTTGCAGGATTCGAACCTGCGACCCCATCATTACGAATGATGTGCTCTACCGACTGAGCTAAAGCGGCACGGGCCCGCGCGAAGCAGGCAAGTGTGCGGCGTGATAGCCGCATGTCCGGACGGATTTAAGCGCCAAATTGCATTCCATCTCTTCCGGTACGGCCAGCTGATGGCCGTCCACGCCCCGCGACCCGTCGAGCCGGAGGGCTGCTCCGCAACCGGGTCCGCGGCACGGGGCGGCCGGCCGTCCCGCGCCCGAAAACGAGATCATCGACGGCGCACCTTGTTTCGCCAGCCGCATCAAGCGATTATCGCGCGACACATGGCGGGAGACGAAAAGCGTTGGATGCGATCCGAAAGGCGATACGGGCTGCACTCGCCAGGGGCAATGCGGGCAACCCCGAACATCGCGAGCGCGTCTACCGCTCCGCCCAGCAGGCGCTGGAGAACGCCCTCGACCATGAGGGCGTGACCGATCCGGCGGACCGGCAGCTTCGCCGCCAGCGGCTCCTCGATGCCATCGGGGAGATCGAGCAGGACTATCTGCCGGCGACGGCCCCCGTACCGAATGGCGACCGCAGCACGCCGCCGGCGGCCGATCGGGTCGACCCCTCCTTCGATGCGCCCCACCCGCAGGCACGCGATCCCCACACGGCGGGGCGGCGCGACGACGCACGCGTCGATCCCGTCGAAGGCCGCGAACATGAACGCCGTCCGGCTCGCTCCGGACCGGGCCGGTCAGAGCCGGTCATGGAGAGCCCTGTCGCGGCCGCCGGGCGCGCCGCCGATCCGGGGCTCGCGGCCGACGATCTCGACATCACGGTCGACGGCGACGGCGAGCCGCCGCGCGGGACGCGCCGCAAGCGGCGGCGGGGCAGGGACGGCCGGCCACGGCGCAGGCCCTATGCCTGGACGATGCTCGTCCTCACTTTCGTGGTCTTCGCCCTTCTCGGCGCCGGCTTCTGGGCAGCGTCGAATGCCGACTATGAATTCGTCCTGGAGCAGTTCCTGCGGGAGGTCGAACCCGCCGAGGACTATACGCCCGAGGCGGGCCTCGGCGGCGGAGCCGACGACCGGGCCCAGATAGTGCTCTACGAGCCGGGCGCCGGCCCCCGGCCCGGCGTCTTCGGCGGCCTGTCGGCCGATCTGGTCGAAGCCGGTCAGCAGCGCGTGCTGCACATCGAGGGCGGCGGTAGCGAAGAGGCCGCGATCCTCATTCCGATCAGCCGTGACACATTGGCGCGGCTGGCCGGTCTTCCCTACACCGTCTCTGTCCGCGCCCGGTCGGATGCGCTGGCCGGCGCGGCGCTGCTGGTCTCCTGCGATTTCGCCGGCCTTGGCGATTGCGGCACCCGCCGCTATCACGTCGAGGCGGCGGCCGGAGATCTCCTCTTCGCCGGCACGATGGGCGATGGCGCGCCCGAGGACGAGGGGGCCATCCGCATCGCCCTTCCGCAGGCGGAAAGCGAACTGGAGCTTTTCAGCGTCATTCTTCTCGTCGGCGACACGTAGAACCTGCCCCAACCGGAGCGGATGACGTTCGACGGCGGCCGCATTCCGTGAGGCCATTGCCGGCTGCGAGGGAGGCCGGCAATTCATCAAGCGTCGATAGGCTACTTGGCGTCCGGCTCTTTCATGACCTTTGCGCTGATGGGCATATCCGCACGGATTCTCGCCCGGTGCTGCGGGCGCTGCTGATCGTGCCGCGCCGTGCCATCGGCCCCGCGACCGGACGTGCTCTGGCTGGCTGACCGATCATGCCGCGCCCAATGCGGTCGGTCTGGCGCCTTCGAGGGGCCCCAATGATTGAACACCCCAGCATCATCGTTCAGCCCCGGGCCGGCCTTATGGCTTGGGGCGAAGCGGCCGCTGGAAACCTGGGTTTCATGATCGGAAACGTCCGAGTGGCTCTCTTGTGACGATTGGGGCTGAACGGATCCACCTGTCGGCCTCATCAGCGGAATCCGGCCATGCGGTTGGTCGAACCGTCCGCCCGGATAATCATAGAAATTCTTGCGACCGGCTCTGTAGCCCAGATGCGTTGGTGGCTCGGGCGTTCCGGAGGGGCTGCCGGAATGGTCCGATTTCGTCTCCGACACCTCCTGGTCGGGGTCGTCTGGATCGAACGCTCTGGGGGATGGCGGACCGGAGGATGACGATGAACTGCGGGACGACCGTCCTAATCCGTCCTCCGATCCGATGGACGACCGCCCATGCACTTCCATGCTGGCGGCGGAAAGGGACCTCTGCATGAAGGCGGGTTCGTCAGAGAGCGTCGGAGAAACGTCTGCACCATCGCCGCCGGCGTTGGGATCACCTGATGTGTCGGGCCACGACATCACATCCTCGTTCGTCTGCGGATTGCCGTTGGCCTGCTGGTGAGGGCTCGTGGCCGGACTGGTGGTGCTGGACACAAGTGTGGCCTTGGCAGGGATCTTCAGCCCGGACCGACGGTGGCTGATCGCCTGCGGCTGATCGGGGTTCGGGGAGGTTTCCGGTTGGGACTGGCGGGAGGAAGGTCGTATCGGGGGGAGTTGCATCGGCTCCATCTCGGGTTGGTTGAACGATCGGGTGTGGCGCCACTCCTACGGATCCTGTCCGAAAGACCGAAATTGAAACAACTTATAATTGCTTTCAGACCGCCCAATCGCCGGCGGAATGTGGCAAGGCCCGGGGCGGAGGCGCAGGAAGAGCCGCCTTCAGAGCGGGCGGCTGCGGGACGCCTTGCCCCGGTTCTCGTCGAGCAACTGCCGGAGCGTGTCCAGCGTATCGGCCTCGGCGCTCGGCTTGTCCCAGCGCAGGCGGGAAACCCGCGGGAAGCGCATTGCGACGCCACTCTTGTGCCGGCTTGATGATTGCAGGCCCTCAAAGGCGACTTCGAGAACCAGACCGCTCTCCATATCCGCCTTCACCGCGCGTACCGGTCCGAAGCGCTCGACCGTGTGGTCGCGGACATATTTGTCGATCAGCTTCAGCTCGGCGTCGGTGAAGCCGAAATAGGCCTTGCCGACCGGCACCAGCATCATCTGGTCGTCGTCGCCAGCGTCCAGACGCCGAACGTGTAGTCCGAATAGAAGCTGGAGCGTTTGCCATGGCCGCGCTGGGCGTACATCAGCACCGCGTCGACGGTGAAGGGATCGCGCTTCCACTTGAACCACTCGCCCTTGGGCCGTCCAGGCACGTAGCTGCTCTCCTGGCGCTTGATCATCACCCCTTCGATGATCGGATGCGGCGGGTTGCAGCGCAGCTCGTTGAGCTCGCCCCAGTCGGAGAAGGGGATCTGCTCGGAAAGATCGAAGCGGGCCGGATCGAGCCGGGCGACGAAGGCCTCCAGCCGCTGCCGGCGCTCGGCGAAGGGCAGGGGCCGCAGATCCGCCTCGCCCTCCGACAGCAGATCATAGGCACGGACGAAGACGGGGTGGCTCTTCATCAACTTGGCGGGGACGCTCTTGCGGTTCAGCCGCTGCTGCAGATCGGAGAAGGTGCCGACGGCGAGCTGGTCGTCATGCGCCTCCGGACGGCCGACGAGGAGCTCGCCGTCGATTGCGCCCTCGAAATCCATCGCATCGATCAGGTCGGGGAACGTCCCGCCAATGTCGTCGCCGGTCCGCGAATAGATGCGTCTTCGCTCTCCCTCGGCGACGAGTTGGACGCGGATGCCGTCCCATTTCCATTCGGCGGTGAAGGTCTCCGGGATCGATTCGGTCATAGTCCGGCTCCTCCAGCGCCGTCGCCAGCATGACCGGCCGGAACAGCGCCAGCGCGCCGTGCTCCGGCTTGTCGGCCCGGCCTTCGAGCCAGGCGAACAGATCCTCGTAGGGCAGCTCGAGCCCATGCCACAGCTCCTCGATCTCGGTGACGTCCTTGCCGCCGAACTCGCGCCAGCGCCTGCTTGGCGAGCCGCGCCGACACGCCGATCCGCATGCCGCCGGTGAAGAGCTTGATCGCGGCATAGCGGCCCGAGGAGTCCAGCCGGTCGAGAAGGTCGGCAAGCACCGCCGGGCCGTCGGAGCGCGAGGTCTCCAGGAAGGTGTCGACCACCTCGCCGAGCGACGGATGGCGATTGGCGCGAACGGGTTCGTCTGGCAGCTCATCGTTTCGGCCCTGCTCCGCAGGCCGGCCACACCAGGCTGACGGTCTCGGCGAGGTCGCCGACATAGTCGTAGGAATAGCCGAACAGCGTCTCGTCCATCCGCTCGGTGACGAGCGTCCGCAGCACGTTTGGCTTGATGCCGGGAATGTCGAGATCGCGCGTGATCGCCGCCAGTGCATAGCCGCGGTCAGGGTCCGGCGTCGCGGCGAAATAGTCGACCAGAAGCCGGATCTTGCCGTTGCGCGACGGCGTCAGGACGAGGCGGTCGAGAAGTTCGGCAAAGGGCTTCACTATCTCGTTCTCGTCCTCATAGCCCACGAGATGCAGCGGCCTGGCCCGGATGCCCTGCAACTCGCACCAGCGGACGAGCGCTTCCTCGCGACCATGCGTCACCCACACCTCCCCGCAGCCGGTCTGCAGGATCGTCTCGCAGAGTTCGTCCCAGTCGGCGTGGTCCGAGACGATCAGCGGCAATTCGACGCCGCGCTGGCGGGCGCGCTGGCGGATCCGCATCCAGCCCGACGCGAAGCAGGCGACCGGATCCGGAAACCGCCGCGCCCAGCGGTCGGCGAAGGCGGAGGGCGGGCCGACGATGACCGCCCCGGCAAACTGCTCCTTCTGCTTGCGGTCGATCGTCGCCGGGCGCAGGTCGCCGAGGTCGATGCCCTGGCTGACATAGTAGTCGCAGAGCTTCTGCATCGCTCCGTGAATGTAGATCGGCGCGTCAAGGCCGGCATCGCGCAGCATGCGGATCACGCGCTGCGCCTTGCCGAGCGCATAGGCGCCGACGACGTGCGCCCGCTCCGGAAACTGGCGGAGGCTGTCGAGCAGCTTGCCGATTTCCTCCTCCGTCTCGGGGTGGCGGAAGACCGGCAGCGCGAAGGTCGCCTCGGTGATGAAGACGTCGCACGGCACCACCTCGAACGGCAGGCAGGTCGGGTCGGGCCGGCGCTTGTAATCGCCCGAGGCGACGATCCGCGTGCCGTCCTTCTCGACGACGATCTGGCACGAACCGAGGACGTGGCCGGCGGGGCGGAACGTCACCGACACGCCATTCAGGTCGAGGCTCTCGCCGAGCCTCGCCGTCTGGCGCTCTGCGCTGAAGTTCTCGCCATAGCGGATCGCCATGATGTCGAGCGTCGCGTCGCTCGCCAGCACTTTCGCATGGCCCGGCCGCGCATGGTCGGCATGACCGTGGGTGATCAGCGCCCGCTCGACCGGGCGCACGGGGTCGATGAAGAAATCGCCCGGCGGGCAGTAGAGACCCTCGGGCCTTGTGTGCAGCAGATCGGAGGCGCGCATGGTGCGAATATGGGCGCTCGTCCTGCCGGAGCAACGCGTCGGCTTGGCCATCTCTTCCACCTTCACCCTTACGTAAAGGTGATGACAGCCGAGCGCGTCATGATATCATCACCGGTGCCGGCGAGGCCCGGTACGACAGATCGTCGGCTGGCGCGCGGAGAGGGCGAGGGAATGGACAAGCGGATCAGGGTGTTGCTCTCCCATGACGGCGTTCTCGCCATGCTGGCGCTGTTCGTTGCCGGTCTGGTAATCGTCGCGACACACTTCACCTGGACGGTGCTGCTTGCCATTCCCGCCGGTATCCTGGCGCAGATGACCAATGAGTATCTGATCCACCGCTTCGTCTTCCACCTGCCGCCGCCGCGCTCCCAGTTCCTGTTCAACGTCCTTTACGAGGTCCACTACGGCCATCACGATTTCCCGAGCGCGGAGCGTTTGTTCTTCGTGCCGATCTGGTTCGGCGTGCCGATGGCGCTGCTCAACCTCGTCCTCTTCTGGAGCGTCATGGCGTTGGCGGGAGTGCCGGCTCCTTTTGTTCACGCGGCGGCGCTGGTGCTGGTCGGCGCCCTCGCGACCTTTATCGCCTACGAGTGGTTCCACATGACCTCCCATCTGCCGGTCCGGCGCAATTGGCTGGAGCAGCACGCCGCGGCCTCGCACGCCCGGCACCATTTCCGGGACTTCACCGGGAATTACCACGTCACCCCCGGCGGCGAGATCGTCGACCGGCTGTTCGGCACCGAACTCGGTGCGGAGGAACTGCGCGAGCAGAGTCGCAGGGAATTCATCACCACCCTCGGACTACGCCCCGACGATCCACGCCTTCTGTCGGCCCGGAGCCGGATCGCGCGGCGCAAGGGGGTCGCGGAAGAGGCGATTGCGCGGCAATCTCGCGCTTCCGCCCAGGCGCCGGACAGTCGCCTCGCCTGACCCGGCGGCGGCATCGCGGCTTTCCCAACGCCCCCGCTCTCCCTATCTCGGATCGGTGCAACAGACCCCCACCATCGCCACGGCCGCTGATGCCGCTGTTCGTCTGCCGGAGCCCTTCCTGCGCTGGTTCGCGAAACGCGGCTGGACGCCGCGCGCCCACCAAATCGATCTTCTGGCGCGTGCTCAGGCGGGTCGTTCCGCCCTGCTGATCGCGCCGACCGGTGCCGGCAAGACACTCGCCGGCTTCCTGCCCTCACTCGTCGAACTGCATGAGCGAGGCCGCAAAATGGCCGGGACAGCCGGTGCGACAAGTGGCATCCACACGCTCTACATCTCGCCGCTCAAGGCGCTGGCGACGGACATCGAGCGCAATTTGAAGACGCCGGTCGAGGGTATCGGCCTGCCGATCGATATCCAGACCCGCACCGGCGACACGCCCGCGTCGAAACGCAAGCGCCAGAAGAGCGTGCCGCCCGACATCCTCCTCACCACGCCGGAACAGCTTGCGCTGATGCTGAGCCATGGCGACAGCGCCCGCTTCTTCGGCTCCTTGCGCTATGTCGTGCTGGACGAGCTGCATTCCCTCGTCACCTCCAAGCGCGGTCATCTCCTCGCGCTGGGCCTCGCCCGGCTGCGGACGATCAGCCCCGGCCTGCAGGCGATCGGCCTGTCGGCCACGGTCGCCTGGCCGGATGAATTGCGCCGCTGGCTCGTGGCCCAGGACGGCTCCGACCGACCGCCGATGAGTGAACTGATCGAAGTCGTCGGCGGCGCCAGACCGAACATCACGATCCTCGAGTCCGAAGAACGCGTGCCGTGGGCAGGCCATTCCTCGCGCTATGCCGTTCCCGGACGTGATGGAGGCGATCAGGCGGCACCGGACGACCATTCTCTTCGTCAACACCCGCAGCCAGGCCGAATCCCTGTTCTCCGAGCTCTGGAAGATCAACGAGGAAAGCCTGCCGATCGCGCTTCATCACGGCTCGCTCGACGTCGGCCAGCGCCGGCGCGTCGAGGCGGCGATGCAGGCGGGAACGCTGAAGGCGATCGTCGCCACCTCCACGCTCGATCTCGGCATCGACTGGGGCGATGTCGATCTCGTCGTCCATGTCGGCGCGCCCAAGGGCGCGAGCCGGCTCGCCCAGCGCATCGGCCGCGTCCAATCACCGCATGGACGAGCCGTCCGAGGCGATCCTCGTGCCGGCCAACCGTTTCGAGGTGATGGAGTGCGAGGCGGCTCTCGAGGCAAACTATCTCGGCCATCAGGACACGCCGCCGCTCAGCGATGGTGCGCTCGACGTGCTCTGCCAGCACATCCTCGGCATGGCCTGCGCGGAACCGTTCGAGGCCGAACGCCCTCTTTGCCGAAATCCGCTCCGCCGCGCCCTACCAGCACCTCGACTGGGAAACGTTCGAACAGGCCGTCGATTTCGTCGCCACCGGTGGCTACGCGCTGCGCGCCTATGACCGCTATGCCAAGATCAGGCGCACGAAGGAAGGGCTTTGGCGCGTCGCCAATCCGCGCGTGGCCCAGCAATACCGGCATGAATGTCGGCACCATCGTCGAAGCGCCGCTGCTGACGATCCGGCTGATCCGCGCGAGGCGTCGCGGCCCGGCGCGCGGCGGCCTGATTCTCGGCAAGATCGAGGAGGCGTTCCTGGAGAGCCTGACGACCGGCGACACCTTCATCTTCGCCGGCCGGACGCTGCGCTATGAGGGCATCGTCGAGCAGGAATGCCTGGTGACGGACGCCGAGGGGCAGGACCCGCGCATCCCGGCCTATGCCGGCGGCAAGTTTCCGCTGACGACCTATCTCGCCGAAGTCGTCCGCGCCATGCTGGCCGATCCGGAACGCTGGTCGGCGCTGCCCGATCAGGTGTCGGACTGGCTGCGCCTGCAGGAGGAAAAGAGTCGTCCTGCCGCCGCCGGATCGTCTGCTGATCGAGACATTTCCGCGCGGCGACGCGCCATCTACCTCGTCGCCTACGCCTTCGAAGGGCGGCTCGCGCATCAGACGCTCGGCATGCTGCTGACGCGCCGGATGGAACGGGCCGGCGCGCGGCCGCTCGGTTTCGTCGCGACCGACTATACGCTCTGCATCTGGGCGCATGGCGACCTGGCGGCCATGATCGACCGGCGGCTCGCTCGACCTCGATGCGCTGTTCGACCAGGACATGCTGGGCGACGATCTGGAGGCGTGGCTCGACGAGAGCTTCATGCTGAAGCGGACCTTCCGCAACTGCGCGCTCATTGCCGGGCTGATCGAGAAGCGCCATCCCGGCCAGGAGAAGAGCGGCCGCCAGGTCACCGTCTCGACCGACCTCATCTACGACGTGCTGCGCACGCACGAGCCCGACCACATCGTCCTCAAGGCGACGCGCAGGACGCCGCCGTCGGTCTTCTCGATGTTCGCCGCGTGGCCGAAATGCTCTCCCGCACCGCCGGCCGAATCATGCATAAGCCTCTGGAGCATATCTCGCCGCTCGCGGTGCCGATCATGATGGAGATCGGCCGCGAGCGCGTCGCTGGCGGCACGGACCTTCTTCTTTCCGAGCTCGCCGAAGAGCTGGAGATGGAGGCGTTCGGAATTGGGCAGGCCCCTGCGGAAGGACGAGCTTGAGATGACCGGCGTCGCCCCGCACAGGCTGGCCGGCCATCTTGCCCTGCTCGATCCGGCGGGTGTGCTGATGCTTCCCGAAATGGATACGCTGGTCGTCGCCGACCTCCATCTGGAGAAGGGCTCGCAGCTTCGCCCGGCGCGGCATGATGCTGCCGCCCTACGATACTGGCGAGACGTTGAGGCGCCTTGCCGCGATGGTCGATTATTGGCGCCCGGCGCCGCGTGGTGGCGCTCGGCGACAGCTTCCATGACGATGGCGGCGCCGGCCGGATGAACGACGGCGATAGGGCGATGCTCCAGGCGGTCATGCGAGGGACGCGACTGGATCTGGATCGCCGGCAATCACGATCCCGCGCCGCCCGAAGGCTTGCCGGGCCGGTCGCTGCCGACACTCCACGCCGGCACGGTCTGCGTCTTCCGCCACGAACCCCGGTCCGGCGCGCCGGCGAAGGCGAAGTGGCCGGGCACCTGCATCCCGGTGCGCCCGGATCGTGCAGCGCGGACGTGCGGTCCGGGCAGCTTGCTTCGCATCGGACGGCCGCCGCATGATCTTGCCGGCCTTCGGCGCCTATGCCGGTTCCCTGAACGTTCGCCACCGGGCCTATGCCGGCCTTTTCGACTGGTCGGCGTTCTGCGCTTTCATGCTCGGCGAGGACCGCGTCTTCTGCGTCCGGCGCCCAGCATCTCGTCGGCGATTGAGCCTAGAGCGCGACGGCGACGGCAGCGACGACGAGGGTCGGCGCCACGATGAGCGTGATCGTCCTGCGCAACGGCAGGAACCAGCCGGGCAGCGCATGCCGCTCGGCGTGGCGGTGATCCCAGAAATAATGCCAGACGAAGGTCACCGCGAGGAGGATCAGCGCCGGCGAGCTCGGCAGGGTGAGGCACATCCAGCCGATCAGCGAAGGCACCACGGCGGTCAGCAGTTCCCGCGCCGAGGCCTCGTCGTTCCGAAGAGTCGCGAAGCCCCAGCGAATGCCGCCCAGAAAGGAGAGGATGACGGCGCCATAGGCAATCAGCAGAAGAAGCGTGTCGGCCCGCGAGAAGGGCGAGATCTCCGGGAAAACGAACAGAAGGGTCAGCAGACCGAACGGAATGTAGCCTGCATAGACCAGCAATTGGGCGGTGGCGCTGTTCCTGTCGTCGCTGTCGGTCTCGTTCATCACCCGCCTCCCTCTGCTGCCCCGGCGCTCTAGCTAGAGCATCTGGCGCGACGCTTCCATATCGTTCGCGGAACCGGCCCACTTGGAGCCGAACTCTAGTCGCGCCTGAAGATGATTCGCCCCAGCCAGCCGGTCAGAACGGCGAGCAGCACAGCCAGGACGCCGTAGAGCAGCGACTGGCTGCGGGCGGTCCGGCTGATCGTCTGCTCCCAGTCGCTCTTGGCGATCTTGAGCGGCAGCGAGGTCTGGTCCACGAGCCGGCCATTCTTGAAAAGATAGGCTTCGACGACATGCAGCCCGACCGGGATGTCCGCCGGCAGGCTCAGCCGCGCGCGAAACAGCGGGCCGGAGAGGAACTGCACCGAGTCCGGACTTTGCGTGTAAAGCCCGCGCCGCCAGCCGCTGGCGGCGCAGGGCCGCGACGAATTCGCGCCAGTTCGGCGCGCTTCTGAAGGGTCGCCCGCAGCGACGGACTCCGGTCCGATCGCCGAGTTCCGCAAGGGCCATGTCCCCCGTCAGCCAGTCGATCCGGCCGGAAGTGGCGATCGAGATAGGACAGCGGGACGTTGCGCAACTCCTCCGAGTGGGTGTTGATCCAGATGCCGAGAACCCTGTTCTTCTTGCGGACGACCGCCGTCTGACGCGGGCCTTCCAGCGTCACCGCAGATGGCATAGGGGCTTTCCACGCGTCGCTGACCCCTGAAGCGCCGGTCACGGTGCCGAAGACGGTCAGGACAGCCCCGGAGAAATCAGAGGTGATGTAGATCGTGTCGGTCGACAGGCCGATCTGGATGTGGGGAATTTCCCTCGACCGTTCGGGCAGGGACGTCTCGACGTCCTGCGCCATGGCTGCCGGCGCGGTCGTCACGATCGCCGTCAGCGCGAGGGCTCTCAATGCCATCATTTCAAGCACACGTGCGCAATGGAGAAGAGATCGTCCGGCGTGATGATCAGGTCGAAGGCGAGGCGAAGGCCGACCAGCAGGACGAGGAGGGCCAGAAGCGCCCGCAGCTGTTCGCCGCGCAGTCGCTGGCCCGCCTTGGGCGCCGTACTGGGCGCCGACCACGCCGCCGAGCATCAGCGCAGACGGCCAGCACCGACGTCGACGGTCTGGTTGGTCGACGGCATGGATGATGGTCGTGTAGGCCGCGACGAAGATGATCTGGAACAGCGACGTGCCGATCACGACGTTGGTCGGCACCTTGAGGAGGTAGATCATGGCCGGCACCATGATGAAGCCGCCGCCGACGCCCATGATCGACGGCAGCAAGCCGATCATCAGCGCCGAGCACGAGCACCGGGATGACGCTGACATAGAGCTTGGATGCCTGGAACCGCATCTTGAAGCGGCAGCTGTGGACCCAGTGTGCGCGCCGGGCCGCCGCAGGCTGACCGGCGCGCCCGCCGCGGCGCGGCGCAGCGCGCGCACGCTTTCGACCATCATCAGCGCCGCCGACGGTGCCGAGAAAGCCGACGTAGAGGAGCGAGACCATCAGATCGAGCTGGCCGAGCTCGCGCAGGATGCGCGAAGATCCAGACGCCGACGAGGCGCCGGCGATGCCGCCGACCAGCAGCACCGTGCCGAGCTTCACGTCGACCGTGCCGCGCTTGAAATGCGACAGCACGCCGGAAACGGACGAGGCGACGACCTGGTTGGCGCCGGTCGCCACCGCCACGGCCGGCGGGATGTTGTAGAAGATCAGCAGCGGCGTGATCAGGAAGCCGCCGCCGACGCCGAACATGCCGGAGAGGAACCCGACCGCGGCGCCCATCAGGAGAGAACGAAGGCATTCACCGACATCTCGGCAATGGGAAGATAGATGCCCACGCCACTCCGGCCTGGAAGAGAAACAACGGTCAGGGCCGCCCATCGGCGGACTTGATGTGCCTCCGGAGGTTCAGTGTCAAATGCTCTCCCCGCAAATCCCTAATTGTGCGGGCGGATCAACCCTCCCGGGGCCCGAACTT
>CAVZBM010000001.1:0-183972 GCA_963773525.1 uncultured Alphaproteobacteria bacterium | reverse complement strand
TTGTTCGTCGGACGCCAGAAGGCATCCTTGCCAGAGGAACGGGCAACCCTCCCGACTGTTCCGGAAAAGGCGACGTCCGACTTTATAAAATACCTTTTGTTTTCAATCACTTGGTTGACACAATGGCGACACGGTCGCGCCACGTTTCTGAACAGGTTTGGCCGGGTTCCGCTGACGCGGTTCCACAGGTTCGTGATCCAGTCGGCAGTCCGGCGCCCACAGCCGAGGCGGACCCGACATGACTTGATTTTTGCAACTTCACGGACGACATATGCTGGACACGCAATCCAATTCGGCAATATATTGCAACCTATGACCGGTGCGACCACACAGACAGGCCAAGCGAACTCCGCATGCTGGGCTTCCCGCCTTCGCGACAGGATGCGCATGCACGGCCTGCGGCCGACCCGCCAGCGCATGCATCTGGCGACGCTCCTCTTCACGCGCGGCAACCGCCATGTGACGGCCGAGGAAATCCACGCCGAGGCGCAGAGCGAGGGCGTCTCCGTCTCACTGGCGACCGTTTACAACGCGCTTCACCAGTTCACCGAGGCGGGACTGCTTCGCGTCCTGTCGATCGAGACGAACAAGACCTACTTCGATACCGATGTGTCCGACCATCATCACTTCCTGGTCGAAGGCGGTGCTCAGCTGTTCGACATTCCGGAAGGCTCGCTCGATGTCGGCCGCTTGCCGACGCCGCCGGATGGCTACGAGATCGCTCACGTCGACGTGGTGATCCGCCTGCGGCGAAAATCCGGCTAGAATCGTCTTTGCGGCACGATTGAAGACCGGCAGCGGCCGGTGGATCGACCGCATCCGGCCCGCCCAATTCGCTTCACGACATCCTTCTGCACGCAAAGAGAAACGCCGCCGAGGGACGTCGGCGGCGTTTCACTGGGGCTGGTGCTGGAGGACACCAGGGTTGAAATCAGTTTGCGGTAAGGGACGGGTCAGCCTGCGCATAGCGGGAGGATGTAGCCATCTCGATGTCGTCATCGAATTCGACTGCGGCAACCAGTTCCCCTGCGGGATTGATATCCCAGGTGATCCAGGCGTCTTCCTGCAATTCATCGACATTGACGCCGACGCACTTGCCCAGGATGAGCGGCGCAGAAGACGCGTTGTCACGGATCGCATTGCCGATCTGACTCTCGCAAATTTCCTGCGAAGCGTACGCTGCCTGAGGCGCGTTCACCTCGTTGCACACGGACATGTCATCCGAGCAGGAAATCAGAAGCATAATCGCTGCGAGTTGTTCCATGGCCGTATCTCCTTGCGCCATTAACGACCATTATGCCCATCGGTTCCTCGGAAAAAAAGCGCTTCCTTCAACCGATCCGGGCCGATGACGACAGCCGTGAACAGCGCGATCGGATGCCACTTTTGCGCGATCCCTTGCCCCTCAAGGGCCGTGGCAGATCGAGCACAGTCAAGGCCAAGAGAGGTGCGAGAAGCGGCCTCACGAAAAATTGAACGAACCCTAACCTTTCGTTAACCAACCTATGAGCCGGACGGTCGGATCGCGGCACCAGCCATCGCCAAAACGACACAGATGCAGACGCACGACTGCTGAATGGCTCCGTCTCCAGGCGCCTTTTCCCGGTCCGCCAAAAAAGTTGGAAAAAACTTTCGACCCAATGCAACCGATCCCGTCTTGCCCCGTTGTGAGGACAGACCGGGCGGCCAGCCCCCACATCCCCGCACCCCAAAGGCCGCTCGGTGTTCTCCTTCGTTCCCCTCACGAGGAGAGATCAATCGGCTCCGCCATCCCCGGCGGGGCCGATTTTTTATTGGCATCACGTCCCGCCGGTGCGGCAGCCAGTGGATCCGCATAACGAAAAATCCGGTGCGTCGCCGCACCGGATCCGAAAAAGCCAGAAACCGTCTTGGCGACCCTCAGGCGGCGTCGCTCACTCGATCGTTGAAGAACAGGGCCTGGCTGATCAGCGCCTTCACCATGGCAGGATTGAAGGGCTTGGTGACGAGGAAGGCCGGCTCCGGCCGCTCGCCGGTCAGGAGGCGCTCCGGAAAAGCCGTGATGAAGATCACCGGCACATCCGCCGTCGTCAGAATTTCGTTGACGGCATCGATGCCGGACGATCCGTCCGCGAGCTGGATATCGGCCAGCACCATCTTCGGCGCGGTCTCGTTGAACAGCGTCACGGCCTCACCATGGGTGCGGGCGATGCCGGTGACCTGGTGACCGAGATCTGCCACGAGCTGCTCGATGTCCATGGCGATCAGCGGCTCGTCCTCGATGATCATGATCGAGGTGGCGACCTGTCGGCTGATCTCTTCGGAGGCTGCGGCAAGGAGCCGGTTCACCTCGTCGGTGTCCTTGTCCATGATTTCCGCGGCCTCCGCTATGGAGAAATTCTCCACAGAGGTCAGAAGGAAGGCCTGTCTCGGCACCGGCGGCAGATTGGCCAGATTGGCGGCGGCACGCTGCTCCCAGGCGAAGGGAGACGCCGGCCGCGGCTCGATCTGCACGTTGATCTGGCTGAACAGCTTGGCGAACAGCTTGTAGAGCGCGACGCGGTCGCTGCTTGCCGTTGGAAATATCGACACGTCCTCGATAAGCGCCTCGAGAACGGCTGCAACATACGCGTCTCCGGACGCCTGCGAACCCGTGAGCGCGCGGGCATAGCGTCGCAGCAGCGGTAGATGAGCCGCAATGCGTGTAGACAATGACATTCTGATCAAACTCCCCTTCGAGCCGGCAAAAACGCCCCACCCCCCGATTTGTTCCGTCAGGTCTGGAACTTTCGACCCACCGACTCATTTACTGCCAGTGTCCGAGGGCTGCGTGCCTGCACCTATGGCACGAACCCGCTCACAACAAGGGACAGGGATGCATTTGCAGATGAAAGACCTCGCTCCGCTGGAGCACAACAGCGAAATATCGCGGAAATTGCGTTCGCTTTACGAAGCTGTGCAGGAGGAGGCGATTCCGGACAAGTTTCTAGACCTTCTCGAAAAGCTTGATCAGGCGGAGCAGACGTCGAGAGGCGCGTCCGATGACAAATGACAAGGACAGGCAGCGCCGAAAGCCCGAAGCCAACGAGACTGCCGAGAGCTCTGCTTTCAAGCGTGACCTTCTGGCGACCTTGCCAAGCCTGCGCGCGTTCGCGATCTCGTTGATCGGACGCCACGACAAGGCCGACGATCTGGTCCAGGAGACCATCATGAAGGCGTGGGCGAAGCAGGAGAGCTTCGAGGCCGGCACCAATATCAAGGCTTGGCTTTTCACCATCCTGCGCAACGAGTTCTACAGCCAGATGCGAAAGCGCGGCCGCGAGATCCAGGATAGCGAAGGCACCTATACCGAGAGCCTTTCCACTCATCCGCAGCAATACGGGTCGCTCGACCTGAAGGACTTTCGCAAGGCGTTGGACCAGCTTCCGGCGGATCAGCGCGAGGCGATCATCCTGATCGGCGCTTCCGGTTTTGCCTATGAAGAGGCGGCGGAGATCTGCGGCTGCGCGGTCGGTACGATAAAGAGTCGCGTCAGTCGCGCACGGACCCGCCTTCAGGAGATGCTGGAGGTTGCGGGCGAAAGCGACTACGGCCCCGATGCTGGCAGTGCTGCCGTCACCTCCCGCGCCTTCATCAACTGAGCGGCCGGAACAGGAACCGGTCACGCCGAGAAATGTTCTCCAGACGGGACGGCCACGACTGGCCGTCCCGTTTCGTCAGGAGCCCGGATGAAGATCATCTCAGTTCTCAACACCGATGGCGGAACTCTCCGCACAACGGATCTGGACGCCTTCTCCGATCATCTCCGCCAGGCGTTCCAGGACCACGGGCACGAGATCGAGATCCGGCTCGTTCCCGGTGCGCAGATTGTCGAAGCGCTGGAGGCCGCCGCTGATGACGCGGACGTCATCATCGTTGGCGGAGGCGACGGAACGGTCTCGGCGGCAGCTGGTGTCGCGTGGCGCAGCAAGTGCGTCCTTGGCGTCATTCCCGCCGGCACGATGAACCTCTTCGCCCGGTCGCTCGGCCTGCCACTCGACATCCATGAGGCGGCAACCGCGCTTGCCCAGATGAACATCGGCGACAGCGACATCGCCGACATGGACGGCCAGGCATTCGTTCATCAGTTCTCGGTCGGTCTGCACCCTCGGGTCGTCGAGAAACGCAACGAGATCGAGTTTCATTCCAGGATCGGCAAGATCGTCGCGTCCACGCGGGCGGCGATCGGAGTGTTCTTCCATCCCACCTGGTTCAGGGCCGAACTGACAATCGATGGACGACGGGTCCGCCGCGGACGCTTTTCGGTCATCACCGTCACCAACAATCCCTATGGCGAGGGGCACATGCCCTATGCGGACAAGCTGACGACTGGCCATCTCGGGGTGTATTGGAGCCGGCCCCTGACCACATTCGGCTCGATGCGCCTGACCAAGGACCTTCTGCTTGGATCGTGGAAGCACAATCAGGATTTCAAGGAAGCGGCCGGCGACACCGTCAAGGTACGGTTTTCCGGCAAGCTGCACCATGTGATGGCCTCGCTCGATGGCGAATTGATGAGCCCCAACGACCCCACCGTCATCACCATCCACCCCGGCGGACTGCGCGCGATCTTCTGCCCGTCCAAGGCTGGCGGCCAAGGGAACGACGGTAGAAGCGCCGATGCCGGCACGGCCCCGACAGAGGCAGTGAGGCCGTGAAGCAGCCGGTCCGTCTGCAGACAATGTCCATTGCTGATGCGGCTGAACGACGGCGCCCGTAGCGAGGCGACATAGAACCGGCGCCCGAACTCTGCCGCTCGACCTGCTCCGGCACGCTGTGACTTCGAAAAGCGACCCCCGCTGAATGAAAGAGGCGCGATCGTCCGACCGCGCCTCTGTTTCTCCTCACGAATAAAGTCAGTCCGGGTTTTCGGGAAGCGTCAACCGGTCGGCGGCGTCGCCGGAGTTCGAGGAGGAGGAGTCATCGGGAAGTGGCTCTTCGAGGCCGGTATTGCCGCCCGGCGCCCGATCGGGCGTGTTCGGCGTCGTTGAGGCGTCCGGAGCCTGGGCGGGATCCTCGATGGCCGGAGGAGCCGGTTGAATATCCACCGACTGCCCGGCGATCGGACCTTCATCGATCGGTGCGGTTACACCCTCTCCCGGCATGCCCGGAGCGTCCGGCTCAGGTGCGATGACCTGTCCGTAGATCGAGATGAAGAACCAGACGATCAGGGCAAGCGCGATGCTCGCGACCAGGATGAGGAGGATCGGAATTCCGCGCCTGCCCTGCCGGGTCGCCTCCGTCCTGTTGACTTCATTGTCCATGTTTGACCTCGTTATCTTCCGACCCATGGGGCCGAATTATTCGTGTCCGTCGTCGCCGCGAAAGGGGCCGATTCCGAAATAGCGTGCAGCGAGATAGGCGCTACCCGCAGCGGCGGTCAGACCGAGAAGAATCCGCGATTTGATGATCAACGGGACCATCGGAACCGCTGCACCGACGAGAGCCGATTGACGTGCCGCGCGCTGTGCCTCTTGCCGCCGGCGGGCGGCGGCGTTCATCGCCGAGGCGATCACCACTGCGATGACAGCCAAGAGGATCAGCCCCGCCGCGATGGATAGCGACGCGACGACCGGCCCGTAGATTTCACCGACATAGATGATACCCGCCGTGAGCAGGCAGGCCAGCGCCAGAAAGACCAGAAGGGCCGCCAGGCTGTAGGCGACAGCCATGCGCTTGGCGCGACTGATGCGGATGCTGAGCTCCTCCGTCGAGAGACTGACGAGGAGAGCAATGAGTGAGTTCATCGGGAAATCAGCTCCGCCAGATCACGCCGACGAGAAACCCGACCCCCGCAGCAATGCCGAGCGCCTGCAGCGGATTTTCGCGCACGCGCTCCTTGATCTCTTCTTCCTTGACCCGCAACTGATCGGTGATCTCGTCGCGCTTGCCGTAGGCCCTGCTCTGCAGATCACGAGCCGTGTCCGCGCCGAAGGCCTTGATCGTTTCCGTAAGCGAGGCGACATCGGCGCGAAGCTGTGCGATCTCCTCTTCGACATCCCGCGACGTCGTTGCCTTGCTCGTTGCCTTCTTCGCGTCCGGCGACGCAGAACCGACACTTGTGTTGGCCATGGAAACAGTCTCCTTCGTTCTTTTCCTGATCGGGAACGACGAGATAACCCTCCCGGTTCCCTGTGTCTGCCATCTCAATAACAGAAAAGCCGGCCCGTTTGGGCCGGCTTTCCGTCATAACACCGTCTGGTGGACGCTTAGCGCATCAGAACCGTGTCTGGATCGCGCTCATAGTCCTCTGCCGAGTAGGCGTTCTGGTCTTCCAGCTGATCCTCGGTATACCTGGTGAAGACCGCGTAGTCGTTGGACTCCGGCTGCTTCATCAGTTCGACGGCCTGGGGTGAAATCGCCACCGGCTTTTCACCAAGGCCAAGGAAACCGCCGACATCGATCACGTAGGCTTCGATGTTCTTGTCCTTGCCGATGATGACGTCGCCGATCTCACCGATCGATTCGTCGTTGGCGCCGTAGACCGTGGTACCGATCAACTCGTCGGCAGAGAGTCCGGCCTGATCCGCAGACTGCATTCCGTCGCGAACGCTTGGACGGGTCGAGGCGGTTTGCTCGTTCGAGACCATGCCGGTCGTCGACGAAGCGTCGGCGGCCTGCTGATTGTCGGCGCTCATGCTGTTGTCAGCCTGATCGCCTTCAGCCGGCGCGGCAGCCATGTCCTGGCCTTCCTGCTTCTCGTAAGTCGCAGCGTCGGCTTTCTGCTCCGCGTCCGTTGCCGCGTCGCTGGCGGCCGACTGCATCTTGTCACCGGCCTGCTCGGTCTCCTGAGCAGCGTTCTCAGCCGCATTCTCCGTGGCGTCGCCGACATTGTCGGCAGCGGCGGCCATCTCCTGGCCAGCTTCCTCGGTCTCCTGCGCGGCGTTCTCGGCCGCGTTCTCCGCGGCGTCACCGACATTGTCGGCAGCGGCGGCCATTTCCTGGCCAGCTTCCTCGGTCTCCTGACCGGCTTCCGCGGCGGCATTCTCGACCGGCTCACGGTCGGCGTCGGCGTTCTCGTTCATCGCCTGCTGGTCGACCGAAGCATTGCTGTCCATCGCGGACTGCTAAGTCTGCTCCGGCTCGAGCATGGCGGCGTCAAACTCCGGCATCTGGTCCAGCTCGTCGCTGCTGGTATCGGCGACGATCCACTTCTCGCCGTCCTTCTGCTGCATGCTGAGGCGGTCGAACGGCAGCGCGACCTTCTTGTCGCCCATGCCGAGGAACCCGCCGACCGACACCACGACGGCGTCGATCTTGCCATCGGGATTCAGCACGACATCGTCGACGTCGCCGATGGTCTCCGCATCATCGTTGACCGAGGTATAGATCGTCTTGCCGATGAAGTCGGAAGCAAGAACATCGTCCTTGCTGATATCGGCACTGACAGATGTCGACGTATTGCTTGTCGACGCGGCGGCAGACGCCTCTGTGTTCTTGGACATATCCTGATTAGCCGAATCGGCGGCCATTGCAGGGGCGGTTAATAGGGCGGCGACAGCAGTCGTCGCGAGCATCTTGTGAAACATGAAATACCTCCAATTTTGCGGTCGGTGGGTTTGGACAACCCTTCAATGGTCAAATTTCTTTCATTCACGACCGTTGCCCGAATAACGGCGATCGCGGGCCATGGTTCCATTGCCTCGGGAAGGGTCGTTGGCGCCCGCTAGGGGGCTGCCGGCAACTCGATATGGGCGTGGATACCGTTCGCCGTCTGCTCGAGATTCACGTTTGCGCCCAACACCTTATCGAGGCTCTTTCGGATCAGGAGAATGCCAAAGCCGGCTTCGTCTAGCGAGGCCGCGTTCAGCCCCGTCTCCCGCCAGTCGATGCGAATACTGGGCCCGGTTCCCTCGATATCCGGATCCATGAGTCCCGTCTCGATGTCGATCTGGCCCTCGGCGCGGGACAGTGCGCCGTGCCGCAGCGCGTTGGTTGTCAACTCATGGATCACCAGGGAAAGGCCGACGGCCTCCTCTGCACCGATTACGGCAGAGCGGCCGGAAAGGTCGACGCGCTTCCTCTTTTCCCCGAGCAACGGCTCGCATCTGCTGGCTCAGCAATTCATGCACATCGACAGCTTCCCAGCCGTGATCGGTCAACAGATGGTGCGCGCTGGACAGCGCCTGCAGGCGTCCGTGAAAAGCGACGTTGAACTCCTCCGCATTGTGCGAGCGACGCAGCGTCTGGCCAGCGAGGCTCTGCAGCATGGCAAGCGTATTGCGGACCCGATGGTTGAGTTCCTTGAGAAGGTGCCGGCGCTTCTGCTCCGCCAACCGACGCTCCGTGAGGTCGATGGCGACGCCATAGACCAAGTGGCCGCTCGCCGCATCATCGACCGGATCGAGAATTCGGCCCGTGACACCAAGGCTTCGTCCACCGATCGACAGCGGCATTTCGACGGAAAATTCCTTTCTCTCGGCAAGTTCGCGCTCGATTTCCTCAAACAGCCCCTCCCGGTGCGTCGGCAGGACGAGCGCAGCGACGTCCTCCACCGTCAGCGGCAGCGAGCCCCCCAACGCCAACATCTGTCGGAACAGATCATCGGCCTCGATAGCGCCGCTCTCCCGGTTCCATGTAAAGGTTGCGATTCGCGCGGTCCGCAGCGCCAGATCGTGTCGATGCTGGCTTCGGACGAGGTTGAACGTCGCCTCGGCGGCGCGGATTTCGGCCTCTTTGGCGGTCAGCAGGGCCCCGGCGACATGGGCCAACCGATCCATCAACCGTCTCTGACCTTCGTCCAGGCCATCTCGCGCGTTCCCATGGGCGACGCAGAACAGTCCAACGGCTTCGCCTTCGACGAAGACAGGAAACCCCGCATAGAAGCCGAGTCCGGGCTCCCCGGAGACAAGAGGGTTGTCGGAGAAGCGCGGGTCCGCCCTGAGGTCGGGGACGATCAGCGGCGTGATCTGATCGAAACCGAGCACATGCGCGCAGATCGAGTGCTGGATCGGCAGTCGGCCATTCTCAAGTCCGAAGCAGCCTACCAGTCGCTGGTAATCGGAATCGAGAAACGAGAAAAACGAGAAATCCATGTCGACGGCCGCGGCAGCCGCCTCGCAGAGGGCGGTCAGGTCAGGATCGTCATCATGCTACTGGCACCGTCCGCCGACGCACGATGTCGAGGCGGACCGCGTCCTTCAAGCGCTCCTGCGCAAGCCGTGGGAAGGGCTTCATGCTGATATGAAACTCCAAAACCGGCACACGCCTGTGCCAACTCATTCGACGACGAGAGGGACGATCCTTTCCGATCAGGAGCCGCTTCCGTCTGGACGGTGGATTCTCGGAAGCAGTCCGTGGGGGCCGTTCGCAGATCGCTTTCGCCTGCTGTTCTCTCGTGGCACACTCGGTTCCCAATGTCTTTCGGCTCCGATTGTTCCGCTTCCGCCCCGCACCGTCGCCGTCGGTCCGCTCTGGGCCGCCCGCGCTCGGTCACACTGGCATCGCGCTCTGGCCAGCGCGGCAGCGAGCGGCTAACGGTAGCAAAATCGACTGAAACGCCGTCCGGTACCGAAGGTCATGACCGTCCTCTCCCTCCTTGCCGCTGTCGATATTGCAGGGCTCGTACTGTTCTTCGTTTCCTGGCTCGCCTTCGGCTGGCTGGTCGAGAGCTCGCCCCTTGCACCCCGCACCTTGTCCATGCGCATGAGCGTCGAGCGCGCGCGCTGGATGGACACGATGGCCAAGCGCGATCTACGGATGATCGACACCAGCATCCTCGCCGGGCTGCAACAGGGAACCGCCTTTTTTGCCTCCTCCTGCCTGATCGCGATCGGCGGGGCGTTCACGCTGCTGGACGCAGAGGCGGGTCTCGTCACGCTTGGCCGGGACTTGCCGGGACCGACGTCCACCGATCCGCATCTCTTTCAGATCAAACTCCTCGGCATGATCGCGATCCTTGCCTACGGCTTCTTCAAGTTTGCCTGGTCCTACCGTCTCTTCAACTATGCCTCGATCATGATCGGGGCCGTGCCCGAACCTGAGTGACGCATCGGCGGACGAATGCCGCCTTCAGGCCAGAAAGGCGGCCGGGATGAACATCGAGGCCGGCCGCAATTTCAATGCCGGCCAGCGCGCTGTCTTCTTTGCGCTCGGCTACATTGGCTGGTTCGTCAGTGGCCTGACCTTCATCTGCGCGACATTGTTCGTCACACTTGTCCTGGTCCAACGGCAATTTGCCTCGCCTGCGCGCTACGCCATTTCCCATGCAGGCCTCAGCAATGAGGACGTCGGCGATGACGAAAGCCAGCGCAGCTAGGGGAATGGAATCGTGACTGCACACCGCAACACGTTGCTCTTTGCCGGCGCCGCCGCCCTTGCCGGACTGTGGGGCGCGCAGCGCCGAGGGGCGGGAACCCCTATTATGACGGTCCGGTCACCGACCATTTCGATGGCAAGCGATTCTTCAATCCGGGCAGCCCGATGACCAACTCGCTGGTCGACTTCCTGCGAATGCGCCAAAAGGAGGAGAGCGCAGAATGGCCGAAGGATTTCCCGTCCGGGCGGCCAGATCGGCCGCCGGAGCGGGTGGACGCGGACGCTCTCCGCGTCACCTTCGTTGGCCATGCGACGTTTCTGATCCAGACGGCCGGCCTCAATATCCTGACCGACCCCGTCTGGTCCGACCGCTGCTCGCCCGTCCCGTTTCTCGGACCGAAGCGGGTCAACCCGCCCGGGATCGATTTCGACGACCTGCCGAAGATCGACGTCGTGCTGCTCTCGCACAATCACTATGACCACATGGACAAGACCACCGTTCGTCGCCTCGTTGAGCGTGACGCTCCGCGCTTTCATCACACCACTCGGCAACGACACGATCCTGCGGATCGATCAGCGGACGGCATTGCGGTCGAGGCTCATGATTGGGGTTCGCGAACCGAACTGAGCCGCGATATCGGCGTCATGCTCCATCAGGCGCATCATTGGTCGGCGCGTGGCGTGCGGGACCGGCGAATGGCTCTCTGGGCAGCCTTTTCGCTGCGCACACCCGCCGGCAACATCTACTTCGCTGGTGATACCGGCTATGGCGATGGCAGTCATTTTCGTGCCGCACGGCAGGCGGCGGGACCGTTCCATCTCGCGCTGCTGCCGATCGGCGCCTACGCGCCGCAATGGTTCATGAGCTATTCCCACCAGAATCCCGAAGAGGCCCTGCACGCATTCCGTGACCTGGAGGCCGACAACGCCCTCGCCTACCACTGGGGAACCTTCAAGCTGACAGCAGAACCGGTGGAGGAACCTCGCGATTGGCTGTCGGAGGCGCTCGCGCGGCAGGGCGTCGAGACAGAGCGCTTTCAATCACCCTTGCCGGGCGGGACCTGGCAGGGCGGAATCTCGTCGGCGGCGACTGGCACCTTTCGGCAAGCCGGGATATAGTCCTCCCGCCACGACGGCCTACAAGACGGTGGACCCCATGCCCCTGCCCAAACTGAGCGCCGATACACCCCGGGACCAGCAATCGCTCTACATGGAGAATGCGCGCCGCGCCGCCGACTTCCTGAAGGCCCTCTCCCACGAATCGCGACTGCTTATCCTGTGCATCCTGTCACAGGGAGAGAAGTCGGTTTCCGAGATGGAGGATATCCTCGGCATGCCGCAGGCTGCCGTCAGTCAGCAGCTCGCCCGGCTGCGGGCCGACAATCTGGTGGAAACCAGGCGCAATGGCCGCATGATCTTCTACTCGATCGCGGATCCGGACACCTCAAGGCTGATCGAACACATCTACGACATGTTCTGCGGCGATGAGCCGAAAGCTGTGATGGCCGAGACGGCAATGGAGCCGGCGCGTCAGCCCGAAAAGGCCTGAGACCGCGACACCGCTTGGCCGTTGGCAGCATGCGAAGCGGCCGCCGTTACCGGTTCTTGAAGCTCGGCTGCCGCTTCTCGATGAAGGCCGCCATTCCTTCCTTCTGGTCTTCCGTGGCGAACAACGAGTAGAACATGCGCTGCTCGAACAGCAGTCCTTCGGCCAGCGTGGTCTCCAGCGCTCGGTTGACGGCCTCCTTGCCGACCATCACGGCCGGTCGACTGAACCCGGCGATTGTCCGGGCCGCCTCCAGCGCCGTCTCCATGAGAGCATCGGCGGCAACCACGCGTGACACCAGTCCTGCACGCTCCGCCTCCTCGGCATCCATCATCCGCCCGGTCAGCACCAGGTCCATGGCCTTGGCCTTGCCGATGGACCGCGTCAGCCGCTGCGTCCCGCCCCACCCCGGGATGACCCCGAGCCTGATCTCCGGCTGACCGAATCTCGCCTTTTCGGAGGCGATCACCAGATCGCACATCATGGCGATTTCGCAGCCGCCGCCGAGTGCGAACCCGTTGATGGCGGCGATCATGGGCTTGCGGATACGCGTCAGCCGCCCCAGCTCGCCCATCTTGTTGGTCATGAACATGTCCATGTAGCTGCGTTCGGACATGGCCTTGATGTCGGCGCCGGCGATGAACGCCTTGTCGCCTGCCCCTGTGATGATCATGGCGCCGATCCGCTCGTCGGCGTCGAATCCCTCGGTCGCCTCGATCAGGCCGTCGATCACATCGTCATTGACGGCGTTCAGTGCTTCCGGCCGATTGACCGTGATGATGCCGACGTCTCCGTCCGTTCGAGTCTCGACGACTGCCATGTGTTCCGCTGCCTCCCTTGGCAAAAAAGCTGATTGATCCTGGCGGCATCGTTGATCGATCGCCAACGCGGCTGCAAGGCCAAAATCACCGGTCGGTGCCGGACTCCGCTCTAGGTGGGGTCCTCGACATTCTGCACCCGCTTCTTGAGTACCGTCGCATCGATTCCTGAGCCATCCTGGAACGACGTGTGCGCGTGGCCTTCCAGAGAACGATCGTCGCTCTGGTGCCAGACACGGGCCAGCGCCTCTTCGCTGAGATAGAGATAGGAGGGCTCGAACTGCGCGAGCTTCCAGAGCCCGGCGAGATCGGAAATTTCGACGGTACCGTCGCGGAAGGTCGCCAGTTCCCTTTCCCGCAGTTCCCGCAAGACACGATTGGTGTGCACGACGGTCAGCCCGGAGATGTCGGCGAGGTCCGCCTGTGTCAGCCCGAGGTGGAAGACCGTTCCGTCCGAGAGGCCGACGCCCGTCAGCCGCGCATGACATTCGCAGAAGAAGTGAGCCACGCGCGATACCGCCCGTAGCCGGCCGAGCCGCCACACCCATTTCCGGTGCAGGGCCGAGTCCAGCAGAGTTGCCAGCCAGAGCTTGCGCATGATCTGGGGCCGCTCCCACTGCAGCCCTTCCAGATCGGCATGACTGACGATGGCCAGACGGACATCCGTCAGCGTGCCGACATCGTGGTCCAGTGACTTCAGCGGAAACGCGTGCAGATCGACGAAGTCGCCGGCGAAATGAATCGACAGGAGTTGCCGCCGCCCCCCGGAATCATCCAGAAACCGTGAGATGATCCCCTCCAGGCAGAGCATCGAGACATCCAGCGTTTCGCCATGGCGCACCAGCGTCTGCCTCGCCGGGACCCGGCGCTCCTCGAGCACGAGTTCGGGACAGAATTTGAGCTTCTTCCTTCGTCAACTGGCCGTGATCACGGCCATTGAGCAGGTAAGGACCGACGCTATAGACGGGAAAATCCTCTATCGGACCGCCGTCCCCCGGGGGTTCCATCTCTGCGGACATCTCTGGTTTTCCCTCCGCTAGCCCCGCTTGATCGCCGTCTAGCCGGATTCACCATTCCACAGATCGACGAAATGGTGAACAGGGCCGTGCCCCGAACCGATGTCAAGCTGGTCTGCAGCGGCGATGGCTCGCGCGAGCCAGTCATGGGCGATTGCGATCGCATCGCGCAGATCCGCGCCTTTCGCCAGCTCCGCCGCAATCGCCGAGGATAGTGAACACCCCGTTCCATGGGTATTGCGTGTTTCGATCCGTTCGGTGACGAAACGCTCGATACCGTCCGGCGTGACCAGAACATCGATGCACTGGGGCCCGCTTCCGTGACCGCCCTTGACCAGCACCGCCCCGCAGCCGAAGGCGATGAGATCGCGTCCTGAAGCCTCCATCGCCGCAACGTCCCGCGGCTCCTCGCCCTGCGTGAGAGCCGCCGCCTCCGGCAGATTGGGCGTCAACAAGGTCGCGCGCGGCACTAGATGGTGCCGCATCGCCTCGACGGCGTCCTCGTCGAGCAGGCGATCGCCCGACTTCGCGATCATGACGGGATCCAAGACGATCGGGCCATCATAGCCCGCAATCGCTTCGGCGACGGCGCGGGTGAGATCGGCGGTCCCGAGCATGCCGATCTTGATGGCGTGCACCTCGATATCCGACAGCACCGCTTCGATCTGGGCGACCACGATTTCGGGGGCGATCGGGGAAACCGCGATGACGGCGCGCGTGTTCTGTGCAGTTACTACCGTAATGGCCGACGCGCCGAAGACGCCGCGGGCGCTGAACGTCTTGAGGTCGGCCTGGATCCCCGCGCCGCCCCCGAATCCGAACCGGCGATGGTGAGTGCGGTTGGCGTCTTGAGGCTCGGCATGCGATTTCTTTCTATCGCGGAGGCAAGAGACCGCCCTGACCATGTGCCGGACGAACGGAAAGGGCCGCCAGTGTCCACTGGCGGCCCTTCGTTAACCTGTGGCGTGGCCTTATTTCGGCAAGTCGCCCTCAAGGCCTTCCACGTAGAAGTTCATGCCGAGGAGCGTGCCGTCGTCGGCCTGCTCGCCCTCCTTCAAGAAGTCCGAGCCATCCTGCTTCTTGAGCGGTCCGGTGAACGGCTCGAGTTCGCCGCTGGCGATCTTCTTTTCGGCTTCCTCCGCCGCCGCCTTTACGTCGTCCGGCATGTTGGTATACGGCGCCATCTTGACGTTCCCTTCGGCAAAGCCGTGCCAGGTGTCGGACTGCTCATAGGTGCCGTCGAGGAGAGCCTTGACGCGCTCGGTGTAGTACGGTGCCCAATCGTCCACGATCGACGTCAGTTGGGTATCCGGACCGAAGCGGATCATGTCGGACGCCTGGCCGAACGCCTTGATGCCGCGCTCGGACGCCACCTGCATCGGACCTGTTGAGTCGGTGTGCTGGGTGATGATATCGGCGCCTTGGTCGACCAGCGCCTTCGCGGCGTCGGCTTCCTTGCCCGGGTCAAACCAGGTGTTGGCCCAGACGATATTGACCTTGATGTCGGGATTGACGCTCTTCGCGCCGAGGTAGAACGAGTTGATGCCGCGCACGACCTCCGGGATCGGGAAGGAGGCCACATAGCCGATCGTGTTCGTCTTGGTCATCTTGCCGGCGATCACACCCTGAACGTAGCGACCTTCGTAGAACTTGGAGTTGTACGTCGAGACGTTCGGATGATCGCGCCTGTAACCGGTCGCATGTTCGAACTTCACGTCCGGGAACCGGCCGGCCACCGCGTTGGTCGCATCCATGTAGCCGAACGACGTCGTGAAGATGATATCGCAATCCGAACGGGCCAGACGCTCCAGCGCGCGCTCAGCGTCCGCGCCTTCCGGCACGCTTTCCAGATAGGTCGTCTCGACCTTGTCGCCGAGTTTCTCTTCCATCTCCTTGCGGCCCTGGTCGTGCTGATAGGAGTAGCCGAAATCGCCGACCGGGCCGACATAAACGAAACAGGCTTTGGCCTTGTCCATCTGGGCCGATGCGCCGCCGGCGGTGGCGAATATGACAGCCGCGGAAGCGGCGAGAACTGTGACAAGTCTTTTCATTCGGAGACCTTTCTCTCTTTCTATGGCAAAACGGCCGGCTACTATCGATCCGGCACGAAGGGTTGGCCGAGACAGGCGGGCGTATTGATGAGCGCCAGACGCCGGCTCTGCGAGATCAGGACGAGTACCACGACAGTGGCCAGATAGGGCAGCGATGAAAGGAACTGACTGGGTACGGCCTTGATAGTACCGATAATCCCCTCCAATGGCGCAGGAAATGCTGCGATAGTTGAAAAGCTCATCGCCTGGATCTGGAGTTGACCGATTGTGATGGCGCCGAACAGGGCCGCGCCGAAGAGCACCCGCACCGGTCGCCACGAGGCAAACACTACCAGAGCCAGCGCAATCCAGCCGCGGCCTGCCGTCATCGCTTCCACCCATTGCGGCGTGTACACCAGACTGAGATAGGCGCCGGCGAGGCCGGCACAGGCGCCCCCAAAGGCCACCGCCGCATAGCGATATCCGATGACCGGCAGGCCAAGTGCATGTGCCGAGACGTGGCTGTCGCCGACCGCGCGGAGCTTCAGGCCCGGCTTGGTCCGGAACAGGAACCAGCTCACCGCGACGAGCAGCACGAGCGCGAACCAGAAGATGCCGTCGAGGCCGAGCAGTATCGGACCCATGCGGATTCCCGGCTGGCCGACATAGGCTTCGCCGATCTGACCGGAGGCGCCGAGGCCAAGAAGGGTGAGGGCAAGGCCGGTCGCCACCTGGTTCGCGGCGAGCGACAGGGTGAGCACCGCGAAGAGCTGCGAGAACAGGGCCCCGACGATCACCGCCGCAATCGCGCCGATTGTCGGCGATCCGGTGGCCAGAGCAACGGCGAATCCGGTGACGGCGCCCATCGCCATCATGCCCTCGACGCCAAGGTTGAGAACGCCCGCGCGCTCGGTCACGAGTTCGCCGATTGCCGCCAGGAACAGCGGCGTCGATGCCGTGGCGATGGAAATGAGAATGGCTTCAAGCATGGCGGCCTGCCTCCGGAATGGCGCCGGCTGTCGGATCGATATCGCGTTTGCTGTCTGGACCGACCGAAGCGGCCGGCGTCTCAGACGCGGAGCCGCGGCCGGGGATGCTCAGACGGATGTGGTAGTTGATCAGCGTGTCGCAGCCGAGCACGAAGAACAGGATCACGCCCTGGAACACCCGCGCGATCTTGTCGGAAAGTCCGAGCGCGATCTGCGCGGCTTCTCCGCCGAGATAGGAGAGCGCAAGGACCAGGCCCGCGAGGATCGCCCCGGCCGGATTGAGACGACCGAGAAAGGCGACGATGATGGCGGTGAAGCCGTAGCCGGGCGAGATCACCGGACGGAGTTCTCCGATTGCGCCGGAGACCTCGATGATGCCTGCGAGGCCCGCGAGCGCGCCGGACAGCAGAAAGGCGAACATCGTGGTACGGCCGGGCGAGAAACCGCCGAAGCGTGCGGCGCGCGGGCTCTGCCCCGTCACCCGCAGCGAGAATCCGCGGCGGGTCCGCGACAGCATGAACCAAAGCGCCAGCGCCACCACGATCGCGATGCCGAATCCCCAATGCGCGCGCCCGGTGGAAACGTCGATCGCGGGTATCGTGGCTTCCGGCGAAAAGCGCAACGTCTGCGGGAAATTGTAGCCGGCGGGATCGCGCCAGGGCCCGCGAACGAGCCAGTCCAGGAAGAGCTGGGCCACATAGACGAGCATCAGGCTGGTCAGGATCTCGCTGGTCCCGAAACGGGCCTTCAGCATCCCGGGAATCGCTCCCCACGCCGCCCCGCCGGCCATGGCCAGCACAAGCATCAGCGGCAGGGTGAGGAAATTGCGGAACTCGGGCATCAGCACCGGGATGATCGAGCCCGCGATCGCGCCCATCACCAGCTGCCCCTCCGCGCCGATGTTCCAGTTGGCGGAGAGGAAGGCGATGCAAAGGCCGGCGCCGATCAGGATCAGCGGCGTCGCCTTGACCGCCAGCTCGTGCAGCGACCAGACCTCTGTCAGAGGCTCGACGAAATAGGCGTAGAGAGCGTCGGCGGGGCTCTTGCCGATCGCGAGGAAGAGGACCACGCCGGCGACCAGCGTCAGCGCCAGCGCGATGAACGGTGACAGGGTGGCGTAAAGCGCAGAAGGATTGGAACGCTTGTCCAGAACGATCATGCCGCGGCCTCGTCGAATTCGACATGGTCCGGATCGGCGCCACCCATCAGCAGGCCGATCTTTTCACGCGTGGCGCTCGCGATCGGGATCGGGGCCGACATCCGGCCGTGATGCATCACGGCGATGGCGTCGGCGATTTCGAACAACTCGTCCAGATCCTGACTGATGGCCAGAACCGCCCCGCCGCGTCGGGCCAGATCGACCAGCGCGCCCCGAATCCGGGCCGCAGCACCGGCATCGACCCCCCAGGTCGGTTGATTGATGACCAGCAATTGCGGCTCACGATCGAGCTCGCGCCCGACGAGGAATTTCTGCAAATTGCCGCCGGAGAGAGCCGACGCCTGTGGATCCGGCGCACCCTTGCGGACGTCCATCCGTTCCGAAATGGCGCTTGCGGCCGCCGCGAGCCGCTTCTTAAGGATCGTCCCGAGTGCTCCTGTGAACTGAGCGTCCGTTCCATGTCGCGACAGGAAGAGATTGTCGGTCAATGCCATGGCCGGGGCGGCGCCGTGGCCGAGCCGCTCCTCCGGCACGAAGGCAGCGCCGAGGGCTCGTCGCTGCTCGATTCCCATGTGACCGGCGGCCACGCCATCGACCATGACCATCGCCGAACCGTCCTGCAGCACCTCCCCGGACAGCGCTTCGAACAGTTCGCCCTGACCGTTACCGGCAACGCCGGCAATACCGATGACCATACCCGCCGGCACGGTGAGCATGATGTCTTTGAGCGGCACCGCGAAGGGCGTCGCCGCCGGACGCGAAAGGTGCTTCAGTTCCAGCAGCGGACGGCCAGGCGTTTCGCTGACGGGAGGGCGGGCGAAGCCCTCCACCTCGGCGCCCACCATCATGGCGGCAAGGCTCGAGGCGGTCTCTTCGCTGGGCGTGCAATGGCCGACCACTTTGCCGTGCCGCAACACGGTCGCCCGGTCACACAGGCGGCGCACCTCTTCGAGCCGGTGACTAATGTATAGAACACTGCGGCCCTCGCTGCGCAGTCGCTCCAGCGTCTCGAAGAGCTTCTCGGCCTCTTGCGGCGTCAAGACCGATGTCGGCTCGTCGAGGATGATCAGCTTGGGATCCTGCATCAGGCAGCGGACGATCTCGACACGCTGCCGCTCGCCCACCGAAAGCTCACCGACCAGCATGTCCGGGTCGATCGGCAGGCCATAGGCTTCGGACACCTGTCGGGCCCGCTCTCCGACCGCGCCATGACCGGTCCCGCCACCCTCGAAGGCCAGCGCGATGTTTTCTGCCGCGGTCAGTGCTTCGAAAAGGGAAAAGTGCTGGAACACCATGCCGATGCCGAGCGCCCGCGCTTCCGCCGGTGCGCCGATCGACACGGGTCGCCCTTCCCAGCGGATCACCCCGTCATCCGGCCGCAGGGATCCGAACAGCATCTTGACGAAGGTTGACTTGCCCGCACCGTTTTCGCCCAGCAGTGCGTGGATCTCGCCGGGAGCGATGGTCAGATCGACCTGATCATTGGCGAGAAGAGGGCCGAAGCGCTTGGTCAGCCCCTCGACGGACAGCATGGGGGCCTGATCAGGTGCTTTGGAATCCAAGAGCGCTCGCCTCCCCGAAGCTGCTGATTTCGTCCTCACTCGGCACAATTACACAGGCTTCAGCATTCGCACATGGCGGTCAAGGAGAAAATCCTTCTCGGTTTTCCGGCGCTGCCGGCGAGGTGCTCACCGATTGAACTCGATCCGCCGCGCCTTTTGCAGCCGCCGTTCCCGCGCCCAGATGAAGAGGCCGGCGCTGCTGACGATTACCGCGCCGAGAATGGTGAACCCGTCAGGATACTGGCCGAAGACGAAGGTGCTCCACAGCGTCATCCATATCAGAAAGGAGTAGGAGAACGGCGTCAGCACCCCGGCTTCGGCAAAGCCGTGAGCACGGGAGAACACCTCATGACCAGCCCAACCCGAGACGCCGACGCCGAACAGCAGCAGCCACTCGAGCCATGTCTTGGGCATCTGCCAAAAGGCGATCGCGAACGGCGCCAGCAGAATTGTTCCGACCAGCCCCCCGTAGAACTGCATTGTCATCGGTGAGACGAAGCCGGACAGCCGCCGCGTCAGCAGGGCGTACATCGCCATGCAGAAGGCCGTCGTGATGGAGAAGATGATGGCCCAGTGCAGCGTCGCGCCAAATGGCCGAACGGCCACCAAAAGCCCAACGAACCCGATCAGGATCGCCGTCCATCGCCACGGCCCGACCCGCTCGCCGAGAACCGGCCAGGACAGCGCGCAGACCATGATCGGCGCCGAGAAGCTGATGGTCGCGGTCAGCGTCAGCGGCAGATAGCGGACGGCGATGAAATTGGCGACCGATGAAGCGACGAGGAACAGGGCACGCAGGACGACCATGCCCACCTTCTCCGTTCCGAACCGGTCGAGCGTCATCCCACCCCGTCCGATCAGCGCCACCGTGAACACCAGGTGGACCGCGTAGCGCATGAAGGCGATCTGCAACGCCGCCAGACCCACCTGCCCGAGCCATTTGGCGCTGGTGTCGACCGTGGAGAACAGGGCATAGGCGACGAGCATCATCAGGATCGCGAGTGTCAGCCGATCCTCTCGCTCTCGTGATGCCAGCCCGGCCATGCGAACTCCGATGGTTTGCGAAAGAGGTCGACCCGACGACCACCCTCTTTTGGTGCGAACTCAGCATTGGGTTTTGACGCCCACCTGCCTCGTTCTATCTCGACAGGCAAGAGGCGACAGTTCGGGAGGGGAAGCACGATGAAATTGGTGCGCTATGGCGAACCGGGGCAGGAAAGACCGGGACTTTTCGGGCCGGACGAAACGTTGCGGGATTTGTCCGGCGAAGTCGACGACATCTCGGGCGATGTCCTTTCGCCCGCCAGCCTCTCCCGTCTCGCCGCTTTGGACCCGTCCAGCCTGCCCGAGGTGCGGGGAAATCCAAGGCTGGGACCGCCGGTGAACCGGATCGGCAAGTTCATGTGCATCGGCCTGAACTACGCCGACCACGCGGCGGAGACCGGCTCGGCACTGCCCGAGCATCCGATCCTTTTCATGAAGGCGACGAGCGCGATCAATGGCCCGAACGACGATGTCGTCCTGCCGCGCGGATCGACCCGTTCCGACTGGGAGGTCGAACTCGGCGTCGTCATCGGCACCAAAGCCAAATATGTCTCCGAAGAGGATGCCCTGTCCCACGTCGCCGGCTACTGCACCGTCAACGACGTTTCGGAGCGGCGCTTCCAAAGCAAGCTTTCCGGCCAGTGGACCAAGGGCAAGAGCTGCGACACGTTCGGCCCGATCGGGCCGTGGCTGGTGACCGCCGACGAGGTGCCCGATCCGCAGAACCTTTCGCTCCGCTGCTCGATCAACGGACAGGTGATGCAGAATGGCTCGACGACGACCATGGTTTTTTCCGTGGCGCAGATCATCGCCCACCTTTCCGGTCTCTTCACCCTTCATCCGGGTGACGTGATCGCCACAGGCACCCCGCCCGGCGTCGGCATGGGCATCAAGCCGGAGCCGGTCTTCCTGAAGCCCGGAGATGTGATGGAACTGGAGGTCGAGGGCCTCGGCGTCCAAAAGCAGAACGTCCGGATGGATGACTGAACCGATGGCGGCCGTCCTGATCCTCGGCCCGCCCTCCGAAAGGCTGCTGGCTGCGGTCGAAAAGGCGACCGGCGCCACCGTCCTCAGCGCGACCGGCGCCGATGACGACGCCCTCCCCTCGTTGATCGACAAGCACGGCGGAGACATCGCCGTCGTCGGCGCGGTCGGCGAAGCCGTCGACGCGACGCTGATGGACAGGCTGCCGAAGCTTGGTCTGATCGCCAATTTCGGCGTCGGCTATGATGGCATCGATGTCGAGGCGGCCACCCAGCGCCGCATCGTAGTCACCAACACGCCCGGCATCCTCGGCGAGGACGTCGCCGACATGGCCGTCCTTCTGCTGCTCGCCACCGTTCGCGGCCTCCTGCATGACGACCGCCTTGTGCGCGAGGGCCGCTGGCCGGACGAGCCGCAGCCGACCCTGAGACCGGCTGTCCACAGGATGACCGTCGGCATTGTCGGCCTCGGCGACATCGGCTCCGCCATCGCCAGGCGGCTGCAGGCCTTTGGCTGCACGATCCTCTACCATACGCGCAGCCGCAAGGACGTCGGCTACACCTACTTCGGCGACGTGAAGGAAATGGCGGCGGCCGCGGACGCCCTTATCCTGATCGTGCCCGGCGGCGACGAAACCCGCCATATGATCGACGCCGACGTGCTGAAGGCTCTCGGCGAGCGCGGCTTCCTCGTCAACGTCGCGCGCGGCAGCGTGGTCGACGAGGAGGCGCTCATCGCAGCGCTGGAGAACGGCACCATCGCCGGCGCCGGCCTCGATGTCTTCGCCGACGAGCCCAACGTGCCGCAAGCGCTGCGAAACAGCGACCGGGTCGTGCTGACGCCGCACAGCGCGAGCGGCACATTCTTCGCCCACCGCGCGCTTGCCGAGTTGTTCATCGGCAATATCCGCGATTTTCTTGGCAACGGAACGGTAAAGACGCCGGTGCCGGAGTGTCGCGACGACGCCCGAACAACCGAGCAATAGCCGCATGGCCTTGCGGCGCGGCGCATCTTCATTGAAAGCTGCACGCCCTGACGAACGAGACCAGCCGGAGACGAACGTGGCGACCATCCTTCTGCTCAATGGGCCGAACCTGAACCTGCTCGGCCAGCGCCAGCCGGAAATCTACGGCCGCGAGACGCTGGCGGATGTGGAGGGGTCGGTGCGAACGCTGCTGGTGGAGGCGGGCCATGAGTTGCGCGCCCACCAGTCCAACCGCGAATATGAGCTGATCGATCGGGTGCATGAAGCGCGCGGCGACTGCGCGGCGATCATCATTAATCCGGGCGCGTTCTCGCACACCTCGATCGCGCTGCTCGATGCATTGCACGCCTTCGAGGGGCTGGTCTTCGAGGTCCACATCTCGAACATCCATAAGCGCGAGGCCTTCCGGCACCACTCCTATGTCAGCGCCCGCGCCGATGGCATTATCGTCGGCTGCGGCGTCGAGGGTTACAGCCTGGCGACCCGGCGCCTTCTCTCGCTGCTCGGCGGATAGGCGGCGGCCCGCCATGCCGACACTCCTGATCGTCTACCATTCGAAGACCGGCGGCACGCGTCAGATGGTCGAGGCGGCGGCAGGAGCGGCCGGCGCGGAGGACGTCGAATTGGTGGTCCGAACGGCCGAAGAGGCAGGGCCCGAAGAGGTACTGGGGGCCGACGGCTATCTCTTCGCGGCGCCGGAGAATCTTGCCGCCATCGCCGGCCTGATGAAGGATTTCTACGACCGGACCTACTATCCTGTCCTCGGCAGGATCGAGGGCCGGCCCTACGCGCAGATGGTCTGCGCCGGCACCGATGGCGAGAACGCCGTCCGGCAGACCGCCCGCATCGCCAAGGGATGGCAGCTGAAGGCGATCGCCGACCCGCTCATCGTCTGCACCCATGCCGACTCCAGGAAAAAGATCCTGGCGGAGAAGACGATCCCGCAAGAGGACCTCGACCGCTGTGCCGAACTCGGCCAGACGCTGGCCGCCGGTCTCGCCATGGGCGTGTTCTAGCCGAGGGCATAGCCCTCACCCCGGACGGTCCGGATCGGATCTTCGCCACCATGGCTGCGCAAGGCCTTGCGCAGCCGGCCGATATGGACGTCGACCGTGCGCGTCTCGACATCGAGGTCATGGCCCCAGACCCGGTTCAGGAGTTGCTCGCGGCTGAAGACGCGGCCCGGCCGTTCGATCAGGACGGACAGGAGCCGGAACTCCGTCGTGCTGAGCGGAATGCGCCGGCCGCTGCGTTCGACGAGGTGCCGTCCCGCATCGAGCACGAGGTCGTCATGCTCGACCCGCTCGCCCACCGAAACCGGATGCGTGCGGCGCAGCTCCTTGCGAATGCGGGCGATGAGTTCAGCGATCGAGAATGGCTTGGTGATGTAGTCGTCGGCGCCGATGTCGAGGCCGCGCACCCGGTCGCCCTCTTCCGTCCGCGCCGAAAGCATGATCACCGGGATGGCCTTGCTGTCGCGACCCGACTTGATCTGGCGGCAGATTTCGATGCCGGACGGCCCCGGCAGCATCCAGTCCAGAACGACAAGATCGGGCTGCATCTCGGCCAGCCGCTCCAGCGCCTCGTCGCCGGTCTCGGCCAGCACGACCTCGAAGCCCTCCGCGATCAGGTTATAGCGCAGCACCTCGCGCTGCGCCGGCTCGTCCTCGACGACGAGGATGGAGGCGCGGCTGCCCATCAGTCGCCCGTCGCCGTGCTTTCGCCGCCGGCCATGTAGAGGGCGGCATTGGCCTTCGGCCGGTCTTCGGTCGGCATCTCGCCGGAGACGAGGTAGATCGCCTGTTCGGCGATCGACGTGACATGATCGCCCATCCGCTCGATGTTCTTGGCGATGAAGTGCAGATGCATGCAGGCGGAGATGTTGCGCGGGTCCTCCATCATGAAGGTCAGGAACTCGCGGAAGATGGCGTTGTACATCTGGTCGACCTCGAGGTCGCGATGGCGCACCTGCTCGGCGAGCGCCCTGTCCTGGCGGATATAGGCGTCGAGCGCGTCGGTCAGCATCGACAGCACCTCGTTCGACATGCGTTGCAGCGAACCCGTCGCCCCGGAGATCGGCGTCATCTCCGCAAGCAGGCTCGTCCGCTTGGCCATGTTCTTCGCATAGTCGCCGACGCGCTCCAGATTGCCGGCGATCTTCATCACCGACAGCGTCAGGCGGAGGTCCGAGGAGACCGGCTGCCGCAGGGCGACCAGCCGCGCGCAGTCTTCGTTGATCTCCAGTTCGAGATTGTCGATCAGCCGATCCTCCTCGCGAATCCGTTCGGCGAGCTCGAGATCGCGTGTCCTGAGCGCCTGTGCGCCGTCGCGGATGGCGTTTTCCACCATTCCACCCATGCGCATGAGCTTGGCCTGAATTGCCTCCAGATCGCGGTCGAAGGCAGATGCGATATGTGGTTTCTCGTTCACGAATTCCTCGCTTAGCCGATGCGGCCTGTGATGTAGCTCTCGGTGCGCCTGTCTTCGGGCGAATTGAAGATCTTCTCGGTATCGCCGTATTCGACCAGATTGCCGAGATGGAAGAAGGCCGTCTTCTGGCTGACGCGTGCCGCCTGCTGCATCGAATGGGTGACGATGACGACGCAGAAATTCTGGCGCAATTCGTCGATCAGTTCCTCGATCTGCGCCGTGGCGATCGGGTCGAGCGCCGAACAGGGCTCGTCCATCAGCAGCACTTCCGGATGCGTGGCGACCGCGCGGGCGATGCACAGCCGCTGCTGCTGGCCGCCGGACATTCCGGTACCCGGCTCCCTCAGCCGATCCTTGACCTCGCCCCAGAGCGCGGCCCGGCGAAGCGACGTCTCGACGATCTGGTCCAGTTCGGCGCGGTCGCGGGAAAGACCGTGAATGCGCGGACCATAGGCGACATTGTCGTAGATCGACTTCGGAAACGGATTCGGCTTCTGGAAGACCATGCCGACCCGCGCGCGAAGCTGGACCGGATCGACCCGCCGATCATAGATGTCCTCGCCGTCGAGCAGGATGGTGCCCTCGACGCGGGCATTGTCGATCGTGTCGTTCATCCGGTTGAAACAGCGCAGGAAGGTCGACTTGCCGCAGCCGGACGGCCCGATGAAAGCGGTCACCGTCTTGTCCTCGATATCGACGTCCACGTCCTTGATCGCGTGATTATTGCCGTAGAAGACGTTGACCGAGCGGGCCGAGATCTTCGCGTCCGTGTTCGGCGCGGCCGACGCGACGGTCGCCGTGCCTCCACCGTTTCCTGTTCTCTCTGGGTCATAGCGTCCATGACGTTCTTTCTAGCATTCACCAGCGGCGCTCGAAGCGGCGCCGCAGCACGATGGCGAGGATATTGATGGAGAGCATGAAGACCAGCAGCACGATGATGCCGCCCCACGCCCGCTCGTAGAAGGCTGGGTCGGCGCGCTTGCTCCACTCGTAGATCTGCGCCGGCAGGGCGGAGTTCGGCGAGACGAAGCCGTCGAGAAAGCCGTCCGGATAGTTCGAGGCGATGAAGCCGACCATGCCGATCAGCAGAAGCGGTGCGGTCTCGCCGAGCGCCTGTGCGAGGCTGATGATCACGCCGGTCAGAATGCCGGGCATTGCCAGCGGCAGGACGTGCTGGAACACCATCTGATTGCGCGAGGCGCCGACGCCGAGGGCCGCTTCGCGAATGGAGGGCGGCACCGCCTTGAGCGCGGCGCGAGCCGGGATGATGATCTGCGGCAGGCTCATCAGCGTCAGCACCAGGCCTCCGACCAGCGGCGCCGATTGCGGCAGGTTGGCGAACTGGATGAAGGCCGCCAGGCCGAGAATGCCGAACACGATGGACGGCACGGCCGCCAGATTGGATATGTTGACCTCGATCAGATCGGTGAACCGGTTCTGTCGCGCGAACTCTTCCAGATAGAGCGCGGCCGCGACCCCGATCGGCACGGCGAGCAGGACCACCACGACGATCATGAAGAACGAGCCGAGCAGGGAAACGCCCACCCCCGCCTGCTCCGGCCGCTTGTCCGAGGCGTCCGCGCCGGTGATGAAGGACCAGTTGAAGCGCCGCTCGACCAGACCCTGCTCCCGCAGCGCATCGGCGACATCGAGATGGCTCGGCTCCAGCACGCGCCCACGCTCCACCGAAGCCCGGTCGACCCGGCCTTTGAAATAGCCGTCGATGCGGCTGGAGGCGAGCAGTTCGAACTCGACCGTCTCTCCGACGAGATCGGGATGGCTCAACACCCGGTCGCGAATATCCGCCGCCGCGCTATCGGACAGAAGCTCCATCAGCGCCTTGTCCTTTTCGAAGGGCGAGGTGATGCCATTCGCGGCCAACGCGTCGGCAAGCCCCTTCTCGATCAGCGGATTATAGCCGAAGGTAGAGACCTTGCTCATCTCGAAGGGATCGCGATTGCCCTTCTTGTCGATCTTCGTCGCATCGAGAGTGACCGGTATCGTGACATAGGTCTGCGTGAAGGCCGGCAGACCATTGTAGACGATGGCGGCAAGCAGAACGACGAGGAACGCCAGCCCGATCGCGACGGCGCCAAGGCCCATTCTCCGGAAACGGGCCTCGTTGCGGCGCCGCTTCTTGAGTCGACTGTCCGGCGCGAGAAGCGAAGTCCGCTCCGGACCTGCGCCTGCCGTAGCGGAGCCGTTGGCGGTGATCTCGCTCATTCGTACTGCTCCCGATAGCGTCGGACGATGATGAGGGCGACGACATTGAGCCCGAGGGTCACGACGAAGAGCGTCATGCCGAGGGCGAAGGCCACCAGCGCCTCGGGGCTGGAAAAGTCGGCATCGCCGGTCAGTTGGCTGACGATCTTGGCGGTGACCGTGGTCATCGCCTCGAATGGGTTGAGCGACATGCGCGCCGCCGCGCCCGCGCCGAGCACCACGATCATCGTCTCGCCGATGGCGCGCGAGGCCGCCAGCAGGATCGCCCCGACGATCCCCGGCAGCGCCGCCGGCAGGATCACCTTCTTGACCGTCTCGCTCTTCGTCGCGCCGAGACCGTAGGAGCCGTCGCGCATCGCCTGCGGTACGGCGTTGATGACGTCGTCGGAGAGCGACGAGACAAACGGGATCAGCATGATTCCCATGACCAGGCCGGCGGTGATGACGGCGGTATCGCTCGGCATCCAGCCGAGGCCACCACGTCCGAACACCGAAGAGAGCGCTGGGCCGACGATGAGCAGCGCGAAGAGCCCGTAGACGATGGTCGGGATGCCGGCCAGCACCTCCAGCAGCGGCTTCGTCGCCGAGCGGAAGCGCGGATCTGCATACTCGGCCAGATAGACCGCGGAATAGAGGCCGATCGGAACAGCGACCAGAAGCGCGATCAGCGAAATGTAGAGCGTGCCCCAGAGCAGCGGGATGATGCCGAGCTGTGAGCCGCCGCCGAAACTCGGGCTCCAGGTCAGGCTGAAGAAGAATTCCTCGGCGGGATAGACGCGAAAGAACTCCAGCGTGTTAAACAGCAGCGACAGGACGATGCCGAGTGTCGTCAGGATCGCGACCAATGCGGCCGCGACCAGGATCCAGCGGACACCCGTCTCGGCCTGGTTACGCGCCCGAAATTCCGGTCGGGCGACGACATAGCCATAGCCCCCTCCGGCCAGCGCCACCAGCAACACCAGAACGATCTTGAGCACATCGGCGACACCGGACGCCGTCCGATAGGTCTTCGCGGCGTCCAGCAACTGGAGCGGAACATCGGTGACGATCTTCGCGCCCGTCTCGTTCAGGCGCTGCTGCAGATCGCGATTGGCGTCCGGGGCCACCAGATCCTTCTCGCTGATCTGATTGCCGGCGACGAGGACGTCGATAGACCGGGCCACTCGCCGAACTTCGCTCATCGCAAGCGATTCTTCGCCGGAGGAATCATACTGCTCGCTGACGAGATGCGTGGCCGCGATGCGATCAATGGCCATCGGCTGGAGCACCGTCCAGGCGATCAGGAGGACGAGTGCAGGTCCCGCCGCCAGCATCAGGGCGTGAAGGCCGTGATAATGGGGCAGCGAATGCAATCGGCGCCGATCTCCTCCGACCGCGCCAAGCGCCTTGCGGCGGGCGAGGACGAAGGCCACGACCGCGATCAGAAGGATTGCCAGAAGGAGTGTGCCGAAGCCCATTGCTTACCTGCTCATAAAGTGCGGACCGGGTTTAGGCCCGGTCCGCACGGGTGTCTATTACGGGCACCGAGGTGGAAGGAGCAGCCGGATCAGTTGCTCGCCGGCTCCATCACGGTCTCGTTTTCTACCGTCTGCTGGACCTGCTCGAGGTCCGGCGCCGGGACGAGGCCGTAATCGGCGAGCGGGCCGCCTTCACCGGCGATCTCGTCGGAGACGAAGAAGCTCGCATATTCCTTCAGGCCCGGCACGGAGCCGATATGGGCCTTCTTGACGTAGAAGAAGAGCGGACGGCTGACGGGATACTCGCCGGAAGCGATCGTCTCGGTCTTCGGCTCAACGCCGCCCATCGTCGCGACCTTCAGCTTGTCGGCGTTCTGTTCGAAGAAGGACAGGCCGAAGACGCCGATCCCGTTCGGGTTCGAAGAGATGCGCGCCAGCGTCTCGGTATAATCGCCGTCGATGTCGACCGACTTGCCGTCGGTGCGGAGCTTCTTGCACTGCTCCTCGGCAGCCTTCTCGTCCATGCCGGATGTCTGCAAAGGCTTCCATTGCGCCGGTGTCCTTGCAGCCCTGGATGATGACCTTCTCTTCGAAGACTTCACGGGTGCCGTGCTTGGTGCCGGGGACGAAGGCGACGATATTGGCGTCCGGCAGCTTGTCGTTGAACTCGTTCCACTTGCTGTAGGGGTTTTCGACGACTTTGCCGTCCTTGACCACCTTGGCGGCTAGCGCGTTGAAAAGGTCCGCCGGCATCGAACGCGTCGAAGGCGGGGCCGTCCTGCTGGCTGGCGAAGACGATGCCGTCATAGCCGAACTTGACTTCGACGATGTCCTTCACGCCGGCCTCGGCGCAGGCCTTGCACTTCCTTGTCCTTGATCTTGCGCGATGCATTGGCGATGTCGATCGTGTTCTCGCCGACGCCTTCGCAGAAGCGCTTGAGGCCGGCCGAGGAACCGCCGGATTCGACGACCGGTGTCGGGAAATCGAAATTTTCGCCGAATGCTTCGGCTACGATGGAGGCATAGGGCAGAACGGTGGACGAACCGGCGATCTGGACCTGGTCGCGTGCCATGGCGGTGGTCGCGGACAGGGCCGTCGCGGCCGCGGCAAGAATGGCGAGTTTGGAGATGGACATTGCGAATAGCTCCACTTGGGTTTTTTGGGGGGATCGCTTCCCGACTGGATCGGCGCATTCCCGTCACGGGCGGAGTCCCTAGTGACGCCATTGTAACAACCGCGTGACACTGAACCCGATTGTGAACAGTCGCCGGACCGGCACTTCATTCAGCCGGAAGAAGCACCGTGAAGGTACTGCCCTTGCCGACCTCCGAAGCGATCCTGAGCCAGCCGCGATGCCGTCGGACGATATGCTTCACGATCGCAAGGCCGAGGCCCGTTCCGCCCATGTGCCGCGACCGATGGCGGTCGACACGGTAGAAGCGCTCCGTCAACCGCGCCAGGTGCTCCTCGCCGATCCCTCGCCCATTGTCGATCACCGCGACGCGGAGGGCCGGGCCCCGCAGAAGTGGCGTTCGGTCCTCGCGCGAGACCCGCACGGTGACCAGTCCGCCCTCGCCGCCATATTTGACCGCATTCTCGATCAGATTGTTGAAGACCTGGCGCAATTGGTCGGAATCCCCGCGCAGGTACAGCGGCTCGTCGCATCCCTCCAGCACGAGGCGATATGCCTGCGCCTTCCGCGAAATCGGAGAGGCTGCGACGGGCCGCTTCGATGATGGCGCACAGGTCGATACGATCGCTCCGCGTCAGGACATCGGCATCCTCCAGACGGTTGAGCGAGAGCAGATCGGCGACGAGACGGTTCATCCGGGCGGTCTCCTCGGCCATCATGTCGAGAAATCGGGCGCGAGCCTCCGCATCGTTCTGCGCCGCACCCCGCAGCGTTTCGATCAGTCCCGAGAGCGCCGTCAGCGGCGTCTTCAGCTCATGACTGACATTGGCGACGAAATCCGACCGCATTCGTTCGGCGGCGTGTGCTTCGGTCTGGTCGATCAGCGTCAGGACTGCTCCACCCGCTGTTCCTGGGGAAACGACCAGCGAATAGATATGCTCCTTGTCATCCTGGACGCGCCGCATCTCCGCCTGGCCGGAACTGCGGCCGCCGATGGCCGATTCGATCTGCTGCACGCAGAACGGCTCCCGGATGATGGTCATGTAGTGCCGGCTCGACCATGTCCGCCCCAAACAACGTTCGCGCCGGCGCATTCAGCACTGTGATGCGGCGATTGTCGTCGATGACGACAATCGGGACGGGTACGGCTTCGATCAGATCGGTGGTCATTGCGGAAGGTGAGCCATGGCAGGTGGATGGGCTGGCGCAGGATAGTCGGAAGCCGCCGGAACGGAAGTCCCCGCCTCGCGCCAAAGCCGACGAACCGCCGATGCCGAGCCAGCGAAAGCGGATGATGACTCGACAGGCGTCCCAGCCTTCGATCTAGATGACGCTAGGTAAAGCTTCTGGGAAACGTGATGGCGGATCAGTCGGAAGGCGCAAGGATCGAGGACACGGCGAAGCAGACGGCGCGGGAGGATCGTGGGCCTTCCCGCCTGACACTGCTGCGGGCCGCGCTGCTCGGCATTGTCGCCGCGATCACCGCGCTCGCAACGCTTTCGGATAATATCCCGAAGCTCTATCGCTCCCTGCGAAGCGGACTGGCGGAATTTGGCCTGATCGCCGCCGCGCCTGTCGAGCCGTCCAAGGGGAGCGCCGCCTACAGGGACCGGATCAAGCCAACCATCGACCGCTTCGGCCTGATCGATTCCTGCGACAAGCTCTGGATCGAGCGCAACCTCATCTTCAACCGGTACGGATTCTGCTTCACGTCGCCCCTCGCCGTGGCGATCTTCGACAATGGCGACTGCAAGCCCGGCACGCCGGCCCTGACCATCGCCGATGAGCGCCGCTCGAAGGAAATCTTCCGGTGGGAGACGGTCGATGGCTGCTATGTCGACGTCAGCAGAACCTCGATGACCATCGACGGCGACGTCTTCGGCGAGGGCGGTCACGTCTTCCTGATGAGCGAATACATTGTCAGATTATCGACAAACGCGAAAATCTGTTCGGGAAAATCGTGTGTCCCTCAGGGCTTGATTGTGCTCCACAGGGCAAACGACAATGACGGATATCGCGAATGCCGACCTATCAGTCCCCCGCCGGCGGGCTCCCCGGCCCCGATCAGCTTCTGACCGGGCGGGCAATCTTCACCAACGCCTATGCCGTCATCCCGCGCGGCGTTCTGACGGATATCGTCACGAGCCTCCTGCCCAACTGGCGAAACACTCGGGCCTGGGTTCTCGCGCGCCCGCTCACCGGCTTTGCCGAAACCTTCAGCCAGTCCATCGTTGAAGTCGAGCCGGGCGGCGGCTCCGACGATCCGGAACCGGATGCCGGGGCCGAAGGCGTCCTGTTCGTCCTGGCCGGCGGAGGTGACCTGACGGTCGATGGCGAGAAGCATCGTCTGGAGGAAGGTTCGTACGCCTTCCTGCCGCCAGCTTGCGACTGGTCGCTCGGCGTTCCGCAAAGCGCTGGCGAGCCCCTGAAATTCGTCTGGATCCGCAAGCGCTACGAGCCGGTTCAGGGCATCGCCCCGCCGGCGCCCTTCGTAACGTCGGACAAGAGGTGGAGCCTCGATCCATGGCTGGATTCGAGGGCCGCTGGTCGACGACGCGCTTTGCCGATCCTGACGATCTCGCCCATGACATGCATGTCAACATCGTCAATTTCGATCCGGGCGCGTCGATCCCCTTCGCCGAGACCCACGTCATGGAGCACGGCCTCTATATCCTGGCTGGAAAGGGCGTCTATCGCCTGAACGACGACTGGGTCGAGGTCGAGGCCGGCGACTTCCTCTGGCTCCGCGCCTTCTGCCCGCAGGCCTGCTACGCCGGCGGCCCCGGCCCCTTCCGCTACCTTCTCTACAAGAACGTCAACCGGCACATGCCGCTGACGGTAGGCCTCTAGGACAGAGGCCTACCGCATTGCGTGTGTTCTGTCCGGCTCAGTGTCGGGGCGTCTCCAGCGGCACGCCCTCCAGCGCCCCGTCCTCAAGGATGCCGAACTCGGACGGCTCGTCGTCCGGCCAGGTGCTCCGGCAACAGCAGGTTGAGGACAGACCGCGATGAAGGCCGCGGGGACGAGGCCCGACGTCATCAGCACGCGCAGCCATTCCGGCAGATATTGCACGGCATCCGGCTCGAGCTGCAGGCCGAGCCCGATCGACAGGGCGACCGCGAAGATCACCATGTTGCGGCGGTTCCAGTTGACATCGGCCAGCATCGAGACGCCCGCTGAAACGACCATGCCGAACATGACGATGACACCGCCGCCGAGCACCTCGATCGGAATCGTGCGGATCACCGCGCCGACCTTCGGGATCAGCCCGCAGATGATCAGGAAGACCGCGCCGATCGTCACGACATGCCGGCTCATCACCCCCGTCATCGCGATCAGCCCGACATTCTGGCTGAAGGAGGTGTTCGGCAAGCCGCCGAAGATACCGGCCACTGCCGTTCCGAAACCGTCCGCATAGGTGGCGCCCGCCACTTCGGCGTCGGTCGCCTCGCGGCCCGCGCCGCCCTTGGCGATGCCCGAGACGTCGCCGACGGTCTCGATGGCAGAGACGATCGCCATCAGGCAGAAGCCGAGCACCGCGGCGATCGAGAACTCGAAGCCGTACTTGAAAGGCTCCGGAAGGGCGAAGGCCGCCGCCCCTTGCCACGAACCGCTGATCGAATCCACGGTCACCATTCCGAACAGCATCGCGTAGAAATAGCCGACGATCAGGCCGATGAGCACCGCCGACACGGCAAGCATGCCGCGCGTGAAGAATTTCATGACCAGTGTGACGACGATCACCACCAGGGCCGCCGACCAGTTCAGCGCCGACCCGTATTCCGGCGTCCCGATGGCGGGTACTCCGCCCGCAGCGTACTGAATGCCGACGCGGATCAGCGCCAGCCCGATCAGCACGACCACGAGCCCGGTCACCAGAGGCGGCAGCGCGAACCGTATCCGCCCGATGATCATTCCGAGACTGGCATGGAAAAGCCCGCCGATCAGGACACCCGTGAACAGGGCGGCCAGACCGTCGACGCCCTTGCCGGCGACGAGCGGGATCATGATGGGCAGAAATGCGAATGATGTCCCCTGGACGACGGGCAGCCTCGCGCCGACAGGACCGACGCCGATCGTCTGGAAGAGTGTTGCGATGCCCGCGAAGAGCATCGACATCTGGATCAGATAGAGGAGTTCCGGGAAATCCGGTGAATTGGAACCGAAACCGAAACCGGCGGCGCCTGCCACGATGATCGCCGGTGTCACGTTCGAGACGAACATCGCCATGACGTGCTGCACGCCGAGCGGGATCGCTTTGCCGAGTGGCGGGGTGTAGTTCGGATCCGCGAGTTGTGCGGGTGTTCCTATCGATAGATCAGCCATGAGCATTGTCCCTCCTCTGCTCTGTTGGACTACTCTTTCAGAACCACCTTATACGGCGCCTCGTAGCGCCGCTCCTCCAGATTTGCGCCGCCGCCGATCCGGTCGATCACCGCGAACAGCCCCGATCCCGCGACCGGCGTCAAGACGCCATGCCAGGTGCCACGGTGCAGATTGATCGCCTGTCCCGGTTGCGTCACGAAGGCGCGGGGCCGGCCCGGCTGTCCGGCCTCGTCGGGCGCGACGATGACCAGGAACGGCACCGTCTCCATCGGGATGAAAGCCTGGCTTCCGGCCGGATGCCGCTCGACGAGGGAAAAGCTGTAAGGCAGGCTGCGGATATCGGCCCGGAACAGGCTGATCCCGGCCCTGCCGTCCGAGAAATCGAGCGCCGCCAGATCGTGCCAGCGTCCGCACGCCCCGTCATTGATCAGCTTCGTTGGATGGCCGTTCGCTTCGAGCACATCGCCGAAGGGTGCGAAGGCCTCCGCACCGATCGGCTCGGCGACGAGCGTCCGGGTCTCGCTCATGGCAGCACGGTCTGCAGGCGAAGTTCGGCAATTCGTTCGACCTGCCGCGCCGCCGTCTCGCGTTCGACGCCCGTGTCATTTTTCAAGCGGGCCTCGAAAGCTTTCAGGATCGACCCCTTGTCATGGTCGCGCACGGCGATGATGAAGGGAAACCCGTGCTTCTCGACATAGGCGCCGTTCAACTCCTGAAAGCGCGCCCGCTCCTCGTCGGTCAGCGCATCGAGCCCGGCGGAGGCCTGTTCGGAGGTTAAATCGGCGGTCAGGCGCTTGGCCGCCGCCAGTTTGCCGGCAAGATCGGGATGGGCCTGCAGCACGGCCAGCCGCTCCTCCTTCGAACCGCTGCGGAAGGCTCGCGCCATGGCGTTGGCCAGCCCCGCGGCCGTGTCGTGGGCCGGACCGAGTTCCAGTTCGAAGGCCCGCTCGGCAACCCAGGGCGAATGCTCGTAAATGCCGCCGAACCGTTCGACGAAGGTGTGCCGGTCCATGTCGCTCGGCCGATCCCAATGCTCCGGCGGATGCACCTTCAGCCAATGCTCCGCGATCTGCAGCCGCGTCGCGAACCAGACCTCATCGTCGTGCTTCCTGGCGTGTTCCAGGAATCGTTTGACGGCGAGAGCACGCCCCGGCCGGCCGGCCAGACGGCAATGCAGACCGACGCTCATCATCCTGGGCGCACCGTTCCGGCCTTCTCTCGAGCAGCATGTCGAACGTGTCGCGCAGATAGCGGAAGAACTCTTCGCCATCGGCGAAGCCGGCGGCGACCGCGAACCGCATGTCGTTGGCATCCAGCGTGTAGGGCACGATCAGCTGATCGCGATCGCCGAAGCGGACATAGTGAGGCAGATCGTCATCATAGGCGTCGGCGAGATAGGTGAAGCCGCCCTCCTCCACGCCGAGCCGGACCGATTGCATCGAGGTGCGGCCGACATAGAGGCCTTTCGGCCGCTCGCCGACCACTTCGGTATGAAGGCGCACCGCCTCGGCGATGTGCTCCCGCTCGGTCTCTTCCGAGGCGTCCTTGTATTCGATCCATTTGTAGCCGTGCGAGGCGATCTCCCAGCTCGCCGCCTGCATCGCGGCCACCTGCTCAGGCGAGCGGGCCAAGGCGGTCGCGACGCCATAGACCGTCAGTGGCACCCCCGCCTCGGTGAAGATCCGGTGCAGCCGCCAGAAACCGGCGCGCGCGCCATATTCGTAGATGCTCTCCATGTTCCAGTGCCGCTGGCCCGGCCAGGGTGCGGCGCCGATGATCTCCGACAGGAACGCTTCGGAGGCCTGGTCGCCATGAAGAATATTGTTTTCCCCACCCTCCTCGTAATTGAGGACGATCTGCACGGCGATCTTCGCGTCGTTCGGCCATTGCGGATGCGGGGGCTTGGCCCCGTAACCGATCATGTTGCGGGGATAGCGCTTCACGTCTGGCCTCGTCTCGGTCATCATGGTCCTCATTCATCGGCGATCGCGCGGCAAAAGTCTTTCAAATCCTCAAAGAAGGCGTTGCGGCTTCGCCGCGCTGGAAGGCGGGACGGCGCTGCTTCATTCTTCCACCCGCAGCGATACCAGGAGACTGATGCAATGGCCGGCTATCTCACCACCCACGTCCTCGACACGGCGCTTGGCCGTCCCGCCGGGGGCCTCTCGATCAGGCTCTTTCGCATCGACGGCGAGACCCGCACCGAGCTGGCGGCGGTGACGACCAATGCGGATGGACGGACCGACGGTCCGATCCTCCCGCAAGAGCGTTTCGAGACGGGCACCTTCGAACTGGTTTTCGCCGCCGGCGACTACCTCCGGAACGGGGCCGGCGATAGCGACGCCCTGCCTTTCCTCGACGAGATCCCGATCCGCTTCATCATGGCCGATGCGAAGGCGCACTATCACGTGCCGCTCCTCCTAAGCCCCTATGGATACAGCACCTATCGCGGCAGCTAGCGCGCTAGCCCCCCGCCTCTTCAAGCCCGCTCCTAGCGCAGCTTCTCCTGAACCCGTTCGATCATGAATTCCATGAACAACCGGCTTTTCGGGTCCTGATAGCGGCGATGGATGTAGAGGCAGGCCAGTTGCGCGGGAACCGGCGGCGTCTCTTCGCAGACCCGTACAAGGTCGCCGCTGTCGAGAAGGTGCGCGACCTCGAAGAGCGGTTTCATGACGATGCCCAGCCCCGCGACCGCCCAATCCGTCAGCACGTCGCCATCGTCGCACTCGAGCGGACCGCGGACGCCGAAGGCATGCTCTCCATCCTCGGTTCGAAGCGGCCATCGAAACTCCGTCGCGCCGGGAAAGCGCAGATTGAGGCAGTCGTGCCGGCCCTCCTCGATCTGCTCGCCGTGGGTCGGCATGCCGCGCTTTGCGACATAGCCGGGACTGGCGACGAGCACGCGCTCGCATTCGGCGATGTTGCGGATACGCAGGTTGCTATCCTGCGGCCGGCCGAGAAAGAAGGCGATGTCGAGCCCCTCCGAAGCAAGATCGACTCGCCGGTCGGACATCCGCAGGCGAACCGAAATGCGCGGATAGGCGGCGCAAAAATCGGCCATGGCCGGGGCGATGAAGCGGCGGCCGAGGCCGAGCGGCGACGCCACGAAGAGCGTGCCCGCCGGCGCGCCCGTCACGGCCGAGACGCCAGCCTCGGCATCCTCCACCGATTCGAGGATGCGGGTGGCGCCCTCATAGTAGATGCGCCCCTGCTCGGTCGGCGACAGGCTGCGCGTCGTCCGCTGGAACAGCCGCACATTGAGATGCTGCTCGAGCTGCGAGATGCGTGCCGAGGCGACGGCCGGCGAAATCCGCAGATCGCGCGCCGCCGCACTCATGGAGCCGAGTTCATAGACCCGCACGAAGGTGCGGACATTGTCGAGATAGGCCATTCTTCGGCTTTCCTTGATGACGCTAGCAGGATTAACTGGATAATCGCCCGCGCACCAGCCACCTACAGTTGGTGCGGAGCAAAAAAGGAAGAGTGCCGCCGATGATCGATCTCGCCATTGCCTGGGACTGGCTCGCCTTCGCCGCTCGCTGGACGCATGTCGTCGTTGCGATCGCCTGGATCGGCTCCTCCTTCTACTTCATCGCCCTCGACCTTGGTCTGCGCCGGACGCGGGAGCTCCCGGAGGGCGTCGCCGGCGAGGAATGGCAGGTGCATGGTGGCGGCTTCTACAACATGACCAAATACACCGTCGCGCCGAAGCAGTTGCCCGAGCACCTGACCTGGTTCCTCTGGGAGAGCTATTGGACCTGGCTGTCCGGCGCGGTGTTGCTGATGATCGTCTACTGGGCCGGCGCCGACCTTTATCTGATCGATCCGGCCAGGGCGGATCTCGCGGTCTGGCAGGCGATCCTGATTTCAGCCGGATCGCTGACGGTCGGCTGGCTCGTCTACGACTTCCTCTGCAAATCGGGGCTCGGCGACCGGCCGACCGTGCTGATGATCCTGCTCTTCATCCTGCTGGTCGCGATGAGTTGGGGCTACAATCAGGTCTTTACCGGCCGCGCCTCGCTGCTTCATCTCGGCGCCTTTACCGCGACGATCATGAGCGCCAACGTCTTCTTGGTGATCATTCCGAACCAGCGCATCGTCGTTGCCGACATGAAGGCCGGGCGGACGCCGGACCCGAAATACGGCAAGATCGCCAAGCTGCGGTCGACCCACAACAACTACCTGACGCTTCCGGTCATCTTCCTGATGCTGTCGAACCACTATCCGCTGGCGTTCGGCACCCAGTATGCCTGGATCATCGCGGCGCTGGTCTTCCTGATGGGCGTGACCATCCGCCACTTCTTCAACACCCGCCACGCCGGCGGCGGCAGCCCCTACTGGACCTGGGCGGCGACGGCTGTGGTTTTCCTCGCCATCGTCTGGCTGTCATGGGCCGGCCGCGAGAATACCGGAGCCGAGGCGGCCGAACAGGCGCTGACGCCGATCCAGCAGCAATTCGCCACCGCCAAGGGCTTCGCCGAGGCCTCCGACGTGGTCCGCAGCCGGTGCTCCATGTGCCATGCGCGCGAGCCGGTCTGGGATGGCATCAACTGGGCGCCGAGGGGCGTGTTCCTCGAGACCGATTCCGACATCGCCGCGCATGCGCGGCTGATCTACCTGCAGGCCGGCGTCACCCACGCCATGCCGCCGGCCAACGTCACCGACATTTCGCCGGCGGAAAGGGCGACGCTGGCCAACTGGTATCGCGGCGCCTCCGGCGGTTGACCGCCAGCTTCGACACACGGCGGAAGGACCGGCGGCACTCGCCATGCCCGCCATCCCTCTCCTCGACAGAGCGAGGGTTGGCGCAGGCAGCGCGGGGCCCTTCCTTCGCCCCTTGGGGAGAAGGATACGGAGACTCGCCAAGCGCAGCGATGCGTAGGCAAAGTTGGATGAGGGGGCAAGCAGGACGGCCATCATCCTCTGGCTCCCGAAGAGCCGTGCCTCATCGGCGGCGGTCCACTGGCACCGGATCAGCGGGCACAGGGTCGACGTGCGCGGCCTCTCCTTCCACCTCGCCGAACAAGATGGCCGGCTCCACGTCCAGCGCGGCCGCGATCCGGCCGACGATCCTCACCGTCGGATTACGATAGCCGGTTTCAATCCCGCTGACATAGGTCGGGTGCAGCTGCGCCCGGTGAGCGAACTCCTCCTGCGACAGGCCTCTCCTCTTCCGCCAGTAGCGTACATTGCGTCCGAATTTTTTCTCAAAACTCATTGCGTAAACGGGCAATGCGCCGTAAGGGAAAACCATAGACTATGAGTAAGGATGAGGTGAGCCTGCGAGGAAGCCAGACTTATGGACGAGTACCATTTCGGCGCCGATCTGCTCGACACTTTCCAGTCCGCGCCCGACGCGATCAAGGCGCTGATCGTACTCTCCGGGCCGATGCTGCGCTCGGGCTGGCCGCGCTGTTCCTGCATCATCTGCGCGGCTGCCGGCGGATCGAGAGGGATCATGAGGATTTGCGCGAGGCGCGGTGGGTCCAGCGCGAGCGCTGGCTGCAGGACGGCGGCGATCCCGATTTCCACCGCCGCCTGAACGAGGCGTTCGAGGCCCGCGCTCCGGATTGTCTGGCGGACCGCGTGCCGAATCGTCTCGGCCTGCTGGGCAAATGGCCGAAGGATGGGGAGGACTGACCCCTCACCCAAAGTCCGGCATCGGCTCGGCTACGGCTCGCCCTGCCTTCCTATCCCTCTCCCCAAAGGGGCGAGGGGTGCGGTCAGCGAAGCGGAATGGCGTTCTCGTCCTTGTTCGCCTGATAGGTGGCGGAGAGCCGGTCATAGGCGGCCTTGATCTGCTCCACCTTCCGCTCCAGCGGTGTGCGCATGTCCTCCGGAAGGGAGGCGATTGCCGGCAGGATCCCCTGTGCCGTCCAATAGGCGTTGTCCTGCGCATAGCCGCCCGGCTCCAGCCGGAACACCTCTTTCAGAATGTTGAGGTCGTGCGGGATGACGAAACTGTCGCGGCTGTCCTCATGGCTGAAGAAGTAGAAGAAATTGTCGAAGCCGGCCCAGGTGATGGCCGAGAGGCAGAGCGAGCAGGGCTCGTGGGTTGTGAGGAAGATCAGGTCGGATGTCGCGGGACGGTCCGCCGTCGGCATCTCGTAGAACCGCTTCAGGCAATGGATCTCGCCGTGCCAGAGCGGATTCTCCATCTCGTTGTTCGTCTCCGCCAGCACCAGCGAAAGGTCGCTCTTGCGCAGCAGCGCAGCGCCGAAGATCTTGTTGCCGACCGCGACCGCCACCTCCGTCAGTGGCACGATGTCCTCGAGCATCACGTCGAGCAGGCGGTCGAGCAGCTCTGGATTGACTTCGACCATGACGGGGACCCCTGAAAACGATTGGGTGAGAACGGCGACGGTGGAGTCATAGAGCCAAGAGCGCCGCTTTGCCTATGGGAACCGGATGAAAGACCTTTCCGGCAATGCGAAGGATCAGGCCTTGCGCAACGCCCTGCCGCCGCGCACCCTGCAAGCCATGAACCCAATTGCTGAAAATTCGTCCCCCACGCCCGAACCGGCCGTTCGCCGCAGGCTCCGCTTCGTGCTCAACGGAAAGCCGGTCATGCTCGACCGCGTCGCGCCTGAGGACACGCTGCTCGACTTCCTGCGGATCGATCGGCGCCTGACCGGCACCAAGGAAGGCTGCGCCGAGGGCGATTGCGGCGCGTGCACCGTCCTGCTCGGCCGGCTCGACGCGCAGGGCGCGCTGCAGTACCGCTCGGCCAACGCCTGCATCGTCCTTATGGGCATGATCGATGGCTGCCACATCGTCACCGTCGAACATCTCAGCCCGCGCAATGGTCCGCTCCACCCGGTTCAGCAGGCGATGGTCGACCAGCATGGCAGCCAGTGCGGCTTCTGCACCCCGGGCTTCGTCATGAGCCTCTACGGCCTGCTGATGCGCGAGCCGGCCCCGGATCGCCTGGCGGTCGAACGCGCCTTGCAGGGCAATCTCTGCCGTTGCACGGGCTATGCGCCGATCCTGCGCGCCGCACTCTCGGTCGCCGCGCTGTCGGACAGGGATGACACCCTTCTCGCCGAACGGCAGGCGGTGACGGAAACGTTGAAGGGTTGGGACGACGGTTCCCGGCTTGAAACATCAGCGCCCGTCGGAACCGACGACGCGGCCGAGGCGGAGGGCGCCGCGGTGCCGCCCGCCGACGTGCCCTATGAGGGCGATGTTTCGGTCGACGGGAACAGCAGCACGGACTCCCGCATTTTGCGCCCCGCCACCGTCGACGATCTCGCAACGCTCTTCGCCGCCAATCCGAAGGGACGGATCGTCGCCGGTGCGACCGATGTCGGCCTGTGGGTGACGAAATTCATGCGCGAGATCGGCCCGTTGGTTCCGATCGGCCATCTGACCGAACTCCAGGCGATCTCGGAGACAGACGGCGTCCTGCGCATCGGCGCCGGCGTCTCCTATACCGATGCGTTGGAAAGCCTTGGCACGCGCATCCCCGCCTTTGCCTCGCTGATCTGGCGGATCGGCGGCAACCAGATCCGCAATATGGGCACCATCGGCGGCAACATCGCCAATGGCTCGCCGATCGGCGACATGCCGCCGCCCTTGATCGCGCTGGGCGCGACCCTCCATCTGCGCGGAGGCGATGAACGCCGTGATCTGACGCTGGAGGACTTCTTCGTCGATTACGGCAAACAGGACCGGCGGGAGGGCGAATTCGTCGAAGCGGTCTCCGTGCCGCTGCCTTCACCCGACGCGAAATTCGCGATCCACAAGGTGAGCAAGCGCCGCGACGAGGACATCACCGCGACGCTCGGCGCTTTCCATCTCAAGCTGGGCGATGACGGCACGGTCGCCGAGATTCGCATCGCCTATGGCGGCATGGCCGCCGTCCCGAAACGCGCCGCAGCGGTCGAGAAGATTCTCACCGGTGCACCGTGGACCGAGGAAACGATCGAGAGCGCGATTCCCGCCTTCGAGGAGGATTTCACGCCCCTTTCCGACATGAGGGCCTCGGCGGAGTACCGGATGCTGGTGGCGAAGAACCTGCTGCGCCGGTTCTTCTCGGAGACCGGTGAAGGCGAGACCATGACGGCGGAGGCCGCAGAATGAACGAGGTATTGGCCCGCGGGTCCGACAGCAGTCACGACGACGAAGCCAAGGCCGAAGGCGCGACAGCCTTTGCCGACGCCCACGAGCATGGCCCGGTCCATCAGCCGAAACGCCACGATTCGGCGCATCTGCACGTCGCCGGACGCGCCCCCTATATCGACGACTTCGCCGAACCGGCTGGCACGCTGCACGCCTATCTCGGCCTCTCGACCATCGCCAATGGTCGCATCACCACGATGGACCTTGAAGAGGTGAGGAAGCAGCCAGGCGTGCAGGCGGTCATTACCGGCCACGACCTTTCCCATAATGATGCCAGCGCCTGGCAGATCGGTGACGAGCCGTTCCTGACGGCCGACCGGGTCGACTTCCTCGGCCAGCCGGTCTTCCTGGTTGTGGCGGACAGCCGCACCGCCGCCCGCCACGCCTGCACCCATGCGAGAATAGAGTACGCCGAAGACGCGCCGATCCTCACTGTCGATCAGGCGCGCGAGAAAGGCGGCCGCACCGTCATCGACGGCATGACGATGGAGCGCGGCGACGCCGACGCCGCCATCGCCAACGCCCCGCGCAGACTGCTGGGCTCGGTCGTCATGGGCGGTCAGGACCACTTTTATCTTGAGGGACAGATCGCCTTCGCCATTCCCGGCGAGGACGGCACGATGCTCGTCCATTCCTCCACGCAGCATCCCTCCGAGACGCAGATGCTGGTTGCGCACGTCCTTCATCGCCCGGCGGCGATGGTGACGGTCGAGGTCCGGCGGATGGGCGGTGCCTTCGGCGGCAAGGAATCGCAGGCGAACCTGTTCGCCGCGCTCGCCGCCTTCGCCGCCGACCGCGTTGGCGCACCGGTCAAGCTCCGTCCCGACCGCGACGACGACATGACCGCGACCGGCAAGCGGCACGATTTCCGCGCCGATTACGAGGTGGGATTCGACGATGACGGCCGCATCCACGGCGTGAAGTTCGTCTACGCCGCCCGCTGCGGCTTCTCCGCGGACCTGTCGGGGCCGGTCACCGACCGCGCGCTGTTCCATTGCGACAACGCCTATTACTGGCCGGCAGTCCACGCCGTCTCGGAACCGCTCTTCACCAACACGGTCAGCAACACCGCCTTTCGCGGCTTCGGCGGCCCGCAGGGCATGATCGGCGCCGAGCGGGTGATCGACGAGGTCGCCTACGCCACCGGCCTCGATCCGCTCGAAGTCCGCCGCCGCAACTTCTATGGCGAGGGCGATCGGACGACGACGCCCTACCATCAGGAGGTCGAGGATTTCATCCTGCCGCGCATCCTGGACGAACTTCTCGAGAGTTCGGACTATGAGAGCCGCCGCCGCGCGATCCACGAGGGCAACCGTTCCGTCCGGGGTTTCAAGCGGCGCGGCATCGCCCTGACGCCGCTCAAGTTCGGCATTTCCTTCACCGCCACGCACCTCAATCAGGCCGGCGCGCTGGTCCACATCTATACGGACGGCTCGATCCATCTGAACCATGGCGGCACCGAGATGGGCCAGGGCCTGAACACCAAGGTGGCCCAGATCGTCGCCGCCGTCTTCGGTGTTTCGCTCGATGAGGTGCGCATCACCGCGACATCGACCGGCAAGGTTCCGAACACCTCCGCCACCGCCGCCTCCTCCGGCGCCGATCTCAACGGCATGGCCGCCAAGCTGGCCGCCGAGACCATTCGCCAGCGGCTTGTCGATTACGCCGTCGAGGAACATGGCGTGCCGGCGGAGCAGGTCGTCTTCCGCGAGGGCAATGTGCTGATCGGCAACCGGGAAGTGCCCTTCGGGGAGCTCGTCAAGGAAGCCTACGCCGCCCGCATCCAACTCTCCTCTACGGGCTATTACCGCACGCCCAAGATCCACTGGGATCGAGCCAGCGGTCGCGGCCATCCCTTCTACTACTTTGCCTATGGCGCCGCCGTTGCCGAGGTCGAGATCGATACGCTGACCGGCGAATACACCGTCGAACGCGTCGACATCCTCCACGAGACCGGCAACAGCCTCAATCCGGCGATCGACATTGGCCAGATCGAGGGCGGGTTCGCCCAGGGCATGGGATGGCTGACGACGGAGGAACTGGTCTGGGACGAGAAGGGCCGCCTGCGCACCCACGCGCCGTCGACCTACAAGATCCCGCTCGCCTCCGACATGCCGCGCATCTTCAACGTGAAGCTCGCCGATTGGGCGCGAGCGCACGAGCCGACCGTCTTCCGCAGCAAGGCCGTGGGTGAACCGCCCTTCATGCTCGCAATGTCGGTCTTCCACGCCCTGTCGGATGCCGTCGCATCCGTCGCGGATCACAGGATCTGCCCGCGCCTCGACGCGCCCGCGACGCCGGAGCGAATCCTGATGGCGGTGGAGCGCTTGCGGGCGGAAGCCAAGTCCGCAAGCTGATGCGCGCCGCCGATCTCGATGCGCTCATCGCCTCGGGGGAACCCGTCATCTGCATTCGCGTGGCCGAGACGAAGGGCTCGACCCCCCGCGAGGCCGGAACCTGGATGATCGTGACCCGGCAATCGGCCCTCGGCACGATCGGTGGCGGCACGCTGGAGTTCCGTGCCATCGATCGGGCGCGCCGGATGCTGGCGGCGGAGACCGGCACCGCGGAAGCCATGGATCTGCCGCTCGGTCCCGAAATCGGCCAGTGCTGTGGTGGTCGCGTCGCCCTCGATCTCCAACCGGCTGACCGCGACATGCTGGAAGCGCTGCACGACGAGCTTCGGCGGTCCGAGGCGCAGCAGCCGGCGATCCTGGTCTTCGGCGGCGGCCATGTCGGCGCCGCTCTGGCGAACGCCCTCGCCGCCCTGCCTTTCCGGACCCGGATGATCGAGACGCGCGACGATGTGTTGCCAGCCGACCTGCCGGTGCCGGGCAAGATCGTGCCGATGCCGGAAGCGCTGGTCCGGCAGGCGGAACCGGGAACTGCCGTCGTCATTCTCACACACGATCACGCGCTTGATTTCCTGATCGTCTCCGAAGCGCTGAAGCGCGACGATCTGGCCTATGTCGGGCTGATCGGCTCGAAGACCAAGCGCGCGACCTTCCGCAATCAATGGCTGCGGGAGGGCGGCTCACCCGAGGCACTGGAACGGCTTGTATGTCCCATCGGCGGCACGGCGGTCCACGACAAGCGGCCGCAGATCATCGCCGCGCTGGTCGCGGCGGAGATCACCGAAGCGCTGCTCGGCTAGTCCAGAGGCCGGGCGCTACTCCGCGTCGTCGGATGAATCGGCGTTGAGACCGCCGAACTGCTCCGGCCCGATCGTCTGGTAGAGGTGCAGTTGGGTCTCGAGGAAGTCGACGTGACCTTCCTCATCCTTCAGCAGTTCCTCGAACAGCTTCATAGAGACGTAATCGCCGAGCTCGTTACAGATCTCGCGCGATTCCTTGTAGGATTTCACCGCATCGAGTTCGCCGGCGAGATCCGCTTCCAGAACCTCTTTGACGGTCTGGCCGATCCGCAGCGGCGCCAACGACTGAAGATTCGGATGACCTTCGAGGAAGATGATGCGGTCGATGAGCTTGTCGGCGTGGTTCATCTCCTCGATGCTCTCCTCCCGTTCCTTCTTGGCGAGCTTGGTAAAGCCCCAGTCCTTCAGAAGCCGGTAGTGCACCCAGTACTGGTTGATCGCGCCGAGTTCCAGAAACAGCGCCTCGTTGAGACGCTCGATCACCCGCTCATGACCCTTCATCAATGTCCCCTCAATGTTCGTCGTGGTCAGGCGGCGCGAACCGCAGCCATCCTGGTACGCGCTTCACGCCGTACCCGCTCCAGCCGGACATGCTCCGAACGCAGCCGGTCGATGAAGTCTACGACGTCTGCCGTCGGGGTCGCAAGGCGCTGATGATAGGCCTCGGTCGTCTGGATGATAAGATCCACGACGCCGGGGAAACAGCCGCAGCACCGGCCGCGCTTCGCCATGGCATGATAGACCTGCGCGGGCACGATCAGCCGCCAGGGATCCTGGTCCAGCATCGTCGTGATGACGTCCCGGATCTCCTCCGACGTAATCATGTTGCAACTGCAGATCAGCACCGCGCACCACCTCGAAATGATGATCAACAGATAGGAGGGCCGAAAAGCTGTGTCAAAATGTCTAGTTTGGAATTGCTCTAATCTGCGCCTTCGACTAAACCAGCCTCGTCCGGACCGAAGTTTGGAGGAAGAACGATGCGGCTGACGCGCCAGACGAACTATGCGATCCGGATGATGATGTACTGCGCCGCCGATCCGGCCGGTCTCAGCCGCATTCCGGAGATCGCAAGGTCGGCCGAGGTGCCGGAGCTCTATCTCTTCAAGATCCTCAAGCCGCTGGTGCAGGCGGGGCTGATGAGGACCGTGCGCGGGCGCAAGGGCGGCGTCTGCCTCGGCCGTCCGGCAGCCGAAATCACCCTCTTCGACATTGTCCGCGTCACCGAGGACGGCTTCTACATGGCCGACTGCTTCGAGGATGGCGAAACGACCTGCCCGCTGGTCGATCACTGCAGCCTGAACTCCGCGCTACGCGAGGCGCTCAATGCGTTTCTGGCCGTTCTAGGCCGCTATACGCTGGCCGATCTCGTCAGGGAGCGACCGGAAATCGCGGGCCTGTTCGGCCTGCGCGTCGCCTGACGCGAAGCTGCCGTCCGTCCCCGCCGGCAACGAAAATTTAGGCAGAACTGCGATAAATTCGCCGGACCATCCAACGGGTCCTGACGAATCAGGTCTGCCACGTGGACAGACCGATCGGCTGCAGGAGAGGGAACGGCGTCGCATGGCCATCACCGATATATTGACGTCGGTCGCTGAAGGTTTTCGACATTTCGGGCCGTTTCCCGCCATCCTCTGCCTCGCAGCCATTGCGGCCTTTTCCGCCGTTGCGTGGACGGTGCGGGATTTCTCGCTGGCCGGAATCGGCCAAACGGAGAAGGTCCGCAAGGCGCTCCTCCTTCTTCGCCGAGGAAAGGTCGACCAGGCGCGCGCTCTGGCTTTCAAAGGCCGCAGCGGCCCGGATCGCGCCCTGACCCTGGCGCTCTCGATGCGATATGATGGCCGTTCCGGTCAGAACGACCTCGAGCGGGAGGTCTCACTGTTCGCGACCAAGCATCTTCGCGCCCACAGATCGGGTCTTCGCCTTCTCGACGCTTTTGTGAGACCGACACCGCTGCTTGGCCCTCTCAGCGCAGCATGGTCCATGGTTCATGTCTACGTCGTCCTGCTGGCCGGCGGTCTCGTCGATGCGTCGATCATCATCGACGGCCTCTGGATCGCGGCGCTGACGACGCTGGCGGGGCTGGCCGTCACAATTCCCGTCTGGGCAATCCTCGGCGGTCTGGAGCGACGCCTTGAAAGGGATCGCCGGGCGATCGACGCACTCGCCGCCGAAGTGCTGGCATCATATGGGGCCGAGGTTTGCAAGTTGGTAGCGCGACCTGAGAATGCACCCCTACCGGCGGCGCTCGATTTCGCCCGCGCCGCCTGACGAGAACCCGTCAGAAGCCGCTGACGCCGAGCACACGCGCCAGCCGCGACCACGCTTCATCATCGCCCGGCAGCCCGATCCGCAGAAGCGACCGGTTGAAGGCGAAGCGCCGTGTCCAGATCCCTGCCTTTCCGAGACGCTCGAAGATTTCCGGCGCTTGCTCCGTTCGGATGATCCGAAAGAGCGGACTTGTGCCGTTGGGAGCGAAGCCGGCGGCGCCAAGGAGGCCGTCGAGGGACCGGCGCGCCTCCCGCAGGCGTTCGATCTGCGTGCGCCGCCAGTCGGCATCGTCCAATGCGGCCCTACCGATCGTGATCGCGGGACCGGAGACTGGCCACGGCCCGACAGCCGCTGCGAGCCATTGGGCAACGTCCGCATCGGCAATCGCGAAACCAAGCCTCAACCCCGCCAGACCATAGAATTTGCCGAAGGAGCGCAGGACGATCAGCGGTCTGCCGGCAACCGAGCCGCAAAGCGATTCGACGTTCGTCGATGCTGTCCATGAAGGCCTCGTCGACGACGAGAAGGCCGCCGCGTTCGCCGAGACGGTCCGCCAGCGCCAGGAGGTCGCGCCGCGGCGTCATCTCCCCTGTTGGATTGTTCGGATTGACGAGGATCACGAGCCGCGCCGCCTCGGCCGCCTCATCGCACGTCGCCACCTCGACGACGCTGTGGCCCGCCTGCCGGCAGAGCCGTCCATGCTCGGCATAGGTCGGCCCGACGATGGCGACGTCGTCCGGCGGAAGCAGCCGTACGATCGCCGCCATCAGCGGTTGGGTGCCGGCCCCCGCCACGACCTGTCCGGGCCTGGCGCCATAGGCTTGGGCGGCCGCCGCGAGAAGAGCATCGAGATCGCGCCGCTGCGGCAGGCGCGCCCAGGCGTCCTCGGCGATCGGCGGGATCGGATAGGCAAAGGGACTGATGCCCGTCGACAGATCGATCCATGGTTTTGGCGCGTCCGGAAAGAGCCGCTCCGCCGCCAGCAGATCGCCGCCATGATGCGCGGCCGGCTCGACTCCGCCGGAGACTGGCTGCGACGGCCTAGCGGGCATGATGCAGCATTCCATCGATGTCGCAATAGGTTTCCAGATGGTCCGCGAGGCCATCCAGCGCGGCGTCCACGCCGGCTTCGAACGAGGCGACACTGCCTTGCCCGCCTAGGGATCCGACAAAGGCGCGGCGGAAATCGTCACTGGCGAAGACGCCGTGCAGATAGGTACCGACGACGAGACCGTCGGCGCTGACCGCCCCATCCGGCGAGGCGTCGTCGTCCAGCAGCGCGAAAGGTCGCGCGCGGTCCGGCCCGTCGGTCGATCCCATGTGCATCTCGTAACCGGACAGCGCGTGGCCGCCGGCGCAGGTCTCGCCCCGCACCTCGACGAGGCGCTTCCGCGCCGCGACCTGCGTCTCGACGTCGAGCAGGCCGAGGCCTTCGATCGCATCGGGGCCGCCCTCGAGGCGCTGCGGATCGGCGACGGTGCGGCCCAGCATCTGATAGCCGCCGCAAAGACCGAAGACGCGGCCGCCGCGGCGGCGATGAGCCACGATATCATGGGCGAGACCGCTCTCCCGGAGGACGAGCATGTCGGCGAGCGTCGCCTTTGACCCCGGCAGGATGACGCAGTCGACGTCGGCGGGAAGGACGTCGTGGGGTCCGATCCGCAGAAGGCGGATGTCGGGCTCCGCCGCCAGCGGATCCAGATCGTCGAAATTGGAGATCGACGGCAGCGCGATCATGGCGATGGTCACCGACGCTCCGTCCTTGTTCGCGATCGCCGCGCGCAGCGCGAGGGCATCCTCCGCCGGCAGCCGCGCGGCGTGCTCGAAATGCGGGATCAGTCCGAAAGACGTCCAGCCCGTGCGCCGCGAGATCTCCGCCATGCCCGTATCGAAAAGGGCCGGGTCACCGCGAAACCGGTTGACCAGGAAGCCGGCGATCATTTCGGCGTCGGCCGGATCGACGACCGCCTTCGTCCCGACCAGCGCGGCGATCACGCCGCCACGGTCGATGTCGCCGATCAGCACGACCGGCACGTCGGCTCTGCGTGCGAAGCCCATATTGGCGATGTCGCCGGAGCGGAGATTCGTTTCGGCGGCCGAGCCGGCGCCCTCGATCAGGACGATGTCGGCCATCTGCCGCAATCGATCGAAGCTCTCCATCACCGTGCCCATCAATTGCGGCTTCATCGCCTGGTATTGGGCTGCTCTGGCGACGCCCCGCACCTGTCCCTGGACCACGATCTGGGAGCCGTTGCCGCCTTGCGGCTTGAGCAGGACCGGGTTGAAATCCGTATGCGGAGCAACGCCGCAGGCCCGCGCCTGCAACGCCTGTGCGCGGCCGATCTCGCCGCCATCGAGGGTCACTGCGGCATTGTTGCTCATGTTCTGCGGCTTGAACGGCCGCACTGTCAGGCCCCGCCGCGTCAGCGCCCGGCAGAGCCCGGCGACGACGAGACTCTTGCCGACATCCGAACCCGTCCCCTGGAACATGAGGGCGCGGCCGGACCCGGCCACTGGGGTCAGACCGGGCGCCATGTTCAGAACTCGATGCCCTTCTGCGCCTTTACGCCGGCGGCGAAATGATGCTTCACCGCCCCCATCTCCGTCACCAGATCGGCGGCATCGATCAGCTCCGCCTTGGCGTTCCGACCCGTCACGACAGTGTGCAGGTCGCCGCGGCGCGCCTTCAGCGTCTCGACCACCTCGTGAAGATCGAGATGACCATAGCGCAGCGCGATGTTGAGCTCGTCGAGCACGACAAGCGCGATCGACGGGTCGGTCATCAGCTCGACCGCCTTTGCCCAGGCCGCTTCGGCCGCTGCGACGTCACGCTCGCGATCCTGGGTCTCCCAAGTGAACCCTTCGCCGAGGATGTGGAGGTCGATCTGGTCGCCGAAACGCTTCAGCGCCGCCTCTTCGCCCGTCTCCCACGCGCCCTTGCCGAACTGCACGATCCCGACCCGCCAGCCATGGCCGAGCATGCGCAGGACAAGACCGAAGGCCGCCGTGCTCTTGCCCTTGCCCGGCCCGGTATGGACCATCAGCAAACCCTTCTGCTCGATCGTCTTGGAGGCGACCTCGGCATCCTGGACGGCCTTGCGCTTCGCCATCTTGGCACGATGCCGCTCCGCTTCGCTCTGTTCCATCGGACGCTCCTTTCGGTTCGGACACGCCGGGCACCTGCCCCAGTCGGGTTTCATTGGCAAGGGCCAGAAGCTCACTGCAGCTTGCGGAAGGATGACCCGTCCGCTACAGAATTGCCGTCCGGTTCTTCCCGAAAGGGAAGCGAAGAGGGAATACGGTGAGGCCAGTCCGAACCCGTAGCCGCCCCCGCGACTGTGAGCGGTCCGCGCAGATCCGACAAGCCACTCGGCACGATGCCGGGGAAGGTGGATCCAGCGATCGGCTGCAAGCCAGGAGACCTGCCGGACGACGAACCGCAACACGCTGTCGGTGGGACGGCGAAGAAGGACCGATGATGCCCGAGCCCATCGCCACGGCGACCCTCCATTCGTTTTCCCTGCCATCCCCCCGATCCGGCCGCTGACGATGGCGATTGGTTTCAAGCCATTCGTGCTGGCAGGATTGGGCGTGCTTTACGCCGGCGCCATCGGCTTCGCGTTTGCGACGGCGGCCAGCGATCACGACCATGGGCATGCGCCGGCATCACTGACACACGACCACGCTCATGAGCATGATGACCATTCCCGCGAGGAGAACCACCACTGATGCAGTCGGCCAGCCGCATACCCTGCACGATCGTCACCGGCTTTCTTGGCTCCGGCAAGACGACGATCATCCGCAATCTTCTGCAGAACGCGAACGGCCGGCGCTTCGCCGTGATCGTCAACGAGTTCGGCGATATCGGCATCGATGGCGAGATCCTGCGCGGATGCGGCGTCGAGAGCTGCGGCGAGGAGGATGTCGTTGAACTGGCCAATGGCTGCATCTGCTGCACGGTCGCTGACGATTTCGAACCGGCGCTCGACGCAATCCTGAAGCGCCAGCCTGCGGTCGATCACATCCTGATCGAAACCAGCGGCCTGGCTCTGCCGAAGCCGCTCGTGCAGGCCTTCAACTGGCCGGCCATCCGCAGCCGCGTGACGGTCGACGGCGTCATCACCGTTGCCGACGGCGCGGCGCTCGCCAGAGGCCGGGTCGCGGCCGACATGGAGGCGCTTGCGACGCAGCGGCAGGCCGATGAGAGCCTCGATCATGACGATCCGATCGAGGAGGTGTTCCAGGACCAGATCGCCTGCGCCGACCTTGTCATTCTCTCCAAGGCGGACCTGATCGACGACGACCAACGCAGGGACATCGCCCGCCGGCTGCAGGAGGGACTGACGCGGCCGATCCGCATCGTGCCGTCGCGCAATGGGGCCATTGACCCGGCGATCCTGCTCGGTCTCGACGCGGCGACGGAGGACGGCATCGAGGCGATCCGTACCCATCACGACGCCGATCATGACGACGGCCATGATCACGATCACGATGAGTTCGAAAGCTTCGTCGTCAACCTGCCGGCGGTGGAATCACCCGAGGAGTTGGTGTCGCGGGTCGAAGCCGCCTGCGCCGTGCCGGATGTCCTGCGCGTCAAGGGATTCGCGGCGATCGAGGGCAAGCCGATGCGCCTTCTGGTGCAGGCGGTCGGCGCGCGGGTACAGAGCCATTATGACCGGCCCTGGAAGACCGAGGAGGCCCGCGGCACGCGGCTGGTCGTGATCGGCCTGCACGATCTCGATGCCGACGCCGTCCGCGCCGCCCTGGCGGCTTAGGACGGGCGGCGCCATGCACATCCCCTCCATCTCGACTGCATCGCTGGACGGATCGATCGAACCGCTCGATCTCGGACAGGATGCGGCGGAGATGGTGCTGCTCTCCTTTTCGGACTTCGATTTGCGCGGCCTTGCCGGCGCGCATCGGCGGCGCGGCGATGCCGCACCGGATCTTCGCCTCGCGAGCCTGCGCGACCTGCGCCATCCGATGAGCGTCGACCTGTGGATCGATACCGTCGCCTCGGAAGCGAAGACGATCGTCGTCCGCATCCTCGGCGGCTACGATTCCTGGCCCTATGGCTGCGACAGCTTGGCCGCCATCGCGAAAAAGAATGGCATCGTCCTGGCGCTGCTGCCGGGCGAGTGCAGCGACCGAGACGACAGGCTGGCCGCACTATCCACGCTCGCCGAAACCGATCTTGACGCGCTCCTCGCCTTGTTCCGCGAAGGCGGCCCGGACAATATGGACCGCCTGCTCACGGCGATGACGGGTCTCGCGGGGGATGCGCGTCTCGAAGCCGTGCCGCGCCCCGAACCCCTGCCGCGAATGGGCTTCTGGTCGCCGGCGACGGGCACGGCGGTAATGCTCGACACCGTCCTCGCCCCATTCGACCCGAACGCGCCGCGCGTGCCGATCCTCTTCTACCGTTCGCTGCTCCTCGCCGACGATGCCGAGCCCGTCGCCGCGCTTTACGAGGCGCTGGCCGAGAGAGGCCTGGCGCCGCTGCCGGTCTTCGTGCCATCGCTGAAGGACGAATCCGTTGCGGCCTTTCTGGAAAGCCTGGTCGGGGAGACGCGGCCCGCGCTGCTGATCGCGACCACCGGCTTCGTCGCCTCGCTGGATAGGCGCGCCCCTGAGGCAGGCTCGTCGGAACCACTGTTCGAACGCCTCGATCTGCCGGTGCTGCACGCGGCCATCGCCACCACGCGGCGGGAGGCCTGGGCCGGAGGCGATCGCGGCTTCGGAGCGACGGATATGGCGATGCATTGCGTCCTGCCGGAACTCGACGGGCGCATCATGGCCGGCGCGATTTCGTTCAAGGCGCTTGGCGAGCGCGACGCCGCGTTTCAGACGGCGCTGCAGGAAAACCGCCCGGAGCCGGACCGGATCGCCTTCGTCGCCGAGCGTGCGCGTCGGCTGGTCGGCCTCCAGAAGACCCTGCGCGGCGAGCGCCGGCTGGTGATGATCCTGCCCGACTATCCGGGCGCGGAAGGCCGCGAAGGCTATGCTGTCGGGCTCGACGTCTTTTCATCCGCTCTTGCCATTCTCAATGATCTGGCGGATGTCGGCTACACCGTCACGGATGTCCCCGAGACGTCGCGCGAATTGCTGTCCATGCTGCGCGAGCCGCGCCGCGCGCAGGACGGCGCAGTCTGGGCGTCGGCCTTTCAACAATTGCCGGAAGCGGCACGGGCAGCAGTCGAGGGGGCTTGGCAGTCGCCCGACGGCAACGACCTTCGTCTCCGCCACGCCCGCTTCGGTCATGTCACGATCTGCTTCGCGCCGGATCGTGGCCGCGCTTCGGAGCGCCGCGCCGATTACCACGATCCGGCCCTGCCTCCGACACATGAGCTTCTGGCGTTCGGGCACTGGATGCGCGAATCCTTGGCCGCCGACGCCTTGGTCCATCTCGGCGCGCATGGGACGCTGGAATGGCTGCCCGGCAAGGCCGTCGCCCTCTCCGCCGCGTGTTTCCCGGAGATCGTGACCGGCTCTGTGCCCGTGGTCTACCCGTTCATTGTGTCCAATCCCGGCGAGGCGGCGCAGGCGAAGCGGCGGATCGCCGCAGTGACGCTCGGCCATCTGCCGCCGCCCCTCAAGACCGCCGGGCTGTCGGGTGATCAGGCCGCTCTGGAGCGACTGGTCGACGAATTCGTACAGGCCGACGGCATGGACCCGCGCCGGCGCATCAGGCTGCGCGATCTCGTTCTGGAGAAGGCCGAGGCGATCGGCTTCGACCGGATCGCCGGTGCCGGGGCCGGGGCCGGCGACGATCCCGACAGACGCCTCCTCTCCATCGATTCATGGCTCTGTGACCTCAAGGAGTTGGCGATCAAGGACGGCCAGCACGTCTATGGCCGTGCCGAGATCGACGCGACGCCGATCCGAACCGATGCGGCAGCCAATGAGCGCCGCCAGCTGATCGCCGCGCTCGACGGCGGCTTCGTGCCGCCTGGCCCGTCCGGCTCCCCGGAGCGCGGCCGCATCGATGTCCTGCCGACCGGCCGCAATCTGACCGCCATCGACCCGCGCACCATGCCGACCCCGACCGCCTTCGAAATGGGCCGGGCCGCCGCCGACGAGGTGCTGCGCTATCATCTCCAGAAGCACGGCGACTGGCCGAAGAGCCTCGTCATGGACCTCTGGGCCTCGGCCTCGCTCCGGACTGGCGGCGAGGAGCTGGCGCAGGGGCTGGCGCTGATGGGCAGCCGTCCGGTGTGGGATCACGCCTCGGGCCGCGTCACCGCGATCGAGGTCCTGCCGGTCGCGCTTCTCGGGCGGCCGCGCATCGATGTGACCTTTCGCCTGTCCGGCCTCTTCCGCGACATGTTCGGCGTCCAGATCGATCTTCTGAACGCAGCCATCGCCGCCGTCGCGGCCCGCGACGAGGACGAAGCGGACAATCCGCTTCGCGCCGCCCGCGTTGGAGACTCTGGAAACGTCCCGCCGCGCATCTTCGGCACGGCCCCCGGCACCTATGGCGCCGGCGTGGAGGACATGCTGCAGCGGAGCGATTGGGCCGAACGGCAGACCGTCGGCGAGGCTTACCTCACGGCCACCTCGCATGTGTTCGATGGTCCGGACGGCACCGGACAGGACGCACCCGATGCCTTTCGGGAGCGCGTCGCCTCGGCCGATCTCCTCGTCCATGTCGGCGACGATGCCGGCCGCGACCTTCTTGAAGGCAATGCCGACGCCGCTCACATCGGTGGCTTCGCGGCGGCCGCCGCCGCGCTGGGCCGGGCGGTCGATCTGGTCTGCCTCGACACGACCGACCCCGACGCGCCGAAGGCCCGTGACGTCGCCCATGCCGTCGCCCGCATCGTGCGCGGCCGCGCAACCCGGACGGACTATGTGCAGGGTCAGATGCGGCACGGCCCGCGCGGCGCATCCGATTTCGCCGAGACCGTCGACCGGCTGGTCGCCTTTGCAGAAACGACCGAAGCCATCGATGCCGATCTGATCGAAGCCGTTTGCGACGCTTACGTGCAGGACGAGGCCGTCCGCGACTTCCTGCTGCGCGAAAACCCCGGCGCCGCCCGATCCATCGCGCGCCGGCTACACGACGCGATCCGCCGCCGGCTCTGGCAGCCGCGCCGCAACAGCACGCCGGCGCTTCTAGCCGAACTTCTGCAAGAGGCCGATGCGCGTTTGGCCGGAGATCCGGACGCCCGCCGAGAGGCAGCGGAATGAGTGTCTATCCTGCCCTGTCTACCTTTCCGGAACCGCCTGTCGCCCGTGGCGCCTGCCCGGCCCTCGACCGGCCGATGGAGACCGGCGACGGTCTGTTGATCCGCCTTTCGCCGACGCGGACCGGCCTGCCTCTCCCCGTCCTGAAGCGGTTGGGGGAACTCGCCGGAATGCATGGCAATGGTCTGCTGGAGATAACGTCGCGCGGCAATGTTCAGTTGCGTGGTCTCACCGCCACCAGCGCCGGAGCGCTCGCGGAAGACCTCGCGCCAATCGAAAGCCATTTCAGGTTCGGGCTGGCGATCGATGTCAGCCCCCTTGCCGGCATCGATCCCACCGGCGACCCGGCAGCCGCCGAAATCGCAACCGCCATCGAAGCCGGGGCGGCAAAAGCGACTCTGGAACAGCGCCTTGCGCCGAAATTCTCGATCATTGTCGATGGCGGCGGCTGCGTCGACTATTCGGCTCTTATCGCCGATATCCGGCTTCAAGCGACGGGCGAGGCACGCTGGACGCTGGCTGTCGGTGGGACCGCCGAGACGGCGCGGTCGATCGGCACGGTCGACGCTGACGACGCGCCGGCCGCCGCTCTGTCGCTGGCGGAGGCGGCGGCGGCCGTCGGCCCAGCGGCTCGTGGGCGCGACCTGCCGGGCGAAATTGCGAGACGGGGGCTGGAGATAGCCGCGCCTTCCTTTGCAGCCCAAAAATCGGTGACCGGAACGCAAAAAATAACTCTGACGATCGGGCCCAATCGTCTTGGCCACCACGAGGTGCCGGTACTCGCCCCAGCCTATGGAGCGCTGGATGCCGAGGCCCTGATCGCCCTTGTCGCCGCAATCGCGGAACAGGCAACCGGGGGCGAACCCGGCCTCATCCGCGTCCACACGCTTCCCGGCCGCCTCCTCGCCATCCCCGGTCTGCCGGAAGGTCCCGCGCGGGCGCTTCTGGATCATCCTGCGTCCGCCGCCTTTATCACCGATCCGGACGATCCGCGCCTCGGCATCGCGGCCTGCGCGGGCAAGCCGGCCTGCGCCTCCGCACATGTCGCAACACGGGCACTGGCCGATCGGCTGGTCGAGCGCGGACTGAAGACCGACCCGGCGCGCCCAATCCATCTTTCCGGCTGCGCCAAGGGCTGCGCCCGACCGGCAGGTGCCAGCCTGCACGCCATCGGTACCTCCGCAGGTATCGAATTGCACGCCGTCGATGGGCGAGGGCTTCGAACAATCGACGCGGATGAAGATGCGACGCAGGAAATCGCCGCTCTCCACGACCGCCTGACAAGCGGAGGACGGCCGCGATGAATGCACCGGCAAGCCTGCACGACCACATCCGCGACGGCGCCGCGATCTATGAGCGCAGCTTCGCCATCATCCGCGCCGAGGCCGACCTGTCGCGGTTCTCCGAGGCCGAGGCCGATGTCGCCGTCCGGATGATCCACGCCTCCGGCATGGTCGAGGCGGCCGAACATTTCGTCTTCGGTCTCGGCTTCTGCAAAACGGCGCGCGGCGCCCTCGAGGCCGGCGCGCCGATCCTCTGCGACGCGGAGATGGTTGCGCGGGGCGTGACCCGCGCCCGTCTGCCGGCGGACAATGAGGTGATCTGCACCCTTCGTGATCCGCGCGTACCAGATCTTGCGAAGGCGATCGGCAACACCCGTTCCGCCGCTGCGTTGGAATTCTGGCGTGACCGTCTGGCCGGCGCGGTGGTCGCTATCGGCAACGCCCCGACCGCCCTTTTCCATCTGCTGGCGATGATCGATGCGGGCGCACCGAAGCCGGCCGCGATCCTCGGCATGCCGGTCGGCTTTGTCGGCGCCGCCGAATCGAAGGAAGAACTGGCACGAGATCCACGCGGCGTACCCTTCGCCATCATCCGCGGCCGCCTCGGCGGCAGCGCCATGACCGCCGCCGCGCTCAACGCGCTGGCGCGAAAGGGGATCTGACGATGGTGGCGCATCGAAGCGAGGGGACGACCGGCCGGCTCTACGGCGTCGGCACCGGTCCCGGTGATCCCGATCTGCTGACGATCAAGGCGGCTCGCATCCTCGGGCAAGCCGACGTGATCGCCTATTTCGCCAAGGCCGGCAACGCCTCCAATGCGCTGCGCATCGTCGAGTCCTATCGTCGCCCGGACGTCGTCGAAGTCCCTCTCCTCTATCCGGTCACGACGGAACGGCACCGTCATAGCGACGGCTACCGCGCGGAGATCACCGGCTTCTTCGACGGGATGGCGGAAGCGCTGGCCCGCCATCTCGCGGAGGACCGGACCGTCGCTGTCCTCTCCGAAGGCGATCCCCTCTTCTACGGCTCCTACATGCATCTTCATGCCCGCCTCGCCGGCCGCTTCCCGACCGAAGTCGTTCCGGGCATCACGGCGATGAGCGGCTGCTGGAGCCTCGCCGGCCTGCCGATCGTCCAGGGCGATGACGTCCTGACCGTCCTGCCGGGCACGCTCGACGAGGACGAACTGGCTGACCGGCTAGGCCGAACCGAGGCGGCAATCATCATGAAGCTCGGCCGCAACCTGCCGAAGGTGCGCCGCGCGCTGATCCGGTCTGGGAGACTTGAGCGCGCTGTCTATGTCGAGCGGGGCACGATGGCCGACGGCTGCCATCTTCCGCTCGCGAACAAGGTCGACGACGAGGCGCCCTACTTCTCGCTCATCCTCGTGCCGGGCTGGGCGGAACGCGGCTCTTCCGTCTGCGACTCCGCCATCCCGCGCAGCGAGTTGACGCCCGCAAAGGCGGCGACCTCGTGACCGGCCGGCTGTCGATCATCGGCCTCGGTCCGGGCGCGGCGGAGATGATCACCCCGCAGGCGCGCGACGGGATCGCCGCGGCTGCACACATCTTCGGCTACGGCCCCTATGTGGAACGGCTTTCGCCCGGGCCGGACCAGGCGATCCACGGCTCCGACAACCGGCAGGAACTGGACCGCGCCCGCGCCGCGCTGGACTTGGCAGCATCGGGCGAAAACGTCGCGATCGTCTCCGGCGGCGACCCCGGCGTCTTCGCCATGGCGGCAGCGGTCTGCGAGGCCATCGACGATGGGCCGACAAGCTATCGCGAAATCGAACTGGTGACGGTTCCGGGGGTCACCGCCATGCTTGCGGTTGCGGCCGCCGCCGGCGCACCTCTCGGGCACGATTTCTGCGCGATCAACCTGTCGGACAATCTCAAGCCCTTCGCCATCATAGAGCGCCGGGTCGCCGCCTGCGCCGAGACGGGCATGGCGATGGCGCTCTATAACCCGATCAGCCGCTCGCGGCCCTGGCAGCTCGATGCAATCTTCGCCAATGCCCGCGAGCATCTGCCGCCCGACGTGCCGGTGATCTTTGGACGGGCCGCCGGCCGTCCGGACCAGCGCATCGTCACCGTGCCGCTCGCAGAGGCCAGTGGCGACAGGGCCGACATGGCGACCTGTGTGATCATCGGGTCCGCCACGACCCGGCTGATCGAGCGCCAGGGTCGTTCCCCTCTCGTCTACACGCCGCGCTACTGGCCGGAGGACCCCTCCTTGGCGAAGACGGGCGCAGGCCGATGAGCTCTCCCTGGCTCACCATCGTCGGCATTGGCGAGGACGGCGCCGAGGGCCTTTCCCCGGCGGCGTGCGAGGCCATTGCCGCCGCCGCCCATGTTTTCGGCGGCAAGCGTCACCTCGAACTGGCGTCGCCGCTGATCGAGGGCGAGAGCCATGCCTGGCCGTCTCCCTTCGACGTTTCCATGCAGTCCGTCCGCGAGCGCGCCGGCACTCCGACCTGTGTGCTGGCATCCGGCGATCCCTTTCATTTCGGCGTCGGGGTGACGCTCGCCCGCCTGATCGAGCCCGCAGCGATGCGCACGATCCCTCACCCGTCCGCCTTCTCGCTCGCGGCATCGCGCCTCGGCTGGGCCTTGCAGGACGTCACGACCCTCTCGCTGCACGGGCAGCCGATCGGGATGCTTCGCCCCCATCTCCATGACCGGGCACGCCTCCTGATGCTGACCTCGGACGGCTCGTCGCCAGCTGGCATTGCCCGGCTGGTCACTGGTCTCGGCATGGGCGACAGCCGTCTCGTCGTACTTGAGGCGCTGGGCGGCGATCGGGAGACGACGAGCGAACACAAGGCGCGGGATCTGGCGGAAAGCGGTCGGACATTCGATCCGCTCAACGTGGTTGCGCTGACCGTCGAGGCGAATGCGGACGCGCCATTGATCCCGCTGACGCCGGGCCTGCCGGACGACTATTTCGACCATGACGGCCAGATCACCAAGGCGGACATCCGCGCCCTCACCCTCGCCGCACTGGCGCCCTCGCGGGGGAAACGCTCCTCGACATCGGTGCCGGATCCGGTTCTGTTTCGATCGAGTGGATGCTGGCCCATCCCCGTAATCGCGCGATCGCCATCGAGGCGGCCGGGACGCGGGCGGAACGGATCGCCGCGAATGCCGAGCGACTGGGCGTCCCCGGTCTTCAACTCATTCACGGCACGGCGCCGCAAGCTCTTGCCGGCTTGGCGACGCCGGACGCGGTCTTCGTCGGCGGCGGCGCCACCGAAAAGGGCGTGATGAGTGCCGCCCTGCATCTCTTGCCGCCGCATGGCCGCCTGGTGGCGAACGGGGTGACGCTGGAAACGGAGGCGCTTCTCGCCGATCTGCATGCGGCTCATGGCGGCTCACTGATCCGCATCCAGATCGCCCGCGCCGGGCCGGTGGGCACGATGCGCGGCTGGCGCAATGCGATGCCTCTGACCCAGTGGCGCTACCGCAAGGGAGGTAAGCCATGATCGTTGCGGGCTTCGGGTTTAGCAGCCGCGCCTCCGCGGACGATTTCGCCGCTGCCTTCGCGCGCGCTCTCGTCGAGACCGCCATGGACGTCGGCGACATCTCGGCCATCGCCACACTTGCGGAAAAAGCGAACCATTCAGCCTTCCGGACATTCGCCCGGGAGAACGGCCTGCCGATCATCGCCATCGAACGGAACGACCCGCGCCATGGCGGAATCAAGACCACAACCCGTTCGGCGAGATCATTGAAAGAAAGGGATTTGTCCTCGGTCGCCGAATGGTCTGCGCTCGCCGCACTGGGCGCGAGAGCAGGCGAGGCTTCGCCGCGATTGCTGCTGCCGCGCATCGTCATCGGTTCGGTCACCTGCGCGATCGCAAGCACCGAGGCGGCCGATTCAGAGACACTCGCGGCGGGGGTGCCGCTGCCATGACCGTCTATTTCATCGGCGCCGGACCGGGCGCGCCGGACTTGATGACGCTTCGCGGAAAGGCGCTGATCGAGCGCTGCCCCGTCTGCCTCTATGCCGGATCGATCGTTCCGCCCGACATGTTGGCATGGTGCCCGCAGGGCGCGCACCTGATCGACAGCGCACCGATGAGTCTCGATGAGATCGAGGCAGTCTTCGTCGACGCTCACGACAACGGCCGCGATGTCGCCCGACTCCACTCCGGAGACCTCGCCATGTGGAGCGCGGTCAACGAGCAGATTCCGCCGGCTGAAACGCCGGGCGATTCCCTACGCGCTCGTGCCGGGCGTGCCGGCCGTCGCGGCGGCCGCCGCTGCCCTCGGGCGGGAACTGACGGTCCCGGCCGAAGCGCAGAGTCTGGTGCTCACCCGCATCGAGGGTCGCGCCTCGCCGATGCCGGCCGGGGAAACGCTGGAGAATTTCGCGAGGAGCGGCTCGACGCTCGCGATTCATCTCGCCATCCACGCTCTGCCGGAGATCGTCCGTCGCCTGACCCCGCACTACGGCGGGCACTGTCCCGTCGCGATCGTCGCCCATGCCAGCCGGCCGCAGGAGAAAATCATTTCCGGCACCCTGGCCGATATCGAGGACCGTTTTGCCGCCGATCCGGTCGAAAGGACTGCCATCATCCTTGTCGGGCGCGCGCTGGAGCGCGAGGATCATCGGGAAAGCGCCCTCTACGACGCGAACTATCAACGCCGCTTTCGTGGCCGCGACGCCCTGGAAAGCCGATGATGGATACCGCCATTGACCGCATGCGCGACCAGCGCCCCACTTTCGAGCCCGGCCATGTTTGGTTGGCCGGCGCCGGTCCCGGCAGCCTCGAACTGGTCACCATCGGCGTTCTCGCCGCCGTCGCCGAGGCCGACGCGATCGTTTACGACGCGCTGATCAACCCCGACCTGCTCGACCATGCCCGCCCGGACGCGCAACGCATCTACATGGGCAAGCGGGCCGGCGAACCCTCCGCCCGTCAGGATGAGATCAATGCCCGCATCATCGGTCTCGCCCGCAAAAAGCTCCGGGTGCTTCGGCTGAAGGGCGGCGACCCTTTCATCTTCGCGCGCGGCGGCGAGGAGGCCGTGGCGCTGCACGCGGCCGGTATCCCCTTCCGCGTCCTGTCCGGGGTGACGGCGGCGATCGGCGGAGCGGCATCGGCACGCATGCCGATCACCATGCGCGGCATCAACAACGCGCTGGTGCTGATGACAGGCCACGACCGGGCCGGCGTCAGCGAACTGGACTGGGAGGCCCTCGCCCGGCTCGACCAGCCGATCGCCATCTATATGGGCATGAAGCATCTCGGCGAACTCGCCGCCCGACTCGTGGCCGGCGGCATGGACGCCGCAATGCCCGTCGCCATCGTCGAGAACGCCACGCGCCCGAACGAGAAGATCCTCGTCACTACGCTGGAGAAAGCCCTTCGCGATGCCGGACGGGAGGATGTCCGCTCGCCGGCCATCGTCTATGTCGGTCGCGTCGTGCCGGTCGGCGAGACGCTGCGCCAGCTTGTCGAGGAACGGGCGTGACAGCTCCGCGTGCCATCATCGTCGCGGCGCCGCGCTCCGGCTCGGGCAAGACCTCCGTCACCACGGGCCTGCTGCGCGCTTTCGCAAGACGCGGCGTCCGGGTGCGCGGGGCCAAAAGCGGCCCCGACTATATCGATCCGGGCTTCCACGCTGCGGCAAGCAGGTCGCCCGGCGTCAATCTCGACAGTTGGGCGATGGACCCGCCATTGCTCCAATCGATGCTGGCGGAACACGCGGCCGGCGCCGATCTCGTAATCATTGAAAGCGCGATGGGCCTGTTCGATGGGATCGAAGGTGGCGACGGCCGCTCCGGCGCCGCCGCCGATCTTTCCAGCCGCTTCGGCATTCCCGTCCTTCTGGTGCTCGACTGCTCCGGCCAGTCGCGCAGCGCCGCAGCCGTCGCGCATGGCTTCGCCGCCTTCGCTCCGGATGTCGAAATCGCCGGCCTCGTGCTCAACCAGATCGCCTCGGAACGCCACGAGCATCAGGTCGCCGAGGCCATCCGCAAGCGCGGCATGAACGTCTTCGGCGTGACCCGACGCGGCGCTCTGCCGGCAATGCCGGAGCGCCATCTCGGCCTGGTCCAGGCGCGCGAGCACGCCGCGCTCGATGCCTTCGTCGAGAAAATGGCGGACACGATCGAAGCAGCTCTCGACCTCGATGCCATTCTCGCGGCGGCATGCCCTATCGCCGGTCTCACCGCCCCCGCCCGCCCCTCGCTCGCCTTGCCGCCCCCCGCGCAGCGCATCGCTTTGGCGCAGGATGATGCGTTCTCCTTCATCTATCCGCACCTGCTGCGCCAGTGGCGGTCGGCCGGAGCGGAGATCGTCTCCTTCTCGCCACTGGCCGACGAGGCCCCGCCCGCCGACTGCGACCTCTGCTGGCTGCCCGGCGGCTATCCCGAGCTTCATGCGGGCCGCCTTGCCGCCGCAGAGACCTTCAAACGCGGCACGCGCGCCTTCGCCGAGGCCAAGCCGGTCCATGGCGAGTGCGGGGGCTTCATGACGCTCGGCCGCGCAATCGAGGACGCCGAGGGGCAGACCTACGCAATGCTGGGTCTGCTTTCGCACGAAACGAGCTATGCCCGGCGCAAGATCAATCTCGGCTATCGCCGTGCGGCGCTGCGCTCGGACTGCCCGCTCGGAAAGGCCGGCACGGCCGTGAGGGGTCACGAGTTCCACTATGCGGGCGTCACGGAAGCGGGCCATGACGAGCCGCTCGCCAGCCTGCAGGATGGCGTTGGCAATGACAGGGGCGTCTCCGGCGGCCGCCGTGGCCTCGTGACCGGCACCTTCTTCCACGCCATCGCTCAGGAGCCAGCATGACCACCGGCCCCTCGGAGCCCCCGGCGGTCAGCGCACCGAACCAGGTCGAGAAATGCTCGCCAACCAGGCGGTAACGGCAATCGGGTTCTACACGAGACTGCCGATCTGGCGTCTGCTGAAGGGTCGACGCAGCGGATTTCTCGGCTGCGCAATGGGCGGCGCCGCTGGCCGGGGTCCTGATCGGCCTGTTGCTCGGCCTTCTCAACGGGATGCTCGACGCGCTCGACCTGCCTGAGCTGGCGCGCGGCCTCATCGTGGTTGCCGCGGGGCTGCTGCTGACCGGCGCTCTGCATGAGGACGGTCTTGCCGATCTCGCCGACGGGTTCGGCGGCGGCGCAGACCGCCAGCAAAAGCTCGCCATCATGAAGGACAGCCGCCTCGGCTCCTATGGCGCGCTGGCGCTGATCGTCTCCGTCCTGCTCCGCACCAGCTTCATCACCGCTCTGACTGAACCTGCGGAGGCCGCTGTTGTACTCATTGCCGCGCATGCCGCCTCGCGGGCGCTGATGCCGGCTCTGCTTCACCATCTGCCGAACGCTCGCGGCGATGGCGTGGCCTTTGCCGTCGGCCGGCCGGCCTCACAAATCGTGACCACCTCCCTCGCTATCGGCCTTCTCGCTTTGCTGCCGCTCGGCCCGCTCATGCTGCTGTTCAGCCTCGCTGCACTGGCGGTCATCTACGGCGCGATCGCAATGCTCGCCCGTCGGCAGATTGGCGGGCAGACCGGCGATGTCTGCGGCACCCTTCAGCAAACCGCTGAAATGGCGATACTCGCAGTCTGCGCGACCATACTCACCTGAAAGTGGAGAACCGGATGTTCGACCAGATCGATGCCATCGGCGATGCCGTCCGCAACCTGACCGGAGGAGACAAGGAAGCCGCCACCGCCGCCGCGGACCGACAGGCGCATCTGACCAAGCCGGCGGGAAGTCTCGGACGACTGGAAGAACTGGCCATCTGGCTCGCCCACTGGCAGGGGCGGGAGCGGCCTGCGCTGGATCGAATCGTCACCCTCGTCTTTGCCGGCAACCATACGATCGCCGCACGCGGCGTGTCGGCCTTTCCGTCGGACGTGACGGCGCAGATGGTCGCCAATTTCGAGCGCGGCGGTGCGGCGATCAACCAGCTCTGCCGGCTCGCCGGCTCCGAACTGAAGGTCATTCCGTTGAAGCTGGACGAGCCGGCCGCCGACTTCACGGAGATGCCGTCCCTGTCCGAGCCGGACTTTCTGGACGCGGTCAACGCCGGATTCGACGCAGTCGACGACGGCAGCGACCTCGTCTGCATCGGCGAGATGGGCATCGGCAACACGACGGCGGCCGCCGGCGTCGCCTATGGGCTCTTCGAGGGCGCGGCGGAGGACTGGGCGGGACGCGGCACGGGTCTCGACGATGCGGGATTGCAGCGCAAGATCGACGTGCTGAATGCGGGCTACGACGCCAATCGCGATCTTCTCCACTCCGCCCTCGGCGCCTTGCGCGCCTTCGGCGGCCGCGAACTGGCGGCGATGTTCGGCGCGGCGCTGGCCTGCCGCGTTCGTCACATCCCGCTCCTCGTCGACGGCTTCGTCTCGACCGCCGCCGTCGCGCCGCTCTTCGTCATGAACCCGCGCGGTCTCGATCATGCACTCTTCGCCCATCACTCAGCGGAGCAGGCCCATCGGCGGCTGATGGCGCGCTTTGGTCAGGAGCCGCTGCTCGATCTTGGCATGCGCCTTGGCGAGGCGTCCGGTGCTGCGGTGGCGACGCTGATCCTGAAGGCGGCTGTCGAGACCCACAACGGCATGGCCACCTTCGCCGAGGCAGGCGTCTCCGAACGCGGCGCATAAGGCGAGCGGAGCCGAACCTGTTCGCTGTTCTCGCCCTCATCGCCCTGCTCATTGAAGCAGGATGCGGCTATCCCGACCGCCTGTTCGAAGCGATCGGCCATCCCGTCACCTGGTTTGGCAGGCTGATCGACGGGATCGAGCGGCAGTGGAACAAACCCGCCCGATCGCACCGGGCCCGGATCGCGCTCGGCACGATCCTGACGGCCCTGCTCTTCCTTCTGGCGGTGGGGGCAGGTCTGCTGCTTCATGCGGTTGTCGGTGCGCTGGTGCCCTCGGTTCCGGCCGTTCTCGTTCTTGGCATTCTGGCCAGCGCCCTTCCCGCGCAGCGCAGCCTGCATCGGCACGTCGCGGCGGTCCGCGACGCCTTGCGCGAGCGCGATGATCTCGACGATGCCCGCCGCACCCTTTCCACGATCGTCGGCCGCGACACCGCCACCCTGACCGAAGCGGAGATCGCGCGCGCGGCCATCGAGAGCCTCGGCGAAAATTTTTCGGATGGCGTGGTCGCGCCGGCTTTCTGGCTGGTCGTCGGCGGGCTGCCGGGCGGCCTCGCCTACAAGGCGATCAACACGGCCGACAGCATGATCGGCCACCGCTCCGAGCGCTACGAGGCGTTCGGCAAGGCGGCGGCGAGGCTCGATGATCTCCTGAACCTTCCGGCTTCGCGCCTCTCCGCGCTGCTGATCGTCGCGGCCGCGCTCTGCACCAAGGACGCCAGCGCCCGAGCCGCTTGGCGCGCCGTGTGCGCGGATGCGCGCCGGCATGCCTCGCCCAATGCCGGCTGGCCGGAAGCGGCGATGGCCGGCGCGCTCGGCCTCGCCTTGGCCGGACCCCGATCCTACAATGGCGTACCGGTCGAGGCGGCGACGATGAACCGGAGCGGACGCCGGAACGCCGGCGCTGGGGATATCGACCGCGCCCTCGGGCTCTATCGCCGCGCGGACGCGCTTTTGGTCGGAGCGGTCGGAAGCCTTGCCTTGGTTCTGCTCTTCTGATCGGCTTGAGCCTGTCATTGCGATGAAACGGAAAGCCATGACTGATCGGACGCCGCAAACACAACAGGGCACGCTGATGCTCTGCCGCATCTGCTGGGAAGGCGAGCGCTCCGCGGGCATCGCCAGGCTTCGCGAGCGCGCTGAGGCCAAAGGCGTAACCCTGCGGTTGGTCAATTGCATGGCCGCCTGCGAGGACGGCCCTTCCGCAGCGATCCTCGCGCCTCGCGCCTGGACCTATCTGCTCGGCCATCTCTCTGCCGAAGATGGTCCGGCGCTCGTCTGGGGCGCCGGAGCGCTCGCGGCCAGCGACGATGGGCTCCTGCCCTGGAAAGGCCGACCGGCGCGATATCGAGAGATCATTCGCGGGAGAATCCCGCCGGATCCGGTCGAGTGACGGGCTCCTGTTTCGGGCGCAGCATCCTGATCCTCGGCGGCACGGCGGAGGCACGTGCGCTGGCGGTGCGCCTGGCCGATGAGGGTGCGGCGGTAAAGCTGAGCCTCGCCGGCGTCACCCGTGCGCCGCGCGATCAGGGCGTGCCGACTCGGATCGGCGGCTTTGGGGGAGCCCAGGGCCTCACCGCCTATCTCCGCGACCATGATGTCGAGATGCTGGTCGATGCGACTCATCCCTATGCCGCGACGATCTCGGCCAACGCCGCCCGGGCCGCCACGGTGACCGCTCGGCCGATCGTCGCGCTTCGGCGTCCGCCTTGGACGCCCCGGGAGGGCGACGACTGGCGCGAGATGCCGAGCCTCGATGCGGCCCTGACGGCGATCGGCGATCGGCCGCGACGCCTCTTCGTCGCGCTCGGCCGCAAGGAGATCGCCCCGCTGCGATCGGCCCCGCAGCACTTCTACCTGATCCGCTCGGTCGATCCGATCGATGCCGGCCTCGCCCCTGGCAATCGGCTGGAGATCCTCGCCCGAGGCCCCTTCTCCGTCGACGACGAGCGCGAATTGCTCCGCTCGTTGCGGATCGACGCGATCGTCTGCAAGAACAGCGGCGGCACGGCGGCAGCCGCCAAGCTACAGGCCGCGCGCGAGTTGGGCCTGCCCGTCTATCTGCTGAAGCGTCCGGACCTGCCGGACGTGCCCTGCGCCATCGATGTCGAAGGCACATTGGCAATGATCGAAACAACCATCGGCGGTCGAAGCCTCACCCTTCGGTGAAGCGCAAAGCCCCGGCGACCGCGGCTTCCCACCGCTGATAGCGGCGTTCTCGCTCGGCAGCGGCCATCGACGGTTCGAAGCGCCGCTCAAGCGACCAGCTCTTGGCGAACTCCTCCTGCGAGGGATAGAAGCCCGCCGCCATGCCTGCCAGCCACGCCGCGCCCAGCGCCGTCGTCTCGAGAACCGTCGGCCGATCCACGGAGGCGCCGAGAATGTCGGCAAGGAACTGCATGGCCCAGTCCGAGGCGCTCATGCCGCCATCGACCCGCAGCACGGCATCCTCCGCCGTATCGTCGCCCCCGCCCCCGGACAGACGCCAATCCGCCCGCATCGCCTCCATCAGGTCGCGGGTCTGGTAGCCCACGCTCTCCAGCGCGGCGCGAGCCAGTTCCGCCGGTCCGGTATTGCGCGTCAGGCCGAAGATCGCACCGCGGCAATCGGCGTCCCAATAGGGGGCGCCGAGGCCGGTAAAGGCCGGCACGAGCATCACGCCCTGGGATTCGTCCGCCGCCTCGGCCAGTGGCTGCGTCTCCTCGGCGTGGCGGATCATCTTGAGCCCGTCGCGTAGCCATTGCACCACAGCGCCGGCGACGAAGATCGAGCCTTCGAGGGCATAGGTTGGTTTCCCGTCGAACTGGTAGGCGATCGTCGTCAGAAGCCTGTTCTGCGAGACGACGGGGGTCTCGCCGGTGTTCATCAGCGCGAAGCAGCCCGTCCCATAGGTCGACTTGAGCATGCCGGGATCGAAGCAGGCCTGCCCCACCGTCGCCGCCTGCTGATCGCCGGCAACGCCGAGGATCGGTATCTCGCCGCCGAAGAGATCGGCTCGCGCCGTGCCGAACTCGCCAGCGCAATCGCGCACCTCCGGCAGCATCTCCATCGGAATGTCCAGCATCCCGCAGATCGTGCTGCTCCAGCGGCCCTTGCGGATGTCGTAGAGCAGCGTGCGTGCGGCATTGGTCGCATCCGTGACATGCGACCGGCCACCGGTCAGCTTCCAGATCAGATAGGTGTCGACGGTACCGAACAGCAGTTCGCCGGCCCGCGCCCTCTCGCGCGATCCGTCCACCTGGTCGAGGATCCACGCCAGTTTGGTGCCCGAGAAATAGGGATCGAGCAGAAGACCCGTCTTTTCCGTGACCATCTCCTCATGACCCGCCTCGCGCAGCGTCCGGCACCTCGGCCCGGTCCGCCGGTCCTGCCAGACGATCGCGTTGTGAATCGGCCTGCCGGTGCTTCTCTCCCAGACCAGTGTCGTCTCGCGCTGATTGGTGATGCCGATCGCGGCGATATCCCCTGCCTGAATGTCCGGCCCGCTCCATCACCTGTCGGCAGGTGCCGGCGACGCTCGTCCAGATGTCGCCGGGATCGTGCTCGACCCAGCCGCTCTGCGGAAAATGCTGCGGAAACTCCTCCTGCGCCGTCGCAACAGGCCGCATGGCCTCGTCGAACAGGATCGCCCGGCTCGACGTGGTGCCCTGATCGATCGCAAGAATGTGCGGCATCTACCCCTCCCCCATCAATGCGGCGCCCGGCCAAGGCCGGACGCCGAAACAGCATCTGCGGTCCGGCTGCCGCCGCGTTCAGTCCGCCGCTTCAGGAAACGCCGGCAGCTTCTCCACATCGCGCTCATCATGCTGAATGATCAGTGTCGCGTTCGTGTTCTCGACCAGCTTCCTCAGGCGGTCCATGGAAGCGAGGCTCTCGGAACGGTCATAGTTGAAGCCGGGCACACCGTCGGAGTCCAGGTTCTCGTGAAAGTGGGCGACGTCGCCGGAGAGCAGCACCGGCCCCGTGTTGGCAAGGTTGACCAGCAGCGCCGTTTCTCCCGGTGTGTGGCCCGGCATCTGAAGAACCATGACGCTGCCGTCGCCGTAAATATCCTTGTCTCCGGTGATTTCCTCGACCTTCGCACCCTCCTTGAGCCAGCTCTGCAACGGCCGGGGGTCCGCGAACCCTTGCGCGTAGGCCGGAAGCGGGTCCTGCCGAAGGGCGTCGATATCCTTCTTGCCGATCACCAGCGTCGCATCGGCAAATGCCGGCGCCTGTCCGGTATGGTCGAAATGGTAATGGCTGATGCCGAGGCGGCCGATATCTTCCGGCTTGACGTCGATCTGCTGGAGTTGCGTTGGCAGATCCTCTTTCAGCGTTGGAGCCATCGGTGCGGCCGGATCCTGGGCCGCGCCTTTCAGCGCCGCGGGGAGACCGGCATCCCACAGCATGTATTCATCATCGTGCTTGATCAGATAGCAGGACGCGACCAGCTTTTTCTGCTGGTCCGTGTAAGCCATCGTATCGGAAAAGGCGTTGAGATTGTTGACCTGCACTTCACCGCAATCGAGACGCCACAGCTTGAGATCGGCGGCATGGGCGGATGGAGCGAGGAACGGAGCCACGGCGATCATGGCCGCGGGCAGAAGATGACGCATCGTAAGTCCTCCCTTTGACATCGGTCTAACTGGTTCGGTCATACCCTGCGACAAGACGAGCGGGTGAAGGCCTGCCTCCACCCGCTCGATCGCAGTGTCCGCGGCGCTAGTTCTTGTCGCCGCCGTCTTTCTTCATCGAAGCGTCATCCATCGCCTCGTCGCCACTGGCGGCTGCATCGCCACCGGAAGCGTTCGCGGCATTGTCAGCCGACCAGCTCTTGATCAGATCGTCATAGGCGATCGTCTGCGGCTGCGGATCCTCATTGTCGAGCTTGGCTCGTGGAGCGTGATCGTCGCTGAGCCATTCGGACGGATCCTTTTCCTCGTTCAGCTTCGGTCCGAGATCGCCTTGGATACCGGCGCGCTCGAGACGCTGCAGAACCTGCTCCTGCTGCTGACAGAGGCTGTCGAGCGCTTCCTGGGGCGTCTTCGCCCCCGACATCGCGTCACCGATATTCTGCCACCAGAGCTGGGCCATCTTCGGATAGTCCGGAATGTTGGTGCCTGTCGGCGACCAGGCGACCCGCGCCGGCGAACGGTAGAACTCGATCAGGCCGCCGAGTTTCGGAGCCCGCTCGGTGAAGTGTTCGGAGTTGATCGTCGATTCGCGGATGAAGGTGAGACCGACGTCGGACTTCTTCACGTCCACCGTCTTCGACGTCACGAACTGCGCATAGAGCCAGGCGGCCTTGGCGCGCTCCTCTGGGGTCGATTTCATCAGCGTCCAGGAGCCGACGTCCTGGTATCCGATCTTCGTCCCTTCGCTCCAGTAGGCGCCATGAGGCGAGGGCGCCATCCGCCACTTCGGAGTGCCATCCTCATTCATGACCGGCAGGCCGGGCTTGACCATGTCTGCCGTGAAGGCGGTGTACCAGAACATCTGCTGGGCGATGTTGCCCTGGGCCGGAACCGGACCGGCCTCGCCGAAGGTCATGCCCTGCGCCTCTGGCGGCGTATACTTCTTCAGCCAGTCGATCGCCTTGGTCACGGCATAGACGGCCGCAGCGTCGTTGGTCGCGCCGCCCCGCGCCACGCAGGAACCCACCGGTCGCGAATTCTCGTCGACCCTTACGCCCCATTCGTCGACGGGCAGGCCGTTCGGCTCACCCTTGTCGCCCATGCCGGCCATCGACATCCAGGCATCGGTGTAGCGCCAGCCGAGTGACGGATCCTTCTTGCCGTAGTCCATGTTGCCATAGACACCGGAGGATGGGGCACCATCGATATAGGACATGTCGCGGCCGGTGAAGAATTCCGCGATGTCTTCGTAGGCGCTCCAGTTCACCGGCACGCCCAGATCGTAGCCGTATTTTTCCTTGAAGTCGGCCTTGGTCTTCTCGTCGTTGAACCAGTCGTAGCGGAACCAGTAGAGGTTCGCGAACTGCTGGTCGGGTAGCTGATAGAGCTTGCCATCGGGCGCCGTGGTGAACTTCAGGCCGATGAAATCGTCGAGGTCGAGCGTCGGACTGGTGACGTCGCTGCCCTCGCCGTTCATCCAGTCGGTCAGGTTGCGCACCTGCTGGTAACGCCAATGGGTGCCGATCAGGTCGGAATCGTTGACGTAGCCATCATAGATGTTCTCGCCAGACTGCATCTGGGTCTGAAGCTTCTCGATCACGTCGCCTTCGCCGATGAGGTCGTGCGTCACCTTGATACCCGTGATGGCGGTAAAGGCCGGAGCCAGCACCTGGCTTTCATATTCATGGGTGGTGATCGTTTCGGACACGACCTTGATGTCCATCCCCTGGAAGGGCTGGGCGGCATCGACGAACCACTGCATCTCCTTTTCCTGCTCGTCGCGGGAAAGAGTGCTCATGCCGGCGATTTCTTCGTCGAGAAACTGTTTTGCTTCTTCCATCCCGGCGAAGGCCGGACTGGCCATGGCGCCGGCCATGAAGGCGAGCGCTGTCGTGGTCATCAGGATACGGTTCATGTGTTCCTCCCGTGTTGAACCTGGACGTCTATCGGGCGCCGTCGGTCGGACGGCGTCGATCGGTTGGCCTCCCCGCTAGACCCATCGGAAGATGGGCACGGCAGCGACGAGACTGATGGCGAGACCCCACCACTGGCTGGCGTCCGTGAGGCCGAGCCAGGCGAGGTTGATGAAGGCGGCGCAGAGAAGCCCTATGAAGAGCCGGTCGCCGCGCGTGGTTTCCATGCCAAGAACGCCGAACTCGCGGCATTTCCGGGAAGCGGATCGCCAGCACGGTGAAGATCACCAGCAGCGCCGCGATGATGGCGAAGAAGATCGCCGTCGGATAGGTCCAGGCCATCCATGCCATGGGTCAGTTCCCCTCCATCCTAGACGCGCCCCAGGGCAAAGCCCTTGGCGATGTAGTTGCGGACGAACCAGATCACGAGCGCGCCGGGAATGATGGTGAGGACCCCCGCCGCGGCGAGGACGCCCCAGTCGAGACCGGATGCCGACACCGTGCGGGTCATCGTCGCGGCGATCGATTTGGCGTCGACCGCCGTCAACGTCCGCGAGAGCAGCAGCTCGACCCAGGAGAACATGAAGCAGAAGAACGCGGCGACGCCGATGCCGCTCGCGATCAGCGGCATGAAGATCTTCACGAAGAAGCGCGGGAACGAGTAGCCGTCGATGTAGGCCGTCTCGTCGATCTCCTTTGGCACCCCGCGCATGAAGCCTTCGAGAATCCAGACCGCGAGCGGCACGTTGAAGAGGCAGTGCGCCAGCGCCACGGCGATATGCGTGTCGAACAGGCCGACCGAGGAATAGAGCTGGAAGAAGGGCAGTGCGAACACCGCCGGCGGCGCCATCCGGTTGGTCAGAAGCCAGAAGAACAGGTGCTTGTCGCCGAGGAAGCGGTAGCGCGAGAAGGCGTAGGCTGCCGGTAGCGCCACCACGATCGAGATGACTGTGTTCATAACGACATAGATCAGCGAATTGACGTAACCCATATACCAGGAGGGGTCGGTCAGGATGACCCGGTAATTGCGCAATGTCGGGTCGCTCGGGATCAGCGTGAACGAGCCGAGGATCTCCGAGTTGAACTTCAGGCTCATATTGACGAGCCAGTAGATCGGCAGCAGCAGGAACAGCAGATAGAGCGTCATCACCACGGCCGATCCGGACGGGCGGAAGCGGCTCGCCACGCGCTTGTTCGCGGTGCTGCGATCGGCGGTGACGTCTCCCGGGATGGAGTTGGCGCCCGACGTGGAGATCGATGATTTGAAGGCGGTGTCGCTCATGCCGCGCCGTCCCTTCGATCGAGATTGGTCATGACGGTGTAGAACACGTAAGAGATCACCAGGATCACGAGAAAATACATGATCGAAAAGGCCGCGGCGGGACCGAGGTCGAACTGGCCCAGCGCCATCTTCACAAGATCGATGGAGAGGAAGGTCGTGGCGTTGCCCGGACCGCCGCCCGTCACCACGAACGGTTCGGTGTAGATCATGAAACTGTCCATGAAGCGCAGCAGGATCGCGATCATCAGCACGCCGCTCATCTTTGGCAGTTCGATGTAGCGGAACACGGCCCAGCGGCTGGCCTGATCGATCTTGGCGGCCTGGTAGTAGGCGTCGGGGATCGACTGCAGGCCGGCATAGGCAAGCAGCGCGACGAGGCTCGTCCAGTGCCAGACATCCATGACGATGACCGTCGCCCAGGCCGCGACGTAGTCCTGCGTGTAATTGTAGTCGATGCTAAGGGCGCGCAGCGTGTAGCCGAGAAGGCCGATGTCGACCCGCGCGAAGATCTGCCAGATCGTCCCGACCACGTTCCACGGTATCAGCAGCGGCAGGCTCATCAGAACGAGACAGACCGAGGCCCAGAAGCCCCGCTTCGGCATGTTCAGCGCGACGAAGATGCCGAGCGGCACCTCGATCGCCAGAATGATCGCGGAGAACGCGATCTGGCGGCGAAGCGCGTTCCACATGCGGTCGGAGTGGAGCATCTGCTCGAACCAGTCGAGGCCGGCCCAGAAGAAGACATTGTTGCCGAACGTGTCCTGCACCGAATAGTTGACGACGGTCATCAGCGGAATGACCGCCGAGAAGGCGACGAGGACGAGAACCGGCAGGACGAGGAACCAGGCTTTCTGGTTGACAGTCTTTTCCATCAGCCGGCCCTCCCCTCGACACGCCAGTCATTGGCGTAGACGTTGATATGCGCCGGGTCGAAGGTGACCATCGCCCCGCTGGACGGCAGGGCTTCGCCCTCATCGGCGATGATGTTGAGCGGCCGTCCCAGGACTTCGGTGCGGATGATGCGATGGCGGCCGACATCCTCGATCCGGTCGACCCGTGCCGGCAGGCCCTCGCCATCGGTCAGTCGGACATATTCGGGGCGAATGCCGATCTCGGTCTTGCCGGAAAGGGCGCCGTAGCCGGCGCCGAGACGGATCTCGTGCCCTTCGACGATGGCCCGGTCGCCCGCCACTTCGGCCGGCAAGAGATTCATGCCTGGCGAGCCGATGAAATAGCCGACGAACGTGTGCGCCGGCCGCTCGAACAGTTCCTGCGGCGTACCGATCTGTACGACGCGCCCGTCATGCATGACCACGACATGATCGGCGAAGGTCAGCGCCTCGGTCTGGTCGTGGGTCACGTAGATCATCGTGTGCCCGAACTGGTCGTGCAGGCTCTTGAGCTGTGTGCGCAACTCCCACTTCATGTGGGGATCGATCACCGTCAGCGGCTCGTCGAAGAGCAGCGCATTGACGTCGTCGCGCACCATGCCTCGGCCGAGGCTGATCTTCTGCTTGGCGTCGGCGGTCAACCCTCGCGCCTTGCGGCCGAGCTCGTCCTCCATGCCGATCATCGCGGCGACCCGCTGCACCCGTCCGGCGATCGTCTCTGGCGTCCATGCCGCGGTTCTTCAGCGGAAAGGCGAGGTTCTGGCGAACAGTCATCGTGTCGTAGACGACGGGGAACTGGAACACCTGCGCGATGTTCCGTTCCGCCGTGGGCATATCCGTCACGTCTTCGCCGTCGAACAGCACGCGGCCATGGGACGGGCGCAGCAGCCCGGAGACGATATTGAGCAGCGTGGTCTTGCCGCAGCCGGACGGACCGAGCAGCGCATAGGCTTGGCCGTCCCGCCAGACATGGTCGATTTCCTTCAGCGCATAATCGGCTTCGTCGGCTGGATTCGCTCCGTAGGAATGAGCGATGTTCTTGAGCGTGATCTGGGCCATCGCTTCCTCCTCAGGCTGCCGCCGCGTAGGACGCTGGCGAGACCAGCTGCCCGTCGGCGTCGAACACGTAGACATGCTCTGGCCGCAGATAGACCGTCAGTTCGCGGCCCGGTTCGAAATCGTGGACCCCGTGCACCAGTCCCACCCAGCGCCGCTCGTGGTGATCGAGATGGAGGAAGGTCTCCGAACCCGTCAGTTCGGAGGCCGACAGGATCGTCGCGAAGGAGAACGCCTGCTCGCCGGGATCGGCTAATGCGAGGTGGTTCGACCTGAAACCGGCGGTGAAGTCGCCCTCGGCCAGGTCCGCGAACTGCCCGGCCGCCTCGGAGCGCTTGCCGCCCGCGAAGATGATCTCGTCACCGGCCTTCTCGAAGGGCAGGAAGTTCATCGGCGGATCGGAGAAGACGCGGGCCGTCGTCGCGTCCACCGGCCGGCGATAGACCTGCGGCGTCGGGCCGAACTGCGTCACCCGCCCTTCCCACAGCGTCGCGGTGTTGCCGCCGAGCAAAAGAGCCTCTTCCGGTTCGGTCGTCGCATAGACGAAGATCGAGCCGCTCTCCTCGAAGATCTTCGGGATCTCGACGCGCATTTCCTCGCGCAGCTTGTAATCCAGATTCGCCAGCGGTTCGTCCAGCAGGACGAGGCCGGCATTCTTGACGAGCGCACGAGCGAGCGCGCAGCGCTGCTGCTGACCGCCGGAGAGTTGCAGCGGCCTGCGATCCAGCATCGGCGTCAGTTGCATCATTTCCGCCGCCTTGCGAACTTCGCGGTCGATCTCATCCTTCCGGCGGCCGGACAGGCGCATCGAGCTGGCGATGTTCTCATAAACCGTCATTGACGGGTAGTTGATGAACTGCTGGTAGACCATCGCCACGCCCCGATCCTGCACACGGACGCCGGTGACATCCTCGCCGTTCCAGAGAATCCGGCCCGTGGACGGCTGGTCGAGTCCGGCCATGAGCCGCATCAGCGTTGTCTTGCCGGCGAGCGTCGGGCCGAGGAGCACGTTCATGGTCCCGTTCTGCAGCGTCAGATCGGTCGGGTGGATGTGAACCCGCCCGTTGACGACCTTGGAGATGTTTTCCAGTTGCAGCGTCATCGATTTCCTCCTACCCGGCCGCCGTCATCGGTACGGTCGGGGCAAATGCGCGCCGCCGCTCGTCCATGAAAGCGTCGAGATGAGCGGCCTCTTCCGCCGACATCCGCAGTCCGAGCTTGGTGCGCCGCCACAGGACATCCTCGGCGGTGCGTGCGAACTCATGATCCATCAGCCATTCCACCTCGCGCTCGGTCAGGCCCGCGCCGAACGACCGGCCGAGGTCATCGACGGACGTGGCGTCGCTCAGCAGCTTGTCTGCGTCGGTGCCATAGGTGCGCACGAGACGCGTCGCCCAGGATTCGTCCAGAAAGGGATAGCGCGACAGCAGCGCCGCGATCAGCGCGTCTGCTCCATCGACGGGAAAATCCCCGCCCGGCAGCGGCGCGTCGGCGGTCCAGGCTTCGCCGGATCGGTTCCTCGTGGCTATCAGGCGATCGACCACCTGTTCGGACAGCCGCCGGAAGGTCGTGATCTTGCCGCCGAAGACATTGAGGATCGGCGCGCCGTCCTTGTCGTCGAACACCAGGACGTACTCTCGCGTCGCCGCGGTCGCCGACGAGGCGCCGTCATCGTAGAGCGGACGCACGCCCGAGAAGGTCCAGGCAATATCGTCGGCGGTAATCGGCTGCTTCAGATAATCGTTGGCGAAGGCGAGCAGATAGTCGCGCTCGCTGTCGGAGATCGTCGGCGGCTTGTCGGGATCGTCGCACTCCCCCTCGGTCGTGCCGATCAGCGTATAGTCGCGCTCATAGGGAATGAGAAAGATGATGCGCCCGTCGCGGCCCTGCAGGAAATAGGCCTTGTCGTGCTCGTACAGGCGGCGCGTGACGATGTGGCTCCCCTTGACGAGGCGCACATCGGTCCGGACATTCGATCCGCTGGTCCGGTCGATGAGGTCGCGCACCCACGGGCCGCCGGCATTGGCGAGCATCCGTGCGCGTCTCACGAACCGCTCGCCGGTCTCGACGTTCTCAAGCGTCGCGACCCACTCGTTGGCCGACCGTTCGGCATGGATCAGCTTGGTCCGGGTCATGATCGTCGCGCCGCGTTCGGCGGCATCGCGGGCGTTGAGCGCAACGAGCCGCGAATCCTGCACCCAGCAGTCGGAATATTCGAAAGCCCGCTCGAACTGGTCCTTGAGAGGCCGGCCCTCCGGCACGACCGACAGATCCACCGTCTTCGTACCGGGCAGCAGTTTTCGGCCGGCCAGTGTATCGTAGAGGAAAAGACCGGCCCGGATCAGCCAGGCGGGACGCCGCCCCTTCATCCACGGCATGACCGTCGAAAGCAGCTTCGAGGCGGGCGTGTCCGTTTCGAAGCGCATCTCGTCCGTGTAGGGCAGCACGAAGCGCATGGGCCAGGCGATGTGCGGCATTGCCCGCAGCAGCACCTCGCGCTCCGAAAGCGCCTCGCGCACCAGGCTGAACTCGAAATATTCCAGATAGCGCAACCCGCCATGAAAGAGCTTGGTTGCCGCCGACGAAGTTCCCGAGGCGAGGTCGTCCTTCTCCACCAGGCAGACTGACAGTCCGCGTCCAGCCGCATCGCGTGCGATGCCGCATCCGTTCACACCACCGCCGATGACCATGAGATCGAAGATGGGCACATCGCTGAATGTATCGTCTGCCATGCATCCTCCCTCTTCTCACCGGCCTCTTCCGAAGAGCGCAACTAATAGGAGGACGAGCGCAGCGTCAACCAAATATGTTCGTTATTTTTCGTTTTTTACCTTTTGCACCGCGAAGCAGGTTCGCATCTGCGAGATAAAGCTCGCTTGGAGTTTCTATATTATTCGTTCCCGCTTGCATTCGGCATCGGCGCTGCCCACTGTGCGCCCGTCATTGGCCGGCCGGAGGAAACAGGCGACATGAGCGAGACGCTACGTCATCCGGAAATTCTCGAACTTGCCCGTCAGCAGGGGAAGGTCTCGGTCGAGGATCTGGCGGGTCGGTTCGGCGTGACCGTCCAGACCATCCGTCGGGACCTCTCCGAGCTGGCCGAGAGCGGACGGCTGAAGCGGGTTCACGGCGGCGCGGTGATGGTCTCCGGCGTCGCCAATATCGGCTATGAAGAGCGCCGCAACCTCAACCAGGAGGGCAAGGCGCTGATAGGCCGCAGCTGTGCTGCGGCGATCCCCGAGAACTCGTCGGTCTTCCTCAATATCGGCACCAGCACCGAGGCCGTTGCGCGTGAATTGCTGGCGCACCGCAATCTGCTCGTCGTCACCAACAATCTGAACATCGCCAATATTCTCGTCGCCAATGAGAGCTGCGAGATCATTGTTGCCGGAGGCGTCTTGCGCCGGAGCGATGGCGGCCTCGTCGGCGGCATGACGAACCGCGTCGTCGAACAGTTCAAGTTCGACTATGCGGTCCTCGGCTGCTCCGCCCTCGACCACGACGGCGAGATGCTCGATTTCGACACCCAGGAGGTCGGCGTCAGCCAGACAGCGCTCGACAGGGCGCGGACAACCATCCTCGTCGCCGACCATTCGAAGTTCGAAAGGAGCGCGCCGGCCCGGATCGGCAGCCTCTCGGCGATCGATCTCTTCTTCACCGACCGGCCCGTCACCCCCGAACTGGAGCGCCTGTGCAACGATTGGGGCACCGAAATCCGTCTGCCGCAACATCGATGAACCGTCAGGCGGCTGGACGCAGCCTCCATTCTCCGGCACCAAGGTCTGTCATGACAGGCGCTGAGCCGACCGGAGGAACCGCCATGAGCAAGACATTGAGCGAAGTCGACGCTGCCGCCGAACCACTGCAGCTGGCGCTGGAGGAACTGAAGGCGCTGCTGGGCGAACGGCTCGGCACAGGACAATCGTTGCGCGACAATCATGGCCGCGATGAATCCTGGCATGCTCCCGTGCCACCGGACGCCGTGGCCTTCCCTAAATCGACCGAGGAAGTCTCGGACATCTGCAAGATCTGCAGCAAGTATCGGATTCCGATCATCGCCTTCGGCGCCGGCTCCTCGGTGGAAGGCGCACTGATCCCCGTCCATGGCGGCATCGCCGTCAGCACGATCGGAATGAACCGGCTGATCGACGTCGATCCCGTCAGCTTCAATTGCACCGTCCAGCCGGGCATCCGCAGGAAGGCGCTCAACGAGCAACTGCGCGACACCGGCCTCTTTTTCACCGTCGATCCCGGCGCCGATGCCTCGATTGGCGGCATGGTGGCGACGCGAGCGAGCGGCACCAACACCGTGCGCTACGGGACGATGTCCGACGCGGTGCTCGGCCTCCAGGTCGTCCTCGCCGACGGCCGGATCGTCAAGACCGGCAGCCGGGCAAGGAAATCCGCCGCCGGCTACGATCTGACCCACCTCTTCACCGGCTCGGAGGGGACACTCGGCATCGTCACCGAGATCACGCTCAAGCTGGCGCCGATCCCCGATACGATCGCTTCAGCCACCTGCACCTTTCCCGATCTTCAAAGCGCCGTCGAAGCCGCGATCGCCCTGATCGCGAGCGGCATGGGCATTGCCCGGGTCGAGATGCTCGACGAGCTGATGATCGAGGCGGTCAACCGCTATTCGAAGACCGATCTCACCGTCACGCCATCTCTGTTTCTCGAATTCCACGGCACCGAGCAAAGCACCAAGGCCGAAGCAGCGCTGGCGGCCGACATCGTCGCCGACTATGGCGGCGGCGAGTTCCACTGGTCGATAAAGCCCGAGGATCGAAACCGTCTATGGCAGGCGCGGCACGATTGCGCCTATGCCTGCATGGCCTATCAGCCTTCCAAGAAGCTTCTGACCACGGACGTCTGCGTGCCTCGCGCGGCACTCGCCGACTGCATCATCGCCTCGCGTGACGATGCGCGGTCGAAAGGGCTGATGGCGCCGGTCCTCGGCCACGTCGGCGACGGCAACTTTCACATGGCGCTGATGATCGATCCCGATGATCCGGACGAGATCGCAGCCGCCAAATCGGTCAGCAACGCCCTTGTGGAGCGGGCGCTTGCCGCCGGCGGCACGGCGACGGGCGAACACGGCGTTGGATTGGGCAAGCGCGACTACATGCGCCGCGAACATGGTGACAACGCCATCGACGTCATGGCCGGTATCAAGGCGCTCCTCGATCCGCACAATCTGCTCAATCCGGGCAAGGTCCTGCCAGACTGAGAGGCGCGACGACCGCTGAGGCGCAGCGCACCCGTTCGACCTCACGCCGCCTTGCGCCAGCGCTCCTCGCGGACGAACGTCACCAGTTGGACGAAACTCATCGGCCGTCCAAGCGCGAAACCCTGCAGCGAATCGCAGCCGAGGTCCCGCAGGATGGCAGCGTGTTGCATGGTCTCCACGCCCTCGGCGAGGACTTCGATGCCGAGAGAATGACCGATTTCGATGATCGAGGCGACGAGCCTGCGCTGGCTTTCGGAATGCGGCAGGGGCGCGATGAGCTGACGTTCGATCTTCAGCCGCGACGGGCGCAGGCGGACCAGACTGACGATCGACGCATAACCGGTGCCGAAATCGTCGATCTCGATGGAGATGCCCATCGCGCGCAATTTCTCCACATTGGCGACGATGGTCTCATCCTCGTCGTCGAGGAATGTTGATTCCAGCAGCTCGAACGATAGCCGTTCCGGCTGGGTCACGAGTTCCGCCAGCCCATCCATCAAAGTGTCCGACTTGAGCTGGCTGGGCGAGACGTTGACGGCAACGCGCGGGATTTCGATGCCATTGGCTTGCCAGCGCGAGGAGTGCCAGAGCGTCTGCTCCAGAATCATTCGATCGATCAGCGGCACGACATTCAACTCATCCGCCGTTCGGAGAAAAGCTGCAGGCGCCAGCGTTCCCTCCGTCGGGTGCTGCCAGCGCGCCAGGGCCTCCACCCCGACAATGTCGAGCGTCTTCGCGTCGAACTGCGGCTGGAAGACCGGCACGAACTCCCTGCGTTCCAGCCCGTTCAGGATGTCGTCGGCCACCCGCTTGTTTCTGACGGCCTCCTCTTTCAGCTCTTCGGTGAAGAAGGCGTAACGATTGCGGCCTTCCTTCTTGGCCCGGTAAAGCGCGATGTCGGCATCGATCAGCAACCGCGCGAGACGGCTGCTCTTCTTGCAGCGAGCCGCGGCGATCCCGATGCTGGCGCCGAAGCGGCACTCGTGATGCATGTAGGGCACCGGTTCGCGCATCTGCTCGATGATCCGCGCTGCCATTGCTGCCAATTTGGTCTCGTCGATCGAGGAGGTCGTGGCGATGATGAATTCGTCGCCTCCGATCCGCGCCACGATGTCCTCTTCGCCGGCATTTTCCTTCAGCACGGAAGCTGCGCGTATCAGCATGGCGTCGCCGGCGGCGTGGCCCAGCGTGTCATTGATGTGTTTGAACCGGTCGAGGTCGACATGAAGGAGCGCCATCGAGACCGGGCCGTCCTCGCCCCCGACGAGGGTCTGGTCCAGATAGCGACGGTTCGGCAGTCCGGTCAGGCTGTCATGGAGCGAATTGTACTCCATCTGGGCGCGTGCCTCTTCCAGTTCCTGATTCTTGGCTTCCGCGGTCTGCTTTGCTTCCAGGAGATCGGGCTTTGAGCTGCACGTCCGCGGTGACGTCCCAATTGACTCCCAGAATGTGGCGCTCGCCGTCGGCCTCCCGGTGCGTGGTGCCGATCGCCCTGATCCACCGCACCTCGCCATCCGGCAGAAGAAGCCGGAACTCGGAGGCATAAGGCATGTCCTGGGCGATCGATGCAGCCAGCTCCTTTTCCGCTTTCGCACGGTCCTCTGGATGGAGGGCCGCTTTCCACACGTCGAGATCGATGGCGAGGGCGTTGGGCGACAAACCGTAGAGTTCCCTCATACGGCCATCCCACCTGATCTTCATGGTTTCGATGTTGACCTGCCAAAAGCCGATTCTGGACGTGTCGAGCGCGAGATTGAGTCGCCGGGACAGCCGCTGCAGTTCGGCCTGCCGATCCCGAAGCTTGTCGACATAGCTTCTCCGCTGGTCGTACAGTCGGCCGGCGGTCACGATGGGGATCATCAGGAGAATTCCGCCGCCGAACACGAGCAGACGGATCAGCCAGGTGCTCTCTGCCGGGGCGCCCCATCCACCACGAGGGATGGCCGCCATGCTCCACGAGCCTGTCGGAAGGGAGACTTCGGTCAACACCGGTCGCTTCTTGAAGATCTGGGGATCGCCGAAAAAGACCGTTCTGTCGGTTTCGGAGGCATCCTGCCCCATGATCGCGACTTCGATCGGCAGGTCCGGATCCAGCAGGTCACTGTTCGCGTAGAGTTCTCCGACATCCATGACCGCAGAAACGAGCCCCCAGAACTTGCCCGTGTAGCGATCGCCATCGACGTAGACGGGGAAGCGCCCGATGAACCCCTGGCCGCCTTGCACAAGATCGACGGGACCCGCCAAGACCAGGTCGTGCGAACGAAAGGCGCGAAGTGCGGCTTCGCGCTGCTGCGGGTTCTCTCGGTAGTCGAGCCCGATCGCCTTCTCGTTCCCCTCCATCGGATACATGAAGCGGATCACGAGATCCGGCGCCGCGGCAATGTTTCGGATCTCCGAGTGATTGCCGATGAGGCTCTTGGCGATCTGGCCAAAATAGGCCTGGTCGAGATCCGGCTTGGCCTCGATCACCGCAATCAGGCCGCGCACGAGCTGAATGTTGCTGTTGACGTTGCCTTCGAGCTTCGCGCGCACCAGGCCGAGGTGCTCGCTCACGGCACCGCGCGCCCGTTCATATGCGATCTGCCGGTTCTGGTTCTCCGCGAAGATTCCCGCACCGATTGTCAGCAGGCAGGCCACGGCCGCCGCCACGGCGCCCGGACCCACTCTCTTCGGCCACTGCTTCAATGTGTCGACAGGACGGCGCACAAACTATCCTCGCATTGCGATGTCGCGTCTTTCATTTCTTCGATGAACCGAACAGGATCGCGGCATTAGACTGCCGCAAACAAGTGAAGCACGGCTTAATCGGCGTGCAGCCGCAGCCCTCGACAGTCGTCCCCGTCATCGCCAAGGTTGACGTGGAGCGATGAACTGCAGTTGCGAATCTAACGTTCGCTCCAGTGTACCGGGCAGGCGAACAGGTAGCCTGCGCCGTAGACGGTGCGGATCAGCCGTGGCGTCTTCGGATTATCGTTCAGTTTCTTGCGCAGCCGCGAGACCCGGACGTCGACGCTGCGGTCGAAGGGCTCCTCGCCGCTAGCGAACAGGCATTCCAGCAGGAAGTCGCGGGTTATGATCCTTCCCGAGGCGTTGAGGAATGTGCGGAGCATATCCGCGTCCGCCTTGGACAGCGATTGGGGCGATCCGTCGGGGCCGGTCAACTCGTAACTGCCGAAGTCACAGCGCCATCCCGCGAACCGGGCGATCTGACCCTTGTCCGCTTCGTCGCGGGCCGAGTCTGGGCGCACTGGCCGCCGGCCGGGCGCGGCGGAGGACGCTGCGGACGCGCGCAACCAGTTCGGCAGGCTCGACTGGCTTCGGCAGATAGTCGTCGGCCCCCTGCTCAAGCCCTTTCAGACGGTCGTCGAGCGTCGCGCGGCCACTGACAACGACCGTCGGAATGGCATCGGCGCCGAGCCGTTCTCCGAGCACGGAGAGGCCGTCGCCGTCAGGCAGTCCGAGATCCACGATGCAAAGCGACGGTGTCCGCTCCTCCAGGGCTGTTCTGAAGTCAGCCAGGAGAGCGAAATGCCGAACCTCCATCGCCGCCGTTTCCAGCGCACGGCGCAGCACGGCGGCGAGGTCCTCTTCGTCCTCCAGCAGGTAGATCAGTTCCTTGCGGCTCATGAGACCATGCTCTCTTCCGATGCGGTCCTCTCGATCGTCGATGAACGACGCAGCCCGCGCCAGGCTGGCGGCGATTGCGGCCGCATCGACGGGTTTGTGAAGAACCGGAACGCCGGCCGCGAGCGACCCGTCCTTTGCCGCCAGTCCGTGCCCCGACAGGAGCGTCACGGGCAAGTCCGGCCATCGGCTGCGGATGGCATTCGCGAGGGCGAAGCCGCCCATGACGGGCATGGAGACGTCGGAGACGACGGCAGCGACCCCCGGCACGCCGCGCAGGAGTTCGAGCGCATCGGCCCCGTTCTCCGCCTCCAGCACGTGGGCGCCGTACGCCACCAGATCGCGCCGAAGAACGTGCCGCACGGCGTCCTCGTCATCGACCAGCAGCAGCAGCCTGCCGGCCAGCGGAAACGATCGTCCGGCTGCGGCGGCCCCTTCCGCGGAAGGCTTGCCGATCTTCCTCTGCCGGAGCGGCGGTGGCCGGCAGCGTCAGTCGGAAGACGGTGCCCTTTCCCGGCTCGCTCTCGACGGCGATGGAACCGCCGGAATCGCTGACGAAACCGTGCACCATCGTCAGGCCCAGCCCGCTTCGCTCCCCGCCGGGCTTGGTCGAATAGAACGGCTCGAATATGCGCGCCCGGCGCGCCGCATCCATCCCCTCTCCATTGTCGGCCACGGTGATCTGCACGGAGCAACCCGGGCCTCGCACGCGTGCCGATGACGATCGTCCCGCACCCCTCGATGGCATCGGCGGCATTGACGACGAGATTGATCAGGCTCGCCTCCAGCAGGGCCGGATCGGCGTAGGCGTAGGGAGTCTGCGCGTCGCATTCCAGAACCAGATGCGTATCCTCGCCGATCGACGGGCGGACCAGATCGGCGATCGTCCGCACGCAGTCCTGGAGGTCGACCGGCACCGGCGAGAGAGGCTGCCGGCGGGCCACCGCCAGCAACCGCCGCATCAGATCGGCGCCGCGCCGTGTCGCCCTGATCGCCGGATCCACCATCTCCCGCCGCAACTCCTCGCTCTCCATGCGCTCGGCCAGCGGCTTCAGATTGCCGAGAATGATCGTCAGCAGATTGTTGAAGTCGTGCGCTATGCCGGAGGAGAGCTGGCCGAGCGTCTCCATCTTCTGCGCTTGAGCGAGCGCGGTGGCTGCCATCTTCTCCCGGGTGATGTTGACGGTCAGCACGTAAAAGCCCTCGACGCTCTCGTCCGGCGCCCGGTCCGGCCGCAGGAAGGTTCTCGTCTCGAGCGTCCGACCGTCGGGAAAGGGGATCGGGATATCGAAGGTCTGAGCTTCACCCTTGGCCGCGCGATTGAAGTAGGGTTGCACGCGCTGCCAGGTCTCCAGCGACAGCACCTCGCTCTCGCGCTTGCCGACAATGTCCTCGATCTCGCGCTGATAGGCGCGGGCGAAGCGCCGATTGACGAAGCGGAAGACGCCCTCACTGTCCAGATAGGCGATGCCGGCCGGGACTTTGTCGGCCATCGAGCGCAGCCTCTCCTCGCTCTGACGCAGTTCCTCTGTTCGCTTGAGGATACGGTGCTCCAGCTCCACTTCGCGGCGGCGCTGGAGCGTGATGTCGGAATAGATGGTCGCGAAGCCGCCGCCGGGCAGCGGCCACCCGGAGACGGACAGGACCACGCCGTTCGGCCGCACCCGCTCCAGCGTGTGGCTGCGAAACTGCCGGGCCGCCTGGACCCGCTCCGCGACCATTTCCTCCACGTCTCCCAGCCCGTATTCCCCGCGCACCGCATTCCAGCGAATGATCTCCTCGAACGGCATCCCCGGCCGCGACAGCTCCTCCGGCAGGTCGAGCAGCCCCCGCGCCGTCTGGTTGACGAAGACCAGCCGCAGATCCGCGTCGAACAGCGTCAGGCCCTGATCGATCCGGTCGAGCCCGGCCCTCAGCATGTCCAGCGTGTCCGTCGTCGCATCGCCCGTCATGGCGCCGCTATTCCTCTCCGTCACCGATTGTGGGAAAGTGCCAGCGAATCGGGCATTTGGCAAAGGCCTGACTCGACAGGGGAATTTCTCCTCCCTTGCCTCCGCTGCAAAACTCTTGAAACATTTCTTTCCGAGGGTAGGCCCGGTGTCGAGGAGGAGCCGGTCGACGGGCAACCGATGCTGCCTGGCCCAAACGGCTGGAGGAGAGGGTTTTTGACTGAGCAGGACACCCCGCTTCTGAGGGTCGATCATGTCTCGCTGCAATTCGGCGGCGTCAAGGCGTTGAACGACGTCTCCTTCGAGGTACGCAAGGGCGAGCTGTTCTCGCTGATCGGCCCGAACGGCGCCGGCAAGACCTCGATGCTGAATTGCATCTCCGGCCGCTATCGGCCGACGGCAGGCAAGATCGCGTGGTGTGGCAAGGATCTGCTGAAGCACTCGATCAACGACCGCGCCAGGCTCGGCATCGGCCGGACCTTTCAGAACCTCGCTCTGTTCGGCCATATGAGCGTCCTCGACAACATTCTCGTCGGCCGCCACCACAAGCTGAAGAACAACTTCATCACCGGCATGGCCTACTGGGTCGGTGGCGCCAGGCGCGAGGAGCTCGCCGAGCGCCGTTACGTCGAGTCGATCATCGACTTTCTGGAAATCCAGCACGTCCGTAACGAGCCGGCCGGCACCCTCTCCTACGGCTTGCGCAAGCGCGTGGAGCTGGCCCGCGCCATGGCGATCGAGCCCGACCTCATCCTGCTGGACGAGCCGATGGCCGGCATGAACCTGGAGGAGAAGGAGGACATGGCGCGCTTCGTCCTTGCGCTCGGCGAGGAATTCGCCATGACCATCATGATGATCGAGCACGATATGGGGGTCGTCATGGACCTGTCCGATCGTGTGGCCGTGCTCGATTTCGGCCGCATTATCGCAGCCGGTCGTCCGTCGGAGGTTCTCGCCGACGAGCATGTGAAGAAGGCCTATCTCGGCGAAGAGGACGAACTGCTGGACGCGCTGGCCGAAGAAGACGACAGGGCGATCGCATGACCGGGCCGCGCCTGACAATTTCCGGCGAGGAGATCGATTGGCCGCAGGCTTCGGACGATCTGAGGGAAGCCTCGCGCCTGCAGACGCTGCCGAAGCTGCTCCGCCGCAATGCCGAGCGCTTTCCCGATGTGATCGCGCAGCGGGAAAAGGAATTCGGCATCTGGATCAGCTATAGCTGGAGCGATGTCGAACGGCACGTGTCGCGCATGGCCGGCTGCTTTCCGCGATCTCGGCGTCGGTGCGGGCGACGTGGTCGCTCTGATCGGCGACAACCGCCCGGAATGGGTCTGGGGCGAGGTGGCGGCGCATGCCTGCCGCGCCATGAGCCTCGGCATCTATCGCGACGCCCTGGAAGACGAGATCCGCTACCTGATCGACTACGCCGAGCCGAAGGTGATCGTCGCCGAGGATGAGGAACAGGTCGACAAGCTGCTTGCCCTCGGTGATGCGATCCCGAGCGTCAAGGCGATCGTCTACACCGACCCGCGCGGCATGCTGAAATACGACGATCCGCGCCTGATCGCGATCGAGGATCTCGAGGAACGGGGCAAGCACCTGCTGGCGCCGGGTCCGGCCTCTGGGCGCGAATGGTCGACGAGACGGACGGCGCCGATGTCGCGATCCTTTGCACCACCTCGGGCACGACCTCCAACCCCAAGCTCGCCGAATGGACCGGCACCGCCTTCATCGGCCATGCAGCGACCTATCTGCGCGCCGACCCGCGCGATTCGGACGACGAATATGTCGCGGTTCTGCCGCTCTCCTGGGTGATGGAGCAGATGTATTCCGTCGCCTGGAATTTCATTGCCCGGATGAAGGTCAACTTCCCCGAGGAAGAGCAGACCATGATGGCCGATCTGCGCGAGATCGGGCCGACCTTCGTCCTGCTGTCGCCGCGGGTCTGGGAGATCGGTGGCCGCCGATATCCGCGCGCGGATCATGGATTCGCGGCCCTGGAAGCGACGCATCTACCACTGGGGCGTCGCGCGCGGCATCGGTGCGATGAAGAAAGGCCGGCGGTCGAAGGCGGCCGAATGGTCTCCTGTTCCGCCATCTCCGTGACCGGCTCGGCTTCTCGCGTCTGACATCGGCGGCGACAGGCGGTGCCGCAATGGGTCCCGAAACCTTCCGCTTCTTCCAGGCGATGGGCATCCCGCTGAAGCAGCTCTACGGCCAGACCGAGGCGCTCGGGCGCCCACACCGTCCACAAGGCCGGCGAGGTCGACTACGAAACCGTCGGCTTCCCCATGCCCGGCTGCACCCTCACCATCCGCGATCCGGATAGCGAAGGGTCTGGGCGAGGTGCTCGTCCGTCACCCGAACATGATGACCGGCTACTATCGCAACGCCGAGGCGACGGCGGAGAGTTTCTCCGACGATGGCTGGTTGCAGACCGGCGACGCCGGCTATCTCACCGATAGCGGCCACCTCGTCGTCATCGACCGCATCAAGGATCTCGCGACCACCTCGCGCGGCGTGCGCTTCTCACCGCAATTCATCGAGAACAAGCTGAAATTTTCCACCTACGTCGCCGAGGCGGTGATCCTCGGGAAGGACCGGCCCTACCTCGCGGCGATGATCTGCATCCGCTATCCGATCGTCGCGAAATGGGCGGAAGAGCGGCGAATCTCCTTCACCACCTATTCCGATCTCGCCTCGCGATCGTGAGGTCTACGCTCTCCTCCGCGAGGAGGTCGAAGCTGTGAACGCGACGCTCCCCGAACAGCAGCGCATCACGAAATTCCTGCTTCTCTACAAGGAGCTGGACGCCGACGACGGCGAGCTGACCCGGACCAAGAAGGTCAGGCGCAGCGTCATCGCGGAGAAATACGAAGACATCATCGCCCGCATCTATTCCGGTGCCGACCATGTCGACATCGACACCGTCATCCATTTCCAGGACGGCAGCAAGCAGCGCGTCGTCACGACGCTTTCGATCGAGACGATGCAGGACGCACCGCGTGCGAAACCGAAGGAGAGCCAGGCGGCATGAACACCTCACTCCTCCTCCAGCTTCTCATCAACGGCGTCATCGTCGGCATGCTCTACGGTATCGTCGCCATGTGTTTCGTGCTGATCTACAAATCGACGCAGGTCGTCAATTTCGCGCAGGGCGAATTCGTCGTTCTCGGCGCCTGGGTCTGTCTCGCCCTCGTCGTCTCGATGGGCCTGCCCTTCTGGCTCGCCTTCATCTTCTCCCTGGTCTTCATGATGATCTTCGGCATCATGGTGCAGATCGTGCTGCTTCGGCCTCTGGTGGGCGAACCGGTGATCTCGGTCATCATGGCGACGATCGGGCTTTCGATCTTCATGCGCGCCACGATGAACTGGATCTTCGGCAACAATGCCGTTCGCTTTCCGCAGGTCTTCGACACCGCGACGGTGCAGATCGGCGGCCTGAACGTCGAGACCGCCTATCTGATGAGCCTCGTCCTGTCGCTGGTCGTCATGGGCCTGTTCTTCTGGTTCTTTCAATATTCCCGCTGGGGCCTCGCAATGCGCGCCACGGCATGGAACCAGCAGATCGCACAATCGCTCGGCATTTCGGTCGGCCGCGTCTTCGCGATGGCCTGGGCAATCTCCGCCGTCGTATCGGGAATCGCCGGTGTCGTCATCGGCCTCGTCTCCGCTGTCTCCAATTCGCTGGCCATCATCGGGATCAAGGTCTTCCCGGCGGTCATCGTCGGCGGCCTCGACTCCATCGTCGGCGCCATCATCGGCGGCCTGACGATCGGACTTCTCGAAAACTTCGCCGAGTTCCTCGACGGCCAGTATCTGCATATCGGCAACATGTATTCCGTCGCCCCCTTCTACGTCCTTCTCATCATCCTGATGATCAAACCCTACGGCCTCTTCGGCACGCCCGATATCGAGCGAGTGTAAGTCATGGCGCATGTCCCCAATCCACGACCGACCGGCGACTTCCGCGTCTCCTACGCCGCCGACCGGACGCTCTTCCGCACCAAGAACGAAACGCTCGCGGTGCTGGCGGGCCTCTTCTGGTCGCCCTCGCCCCGTCTTCTTCAGCGACTATGTTCTGTCGCAGCTCATCATGATCGGCATCTACGGCATCGCGGCCCTCGGACTGAATGTCCTGACCGGCATGACCGGGCAGATATCGCTCGGCCACGGCGCCTTCTTCGGCTTCGGCGCCTTCGCCTCCGCCTGGATCGCGAGCCGCGGCATTCCCGTCCTGCTCGCCATTCCGCTCGCCGGCGTCATGACCATGGCGGTCGGCATGATCTTCGGCATTCCCGCCGCGCGGCTGAAGGGCCTCTACCTGGCGATCGCGACACTCGCCTCGCAGTATCATTCTGGAGGACTTCTTCGCGCGGGCCGACTGGTTCACTGGCGGCACCTATGGCTCGCTGGCTGAAACGGCGAACCTCTTCGGCTTCCCGCTCGATAACGACGCTCGCTACCTCTATCTCGTCCTGTTCTGGGTCATCGTCGCCTTCGTCGGGGTCGCCAATCTCGCCCGCACCCGCGACGGCCGGGCGCTGGTTGCCGTCCGCGACCATTATCTGTCGGCCGAAATCATGGGCATCAACCTGACCAGGTACCGCATCCTGTCCTTCGGCATTTCATCCTTCTTCGCCGGCATCGGCGGCGCACTCTATGGCCACTATCTGGGCTTCGTCTCGGGCGAAGGCTTCACCATCCTGCTTTCGATCGAGTTTCTGGCGATGATCATCATCGGCGGCCTCGGCTCGGTCTCGGGTTCCCTTCTCGGCGCGGCATTCATCCTGCTGCTGCCCCAGGCGATGGAGATCTTCGCCAACGGAATGGCGACCGTCTTTCCCGCCATCGCGCAGGGGACGGCCTACATCAAGCAGATGAGCGTCGGCGCGGCGATCATCCTCTTTCTCGTGCTCGAACCGGAGGGCCTGGTCCATCGCTGGCGTCTCATGCGCGCCAGCTGGAAACTCTATCCGTTCGCGCACTGACAGCCATTGCCGCTTTGGCCGAATTGGCTGAGGCGGCATCCAGGATAGCGACGGTCTTCGCGGCACCGCCACATCCCCGAACCGAACCGAGACCGCGATTGGGAGGATCGACAATGATGTCGCTCAAGAGACTGACCTTTGCCACCACTGTCGCCGCCGGCACCATGCTGTCGGGCGCCGCGGTGTCACAGGACGATAGCGTACTCGTCGGCCATCTGGTGGACTACACCGGTGCCACGTCCTTTGTCGGCAAGCAGTACGGGCCGGGCGTGTCCGATGCGTTCAAGCAGATCAATGCCGATGGCGGCATCGACGGCACCAAGATCGATCTCGACACGGTCGACTATGCCTACAAGGTCCCGGAGGCGATCGCCCTCTTCAAGAAGTGGGTCGGCAACGGCATGGTCGCTATGCAGGGCTGGGGCACCGCCGATACCGAGGCCCTGATTTCCTTCGTCGCCAAGGAGCAGATCCCGACTCTGTCGGCATCCTATTCGGGTCACCTGACCGATCCGACCGGCAAGAACCCCAACACCAAAGCGCCGGCGCCCTACAACTTCTTCTACGGACCGTCCTATTCGGACGCCTGCCGCGCACTCGTGCAATGGGCCGCCGAAGACGCCAAGGAGAAGGGCATCGACAGCCCGACCTTCGTGCACACCGGTGACAATCATCCCTATCCGAACGCGCCGAAGGAGGCTTGCGCTTCCTACGCCGAGGAACTCGGCTTCAACGTCGCGCCCCCAGTGGTCGTCCCGCTGGCGCCGGGCGACTTCAAGGCTCAGTGCCTGACGATCAAGGATACCGGCGCCGAATATGTCTATCTCGGCAATCTCGGCGGCTCCGTCGTCTCGCTGATCAAGAGCTGCGACACCGTCGGCGTCGAGGCCACCTACATGGGCAATCCCTGGGCCGGCGACTATCAGACGGTGGAGGCGGCCGAGGCGAAGAACCTGATCTTCCCATCGTCGACGCCCTTCTTCGGCGCCGATGTGCCGGGCATGGAACTGGTCAAGAAGATCGCGGAGAATGGCGACGGCCAGGTCGGCGACCGGCCTACCCACCACTACCTCCGCGGCGTTTGCTCCGCCTACTACATGAAAGAGGCGATGGATTGGGCGAAGGCCAATGGCGGCATCAACGGCAAGAACATCCGTGACGGCATGTATCAGAAGAAGGATTGGGTGCCAGCGGGGCTGGAAGGCGTCTGCTCGCCTTCGACCTGGACGCCGGAGGACCATCGCGGCCTTCTGAAGGTCACCATCAATTCCGGCACCTTCAAGGACGGCAAGGCCGTCATCGAGAAGATCGCCGATATCGATGTGCCCCGCCGCGACGAGTGGCTCGGCCAGTAATCGCAGCACGCAACCACCGGTCGGCCTTCGGGCCGGCCGGCACCACCCATTGGGTTCAGGGAAGGCCAACGCCCCATGACGATGACCGCCGAACGCTCCGTATCCGGCGCCTCTTCCGTGGAAGCGACCGATCATCTGCTGTCGCTCAACAACGTCGAAGTCGTGTTCAACGATGTCATTCTCGTGCTGCGCGGCATGTCGCTCGACGTCAAGCGCGGCAAGATCACGGCCCTGCTCGGCGCGAACGGCGCAGGCAAGTCGACGACGCTGAAGGCGATCGCCGGCCTCCTGCGCACCGAAGATGGCAAGATCACCCGCGGGACGGTGACCTATGATGGCCAGGACATCACCTACAGGGCCGCGGACCGCAAGGTGCGCGACGGCATTTTTCTCGTCATGGAAGGACGCGGGATCGTCCAGGACATGACCATCCGCGAAAATCTGCGCCTCGGCGCGTTCACCCGCCGCAATGCCGATATCGAAGCGGAGATCGATGAGGTCTATCGCTTCTTTCCGCGCCTGCAGGAGCGCAAGGGACTGGCGGGCTATCTGTCGGGCGGCGAGCAACAGATGCTGGCCATTGGCCGCGCCCTTATGGCCAAGCCGAAGCTGATCATGATGGATGAGCCGTCCATGGGTCTGTCGCCGCTGCTCGTCAAGGAAGTGTTCGGCATCATCAGGCGGCTGAACGAGGAACTGGGGATTTCGATCCTTCTGGTCGAGCAGAACGCCAACATGGCGCTGAAGGTGGCCGACTACGGCTACATCATGGAAAACGGCAAGATCGTGCTCGACGGAACCGGATCCGAACTGGCCGAAAACGAAGACGTCAAGGAATTCTACCTTGGCGGCGGCGAACGCCGATCGTTTCGGAACGTCAAGAGCTTCCGTCGCCGCAAGCGCTGGCTTTGACACGCACGGAGGAACCGATGACAGATTTCTTCGATGCACTCGAAACGCGGGCGCCGCAGATCCGCGAGGCCGACCTTTTGGCCGCGCTGCGCCGCCAGGTCACCAATGCCAAGGCCAACGCACCCCACTATTCGCGGACGCTTTCGGAGATCGATCCCGACGCCGTCGTGGACCGCACGGCTTTGGCGAGTCTGCCGATTCTCCGCAAAGCGGATCTGCCCGCCATCCAGCGGGACAACCCTCCGCTCGGAGGACTGGCGACGCGGGAGGCCGGCCGGTTTCGGCGGCTCTTTCTCTCGCCGGGCCCAATCGTCGAGCCGGAGGCCGAGGAGGAGCACTGGCGCATGGGCCGCGCCCTGCATGCCTCGGGCATCGGCCCCGGCGATCTGGTCCTGAACGCCTTCGCCTATCATCTCACGCCGGCCGGTTTCATGTTCGACCATGGCTGCGCGGCCGTCGGCGCATCGATCTTTCCGGGCGGGGTCGGTAACACCGATCAGCAGGTCGAGGCGATCGAAAGGCTCGGCCTCACGGCCTATGTCGGCACACCGGATTTCCTCAAGACCATTCTCGAGCGAGCCGATGCGAATGGCCGCGACATGTCGTGCCTGAAGCGCGCACTCGTCAGCGGCGGCCCGCTCTTTCCGGATCTGCGCGACTGGTACGAAGCGCGCGGCATCAACGTGCGCCAATGTTACGGAACGGCCGAACTGGGTTTGATCGCCTATGAGAGCGTCGGCGCCGGACATGGCCTCGTCACCGATGAAAACGCGCTGGTGGAAATTGTACGGCCGGGAACCGGGACACCCGTCGATGCGGGAGAGGTCGGCGAAGTCGTCGTTACGACGTTCAATCCGCTCTATCCGCTGATCCGCTTCGCCACAGGCGATCTTTCGGCCTTCATGAGCGAGCCCTCCCCTTGCGGCCGAACCGCTCCGCGACTCAAGGGGTGGATGGGACGTGCCGACCAGACGACAAAGGTGCGCGGCATGTTCGTTCACCCCGCCCAGGTGGCGAGGATCATCGAGCCGTTCGACGCGATCGAGCGCGCCCGTCTGGTCGTGACCGAGAAGGAAGGCCATGACCAACTGACGCTGCACGTCGAGTGCAAGGCCGAACCAAACGGACTCGCAGAGCGGTTGGCCGATGCGCTGAGGGCCGAATGTCGTTTGCGCGGCGACATCGTTTTCGACGCGCCGGGCAGTCAGCCGAATGACGGCAAGGTCGTTGACGACCGTCGGCAACTTGGGGTCTGACCGACAACAGAAAATCCCTCACTGTTGGTAGGCTGACATCAAGTGAGGGAAAAGCGTCGAAAAGATCAATGAAAACAGTCACTGAAAAGTGAGATGGTGGGCCCGGAGGGACTCGAACCCCCAACCAAGCGGTTATGAGCCGCCGGCTCTGACCAATTGAGCTACAGGCCCCACGCGCCTCTCCGCATAGAGATTTCAGCCGCTGGCCGCAAGACGATCAAGGCGCCCTTCCGCCTTGATGCTGCCTTGGTCGCTGACCACCTTTTCCGCATTCTTTCAAGCCGATGGATTTTCAACTGATGACTAGCACGAACACCTCCGCCCTTTCGCGACGGATCGCCATGCCAGCGGCCCTTGCCGCGCTCATTGCGGTCGGCTCGTTTGGTCCAGCCCTCGCGCAGCAATCGAACGAGCCTTACATCGCCGTATCGGCGGATGGCAGCGCCCGCGCCGTTCCGGACATGGCAGTCGCGCGTTTGACCGTTCTGCGGGAGGCCGACGACACGGTGGCAGCCATGGCCGCCGCCAACAGCGCCATGGCCGCTGTGATCGCCGCGATGAAGGAGTTCGGCATCGCCGAGCGGGACCTGCAGACGGCGGATTTCAACGTGCGGCCGATCTATGATAACCGCGTCCGGGAACCGGTCGACAATGGTGAGCCGCAGGGGCCGCGAATCACCGGTTACGCCGTCTCAAACTCGCTGACTGTCCGCATCCGCGATCTCGCCAGGACCGGCGAAGTGCTGTCGAAGGCCGTTAAGCTCGGCGTCAACGCCGATGGCAATCTCTTCCTCACCACCGCCGAGCCCGACGCCATTCTGGAGGAGGCGCGGCGCGATGCGGTCGGCAAGGCGATGGACAAGGCCCGTACGATCGCAGAAGCCGCCGGCGTTCGGCTCGGTCCGGTTCTGTCGATTGAAGAAGGTGGCTTCTCACGGCCGCCGATGCCGATCGCCCGCATGGAGATGAAGATGGCCGAGGCCGCTCCCGTACCGGTGGAGGCCGGCGAGAACGAATATTCGGTGAGCGTCAGTCTCAAAATGGCGATTGACCAAGTTCGGCAATAGGCAAGCGAAAAGGCCCGGCGCGGTGCGCCGGGCCTTTTGGCAATAGATCGGTTCTGCGACGGCCTTACGAAATACGCGGGCAACCGCGGACATTGGCGAAGGTGACCGTGTGATAGCCGTGACGGCGACCGGCGACCGTCACGCTGCGGTGCGTGCGGCGGACGATGTGGGCGCGACGCAGGCCATGACGCGAAGCCTTGCGAACGGCGTGGCCTGACGTGCAGACGCCTCGATCGTAGCGGTGACCGCGATAATGGCGACCATGGCGATCATGGCGACCGTAATCGCCAAACCCGAAATAGATACCACCGCTGCCCGCGACGACACGGAGATCGCTGGCGCTGGCAGGAGCGGAAACGCCGGCGACGGTGCCGAGGGCGATGAGGGCGGAAAGGGCGGCGGTGCGAATGGACTTGAACATGATCGTTCTCCTTTGGCTCTTTCGGGCGACCGTCTCGCCGCCCGTTGAATGCCTTATGGAGGAACGTGGCTGAACCGGTCCGGAAGTCGCCGTTCATTCAGCGTTCAGGTGGCGGAGCCAGAGCGAGAGAGCGTGGTCGCTCTCCTCCGCATCACCGATTTCCCGCCAGGAAATGTGCGCCTTCGGCCCGTCGAGCTTCCGATAGCCCCGGGCCCTCCAGAACGGCTCCAGCGCCCGCGCATCGGCCGGGCGCCGTCGATCCGCCGGTTCGCGATCCACGGCGCAGAACATGCAGGTCGCGAAGTTCTGGCGGCGGGCTTCCTCTTCGCGCAGGTCGAAGAAGCGGTGCCCGAGGCCGAGGCCGCGATAGGAGGAAAGAAGCACCGATTCGCTGAGGTAGAAGATCGACGCCGGATCAAGTCCGAGCGCCTTCACGGGGTCGGCCAGACCGTCCATATGCTGACTTAGAGGAGCGGCGGTTGCGGCGCCGACCAGGGCTTCGCCGTCGAATGCCGCCGCGATGAAGGCGCCCGGCCCGCCGATGAAATGGCCGAGATAACGTGCTTCATAGTCGCGGTCGCCCGCATAGAGATACGGCCATTCGGCGAAGATGGCGATGCGCAGGGTCGCGAGCCCGTCGATCAGCCGCGCGGCCTCTCCACCGCGGCAGGCGACCAGGCGAACCGACGGCTGGCCGGTTTCAGCCACCGCTGACCTGTCTGCGCCAGTCGGCCATGTTGTAGTAGGTGGTGACGCGGGTGATCGACCCGTCATCGACCTCGAAGAACAGGCCCGCGGAAAGCGAGTAGGATTGATCGCTTGCCTCCGGCAGGTCGGGAGCCGTCGCGATGTATCGACCCCGCACCGTCACCTCGGCCGCCGCGCGATGGCCGCTCTCATCGATCATGACGGCGGTGTCGGAGAGCTGTTCGTCATAGTAACGGCTGTTCTCCACGAGAAAACGGTGGAAGGCGTCTCGCCCGATCTCGCGCCGGCCCTGGTTGATGTCGTGAGCGACATCCTCTTGCGCGAGGGCGGCCATGCCGTCCCAGTCGGACGCGTTGAAACGGTCGATGTAGTCCCTGACCAGTCGGCGCGTCTGTTCGGCGCTCATTGCCCTCTCCTGCCCCTCCGGGATCTTCGTTTGCTGAAACTGCCGCGCGACGCTGCGGTTTCAAGGTCCTCGCCTACGGCTCCTCATCCAGCACATAGGGAAAGTACTCTTCGGGCTGTTCCAGATCGGTTTCGGACGCCTTGACCCGGCCTCGCATGCTTTCACCCTCTTCGTGGACGCGGTTGCGGTCGCCGCAGACCAGATGATGCCAGCGGGGCAGCGGCTTGCCCTCCGCCACCAGCCGATAGGCGCAGGTCGAAGGGAGCCAGCGAAGGCTTCTGACCTTCTCAGGCGTCAGATCCACGCAGTCCGGTACCCGCTCAAGACGATTGGCATAGTCCGTGCAGCGGCAGGTCTTCGCATCGAACAGCCGGCAACCGACGCTGGTCCAGTAGATATCGGCGGTGTCCTCGTCTTCGAGTTTGGCCAGGCAGCATTTGCCGCATCCGTCGCACAGGCTTTCCCATTCCTCGGACGTCATCGCCTCGAGGGGTTTCCACGTCCAGAACGGGGGCCGGAAATCATTGTTCATCTTGGGTCTTTTCGGGGCGCAGCATGGCGAGGTCAAGGCCGCCATCCGCCCAGCTTTCGACGAAGCGCCACAATAGCGATGGAACAAGGCCACAATCGAGGCGTTTGGTGCTTCTGAAGGGTCGTTTTGGGCATTTCGTCCGTAACGCTTTGGGAGATATCATTGAAGAATTTTCGCATGAAACTCGTGGCGGGCACCGCGCTTAGCCTTGTGATCGCCAATCCTGCTTACCTCGCACACGCGCAGACCGGCGCACAACCGCTCCTGCTCGCGCAGGGATCCGCGGAAGGTTGCGCCGAGGGCGAAGCGCCCGTCGGCGAAGGCGGTGTCTGCGTCGCAGTCGACGCCAACGGAAATCCGGCAGCGGCGCAAGAAGCGCCGGCAGCGGAAGAGCCGGCCACCGAAGCTGCTCCTCCGGCAGAAGAAGAACCAGCCGCCGAAGCTGCTCCTCCGGCAGAAGAAGAGCAGCCGGAAGTGCCTGCAGAGAACCGAGCCACGCCTGCAGAAGAAGCGCCCGGCTGCCGAAGCCGCGCCGTCAGAGCCCGCACAGGCCGAGCCTGTAGAGCAAGCACCATCTGCAGAAGCAGCACCGGAGGCCGCCGAACAACCGTCCGAGGAACCGGCTGCTGAAGCACCGGCCGAAGCGGAGGCACCCGCCGATCAGAGTGGCGACGAAGCAGCCTCTGACGCCGCGCCTGCCGCGGAAGAGCAGCCCGCCGCGGACACCGAGAGCGATGCCGAGGCAACCACGTCCGCTGCGGACGCTGACGTGAAAGCCGACGCTGAGGCGAACGTCGATGCGGAGACGGACGGTCAGCAGCCGGCTGCCGAGGCCGACGCTGCGGCCGAGGCCGAAGCCGAGGCCGGTACGACCGAGCCGGCCGCTGAGGCCGAGGAGCAGCCCACCGCTGATGAGCCTGCCGATGAGCCTGCGGAAGCCTCTGCAGCCGAGCAGCAGGAGAGTTCTGCCGCGCCGGCCGAGGAAGCCCCTTCCGAGGAGCAGGCGACGGAACAGCCGGCCGCCGATACCTCGGCGGCGAGTGAAGACGTCGCGCCTGCGCCCGCGCCGATGGATGGCGAAGAGGCCTCGCTGACCGATAGCGGCAAGGAAGCCGGAGTCACCGCTGAAGAGGAAGCAACCGGCGAGGTACAGCCAACGGCCGGTGCCGAGGGCGCCACAGCCGAGGGTGGCGAAGCCAAGGAACCGGTTGTGGTGACGACGGAGAGCGCGCCCCAGAGCGATGCCGAGGCGCAGGCTGCGGCCTTGCCGGAGGACATCGAACCGGTGGATGCCGAAAAAGGGCAGGAAATCACCGGCGAGAGAGCCGCTGCCGCGGTGCGGGCCCGGCCTCAGGACCGAAAGGGCTCCCGCGTCGTCGGACGCTTCGGCGATCGTGAGATCGTTCAGCTTGCGAGCGGTGCGCTCGTCGTAGCGACGGTTGCTGCTCTCGCTGCCAATGCCAACGATCGGGATGACCGCGATCGCCGCGGCTATGTGCCCCGGCTGCGCCGCGATGCCCGGGATGTGACTGTCGAAGAGCTCCGTGGCGGCCGCTATCGCGAGACGGTCGAGCGTCCGAACGGCGTTCGCGTCGTCACCATCTACAACGAGTATGGCGAGGTCCTCCGCAGGACACGCATCTCGCCCGACGGCGTTCGTCGGAACCTCGTCTACGTTCCCCGCGACCGCTGGGACCGCCTTCGCGATCCGAGCTATGATCCGGGCGCCGATCTGCCGCCGCTGGTCGTGCGCATCCCGCGCGACGAGTACATCCTCGATGTGGAGGAGCCCGTTTCAAGAGAGCGCTATTATGATTTCCTTGCGCAGCCTCCGGTAGAGACGGTCGAGCGACTCTATTCGGTCGACGAGGTCCGCCGCAGCGCCCGCATCCGCGACAAGGTCCGCCGGATCGATCTGGGTGCTGTGAACTTCGAGTTCGGCAAGGCTTCCATCAGCGATTCGGAGATCGACGAGCTTCAGAATCTCGCCGAAGCGATGGAGCGCATGCTGGACCGAAATCCGGCGGAAACCTTCCTTATCGAAGGTCACACGGACGCAGTCGGTTCGGATGCGGCCAATCTGGCCCTCTCCGATGCGCGGGCCGACAGCGTCGCCTCCGCCCTGACCAACGTCTTTGGCATCCCGCCGGAGAATCTGGAGACCCAGGGGTACGGGGAGCGGTATCTGAAGGTTCGGACCGAGGAACCTGCGCGCGAGAATCGCCGTGTCGCCGTGCGCCGGATCACGCCTCTGGTTTCCCCGGAGAATGTCGCCCGGGCGCAGTAGCTGATCAGCGCCTCCCCTGGGAGGCGACAATGGAGAACACGGCCAGCCGGAACAAAGAGGTCCGGCTGGCCGTTTCGTGACGGTGTGTCTATTGCGGGTGAGGAGCCGTCGTGAAATGTCCGAGAGACAATTCGATCCAGCCGCCGAGCCGCCGGCGCCTTCGCCATCCGGCCCCCAAGGCGCCGACTATGCGGGGCGAGGCTCGACCTGGTTTCTCGCCGGTGTATTTGCTGTTGTGCTGGTTTTCGGCGGTCTGTGGTTCGTCGGTGTTCTTGAGCCTGCTTTGAATGGAGGAGGCATCAGCCTGACGGAGGATGAAGTCCCGCTAACGGTCGACACCGAGGCGACCACAGCCTCGACTGGCGAGGAAGGCCGTTCGCTTCAGTCGGACCGGTAATGCAGCACGACCGTCCGGTGGTGCGGCTTGTCGCGATGTTCGAACAGATAGAGCCCCTGCCAGGTGCCGAGCATCATAGCGCCATCTGCAACGGGAACCGACAGTGAGACCCCCGTCAGCGCGGCCTTGATATGAGCCGCCATGTCGTCCGGTCCCTCCGACCGATGCCGAATCCAGCCCATCGATGGATCGTCGCTCGGCGGCGCCACGCGGTGAAAGAACTCCCGCAGATCACGCACCACGTCCGGATCGGCATTCTCCTGGATCAGCAGCGAGCAGGAGGTGTGACGAACGAAAACGGTGAGAAGACCCTCTGTCGCTCCCATCTGGCGCAAGGCCGCAGCCGTCTGCCGCGTGAATTCGTAGAGACCCTGCCCGGTGGTCGCCAGCGTCAGTTCTTTTCGCACGGTCATTGTCTCCTACGCTGAAGTCCCTTGATCAGGATCAACGAATCCGTCGGCAGAAGGGCATTAGCCGTCTCTATCGACGAGACGACGGAGGACGACAGCGTGAACCAATTATCAACCGCGGGCGAGGCCCATCCGATGCAAAAGAGCGGGGAAGCCGAGAAGGTTCTGCGGGATCGGAAACGCGAGCTGGAACACCGGCTGCATGAGATCGACCAGTCATTCGGTGAGCCGGTGCCGGCCGATAGCGAAGAGGCCGCGATCGAGGCCGAGGACGACGAGGTCCAGATCGAGCTGGGCGTTAGCGGCGAAACCGAGTTGAAGGCCATCGACGCTGCCCTGAAGCGGATCGAGGCCGGCACCTATGGCTATTGCGTCCACTGCGGAACGGCGATCGACGACCGGCGTCTGAAGGCGATTCCCTGGACGCCCTTCTGCCGCAGCTGCGTTCAGACGCTCTGACGCCGAGGCCTTCGACGCGGAACGACCTGCGCCGGTCGCGCTTTCGCCGGCACTGATCCCGTAGATCAGTCCTCGCCGCTTGGGTCGGCCTCCGATCTCTCGCCACGCAGGAGCGGCAGCGGTTCCTTGAAGGTGAGCGTGCGATACGGGAACGGGATCTCGATACCGGCGCTGTCCAGCGACCGCTTGACGGCGGCAACGACCTCGTCACGGCTCTTGCGCTCATCGACGGGTTTGGAACCGGTCCACCACGTCACTTCGAAGTTGATCGAGGAATCGGCGAACTCCTGCGCAAAGACCTGAATCGGGTGAACCGCATTGCGGACGACGGTCTCGCAGCTTTCGACCGCTTCGCGGATAACGTCACGCGCCTGATCGACATCCTCGCCATAGGCGACGCCGGCGATGATCGTCGTGCGGCGAAGATCCTGATCGGTGACGATTCGCAGCGGATTCGTGAACAGCATCGCGTTCGGCACGATGATGAGCTGCCCGTCCGTGCGACGGATATGGGTCTCGCGCACGGAGATCCGCTGGACGCGGCCCTCGATCCCTTCGCACTCGATGAAATCGCCTGTCCGCATCTCCCTGCGGAACAGGATGATGATGCCGGCCAGAAAGTTCTCGAAAATATCCTTGAAGGCAAAGCCGATGGCGACCGTGCCGATGCCGAGACCCGCCAGCATGGAGGCCGGCGTCAGCGAGGGAAACATCACCACTGCAGCGACCATGAAGCCAACGATCCAGATGCCGATGCCGAGCAGCATGACGAAGAGATCCTGCAGGCTCGGCCGCAGCCCCGTACGCTTCAAACCTTTCTTGAGGACCCACCGCGCCGCCGCCACGATGATCGCCGTCGCAGCAATGACGATGAGGGCGACGATGATCTGCGGAAGCAGGATAATCGCGGCGCGGGCCATGCCGGCGAGCTGATCCTGCAGGATGTTGACGGGCTCTATATCGATCGTTTGCAGTGCGTCTTCCACTGTGATCCGCCTTCGCACGCTGAATAGAGCCATATGGCAGCCGCATGAAGGGCTTCAAGAATCGCTCACGACGAGACTTGACGACCGCGCCTTGCACACCGGACGTGCGGGCGACGGCGGATGGCGGCTTCAGGCTCCTATACTTGCATCTGCAATTTATGCTCTTTCAATATACCCCGGATACGGCGCGATATACTTTGGAAACCTCCCAGCGTGAACCGGCCGTTAAGACATTAGTCCTAGGTTGCAATCGTTAGATACACACAACCGGAGATTACAATGTCCATTGCCAATGCCCCGACCACTCAAGCCAAGCCGCCCATGCCCCTGGGAGACACACTCAACTGGGACGGCGGCCAGCGACTTGGCCTTCAGGTGGGCCAAACGGCCACATGCACCACTTTGACCAACCAGCTCTATGCCATCTTTCTCTACAACGAGAACGGCGCGGACAAGGACATCAGGATCAACGTCACGGGATCGAACCAGACCGCGCCGCTATCCGTCACCGTCCCCGGCACAACGGCCGGCCAGGGTCTCGCTTCTATCGTCCTTGTCGATGGCGGCAGCACATCGTCCATCTCGGTCAATGTCGATCTGAACGCGCCGGCAGGTGTAGATGCGTGGATTGGATCGCTCTCGATGCCAACGAATACGTCGGGCCTGCAGAACCGGTCTCTGCCGACAGATGGCTCAAAACAGCCTTTCGACAAATACGTGCGCTATTATGCAATTCCTGCGTCGCACTGGTATGAGCTGTCGCTCAACAGCAGCGTGAACCAGTTCTTCTCGGTGCAATTCACGCAGGGCAAGATCACGGTCTTCTGCGTCAATCCGACCCAGAACTCCCTGACGTCTTCGCCGTATATCCACCTCTTCACCGGGTTCAACCAAGCGAACTTCAGCTACCAGGCTGCGCCCGTGGAGCACCCCCAGCACATCGACTACCAGCTTCAGGGCAATGGTTTGCAGACCGTCTGGATGAATGCGGATTCGGCGCAGGATTCCAATGACGCGACGATCGCACTCGGAACGCTGCAGGCCACTCAGTAGCTTCCGGCAGCGGCAAATGAAGAAGGGGCTCCGGCGCATCGCGGCCGGAGCCCCTGTTTTGTCGAGATCGAGGTGGAGTTCACCGCCGAAAGTCGGTCACTACACAGCAGCAAATGCTGTCATCCTCGTGAAAATCGGCCCGCCTGTCACTGATCCAGAAAGCTGCGCAGCTTGCGGCTGCGGCTCGGATGCTTGAGCTTCCGGAGCGCCTTCGCCTCGATCTGACGGATCCGCTCCCGTGTCACAGAGAACTGCTGACCGACCTCCTCAAGTGTATGGTCGGTATTCATGCCGATGCCGAAGCGCATCCGCAGCACGCGTTCCTCGCGCGGCGTCAGCGAAGCGAGGACACGCGTCGTGGTCTCGCGGAGGTTCGCCTGAATCGCCGCCTCGATCGGCAGCACGGCGTTCTTGTCCTCGATGAAGTCGCCCAGATGCGAATCATCCTCGTCGCCGACCGGCGTCTCCAGGCTGATCGGCTCCTTGGCGATCTTCAGAACCTTCCGCACCTTGTCGAGCGGCATGGCGAGTTTCTCGGCCAACTCCTCCGGCGTCGGCTCCCGGCCGATCTCGTGCAGCATCTGCCGACTGGTGCGGACGATCTTGTTGATCGTCTCGATCATGTGCACCGGAATACGGATCGTGCGCGCCTGATCGGCGATCGAACGGGTGATAGCCTGCCGAATCCACCAGGTGGCGTAGGTCGAGAACTTGTAGCCGCGGCGATACTCGAATTTGTCGACCGCCTTCATCAGCCCGATATTACCTTCCTGGATCAGATCCAGGAATTGCAGACCGCGATTGGTGTATTTCTTGGCGATGGAAATGACGAGGCGGAGATTCGCTTCGACCATCTCCTTCTTGGCGATCGCGGCTTCCCGCTCGCCCTTTTGCACCTGGCTGACGATGCGCCGGAACTCGGAGATCGAGATTCCCGTCTCCTGCGCCAGCACCTGGATTTCCGAGCGCAGTGCCTCGGCACGGCTCTTGTCGGCCGCGAACTTGGTCCAGCCCTTGCCGCCGGCCGCCGCCCTCGCGTCGAGCCAGTTCGGATCGAGCTCATGGCCATAATAATGTTTCAGGAAATCGTCGCGGGAGACGCCGTGGCTCTCACCCAGGCGCAAAAGCTGGCCCTCTTGGCGGACCAGGCGCTTGTTGATGTCGTAGAGCTGCTCGACGAGCGCCTCGATACGGGCATTGTTGAGCGACAGACTCTTGACCGCCTTGACGACCCGATCCTTGAAATTTTTGACGTCCTTCTGCTCGCTCTCCGAGAGCGCGCCAGAGGCCGCCAGCCGGTTCTCCACCTGCAGGTCCTGAAGCTTGCGAAGTTCGGCATAGCTGGAGGCGATATCGTCCAGCGTTTCCATCACCTTCGGACGGAGCTCCGCCTCCATAGCGGCGAGGGAGAGGTTCTGCTCGTCTTCCTCCTCCTCTTCCTCCTCGGCGACACCCTCACCGCCGACATCCGTGATGTCGTCGGACGGACGCCGGCGAGGCTGGCGGGCCGCCTTCTCCTTGGCTTCCCGTTCCTTCTTCTGCTGTTCGATCTCCTCGGGAGTCGGCACGTTGACCTTCTTGGCCTCCGGACCGGCATAGGTCGCTTCGAGATCGATGATTTCGCGAAGCAGGATGTCGCCTTCGTTGAGTTCGTCGCGCCAGATGATCAGCGCCTGGAAGGTCAGCGGGCTTTCACAAAGCCCGGCGATCATGGTCTCGCGGCCGGCCTCGATGCGCTTGGCGATGGCGATCTCGCCCTCGCGCGACAGCAGCTCCACCGAACCCATCTCGCGCAGATACATGCGAACCGGATCGTCCGTCCGGTCCGACGAGGCGCGCGTGTTGGTATTGGCGACCGCGGTCGAACCATTCTTGGTGACTGCGCGGCCACTGGGCGGAGCCTCATTGCCCTCGGACTCCTCGTCGGTGTCGGGAGCTTCGGGCTCGGCCTCGTCTTCCTCGCCTTCTTCCACCACGGTAATGCCCATGTCGGACAGCATGCTCATGGTGTCTTCGATCTGCTCGGAGGTCACTTCCTCGCTGGGCAGAACGGCGTTGAGCTGATCCATGGTGACGTAGCCGCGCTGCTTGGCGGCCTTGATCATCTTCTTGACGGCGGCGTCAGAAAGATCGAGAAGCGGACCGTCAGGACCATTCTCGCGCTCGTTTTCGACGTCTTCCTTCGCCTTCGTTGACATTAATGTCTCTCCGGACCTGGACCATTCCGTAACGGACAGCTGACGAAACGGTTCAATTTCTACGTTTGATGATGTCGCCACGTCGCCCGAACACGGCACGCGTAGTTAGTGCCTGTCCAGCCTCTAGCAACCCGCGCCTAACGCTTGCTTAACCCTGATACACCCGCAAACATGACCGCATCGGAAGGTCGAGATGACTTCCGAAGCGGTCAGCCGCAGGACAATGATGGCGTCGCGCCTTATCACTCAAAGTCCTCGAATGCGAATCCTAATTGATTCGCGTGACTCGCGAACGGCCGCTCACCGCTTCGGTTTTGGCTTCTCACCGACTAGCCGCCTGCGCCCTGCCGCGCCCCGATTGCAGGCCGAAACCCTCAAGAAGGGCTTCGGTCGCTCCGACGTCCCGAAAGCGGCGCTGGATTTCCAGCAAGTGCCTGTAATTGGCATCGGTGGGTTCACGCGCCAGTTCCGTCTCGGCGTCGCGCAGTTCCTTATTTAGAGATCGCGAAACCTGATGCAAGTGAAGCGCCTGGCGAAACGCCTGCCTCGCATCATCCAGCGCGGCATCGGCCTGGGCCGGCCAGAAGCGGGCCCTCCGAAGGAGATTTTCGGCCTGAGCCAGCGCTTCTCCGAGGCCGCGCTCCAGAATGAACCGGCGCGCCGTCTCTGGATCCTCGGATATCGCACCGAGCGCCAGACCTTCCGTCAGCGCCGACAGCAAGGCACGAAGTTCCACATGCCCCGGCTCCAGCCTCTCGACCGCCTCGAAGAATTCGCCGACCAGTGACGGATGGGACAGAAGCGTCATCACGAGGGCCGCCTCGCGAAGACCCATGGCCGCGCTTCCCCGGACAAGGAGACGCGAATGGGTGAGGCTGTCGGAAACGGCGAGCCGCCCCGTCTGCTGCCCCCCATCGACCGGGCGTCCACGCTGACGCTGCCATCCGCCCTCCTGTCCGGGCCGCCGTGCCGCAGACGATGAACCGAACAGCCCGTTGAGGCGACGCCGCATGTCCTGACCGTAAAGGCGACGCACCGTCTCGTCGGCGATCCGCCCGACCTGGGCGAACAGCGTCCGTTCCAGCTCGGCCCGCCGCTCGGGGGTGTCGAAACTGCCGCTTCCGGTCTCGCGCATGAAGAGGATGTCGGCCAGCGGCAAGGCGCGTGACAGCTCGGCCTTGAACGCCTCCGGCCCCTCGGCGCGGATCAGGTCGTCAGGATCCTTGCCATCCGGCAGGAGAACGAATCGCAGCGAGCGCCCGGCTCCGATCTTGGGAAGAGCCAGATCGGCGGCCCGGAAGGCCGCCTTGCGACCGGCGTCGTCACCATCGAAGCACAGGATCGGCTCGCCCGAAATGCGCCACAGCATGTCGAGCTGGTCCTCCGTCAGGGCCGTCCCGAGGGGCGCGACGGCATTGTCGAACCCGCCCTGCGCCAATGCGATGACGTCGATGTAGCCCTCGACGGCAATCACCGCCCCGGCGCTCTGCGCCGCCTTGCGCGCCTGGCCGTGATTGAACAGGACATGGCTCTTGTGAAAGAGCTCGGTCTCCGGCGAATTCAGATATTTGGCCGGCGCATCGGCTTTCATCGCTCGGCCGCCAAAGGCGATCACCCGGCCACGCGTGTCTTCGATCGGGAACATGATCCGGTCGCGGAAGCGATCGAACGAAACGGCGATGTCCTCGCCGGCGATGAGAAGACCGCACGCCTCCATCGCGGCTGTACCGATCCCCTTGTCGACGAGGTGCTGCTTGAGCGCATTGCGACTGTCCGGCGCATAGCCCATGCCGAAACGCGCCTGAACGGTCGAGCCAAGGCCGCGCTCGCGCAGATAGGAACGCGCCTGTGCTCCCTGGCCGCTCTGCAACTGTTGCTGAAAGAAGGCGGCGGCCATCGTCATGACATCGGTCAGCGTGGCGCGCTTCTTTTCCCGTTCGGCGGCCTGTGGATCAGGCGTCGGCATCGGCACCCCGGCCATCTCCGCCACCCGCTCCACCGCTTCGGGAAACGGAAGACCGTCGAGCTCGGTCAAAAAGCGGAAATGGTCGCCGGAGACGCCGCAGCCAAAGCAATGATAGCGGCCCTTGCGATCCTCACAATGAAAACTCGGGGTCTTCTCGCCGTGAAACGGACAGCAGGCCCAGTGATCGCCTTTGCCGGGATTGCTCTTCTTCCGATCGAAGGTCACGCGCTGACCCACCACGGCCGAAATCGGGACGCGGTCGCGGATCTCGTCCAGAAAATTCGGCGAAAAACGCATCGGTTGAAAGCCTATCGGACATCGCCGCCGCGATTGTCGGTTCTGTAAACTTCCTTGCTACATCGGCTGCGTTCTGTGCGCAAAGGCGTAGAATGCTGCTGCCCGCATTCCACAGCCTTGCTAACAGCACTTCCTGCATTTGGGCCTTCTGTGTGGCAGCATCCAGTCCAGACGATCTCTCCGGAAAGGCAGAACCGTCATGTTGCGCGCCATCACCGCGATCCTTGCCTGCCAACTTGCCGGGGAAGCCGTTGTGGTCTCGACCGGTCTTCCCTTTCCCGGTCCGGTGATCGGCATGGTGATCCTGTTCGCCGCGCTTTTCCTTCGCGGCACGATCGGAACCGAGTTGGAACGCGTCGGCGACGCGCTGCTCTCGAACCTGTCTCTCCTCTTCGTCCCGGCTGGCGTCGGGGTGATCACCAATTTCGGCCCCCTGCAGGCCGATATCGTGCCGCTCGCGACCGCCCTCGTAGTGCCGACCGCACTGACGATTGCGGTGACGGGGCTGGTAATGAAATGGCTTGATCGAACTGGAAACACAGACAATGGCGATGACGAGCCGGAGACGCGGCCATGAACCCGGTCGAGTCCGTATGGGTCTATCTGGCCGCCAGCCCGCTGCTGCACCTGACCCTGACCCTTGCCGCCTACACCCTCGCCGAGACGCTCTATGAACGGAGCGGCCGGCTGCCCTTCCTGAACCCGGTGCTTCTGGCCGTGTCGATGCTGGCCCTGATGCTGATCGTCACCGGCACGCCCTACGACACATATTTCGACGGCGCGCAGTTCGTCCATTTCCTGCTCGGCCCGGCGACGGTCGCGCTGGCAATTCCGCTCTACCGCCAGTTCGACCGCGTGAAGCGGGCGGCGCTGCCGCTCTTTGCGGCCATTCTCGCCGGGGCACTCACCGCCGCGGTCGGCGCCATCGCGGTGACGACTCTGCTCGGCGCCGCAGACGCCGTCATTGCATCGGTCGCGCCGAAATCGGTGACGACGCCGGTTGCCATGGGGGTCACCGAAAGGATCGGCGGCCTGCCCTCGCTGACGGCCGTCCTAGTGATCCTGACAGGCATTGTCGGCGCGTCGTTCGGGCCGTTGCTGCTCGACCTCATCGGCGTCAGGGAACAACCGGCGCGCGGCGTGGCGCTTGGCACGGCATCCCACGGGATCGGCACTGCGCGCGCACTCACCGACAGCGATGTCCAAGGGGCGTTTTCAGGCCTTGCCATGGGCCTCAACGCACTGGCGACGACGATCCTCGTCCCGATCATCTGGCTGCTGATCGGCTGACGCACCACGCCGACATGCGGCGCACGAGCGGACGATGCTACCGGAGCATCCCCTTGACGATGCCGGATGCCCGGCCAAAATCCATCTGACCGGCGAATTTTTGCTTGAGAGCGCTCATGCACTTGCCGACGTCGCGCAGCCCCTCGGCATCGACTTCAGCGATGACCTGTGCGCAGGCCCTGCGGGTGTCGTTTTCGTCAAGCTGGCGCGGCAGGAGCGCGCGAACGATCGCGATTTCCGCACGTTCTTCCTCGGCCTGGGCGAGCCGGCCGCAGGCCTCGTAATCGGCCGACGAGACCTCCCGCTGCTTGATCATCTTGACCAGCATCTCGGTGATTTCGTCTTCAGAGATCGGATCCTTGCCGACCGTCCGATTGGCTGCGTCACGATCGTTTATCGTTGTTTGGATGAGCCGCAGCATACAGGCGCGACTACGGTCGTCACCGCGCACGGCGTCGTTGAGCGCCGTTTCGATTTGTTCCCGCATGGATATGAATCGCCCCATTGATCCTTGGCCCGTTTTAGCACTCTGTGCTTTAGCGTGCAATTGAGCGCCTTGAACTGCGGCCATACTCTCGCCGGTTTTTCGCCATGTTTCCATCTGATCACTCCGCGCACTGACGCGCGATAACCTTCATTCTCTGTGAACGCTTCAGAAAGCGGCTGGTTTCGCTGCGGCACAAAATGTGTCGCGCGTCAGGCCATTCGGAGACGAACCCTTCGCGCCCAGCGCACCAAACGTCGACGATCTTGTTTCCGCAGTCCATATATGGTTACGGACAGCCCGACATGCACGCGGCGCCGCCTGCGGTGAACGCATTCCTGCCTACACATAATGGAGAGCCTCATGTCAACTGCATGGGAAGCCCCGAAGACGACTGCTCTACTGGTTCTCGCCGACGGCACGGTAATCGAAGGGTTTGGCTGTGGCGGCACGGGCGCGGTGGAGGGCGAAGTCTGCTTCAACACGGCGCTGACCGGCTACGAGGAAATTCTCACCGACCCGTCCTACGCCGGCCAGATCGTAACCTTCACCTTTCCCCATATCGGAAATGTCGGGGCGAATGACGAGGACATCGAGGACCTCGATCCGGACAAGCCGCAGCGAGCCGTCGGCGCGATCTTTCGGGCCAGCATCACCGAACCGTCAAACTACCGTTCCACGGCCCATCTGGACCATTGGCTGAAACAGCGCGGCGTGATCGGCCTCACCGGGGTCGATACGCGGGCGCTGACGGCAATGATCCGCGAGAAGGGCATGCCCAACGCGGTGATTGCGCATGATCCTGAAGGCCAGTTCGATGTCAACGCCCTGAAGGCTCGCGCCGCCGGGTGGGGCGGGATCGTCGGTGCCGACATGGCGAAGGATGCGACAAGCCGGGAGAGCCGGCCCTGGTCGGAAGGCCCTTGGGTCTGGGACGAAGGCTTCGGCCCTGCGGAAGCCGAGAATATCCACATCGTCGCGATCGATTTCGGCATCAAGCGGAACATCCTGCGCCGGCTTGCCAGCCTTGGCGCCAGGGTTACGGTCGTGCCGGCGAACTCCAGCGCCGGGGAAATCCTCGGCCTGCAGCCAGACGGCATATTCCTGTCGAACGGGCCCGGCGATCCGGCAGCGACCGGCACGTACTCGGTGCCCGATGATCCGCGAACTGGTCGAAGCGGGCCTGCCGGTCTTCGGCATCTGCCTCGGCCACCAGATGCTTGCGCTGGCGCTAGGCGCAAAGACGGTGAAGATGCACCAGGGCCACCACGGCGCGAACCACCCGGTCAAGGACCACACCACCGGCAAGGTCGAGATCGTCTCGATGAATCACGGCTTCGCCGTCGATAGCAGCTCGCTTGCCGGACACGGTCGAAGCAACTCATGTCTCGCTGTTCGACGGCACCAATTGCGGGCTGGCGATGAAGGACCGGCCCGTTTTCTCGGTCCAGCACCACCCGGAGGCCTCGCCCGGCCCGCAGGACAGCTTCTACCTGTTCCAGCGCTTCGCCGACCGTATCCGCGAGCACAAGGCCACCGCCGCAGCCTGACCCTCCGCCGACTGGGACGGAGGACGTCGTTCGGCTTCGTCCACAGCGGGAATGCGGTTTGCGCCTCCTGCTCAAGCTACCGCGCCGGACGTGCCGCCGCGCGCCGGCTACCGAACATCCGCTTGCCGCGCAGCGGCCGGCTCAGCCGGTGCAGCAATGAGATGAGCAAGGCGATGATCAGCGCGCCCGCTCCGGCGTAGACAAAGCCGTCGCTCGTTACCGGAACGCCCGGGCGGAAGTCGTTCCACGTACCCTCGGACAGGCGCGGATCGGGGTCACGCGCGACGAGCAGAGGCCACAGGATCACCGGCTGCTCGGCGAAGGCCGCAGTCTGCTCCTCCAGACGGTCCAGCCGCCGAAGCGATTGGCGCATGGACAGGCCGCGCGCCTTCAGAAACGCCTCCACCGACCGGTCGTAGGTCGACAGCGCGTCATCACGGGACAAGCCGTGGGCTTGTGCGTCATGGTCGAAGTCCTTGATTACCGCCCGTAATTCGTCCAGCGCGCCGCCAAGCCGCTGGCGGTACTGCTGCGCATATTCCGGCGCCTGCGACGCGGTGACGCCCGCCGCGGCGGCGGCGGCCAGCCAGAATGTGCGATAGAGCATTCCGCCTCCCTAGAGCCTTTCGGGATCGGCAAAATAGAGGGATCGGCGCAGGAAAAAAGATCTTTCCCCGGTAGCGATGGCCTGCGATGACAAAGGGACGGTTATAGGAGCCAGGAAGATGACACCTACGGAAGATCTGCCGAAGCCCGCCCGCACCGTCGCCGCCGATGCGAAAGCGCGCGGCGTTGAGATCGAGATCGTGCAGACCGAAAAGACCGCTCGCTCGGCCGTCGAAGCGGCCGAAGCGGTCGGCGCCGAAGTCGGCCAGATCGTCAAATCACTGGTCTTCAAGGGCAGGCAGAGCGGCAAGGCCCTGATGCTGTTCGTCGCGGGCGACCGACGTGTCGATGAGAAGGCGGTCGCTGCGCTTCTTGGCGAGAAGATCACCCGTCCCGATGCCAATTTCGTCCGCGAGGCGACCGGCTTCGCGATCGGTGGAGTCTCGCCCTTCGGCGGCAGCGCGTCACTGACCTGCCTGATGGATCAATCGCTTTTCCGCTTCGAGACGGTCTGGGCGGCGGCCGGAACGCCCCACCACGTCTTCGCCATCGCTCCGGCGGCGCTGCGCGACGCGACACGCGCCGATGTGGCCGAGATCGGCTGACCGTGACAGCTAGACGGGATTGTTGAGCGTGTCGCAGGCATTCATCCTGCCGCTCTCGTAGCCTTTGGCGAACCAGGTCCGGCGCTGCTCGCTCGTGCCATGGTTGAAGCTGTCCGGCACGACATAGCCCTGCGTCCGCCGCTGCAGCGTGTCGTCGCCGATCTGCTGGGCGGCATTGAGCGCCTCCTCGATGTCGCCCTCCTCCAGAAGGCCTTTCTGGCCGGTGTAATAGGCCCAGACACCGGCAAAGCAGTCGGCCATCAGTTCGACGCGAACGCTCATGGCATTCGCCTCGCTTTCACTCATGCGCTGCCGCGCCTCGTTGAACTCCGGCAGGACCCCGATCAGGTTCTGCACATGGTGACCGACCTCGTGGGCGATCACATAGGCCGCCGCGAAATCGCCGGCCGCATTGAAGCGCTCCGATAGCGTCCGGAAGAATGCGGTGTCCAGATAGACCTTCTGATCGACCGGGCAGTAGAACGGCCCGCTGGCCGCACTGGCGAAACCGCAACCAGCCTGCGTCGCTCCCGAGAACAAGACGAGGGTTGGTTCGCGGTAGTTGTTGCCCTGCTGCTCAAAAATGCCATTCCAGACATCTTCCGTTTCGGCGAGCACGACCGAGACGAACTGCCGCATCTCATCGCTCGCGCCATCATCAGCCGCGCTACGGTCGCTCTGCGTCTGCGGCAGGCTTGCGGACCCGCCGCCGCCAAGGATATCGCCGATCGGAACGCCGCACATCTGCAGCGCGAAGAAGATAACGACCAGAATGACGATCGTGCCGATCGAAAGGCCTCCGCCTCCACCGAGCGGGATGCGGATCGGCCCGCCGCGGCCGAAGCCGCCGCCACGGCCGATGCCGCCGCCAAACCCGCCCCGCCCGCGGCGATCCTCGATATTGCTGCTGCCGCGACGGCCTCTCCAGCGCATGTTCATTCTCCAGAAGATCGTTTCGATCGTCCGGTAGGGTTATAGGCGCAGGCACACCCGGTTCCAGAATTGGCCGCCGCCAATCTACACTGCGGCGGACCGCCGTGATTTTCTCCAGACCCACCAGGCGAGGAACGCTGCGCCGATAAGCCCGAGGGTCCAGTCCAGCGGCAATCCAGCCATGCCCTCGCCGAAGACGACCCGATGCATGATCCGGCCCGGAAGCAGCGTGAACAGGCCCGCCAGACCGATTCCGCCGAAATACAGACCCGTCACCATGCGCTTGTGCGCCTGCAAACGCCTCGTTCGTGCCGACCAGACGATGCCCACGCAGGAGATCAGCGTGAGGATCGAGAGAAGATGAATCGGGCTGAAGGAACCGATCAGTCGGATCTCGTGAATGAAAAAGGCTGAAATGGCCGTGGCTGCCATCAGCAAGACCCAGAGCCGACCCAGCAGTCGGTGTATCACGTTGCCCTTCCTCGCCGCCAGCATCCACGCGCCCAGCAGAGCAGCTGGTACGACGGTGTAGACATGAAATTGGACGGCGAAAGGAGCGTCCATAATTGGCTGGAATGTCATAGGTTGCCCCGAAATTGCGGTTTGACCCGCCACTGGCCATGATCTGGCCGAGTGAGCTAATAGTCCTGCGCCAGGACACTGGAGAAATTCGCTAATGCACGCCGCCCTGCGATCCACGTTTCGCGAATTGCAGGTTGTCGTCGGCATGAAGCGCATGTGGCTGGTGTTCTTGGCGATCCTGGCGCTCTTTGTCGCGACAGGTCCTTTCGCGACGCTCGAGAAACTCGATCTGGCCGCCCGCCTTGGCTACTGGCTTATCGTCCAGTCGATCGCCTGGTCGATTGCGCTGTTCTTCGTCAACCTGTTCGATGTCCTGCTGCAAGGGCGGATCGACCATCCTCTGATGCGCATGATGATCGGCGCGGCCGTGGCTTCTATTCCCATGGGTCTGGCGCTGATGCCGGTCCACCACGCCTTTCTGGATGCGCCGCTCACAGTCGGCGAAACGGCGGAGAACGTCCTGATCACCCTTCCCATCTCGCTGGCCATCTGCTTCTTGACCTGGACGGCGCTGGAGGGGACCCGGTTGTCGCCGCCAGAAGAAAAGTTCCTCGCGGAAGCTTCGCGCTCGCCGGGTAGTAGTGCGGCGGAAGCCCGCACCACCCTCGCCCGTCCATCTATCATCGACCGCCTGCCGGCCAACAAACGCGGCCCTGTCCTCCGGCTGGAATCGCAGGACCACTACGTCCTGATCGTCACCTCGCGCGGCAGCGAGCTGGTATTGATGCGGTTGTCGGACGCGGTCGGCGAGGTGCCGGAGGAGCTGGGCATCCGGATTCACCGCTCCCACTGGGTCGCCTATGCAGCAATGGAAACGCTCGAGCGGGAGCCCGGCAAGAACGGCCGCTCCCATCTGCTGACGAAGGACGGGGCACGGCTGCCGGTCAGCCGGCAGATGCTGCCGATCCTGAAACGCCGGCTAACCGGCTGAATGGCGATTGGCCGGCGCAACGGTGGGAATCACAGCCCGATCGGAAATCGGGGGTTCCGCCCGCCCGCCCTCTTGCCTATAAGCCGCGCCTAGCCTTCAGAAACGATCCGCAGCCGGATGGGACCCTCCCGCCCGGCTTTCGCGCGCAAGAACGGACGGAACGCCTCATGCCGAAACGCACCGACATCAAGTCCATCCTGATCATCGGCGCGGGTCCCATCATCATCGGCCAGGCCTGCGAGTTCGACTATTCGGGCACCCAGGCCTGCAAGGCGCTGAAGGCGGAAGGCTACCGGTCATTCTGGTCAATTCCAATCCGGCGACGATCATGACCGACCCGGAACTGGCCGACGCGACCTATATCGAGCCGATCACGCCCGAAGTGGTCGCCAAGATCATCGCCAAGGAGCGGCCCGACGCGCTGCTGCCGACGATGGGCGGCCAGACGGCGCTGAACACCGCGCTCTCGCTCAAGCGCATGGGCGTCCTGGAGCGATACGGCGTCGAGATGATCGGCGCCAATGCCGGAAGCCATCGACAAGGCCGAGGACCGCAAGCTCTTCCGCGAGGCGATGGACCGGATCGGCCTGGAAACGCCCGCTGTCGATGCTGGTCAATGCCACCGACGTGAAGAACGCCGACCGCGAGAAGCACGAGGTGCGGCGGGCGGAACTGCGACAGGCCGCTCTCCGGCGACGCACTCGACGAGGCGCTCGACGAGCTGGAGGCGGAGTGGAATCGCGGCGAGAGCGATCGCAAGCAGCGCTACATGCGCCATGCGATGGCGCAGGCCGCGGTCGCGCTTGAAGACGGTCGGCCTTCCGGCCATCATCCGTCCCTCCTTCACGCTCGGCGGCACCGGCGGCGGCATCGCCTACAACGAGGACGAGTTCAACCAGATCGTCGCCTATGGCCTCGATGCCTCGCCCACCACCGAGGTGCTGATCGAGGAGAGCGTGCTCGGCTGGAAGGAGTTCGAGATGGAGGTCGTCCGCGACCGAGCGGACAACTGCATCATCATCTGCTCCATCGAGAACGTCGATCCGATGGGCGTCCACACCGGCGATTCCATCACCGTCGCGCCGGCGCTGACGCTGACCGACAAGGAATACCAGATCATGCGCAACGCCTCGATCGCGGTGCTGCGCGAGATCGGCGTGGAGACCGGCGGGTCGAACGTCCAGTTCGCGGTCAACCCCGCCAATGGCCGGCTCGTCGTGATCGAGATGAACCCGCGCGTCTCGCGGTCCTCGGCGCTCGCATCGAAGGCGACCGGCTTCCCGATCGCCAAGGTCGCTGCGCGCCTGGCCGTCGGCTACACGCTGGACGAGCTCGAAAACGACATCACCGGCGGCGCGACTCCCGCCAGCTTCGAGCCGTCGATCGACTATGTCGTCACCAAGATCCCCCGCTTCGCCTTCGAGAAATTTCCCGGCGCCCAGCCTGTCCTGACGACCGCGATGAAGAGCGTCGGCGAGGTGATGGCGATCGGCCGGAGCTTCCAGGAATCGCTGCAGAAGGCGCTGCGCGGGCTGGAGACCGGTCTGACCGGGCTCGACGAGATCGAGATTCCGGGCATGGCTGGCGACGACGACGACAAGAACGCGCTCATCGCCGCGGTACGGACGCCGACGCCGGACCGGCTGCGCCACGTCGCCCAGGCCATGCGCCACGGCATGAGCCTTGAGGCGATCCACGATGCCTCGCGCATCGATCCCTGGTTCCTGCGCCAGATCGCTGAGATCGTCGACATGGAGGCCCGCATCCGCGAGCACGGCCTGCCCCAGGACACGGACAATCTGCGGATGCTGAAGGCGATGGGCTTTTCCGACGCCCGCCTCGCCGGATTGACCGGGCAGGAGGAAGGTGCGGTCAAGGCGCTGCGCGAGAGGCTCGATGTCCATCCGGTCTTCAAGCGCATCGACACCTGCGCGGCCGAGTTCGCCTCGCCGACCGCTTACATGTACTCCGCTTACGAAAAACCGTTCGCCGGCCAGCCGGCGAGCGAGGCGGAGGTCTCCGACCGCAGGAAGGTCGTGATCCTCGGCGGCGGACCGAACCGGATCGGCCAGGGCATCGAGTTCGACTATTGCTGCTGCCACGCCGCCTTCGCGCTGGCGGATGCGGGCTACGAATCGATCATGATCAACTGCAATCCCGAAACCGTCTCGACCGACTACGACACATCGGATCGGCTCTATTTCGAACCGCTCACGGCCGAGGACGTCCTCGAAATCCTGCGGGCCGAACAGCAGGCGGGAACGCTGCACGGCGTCATCGTTCAGTTCGGCGGTCAGACGCCGCTGAAACTGGCCGACGCTCTGGAGCGCAACGGCATCCCGATTCTCGGCACCAGCCCCGATGCCATCGATCTCGCCGAGGACCGCGACCGTTTCCATAAACTGCTGATCAAGCTCGGCCTGACCCAGCCGAAGAACGGAATTTCCTATTCAGTCGAGCAGGCCCGCTTGGTTGCCGGCGAACTCGGTTATCCGCTGGTCGTTCGCCCATCCTACGTGCTCGGCGGACGAGCCATGCAGATCATCCGCGACGAGAGTGCACTGTCATCCTATCTCCTCGACACGGTGCCGGAACTCGTTCCAGAGGACATCAAGGCGCGCTATCCGAACGACAAGACAGGCCAGATCAACACCCTTCTCGGCAAGAACCCGCTGCTGTTCGACACCTATCTGATGGGTGCGATCGAGGTCGACGTCGATTGCCTCTGTGATGGCGAGAACGTCTATGTTGCGGGAATCCTCGAACATATCGAGGAAGCCGGCATCCATTCGGGCGACAGCGCCTGTTCGCTGCCGGTCCATTCGCTCGGACCCGATCTCGTGGCCGAACTGGAACAGCAGACGGCGGCGCTCGCCCGCGCCCTGAAAGTCGGCGGGCTGATGAATGTCCAATACGCGATCAAGGACGGCGAAATCTACATTCTCGAGGTTAATCCCCGCGCCAGCCGCACCGTGCCGTTTGTAGCCAAGACGATCGGTCGTCCAATCGCCAAGATCGCCGCGCGCATCATGGCAGGGGAGACGCTGGACGAGGCGTTCGCCGACTACGGCTCAAAGCCTGATCTCGGCGCGCTCGATCACATTGCGGTGAAGGAAGCGGTCTTCCCATTCGCCCGCTTCCCTGGCGTCGACACGCTGCTCGGCCCCGAAATGCGGTCCACCGGCGAAGTCATGGGCCTGGACCGGGACTATGCGCTGGCCTTCGCCAAGAGCCAGCTTGGCGCGGGCGTGGACCTGCCGCGTAGCGGAACGGTGTTCGTTTCGGTGCGGAATGAGGACAAGCAGGGCATGGTGTCCGCCATACGCCGGCTCTGCGACAACGGCTTCAGCGTCATCGCGACGGGCGGCACAGCGAAGTTCCTCAACGAGAACGGCATCGAGGCCAGCAAGATCAACAAGGTGCTGGAGGGGCGACCGCACATCGAGGATGCGATCCGCAACCGCCAGGTCCAACTGGTCGTAAACACCACCGATGGGGCGAAGGCGGTCAGCGACTCCAAATCACTGCGGCGCGCCGCACTGATGCAGAAGGTACCGTATTATACGACGCTCTCTGGAGCGGAAGCGGCATCCCTCGCCATTGCGGCCCTGCGGGCCGGCAATCTCGAGGTCCGCCCGCTCCAGGACTACTTCGCCTGATCACCCGGCCACTATGGGCGGTTCGGGAAAACCCGGTCCTCGTAGTCCGGCATCTGGCAGGTGAGAAGCCGGCAGGGACCCTCGCGCCGGAAAATCGTTTTGGGCAGGGCCGCCTCACCGGCCATACAGAATCCGCTGTGTACGACGAACCGGTCGAACAGGACCCGGTCCGACTGCGACGACGCGTAACGAAGAATTGCAGCGCCGTTGCGGTCGACGATCCGGCGCACATCGTTGCAACTGGCCCCGTCGATATTGATCCGGGGGTCACCTGGCGCGGCCTGCGCCGCGAATGAAAACAGGGTGGCGGCCAACACCGCGCCTGACAGTATCCTCATGGACAGCTCCTTCAGTCCGCCGCCAGCCTTTGAGCTCCGCCGACGGCCTATCCGTCCCTTCATTGACGTCGACCGATATGTTGCCCGATCCGGGCGCTGGTCAAGCTCGGACTAATATAGATCATCCGATGCTATTTTACGCCGCGCCCACCTTGGCCGCCAGGTTGGCCACCGCCGGGTTGGCCACCACCGGGCTGGCCCCCATCCGGCGGCCTGCGCTGACGTTGCCTCTCCGCCTCCCGGCTCGCATCCGTGCATTGCTTCAGACTGCAGACGCCGGCAGCGATGTCGATCAATTCGAAGCGGATGAAGAAGCCTTTATCGCAATAGGGGGCGCCGGCGACGAAGCGATCGGAGTGGCTCCGGCCCGTGCGCGGGTCAGTCCAGCGCAAGATCACAGCACCCTCGTCGTGGATCGTCGACTTCACTTCGCCGCAGCTTTGGCTTTTCACGGTCAGGCGGGTTTCAGCTTCGGTCTGTGTCGCTAGCGGCAGCAGGAGAAGGGACCCGAGCAAGAGAGTCTTCTTCATGAGTTTTCCTCCGGTTGGCACTGACCGGGCGTGTGCCGGCCTTCGCTTCCCCGCAGAAGGACACTGCACGCGATCCTGCTCTTTCGCCACACACTCCTATTCACGATCGCGCGACAGGTATCGAGATCGTCAGGGATATTGGGCCGGCAGCCAGTCCAGAGGAACGTGTCCGGCGTCGTTCTCCACCCGCGCAAGCCATGTCCGCAGCGCCGTCATGTCGGAGAGATCGTACCCGCCCCTGCTTTCGGCAGTGGAGATGTAGGGATAGAGGCAGAGATCGGCGAGAGTCATCGCCTCACCCACAAGGAACGGGCTCTTCCGAAGCTGGATCTCCATGCGCTGGAGATTGCGCTGGCCGGCGTCGAAAAGCGGATCGAGGATCTCCGACCGGCGCTCGGCTTCCCGATGAGCGTAGTTGAGGATCGCGGCGCGCACGGCAATGGTGGCCTCATGGCTGTTCTGCTCCCAGAACATCCATTCCAGCATCTTCGCTCTCGCAAAGGGATCGTCGGGAACCAACCGGCTGCCTTCGCCGAAATGACAGAGGATCGTGTTGCTTTCCGAGAGCAGCCGCCCGTCCTCGAACTCGACCAGCGGCACCCGGCCATGCGGATTCTTCTGCAGGAACCGGTCGCTGCGCGTCACCCCCGATCCGTACTCCGCAGGCACATGGCGGTACTGGATTGCGAGTTTGCTGAACAGAAGCCGCACCTTGTGGGAATTGCCGGAACTCGGCATCGAGTAAAGTGTGATCATCCCGTCCTCCGGTTCAACCGTCGCCGGAGCGCAGCCGTACCCCCACCGGCTCGTCAAGCAGATTGCTGTCATGGAAACATCGGATCGCGCCCGGAGCGCCTTGCCCACCGCCTCCAGCAGCGTTAAGGGAGCGCGACCTCCAGACAGAGGTCCGTGCCCGACTTGATCCGCCTCTCACGGAGCCCCCCGCTATGGCCTTTCTCGCCGACATCCTTTCCCGCGTTCAGCCGTCCGCGACCATTGCCGTCGCGCAGAAGGCGCGTGAACTGAAAGCGCAGGGCCGCGATGTCATCAGCCTCGGTGCCGGCGAACCGGATTTCGATACGCCGGACAACATCAAGGAAGCGGCCAAGGCGGCGATCGATCGGGGCGAGACCAAATACACCCCCGTGGCCGGCATTCCCGAACTGCGCAAGGCAATCGCGGAGAAGTTCAGTCGCGAGAACGGTCTCGATTACGACTGGCAGCAGACCATTGTCGGCACCGGCGGCAAGCAGATCCTGTTCAACGCCTTCATGGCGACGCTGAACCCGGGCGACGAGGTGGTCATTCCGACGCCCTACTGGGTCTCCTATCCGGAAATGGTCGCCATCTGCGGTGGCGATGCCGTCTTTGCCGAAGCGCGTCTGGAAGACGACTTCAAGCTCCAGCCGGAAGCGCTCGAGGCGGCGATCACCGACAAGACCAAATGGTTCGTCTTCAACTCCCCCTCCAATCCCTCCGGCGCTGCGTACAGCCGTGACGAGATCAAGGCTCTCACCGATGTGCTGATGCGCCATCCGCAGATCTGGGTGCTGACCGACGACATGTACGAGCACCTCGTCTATGGCGATTTTGTCTACCATACGCCGGCGCAGGTCGAACCCCGGCTCAAGGATCGGACGCTGACGATGAACGGCGTATCCAAGGCCTATGCGATGACCGGCTGGCGCATCGGCTACGCGGCCGGGCCGAAGGAACTCATCAAGGCGATGGAGACGATCCAGAGCCAGCAGACATCGGGGCCCGCCTCGATCAGCCAGTGGGCTGCCGTCGAGGCGCTGACCGGCCCCCAGGACTTCATTGAGAAGAACAAGGCCATCTTTCAGCACCGCCGCGACCTCGTGGTCTCGATGCTCAACCAGGCGACCGGACTGGCGTGTCCGACGCCGCAGGGCGCCTTCTACGTTTATCCATCCTGCGCCGGCATGATCGGCAAGACCGCCCCGTCCGGCAAGGTTATTGAAACGGACGAGGACTTCGTCACCGAGCTTCTCGATGCGGAAGGCGTCGCCGCCGTCCACGGTTCGGCTTTCGGACTTGGGCCGAACTTCCGCATCTGCTACGCGACCAGCGAAGCGGAACTGGAAGAATCCTGCCGCCGCATTCAGCGCTTCTGCGGCAACTGCAGGTAGGTCACGGCACTATCGAGACAGGATGCCATTCCCTATTCTCTTTTTTCGGAGGTATAGAGAATGAACCTGCTCGCACACGTTCTGATCGTGTTGACCGTAGCCGCAATCGTCGCGCCCGATTTCGCGTTCGCCGCTCGCTGCACCGACTACTCGAACTGTCGCGAGGCCGTCATCGCTTGGTGCGCCGGCCGGCATCCGCGCGCCGACGGCGACGATGACGGCATTCCTTGCGAAAACGTCTGCAGGAGCCGGGCGCAGGTCGAGGCAATCATGGCCGAGATCGGCTGCAACCGATGATCGTATCGTTCAGAAACTCCAGCGCCGGGCCTTGGCGAACATGAAGTCGCGGAACGCTTCCAGCTTGGCTTGGCTGCGCATTGCCTCGGCATAGACGAAATAGGTGTCGAAGGTCGGCACCTCGACCTCCGGCAGAATATGGACGAAGCCGGAATCGCGATCAACGATGTAGTCCGGCAGCATGGCGATGCCGAGCCCACGCTTCACCGCGCTTCGGATCGAGTTGAGGTCGTTCATCTGAAGGCTGGCCTGGAGGCGATCTCCGCCGGAAAGCTGCACCGTCTCGAGCCAATTGAGATTGCGTAGATAGGCAATGACCGGTTCGCCGAACGTGATCAGCCGATGGCTCTGCAGATCCTCCAGCGACTGCGGCTGACCATTGCGGCGGATATAGTCTTCACTTGCCCAGAGGTGGAAATGCACCGTGAACAGCTTGCGCTGGATCAGGTCGGGCTGCTGCGGCAGGCGAAGCCGGATCGCGCAGTCGGCCTCGCGCATCGTCAGGTCGAGTTCCTCGTTGGAGAACAGGAGTTGCAGCCGGACCTCGGGATATTGCTGCATGAACTCGTCGACGCGCTTGGCGAGCCAGCCGGTACCGAGACCGACGGTGGTCGTGACGCGCAAGGTGCCGCTCGGCTTGTCCTTGGCCTCGGTCAGGCTGGAACGGACGGCTTCCAGCTTCAGCAGGACGTCCTGGGCCGTCTTGAACAGCGTCTCACCGGCCTCCGTCAGAACCAGGCCCGCGCGCATGCCGGTTGAACAGCGACACGCCGATCTCGTGCTCCAGCGCGCTTACCTGGCGGCTGATGGCCGACTGGGACAGGTTGAGTGTGTCCGCCGCATGGGTGAACGATCCCGCTTGGGCCGCGGCATGAAAAACCCGCAGCTTGTCCCAGTCGATCGGCATGGTCCCCTCCTCCTGCCGCACCGATCGACGGACGATCGGGCCTGTTCGGCCGCTATTCGGCGGCCTGTGCTTCCGTCTCCGACGCGATCCCCGCAAGGTAACGTTCCGCCTCCAGCGCAGCCATGCAGCCGAGACCGGCGGCCGTGACCGCCTGACGGAAAATGTCGTCGGCGACGTCGCCCGCGGCAAAGACGCCCGGCAGCGACGTCCGCGTCGAATCCCCTTCCGTCCACAGATAGCCATTCGGCTTCTGCTTCAGCTTGCCTTCGAACAGCGAAACGGCAGGCGCGTGGCCGATCGCGACGAAGACACCGTCGACCTCCATCTCCTGCGTCTTGCCGCTCTTCCTGTTCTTCAGCCGGACGCGGTTGACCGAGGGCGGAAGCGGCGGCTTCGGGGTCGTGCCGAGGATCTCGTCGATCTCCGTGTCCCAGAGGATCTCGACATTGTCCTTCTTGAACAGGCGGTCCTGCAGGATACGTCTCGGCGCGGAATTCGTCGCGGCGGTGGATGACCGTCACCTTCTCGGCGATATGAGAGAGATAGAGCGCTTCCTCGACGGCCGAATTGCCGCCGCCGACGACCAGAACGTGCTTGCCGCGGTAGAAGAAGCCGTCGCAGGTCGCGCAGGCGGACACGCCGAAGCCCTTGAAGGTTTCCTCGCTCGGCAGGCCCAGCCATTTGGCCTGGGCGCCGGTGGCGATGATCAGCGCATCGGTGGTCCAGATCGCGCCGCTGTCGCAGGTGAGACGGAAGGGCCGGCTGTCCAGATCGACCTCGGTCACGACGTCGGAGACGAGCCGGGCGCCGACATTCTCCGCCTGCAGGCGCATCTGCTCCATCAGTTGCGGACCCATGATGGGCTCCGCGAAACCCGGATAGTTCTCCACATCCGTCGTGATCATCAGCTGGCCGCCCTGCTCCAGGCCAGCGATCAGCACCGGCTCCAGCATCGCGCGTGCGGCATAGATGGCTGCGGTGTAACCGGCCGGTCCGGACCCGATGATGAGAACGCGGCTGTGCTGCGGCGACTCGGGCATGGCTGGCTCCTGCGTCGATTCTGCTGAACAGGCGATCCGAAGATCGCCGTCCCGGACAGACGGCAGATAAGCGAAGGCCCCACCTGCCCGCAAGGTCAGATGGCCGAAACCCCCGATTCATTGGCCATCCTGCGATAGATCGACAGGAGCCGCTCCACTTCGCGGTCGATGGAGAAATGTTGCTCAGAATAGAGGCGCGCGGCGGCAGCCATCGCGCTGCGCCGGGCATCGTCGTCGATCAGCGAAGCAAGGCCCTCGACCATCGCATCCCTGCTGCCGGGTTCGATCAGGAAGCCGGTCTCGTCATCGACGATCAATTCCGGAAATGCGCCAACCGATGTCGCCACCGTCGGCAGCCCCGTTGCGAGCGCCTCAAGCACGGTCAGCCCAAAACCCTCCCATCGCTGTGGCGCGACGAACAGATCGAGCGCCTTGTACCATTGCGGCACCTGATCGACCGGCACCTCCGCCGGAAACAGGATCCGGTCCGAAAGGCCGGCGCTTTCGACCTTCGCCTTGAGATCGGCGAGAAACGGCTGATGCGCCTCGGTCGCCCGGCCGAGGACGACCGCCTGCCAGCCGGGACGCTGAGGCAGTAGCGCGATCATTGCCTCGACGAAAACATCGGTGCCCTTCTGCCGCCGGATCCGCCCGAAACAGCCGACCGTCGGCCGGTCGGGAAGACCGAGATCGGCGCGCACTGCCGACCGATCCGCCGGGGGAGAGAAGACTCCGACGTCGATGCCGTGGTGGACCACCTCCGATGGCACGTTCAGATAGGTCTGACCGGCTGCCGACGTCGCGATCACGTGGTCCATCCGTGAGATCAGGAAACGGCTCCAGCCGGTATGCCGACGCTGCGAAGCAGAGGTGAAGAGAAGCGTCCAGCGGCCCCGCAGGACATCGCGGAGCACCACGCCGAGCAGCATCTCGGTGTTGCGGCGGGCATGAAGGACAACCCGCCCTTCTCGCCTGCGATAGCCTTCGCGCAGCAGACGCGGAACGCCGATCGTGGGCAGGTCCGGCGGCAGGCCCGGCCCAAAGGCAGCGACCGGCGCACGCGCCGCCTGCAACGGCACCAGCCGCGCAATCGTCGCCGTGACGCCGGACAGGCGGCGCTTCAGATTGGGCGCGACCGCCAACAGCGGATCGGGCGAAGCGGAGGCCCTTGGCTCAACCATCGCGTCCGGTCACGGCTTTTCCTTGAAGAGCTGGATATACTGGTCGCAGATCGCTGTCTTCGAGAAGCGCTCCGCGAGTGTCCGCTGGCCACCGAGGGCCATCGAGGAGGCAAGGCCCGGTTCCTGCTGCAGTCGCCGAAAGGCCTCAGCAAACCCTTCCGCATCGCCGATATCCACCATCAGCCCATCGACGCCGTCGCTCATGAACCAGGACGGCCCTTCGCAGCGCGTGGAAACCACCGGCTTGCCCTGCGCCCACGCTTCCAGCACGACATTGCCGAGCGGTTCATGACTGGAGGCCATGGCGAAAGCGTCGCTGGCGGCGAGAAACGGCCGCGTGTCCGCCTGCCAGCCGAGGAACCGGACCCGATCCGCGACGCCCCGCGCCTCGGCCTGCGCCTTCAGATCGTCCGCCAGTTCGCCATCGCCCATGATCCACAGATGCATGGCAGGATTGAGCGCCGCGGCATCGATCAGCACACCGAAACCCTTGCGCGGCACGAAACGGCCCATCGACGTGACGACGAAATCGTCCGGCCCGGCGCCATAGGCCGCACGATCGACCGGCGCGACCCGTTCCTCCCGCGTGAAATTGGTGATGACCTCCACCCTGCGGGTCCAGCCGAGCTCGCGCACGCGCTCCGCGATGCCGGGCGTGTTGCAGACCAGCGTGTCGATCCGGTCGAAATATTTCAGCCGAAGCGGATAGTCGCCAAGCCGCGCGATCTTGTGAACGTTCGGATTGGCCGGCATCAACTTGGCGCCCTTCGGCATCCATGCCAGCACCGCATCGGGCTTCTCGCGCGCCACGCGGCGTCTCATGCGCACCGGCAGCAGCAGCTTGTCGATCGACAGGTCCCGAAAATGGCTCTCGATGATCGTCGCATGCGGCGCGATGGCCGGCTTCCAGAGACGTTTCGGCCGGATGACGGCGGTCTGCTCCACGCCCCGTTCGGCGAGCGCACCGACGAGATGGGTGAAGAAGCGCTCCGCCCCGCCATCCTTGCCGAAATGGAAGTGAAAGACCTTCACGCCTTCTCCTCCTGGTTCTCGTTCCGCCGCCACCAGACCTCGGGCCCATGTTCGACGGGAGCGCCATCGCGCAGCGCCGTCCGCTCGAACTTCTTGGCCTCGGTCATGAAGGAATAGGCCGCTCCTGTCATCGCCTGGATCAGGCCGGGAACGCCACAGCGCCACAGGCCCGTCCGGAAATAGAGACGCAGGAAATAGGTCGCCGGGCTGAAGAGCAGCTTGACCAGGCTGGGCCTGCGGCCCTTCTCCATCTGCATGTCCGCCTTCAGCGACGAATATCTGTTCTCCTTGAGGATCTGCTCGTCGAGCGGCAGCGGCCGGAAATGCAGCAGGCTCCCCCTCGGCGCCGGCCGCACCTCGCCGTCCGGCACGATGCCCTCGTGCACCTTCAGCGACAGATCGTAGGCCCCGCGCCCGTTTCGGATCAGCCGGAGATTCCGTCGCTCATGGGCCCGCTCGGGTGTGTAGCCATAGCCGATCAGGAAGGGCCGCCGCGCGATCTTCCAGCCGACGACATGATCCGGCGCGTCGAGCAGTTCGGGCAGCGCATTGACCAGCGCCCGGTCCAGTCTCTCATCGGCGTCCATGTTGAGGCACCAGGGCCGCGTGCACTGCTCCAGCGCGAACTGCTTCTGCGCGGCATAGCCCGGCCAGCCACGCTCGAAGAGCCGGATCGGAAAGCCCTTCCCTTCATAGTCCGCGATGAGGCCGAGCGTACCGTCGGTCGAACCGGAATCGACGATGACGATCTCCGAGCAGCTTCGCAGACTCTCGATGCAGCCGCCGAGATAGGCCGCCTCGTCCTTGCAGATGATGAAGGCGGAAAGCCGCAGAGGCTCGTTCATGCGGTTCTCTCCATGTCCTCCGCGAGAACCGAATGCAGAAACCCGTGCCCGCGCAGATCCTCCGCGCCCCCATAACGCGCCGAACCCTCATAGGCCAGTCGCAGATCTTCGCCCTCGCTCGCCAGCCTATCACGGATGATCCTGTAATTGGCCGCACCGCTCATGTGCTGGCCGTTCTCGATGACCGCTTCCGTCCGCTGCGCCAGATCGGAGAATATCTTGAAGTGCAGCAGCACGCCCCATTCGGTCGTGAAGTTGCGGCGACCGGGACGCGGCCAGTGGACCGATCCGCCGAGACTGCAGAAGCGGTCCCAGTAGAGAAGCGGATATTTCATCAGATGATCGCGGCTCTTGAAGACGCGCCGCCGCACACCGCCCTTGAGGTTGGCACCCGATGCCACCCGGCTCGTCTCATAGCCGGTCGTGTCGAAGAGCGGCGCGACATCCCACGGCCTCTGTCCGTCCTCCCCGTGAAAGACGGCCTCGTCGAGGCTGGCCGGATAGAGATCGATCATCGGTGCGGCGACCCGCTGGATCGAGCGCGCATCGAGCTCCCCCAGATAATCCTTCAGCGCCATTTGCCCCGCCAGCGGAGGGATCAGGAACTCGTCGCTATCGACATTGATGTACCAGCGGCGAAAACCGTAACGCGCCATCAGCCATTCGCGCCACGCCTTGCCCCGCCGTGCTTCCTTGTACCGTCGACCCGATTGCCAGAGATCAACGTCGGGCTGTTCGAGCAGGTAGCCGGTCGCTCCGTCGGACGAACGATCATCCACGCAGATGAACCGGTCCACCCCTAGCGCACGGTAGTGATCGAGGAAAGACGGGAGCATCCGCCGGTCGTTGTGACACAGGAAGACGCACGGCAGCTGCCCCGGATCGAGCCGGCCCCGCCCCCTGCGAAGCCTAAGATCGGCGGTTCGGTGGTTCTTCAGCCTGCTCCACTGTGCATCCAGCAGATCAGCCAGCGCCCAGCCCCGACCATTCCCGAAGATCGATCCTGTCTCGCCGACCGGGAAGGGGTAGCTGAATGGGCGCTGCCGGCTGCTCTCCGCTTCACTCAACCCACTGCTCCTGATTCGTACCATGCCGGTCGCGGCCGGGGACCAGGATTACCGGGGAATTCCTGGCCACTGAAACCGCTTTGCCGCCCGTCAGGCCGCGCTCGAAACGTTGCGAAAGAGCGCGCAGAGGCGCTTGTCTCGGCAATCGACCATTTCAAAGCCGTTCTTCAGGAGATGGTTGGTCATGGCCGCCATTGTGCGCTCCTTGGAGGCGCCCCGTTCCGGTCCGCCATCGGCGGCAATCCATTCGATCTTATGGAGCGAATGCGCGGCTCCTTTCAGCACCTCGGGCTCCGCCCCCTCCGCTTCCAGCTTCAGCAGCCGGATGCGCTCGATCCCTTCCGCTGCGATATACTCGTCCAGCGTGATCACCGGAACGCGGAAGTTTTGCCGCGCCCGTCCACTGTCGATCAGCGAGCTGTCCGCCGAGTTCGGCTGGGAATAGAAGACGAGTTCCGTCGTCTCGTGCCAAAGTCCCTTGCGGATGGTTCGGGCTTCGCCGCCGAAGACATTCCGGTCGCAGCAATCGGCCTCGATCGGCTCCGGCTCGAACGGCCGGTAGTCGACGCCGAACGGCTTCAGATAGATGCCGACCTCGCCGATATTGGCGCCGCAGTCGATCACGACGTCGCCGCGTGAGAACGGCACCTGGCCCAGCATGTATTCGCCGGCGACCTTGTCGATATGCGCCCGGATGCCGCTCGTATAGCGCCTATAGCGCCTCCAGCGGGCGATATGGATAGTGTCGCTCCCATCGCGCAGGACGAAGCCGCCGTCTGGCGCGGAGGCCTCGACCCGCAGCGGCCATCCCTTCAGCCGGAACCGGAGATTCTGCTTGGTCCGGAAACCGAACGGCAGTGCCGGCCCGGTCTCTGAGCTCATTTCCACATTACCTCGAGCACTTCGTAGAATTTGCTGCCGCCCGGCGCCTTCACCTCGATCGAATCACCGACGCTCTTGCCGATCAGCGACCGCGAGATCGGCGAGGAGATCGAGATGCGGCCCTCTTTCGGATCGGCCTCCTGATCGCCGACGATCTGGTAGGTCTTTTCGTCTTCCGTGTCTTCGTCGATCAGCTTGACCGTGGCGCCGAATTTGATCGTCCCGCCGCTCAGCTTGGTGACGTCGATGATCTCGGCGCGGGTGGTCAGGTCCTCCAGCTCCTTGATGCGGCCCTCGTTCATGCTCTGCGCTTCCTTGGCAGCATGATACTCGGCGTTTTCCGAAAGATCGCCATGGGCGCGCGCCTCGGAGATCGCGTTGATGATCCGCGGCCGCTCTTCCTGCTGGCGCCAGCGCAGCTCTTCCTTCAGCTTCGCGTGACCCGAAATGGTCATGGGTACTTTCTGCATCGTCTCGTCCTGCTCGCCCCGGGCCTGGTGCCGCTCTGCGCCACTAACGGCCAGCCAAAAAAGAAGACCCCCAGCCACCGTCTCCGGCGGCCAGGCGTCGAATTTCGGCACAGACTCTAGCGGATGCGACCCGGACTGCCAAGGACCGCCAGGCGTCGGTGTCGCGCTTGACTTCCATCGCCGATCGCGCGAGGGCGCGGGCCAGAGACCGGCCCATCGAGTGGGTGGAACGTGAAAATCGCCGTCATCATCATCGCCCTCCTCGTCGCGGTCGCCGCACTCGGCTTCGCCGGCCTCGTCCTTTACGGCAAGGTCATCGGCTGGGACAGCGCCGCGCGCCCCGCCGACCAGGGTATCTACGATTTCGAGCGGGCCCGCCGCTCGCCGAGCGGCAATGACGCGCTCGCCTGCACCGAAGGCCGATGCGCGGATCCCGACCTGCTCCTTCCTGTCCCGCCCGCCGATCCGGCCGCCGCCTACGCGCAACTGGAACCGCGCATCGCCGACGATGCCGCGATGGTGGAGCGGGTCGATGACGGAACCGACCCGGCCTATCGCCGCTATCTGGTTCGAACGCCCCTGTTCCGCTTCCCCGACACGGTCGACATCCGTTGGTCGCCCGAAGGCTGGCGCGCGATGAGCCGCTCGCTGATCGGCCGTGGCGATCTCGCCGCCAACGTCGCGCGGCTGCGCCGCTGGTTCGGCCTCGCCGATGGCTGAGATCGCCGGGCCCCGGCGGCGGTGCCGCCGCGAACCCGCATTTCCGCCGCGCTGATGCTGCTGGCCGCCGGCGCGATCTGGGGCATGGGCTTCGTCGCCCAGTCGACGGCGATGAGCGCGCTCGGCCCGTTCGGCTTCATCACCGCCCGTTTCGCCGTCGCCTTCGTCGGCCTGCTGCCCTTCGCCCTGATCGAACTGCGCCGCGCCGGCCGCATCCGCGCCTCCGGCGCGCCAATTCCCGATGGCGCGACGCTCCTGCCCGACTGGCGCGGCTACGGCCTCGTCGGCCTCGCCTTCTTCGGCGGCATGGTGACCCAGCAGATCGGCCTGCTGACGACGACGGTCGGCAATTCCGGCTTCCTGACCGGCCTCTACGTCATCTTCACGCCCTTCATCGTGCTGCTGATCTTCCGCGAGAAGCCGCGCGCCATCGTCTTCCCCGCCAGCCTGCTGGCGCTGATCGGCATCGCCCTGCTCTCCGGCGGCATCGGCGACAGCCTCAACGAGGGCGACTGGTGGACGATCCTCTGCGCGATCTTCTGGGGACTGCAGGTGTCGCTGACCGGCCGCTATGCCGAACGCACCGGCCTGCCCGTCACGCTGACCGCGGCGCAGATGGCGGTGACCGCCCTCCTCGCCCTGCCGCTGGCGCTGGTCTTCGAGACGGTGACGCTGACCGCGCTCCTCGCCGCCCTGCCGGAGATCCTCTATACGGGCCTGTTCGCCGGCGGCCTCGCCTTCTCGCTGCAGGCGCGCGGCCAGCGCTACGTCAAACCGGGACCGGCGGCGATCCTGCAATCGTCCGAAGCGGTCTTCGCCGGCCTGTTCGGCGCCCTCGTCCTCGGCGAGCGCCTTGCCCCGATCGCCCTTCTCGGCTGCGGTCTGATCCTCGCGGCGATCCTCCTCGCGCAATGGCCCCAGCGGCGGCGCAATCGCGCACCCGCGAAAGCTTGAATGACGGCGGCGCAATCGCGCACCCGCGAAAGCTTGAAAGGCGGCAGCGCAATCGCGCACCCGCCAAAACTTAAAATTGAAATCAACCTTCGATTCACTACTCGCGTTTAGATTGCGTGTGCCGGCCGCGTTCTGGCCGGTGCGTAAGAGTACAGTATCGGGTTGCGTATCATGGTCCGTCCGACCCTTCTTCGCACGGCGGCCGCCCTTTGCGGCGCGCTGCTGATCCTCTCGGCCTGTGGCGGCGACAGCGGCCGCTACGGCGGCGGAAGCCGCGCCTATGGCTTTGCGGGCGGGTTCGGACGGACCATCGATGGCGCCGGCGCGCCGGCCTTCATGCCGCGCGAAGAGGCCGACTGCCGCCGCAAGCTGACGCGGATGGGCGTCGCCTTCACCGATCTGCCGCCGATCCATGACGGCCCCTCATGCGGCATCGAATATCCGGTGCAGGTTACACGCCTGCCGGGAAAGGTCGGCCTTGAGCCCGCCGCCACCCTCTCTTGCCAGATGGCGCTCGCCACCGCGACATGGACGAAGGACGAGCTCAATCCCTCCGCCCGCTGGCGCTTCCTCTCCGGCGTCGACCATATCCGCCAGGGATCGAGCTATAGCTGCCGCCGCATCGCCGGCAGCGGCAAGGCCAGCGCCCATGCCAGCGGCGACGCGCTCGACGTGATGGAGATCGTCCTGAAGAACGGCAAGAGCGTCGACGTCGAAAAGCCCGGCTTCTTCTCGTTCCGCCAGAAGGGCCTGCTGAACGCGGTGCGCGAGGACGCCTGCCCCTATTTCACGACGGTGCTCGGCCCCGGATACAATCACGATCACCGCAATCATTTCCATTTCGACCTGATGCACAGATCGAGCGGCCACCGCGTCTGCAAATAGTCTCGGTCCGCGCCGCGCCGCTCACTTGGCGGTGACGGCGCCCTTCATGGCGGTGTGGATCGCGCAATGATAGGGGTGATTGCCCGCCGTGCCGATCGTCACCTGCTTGCTCTGCCCCTTCTTGAGCGTTCCGGTATTGAAGCCGCCATCATCGGCCGTCGCGGTATGCGGCGAGCCATCCTTGTTGGTGAAGGTGACCGTATCGCCGGCGGCGACCGTCAGCCGTGCCGGCTCAAACTTGAAATTGCTGATCGTGACGGCGTGGTCGGCGGCGAAGGCCGGCCCCGCCAGAAACCCGCAGGCAAGGGCGGCGGCGGCGAGGCGGAGCGGGAAAGCAGGCATGGGAGAACTCCTCCGGAAAGAACAGCGATGAAAGGCCGCGCGACAGGCGCGAATCTTCCAAAACGCTAGCACGGCGCATCGGCCGCCGCACCGCCTTTCGCCGAAGCCTGCCGGCGTCCCCCTCTCCCTTGCTCGCGACCGCTTGACCAACGTAAGCGACCAGCTTACATCTGTCTCATGATCAGGACGGTCAGGCACAAGGCGCTCAAGGCTCTGTTCGAGACAGGCAAATCCGCCAAGATCGACGCGAAGATGCACAAGCGTATTCTTGTTCGTCTCGACCGGCTCGATGCGGCAACCAGACCGGAGGACATGAACCTTCCGGGGTTCGACTTTCATCCGCTCCACGGCTTCAAACCGATTCCGCTATACCGTTCATGTCAACGGGCCGTGGTGCATCACATTCGAGTTCGAGGGAGAGGACGCTTTCGCCGTCGATTTCGAGCAGGTCCACTGATCACAAGGCCAAGGAGGGCAAGATGATCGATCATGAAGTGAAGCGCCCCTTGAAGCGCTGCCCCTCGCACCCCGGCGCGCTCCTGTCCGACATCATCCCGGCCACCGGGAAGACCAGGGTGGAGATCGCCGCGCTGCTCGATATCTCCCGCCAGCAGCTCTACGACATCATGCGGGAGAGGAAGCCCGTATCCGCCTCCACCGCCGCAAGGCTCGGCAAGCTGTTTGGCGACGGCGCCGCCGTCTGGCTGCGCATGCAGGCCAATCATGACGCCTGGGTTGCCGAAAACGAAATCGACCTGTCGAAGATTCCGACGCTCGCAGCTTGAGAATGGAAGGTGTCGGGTGACGGCCGCACCGCTTTTCGCCGTGCCGGCCCGCGCCGTCTTGCGCGTCGCCGGCCGAGGCGGCAAGATCGGCTCCGGAGACAGCGTCCGGAGAACTGTCATGCCACGTACCGCCCTTCTCGCCCTCCTCATCGGCGTCGCCGCCGCGCTGCCGGCCCATGCCCAGTCGCTGCGCGCCATGAGCTGCTACGACCTCTGGTATGAGCGCAACCGCATCTATGCCGAGAACGGCTACTGCTTCAGCACGCCGCTCGCGCGCGACACCTTCGCCGGCTATGAATGCTGGACGCGCGATCCCGATCTGACGCCCAATGAGCGCAATTATGTCGCGGCGATCCAGCGCGAGGAACGGCGGCGCGGCTGCAAGGTCAACTGAACGCCGCCGCTGGAACGGCGACCGATGCGCGAGTGCCCTACCTCCGCTTCGTCATCCTCGGACTTGATCCGAGGATCCATGCCTGAACGGCGATGCTCCGCCGGCGTTCGCCCCGGCAATCGCGGAGCCCACCCTCCCCCAACGTGGGGAGGGTCGGACCAAAGGTCCGGGTGGGGGGAGCGACATTGTAGGTTCTGCCCCCCGCCCGCGCCTGCGGCTTCGACCTTCCCCATCAAGGGGGAGGTGGGGCGCCCCCCTCTCCGCTTCGTCATCCTCGGACTTGATCCGAGGATCCATGCCTGAACAGCGACGCTGAAACGGCGAGCGGCGGCGGCCCCTGCCACCCTCCCCCGACGTGGGGAGGGTCGGACCACAGGTCCGGGGAGGGGGGAGCGACATTGAAGGTTCTTTCCCCCCACCCGCGCCTGCGGCGCGACCTCCCCACCCGGGGGGAGGTGGGCGCCTCACCTCCCTGCTTCGTCATCCTCGGACTTGATCCGAGGATCCATGCCTGAACGGCGATGCTCCGCCAACCGGCGACCGGCGGGCCGGTCCCTCCACCGCCGCCACCTTGTTCAACGGCTCTGGAATGGATCCTCGGATCAAGTCCGAGGATGACGACCGTGTTTGAGAGGCAGCGCCCGTCATGAGACACGCCTCGCCGCCGCCACGCCCGGCACAGCCGTCTGGCCAATGAAAGGGGAGTTCAGGGCTGACGGCGCTTGACGCCTGTTTTCCTGTTTAGACGCGTAGGAGCGGCAGCATTCCGCCAGCCGTTCGGCGGGTCGAGAGCGAAATCGTTCGCTCCCGATCCGCTTCGCGGACCACGCCTCACTCCCGCACGTGGCCAAAGGAGAACTGTTCCACGGGCTGACGCACCGGCTGCGCCGCCCCGCCACGGTGAGGAGAGGTCGGCGAAGCCGACCAATCGACAACGATTTGTCGATTGGAGCGACGAACGGCGAGAACCGTCTCGCAAAACGCCAACGATTTGGCGTTTTGAGGTTCGAGCGCGCGGAGCCCTGGCGATGCGCATAAAGCCATAGCGGAGGGCTAGCCTCGCCCCCAACCAAGCCTCCGGTTCGCGACCGTGCGGAGCGGTCGCGCGAAGCGCGGCTGAAAGCCAACGATTTGGCTTTCAGAGCGACAAACGCCCGGAGCCCTAGCGGAGGGCAAACTCCCATGGAAGGCGAATGGCACGGAGGATAAGGGAGGGTGATGGGGGCGTGGATAGGCGGCGGATGTCGGTCGAAAGGAGGGCAACAACGGGTTTCATGATCATCGGGCTTGAACAAAGGACGACCAACACCAGTCCCGCAAAGCGATAGCGGAGAATTCTACCGGCACCCCCAACTGAGAAGCTTCTAATATGCCGCGCCAATGTTACGTTTGGTACAGGCCGTTCAACGGCCTCCTGCTAAGAATATTCTTGGCGACGCGAGAGAGTTTTGCCATTTGCACGGCATCGGGAAACTCGTTTGCGTACCCGATAACGCCGCGCAGATAATCAACATCGGCCTTCTCGAGCTTTTCTCTGTGTGTCATCTGATGAAGGATTGCACGGGTCCGTTTCCGCCACTGCCGCGGCGGCTGAACAAAGTCACCGACAACAAGACCGGTAACCGCTCGCCGACCTCCCGGTCCCGTGAAACGGGTTTTTTTGCCTTTGAGCTCTAAACCTAATGCCCGCAGTTCACCACGAATCAGCTCTATTATTCCGCGATCGACCTTTCCGCGCGAGCTAACAGTGATGTCGTCTGCATAGCGACTATACTTCATACCATTTAAATGAAATATCCGTTGCAGCTTTTCATCTACTGGCTTCAGTATCTGATTCCCAATCGCTGGACTTGTTGGCGCGCCTTGAGGCAGCCTGCCTCCTAAGCAACATATGCCGGCCAATACCGTAGCTGCTTGGCGGGAATAGCCCAGACTTGTATAGAGATTGATCACCGCACCCTCTTGCACGCTGTCGAAGAAAGATTGAATATCAACGTTCAAAAAATGAGTTGATCCTAAGTGGTGACTGGCGTTCTTATAGATACTCCTCCCCCGCACGAAGCCAAAAGCTGACTCAGACACCTCTAGGCGAGATAGTATGTTATCGAGAATCCACCACTGAATGACTTTCAAATAGGTTCTAGGAGAAGATATTTTTCGCTCATCTCCATCTGATTTCCTAAGAGTGAACACTCTATAGTGGTGCGCCGGATTTCAGAAGGATCGACGAAATCAGTGAAGGCCCGATGCCAAGAACCAAGGCCAAATCATATCCAGTAAAGAGGGGCGCTATGTTTAAGTCTCGGAACTTTCGGAACACGTCCTCCTTATAGAATTCTGCACTTCCTTCAGTATGATCTCGATGTGAGAAAACTCATGGGGAAAGTAATAGGAGCGAGTCGGCATCAGGCTAATCCAGTCTCTCGAAAGACTGCTTAGAGTACGCGGATTGATCGGAAGTTCCGGATTGGCGGCAAGGTCCGGCAATCCGGAACTTCCGATCAATCCGTGTAACCTTATATGTCAATCCTGAACATCCGCTCGCCGATAGCAGCGAACAAGCCGATACGATGCCAACTCGCATTTCACCTATAACGCTTTCTCTGGGCTTTCATCAAGAACAATCTCATATTGTCAATCTCCTTGTGCAGTCCTGACTTCCGGACCATTTCACGAGCCTTGGGCGTGAGAAAATACGTTCCTCGCTTGATGGCCACTACCAGGCCAGCCGCCTGCGCTTGATCGTGACACACTCGAAAAACACCAGCATCCACTTTGGCCTGCACGTCGTCGCTTGGCAGAACTGCCGGCGCGTAGCGTTCAATATCTTGAATGCGCGCCGGCTGAATCACGGCCAACACCGCTAGGTACTCGAAAATCGAGTTCATACTCACGACCGCGCGATTCGAAGGGCATAGCGACGCTGCAGCGCACGGCGAACAAAGGCTAGCGCGTGTTGATAAATTCCTTCGACGTCACTGAATTCCCTGTATATGATCTCCGCTCCAAAGAGATTTGCTTGCGTCACCGGACCAGCAATAACATAGCCCGTGCTACCTTCATGCTCCCTCCCGCAGACGACGAGCATCTTACGGCATATCTCATCCTTTAAACTGAATGAACCAACTTCCGCAAACGAACCGGGGCTATCAACGATCAACACAACGACATCGGCTGTCCGCGTAGCGTGATCCAATTCAGCTATAGCAGCGTTATTATAAGAACCTAGAACAGTCTTCGTTGCAGAAATGACCTCCTTGTATTCACCCAAGGACACCGACCACTCCTCATCTTCACGGAACTTGGTGAAAAGATAGTGCCTCAATTTTGCTGATGAAGCTTCCGAAGATTGTATTTCTATGTCAGGATTGATAAAAGGCCCAGCCAAAAAGATAGTACAACCTTCTTCAATAGCTCCCGCCGCATTGCGCATTGAGTTAGCATTGAGTTTGCGACGAAGTTCGGGAGGGGCCTGAGACAAGATAACCTAGGGAATCTATGAACGAATAGGACTCAGGAATACAATGTCGATACAGGCGGAACTTGTCTACATGAATTTGTGTGACTTGTGCGAACCACCGTCACCTGCCTTACCTGGCTTACCTAGGGTAAAAGACTGCAAAAAATCCACCCCTCGCACGATGTTGATGTCCGCAATCGCCCCCCCCCCCCCTTGCCCATCCCCTCATCCTCCGCTACACCCATCATCGGGCCGGAAAATATTCCGGCCTGGGGCTTAAGAACCTCCTGCCTAGTGGCCGGTATCGCTGCCGGCCGATACTCTCTCTCGACCTATCGGGCCGGGGAGGTCTCGGCGTATGTCCAGGGCGCAAGCCTAAAGGCCGGGGCGGCCGTCTAGGCACGGTTTCTTAACTCCCCTGGCCACCAGAGTGTCTCTGGTGGCCCTTTTCCAATGGTTTCAGTGCTTGCCGGCTCGCCTGAAGACGATGGGGAGTTGGTCCATGGACGATTACCATTTCGGCGCCGATCTGCTCGACACGTTCCAGTCCGCGCCCGACGCGATCAAGGCGCTGATCGTGCTCTCCGGGCCGATCATCCTGCTCGGGATGGCCGCGCTGCTTCTGCATCATCTGCGCGGCTGCCGGCAGATCGAGCGGGATCATGAGGATCTGCGCGAGGCGCGGTGGATCCAGCGCGAGCGCTGGCTGCAGAGCGGCGGCGATCCCGATTTCCACCGCCGGCTGCAAGAGGCATTCGATCCGCGCGCGCCGGGTCGTTTGCCGGATCATCTGGCGGAGTCCCGTGACCGAATCGTCTCGGCCTGCTCGGCAAATGGCCGAAGGATGGGGAGGAGAAGGGTTAGCGCCAGCGCCCCACCTCCCACTGGCGGGGAGGGTCTGACCGAAGGTGGCGTCGCTATCGCCTTATTGCCAGTCGGTACTGGCCCTGAAGCCCGTGTTCTGGGAGTGATGAGACGTTCGAACCGCAGGAATGAAAGGCTCATCGATGCAGATCAGGCTCACCACGCCCACGGGAAACGACAAGCTGATTGCCGGCAGGACCGACGCCGATGTTGAGGACGCGGCTCCGCAGCCAGGCGCCGCGGATCGGCATCAAGAGCGACAAACTGTCCAGCTTCGGCGGCAAGCAGACGCCGGGCGCGCAACGGCACGCCGCCATCGAGAAGGCGATGAACCAGAAGGGGGCGCAGATCCTCACGCTCGAGGCGGCTCAGAAATTCAAGCACGACAACGGGCAGAAGATCAGCCGGGAAATGACCCTGGCGCAGCACATGATGCTCCAGCAGTCGGCGGTCTTCATCCAGGACGACGGCACGGCGAACAAGCTGCGGATCGCCCCGCAAAAGGGCGGCAACCAGGGACGCAGCGTGGCGCTCAACGACATCGCCTTCGAATTTCGCGCCGTCGGCGCTCCGCCCAACGCGCGGTGGCAGCGCCTGCCGAGGGAGCTCCCGCCCGAGCTGGACATCATCGTGGTCAACGCCCCCCGCGAGCAGGTCTTCGTTCCGCAGGCGGGCACCGATGTCGCCGGGGGGATCAAGGATCTGTTGAACAAGGAAAACAAGGACGTGTTCCTGTCCTACATCCATGGAGGCATCCATGAGAACGATCCGGACCGGATGCGCACGATCCAGGTCTTCGACGCCAGGAACGTCACCCTCGAAGACGGGTCGAAGCAGGTCGCGTTCATGACGACGCAGAGTGGTACGCCGAACGGGGTCCAATGGGAAACGCTCGACGCCAAGCTGAGCAACTGCATGGTGCAGTTCCGGACCGATCCCGTCGAAAAGGCCGCAGACAAGCGCGGCGGCAGGCGTGGCGAACGCCGGGGGCCAGCCGCCCGCGCCCGCCGCCGAACAGACGCCCATGGCGTCCGCCGCGTCGGAGGAGAAGGAATAGAAGCGGGCGCCGGTCTCTCCGCTTGCGGCAGAGATGCACCGACAGGGGCAGAGACGGGTGGCGCGGCGCGCTACTTCGTCGTCGGCTTTTCCGGCTTCCTGCCGGTGCCCTTGATCTTCTCGGTGCGTCCGACGGTCATCTCGTCGAGCTCCGGCTTGTGGAAATAGGAGGGCGCGGCGTCGGCGCGCGCCGGCCGGCCCTTCGCCCTGTCCTTGCGCGCCCGCTGGGTGTTCTCGATGCCGACGTCGCGCTCCATGGGATCGGCCATGATCTCCAGCTCGGTCTGCTGCAGGCGCTTGATCTCGTCGCGCAGCCGCGCGGCGGTCTCGAAGTCGAGATCGGCGGCGGCGTCGCGCATCTGCTTCTCCAGCGCCTCGAGATGCGCCTTGAGATTGTTGCCGATCAGCGCGCCCTCGTCGCGCGCCGCCCCACCGCGTCCACCTGGGCCGCCCTTGCCGCGCTTGCCGGTGATGTCGGCGCGCACATGATCGGCCTCGTAGACGCTTTCCAGAATGTCGGAGATGTGGCTCTTGACGCTCTGCGGCGTGATGCCCTGCTCCTCGTTCCACGCCTGCTGCTTCTCGCGCCGGCGCGCCGTCTCGTCCATCGCCCGCCGCATCGAACCGGTGACCTTGTCGGCATAGAGGATGACGCGGCTGTCGACATTGCGCGCGGCGCGGCCGATCGTCTGGATCAGCGAGGTCTCCGAGCGCAGGAAGCCCTCCTTGTCGGCATCGAGGATGGCGACGAAACCGCATTCGGGAATGTCGAGGCCCTCGCGCAAGAGGTTGATGCCGACGAGGACGTCGAACGCGCCGAGCCGCAGGTCGCGGATGATCTCGATCCGCTCCACCGTGTCGATGTCGGAATGCATGTAGCGGACGCGGACGCCATGCTCGTGCAGATATTCGGTCAAATCCTCGGCCATGCGCTTGGTGAGGACGGTGCAGAGCGTCCGGTAGCCGGCCTCGCTCGTCGCCCGGATCTCGCCGAGCACGTCGTCGACCTGGCTGCGCGCCGGCCGCACCTCGACCGGCGGGTCGATCAGCCCGGTCGGCCGGATCACCTGCTCGGCGAAGACGCCGCCCGCCTCGTTCATCTCCCAGTCGCTGGGGGTGGCCGAGACGGCGACCGTGGTGGGCCGCATCGCGTCCCATTCCTCGAAGCGCAGCGGCCGGTTGTCCATGCAGGACGGCAGCCGGAAGCCATATTCGGCGAGCGTCGCCTTGCGGCGGAAGTCGCCGCGATACATGGCGCCGATCTGCGGCACGGTGACGTGGCTCTCGTCGATGAAGAGGAGGGCATTGTCGGGAATGTATTCGAACAGGGTCGGCGGCGGCTCGCCGGGCTTGCGGCCCGTCAGGTAGCGCGAATAGTTCTCGATGCCGGGGCACGCGCCGGTCGCCGCCATCATCTCCAGGTCGAAGCGGGTGCGCTGCTCGAGCCGCTGCGCCTCGAGCAGCCGCCCGGCCCGCTCCAGCTCCTCCAGCCGCCATTTCAGCTCGGCCTTGATGCTCTGCATCGCCTGGTTGAGCGTCGGCTTCGGCGTGACATAGTGGCTGTTGGCGTAGATCTTGACGCTCGCCAGGTCGCCGGTCTTGCGGCCGGTCAGCGGGTCGAACTCGGTGATCGTCTCCACCTCGTCGCCGAACAGGCTGATGCGCCAGGCCTGGTCCTCCAGGTGGGCGGGGAAGATCTCGATCGTGTCGCCGCGCACCCGGAACGAGCCGCGCACGAAATTGATGTCCTGCCGCTTGTATTGCTGGGCGACGAGATCGGCGAGAAGCTGCCGCTGGTCGATCCGGTCGCCGATGCCGATCTGGAACGTCATCGCCGTGTAGGTCTCGACCGAGCCGATACCGTAGATGCAGGACACCGAGGCGACGATGATGACGTCGTCCTTCTCCAGCAGCGAACGGGTGGCGCTGTGGCGCATCCGGTCGATCTGCTCGTTGATCGACGAATCCTTCTCGATATAGGTATCGGTGCGAGGCACATAGGCCTCGGGCTGGTAGTAATCGTAATAGGAGACGAAATACTCCACCGCATTGTTCGGGAAGAACTTGCGGAATTCGCCATAGAGCTGCGCGGCCAGCGTCTTGTTGGGCGCCAGGATGATGGCCGGCCGCTGCGTCGCCTCGATCACCTTGGCCATGGTATAGGTCTTGCCGGAGCCGGTGACGCCGAGCAGCACCTGCGTGCGCTCGTTCTGGTTCGCCGCCTCGACCAGTTCGGCGATCGCCGTCGGCTGGTCGCCGGCCGGCTCGAAATCCGTCACCATGTCGAGCTTGATGCCGCCCTCGGATTTCTGCGGGCGCGGCGGCCGGTGCGGCGTCCAGGTGCCGTCCTTCATCTCCGGCCGGCCGTGCTCGATCAGGCTGGACAGCGCCTCGACCGTGGCGGTCACCGCGCCGGTGGCGGTCAGCTTGGAGGCGTCCTCCAGCGACACGTCCAGCCCGGCAACCGGGTTGAGGCCGGCCGCGGCGCGCTCCTTCGGATCGGACGTGCCGCCGATCAGGATGCCGCCGCCGGTGCGCTTGTCGCCGACTTCCGACGAGGCGGCCTTCTTGGCGTCGCGCTTTCGCTTTGCGTCGGCGGCGCGCTTCTTCTTTTCGGCGAGAACGTCCTCGGCCTCCAATTCCTGCACCCGTTTCCTGTGACGGCCGGCTTCGGAGGCGCGCCGGCAATTCTCCTCCTTGCGCGCCGCCCGCGCCTGCTCGTCTTCGGCCTGCCGCGCGAGATCCTTCGCCCAGTCGGAGACCGAGCCGCCGAGGGGCGCGCCTTCGAACGTCGCCTGCGGCGCTTCGCCGAAACCGTCGGAGGTGTCGCTGGTCGTGCGGGGGGAGGAGGATCGTCTTGCCATGCGGCCAATATGGTTGCCGCTGCCATGGATGAAAAGGGCGCGGAGCACAGGCTCCTGACAGCTTCGCCGGCCGGGTGGAAGATGATGAATGGCCGCCGGCCGTCCCTCGTCGGCCTCGGACGGTGCGACCGGGGGTCCGTGCTCGACAGTAAACCGTAAGGCAGGCATTCTGAGGCGGGTTACGGGATTTGAGGACAATGATGACCGATCAGCCCCGCACCATGAAGCGACTGGTCCAGATCACGGGCCGGGTGCAGGGCGTCGGCTTCAGGGCGTGGACGGCCGACGAGGCGCGTCGGCTGAACGTGGCCGGCTGGGTCCGCAACGAAGAGGATGGATCGGTGAGCGCGCTGCTCCAGGGCGAGGCCGGAGCGGTCGAGACGCTGTGCGAGCGGATGCGGGAGGGTCCGCCGGGAGCGTCGGTCGAGCAGCTCGGAACCCGCCCCGCCTCAGAGAACGCATCGCCAATGACGGGATTCGAGATCAGGCGCCGCTGATCGGACGCTGCTACATGTGATCCTCGAGCTTCTGCAGCAATTCGCGCCGCAGGCGGTGCGAGCGGATCTGCTCCGTCCGCACGTTCAGCGGCATCACCTTGGCCCCCTTCGCGCCATTGCTGTCGAAGCGGAACCGCCGCGATGCCCCGACAGGAAGACGCTCGGGAGCGTAGAGCGCCACGACGGTGAGGTCGAGTTGATGAACGTCGGCAAGCTGGACGTCCGCCTCGTCATTGGCCTCCAGCATGGCCGTCACGATCTCGTGGAAATGGCCGATGTCCAGATACTGTCCGGTGCTCAGGCTGCCCTGCCCCATTGTCGACCGGGGATCGGCGCCAAGATCGTCAGGCAGGTCCCGAAGGTCCGTCAGTCCGAGTTCGACCTGACGGTCGCCGATGTGCAGCGTGCCGATCAGGCTCGTCACATAGAGAGGCTGGCTGCTCATATTGGTGACGAGGCAGCGGCTCCGCATGCCCTTGCCCGCGGCGCGGGTGATCAGGATCGAGGAGCGCCGAGTGGCGCGGTACTGGACGAACAGCAATTGCAGATAGGTAATCCAGACACCGAGCATCAGCAGGCTGGTCAACAGGCTCAGCACGGCGCTGTTCTGCGAGAGCCATTGCCACATTTGCGTCTCCGTCCGGTGTTGTCACGGAACCAACTCTGGAACCGAAGGCATCGGATGCAAGGGGCGCCGCCGCAACGATCTAGGCGGGGTGACGGAAATTGACCTCGGCTCCTGAAGGGTGAGACAAGCACGAACGGACACCGCTGGAGCAGGAGATCGATGGAAGCCCCTACCCCGAAGAATGCCGCGCCGTCGCCGCCGGAACCCACCCATCGGGCGACCATGCGGGTGCCGGCCATGCCGGCGGACGCCAATGCCGCCGGCGACATCTTCGGCGGCTGGGTCATGGCTCAGATGGACCTGGCGGCGGGTATCCGGGCCGCCGAGCGCGCGGGCGGTCGCGTCGTCACCAAGGCGGTGCGGGAAATGGCCTTCGAAAGGCCGGTGAAGGTCGGCGATACGGTTGCGATCTTTACGGACGTCGTAGCCCTCGGGCGCACGTCGATGACGCTCAGCGTCGAGGCCTGGGCCCAGCGCTATCTCACCCATGAGCGCGTTCGCGTCACCCGAGCGGAATTCGTCATGGTCGCGCTCGACGCGGAGGGGCGTCCGACGCCGGTGCGAGCCGAAGATATCTGAGCGTCTGCCGGCCCTTTTCAGCGCCTTGCGACGGAGCGGACGTGGCGGAAGTTTTTCTTGCCCGGACGGACGGTTCGCGTAATAATCCACATGGTTCGGGCGACGGGCCCGGTGAATGGAAACCATCGCAGGCGCGACATCTTTTCTCGGTAACCTCATCCGCAATCACGGCTCCAATGAAGCCGTTTCACTCCGTCGAACCGTGACCTCCCCCGCCATCGTTCGATCTCATTGTCGCAGAGGGGGAAGGACGACTTCGCATGAGCCAGACCGGCACCGTCAAATTCTTCAACTCCGAAAAGGGGTTCGGCTTCATCACCCCGGACGGGGAAAGCAAGGATGTGTTCGTGCACATCTCCGCCGTCCAGGCCTCCGGCCTCGACACGCTGGCCGAAGGCCAGAAGGTCAGCTTCGAGACCGAGCCGGATCGCCGCGGCAAGGGGCCGAAGGCCATCAACCTCTCCGCGCTTTGAACCCAAGGGTTCACGGAAGGCTGCCTCGTCCCGATCCGGCCTTCCCACTTTCAGCTGAATGAGACGTTCAGCCTCCGTTCAGCCACGGATTGGCACAAGGATGGGAAGGCAGGCGCAATCGCCAGCCGAACTCATGGAGAGTGCCATGTTCCGTCGTTTTCTGCACACCGCGCTGTGCGCCTCCCTCCTCGCCGGCGCTGCGCTTCCCGCCGCTGCGGAAGCCGGGCCCCGCCACAGCCGCGACTACGTCTACTCCCACGATCGTGATTCCGCGCGGCGACCCGATCGTCACGGCGACAGACGCTATGACCGCTGGGAAAGCCGGCGCGACGACCGGCGCTGGCATCGACGTGATCGCGACCATGACGATGACGGCGCCCGCTTCCTGACAGGCGCGATCATCGGCCTGGCGGCAGGAGCCATCATCGCCGGAGCCACCCGCCCGACATCGCCGGCGCCCGTTTATCGCGCCGATCCCGGCGGATCGCTGGAGCCATGGACGCCGGAATGGCAGGACTGGTGCAGCGACCGCTACCGCTCCTTCGACCCGCGCACCGGGTTCTGGCGCGGCTATGACGGCAAGACCTATTTCTGCCGGCCCTGATCCGGCCTCCTCGGTCCAGACGAGGCCCGGCGCGCCGCGTCGGGCCTTTTCACATCCCCGGCACGATGAACGGGTTGGTCCGCTTCTCCACGCCGAACGTGCTGCCTGGCCCATGGCCGCAGATGAAGCTGACATCGTCGCCGAGCGGGATCATCTTCATGCGGATCGACTTGACCAGTGTCTCCATGTCGCCGCCCCACAGATCCGTCCGGCCGACCGAGCCGCGAAACAGCGTGTCCCCGACCTGCGCGAATTTGTGGTCCGGATTGTAGAAAATGACGTGGCCCGGCGAATGGCCGGGCGTGTGGTAGACCTCGAACCAGTGGCCGGTGAAGGAGACGATCTGGCTGTCGTCCAGCCACTCGTCCGGCGTGCAGTTTTGCGCCGGGTCGGGCGAACCGAACATCGCCGCCTGCTGCTCCAGATTGTCGAGCAGCGGCTTGTCGGCGAGGTGCGGCCCGATGATCTTGACCCCGCCCAGCTTCTCCTTCAGCTCCATTGCGCCGCCGGCATGGTCGATATGGCCGTGCGTCAACCAGATCGCCTCGATCGTCAGCCCGTTGCTCTCGATGACCTCCATGATCCTCGGCACTTCGCCGCCCGGATCGACCACGACCCCTGCCCGGCTGTCGGCGTCGAACAGGATCGTGCAGTTCTGCTGGAAGGCGGTCACCGGAACGACCCCATATGAAAGCTTGCCCATCGAAGACTCCCTCATCAGCGGACGGCGCTTGGAACGGCCCTGCCGGCCGTGCTTGTCTGCCAGTTGCGGCATGCTTATGATATGTCAATATGATTGACTTGTTCCGTTCGGGGACCGATTGCGCCATGGCCAAAGCGTCATCCCTCGCCGGGAGCCATTCCGGAACGGCGGCGTCGCGAGCGCCGATGCTCCAGGCGAAGATCCAGGAACTGCTGTTCTTCGCCTATCGTGACTTTACCGCCGACGCCGATTCGATCCTCGAGACATACGGCTTCGGCCGCGCTCACCACCGTGTCCTGCACTTTGTCGGCCGCTCGTCCGGCCTGACGGTCGCCGAACTCCTCGAACTGCTCGCCATCACCAAGCAGTCGCTGGCCCGCGTCCTGAAGCAGCTGATCGATGCCGGTCATATCGAGCAGAAGACCAATGCGCGCGACCGCCGCCAGCGCGAACTCTACCTGACCAAAAAGGGCGAGGCTCTGGTCGCCGCCCTCTCGCTGCCCCAGCATGGGCGGATCGAACGAGCTTTGGGCGAAGCGGGGCCGGAGCATCGCGGTGCCATTGTCGCCTTTTTGCGCGGTATGATCGACGAGAACGGCCGCCGCGCGATCGCAGCGCTGGAGGACAACCGGCAGAGCCCAGAGGGAGTGCAGCGCGATGAGCCTTCTTGACGAGACCCTCTCGCCAGCCGGCCTGCCCCATCCGGACGACGAGCGGCCCCATCTGCTGATCGTCGACGATGACAGCCGCATCCGCGAGCTGCTGCAGACCTTCCTGACCCGACGCGGCTTCCGCGTCACCGTGGCGCAGAATGCCGAGACCGCGCGGCGGGCCCTCGGCGGCCTGACCTTCGATCTCCTCATCCTCGACTGGATGATGCCGGGCGAGGACGGCGTCTCGCTGACCAGATCGCTGCGCGAAACGCTCGACGTGCCGATCCTGATGCTCACCGCCAAGGCCGAGACCGGCAGCCGCATCGACGGGCTGCAGGCCGGCGTCGACGATTATCTGCCGAAGCCTTTCGATCCGCGCGAGCTGCTGCTGCGGATCGAGGCGATCCTGCGCCGGGTCGCACCGCCGCGACGGGACGAGCCGGCGATCATCGCCTTCGGCCCCTTCACCTGGGCGACCGCCGCGCGCGAACTCAAGCGCAATGGCGAGCTCGTCCACCTGACCGATCGCGAGCAGGACATGATGGCGATCTTCACCGGCCGGCTCGGCCAGACCGTTCCCCGGCACGAGCTCGTCGCCGATGGCGTCGAGGTCGGCGAGCGGACGATCGACGTCCAGATCAACCGCCTGCGCCGCAAGCTCGAGGCCGAATCGGCCAACCCGCTCTGGTTGCAGACGGTGCGCGGCATCGGCTACCGGCTCAATGCCGGCATCGAATGAGCGTGCAGCGCCCGACGACCAGCAATCACCCGCCGCCGACCGTCCGGCGGCCGTCCCGCCTGCCGGGCTGGTGGGTCCTGCTGGCCCTGCGCGACGGCTGGCGCTCGTTCTGGCGGCCGATCTTCCACCGCCTGCCGAAGCGGCTCTACGCGCGCTCGCTGATCATCGTCATCGCCCCGATGCTGCTCCTGCAGTCGGTCGTCGCGCTGGTCTTCATGGAGCGGCACTGGAGCCGCGTCACCGAAATGCTCTCCGACCGCGTCTCCAAGGAGATCGCGGCGGTGATCGACCTGATCGAGACGAGCGGCGGCGCGCCGGACATGGCGAAGATCGCCGCGATCGCCCGAGAGCGCTTCGACTTGCAGATCGAGCTTCTGCCGCAGGCGCCGCTGCCGAGCGCCACCAACCGGCCCTTCTTCTCGCTTCTGGACAGCGTCTTGTCCGACCGTATCGATGCGCGGGTCAACCGGCCCTTCTGGATCGACACCGTCGGCCGCTCGAAATTCGTCGAGATCCGCATCGCGCTCGATGACGGCGTCCTGCGGGTCGTGACCCGCCGCAACCAGGCCTACGCCTCCAACAGCGAGATCTTCATCCTCTGGATGGTTGGCGCCTCGATCGTGCTGATCGCCATGGCGGTCATCTTCCTGCGCCAGCAGATCCGCCCGATTCAGCAGCTGGCGGTCGCCGCCGAGAGCTTCGGCAAGGGCCAGCCCATGCCGGCCGATTTCCGCCCCCGCGGCGCCGAGGAGGTCCGCCGCGCCAGCCTCGCCTTCATCCAGATGCGCGAGCGCATCGAGCGGCAGATCGAGCAGCGCACGGCGATGCTGGCCGGCGTCAGCCATGATCTGCGGACCATCCTGACGCGTTTCAAGCTGCAACTCGCGCTGGCGGCGGAGGAGACCGACACGGAGGCGATGGAGCGCGACGTCGCCGACATGCAGACCATGCTGCTGGCCTATCTCGATTTCGCGCAGGGCGACAATGAGGAGGCCGTCGGCCCCTTCGACCTCGCCGCCTTCTTCCGCACCATGGCCGAGGAGGCCGAACTGAAGGACCGCACGGTGACCTGCCGCATAGAGGGCGATGAGGAACTCAGGGTCCGTCCGATCGCCTTCGGGCGGATGCTGCACAATGTCGTCGCCAACGCCATGCGACATGCGCAGAACGTGCGTCTGGCGGCGGAGCGGTCGGACAGGATGATCACGATCATCGTCGAGGATGATGGGCCCGGGGTTCCCGAGGATCAGTACGAGACGGTGTTCCGGCCGTTCACCCGGCTCGACGACGCCCGCAATCTCGACCAGTCCGGCACCGGCCTCGGCCTGTCGATCGCCCGCGACATCGCCCGCAGCCATGGCGGCGAGATCGCTCTCGGCCGGTCGGGTCTCGGCGGCCTGCGCGTCACGGTTCGCGTGCCGCTCTGATCGCCGCAACCGGTTGGTCCCCGGCGAGGGGCGAGGCTGGTGTCACGTCCGGCATCGGCGAGCGGTGGCACGCCGCCCCACCTCTTCGCTTCGTCATCCTCGGGGTGAGGCGCGGTCTGCCGTAAGCAGATCGAAAGCCAACGATTTGGCGATCGAAACAACGAACGCCCGGAGCCATAGCGGAGGGCCAACCCGAGGATCCATGCCTGAACGGCGACGCTCCGCCGGCGGTCGACCGGCAAGCGCCGGGCCGGTCCCTCCACCGCCGCCACCTCGTTAAAGGGCTCTGGAATGGATCCTCGGGTCAAGCCCGAGGATGACGACCATGTTTGATGAAGCGTCGTCGAAATTGGATGAGGGGCGATCATTGGTCGCCAGTGCCCCACCTCCCCCTTGAGGGGAGGTCGAAAGCGCGCAGCGTCTTTCGGGTGGGGGTGATGAGGAAGCCGGCCGTTCAAGAACCCCCACCCGGATCGGCTGCGCTCCGCTTGCCTCTCCGACCTCCCCTCAAGGGGGAGGTGGGAGCCGTGCCAGCGAGGCCGTTCCTTCGCCCCCAAAGGATACGGAGACTGCCAGAGCGTAGCGAGGCGTAGTCGAAGTTGGATGAGGGGGCGAGGGAGCCGTGCCGGTCAGAACAGGCGGCCGCCGATCGGCACGTCGAGATCGGGCACGAGCAGCACCACCTCGCCATCGGCGTCCGGCACGCCGAGGGTCAGCACCTCGCTCATGAACGGGCCGATCTGGCGCGGCGGGAAATTGACGACGGCCATGACCTGACGGCCGACAAGCTGCTCGGGCGCGTAGTGCCGGGTGATCTGGGCGCTGCTTTTCTTCTCGCCGATCGGCTCGCCGAAATCGATCCGCAGCTTGATGGCGGGCTTGCGCGCTTCCGGGAAGGGTTCGGCCGAGACCACGCGGCCGACGCGGATATCGACCTTGAGAAAGGCGCCGAAATCGATCTCCGCCGCCGGCGCGCCGCCCTCCGCCATCCGGTCAGGCCGTGCCGAAGGTTTCGAAGATGGCGGCCGCCATGGCGTCCTCGGCCCGCGCGCCCTGCACGGTGAAGTAGAAGGCCTGGAAATAGGCTTCGCAGCTTTCCAGCGAGGCGGCCAGCAGCCGCTCGACCTGAAGCGTGGTGGGCTCCAGCCCGCCCGGCAGGATCAGCGAATGGCGAAACATGATCGCCCCTTCGCTCTCCCACAGGTCGAAATGGCCGAACAGGAGCTGTTCGTTGATGATCGACAGCAGCCGCGTTACCTCGCTCCGGCGATCGCGCTCCACCGTGAAGTCGAAGGCGCAGGCCAGATGCAGGGCCTCGTGCTCGTCCAGCCAGGAATAGCTGACGTGGTAGTCCGCCCACTGCCCGACCACCGAGATCGCGATCTCGTCGTCGGCCGTGCGCTCGAAGCTCCAGCGATTGTCATTGGCCACCGATTCGATGACATCCACCGGGTGGCTGTCGCGCGCATCGAAAATGGAGTGAAGCGCCATCTTGAACTGTTCCTTGCCGCAAAAATGCGTTCCGCGCCGCCGCGCGCGAAACGTCCTCGTTTCGAACCGCACCGTCCCTTCGCAGAAGGTTGGCACGAATCATCTTGTAGATTTAGTCTATTGATCCGGAGTCGGGGTGAAAGCCCCGCGCCGATTTCTGCGGTGAAGAACAGACAGGAACATTGAATCAGGAGATTCAAAGAGAGCGGGTAAGTGACTCCGCCCCTTGGATTTTTCGAATGCACCCCATTGTTGAAAACTTTTCGCCGGACAGCCCTGGGTCGCTGCGATCGCTCAGTCGGCTTGCCCCGAAGTATCGGCTTCGGCGTGCTTCGCCTCCAGCGCCGCGACGCGCTGTTCGAGGGCCTTCACTTCGGCGCGGGCGCGAAGGGCGACGTCACGCATCGCGTCGAACTCCTCGCGGCTGACGAGATCGAGCGAGCCGGTCAGTCGCTCCGCCTGCGAGCGAACGGCCGTCTCCACTTCCCGCCGCGCGCCCTGGGCGACGCCCGCCGCGTCGGTCACGAGCCGGGCCAGTTCGTCGAGAAAACGGCCGGGGCCGGCTGCCGCCCCGCGACGGCCGGTGCGCGGCCGGCCGAACGGATCGATGTCCTGCGGGGCGCTGCCATAGGGGTCGTCGCGCCCGGCTCCGCCAGGACCGGCGGCGGCATCGTCAGCGAAGGGATTGCGGTCGTCGTTCGGCATGGCACGCTCCAATGGTCTGTCCCGTCGATCTAAGGTGGCGGGTACAGCCCGGCAAGACGCATCTTGACCCGCGCTTGCCGCTCCGCGCATGGTCCGCGCCGCTCGTGACCCCCAAAGGATACGCAATCGTGATCGACGCCCTGCGGCCCTTCGCCCTGATCGCCTATCCCGAGATCGACCCGGTGATCGTCTCGCTCGGCCCGCTCGCCATCCGCTGGTACGGCCTCGCCTATATCGTCAGCCTCCTGCTCGGCTGGGCCTACGTCAAGCGGTTGCTGCGGACCGAACGGCTCTGGCCGCACGGCAAGCCGCCGATGACCCCGGTGCAGGCCGACGATTTCCTGCTGTGGGCCGTGGTCGGCGTCGTCCTCGGCGGGCGGCTCGGCTATGTCCTGTTCTACGAGCCGATGCGCTATCTGCAGGACCCGTCGGCCATCCTGCAGATCTGGTCGGGCGGCATGAGCTTCCATGGCGGCGCGCTCGGCACCATCCTCGCCATGATCCTCTACAGTCGTCGTTACGGCATCCCGACCTGGTCGATGCTGGACACGGTCGCCGCCGCGGTGCCGATCGGCCTGTTCTTCGGCCGCATCGCCAATTTCATCAATGCGGAGCTGTGGGGCGCGCCGACCGCCCTGCCATGGGCGATGGTCTTCCCGACCGATCCGGAGAGCCTGCCGCGCCATCCGAGCCAGCTCTACGAAGCCGCGCTGGAAGGCATCGTCCTCTTCCTCGTCCTCCGCTGGCTGACCCATCGCCGGCTGATGCTGAGGCGGCCCAAATTCGTCGGCGGCGCTTTCGTCGCCGGCTACGGCCTCTGCCGCATCCTGGTCGAGTTCGTCCGCGTGCCCGACGCCCAGCTCGGCTATCTCGCCGGCGGCTGGGTCACGATGGGCATGGTCCTGTCGCTGCCGATGGTCCTCGCCGGCTCCTGGGCGATGCTGACGGCGAAGCGGCCCGAACAGGCCCCGGTCCCGGCCGCATGAGCCTCAAGGACCGCATCAGGGCGCAGATCGCCACCGAAGGACCGTTACGCATCGCCGATTACATGGCGCTCTGCCTGTTCGATCCGGAGGAAGGCTACTACACGACGGCCGAGCCCTTCGGCACCGATGGCGACTTCACGACCGCGCCTGAGATCAGCCAGATGTTCGGCGAACTGGTCGGCGCGGCGCTGATCGGCCATTGGCAGGCGCTCGGCTCGCCCGATCGTTTCACGCTGGCGGAGGTCGGGCCCGGCCGCGGCACGCTGTTCGCCGATATCGCCCGCACGATCGCCACCCTCGCGCCGGCCATGGCGGCGGCCGGCGACGCGGTGCTGATCGAGGCGAGCCCTCGCCTGCAAGCGATCCAGCACGAAACCCTCGCGCAGGCGCCGCTGCCGACGCGCCACGTTTCGGCGCTGGCCGAGATCGAACCCGACCGGCCGCTCCTCATTGTCGGCAACGAGCTGTTCGACGCCCTGCCCTTCCAGCAATTCGTCAAGACCGATCAGGGCTGGCGCGAGCGGGTCGTGACGCTGGGCAACGATGGTTCGCTCACCTTCGGCGTCGGCGCCGGCACCGTGGACGACGCGCTTTTGCCGGCTGACGCGGCGAATGCACCGACCGGCGCGATCGTCGAGCTGTCGCTGCAACGCGCCGCGCTGATGGACGGGATCGCTCACCGTCTGAGTGAACATGGCGGCGCGGCGCTGTTCTTCGACTACGGCTATTTCGAGCGACGAGTTGGCGACACGTTCCAGGCCGTTCGCCGCCATGCCTTCACCGATCCGTTGGTCGAGCCGGGGCGGGCCGACCTCACCTCGCATGTCGATTTCGCGACCCTTGCGGCCATCGCCCGCAAGCATGGTCTTTCCGTCGATTTGGCGACGCAGGGCGACTGGCTCTTGAAGCGGGGGCTTCTGGAACGCGCCGGCGGTCTCGGCGCCGGCAGGGATCAGGCGATGCAGGAAAGTCTCCGCGCCGCCGTCCAGCGTCTCGCCGGAGATGGCCCGAATGAGATGGGCGACCTCTTCAAGGTGATCGAGATCACCGCTTCACGCAGCCCCTGAGCGCGCGCCTGTTTCCGATTCCGGAACAGACGGTTAGGTCACCGAAGCCGAATCGAAATGCGAGGCTTCAGGTCCCGCAGAACGTGGCGGTGACACGCTCCTGCTCGGCCGGCGGACTGGCGTAGCCGGCATGGTCCGGCTGCTCGTCGAACGGCCGCGACAGCACCGCCATCAGCTCGTGCATCGGCGAAAGATCACCCTCCAGCGCGGCGGCGATCATCGCTTCGATCCGATGATTGCGGGGGATGAAGGCGGGGCTGACCGCGCTCATCGCCGACTGCCGGTCCGCCTCCGGCCGTCCCTGTTCGGCCAGCCGCCGGCGCCAGTCCTGCGCCCATTGGTCGAACGCCGTCGGATCGGCGAACAGGTCGCGCGCCGGCGCGTCCGTCTGCGCACCGCCCTCGTCAGGCAGCTTGCCGAGCGCCCGGAACAGATTGGTGAAGTCGACCATATTGGCCGCCATCCGCGACAGCAGGTCGGCGACGAGCGCGTCATCGCCTTCCGCCACCGCATCGGTCAGACCGATCTTGTTGCGGAACCGGGCGAGGATCGCCGCGTCGAAGCGTCCCGGCACGCTGTCGATCAGCGCCTGCGCGTCGGCAACGGCCTTGTCCTGATCCTCGCCCAGCAGCGGCAGCAGGGCCGAGGCGAGGACGGCGAGGTTCCACTGGCCGATCAGCGGCTGGTTGGAATAGGCGTAGCGCCCGCCCTGATCGATCGACGAGAAGACGGTCGCCGGATGATATTCGTCCATGAAGGCGCACGGCCCGTAGTCGATCGTCTCGCCGGAGAGCGTCATATTGTCGGTATTCATCACCCCGTGGATGAAGCCGAGCGCCTGCCAGTGCGCGATCAGTCGCACCTGCGCGTCGATCACTTGTTCGAGCAGGGCGAGATAGCGGTCGTCCCCGTCGGCAACGTCCGGATAGTGGCGTTCGATCACATGGTCGGCCAGCGCCTTGAGGCCCTCCAGATCGCGCCGCGCCGCGAAATACTGGAAGGTGCCGACACGGATGTGCGATCTCGCGACACGCGTCAGCACCGCACCGGGCAGCACCGCCTCCCGGATCACCGATTGTCCGGTCGCGACGGCGGCGAGCGCCCGCGTCGTTGGCACGCCGAGCTTGGCCATCGCTTCGGAAACGACGTATTCGCGCAGCACCGGGCCGAGCCAGGCGAGGCCGTCGCCGCCCCTGCTGAACGGCGTTCGCCCGGCGCCCTTGAGCTGCAAATCGCGACGGATGCCATCGGTCCCGACCACCTCGCCGATCAGGATGGCGCGGCCGTCGCCGAGTTGCGGCACCCAGCCACCGAACTGATGGCCGGCATAGGCCATCGCGATCGACGCCGCGCCTTCCGGCAGGTGCTGTCCGGAAAGCATGGCGAGGCCGTCCTCGCTGCGCAGCCAGTCGACATCGAGGCCAAGCAACCGCGCCAGGTCCTCGTTGAGCGCCAGCAGATCCGGCGCATCTGGAATGGCCGGCGCGACCCGGGCGAAGAAGCGGTCGGGCAATTGAGTATAGCTGTTGTCGAAACGGGGGGCTGTTGCTGTCATGGTCCTGAGAGAATTTGCGGCGCGTCTCGTTTCCGCGCCTTTTGCCCTTTATGTAGGTCGGCAAAACCGAGACGAAACCGGGGGAGCGGCCGAAGACCGATGCAGGAACAGTCAGCGCGCAAAATGCAATCCGTTCGGGCCGAGCCGATCCGTCACCCGGCGCTGTCTTCGCTGGAGGGCGTGCGCCACGGCTTCTTCACCCGCCAGGGCGGTGTCTCCGAGGGCATCTACGCATCGCTCAATGTCGGCGCCGGCAGCGATGACGATCCCGGCGCGATCGCCGAAAACCGCAGGCGTGTCGCGGCGGCGCTCGGCACCGGAGCGGCCCTGTCGACACCCTGGCAGGTTCATTCGCCGGACGTCCTGACGATCGATGCGCCACTCGGGGCGGACCGGCCAAAGGCCGACGCGCTCGTCACCGGCACCGCCGACGTGCCGATCGGCATCCTCACCGCCGATTGCGGTCCGGTTCTGTTCGCCGACGGCGAGGCGCGCGTGATCGGAGCGGCGCATGCCGGCTGGAAGGGCGCCTTCACCGGCATCCTGGAAAACACCGTTCACGCGATGGAGACCCTCGGCGCCGATCGCGGCCGCATCGTCGCCGTTCTCGGCCCGTCCATCCACCAGGCCGCCTATGAGGTCGGACCGGAATTCGTCGAGCGCTTCGTCATGGCGCAGGAGGCGAACCATCGCTGGTTCAGGCCGTCCGGCAAGGCGCATCATGCCCTGTTCGACCTCTGCGGCTATAGTCAGAGCCGTCTCGAGAGCCTCGGCGTGGCCGTCGAGGCGGTGCCGCACTGTACCTACGAGGAGGACGACGCGCTTCTTCTCCTACCGCCGCACCACCCATCGCGGCGAACCGGATTACGGCCGCCAGATCAGCGCCATCATGCTCACCGGTTAAGCTTCTCCACACTCCCCTCCAAAAGCCGGGTTGCATTGCAGCGGCCTGCCCCTTAAGGCAGCGGCAGGATACGGGTCGGAACGGTCTGGATGAAACTCTTCACCGGTAACAGCAATTCGCACCTGGCCGATCTCGTCGCCAGCTATCTCGACATACCCCTCGGCAAGGCGACGGTCCGCCGCTTCGCCGATCAGGAAATCTTCGTCGAGATCGGCGAGAACGTGCGCGGCGAGGACGTCTTCGTCCTGCAGTCGACCTCGTTCCCCGCCAATGATCATCTGATGGAACTGCTGATCATGATCGACGCCTTCCGTCGATCATCGGCGCGGCGCATCACGGCGGTGATTCCCTATTTCGGCTATGCGCGGCAGGATCGCAAACCCGCCGCCCGCACGCCCATCTCGGCCAAGCTGGTGGCCAATCTGATCACGGAGGCCGGCGCCGACCGCGTGCTGACGCTCGACCTTCACGCCGGCCAGATCCAGGGCTTCTTCGATATCCCGACCGACAATCTCTATGCCGTGCCGGTGATCTCGCGCGATGTGAAGGCGAAGTACGACCTGACCAACACCATGGTCGTCTCGCCGGATGTCGGCGGTGTGGTCCGCGCCCGCGCGCTCGCCAAGCGCATCGACGCGCTTCTGGCGATCGTCGACAAGCGCCGTGACCGGCCCGGCGAGTCCGAGGTGATGAACGTCATCGGCGAGGTCGACGGCAAGGACTGTATCCTGATCGACGACATCATCGACTCCGGCGGCACGCTCTGCAACGCTGCCGCTGCGATCATGGACCAGGGCGCCAATTCGGTGACCGCCTACATCACCCACGGCGTCCTGTCCGGCAAGGCCGTCGAGCGGATCGAGAATTCCAAGCTGAAGGAGTTGGTCATCACCGACTCCATCCAGCCGACGGAATCCGTCAAATCGGCCGGCAAGATCCGAGTCCTTTCGATCTCCGCGTTGATCGGCGAGGCGATCAACCGAACCGCGCTGGAAGAATTGGTCTCCTCGCTGTTCGACTGACGGCCATCGCAGCCAGCCGAACGAGCAGAGCATCAATGCCGCATGCGAAAAGGGCGCCCCGGAAAGGGACGCCCGATTCTAGTCCGATCACGATCGGATGGATGTGATTACATCCCCTGCAGTGGCTGGTTGACGACACCCGCCGCAGTCGAGACCGGCGTATCGACATCGGTCGAACCAGGACCGAAATCATAGGTGTCGTTGCCATTGGTCTCCTCGTGGAGCATCAGCGATACATTGTCGCCGGGGGCCTCGGTCAGATCGATCGACAGATTGCCCGTTTCGCCCATGTCGATGGCAGCGTGGCCGAGGCTGGCCGGCGGAGCGCCCGCGCCATCATCATGCACGACGACGTAACCCTTGACCGGCGATGTCACCGTGACGCCCGTGATCTTGCCGTCTTCGATCTTGGCATTGCCGACCTCGATCATCGGCGCCAGATCTTCGCCGCTGTTCTTGGCCGCGTCGGCGCCGGCCGCGCCGCTATCCTGCGCATAGGCGCCGGTGATGCCGAGTGCCATGGCGGCGACGGTCGTGATGAGAAGCTTTTTCATAGGGTCCTCCAGAGGTTGAAAAAACGCCCCTGGGTTCAGAGGCGTAAGCATTCGCGAAATCAACGTCGGCGTGCGGCGTTCGGTTCCCGCCGGGCCGGACGAAATATGCGGGAGGCTTGCCGTCCCGTCTGCGATCGGCTATGGCCCCGGGCGGCCGCGTAGACACCCTTGGAGGCAACGCGGTGGAGGCGGGCGATGGGTGCCATCGGATCGCCTTTTGTCATTCCGGCCCGGCCGGGATGGCACTCCATAAATTCGAAAGGAATTCGCTATGAGCGAGAGCTACGAGCTCACGGCCGAGCGTCGCGATCGGGTCGGTAAGGGGTCCGCCCGTGCACTGCGCCGCGAAAACAAGATCCCGGCCGTCATCTACGGTGACAGGAAGGACCCCCTGTCGATTGCGCTTCCCTACAAGGATGTGCACCTGAAGGCGACCTCGCCCGGCTTTCTGACCACGATCGCGACCATCGATGTCGATGGCGAAAAGATCCAGGTCCTGCCGAAGGATTTGCAGGTCGACGTCGTCAAGGACTTCACCATCCATGTCGACTTCCTGCGCATCGGCAAGAACACGCAGGTGACCGTCGCCATCCCCGTGCACTTCATCAATGAGGAGCAGTCGCCCGGCCTTCACCCGACCGAGACGGTCGATGAGGACGGCGAGCCGATCCTGCCGGGCGTGCTGAACGTCGTCCGCCACGAGGTCGAGGTGGTCTGCGCCGCGACCGCGATCCCGGACTTCATCGAGCTCGACCTGACCGGAGCCGAGATGGGTGCTTCGCTGCACATCTCGCAGGTGAAGCTGCCGGAAGGCGTTCACCCGGCCGTGACCGATCGCGACTTCACCATCGCGACGATCGCCACCCCCGATGCCCTCGCCTCGCAGGCCGAGGAAGAGGAGGAGGAGGTTCTGGAGACGGAAGTCATCGAACAGAACGCCGAGACCGTCGAGGGCGAGGAAACCGCCACCGAAGAGACCGATACGGACCGCGCCGACAAGGAGTGAGGCGCAAGCCCATCTCCAGCGACGAACGCAAGGGGCGGAGCGATCCGCCCCTTTTCTTTTGCGCCACGCTTGCGGCTGGATGGCCCTGTGGAAATCGGTCATGCTGGTCGTCCGCAACGCAACCCGACCCCGAGGCATCCGCAGCACATGGACAAACAAAGGCGCTCGCACTGGGAGGAGGTCTACTCGACGAAGGAGGAGCCCGGGCTCAGCTGGCATCAGGACAGGCCGGACGTGTCGCTGGAGCTTGCCGAGGCGATCGGCCTCGACGAGACGTCCGCCGTCATCGACATTGGTGGCGGAACGTCGCTCTTCGTCGACCTTCTCCTGAAAATGGGGTTGACGGACCTCGCCGTGCTCGACGTTTCGGGCGCGGCGCTCGAAAGGACGCGGAAGCGGCTTGGCCCCGCAGCGGGAACGGTTCGCTGGATCACCGCCGACATCACCGAATGGCGGCCCGATCGCCGCTATGACCTCTGGCACGATCGCGCGGTCTTTCATTTCCTGACGGAGCCGGCGGACCGGCAGGCCTATCTCGCCGCTCTGAGGGAGGCTATTGCGCCGGGCGGCCACGCCATCATCGCCACCTTCGCACCCGACGGGCCAGAACGGTGCAGCGGTCTGCCCGTCATCCGCTACAGTCCCAAGAGTCTCGGCGAAACCCTTGGGCAGGACTTCGAGCGCCTCGCCGATCGCGCCGAACGGCACGTGACCCCGTGGGGCACGCCGCAATCCTTCCAGTACAGCCTGTTCCGACGAACCTGACGCCGCGGCGGAGCGATCCGCCCCCTTTTCTTTTGCGCCGCGCTTTGCCAAGTGCAGGACCACAGGCAAGAAGGGCCAACCCATGCTGCTCATCGTCGGCCTCGGCAATCCCGGTGGCCAATACGCCAACAACCGGCACAATGTCGGCTTCATGGCCGCCGAGGCGATCGCCCGGCGCCACGGCTTCTCCGCCTTCTCCAGAAAGTTTCAGGGCGAACTGGCCGAAGGCCGGCTCGGCGGCGATAAGGCCTTCATCCTGAAGCCGCAGACCTACATGAACGAGAGCGGCCGTGCGGTCGGCGAGGCCATGCGCTTCTACAAGCTGGAGCCGGAGGACCTGGTCGTCCTTTATGACGAACTCGATCTCGCGCCCGGCAAGGTCCGCGTCAAGACGGGCGGCGGCGCGGGTGGCCATAACGGGATCCGGTCGATCGATGCCCATTGCGGCAAGGATTATCGCCGCGTCCGCATCGGCATCGGCCATCCCGGCGTCAAGGAGCTCGTCACGCGCCACGTCCTCGGCGATTTCGCCAAGGCCGACGCCGAATGGCTGGACCCGCTCCTGGACGCCATCGCCGACGCCATGCCGATGTTGGCTGACGGCAAGGAGAGCGATTTCATGAACCGGGTCTCGCTGGCCATGCAGGGCAAGGCGCCCACGCCCGCAAAGGATGAAGCGTCCGCCCGCCAGAAGACTCCGAAAGCCAAACCCACCGACCCCAGTTCGCCATCCGCTTCGCCCGCCGGCAAGCCGAAGGGCCAGAGCCATATCCGCCAGGCCCGCCAGAAGGGTCCTGCCGTCGCCCCGCCGACCACTGGCCCGATGGCCGAGATGCTGAAGAAGCTGTTGGGAAAGGGCTGACGCCTCACTCCTCCGGCTCGGTGGTGAACATTAGCGGGAATCCTTCGCCCTTGGCGAGGTCGGTTCCCTCCTTCGCCTTCTCCTCGGCGATCTCCCGCGTCGCGACGGTGACGACGCATGAGCCGAAGCGGTGCGCCGTCATCATCAGCCGGCGGGCCGTGTCGGTCGGGATTCGGAAGACGGCACGCAGCACCATCGTGACGAAGTCGCGGGGCGTGTAATCGTCATTCAGCAGGATCACCTTGTAGAGCCGAGGCCGCTCCAGCTTCGGCTTGGTGATCGTGCCGCGCTCGATCTCCGGCGTGTCCAGCATGGTCACGCGGCGATGAGTGACGGGCACTTCCGTTTGATGGCGCATGGCGAGCCTCGTTCGACTGGAACGAGAGCCAGAGATAGGGCAGCCTTCGGAAACCGCCCTTCCCTGCAGGCGCGGATGGCGAGTAAAAAGCCGGTGCCGTCGCCCTCAGCCCCGCGGCAGCACGTCGACCAGTGCGATGACGGCGCCGGCAAAGGCATTCGGCGCCGCGATCACGATCAGCGCGAGCGCCAGATTGACCAGCGCCACGCCGCCCAGCAGCGAGGTGCGGCTGGAAACTCGCCGCAGACGCCTCAGGCCGTGCTCGATGCTCAGCGGATCGTCGAGATAATAATCGGCGAAGCCGAGGCCGCACGCCGCCGGTCCGCAGGCGGGCAGCGCCAGGTAGCGCCTCACCGTGCCGGCCCGCATGTGAATGAAAAGTCCGATCATCGTGCTGAGCAAGATCAGACCCGCGAGCGATCGACAGAAGATAGAGAACAGTCATCACCCACCCCGGAAGGGAACCGTCGCGCAAGCTATCCGTGCAAGCTTGATCGGCGCTGACCATTGGGCGCCCGTTGATCCCCTTGACCTCGCTGCACCACTCGCCCATAGCCAGCCTCGAATTTTCAAGACGTCTACATCCGGGGAAGCGGTTCCACCCATGGGTTTCAAATGCGGCATCGTCGGTCTGCCCAATGTCGGCAAGTCGACGCTCTTCAATGCGCTCACGAAGACGGCGGCGGCGCAGGCCGCCAACTATCCCTTCTGCACCATCGAGCCGAACACCGGCGAGGTGGCGGTGCCGGATGCCCGCCTGAGGTCGATCGCCGGCATCGCAAAGAGCAAGGAGATCATCCCGACCCGCATCTCCTTCGTCGACATTGCCGGCCTCGTCCGGGGTGCGAGCAAGGGCGAGGGTCTCGGCAACCAGTTCCTCGCCAATATTCGTGAGGTCGACGCCATCGTCCACGTGCTGCGCTGCTTCGAGGATGGCGACATCACCCATGTCGAGGGCCGGATCGATCCCGTCGCCGATGCCGGCACGGTCGAGACCGAACTGATGCTCGCCGATCTGGACAGCCTCGAAAAGCGCATCCTCAACACCCGCAAGAAGGCGACCGGCAAGGACAAGGAGGCGATCACCGTTCTGCCGGTGATGGAGCGCGCGCTGGCGCTGTTGCAGGAAGGCAAGCCGGTCCGGCTGATGCTGGACGGCATCGCGGCGGAGGATCTGAGGTTGCTGCGCGGCCTCAACCTGCTGACCAGCAAGCCCGTCCTCTATGTCTGCAATGTCGCCGAGGCGGATGCCGCGAGCGGCAACGCCCACAGCGAGGCCGTGCGGGCGATGGCCGAGGAGCAGGGCGCGTCCATGGTCGTCATCTCGGCGGCGATCGAGGCGGAGATCGCGCAGCTCGACGAGCCCGAGGCAGCCGAATACATGGAGGCGATGGGGCTGGAAGAGCCCGGCCTCGACCGGCTGATCCGGGCCGGCTACGAGCTGCTCGACCTGATCACCTACTTCACCGCCGGCCCGAAGGAGACCCGCGCCTGGACCGTAACGCGGGGCACCAAGGCGCCGGGCGCGGCGGGCGTCATTCATACCGATTTCGAACGCGGCTTCATCCGCGCCCAGACGATCGCCTATCCCGACTATGTCGCGCTCGGCGGCGAGCAGGCGGCCAAGGAAGCCGGCAAGGCCCGCGACGAGGGCAAGGAATATGTCGTGCAGGACGGCGATGTGCTGCTGTTCCGATTCAACACCTGAACAGAACCACACGACCGCCGCGACCGGAGAGGACATGAGCGAGGACGAACAATTGCTGGGCTTCGAGGATCTGACGGTCGGCCGCGTGTTCAGGCTTGGCCCGCGCACCGTCAGCGCGGCGGAGATCGTCGCCTTCGCCGAGGAATTCGACCCCCAGCCCTTTCATCTGGATCCCGACAGCGAGCAGGCCCGGCAGACTGGCGGGCTGATCGCCTCGGGCTGGCACGTCTGCAGCCTCTTCATGGCGATGATCTGCGAGGCCTTCGTCAGCCGCAGCCTTTCAGACGGCGCCCCCGGCGTTGAAGAGGTGCGCTGGCTGAAGCCCGTTCGGCCAGACGACACGCTGGAGGGTGTCGCCACGGTGGTCGAGCGGCGGGTATCGCGTTCACGGCCGGATCGCGGCTTCGTCACCTTCGAGAGCACGCTGACCAACCAGGACGGCGACACGGTCACCTATCTGCGCTACCCGGCCATGGTCCGCCTGCGCGACCCGGACAATTTCGTCGAACACGGCGTCTCATCATGACGGACACCTTCTTCTCGCGCCTGCATCCGGGCATCCAGATCGAAATCGGCGACTACGAATTCGAGGCCGAGGCAATCAAGCGCTTCGCCCGGCAATTCGATCCCCAACCCTTCCACCTCGACGAGAAGGCGGCCGAGGCCAGCCATTTCGGCCGGCTGTGCGCCTCCGGCTGGCACACCTGCTCCATCTTCATGCGGCTCTACGTGATGAACGGCAAAAAGGCCCTTGCCGACGCCATCGGCTGGGGAGGTCCGTTGCCGGAATGGGGCCCCTCTCCGGGCATCCGTGACGTGAAATGGCTGCGGCCGACCTATGTCGGCGACACGATCTCCTATCGCTCATCGATGCGAGAAGCGCGTCTGTCACGATCGCGGGTCGGCTGGGGGATCGTCCGGTCCGACGTGGAAGCGACCAATCAGAACGGCGAGACCGTCCTGCGTTTTCTTTCCAGCGGCTTCATTCGCTCGGAGTAATCGGACCGGTCAGTGGCCCTCGAAGCTGATCAGGACCTCGACATGCACGCCCCGCGCCGCGAGCTTGGCCGCGCCGCCAAGGTTGGGCAGGTCGATCACGAAGGCGGCCGCGACGACGTGGCCCCCTAATTCCTCCACCAGCTCGATTCCGGCCATGGCCGTGCCTCCGGTGGCGATCAGATCGTCGATCACCAGCACCCGCGCGCCATGCGGCAGCGCGTCGATGTGCACCTCCAGCCGGTCCGTTCCGTATTCCAGCGCATATTCACGGCTGATCGTCTTGTGCGGCAGCTTGCCACTCTTGCGGATCGGCACGAAGCCGACGCCCATGGCGTGGGCGACCGCCGCACCGAGCACGAAACCGCGCGCCTCGATCCCCGCGATACAGTCGATCCGCTCGCCCCGGAAACGGTCGGCCATCGCGTTGACGGCATCGTGAAAGGCCGGGCCGTTCGACAGCAGCGTCGTGATGTCACGGAACATGATGCCGGGCTTGGGATAGTCGGGGATGGTCCGGATGGCCGCGCGCAGGCGGCCGGCAAGCACCGGATCGGCGATTGTCGGTGGCATCAGTCAGTCCTCGGGGCCTGTTGCGCCTCTTTTTGGCGCGGTGCGTTTGCGCGCGCAAGAGATGGTGAAAAAGAAAGGACGCCGGCCCGCGGGGCGGCGGCGTCCTATTTCCTTGGGCGGATAAGGCTCAGTGCTCGACGCCGTTCCACACCTTGCGCTTGGTCACCCACAGCAGCGCCCCGAAGAGCAACAGGAAGATCATCACCCGCAGGCCGATCTTCTTGCGGATGTCGAGCTTCGGCTCGGCGGCCCACATCATGAACGCCGCGACGTCCTTGGAATACTGGTCCAGAGTCTCGGGCGATCCGTCATCATAGGTGACCTGCCCATCCGAGATCGGCTTCGGCATGGCGAGGCCGGCGGAGGAGATGAAGTACGGATTGTAGTACACCCCTTCCGGCAGTTCGATATGCGCCGGCATGTCCTCGTCATAGCCATGCAGCAGGCTGTAGATGTAGTCCGGTCCGCTTTCGGCATAGCCGGTGAAGATATCGAAGACGAACCAGGGAAAGCCCCGCTCCACCGCCCGCGCCTTGGCGAGCAGGGAGAAATCGGGCGGCGCCGCGCCATTATTGGCGGCCGCGGCGGCTTCCTCGTTGGGAAAGGGTGTGGGGAAGCGATCGGATCCGACCGCCGGACGCGTGAACATCTCGCCGTCGGCGTTGGGGCCGTCCTCGACCTCGTAGTCGCTGGCGAAGGTCTTCACCTGCGCTTCCGAATAGCCGAGCTCTTCCAGGTCGCGGAAAGCCACACGCTTCATCGCATGGCAGGCCGAACAGACCTCCTTGTAGATCTTCAGGCCGCGCTGCAACTGGCCGAGATCGTAATGGCCAAACGGGCCGGCGAAGGTCCAGTCGACATGTATCGGCTTCCGGATCGGGAAATGCTGGATATGAGCCTCGCCCTCGCCTTCCGCGGCGACCGTCTCTTCATCCGCGGGCACCGGCACCCCACCGCCCTTCGGCGCGGTGACCATCGAGCTCCTCGTCGACGCCTTCGCCTGCCTCTTGCGTGGCCGGCGCTTCGGTGGGCGTCTCCTCGGCTGCGGCCGGGTCATTGCTGGCCGGAGCGGCCTCCTCGGTCGCCGTGGGCTGCTCGGTCACCTGATCTTGCGCAAAGACGGCAGTGGCGACGCCGAGGCCGAGACCGGCCCCGACGAGCCCCTTCAGAAGCATATTCATCAATTTGTTTCCCTGCTGGTCCACGCCAATCATTCCGCCGGCTGGGCGGCGGCCCTCTCGCCATTCTTCGCCAGCACCGCCTCCGTGATGGAGTTGGGCAGCGGTTTCGGCGTCTCGAAGAGACCGAGGAGCGGCATGATCACGAGGAAGAACCCGAAGTAGAAGAGCGTCGCGAACTGCGCCGTCACGATATAGACGCCTTCGGCCGGGCGCGAGCCGAGCCAGCCGAGCAGGATGCAGTCGGCCACGAACAGCCAGAAGAAAAGCTTGTACCAGGGCCGGTAGACGGCGGAACGGACCCGCGACGTGTCCAGCCACGGCACGAAGAACAGCACCGCGATCGAAGCGAACATGGCAATCACGCCGCCAAGCTTGGAGTCGATCGGCCCGATATTGAAGGTGATGGCGCGCAGGATCGCGTAGAACGGCAGGAAGTACCATTCCGGCACGATGTGCGCCGGCGTCTGCAGCGGGTTGGCCGGCACGTAATTGTCCGGATGGCCGAGATAATTCGGCATGTAGAAGATGAAATAGGCGAAGACGAGCAGGAACAGCACCATGGCGAGGCCGTCCTTGACCGTCGCGTAGGGCGTGAAGGTCAGTGTGTCCGTGTTCGACTTGACCTCGATGCCGGTCGGGTTGGTCTGACCGACGACGTGCAGCGCCCAGACATGCAGGATGACGACGCCGGCGATGATGAACGGCAGCAGGTAATGCAGCGAGTAGAAGCGATTGAGCGTCGGATTGTCGACCGCGAACCCGCCCAGCAGGAACTGCTGGATCCAGTCGCCGATGACCGGAATGGCGGAGAAGAAGCCGGTGATCACGGTGGCGCCCCAGAACGACATCTGGCCCCACGGCAGCACGTAGCCCATGAAGGCCGTCGCCATCATCAGGAACAGGATCAGCACGCCGAGGATCCAGAGCAGTTCCCGCGGCGCCTTGTAGGAGCCGTAATAGAGACTGCGCGCGATGTGCAGATAGACGGCGATGAAGAAGAAGGACGCGCCGTTGGCGTGCATGTAGCGCAGCAGCCAGCCGGAATTGACGTCCCGCATGATGAACTCGACCGACGAAAAGGCGACGCCCGCATCGGCCGCATAGTGCATCGCGAGCACGACGCCCGACAGGATCTGCACCACCAGCATCAGCATCAGGATGCCGCCGAAAGTGTAGGCGTAGTTCAGGTTGCGCGGCACGGGATAGGCCACGAAGCTGTCATACATCATACGCGGCAGGGGCATACGGGCGTCGATCCATCTCTCGACTCCCGAATTCGGCGTATAGGTGGAGTGTCCGCTCATCTCTTATTAGCCCTTCCGGATGATCAGCCGATGCGAATGGTCGTGTCGGAGGTGAAGGCGAAGGTCGGAATGTGGAGGTTCTCCGGCGCCGGACCTCCACGAATGCGGCCCGCCGTGTCGTAGACCGAGCCGTGGCAGGGGCAGAACCAGCCGCCGAACTCGCCAGCCTGGCCGAGCGGCACGCAGCCGAGATGGGTGCAGGACCCGATCATCACGATCCAGTTTTCCTTGCCCACGCCAGCTGAACGGTTGAGATCCGTCGCCTCCGCCGGGCCGGGGATGTTCTCGTTGCGCGCCACCGGATCCTTCAGTTCCTCCATCGGCACGCCCGTCGCCTCTTCGACCTCCTTCTCCGTCCGGTTGCGGATGAAGATCGGCTTGCCGCGCCACTTGGCGGTCAGGCTCATGCCCGGCTCCAGCGCCGAGACATCGACATCGATCGAGGCGAGGGCCAGCGTCGAGGCGTCGGGGCGCATCTGATCGATGAACGGCCACACGGCGCCCGCTGCGCCGACCGCCGCCGCCATGCCTGTCGCAATGTAGAGAAAGTCGCGGCGCGTCGCTTCGCCTTCGCCGCCATGTCCGATCGTGTCGTTTCCGCTCACGTCTGCAAATCCTCTGCTGGGAGACCGGAGAAGGCCCCGCCGGACCAGACGGCGATGTGCGCAACGCAAGGCGCGCCAGTGCCGCCGGACACCCGACTGCCCGGTCTTTGGCGCCCTTCTATTGGCCAGATGCACCCTTGTCCAGACACCAGCGCCCCACTTTCGTCCAAAAGCGGTGGAGGGCCCACGGGAGCGTCTAGGCCACGCCCAGCCGCGAAAGGACGCTGCCCGGTATGCGATATTGCGCGATCGCATCATGGTGGCGGCGCAGGCCACAAAGCTCGCGCTGGATGAAATAGGCGTGAGTCGCGCGGGCGGCGCGGCGCAGCAGGATCGAACGCTCCGCCCGCTCGTCCTCGTTCAGCGTGGAAGGATCCTCGCCATTCTTGGCATCGAAGGCCCGCAGCGCGTCGAGAGCTTCGCCGACCGCCTTCCCGGCGCGGCCGAGGCTGCTTGCCTTTTCCGCTGCGATTTCATAGCCGAGCGCGTCGCTCCGCTCCTCGATGGCGGAGAGCGCGTCGCGATATCGGACGGGCGGACGCAGGGTCATCGCGTCACTCCGCGGCGAGATGACGCGGCAGGAAGCCGCCAGTCTGGCGCCGCCACAGCCGCGCATAGAGCCCGTCCTGCGCCAGCAGCTCGTCATGACTGCCCTGTTCGACGATCCGCCCGTCATCGATGACGATGATCCGGTCGAGCCGTGCGATCGTCGACAGGCGATGCGCCACCGCGATCACCGTCCGCCCCTCCATCAGCGTCTCGAGCGACTCCTGGATCGCCGCCTCGATCTCCGAATCGAGCGCCGAGGTCGCTTCGTCGAGAACGAGGATCGGCGCATCCTTGAGCACCATCCGCGCCACCGCGATGCGTTGCCGCTGGCCGCCGGAGAGCTTGACACCACGCTCGCCGACATGGGCGTCGAAGCCTGTCCGGCCGCGATGATCGGCGACCGATTCGACGAAGCGGTCGGCCGCTGCCCGGCGCGCCGCTTCGCGGATCGCGTCATCGCCCGCTTCCGGCCGGCCATAGGCGATGTTGTCGCGGATCGAACGGTGCATCAGCATCGGTTCCTGGCTGACCATGCCGAACTGCCGGCGCAGCGAGCTCTGCGTCAGATCACGGATATCGGTGCCGTCGAGGGTGATTCGCCCGGCTTCGACATCGAACAGCCGCAGCATCAGCGACAGGATGGTGCTCTTGCCACCGCCGGAGGGGCCGACGATCGCGACCCGCTCACCCGGCTCGATGCGAAAGGAGAGATCCTCGATCACCGGCATGTCGGCGCGGCCGTAGCCGAAGGAGACCTTCTCGAAGGCGATCGCGCCGCGGGCCCGTCCGATTTCCACCGCGCCGGGCGCGTCCTGCAGGGCCGGCAGCACCGAGATCGTGCCGGTCGCGTCCTGCACCGTCGCGAAGTTCCGGACGATGCCGTTGATGTTGAACATCACCCAGCCGCTCATCTGGTTGAGCCGGAAGACGAGGCCCATGGCGGCGGCGATGGCGCCGGTGGTGATGTCGCCGGCCATCCAGCCGCGCACGGCGACGATGCCGACGGCGCCCATCATGAGGCCATTGAGAATGGCGACCGAAGCCCGCACCGTCGTGATGGCCCGCGCCGCATGCGCCGTCGCGTAGAGCAGGTGCTCGACCCCCTCGCGCACGAAGGCGTGTTCCCGCCGCCCGTCGTCGAACAGTTTCACGGCAAGAATATTGGTGAAGGCGTCGACCAGCCGTCCGCTGAGGATCGAGCGGGCATTGGCCCGCCGCCGCGATGTCTTGCGCACGCGCGGCAGCAGCAGCCAGGCGATTGCCAGATAGCAGACGATCCAGACGCCGACGACAATGCCGAGGATCGGATCCATCGCGACCAGGATCGACCCGGTCAGCACGACGAATGTGGCGAACGACCAGAAAGTGCCGATGACGGAGGTGATCAGGTCGGTCGTGCTCTCTCCGGCCTGGATGATCTTCTGCGCGATCCGGCCCGCGAAATCGTTCTGGTAGAACGAGAGCGGCTGTTCGATCACCCGCCTGAACGCCTGCCAGCGGATCATCGCGATGAAGCGCGGCGTGATGACCTGCTGCTCCAGCATCGTCTGGCCGATCATCACGCCGGCGCGGACGACGAGGATCAGGAAGAGGATGCCGAGAAGCGGCAGCCAGTTCTCGGCCAGGAAATTCGCCGGGCCAGTGCGGTCCATCAGGTCGACCAGCCAGCCCACCGACCAGTAGAGCGCCGCGTCGACGGCCCCCGCCAGACCGCCGATGACCAGCATCGCGGCGAACGGCCCCTTCGCCTGCCGGGCGAAGTGGAGGATGAACGCCAGCGCATCGCGCGGCAGCAGGCCGCCATCGTCCTGCCGGAACGGGTCGATGCGGTCTTCCGCAACGCCGAAGACACGGTCCGAGACCGTCTCGCGCCGATTGTAGTCGGTGCGCAGATCCTCCGCCTGCGTCGGCAGATCGGGCGCCTGGCCGGCTTGCCTCATTGCGCCGCCACACCCGGATCATCGTCGGCCGCCGGCTCGCTATCCATGGCCTCGTCGAGGCGCAGGAAGCCGCCGGACTGCCGCGCCCAGAGCCGGGCATAGAGCCCGCCGCGAGCGATCAGTTCGTCATGGGTACCTTCCTCGACGATCGCGCCGCGATCCATCACCACCAGCCGGTCCATCTGCGATATGGTGGAGAGCCGGTGCGCGATGGCAATGACCGTCTTGCCCTCCATCAGCTGGTCGAGACTGTCCTGGATCGCCGCCTCGACCTCCGAATTGAGCGCCGATGTCGCCTCGTCGAGCACGAGGATCGGCGCATCCTTCAGCATGACGCGGGCAATCGCGATGCGCTGCCGCTGCCCGCCGGAGAGCTTGACGCCGCGCTCGCCGACATGCGCCTCGAAGCCGGTCCGCCCGCTGAGATCGGAAAGACCGCCGATGAAGTCGATCGCCTTGGCCTGTCGCGCCGCCCGTTCGACCTCGGCCATGGCCGCATCGGGCCGGGAATACTGGATGTTCTCCTGCACGGAGCGGTGCAGCAGCGCCGTGTCCTGCGTCACGACGCCGATCTGGGCGCGCAGGCTCTCCTGGTCGACGGTCACGATGTCGGTGCCGTCGATGCGGATCGTTCCGCCCTCCAGATCGTGAAAGCGCAGCAGCAGGTTGACAAGCGTCGACTTCCCGGCGCCGGACCGGCCGACGAGGCCGATCTTCTCGCCGGGCCGGATGGCGAGGTCGAGATGGCCGATCACGCCGTCGCCCTTGCCATAATGGAAGCTGACATCGTCGAAATGGATGGCGCCGTGCGGCACCGAGAGCGGCTTCGCGCCGGGCTGGTCGCGTCACGCTCTGCGGCCGGGCCAGCATATGCGCCGCATCCTCGGCCATGCCGAGATTCTCGAACAGCCCGGCCAGCTCCCACATCACCCAGTGGCTCATGCCTTCGAGCCGCATGACGAGGCCGAGACCGACGGCCAGCGCGCCGGCCGTCGCCGCCCCGAGCGACCACGACCACAGGCCGAGCGCGCCGACGGCGAAGAGCAGGCTGACATTGGCCATGCCGAGGCTCGTGTTCAGCAGCGTCACCAGCCGCATTTGCGGATAGACCGTGTGCAGGAACCGCTCCATCGCCTCGCGCGCATAGCGCTCCTCGCGGCCGGCATGAGCGAACAGCTTGATCGTCGCGATATTGGTGTAGCTGTCGACGATGCGGCCGGTCATCTCGCTGCGGGCATTGGCCTGGATCTCCGAGGTCTTGCGCAGGCGCGGCAGGAAGTAGCCCAGGATGGAGAAATAGACGACGATCCAGACCAGGAACGGCGCCATCAGCACCGGGTCGAACGTCGCCATCAGCGCCACGGCTCCGACGAAATAGACGATGACATAGGCGAAGACGTCGACCGACTTCATCACCACTTCGCGCGTGCCGAGCGCACCCTGCATCAGCCGCGTCGCCACCCGTCCGGCGAATTCGTCGGAGAAGAAGCTCATCGATTGGCGCAGCAGGTATTTGTGGCCCTGCCACCGGATGATCATCGGATAGTTGCCGGCAAGCGTCTGGAACAGCAGCAGATCGTGCAGAATGCCGAGGATCGGCATCACCAGGAGGATCAGCGCGCCCATGCCGAGCAGCGTCCAGAACTGATCGGCGAAGAAGTTCTCCGGCGGCTGCCCGGCCAGCCAGTCCACCACGTCGCCCATGAAGCTGAAGATGAAAATCTGGGCGACCGAGATCGCCGCCGAGAGCAAACCGCCCATCAGGACCAGCGGCCAGACCGGCTTTGTGTGGTGCCAGATGAAGGCGAAGAGGCCGCTCGGCGGCTGCTGCGCCGGCGCATCGGGAAAGGGATCGGACAGCCGCTCGAACCAGCGGAAGAGAGAATCGATCATGTCATCCATCCGGTTCGGGGTTGAGAAATGGGTGCGCGCAGAGCCGTGGAAGGCGCTGGATATAGGATTGTTGCGCAGTCAAATCCAACAGGACTTGGCGGGTGTCTTCGAGCATGTCTAGAAGAGAGGGACGATGCAAACCTCACCGGCCCACCCCGACCGCCCGCTGCTGGCCCTCTATCAGCCGGACATCCCGGGCAATACCGGCACGATTCTGCGAATGGGCGCCTGCCTCGACCTTCCGGTCGCCGTGATCGGCCCGGCCGGCTTCGACCTGTCCGACCGGGCGCTGCGCCGCGCCGGCATGGACTATCTCGACATGGCGGCGCTGCTCCGCTTCGACGACTGGGCGGCGTTCGAGGACTGGCGCAAGGGCGAAGGCCGGCGGCTGGTCCTTCTGACCACCAGGGCCGATGCGCCCTACCACGACTTCGAGTGGCGGCCGGGCGACATCGCCCTTTTCGGACGCGAGAGCGCCGGCGTTCCGGATCACGTCCATGAAGCCGCCGACGAGCGCCTGACGATCCCGATGCGGCCCGGCGCCCGCAGCCTCAACCTCGCGGTCAGCGCGGCGATTGTGGCGGGTGAAATGGCGCGGCGGCGGAGTCTCGGACAGGCGGAATCGGCCAGACGTCTCGCGCAACTCGGCGGCACCGCTCCGGACGCCAAGGCACCACCTCGCCGCCGCTTCTAATCCGCGCTTTTCAGCCGGCGCATGGTGAATTCGATCTCGTCCTCGCCGATCACGCGCCAGCTTTCGACCTCGCTCCAATAGGCGGCCTTCGGCCAGCGCCTGAGAAAGGCCCGCGCCGTCTCCCGCGCTTCCAAGCGCGGCAGGCGAAAGGTCTCGCGCACGAAACTGCCGCTTGTCGCGGCGCGGCCGGCGGCGATCTGCCTGGAGAGGCCGTCGAGGGCGGGACGTCGTGGCGGGCGCATCATGGCCTCCTTCGAACGGGGCATCCGGCGCGACGGACTTGCTCCCTTGCGAGAAATTAGGCATGGCCGCCCCGGAAAGCGAATCGCGCCGGGCCAGCCGCCGCGACGCCATTTTCGCCGAAGCAAGCACAGCGAGGACAAGCCATGGAGCGCCCCACTTTGCCGCAGGGCCTGCCGCCCGACATCGAAGCGAAGAAGGAGACGGCCCGGCAATGGTTCGAGACGCTGCGCGACCAGATCTGCACCGCCTTCGTGACGCTGGAGGACGAGGCCCCGGGCCCGCATCCGCAAGGCGCTGACGAGCCCGGCCGGTTCCAGCGCACGCCCTGGGCGCGCGACGACGGCAAGGGCGGCGGCGGCGTCATGAGCATGATGAAGGGCCGGGTCTTCGAGAAGGTCGGCGTGCACACCTCCACCGTCTTCGGCGAATTCTCGCCGGAGTTCCGCAAGCAGATGCCGGGCGCGGAGGAGGATCCGCGCTTCTGGGCGTCCGGCATCAGCCTGATCGCCCATCCGTGGAACCCGAACGTCCCCGCCGTGCACATGAACACCCGCTTCGTCGCCACCACGAGCTGGTGGTTCGGCGGCGGCGCCGACCTGACGCCGGTGCTGGATGACCGCCGCACGCAGGACGATCCGGACAGCATCGCCTTCCACCGGGCGATGGAGGCCGCCTGCCGCGCACATCCCGTCGCCGATTATCCGAAGATGAAGGCCTGGTGCGACAGCTATTTCCACCTCGCCCACCGGGGTGAGCCGCGCGGCATTGGCGGCATCTTCTATGACTGGCAGCATTCGGCCGAGGAGGATGGCGGCTGGGCCGCCGATTTCGCCTTCACGCAGGATGTCGGCAGGGCCTTTCTCGGCGTCTACCCGGAGCTTGTCCGGCGCAATTTCGACAAGGGCTGGACCGACGAGATGCGCGACGAGCAGCTCGTCCGGCGCGGCCGCTATGTGGAGTTCAACCTGCTCTACGATCGCGGCACGATCTTCGGCCTGAAGACCGGCGGCAATGTCATGTCGATCCTGTCATCCATGCCGCCGGCGGTGAAATGGCCGTGACGATTGAACCGACCGCCGCCTTTGCACGTTGATCCAGACCGATAACGGCAAGATGGAGGTTCGGGTCATGAAACGCTTCGATTGCGGGACGCTGGTGCCCGGTTGCCCCTGGCACACCCAGGCCGAGGAAGAGGCCGAAGTGGTTCGCCGCGCCAGCGAGCATCTACGCACCACCCATGGCGAGACCGACGTCCGGCCGAACATGGTCAACGAGATCAAGAGCCGGATCAAGGACGTGCAAACGGCTTGATGTGATGTGTGTCGTCGGACGCCAAAGCCCGCCGGAAGGCGGGCTTTTTGTGGGACGCGCCCAATAACTGCTTGAAAAACAAAATTAGTCTCGATAGGACCAGAGCAAGAAATCGCACATCCGCCCCTTCTCGGAGCCGCCATTGTCCGGGTCGGATTCCGAGCAGTCGTTGGCAGTTTGGTGTGGGTCGTCGTCCCCGCCAGAAGAATCGGACTGTGCAAAGCCAGACGAAGGCCCACAATGCCCGATGATCCAACCGACATGTTAAGAGGTTTGCTTGAAAAGCATCATGCCGCTCCATTCCTGTTCGTAGGCTCCGGATTTTCTCGCCGATATCTGGGAATTGAGGACTGGTCCGGACTACTCGAACGCTTCTGCGACCCCATCAAAGACTTTGGCTACTACCGTGCGAAGGCCAATGGAGATCTGCCTACTGCAGCATCGTTGATGGCTGTTGATTACAACGAATGGTGGTGGTCCGCGCCAGAGACCGCCAACCAGCGTGAAGACACGACCGAGCGGGTAAAAGGTGTGTCGGACGCGCTCAAGTTGGACATCGCCGATTACATCGCCCAGTACTCGCTTGAAGATGCGCGTTCCTCGGATTTTGGAGCAGAGATCGCATCATTTTCGGATATTGCGATCGACGAAGTCATCACGACCAACTGGGACTCCCTTCTTGAAGAACTTTTTCCTGACTACAAGGTTTTCATCGGGCAGCAGGAATTGCTATTTTCTAATCCACAAGCAATCGGAGAGATCTATAAAATACATGGCTCCTCTTCTGATCCGACTACACTGGTGCTGACATCCGAGGACTATGCAGAGTTCTCATCGAAAAATCCGTATCTCGCCGCGAAGCTTGTTACTATTTTTGTCGAACATCCCATTATTTTTCTCGGGTATTCGATTGCAGATCCCCACATTCGCTCAATTATTTCCTCTATTGCTCGATGTCTCACGCAAGATAAAGTTGCTGCCTTCCAGGAAAACTTAATATTCATCCAACGATCTGCCGAGGGAGAAGCACCGGCCCTTGAAAAGACAACGATACAGTCGGACGCATTCAGCGTGACTATGATGGTCGCAAAAGTGGCTGACTTTAGCCAAGTCTATGCGGCGCTCACTGGAGGAAAACGAAAGATACCTACCCGTGTTCTGCGATTCTTTAAAGAACAGTTGTACGAACTCGTCCATACATCGACGGACATCGAAAACAAGCTTGCAGTGATTGATTTTGCAGAGATTGACGGCTCGGATACTGTCGAGTTTGTAGTGGGCGTCGGGGTCGCCAAAGACGTCCAAAAATTCGGGCAGAAAGCCGAGGAGCGGCTTGCGGCGAAGGGATATGCCGGCGTTTCTGCAAATGAGTTGTTCGAAGACTGCTTGGCAGATTCGTCCCAGTTCGACGGCAAAGATCTTTTGAATTCGGCGTTTCCAATATATGCCAGAACAAACAAGACATTCATCCCGATATTTCGATACCTCAAGCACGCAGGGATCACGTCAGAAGAACAACTGGCAGCTTCGAAATTCGATGGGGCGAAGAAAGTGGTGCGGAAATTGCGTGCGGCTGATTTCACCTGTCCTTCATATAGAAAGCGCTATGAAAAGGAATTCAAGAACCTTAACACCATGAAAATAATAGAGAAGTCTTCCTCACCTAAAGAGGCCGTTATCATGATCGCTTTTCAAACAGATGATGAACTCGATACTGATATTCTGCGTGATTTCTTAAACAAGAATTCTAAAATAATAGAGGGTGAGCCGTATCTATCTCAGTATCGTAAGCTGGTTTGTCGTTTTGATCAAATCGTGTACGGATTCTAGCCCGTTTTACGGGCCAAACCACTAGACATTCATCACTCCCCCGCCCCCCCTCATCAACGCCTCCTTCCCCATCGCGAACCCGCTCTTCACCCATCTCTCCTCCGCCGCCTTCAGCCGTTCGCCGACTTCCGGTCCGGCGGGGATGCCGGCATTGAGGAGGTCGGCGCCGCGCAGCGGAAAGACCGGCATCGGCCAGTTGGCGGCGAGATCGAGCATCGCCGCGTAGCGCGCGGCCTCGGTCAGCGCCTCGTCTTCCTCCACCGCCCGGCCCCGCGCCGAGGCCAGCGACAGCCGCAGCCGGTCGAGCACCGGCTGCCGGCCCTCGCGGTAGAGCCGTTCCTTGAGCGCCCGGTCGGAGAGGTCGGCGGGAAGCGCCGGCGCGGTCGTCGAGGTGACGAGGCGGCTGCGGTCGGCATTGGACAGTTTCAGCCGCGTCGCCAGCGCATCCAGCCGCTCCGCATCGGGCGGCAGCATCGCCATCAGCCGCAGCAGCGGATCAGGCGCCCACCCGGCCTGCTGGCCCGTCTCGACGAGCGGGGCGACGAGATCGATCCCCCATTTCTCGGTTTCCGGCAGGATCGTCGTCAGGACGCTCGCCGTCCGCATCCAGAGCAGCGCGCGGCGCGGGTCGGGTGCGGCGAGCAGCTTGCGCAGCTCGCTCCAGACCCGCTCGGCCGACAGCCGGTCCATGCCCTCCTTGAGCGCGGCGCAGGCCTTGAGCCCGTCGGCGTCGGGCCGGCCACGGCCATACCAGGCGAAGAAGCGGAAGAAGCGCAGGATGCGCAGATAGTCCTCCTCGATCCGCTCGCGCGCATCGCCGATGAAACGGATCGTCCGCGTCTCCAGATCGGCAAGGCCGCCGACGAAGTCGCGCACCGTGCCATCCGCATCGGCATAGAGAGCGTTGATCGTGAAGTCGCGGCGCTGCGCGTCCTCCTGCCAGTCGGTCCCGAACCGCACCTCGGCATGGCGGCCATCCGTCTCGATGTCGGCGCGCAGCGTCGTGACCTCGAACACCATGCGCGTCCGCGATGGCCGTCACGGTGCCGTGCTCGATGCCGGTCGGCACGACCCGGAAGCCGGCCTTGCCGATCCGCGCCGCCGTCTCGGCGGGAACGGTCGTCGTCGCGATGTCGATGTCGCCAACCGGCAGGTCGAGCAGGACATTGCGCACCGCGCCGCCGACGATGCGGGCGGTCTCGCCGCCCTCCGACAGCGCCGCCAGCAGGCTTTGCAGGGCGGGCTCGTGCAGCCACGGCGCGCGCCCGGCGATCGAAACATTCTCGGTCAAGGGTAGAGCCTCTCCTGCATCATGCGGATGATGCCGGCGGTGACGCCCCAGATCTGCCACTCCTCGAACGGCATCGTCCAGTAATAGCGGCGCTTGCCTTCCCAGATGCGGCTGTCCTGGATGTGGTTGGCCTGCTCCATCAGGAACGACAGCGGCACCTCGAAAATGTCCGCCACCTCGCCCGGCTCCGGATGCAGGTCGAACGGCGGATGGAGCAGCGCCAGCACCGGCGCGATCCGGAAACCGGAGCCGGTCGAATAGTCGGGAAGACGGCCGACCACCTCGACCCTCTCCACCGGCAGGGCCACTTCCTCCTCCGCCTCGCGCAAGGCGGCGGCGACCGGCCCGTCATCGGTGTCGTCGATCCGCCCGCCGGGAAACGCCACCTGCCCGGCATGCGTCGACAGGTGGTCGGTCCGCCGCGTCAGCAGCACATGGGCGCCCTCGGGCCGTTCGGTGACGCCGATCAGCACCGCCGCATCGCGCTTCGAGCGGCGGAAGAAATGGTCGGTGATCTCGCGGTTCCAGCGATGGTCGCCCCAGTCCCTGGTCTCGTAGGGGCCGCCCTCGCCGGAGGCCCGGCGGCGGAATTCGCCGATCGAATAGGGATCGGCCTTCGATGTGCTGCGCGGCTGGCTCATGCGTTCATCTCTTCCACCCGGTCCATCGGCGCGATCGGAAAGACCGCGCCATGGCTGTGCAGGGCGAACATCTTGGCGCCGCCGACACTCATCGGCTCGCCCATCTCGACAAGCTCGTAGGTCACGGCGCGGCTGGCGAGCGCCTTGAGGCGGCCGCGCACGAGAAGATAGGGCTTGAGCGGGCCGTCGCCCTCCGCGCCGTCGAAATGGAGCGGATGATTCGGTCCGGCCTCGACGACATCGCCGACATTGGTGCGGAACGTCAGCACGCGATCGCCTGCCCTCGCCGTGCGAGACGCATTCGACGGCGATGAAGGGTGCGTCCGCCACATTTACCAGCACCTTCTCCACCGGCGTGACCAGAAAGGTCCGCCCGTCCGCGTCCTTCCTGAGCACGGTGGAGAACAGCCGCACCAGCCGCTCGCGGGTGATCGGCGAATCCTGGTAGAGCCACGTGCCGTCCGCCGCGATCGACAGGCCGATGTCCCGGCAATTGTCGGGTTCCCACTGCTCGACCGGAGGCAGGCCCCGGTCGCTCTTCATGGCGCGCGAGATCAGCGCTTCGAGCGCCTCGGTATCGGGAGCGGCCGCATCGGCCCTGTCGGCATCCGTGTTTTCCATGCCTACGAAATAGTCATGGTACGCGCGCTTGTCAGCCTTATTCCTTGGCTTAAGCTGCAGCTTGAGGACGAACACCTGTCCCACCGATTCCGATGACAGCCAAGGCGGACCCTCCATGAGCGCACTGACCGAGCCCCGCACGATGACCGAGGAGGAGATGCTGGCGAGCGCCGAGGCCGCCCTCGCCGATATCGGCCGGATCAGGGAGGCGGTCGGCGAGGTGATCTTCGGCCAGGAAGCGGTGGTAGAGCGGACGCTGATCGCCGTCCTGGCGGGCGGCCACGCGCTGCTGGTCGGCGTGCCGGGCCTTGCAAAGACCCTTCTGGTCGACACGCTCGGCAAGGTGCTGGGCATCGAGGCGCGCCGCATCCAGTTCACGCCGGACCTGATGCCGGGCGACATTCTCGGCAGCGAGATACTCGACGAAGATGATGCCGGCAGGCGCTCGTTCCGCTTCGTGGCCGGCCCCGTCTTCGCCCAGCTGCTGATGGCCGACGAGATCAACCGCGCCAGCCCGCGCACCCAGTCGGCGCTGCTGCAGTCGATGCAGGAATATCACGTTACGGTGGCCGGCCAGCGCTACGACCTGCCGAAGCCCTTCCATGTGCTCGCCACCCAGAACCCGCTGGAGCAGGAAGGCACCTATCCGCTGCCGGAAGCCCAGCTCGACCGATTCCTGATGCAGATCGACATCGATTATCCCGACATCGAGGCCGAGCGTCGCATCATCACCGACACGACCGGCGCGCTCACCGCGGACGCCCGCAGCGTGGTGACCGGGTCGCGGCTGATGGAAATCCAGGATCTCGTCCGGCGGATGCCGGTCCCGGCCTCGGTCGTCGAGGCCATCCTGACACTCGTCCGTTCGGCGAGGCCCGGCCATGGCAGCGAGGAGATCGACCGGCAGGTCGCGTGGGGTCCCGGCCCGCGCGCCAGCCAGGCGCTGACGCTCTGCGCCCGCGCCCGCGCCCTCTACGAAGGGCGGCTCGCACCATCGGTGGACGATGTCGCGGCCCTTGCCGAACCGGTCCTCCAGCACCGCATGGCGCTCAGCTTCGCCGCACGGGCGGAAGGAATCAGGGTCCGCGACGTCATCGCGAGCCTCATCAGGGATCTTCGATAGGACGATCGATTGGCGGCAATCGGCACATCGAGCGCGCCCGTCGCGCCGCACGACGCTCTGGCAAGGGCGCGCGAGCGCGCGGCCCTGGTTCCGGACCTGTTGGTCGAGGCGCGGCGGATCGCCGCCACCGTCATCTCCGGATGGCACGGACGCCGGCGGCGCGGCATCGGCCAGGAATTCTGGCAGTTTCGCCCCTATTCGCAGGGCGAGACCATGGCGCGCATCGACTGGCGGCGCAGCGCCCGCGACGATCATGTCTATGTCCGCGACAATGAATGGCAGAGCGCCCACACGGTCTGGCTGTGGGCCGACCCGTCGCCGTCGATGCTGTTCCAGTCGCGCGGCGCGGCCGTCTCCAAGCAATCGCGGGCCATCGTGCTGGCCCTCGCCCTTGCCGAACTCCTGGCCCGCTCGGGCGAGCGGATCGGCTGGCTCGGCCTTTCCGAACCGGTCTCGGCCCGCAACGCCGCCGAGCGCATCGCGGAGCGGATCATCGTCGGGCCACTGCCCGAAAGCCCGGACCTGTCGCTCGTCAATGGCCGCAGCGACGTCGTGCTGATCTCTGATTTCCTCGATGATCCGGAAACGCTGGAGGCGGTCTGGCGGCCTCTTGCGCGTCGCGGTGGACGCGGCCATCTGATCGAGATCGCCGATCCGGCGGAAGAGAGCTTTCCCTATGACGGCCGGACACGGTTCATCGATCCGGAGACCGGCGTGCGGCTGACGGCCGGGCGGGCCGAGGAGGCGGCCGACGATTACCGCAACCTCTATCTGGCCCGCCGCCATGCGATCGCCGACATGACCCGCAGGCTCGGCTGGAGCTTCACCGTCAACCATACCGACCAGCTCGCCAGCGAAGCGCTGGTGCGCGTGCATCAGGCGATGTCGACGCCACACGGGAGCGCGATCTGATGTTCGGCCTGCCGCTCGCTTTCGCCGCCCCGGCGCTTCTCGCCGGCTTGATCGCCCTGCCGGTGATCTGGTGGCTGCTGCGCGCCACCCCTCCCCGTCCGAAGGAGGAGATCTTCCCGCCGCTGCGCATCCTCGCCCGTGTCCTGAAGACCGAGGAGACGCCGCAGAAGAGCCCGTGGTGGCTGACGGCATTGCGGCTCCTGATCGCCGCCCTGATCATCGCCGCCCTGGCCGGGCCGCTCTGGAACCCGCGCGAGCGGGTGGTCGCGGAGTCGGGCGCGCTGGCGCTGGCGATCGACAATGGCTGGGCGAGCGCGACCGACTGGCCCGATCGCGTGGCAACCGCACAGGATTTGATCGGCGAGGCTGCCGGCGACGGACAGCCGATCCTGCTGGCCTTCACGGCCGAGCCCGCCAATAGCGCGGTCGGCCCCTTCGACGCCGCCGAGGCGCGGCGAAGGCTCGCCGCCGCCGTGCCCCGCCCCGTTCCGGTCGACCGGGCGGCAACGTTCGAGCGGCTGGCCTCGGCCGCCGCCGATCTCGGCGCCCGGCCGAATGTCGCATTCCTGTCCGATGGCCTCGCGACACCCTCGGATGCGGACGCGTTCGTGGCGTTGGACAAGGCGGCGCCGGCCCGCCTCATCCTGGCGACACCGGACCGCCTTCCTGCCGTGATCGCGACCGGCGCCGAGAATGAGGCCGATGCACTGGCCGTCACTCTCAGCCGCCCCGGGGCGAGCGGTGCGGACATGATGAGCCTCGGCGCCTATGACAGTCGTGGCCGCCGCATCGCCGATGCCGAGACCTTGTTCACGCCGGGCGAGACCGAGGCCGAAGCGCGGTTCGAGGTTCCGTTCGACCTGCGCAACGACATGGTCCGCATCGCGGTCGATGGCGCCGATCAGGCCGGCGCGGTTCGACTTCTGGACGAGGATGCCCGCCGCCGGCGCGTCGGTCTGATCGGTGGCCGGGGCGCCGAAGCCGGCAGCCAGCCCTTGCTGTCGCCGCTATTCTACATCCGGCGCGCTTTGTCGCCCTTTGCCGACCTCGTCGAGCCTTCGACCGGGATCCTCGACGATGCCGTCCGGACGGTGCTGGAACAGAAGCCGGCGATGATCGTGCTGGCCGATGTCGGCGTCCTGCCGGAAGCGGTCGAGCGGGACCTGCTACGTTGGGTCAACGGCGGCGGCATGCTCGTTCGCTTCGCCGGTCCGCGCCTGGCCGGTAGCGAGACCGGTTCGGACCCTCTTCTGCCGGTTGAACTGCGAGGCGGCGAGCGCACGCTAGGCGGCGCCCTGTCCTTCGACGAACCCCAGCCGGTGGCGGACTTTCCAGAGGACGGACCGTTCGCCAATCTGATTGCCGCCGAGCGAGGTGACGGTGCAGCGTCAGGTTCTGGCCGAGCCCTCGCCCGGCCTGAGCGAGCGCTCATGGGCCACGCTGCAGGACGGCACGCCGCTCGTGACCGGGCGCGGAGAGGGCAAGGGCACCCTGGTGCTGTTCCACGTCACGCCCGAGGCGAGCTGGTCGAACCTGCCGCTCTCCGGCAGCTTCGTCGACATGCTGCGCGAATTGACCCGGCTGTCGCGCAACCAGGGACGCCTGGACGCCACGGCCGAGAAGGGGCAGACGAGCGCGCTCGCCCCCTGGCGGGTGCTCGACGCGCACGGCGCCTCTTGGCGCCCCCGGTCCTGAAGCCCGGCCGCTGGAGCCGCAGACGCAGAAGGCCTCGCTCGCCAATCCGCCGGGCCTCTACGGCAGCGAAGACGCCGTCTTTGCGCTGAACCTGATGGATGCCGACGCCACGCTCGAACCGATCGCCGTGCCGACCCTAAAGGCCGGCATCAGCCGTATCGGCTATGGCAGGGACCAGCAGATCGACCTGCGGGGCCCGCTCTTCGCGCTTGCCGCGGCGCTGCTCGCGCTCGATACGCTCGCCAATCTCTGGCTGGCAGGTGCGGTTTCGTCGCTTCGCCGGCGTCGCCTGGCCGGAACCGCGAGCGACGGCCGCCCTGGTGCTGGTCGCCCTCGCCGTCCTCGCCGGTCCGCCGACCCGTCGGCGCAGCAGGTCGCAGGCTGCTTCGCCCACCGGTCAGAACCAGCCCAAAGAGATCGGCGAAGCCGAGGCCATCGAGGCGCTGACGCGGACGCGCCTGGCCTATGTGTTGACCGGCGACGCCGAGACCGACCGGATCAGCCGCGCCGGCCTGCGGGGCCTGTCGGCCTGGCTGATCGGCAGGACCGCCATGGAGCCGGGCGAACCGCAGGGCGTCGATATCGAAGAGGACGAATTGGCCTTCTATCCGATCCTCTACTGGCCGGTCGTGCCGGATGCGCCGACGCCTTCGGCCGCCGCACTGGCCAAGATCGACGCCTACATGACCAATGGCGGCACCGTGCTGTTCGACACGAAAGACGAATTCTCCCAGAATCTCCGCCAGAGCGGCACCGTCACGCCGGCGACGCGCAAACTGCGCGACATCCTCGCCACGCTCAACGTGCCGCCGCTCGAACCGGTGCCGACCGATCACGTCCTGACCAAGAGCTTCTACATTCTGCCGAGCTTTCCCGGCCGCTACGCCAATGGCCCGCTCTGGGTCGAGGCGACGACCACCGCCGACGGCGATGCCGGCGCGGCCGGTGCGGCGCTCCGACGGGGTCTCGCCCATTCTGATCACCAGCAATGATTTCGCCGGCGCCTGGGCCATCGGCGACGATGGCCGGCCCCTCCTGCCGGTGGTGCCCGGCGGGCGAACGCCAGCGCGAATATGCCTACCGCGTCGGGACCAACATCGTGATGTACATGCTGACCGGCAACTACAAGTCCGACCAGGTTCACGTCCCGACGCTGCTCGAGAGGCTCGGCCAGTGATCGACCGGTTTTCCCTCGCCTTCGAGCCGCTGATCCCCCTGCCCTGGCTGATCGCTCTGGCGGTCCCGCTCGTCCTCTTCGTCCTTGCCGGTTTCATGCTCGTCCGGCGCGGCGCGATCCTCCGCGCCGCCGCCGCGGCGCTGCTGTTCCTTCGCGCTCCTCAACCCGGTCGTCCTGCGCGAGCAGCGCGACCCGTTGACGAGCGTCGTCGCCGTCGTTGTCGACCGCAGCCAGAGCCAGGACATCGGCGAGCGCACCGACCAGACCGACAAGGCGCTGGCCGATCTGCGGAACCGGATCGGCGCGTTGCCGCAGTTCGAACTGCGCGTCGGCGAGGCCGGAGGACGCGTCTGCCGAGTGCCGATCGGACCCAGACGCGGCTGTTCGAAAGCCTCAACCGGCTGCTGGGCGACGTGCCGCCCTCGCGTGTCGCCGGGGCGGTGCTGATCACCGATGGCCAGATCCACGACGTACCGCAGGATGCGGCGGCGGCCGGACTCGATGCGCCCGTCCATGGGCTGATCACCGGCGAGGAGAACGAGTTCGACCGCCGGCTGCGGCTCGAGCGAGCGCCGCGCTTCGCGCTCGTCGGCGAGCCGGTCGAACTGACCTACCGCGTTCTTTCCGAGGGCACGCCCGCCGATGCCAGCGGTCCGGAACATGGCGGCGTCGATGTCACCATCCGTCTCAACGGCGAGGATGTCGCCCGCCAGCGCGCCTTTATCGGCGAGGAGACCACGACGTCGGTGGAACTGCCCAATGCCGGCCGTTCGATCGTCGAGATCGAGGTCGACGGAGCCGAGGGCGAGCTGACGACCGTCAACAACACCGCCGTCGCGCAGATCGACGGCATCCGCGAGAACCTCCGCGTCCTGCTGGTCTCCGGCGAGCCGCATGCCGGCGAGCGCACCTGGCGCAACCTGCTGAAGTCCGACGCCGTCGGTCGACCTCGTCCACTTCACCATCCTGCGCCCGCCCGAGAAGCAGGACGGCACGCCGATCAACGAACTGTCGCTGATCGCCTTCCCGACGCGCGAACTCTTCGTCGAGAAGATCGACGAGTTCGACCTGATCATCCTCGACCGCTACCAGCACCGCGACGTGCTGCCGATCCTCTACTACGACTACATCGCCGAATATGTGACGAATGGCGGCGCGCTGCTGGTCGCCGCCGGTCCGGAATATGCCGGCGAGCAGTCGATCGCCCGGACGCCGCTCGCTGCCGGCCCTGCCGGCGCATGCCGACCGGCGCGGTCACCGAGAACGCCGGCTTCCGCCCGCGCATCTCAGCGAGATCGGCCGACGCCACCCCGTGACGCGCGGTCTCGATGGCGGCAATGCCGAGCCGCCGGCCTGGGGCCGCTGGTTCCGCGCCGATCGATGTCGAGGAGCCGCAAGGCCACATGGTGATGCGCGGAGCCGACGACGCGCCGCTCCTGATCCTCAACCGCTTCGGCGAGGGCCGCGTCGGCATGCTGCTGTCCGACCAGGGCTGGCTGTGGGCGCGCGGCTTCGAGGGCGGCGGCCCGCATGTCGGGCTCTACCGGCGGATCGCCCACTGGCTGATGAAGGAGCCGGAGCTGGAGGAGGAACGTCTGGTCGCCGACGGCGAAGGCATGGACGTGGAGATCATCCGCCAGACCATGGCCGACGAAGCGCCGCCCGCTGTCATTACGAGACCGAATGGCGAGACGCTTGAGGTGCCATTGGGCGCCGACGGTCCCGGCATCTTTTCGACGCGTCTGAGATTGAAGGATGTCGGCCTGCACCGGGTGCAGAACGGCGACCTGCAGACGGTGACCCATATCGGCCCCGTCAATGCGCCGGAATTCGCCGATACGGTCTCGACCCTCGGAACTCTCGCCGGCCTTGCCGAAGAGACCGGCGGCACCGTCCGCCGCGTCGATGATGGGCTGCCGGCGGTCGTGCCGATCAAACCCGGCACCGCCAGTTCCGACCGTTTCCTCGGCCTGCGCGAGACGGAAGACACCATCCTGCGCAGTGTCGATCGCATCCCGCTCTTCGCGGGCTTCGGCGGTTTGTTGCTGATGCTGACGGTTCTCGGCGGCATGTGGTGGCGCGAAGGGCGCTGAGGGACCGATCGTCGCAAACTGACTTTGGGTCGATGCAGCGGTCCGTCAGTCCCAGCCCGCCGCCGAGATCCTCGAGCGTATTCCTGAAGAGGTCGAGCGTTTTGATCATCTCCTGCCGCGCCCCCGCCAGGGCCTCGGCATCGTCCCACTCGGCGATGATGCAATAGTTGTGCTCGCCGGTCTTGATGATGTTGGCGTGCCTGAGCCCCGGCCAATCGACGCCGGCTTCATGAGCATCGAGAAACGCTTGGTCCTGCCCCGGCTTCAAGCGAAAGCGAACCGCGCTGATCTCCGTCAGAGTCCTACCCCTTGCGGCGGCCAGAGTCTTTCAGGAACCTAGACACGATGCACGTGCTCGGATGGGCTGCCGTCGTGGATCAGCCCCCTGAGCCCCTTTCGGAGTTCCGGCGTATCCTCGTGGCTGT